>NZ_OZ245931.1:0-3890000 GCF_965229835.1 Phaeodactylibacter xiamenensis
CCGCAGGTTTTAAGCAACGAATACATCCCCTCCGCTTCCAACTTTCCCCCAAACATCCTATCTTCACCCCTGACCAACTCGAACCCGCTATATGCAGATTAACCTCAAAAAGGACGCTTTCCTGGGGCAGCTCTTTCCCGGCTTAAAGGACGACGACTGGCAGGACGATAGCCGCCTGGCTCAGTACCTGCCCAATGCCTACAGCCGTGGTGGTTATACGCCAGAGGTGAAAATAGAGGACGAGATCGTTCAAATTTCCTTAGACGAGCAGAAGGTCACAAAGGTCAATAAAGTCTACCAGGATGCGCTGAAACTGGCTGCTAAGGGTTCGTATGACCGCGCCAAAGCGCTGATCAAGCCACTCCTTGATGAAGGCACACAGAACGCTGAGTTATTCCGCGTTTACGGTCAGTGCCTGGCTGAGGAAGGCGACAAGGAAGGCGCTATGAACTACCTGATCGATGCCTTAAAGTGGGACCCTAACCATACGGAATCGCTGATCGTAATGGGGAATCTGTACGCCGAAGGTAAAGGTGACCTGGAGACTGCCCAGGTCTTCTTCGATAAAGTCATGGAGCTGGAGCCGGACAACTACCTTGCCCTTAACAATATCGGTGGCGTACTCTCAAAAAGCGGTCAGCTCGAACAGGGAGCTGTCTTCTTCAAGCGTGCATTGGAAGCGGAGCCAAACTTTCCCTTTGCGCTTTACGGGCTTGCGTTAACCAGCTTTAAAACCGCAGATTACGCTGAATGCTTTGATTACTGCTGCCGGGCAATGTCCTCAGCGGGAAATAACGATCAGTTCCGCACGCTTATACGTCCGCTTAGAGGGTTGATGATCGAAGCGGCATCCTACTATGCAGAAACGGTCACAGCTGAAGAGCTGTACCATAGCCTGCATCAAGAACTGGAAAATGCCACAGGCAGGCTGATCGAGATAGAACCAAGCGACAATATCCCTACTGCTGCTAAACTGGAGGTAGCAGAATACAAAAAACGGGATATTCACCGTGTGCTATACAAGCCAAAGTATACTGCTGTAGCTCACCTGATCATGCATGAGCTGATACACCTGGAATTGATTATGGAGGCTCGGGCAATTGACGAAAACCAGCTATTTCTCGCGCAGAATAAAGAGGTTCAGCTTTTCCGTAGCCGTACAGGGGCTGCTCAAAAACGCCTGGCAAAAGCAGGCTTTGACGAAAGTCGGATTGACGGTTTCCTGGATATGCTGTTCCACGGTATCAACTCACAGATATACAATGCGCCAATCGATCTTTTCATCGAGCAGCGGTTGTATGAGCGCTATCCGGCACTTCGCCCGATTCAGTTCCTAAGCTTACTGAAGCTCAATCAGGAAGCAGTAGAAGGCGCGAATACGGAGTCGGCAAAGGTGTACTCGCCCAGGTTCGTCCGTGATGCTAACATCACGCTGTCCTTTACTCAGCTATTTCTGTTCCGGGACCTGTTCGGTCTTGATATGACCGGAGAGATCAAAGAGCCGAGACTGTATAAGAAAGCCGAAAAGCTTTACGCTGACTATCTGAATATGCGGGCGGATAAGGAGCCTGGTGAAGAATACGACCTTGTCCGGTGGTGGGGTGAAGATTTGGAGCTGGAGGGGATGTATAGGTTGGTGGGGGAGTCGTAGGAGGTTTTTTGGCTATTCACCATTTAGCTGGTACCCCAGCCCAAAGTAAATTCAGTAGCATAATTATTTTGTGGCTAAAGGGTAAGGGGAAAATGGAAGTTTGTGGATGACAAAACGATTTGGAGGTTTAATGGATCATTCCAGAAAGAAAAACGTGATTAATGACAGAAATTGAGGGCATAGAACATTCCAATCAATATAACACAGCGATCAATGTAATCGGCGGGCTAAAGGATGCAACTGTCATTTTTAAAGCGATAAAAGCTCATTTTAACCAGTCTGACTCACTTAGTGAGCTGGTAAAAACACGTAATGAGTTTAACCTTCGGACAGAAAGAAGTAGAGATCGAGTTGTAAGGGCCGTGGGAAAAGAATTTTTAACCTTTAGAGATTCGGGCCATGAAGCATTTATCCAGGAAATCTTTCGAGATCATATTCCTCTAAAGGATAAAGAAATGATACTGTTATGGCAGTTTGCGCTGAATAACAGACTGTTTAGGGAGCTGACAGCGAATGTTTTTGTCGAAATTTACTATTCCGGACGTGTAAGTGTATCAAAAGAAGATATCATCGCGTATGTAAAAGAGTTCATTGTTGGTAAGAGCATAGAAGGGCCAGGCTGGTCGGAGAAGACCATAAGCACAATCTCCACAAAGTATTTAAACTTGATGAGCAAACTTGGTTTTGTCGGCTCAGGGAGAAATAAAGGCTTTAATTACATCAAGCCATCTTCCGAGGTCCTGGTGCTTTTTCTCTACTTTGCACAGGTGTACGCTCCAAAAACAAAAAACCTGCTTGCGAATGAGTTTCTTCCGCTAAGTTTCATACCCGAAGAAGATCTTCAGAGTAAGCTTAAAAAACTCTCCTTAAAAGGGTTGTTTGATATGAATTATAATGGTGTCTCCCTGGGCATTGAACTGAAACATGGGTTTAAAGAAATTTGTGATGTCTTATATAAGTGATCATCAACAGAAGTTTAACGACCTGACTTTTCAAATCGAAAATCAGGATCAGATTCGACGGACAGCAAATGGAGGGAATAGTATTCTTTTCTCCTATCCTCCGGAAGAGGAAAGCCTATATCTTCAGAAGGCAAAAGAACTATTCTCAAATAAAGCTGAGTTTATTGACATCAGCAAGCTTCTGGTCGCTTACATTGACCAGGATGGATGGGAGGATTTTGCAGAGTATTACAAAGACTTTCAGGATACGCCGCACAAGGTTTTCAGGTCGGATGACCCTGCCGTGGATCTTTTCGATATGATCATTCAAGCCATCGTAAAAGCGAGTGCCGATGAAAAACTGCCCTTTCTTGTCAGGACAGGTTGCCTTTTGGGCACCGGTATTGAGAATGTCAACATTATGGAACACAGACAGGTGATGTCTCTGAAGCATCCATTGGTGATCTTCTATCCCTCAAAAATAGTAGATGGCGCCCCTTACTTTTTGAACTTCAAACCGGCATCAAATTACAGGTGCACAGTTGTTAAATAAGATTGGCAGATGACTAAAATTCACGAAATACTTACACTGAACCTGGAGGAAGATATTAAGAACGTGATCGACCTCGAGGACCGGTCAGAACTTGAAATCCAGCATGAAATTGAATCCTATATTGTAACTGATGGTATCGGCCGCCATCTCTATAACTTTACCAATCAGTTTACGTCCAATATCAAGGAAACGGGAGTTTGGCTTTCCGGATTCTATGGATCAGGGAAGTCTTACTTTGGCAAGATGCTTGGATACATCATCCAAAATCCAACAATCAATGGTACGCCCGCCAGAGAACGGTTTATACCCAGATTAAGAGGGGTTAATGATGAAAGCATTATCGAAAATGCAATTCGGAATTTAGATGCTATCAACAGCAGAGTCGTTTTCTTGGATGTAGCAAAGCAAAATACAGATAAAGGTCTGGCATTCACCTTGTTTGTCAACTTGCTTAAAAATCTCGGATTCAGGGACGACATTTATGGATACATGGAGTTTGACCTGTTTATCGAAGGGAAGCTCACGGAAGTGAAAAATATTGTCCGTGCTATTGATGGTACCGATTGGGACGAAGCGAAAAAAAGCAATCGCCTGGTCGCAAGGCTCATGCGGAAGGTTTTTTCCGAGATGGGGTACACCTCAGCTGACTATGAACACACCTACAAGGTTTACAGCGCCGCGATAGACAACTTCTCAGCGAGTAAATTCAAAGAGGAGTTGGAAAAGTACATCAAAGCCATCCCGGACGAAACCCTGGTCTTTGTGTTCGATGAAGCCAGTGAGGCGATCAGCCAGAAAAAGTTCACACTTTTGGATTTGGAAGGGATCAGTGAGGCCCTGTCCAGCATCAGCAATAAGGTTTGGACCATCGCCATTGCCCAAGAGAAGCTGGACGATGTGATCAATAATGCGAACGTTAGCAAAAGCCAGCTCACCAAAGTCACAGACCGGTTTAAAACCAAGATCCATCTGGAGTCTACGGAGGTCGATGTGATCATCCGCAGCCGTTTGCTCCAAAAAACAAAAGAGGGGTACGGCCAGCTTACTTCCTACTATCAAGACAACGATGGCCTTGTTGCTGATGCTACCAATTTAAAGTCCTCTTTCCCTACAAAGACTGAAGATCCAAACGAATTTGCCACTTACTACCCATTCCATAGGTACCAGTTTGATATTCTGCAAAAATTCCTGTTTAGTTCTAATGCTTTGGTAGCCACCCAAATTGCTGCCAGGGGGATGATAATAACCGCATTTGATGTATTGCGGAAGCAAATGCGGGATAAAGAGCTCCATTCCTTTGTGACGGGATATTCTATTTGTACAGAGGCTCAAACCGCTCCTCCCGTTGGCCTGGTCAACAAATACGACTCTGCCAGAAAAATACTAAAGGATAGTGAGATTGATGGTGAGCGCCTCTTAAAGACCATTCATCTGCTAACGGAATCAGAAGTAGTATCGCCTACGGTTGAAAATATTACGAAGAGCTATATTCCTGATATTGCCACCTACTACAACATAAAACCTGCGATAGAGGAAGCCCTTGCCTCTTTACTGGAGGCAAAAGTACTCCTGCTTTCTAACAACAATTACAAGATAACCTCTGACCTGGAAGGCAAACTGCTGGAGGAGATGAAAGAGTTCGATGTGGAGCTTTACATGAAGAAGCGGGCATTGACCAACTACATCAAAAATTACAAAATCTTCACCTCGGTAGCGACCTTCAATGACGGTACGGACAACTTTAAATTCAGCGTGCTCTCCGACCAGGGTGATGAGCTTACGAGCTCCGGAGATAAACAACTCAAATTGACCGTTTACAGCTTGTTCAGCATCAGTGAAAACCGGCAGGACTTCATTGAAAACCTGAAGCTCGAAACCCAGTTCGACAAGAACCTGATTACACTGGTCCCTGAAAACAAGGCATTCAATAAGATTGATAAGCTCATCGGCGAGGTCAGACAATATGCCTATATGGAAGAAAAGTATGCCAACGAATCTGATCCTGCCAAACGCCAAATCATCAGGGACTTTTCTCTGATCCGGGAAGAGAAGGAAAAAGACCTGAGGGTCGAGATAGAGAATGCCTACAAGAATTGCTCAATCATCTACATGTACGATGAGCATCTCCTTAACCCAGATACCTTTAAAGGCACAATCAGTGAGGTACAGCGCAAGCTGGTCAGGAACATTTACACAAAGCGGCTTTCTTCAGGCTTGTCAGAAGCATTGGTGACTAAAATATTTAGTAATCGGAAAGAAGCGTTGAGTAAGCTTTTTACTGCCGATGATTTTAAGTTTTTTGATACTCATGGCAATTTCATCGGTGACCATCTCAAGGTAGTGGAAGAGATCGGCACGAAGATCAAAAGCCGGTACGCCGATGGCCGTTCCCTGGAGGAAGAACTTTCAGGCGCCCCATGGGGATATTCCTTTGGAACCCTGGTCTCCACACTTGCCGTTCTCCTGCGCAGTGGACGGCTTTCTGTTAAGTATAACGGGGAAACATGGTTTTCTCATGAGCAAAAAGGCGTTCATGATGCTTTCAAAAATGCCACAAAGTTCAAGTCGGCATCATTCAAGCTGATCACTGCCACACTTTCAGCTACACAGAAAAATCAGGCCGTTCAGATCTTGCTTGATCTGGATGTTGAGGACCATACCAACCGGAAAGTCGATTGGAACACGAACGACTTCGACCTGGCCGATGGTATTCGGCATACAGCAGAGCACTTTATAGGTGCGCTAACGACCCTGAAGGATACCGTTGATCACTTTGAACGGCTGTTCCCGAAGGTAGCCGAACAAAAACAGACCCTGGCGGGATTCGCAGGCAAGGTTACCGAAAACAACTATATCGATAAAGTAGAGTACCTGCTTGAAAATCAAGATCAGTTCTCAGGAGCTATTCAGACGATTTTAAAAACACAGAAGTTTATCAAGAAAAACTTCTCTAAAGCCGGAGCATTCAAGGCTTTTGTGGAGGCAGTAGAGGCAGAACTAGAGAAAGCAGATCGAAAAGACATTAAAGTTTCGGATGCACATGAAGAATTTCAGCGGCTGTATAAGGAGGACATGGTTAAAAATTTTGGTGCCCTCAGGGAGCAGGTGCAGATTGTAAAAGACGGATACTTTAAGCTCATGAAAAATGCAGCTTTTGCTATGAACCAGGCATACGAGCGGCTAAATACCAAGGTGGATGCAGCTATGAAAGAACTGGAAACCTACCCCGCCGAGCTGAACATGTCCCAAAGCCGCAACCTGAACAAATTGAAGCGCTATTGCACAGACCGCATTATTCAGGATCCCGAGCTGGAGTACTCCATTAATTGCAGTAAATGCGGATACTCCTTATCAGATATCCTGAACTACACCGCATTGGCTCCAACCCGGGAAAACGATCTGGTATTCACTACAACGAGCTTTGTTAAGGAAGCCCCTCCCGAATCAGCCGAAGAGGTGACAGATTCCCAACCCCTTGCGCCCAGGCCACCAATGAAGGTCAAACTGAAAGTAGCGCAAAGGGTTATGACGGTAAAGGAATATAAGGCTATTCTTAAAGAGCAGCTAATGGCTCTGACTGGTACCAAGCCGGACGACGAGATTGAATTGGATATTGAAACGAACTAATTGCAGAACACCCCATGAAACTACCAGAACACGTAGACCAGCTCCGTACGCGAATAGAGAACACCTTTGACAAGGAATTTGCCCGTTTGGGGCTGGGAGAGCGCAAGAAGCTGGAGATAGAAAAGCTTCCGGAGGAGATCCGTCCTAAACGGCTGCGCTTTGAAGAAATCCTGCAAAGCCATATCGGGGAGGTAGGGGGCTACGAGGAAGCCCGTGAAAAGCTGATCGAAGAACTCACGTTTACTCTATTCAACCGGCTCGCTTCCGTAAAGGTGATGGAAGCCGCAGCTTTCTTCCCCCCAGTGCTCACCAAACAAACGGAGCACGGGGACCGCTCCTTCGGGCATAAAGCCTGGCTGGAGGCCAATCCGGATATGCGCTCTGAGGAGCTGGAAGGGATCAGAAAGTATATCATACACACCTTCGATGAGCTGGGCACAACGCTCCCGCTGTTCAGCAGGGACTATCCCTACGCTTTACTGCCCGATACCATCAGCCTGAATGAAATTATTGATGCCTTCAATGCTGTGGAAAAAGACCCGCAGGTAGGCCCTGATATCTGGCAAAGCGATGATGTGCTGGGCTGGATGTATGAGGCTTATAATGCAAAGCGAAAAGAAGAAATCAAAGAGGACTTAAAAGTTCGAAAAATTAAGTACGAGTATGATCGAATACATATTCAGTCATGTACATATACACCGCGCTGGGTAGTCCAGTTTCTTGTAGAAAACTCATTGGGCAAGCTATATCTGGAAATGTACCCGGATTCAGAGATCGGGCAACAGTATAAGATCGCAAATGCGCCGAAGACCAGAGTGCGAGAGCCCAAGCCCCTCCACGAGATCAAAATGATTGACCCGGCAAGTGGTTCGGGCAATTTCATCCTGTACGGATTTGATTTCTTCTATGCCCTCTATCAGGATCAGATCGAAAACTATGGAGCCAGTTACGATGAAAAGGAGGTTCCCAGGCTGATCATCGAGCATAACCTGCATGGCATTGACCTGGATGACCGTGCCGTACAGCTCGCTCAGCTGGGCTTGTATATCAAAGCCAGAAAGAAGCGCCGGAATATTGGAGCGCTGGCCTTCAATGTAGTCTCTTCTGATTTCTTCCTGCCCGACTACGAAGCAGTGAAGGACATCTTTGACACCGCGGAACGCCCTTTATCCGAGGAGCAACGCGAGCTGGTAGAGAACATCTGGTCCGACTTACAGCAGGCTTATCGCTTTGGTTCCCTGATAAGGGTGGGCGAAAAAGTAGCGGCCCGGCTGGAAAATCTGGTGGGCCGTTTCCGCCGGACACAGATGGACATGTTTGCCGAAAAAGACATAGCCGACTTTGAAATATTCCGGGAGAACTTTTTCCTCGCCCTGCAAAAAGCCGTGGCCATGTACGCCCAGGATACGGGGAACTCCTTCTTGAGCAATAAAACCCGTGATGCCATTACTTTCCTGCGCCTGCTAACTCTTAAATACGATGTGGCAACGGCCAACCCGCCTTATACGGATAGTGCGGACTTTGGACCGGAGCTGAAAACCTTCATCGGAGACAATTACAAAAAGCCCTATAAGTTTCATTCCAATCTTTACGCGACCTTTATTAAAAGGTGTTACGAACTAACCGGGACTAATGGCAAAATAGCGATGATTCATCCTCATACATTTATGTTTATCAAGACCTTTGAGGATGTCCGGAAGTTTATGATCGAGAAGTGCCATATCGATTTTATGGTCGACTTAGGACTAGACCGGGTAAATTTGTTTGGCCCAGGAATTCTACTTGATGCCACATTCTATATATTGAGCAAGGGGCAAAATGATGAGCAAGGTGTTTATTTCAATTTAACGACTAATCTTCAGGAAAAATTTAAAAAAGGTAAATTCCTTGAGGCTCTGGAGCATTACATATCAGGTGTTTCCAATGATCGTGTGTATACGTTGGAACAATCCAAACTCAAAATCATCAAATCCTGGCCGTTTATTTATTGGATTTCGGATGAGTTTCGGGAAAAGTTTGGAGAGCAGAATATTGATAATGTTTTTGATGTAGCGGAAGGGCTAAAAACTGGAAATAATTTCAAGTATTTACGTTTTTGGTATGAATTGACACCTGATTTTGACAACGTCATTTTGAAAGATGAGTGGATACCTTATGCTAAAGGAGGACCGTTCAAAAAACATGCTGGCAACTTATGGACTGTCGTGAAATTCAGAAACAATGGTCAAGAGTTGGCTAGCGATAAAAGGAGCGCATTAAATAATTCTGATCATTACTTCAAAAAAGGGATAACTTTTACTGGAGCTGGTTCAAAAGGCAATAGTTTTAGGTTTCTTCCAGAAGGCTCAATTTTTGATACTGGTTCGCGAAGTTTATTTCCAAAAACACAAAGTAAAGATCAAATAGAATACTTGCAAGGTTATCTGAATTCAAAACTTGCTTCGAATATTTTAGATTGTCTTAATCCAACTGTTAACACCACTGTAGGTGATCTAAAAAGGGTGCCTTATGTTTTTTATTCTTGTGAAGAAATAAACTTAATCGGAAAGCTGTCTCGAATTAATATTGATATTGTTAATTCCTGCGACAGCTACACTATAATTAACAGAAGTCATTTTAATACTCCCTTTGCAAATGCAAAGTATAAAGATGGCAAAGTAAATATTAAAAGATATTTCAACTTTGAGAACTACCTGCTGACCCAGGTTCTCATCAACGAGGCCATCATCGATGAAAAGATCTTCAAGGTCTACGACCTAACCGCACACGATAAGGCAATGGTGCTGGCCAAAGAAGGTAAAAGCATCGGGAGCCTACCTGTACTTGCTGAGGCAAGAACTGCATATCTGGAAGAAACAGAAGCCACCGCAGCATTTCCTTTAGATCATATTCGGGACTATATTGAATCACTTCCAACCAAATCTTTCACCGCTGAAGAGCAGGAAACCATCGAAAGTGGTTTTCCATCCCTCTACCAAAGCAACAATGACCTCGAAGAATTTTGCATCCGCCACCAGGTCAATCCCATTAATATCTGGTATTGGTTTAAGCAGAGCAGGGTGATCCCAAAGCAACGGATGCATACCGTGGCCATGGAGTTTCTGGTGGATATGGTGCGGGAGATCCTCATGGAAGATGAGGATGGCATCATTCCATTGGTGCCCAATGCCGGGGAAAAGATCCTACTGGATCGCATTGAAGACAAGTTCTACGAGAAAGGCTTTAGCTCCGCGCAATACTCCAGTTTTGACAGTGTACTGGGACGTCCGATCCACGAGTATCTGAACAAATATTTCTTTGCAGAGCTTTCGGATCATCTCAACCTTTTCATGTATTTGCCCAAGACTCCCTTTATCTGGCATCTTTCTAGCGGCCCGGAGCAGGGCTTTGATTGCTATCTCATTATCTACAAGTGGAGCCGGGATAATTTACTGCGGCTGCGGTCCGTCTACATCGAGCAACGGGAACGCGCCCTGGTGAACCGCCAAAGCGATCTGGCCAATAATGATAGCGCCGAAGCGCAGAACGAAAAAGACCGCATCTTCCGGCAGCTCAAGGAGATCGAAACCTTCAAGCAAAAGATCGATGAGCTGCTGGCGGAAGGCTACGATCCGGTGCTGGATGATGGTGTCGGTAAAAACATCGCGCCGCTGCAAAAGAAGAAAATGATCCCTTATGAGGTGCTTAATGCGGGGCAGCTTAAGAAATACTTAAATGCAGATTGGTAATTATGATTGATACCTGGTTTAAAAAAGACTTGCAAGATATCCACGATACCCACCCGGTAGCGGTATTTGTGGATGAGTCCGGTGATGCAGCATTTCTGCTAAAAACCGTTGAAAACGCGTTTACCATTTACCATGCCAATTCGGAGCTGGAAGAGCTGCATGTCAAGTATCTCATCGAGAAGGCACAACCTACTGGTGAAAAGTTCCTGATCTACACCACCTCTAAAAAGGAGGAACTGAAGTTTATCCGGGAATACTGTGAGACCAATGGCTGTCTGGAAATCCGCTACCTCCAGAATTATATCAAAGATAAAGTCCATCAGACGCTAAACCTAAATATCAATCTGCCCAAAGAGGAGCTCATCGCTGCGGCCAAAGTGAGCATCGGAAAGGATCGCACCTACTGGATGGATCTCAGCCATAAAGGCGCAACGGAGATTTTTGATCTGGAAAAAGAGCTTTTGCCGTTTGTCCACGACCCCCGGGCCTACGAAAAAGAAAAGTACGATGCCCAGCTCCGGGAAACCTTTTACAGGAAGGTCAACGAGCTGTTAGGGCAACAATACGTGAAAAAGCCCGCCAAAACCCTCGCAGGCGAAGTCGTGAATACCATGCTTGATGGTTTAGCGATAGGCAAGAGCCATAAGACCCTGGATGCAGTGTACCAGAGCTGGCTGGATTCTGTTTCCTACCTGGATTCCTTCCAGGGGTATCTGGACAGCTACTCCTTACCGGCCAATCTCGATATCTGGAAGGTGAGCATGGATCATCCTTTCCGGCAAGTAGATGAGCTGTGGCTGGCCGAAATTGGTAAGAATTTATCTGACAGAGCCTCCGGGCCCAATATGTTGGCAAAGTTGCGGGAACGCAAACAAAGCAAACCTGCCAGGGCGCTTGGAATCAGCTTTTGGGGCGATGTCATTTCGCTGCTGGAATTTGACTCCAAGGATATTGCTTACCTGAGTTCCTTCCAGGAATGCGTGGATTTCTACACCCACCATTTCTGCCAGCTCGATACGGCCATCAGAAACCTTTACGCCGAATTTCTGAACAAGAAGTCGCTGCTGGAGCCATTCCAGGAACTGTACAAGGAGCACTTAACGGTCTTTCTGGATAAGTGGTTTAAGCATTGGAACGGATACGAAGAGAACCAAACCGGCACCTTGCAACGGATCATCAATGAAAGCAACGTTAAGACTGCCATTATTGTAGGCGATGGGGTAGCCTACGAGATTGCCGAGCAAGTTGCCCAAAAGGTCAAAGGAGGTTTTAGCCCAACCAAGTCCGTTATCCTCGCCGATATCCCCTCCGAGACAGAAAACAACATGAGCCGTATCTACATGGATAATGGCATCACGGAGAAGGTCCAGCAGAAACGAGAAAAATATCTGGAGGAGCAAAATCCAGATGTTTCCATCGATTTCATCCGATTGGATGAGGTAAATCAGGAAGCCCGATCCGGGCAGGTGCTCGTCTGCACTTACAAAGACATCGATGATATGGGAGAAAAGCTCCAGCAGAAAGCGCTGAAGTACTTCAAGGAGACGATCGATTTTTTTGCTGATAAAATTTTCCTGTTACTATCTACTGGATACAGTAAAGTCTATCTGATCACGGATCATGGGTTTGTACTGACCGGTCTCCTTAGTGAGGCAGATAAGATTTCTGTATCTCTTTCAGGGGCCCACCATAAGGCTGAGCGTTATATCCGCACTCAGGATAAACAGGCAGGTCTAACGTCTTCCTTGATCGAAGTGGAGAAAGGGTACAAGGATTTCAACTACCTCTATTTTGCCCGCAACATCCATCCGTTCAAAACACCCGGGCGGTATGGCTTTTCTCACGGGGGACTAACGCCGCAAGAGGTGGTGACGCCATTCTTCTGTTGGGAACGAAAGGATAATGGAGCCAACAAGCTTCCCGTCCACATTAAAGACAAGGAAGACCTGAAGAACGTAACCGGGGAACTATTTTCTATCAAAATACAAGCAGGTAAGGGAAGCGGGGATTTATTCTCGGAGCAGCGTGCCGTTTACCTGGTCTTTTTTGCTGACAAGGAACAGGTTAATAAAAGTGATATTTTTACCCTATCTAAGGAACAGGCCATCGCAAAGGATTACTCCTTCGATGGACATCCCGAAATGGAAGTCCAGCTGTTAGATGCTACCAGCAAGCAGCAACTAGACCGTGCTGTAATAAAACAGAACAAAGACCGGGATCTGGGAGGGCTGCTTTAATTGAATACCAAAGGAAAGAATATGGCTGTACTGAATGATTTAGATCATAAATTGCTGGAACACTTTCGCGGATACGTCGTCAAAAAAGACCTCGTACGCTCCGTCAAGGTAGGTGCCAATGTGCCGGTATTCGTATTGGAGTACCTGATTGCGAACTCCTGCTCAACCGATGACGAAGAGAAGATCCGGATCGGTATGGAAAATGTAAGAAAGGTACTTAGCCTGCATTACGTGAACCCTGAAGAAAGTGCTCTCGTACACTCTAAGATACGGGAAAAGGGCCGCTATAAGATTATCGATAAAATATCGGTACAGTTAGATTCCAAAAAAGACATCTACTGGGCAAGCCTTCAGAATAGCAATATCAAGAATGGTAATATCAGTGATGATTTAGTCAAGCAGCATGAGAAAATGCTGATGGGAGGTATCTGGGCTATTATTGACATTGAGTATGACCCTAACATTAAGATCGGGCAGAATATATTTCCATTCGTCATTACGGATATCAAGCCGATCCAGCTTTCTACATTTGATAACAGCAAAATTGTCAATAAAAGAAAGGAGTTTAATAAAGAGGAATGGCTTAATGTCCTGCTCCGTAGTTGTGGTTACGAGCCTGGTGCAGAAGGTATTTCGCATCGTTTGAAAATGCTGCTTTTGTCGAGGCTGCTGCCGATGGTGGAAAGCAATTTCAACTTCATTGAATTAGGCCCACGGTCCACCGGTAAGTCTTTCGTGTATAAAGAACTTACTCCTTACGCCGTATTGATCTCAGGTGGTCAGGGGACAGTTGCCAAACTCTTTGTGCACGGTTCTACCGGTAAGGTGGGAGCCGTAGGCCAGTGGGATGCCATCTGTTTCGACGAAGCTACCGACAAGATATTCAAAGAGCGCGATGCCATCCCGTTGATGAAAGACTATATGGAATCCGGTTCTTTCTCCCGTGCCGGAGCAGGTGGTGAAATCACTGGTGTAGCTTCCATCATTTTTAACGGAAACATTAATCAACCCGTAGAGACTGTTCTCCAAACGTCTCACTTGTTTAGTCCGCTCTCGGATGAGGTAAATTCCGATACCGCCTTTTTGGACCGTATCCACTTTTATCTGCCTGGTTGGGAAATGATCAAGTTTGCGCCCAAGCATTTCACGAAGTCCTTTGGTTTCAGCACGGACTATTTTTCTGAAGTCCTGAAATCACTCCGGCGGGTGACCTACACCAATGCCCTGGAAGAGTTCTACTCGCTCGGATCCCACCTTAAGCAAAGGGATACCAAGCCGGTGAAAAAGATTGTGTCAGGCTTCATTAAGCTACTGCACCCGGACGGCAATTATACCAAGGAAGATGTCAAAGAGTATCTCGAAATCGCCCTTGAAATGCGTCGCCGCGTTAAGGAGCAGCTCAAGCGCATCGGCGGCATGGAGTTCTGGGACACCAACTTTTCATACATCGATAAAGAAAGCCAGGAGGAGCACTTCGTAGGGCTTCCGGAGGAGAAGGGCTCACACCTGATCGAGAATACGCCCCTTCCACCCGGCGTCTGCTACACCAGTACCAGTGATGGTGAGAACTTTGCGCTAGTGAGGATAGAAACAGTAGCGATTGCCGGTTCTGGTAAGCTCAATATTTCAGGAGTAAGCAATAACGCTGTTAAAGAAAATATCAAAAATACCTATCAGTACATCAAAGCCAACGAAACGACAATCCTGAGTGACCGGCACTCCCTAAAGAACTACGACATCACCATACAAGTAACCAATCTTCTGGGATCAGCAGCATCTTCAGGTATTGGATCAGCGGTTTATATCGCTATCGTTTCCGCGCTGTATAAAAAGAACCTCAAGGCAGGGCTTGCTGTACTCGGCAACATTTCGGTTGGTGGAGCCATTGAGCGGGTCACCAATTTTGCGGACAAAGTGACCATGCTATCGGAAAACGGGGCCAAGAGCGTCATTGTGCCCATGGACAATCTCAGTGAGCTGTCCAATATTCCGCCGACGGTGCTTGGTAATACGGATGTACCGTTTTATCAGAATAATCAGATGCTGATGCAGAAGGCTATTTTGTTGGATTGATTTATAGACTAGCGTAGAAGTAAGGCAGTTTGATAATTCACTAACTTTAAGCTGTTATGAAGAAATCAAAGTTTACAGAGAGCCAAATAATCCAGATCTATGAAAATTCTAAGGGCGATAATTGAATCCGCTATTGTCTGTGCGTTGTGTTACGTATTTTTTGAGATAGTTAATAATATTGAATATTATGATACTTCATCTCCATTTCCAATGCGGCATGGAATGAGGCGTGCTGATACAGAGTTTTTAGCAGGACCTTTTTCATTGATAATGATGGGGATTTTAATACTCGAATTTATAAGGAGAAGATTAGCTAAAGAGAGGCCTCAGTTTGAAAAATACATCTACTTACCTCTTATTCTATTCGTTTTCTTGGTGGGAGTGTTTATTGCATATTCTTTAAAACCAATGTAGTAGAATTTCAACTAAGGACTTGGCTGTCGTGGTCTAAAGAAATGAGGGTACTTAAATCGGCTTCCGTAAAAAATAAGGCAGGCTGAATCTCCATGATCAAAATTACAGTTTTGATCTGTAATCAAGTCTGAGCAATTGAGGGGCAGTTACATTACTCGTACGCTTACTTATTTTCCATGTAAAAGAAGGGCATTATTTCGAATTTATTTTATCAATGCGGCCCCAAAAATTTATCCCCATTGAAATGAATCATATGATCAGGATTGTCGGCAATCCATACTTCCGTTTCCCATGCAATATCTGTAAGATGCCTTTTAAACTCCTTCCTGCTGGGAAAGGCTGTAACATATACTCTTCCAGCCTTAGAATCTTTTAAGGCTTCCTCTAGTTCTTTCCAACGCTTTGGAGATACCGGACCATGACTGGTAACGGCTTCGATCAAAAACAGCCAGTTGTTTTTTCTGTCATACGCAACTACATCAGGGAGTTTATCATGAGACATGGGAGGAACGCCCAAATCTCGAAGCTGCTCAGATTCAAGGTGTAGAAGTTTTCCTCCTTCACCATGCCTGCTGCTTGCGGTATCTCCTACGTAAAGAATCACTCCTCCTTCACCGATAAATCTTGGGCAGAATTCATGGATAATATCAGCATGTAGTTGGTTGTGCTTTCCTGGTGACAAAGAAAACTCCTTACCATCTGGAAGCTTGATCGGGATCTTAGCTAAATCACGCTTTTTTCTATACTCCTCTTTTAAGCTTGGGTGTTTTTGCAAAAAATCTTTGACCTTTGTCGACCAATCACCTTGCGGAAATACTCTTAGGATTTCGAGGATTGGCTCATTCAGAGAGTAGTTGTTATTCTTGCTATTTGTCGGGCGTTTTGGGTCATCTCGATTTCTATCAATGAGCCTTGCCTGTTCAAATTGGTGCAATGTTTGCCTTCTAATTGTTTCACGGCTATTCGGTTTATAATCCACTCCGTAGTGAGTACGAATGAATTCCATGATTAAGTAGGTTGGAAGCAGCGGAGCCTCGGCATCATTCCAATTATCTTCTGGCTTTATATTGGCCAATGCAAGAAAAACCCAACCGGACCGATCATTAGTTTGCTTCGAAGGAAGCTGAAGCGCTCTGAGAATCTCTTTCGCCTCTTCAAGCTTGATTTCTTTTAAATTAGACATTTAGCACATCTTCAATTATGTGTTCTATATTTTCGTAACTAAGGACACCATAAGTCGCTGCTTTTTCACCGAGCTGAATAATCTGCTCCCTGGTTGGCGTTTTCATCAATCTTACATCTGTGGCGTTTACTTGGGTATTGCCCGAGATACATCTATAGTAATGGTCGTAGAATGCTGAGTTGAATAAGACACAAAGGCCTAACGCCTCTATTTTTGGCAGATCAGATCCTTTTCGGCCTATGTAGTTGAGCTTATTGGTAATAGCGATGAAATCCAGGTTTTCAATAGGCTCATAAACGCCGCCAACAAGTCGCCTATGCTCATCTTTGGATGTAAATCTTTTTAGGATTAGAAACCTTTTATTGGATACCAAGTGCTTTTCAAAGGTCTCCTTTAAATCAAAAGACAGATCTTTTTTGTGCCGTCCATCCCAATAAATCCCATCAGTCAGTACATTATGAGCCCTAATCAGTGGTACCTGATCTTTCTGAAAGTGCACTTTATTCAAAAATTCCTTTGTCCTATGCTCAACAACCGGTCCAGTAGATACGAAGTATCCCTCTTTCGAAAAGTTTGAGGGAAAATTTTCAGCTTTTTGCAAGATCTCAAAATCTTTCTCAGATTCTGGTATCCGAATAAACCCCTCGTTATTACTATTATCGATGATGATGTTTTTGGGGTAAGAATTGACCTTCGCATATTGCAATTCTGCAATGGTATTCGAGCTTGAAATTATAACTTCTGAGAAGGAATCTTTGGACTTAACGAGCTTGAAAATGATGTTCTCCTGCAGTATGTCAGAGTCCAAAAAAACCTTATTCCTGGACTTGAAAATATGGATATGGTCTAGTCTTGAATGGCTAAGCAAATACTTTCTGAAGCCCTTAAAGTAAAGTCCATTCAAAAAACTACGTGGAGAAATTACAACTACTTGACCATTATCTGCCATCGTAGCAAGGGTGATGGCGATGAAAGAGGCGTAAATGTTAGGGTCACCCTTGAATAAATCAGCTGTTTTTTTTGCGTAAACTGATGTCTTTGCCGAGTATTTAAAATATGGAGGATTGATTACAGCTACATCAAACCTCTTCACACTTTTTAAATCAGGTCTTTCAACGACAAAATCATCATTGATCACTTCGTAATTGAAGACTCTACCCTTTCTGGAAAAAGCTGATTTTACCTCTTCAAGAACTTCGGTTAAGCTATCAATTACCTTTTCGTCTATTTCGTAAAGAGTAGCTTCAAGTCTTTCTATACCGTTTTCTAACAAGTGTAAAGCTGTAGTAGCGGTCAACATCCCGTATCCAGCCCCACAATCCAACAATTTTACATCTTTTGGATCCAAAGACTCTACATCGATCAGAGAACTCATAAAGTCAGCGATTGGTCCATCCGTAAAGTATTGGCCCAACACTTTACTCTCCTTATCACTCCTGGATTCTGCGAAAGCTTTTTGCTTATATCTTATCTGAGAAGTCAATTCTCCTCGATTTATAGGGGTGGTTTCTAAATCACTAATGACCATATGATCTAACTTGACATTCTTTTTCTAAATCGACTGATGTGGTTTGCCCCCCTATCATTCGGACTTTCTACAGACCGGTTATTGAATAAATGAGCAAAGCCCTTGCCTTTGCATCAGCGAGATGCGACCAACGGTGAGAGTTGTACCGAAGGTTGTGTGGTAGCGGGCCCTTTTACCACTTGTTTGTACTCTTCTGTCTATCCGGCTTGCCTGAATTCGGCATCGAGCCGAAGCCCCACAAAGCAAGATGCTCCCTCAGGACTCAAGTTACCCGAAAGTAAATACCTGGGCACTTTGAGCTTGAAGATATTCTTTTTCCTTTTATCCTTGCCTACGGTAACGGTTTTTTTTTCGTAAGCCTACAAGGAGGCTTGGTATCATAGCCTTTGTTCTGCGAATTTATATCTCTTTAAGCAGCTTACGATCTCTTAAGAGGAATGCTTCTTCTCCTCCTTCTAGAGCCAATAGCCTATCTCTAAAGGATAGATTTTCTATGGTTGTTGGATAAATATTTGACAAATTTGAACTGTCTATTTCCAAGCAATGGATTAATTCTGCATCTCCATTTATAACGAAATTTGCATTGTGGGTAGCGAAAATTATTTGTCGCATCTTTTTTCTCTCTTTAATCAAATTAATCAAATATTCAGCTATGAGTTTACTATCAAGATGCGCTTCTGGTTCGTCAATAATAATCGGCTTATTTCCAAACATCAAAAGTGCGACAATTACAGCAGTACATCTTTGACCAAACGAACATTTTCGGAACTCCTTGTTATCATAGAATCCAATTATTGATTTATGTTCAAGGATGTTGTTGTTCCTAGATTTGATTATGAGCTTATAAATTTCAAAATTTGTTTTTTCCTCAAAAATCATCCGAATAAAGCCTTTTGCATTTGCGTTAGAACCATGACGTTCCAATGCTTGAAGGTATTCATCGTAGTCATCTACTTCCCAAGGTGAAATACAAAATAAATAATCTTTAACAGCATTTCGTCTTGTACCGTATTCACTAGGTCTAAATTGATTGAATTGAAGCTCAAAATCATTATGGACTTTTTCCTTAGCTTTAGATGCGTTAAACCTATATTCAAATTTTATATCCGCTACATTTACATCAATGTTTTTTAATTGATCATTTAAAGGTGTAAGAGCTTCTTCGATGTAATTCTCAAAATTATTTTTATTACTACTTATTTCCTCAATCCTCAGTGAAGAATCAACAATTTTTTTTCTAGTTTCTTCTAAATTTTGTTGTGCGACTTGTTTTTCTGCATTCAGAACAGGGATTCGTTCTAATGCTCTTTCGTATTCATCTACGTCTTCTTCTGAGACCCCCTGAGACTTCATATACTCATCTAAAGCCGATTTATTCTCACTGATTTGCTTATCTAATGATATAATACTTGTGTCACTAGAGACAAAAGATTTCTCTGATGTAAGCTCATTCAAAGCCTGTAGTATTCTCCCTATTTCAACTTCATACTCATTTTTGGCATTTTCTTCTATTTCGTATTGGTTTTCCAGGTCAATTAACTTTTGCCTTAATTCTTGATATCTACCTTTTGATATTAGTATAGACTGCTTCTGATCCGAAAGTTTTTTAATTCTATCTGTAAGGCTTTTGTATGTTTGACTACTATAGTGATCTACTATTTTTTTAAACTCCACTAACTGTCGATCAATCTCAATCAATCTATCAGAAACCGTTTTTTCATGTAATAAGTAATCAATTTGACGGGATACGGTTTCTAACAACGTAGTAGTTAATTGTTCATACGCTAAAATCTCGTCAAAATGTAAGTTTTTGATCCGATCATAAACTGCATCTGTTAATTCTTCACTATTAGCATATTTTTCAACTTGATTCTGACTTATGTACTCAATCTCGGTTGTGCCCTCAAGTTCTACTTTATCAGATATTTCGATCTCGGTATCATCTGCTTCAACTAAAGTATTAACTTTGAAAAAAGTAGTAGGAATACCAACCTTTTCTGCAATTAAACTTAGAATAGTACTTTTCCCTGATCCCCTACCTCCAACTATGCAAGTGAAATAAGGGCTAAATTTGATTTCATAGTTTTTGCCAAAACAAAATAGCGTGCTTGATCTTTCATCGTCATCCTGATGAACTATTCTTGTCCCCTCTTCAAAAGTGAAATTTACTTTATCAATTCTCCTTAAAGGAGTACTTGGTCGATTTTTAGCAATCTTGACTCTAGTAGTCGGCTCGTAAATTATCTGCTTCAAGCCTTCAAATGTAGGTTCAGCTTTTATCCATAAATTTTGTTTTACTGAATAATTTAACACGTTATGGTTGTCACTACATATAATCATAGGAAGAATCTTTCTGATTACAGGAAAGACTCCAGTAATATAGCCTTCTTGGTCAGCCTCCTTTCCTAATTCATAAACATTAACATTATGAGCAATATCTGTTTTTTGAGCAGCACCGTGGGGTAACGAATGTGTTAGATTTTCTACTGTATTACTCTTAGAACCTGCATGGATTGTAATAATCCCACCTAGCTCTTTTATTATCGTAAATGTTTCGACAAGATCACAGTAAACTTCATTTTCTTTTTTTCCTTCTCCATATATTTTACTGATTGACGTTCTGTTTTTTATTTGCTCCCAAATAAATTGCAAATCACATGATTCTGAAAATAGGCCAATAAAGTGTATTGGATCCTTACCCCTTAAGTCCGCTAAAAACTCTATTCCTGGCAATACAGTTAATCTATCCGCAGCTATATTTTGTAATTCTTTTATCCTTTTAACATCAATTAAGTGATGATCTGTTATGCCAATTACTCTAACGCCTTGAGACAATAGTGAATCTACGATTACTTCATTCGTAACACTTTTGTCTTCATAATCATATGATGAAGGAGTGTGGAAATGTAAATCCCATTTATTCCAAAATGATCCTATATCGTTCACTACATTTTATTTTGTCGATGATTATTTTCTGTTTCGCCCAACGGCACAGCTACGTGACGTGCCGGACTCTAAATTTACCATTTTCGTCCTAATTTTCAAATGCTAGCGCAGGCAGCAAAAGGCGATCTTGGCGCAGCCTGGCTTTTGCTGCCTGCGCGGGTTTTAACCTCCATTTTCTTTTCGAAGATTTTTACCGGCATGACATGTAGCCATTGGTTAAGTACACCTTTTTCAATTTTGAAGACTTCTTAATCTTCAAGTGTCCAATCAAACCCCTTCATGCTATCTTTATCTGGCAACTTGGTGCAGGGCGCAGTTGTAATTTGTCCCTGTGAGTAGGAGTATAAAAAGTAGTGAGGATTTAGCATCTTTAAGGTGCTTAATCAAAAAAAATGACAGACCTCACTACTGGATCAAAAATACAGAAGTTCTTTGAGCAAACCGTAATCAGCCGGATAGAAAATTGGCAAAAGCAGCTGTGTGACTGCGACCTTCATGGTTTTGAGTCGGAGCTGTCGGCCCAGCTTAGCGCACTCCACGACCAAGTCTGCGAAGTGGTTTTGCCGGCGGCGGCAGAGCAAGTATACGAAGGACTGGCATCTGTTGCCAAAGCAGCTGGCTGCCGTAAAATCGCGAAACGCCTAATGCAGGTGCGGCTTGTTTCAGCCCCCTAAATACTCTGACAAAAGTCTAAAAACTTTTTTAGAGATTTAGGTATGGAAAATCAAGCAAACGGGAACCGGAAATTTCAGCAAAAAGGAGAAGCTGGAGATTCTGGATGAAGCTAAAGCTTATGGGGTCAAAGTAACTTTGGCGAAGTATGATGTGTATCCTGCAACGCACTATTACTGGAAAAATCAGTATCAAGCTGATGGTGCTGATGGCTTAGACCATAGCGTAGCTAAGGCTCCACTGCCTCCAACCGCAATCTTTACATCTTTCATTTTCGTCTGTTCTCAACTAGATTTTAAAACAACAGCGCCTGTGGCCTATAATTGGTCACCAAAATCTCATTCCGGTCATTATTGATATTCCGGCGGCGCTTGATAGGGATAATGTGAAACCGGCACCTTTTCGCCTGGTCAAGGATGAACGGGTGGTCAAACTCACTCATGGCAGCGGGGATGCCTTCAGTCCTCATAATCTCAAAGCAATCGTAGGTGTCTTGCTCCGTCCATTTTGGCACCCGGTAGAAGTGGCAGGTGTCCAGATAAACCGGGTCCATGTATATAAATGACTCTTCGCGCTTTACCACGGTAGGGTAGAAGCTGATCTTTGGTATCACTTCCCGGAAGTCGACATTCATTATCCGGGTGTCGCCCAGGCTTAGGTATGTCTCTTTAATTCGGGGGATCAGGTTTTCTTTTTCATTGCCTACGCCGTATTTGATGGTGTTGCCTTTTCCGAGGTAGCTAAAATTGGAAATCAACAGAAACCTAGCCGCTTTTAGGACTGGGTCTGCTGGGATGTTGTCCTGCCAGTGCCTGAGCAAAGAAGAAGAGATTGGCATAGTGGTCACGGCATCAATCAATTCTTCAGTTTGGGTAGAGATAACCAGGTACAGATTGGTTACATCATCATCCAAGTCATTGATGACGTTGTACTTTGCCCTGGGGGTATAGAAGAATGCTCCCCCTGCGCCAAAAAAAGGCGTAATCCTCAGCTTATGGGGCGGGAAGTATTGGTAGAGTTTATCCGCGATGCCCTTTTTATTGCCTAATCGAGTTAAAACCATAGTTGTAGTTTGTCTGGCTTTACGAAAGTGCTTCCAGCCTCCGCCACTCCATATAGGTGAGCCCAAGGGTGAAGTGCTTCACGCACAAAATATTGATCTGCTGCTCGATCTGCTTCTGAGCTTCCAGTAAGTCATAGTATTTACCGGCAAGTTCCAGGAAGGGGCTGGCTTCTTCTACGACGATTACAAGTCCTTCGCTCAGCTCTTCGATGAATTGGAGCATTTTATTGGTTCGGGTCATGACAGGTGGGTTTTCTCTTGACGTTGTAATTCTTGCTTCCAGAGGCGAAGTAGCTTTTCTCGCCTTTCCAGAAAATGCTCAACCTCTTTTTCATAATCATCAGACCTCTGTATCCATGCTTCAAAAACAGTCGTCTTTCCTATGCAGTGTAGTTCAAAATAGAGGTGCTTGAAATACAGTGCTGACTCGAAAGTGCTATGGGAAACCGCAGTCACCATTACAATATGTTCAATATTGATATGATACCCTTCAAATTCAATAATCATACTCGTTCTCTTTTCGGCAAAGTAGCCGTGGTGATGATAATGTCCATGAATAGCCAGGATAGCCGATATTTGGTTAGTACGTGGGTGACTTTGGCATTGCCTTTAAGACAGTTATATGTTCCCCAACCTTGTGGGAATAAATACCAATCTGCTTTCCTCCACTTGAATTTGATGTGGAAAGGGGCAGCGCCAAAGGAGCTTTTGTGGGTAATCATATCAGTTCAAATCTTTAATTGTAGCAACCCGAAACTGGCTGTTCCAAGTCTTATATTTTCTAGTTTTCCCGTTGTCATCAACAATCCAGAAGTGACGGGTATAACCATAATCATTTATATAAACATCCTCTACTTGGTATTTTTTCCCTAGAGTTAAAAAGTGGGTGCTATTTTTGTGTACCCATTCCACAACAACAAAGTCCCCTCTTCTTAATGAATATTTTTCTAGTGGCATTTTAGGTTCTACCCCGCCTTCATAAGAACCATCCTTAGCCCAAGAATGTGTCCAACCGTTGTCATCGACTATAATCAGAGGGTTTTTGAAGTCACGGCCCACACTACGGACGGGTAGGGCGATCAGTTCGAATAGGTTGTAGTCCGATTTGACCTCCAACTCATCATCATCGCCCACATAATAGCAGTCCGGGCAGTAGTGCTTGCCGTTGATCTTCTCCCAGTTGTTGTTTTGGGCCATTTCCCAGGCATGGTCCATCTGACTCCATGCGGTCACTTCATCGCCTGCAAAAGCTTCTGCTTCGCAGCGGTCGCAGGCTAAGGTGTACATTTTGACTTCCTTGATCATAGCTCTCGTTTTTCCGGTTCGACATACTTCACGCCCGCATAGCAAAAGAGGTCTTCCTCCGTTTTAATGTTGATGCGCCGGCCCTTGTGCGTTAGATAGCCGTCTTCACCTTTGTAGCCTCGCTGTTTCCAGCTTTGTGCCAGTATCTTGCTAAAGGCGGCACTACCGGTACGAATAGCCATGATGTAGCCCCAGTTGCCCGGCTCTGCGAAGAACAGGTCAAGTTTGATGCCTTCCGGCAAAATACGCTGGGTGTACTTGCAAGGGAGCTCGCCTTTGACTTTCTGCCATTCATTCACCACGGTGGCGATGCCGCTGGCAAACAAGCCGGTCTGGTAAGGCTTGGGGATGGCAACGATCTCGATGTCGCTCACCTGGGGGCGCTGGCGGCGGATGCTCCCAGCTATGGCTATGCGTTCGCAGTGGGGCTCCAAAGCGGCTTTTACGCGCTCGGCGATGGCTAAAGCTGATGAGTAGTCATATTTTTTAGTATTTAGCTTCATTTCTATCTTTGTTTAATTTTCGTAATTGCCGCACTACTTTGGTGCCATCAAAATCAACCAGCATATTCCCGTTTTTGCCCCGGATGCACTTCCCGTTGGGCTGGAGTACGCCCCGGCAGGTTCGCTCTGCATAAGGACCGAGCTTTGCCAATTGGTCGCCCCGGTACACGTATTGCTTACCATTTGCGTCCATCGTTTTCGCCGTATTTGCGGGTTACCTGACGGGTCAGGACAGCGGCTAGAATTGGGAAAAGGACGAGTACCAAGATACTGATTATTGTAGCGAATATTGCTATTTTCACAACTTTTTAGCGGACAAAATGCCCAGGGTGGATAGGTTTTTAATTTCGTTCAGGTAGCCGTTGAGCACAGCCATGAGTTCTTCCCGGGTGCGGTAGTGGAAGTACGTCAGGCGCTCATGCGGGATATGCAGGTCGCTTTGGTACGTTGCTTCTTCGTAATACTGTAGTTCGTAGCGTCCCTCCAGGACTTCGTAGGCGATAAGCACTACGTCGATGTCGGGCAATTCCAGCGCAAAGCCAATAGGCAGTTGGTGCCAGATGGCGTTTTCGACCTTAGTTACCTGCTGCTGTCCGGCGAGCTGGGGGAGCGTAATCATCAGCGTCACGCAAGCCCGGAACCAGGAGAGGGAGATTGCCCACTGCCCCTTGCCGGCCGGCACCCAAAAGAGTGCCGGTAGCAAAGGATAGGCTTCGTTTTTGTTGAGCCAGAAAGTGTGCAGACTCATACTCATAATAGCTTAGAAAGTATTAGTGCTGCGACCGTAGCCCAAAAAATGAGGCGAATCGTATTCCGGGCCCGATCTTTGAAAGACCAGTGCCTTTCATTATGCCGCATACGGGCGTCCCATATAGGCTTTGTGAAGTAAGCACCTTCAAATTGCTGTTTGAACTGTTCCAGTTGCTCAGCGCCCGCCTGACAATGAAAATCATCATCAGACTTGTACTTGTAGATTTCTGCCGTTCCATCCGGTGTGGCAAATTCTTCCGTGCATTTTTCGCAGGGTGAGGCGTTATCTTTGGTAAATACCGCCTTCATTTTTCGCCGGTTCGTTGGCGTGTCAGGAATATAAAGTAGGCTACCTTTCATCGTCAATGATTTGATTTTGTGGTTTCCGGCAGATGCCGCAAAAGGGTTTGCTTGTGCTGTTCCAGGCTTGCCACACGCACTCATGGTCCGGCATGGCCATCGGCTCCGGTAGGGGAGCGCTCGGATCTGCTGGCGGCAGGGCGTGGGCGAGTTGAGGGCTGCAAGTGCAAATCATTGCGATTAACGCAGCCATACTGGCTTTGATTTATTATTCATTTTGTGAAGGTTTTGATGATGATTAGGATGTTTTAAAATCCAAATATTCCCGGATTGCCGTACCTCTGATCTTGTTAATGGCAATCTCTTTTTCTATTGTTGGCCAGCTGCGGGTCTGAACCCATGCTATATCCCTCCAGTAGTGCTCATTGCGGATGGCTTTCCAGTCTGCTATCGTGAGGTCGCGGGAAAGCTCGAACAGGCGTTTTTCAAGCCGGGCCAGATAGTAGGCCCGACCGTCTTCCCGCCACGTCCGGCGCTCAAATTGAACTAAGGCTTCGGCGTAGTAGTCCATTGCAAAGAGGGTAGAAGTTCAACTGCTGCTGTATTTGGCTCCCAGCCACCTAGATAAAAGGTTCGCCAGGTACCATTACGTAGGCAAGCAGTAGATGTATTGGGATATGCTTTTACCAATTCATCCTGAAATAAGTTTCTTAGCCATTTCAAATAGTTCAAATCCATTTGTCTGTTAACTTTTAATTGAACATTCATCATCCCCGCTGCTTCAAAATCTCCGCCTCCGTCCAGTCACTGGCCCAGCGGTCAGCAGCTTTGGCTTTGTGGGCAGTGCCGTGGTGCCGGTGCGCCCATTCTTCTGCCACTTCGCAGTAGCGGTCGAAGGATGGCGCCATAACCAGATAGCGGTGCAGTTGGGGGTTGATAAAAGGCATTGTAACGACTTCTTCCAGGTCTTCTACCGGGTTGTGCTCGTAGTACATAATGATGACTTTGAGCTTGCCTGCTGCATACTCAGCGTTTTGGCTGTCTTTTAACAGGTGTACTTCCTCCATGGCCCGGGCTTTGACCGTATCGTCCTGCTCGTCTTCGGCATATACAAATATGTCGTCTACCTGTCTGGCATACTTTTCCATCAGCAACCTTATCTCCCGTGCAATTTGCCATTTGTGGGCATAGTAATACAGCAGCATGGCGGGGAATACGATAATCGCAAATCCTGTGATGCCGAAAACGAGGGAGATCATGATGGTAGCCGACGCTACAAAGATCAGGGTGATGTGGTCTACGTTGTTTTTGATAAAGTTGATCATGCTCTTTGATTTACTTCGATTTCAATGTTGATTTTAACGTTGTTTTTCCCGCAACCTTGCCGGGGCTCGTATGTCTCCTGTTCCCACCGGTTGCCGTACTTGTCCGGGATGTCGCGCCAGTCGACATCATCAAGTTCGTAGTGCGGGTTGTTCATGTCAGCTATCGTTTTGGACACCCATCGGCCGATTGCCTGACAGGTGTCTAGTCCGACTGTCCAGAACGCTACCGCGATGTGTCGGACACCACGGGCGGCGACAGTGGACAGGTGTCGGGCGTACTGTCCGGACAGGTGTCCAATAGGGTGCCGGACAATTGTCTGGACAATGTGCTGGACACTACGCTGGACAGGGTTGCGGCTGGGTAAGTCATGACCCTCCATACGCATCTCGGTGCGCTCGCAGAGTTCTTCCCACTCGCGGGCGAGCTGGGGGTCTATCTGCTGGAATTTCGCCTCCATTTGGCGGTAAAAGGGGGTGTTTTTGTACGCTTTTGTACGTGATTGTACAGGCATGTGTCTAAATTTTGTACTCGTAACTAATTGATAATCAGTTGCCCTGTGTACGATTGTACGTAATTGTACTGGGGCGGCGGTTTCAGCCCCTTTCCTGGTGGGGGAGGGGCTGCTCCCTGGCTTGATCTATGCCTGTTTTGCTTGCTTTGGGAGGCCGCCCGGCGTTCCGGGGCGGCTTGGAAGTTGGTGTCAGGTTTCGGTGTCCGGTCGGGTGTCGGGTGCCGACTGGACACCTGTCAGGTTTTTTACTGGACACCTGTCTGAACACCTGTCCGGTTGTCGGGCTGACACTTGTCCGGGTGTCGGGTTGTGGTGTCAGGTTTTAGTGTCGGGCTGTCCAGTTGTGGTTTATTGGTGTCGTGTCCGTTTGACTGGACAGGTGTCCGGTCGAATGTCAGACCGGGGTGTCCAGTCAGGTGTCAGGTTTTAATAATGGTCATTGATTGCCCGGCGTTTTTCGATAGGCATGTTGCTTACCATCCTCTCAAAGCGCTTTTCTAAATGCCGCACTTTCATTTTGAGATCAACAAATTCCTTTGCTGCCTGCGGGCTCATCCCCAGCTCTGTTGCTGCTTTCGCGCTACTCGATAAAGCTGTCTCTCCCCAAAGTTTTACATGATGCTCCTGGATAGCTTTAATCTCCTTAGAAAAAGGTAGGAACCTGCCTTCTAGATCAAAGTCCAAATCATAGCAAGGGTCTTCTTCCCAAATATCCATTTGGTAGCGCCAGTCCTTTTCAAAGTTTTCCAGCTCGTCTCGGTGAAAGCCAAAACCTTCGGCGGTGTGCAGCACAAAAGTGCAGTAGCACTGAAACCAAGTCTTTTTCAGCCAATGGATTTCCTGAGCAGTGCGGCGGATGCCATATATTGAATTACTCATAATGATAGGGTTATTGATTTACAGTTTGATTTTCTAATTCCTGCTTGCGCGAAGCAGACAAGACCGCGTAGATTGCGCCGATGTTGCTGACGCTATAGCCCTTGTTCTCGCCAAACTTCCGGGTCAGAATGGCGCTGGCTTCTTTGCGGCCGGTACCGATGATCCAGTACGGCTTCAGGTGGATGGCAACGCCGACGTTCAGGTTCTTCTCATTCAGCAGGAGAATATCCAGCTCGGTCAGTTCCTTCTTAGTCCCGCGCTCAAGGCGAAGCTTCATATCTACCTGGCTTTCGGCGCTGGCGCTGGCGGGTGTTTCGAGGTCCGGGTCGTTCATGTAGACGTTGGTGCCTACTACCGTATATTCTTCTCCCAGTCCCTGGGCAGCTCCCTTCCGTTCTGCCTTAGTAGGCGAAGGGGATGCCGGGCGAACGTAGCCCGTGGGGTCGTATTCGTTCAGGATGGCCCGGCGGAACCAGGCGCGTAGGTCATTCATAAGGCTCATGCTTTTCCGTTTATAGCGTTATCGAGAGCTACGGTCACGCCAAAGGTGGCGAGGGTGAGCCCTACGGATAGGATGATCATGCCTGCGTTCTTCTCCGGCATAGCAAATACATGCAGGACGAACTGGAAGACGGAGAATAGCGCCTTCAGGGCATTCTTGTATTCCTGGTCGCCTTCCCATTTGACTATGGTCACGATGGTGATGTAGCCGATGGCAATGCCCATCAGAATAGCCATGATGACGGCGTAGAGCAAAACGGGGTTGTTGCCCAAGGACTGCACCGCTTGACTGATGGCGTGGAGGCGGTTCCCGTCCTCCGGTATATCGGCATAAGTCTGTATGACGATCATAGCTGCCGAGAACCCATCAAATCCCACAAAGACCACACCGGCCAGCATGAGGGAGATCAGATAGACGATGCCATGCAGCTGTATCGGCGTTGGCTTTTCTGCAATTGTTGCTGCCAAAGGAGCGCCTTTGAGCGGCTCAGGCGTTGATTTTACTGAGGTTTTGGGCTTTTCTGGCGTTGGCTGGGGTGCTGGCTTACTGGGCGCATCTTTCTGCAGGCTGTAGTCTTCCAGGAAGATGTCGCGCTCTTTAGCGAAGATCCGGGCAGCGTTGGCGATGCGCACGTTGCGATTGCTGGCATAGTGCTGCACGATCTGGGCTTCTACTGATTCGTAGATGGTATCTTCTGCACTCATTTTGATGCCCTGAGCATTCAGATACTTATACAGCTTGCGCCATGCCTTGAACTCATCCTCCGGGTTCAACTGGAGCTTTTGGGCAAGCTCTGCGCCGTTTAGGGCTACGTTTGGTGGCATAATTTTCGTATCTTGCATGGTCTTTGTTCATAATGGGAGGCGTTGTCTTTACTGGGCTCGCCTCCCTTTTTATTTAATTGATGGTGGCTTGGTTATCATTTACGTATTTCTCGTAATCGTAAAACTCCAAGACCCCCCCACTTACAATTGTCGGCACAATCACTGTTATCTCGGCTTCCCCAAAAAAAGCGGTTGGCTTTGCGCTTTTGTCGTTAGAGTTCTCTGCCACGACAACTCTTTTGTACCATTTGCCCTCATGTTCAAGCATGGTAGTGGCAGGATCAACACTTATATCAGTCAAGCATTGATCTAAAAATCTTACCGTGCCTGTATGTAGTCTTGCCACTTTTTTAGGCGGTGATTTGAGTAGAATTACGTCCATTTGTCCTTAGTAATTTTAAGCGGTTTTGAGACTGCGGTACAAGTTTCGGGTATACCGCATGTCCTTAGTAAATTGGTTGATTTGTCCTTAGTAATTTTGAGCGGTTTTGAGACTGCGGTACAGGTTTTGGGTGTGCCGCACGTCCTTAGTAAATTGCTGCCGCAACGGTTCCATGCAGCGCTTAGTAATATTTTGAAACGGCTCATCGGTATGCCGCATAGTTTCCGGGCTAAACAGTGCAAAGAATTGCGCCTTAGTAAGCTGGATGTTGCTGCGGCGGTTGTCCTCAACGCGCTCTAGGGTTTCTTCGAGCAGCCACCAGAGTTCAACTGGATCTGCCTTAGTAAGGCGGGCCATACGCTGGCGGAGGGCGTGGATCATCACCGTCCACTCTTCGTCTGTCATGGTCACGCTGACCTTTCCGTTAATCGTTGGCTTGACTGGGTTCATGCTTCTTGTAATTTTTGAAGTTCTTCTTTTCTGGCTTCCAGGTGTGCATCTTCGTCGCCTCTAATTTTTTTGAAGCTGCTCACATCATTGTTCCATCCGCTTTTAGCCGTATAAATCGCTATGGGTAGCTCATTCCATTTGCCGTAGCCAGCATAATAATTCAAATACACTTCTGCATATACGGCTGGAACTTCGCCGTTCTCTGAACTAATCTTAGCGTTTTTGGGGTATGGAAATCGCCGTACTTTATTACGGTTGTTTACATAGAAGGGTAGCAAAGGGCCTTTTCGGTAGGATTCATCGTCCTTGTTGCAATAAGCAAATCGTTTGGTGTATACAACGGGTTTCAATACAACCCTGTATTTAGCTGTATATTTTCCTGTCCGATCATTTCTCATCAAAATTTGATTTTATCTTTGTTTAGTAATTCAGCACGTCCCCGAGTTGGTTGGTGCCTTTGAACCGACCCCGGCCCGAAAGCCGGGCAGCGGCCTGAATGCGGTACGTTTGCCGCTCTGGCAGGGGATATTTTTCCTCATCGCGCCACCATTCCCTGGTTTTGGTGAAGTTTTCCACTGATGCGCTGGGGTCAAAGAAGACCTCGGCTTCCGGCAGGGCTCCTACCTCGCTGTGCCAGTAGAGCTGGGCAAGTTTCAGGCGTTGTATGTAGGTTGTGTATATCTTCAGTAGCTTCTCCTCCGGTGCTCTCCCGAATAGCACTTCAATTTTTTGGATGATGCGCTCTTTGTCGGCGGCTTTGAAGGGCTCGCCGGGGTAAAGCCAGGTCTTGGAGCGGTTGAAAAGGGCCTTGGAGAAGCCCCGGACCGCCTTTTTACGGCTAGATTCAGCGGCTTCGGCCGCGCCCCGGCCCTCTTCGGTCAATTTTTCCGCGCCGCCCGCGGCCTTTTCGTTGGTTCTTGTTTCATCCTGTATGGGCATCTGTCTACTTTGGCCGTTCCTGTTCCCCGGTTCTTGTAAGTTATCAACAGGGGGTTCGTGTTTTTTTCCGCTAACAGTACTTGTTATAGTACTTGTTAGGTAACATGTACTTGTAGGTGGAAAAATTTGCATTGGTGCGAAGTAATTCGGCACTCCCTGAACCTCGACTCGGGCGGTGTGCAAATTGCTCACAATCCAGAGAAGACGGGGGTTTAGCGCCAATTCGTAGTTGCTTTGCCAGCCGTGGTCGACTCGGAAGGCCTTGTTGCCTTCCGAGTCGCTTACAGGTATCAAAATCCCGGCTTGTGCGAGCTTCTTCCGGTAGTTCCGGATGGTGCGACCAGACTTGCCTAGTTCGTCGCCCAGAAACTCGTTATTGACGCTTACGCGGGGCAAGTTCTCGTTGGTGATTTCTACGTCGTAGCCCATTATAGCCTGCCAGCGGACAAACTGTTTAGCATAGAGGTCTACTAAGCATAGTGCAAGGTGCCTGGCGTTCTTGATGCGCTTCTTGTTGTCCTCCTGCTGCTCGTTGTACCAGGTAATGTATTCCTTGATCAGGAGCTTGGTACGTCCAGCATTCACAGCATAGCGCCGCCGTTGAACTTTGTCGCCTTTGATTGATGTTAAGTGTACAGACATTGCACTAATTTTTCTTAGTAAGATTTTCACTTAGCTCACCGCCGCAACTAAGCGGCGGTGAGAAAGTCTCATTATGATGAGTAGCAGCTGCTACTTCGGCCCAAAATTGAGGGAGCCTGCGACAATCTTGCAGGAACGCTTCTGTGCTTGGTTAAGCAATAGAAGATGCAGGCTCCCTTTTATAGTGTTTGATGACCTCCTTTAGCGTAAAGAAGTCTCTTTTCAAGCCCTTGGATGGATAGTACTCTACGTACCGCTCCAGTTGCCCGAGTTTGTTTGTTAGCGCCGGGATATAGCCCTCTTGGGGCAACTGCTGCACCGACCGGGCGAAGCGCCCGAACCGCTGACTGGGTTGTCCAATCTGGCTTAGTAACCGGTTGGCTATGTGTTGTGCGTATTTGTTTAGCATCCGGCGTTCTATTGCCGCCTGTAAACGTTCTATTTTGTCGCCGGGAACGGTGGCTATGTCGCGGGCTTGCCCATTAACACGAAGAGTGATCTTTACATTCACTTCTCCCTTCGAGAATACCCGTTGAGGCACGAATCTAATCATCGCTCTGGCGGTCTTTTTCGAGTTGCGCACTGATTGCCTTATATCGACTCAGGTAGTACGATTCGATACGTCTTGCAGCATCTTTCATGATGTTTGCCGGACAGTTGTCCTCATCGGTCTGCAATGTGAACACCTCAGCCGTTTCAGGCTTAGTTAAGCTGGCAAAGCTGAACCCATGCTCGGCATAGTACGCGGCGGTATTTATCTTTTTTGATAGGTCGCTATGCTGCCGCTGTAGTTCGATGCGCTCTTCTACGTCCATTTCTCTTGAGTTTTCAGGGCCCATATTGGGGCAGGACTACTCCCGTCCTGCCCCGTCTGCCGCTCAGATTAGAAAAGAGTTATCTTGACAAACCAGTACACGGCGTGGTATTGCCTGCCGTGCGGTTCAGTTGTTTCTGATAGATTAGTTGCCGTTGATTCATGATTGTGCTTCAAAATGCAGCCGGTACTAAGCCCGACTGCATGGAATAACCCCATGATGCCTCCGAGGAGGCCCAATTGCCCCATACGGGTAAACCCCATACGGATAAACCTCATACGGGTAAACAATGCTATTTTGATCGGTAGTCAAAAGCCCGGAGGGAAAACTTTAAAACCCTCCGGTCTATGATGGATAACTAAACCATAAGACTCATGAAAAAATGACTACTCGTGATCTTCAAAATTAGCCGGGCGGTTGCGAGTTTCCCAACAAGAACAACCTTCGCCCGGCTTGCCCGGCCCTCGTTTGGGCGGGGGCTTTTACCTGCCTGACTCCTTACTGTCCGATTTCCCAAAGCGGAGAGACAGGGCATAAATCAAAACTTCTATGTGATAAGCTGGGTGTAAGTCGGAATGACCACTCTCCCTTCCTGAATTTTGCGTGAAAGCTCTTTCACCTCCTGACGGCTAAACTGCCGGTTGTTTACGCCTTGCACGGTAGGCAAACGCCCGATTTCGTGCAGGTGATTCAGGACGCGCACAAAGTGCTTTTTCTGCTTAGTAGCGATGCCCAGCTCTACAGCAGCCTCCTTTTGTGTCATCCAAGGGCTGTTGTTGCGCTGCTGGGCGCTTAGCAAGTTCTTAAGAAGCTGGTTGTTTTGCTCCAGGACTTTGTTTTGCCGCTGCATTTCAGCTACTTGCAGGCTTAGCAGCGCTATGATGCGCTCCTGATCTGTGGTGGGTGCTGATATGTCGTGGACTTGCTGGGTCATGGTTAGGCGGCGTGTTCTATCAGGTCAATTTGCAGGCTCTTGCCCGCTGCGTTTACGAATTGGTTGATTTCATTGCTGTTAAGGCGCTCGTAGCCGCAGCCATACTCGAATAAGAGCTCGTAAGGCTCAACGCTCAGCACTTTCGCCCAAGAGCGGACTTCCTCAGCAGTGAGGAAGAACCTGCCATCGCCATCGAGTACTCTGGTGGCTTTGTTACGGGTGCACCCAACAACTTCGTGGATGTTCTCAAACCCGGCGGGAAATGCCTCCTCAACGAGTGGTTTGATAGGTTTGCCTTTTTGTAACATTTGGATAGAATTTTGTACTTTTGAAATGGTAAGCAGAACGATCCTTTATTGCGACCGCTTTGCACGGCCGGTCGTAAGGCGTATGCACCAACTTGCTTAGTAACAAACATACCTTTGACAATCAAATCAATGTTTTATTGATTTGGCTATTGTAGATTATTTCTATCTGTGTATAGCTAGGGTTGTTTGATAGGTCAAAGTAAGTGTATTTACACCCAATAAACAAGTTTAAATACACTTTTTTAGTGTATAGAAATCTTAACTTTCACTTACTATTTTTTTAAATGTCTGTAAAACAGCGCCTTAAGTACCTTTTAGATTCGCATAATTTTTCTCAAAAAGATTTTGCTGAAAAAGGGGATTATGGCATTAATGCAATAAAAATGTTTTTGCTTGGTCGGACGAAAGTCCCCAAAATTGATCTTTGCGAAGCAGTAAAGAAGGTTTTTCCACACGTAAACCTGAACTGGTTCATAATGGGGGAAGAACCGAAATGGGTAAGCCCGCCCCCTTTTAATGTAGACCCAGATTGGTCCGCCACCGGAAACGCTGCGGAAAACATACCAGCTCATGAGGCAAAGCTCCTGGAAGAAAGCAGCGCGAAAGAGATAGCCCAGGCAGAGAGCATCGTGATGAAACTCTTATTAAGGGAGCTGAAGCGCATGCGTCAGGATATGAAAACAAAAAATCCAGAACTTATAGAAGAGTATGGGCTGGATGAGTTGTTGGATGATATATTGGAGTAGTTTTTTTTCAAAAGTTGCCTTAAAAGCGCCGGGTAAATAATCAGGTTTAATATTTTAGCCGCATACTTAAACCTATGCACCTTTACAAATGACGGCTAAATCCTCTTTCTCTGGACAGCCAGGGGACCGAAAGCCCGCGCTCCGATCGCGCTTAGTAAAAGCAGTCTTAATAATGATTAAAATCCGGAAGGCACAAAAAAAACCGAAGCGTGAAGGCTCCGGCTAAAACGATTTAAATGCATCAAAGATAATATTGGTAAGATAGCAAAAAAAGTTGCTATTTAGGCGATAATTGGGCTTTGGCTTTGGGGGAGAATAAAAAAGGCAGAACACGCCCTGCCTCAAACATCTAAAAACCCATTTGATACTTCTCAAGCGCCTACAATTCAAGTAAAAGATGCCTTTTGGGCAACTTTTGATCTTTCGAGCATTACTTCATGTGCTGTGATGATGCTAATCATTACACGCCCGAAAAGGACTGGGGACAGCACTCTGGCGGCTTTGTCCTTGAAGACTGTCATAGCATTGCGGTATTCTTTCCAGCCTTCGTTGGTGGGCTCACGCTCGGCTCCTTGTCTTTGTAGTCTATGGGCTAGAGGTTGTTGGTCGGTTGCTAATAGCTCTTTCCAATAGAGATACGATGGGGGAGGGGTTGAGGCAAATCAAGGGTTGATTGCTGGCATGCCCGCATTCACGATGATTGATTCGTTTTTGCCATTAAGCAACTCTACTTTGTACAGCAGTTCGCCCTCGATGTTTATAAAGCGCTCAGAAATTAGGCCTAACCCCTGATCGGTCTGAATAACATCTCCGAGTACTTCTGGATCTGCTGCTTTCATAGCTACGGCTATACAGGCTAGAAGAATGGTGATGCCGCCGAGTACCCTGATGTGGTTCTCTTCTGTCATGTTGTTTGCTTTCTTTTGTTATTGTAAACCTCATATTCCAGTTCCGGATCGAGATTGCTGTAGTTGAGCACACTGTCCAGGTGGATGGCGAAACAGGGTTTGCCTGGCTGTCCGCCCCATTCTGGCTTAGTGACATTCGTGGCAGCAAGCTGGAAGAATTCTACCAGAACTGCCGGTGAGGTGCTGGCGTAGCCATTCACGAATAGCGCATACTGCCAGGGTTTCTTAGGCTGATGGAAAGCTACCAGATTTCTGGTTGGCGCCGGGTTCCAGTCATGCAGCACCTGTTCGCGCTTATGCTCAGGCAATAGCCGTATGGCCCAGTACCTGGACAAGTCCCTGTATTCCTCTTTCTTTTCCCCCTTGGCTATCATATCGAACCATTTCTTTTGTAGGCGAAGGAAAAGTACCTCATTATCGACGGTCTGCCAGCCGCTCATTAGTATTTCCACGAAGCCTTCTTTTGTAGGTAGTAAGCTGGTATGTGCTACCCTCCCGGATGAAAGCGTTTTTTTTAGTTTTATTTTTTCGTACATGGTGTAGGAATACCACATTTATTCTTAGTAAAGAGAACCCCTAAGATAGGCATAAGTTGTGAAATTCGCAACAAAGAGAAAACGCCCAGATTGAGAGGCTGGGCGTTTTGAAACAAACAAATATGCACTTTAAGAAGGTAAGCTTAAAGAGATAGGATCATCTTGGTAAGCTTTACAAAGATATAAAAAGTTGCTTAAATAGCAATATTTAGATGCTTTTGCTTCAGTCCTACGGGCTAAGGTGCTGCTGCTTTTCTTTCATTGCAGGCATATAGCCCTTAAATTGCCCCGGATAGCTCCCGGGAGAATGCCCCCTCCGGATGCCGCCAGTTGCTGATGAAGATAGGGCTGTTGAACTCGCCCATGACTTCTTTGCCCCAGCGCTGTACCATATCCGGGCGGAGGAAGGAGCGCCCCTTTGCCACTTTCTGCCGGATTTGCAATCCGTTGTAGAGGGTATGGCTAAGGTCTTCCTCCATTTCAGCCAGCTCGTCGATCTTCCACGGGGCCAGCTCATTGATGCTTGCCCAAGTATTTGGGCTGCTGAAGATGCACAACTGGCAACTGCACCGGCTCCATCCCAGCTCGTAGCAAGGATGAGGCTGCACCCGGTACTTTTCGTACAAGTCCCAAACCTGCTTCTCGTGAAAGTCGATTACCGGCCGCCACTGCCATGCGTTTCGGCTCTTCGTCCAGGATCGGTATTTTTCAAACTCTGTGTATTTGCTCCGGGCAGCACTTTCCTGCCGCCGTTCGCCGGTCAGGATCAGCAGATTGCCCGACTTGAACCGGTCATTCACCACCCGGCTAAGTACATCAATTTTGACCACACTGGAGCACCACCGCGTCCGAAGGTCAGCCGCCACCGCCGGGAATTTCCTCCTGGTACTGCTGCCCTTGCGTGATGGCAGATGGTGCAACCGATCGGTCTGGTAGTACACATCCTGCAATCCCTCGTTTTCCCGGTATATTTCCCGCTGGATGCCGCCTTGCCTCCAGGAGAAAACAATAGGCAGCTCAAACGCATCGGCAAACGCCTGACAGTAGCTCGGCGTGCAAGGCCAGTCGAACAAGTTGCTGCCATGCCCGTCCACATCGTGGTGGTGGAGCTCCATTCTGCTTTTCGGTATGCCCATATCCAGTAAGTACAATACCATAGCCACGCTATCCTTTCCGCCTGAAAAAGCGATTAGGATTTTGCAGTCCGGATCCTCCAACATACGCTGCATTTTTTCCGGCACGGTCGGTTCTTTATACTCAGGCTCCTGCTCGAAGAGCGGTAGTTGATACACCATGTCTATTTAGTAAGATTGTTGCTAATATCGCAACTTTTTAAATAGGGTGCAAAAAAAAGGCAGATTTGGTACCTACCCCGATTTTTAAGTATTTGGAGTTATCGATGTCTTCAGTGTTTGTATATTGCGATTGACTAAGGATTAAAGTACCGTTACCGATTACGGCACGGTGTTTTTTTAAGATATTTTCAACTGAGTGTCTTTTTTGAGTTTAAATAATTGATTTTCAAAGGTTTGTTTTTGGTTTGAGGAAAATAGTTATTTTCCCGGCCATTACACAACCAACAGTGCGTAATGGCAGGATGATTTTTCGCACCTTTCTTTTGAAAGGCAGGAATCCAGCCGTACCACCGTAAAACCAAATTTATGATTGATCAACCCCGGCAGCTGTGGGCGCCTACCGAGGCCTTCCGGGCGCAATCCCGCCTGGCTCACTACCGGCAGTGGCTTAGCAGGCACCACCAACTGAACTTTGACGACTACGAGACGCTTTGGTCTTGGTCAGTGGCCGAACCAGCCGACTTCTGGGCATCCCTTTGGGATTATTTTGACATTATCGCACATCAGCCGTATTCTCAGGTCATGTCAGATGACCCTATGCCGGATACCAAATGGTTTGAAGGGAGCACGGTGAATTACGCAGAGCATATTTTTCGCAACCGGACTACCGCGCACCCTGCCCTGATGGCACAGTCCGAAACCCGGCCCTTGCACAGCCTCAGCTGGGCGGAGCTGGAAGAACAGGTGGCAGCATTTGCGGCTTTCCTACAGGCGCAGGGCGTGGAAAAAGGCGACCGGGTCGTTGGGTTTTTGGCCAATACCGAAGAGGCAAGCATTGCTTTCCTGGCTGCCTGCTCGCTGGGCGCCGTCTGGTCGAGTTGCTCGCCGGACTTCGGGACCAGCAGCGTAACGGACCGTTTCCAGCAAATCGAGCCTAAGGTGCTGATCGCTGTGGATGGCTATACTTATAATGGTAAGCCCTACGATAAAATTGAGGTGGTACAGGAGATTGTAGCGGCACTGCCCACTTTGAAGCGGATCGTTCTCGTTCCTTTCCTGAATGAAAGTGCCGAGGCAGCGGCGATTCCTAAAGCTGTAAGCTGGGCAGATGCTCTCGGTACTCCCCACGATGGGTTAGCGTTTGAGCCGGTCCCGTTTGCTCATCCTATCTGGGTGCTGTACTCCTCAGGCACCACAGGTATCCCCAAAGCGATTACCCATAGCCACGGCGGCGTGCTGCTGGAACACCTGAAGTACCTGGCTTTTCACAATGACGTACATCCCGGAGAGCGCTTCTTTTGGTTCTCCACTACAGGGTGGATGATGTGGAACTTCGTGCAGGCGGCTATGCTGGCGGGGGCCACGCCGGTACTATACGACGGCAGCCCCGCCTACCCGGATATGAACGTCATGTGGGCATTTGCCGAAAAGGCGAAGATCAACCACTTCGGTACGAGTGCGCCCTTCCTGGTGGCGAGTATGAAGCGTGGCATCAATCCTTCCAAAGATTTCGACCTCAGCGCACTGCGATCTATTGGCTCAACGGGCGCGCCCCTGCCACCGGAAGCTTTCGATTATGTGTATCAGCATATCAAGGAAGACCTCTGGCTTTGTTCGATGAGCGGCGGCACGGATGTTTGTACGGCATTCGTGGGCGGCTGCCCGGAACGCCCGGTCTACATGGGCGAAATTCAGTGCCGTGCCCTTGGCTGCGCCTTGTATGCCTACGATGAGGACGGGCAGCCGCTGGACGATGAAGTTGGAGAAATGGTGATCACAAAACCGATGCCCAGCATGCCGGTCTACTTTTGGAATGATGCCGGCAAGGCCCGTTACCGGGAAAGCTACTTTGAACTGTTCCCTGGCATTTGGCGGCACGGCGACTGGGTGAAAATTACCAGTCGGGATTCCCTGGTTATCCTGGGCCGCTCAGACGCAACGCTCAACCGGCACGGCGTCCGCATCGGCACTGCGGAAATCTACCGGGCGGTTAATAAGGTGAAAGCCATAAAGGACAGCCTGATTGTGAACCTGGAGCTGGAAGGCGGGCGGCACTACATGCCTTTGTTTGTACTAATGAATGAGGGAGAAGCGCTGACAGAAACCGTTAAAGCGGAATTAAAGACCACCCTCCGACAAACGTATTCGCCCCGTCATGTGCCAGATGATATCATTGAGGTGGCCGATATCCCCTATACCATTAGCGGCAAAAAGCTGGAGGCACCGGTGAAGAAAATCCTGCTCGGGCACCCGGTGGAAAAAGCGGCTAACCGTGATGCCATGCGCAATCCGGAGGCCCTGGATTTCTTTATCGACTTTGCAAAACGGGTTAATGGCTAATAAAAACTGGCCCGGTGCAGCCCTGGCCGGTAGGGCCGGTTGATGAGGTCAAGGATTTTCTGATAATCTTCAGGGTTGTTCAGGAAGTCCAGGTCCTCAATATCGATGATCAGGATAGGGAGTTGTTCGTTAGAGCGGAAAAACTCAAAGTAGGATTGCTGGATTTCCTGCAGGTAGGAGGGCTCGATTTCCTGTTCAAAGGCCCGCCCCCGTTTGCGGATGTTGTCCATAAGGCGGTCTGCGGAACGGTGGAGGTACACGAGCAGGTCCGGCTTTGGGAAAGCTGCATTCAGAATGTTGAATAAACGCTGGAACAATCGGTATTCTTCGGTATTGAGGTTGTTGCGGGCAAAAAGCAGGGTTTTGTAAAAGATATAATCCGCAACGATGCCCTCCTGAAAAAGGTCGCGCTGTGCCAGTTCCTGCTGCAATTGCTTGTGGCGCTCGGTCATGAAGAAGAGCTCCACCGGGAAGGCATAGCGGTCCGGATTTTGGTAGAAATGTGGCAGAAAGGGATTGTCAGCAAACTCTTCGAGCAGGAGTTTAAAGCCGAAATCTTCAGCCAGCATTTGCGAAAGGGTAGTCTTACCAGCGCCGATGTTTCCCTCGATGATCAGGAACTGGTGTTGCATGGATTGGTCGTTGTTCATGATTCGCGTCTCAGTTTACAGCACATTGACTTCCGGTTTGAGGGCAATGCCAAACTGCCGCTCCACATCTTCCATAATCTGTTGCGCCAGCGCCCAGACTTCCGCCCCGGTGGCTCCCCCGTGGTTGACCAGGACGAGCGCCTGTTGGTGGTAAGTACCCACATTCCCGATGCGCCTGCCCTTCCACCCAGCCTGCTCAATCAGCCACCCGGCAGGAACTTTGGTATGCGTATCTCCCTGCGGATATCCGGGAATAGCAGGGTGCTGGTCCCGTAAGGCTTCAAAGCGGGCATTGGCAATCACCGGGTTTTTAAAAAAGCTGCCGCTGTTACCCAGTTCTGCGGGGTCCGGCAGTTTGCTTTGACGGATATGGATGACCGCCCGGCTGATGTCTTTGGGCTCCGGCTGTTGAATGCCCCACTGCTCCAGCGTTTCGGGTATGGCACCATAGCTGGTGTTGAGGTGGTGTTGCCGGCGCGTGAGCCTGAGGTGGATATGAGTGATAAAGATTTGCCCTTTCAGAGACCGCTTGAACAGGCTGTCCCGGTAGCCAAAGGCAGCGTCCTCTTTTGTAAACTCCAGCGCTTTGCCTGTACTCAGGTCAATCGCTTCCAGCCGTTCGAAGACATCTGACAATTCCACTCCGTAAGCCCCGACATTCTGAATGGGAGCAGCTCCGGCGGTGCCGGGTATGAGCGACAGGTTTTCCAGCCCTCCCAGGTTTTGTTCCAGTGCCCAAAGTACGGTTTCATGCCAGTTTTCACCCCCGCCGATGCGCACCAAGGTGGTGTCTGTATCTTCAGCAAGGACAGATTTTCCCATAATCCGGTTGTGCAGTACCCATTGGTCGAGGTCTTGGGTCAGGAGAAGATTGCTGCCGCCGCCCAGGACAAATACAGGTCGCTCCGGGTGCTGCCGGCGAAGGTCCTGTAGCACTTCAGGGCTTTCTATATCCGAAAAGAAAGCCGCTTTAGCGTTTATGCCAAAGGTATTGTAAGCCTGCAGTGATTGTTGTTGCTGAATCATTGTACCGCCGCTTTCTTTTGAATAACCTCGCAACCCCACAGTCCCGGTTTGATACTGATCAGGACGGTGTCGCCCCGTTCCAGGGTACTGGGATAAGGGGCCAGGCTGGTGATTTCCCGAATTTCCTGCCGGTAGTAGAATTCGATTTCAAAGACATTCGGAGCTGGTTTTTCTCCGGCTATGGGCCCGCTGCGACTGGCGTAACGGGCACTTTGGGAAACGAACTCCACCGGCGTTGGTTTTGCAGGAGGGCTGAGCAGCCGATTACTCAGGCTGCCAGCCAGCGGCCCAAAAATAGTACAGGAAAGCCCAAAAAAAATATAAATCTGGATTTTTTCAGTCAGCCCACTTTCACGCCGGGCTGCGTAGTGCCCCAGTGCAAGGCCGAGGCAGCCACCAAGGCCCATACTGTAAAACGCCAGGCTTGACATATCCAATGTGCGGTTGAACCATGCGAATTCAAGCGCGTAGACCACGACCAGCCCCAGCATAGCCAGGCCAGCGAGGGTATACGTTAGCCGCTCCTTCAGCGTGTAGACCATGTTTAGATCGGTTCGAATTGCAGTTTAGCCAGGGTGTTGTAGGCTCCTTCTTCCCGCTGAGAAAGCTCGGTATGTGTACCCTGCTCGATGATCTGACCATTTTCAATAACGAAAATCTGGTCCACATCGCGAATCGTAGCCAGCCGGTGTGCGATGATGATAGAGGTACGCCCCTCCATCAGCGTGGCCAGCGCATCCTGAACGACTTTTTCTGATTCGGCATCGAGGCTGGAAGTCGCTTCGTCCAGCAGGAGTATGGCGGGGTCTTTGAGGATGGCCCGCGCAATTGCAATACGCTGCCGCTGTCCCCCCGAGAGCTTTACGCCCCGCTCGCCCACCAGGGTGTCCAGCCCTTCCGGGAAGGTTTGGATGAAATCCCAGGCATTGGCTTTCTTTGCTGCCTCAATGATTGCTTCCTCCGCAGCATTCGGGTTGCCATAGAGGATGTTCTCACGAATAGAGCCTCCGAAGAGGATCACTTCCTGGGGCACGATGGCAATATTCCGGCGATAGGCCGTTGTGTTGAAACTGGAAATCGGTTGCCCGTCCACCAGGATATCGCCCTCATCAATATTGTAGAAGCGCAGCAGCAGTTGTACAATAGTGGACTTTCCAGCTCCGCTCGTCCCTACGAGTGCCACCTTCTGGCCCGGCTCTACCTTGAAGCTCATGTCTTTAAGAACCTCAATGTCCGGGCGGGTGGGGTAGCGGAAGCGCACGTTTTTATACTCAATATGGCCTTTGACCGGGATGTCAGGAATATGCGCCGCATTTTGGATATCAATTTCCTGGTTTTCCAAAAGGATTTCACGAATACGCTCGGTGGCCCCAATGGCACCCAGCAGCTCTGTGTAGAAATTCCCAAGACCAGCAATAGAAGCACCAATAATAGCGGTGTAAGCCACAAATTCAATGAGAACGCCTACGCTCATGGTCCCATCCTGAACCATCATGGCTCCCTGCCAGATGATAAAGAAAAGCGCCCCAAACAGGAAAGTAACGATGAAGACAGAAAATAAAGCCCGCCATCGTGCGTACTTCAGCGACATGCCCACGACCCGGTTGATCCGCTTGCCGTAGCGAACGGACTCAAACAGCTCATTGGTGAATGCCTTTACCGCCTGAATGGCCTGCATGGTTTCGTTGAGGATGTTATTGGACTCCGCCAGCTCCTCCTGCCGTTCCTTGGAAAGCTTGCGGATGAAGCGCCCGAAGAACATAGCTCCGATAATGACTACCGGGAAGGTGGCCAGCATGATGAGCGAAAGCTGTGGCGCACGGAAAGCCAGGAAAATGATACCTGCCAGCAGGATGATAATTTGACGAAGGAATTCAGCAAGGGTGATCGAGAAGGCATTGTAAAGTTTCTCCACATCTGCCGTGAGCCGGCTCACCAGCTCGCCCACGCGGGCGTGCTCAAAGAAAGACATGGGCATGGAAATGAGCTTTTCGTACAGCGCCCTTCTGACATCAGCAATCCCTTTCTCACTGACGATGGAAAACAGGTAGATACGGAAATAGGATACTGCCCCCTGTATTACCAGGATAGCGGCTAGTATCCAGCCTACATCAACCAGGGAGTAAGGCATTTCCTTTTCGCCGGAAGCGATATCGACCATCAGCCCGGAAAGATACGGGAACACCATGAAGGTGATCGAAGAGACAAATAACAGCACCAGCCCGAAACCGAACGCGAAACGGTAAGGGTGGATAAACCTGAAAATCTTAGCGGCAGCGGCCAGCTTTTCCCGGGTGAGGCGGACTTTGGGCGCATCATCGGCGCCTGACTTGCGTCTGGACATTATTGTACTTGGTTTTTTTGCATTCCACGATCATAAACAAATCGAGCAGCTTTAAGTTAAAATCGTGAATGCATTAATCTGGTGAATACCTGTTTCAGGCTAAAGCCGTTCTTCAGATACTGTTTAAGGTATAAGGTCTTTTGGCATCAAAGCAGCACCTGAGGATAACCTTTTATCAATAGTTTTTTTGTTTATATATCCGTGTGCTTTTCTTGGAGGGAGCCGGAAAAAAAATTAGCTTTGTAGCGTCTGCACACAAGTATGCCGGGCAGGTCAGGGCACTTAAAGAGCGACTTGCCAATACAGAGCGACTCCCTAATTACAGAGCGTATTTGTTCATCCATTCCCCAGTATTGAATGAAAATTAAAAGTCAGTCTGTTTGGTCAAAGACTTAGAGGCTGCCTGACTTGGGCCTTTCGATTCCCAAATCCCATTAACTATGCAAAGACAATTTTTGGTCCTGCTTTTTTGCTTTTTCCTGCATACAACGGTAACTGCTCAGTTTGTCGACATCGGGTTTACTTTCGGCAGTATGTTCTACAGCGGTGACCTCTCACCCAGCGACCCCAGAGCGATGATTCAGGAAATGCGCCCGGCTGGGGGGATTTTTTGCCGGCTTTCTTCCAGCAACTATTTCTCTACCCGGTTTTCCATCAATTTAGGCAGCGTTCAGGGCGATGATTTTCGGAACAACCGCGAACAGAGAGGACTGGCTTTTCGTACCAACATCACGGAGTTTTCAGCCATTGGCGAGTTGCATGCATGGCGCATCCGGCATACCGAGTACAGTTTTACCTTTCCTTATCTTTATGGTGGAGTAGGGCTGTTTCATTTCAATCCCCGCAGAGAAGTGGATGGGGAGTGGATAGAGCTTCAGCCGCTGGGCACCGAGGGGCAGGGAATACCGGGTTATGCGCAACGGTATAATCTGACTCAGTTCTTTGCACCGTTCGGAGCTGGCATTAAGTTCATTACCCGGAAGTTTACGTTTGGGTTTGAATTTGGGCCCCGCTTTTTGCTTACGGATTACCTGGATGATGTAACAGGAGCCGAAGTGAACCACCGGGATGTCTTCATCAACAACGGGCCACTTGCTGCTCAGCTCAGCCGGCCGGCCCTTGGTGGTGCTGAAGGTGTGGATCAGACTTACAGCCGTGGCGTAACCTCACGGGACTGGTACTACATGATGAACATCACAGTTTCCTACAACTTCGGTGCCGGGCTTAATAAAATGCTATCTGACCCGGTGCCTTGCCCAAAGTGGTCGAAACGAACCAGCCGAAGGCTATAATTAACCACAGGACTTAATAATTATTCAGGACTGGAAAGCGTTTCTTAATCTTGAAGCGTCTATATTTCAGGCCAGTACCTTAATTGATCATTTAATCCCAATGAACAGCATTATGACACGCAAGTTATCCTACCTCATCCAGCCCCTTTTCTTTTCTGTTTTGCTTACCGGACTCCTCAGTTTTGCTGCCCTGTCCCTTGAGGCGCAAACGCAGCTTGGAGTTATGGGAGGCGTCTCCTTATACAGCGGAGATCTTTCGCCAAAAGAGTTTGGCGTTTACTTTGAAGAGGTCCGCCCGGCATTCGGGGTATTTGCCCGTTTTGAGCTGGGGCGTGCCGCTGCGCTGCGCGTGGGGGTCAATGGGGCCTCCGTGGAAGGAGATGATGCCCGGCATGGCCGTGAGGACCGTGGCTTAGCATTCCGAAGCCGGATTACAGAGTTTTCCCTGGTTGGGGAGTTGAACCTGTTCAAAATTGGTGCGGTCAGGAACCGTGGCCTGGTCCCTTATCTTTTTGGTGGTGTAGCCGTCTTTCGTTTTAATCCGGAAGCGCCCTTTGATGGTGACTATATCGAACTGCAGCCTTTAGGAACGGAAGGTCAGGGGTTGCCTAATTATGAAGACCCCTACCGCCTTACCCAATTCGCAGTGCCTATGGGGGTTGGCGTTAAAGTATTGCTCAGTGAGCAGCTTACCTTGGGCCTGGAGTTTGGGGGGCGCATGCTTTTTACGGATTATCTCGACGATGTAAGTAATGTGGAAGTCAACTATTTTGATGTCCTCGAAGGCAATGGAGAACTGGCCGCCCGCTTAAGCCGGCCAACCGTGGAAGACCCCACCGCTGATACCAGCTACCGGCGCGGAGGACAGTACAACGATTGGTATTACGTAGGCGGTGTATCCCTTGCCTTCCGGATTGGCGGGCACAACCGTGGGGTACAGAGCGGACGCGGTATAGGGTGCCCAACGTTCTGATGTTGAAGAGTTTTTGAAGGAATGCCCACTATTTTTTCACCGCAGGCTGTAAATTGGTTAAATTCCTATCATACAAGATTTGTCGAGAATCTCATTTGCCAGATCCGCAAAGGGAAAGGCAGATTGAGAGCCACCTTTTATATTTCCGGTATTTTTCCCTGACTGAAAGCTCGGTCAACCCGATGAGACTTCGCAATTCTGTTTCCGGCATTTCTATTGTCCGTATTTAATGTTAACTTTGTGTTAACCAGACATTAAATACACTGCAATGAAAAGGGTATTAGTGCTTTGCACTGGCAACTCCTGCCGCAGCCAAATGGCAGAGGGCTATCTTAGGTTCTACTCCGGCGGGAAGCTCGATATTTACAGCGCAGGGCTCAAGGCTCAACATTTAAACCCTTACACCGTGCGAGTGATGGAGGAGGATAATATCGACATGAGCGAGCATGTTGCCAAATCCATTGATGATTTCAGCAATCAGCACTTTGATTACCTGATCACGGTTTGTGATGAAGTTTCTCAGGCTACACTTGAAGGTGTCCACTTCGGTAAAAAGATCCACTTCAGTATTCCGGACCCTGCGAAAGCAACAGGCACAGATCAGGAGGTAGAAGCGGTCTTCTTAAATGTTCGTGAAACGGTGAAGCGGTATATGCTCAAATTTTTGGGTAAGGCACTCGCTGAAAATGTTGAGGTAGCTTCTTAACCCTTTTCTCCTGCTCCGCCTTTTTGCCAACCCGGGGCAAGGAGTACAGGCTGGTAAAATCCACTTTGCTTTTCCTTCTCCTGTCTGTATCTGTAACCGGCTTATGGGTAAGCGGCGGCTAATGCTGCCATAAACCAAGCCTGGTAGAATGTCTGACGTTTCCCGGCCAGCAATCGTCCGCCTGGGTTTTCCATAAAAAAGTTTGGTTTGAGTTTACCAGTGGCTGACAACTGCTATACCTAAGATTCGTTACCTTTGGCACAATCAGAAAAAAAATCGACATGGATACCATCTCCCTGGAAAACAGGACGCGTTCGGCAGCATTATTCGAGGAGGCCAAAAACTATTTCCCGGGCGGGGTGAACTCTCCCGTACGGGCTTTCAAGTCTGTCTATGGTCCGCCTTTGTTCATAAAGGAAGGGCAGGGGTGCCGCATTACCGATGAGGATGACCATACCTATATCGATTTTTGCTGCTCCTGGGGACCGCTCATTCTGGGGCATAATAATGCCAAAGTACGCGACTTGGTCACGGAGACTGTAGCGAAGGGGACTTCCTTCGGTACACCGACCCGCCTGGGCAATGAACTGGGGAAGCTCATTGTTAACAACAACCGCTATATCGATAAAATCCGCTTTGTCAGCTCGGGCACGGAGGCCGTGATGTCAGCGCTGCGCCTGGCACGGGGCATTACCGGTAAAAGTAAAGTCATCAAATTTGAAGGTTGCTACCATGGCCACGTTGATTCCCTGTTGGTGAAGGCGGGGTCGGGCCTGGCTACCTTCGGGGAAAGCACTTCTGCGGGTATCCCCAGGGCATTCGCTGAAGAGACCATCGTGCTGCCTCTGGATGACCGTAAGCTATTAGAGGAGACCTTGCAAAAATACAGCGACGACATCGCCTGCATCATAGTCGAGCCTGTGCCTGCCAATAACGGGCTGCTGCTTCAGGACCCTTCTTTTCTGGAGTGCCTGCGCCTGAAGTGCTATAAATACGGAGTGTTGCTCATTTTCGATGAGGTGATCTCTGGTTTCCGGGTCGGATTTGAAGGGGCAGCAGGGTATTATGGCATTCAGCCGGATATCATCACGTATGGTAAAATTATTGGTGGAGGCATGCCGGTAGGCGCGTACGGCGGAAGTCATGAGGTAATGAGCCATATTTCTCCCGACGGCCCCGTTTATCAGGCCGGCACTTTATCTGCCAATCCGGTAGCGATGGCAGCTGGGTACGCAGCATTAAAGCAGCTGCTGGAGCCTGGCTTTTACGAAGGGCTGGAAGCCAAAACCAAGCGATTGGCAGACCGTCTTCAGGCTTTTGCCCTCAGGCATGATTTGCCGATGCATGTGCAGCAGATAGCCTCTATTTTCTGGTTGGCCTTCACCCGCGACCGGGTAGTGCGGGCAGACCAAATTGATGCCGCAAGTATGGAGCATTTCAAAAATCTGCACCGGGAGCTGCTCAGGCGTGGCGTATATCTGGGCCCAAGCGGCTACGAGGTAGGCTTCGTTTCAGCTGCCCACACCGAACAAGACCTTGATGAAGCCGCTTCCATTATGGAGGAGTGCCTGCATATGGTTTTTAAAACCTCAAAGTGATGGAAAACCGGCGAAATGTAAGGTTGCGTTTATTGTCTTATGTAGTCATCGCCTATATGATGATGGCCTTTGCCTGGTGGTCGGTGCTGTTGTACACCAAAAACAGCGATGCCTTTGCCGCCAAACGGGACAAAATGCGCCTGATCATGGTAGCGGAAGGCACCGTTCAGTCCGAAGAAGCCTTCTTACAGTCAGCGCCATACCTGGAGCTCAAACAGCAGTACACCAGGCAGGAGTATATGATACTCGGCGAGGCTGGTGTTATCATTCTTACGCTTTTGGTCGGGATGTACCTGATCAACCGGGCTTATAATAAGGAAATGGAAGCGGCCCGGCAGCAGCGCAACTTTTTGCTGTCTATCACCCATGAGCTGAAATCGCCTATTGCTTCCATACGCCTGGTACTGGAAACCTTCCAACGGCGGAGTTTGCCTCCGGAAAAATCAGAACGCCTCATCCGTAGTGCGCTGTTGGAAACCGAACGTCTTAATGGTTTAGTCAGTGATCTGCTGTTATCCGCCCGGCTCGAAGCCGCGTACAAACCCCACGAGGAAGGACTGGACTTACCCCAAATCCTGGAAGACCTGATTGAAACACTGGACTCCAAATATCCGGATGCCCGGTTCCACTTTGAGAAGCGGTCGGTAATCAGCCCTTTCCGGGGCGATCGCACCGGTATGACCTCGGTTATGCTCAACCTGATGGAGAATGCCGTGAAGTATTCCCCAAAGCCCGCAGATATTGAAGTGAGCCTGGAAGAAACACCAGATGCATTGATTCTCCGGTTCGCAGATCAGGGGCACGGGATACCGGATAAAGAAAAACCACAGGTCTTTGGGAAGTTCTACCGGATTGGGAACGAAGATACGCGCAAAACAAAAGGTACAGGTTTGGGTTTATACATTGTGCAGCAAATTGTCGCCGCTCATGATGGCCGGATATCCGTAGAAGATAATCAACCGAAGGGAACGGTTTTTAAGATCGAACTTCCCGCGGAACGGCTGGATAAGCAGGCAGCGCAACGGTCTGTAGAAATGTCAAAAACACAAAGCCAATAAATAGCTTATGCGCATATTACTCGTTGAGGACGAAGAGAACATTCAGGATGTCATTAAGCTCAATCTTGAAATGGAAGAGTACGAGGTCGTTGCTGCCGATAACGGAAAGGATGCTCTCAAGTACGCCAAAGAGCAGCATTTTGACCTTCTGATCCTTGATGTGATGCTACCGGAAGTGGATGGTTTCCAAATCTGCGAGCAGGTCCGCCTGACCAACCGTGAAGTGCCGATTATGTTCCTCACTGCCAAGGACACTGCTCAGGACCGGATATCAGGCCTGAAAAAAGGCGCAGATGACTATCTGACCAAACCTTTCAATCTGGAGGAGCTGCTTCTGCGCGTCAATAACCTGATCAAGCGGACGAGCAAAAGCCCCGACAATACGCCGGAGGAATATGAATTTGGAGGCAACTGGGTCAACTTTGCGACCTACGAAGCCAAAGGCAACCCCGGGCATTTTACCCTGACTAAAAAAGAGGCGATGCTGCTGAAACTGCTCGTCGACCGCAGGGGCGAGGTCGTCTCGCGGCAGCAAATCCTGCAGTCGGTCTGGGGTTATGATGTGTACCCCTCCACACGGACTATTGACAATTTTATCCTGTCTTTCCGAAAGTACTTTGAGGCAGACCCTAAAAATCCGGAGTATTTTCTCTCTGTAAGGGGAGTGGGGTATAAATTCATTAATGATTAGGAAAAACAGCTCTTGTTTTGCGGGAATTTTCCTAAATGTGTAATGTTTTGTTTGGTATTTATTTTGAAATGCAAAATAAATGCGTAATTTATAGCATGAGATATACTGACGATTAAGTGGTTTGCCACAGCAAACCTACTCAATGCCTGTCCGTGTCTCGTCGCCTGTGGGCTTCGGTCACCGGAGACCGTACTTAATACTAAGGCAGGCGGGTCAGCATTCACGCTGGGAAGTGGTTTGCGCTTGTCCTGACAAGCTACGCTTCGTCAGTGTCCGATGTCGCAAATCAAAGATTCCAGACGATGAATGTCTGGACTGTAAGCCCCAGACGATGATGTCTGGATCAACGACCCAGACGATGAATGTCTGGACTATAAGCCCGACATTTATCGTTCCCCGTGCTGGCCGTTAGCGCCAGTAGGTGACCACTTCGTATTGCGTATAACACCAAATGCTTCATACTATGATGAACGAGCCCATTTCCTCGATTATGACTAAAAAAGTAGTCACTGTCCGCCCGCAGGATACCCTGGAAGTCGTCAAAGACATCCTCTTCTTTAAGCACGTCCACCATATTCCGGTGGTAGAAGGCCATACCCTGGTCGGAATTATAACGTCCTTTGACCTGGTGCGGCTTGGCCGGTGCCAGGATGAATACAAACAAGTTAAGGTTTCAGAGGTGATGACGACCAAAGTGGCGACCCTTGGGCCTAATGACAAAATTGGTGCGGCAGCAGAGATTTTTCTGGAAAACCTGTTCCACGGGCTGCCCATCGTCAATGAAGACAAGGACCTTGTGGGGATTATTACCACCCACGATGTGCTGAAGTACGAGTTCCATAAGGAGTACCCCAACCACAAGATTTACTGGGAGCCGGTATAGTCAGCCTGTAGCCTTCTGACGGCTTCTTTGGTTGCGGCAATCGTGCCCAGTGGCAGCGCGAACAGAAAGCCCACAATGGAAAAAAGGAGTAGCAGAAATGCAGTGCCATTGCCAATGCACAGCCCCCGGTTGGCCCGGGCAAAGGCGATGCTGCCCCTGACATCCCGGTGCCTTTCCAGCGTAAAGTCCAGGTTGCCAAAACCTGCATAGTAGGCTTGTATGCCGAATACAGCAAAAGCGATTAACGGACTAAGAAAGGGAACTAATATTCCCAATAAAAACAGCAAAAGGGTAAAGAATAATTCCCGAATAATATTTCTGAGCGCCAGGGTGAGCCCTCGTGCGAGATCACGGAGGGCTTTGCTGACCGAAAAAGGCACCTGTTGGTGATGCCCCCTCAGGTGCTTTTCTATTTTTTCAGACAGGAAACTCATGAATGGGGAGGAGACCGCAAGGACCAGATGTTTAAAGACCAGTAATCCGATAGCCAGCACAAAGATGCCACCAAAAATCTGCACGATAGTCTCCAATGCGCTTTTGCCCCATCCGAAGGGATAAAAATCAATCAGCCATTGTGCGATGTCATCACTGGCCGTCCATGCGCCATAAAAAATTCCTGCGCCTAACAACAGGCTTACCAGGCCGGGGGCAAGCACATAGCCCCACAGGTTGTACCGGGAAGCCAGCCGTATGGCATCAAAATAAGCCGTGAAGCCTTGGATAAAGCCAGTGATCATAGACCTGTTTTCCACAAATTTGTACAAGCCGCCGCCTTTCGCCGAAAATAATGGACAGAAGCAGGGGATTCTCCGATGAAGGTTACTCCGTAAAGCGGCCCAGGAAACGACGCACATCCTCCACAGAAAGCAGGTTGTAGCGGGCTACAGATTTATCCAGGCCAACTTTGATGGTGTGGGCGGTGTCTGGCAGCGCCTTGAACGTATCCTCATCGGTATGGTCGTCGCCAAGGGCCATGATGAAGTCCCACTTGCCTTCCTCCAGCCAGTTGATTGTGGCTTTGCCTTTGCTGACACCTGCGTTTTTGATTTCCACAACCTTGTTGCCTTCAAGCACCTGCAGATCGTCGTTAGCTGTGAGGTATAGGAGGACGTCACGAAATTCGCGCACCCGCTTTTCACCCAGCTGGGGGTCAATACGGCGGTAGTGCCAGGCAATGGAAAAGTCTTTTTCCTCAATAAAGGAGCCCGGCGTGCGCTCCACCATATTCTCCAGTACTTGCCGGATTTTGGCTTTCCAGCTAATAGTCAGGCCAGGGTTGCTTTGCCATTTCCCATCACGCTTCATCCATACGCCATGTTCGGCAGCCATATCAAGCCCCAGGTGGCCCAGCCAGTTTTCCAGGGTAGTCCGGTCCCTGCCGCTATTGACGACCAGCTTGGTGCCCGGGTGGCTGGAAAGCGCCTTGAGCAGGTTGATGACCTCTTCTCCAGGTACCACAGCCTGCGGGTCTTTATGGAATGGCATGAGCGTACCATCATAATCAAGGATGATCAGCCGGTTCTCCGCATCGTGGTAGTCTTTGACAATTTCCTTTCTTAAATCGCGGTCTATTCGTTTCACAATATTTTCTTTTTGCGACTCCATCAGTTTTTTTTGTTCATTAATGAAAGTGGCAGCCCAGTTGCGTACATCGTGCTGCTTAAGCTTTTCCTGCATGCCTTCCAGGCGCTTAGCCTGTTCTGCTTCGTCCATTGTAAGAGCCTGAAGCAGGGCTTTGGTGATATCCTGACGGTCTTGTGGGTTGACGGTAATGCTGTCGTGGAGCTCGTTATGGGCACCAGCCATCTCACTTAGGATAAGCACGCCTTTTTTAGAAGCTTCCTTGCTGGCGATGAATTCCTTAGCCACCAGGTTCATGCCATCGCGCAGGGGCGTAATCAGCGCAATATCAGCTACTTTATAAAGCGTTGTCAAATCGCCGAAGTCAAGGCTACGGTAAAAGTACTGAATGGGCACCCAACCGAAATTGCCGTATTCACCGTTTACCCGGCCTACCAGGTTGTCAATCTTCTGCTTCAGGGCCTGGTACTGGGAAACATTGGCCCGGGATGGCACTACGATCATTACCAGGGTAACTTTGCCCCGGTACTCCGGATGCTTCTCCAGAAAGTTGGCGTAAGCCCGCACGCGTTGCGGGATGCCCTTGGAGTAGTCGAGGCGGTCAATAGAAATGATGAGCTTCTGCTCCTCGGCAAGCTGAATGATCTTTTGCGCTGTTTCCGATTCCTCGCTTGCAGGTTCAGGATGAGCATATTTGTCGTAGTCGATGCCCATTGGGAACATATCGACGTTGACCAGGCGGTCGCCTACCGTCAACATGCCAAAGTGGTGCTCAAACCCGCAGATCCTGTAGACAGCGCTCAGAAAGTGACGCATGTAGCCGAAGGTGTGAAAACCGATTTGGTCGGCTCCCAAAATGCCTTCCAGGATTTCCTTACGCCACGGGAGAATACGGAATACTTCATAAGAAGGGAAGGGGATGTGAAGAAAAAAACCGATAGACACATCCGGGTAGGCCTCCCGGATCATGGCAGGCAGGAGCATGAGCTGGTAATCGTGCACCCAGACCAGGTCTCCTTCCTTGATGAGGGGAATGACCTCATCAGCAAACTGCCGGTTGACCTGTTGGTAGGCTTCCCAATAGTGGTCGCGGTAGGAGGTATACTGCGTAAAGTAGTGGAAGTGTGGCCAGATGGTTTTGTTGCTGTAGCCTTCGTAGTAGAGCTCAATTTGTTCCTGAGTCAGAAAAACCGGGAACAGGCCGTCTTTTTTGAGATCCTGGCGTACCGTCTCGCGCTCCCATTCGTCTTTGATATCCTGGCCAGGCCAGCCAATCCATATTTTTTCGAAGGATTCGTCCAGGGAGTTCAAGCCAGTAGCCAGCCCGCCTGCACTGGGGTGGTAAATCAGGTCTCCGGCTTCTTTTTTTATGGTTACAGGTAATCGGTTGGAAATGATGACTAATCGGGACATCCTTGTATAGGGTTTTGTATGGTGGATAATACGGAATGCTGCAGAGTTCTCCAAGAAACTTAATGTAAAAATTACACTAAGTTTTATTAAGGTGTTCAATAATTAAAGTGCTGGCGTTGGTGCAATGTTCGACCGGTGGAGAAGACGGGAGAGGTAAATTTGGAAATGGATTTGGTTTTATTCTTTTATTTGAGTTGTGTTTGATATTTTGTTTCGGTTTTTAGTTTTTTATCAACATTTAATGTAAATTGTGGTGTTTGGATTTAAACTATTTATCGTATGAAAAAGCCTATTACGCCCAAAACCATTTTGAACCTGCAGGTGGTGCTCTTATACGGAGTGCTGGCTCTGTTGTTTTTCCTGTCTTATCAGCAGCTGCCGGAAATTGCTGAGTTTTTCCGGGAATACAGCGGCAAAATGAAAGCCGCGATCCCCATAAGGTAAAAAAGCACCACCTGATCTTTGACAGGCAGTGCTTTTACCAGTATCTGAAAAATCACTTATAAAGTTACGCCTCCATCAACGTTCAGTACGGCGCCATTAATGAATGCGGCATCATCAGAAGCCAGGAAAGCATAGGCGGCGGCAATTTCTGAAGGCTCGCCCAGGCGTGGGACCGGTGTTTTTTGCTTGAGCATATCGATCACTTTTTCAGGGATCGTCAGCACCATTTCCGTGCCGATAAAGCCTGGAGCTACGGCATTGGCGGTAATGCCCTTGCGGCCAAACTCCTTCGCCCACACTTTTGTCATACCGATGACGCCGGCCTTAGTGGCTACGTAGTTCGTTTGCCCGAAATTGCCATTGTGCGCGACTACGGATGCGGCGCTCACGATACGGCCGTATTCCCGCTCCAACATGTATGGCAAAACAGCCTTGGTACAATTGAACACGCCAGTCAGGTTGACATCGATAACCTGCTGCCATTGATCTGTGCTCATTTTCTTCATTGTCGCATCCCGGGTGATGCCCGCGTTATTGATGAGGATGTCGATTTGCCCGCAGGCATCCGCTGCTGCTTTGGCGGCGGCTTCGCAGGCAGAGAGGTCGGTGGTATTCACCTTGAAAAACAAGCCGTCGAGCTCAGCCGCCAGTGCCTTGCCTTTTTCCTCGTTAATGTCCCAGATGACAACTTTGGCACCTTCTTCGGCAAAACGGATAGCGGTAGCCTTGCCAATGCCCATTGCGCCGCCCGTGACGATCGCTACTTTTTCCTTCAATTTATTCATAATTCAGTATTAAAAGGTCAGTCAAATTGAGTTCTGTTGTGTTCAAAAGTAGGTAAAGACGGTTTATTCCTGATTCCGTAAGAGGAGTGAAAGGGGTTGACTTGCTTAGTTTTCAGAGCTGCAAAAAAGTATAAAAAGAACACAGTCAGTATTTTAAGGTGATAATTGATGATGTGGACGGATTAAAGCCCCTTGCAGTAGTCTTTTTATTTTCCGATCTTTACATATAAATATCTAAATAATTTAATTTATCAAATCCTAACCGAAAATGAAAGAAGTCTATATCGCATCCGCCGTCCGCACGCCCCTGGGTAGTTTTGGTGGCGTATTCGCTAATGTTTCAGCAACGGACCTTGGTGCAGCGGCCATTAGGGGCGCACTGGAAAAGGCTGGTGTGGATGCCAGTCAGGTCGAAGAGGTCTTTATGGGCAACGTTTGCTCGGCCAATCTCGGTCAGGCGCCGGCACGTCAGGCGGCGCTTGGAGCAGGTATTCCGAATACAGTGCCTTGTACGACTGTAAATAAGGTGTGCTCCTCAGGCGCGAAAGCTATCATGTTCGGCGCACAGTCTATTATGTTGGGGCATCAGGGCCTTGTTGTGGTTGGGGGGATGGAGAATATGAGTGCCATTCCTTACTACGTGCCCAAAGCGCGCTACGGCCATAAATACGGGCACGGCCAAATTGTGGATGGCCTGCTTAAGGATGGCCTGACGGATGCCTATCAGCAGGTAGCGATGGGCGTATGTGCGGATGCCACAGCGAAGAAATACGAGATTACCCGTGAGCAGCAGGACGAATTCGCGATGCTTTCCTACAAGCGTTCTGCAGAGTCCACCAGCTCCGGCGTTTTTGCGGACGAAATAGTGGCAGTACACGTGCCACAGCGTAAAGGCGACCCGATCGCTATTACGGAAGACGAAGAATTTAAGCGGGTGAAGTTTGAAAAAGTACCTACGCTGCGCCCGGTATTTACTAAAGATGGTACGGTCACGGCTGCCAATGCTTCCACCATTAATGACGGGGCCACTGCCCTGGTACTGGTAAGCGAAGAAAAGCTTAAAGAACTGAATCTGACGCCACTGGCTAAAGTCGTCAGCTTTGCAGATGCCGCACATGAGCCGGAATGGTTTACCACTGCACCGACTAAAGCAGCACCTATTGCACTGAAGCGGGCAGGGCTTACCATGAATGATATTGATTATTTTGAGGTCAATGAAGCGTTCGCAGTGGTTACGCTGGCTTTCAATAAAATGCTTGATGTGCCCGTGGAAAAAACGAACGTCTTTGGCGGTGCAGTCTCCCTGGGGCACCCGCTGGGGGCTAGTGGTGCACGCATCATTACAACACTGAATAACGTACTGCAGCAAAAGAATGCCAAGCGCGGGCTGGCAGCGATCTGCAACGGCGGTGGTGGAGCTTCTTCCATCATCATTGAAAAAGTCTAAGGTTTATTAAAAATTGTTTAAGTAACTGCCCGGGGCGCTCGCATCGCTTCGGGCTTTTCTTTGTTTAGGCGATGCTATGTTCGTATCTCCAGAGAAGGATTAATGATACAGGGAGATTAATAGTCAAGGGCTTTTGAAATTAAGTCAGGGTTTATATTTTTTGATTTAAATTATTGAATAATAGTTGGTTATGATGCTTTGAGTGTTTTAAAAAGCCTTTGGTCAGGGTGAAACATATAAAAAAGCCTATTGATCCCCGTCTCTTCTCCGCGTACCTTTAACCTATCAATTAAAACACACATTCTCTTCCACTAAAAAAGATACTAATCATGGCATCTGCAAAAAATTACTACGATCAGCTGATGGACAATCAGGCTAAGCTATTTAACACAATGACGGAATTTACCAACGCGTGGATGGAAATGATGACACCATCATCCGATCTGTCCGACAAGGCTGGCGAACTGATGAACGAATACTACACCAAGACTTCCGAAATGATGGAAGCCATGGCCTCTAAAGAAAAAATGGAAGCCTACCAGAAGGACTTTTGGACCACTTTTACGGCTGACTACACCAAGAACATGGAGGTGAGCATGGAGCTGTACAAGAAGTCAGCAGAGTACTTTAAGAACATGTGGTCTGGCAACACTATGGAAACCACACAGGAGCGCACCAAGAAGCTTGGCGAGCTGTACCAGCACTCTATGAAGGCCTTCTATGATACCACCAAAGCTAACGGTAAGGTGATGCAGGAGTACATGAGCGCTAATTAAGGCCGTATTGGGACTTTAGTAATCGGTCTGCAAACTACACTTTTTTGCTTATACTGCGCCCCGAAAATCCTCATCCGTACGGACTCCGGTTTTCAGTTCTTGTCTAAACAAAAAATTGTTAGTTTTCGACTAGAAGACCAAAATCCCAACACGGCCTAAGGCTGCCCAAGCCCCATCCTCCACTTTTAAAACCAACCAACCATGAGTAATCAATTCGATACCTTACTAGAGGGCCAGAAAAAAGCAATGGAATTTTGGTCAAAATTATCTGACCAGATGACGAAGCCTTTTCAGCAGGAGCAGGCTGACCCTGCCAAAGCCGGAGAGGCGCTTTTTCAGGAATGGTACAACAAGCAACAGGCTTTTTTCCAGGAGGCTATGAAAGGCAACCCTCAGGAAATGCTGCAGCAAACCCCGGAGCACCTGCGCAAGTACATGCAGATTCAAACGGAGTTTACCCAAAAGTGGGCAGACTTTTTCAAGTCCAACGCTGGTAAAATGGGCTTCCAAATTCCGGGTGCCGACAGCTTTGGCAATTCCACGCAGTTTTTCCAGGAGAATATGTCGAATTGGAACAAGTGGATGAACGGTGGGCAGGACTGGTTCAGTGCCCAGGTATTGGATAAGATGCCTTTCAATATGCGGCCTCACTATACGGGCTTTCTCGATAGCTACAACTTTATGTCAAAGTACTGGGAACCGCTGCAGCGCCTGCTCAAAAACGGGCTCTACGATGGCGATATGGTAAACAAGTACTTTAGCGCCGAAGCTTACCAGAAACTCGTCAATCAGATGATGGGCTTCCGCCCTGTGGGCAATACCAGTGAGGTCATTGAACAGGTTAACAAATGGTTTACCAACATGATGTCCTACATGGGCGATCAGTCGGGCGACTGGAAAACCGTAAGCGATAGCTGGAAGGAGAAAATGGAGTCTTTCAGCAATGCAGGCAACATGCCTTTCTTTGAAATGGCTGCCGAATTCAACAACCGCCTGCGGGATCAACTGGCGCCGTTCAACAACATAGCAGCTCAGGGCCGGGAAACAGAGATCTCCAAAACCCTGCAGGATATTCAGTTCCAGTATATTGCTTTCGTGCTGAAGTCTGCTGAGATGCAGTCCAAAGTGTACGAGTCCGGGCAGTTTGCTATGCCGGATACCGTGCGCGAGTTTGCTGAAAAGTACAAGCAGGAACAGGACATGCCGGATTTCCAGGCATTCTTCCAGGCGTATATCAATAAGCTGGAGGAAGCGATGCTTGAGGTCCTCCACTCATCGGAGTATTCGAAGCTTCAAAGTGAAGTTTCTGCACTGGCGACCAGCATCAAAAAAGACAATGGCCGCCTCATGGAGCTGATGTATGCCGATATGCCATTTCTTACGCATACCGATGGGGACGATATCGCTAAGGAGGCTTCGGCTCTCCGCACCAAAGTACGTTCGCTGGAGCACCGGCTGGCTGAACTGGAAAAAGCAATGCTCTTGGGGGGCAAGCCTGCAGTCGAAAAAAAAACGCCAGCTGAGGGCGGTAGCCTCAAGAAATCATTGATGGATAACATCGGTATCGCTTCTGCTTCTGATGCCGATGACCTCAAGCAAATCAAAGGCGTAGGGCCTAAGCTGGAGAGCATGCTGAATGACCTGGGGGTTTACACCTTCAAACAGGTGGCTCAGATGGGCGCTTCTGAATACGATATGATTGACGAACTGCTTGGTGCTTTTCAGGGGCGGGCCAAGCGCGACAACTGGGCCAAGCAGGCCAAGGCTTTACTTAAATAATCCACATCAGGCTTTCAGGGCTGCTAACCGGGATAAACCGGATGGCTGCCCTGGCCGGGCCGCACCCATAACCAGGTAAAAAATCAACCAATGAGCACAACGGCATCCAATAACGTCAGCGATCAGCTTCTCGAACAAGTCAATACGGCTTCTGATGCACTGCGCAATATCAACAGCGTCCACGATGTGGATGTAGCTACAGCACCCCGGGAAGTTGTCTGGGAAGATGGCAAAGTCAAACTGTACCACTTTTTGCGGGAGGACAAACCAGCTACCAAAACGCCTGTCCTGGTTTCTTATGCCCTGGTCAACCGCTGGGAAATGATGGACCTGCAGCCGGACCGCAGCTTTATCCGTAAACTGATTAGCGAAGGGCTGGACGTTTACCTGATCGACTGGGGCTACCCAACTAAGGTGGACCGCTACAAAAAAATGGAGGACTACATCCTCGGGAATATTAACGACTGCGTGGATTACATCCGCGAAGCCCACGGGCTGGCTAAGGTAAACCTGCTTGGCGTTTGCCAGGGAGGGACTTTCAGCCTGATTTATTCCGCTCTGTTCCCCGAAAAAATCAAAAACCTGGTCACCCTGGTCACACCAGTTGACTTCGATAACGAAGAAGGGCTGCTCTTCAAGTGGGCTAAAGATATGGATGTGGATGCAATTGTGGATGGCTTCGGCGGCATAATCCCCGGTGATTTCCTCAATACCGGTTTTGACCTGCTCAAGCCAATGAATAAGGCACGTAAGTACATGGCGCTGCCCCAAACCATGGCCAACAAAGGCAAGCTGATGAACTTCCTGCGCATGGAGCACTGGGTTGCTGACAGCCCGGCACAGGCCGGAGAGACCTACCGCCGTTTCATTAAGGATATGTACCAGCACAACAAGCTCATCAAAGGCGAATTTGAGCTGGGTGGCCGTGAGGTAAAGCTAAAGAACATTAATATGCCGGTGCTGACCATTTATGCTAAGCACGATCATATTGTGCCGCCGGCAACGACTAAGCCGATTAATGATGAAATCGGCTCCAAAGACAAGGAGCTGATGGAATTTCCCGGGGGGCACATTGGTGTCTTCGTGGGCGGGCGTTCTCAGAAGCTGTTAACGCCTGCAGTCGCCAGCTGGCTGACCGAGCGGGACTAACGAATAAGGAAAGTGTGGTCCCATGAACATGAAAACTTCGATCACGCACTACTTTGTCTATGAGTACGGTCAGGCGCGGAGCTTAATCAAGGGGGCTCCGCACCTGCGTACCACTAAACAAGGCAACCGCAGCCTGGCGCTGCCTTGTTTAGCTACAATTTGGTAATACCTGGTTTTAATTTGGTTAGGGCTGAGCTGGCTGTGGGCAACTGCAGCCAGTTCGTTTTTTTACCTGCCCCGGGACATCTTTTCGAGCATTTGAGTGACCCATGCTATGCGGTCTGCCTGCCCTTCTCCATTATCCGTTTTCTTGAGTGCATTCCTGTAGTTTTCGAGTTCCCGGCGGGCCCCTTCCTGCTCATCGAGCCGGAGAAAGATCATGGCTTTTTCCAGGTGTATTTCCGGAGAAAGGGAGTAGGCCTCCTGCTCAGCTTTCCGCAGCAGCAGCATTGCTCTTTCCATATCACCGGCCTCATTTGATGTTTGGCGCAGCAGCACAGACTGCAACATGTAATCTTCAAGCACGGCGGCATCTGCATCCAGTTGAGTGGTGAGGAGTTGTTGCGTGCGTTCGTAATTTCCGCTCAGGAATTCCTGCCACGCGGTATTGCGCCTTGCCATTGCTGTTACGCTGATATAGGCAGGATCAGCTGCCGGCGGCTCATAGTTTAATTGGTAACCCAAGTCCAGCATTTGCCGGTAAAGATGAGGGTAAGGGCGCTCTTCCCGCGTTTGCAGCTGGTAAGCCCTGCTGATTCTCTGTGCTTCGTAGATGCGGGTGTAAGCATTCAGCAGAGCCTGGTTATCTGCTTTGAGGTGTTGCATGAGGATGAGCGCAGTTTGGTCGGCTTCTGACTCTTGCTCAAAGGTGTATTCCATCCCCAGGCGGTTCGCTACCTGAAAGGCAATGGCAGAGGAAAGCATAGAAATACTTTCTGTGAATGCGCCAAATGCGTACAGGTCTACAGGGCTAAAGGTGCCATTCCGGATGGACTGATTGGCCACAGCTGTCTCGGTTACGGCAGCGGCTACGGTCAGCACGCCGCTCCAGAATGCAGCCCGGGCCTCCCGGGACAGGTTTCGGCGGAAATTGTCTACAGAATGATTGAATTGAATGTGTGCAAACTCCTGAGCGAGAATAGCCTGTAGTTCTTCTTGGCTTTGTAAGGTAGCTAACAGGCCGGTCGAAATAAACAAATCGCCATTGGCACAGGCAAACGTGCCGGGCTCTACCGACTCGTAAACACGTATGCGCATTACTGCCGGATGTTTCTTTACAGGTTGTTTGGGAAAAAGTTGCAGCCGGATTTGATTGAGGTAATCCTCCAGGTACGGGTCGTCAAACAGGGTGATGGTCTCATTAAAACTAAGGTACTCTTCCTGTAGCTCGCGCCTGACCTCCTGGTCCCAGCCTCTTTTTGAGAGCTGGTCAAGTGCGCTCGACTGCAAAAACTGCTGGTACCAAATGGCATCGGTGGAAAGGCCATTGAGCTGAAAATCCAGATATTTGAGATCAAAACCCGAGACCATACGCTCCTGCCCGTTGATTTCAGCTCTGATTTGAGGGCTGCCTACAATGATTCGATAATCGCTAAGTTTGACAATTGTTCCGGCATCAAGCCTTTCAGAATTCGTATCTGAAGTCCGGAATCTTTCCTTGACAACCGCCGGGATGGCATAGTCTTGTGCAAGAAGGGCGCCGCAACATGACATCAGGAGCATCGCAGGGAACAGGTAGAGGAAATACTTCATGCGAAAAGGGTTTAGTGAGTGACGAGAATCAGTAAATCATTTTGAGGTAGATGGAAGTAAGGTCCATCCAATTTACAATGGAAACCCGAAAAGGTGCGCTATGTGAATGTTAATTCTGGCGCGCCTATACCGTTAAAGGGTGTTAAGGCTGCTAACAAATTGTTAAAAAAAGTCCGACCTTAGCGCAAAACGCCAAATATGACCGAATTCCAAAAAGCAATCCTGGAAGGGATACCAGATACGCTGCCGGTGCCCAAGCCCTACGAGCCTAATGTGAGCCATGCACCAAAGCGTGGTATTGACGGTGTGCTTTCTGATAAAGACCGGGCGCTGGCCCTCAAAAATGCCCTGCGCTACTTCCCGGCTCATCAACACGAAGTCCTGGCTCCTGAATTTGCCGAAGAACTGGAGCGCTACGGGCGCATTTATATGTACCGTTTTCGTCCCGACTATGAGATGTACGCCCGACCGATTCAGGAATATCCCCATCAGTCCCGGCAGGCTGCTGCGATCATGCTGATGATTCAAAACAACCTGGACCCCAAGGTTGCCAAGCACCCGCACGAGCTGATCACCTACGGTGGCAATGGAGCTGTTTTTCAAAACTGGGCGCAGTACCGGCTGGTTATGCAGTACCTGGCTCAGATGACGGACGAGCAGACCCTGGTGCTTTATTCCGGGCATCCGCTCGGGCTCTTCCCCTCTCACCCTGAAGCCCCGAGGGTAGTGGTGACCAACGGGATGATGATCCCGAACTATTCCACAAAGGAAGACTGGAACAAGTATAACGCCCTGGGAGTGACCTCCTATGGGCAAATGACGGCCGGCTCTTTTATGTACATTGGCCCGCAGGGTATTGTGCATGGTACAACGATTACGCTATTGAATGCTGGCCGCAAAATGGGGCTTGGCGATAAAGATCTCCGCGGAAAAGTGTTCGTGACTTCCGGGCTGGGCGGCATGTCCGGTGCACAAACGATTGCGGCTGAAGTGACCGGAGCTGTAGGAATTGTAGCGGAAATTGACCCCGATGCCGTACAGCAGCGCCTGACGGACGGCTATATCAAGGCAGAAAATGTCTTTACCGATCTCGGTGCGCTTTTGCCCAGAATAGAACAGGCCAGACAGGATAAGGAAGCCGTGGCCCTGGTCTATCAGGGGAATGTGGTGGAGCTGTGGGAACGCCTGGCAAAGGAGGAGGTAAAAGTAGAACTGGGCTCTGATCAGACTTCTTTGCACAATATTGAAGGCATGGGCTATACGCCTGCGGGCTATACCTTTGAAGAAGCCAAGCGGCTGCTGGATAAAGACCCGGTGCAGTTCATGTCTGAAGTGCGGGACACCCTGCGCCGCCATGTGAAGGCCATCAACACCATGGCAGAACGGGGCATGTATTTCTGGGATTATGGCAATGCATTTCTCAAGGAAGCAGGCAATTCCGGAGCGGATATCTGGCTGGATGAGACCGAGGGGCACTTCCGTTACCCATCCTATGTAGAGGATATCATGGGACCAATGTGTTTTGACTATGGTTTCGGCCCATTCCGTTGGGTGTGTACTTCCGGAACCATGGAAGATTTACAAAAGACCGATGAAATTGCGGCGGAAATTCTGCGGGAGATGCTGGCTGAAGCTCCGGAGGATATTCGTCCTCAGTTGCAGGATAATCTCAACTGGATTGAAGGCGCAGAAGGTAACCTGCCTGTGGTAGGCTCAAAATCCCGGATTCTGTACGCGGATGCTGAGGGCCGCATACGTATCGCCCGGGCGTTCAATAAAGCTATTGCAAGAGGGGAGCTCCGTGCGCCAGTGGTACTTGGCAGAGACCACCACGATGTTTCTGGGACGGATTCGCCATACCGGGAGACCGCAAATATCTACGACGGCTCCCAGTTTACCGCAGATATGGCCGTACACAATGTGATTGGGGATGCTTTCCGCGGGGCAACCTGGATTTCCCTGCATAACGGTGGCGGAGTTGGATGGGGCGAAGTGATGAACGGAGGTTTTGGGATGGTGATCGATGGCACACCGGAATCTGACCGCCGTCTGGAGAGTATGCTCTTCTGGGATGTCAACAACGGTATCGCCCGTCGTTCCTGGGCCCGCAACCGGGGCGCGATGTCTACCATTCAGCGCACCATGCAGGCTTATCCGGGGCTCAGGGTGACCTTGCCCACTATCGCGGATGATAACCTGGTGGAGGAGGCGCTGGGACTGACTGCCAGGGAAGGGTAGGTTTAAGCCGGTAGTTTTTTCAGGACTTCCAGACAGCCCCACAGCGCACGCGGCACGTGGAAACAGCCTTTCCACTTGCCGCCCTTCGCGGTGTGCAGGGGGGTGCCGTCCCGCTTCAGATAGCCGAACCACTCGCCGTACTCCGGATCTGAGAATCTTGGCCAGGCATAGTCGTAGAGTTGCTTAAACCAATGCGCACACCGCTCATCGCCGGTATGTTGCAGCCCTTTCAATGCAGCTTCCATGGCCTCGAGGTGGACCCACCATAGCTTTTGGTCCCATTCCAGTTGTTGGGGCGGATAGCCTTTGCGGTCCAGGAAGTAAAATAAGCCGCCTGCTTCTTTGTCCCATCCGTAGTCCAGCATGAAAAGCGCCCGCTCTGTGGCCTGCCGGATCAGCTCCTGATCGTTACGGCGCTCGCCCAGGTCCATGATGAACCACATGGCTTCCAAAGCATGGCCTGGATTGAGGAGCCGGCCATCGAAGGTATCGCTGAGCTTACCATCAGGCTGTACATTTTCCAGGACCAGCCCGGATTCATCGTCATAGAAGGTATCCATGACGGTGTGGATGCAGTGGTCGATCGTGGTTTCCACCAATTCGGGTTCCAGGAGGGGTTCCAGCTCCAGGCAAAGGTTGCAGAGGATCATAGGCAGGGAGAAGCCCATGAGGGGGCGGGTACCGGGGACCAGCTTATTGTAACTGCCCTTGGGGTTTTCCTGCCGTTCCAGTATTCGGCTAAAGGTGGCCCGGGCTATGGAAGCGTACCGTTCCGTACCGGTAGCCTGATATAGTTGGCCGAAAGCCATAGAAGCGAAGCAATCGGAGAAGATGTTATAGGCTTGTACGAGAGGTTGCCCATCCTGCCGGAGGGAGAAGTACCAGTTGCCGGCTTCGTCCCGGCCGTGTTTTTCCAGAAAATTGGCACCCAGCAGGGCGAGGTCCAGCCATTCCTGCCGCTGTTCCTGGTTGTTGTACAATTTGGAAAAAGTCCAAACCTGACGGGCCTGTAGCCAGATGAACTTGTCGGTATCGTAAACCTGTCCGTCCCGGAGCAGGCAGGTGAAATATCCGCCATATTCGCGGTCCGGGGAGTGACGTTCCCAAAAAGGAATAACCCGTTCATTCAGTTCTTGTGCAAAAACCGGGATGTATTGTCCTGCATTCAGCATGTTCAGTGTTCGTTTCTATATTCCTGGTATCGGTTGTACAAATGGCCCGCCTGCGGGTAGGCCGATTGTGGGCTCATAAAATGCGAAAACTCAAAGGTAATGGCTTTTTCTAATCCGGCAGCGCGGGCGGCTTCCAGTTTAAGGCGCAGCTTTTCCCACTTTATAGGCAAAAACTTGATGGGCATATCCCGGTCGAAGGATTCAGCATTGGTCCAGCAGCGCAGCCCATGACGGTCAGCGAGCCGCTTGTTAACGGCAAAATAATCGGCCAGCTGATGGTAGTCCACATGCCCGTCCTGAAAGGCTACGATGTCTACGGCCTCCCGTATACCGGCAAAGATTTCGTCCCACTCGGCTTCGTGCTCCTGCAGGCTGACGGCATCGGTTTTAGTCAGTTCGGCTTCACTGGCCATGATGGCTTTCTGACCGTCGATGTATGGAGAAATCAGGGTGGGCAGCCCGCCACTTACTTTCTTGCAGTGCAGCCCCAGTTGCCGGTAGAGATCAATGATGCCGGCCGTTTTGCGGCTGACCTCCTGGCAAATATACCAGCCTTTGAATGCCGGAGAGGAGCCATACCGTTCCCAAACTTCATCAATGACCCGGAGGTTGAGGGCTACCTCGCGTTGGAAATCGCCCTGCGCCCACCAGTATTTGCCGGAGTCGTACAAGCCGAAGTAGAAAGCCATGCCATGCTTTTCAGAAAGGTCCAGAAACAAGCGCACTAAGTCTACCGGTGGTTCGTACGCACCCTCTTCCTCCTGAAGAACTGCTGATGGATAGGTCAACCAGTTTTTATACCCACAGCGTATGAGGATGACGGTGTCGATGCCCATGCGCTTCATATGCTGAAAATCCGTATCCCACTCTTTAGTGCCCCAGTTTTGGTGCGGGATATCGTGGGAAATTTCATCCAGGAAAGTTCCTGTTAGCTTCATGTGTTTTAGTCTTCAAGTTTGTCCCACCAGTACTTCTTCAGCAGCCAGGTGGTAATTAAGAAAATGAGAAAGGTAATGGCCAGCTCGGTGGACTGCCGGATGAGCAGATAGATTGGCATGACGACCAGGGACATTTGCCAAACGATACCGACGAGGATATTGAAAGCATCCCGGCCGAAAGAATGGTTGGGCACAAATGCGGGGTCTGCCGCCATTACCTTTTTTCGGATGGGGGCCCAGAACCCCCATGGGTTGGTCTTTTTGTAAAAATTCATTAGCGTTTCGTCATCCTCGGCAGGGGTGGCATAGGTGCCAATGAGGCAGCCCGCCAGGGAAATGGCAAAAATGACCGGGAAAAGATAGATGGGCGTAACATCCGGAAATAACGGCGGGATAAAGGTCGCTGCAATCAACCCGCCGATCATGCCCCAGAAGTAACCGTAGCCATTGAAGCGCCACCAGATCCACTTGAGGGCATTGGCTGCAGCATAACCGCCGTATAGCGCTGAGGTGATCCAAAGCGTCAGGGAGTTGATGCTACTGGCGTAAAAACCGCCTATCAAACCGATAGCGACCAGCAGGAAGGAAGCCAGGTAGCTGTACCGGATATAGGTCTTGCTGCTGGCATTTGGGTTGATGTACTTCTTGTACAGATCGTTAACCAGATAAGCCGGCGCTGCATTAATAAAGGCTGCGAAAGTCCCCATGAAGGCGGCCAAGAGCCCCGCCAGCAAGAGTCCCTGAAAGCCAGGTGGGATAAAACGCTCAATGGCCAGAGGCAGAACCGTCTCAAAATCGATATCAGCGCCCATCTCCCTGAATTCCGGGGTCAGGTAGACCAGCGAGAGCACCGCAAATCCGGCAATCATGAGGTACCGCGGAAAATACAGGGCAAGAATGGTCAGCCCGCTCATCTTCGCCGCTTCAGAAGCGGTAGGGGTGGAAAGCACCCGCTGCATATCATAGCTGGGAACCGGCCCGGCAAGGCTGGCAAAAATACCTTTAAAGATCATCGCAATAAGCAACAGCCCCATGGCCCCAAACCCATCGTCTTCAATACGTTTGTTGACGCTGTCCAGATAGCCGGTCCAGTCCAGGTCCATCTCCCAGCTGAAGAACAACTCTGTCCATCCGGGTGGTACGGCTGCAATGACCTGCTCGCCGCTCACGTTGTTAAAAGCAATGATGCCCACTACAAAGCAGGAAATGGTCATGATGACAAACTGCAGCACTTCCGTCCCGACCACGCTGTACATCCCCCCTTTAATGGTATAAAAGGTAGTGACGGCAATGATAATGAGTGCATAAGACTGCTCCGAGGTGAGTTGGATCACCCCTTGGTCTATGGATAAATCCCAAGGGAAAAAGATGACGGCAAACTTGCCAATTCCTTCGAAGAAGTAGGCAATAAACCCAAATACGCTGATGACTGCAAAGACTGTCACAATTACATGAGACAAGCGTCCGCCGGTCTGATCCCCAAACCGGAAAGTGATCCACTGTGCACCGGTAAGCACCCCTGAGCGCCTAAGCCAAATGGCCAGGAATACCATGACAAACACCTGATTCCAGACCGGCCAAAGCCACGGGATCCAGGCACTCTTCAGCCCGTACACAAAAAGGATGGTGACCGTCCACATCGTACCTGAAATATCGAACATGCCGGAGGCATTGGAAAGGCCCAGGAGGTACCAGGGGATTTTATTGCCGCCCAGAAAATAAGCCTGCATGTCCTGAGAGGCCCGCTTGGAAACCCAAAAACCGAAAAGTAAGGTCAGGACAATATAGCCGAGAATGATCCCGGTATCCAGTAAGGTTAAGTTCATTGTAACAGGTGTTTAAAGTCAGTTTTTGCTCCGGTTGAGTACATCTGTATTTGCATGCAATCAGAGCTTCCGGTCTGTTTAGGCAGATCAGTTTATGGTCGTTTTGTTCTTGTTGTAGGCCAGGACAGATTGGTTATTACGGAAAAATAAAAGGGTTTGCCCCTCATTCAACGCAATGGCCCTGCGTACATCCCCGATCAGGCTGAGCCCGGATTGGTGCTGAGGAATGTACTCAAACTGCCCATCGCCCCGGTTGAGGAACAACTGGCCGTAATTGGCATCCCAGGGGCCCATCGTAGGCCGGGTTTCGCTTAAGTTGCCGGCCAGTATGAAGTCTTGCAGCCCATCTTTATTGGCATCAAGCGGCAGTATGGCGAATACCGGCGACATTTGTGCGGCAGCGGGAAGTTCGTGTACTGCCCAGTTGCCATCGCCCTGATTTTCCAGCCATATGGTCTTGCCCTGTTTCGCATGAAGTTGCCGGGCTCCTTCCAGTTGCTCAGGTGAAAGCACATCTTCAATCTTTGCATCGGAGTAGCTGGCGTAATCCCTGAATTTCTTCCGCATGGCGGCCAGTTGCCCAAACAGGTTGTCCCGGCTCACAAAAGGGTAGGGTTCACCTTGTATATAATGTGTGATGAGGGGGTCTACTGCGCCATTCTCATCAAAGTCACCGTAGTACAGGGTAGCGGGCTCCTCCGCAGACACCTTGAGGTTGGTGTTTTGGCCAAGGTTGCCGGCAATGAGGTCAGTATCACCATCGCCATCAAGATCGGCTTTTGCCATTGACCACCACCAGCCATCGGTATGCTCCCCAAAGAAGTTGTCTGCTCGCTGAAGTTGCCCGTTTTGATTAAGGAAGACGGTAAGCGGCATCCATTCGCCAGCCAGTACAAGATCGGGTTGACTATCACCATTGAGGTCTTCCCAAAGCGCCGTGGTCACCATACCGGGTTGCTCCAAGCCAGGGGCTTTTTCTGCAGTGACTTCTTTGAATTCGCCCTGACCATTGTTTTCAAGCAGGTAGCTGCGGGCAGGCAAGGGGTACTTTCCGGGGATCAACCGCCCCCCTGCGAATATATCCTGGTCTCCATCCCCGTCGAAATCGGCAACAGCAACAGTGCCGCTACTGCTGCGCATAAGTGGCAGGGCGCGGGTGGCTTTTCGAATTGGCCGGAGCCGTCATTAAGGTATAAGCGGTCTTGTAGCGCCAGGTCTTCCGGGAGGTAGTGGTAGCCCCCGCTACTGACATACAGGTCGGTGTCCCCGTCTCCATCAGCATCAAAGGCGGCGGCGGCAACATCTTCCATGATCAGGTCATTGGTCAGAGCAGGCTGAAGGGACGGCGCCCAGGAGCCATCCGTTTGTTGCAGGAATATCTGACCAGCTTGCATTTTGGCACCTCCGGCAAAAAGATCTGTCCGGCCATCACCATTGAAATCGGCCGTGGCTACTGCCGGGCCCATGTAGGACAGGGCGTAGGGTAGGAGGGTTTGTTGTTTGAAGTCTACCCCCTGATTTTCCTGATGGGCAAAGGGCAGGCTATTGTTAAGCGGGCTAAAAATCGCTTCTGTCGCGGGAGAAGGGTTGGCAGGTTGAGCATTAGCGATATCGACGGTGAGGGTTTGGTCTGCCGGGATATTGCGGAGGACCGTGGTCGTGCCATCGGGCCAGAATACGGTGAGCTTATCCACAGACTGTGCTTCGCCAAGCCCGAAATGCAGTGGCAGGTGCATAGCAGACTGAAATCCGCGGGAGGGAATAAATTCCTGCATGAAGATCTGACTGTTGGCTTCCAGTGTTACTTTAGCCCCTACGGCATTAAGATTGCTGCCGTTACCCATTAGATTGACCTTGAGATAATGGCCGTTAGCAACCTGATTTTCGTAGATTCGGGCAGGCGCATTGACGTTGTTGATGACCAAATCCAGGTCACCGTCCAGGTCCAGGTCAGCGTGGACCGCCCCATTAGAGAGCACCAGCTCATCAAAACCCCAGTCAGCTGATTTTTTGGTGAAGGTCAGGTCGCCATTGTTCCGGAAAATATAGTTGGGTGTTTTGGTGGACTCCATTCTTGCTATAATGTCCAATAGCGGGTCCGACTTTTCGCCCCGCTGCTCCTTGATTCGCTGATCAGCGTAATAGGAAACAAAATCGCGGTTGGTATAGTCGCGAAGGTAACCGTTGGAGACGAAGAGGTCTTTCCAGCCATCGTTGTCAAAGTCAGCGAGCAGGGGCGCCCAGCTCCAGTCAGTATTGGAGACGCCGGCCAACTGCCCGATTTCACTGAAGGTACCATCCCCATTATTAAGCTGCAGCATATTGCGCATGATCTGATGATAGAAACCATTGCGCAGCATGTACTGATACTTTTCATAGGTATCCGGGCCGTAGAGTAGCTTCTGCCGGTGGTTGTCTTCCGGCAGCATATCCAGGCTGAAGATATCGGGCAGTGCATCATTGTTGAAGTCAGCTATATCGGAGCCCATGGAAAAATGGGAAATGTGCCCAATCTGTTGTTTGAGCTCGTCTTTAAAGGTACCGTCTTTTTGATTGATATAGAGGTAGTCTTCCTCAATGTAGTCATTGGAGACGTAAAGATCTGTCCAGCCATCCCCGTTGACATCCGAGGCAGCAATACCGAGACCGAACCCCAGTGGTGTGCTTTTGATACCAGCATCAGCCGTAGCCTCTGTAAATTGGCCGTTGTCATTACGCAACAGCTTATCGCCGGCTAATTCATCAGACAACGCTTTTACATGAGTGGCATCAAAGCTTTGAAAGTCTTCAATAGAGTGGTTGAGCAGGTAACAGTCGAGGTCACCGTCCCGGTCGTAATCAAAGAAAAGCGCCTGTGTGGAATAGGAGGGCAGGTCGAGCCCATACTTTGCTGCCTCTTCCCTGAAGGTGGGAACCCCTTCGCTGTTATTACCCTGATTGATGTAGAGCTCATTGCGTCGCAGGCCGGGAGCTTTATCGCCGGAGTAGCAGAGGTAAATGTCTAAAAGCCCGTCGTTGTTGATGTCTACGAGGGTAGTGCCTGTGTTCCAACCTTCTTTTCGCCCGGCCACACCTGCAGTTTCGGTAACGGCTTTAAACTGCAGCCCGCCCTGATTTAAGTACAGGGCATTAGGCACCATATTCCCGGTGAAATAGAGGTCCGGCAGGCTATCCTGATTGAGGTCCCCAACGGCGATTCCGCCTCCGTTGTAAAAGTACTCGTAGGAAAGGACATTGACGTCTTCTGTCTCCGTCAGCGTATTTGCGAAATCAATGCCGGTTTTCTGCTCGTCATGCGGCACAAAGGTGCCTCGTTTTCGGGCAATATCCTGATTGTCAGTGTTCTGGCAGCTCGCAAAAAGCAAGCTCAAGGCGGTTAAAAGGCAAAAATACTGTTTCATGGAACGAAAAATAAGTAAATCTGCCAGAAGCACCTAGCAATTGCCGGTAAAGTTGTGTGCGCACACAGTGTACCGCAAACATTGCGTTTTGATGTACGGGTGGGTTGAAATCAACCTTTGGCTTCTTTTTTGTGCTCCTCTATTTTATCGGCAATTTTGAGGGCCCACACCATTTGTTTGGCGGAGGGGTGGCTGTTATACAGAGCTTTTTTACGTGCCTGCATAAGGATGCCACGTTCATCATAGGAGAGCAGGCGTTTGTTGCCGTCCTGCAGGGTGTAGTCAATCATTTGCTGCCACTCGTCCGCATCGTACATTTCGAAGTCGGATTTGAGCACATCAAGATCAGTAGGGTCGGAGAGGTCGTAATTTCTGGACATGGTGATTTCCAAGTTTGTGAGTTATTGATTATTGGGAGCAGGCTGGCTACCTGCTTTGGTATTTAAGTTGCGGATGATTTCCTCTTCGTCTTTGCCTAAGTTTTCAAGTAAAACCTGGGCAGAAGAAGCGAAGTCGTCATCGGGATACTGGTCTATAAATTGTTGGTAAAGCTGGCCAGCCTCATCGAACCGCTTGAGGTCATTGTCTAGGATGAAAGCCTGCATAAACAGGGCTTGTGGCGCTTTTTCGAATTCTGGATAATGGGAATGAAGCCTGCCGTACAGGTCCAGTGCTTTTTCATAATTGCGGGCTGAGCGGGCAATCTCTCCGGCACGGTAGAGCAGGGTAGGCGTCAGCGCATCATCAGGGAGCAAAATGCTGTAAAGTTCGGATTGCTGAATGTAAAGGTCAGCCTTCCGGAAGTCCAGCCGGGCCAGGGAGTCGTTGTAAATGGATAAGCGGAGGGCTTCCAGCTCGTCCTCCAATGCTACCATGGTGTTGCCCAGTTGTTCGGCAGCAGTTTTAGTGGATTCGCTTTCCGGGAATCTACGGGTAAGAGCCTGTAAGGCCAGTTGGCCGGCTTTAGGCTGTTGGAGGGCGGAGTTGTACAGGTCTCCCAGGAGAAGCATCGCCTGCGGGGCCACCTCTGCACCATTGTGTCGCTCCAGCAGCTGCAGGAGCCGTTCTGCTGCTGCCGGGAAATTGCTTAGCCGGTACTGCAAAGTAGCTTCCCGGTAAAGGTAACGGGGCGTAAAGGTTGGGTCTTCGGGATAAGCCGATATGTAGTCCGTGTAGGATTCAATCAGGATTTTAGCTGTGGCTGCGTCTGTTTTGCCTTCAGCTTCAGCTTCCAGTCCGGCAATGGCTGCCTGTCTTTTTTGCTGCTCGCTGGTACAGCCCATCAGCGCCATGAACAGGAGCAAAAACAAGGGTAAAATCAGGTTGTATTTCATAACGGTCTGATGTTCTTAACCACTTAAAACTACAAAATCCCGAAGGAACTCAGGTTGCTAAACAAACAGCTGTTTTTCCTGTTTCTCCTCCGAAAATGAATCCAACTTTATGGCAAAGGTAAGTATCTTTTGGTTCCGTAGGGACCTCCGTCTGTATGATAATGCCGGACTTTATCACGCGCTCAGGGGAGCGCATCCGGTTTTGCCCCTTTTTATTTTTGACCGGGAAATTCTGGATGATTTGGAAAGCCCTAAAGACGCACGGGTGGAATTTTTGCATGACACCCTTGCCGGCATGAAGGAATCCCTTGAACAGGAGGGGCACTCCCTGCTGGTGCGGTATGGTTTCCCAAAGGAAATCTGGCCAGCCTTGCTGAAGGAGTTCGATGTGGCGGCTGTCTACACCAACCGGGATTATGAGCCTTACGCCAAAGAGCGGGATCAGATGGTGGGGGAAATGCTGGATGAAGCAGGTGTCCCATTCTACGACTTCAAGGATCACGTCATTTTTGAGGCCGAAGAAGTCCAGAAAAAGACTGGCGGCAACTACACCGTTTTCACGCCTTACAGCCGTACCTGGAAGGAAGTGCTGAGCAGCCGCATGGATTCATTCACCAATCCGGATGGGGAGCGGCAGCAAATTTCCTATTACCTGAAACCTTATCCGGTGGAGGCGTACGCCAGTCATTTTTTAGAAACAGAACCGCTGCCCATGCCCACCCTTGAGGATATGGGCTTTGAGCCTGCTGACATTGAAATCCCACCCAAATCCGTTAGCCGCGGGCTGATCCGGACATACGATGAGACGCGGGATATCCCGGCTATCAATGGCACTTCCCGGTTGGGGATCCACTTCCGTTTTGGCACCATTAGCATACGCGAAAAAGCCTGGCGGGCGAAGCAGCTCAACGATACTTTCCTCAATGAACTGATCTGGCGCGACTTCTATGCGCAAATTCTGGATGAGCATCCGCACGTGGCGGAGCGATCCTTCCGGCCTAAGTACGATTATGTGCCCTGGCGCAATGACGAAGCAGATTTCAAAAAGTGGTGCGAAGGGAAGACGGGTTATCCGATCGTAGATGCCGGCATGCGCGAGCTCAATACCACAGGCTATATGCACAACCGCGTGCGGATGATTACCGCCAGTTTTTTGACCAAACACCTGCTGATTGACTGGCGGTGGGGCGAGGCTTACTTCGCAAAAAAGCTACTTGATTTTGACTTGTCCAGCAACAACGGCGGCTGGCAATGGGCAGCAGGCAGTGGCACGGATGCGGCGCCTTATTTCCGGGTTTTCAACCCTTACTCCCAGCAGAAAAAGTTTGACAAGGACTTTAAATACATCAAGAAGTGGGTGCCTGAGTTTGGCACAGACCGCTACCCGGAGCCAATGGTCGACCATAAAATGGCCCGGGAACGCTGCCTGGAGGCTTACAAGTCCGGGCTTGACCGGGCTGAAGATGAAGCGTAAGCTATTTTTAGCGAAGATTCTTTAGTTTTAGGCAGAATTACTGCTTATGCTACAACGAACAACTGTTTTTTTATTACTGGCTATTGCCGGTCTAGCCCTGCTGTATGGTAGCGCCAATACAATCGATAATCCCCGGGGCCAACAACCGCCTAATATTGTCCTCCTATTTTGTGATGACCTCGGCTACGGCGACCTCCATGCCTATGGGCATCCAACCATTGCGACGCCCCACCTGGACCAAATGGCTCAGGACGGCATGCTTTTCACTCAGTTTTACAGTGCCTCTCCAGCCTGCACCGCAAGCCGTTATGCTCTCCTGACCGGCCGCTATCCGGTGCGCTCGGGTTTTGACTGGGTGCTCTATCCAAAGTCGGAGCGCGGATTGCACCGTGAGGAGCATACCTTAGCCGAAGGGCTTAAAGCAGCGGGCTATCGTACCGGGTGTTTTGGCAAATGGCACCTGGGGTCTACACAGCCGGGCTTCCTTCCTTTGCAGAATGGGTTTGACACCTACGTAGGCCTGCCGTACAGCAACGATATGATCCCACCCAAATGGCCGGATATAGCCCTGCTTTCCGGCAACGATACACTGGGCATGAACCCCGATCAGTCCCTGCTTACCGGCCTGTATACGCAGACGGCTATTGACTTCATGCGGGAAGACGCCCCGTCCCCCTTTTTCGTCTACCTGCCTTTTGCGATGCCTCACGTCCCTCTGTACCCGGGTAAGGACTTTGAAGGGCAGTCCCGTGCAGGTACCTATGGGGATGTTGTGGAAGAGATTGACGATGCGGTTGGGCGCATACGTGCGGCCCTGGAGGAGGCAGGAATGGCAGAAAATACCCTTATCCTGTTCACCAGCGACAACGGTCCCTGGATTATCAAGGGCGCTGATGGTGGCTCAGCGGGGCATCTTCGGGACGGAAAAGGCAGCACCTGGGAAGGAGGGATGCGGGTGCCAGGCATTGCTTGCTGGCCCGGGACTATTGCGCCCGGGCAGGTACAGCGTACACCCGCCAATACGATGGATTGGTACACGACTTTGTTAGGGCTTGCCGGGCAGGATATTCCCGAAGACCGGATAGTGGATGGTGGTGACCTTCGCCCCCTCTTGCGTGGAGAGACGCTTTCAGATCGCCCTTTTTTCTACTACGGTCCCGGCAATCAGTTGCAAGCCGTGCGTAAAGGACCGTGGAAGTTACACCGGATAACCTCCAGTCAGACGGGCCTGGATTACTTTGATGGAAAACTGCCTCTGCTGTTCAACCTAAATGAAGACCCCGGCGAACGTTTCGACCGGTCGGAGCAGTTCCCGGAAGTTGTTACTGAGCTGCAGCGCCTGATGGATGAGCAAATGAAAGCTACAGATAGAGTGGGGACGTTTTGGGATTAGCTCCCGCTCACAATCTCCAGCTTTTCCTGAATCCAACGCGCTTTCCCAACGGCACGCTCCAGTGACTCATCCACTATAGTCGCGTGACCCATCTTGCGGAACGGCTTGGTCGTGCTTTTACCGTAGAGGTGGAAATGGGCGCCTTCAATTTTGAGGCACTCTTCCAGGTGCTTGTAATGGACCGGGCCGGTGTGGCCGGGTGCGCCGAGTAAATTCACCATAACAGATGGCGATTTCATTTTCGTACTGCCAAGTGGCAGGTTGAGAATGGCGCGCAGGTGCTGCTCGAATTGGGAGGTGTAGCAGCTGTCGATCGTATGGTGCCCGCTGTTGTGAGGACGGGGAGCGACTTCATTGACCAAGAGGTTACCTTCCTTGTCCAGGAACAGCTCCACTGCCAATAGTCCGCAGATACCGTAGGCATTGATGACCTCAGCGGCCAGGGCTTCGGCTTTGGCTTCTACTTCCTTATTGATATTGGCCGGGCAGAACAGGAATTCCACCAGGTTGGCTTCCGGATTGAAGGCCATCTCCACGGCCGGGAAGGCCTGGGTCTGACCACTTTCATTGCGGGCTACGATGACTGCTATTTCCTTGTCCATTTCCACGAGATCTTCAATCATACAGGGGCCGGGCAGCAGCTTTTCTTCCAGGTCTGCTTTTGAGCGAATAATGCTTACGCCCCGCCCGTCGTAGCCTGCGGTACGTGACTTTTGTACGAATGGCAGGGGGCGTTCTCCAAGGGCTACGGCCTGTTTGACTTCCGATTCATCCTTGTAAAGCCTGAAGGGAGCGGTTGGAATGTTGTGCGCTGCATAAAACTGTTTTTGCAACCCTTTGTCCTTGATGATGTCCAGTTTGGCGGGGGCAGGGTGCACTTTCACGCCTTCTTTTTCCAACTGGTGTAGCGCCTCGGTATTGACATGCTCAATTTCGATGGTGAGCACCTGCTTGTCTTTGCCGAAGTTGTACACATCATCGTAGTCTTTAAAGTTGCCTTCGGTGAAGAAGGGAGAGACCCGTCCTGCAGGGAAGGAGTTATCAGTATCGAGCAGGAAAAGTGGCAAGTGCCAGTTATTAGCGGCCTGAGCCATCATTTTGCCGAGCTGTCCGCCGCCCAGTACACCAACTTTAAAGTCCGGATGAAGGATAGAGTCTTGATATGCCATGGTTGGATCGCGTGGTTTTGCCTGCAAAGCTAGAAAAAATTGCCTGCTATCTGTTAAGGATTTTAAGTTATCGCGACTCCGGTATTAAGGTTTTCCTAATTCTTTCATTAGCACTGGCGTCCTATTTCCGGCGGGTGTATTTTGCAGCTTTATTTAACACAACAAAACCCAACTTAACATGAAAAAAGCATTGTTCACTTTTATCGCGCTCACCGGTTGCCTCATTTTTGCACAAGCTCAGGAATATAAAGTCATTACCACTGTAGAGTCTATTGTGCCCGGTGGGCTTGGGCGTTCCCGGATCATCGAAAACAAAACCGAGGTTGACGCTGAAGATTTTACTACTGAACGAACCGACGGCACGACCAGTGATCAGCGCAGTGTAAGGCGGCGGGATGCAAAAGTGGATGAATTCTCAGAAACCAAACTGCTGAACTTTTACAGCCTGGTAGGCATCAACTTCCAAAACATCGCTTCAAACGATGCGCTGGTCAGCTCCCGTATCAATCAACTGGTGGCAGAAGGCTGGGAACTGGCATTTGTGACATCCGGTGTGGAAAGCAGTGCCGGTGCAGATGATACAGATGGGATTTTTATCACACGCTACATCTTCAAGCGTCAGTAAAAGTTTCCACGCCTTGTATCACGATAGCCGTTCTGGTCACTGCCAGGATGGCTATTATTGTTCTGTCACCCTTCAAACAGCCCGCCAATTTCCGCTTCAGTAGCCCGCAGTTTTTCCCGGCAATAGGCAATCAGTTCCGCTGCCCGTTTTACTTTAGCCGAGAGCTCATCAATATTCACTTCGTCTTCCTGAAGTTGGGTTACTGTTTCCTGGAGCTCCTGGATAGCCTCTTCATAAGTTAGGTTCATTGCACTTTGCTTTTTACGGTTCCGTCCTTGAAACGGGTGGTCAGAATATCTCCTTTTTTGACGTGCCGGGCATCGGTTACCGGTTGTCCTTCAAGGGTAGTAAGTGTATAGCCGCGGCGGAGTGTGGCCTCGGGGCTTAGCAACTGAAGCAACTGCTCAAATTGCTGCAATTGTTGCTGTTCCAGTTTCAGATGCTGCCGGACCGTTGGGGGGATGAGCTGCCTGAGCCGGTCAATATGCTGATTCTCCCGTTGCAGCTTTTGTACAGAAAGATATTTTAACTGCTGTGCCCATCGTTCAAGTTGCAGTTTTTGCTGGCTAAACTGTTGCTGTACCAGTTTTGAAATGGCATAACCCGCCTCCACCAGCTGGCTTTCAAACCGGGCCGCCCGGTCTATCAGCCATTCGGCTACAGCCGTAGGGGTTTTGAGTGCGGTATGGGCAACCAGGTCGAGCAAAACCTCATCAATTTCGTGTCCAATTCCGGTCAGTACCGGTATCGGACATTCTGCAACGGCCACGCACAGCTCGTAGTCATCAAATGCGGCTAAGTCAAGCCTTGCTCCACCTCCTCTTGCAATAATAATAACATCGTAGGGCCTGGTCAGGCTTTGGATGCTGCGAATTTGAGCGGCTACCTCCAACGGGGCATTTTGCCCCTGCATGGCAGCAGGGAAAACCCTGACCTGGAATTGATACCCATACTCATTTTGCTCCAGCTGGCGCATGAGGTCTTCCAAACCAGCAGCCGTAGGGGAACTGATGACAGCGAGCCTCTGCGGGATAAGCGAAAGAGGCACTTGGCGGTTTCTGGCAAGCAACTGTTCCTGCTTCAGGCGCTCAAATGTGGCACGGCGCTGTTGCTCCAACTGTCCAATAGTGTAGGAAAGATCGATATCTTCTATCACCAGTTTGAGACCGTAGCGCTCGCTGAAGTCTATGCTAACCTGCAACAACACAGCAGCACCTTCGCTCAGGAGTTGCTGCATGCCAGTACCCAGCTTGCGCTCCAGTTTCCGGTATTGCCTTTGCCATAGCACTGCGTCACTTTGGGCAATAATGAGGTCCTGTCCTTCAGCTTTTTGTACGAGACTAAGGTACCGGTGCCCCCGGGAAACATTCAACTGATAGATTTCGCAGCTCACCCAAACTGGTGCGGGCAGGTTGAGCGCGATGATCCTTCGAATGTATTCATTGAGTTCGTAAAGCGTATGCTTCTCCAAGTCCCTTGCTTTAGTGAGAGCTCAAAGGTAAACATTTAGGCTTCAACTTCCTGTGTCCGTTCCCCGAAAATCGCTACGAGGTCATCCTTAAAGGCCACTTCCTTAGTAAGAAGCAATTGGGCCAGTTCCTCAAGCTGACTGCGGTGGTCGCGGAGCAAACTGAGGGTCCTTTCGTAGGCTGTCTCCACGAGTTTATGGACTTCCTCATCAATGACCTGTGCGGTAGCCTCACTGTAAGGTTTTTGTAAGGACTGCTCGCTCTGCCCCGTGCTGTCATAGTAGCTGACGTTGCCCAGTTTTTCGTTGAGCCCGTAGTAAGCTACCATGGTATAAGCCTGTTTGGTCACTTTTTCAAGGTCATCCAATGCACCTGAGGAGACCTTGCCGAAGATGATCTCCTCCGCCGCCCGGCCGCCCAGTGCGGTGCAGATCCGGTCCATGAATTGGTCGGTGTTATAAATGACATGCTCCTGGGGCAAGTACCATGCCGCCCCCAGGGACCGTCCCCGGGGCACTACGGAGACCTTCAGCAAATTGTCGGCGTATTTCAAAAACCAACTGGCGGTAGCATGGCCGGCTTCGTGGTGGGCGATAACCTTCTTTTCCCCCTCACTAATAATTTTGCTTTTCTTTTCCAGTCCGGCAATGACGCGGTCGGTCGCATCGTAGAAGTCTTTCATTTCTACCTGTTCCTTGCCCCGGCGGGCGGCAATCAGCGCTGCTTCATTGCAGACATTGGCGATATCTGCACCGGAGAAGCCCGGAGTTTGGGCGGCCAGAGTATCGAGGTCGATATCGTTGGACATAGCAAGCGGCTTGGTGTGCACTTCAAGAATGGCTTTGCGCTCGGTACGTGTGGGCAATTCCAGGTAAATCTGCCGGTCAAAACGGCCAGGGCGCAACAGTGCGCGGTCGAGGACATCGCCACGGTTAGTCGCTGCCATCACAATGACACCGGTGTTGGTACCAAAGCCGTCCATTTCAGTCAGAATTTGGTTGAGGGTGTTTTCCCGCTCATCGTTGGCCTGCATAGCTGCACTTTTGCCCCGGGAGCGGCCAATGGCATCGATCTCATCAATAAAAATGATACTGGGCGAGGTCTGCTTGGCTTTTTTGAAAAGGTCACGGACTCTTGAGGCACCGACCCCTACAAACATCTCCACAAACTCAGAACCGGAGATGGAGTAAAAAGGGACTTCTGCCTGGCCCGCTACTGCTCTTGCCAGCAAGGTCTTACCGGTGCCAGGAGGGCCAACGAGCAGTACGCCTTTGGGTATTTTCGCACCCAATTTGGTGTAACGGGACGGGTTCTTCAGAAAATCCACAACCTCTTTGACTTCCACTTTAACCTCTTCCAATCCGGCCACATCTTTGAAAGTGACATCACTGGAGCCTTTTTCAAACAACTTGGCTTTGGACTTGCCGATGTCAAATATATTGCCCCCGCCGCTACCCATGCCCCCACCGGGCCTCATACGCCGAAGGACGAAAACCCATATCCCTACGATAATCAGTATGGGAAGCATCCACGACAGAATACTGCCTAACCAGTCAGTGCGCTCCTGGAAGGCCAGGTCAATAGCGTTCCCCGTTGCTTCCTGATTGGCATCAAGCGTTTCCTGAAAGTTATCCAGCGAACCGATATTAAAGGTGTAATGCGGCCCTGCCTGACTAGAGTCAATTTCCGGGTAACGGCTAGTTGTAAGGGCTTCAGATTTGATATAGACCTCCGCCTTTTTTTGATTAATGACATCAATCTTGTAGACGTCTCCGTTCCCAAGCATCTCCTGCTTAAAGCGGCTCCAGGAGATTTCCTCTGTCTGGGAGCCATTAAAATAAAAAAGGGCTTGTCCCAAAAGCAGGGCAAGCAATATGTACAGTAGCCACGACGGCGATCTGCCAGAAGGGGATTTGGGCTTGCCATTGGAAGGTTGGGGTTTCGGATTGGTTTGGTTAGCCATGTATAGGATTGATTTTCAATGTTATATTGTGTCCGTAATTAAAACGGCTGGGAGAGTGGGATGTTTTAACCGGACTGGGTAGTACCTGTTCTATCCTGTTTTTTACATTTCAGGGGGGGCGACATCAAAGCTGGTCTAGAACTCGCCGGATGGGTTTACGGCTTAGGGGGGGTGGGGTTTTGGGAAAGCCAGTTGGTGATGATTTGGCGGACCTGCTCATTTTGAAAAGGCCATGCTGCTATGCTCAGGTGAGTGCCTCGCTCAATCTGATGAAAGGCAATGTCATTTGAGCTGCCTTTAGCTTTCTGAACGAAGGCCCTGGCAGCTGCTACCGGGACCATACCGTCCTGATCACCGTGGATGATAAGCCCCCGCTGTTGGGGTTGAAGTGGCAGATGCGCGGCGGGGTTGGCTTTGGAAAACAAAGGGTCTTCCCGGGAGCCTGCCAGGTCACGGATAGCAAAACTTTTGGGCATTTGCTCCAGGTCGAGCGGGGCGCCAAGTGCAAAGAAACCGGCGATTGATCTGGCATTGGGCAGGGCTTCGCGGATTAAATTTGCATCAAGAGCCATCAAGGCGGACAAATGACCTCCGGCAGACATACCGCCGGCAATCGTAGCCTGTGGCGACCAGTCAGCATGTTTTTGGTCCAAATTGCGGAGCAGCGCCTTCAGGTCGGCAGCAATATGACTGTAGTTGTGTTGGGGGCAAGGGCGGTAGGAAGGAAGAATCACATGGTACCCCAAACCGGCAAGGATGTGGGCATGTACCCTGAAATAATCGGGTTTGCCCCATCTCCAGCTACCACCATGAAAATAAATAATCCATCTGGGAGGGTTCGCCGATGGCAGCTTCGGTTCGCAGTAAAGGTAGTACTGCCTTAGGTGCGGCCCATAGTTTATCCTTTTGAGTGTTGCTTTTGGCTGCCTGCTCCGCAATGCCTGATACCACAGCACCGGAAGCCGTGTGGCTTCGTGCCAAAGGGTGCCCCGTGGGGCCGTCACGTACAACAAGAAAATGGAAAGCAGCAGTAAGACGACAATCATAGAGAAAAAAAATTGCACACAGGATCACTGTCCTGCGTGCAACTCAACTATTTTAACTAAAACCTATTACGGGGACCTAACCAGGTTTCGTTTAAAATGTTTCCAAATTCCATTAGAATTTTTCTTTTTCTTCCCGAAACAAGTACTTTCAGGCTGGATTAATCAACGGGGGATTATGAATCTATGGAAACTAAATCCATGGGCTCTGGTAGTATGTTTTGGCATATCTGCCGGTCAAGCCCAGGAAGACACACCTGATGTGCTGGTTTGTGAAGCTGACGAACTTCGGGAAGCCGGAGCGTATGCCGATGCTTATATGGCCTATGAGCTGGCTTATCCTTGCTATGAGTCAGTATGCGATTATTACCATATGGCTTACGTGAAGACGTGGGCTAGTGAAATGTCCTACTATCTACCCTATCCTGATGAGGTACGTGATGCAGCCGTTTTCAAAGCTTATAGCATAATTGAAGAGCACCTGGCAGCGGTCAGGGACACGCTTTCGTACTATCCGCTGGCTTTGATGAATATGAGCCTCTATTTTGGGCATAAGAAGGACTATGAGCGCAAATTGTCCTTTTGTCATAAGGCAAAAGATGCTGCTCTGCTCATCAATGGCTACCGCAGCCATAATGCATCAACGGCTTATAACAACCTGGGTGTTGCTTATGGCGGGCGTGGCAACTGGAGCCAGGCACTGAATTTTCTGGATACCTCCCTGAGTATTTCACTGGAACTAGGCAGGCGGGCTGATATCTTTTATGCCAAAAACAACATAGCCCATATCTATGCTGAGCTGGGAGATTTCGAAAGGGCTATTCTCACGCAGGAGGAGGCAGTTGAAGCTGCCAATGAAGACCGAAACCTGGCTCGTGCCCTCAATAATCTTGGAGCACTTTATGTAGAAGTGGATGAATGGGAGACCGGTATCCTGCACCTGAAAAATGCACTGGCTATACGCCGCCGGTTAAGTGATACCCTGACGGATAATATCTTTTCTACCCAACTCAATCTGATCTGGGCTTACAGTGAGAGCGGGAAAGCCCGCCGTAGTGAAGCTTTACTGGATGAAGTTATTGACGAAGCCATTGCCCTTGCACCCTCATTTAGCAATTCGGCTTACCTGCAGATCGCCTACAACTATAAAGCCAGAAATGTATTGGAAGCCGGTCATGCAGCCGAGGCCCTAAACTGGGTAAGCAAAGCGGAGGAAGTTAGTTCCTGGAGTGCCGAATCCTGGGCAGGGACCAAGCTGGTTAAAGGCAAGATCCTTCAGGCGCTTGGGCGAACGGAAGATGCGCTTTGGGCGGTGCAGGAAGCTTATCGGGTGCTCGTGCCTGGTTATCAGCCTGCGGACTATACAGATATTCCAAACTGGCGCGCTATGGAGGCTATTGCCTATACACTCACGCTCTTCCCGTTACAGGCGGTATTGCTGGAGCAAAAAGCCAGCGAAATAGCGGATTTTGAGTTGCAGCAGGCCTCGCTGAAGACCTTGCAAGCGGCTGATTCAGCGGTGACCGCATCCCGGCTGTCATATCAGAGCCAGAAATCCAAGGAGCTTATGTCGGCCAATTCCAAAAGCCTGTACAATGCGCTCATTGGAATGCACTACCGCCTATACCAAAAGACGGGAGATAAGCTGCACATTAACCGGGCTTTCCTGTATATGGAAAAGAACAAGGCCCTGTCGGTAATGGAAAATCTGAATGCCATGGAAGCTGCCCGCTTTTATGATATTTCTGAACGGGTGGTTGAGGCAGAAAGGAGTTTTCGGGAGGATATCGCTTTTTACCAGTTGAATCTCAATACTCTGAGCAGTAGTTCATCCCCAGAACAAGTTGAGGCATGGAAGAGAGAGCTCGATCGGCTGACCCACGCTCAGGATAGCTTGTTTGATATCATCAGGGACCAATATCCGCGTTACTACAAAACCCGCATTGCGTTGGTTATGCCAGACCTGGAAACAGTCAGGCGTGATGTAGTGGATCCTGACGAGACGATGATAGAGTACTTTTATACGGATAGGGAATTGTATGTCCTGATTGCCGATACTGAAACCACCCACTTTCTTAAACTAAAGGCAGACGGCCTGGAAAAGGATATCCGGTTTCTGTACGATGCGCTTCGCAATAACGAAGATTGGGCAAGCGAAGCAAGCTACAAAGTTTATCAGCAGGTCTTTGAGCCTTTACAATCGTATATCAATGATGAAAAACTGGTTATAATTCCGGATGGTCCCCTGTTGTATATCCCGTTCGATCAATTTCTTATGAAGCCTCCCGGAGCTGAGCCTCATCAGTATCTGCTGGAGGCCTATCAAACAAGAAGGCTGTTGTCTGGAAGTGCGGCACTGCTGTACAAAGGTGTTCAGCAGGAGGTTGGGATACGCTATGGCGTTACTGCTATGGCTCCGCTGTTTGATGGAAGTGAAGGAAGTGTAAGGGCAGAAGATCAATTTGGGCCTTTGCCCGGAGCGCAAAAAGAAGTCAGTATGCTGGATCAGCTTTTCCAGGGAACTTTCTTGACAGGCATAGATGCCACCGAGGAATCATTTAAGCAAAAATGCGCTGAGTCTGGTATTTTGCATCTGGCTACCCATACGGCTATCAACGATCAGTTCCCAAATGCCACGCACCTGTTGCTCAAAGGGACCGGCAAAGAAGACGGCAAATTGAATATCTACGAAATTTACGGGCAGCATATTCCCGCGCAGCTTGGCTTTCTGAGTGGGTGCAATACGGGCTTTGGCACCATAAAGGCAGGGGAGGGAGCAATAAGCCTCGGGCACGCTTTTGCTTATGCGGGCTGTCCGAATACAGTGATGACCTTATGGCCCATCAAAGATGATTTGGTGCCCGACCTTGTCCAGGTGTTTTACGAAAAGCTTAGTGAAGGGCTGGGGAAGGCCGAAGCCCTGCGGGAAGCCAAAATTCACTGCCTGAAAAACGATGATCTGTTTGTTCACCCTTACTATTGGAGCAGCTTTATTTACAGCGGAGACCTGACTCCTGTACAGCTGTCTGCCTTTGTCTTTCAGGATTATCTGTGGATGTTGGTTGCAGGGCTGATGGCTGTCGGCTTGTTTGTTGGCATATGGTGTTACAGGAGGTGGCAGTAAGCCAGATTACGAACCTGGCTTAAGACCATAGTCGGATAATATTTCAGAAGCCTTTCTGCCGTAGCGGTCCTCCCGGTTGGCAAGAAACTGTAAAAGCGGCAGCGCCTTTTCATGCTGTTCCTGCCGGATATGAGCTAATGCCAGGTAAAAAGTAGCCGGCCGTTTGAACGCAGCTACTGGCGGGTTGTTCCGGGTGTCTTCGAAAATAGAAATGGCAGGTTTCAATTTGCCCTGGTCGAGTAGGGTAATCCCATAGAAAAAGCGGGCGGTGCGGTCCTGAGGGTCCGTTTGGCTGAGGTGAAGCTGGAATAGCCCTTCCGCTTTGGCATAATCTTCTTCCGTATAAGCTTGAATTGCCTGGGTTTTGATATCGCTGCTGGCGTTGCTTTGTGTTCGGGTGCCGCGTTTAATATCATCATCCACATAGCTGAGCGGCATAAAGTGGGTGTTGTACATTTCTGCTCCGGAAACAGAAGCGCCCTGAAAGAAGGCAAGGTAGCCTACACTTATGAGAATGGCAATGGTGGCAGCAGCGGTCATGACTAGCCGCAGGGAGACACTACGGGCACCACCTGAGTCCTGCAGCCCAAGCTGCTTCTCCATCCTTGAAAAAACAAGTTCAGGGTCCTCTTTTTGGTACCTTACGCCGCCTAAAGCAGCCTGAGAAAACGCATCGTAACGGGAAGGGTCAACATCTACTTTTCCGGTACGGTGAAAGCGCTTAAAATCTTCTTTGGTCAGGTTTTTTTTGCTCTTTGGCTGTTCCCTTTTCATGTTCACTTGGTTAACTGCAATCTGAGGTTTCGTTTCCCGTTTTGGAGGTGGCTCTTGACTTTGCTGAGTTCAAAGCCTTCTTCTTCGGCTATTTCTTCGTAGGACATGCCCTGAAAGTAAAATGCGACGATACATCGGTTTTGTTCTTCTTTCAATTCATCCACAGCTTTAGAAAGCTTTTCCAATTCCGGATTTCTATCATCAAGAGCTTCGAAAAGTGGAAATTCCATAAGCGCGGGGTCATTTTTTTCAGAAAGTTCCTCAAACCGGTTTTTCATTCGGCTTTTCAGTACTTTCAAGCTTTCTGTTTTGGTGACTTTCATGAGCCAGGCAGAGAAATTATCAATTTGATACCTGACAAGGTGATTCTTCAGGTTAGCCCAAACCTCCATAGCTGCATCCTCGGCATCCATCTGATTTTTCAAAATGCTTAGCGAAAAATAGTAGACCTTTGACATATAGCGCTTTATCAGGCAATTGAGTGCAGCTTCGTCTCTCCGTTGCTTGAAGAGCTCGATCAGGTTTTCATCCCCGAGTTTATTGTATTTGGGTCTTAAGAAGCGACTCATAGTTTGCCTTAGTAGTTGTCTTATCAAAAGTAGTGAAATAAAATCAAAACTTAGCGGAGCGATCTGTTAATCCGGTAGCCGCCGGAAAAAGACAAAACCATTTTTTTCTTCCAGTAATTCTAAATTAGGGTTATTGCGGTGTGCTTCTGCTTTATGTACTTTAGTTGCGATGTATACCGGCTTGCTTACCGGGCCATTGAGGAGCTCTTCCCGGCAGTCCTCATCCATAAAGCAGGCTTCTCCGCCCTGCTGAGGGCGGGTGTAGAATAAGTGTACGTATGATTTGTACCCTGTGACGAGATAGTGGGCATCTTCGGCAGCCCTTTCCTTGAAAAACTCCACGGCAGCACGTTGAGAATAGCCTTCTATACGTTTGATGAAGAAAATTAGCGTGAGCATGATAAAAATGCCCATGCCTCCAAAAAGCAGGGCAAAAGCGCGCTGACGGTTCTTTTTTATGAAGCGGCTAAACAGCAGCAGCAGCCCGAGCAGGAAAAGCCCCGGGATGACTTCCCAGCCGGTCCAATTGACCTCAGCCTGTAAGTTGCCCTGTGCAAATGGATCCTTAAATAAGGGCGACAGGACTTCCGCCTGCATACCTGCAAATGGAAGGGCTAGGGTTAGAAGGATATACAACCCCCCGATACTGTACAAGAACCCCTTTAGCCATGGCTTAAACGTTATTTCTCCGTTAATCATACCTTCGATGGTCAGTGCTGCCAGGTAGGTGAGCGGGAAATAACACATAGAGGAATAGTGCACGATCTTGGACTTCACGATAGTGAAGAGTATCAGGACGGTCCAGAATAGAAACTTCATCCAGCGGCGGAAGTCAACCTGAAAAACGTGCACTTCACCAGGGAGTTTGAAAAAAGCCCGAAGTGCAAAGATGGACGCCGGAAAGCAGCCTAACAGCAAAACTATAAAATGATAACCCGGGAAACCACGGTGCCCGGCATCCGGCGTACTAAATAAACGGTACTGGTACACATTGAATTCGATCATGAATTCCGGGCCGTTCTTCAGGGTCTCCAGCCCGAACCAAATCAGACTGACAAGCATAGCGGAAAGGGTGAAGAACAGAAATTGAGGCACATTCACATAAAAGCGGAAACGCTGATAAACCCAGTAGACCCCCATAGTCAGTACTGCTATCAGGTAGGCCACCGGGCCCTTAGTGAGCATGCCCATCCCGATCCAGAACCCCGCAAGGAAAAGATACCACCATGCATTCTTGCTCAGGAGCACCCCTTCAAAGCGGCTGCGTTTCCAGTAGGCCAGAATGAAGTAGTAAACGCCGAGGAAAATGAACAAATTGAACCAGGGGTCGATAATACCGGATTTGAAATATAAAAAAGGCAGGACGGACCCGAAGTAAGCGCCTGCCCAGATCAGGCCAAAGCGGGTACCCTTGAGCTTCTGGCCGATGCGGAACAACAGCGGTAGCGTGATCATCCCACAAACCGCATTTGGGAACCGTGCGGCAAATTCCCCAACCCCGAAAACAGCCATAGCTGCCGCCTGCAGCCAAAGGAAAAACGGCGGCTTCTGAAAAAACGGCTCAAAATTGACGTAAACCCGCGTGTATTCACGGGTGATCAGCATCTCCCGGCTGATTTCTGCAAAGTTCACCTCGTCCCAGTCAAAAAGATGTACTCCGCCCAGAAAGGGCAGGAAAAACAAGGCCCCAAGCAGGGCAAAACCTAATGCATAATTCCGGTTGGATGATGGCTCCACAGATTGAATTTTTCGGTTGAGGTAGTTGGGCTGTTGGGGTATGCGCAAATATAAGCTATAGCCTTGGCTTGGTGCGTACGGGATACCCAAAATCAGAATTTGCCGGGTAGACTGTCCGGGTGGTGGCCGGCTGCCCAGCTCCTGTTTTGGGCAATTTCAGCCGGTAATAAAACTTAGCTGACAAAAAACATCCCGATTTTCGGAATCGCAGATGGCCTGAAGTTCTTAACTTGTGCGACAAAATGGATTAAAACTCTCCAAAGTGCGACGACTGCTGCCCTTCCTTTTGCTATTGTACTATGCCTGGCTACCGGGGCAGGAACAGCCTCCTGTCGACGCATTTGAGCCGGATGTATACGATGCCGGCAACCAAAACTGGATGCTGAGCCAAAGTGAACGGCAATTCATCTATGTCGCTAATAATGAAGGGCTGCTGGAGTACAACGGCATGCAGTGGACCCTCTTCCCATCGCCCAACGAAACGATTATCCGGGCGGTGAAGGTGATAGAGGGTAAAGTTTATACCGGCTGTTATCAGGAGTTTGGCGTTTGGGCACCTAATGCACACGGAGGGTTGGAGTATCAGTCTCTTTCTCAGTCCGTAGCCGGTCAGATGGTCGCGGATGAACATTTCTGGAATATTCTGTCCCATGAAGGGCAATTGATTTTTCAGTCGCTTGACCAGCTCTTTATCTATGATCTGGAAACTGAAGCCATTGAGGTCTTCCGGCCAGCTGACGGCGTGGACAAGCTCTTTGAAGTTCGGCAGGATCTGATTTTCTCCGATGCCCGGGCGATGCTTTATCGTTTGGAAGGAGGAAAAGCTCTGCCGCTCCTGAAGTCTGCCCTGCCTTCCAGGATTATCTATGCCTGGGATACCCGGGAAGGCATCGGTGTGGTCACGGACCGGCATGGCAGGTGGCTGGTCCGTCCGGATGGTACTACTGAAAAACTACAGGACCCTCTCCGTATGCAGAATACCCGGGTGTACAGCGCACTTCGTCTGGAAAACGGGCAGCTTGCACTAGGCACTATTTCTAATGGCATTTTTATCCTGAACGCCTCCGGACAGGTGGCTTACCAAATTATTCAGACTGACGGCCTGACCAATAACACGGTGCTTTCGCTTTACGAAGATGCCTCCAACAACCTTTGGGCCGGCACCGATAATGGCATCAGTTGCGTGAACCTGAGCTCTCCCTTCCGAAAATACACTGACCAAAATGGGGTGTTAGGTACAGTATATACTGCGGTGGAGTACAATGGCCGGCTTTACTTTGGTACCAATCAGGGGTTGTTTACCCAGGTGCCAGGGCGTACCGAATTTGCGCTGGTGGAGGGTACTACCGGGCAGGTATGGTCATTGTTCCAATACGAAGGTACTTTGTTTTGCGGGCACGATCAGGGCACTTTCATCATCAATGGGCTTACATCGAAACAGGTGTTTGGGCAAAGCGGCACCTGGCAGTTTGTCCGTGTGCCAGGCAGGCCCGACCTCATTTTGCAGGGCAATTACTACGGGCTGTCTCTGCTTGAACAATCAGGGGGAGAGTGGTCATTTCGAAATAAAGTGGAAGGGTTTAATCTGTCCAGCCGGTTTATCGCGCTACCCAAAGAACAGGAGGCTTACATCAGCCACGAGTACAAAGGGGTCTTTGGCCTTATGCTGGATAAAGACTACCGTCAGGTGGTTGCCCGAATGGATTACCCGGAGCCTGTAAAAGGCAAGAATGCGGGCCTGGCGACTTTTGACGAAAAAGTATTTTACTATTCCCGGGAAGGGCTCTTTGCGCTGAAGGGGTTTGAAGCGGGGTTCGAACGCTACGAAGCTCTTAGTGAGGAACTCGCCGGCGAGGCTTTTGAATCCGGGAAGATGTCGGTTGATCCGGAAGGGCGCCTGTGGTTCTTCACAGACAATGCGCTCATCTACTACACCAAAGGGACCTTGTCTGAAGATTGGGAATTGCATTCTGTGCCGGTACAGGCCGACCTGATCAATGCCATGTCCGGCTATGAAAATATCACCTGGCTCAAACCCGACCATTACCTTATCGGTACTGCAGATGGCTATCTGGTCTTCAATTTTGAAGATTTGCCAGTGTTGGATCATCAGGTGTATATTACCCATGTGCTTAGCCATAAGGTCGACCGCATGGAACAGGCATTGCCGGTAAGTGGCAGCCCCACAGTGCCTTTTTCCTACAATAACCTCTCTTTTGAGTTTGCAGTGCCAACCTACAGCCGTTACTTTATACCAGAATTCCAGTATCGCTTGCTGGGGCTGTATGATTCCTGGAGTGAATGGTCGCATGACGCCACCTTATCGTTCCGCAACTTGCCTTTTGGCCACTATACACTTGAAATTCAGTCGCGTATAGGGCAGCAGCATAGCAGCAATGTTCTAACCTATGACTTCGTGATCAGCCGTCCCTGGTATTGGTCGGTAGGGGCGATGATCATTTACACGGTGCTCGGACTGCTACTGATTTACTTTACCCACAGGGCCTACACGAGGTACTATCAGAGGCAGAAAGAGGAATTACAAGCCGAAAGCCAACTACGTTTGGAGGCTCAGCAAAAACAAGCGGAACTGGAGCTGTTTCAGGTGCGCAATGAACAACTGCAAAAAGATATTGACAGTAAAAACAGGGAATTGGCTATTTCGACCATGAGCCTGGTCAAAAAGAATGAGCTGCTGCACCAAATCAAGAGCGCTCTGAAACAGGAAGGCTCCCCGGATGAAAACATCCGGCGGGTAGTCCGCACCATTGATAAAAACACTGATGAGGCTGAAACCTGGAATTTTTTCAAAGAAGCTTTCGAAAACGCGGACCAGGATTTCTTTAAGAAAGTACAGGACAAACACCCTAAGCTCACCCACAATGACCTTAAATTATGCGCTTACCTCCGGCTTAATCTATCTTCCAAGGAGATTGCCCCTCTACTCAATATCTCCGTGCGCAGTGTGGAAGTAAAGCGGTACAGGTTGCGTAAGAAGATGGCGCTGGAGCACGATGAAGGCTTGGTGGAATACATTCTTAGTATTTGAAACCGCTCCCGGAAAAGCCTTAATTTACCACAACACCACCTATACATAGGCCGCATCCGGGCAGTTTGGCAGGAGTGGTTTCGTTTTGTCAAACCGCCTTCAAATGTAGGGGATACAGTAGGATTCCAACTTTATAGAGCCTTTACTGCATTTAGGGAAAAAATTATTTGGTGTTGTATGCTTTTTGTTGTGGTCTCTTTTTTTTGCGCCACCTATACATGTCCTAGTTTTGATGAGAATCAATTAAGTCCTGCTCTGGCTTTGATACAGGGAGGAAAAAACTAGTGATATGAAACAAAATTGCCTAACCATTTTTCTGCTGTTGCTTGGTGGATTCCTGTACGCTCAGGAAGTCACCGTTAAGGGCACAGTACAGGATGCCGAATCAGGAGAGCCTTTGATCGGCGTGAACGTTTTAATGCTTGGTGGTGGTGACTCTGGTGGTGCTAAAGGCACTATCACCGATTTCAATGGGGATTTTGAACTGCAAAATGTACCGGTCGGTACGGTCTTGCAGTTCTCTTACACGGGCTTTCAGTCTCTCACCAAAACAGTAGAGGGGGACACGCCGATGATCATCGAGATGGGCACCAATGCCGAGGTGCTGGAAGAAGTCGTAGTCATTGGCTACGGTACCCAAAAGAAAAGAGATGTAACCGGGGCGGTTGCTATTGTCGATTCCAAAACCATCGACGAGCTGAAGCCTATTAAAATTGAGCAAGCCCTGCAAGGTACCACCCCTGGTGTGAATGTAACTCAGCAGTCCGGTTCGCCCGGTGCAGGCCTGGATATCCGTATCCGGGGGGTGTCTACCAACGGGCAGAACGCGCCACTGGTCATTATCGACGGCTATCAGGGTGATTTGAATACCCTGAACCCAAGTGATATTGAGTCCATTACAGTACTCAAAGATGCGCAGGCAGCGGTATACGGTACAATTGGTGCGAACGGCGTTATTTTGGTGACTACCAAGACCGGCCGTAAAAACAAGCCCCCTCAGCTGAGCTACAATACCTACTACGGTCTGCAGGAAACATCCCGTACACTGCCGCTGCTCAACGCTACAGAGTACGCTCTGCTGCTCAACGAATCCTATGCGGCTGGCGGGCAGGCTTTGCCTTATCCCAATGCAAGCGGGCTGGGCGCCGGCACCAACTGGCAGGATGAAGTTTTTGGTCAGGCGCCCATGATGAGCCATGATGTTACCGTTTCCGGTGGCTCAGACCGGGTGACCTACTCCCTTAGTGGTTCTCATCTGGAGCAAGAGGGCATAGTAGGTGGGAATAAGTCGAGTTTCCGGCGGAGTACGGCACGCCTTTCTCTTGGCATAGACCTGACTGAAAACCTTAAACTGACTACCAATGCCATTTATTCTTACGTAGACCGCGATGCCCTCAACGAGAATGGTCTCGGTGCAGTCTTGTTTAATGCTTTGAATGCACCGCCTACACAAGCTGTTTTCGATGATGCCGGCGATTTTACCCTTGTACCTAATACACCAGGTTTGGGTATTGAGGTTATTAACCCGCTGGCACAAATCGCCAATACCTTCAATGATTATGACCTGAATAAGCTCAACGGTCAGACCACCCTGGACTGGACAGTGCTGGAAGGCCTGAAACTTACCGGCCGGGTTGGTTTCAATACCAGTAACAGTGAGGGGCGGACTTTCAATAAGCTCATCAGTTATGGAGGTAAAGTGTTTGATGTTACACGGAGCAGTGTGAATCAAAACGCCATCAATGACAACAACTACTCGATTGATCTTTACGCTACTTACGAGCGGTCTTTCGGTAGTGCCCACAACCTGACCCTGACCGGTGGTTCCACCATCTTCAGGGAAATAGGCAACGGGCTGTTTGCAACGGGATTCGATGTTCCGAACAACGCGTGGAATTTTGCCGATATCGCACTGGCCCTGGGCACAAGCCCGGATGGAGGACGTGACGTGGGCTCTTACGCCTACGATGAGCGCCGCTTATCCTACTTCGGGCGTGCACAGTACGATTTTGATGGAAAATACCTGCTGAGTGCGATGCTCCGCCGGGATGCATCCACCAAATTTGGCCCGGAGAACCGGGTGGGGATTTTCCCATCCTTTACCGCAGGCTGGGTATTGTCTGACGAAGACTTTTTCAATCCGGTTGGCAAAGTTGACCTGGCTAAACTTCGCGTAAGCTACGGTATTCTGGGTAATGATCAGATCGTCAATAATGGCTACATCGGCACCCTGAGTGGCGAGGCAACTTACGTTTTCGACGGCGCGCTGGTTAACGGCACCGCGATTGGTGCTTTGCCCAACCCGGAACTACAGTGGGAGGAAGCTGAGAAGTTCAACGCCGGTATCGATCTGGCCCTCTTTGATTACAAGATTAATATCACAGCCGATTACTTCATCAACACCCGGGATAATCTGCTGATTTCCAATATTCCTGTTTCCGGTATTACTGGCACCTCCGCTCCCGGTGCTGCCTCTCCAACCGTCAATGCCGGTTCGGTGCGCAATCAGGGGCTGGAATTTTCCATTGGTTACCAGCAGCGGTACGACAATGAGCTAAAGGTGAACTTTAACTACAATTTTACCACCCTCCGCAACGAAGTGCTGGAAGTGAACAACGGGACCGGCTTTATCGAAGGTGGCGCCTTCGGCGTTGGCCAGTTGGCCCCATCCCGTATGGAAGTTGGACAGCCGATTGGCTACTTCTTCGGTTATCAGACGGATGGCATCTTCCAAAATGCAGCAGAGGTGGAAGCTCATCCTTCCCAGATTGCGTTGGGTGCAGAGGCACAGCCGGGTGACCTTCGCTTTGTGGATATCAATGGGGACGGCGTGATCGATGCCGATGACCGTACCAACCTGGGTGACCCGATCCCCGATTTTACCATGGGCCTCAACCTGGGCTTTGAATACAAGCGGCTGGATTGTCGGGTGTATGTGTTCTCTTCCATCGGCAACGATATGGTCCGCAATTACGAGCGGGCGCTGTCTGATGTGAACCGCCTGGACTACTATCTGGACCGCTGGACCGGGGAGGGCACAAGCACAGAGGTGCCACGTGTGACAACTGCCGCGACTTCCAACCTGGTCTTCTCTGACTTCTTTGTGGAAGATGCTTCATTTGTGCGCTTGCAGAATGTACAGTTGGGCTACACCATGCCACTTTCCTTCCTGCGCAATGACTTGTCTACGCTGCGCCTTTACGTCAGTGCGAACAACCTGCTGACGCTCACGCAGTACCGCGGCTTTGACCCCGCAGCCTCATCCGGTGCACCGATTGGCGGCGGTATCGACTACGGATTTTACCCCATTCCCCGCATCTTCATGTTCGGGGCAAACCTTAACCTGTAAAATCGACCAACATGAAATCTTTCCTTCAAAAAATAGGGATTGTCCTGCTGGTACTGACACTCAGTACAGCCTGTGAAAAGGAATTCATAGACCGGGCACCCGTTTACTCTATCGACTCGGAAAACTATTTCAACTCCGGGGACGACTACAATAATGCATTGATTGCGGCCTACGATATCCTGCAGTCCACTTATGTGAATGTACTGCTGGGCGAAATTGCGTCTGACAATACCCTCTGTGGTGGAGAAAGCGCTACCGACGTGGTGGGCTTTCAGCAGATCGACGATATGATCCACACCCCGGTAAATAGCAATCTCCGGGATGTCTGGAACTGGATGTTTGCCGGTGTCAACAGGGCCAGCTATATTCTGGAATTCCAGGATAAGACTGACTTCCCCGGCAAAGCGCAGGTTTTAGCGGAAGCTCATTTCCTGCGTGCTTACTACCACTTTGAGCTGGTCAAATGGTTTGGCCCGATTCCGCTGAATGGTGATGAGCGTTTTGCGATTGGCGATGAGACCCGAATCCCACGTTCTCCGGTATCAGATGTCTATGCTGCCATTGAGGAAGACTTGCAGTTTGCGGTGGAAAACCTGGCAGATGTAGCCCCTCAGACAGGGCGGGCCACCAAAGGCGCTGCTCAGGCGCTGCTGGGTAAGGCCTACCTCTATCAAGACAAGTTTGCCGAAGCAGCAACCGTGCTTCAGGAGGTGATCAATTCTGGCTTGTACGAGCTGGAACCGGACTACAGCGTCATTTTCGAGCCACAGGGCCAGAATGGTGTGGGCTCCGTTTTTGAGGTGCAGTACTCTGACGCAGAAGGTGCCGGTTTTGGCTGTCTGCAGTGCAGCGAGGGTAACGTAGCCGTTGGCTTCAATGGCATTCGTAACTATGTGGGCCCTGAGTTTGACAGCGGCTTTAGTTTTAATGTGCCGGTACAGGAAGCCTATGATGCTTACGAGCCGGGCGACAGCCGCCGGGACAATGCCATTCTTAATATTAATGCCTGGGCGGAAGAGACCGGAGCGACTTTCGGAACAGGGTATGAGCACACGGGCTTCTTCAACCGCAAATATCTGCCTCGCAAAGGCGATTCCAACATCGGTGATCAGAACCTGACTAACCCCAACAATTACCGGGCGATCCGCTACGCAGATGTGCTGTTAATGGCAGCAGAAGCCCTGAACCGGGGTAATATCGACGATGAGCTGGCACGCGAATACCTAAACCGTGTACGCCGCCGTGCATTTGGCGATATGGATCACGAAATCAGCGCCAGTGGCGGCGCGCTTACCGATTTCATCCTGGCAGAGCGCCGCCTGGAACTGGTAGGAGAGGGGCACCGCTTCTTTGACCTCGTCCGTACGGGCCGGGCTGCCGAAGCGATCGAAGGCTTTCAGGAGGGCAAGCACGAGCTGTTCCCTGTCCCCTTTGAAGAAATCCAATTTTCGAATGGAAACTGGGAGCAAAACCCAGGCTACTAAAATTGACAACTATGCGTATTTTAAAATATCAGCTATTTCTGTTCCTCCTCATCGGCTTATTCAGCTGTACGGAGGAAGATACGGTGCCTGAGCTGGAGGGCATACCGGCACCTTCAAATATTTCCGCCCTATTCACCATCGCTTCTGACAATTCCGGCGATGTGACGATTTTACCGGACGGGCAGGGGGTTACCCAATACACGGTCTTCTTTGGAGATGGCAGTGAGGAAAGCGTTGAACTTCAGCCCGGAGAAAGCGCCGAGCACACTTACACCGAAGGTACTTACACTGTTGCGATTGATGCGATGGGCGTAAATGGCAAAGTAACCAGCTACACCCAGGATCTGACCGTAGCCTTTGAGGCGCCTCAGAACCTGGAGGTGACCATCGTGCCTGTGCCTGGGGATCCATTTTCCATAGATGTAGCGGCTACCGCTGAGCTGGAAACCTTTTTTGAAGTTTTCTTCGGAGAAACCCCTGACGAAGAACCAGTTGCCTTTATGGAAGGCGAAACGATACGGCATACCTATAGCGCCACTGGCGAGTATGTGGTCAGAGTTGTGGCCCGCAGTGGCGGAACAGGCAGTGCAGAAGCTACAGATACGGTGACCATTGCCAATCCACTACTGTTGCCGATTGACTTTGAGGACCCTACTCAGGAGTATGTTTTCTCCAATTTTGGTGGCGCAACCTCCACCGTAATAGATAATCCGGATATGTCGGCTGCGAACCCAAGCAGCCGCGTGGCCCAGTTGAATAAAATGGATGGCTCAGAAGTCTGGGCAGGTTCTTTCCTGGAGCTGGGCGAGCCTGTTGATTTTGCTTCCGCACAAAAAATTGCGATCAAGACCTGGGCACCTGAAGCCGGTATAGACATTCTGCTCAAGGTGGAAAATGCCGCTAATCCGGATTTATTCCATGAAGTGATAATGCAGAATACTGTAGCCAACGAGTGGGAAGAGCTGGTTTTTGATTTCAGTGAGGCCGACTTCGCCAATGATTACAACCGTGTAGTGGTTTTCTTCAAATTTGGTACCGCTGGTGCAGGCGAAGATTATTACTTCGACGATATTGAAGTGACGGACGGTAGCGCAGAGCTGGTCTTTCCGGTGGATTTTGAAAACGCTAATATCAACTACAGCTTCGAAGGATTCGGCAATGCAGGCGCTTCGGTGGTGGCTAACCCTGACATGACTGCCCCGAACGAAAGCGCCAATGTAGTGGAGTTTATCAAAGCCGAAGGTTCAGAAACCTGGGGCGGTGTGTTCTTCGACATGAGCAACCCGATCGACTTTTCTACCCAAAAGAAAGTCCGTATGAAGGTTTGGGCACCCGCTGCTGATGTACAGGTCCTACTCAAGTTTGAGAACCTGGGCAACGGCGATATTTTCATTGAGCGTCCGGTACAAAATACAGTAGCGAACCAATGGGAAGAGCTGGAATTTGACTTCACCGATGCTGATTTCTCCAATGAATATCAGCGCGTGGTACTCTTCTTTGACTTTGGTAATGCCGGTACCGGTGAAGCCTACTATTTCGATGACATTCAACTTGTTGAGTAAAAAAATCAGACGATGAAATTTTTTCCCATATCTATAATACTGCTCAGTGCGCTGGTCTTTCTGGGGTGTGAAAAAGAAGACTACGAGTTTGGCGAGATCACAGCACCTTCCGGACTGGAAGTAGCGGTGAACATTGCCGGAGCAGATGATGCCAACCCCTACGGTGACGGCAGCGGGCTGGTGACTTTCACCGCTAATGCCAGCGATGCCATCACCTACAAATACGTATTTAGCGATGGTACAGAGCAAGTGTCGCCAACGGGCAAATTTGCCAAGCGTTTCACGCAGGTTGGTGTGAACACCTACACCGTAACCACTATCGCTTCCGGCAAAGCCGGTGTGTCCACTTCCTTTACACAGGAGGTGACGGTGCTCAGCAATTTCAACGATAATGAAGCCATGGAGCTCCTCACTGGTGGAAGCTCCAAAACCTGGTACTGGGCCGCAGATGAGCCGGGGCACCTGGGCGTAGGCCAGAATGATGACAACGCCGAACTGAACTACTTTGCCAACTATTATCAGGCTGTACCTTTTGAAAAAGACGGTGCAGCTGAGAGCACTTGCCTCTATCAGGATGAGCTGACCTTCTCTATGGACGGCAATCGGTTGCTGTACCAGCTAAACAACAAGGGGCAGACCTACTTCAATTTTAATTTCGAAGGTGTGGCGGGTGGCTCGAATGGCTTTGACTACTGCTACGACTTTGATGTGAGTGATGAGCCTCAGGTGGTGTCCCTTAGCCCTTCGGAGTCCGTTGTGGCTATGAATGGTATCCCCGGGCTGACCCGCGGAACCGTCATGAACTTCACCGATGGTGGTTTTATGAGCTACTACGTGGGTTCCTCCACCTATGAGATCCTGTCCGTCACAGAGAACCGCCTGGTAGTCCGGGTCGTGCAGGGCAACGATCCTGGCCTGGCCTGGTACCATATATTTACCTCCACCAAGCCAGGAGCTGACGAGCCTGCGTTCGACAACCTGGTCTGGTCAGATGAGTTTGATACCAATGGTGCACCGGACGAAGCCAACTGGAGCTACAATACCGGTACCGGCAGCAACGGCTGGGGCAACGGCGAGGCGCAGTTCTACACCGACAGTCCGGAGAACGTGATCGTGGAAGACGGCTTGCTGAAGATTACTGCCCGCCGCGAAGAATTTGGCGGATCACAGTTTACCTCTGCCCGGATTGTATCTGAAGATAAGTTTGAATTTACCTACGGGCGGGTGGACGTTCGGGCGAAGCTGCCAACCGGTGGCGGTACCTGGCCGGCGATCTGGCTTTTAGGCGAAGACTATCAGACCAATACCTGGCCCGCCTGTGGCGAAATTGATATCATGGAGCACGTGGGCAACGAACAGGATCGCATTTTCTCCTCCCTGCATTTCCCGGGTAACTTTGCCGGCGATGCGGTAACCCAGTCCACCGATCTGCCCGGAGCCTCCGAAGACTTCCACACTTACTCCGTTACCTGGACCGAAGATTTCATCCGTTTCCTGATTGATGATGAGGTGTACCACACCTTCGCCAATAATCCGGATTTGCCTTTCAACAACGATTTCTTCCTGATCCTGAATGTCGCCATGGGGGGCAACTTCGGTGGAACAATTGACCCCGCCTTCATGGAATCTACCATGGAAATCGACTGGGTGCGGGTTTACCAATAAACGAATCAGCTGCTGCGGGCTGCCTGACCAATGGCCCGCAGCAACTTCTTTTCCTTAACTAAACTTTCCAAATGGACGTAAAAAACTGTATGAGACTATGAAAAAAATTATTCTACTCTTTTTGTGCCTCAGCCCGCTATGGGGCATGGCACAATCCGAGCCCACTATGGCTGCCCCTACGCCCACGCAAGATGCAGGGGACGTAATTTCTTTGTTTAGCGATGCCTATACAGATGTACCTGTGAATACGTATGCAGCCCCATGGAGTGCCGGGACTGTATCAGATGTACAGGTGGATGGCAATGCTGCCAAGCTCTATACCAATCTGGACTTTGCAGGTATCGAAATGCTTGACGATAACGCATTGGACCTCGTTGCGGCAGGCATGACACACCTCCATGTTGACGTATGGACACCGAATGCCACGACTTTCCGTGTCAATATGGTCGATTTCGGTGGCGACGGCTTCGGTGGTGGCAATGATACCAACTTCAACCTGCCGTTTGAGAACTTCACACAGGGCGAATGGGTCAGCCTGGATATTCCGCTGACGGATTTTACAGGGATGAATCAAACGGATGTTTCACAGTTAGTCCTCTCTGCTGTACCGGCTGGCGAGGCTACCATTTACCTGGACAATCTGTTCTTTTACGCGGGCGTGCTGCCTCCGGCACAAATGGACCTGCCGGTGACATTCGATGAAGACAACGTGCTCTACAGCACAATCGATTTTGGTGGCACTTCCTCTATGCTGGTGGAAGACCCTGAGAACGCAGGCAATACCGTAGTAGAGACCGTGAAAATGGCGGGCGCAGAAATCTGGGCAGGTACGACCCTGTCTGAAAACCTCGGTGGTACGCCCAACGATCCCGGTTTCGCAAGTGCGATCCCTTTCTCCTTCGCGGAAAGCGTGATTTCTGTGCGCGTTTGGTCGCCCGCAGCTGATGTTCCGGTCCGCCTGAAGGTAGAGAACTCCATGGACGCCGGTATTTTTGTGGAAACCGAAGACACCACTACAGTTGCCGGCGCCTGGCAGACGCTGGAGTTTGAGTTTAAGAATCAGGTAGACGGTACTCCCGCTATCGACTACGCCGCGATGTATGACAAGTTGTCTATCTTTTTTGACTTCGGTACTTCTCCGGCTGCAGATGCAACCTACTACTGGGACGATGTGATCTTTACCGGTACGACTACTGTTGGCGGTACGACTCCTATGACCGCTGCGCCAACCCCAACTGAAGATCCTGCCAATGTAATTTCCCTGTTCAGTGATGCCTACACAGACGTACCAGTAAATACCTTCCTGGCGGTGTGGAGCAATGCCGCTTTGGAAGACATCGAAATCGAAGGCAATCCTACCAAGCTGTACACTAACCTGGACTTTGCGGGTATTGAAATGCTGGATGACAATGCCCTTGACCTCGTTGCAGCCGGCATGACCCATCTGCATGTGGATGTTTGGACACCCAATGCGACGACTTTCCGTGTCAATATGGTCGATTTCGGTGGCGACGGCTTCGGTGGTGGCAATGATACCAACTTCAACCTGCCGTTTGAGAACTTCACCCCTGGCCAATGGGTCAGCCTGGATATTCCGCTGACGGACTTTATGGGGATGAATCAGACCGATATTTCTCAGCTTGTGCTTTCAGCAGTGCCAGCCGGGGCGAGCACCATTTATCTGGATAACCTGTATTTCTACCAGGGCGTTACGCCCCCTGCGCAGATGGATCTGCCGGTGACATTCGATGAAGACAACGTGCTCTACAGCACAATCGATTTTGGTGGCACTTCCTCTATGCTGGTGGAAGACCCTGAGAACGCAGGCAATACCGTAGTAGAGACCGTGAAAATGGCGGGCGCAGAAATCTGGGCAGGCACGACCCTGTCTGAAAACCTCGGTGGTACGCCCAACGATCCCGGTTTCGCAAGTGCGATCCCTTTCTCCTTTGCGGAAAGCGTAATTTCTGTACGCGTTTGGTCGCCCGCAGCTGATGTTCCGGTCCGCCTGAAGGTAGAGAACTCCATGGACGCCGGTATTTTTGTGGAAACCGAAGACACCACTGCAGTTGCCGGCGCCTGGCAGACGCTGGAGTTTGAGTTTAAAAATCAGGTGGAGGGTACCCCCGCTATTGATTATGCAGCGATGTACGACAAGCTGTCCATCTTTTTCGACTTTGGTACTTCTCCGGCTGCAGATGCAACCTACTACTGGGACGATGTGATCTTTACCGGCACGACTACCGGCGGTACAACTCCTATGAGCGCTGCGCCAACCCCTACCGAAGACCCTGCCAACGTGATTTCCCTATTCAGTGATGCTTACACAAACGTACCAGTGAATACCTTCCTGGCCGTTTGGAGCGCGGCAGTACAGGAAGACATCGAAATCGAAGGCAATCCCACCAAGCTTTACACTAACCTGGACTTTGCGGGTATTGAAATGCTGGATGACAATGCCCTTGACCTCGTTGCAGCCGGCATGACCCATCTGCATGTGGATGTTTGGACACCCAATGCCACGACTTTCCGCGTCAATATGGTCGATTTCGGTGGAGACGGCTTCGGTGGTGGCAATGACACCAACTTCAACCTGCCGTTTGAGAACTTCACCCTGGGCGAATGGGTCAGCCTGGATATTCCGCTGACGGACTTTATGGGGATGAATCAGACCGACATTTCTCAGCTTGTGCTTTCAGCGGTACCCGCCGGGCAGAGCACTGTTTATCTGGACAACCTGTATTTTTACAAGGAAGCAGTACAGACCGGCGATCAAATGGATCTTCCTGTCACCTTTGATGACCCTGAGGTGCTGTACAGCACTATCGACTTCGGAGGCACAGCCTCTACCATTGTGGAAGACCCTGAAGCAGCAGGTAATATGGTTGTGGAAACGGTGAAAACGGCAGGCGCAGAAACCTGGGCCGGCACTACACTGTCCGAAGACCTTGGCGGCACGCCCAACGATCCTGGTTTTGCCTCCGCCATTCCTTTTACAGATGAAGCGACTATCATTTCTGTACGGGTGTGGTCACCCGCAGCCGATATTCCGGTCCGCCTGAAGGTTGAGAATTCAATGGATGCAGCAGTATCCGTGGAGACAGAGACGATGACCACAGAAGCAGGTGCATGGCAAACGCTTGAGTTTGAATTCAAGAACAACGTGGGCGGCACCTCGGCGCTCGATTATGAGGCTGTTTACAATAAACTGTCCATTTTCTTCGATTTTGACACTTCTCCGGCAGAAGACGTTACCTATTACTGGGATGATATCATCTTCACCGGAACCACCACCACAGGAGAGGATCCTACTCCAATGGAGCCTGCTCCAACACCTACTGTTGACCCTGCATTTGTGATTTCTATGTTCAGCGACGCCTATGCCGATGTACCGGTAGATACCTGGCTGACAACCTGGAGCGCTGCAAATTTGGAAGATATCGAGATCGAAGGCAACCCCACCAAATTGTATACGGCACTGGATTTTGCCGGTATAGAAACGGTAGGTCCAAATGCCATTGACTTAGTGTCTACAGAAATGACGCACCTGCACGTGGATTTCTGGTCGCCTAACAGCACCACCTTCCGCATAAAACTGGTCGACTTCGGCGGTGACGGCTTCGGTGGCGGCAATGATACCGAGTTTGAGATCCCGTTTGAGCTGGCACAGGAAGAATGGGTCAGTCTTGATATTCCGCTGGTCGATTTTGAGGGTATGAATCAGGATGATATCTCACAGTTTATCATCTCTTCTCTGCCAGCAGGAGGGTCCACGGTATATCTGGACAACGTCTATTACTACGATGCTGATCCAAGCAGTACGAATGCCCCTGAGCTCGGCGTTGCTAAGGCTTTCCCGAACCCGGGCCATGACAACTTTACTATTACCGCACCAGCTATTATGGACGAGGTGATCCTCTATAATGCTTCCGGTCAGGTAGTAAAAACCTGGCAGCCACTGAGCACGCAGTTGAATGTAGATGCTTCTAATCTGAACCCCGGCGTTTATGTCGCTATGGTACAGTCTGGCAGCCGCCTGATGGTGGTACGCCTGATCAAGCAGTAAACCTAAAATCAGGTTTCATACTACGTATTTTTTGAGCTACAATTGGACGAAACCCTGTCTCTTCGGAGGCAGGGTTTCTTGTTGTAGGAAGCTATGCGACTTCTGATCCGGTGGAAGCCTGCAGCAGTTCAAACCATTCTTCCTGGCTCATCATGATGTGTACCGCATCGGCAGCTGCTTTTAGGCGTTCTATGCGGGCAGTGCCGACTACGGGCAGAATACCCGAAGGGTGCCGCATCAACCAAGCCAGTAGTAATTGGTCTACGCCAATATTTTGCTGCCGCCTTTCGATGATTTCCCGGGCAGTGTTCAGGATACGTTGCGCTCGCTCATCGGGCGATGTACTAAAAATACTCCCTCCGCCCAGCGGCGACCATGCCATAGGCCGAATCCGGTGCTGCTGGCACTGATCGAGGGTGCCATCGGTAAAGGGTGGCAGGTGGAGCAGAGCGGCTTCCACCTGATTCGTAACGAGTGGAAAACGGCTGTTGAGCAAATCAAACTGAGCGGGCGTGAAATTGGATACCCCAAAATAGCGCACCTTCCCTTCCTTCTTCAGATATTCAAACTCCCCGGCAATCAAATCAGCGTCCATCAAGGGGCTGGGCCGGTGGATGAGCAGGAGGTCAATGTAGTCTGTGTTCAAATTGCGCAGAGACCGGTCTACGGAGGCGCGGATGTGCTCCGGGCTGGTATCGTACGACTTGATGCGGTGGTGGGACCGCTGTGGTACCTGCATTTTGATGCCGCATTTGGTCACCAGCTGCATTTTGTCCCGAAGGCTTGGCTGAAGCTTCAGCGCCTCACCAAATTCCGCTTCGGTGGTGTAGTTGCCATAGATATCCGCGTGGTCGAAAGTGGTCACTCCATAAGCCACACTTTCTTCAATCAGGCGAAGCATGTCCCGGGTGTTGAGCTGATGCCCCCAAAGCCCCCATTTCATAACGCCAAAAACAATGCGGGAAAATGTAGGGCCTTGCTCAGAAAGGGAAGTGGTCATAAGTCTGTGGTTTTTGCATTGGCCTAAAGGTAGTAAGCTCGTATAGATTAGGAGTGGATTGAATTTATTTTTAGTTTTTACTTTTACTCATTTAGAATTTTCTTTTTATTTAAGCGAAAGACAAACCTAAACGATATGATGGAGCTTAGCTGAGGTGTCGGCCCCCTGCAATATTTTCGCCCGACCGGTCCACTTAGGCGGTAGTCAGCCATTATTCCTGTGCATCCGGAGCCACGGGTTCTTCACCAAGCAAAAGGCTGACAAAATAATCTGGCAACATCACATGTACAGGGTGTTCCTGCCCGGGCAGTGCAATAAGGGGTGTTTGAGTAGGCAGCAATGCTTGCAGATAGGTCGAATTCTCAAAGGGCACAAGGGTGTCTGCGGTGCCATGAATGAGGGTGGTGGGTACCTTTACAGACTGAAACAGCGGCAAAGCTTCCCGGAGCGCCTGCGGGTGCCCCAGCTTTTCTACATTGGAAACCCAAATCGGGGAGGGGAGCAGGTACCGGAAAAACTGGAAATTGATACAGTAGGAGATACCGAAGGTCACTTCCAGTTCCGGGTCATAAGCACCGGAAATCCCATAAATATGTTGTATTCGCTCCGGCGCCAATGCCCCAAGTGTCACCGCAACCGGCGCTCCGTAACTATGCCCGACAACCACAACAGGTTTGGACTGGGCCCTGAGAATGGGCAGCAGCGCCTGACCTTGTGCCGTCACAGAGGGCTCGGCTCTCTTGGGGCGGGTACCGCCGTAACCGGGACGTTCGGGGATGAGGAGATAGTATTGCTCGTAAAGCCGGTCCTGCTTAGCGATGGCCAGCCAGTCGAACAGCCCGCCCGGCGCACCGTGGATAAGCAACAGAGGGGTCTTTGTTGTGTCGCCAATTTGCAGGTAGCGCACCTCATCGGGCGTGAATTTGATAGCCAAAGGCTGTTCTACTTTACTGTACAGCCAGCGGGCGCCCCTCTCAGAACCTAGAAACCGGTCAGCGCCTGCAATCAGTAGCAACAGGAACACCGTTAGCCCGCCGAGGCTGATCAACACCCATTTCAGGATACGTTTTACTTTATTCATCGTAGCTTTAACAACCGTTCCTGCCAGAAGTAGTTTGCTGTCTCCACTCTAAGTAAATAAGTACCGGCAGGGTAGGGTGTCAGCGGGATGCGCAGTTCGGCTCCGGTCAAAGGCCAACGGCCAGCCTCCTGACCTTGCAACGTATACAATACGGCTTGACCTTCAGTCAGCCCCGGTGCGACCAGCCAGGCCGCATCATTGGCAGGATTGGGGAAAAGCCTTACCTGTTCACTCCCGGGCTCTTTAGTGCCCACAATCACCACTTCAATGGTATCACAGTAGATATTGGTGCCGCAGAGGTCGGTAGCGGTGAGGCAGACCGGATAGAACCCAGACTGCTCATAGGTATGAATGGGATTGGGGACATCGGAGGTATTCCCATCCCCGAAATCCCAGCTCCAGTTAGTAACAGTGTTGTCGGCCAGTTGGAAAAAGCTCACGGTGCCATCTTCTCCAATCCAGTTGTAGTTGACCCAGGGCGGGGAGCAAGTCACCGTTATGGAATCACAAAACTGGGTGCTGCCGCAAATGCTGCTGGCGGTGAGGCAGACCTGGTAGGAGCCGGGTTGGGCATACGTATGCATAGGAGCCTGTTGGGTGCTGCTTTGACCGTCACCGAATGTCCATAGCCAGGCGACTGCATCGGTGGTAGAGCTGTCCTGGAAAGTGGCCAGAAGTTCGTCAGCGGTGAAGCCGAAGTCAGCCTGCGGAGGCGTGCAGCTTACGGTGATGAGCTCACAGCGCTGGGTAGACCCGCAAACACTGGAAGCCTGCAGGCAGACCAGGTAATTGCCGGGGCTATTAAAGGTATGGGTGGGGTTTTGTGCAGTACTGCTGTTGCCATCCCCAAAGGTCCAAAACCAGGTGCTCGGAATGTTGGTGGAAACATCGGTAAAGTCTACGGCAAGCTCTGAATTCATGTAAGTGAAATTGGACTGGGGAGCATTGCAGGTGATGCCGATGGTTTGGCAAGTCTGTGAAGTCCCGCAAATACTGCTGACGGACAGGCAAACGGTGTAGATGCCCGGTTCGGGGAAAGTATGTGCGGGGTTCTCCAGGTCGCTGGTGGTGCCATCTCCGAAATTCCAGGACCAGGAGGTGGGATTATTGGTGCTGGCATCCGCGAAGATGAGGTTAAGTTGGTTGGGGGTGTATTCAAAATCAGCCTCAGGCGCAGCACAGCTTACCGTTATGGTTTGGCAGGATTCTGTAGTACCGCATACGCTGCTAACCGTTAAGCAAACGGTATAGTCCCCGGGCGCAGCGTAGGAATGTGTGGGATCGGGCAGGGTGGAAGTTGTGCCGTCTCCAAAATCCCAGGCCCAGCTGGCCGGATCAGCCGTCGAGGCATCGGTGAAAGCCACCTCCAGTTCGTTGGGCTGGAAGGAAAACTGTGCCTGAGGCGCTGCACAGCTTACCTGCACGGTTTCACAGTCAGTAGCACTGCCACAAAGGCTGCTGGCTTCCAGGCAAACAGTGTAGGTTCCGGGCTGACTATAGGTGTGCACCGGGTTCGGCCCGGTTGCGGAATTTCCATCCCCAAAGGTCCAGAACCAGCTCGTGGGGTTGTTGGTGCTGGCATCAGTGAAAGATACCGAAAGTTCATCTTCCTGTACTGCAAATATAGGTTGGGGCGCATTGCAGGACACGGTGACCTGAGAGCAGGCCGTATTGGAGCCGCAAATGCTTTCGGCAGTCAGGCAGACTTCATAAGTGCCGGGAGCAGCGTAGCTGTGCGCCGGGTTTTGCTGGGCAGAGCCGTTCCCATCTCCAAAGGTCCATGACCAGCTTGTGGGCGCATTCTCGGTATTGTCCTGAAAGTTCACCAGCAGCTCATCAGCGGTATTGGTAAAAGCAGGGTCCGGTGCTGCACAGCTGACAGCGATCTGCTGGCAGGACTGATTGCTTCCGCAGGTGTTGCTGCTGATGAGGCAGATGGTATAGGTGCCCGGCGCATTGAAGGTGTGCGTCGGATTGGGTATACTGCTACTGCCGCCATCTCCAAAATCCCAGTCCCATTCGGTTGGGGTGTTGGGGCTCAGGTCGGTGAGGGTGATCGTAAGCTCGTCGGCCTGAACTTCAAAACTGGCTTGTGGCTCAGGGCATTGGATAACCACGGGAGCACAAAAATCATCGGAGCCACAGATACTGCTGCTTGTCAGGCAAACCTCATAAGTGCCGGCAGAGCCGTAGGTGTGAGAAGGGTTTTGCTGGGTGGAGGTATTTCCATCACCAAAGTCCCATGCCCACTGTGCCGGATTGTTGGAAGAAGCATCAAAAAAGGAAACGCTAAGGAGGTTAGATACCTGCTCAAAAGCAGCATTAGGCGCCGGGCAACCAACGGATTCGGTTTGGCAAACGATATCGCTCACGCCGCATTCGTTGGTTGCGGTGAGGCAGATTTCGTAGGTGCCGGGAGAGGAGTAGGTGTGCATGGCATTGGCTTGCGTAGCGCTGTTCCCATCCCCAAAATCCCAGGACCAGACAGTGGCGGTACCGGGCAGGTTGGCCGTGAAGGTGTAAGAAAGCCCATTCGCAGAACCAGCAAAAGTGGCACTGGGCGGAAGGCAGGCAATGTCAATGGTCGTGCAGGTGCTTAAAAGCCCACATGGGCCATTGGATTGCAGGCAAACTTCGAATACTCCCGTACTCGGAAAGGTGAAGCTAAAGCTGCTCCCCCCGCCAACGCCTTGACCGTTGACCTGCCAAAACCAACTGTTGGCCTGGACGAATGAGGTATCGGTAAAAGTAGCTTCAAGGCCATCCAGGTCAACGCTGAAGCCAAGGGGCGCATTGCTGCAGTCCAGCTCAATAGTCTCGCAAATCACATCGCTGCCGCACACACTTGATGCAATCAGGCAGACTTCATAGCTGCCGGAACCCGGGAAAAGGTATTCAGGAGAAGGGCCGGTAAGGGTATCCTGCCCGTCAATGACCCAGGCCCACTGTTGAACACCGCCATTGGAATCGTCCTGAAAGCTGACCAGCAGATTGTCTGACTCATAGGTGAAGCCGGCCTGTGGAGGCAGGCAGCTGACTGAAACCGTATCACAGATTGCTGAGTTGCCACATATATTCTCTATGCTGAGACAGATTTCATAAATCCCCGGGGCATCGTAATTATGGAATAAAGCTGGCCCGTTGGCGGTGGTGCCATCCCCGAAATCCCAGGACCAGGAGTCTGGGAAGTTAGCGCTTTGATCCTCCACGAAAACTGCCAGGTCTGTGATTTCGATTGTGAAGGCGGCAGCCGGAGGGGGGCAGGTAACAGTTACATTCCTGCACGATGTATCCGTTCCGCAAGCGCCGTCCACGGAAAGGCAAACCTGGTAGGTGCCCGGCGCATCATAGGTATGCTGAGGGTTTTGGCTGTCTGAGGCATTGCCATCTCCGAAATCCCAGGACCAGCTATTAGTGCCGGCACTGGAGCCATCGGTGAAGGCGACGCTTAGATCGTCATCAGCGAAGTCAAAATCAGCTTCCACATCGCCGCAGTTGACCTGTACCAGCTCGCAGGTGGATGCGTTGCCGCAATTGTTGAGCACTACCAGGCAGACAAAGTAGTTGCCTGGCTCGCTGTAGGAGTGGGTAGGGTTTTGCTGTCCGGAGGAATTGCCATCGCCGAAGTCCCATATCCATTCATTGGGCATGCCGAAGGAGAAATCCTGGAAGCTGACTTCCAGCCCGTTGTTGTTGTGGGCAAAGAATACTTCCGGAGGGGTGCAGGAGGTCTGTAGCTGCTTGCAAACGGTAGTACTTCCGCAATCCCCGACAGTGGTCAGGCAGGCCGTGAAGGTGCCGGTAATGGGAAAGGTGTGGACCACCGTCGCGCCGGTATCCTGTGCCCCATCGCTGAAGTCCCAAAAATACTGATTGGTCCCCGTATCGCCCTGCCCCTGAAAGCTGGCGGTCAGTCCTGTAACCTGAAAGGAAAAATCGGCCTGAGCCTGGCAAAACTCACCTTCGGTAATCTGATAAAGTGTATCCGCATCCGGGTCTTCCAAATGATCGATATTGCCGTTTGGCCAGCGCACGATGATACTATCGAGGGTCGTACTTGCTCCCAAACCGAAGTGCGCCCGCAGCCCGCAGTGGATGCCGTAGCCTTCGCCGCTCCGGATTTCGCGGACCTGTCGCCCCCATGGCCCGTAGATTTCGACTCTTGCCCCTACGCCATTGGGATTGGCGTCCGTGCCCTTGAGGGCGACCTCCACGTAGTGATTGTTGTTCCCGGCATTGATCAGCAGTTTGTCTGGCTGAGTACCGATTTGATTGAAGCCCAGGCCGTAGCCCGCGTATATATCCACAAAGCCATCTGCATTGAAATCCCCAACCACCGCACTGTGGATTCTGCCCGGGGTAGGGATCGCATTATTGACTCTTACGAAAGTAGAATTGCCCTGATTGCGTAGTATGGCGTGGCTGGCTCCGATAGACGTGTAGAGCAGGTCCAGGCGCCCGTCATTGTCAAAGTCAGTAAAAATCGCCTGCACGCCCAGGCCCGTTCCGGCTAAAGCTTCTGGTATATTGCTATTGCTGGTGATGTTGGTAAAAGTGCCGTTGCCGTTATTGCGGTAGAGGGCGTTGGGGATATCATGGTTGATCACGAAAGCATCATAGTCGCCATCGTTATCAATGTCGCCAAATGCAGTGGAAATACTCTGCCCCATCGGGAGCAGTCCTGCAAAGGCAGCCACTTCGGTGAAGTCATCATCATCGTCATTGCGGAAGAGCAAATTGAGACGCCGGCCGTCGCTCGCATCGGTTACCCCGAGGCGGTACTTGGAGATGTAGAGGTCGGATGCGCCATCGTTGTTGTAATCCGTCCAAACGGTACCGTAATTTCCCGAGTTGTCCGAGGGGACACTTGAAATAGGGTTGATCAGGTTGTAATCCAGGGAGAATACATTATTTCCGAGGTTGCGGAAAGGAGCGCTAAGCCCATCCTGATGGGCTGCGAAAAGGTCGAGGTCGCCGTCATTATCCATGTCAGCCATATTGGTGCCCTGTAAGAAATAATTACCAGGGTCGATGACTAATGCCGTGTAATCGGTGCCATCATCATTGGCCAAAAATAACCGCAGGGCATTGTAAGAACCGCCGGTCAGAATATCATTGTAGCCATTGCCATCTACATCACCTACTGCGATGCCATTGGAGGGGTTGTTTAGGGACTGAACGTAAAAGCCGCTAAAAAACGGTGTGTTAGCCTGCTGGTATTCAATGTAGAGTTCCTGACGGTTGTCAAGGATCACAAGATCCTGCAACCCGTCACCATTCATATCAGCGGCAGCCATAGGCGTCCCGGAAAGCAAACCGACATTATCGAGGTAAATGGTGGAGTCAAGGAAGCTAATCTGCCCGAATACAGGCAGTACAATTCCAAGGCAGGCGAGGAGTAAATAGTTTCTCATAGGATTATGTTACAGTATGGCAAACTTCCGGTTTGCCTGGTATGGGATTATCCGTTTTCAGTATATACTGCAATCCGGACCTTAAAGTTACACAACTTTGAGAAAAGTAGGGTGAATTTGAATGTATGGATTAACAGGTGCGTGGGAGCAAAGTCGGCAGGGTAAGGCTTTGATAAACCAAAAGCTTACAGTTTACGTAAAATTAGATATTAAAATAGTTGATGGTCAGTGGAGATACGGATTGATGTTGACGTAAGTTGTATGGTTGGCCTCCAACTGAATAATGGTCAGGGAACCTCCGCCAAAAGCAATCCGGTTTATTACCCGCGCTACTATTTGTGGATTCAGGCGAAGGTGGTAAATCTAAAATCAGCCCCATCAACTAACCGGGGACGATAACTGTAGCAGACCTTAGGATGGAGTTGTGCTCATCAGATCATCCGCCAGCGTGTGGGTTGCCAGCTTGCCCAGTCAAACCGGGGCACAAATCGCGGCGCAAGTTCACGCAGCCGTTTTACCCTGTCCTTTATCTCCGGGTGGGAGCTGAGAATTGTAGGGACTTTAATGCCACGGGGTGACTGAAAACGGGCCAGCCAGCCGCCTTTATTGTAGTAGTCGAGTGTCTCCAGGGCATCCGCCAGGGCATTCGGGTCTCCGGTCAGCCGGGCGGCCTCAAGGTCAGCGTCGTACTCGCGGCTGCGGGAAAAAGCCTGTACCATGAGTGTCACGAGCGTAGGTGCCAGGAGCAGCAGGGCTATAGCCATCCACGAAACGGTCGCTTCTCCCATGAAGAAAAGGGGGAGATTGATGAAAAGCAGTATTTGCCCAAACAGGGAGAAAAACCGGGTATACCGGCTAAACAGGTTGACCATCGACTTCAATTGCAGGTCATTATTTCGGATGTGGCTGATTTCATGAGCTAAAATACCAGAGAGCCCCCTGAGGTCCATTGTGGAGAGCAAACCATGGGTAATGGCGATGGCAGGGTCTTTTTTGCTACCGGTAGCAAAGGCATTCAGGCTGTTGTTGGGCACATAGTATAGCTTCGGAGTAGCCGGGAGACCCGCTCGCTGAGCGAGTTGCTGAACCAGCCTCGAAAGCTGAGGCGCCTGTTGGGGATGCAATGGGCGCCCTCCCTGAAAACGCATTATCATCTGGCTCGATACCCTTGTGCTCATCCCCAAAGTGATGAGCCCGAAGGCACCTGCCCATAGCATGCCGGTAAACCCAAAGAGGGTGTAACCCAGCCCCAGCATTAATGCCAGCATACTGATAAATAAGGCGCCTGCCCGGAGGGTATTCTGAAATTTCTGATTTTTATACTGTGCTTCGCTCATTAGTCATGGTCATGGTTCGCTTTTTAAACAGCAAAACCGGTACCATGTGGCAAATGCTGCCAGAATGACGTAACTTGCCTTGAGCTGCTGTCATTCTGGCATTGAATTCGTCTAGCAGCCTGTCGGAGATGTGCTGATGCGGCGAGAGCGAGCAAATATTGTTCTGAACAAGGCGCGAAGAAGGAACATAGCCTGAGCTACGTGACTGATGAGCAACGAAGTGCAGAATAATATTTGCCGTTCGCAGACCATTGAGCGCCTCTCCGACAGGCTGCTAGATGTATTGATTGATAATGTTTTCAAAGTACTCCTGACGGCCACTGTGCTGTACCAACCGGATATTGTGGCGGGCGATGCGGTCCAGGTCCTCCAGGCTCAGCTTGCCGGCTTCAAAATCCTTGCCCTCGCTATGGTCGAATGAGCTGTAACGGTCCTTGCGCAACTGCCGGTATTGGGATTCCTGCAGGATGCGGTCAGCGGCTAGGAGTGCCCGGGCAAATACGTCCATCCCGCCAATATGGGCATGGAATAAGTCCGCCAGGTCGGTACTGTTGCGCCGGGTCTTGGCATCGAAGTTAATGCCGCCGCCCTGCAGCCCACCGGCCTCCAGAATGACCAACAGTGCTTCCGTTACCTCGTAAATGTTGACCGGGAACTGATCGGTATCCCAGCCATTCTGATAGTCTCCCCGGTTGGCATCAATACTGCCCAGCAGGCCGGCATCGGCAGCGACCTGCAACTCATGCTGAAAGGTATGTAGGGCAAGGGTGGCGTGATTAACTTCTACATTAATTTTGAAGTCGTCCATCAGGTCGTTGGCCCGCAGGAAGCCCGTTACTGTTGCGGCATCAAAATCATACTGATGTTTGGTGGGCTCCATAGGCTTGGGCTCAATGAAGAAGTTGCCTTTGAAGCCTTGCTTGCGGGCGTAGTCTTTGGCCGCATGCAGGAAGGTTGCCAGGTGGTCAAGCTCGCGCTTCATATCCGTATTGAGCAGGGAGAAATAGCCTTCCCGGCCGCCCCAGAAGACGTAGTTCTCACCGCCCAGCTTGATCGTGGCATCGAGGGCGAGCTTCACCTGTGCGCCGGCGTGGGCTACCACTGCAAAGTCAGGGTTCGTTGCCGCGCCGTTCATATAGCGGGGGTGGGAAAACAGGTTGGCGGTGCCCCATAGCAGGCCAACTCCTGATGCTTCCATTTTTTCCTTCGCATAATCTGTGATGGCGTCCAGGCGTTTCTCAAATTCCGCCAGGCTGTCCCCTTCGTCGATGAGGTCTACATCGTGGAAGCAAAAGAATGGAATGTTCATTTTGGTGATGAATTCGAAGGCTGCATCCATTTTGTCCTTTGCCCGTAGCAACGGGTCTGCTGCTTCGTCCCAGGGGAAATGCATGGTGCCCGGTCCGAAGGGGTCTGCCCCGGTATTGCAGAAGCTGTGCCAGTAGGCGACCGCAAAACGGAAATGCTCTTTCATGCTCTTGCCGGCCACCACGCGGTCGGCATCGTAGTATTTGAAAGCCAGTGGGTTTTTGGATTCGGGCCCTTCGTAGGCAATTTGGTGAATGCCCTTGAAATACTCTTTTTGTCCTTTGATCACTTTCATGGTGTAATGGTTTTTTGTAAAGCCTTTTCCCAGGCCAGATAGGCGGCCCGGTAGGCGTCAATATCGGTAGACTGAGGCTCGTATTGCCCCACTTTTTTCAGATTGTCATGGATGGCGCTGAGGTCATCCCAGTGCCCGGCACCCACTGCTGCTGCCTGTGCAGCCCCAATGGCTCCGGTGGTTTCCATTATCTCGATGGTGCAACCGCTGAGGCTGGCAACCGTATGGCCAAAAATGGCTGATTGAAAGAGGTTGTCATTTCCTACACGGATTACCTCCATTTTCAGCCCCATGTCCCGAAGGATTCCCATGCCGTAGATGAAAGAAAAAGCGATGCCTTCCAGCCCGGCGCGCAGCAGATGGGCTTTACCATGCCGGTTGAAATCCAGCCCCAGCAATTGAGCGCCCACCTGCCGGTCATTGAGGATGCGCTCTGCGCCATTGCCGAAGGGAAGGGCGGTCATCCCGGCCGCGCCGATGGGGGCTTTGGCGGCTTCTGCCTCCAGCGTTTCATAGGGCGTCCCGGGCGTGAGCATTTTACGGAGCCAGCTGTACTGTATACCGGTGCCGTTGATGCACATCAGTACGCCTATATGCGGCGCATCGGGTTGGTAGTTGACATGGGCAAATCCATTGACCCGGCTTTGAGGATCGTAAAGCGGCTGATCGGTAACGGCGTAAACGACACCCGAGGTGCCACCTGTAGCTGCCACTTCACCCGGGTGCAACACACCCAGGGAGAGAGCATTATTGGGTTGGTCACCTGCCCGGTAGGAGATGGGCGTGCCGGGGGATAACCCCAGTTCATCTGCCGCTGTCTCGCTGATTTTGCTTTGGATGCCTATGCCTGGGGCAATATCAGGTAGCAGCGCCGGATCGATATCGTATACCCTGAGCACATCAGAAGAGACCTGCCGGTCGGCAAAGTCCCAGAAAATCCCTTCGGAAAGGCCGGTAATGGTGGTTTGAATATGCCCACTCATCCGCATGGCAATGTAGTCCCCGGGCAGCATGATTTTGTGGATGCGGGCATAGGTGTCGGGCTCCTCCTGTTGCACCCACTTTAGTTTGGATGCCGTGAAATTGCCCGGACTGTTGAGCAGGTGCTTAAGGGCGCGTTCCTGACCAATGGCTTCAAAGCCAGCCTGCCCGGTAGCCACCGCCCGGCTGTCGCACCAAATAATGGAAGGGCGTACCACTTGCTGCTGCTCGTCTACAAGAACGAGGCCGTGCATTTGGTAGGCCATACCGATGCTGCCAATTGCCGCTCCGGGCACGCCGGTTTGTACCAGCAGCTGTCGGGTAACGGCTTTGATACAGGCCCACCAGAATTCCGGATCCTGTTCTGCCCAGCCGGGCTGCGGCGCCTGAATCGGCATCTCCTGCTCCGGGTAGCTGCTTTTGCCAATGGCTGCTCCGTCTTCCAGGCGGATTAATGCAGCTTTGACGGAAGAGCTGCCCAGGTCAAAGCCTATGCTGTACTGTGGTACGCTCATGGTTTTTGTTTTTGTTGCTCAAGCCACTCTTTCTGCCGGTCATAGTGGATATTGTCTGCCGGGGCTCTCGTCTTCATTAGTGGTGGAAGCGTTCCCAGGGAGGTCTGAAAATCTTCCATCGCCTGTAGCAGCTCCGCTGCCTTTTCCGGGTGCTTTGGCAGGATATTGTACTTTTCGCTCCTATCGGCTTTGAGATTAAAAAGCAGCGTATCGTGAGCTGGCACACCAGCGCGCCAGGGGTTGGATTCATTACCGGGGTAGGGCATTTTTATTTTCCAGTCTCCCTTTCGGAAGGCACGGAGTTCGCCATTGTAGTAATAAGCCAGGGTGCGCTCACCAAGCGGCTTTTTCTTCAAAAGGTGTGCAGATATATCCTGCCCGTCAATCGGGCGGTCGTCAGGAAGCGTACCGCCCGCCAGTGTTACGAGGGTGGGGAAGAGGTCAATCGTACTAACCAGCTCCTCGCTTTCCATAGGTTCAATCTGCCCTTTCCACTGTATGATGCCCGGTACGCGCATGCCGCCTTCGAAGGTGAATTGTTTGCCCTCCCGAAGCGGTCCGGCGGAGCCTCCGTCAGGCCCAAACGCCAGCCAGGGGCCATTATCGCTGGTGAAAATAACGATGGTGTTTTCTTCTAACTTTTCTGTTTTCAGTTTTTCAAGAATTTGCCCCACGCTCCAGTCGATTTCCTCAATCACATCACCGTACAAGCCCCGGGGGCTCTTACCCTCGAAGTCTTCAGATGCATACAAAGGTACGTGCGGCATGGAATGCGCTACGTACAGAAAAAAAGGCGATCCTGCCTTCCGGTCAATGAAATCCAGTGCCTTTTCGGTATAGGTGCGCGTGGTGTAGCGTTGATCCACCTCATCTGTAACCACTTCATTACCTTCCATGTACACCACACCTGCCATGTCATTGCTGTAGGGAATTCCAAAGTATTCATCAAACCCTTGCTGTAATGGTAGGTAGCGGTGGTGGTGCCCGAGATGCCATTTGCCCACGCAGCTTGTGGTGTAGCCCTGTTCTTTTAGGGCCTCTGCCAGGGTGATTTCCTCCGGTGCCATACCGGTCCAGCTTTCCGGAAAGAACACCGACTGTATGCCCATACGGATGGGATAGCGACCGGTCAGTAAGCCAGCCCGGGAGGGGCTGCAGACCGGAGAGATGGAATAGAACTCCGTAAATCGTGCTCCTTCCGCTGCCATTTGATCCAGGTGGGGCGTCCGGATAACTGCATTCCCGTAGCAGCCGAGGTCGCCGTAGCCGAGGTCATCGGTGAAAATTATGACCACATTGGGCTTTTCCGGCGTAGGCTCCCCGGTAAAAGCATAGAAGGATAGCAACGCCCCGACCGGCACCAGAAAGCAAAGAATTATTGAGCGTGAATTTGGCATAGGCGTAAATTTGAAAAGCCTTAATTTAAAGAAATGCAGGCAGTGGGCGGGTATGTCCGCTTAGTTTTTTTCGGCGACGAGTAAAACGGCATCAGCAGGTATCCATCCAGGCTTGCCATAGGTCTGTACCCTGACTTTTACAGTGTCGCCCGCGCTAAAGTTACGGTAGGGCAGCTCCAGCCATTCCCGGTCGCGTTCGCTCAGGCTGAAGGTTTCCTTTGCCTCTTCCTCCCCATAAGTGGTTTGGATGTGGATGCTGTCCGCCCAGGGGGCAGGCTTCATCGGCTGCGGGATGTAGTAGGCGACTTTGTAGCGTCCGCTCCGTTCTACCGGCAGTAAAAATTCAGCGGAGGCTCCTGCAGCCTCATTATTCGTAATCAGGGCATACTTTTTGTAACGGCCGCCCAGGTTATGCTGCTCCCAGTCGCCGTTAATTATGGCCCGCCCTTCGTCCTCATTATCCGATAGGATATCGGGCAGGGTGCCGTCCAGGTAGGGGTCTTCTTCAAGCTTTTTTTGCAGTTTTGGAATGTCGATTTCCTGTACGCTGCTCCGGTGATCGATAGCCATTGAGGCGGCCACAGCAGCCGTTTGGCCCAATACCATAAAGACAGGCTCCATCCGGATAGAACCGTAGGCAATATGGGAGGCAGACAGGCAAATCGGGACCAACAGATTGGTACACTCCTCCTGTTTAGGGGTTAGAGCATGGTAGGCAATGGGGTATGGCGGGAAGCCTCCCACTTGCACATCCCCTTCATTGCGTACCATGGCTTTGCCATTTTCATGAACCACTACGCGCTGACAGTTGTGGGAGTCCATATTGTAGGCGGCCATGCCAATCGCACCCGGTGCAATGCTGTCTCCCCGGCAGTGATGCTCGGTCATCACATATTCGCCAATCATACGGCGGGCTTCCCGGATATAAAGTTTGTAAGGGAAGTTATTGTTGTCCGTAAACTCATCTTTGGCCCAGCCCCATGCACTCATTTCAGCTCGGATTTCAGGGGTTATGTCCGGATCGTGGCTGAGAAAGTACAACAGTCCGCGAATGTAGGCTTCATGTTCCGCTTCGATGGCCGTCCGTTGCTCGTAGCTGCCTTCCGGATAGCCGTAGTTTGCGCCGATCATATCCGTGGAAAAGGGGCCCTTATTGTTGACATCCGTTTTTCCATTGGGCATGTGCACAATGCGCAGGTAGAACCAGCCTAGCTTTTGTTGCCAGCCGATGCCATCTCTGGCCCGTATGAGGCGCCTTAATAATTCATACTTTGTAGAGTCGTAACCGGCAGGGCGCTCGAAAGGAACCTGATTGGTGGTGTCCTGTGTCAGGCATAGCCGGTAGTTGTACGCTTGTATTTTATTATCGCCCGAGCCTCGCTCTGCTACCGCTTCGGGGCTGATGCCCCAGCATAGCCCGCTCGTGGAATCGCCTTCAACCAGGTAGGGGTCGACAAAGATGGTTTCCTTGCTGTTGGGCGGAAATTGGTTGTCCTCCAGTAGTTGGACGCCGTTAAGGGTCTCACCATAAAGGCTGTTGGGCTCCCGGCCGGTAGTGTGGGAAACGCCAGCCATAGCCAGCAGGTCCCCTACGTAAGTGGCATCGATAAACTGACGCGCCTTTACACTACGCGTTGGAAAATCCGGTTTACTCGCATCTTTCACGGTAATTTCCTGAATTTCGGTACCTTTTTTTCTCAATTTAGCCAAGCGGTGTTCGTACCAGACTTCCACATTGGCCTCCCGGATATAATCCTGGAAAACTTTTTCTGCCTTGTGCGGCTCAAACGTCCAGGCCTCCATTCGGTCGTATTCGTTTCCTAACCGGCGGTAGAAATCCCGGCTCAGCCCGGTCACGGCATACTTGTTGCCGATATCTGTGGCGCCCAGCCCGCCGGAGCTAAGCCCTCCCAAGTGGAGGTCTGGGGAAATTAACAGTACCGTTTTGCCCATTTTGGACGCAGTATAGGCGGCAATGACTCCCGCTGAAGAACCACCGTATACGCAGATGTCATAATCGTACGGATTGGCACCTTTATGCTCTTTGCAACTGATAAGCAAAGACCATGAGGTCAGCAGGAATAAAAAGTATCTTTTTTTCATTGCATGTATTACTTTTTGCGGCGGTTGGGGGATTTGAGCCCGTATCATTCACTTTCTCTAAGGCTTACTTATTACGCGGCCCGCCAGCGGTCAAAGACTGCATACGATCAGGATGATTTGGTGCACTTGCATGAACTTACTTTTTCAGGTTTAGGGTCAGGCTGACCGGGTCAGGTATGCCAAGCGCTTTTGAACGGGCTGTAGGTACGGCCCCACTAGCATAGAGCTGTACCGGGCCCTCAGGTAAATAGGCTTTACCCGATTCGTCGTAAAGCTGCAGGTCACTGGCTTTCACCTCAAATTGTACGGTCTTGGTTTGTCCGGGCGCCAGGTAGACTCTTTCTACGCCTTTGAGGTCAAACAGCGGGGCTGCCTCACCCGCTTCCGGCCAACTGGCATAGAGCTGTACGACTTCTTCGGCACCGGTTTGCCCGGTGTTGCTTACGGTGGCAGAAACGGTGGTGCGGTCTCCACTGCTCAGGTTTTTGGAGCCAACAGTGATGGACTCGTATTCAAAGGTCGTATAGCTCAGCCCATAGCCAAATGGGTAGAGTGGTTCTTCCTTCATATAGCGGTAGGTCCGCCCTGTCATGCCGTAGTCTTCGTAGGGTGGCAGCTGGTCCAGGGATTTGGGGAAGGTAATGGGAAGCCTGCCGGAAGGCGATGTTGATCCGAAAATGAGGTCGGCCACGGCGTTGCCCCCTTCTTCACCCGGGTACCAGACCCAAAGTATGGCATCCACGAGGTCTTCGACTTCCGCCAGAGAGACAGGGCTGCCACCCGTCACCACCAGGATGATCGGGGTATCCCCCCGATTGCGGAGGGTTTTCAAAAACTCAATTTGATTAGCAGGTAGGCCCAATTCAGTTCGGTCACCTTTGTGGGCAGAGGCGATAGACTCGCCTTCTTCGCCCTCGATGAGCCCGGAAATGCCCATGACGGCTACCACGGCATCAAGGCTCATAGCGCTGCCGGTCACCCAGTCTACGGGGTTGGCATTATTCTGATAGGGGCGGACACCATATTTGTAGAATACTTTGGTGCCTATACCGATTTTATTGGTGATGCCTTCCAGTACGGTTACCGCATTACCGGTCACGCCGTAGTAATTAGCCAACAGGATGTCTGTGCTTGCTGCGTGCGGGCCAACCACAGCGATGCTCTCCAGGTTGCAGGATAGCGGCAGAATACCGTTGTTTTTCAAAAGAACCATGGACTGACGCGCGGCCTCCCGGGAAAGGGCGCGGTGCTCGGGGCTGTTGACGACTTCCGGAGAAATCGCATCAAAAGGGTTGCTGCCCGGCGGATCGAACATTCCGAGCCTGAACCGGGTGCGCCAGAGGGTCTTAAGGGTTTGATCCACCAGCGCTTCGGTAACGAGACCCCGCTCGACGGCTTGTTGCAGCCCTTTGGCATAAGTGCCGCCGCAATTCACATCAACGCCGGCTTCGAGCGCCCGAGCGGCAGATTCCACGACGTCTTCGGTGATGTTATGCCCGCTGTGGAAGTCGGTCAGGGCACCGCAGTCAGATACCATGTGACCTTTGAACCCCCATTCCTCCCGCAGGATTTGCTGTATCAATTCCGGGCTGCCACAGCAGGGCTCGCCGTACACGCGGTTGTAGGCACACATGACAGCTTCCACTTTGGCTTCTTCCACCAGGCTTTGAAAGGCTGGCAGGTAGGTCTCCCGGAAATCTCTGCGGGAAGGTAAGGCATCAAAAGAGTGGCGCAGTGCCTCCGGCCCGGAATGAACAGCGTAGTGCTTGGCACAGGCGGCCGTTTTGAGGTACTGCGGGTTGTTGCCCTGCAAGCCTCGTACGAAAGCACTACCGAGCAGGCCCGACAGATAAGGGTCCTCGCCGTAGGTTTCCTGACCCCGGCCCCAGCGCGGATCGCGGAAGATATTGATGTTGGGCGACCAGAATGTTAGTCCGGCGTATTGAGCGTGTATGCCGCGCTGAATAGCGGCGTTGTACTTGGCCCTGGCCTCATCGGATATAGCATCAGCTACCTGGTAAATGAGATCTTCATTGAAGGTGGCGGCCATACCAATCGCCTGAGGGAAGACCGTGGCTTTGCCATTACGCGCCACACCGTGGAGGGCTTCATTCCACCAATTATAGGCGGGGATACCCAGGCGCGGGATCGCCGGTGCATCGTGCTGAAGCTGCAGCACTTTTTCTTCCAGGGTGAGCCTGCCGACCGCATCATTCAGGCGTTCTTCCAGATCAAGGTTCGGATTGAGGAAAGGATACTCCTGCGCAAGGATGGGCATTTGGAGCAGTAGTGTCAGCGCAACAGTAAAAAACAGGTATTTTTTCATGGTGCTAAAGCGGGTTTGGTAGGGTAATCGTATTCGCTGAACCAGCAGCGCCTTCAAGGTAAAGAATGATTTGATCATCCCGGACTTCGATGTCCTCAATACTGCTGACATTTGGAGCGGGCAGCATAAAACCGGCGAAGGACTTCTCCAGCGTTTCCCCGGCATCGATGTATTCAAAAGAAGTTTGACCTCTAAAGCGGGTGTCCTTCATGATTAGCTGCTCGTAGGGCGCTCCGATGCCGGTGGTGCCGAATTCCAGGCCTTTGGCAGCAGGTTGGCCATCAGCGTAGTGGTTCCAGATATTGATCCAGGGGTATTCCGAAAGACGCCAGATGTAGCCCAGGATCAGTCCCTGTTCGGGCTGCAGGGCAGCGACCCAGCCGTAGGTGGCAGTATCCGGGAAAAGGTGGGTCGTGACGTAATTTTCTTCCTCATCCGTCCGGCGCATATCGATGGTCCGTCCGGTAGTGTCAGCAACGCCCTGCGGCCATTCATAGGCCAGTCGGTGGGGGTCAGGCAGGACAAACCTTTGGTTGAACCCGTGGGTGGCATTGGTGTGGACTGTTAGGGCAGGAGACAGGAAAGGCGGACCCAAGGTGATATGTTGAACCACATTAGTCGGCCGGCTTAGCGAAAAGGTATTGGTGAATCTTTCGCTCACCCTGAATAAAGGCGCATTGGGCAGGAGAGACACGGACCGTGCGACGACCATGCCATCCAGCGGGGCGCCAGCGTTCATTTTAACTTCCGTTTTGGTTTGCTGACTGATCGTCCAAAGGCTATTGGCAGGCTCTCCGTTATGTGGTACACCAGCGGCCATTTCCCCTTTGGAAGGTTGCCCCCAGCGGCCCAGGCAGAGGAAATGCCCCTGAAACGGAGCCCCGGATTTGTTATTCTCAGGCATTTGTTCGGTGGTGATGCCCCAGGTCAGTGGGTTGACCGGGTTTTCGTTATGAAGAATTTGGGTGAACGCCCCACCGTAGGCATCAATAGTAACCTGAATCTGATCGTTGCTCAGTTTAACAGGTGTGCTTTCCGCAACCGGATTTTCCCTTGTTTCCTCAGCACCTGGAGTGCCGCAGCCCAGAGTAAGCACTGCCAGGCTGATGCCCAAAAGCCATTTTCTCATCTTTTTGGTCGTATTGGTCTCTGTCTTGATGTGTGCAGCCAACGCTTTTTGTAACCCTGAAAACGGGTCTTCCATCGTGGGTATTTACATTGAGGACCGAAAGTGAGGTTACAACCTTATGACACTTTACTCCCCCAACTGAGATTACCATTATACTGCGCCTATGAATCTGCTTAGACTTCTATTGTTTCTCGGTCTTTTTTCCTGCATACAACCGGTTGGGCTTTTCGGTCAGCTTGCCCTGCCTGCTTTTTTCTCAGATGGTATGGTGTTGCAGCGGGACACCGATATCCGAATATGGGGCAAGGCGGCACCCGGTAGCAAAGTGACCGTTGAGTGGCAAGGGGAGACCTCAGAGTTAAAGGCAAACAGGGCAGGGCAGTGGACATTTAGGGATGCGCCCCTTAGTGCAGGCGGTCCGCATACCCTTCGGATAAGCAACAGAAAAGAGACCATCACCATTGAGGATGTTTTGATTGGCGATGTGTGGATATGCTCAGGGCAGTCCAATATGGAGTGGCCAGTCAGCCGTTCCAACAACGCTGAGGCAGAAATTGAAGGGTCAAATTATCCCAAAGTTCGCCTCTTTGACCTTCCCCGGCAACGATCCTTTGCCCCGCTGGAGTTTTTCAAGGAAAAGACCAGCTGGAAAAAAGCGGTAGGGGAAAATGTCGCTACCTTCTCGGCAGTCGCATTCTACTTTGGGCGGGAGTTGCATTACGAAGAAGGCGTTCCCATTGGGCTGATCAGCACCAACTGGGGAGGTACAAATGTGGAAACCTGGACCAGCGGGCCGGGCCTGAAAGGCTTTCCGGATATTTACCGTAAGGTGGAATACATGGAAAACCAGCCGAAGACCATAGAAGAACTCGAGGAAGAACAAAATGAAGCGCTCAGGCAGTGGGAGGAGGCGTATTTTGAAAAATACGATCAGGGAGAAGACAATCGCTGGCCATCCGCGAGCCTGGATGATGAGGAATGGGATGAGATTGATCTTCCAAAGGATTTGCAATCCGTTGGATTAGGGGATTTTGACGGGGTGATTTGGTTCCGAAAGACCTTCACCATGCCGGAAGCATTAAGAGGAAAAGACCTGTTTTTGCGGCTGGGCTACATTGATGACTTCGATGAAGTCTGGATCAACGGGCAGTCCATAGGACGTACCAGTGATGTGAATACCTGGAGGTCTTACCCTGTATCGGCCAGTTTGTTTAATGAGTTAGGGACGAATACGGTTGCGGTAAAAATACTACATAAAAGCGGGCACCGGGGATTGATAGAAGAACGTAAAGATAAGTTTGGGTTGTCCCAAAGCCGGTATGAAATTTTAGATAGTGATCTGAGCCTTACCGTCAACTGGAAATACAAGGCTGCGGAAAAATGGGATACGACCATTCCTGAGCCTCCAATGGAAGCTGATCCAATAAAGCCAAACAGCTATCCTTCATTGCTTTACAATGCCATGATCCACCCCTTCACCAGGCTGCCGATAAAAGGGGCGATTTGGTATCAGGGCGAATCGAATGCCAGCCGGGCTCATGAATACCGGAAGTTGTTCCCCAATATGATCACCGACTGGCGCAAACAATGGGGTCAGGAATTCCCTTTCTTCTGGGTACAGCTGGCGAATTTCCGGGCACCAAAAGACAAGCCCGGAGACAGTGAGTGGGCGGAACTAAGGGAGGCTCAAGGTTTAGCCTTAAAGCTGCCAAACACAGGAATGGCCACGGCAATCGATATAGGCGAAGCGGATGATATCCATCCACGAAATAAACAAGAAGTCGGGCACCGGTTGGCCCTGTCGGCTTTAAAGGTGGCCTATGGCAGGGAGGTGGTGCACAGCGGGCCCGTTTTTGACTCTGCTGTATTCGGCGGGAAGGAAGTTACGCTCTCCTTCTCCGGCATCGGTTCCGGATTAACAGTAATGGATAAGGATGGTATTCTTACAGGGTTCTCCATTGCAGGAGCTGACAAGGTGTTTCATTGGGCACAGGCCAGGATTGCCGGCGACAAGGTCATTGTATACTGCCCGGATGTTGAAGAACCCGTAGCCGTAAGATACGCGTGGGCAGATAATCCGCACAATGCAAATTTGTATAACCAGGAAGGCCTTCCTGCTCTTCCCTTTCGAACAGACGATTGGCCGGGTATTACCATAGACAAAACATTTAAACCACAAATAAGACCATGAGTACTCATTTTAGATCCTACTATGCGACCAACCCCAGAGATTTTAAGGCATACGATACCCAAAGGCTCAGGGAGGACTTTTTGCTTACCCCAATCATGGAGAATGGTACTATACAACTTAATTACCTGCATTACGACCGGTTTATTGCCGGCGGAGCAGTCCCAACAGACAAGCCGCTCAAGCTTGAAACCATTGACCCGCTGAAGGCCGGCTATTTCCTGGAGCGCCGGGAATTGGGCATCATCAATATTGGCGGCACCGGCACGGTCTCGGTGGATGGCACGGATTATGAACTGGGGTACCGGGAGGCGCTTTATGTGGGGCGTGGCAACAAGGAAGTGGTTTTCAAAAGCAGTGATGCTGCAAAACCTGCGCATTTTTACCTGAATTCCACTCCGGCACATCATGCTTACCCCACAAAAAAAATCACAGAAGCCGATGCTGAGGTAGTGGAGCTGGGCGCTCTGGAGACCGCCAACCACCGGGTTATCCGCAAGCTGATCGTCAATAGCGTGGTGGAAGTATGCCAATTGCAAATGGGGATGACGCAGCTGAAAACCGGCAGTGTCTGGAATACCATGCCGGCCCACACACACGACCGCCGCATGGAAGTGTATCTGTACTTCGAACTTCCCGAAGATCAGGCTGCCTGCCACTTCCTCGGTGAACCCACAGAAACCCGCCATCTTTGGCTGAAGAACGAAGAAGCGGCTATCTCCCCGCCCTGGTCTATCCATGCCGGTTCAGGCACTACCAACTACACTTTTATCTGGGGTATGGCCGGTGAAAACCTCGACTACGGCGACATGGACAAATGCGCAATTACAGATTTGAAATAAAGATACATGAACCAATTATTTGATTTGACAGGAAAGGTTGCTCTGATTACCGGTGGCACCCATGGGCTCGGCATGGCGATGGCTATGGGGCTCGGTCAGGCCGGCGCTACATTGGTGATCAACGGGCATTCTTCTCAGGAAAAGATTGACAAAGCCCTGGAAGCTTACCGGGCGGAGGGCATCACTGCGCACGGGTATCTGTTTGATGTCACGCAGGAGACAGCAGTAATTGACAGCGTTGCCCGCATCGAATCGGAGGTAGGGGCTATTGATATTCTCGTCAATAATGCCGGGATTATCAAGCGCATTCCGCTCGTTGAGATGAGCGTGGAGGAATGGGATCAGGTCATTCGTACCGATCTGACGGGCGTGTTTATCATGTCCAAGCACGTCGTGAAAGGCATGATGGAGCGCGGTTCGGGCAAGATCATCAACATCTGTTCCATGATGAGCGAGCTGGGAAGAAACACTGTGGGGGCCTACGCGGCAGCCAAAGGCGGCCTGAAAATGCTCACGCAAAATATGGCCACCGAATGGGCAAAGCACAACATTCAGGTGAATGGTATCGGGCCGGGCTACTTTGCGACCAGCCAAACGGCACCCATCCGGGTAGACGGGCATCCGTTCAATGATTTTATTATACAGCGTACGCCTGCGGGCCGTTGGGGCGATCCGGAAGACCTGGCCGGCACGGCTGTCTTCCTTGCAGCACCCGCCAGTGATTTTATCAACGGACAGGTGATTTACGTAGATGGCGGCATTTTGGCGACCATCGGGCGGCCCGCGAACGAGGCTTAGCCAGTAAGGCTTTTAAAGGACTGTTTTAAAGACTAATCGGGTATCCGGCGCAGCTTCATCCACTGCAAAAGGGTGCCCGATTTTCGTTTGGGCGGGTTGAGATTCCAACTGAGCAAGGTAACTTCCGCAGAAGCCCCGGAAAGTGACCTGCCCCTTTTCGTCGGTAGTTGCTGTGGTCCGGGTTGTCCAGTCCTCGTGTATGCGTTGTCGGACTTTTTCATAAAGCGGCTTCAGGGTGTGCCCGGAACCCGAACCAGGCTGAAAACTGACAGCCATGCCCATAAATCCCCAAAAGTAAAAGGACTCGACTGCGGGGTGCCCGAATGCTACCGTCAGATAGTCCATGACGTACTGATCGCGTAGGGATTCCGCTTCTTCTTCCGTTAGATTTTCCTGCGTTTTTGTTTCGCCCAGCGACCGCCACTCCTCAGAAGACAGGATTTTTTCTTCCTGTCCGCCGGGCATCAGGCTTTTGGTGTGGGCCCAAAACTCTGTTATGCTAAGGGGCAGCCCGGCAGCCGCCATTTGATCGTACAGCTCGGTCTGCTCCGATGGGTTCAGCCAGCCGGTATGGCTTTGCAGCCCCAGCGTGTTGGGCGGGTAGCCGGCATTCTGCAGCCGTTCCACGAGTTCGAGATAGCGTTTGCGTTGGCGCTGAGTAGTTACCGCTTCCCCATAATGGTCCTGCAGTCCCGTTTTGTTAATCACCCCGATACCGTAGTCGTTGATGACATATTTTGCACCGGGTGATTCTTCCCGGCCCCAGCGGATCACTTTGGAAATGTACTCCACCAGGTTGTCCATACTTTCGGTATAGGGCCAGGTCCGGTTGGGCAGGTTCTTCGGGGCAGGTTCCCAAAGTGCTTCATTAACCGCATCCCACAGTTTCACCTTACCATCGTAGCGGGCGGTCAGGTTGCGCACCCGCACCTCCACGAACTTCATAAAAGTCTCCGGGTCATACTTCTTTGCCCATTCCGGCACGGCTTTCGGGATAGACCAAAACAAGGGGTGCCCTTTGGCCGTCAGCCCGTTGGCGTTCGCCCAGTTAACGGATTCCTCAAAGCTTTCCAGTTTCAGGTCGCCCTGAAAGTCCATCGTTTTGGTGCCATAAGTCCGGGGGCGCTCCGTCCAGTAGACGGTGGTGTTCAGGCTGTTGAAGACGTCTTTAAAGCGTTCCCGGTAGTATTCCAGGCGGGTTTCCTGGCTTTGTCCTGCCCGGAACATATTGCTCATCGCCCAGTTGTTGTCCCCAAACAGGAACTGATGCTGTAACTGCGCAATGTCCACCTTCCGGTTGGTCAGGGGCTGCCCCCAGCGGTCGAGGAAGGTCAGCGTGACCGGGCGTTTACGGATTTTGTCGATATTGGCCCGTGCCCGTTCCAGCGCGCTTTTGGAAGGGTGTTGGAAAAAGGCCGGCCCGTATTCCTGACGATGGTTGGATGCCATAGCAGGCAGAGGGGCTCCCAGTGTGGCAGCCCCCAGCCCGATACGGGATAATCGTCTGACAAAAGATCGGCGGTTCAGTGGCATGGGTGTTATTTTCTTTGCAAGACTCTGACCTCATAGGGCGCCAGTTCCTGCCCGGCGCTGTAGGATTTACCGGTCAGAATGTCGGTGTACTTCCCTTTGGGCAGTTCGATGGTTTTAGGCTCAGCAGTGATGTTATCGAGAATGAAGCCTTCCTGCTTACTGCCTTTTCTGTGCACAACGAGCGGGCCAGCATCTCCTGAGGCCAGAGGCTCAATGCCTTGTTCCTTAGCGTAGTGGCGCAGCAATTGCCCTAAATGCTCACGGCCGGGATCGGTGCCCAGCAGAACGACCTTGCCTTTGCCCACCGTATTCTCGATGATAGCGGCTTCTTTGGCATGCATACCGTTAAGGTAGGTGGCAATGACCCGGCCATCCTCAGAGGATAAGGCTTCAGACCAAAGCCCGGCTTGCCCTTCCGGTAAGTCCAAAGGGCCGTTGTAGGCCATTTTCAGGGGGATCTCTGCGGGGCGTAACTTGGTGCCCACCGGTATGCGGCTATCGACTTCAATGCCAGACCATTCTGCAATCTCGCCCATGGCATGATCGGTGAAGGCCGTCCAGTATTCCGTCCGGTAGCCAGTCATGGGCCCGAGGATAAGCGTACCGCCATTTTCCACCCATGTTTTGAGGCGTGCGCGGAGGTCATCGGAAATCATAGGCAGCAGCGGAAGGTAGAGTAATTTATAACCGTCTAGGTCGGCGCCGGGCATAAGTACGTCCCGGTGTAAGTGTTGATCCTGCAGGGCGAGGTAAAAACGGTAGGTCCAGTCAGTATAATAGCGGATGTCATTGGCGTACTGCTCTATACGCAGGCCCATATCCGCTTCATGGTCATAGAAAATGCCGATTTCTGCCGGGGTGACGGGGGCATGGAGCAGGAAGTCGCTGCTTTTTTGCAGGTCAGCCCCCAGTTGCTTCAAATCATCATAATTGGCAACCGGCTTGCCCCAGGCATTGAGGATGGAGCCATGCGGCATTTCCTGCCCGGCCCGGTGCTGCCGCCAAAGCCAGAAGATAGCGCCCTGTCCGCCAAGGGCATAGTTCATCCACAGGGCAGCATGCATACTGCCATCGGGCTGGTGGAGGAACCAGGTGTTCCCTTTGGCGCCACCACCGGAGTTATTTGGGGCGGTTTCAAAGAGCCAGTGCATCCCTTTTTTAAATCCCCGCATACGGTCGTAGTTGCTCAGTACCCGGTCGTATGCCTCGAAACTATGGTAATTGTTGACCGCCATAAAGTCCAGGTCTTCAAACAGGTCTTCGTAGTTGGTGGCTTGCCCGGGCATGGAGTCATGCGTAACAGGCCGGTCAGAGTACTGACGGATCGCTGCCAGTTGTATCGCCTGAAAGTTGACTACGGACTCGCTTTGGAAGCGCTTCCATTCCAGTTGCAGGCTGGGGTGATGCCATGTCCAGCTACGGGGCAGGGGGATTTGATCAAACCGCTGATAAGTCTGGCTCCACAGGTCAGTGGCCCAGATTTGGTTGAGGTTTTCGATGGTGCCGTACTTTTCGCGCAGCCAGTTTTGGAATAGCACTTTTGTAGACTGACTGTAGTCAGGCTTCATACTTAGTTCGTTGTCGGTTTGCCACCCGATGAGCGCCGGGTGGCTGCCAAGCGCTTTGGCCATTTCGGAAACGATACGGACGACGTAGTGCTGGTACACCTGATTGTTATAGTCGTAGCTTTTGCGGGCACCATGGTACTTCCGGCGGCCATCTTCGTCGAGCTGCCCGATCTCCGGGTGCTTTTCCCACAGCCAGGCGGGTGGGGTAGCGGTAGGAGTGCCGAGGATGACGGAGATGCCATGCTCATGCAGTTCGTCCATGATGCTGCGCAGCCATTCGAAGTCATATTCCCCTTCCCTGGGCTCCATTTTGGACCAGGAGAATTCAGCCATACGGACCACGTTCATGGAAAGTTCCTTCATGTGGCGGATGTCCTCTGATACGCTTTCACGGGACCATGTTTCCGGGTAGTAGGAAGCGCCGTAGTAGATTTTATCTGCAGGAATGGCCTGATCATCAGTTTCCTGACCAGGCAGCAATAAGGGGAGCCCGGCAAAGAGCAGGCTTAGTAGGAGTGAATTGAATTTGAGCATTGGCAAATATTCCTTTTCGCAAAGGAGACATTGAGCCATGCTCCGTAACCAGTAAATTTAGCCGGACTTTCTGAGTTGGGTGGACTCCCGGCAGATCAATTCCGTGTCAAGCACCACTTTTTGGTGGATATAGCTGCCGTTCTGATCGGAATTGATTTCTTCAATCAGTTTTTGCACCGCCAGTTGCCCCATCGCTTTACTCGGCTGCCGGATAGAGGTAACGGAAGGTTTCATGAATGCCGAGAAAGGCTCCTCGGAAAAACCAATCACGCCTAATTGTTCAGGCACTTTTATGCCCAGTTTTTCAGCGTAGGCAATGGTGCTGATAGCGGTCAGGTTGTTGGCGGTAAAGATGGCATTGGGGCGTTCTTCGGGCATCAGGAGTTCATCTGCGATCCGGGTACCCTCTTCAAAGGAAAGATTGGAGCTGTATTTAATCCATTCCTGCTTTACAGGCAGGCCAGCCTCTGTCATGGCCTGTTGGAAGCCCCTTAACCGGTCAGCATACATAAGTTGTTTAGTCGGCCCTGATACATAGGCAATTTTGGTATACCCCTGGTCGATGAGGTGCTGTGTACCTTCGAACGCCCCCCGATAGTCGTCAATTACAATTTTGGTAGTATCTTTTAAGGCGTTAGTTACCCGGTCAACCAAGACCAATTTGACACCTTGCTCTTTAGCTTTTCTAAAATGCTCGAAGGATTCCGTTTCCAGGGATAAGGTAGCCACTATGCCGGCCACCCGGCTGGCGATAAGGGTATCCATATAAGTTTTCTCCCGTTCGTAGGAGTTGTTGGTTTGGCAAACGATGACGGAGTAGCCCTTCTCGAATGCGGTCTCCTCAATATTGTGCACCAGTGACGAGAGGAATTCCCGGTTGAGCTGTGGTACAATTACGCCGATGACTTTGGTCTGATTTGTGGAGAGGCTGGTAGCCAATGCATTTTTTTGGAAACCAAGCTTCATAGCTGCTGCCCTTACTTTGGCTTTGGTCTTGGGGCTGATCCTTGGATCATCATTGAGCGCTCGGGAAACGGTAGATATGGAAACACCGACGGCCTCTGCCACATCGTAGATGTTTATTCTGTTTTTTTTCTTCATTTTGCCGTTTGTTAGAACGTGTGCCCGATCGTTAAAATCCCGGAATGCCAGGCTCTCATTAATTCAATGATTCGTGAAACTTGTTTCTGTAAGTATGGGCCGTAAAAATAATTGATTTTATTTAATGAAGGCGCAAGCGCTTGCAATAGCTTTTGCAAGGACCGGAGATCAGTGATGACAGGCTCAGCTCTGTTAAACGGTTTTTCTTCGCCAAATAAAGTGCCTTCTGTCAGGCAGGGCAGTTTTTCCCGTACCTTGCGGAGGCTGCCGATCTATTTCCTGTTGCGGTTAGTAGATTCCCGGGCGATGAGTTCGGTATCCAGTATTATTTGCTGATGGACGTAGTTTTCATCCTGGGCTGCATTGATTTCCTCCACTAATTTTTGCACTGCCAATTTTCCCATTTCCATGCTGGGCTGCCGTATGAGGGCTGCATGAAGGCAGAAAAAGGCTCCTCCGAGAACCCGATCACGCCAAGGTCTTCGGGCACCCTGATGCCGATCTGGCGGGCATAGGCAATCGTACTGATCGCAGCAAGGTTATTGGCTGTGAATATCGCATTTGGCTTCTTCTTTTGGCTTAGGATTTTTTTGGCGATGCGGGTACCTTCTTCATACGAAAGGTCATCAGAATATTCTATCCAATCGGGATTCAGAGTAAGGCCCGCCGCTTTTAAGGCTTGTCCAACCCCCCGCAGGCGATCGGCATAAAGCAGCTGTTTGGTCGGCCCTGAAACATACGCAATCTTGTCGTAGCCCTGTTGAATGATATGCTGTGTGCCTTCGTAAGCCGTTTGGTAGTCATCGATCACAATTTTTGTAGTGGACTTGATCTTTGGGGATACCCGGTCCACGAGCACCAGCTTAATGCCCTGCTCTTTAACCTTTTCGAAGTGCTCATAAGACTCCGTTTCCAGGGAAAGCGTGGCGATGATACCGGCCACCCGGCTTGCGATGAGCGTATCTATATAGGTTTTCTCCCGCTCATAGGAGTTGTTGGTCTGGCAAATGATCACAGAGTACCCCATGGCAAAAGCCGTTTCTTCAAGGTTGTGCACCAAAGAAGACAGAAAACCCCGGTTGAGCTCTGAGACCAGGACACCGATTACTTTGGACTGATTGGTTGACAAGCTGGTTGCAATAGCATTTTTCTGAAAGCCAAGCAGGGTTGCTGCTGCTTTTACCTTCGCCTTTGTTTTGGCGCTAATACGGGCATCGTCGTTCAGAGCGCGGGATACTGTGGAGATCGAAAAGCCTGCCTCCTCTGCGACATCATAAATGTTTACCCTGTTTTTCTTTTCCATTGGGCTGATGATTTGAGCATGAAGCCGGTATCCACAGAGCTATAAGTAGGTGCCATCGCTCCATTTCACCAAAATCAGGGATGCCCATTCATAATTCCGGCGAGGCTTCGATTTTAAAATACTTGTCTTTTTGATCTGTAGACGTTGATTTTACAAAAACAGGGCAATTTCATTGATAATTTATCAAGCGCTTGCGCCAGGGCTCCTGAAAAAAACAGCCAAAGCGGTTTGTATCCTATTTTATAAGACGATCAAAGCTACAAACCAAAATTAAAATTGTTCGTAAAGATTTAAGCAAATAAAAAGTTGTACAAGCGCTTGCATAAGTAAAAACCGATTGCTAGATTTACATCATCGTTCGGTTCATAGCCGATAGTGTAAAACCAAATTCGATAGTTCAAGACCAATACCGAATTATGGAAAACCAGAACCCGTCCAACGTCCATCAAAAAAACTGGCAAGCCTATTTGAATGGCAATGATCAGGCCTTCGAGAATTTATATATGGCTTTTGCCGATCATTTGTACATCTATGGTTCCAATCTCACCATAGATAAAGCATTGGTGGAAGATGCCATTCAGGAAATCTTCTGCAAATTGTACCAGAGAGACAAAGACCTGATCGAGGTCAAAAATATCCGGAGTTATCTGTTTGTTGCCCTGCGCAATCATATCCGGAAAAGCCTGAGCACGGACCGCAACCACGAGGAACACCAAAAGCGGTATCAGTCTATGCAGCCGCTGAGCGAAGAGGTGCCGACGCCCTCGATGGGTTACGAGGGGCAACCGCTGCAGGCGCATGTACGCCGGGCTATTGATGATCTGCCTCCGCGCCAAAAAGAGGTGCTTTGCCTCCGCTTCTTCGAAGGCTTCGATTACTACGAGATTTCCGATATCATGAAAATCTCCTATCAGGTAGCCCGCAACTATGCTTCCCGTGGAATGAAGCGCCTGAGGGCGGACTTGTTTGCTGACCCTAAAGTGCAGTATAAAAGTGTAGTCATGGCAATCTAAAAAGGGTTTTTTCCCTGATAATTCCACTTTTTGCCGGGAAAAAGCAACTTTATTTTGATTACAGTTGCTTCGCCTTTAAGAACCTTTGGTCAAGTTATTACAAATTATCCGGTTCTATCAGAACGAAAGGTAACATGACCAAAAAGCATTCCACACCGCTGACTGCTGAACAGTTGCTGAACGATGATCAGTTCGTCAGGGCTGTTTTGGAAGGCCGTTCTTCAGTCGAAGCCTATCACCAAACCCATCTCCGTCAATTCGGAGATATTGCAAATGTTGTTGAGGATGCCAGAGCCACTATCCTGAGCATGCAGCGACATTTCAAGGCACAGTCACCTTCGCAAAAAACATTAGCTACAATTTTGGAAAGGATTCGGTCAAGCTGACCGCAATCATATCATGTGTTGAAACTTAATTCATTAACCTAACCGTCTAGCTTATGAAAAGCTTTACACTCCCATTGCTCTGCCTGATGCTAGTCTTCAGTGCAGGTGCAGTACAAGCCAGGGGGGATGCTTATCCCGCTCACAGCCCTGGAAATGAAACATTAGCAGACTTTGTCCCGGAGGACGATGTCAAAGTTCAAGGTGTCGTCGTCGATAGTGAGGGAGAGCCTCTTATCGGTGTTAACGTCCTTGAAAAAGGCAATCCGACCAATGGTACCATAACAGATGTGGATGGCGCCTTCCAGCTTACCGTTGCCGACGATAATGCCACCTTAGTATTCACTTACATTGGCTACCAGAAAACAGAAATGCCCCTGAACGGGCAAACAAATGTTTCTGTCACCCTCAAGACAAGCGCTTCCGTACTGGATGAGGTTGTTGTGGTGGGTTATGGTACGCAGGTCAAGCGGGACATGCTTGGTGCCGTATCTTCCATTGAAGGCAAGGAGCTTACTGCTTTCAACGCCACTTCTATGGACCAGTCCTTGCAAGGGCTTGCAGCCGGTGTCCAGGTAACCGGCAGTTCCGGTGTGCCGGGTGCGCCTACCCGGGTGCTGATCCGGGGTACGAACTCCCTGTTCTCCGGTACCGAGCCGCTGTGGATTATCGATGGAATGATCCTGAGCGGTCAGGGTGGTGGCGAAATAAACGGCTTCGGCCGGAATGCCGGTGGTGCAACACCACTTAACCCGCTTGCTACGATTAACCCAAATGATATTGAATCCATTGAAGTTCTTAAAGATGCAGCTGCGACAGCTGTTTATGGTTCACGTGGTGCAAACGGGGTCATCATCGTAACGACCAAATCGGGTAAGGGTGGAAAAGGAACCCTTGACCTGAATGTGAACTACGGTATCTCTGACGTGGTTCGTGGGCCCAATGAAATCGGCTTCGTGGATGGTCCAACATGGTTGGCTTTGGCGGATGAGTCCCGTTTGAATGCAGGCCTTGCCGAATTTAATCCAAACGATGTTCTGGCTTCAGGCCGTGATCCTAATGCCGTCCTAACGCGCGATCAGCTCGCTGATGTCAATTACTTTGATGAAGTGCTTCGACAGGGTTCTTCAACAGACATCAACCTTTCCTCCTCACGGGCTACCGAGAATCTGAATTACTATATTTCCGGTAACTATCGCCGGGACGAGAGTATTCTGGTAGGAGACTTAATGGAGCGGATGTCATTGCGTTCCAACTTTGACTTCAACCCCCTGGAAAATCTTAGCATCGGCACCCGTCTCCAGCTCAGCTATGTAAACCGGGAACGTGCACCAAACGGTGGTGCTCCGGGTGGAAATGCCAACGTCGGCAATGGAGGTTATAACTTCGCTAATACTGGCATTATACCAGTACTTCCCTTATTCCACCCTACAGTAACCGATCGTAACGGTGACCCGATCTTGTTTGATCCGCTTTCCGGACGCAATGTACGAGCTAACCTGAACCGGGCCAATTACATCAACGATCAGGATACTTACCGAGCTCTGGCTGGCGTAAACCTGCAGTATAATATCCCATTTGTGCAGGGGTTGTCCATCCGTTCAGAATTGGCAGCGGATTTCCTGCACGCCAGTAACATTGAATGGGCCAATACGGTCATCCGCGAGGATAGTAAGTACGGATTTGATAATGCTCAGACTTTCCAGCGTATCAATTATAACGCTTACCTTAGCTATGATCGTCAGTTCGGCAGCTTGCACGCAATCAACCTTACAGCCGGAACGGAATCTACCACTGAAGGCCAGCGCCGCCGCAATATTGAAGCGCAGCAGCTTTTTGGTACGCAGCAGGAGCTTAATCAGCCCGGTGATGTACAGCGGGTTACGGCGGGTTACGGCGGTGAATTGTACTTCCGGGGCTACTTCGGCCGTCTGAACTACAAGTTTATGGATCGCTACATGATCGGTGCGAGCTACCGCTACGATGGTTCTTCTATCTTCACCGAAGACTTCCGCTGGGGTAACTTCCTGGCCCTTTCTGCGGGTTGGGTAGTTTCTGATGAGCCCTTCCTGGTCAACAATGAAGTCATTAACTTTCTGAAGTTCCGGGGTAGTTTTGGTCAGACGGGTAACTCCGCGATTAGCCAGCAGGCTACAGCAACGACCTATGCACAATGGGGGCGTTACGGAGATACCGGCGCAGGTGATCTCCTGAGCTCAATCGCTAATACTGCGGTAACCTGGGAAACCACTGATGCTTATGATGTAGGTGCTGATTTTGAACTCTTCGAAGGCCGGGTAAGTGGTACCGTGAGCTACTACGTGCAGGACGTACGTGATATGCTATTCCAGGTACCCATCCCTCAATCCTCTGGACTTTTCAGTAGCGGTCCTACAATTTGGGATAATGTCGGCGACATGCAGAACCGGGGCTGGGAAGTAGAATTGAATACGGTAAATATTGACCGTGGTGATTTCCAGTGGAGAATGGGCATCAACTTTGCTACTAATGAAAATCAGGTGACTCGTTTATCTGGAGAAGAAGCTGAGATTTATAACGTCAATAACAATGCTTTGGTTACCCGGGAAGGTGACCCGGTTGGATTTTTCCGTTTAGCCCGTTATGCAGGCATTCACCCGGAAGGCGGCTATGAGTTGATCGAAGAGATGGACCTGGAGCAGTTCGAAGCAACCGGTGAACGGGTGCCTACGGGTAATCTTATTCCCGCTACCCGTTCCAACCTACAGAGACACTTATTTGATTTGACCGACAAGAGCAGTTTGCCGACTTTCTTCGGTGGTTTCAACAACAGCTTCACCTACAAGAACTTTAGCCTCAGTGCCCTGATCAGCTTCTCCGGAGGCAACTATATCTATGATGTGGCCCGGGAAAACTCCGTTTATGTGAACGGCTTTAAGCCTTACCGTGAGGAGATCGTAGGCAACTACTGGCAGAACCCAGGCGATGATGCTGACTTCCCGGCGCTAAACTGGAATCAGCGCTACGATGTGATAAACGAAGATGGAACGATAGAAGAAAACGTACGTTTTGATCCTCAGCGTTCTGGTCAGGCGCATGATAAGTACTTACAGAAAGGAGACTTTATCCGTATGCGTGCATTGTCCTTTTTCTACAACCTGCCACGTGGTGTAGCAGAGTCTCTGCGCATGCAGAATATCCGTCTTGGCTTTACAGGCAATAACCTGTTCACCATTACCGGATACGAAGGCTATGACCCTGAGGTGGTTAATCTGGGAGGAGCAGCAGACCGTAACCTTGGACAAGGTTGGGCAGGCGTTCAATTGCCACAGCTGAAGTCTTATAACTTTAGCCTGAACGTTACTTTCTAAGATCATTAGGATTTCGGGGGAGTCAATCCCCCGATCCTTTCATTTTTTCGATAAAAATAATAAGCCATGAAAAGCTTTAAGATAAAAAACTGGTTTATAGCGCTGCTGGTCCTTGGACTGGTCAGCTGCGATAACGAAGACTTTTTTGAATTGACCAATCCACCGGAGGCCCCCTGGCAGTCGCTGGGAGAGCTGGAGAAAGCGCCAATCGGTGCTTACTATACCCTTTCGGGCAACGGCGGTTTCCGTGTAATGTTCTCTGCGGGCAGAATTGCCGGTGAGGCTTATGCTGATGGAATGAACCTTGCAGGCACAGAGCAAGGCTTCCCTATTGATGTGGATACAGAAGAAATGTATAATCGTAACATTGAGGGAACAAGTATAGCGCTGTTTGACAATGGTATCTTTCGAAATGCCTACTTTGCTATTGGTCATGCCAACGGTGCATTGGATTTCATAGCGGCGAATGATGGTGTGCCTTTTCCTGAAGAAGGAGACGATGCGACCCACCGGATAGAAGGTGAGCTGCGCTTTGTACGGGCGTTTGCTTACTACTATCTGGCCAGAATTTATTGCCCTGTGTATCCAGATGATACGCCCCGTCTTCCTTTCCGGACCAATCAGGCCACCAACTTCGATGAGGCCAAGTCTTCTGCTATTGGGTCTGCAAACGATATTTATGAATTCATTGTAGAGGATCTGATTGCAGCCAAAGATTTGCTTCCTGAACGTTATGATGCGGCTATCCACCCAGAGGCTTATGCCGATGGTCGGGCCAATAAGTTTGCGGCTGCGGCCCTGCTGGCTAAAGTATATTTCCACATGGGCAGGTATGATGAAGCATTGGCTGAAGCCAACTTTGTAATTGAGGAGAATGGCGGTGACTATGACCTTTCGGAAGAGCCCGTTGAAGCCTTTAATAAGACCGGTCCGGTTCGTGGTAAGGAAGTGATCTGGTACTACGCCCTTTGGGCGGGTGATGGCCTCGGTGGCTCCAGTAACTGGAAGCACCCGCGCCGCTTCGCCTGGTATAATGCCAGCCGTGAACGCGCCGGCGGATTAGAGGACAACGGTAGCCGGTTTATGGTGTGCAGTGATGCATTCCTCGAATCAGCGGGCTGGCAGAATGCGGATGGTACAGAAAGTGCAGATGCCGCAAATGACCTGCGTTACCAGCAATTGTTCATTCGGGTTCCGGCGGGCGAAGACCCACGTTTTGAGTCCACTCGTGACTACGTATGGAATGATAAATACTATAAGGCAGGGGATCGTTTAACCAATCTTCCTATACTTCGCCTTGCAGACATCGTATTGCTCCGTGCATTCCTGCGTGCAGATGCAGGCGATAACGCCGGTGCACGTTCCGACCTGAATATGGTCCGCAACCGCGCTGGCCTCGGTGACTACGATGGCAGCGATGCTGATCTGATCAATGCGATCCACAATGAGCGCTTCAAGGAAATGGCCTTCGAAGGCGACCGTTTCTGGTACCTGCAGGGGGCCCGCGTGGATATTCCTGCCGGTGACCGTGGTGGCAGCGCTATTCCATGGGATAGCCCGCTGTATTCGGAAATTCCTGACTTTGAGGTAGAACTCAACGACGGATTCTAAGATAGTTTCTTCATTGTTTTGAGTTTAGTTGATAAATGTTTGATGGGCTGATGGCTTTGCTGTCAGCCCATCTTCATGAAAGCCCTGCTACTTTAGTGGTTTGTCAAGTAAGAAATGAAGATTGGAGCCAAGCCATTAAGCACTGCAAGACTTCGGAGAAGTCCCACCCTTATAACCTTGGCAAAATCACAGGAAGCCGACTTCGGAGAAGTCGCACGTTACCCTTAGACAGAGGGGGCTTTCTGCTTATCCGGCTTTTCATACTTTGCAGAGTACTATTTGCCCGATAGCCGGGGTCTTGGTATTTTGAGCCACCAAATAAAAACCATTGCCTATGTTCTCCACCGCCAACCTCCGCGCTTTCGGAGGCTTTCTCATTACGCTACTCTTGCTTACCGGATGTGAAAACGCTGAGCCTTCAGAGGCCGGAGAGCAAGCTGCTACCGACGACACTACCGAATTCGTCTCCCTGACCTTAGACCAAACCGGCATCGACTTCGCTAACAACCTGCCGGAAGATGCCTACCGCAATATTATGCGTTATCAGTACTTCTACAATGGGGGTGGCGTTGCCATCGGTGATGTAAACGGGGACGGGCTGCCGGATGTGTGCTTTTCTTCCAATACAGGAGCGCCCCGCCTGTACCTCAATCAGGGCGGGATGAAATTCCGCGAAGCCAAAAACGCCGGGCTCGATCTGCCTGCCAAAGCCACCTGGAATACGGGTATTAGCATGGTGGATGTCAATGGAGACGGCCACCTAGATATTTACCTCTGCCGCTCAGGCAATCTGCAGCTGGCCAATCGCATGAACCTACTCTACATCAACAAGGGGGACGGTACCTTCAAGGAGCGGGCTGCCCTGTTTGGGCTAAACGACCCGGGCTACTCTATACAAGCCAACTTTTTCGACTATGATAAAGACGGCGATCTCGATATGTACCTCGCTAACCACGGCATTAATTTTTACGGGCGCGACCCACAGGGCAAGGTTTCCAATGCGCCTGATCAGTACTCGGGAGATAAGCTCTACCGTAATGATGGCGACCGCTTCACCAATGTCACTAAAGAAGCCGGTATTTTGGAGCGGGCATACAGTTATGGGCTAGGCGTTGGCATCGGTGACCTGAATCAGGATGGCTGGGACGATATTTACGTGTCCAATGACTTCTTTGAGCACGATTACCTGTACTGGAATCAGGGCGACGGCACTTTCCGGGAAAGCATAAAGACTGCTGCCCGTCAGACTTCCTACTTCGGCATGGGCAATACGATCACCGATTTGAATAACGACCAACTGCTAGATATCATGGTGGTGGATATGACTGCTGAGGACCACTACCGCCGCCACGCCAACCTCGCCGGGCTGAGCTACGAAAAGTTCTGGGACTTCGTGGACAAGGGCTACCACTACCAGTACATGTTCAACAGCCTGAATATCAACAACGGCAATGCCACTTTCAGCAATCAGGCGCAGCTGGCGGGCATCGCGCAGACCGACTGGAGCTGGGCACCACTGGCCGCTGATTTTAATAACGATGGCCTGACCGATCTCTACATCACCAACGGGCTGCGCAAGGATGTCCTCAATCTCGACTTCATCAACAACATCGACAAGCGCTTCGCCAAGTACATCGGTGCCAACGGGCAACTGCCGGAAGACCGCTTCGTGGAAATGCTGCAGACCATGCCTTCCGAAAAAGTGGGCAACTTCTTCTACCGAAACGAGGGCGATTTGCAATTTACAGATGTCCGGGAGCAGTGGGGCGCAAACACCCCTTCCTTCTCTACCGGGGCCGCTTATGCTGATCTTGACCAAGACGGTGATCTGGACTTGGTAGTCAACAACATCGACGCCCCCGCCTTTGTCTTCGAAAACCAAAAGACTGAAGGCCCTTTCCTGCGCATTGAACTGCAGGGGCAGGGCAGGAATAAATTTGGCTGGGGCGCCAAAGTCCGGGTCACTTCCAGTGAGGCGACGCAATTGCAGCAGCAGTATCCCATCCGGGGGTATCAGTCTTCTGTGGAGCCGGTATTGCACTTTGGGTTGCCCGCTGATGCCCCGGTAGAGGTAGAGGTGGAATGGGCCGATGGGAAAGTCACCATTTTAGATAATGTACCACCTAATCAAACCCTGCAAATCAATCAAAAATCAGCAGGAGCCGCATCTCCAGCTCCCGCACCACCGGTCACAGTTTTTGAACCCGGCCCCGACCTCAACCAAAAACACACCGAAAACGATTTCAACGACTTCAAACGGGAATTCCTCCTGCCCCACAAAATGTCCGCCCTGGGGCCCACCCTCGCCGTTGCTGATGTCAATGGCGATGGGCTGCACGACTATTTCCTGGGCGGTGCCAAGGGCCTGCCCGCTTCTCTCCACCTGCAAAAACCAGATGGCACTTTCCAGCAGGTACGCGAGCCCTGGCTGGACGAGCGCCTGCACGAGGACGGTGGCGCTGCTTTTTTTGACGCAGACGGGGATCAGGATATGGACCTCTACGTTGCCTCCGGCGGCAATGAATACGAGATCGGCTCCAAATACTATCAGGACCGGCTGTATTTGAATGACGGGCAGGGGGCATTCACGCGCGCTTCAGATGCACTACCGGATCTGCGCAGCAGCACTGGCCCGGTCGCAGCTACGGACTACGATGGCGACGGAGATGTCGATTTATTTGTCGGCGGACGGCAAACGCCCGGTGCCTATCCAACCGGCACTCAGAGCTACCTCCTGCAAAACGATGGTCAGGGGCGCTTTACAGATGTTGCCCCACAACTCGCTCCGGAAGGATTGACCGGCATGGTGACCGATGCCCTGTGGACCGACTTCAACGGCGATGGGCAGTCTGATCTCATCGTAGTCGGAGCCTGGATGACACCCCGTTTTTTTAGCCAATCCGATGGCGCTTTCAAAGAGGTGACAGCTGCAACCGGGCTTGAAAACCTCAGCGGCTGGTACTTTAGTTTGGATGGTGCCGACTTTGATGGGGATGGCGATACCGACTATGTCTTGGGTAATCTCGGGCTCAACCACCGCTTCAAAGCCACACCCGAAGCCCCCTTTGCCATCTACGCTGCTGATTTTGATGAGAATGGCACCTTGGACATGGTTCCAACCTACTATTACGAAGGTAAAGAATACCCCCTCTACGGGCGGAGCGTGATGCAGGATCAGCTGGTCAGCGTGAAAAAAGCCTATCCATCCTATACCGACTACGCCCGGGCCACGGTGCAGGACATCTTCACCGCCCCGGCATTGGCGAAAGCCCAAAAAGCAGAAGCCCAAACCTTTGCCAGCCTTTACCTCGAAAACAAAGGCAACGGGCGGTTCGAAGCCCGCCCTTTGCCCCGCCCCGCACAGGTGAGCCCGATAATGGATATGGCTATAGACGATTACAATGGGGATGGTTCGATGGACATAATCATAGCAGGCAACCTGTACGGCTTTGAGTACCGGACCGCCCGTGCCGATGCCGGTAACGGTTTACTGATGCTGGGGGACGGGCAGGGGCATTTTGAGCCACAGTCTATATCCGAAAGCGGCATTTTCCTGCCCGGCGATGTCAAAGCACTGGCTCTTTTGCAGTATCAGGGCAAAACAGGCTTGCTGATTGGTCAAAACGATGGGCCGGTGAAGTTGCTGCTGCTCAGGGAATCCCTGCAGTAGTCGTCTAACCTTTAAAAAAAAGCAATGGAAAGAAGATCATTCCTGGAAAAAATAGCCGCCTCCGGGCTGGGGGCAATGGCCCTTCCTGCGTGGGGTATTGGGCAAGCGAACAGCACTTTGCCCCTTTCAACCGCCGATCCGGAAGTACAGCCCACCGCCGCACAGCAGGCCTGGATGGACATGGGCTTCGGGCTATTCATCCACTTTGGCATCAATACCTACTACGACACGGAGTGGAGCGACGGCACCCTGGACCCGGTGAAGTTCAATCCCATCAAGCTGGATACCGATCAGTGGTGTGCCACGGCTAAGGCAGCGGGCATGAAGTACGTCGTGCTCATCACCAAGCACCACGATGGCTTCTGTCTTTGGCCCACGAAGCAAACAAAGTATTCCGTCAGCGCAACGCCCTGGAAAGGCGACCTGGTGGCAGAAGTCGTCAATTCCGCCGAAAAATACGGGCTGAAGGTCGGCTTTTACTACTCTCTCTGGGACCGGCACGAAAAGAGCCACGATACAGACGAGTGGGCCTACATCGACTTCATGAAGCGGCAGTTGGAAGAACTACTGACCGGCTATGGGCCCATCGTGGAAATGTGGTTTGACGGCTTTTGGAAAAAACAGCAGACCGGTTGGTCAAAGAAAAATAAGGAACTGGAAGGCGAGGCCGAAAAGGAAGCCTTCAACGTCGCCCGCAATCAAAAATTCATAGAAGCCTGGCGTATGGAAGGCGCCTACCGCTGGCAGATGGACCACGTCTATCAGTTCATCAAAAGCCTGCAGCCGGATTGCCTGGTAATGAATAATTCCACCACCGCTTATCCCGGTGTGCCCCTGCATCCGGTTGATATCCGCAGCGGCGAGAAGTACACCGAAGTGGCGGATGACCAGAAAGTCTGGAACTGGCTGGGCAAGGACCGCTACCTGCCGCTTCAGATCGAAACCACGATGTCCACCAAAGGCGACAAAAAATTCCCTTCCGGCAACTGGTTCTGGCACGATTGGGACAAATCCGTCCTGGAAAAGGAGAAAATCCTGCACTACCTGAGCGTGGCCCAAAAGATGAAAGCCAACCTGCTGCTCAACGTAGGCCCGAGTGATCAGGGGCTTCTGCGGGAGGTGGATGAGCAGACACTGAAAGAATTACGGAGGGTGTGACGGATTTTTGATGTACAGAAAGATACGTATCTTAAAGCAAAAAGAAGGTATGAGCGCACGAATAGTAAAGCAAGATGGGGGTAAGGTCACGATAGAGGTTGATATGGAGCTTAACGGCAGCATGCTGAGCCAGGAAGAAGCGATACAGCTAGCCCTAAACGAAGCAGGCAAACTCGCCACGCGCGCTGCCGCCGAGCGTTTCGATACGGATGGTACTGCCATCACCCACAAAGGGCAGCGCCTTTCGAGCAAGGGGCGAAAAAAAAGTTAATGTCCACACCTTACGGCAAAGTCTGCGTCAAGCGCCACGTCTACCAGCCTGTTTGTGGCGGCGTGAGCTACGTACCAGCTGACAGCACGGCAGGCATAGTAGGCAAATCGACGCCACGGCTGGCCAAGCTGCTGGCTAGCGACTATTGTGAGGGCTCAGCCAGGAAAGTGTCAGCCCGGTTTAAGGAGCACCATGAAGTCGAAGTGAGCAAAGACCTTGTGCGTGATGTGAGCCTGCGCATCAGCCGCCACGCTAAAGAAGTAGAAAGCCGCTGGTCTTACGCCATGCCGGAAGAGGTAAGCCTTTGCGGGGTCAGCTCAGTGAGCATAAGCCGGGACGGTGCGATGGTGCACCTTCTTGACGGCCTGCCTGGCAAGCCTAAGCGCAAACCGGGCTACCGGGAAGCGATGTGCGGCGTAATCAGCCTTTACGGGCATGAGGGCAAGTTGCTGCACTCTATTTACTTGGGGGTTGGCGCGCAAGAGAAAAAAGGGGCTTTCACCCATCTGTTGGAAGAAGAGGCTGAGCGGCTTAAGGCACAGTTCGAAGAGGCTGGGCTACGGCCGGTTTACGTGGGGGTTGCAGATGGGGCGCCCGACAACTGGACACAGCTGGAGCGGTTAACCGACTACCAGGTAACGGACTACTACCACGTCACTGAACGGCTTTACAAACTGGCTGCAGTAATGCCCCTGCCCTCCAAAAAACGTGCGCAGTGGGTAAGCCAGCAAAAGAGTACGCTGCTGAACGAGCCGGGCGGCGCAGCCCTCGTTGTGGAGCGCGCGCGTCAGGCGGCTGCGGGTGTCAAGACGCAGAAGCGGCGCGAAATCGCCCGCCAGCAAGTTGTATACCTGGAAAACCAGCAGCACCGGATGAATTATTTTCAAATGCAGGAAAAAGGGCTGCCTATCGGTTCCGGCACCGTAGAGGCAGGGTGCAAGACGCTGATCAAAGCCCGTTTGGGAGGTAGTGGCATGAGGTGGCTTAATGTGCATGCCGATGATATGCTTATCGTCCGTGCGCTCAAGCTGTCTGCGGGCAGATACGAGCAATATTGGAAAAAGAGAATGCGGTATGCAGCTTAATAATTACATCAAAAATCCGTCACACCCATTACGGAGCTAAAAACCGAGTGATGAAAAACGTTTATCAATACTGGATATTTGCATTGTTGTTATGCAGCAGCGTGTTTCAGAGTACCGCACAGGAAGGCATTCTGCTGGAAGCCGAAAGCTTTCTGTACCCCGGTGGCTGGGTGGTCGACCCGCAGTTCGTGCAGCAAATGGGTTCACCCTACCTGATGGCGCACGGCATGGGGCAGCCGGTGGACCCGGCCCGCACCGAAGTGGAAATTGAGCAGCCCGGAACCTACCACGTTTGGGCGCGCACCAAGGACTGGGCGCCTGGCAATTGGGCACCGCCCGGTCAATTCCTTCTAAAAGTAAACGGCGAGGTTCTGCCTGACACACTGGGGCGTAATCCCGGCTGGGGCTGGGCGTACGCTGGCAAAGCCAAACTTCAAGCCGGGACTGCCAACCTTGAGCTGGTCGATCTGACCGGCTTCAATGGGCGCTGCGATGCCATATTCCTGAGTCGGGGTGAGGTGCCACCGCCCGGTTACGGCAAAAAACTAGCCGAATGGCGCCGCCAAATGCATCAGGAACCTTTGGCTCCGGAAAGGGAGAAATCCTATGACCTGGTGGTAACCGGCGGCGGTATTGCAGGCTGTGCTGCTGCTATCGGCGCAGCCGAGCAAGGCTTAAAAGTCGCGCTGATTCACGATCGCCCCGTGTTGGGTGGGAATGCCAGCAGCGAAATCCGGGTGCACACCCTCGGGATTTACGGGAAATTCGAACGCATACTTCGCCTGCTGGACACCGAGCACTACCCGAATGGCTCTGCGGAAGCCAAAAAGGATCAAGAGAAGCGGGACAAAAACGTCAAAGCCTATAAAAATATCGACCTCTTTCTCAACTGGCGTGCCTATGATGCCGTATCCGAAGACAGCACCATTCAATACGTGGACGCCCGGCATACGGCAACCAATGAGCGTAAGCGATTCCGTGCCCCCTTATTTGTCGATGCCACGGGCGATGGCTGGATTGGCTACTGGGCGGGGGCGGAGTATTCCTACGGACGGGAAAGCGTCCACAAATACGGTGAAGAATGGGACGAGTGGGGCGAACTGTGGAGCCCGGAAGAAGCTGACAATTTTGTCATGGGCTCTTCCATACTCTGGCAAACTCATCAGGGAGAGGAGGCGACCGACTTTCCTCAACAGCCCTGGGCTGTTGCCGTAGCCCGGGAACACAAAGCTACAGCCGGGGAGTGGTACTGGGAATTCTCCCGCAATGACTTGCACCAAATCGAAGATGGAGAAGAAATCCGCGATCACCTGCTGAAAGCCATTTACGGTTCCTTTGCCAATGCCAAGGCACTCCCGGAAAACAGCCACTATCAGCTGACCTGGGTGTCCTATCTGCTGGGGAAACGGGAATCCCGCCGGTTGCTGGGCGATCATATTTTCACTTTTCAGGATGTGGTCAATAATACCCCCTTCCCAGACTCCGTGGTAATGGAAGACCGGGCCGTAGACGTTCATTATCAGCGGAACCTTCGGGATGAAGAGAAGCCGGATTTTCTTTCGGAAGCCCTTTTTTACCGCACCGACCGGTACTACATTCCCTACCGGAGTTTGTACTCCAGAAATATAGACAACCTGTTTATGGCTGGCCGCTGCTTTAGCTGTTCCCATATTGGGTTGGGCGGCCCCCGTGTTATGCGGACCACCGGGCAAATGGGCGCAGCAGTAGGCCACGCGGCTGCTCTTTGCATCAAGCACGAAGTGAAGCCCAGAGCGATCTACACCGATCACCTGCAGGAATTATGGGACTTAATCGAATCGCAGCAATGGACAAGGCCTTGATTTTCTTTCTGCTTTATTGCCTGTTATGGTCGGGTGTGTCTCTGACTCCGGACCCGCTGCCCGTTGCCGTGCATACCAACATGCCGCAAGCCTTCGAAGGCATCCGGTCAACGGAAGAGGCGTTCAGCGTATTTGACCCACAGCATGAACTGGAACACCCCGTTCAACTATGCCGCGATGCCGGTGGCGCTCCTCGCCTGTATTACGCAGACGTGCAAACCCCGGTCTGTATTGATGGCATCTGCAAGCCCGTTCGCATTGCGATTTACTGGAACCTGCTGGGCGCTTATATCGGCTACGGGCTGTACGAAGGCGCCCCCCTCACTAAATACGATCACGATCTGTTTGAGGAAGCGGATTACCTGAAGCTGCACGAACTGCTGCTCAATAAAAATGCGGTATTCCGCAGGAAAAAACTATCTGACCTTTTCGACCCTAATGCCGAACCGGAAAAGCAGGTCACTTATAAAGGTGAGGAAGTGGATGCGGTCAGTGGGGCAACCAAAAAAGCCATCAAAGATGCGGTGGTGGAGGGAGCGCTGTATTCCTGTTACACCATCTGGCAGTTGGTGCACGGTACTGCCGATGATAGTATCAAAGTAGCGTTGCCGAATCTGTGGGATGAAGCAATGCAGCAACGTTTTCTATATTCAGACCGGGCGGACTATCAGTTTTATGCTTTGAAGCAGCTAAGGGATTCAGATTACGCCACCTACTCCACCCGTCTTTTGCAATTGTTTACCGGCAGTATCCCGCTGTTCCGGACAAAAATGCTCAAGCAGTTGCCATCACAATACTGGGCAGAAGAACGCTGGCAGGAAAAGCTGTACGGCTCCTATGGGCAACTGGATGTCAACACCAGGACCCTGCTTATTACCGGTTTGGAAAAAGCCGGGGAAGGCAGTGCACTACGCTTGTTGCCCCATTATCATTTGATGACCCGAAATCAGCTAAAGGGCTATCTGTCTTTCTGGGAAGACCGGAAACTGCCGGCGGATGTCCGGAATCAATTGACCGCAGCGAGTCACAATCCAAATTACCCCTACGCCTATCTCATCGAACGATTTTTAGAAGCTCAGAAGACGCCTTAAACAATTATGACGAAACCAATCCTACTCAGCTTATGCCTGCTCTTTGCAGTAGGCAGCCTACTGCCTGCACAGTCCGCCCTTTGGTCCGTAGACAGCTACCCGGATGAGCCCGGGCTGCAAATGCGCATGGCGCCGATGCTGCCCCGGATCGCAGCCGAAGGCTTTGCCCAACGCAGCCTGGCCAACTCCAAATGCCCGGACACCGGGCTGCCAGTAAAAACCTGGGCGGTAAAGGGCGAAACAATTTACTCGCCTTATACCGGCAGGGCCTATCAGCAGGGAGATACCGGCTACTTCGGCCCAAAGGCACGCAATGAAGAGGGCGAAATTTCTGCCTTCGGGGGCGACCCCCTGAAATACGAATTACAATCGGCTACGGCGCAGCTGCTGCTCCATCCTGGTGATGCACTTGCCCGCGGATTTCTAAGCATTCCCGGCAATCTCCGGCAGCAGTACCATTTTGCCTGCAACAACTGGGCGCGGTTCTATCCATACCTGGCTGATGAAATGGGAGAGGACTGGAAAGCCCGATTCCATGATGCTGTAGCGGACTACGAGGAAACACGCCGTCCTTCCGATGGCAACCGGGAGTATGCACCCATGAGCCATCCCCATGATTTGGTAGGAGAGGAGGGGACTCTGCTCGGCGGCAATACCATCGATGGGGGGACGGAAAACCACAAAACCATGTGGCGCACTTCCTGCATGGTGTATAGCCAATGGATGCCCGAAGGGACCAAAATTTCCGGCTACGATCTGCCGGAAGCAGAGACGAGGGTGCGGGCTTTTCTCACCGAATACGCCGAACGCATGCTGCAAACCGGTAACGGAGAGTACGATTCCCAGATTTACTACCCTTACTCCATCGAAGGGTATATGAACCTTTACGATTTTGCCAAAAAGCCGGAGGACCGGGCATTGGCGAAATTCACCCTCGACTACTACTTCGCCACCACTGCCCTGAAGCTTGTAGACGGGCATATCGCTGGTGGGATGAAGCGTGGCTATTTGCCGAAAGGCGAGCCCGACAAAATGGAAAAGCTGTTCTGGGGCTATTTTGATGACGTCAGCCGTGATCTGTCGGAAGCGGTGACCACGGTGCATCAGGCCACAACGCGCTACCGGCCCAATACCATTATTTCGAAGATTGCACGAGGAGAAGTAGTATTGCCCTACGAGGCCCGCATGACCCGCCCGTTCTACCACATGGACCGTAAAAATGGCTTTCAGGAGTCCTTCTACCGGTCACACACCTTCGGGTTGGGCAATGTGTACATGAGCATCGTCGACAATCCCAATCAGCAGATGGTTTGGTCCCTCATTGTGGAAGGGGAGGACGGCCCGCTGGGCTTTACCGGTGGTCAGCCGTTGCGGTTGACGACTTCCGGGCACAGCCCGTACACGCAGACCCTGCACAGCAAAAACACCCTCCTGCTCCTGTCTGCTCCATCCGAATTGGATGAAAAACAGCATCCGGACTTCCAGATTTCTGACCAACGCATTAACCCCTGGCACCTGCCCGACACCGCACAGGCCCGTGAGTTTGAGCTGGCCAACCGCTGGAAGTACGCCACAGAGCCCTTACAACCGGTAAGCGCACCCGCTGAAGATGAATTGGAAGCCTTTTGGGAGCAAAAGAAATACAGCGCTGCCTCCTGGCTGCTCATCCCCAAACAAGTGGAGCTGGCAAAGGAAACCGACCGGCAGCTGATTTGGAAAGCCCCGAATACCTGGGTGGCGGTCTGGCCCGTAGGGACTGATTATTTTATGATTGACGCCTCTGCCGAGGCCATTGCCAAAGTGAAAGACAAAACCTGGCGAAGCGTACTGGAACAGTACATCGTCCTGGTTGTCACGGGGCAGCAGTCCGGGTACGCTCTGGAGGTGCTGGAAGGAGCCGGTCATCCGGATTTGAATGCCGTGCTGGCGAGCCTGAAAACTGCTGATTTGGAAACTCAGGGCCTCAAAAAGACCAAGACCCTCACTTACCAATCCACGCTGGGCGAAAAGCTGGAAATGACCTACCGCCCCGACCGCCTGAAAGCCTACGGGCGCATTGATGGCACGCGTTTGGATTTTGAGAACTGGGCAGGGGGCGCTGTGTATGAAAGCCCCTACCTTCGCGTCAAAGACGGTGTAATGGACGTGGAAGACGGCACCGAAGGCTATCGCGTGTTTTTCCGGGACGAGCAGCCCGTTTACGAATTACTGAACGAGAAAAACGACTAAGGTCCATGAAAAAGTTATTCCTTGCATGGTGTTTGATTTTTGGCTACAGCCTGCTACCGGCACAGCCCTATGATTTTGGGCATCCCATGCCCGTGGGGGCCTACTACTACCCGGAGCACTGGCCCGAAGCACAATGGGACCGCGATCTGGGCAAAATGGCGGAACTGGGCTTTCAGTTTACCCACTTCGGGGAATTCGCCTGGGCGATGATGGAACCCGAGGAAGGACAGTTTGATTTTGAATGGCTGGACAAGGCGGTCGGGCTTGCAGACAAGCACGGGCTAAAAGTCATCATGTGCACCCCCACGCCTACGCCACCCGCCTGGCTCACCGAAAAGCACCCGGAAATCCTGACGGTCAACGATCAGGGGCTGACGCAGCACCACGGGAGCCGCCTGCACGTATCCTACAACCACCCAACGTACCGCTACTACACCGAGCGCATTGTGCGGAAGTTAGCAGAACGTTACGGGCAGGACGAGCGCACTTGGGGCTGGCAGGTAGACAATGAGCCGCACTATGGCGTATTGTATGATTATTCCGAAGGGCACGAGCGGGCTTTTCAGGATTGGCTGAGGGAAAAGTACGGTAGCATTGACAGCTTAAACGCCGCCTGGGGCGCTGTCTTTTGGAGCCAATCCTACAATCACTTTGGGCAGGTCCAAATTCCCAATAAAAACCGGGCACCACAGGGGGCAAATCCTCATGCGCTGCTTGACTTTCAGCGCTTCAATGCCGAGGAATTGGCGGAAGCCCTGCGGTTTCAGTCCGATCTGCTCAAAAGCCTGGTGGACAAGCGGCAGTGGGTAACCACCAACTACGCTTATTTCAAATTCCTGCCTTCAGTAGACCCTTTCCTGAACCAGAATGACTTCGACTTTGCTGCTCACACCATGTACCTGACAAGCGGGTATTTGAGCGATGAAGGCGGCCCCCCGGCCCATCGGTTGGGGAGTGGCCTGGAGCTGGCCTTTTCACAGGAATTTGCGGAGTCGGTCAACGGCTACACCGGCATCATGGAGTTGCAACCCGGCCAAATCAACTGGGGCGTCATCAATCCGCAGCCGCTGCCCGGTGCGGTGCGTATGTGGGGCTGGCACGCCTTTGGGCTGGGCGATGAATTTGTATGCACCTATCGGTTTCGGCAGCCCCTCTTTGGCGGGGAACAAACCCACAAAGGCGTCATGGAGACCGATGGGGTGACGGTAGCCCGCGGCGGGAAAGAGTACGTACAGTTTATTGAAGAATTACAACAGCTTACGAAAAGCGGCGACCTGAAAGCCGATGCGACTATGCCTGCCGCGCTTAAAGCCCGCAAAACCGCCTTTTACTGGGAACAGGATAACCTCTGGAGCCTGGGCAATCAGCCCCACCACAGCGACTGGGACAGCTGGGCGCACCACTATACCTACTACCAAAACCTGAAGCGGCTGGGCGCTCCGGTTACCTTCGTCAGCCCCGGCGAAGCGGTTGACCCTGAGGAATATCCTTTTTGGGTAGTCCCCGCCGCGCACATGATTGATCCGTCGCAGGTAAAAATCTGGGAAGACTACGCAAGGGCAGGCGGCCACCTGATCCTGAGTGTGCGCACTGGCACTAAAGACCACAACAGCCATATTTGGGAAGCCCTGCTGCAGGAGCCCATCTGGGATTTGATCGGTGCCCGGGTGGAATACTACGACCACCTCCCAGCCAAATATCCCGGACAGGTAAGTATGGGGGGCAAGACCTATCCCTGGCATATTTGGGGCGATGTGTTGTCCCCGATGGAAGGTACAAGGGTACTGGCAAGTCACGACAGCGAGTACTACAAAGGCGCACCAGCCGTAGTTTCCCGCGATCTGGGCGCAGGCAGCGTGACCTACACCGGCGTATGGTCGGATAACTGGGAGCTGGAGTACGAGGTGTTGCGTACAGTTTTTGGCAAAGCCGGGGCTAAAATTCTTAATCTACCCCCCTACGTCTTCACCGAATGGCGGGACGGGGTTTATGTCGCCGTCAACTACAGTTCGAAGGCCGTGGAAGCGCCGGTGCCGGATGGTGCGAAAGTGCTGTTAGGCGGGCGGCAGTTGGAGCCGGGTGGTGTGACGGTTTGGGTGGAGTAGTGAAGGAGCCTGTTCATCCTCATCTGGCAATGCAGGGCTGTAAAAATGGGAATTTATCCCTATCTTCGTACCCGAAATATTATTTTAACCGTTAAAAACGCTCTTCAATGATTTTACTGAAAAGAAGTTTATTGTTAATGCTGCTCTCCAGCCTGTTTGTGTTCTCTGCCTGTAATGACGATGATGATAACTGCACGGCTCCTGCGCTTTCCGAGAATATCGTAGGCGAATGGGAAGTGTCCACCACCAATGATGTGGTGGAGTTTCAGGCAGATGGTACGCTGATTGACCCCAATGACGCCGTTGTCGGTGGCTCTTCCACTGCCGATAAAACCTATGTGGCCAGTGGAATGACCCTTACAGTGACCGTTTCAGACGGTGGTGCCTCCTTCTCCTCTGAATTCGATGTAACCAGCAATGAATGCGATGAGATTGTAGTGACCTTTATTGGGGTGGATGTGACGTTTACGCGTCAGTAAGCCTCATTCTCAGGATGATCCTTGTGTCTAATGGCTGCGTGGTGAGAATCAGGTAGTATTGTGGGATTGCAAGGACCAAACTCAAAACGGGCATCCGAAACCCTTCGGATGCCCGCTCTCATTGTAGCTTAAAAAAAGTCTTAAATCCGCTTCGCCCGCGGCTGCAGGTCCGTCAATTCGGCAATACGGACCGGATGGCCCGATTCAATGCTATTGCGGGCGGCCACCCCGATTAGCACAGACATAGCCCCGTCCCGTACGCCGGCTGCCCGGTCGTAGGGGTCTTTCTTTTCCGGGTGGACAAAGATTTTATCGTGCAGGCGCTTGTCGCCGCCGCCGTGGCCGCCACGCTCACTACCGACCATGATGCGCTCGTAGTCATTCCAGAGGTTATGAACAATAAGGGGTTTGTACCTGATTTCGCCTCCGTTTTGGTTCATTTCTGCGGCGTGCATCTCCGCTTGACTGATATCTTGCTCCGCTACATAGGGGATGTCCTGCCAGGCTTCCAGGCGGCCGTCGGTCCCGTTAAAGGCAATGCGCCAGCCCTCAAAGGGGGAGTAAGTGGTCAGGGAGTAGTTGACGAAGACGTTGTTGGCGTATTTGATCTGTGCCGACATTTTATCATAGATGTTGATTTCATCCCGGAAGAGGCAGTTGTCCCGGATGTACCCGTCGTGGTGCTCGTTTTTGGTGTAGAGGTTGGTCAGGAACTCGTTTTTGGTGATATCCCAGTGGAATGCGCACTTGTCGGTATGTTCACAGTCGCGGCAATTGTTGCCCCGGAAGGGCCCATTGCTGCCGTAGTGCTCCAGGTCGCCGTAGGCAAAGACCTCCTCGGGGTCGGAATCGAGCCACCAGTTGAGCAGGTCAAAGTGGTGGGTGGCTTTGTGCACCCATAGCGTACCGCCCGCCTGTCGCAGCCCGTGCCAGCGCCGGAAGTAGGACGCCCCGTGGTAGGTATTCAGGTACCAGTTGAAGTCCACCGAGGTGACCTTGCCGATCTTTTCCTCCATCAGGAGTTCCTTGATCTTAGTCATGTACGGGCTCCAGCGGTAGTTGAAACCGACGATCAGGTTCTTGTTGGACCGGCGCTCGGCATCAATGATTTCCTGGCATTTGAACTCATCGGTAGTCATGGGCTTTTCCGTCAGCACATCACAGCCCATATCCAGCCCCTTAATGATAAATTCATGGTGGTTGGAGTCTTTGGTAGTGACAATCACCAGGTCGGGCTTCCTTTCCTGCACCATCTTTTCGAAATTGGCGTAGGTCGGGCAGCTCACCTGCATTTCCTTCAGGGCAAACTCCAGCCGGCCCGGGTTGATGTCGCAAAGCCCCACAAATTCAAGGATGTCGGAATATTTTTCCACCAGCCTCCGCCCCCAAAAGGTGATACCGCGGATGCCGGTGCCCACGAGGGCAATTTTGAGTTTTTCACCTTTTAGAATAGGGCTCCAAAGGGTGCTGCCCGCCACGGCGGTACCTGCGGAGAGGCTGCTGAGCATGGTCAGAAAATGTCTTCGGTTGATTTCGGTTGGCATAATTTGAATCGATTTAGCTGTTTTCAAGGCACTATTTATTGCTTTCCATCCGGAAGGCTGTCCCCCACTGTGCTGCCTCCTGCTCCAGGTGTTCCCGGAATTCCCGGATGCCGCGTATTTGCATGGGGTCTTCTTCCCAAACCGCCATAAAGCGGTAGGTGGCGGCTTCGTTGCTGGCATTGAGGATCATGAGGTGGTCGAGTTCGCTATCGTAGAGCACGGGTTCCTGAGCTTCCCTGGCCATGAGGGCGAAGCCGAGCTGCTGCCCGTGGTAGGACTGATTGTCCCAGTTGTAGTAGGTTTGTACGCCATCGTACCGCTTGGCATTGATTTGGTCGGTATGTTTGACGATGCCGGTAGCAAACTTCATCCCGTCCGGCAGCGGGTTTTTGGACTGCATGCGCACCTCCGTCCACTGATGGCCGGCCTGTATTTCAAAATCTACCGTAAGATCCAGCCGGAAGGTGTCCACCTCCAGCCCCTCAAAGGTGACCCGAAGGATGCTCCGCAGGGGGCCGTTGGCTATAATTTCAATATCCTTTTTTGCCGTTTTAGAAAGGGCATAGGCTTTTTCCCGGTACCAGATGGCGGGGCTGCCAATGCCCAGGGAGTTGCCCACTTTGAGAATGTCAGAGCCCCAGTCTTTCAGGTCGTGGTAGTCCCAGCCCACCGTATCCATGACCATGTCCCGGACTTTCTTGCCATAAATATCGGTACGGAAGCGGTCGTCCATGTAAAAGCGGTAAGCCACCAGGTCGTTTTCCCAAACCGGGCCTTCAAACATGACCCACATGTTTTGCGGGGTAATATCACCGGGCACCGTCAGGGCTTCGCGTTGGGTATAATCTGCCAGCATTTCCCGGGCGGTCTCCGGGGCAAATGGGCGGTCCTGCACCTTGAAGACGATCTGCGAACGCTGTACAACCGGGAAGTCATCAGGAGCCGGCTTCCAGGTCAGGTCGCGCTTGCTTTTTCCTTCTAAGTCAGCCAGGAAAAACAGCGTTTCCGGATTACCATCATTATCCAGGTCATCCTGCTGTGCGGGTAGCCAGGCTTCTGCCTCTGCGTCGTAGAGTGCCCATCCCGGCTTGCTGTTTTCCGGGATAGCGGTCTCAAAGCCTGCATCCTTAAAAGTGGTGGTTTCCGGATTGTAAACCGTAATGGTGTAGTCATCGCTGTTGCCGGCCGCTTGATCAGCCCCGCAACTGCTGAGCAGGCTCAGGGCAAGTCCGGCCCCAAAAAAGCGTAAGTAAGAAAAAGATGGGATCCGCATATTCCGGTTGGTTTTGATGAGTGTGCTCCTAAAAATATTCATCCTGATTGGAATGGTGGTAAAAAAACAGACCATTCTTTGGGAGGGTAGCCTGCAAGGGGCTTTTGTAACCTATTCGGGCTTATGTCGCGCACTTTTGGAGTGGCATGGAAATTTGCGAAGGAAGTAGTTGCACCAAAAGATTAGGCTGTAGTCCCAATCTGCCCCATTTCATACCTCTTTTTTGTGACAACATTGCAAGTTGATTTGAAATTTACTATCTTGTGTTGAGAAGAGCGCATCTCCGTAAAAATACCGGAATATTTATAGAGCGCGCAAACCATCTCTAATGCTATAAAATCTTACCAAATGAAAAAATTATTACTCCTCTCTTTGCTCTGTCTGTCTTCTCACGCATTGCTACAGGCACAAATTGAAAAAGGCGCGCTTACCTTAAGAGGAGCAGCCGGATTGCAATACTTATCTGCAGCCGAAGAAGAATATAGCGGGCTGACTTATGAACTAGGGACCCGAATTGGATGGATGCTCACAGACCATTGGCTGGTGGGTACAAGCCTGGGGGTAGTTGGAATCGGTGGCAGTGGTGCCGTTTACTTTGCTGCGCCGGAGGTGCGGTATTATTTCAATCCGGGCTCGGAAAAAAACAATTACTACGGTGGATTCAGATACAGCTTTAATTCAGAAGGGGGCGATTACTCCACCTATGAGTTCCAGTTAGGGTTGAACCGGTTTATAAACGAGCAGGTCGCGTTTGATGCCAATCTTGTTTATGCGGTACAACCCGGGGAGGATCATACCCTGCTGCTATCTTTAGGGCTACAGCCCTTTATGAACAAAGGGGACAGAGCCGGATGGAAGTCGGCAGCTTCTGCTTTTGACAAAGGCGACTTATTGATTAATTCCAGTTTTGGTTTCGTCTCTTACAGAGGCAGTTTCTTAGAGATGATGTTCAATCCTGATCTGGGGTTATTTCTTAGTGAGCAGACTTTGATAGGTGTAAATTTCAACGCCTCTTTTAATACTATTGTTGGCAATTTAAGAAAAGTTAACCAGGGAACGATTACTGAGCTATCCATCGCCCCTTACCTCCGGCACTACCTCAGTAAGGAGCAAAAACACTGGCGTTGGTATGGTCAGGCGGGTTTCCTCTTTGCCGGGTCAAACTTCGAGTCATCTTCTTTTGAAAGGAATTCATCAGTTGCCCTTGTGAGTGGCCGCTTAGGCACCAATTGGTTCCTGACGCCTAATTTAGCTTTTGATATTGGGCTGGATTTGAGCCATCATCTCCGGGCGAATACGGAGGGGACGAGTGACTGGTCAGGTTCATTTGACGAGCAAATGCCTGACCGTGGGTTCCAGGTAGGGGCATCAATAGGCGTGCAGTACTTCCTGCAACGGGGGAATTAGGCAATTGAGCCCCAACTCGGAGCAGCCTGCGACAACCACCAAAGTTAAACATACAATTTCGGAAACTGCCACCCAATGAGAGGTGCTTCCTGATGTGTTCATATTTTGGTTAGTTTGCCCTGCCATTCGTGGGCATAACAAATTGCACAAACATTAATCCCGGGGGCAACCCTCTGCATTTAAGCGCTATGGCTGCTGGGGTAGAGCTTCCCGCTCTGCTCCAGCTTATCCAGGAAATTTTGGCTAATTTGCCCTGTCTTTTATTCAGCATTGCTGATTGTATGGAGATTCAGTATCTTTTGCCGATAAACGCCCTCTATTGCTTTAAACGATTACCAAATGAAAAAACTAATACTGCTCTCTTTGCTTTGCCTGGCGGCTAATACCTCGCTCCTCGGTCAGATTGGAAAGGGCTCCGTCACAGTAAGGGGGGGAGCTGAACTGGATTATCTGTTTGCAGAAGAGGAGACTCGGACTGGCTTCAGTTATGATTTTTTTCCCAGATTTGGTTTGATGGTTACTGATCATTGGATGGTTGGTGGAAGTATTTCGATTAGAGGTTTTGATGATAGTGTTTATCCGTCAGAGGTCATACCAGAAGTTAGGTACTATATTAACTCTGCTTCTACAAAGAATAGTTACTATGCTGGTCTAAGGTGCATATTGGGAATCAATTACCCAGCACTTTCCTCCTATGGATTTCGGCTGGGATTCAATAGGTTCCTGAATGAGCATATCGCATTTAATGTGAGGGCCATTTATTCTGTCCGGCCACGAATGCCAAATGGTATTTTATTGTTTTTTGGTTTACAGCCCTTTATGAACAGGGCAGACAGAGCTCGATGGCGGTCTGCAGTATCTGCCTTCAGCAAAGGAGATTTTATAATTAACTCGGGTCTAGGCGGGGTCTCTGTTCGGAATAACATCATTCAGATGCGCTTGAGGCCTAATTTGGGGCTTTTTCTCAGTGAACATACTTTAGTAGGTGTAGAATTAAGTGCCTATCATTTACAAAATCTAAATCGAGAAGTACAGTATAAAAGTAATGGGCTATCCATCGCTCCATACTTGCGCCATTATTTCAGCAATGAACAAAAGCATTGGCGATGGTATGGTCAGACTGGATTCCTCTTCTCTAGTTTAAGATTCGAGTCCTCTTCATCGGAAAGAGATACATTAATCTCCCTTCTGAACAGCCGATTGGGTGTTAATTGGTTCCTGACACCCAATTTAGCTTTTGACATGGGCCTCGGTCTGGATTACCATATTTGGACGAATGTCAATGGGGCTAATCCATGGAATGGTTCCTTTGATGGCCCATTGCCCAACAGTGGATTGCGGGTAGGAGCATCAATAGGCGTGCAATACTTCCTGCAAAGAGGAAATTAGAACACCAAACCATTTAAGTAAGATTATTCCTACTGTCTGGGATCAATATCTATTTCCCGGCCTCCATTTCTAAGCGAGAACGGGCCTGCATCCCAATCGAAGACAGGCTTGGTTTCCCATTTCAGCCGAAGCTCATCGGTATGTAAGGTCGCATGGGCTTTCACTTTTTTACCCTGTGCTTCCCAGCCAAAATACCCCTGCCACGCTTTAAGGTCGAGCAGCAGGGCGGGTGGAGGATTGGTCAGCTTCAAAAATCCACTGGGTATTTGAGCGAAGAGGTTGCCATCCGTGTGGTTGTGGGCATTCGGCAGCTCAATGGCGTGCTTGCGGCAGTCGATGAAAATATTGTCTTTTACGCTTTGCGCGCGGGCGGTACCCCCTCTGCCTGCTACGATGCGGGTCGGATTGAGGTAGGAGCCGTAGCCGGTATTTTCGATATCAATGGCCAGGTTGTGGTGGAAGTGGATGCTGTCTGAGCCATCCGTGTAAAAAGCATTCCCACCTGCACCGTAGTCGCCACTGATCCAGTACTGACTGCGCAGTTGGTGGAAGACGTTGTGGTCAATATGTATAGCACCCCGGCTGACTTCCACATAAATGGCACCCCGGGCAGTGGTGATATCGGAAAAGATGTTCTTCGTCACCCGGCAGTTTTCGCTGGAAAGATAGTCCAGCCAAATACCAGGCGCGTAGGTAATGTGGCGGAATACATTTCGCCTGATCAGCGTCCCCCGGGCACGGTGAAATTTGATCGCACCCGATTCCCAGCCATGCTCCGCATCGTGCCAGCCGATGTATTCAAAGAGGTTGTCCTCCACCAGCAACTGACGGGCACCATTAGCCTGCAATCCGCCGGTGCCGCAGTGGCGGAAGGTATTCCCGCGCACGATGTGGTCGCCGAGCCCGGGCTGTGAATTGGTGTGCCACATTTCGTTGCCAAGGTCAAGGGCGATGCTATTGGCCCATTCCAGGGTACACTCCTCAATGATCCAGTGGTTGCCCCGGCGGGCAGAGACCATGCCGCGCTGTGGCATGGCAAACCCATTGCCGGTCTTCTCAAAGTTGAGCCCCTTTAGCTTGATGTAGGCCAGCCCGTAGGCTTTCGGCGCAAAGATCTGCTCCTGCACGGTCGCTTCAATGGACATGTAATCGGAAGGCCCGGTACGCCCGGGGAAACGGACATGCAAGCGCAGCCCGTTGTGCTCAATCCAGTACGCGCCCTGCTCCGCTTCGGCAAGGTCTACCGGATGCTCCGCCTGCTTCAGCAACTGCCCATCCAAAAAGAGGCGGCCCCGGCGCTGAAAGTGGGCGTGCATATTGATGTTTTTATAGTCCACCCATTCCAGGTCCTGCCCGAGGTTCCGCAGCGCAAAGGGGTTGTAGCCCATAAACCATTCCGATGGCAGATCGTATTGCCAGATTTGCAGGGGTGGTTTTTCAGTATCTTCGTAGGTGTGCCGCTGTCCGGTGTAGCGCCACCCTTTGCCGGGTTCCCATCCTTCCAAAGGCAATTCCCGGGCACCACTAATCACCACCCGGTGGCCGGGCGCCGCCGCGTACGTGATCATCTTCTCCGGACTTGTTCCGCCCCGTGCAGGATGTACCGCTTCCCGGTAAGTCCCGCTTTTGATCAGCACCCGCTCCCCGGGCTGCAAAGCCGCCGCCGCTTTTCCAATAGTGCGCCAGGGCCGCGCCTCTGTACCCGGGTTGTCATCACTCGCCTTCGGATGATTTTGGTCCACGAAAAAAGTACGATCGGGCTCAGCTTCACTTTCCCAGCTTTCAAAAGCATTACCATGGGGCATCAGGCTGCTGTCAAAATCCCGGTAGGGCGATTGACCAGACATGGAGCCACATAGTATTAGCATCAAGGGTAAAACAAAATAGCGAAAAGGCATGATAGGTATTCGTTGTAATGGCTTTACTGATTTGAACATTGGGTTTGTATTCTACAATTGACCCCCTTAGGGGTCTGATGTGGGTAAAAAAATCACACTAAAAGAATATCCCGTGCCGTAGGTACGGAATGTAAAACTATGACTTACAGAAGTCTGGTTGATTGAGCCGTAAATACCTGACCATTTAATATGCAGTATTTGCAAGTGCTTCAGGAGCAAAAAACTAACCACTAATTCGGCTTAGTCGCACTGGTGTCTTAATGTTGTTTACTTCCCTCTAGAGTACCCAAGCCCTACCGGGGCGCAGCCAGCTCAAATTCCGCCTCCAGGTCCGCCTTAGAGCTGTTGCCTGCAAAGACCGAAAAGCGTCCCGGCTCCGCTTCCCACTCCCCATTAGCCGTATAAAAAGCCAGGTCAGCCTCCGTAAGCTCAAAGGTTATCTTGCGGCGCTGCCCGGGCTCCAGAAAGACCTTCTGAAACCTCTTCAGCTCCCGCACCGGACGTGTACTGCTGCCCGTATGATCGCGCGTGTACAGCTGCACCACCTCGTGTCCCGCCCGGTCGCCGGTATTCGTAAGGGTGAGGCTGACCGTCAGTATTTCGCCCGGTGTAAGAGTCGAAGTATTGAGGTTTAAGTCACTGATTGTGAATTCGGTATAGCTCAATCCGTAACCAAAGGGATAAAGGGCATCCGTGCGCTCATCAATATAGCCCGACCAGAAAATATGCGGATGATTTTCGTCTCCGGGGCGGCCGGTGTTTTTCTGACTGTAGTAAAGCGGCAGTTGCCCTACGGAGCGGGGGAAGCAGACCGGCAGTTTCCCGGAAGGGTTATAGGCTCCGGTTAGTACATCGGCTATGGCGTGCCCGGACTGACTGCCTAAAAACCAGGTTTCCACGATGGCTGGGATGCGCTCGTCCATCCAGCTCAGGTCGAGCGGACGGCCATTCATAAGCACGAGGACGATGTTTGGATTGACTTCGTAAACCGCTTCCAGCAGCTGCTGTTGGACACCGGGCAGGTCGAGGTGCACCCGGCTGCGGGCTTCTGCCGACATAAAGCAGTCTTCCCCCAGTGCCAGCACCACCAGGTCGGCCTCCGCTGCCACCCGGCGGGCTTCCGCAAATCCCGAGGTGTCGTAGTCGATCGTCAGGCGGTCGCGGAAGCTGCGGGCACCCGTTGTGATGCCACAGCCTTTGGCGTAGCTCCACCGGGCATCCGGCCAGGCCGACTGTAGCCCTTCCCAAATAGACACCGCGGAACTGTCTATGCCGCGCGCCCGCCAACTGCCCAGCGGATTGTCTTTGTCTTTAATCAGCGGGCCGATCAGGGCAATTCGATTTTGCCGGGATAAGGGCAAGAGCTCCTGCTCATTTTTAAGCAAAACAATGGACTGACGGGCGATCGACCGCGCCGCTTCCTGATGCTCAGGAGCAGAGAGCCAGCGTTTTTCCCGTTCAGCGTCACAGTAGCGATAGGGGTCATCAAAGAGCCCCAGCTCAAATTTGACGCGCAAGATTCGGGCCACTGCCTGATCGATGACCGATTCGTCCAATTGACCGGAAGCCACTAATTCCTGCAAGTGGTAATGATAGGTCAGGGAGCCCATATCCATATCGCTCCCGGCTTGGAGGGAAAGCGCAGCGGAACCTGATAAATCAGCTGCCTGTCCGTGACTCGCTACTTCCTTCACCGAGTTGTAATCGGAGACGACAAAGCCTTCAAAGCCCCAGTCTTTCCGCAGTACCTCCTGCAGCAGGTAGGCATGCGTGGTCACCGGCACGCCATTAAGCTCGTGATACCCACCCATGAAGGTCGCCACACCGGCATCCACGCAGGCTTTAAAAGGTGGCAGTACCACGTTATGCAGGGTTTGCCGGCTCATGTCTACAGTATTGTAATCCCGGCCAGCTTCCGCAAAACCATACCCGGCAAAGTGCTTGGCACAGGCTGCTATGGTCGCATTGGAGGACAGGTCATCGCCCTGAAAACCTTTCACTTTGGCAACGGCTACCTGCGCATTCAGGTACGGGTCTTCCCCGGCACCTTCCATGATCCGGCCCCAGCGGGCATCCCGGCTGACATCCACCATTGGGGCAAAAGTCCAGTGGACGCCGGCAGCGGCACTTTCCCGGGCGGTGATGCGGGCAGAAGTGGATATGGCTTCCAAATCCCAACTGCTGGCCTCAGCAATAGGTACCGGGAACAACGTCTCGTACCCGTGCAGCGCATCCAGCCCAAAGAGCAGGGGGATACCGTGGCGGTTGGCTTTCAGGTGCATTTCCTGAATGGCCCGGGTATTTTCGGTTCCGGTGATGTTCAGCATGGCACCCAGCAGGCCCTTGCTGAGTAAGTCGTACCGGATTTTATTTTCCCCTTCATCGGGGGGAGGGCCGGTGATGTCAAAGTGATTGCTGATTTGAGTCAGCTGTCCGATTTTTTCTTCCAGAGTCATGGCATCCAGAAGCGCCTGGATTTCAGCTTCGTAATGGGTTGTGTTATGGTTTGGGGTTTGGGCATTAAGCCATCCAATGGCAGCTACCCCAAAAATGGTGACTAAGGCTAATGGTTTCATGGCTAAGGCTTTCAGAGTTATCAGTTGTTCAGTAGTTTTTGGACTTCAATGCCGGCGAAGATGAGCCCCAGCAAGCCATGGGAGTCGTCTTTTACCACCGGGCGCTTGTAGTAGTACTGCACATCTTCGGTGCACATGGTGCCCATGCAGATTTGGCTCACGGTCCCGTCTTCCCCGATGACGCTATCCAGGGCTTTCCAGCCCTTAAGTACGTATGGGCGGTACTCTTTATCCTTGATCCATCCCTGATTGATGCCACGGGCAATGGCCATAGTGAAAATGGCGGTGCCGGAAGTTTCCTCAAAGGAATCAGGACGATTGAGGACATTGTGGTAAAAGCCGGATACAGGGTCTTGCATCTTGACCAGCCCGTCCACATGATCACGGTAAATTTTCAGGATGTCTTTGTACTTCGGATGGTCCTTGGGCAGGTGGAGCAGAACCTCCGTAGTTGCCCAGATGCCCCAGCCATTGGCACGGGACCAGTAGGGGAGCTTGACTTCGGGGCGCTCGGAGTACTGGGCGTGCATGTAGAGGTCCATCTCCGGGTCGTACACCCGCTTTTGGAAGCCTATCACCTGATTGGCGGCATCGTCGAAGTATTGCTGCTGCTCAGCGGGGTCTTTGGTAAGTAATGCGGATTGCAACAGGAACGGTATGCCCATGAACATATCATCCACCCAGGTAGTGTACTTAAAGGGCGTTTCCCGGGTGAACGTACCATCGGGCAGGCGGATTTGCTCCTTCATCAGATAATCCTGAGTGGCCTCCACCAGCGCCTCATATTCTTCCTGACGGTCAAAGTTATTGTCTTTGCGCAAGCGGTAAATAAAGGGCAGGGCAGGAGCGGAGGTGAAGTCCAGCAGGGGCGTATTCCAAAGATGAGTGTGGCGGGAATACGGCCGGTGCAGGGTATACTTCTCGTAACCGATGTATGGCTTGATATCAAACATGAAATTGCAATAAGTAGTCAGATAGTCCACATACTTTTGTTCTCCGGTAAACTCGCCCAGGTTTCGGATAGCCCAGGCGTAGCCCGCCGTATGGTAATTCCAGTCGTAGAGCGTGCCCCAGAGCGGATCCGCATCAATTACGTCTGCCAGGATTTCCACTTTTGGTAACTGCCAGGCGATTTCCTGACCGCCGTATTCGTATAATCTTCCAAGCACAAAACCTTCTTCCGGTGGATAAGTGGTGCTCAACCCGGCCCGGTCCGGGTTGGGGAAGGGGCCAATGACGAGCCAGTTGGACAGCTCTGCCACATCTTCGGTGATATGCGGCAGGTAACCGATGGACAGCTTCATCCATTCGTTGTCCTGTTTTTGCCCTTCCGGAACTTTGGGGAAGCGGGGGCGCAGGAAGACTTTCCAGTCGGTGCCCGCAGTTTCCGATTTAATGAGCAACTCATTCCTGCCTTTCTGAATGGGCAGCTGAATGGTATTTTCCAGAAAGATATCCCGTTCTTCTTCCCGCACTACTGCGGGCCCGGTCTTCTGTTTTTCGTAGACGACTTTTCCATTGAGCCAGATTTTCAGCCCGTCGCTGTGGCTGACTTCCATGGGCAGCGTAGAAGTGCGTTCACTGTTGATAACGCTCAGTGCATAAGCCACGCCCGGTTTGCCCATTGGGAAAGTCCGCTCCAGGTTGAGCGTGTTCATACCCCGGAAGTAGGTGCCCGGTTTTTGAAGGATTGCCCGGAAAGCGAAAGGAACTTCCCGCAGGGTCTTATCCGCCACTGCTTTTACCGCATCCACGGGCTGTCGTTCAAAATCCTGGGCAAAAGCGAAGAGGGTGGAAAAGAGCAGGCACCCCATCAGGAACACCTGCTTTCTAACAATACGTCGTGTATGAAACTTATTCATGGTTGTTTATTTTTTGAACTGAAGGGTGCGGCTTTCACCGGGCTTCAGGGTTGTTGTTGAAGTATTCCAAAGGGCAAGCTCACCAAGGGGGCGGGCCCGGTCGGTGGCATTTTCCACCAGCACCTTGACGGTGGCTACACCTTCGGTGGGATTGTGAAGAACGACTTCCAGGGCTTCCGCGGTTTCGGTTTGGCTCCTGACTTCCACGTGGTCAAAGGGGATGCAGATGCCCCGGTCGGGCTGCACGTAGAGCCCCGGGATTTCCACGTAAGTGAGCATAAGCGCCGTCTCCGACCAGGTGGTGAGGTAGGATATTTCCCCAATGCCTTCCAGCCAGTCGGTGGTGCTGACCCGTTCGCACATCCAACCTTCCTTTGTCCCTTCGATGGGGTTGAGAGGATGGGGAAGGTACTGTGGCATATTGCGGGCGATGTCCTGCAGCAGTTCGGCATAAAAAGCATCGCCGGTCGCCCGGTAAAGCTTGAGCAGCGCCTGCCCGGAGTGGGTGCAAATGCCGGGTGCGCCGTGTTTGTTTTGGGTATTGGCGTTGACTGCGCCGATGGAGTGCATCCCTTCCCTGCCGAACAGGGAGTTTTCCGGAAAAGGATAGTCGTAGGCAATGACCCATGTGGCAAACTGCCGGGCGATATCTTCACCCATTTTCAGCCATTCTGTATTGCCGGTGGCTTCGTAGAGACTGGCGTAGGATTCGATCAGGGCATAGCAGGACTCGCTGTCGGGGTTCTGCATGGCGTCGCCCGGGCCACCGTTGGTCAGGCCGCGTTGTATGTAGTTTTTGTAGTAGTACCAGCCGGCCGCTTCCGCCGTTTCCAGGTAAGCAGGTTCGTTAAAGTAGGATGCGGCCAGGGTGAGGGCTGCCGGGATAATGCCCCCGCTCGTGGAGCCGCCTACAACGACTTCCCCGGAAGGGTTGTCTACGAAGTGCCCAAACTGACCATGGTTGTCCCAAATCTTCACCAGGGCATCGGCTACGCCCTGTGTGCCGGCAACCCAGTTGGGCTTTGGGGTAATCCCCAGGCTGTCCATCAGCATCAGTTGCTTAAGGACGTAGTAGAGCCCATCACCGCTCTTGCGGATCAGGTGCCAGTTTTTGGTGTGTGGCTTGCGAATGTCGCCCCCGTACCATTGATCACCATGTTCCCCGGAGTCCCAGAACAGCCCGGAAGGAGCAAGCCCGTCCGGAAAGAGCCAGTCGAACTGCCGGAGCACCCGCTGCCGGGTGGTATCATGCCCTTCCCACAGCAGGGGTAGGGTGGAAATCATACCGCCCGTCCAGCCGATCTGCCAGTCTTGGAGGAACATATTGCGGGGGCCCACCGAATAATACCCATGCTCGTCTTCCCAGTTCAGCCGGTTAAATTTGGCTTCCTGTACGGGAAAGGCCTCGGAAAAGGGCAGAATTAGCCGGTGCTTACCTGCCGGCAGATAGCTTTTGCGGATATGGGTGTAGTAATCGAATAGCCCTTGCAGTTCAGACGCTGAAAACAAGTGCAACTGAAAGGTAATCTGAACGGTGTCCCCCGCAGTGAAATCCGCAGGTATATCATCGGAGGGCCAGCGACTATCCGTAATCCGGTATTTATATTGCTCACGCACCACAGGAGCGGTGAGGCTAATGGTCGCTTTGTCCCGGTCCCTGTTCTCTGTGATGTCTATGCCGGAATCGCCAAGCCGGGTCTGTGGCGGGGTCAGCAGCCATAGGCCTTCCTGTTTTTCCGGGTGATGGAACCCAATAGCGGGCAAGGTCATATCGCCCGTCCGCTGTTGGATGCGCGAGGGCCCGTCGCTTACGTTGAGCTTGGGCACATCGCTGATGATTGTGGGTATGTTGGGGCCAATATCCCTTGGGTCCAAAAGTTTGGGCGAGTAGCGGATGCGCCGGTAAGGGAAGCGGTTTCCATTGTAAACGGCTCCCGGCATCAGCACATAGTTGTCGGTGGACCAGTCAGAAAATTCAAAATCGATAGATACCGAGGCGGAAGGCGTTTGCCCGGATTGACAAATAAAGGTGGCGGTGCCTTCCAGTATATCTGGCTGACCGGGAAGGGGTTCCAGGTCTAGCTGAATGGCCCATGCGCTACCGGGTAAGGCAAGTGGATTACTCCCGGCTTGCAGCGGTGTGCTGTACCGGTTTGTCAGCAGATTGAAGTGTTCCGCATCGTACTGATTGACCCGTGCGTGCAGCTTCAGATCAGGAGGTAGTTTTGGGGCCTGAGCAGGCAGGAGGCCCATACCACATAGCAAAAATGCCAGGATCAGCGGGATAGGGATATTGCCCCAAAGGCGTTTTGGAAAATACAGAAGCATATCCAGAGAATTAAGAGGTTGAAAATCAGGATTGTCAACCAAAGGATAAGCAGTGAAGCGTATTGTAATGAGGTAAAACTGCTGGTAACGAGCATTTCACAAAAGAGAAGGGTGCTCTTCCGAAGACGGAAAAGACACCCTTCTTCTTCTGCGATTAAGTACTTATTGTTACTGCTTAATCAGTTTGCGGATCGCCCGGAACTTGCCTTCCTGCATCACACGCACGGTGTACATGCCATTAGGCAGGGTGTTCAGGTTCAACGTTTCCTGTAGTACGGTGCCGGCTTTGTCTACGCGGATGGCGCGGACTTCTTTGCCGGTGTAATCATATACGCCGATCAGGATAGTACCCTGAGCGTCGTTGTCGATGCGGATGTTTACTGCATCCCCGTTGTTTGGGTTCGGGAATACGCGGAGCAGATCGGAATGATCCACTTCAACTGTACGGGTCAGCGTACCCAGGCGGTACTCACCGGATTGTAAGCCATCCACGGCAAACTTGACGGTGCCAGCGCCGGCAACAGGTGCCAGGCCGGTGTCTGTCCATTCTTCACCATCGTAGTAGAGCAGTTTGAGGTTGTCTACCGATCCCGGTGCATCAACGCCCGCGGCTTCAAAGTCGAAGATCATATCTACATTCGGGCTGTTGCCAATGACTTCTACATGCCAGATGCGTTCCCAGTTGTTGGCGGTGGTGACCGGCAATCCGTTATGGGCAGCCATTACAAAGTCATCTACCGCAAATGGGGAGCGTACATCAATCTGCAGGCCAGCGCCGGAGGCAGAACGGTGTTCCTGCTCGGTAGTGCCGTCGATATAGAGCGTCTTACCTACACCGATCAGGTCCTCAGTATAATCTGTGTTCGTGTACAGCTTCAGGTCGGTATCACCTTCCATCAGCTCCAGTCCGTACTTGACGGCCAGGTAGTTGTGTACGATGAGGTTCTGAGCGGCATTCAGGCCTTTTTTGTAAACCACGAGCTCAGGAATGCTGACCGGCTGGAAGCCACCAATGATAGCCGGGGCATCTACCGCCGGAATAATACCGTTGAAGCTGTTGATCTTCTCAATGCCACCATTGCTGCGCAGGATAACCTGTGAAAAGTCGCCCTGCAGCTCTGCATTCGCGATGTAGTAATCCTGGTCATTAAACTCAGAGTCACTGCGCAGGAAGAGCGACCGCTCAATCACGAACTGCAAGGTGTGCGGATTAGAGCCACCGTTGAATTCAATTACGTAGGCTTGTCCGGGGGCACCGGCAGTAATGTCCCGCTTTTGGAAGACTGCTGCGAAGTCCGCATAAAACTGATTCCGCTTGAACACGGTAAAGATGGAGATGCCCGCACCGCCGTCAAGGTTGTCCGCATCATCAATGATGAGGGAACGGTTAAGCGGAGTGGAACCGTCGTCCAGCCCAAATTGAAGTACCGGCTTTCCATTTAGCCCATCGGCTATGTAAGTAGGAGCAGGCTTCTGGCTTTCGCCGGTGTTTGGAATACCGTTGTTGCCGCCTTCCACGTAGGTGTTGTAAGCATCGTTACCGTTTCCTGAACGGTCTTCCCAGGTGAAAACCTGTTCGCCATCGGCTACATCTGCAATGGCATCAGCGCGGAGCCAAAGAGCGTTTTCGGGCTGTCCGGCAATCGCGTTGTCGGAAGCGCCCACACCACCAGGTCCGGTACCGGTACCAGGTACGGTATTGACAACCGTATAGGTTGCTTCAAGGATAGGCCCAAAGGCAGTGCCTTCTGAATTTACGCCGCGTGCACGGATCGTCGTCGTCTCGGTCAGCAGGATGCCGCCGCCCGGATAGGGTGTCAGTGGGTCTCCGCCTTCATCTGAATAGAAAACGAAGGCATCATCGGGCTGTATGTCGATTGTTACGTTGACCGCGTCGTTGTACTCCACCAATGGAGTAGGGGAGAATACTGGTAATCCAACGGGCGCAACGTTGTATGTTGCAGAAACTGTACTACTCGCTACGAGCCCATCTGCAAATGCGCGGGCGGTAACGGTTGCCGTATCAGTCAGCAGAATGCCGTCTTCGTAAAGCAGGCTTTCTTCCGTAGGCTCAGTGCCATCCAGGGTGTAGTAGATAGTGGACCCCGGCGTTTGGGGTACAATTTCCACAGTCACTTCAGGGACATAGTCTCCGGCAGGAGTAAGGATAGCCGGTGCTGCCACAATCTGACGGTAGTCGAGGAACAGGCGGGCAGGCTGCCAGCCCTGATCGGAAATCCAGACATTGGAGCCCGGTGTGTTGTCCCGGCCACGAACTACGAATGAGACATATTCATTTCCCTGGCTGATGGCGTTCTTGACAAAATCAGTCAGCTCAGGTCCTGAAAGATCATGAAAACCGCTTTCGGTTACGTTGTAGGCTGTGAGTGGGCCGGTAACGTCTTCTGGCCGGTTATTCCAGGTCACCGTGGTTTCATCCCACGAATTGTCGGTCGTTCCGTACACTTCAATCCAGAAGTTGTCAAGTGGGATACCGGTGTTTTCCTGATCCCCTCTAAGGGTCAGCGTTGCAGTCACGACATTGGAGCGCGCACCATCGAGGTCAAACTTAACGAGTGTTTCCCGATCATTATTAGCATCATCATCCATAGCAACCTGCATGGCGGTAGTGCCATCGTAGTTCTCGTCCGGTGCGCCTTCTGCCACGTAGGAATCTTCAATCACCCGCTTATCTTGTGTAGAGTAGTCGAGTGCCAATTGGGCAGGTACCCAGTTTTTGGAGGAGATCCAGCCCCGGAAGGCGGTCTCGTCCCGGCCACGGACCACGAAGGTCAGGTTTTCACGGCCCGCCTTAATGGCTTCGTTGACGTAAGTCGTCAGCGCATTTCCCTGAACGAGGTGAGTGGCACTTTCTGTGATGTTGTACTCGGCCAGTGCTTCCGTGGTGACAGCCGGGGTGGTATTCCAGGTTAGGGTGCCTTCCGACCAGTCATCGCTATCGGTGCCGTAGATTTCAATCCAGAAATTCTCGTCCTGTGAAGGTGGGTCTTTCTGTGCACCACGGAGCATAAGCGTAGCTATGCCAATGCCATTTTTGGAGGCACTGATGTTGAACTTCAGGTAAATGTCCTTGCTCTCGTTGGTGGAGGCTGCATTGATGACGTGCATATCGGCATCCGCAATCTCAAAGTTGGTATCCGCTTCTGCTTCGGATACGAATACGTCTTCAATAACTGTTAGCGTGTCATTTTCCAAACGGAACAGGTTCGGGCGGCTAATGTCCAGTACCGGGCCATAGTTGCCGTTCTCCACACCACCGATCCACATATTGGAGGTAGAGTCTTTGGCAGCAGACCGTACCAGGAAGCTGACCGTTGTTGCGCCTTTGCGGATTTCTTCATTGATGTATTCCACGAGGCGGCTTTCGGTATTGATAAAATCTTTGCGGGCAGAGCTGCTGTTGAGCAGAGAAGTAGCCAGGACTTTGTCTTTTGCCGGGCGGTTGTTCCAGGTGACGGCTTCCGGATCGAAGTCGGCTTTGACGCTTTGCAGTTCCAGACCGAATTCTTCTTCAAAGTCCGCGGCACCGGTTTTGCCCCGGTAGCTGAAGGAAGCGGCTTCAATTTGTTCGCCATTTAGTCCGCTGAGGTCGTACTTCACATAAGACTGCACGCGCTGTAGCACGCCGTCTACAGATTCGCGGTAAGCGAGGATATTCCCGCCCACTTGCGACTGATCGAGGGTGGAGTCCGGGTGCATTTCGAGCACTACTGCATCACCAATACCGTAGGCGCTGGCCATCGGTTTGGTACCGTACTCCAGGATTGGGCCGTAGTTGCCATTGCCGGCACCACCGATCCACATGTTGGAGGTAGAGTCTTTGGCGGTGGAGCGTACCATAATATGCAGCTCCGTTGCGCCTTTGCGGATTTCTTCGTTAATGTAATCCTGGAAGTTGGTACCTTCGTTAATAAAGGCTTTACGGGCAGAGCTGGCGTTGAGCGTGGACGTGGCCAGTTTCTTATCATTCTGGGGTTTATTGTTCCAGGTGATGGTATTGGCATCATAAGCCGCTTTTACGCTGAAGGCTTCTAATCCGAACAGCTCTTCAAAATCAGCTGCACCGGTCTTGCCCCGGTAGCTGAAGCTGACATTTTCCACCTGCTTGCCGCGCAGACTGCTGATGTCGTAAGTGACATAAGACTGCACGCGCATCAGTCCCCCATCCACAGATTCGCGGTAAGCCAGGATGTTGCCGCCGATATTGGACTGATCAATGACGGAGTCCGGGTGCATCTGCATGACTACAGCATCCGCAGCGGCATATTGGCTGCCCTTAGGCGCGATGGTGTAATCCAGGATTGGTCCGTAGTTACCATTGTCCACCCCACCAATCCACATATTGGAGGTGGAGTCCTTGGCAGCAGAGCGCAGCAATAAGCCTACTGTGGTATTGCCTTTCCGCAGTTCTTCATTGATATAATCTACAAAAAGGGTGCCTTCATTCACGAAGGCCTTGCGGGCGGAACTGGCATTCAGGGTTGTAGTGGCCAGCTTTTTGTCTTTCTGAGGTTTGTTGTTCCAGGTGAGGTTGTCGGCATCAAAGTCACTTTTAAGGCTGTGGATTTCCACTTCAAACAAGTCTTCAAAGTCAGCCGCCCCGGTTTTGCCCCGGTAGCTGAGGCTGACGGTTTCGAGTTGCTGCCCGGCGAGGTGGCTGATGTCGTACTTGACATAAGATTCCACACGCTTGAGTTCGCCATCCACGGATTCACGGTAAGCCAGGATATTGCCGCCGATATTGGCCGGGTCGATAATGGAATCCGGGTGGACTTCCATAACGACTGCATCGCTGTGGGCGTAGCCGCTCTTTTCCGGTGAGATAGTGTATTCCAGAACCGGGCCATAGTTGCCGTTGCCAATACCGCCAATCCACATATTGGAGGTGGAGTCTTTGGCAGTGGAGCGGATCAGTAAGCCGATAGTGTTTTCTCCTTTACGGGCTGCCTCATTGATGTAGTCCGCAAAACGGGTGCCTTCATTAATAAAGGCTTTGCGGGCGGAGCTGGAATTGAGTGCAGAAATGCCAAGCAATTGGTCCTTCTGCGGTTTGTTGCTCCAGGTGAGGGTCTCGGCGTCGAAGTCGCTCTTGAGGCTGTGCAGTTCCAGTTCGAATAACTCTTCGAAGTCTGCTTCACCGGTTTTGCCCCGGTAGCTCAAGGAGGCACTTTCGATTTGAGTGCCGTTGAGGTTGCTGATGTCAAATTTGACATAAGAATATACGGCGTAGAGGTTGTCGCCTTCCCGGTGCTTGTACGCGAGTATATTATTACCTACGTTGGATTGATCTATGATGGAGTCGGGAAAAGCTTCCATCACCACTGCATCCGCCTGCCCGTATTTGGATACGGTTTGCCCCCACATCGGACTAAGGGACAACAGACAAAGGAACACAGCGGAAATCAGGTATCTGAATAGCATGCCTTTTGGTGTTTGGTTAAGAATTATTGATTGGTCACCAAGTTGGGCAGCTCATCAGAATTTCCTGTGTAGAATCGTCCCTTTCAACCGTGACAATTGTCCCAGAATGGCATTATGCACAGCAGATTTGAAAGGTTGGTACGTTTGTCCCGGTTCATCGGGATGATATTGCACATGCCCGATATAGCCGGAAAGTATATTTGGGGATACAACCTAACCGGTGCCCGGGCAGACCGGGTGCTACCATACCAAAAAAGACACAACCATGAGGCATTTTTTATTCCTGTTCCTGCTCTTGCTGTCTGCTCACACCTACGCGCAGCGCACCCTTACCGGGCAGGTGACAGATACGGATGGGGAACCGCTTATCGGGGTAAATATTCTGGTGAAGGATACTGAAGTGGGCACGATTACGGATTTTGACGGGCAGTATTCCCTGCGTGTCCCGGAAAATGGGAAAGTACTGGTGTTCAGCTATATTGGCTATGCTTCCGAAGAAGTGCTGATTGGCACACAAACGCGCATTGACCTCAAAATGTCCACCGATGCGGAAGCTCTGGACGAAGTTGTGGTTATTGGCTACGGTACCAAGAAAAAACGCGATGTGATTGGCTCTGTGGCCACCGTTAAGTCGGAGGACATCACAAAACTGAAGACCACTTCATTTGTGGATGGCTTGCAGGGGCAGGCTTCCGGTGTGCAGGTGGTCTCCAACAGCGGGGTACCGGGTGCGCCTTCCACCGTTAAAATACGGGGCATCAGTTCGATCTCTATCGACACCGACCCGCTATGGATTGTGGACGGTATGCCGATTTATACAGGCTCTTCACTGGGGGCCAGCAATGGTGCTACCGCACAGGACCCGATGAGTATGATCAACCCCAACGATATCGAATCCATTCAGGTGCTGAAGGATGCGGCCGCTACGGCCATATACGGTTCCCGGGGCTCCAATGGGGTGATCATCATTACCACCAAATCAGGTAAAAAGGGGCAGGGTTCCATTACCGTTGACTATTCGGCGGGCCTCACGGAGCCTTCCCGAACGGCAGACGATATCGGATTTGCGAATACCGAAGAGTGGTTCAATCTGGTGGAAACCGCCCGTTTCAACTCCTTTGGCGGAGAAGAGGAGGCACTGTTTGATCCCAACTCCATCCTGAACCTTTTCCAGGACGACCCCATTGCCCGTCTGAGCCGGGAGGAAGCCCTGGCGGTCAACACCAATTGGTTTGATCAGATCCTGGATCAGGGTAATTATCAGGACATCAACGTTTCGGGTACAAAAGGCTTTGAAGGGGGCAATATGTATGTCTCCTTCGGTTATCGCAACGACAACAGCGTGCTGCGTAATAATGGGCTGGAGCGCTATTCCGTGCGTTCGAACCTGCAGTTCAATCCTTTCGAAAACCTGAGCGTGGAGACTCGCCTTAACTTCAGTTATACGAATAACGACCGCGTAAAGCAGCAGGTGGGCGGTGCGCTTGGCAACAACAGTGGTGGCAACAGCGCCGGCTGGGGTAATGCCAACCGGAATGCGCTGCCCTGGTACCCCATCTTTAATTCCGACCACCCCACAGGCTACTGGAACCCCATGTCAGGCAACAACCTGGTAGCCGCCATTGACCGGGATATGCTGGTGGATGAGGTGACAAGTTACCGTGGAATGGGCGGGCTGGCGCTGGAGTATCAAATACCGGCGATCCGGGGGCTGTCTCTCCGGGCAGAGGGCTCCTTTGACCTGCTGCAGTCCAATACCCTCAACTGGGTGACTGCTTCGTTGCGGGAGTTTGGCTCCTTTGCTTCTGATGAAAGCCGGGTGCGCCAAAGCATCAACTACAACGTTTACGCCAAATACAACCGCGACTTTGGCAATCACGGCATCAGTCTTACCGCCGGTACGGAGTCGCAGTCCATCAATCAGCAGCTGCGCCTGATGGAAGGGCAGAACCTCACGGGCACCTATAAGGAAATTGGGAACCCGCAGGACCTGCTGACCCTCTCCGGCGGGCTTTCCTATGAAGAATACCTGCGTGCCTTTTTCGGCCGGGCAGACTACAAATTTTTGAACCGTTACTTCCTTGGGCTGAGCTTCCGGCAGGATGGCTCTTCCAAGTTCAACGAGGACTACCGCTGGGGTACCTTCCCGGCTGTTTCTGCCGGATGGGTAATCAGCGATGAGCCTTTCTGGAACAACCGGACCTTTAGTACGGTAAAGTTGCGGGGCAGCTTCGGGCAAACGGGCAACAAGAACATTCCCAGCAACCGCTTTGTGACCACCTATACCAACCGCACCGACTGGCGCTACGGCCCGGCGGATGTGATTCTGGAAGGTACCCGCATCACCAATATCGGCGTGCCTTCCCTGACCTGGGAGACCACGAGTAGCTACGATGCCGGGGTGGACTTCGGGTTGTGGGACGGCAGAGTAGCCGGTTCAGTGGCTTATTATCAGCAGAATGTTTCGGATTTATTGTTAGCTTCCCCCCTGGCAACTTCTGCAGGATTGCAGGGTAATAACATCTGGGGCAATATCGGGGATATGTCCAACTGGGGGGTTGAACTGGAGCTGAATTCCACGAACATCCGGCGTAATGATTTTACCTGGACTACCGATTTCAATATCACCACCAACCGCAACCGGGTGGACCGGCTGACACCTGATCTGGACCGCTCGGGCCGTGGATTATTGAGCGGCAACCGGGTTTCTCAAACTGGTGGCCGCCTGTGGGCCTACTACATGGCTGAGGATGCTGGTGTGGATCCCGAACGCGGGGTCAATATGATCTGGGAGATTGATATCGACCACTTCGAGGCAACCGGGGAGACGATTAAGACCGGGCGCAAAATACCGGCTACCCTGAACAACCTACAAAACCACCGTATCATCCATAAAGACAAAACCGCCGTGCCTACAGTCTTTGGAGGGCTCAGCAATACCTTTAAGTATAAGGGTTTCGACCTGTCCGTTTTCATGAGCTTCTCCGCCGGAGACTACCTCTACGATTACGAAGAACAACGGACCACGGATGTTCAATACGGGCAGGTTGTGCTTCGCTCTGACATGATTGGCAATACCTGGACTCCCGATAATCCGGATGCCAAATACCCTGAATTGCGCTGGCAGGGCGCTTACCCTTACGGCTGGGACCCTGATGTGGAAAATCCTGATTCTCCAACCGGCAAAGGCGACTGGACTGAGGCTACCGGTAACTATAAAACAGAGACCGTCAACTGGACAAAGTACCTCTACCGGGCGGACTTCCTTCGGCTGCGAAACCTGCAGTTGGGCTATACCTTCCCCAATGAAATGGTACAGCGCTGGCGTTTGCAAAGCCTGCGGGTATACCTTACTGGTACGAACCTCTGGGCGTGGGCACCGCATTACGATGGCTGGGACCCCGAGTCCGGCGGTGGTGTGCTGCCTCCGCTGCGGATGTACGCCGGAGGGATAACTGTGAAATTCTAACCTGAAAAGAGCCAAATTATGAATACCATAAAGCAACGCATCCTGGCCCTGAGTTTACTACTGGCATTTGCCGGATGCAATAACGATGATTTTTTTGAGCTGCAGAACCCGCCTGAGTTCCCCTGGCTGAACATGGAGGAGCTGGAACGGGGCGTGGTGACGCCTTACAACTATGCCTTCACTTCTTCATGGAGTAATTTTTTCGGGGACGACCGGTTGATTTTCGACTGTATGTCGGATGCTGTATATCTTCTGCCCAACACCTCCGCTGACATCCCCTTTGAGGAGATGTACCTGCGGACCACGGGCGTGGAAATGACCAAAGCGAACTCCGGTTTTTCGCTGGGCTATAAATGCATCACACATGCCAACTCCGTGCTCGACTTTTTGATAGAGAATGACTATCGGCCATTCGATAATCCTACGGAGCGCGACCTGGCTAATCTGGACCGCATTCAGGGTGAGATGCAATTCATGCGCGCCTACGCTTATTTCTACCTGACGCGCAGGCATTGCCCTGTGCCCGGAGCACCTAATTTCTCTACAGAGGAAATCCTGCCGCTCCGGTTGGAAACCCCATTGTCCGCTGAGGAGGCCAATAGCCCCCGGTACGTGACCACAGACGTCATTTACAATCAAATCATTGATGATCTGAAAGCTGCAAAGGGGCTACTACCGGAAGCCTATGACGCCGGTATTCACCATCCTTCCTATGTGCAGGGCCGGGCAACACGCTACGCTGCTGCTGCGATGCTGGGCAGGGTGTATTTCCAAATGGGCGAGTTCGAACTGGCTGAGGCGGAGCTGGACTACGTCATTAGTGGCCCTTTCACGCTGAGTGAAGATCCCATAGAGGCCTTCAACAAGGATTATGCGGAGGACGGAGCCGAGGTCATCTGGGCCACCAACAACCACGACCCCGAGATCATCCGCCCCAATAAAGTGCCAACGAGCATGAACTGGAGCGACTACCGGGCGACCAACGGCGGACGGGGCGAATACCATAAGCGCTGCACCTGGAATCAGTTCCCGATGAGCCATACCATCCTGAAACAGGTAGGCTGGATGGATGAAAATCTTGGTACTACAGAAGCGGCGCTGCAAGACAAGCGTTATCAGCAGCTGTTCTGGCGCATTGAGGGTAATCCGGGCACCAACTCGGCTGACCCCACGCAATACGAAATGCAATACCCGCACATCAAAGACCCACATGTCTGGGGCGACAAATACTACCGGGCTACGGATGGGCAACGTTCGAATGTGCCCGTGATCCGTCTGGCGGAAATGTTGCTGACCCGGTCCATCATCCGCTTTAGATCGGGTGATGCAACAGGCGCAGCTGAAGACCTTAATCAGGTGCGGGTGCGGGCCGGATTAGAACCGCTGGCAAGCATTACGGAGCAGGATATCCACAACGAGCGCATTAAGGAAATGGCATTTGAGGGCGACCGTTTCCATTACCTGCAGGCGTTGCAATTGCCGATTTATCCCGGTGACCGGGAGGCTGCACCGATTGAGTACCCATACACTGATTTATACTGGAAATTACCACAGTCTGAACTCGACTTTAAATAAAACCAACATGAGAAAAACAACCCTTTTTATCCTTTCGGCTGCGGTAGTCATGTTCATGGCTGTGGCCTGCAATAAGGATACGATCAATATCCCGTTCATCACCATTACCGGTGAAGCCATGCAGCCCAGCGCGTTTGGTGCAGCTGATGGCGCAATTGACATAGCCGTGGAAGGCGGTGCGCCGCCCTATCAGGTTTTCTGGAGCCACGGGCCGGACACCGAAGATGTTTCCGGATTGCCAGCCGGTAGCTATACCGTCAAGATTATCGACACCAAGTCCACGGTAGCTTCGAAGACCTTCGAATTGCTGCAACCTGATGCAACACCCCTTGACCTTAATTTCACCGTGGAAGAAGTCACCTATTTCGGTGGCAACGACGGTACGGCAACCGTTTCGGTCAGCGGAGGCACAAGCCCCTACACCTTCCTTTGGAGCAATGAGGAAGACACCGAGCGCATTGAAAAACTCACCACCGGCTGGTACACCGTTACCGTCACTGATAGTGGTGAACCCGCCATAACTACTATCGACTCTGTGCTGGTTGGGCAGCCGGAATTTGTCTGTGGCCGCGACAGTATCACCGATGTGGATGGCAACAAATACCCAACCGTTGACATAGGCGGACAATGCTGGACCACGCAAAACCTGCGCACCGAACACCTTCCTGAAAATCCGGAAGTCGCGATAGAGGGCCGCTTTTGCCAGGACCTTAACTGCACCAACGCCATGGGCGCCCATTACACCTGGGATGCCGCCATGAACGGTGCTGAATCAGCAGCGGGCGAGGAAGAAGTACAAGGCATTTGCCCCTGCGAATGGCACCTGCCCACCAAGGAAGAATGGGAAGCCTTCAATGCCTATCTGTCTGTAGACGGACAGGGCGGAACGGGGGTGAACGTACCCAATAAGATCCGGGGCGAAGGCAGCCCTTCCGGCTTCGATGCCTTGATGGCTGGTAATTGGGGATACTCGGTTTTTGAAGGTGAAAACGCCGTGTTCTGGACAGCAACCCAACAAGCTGACGGCAGAGCCTTTTACCGCCTGGTCAATAATTTCCCACTGCTCGGACAGGGGCATGTGGTGAAAAACAGTGGCCTAAGCGTACGCTGTGTGAAGGACCGGGAATAGTCTGAAAAAAGCCCTGTTTTCAACCCAAAGGAGTGACTTTTGTCATTGCTTTGGGTTGTTTTGTTTTGGGGAGAGCTGTCTTTGGTGATTTTTGTTGGGTGGAAATAGGGTATAATGAAATTTTAGTTAAATTGTAGACAGTGAACATCGTTTCCAATTTCAGACAAACAGAAAACATGCGAAGCCTAATTGCCACCACCATCCTCCTGATCGCCTGGAGTGCTGTGGCCACCCAGAATTACCGGTTTGATCAACTCAATGTTGCCGATGGACTGTCTCAGAATACGGTAAATACCATATTGAAAGATTCACGGGGCTACATCTGGATTGGTACCAATGATGGGTTGAACCAGTACAATGGGTATAGTTTCCAGGTATTCCGCCATCAGAACGCAAATTCCAACGCTCTAAAAGGCAATAAAATCCTCACGCTGCTGGAAGATACAGAGGGGCAGCTGTGGGTGGGGACCGCAAGTGGTTTGTGCACCTACGACCCTGAGCAGAGTAAGTTCGACCCGGTCCACCTTTCATCTGATCCCTCTTCCGGGCCTGGTCATCAGTACATCCGGACTATTGAGCAGGACCGGTCTGGCCGAATTTGGGTAGGTACGCTGAGTGGCATGCTTTACGTAAGGGAAAAGGAGAGCGTTGGCTTTAAGCCAGTCTTGTTCGCTTCACAGCCGGTCGCTGATGTCAGCGCGATTTGTGAAGACAAGCAGGGGACCATTTGGGTAGGGACTGATCATGCGGGGCTGTATTATAAGTCAGCGGGTTCAGAAGGCTGGGCTTTCTTACCTATTGAAGTGCTAAGTGGAGGGCAGGGGCTTGCCAAGACAATAAAGGAAGATAAGGTTGGTCAGCTTTGGGTAGGCACGCAGGGAGCGGGCCTGTTTAAAATCAGTACCGACCGGTCAGGGCTGTCTCACTACAGCGCAGCCGGGACACCCGGGCTGCAAAACGATCTGATCAAGAGCCTTGCCTTCGGGCCCCATGGAAAACTATGGGTGGCTACGGATGGCGGGGGGCTGTCAATCTTTGAACCACAAACGGGTGCCGCACAGCACCTTGGGTATAACCCTTACGATCCGCAGTCTGTTGCCAGCGACGCTGCCTACGCTCTGTTCAGGGATGAGGAAGGCCTGGTCTGGGTCGGTACGTTTGACGGAGGAGTTAGTATTTTCAATCCCAACCACAAAGCTTTTCACCACATCGGCCGTAGCCTGGTCAACAGTAATGGGTTGAGCCATCGTTCTGTGTTGTCCTTTCTGGAAGACCGGAACGGGGATATCTGGATAGGTACCGATGGTGGTGGGCTGAATATCTGGACACCTGGTGCCGATCAGTTCCGGGTACTCACTAAGGCCGATGGATTGAGCAGTAAAGTGGTCACGAGCTTGTGCCAGGGCCCCGCCGGCCAAGTTTGGATTGGTACCTATCGTGGCGGTTTGCAGCAGTTCAATCCCGAAACTGGTCACCTGGAAACCTACAAATACCAGGCGGGGAATCCGAAGGGCATCCGCAACGATAATGTCTGGGCTTTGCTGCCGCAGGGCGAACAGCACCTTTGGGTGGGCACACTTGCCGGGCTGGACCGTCTGGATTTAGCTACGGGCTCTTTTGAGCATTGGTCTACCTTCAGCCCGGAAGGAGAGGAAGCCTATGCCGAGCGGGTGACTACACTTTACCGTGGTCCTTCCGGTATGGTTTGGGTAGGGGGTAAGGGTGTCCGGTATATCTCAGAAGATTTAGGTGAATTGGTCCCACTTGAGGTATCCTCCGGAAGCACCCTTAATCAGTTTGACAGCAGGGCTTTCCTTGAGGATGCAGCCGGACGTCTGTGGGTTGGCACGGAAGGCGGCGGGCTTTTTATCCGATCCGCCAATGGAAGTGAAATCCGCAACTTCACCATGTCAGACGGGCTGCCCAGCAATGCCATTCATACGTTGTACCAAGGTGAAGATGGCGCCATTTGGATGAGCACGAACAAAGGGCTTTCAAGGGTATGGCTGGAAAGCGAATCCGGAGAGTTGCGATACCGAAATTATTGCAAGCAGGATGGATTGCAGAGCAATCAGTTTTCCTACAATGCCGGGCTGCAAACCCGGGACGGGCACCTGTACTTTGGAGGCATTAACGGTTTTAACTATTTCCAACCCGGTTTGATTCAGGACAACCCCCATGCACCTGAAGTGGCTTTGACCGGGCTTAAGCTCTACGATCAGTACACCACGCCGGAGGACGAAGACTCTCCACTGCAAAAACCGATTAGCCAGATGGAGCGGTTAGTACTAAGCCATCAGCAAAGCCAGTTGTTTGCACTGGAATTTACAGCACTAGGCTATACTTCCAGCGAAAAGAATCAGTATGCCTATAAACTCGAAGGCTTCCTGGACGAGTGGAGCTATATCGGTGACCGCCGGAGTGTGTCTTTCACTAACCTCAATGCGGGTACCTACACCTTCAAGGTCAAGGCGGCGAATAATGATGGTGTCTGGAACCCCGAGCCGGTTGCTCTGGAGATCATCATCAAGCCACCATTCTGGAGAACGCCCTGGGCCTATGCGTCCTATATCCTTATTTCTGTGCTGCTGCTTTTTGGCTTCCGGCATGCCCTTCTCATGCGCGAACGGTTCAAAAACAACCTCCGGCTTAAAGACCTGGAGCGTCAGAAAATGGAAGAGGTCAATCGGTTGAAGCTGGCTTTTTTTACGAATGTATCCCATGAGTTCCGGACTCCACTTACCCTGATTTCCGGCCCCGTAGAGCAGCTACTGGAATCCGGGCAGTTCAGTGGCCGTGCAGCCCGGCAGCTTCAGATCGTACAGCAAAATACGAAGCGCCTGCTCCGCCTGGTGAATCAACTGCTGGAGTTTAGGAAAATGGATGAGGATCAGGTACGATTATCTCCACAGTCTTCTGACATGGTCTCCTTTGTACAGGGGGTGAAAACAGCTTTCGACGGTCTGGCAGAAAGCCGGGGCATCAACTATCAGCTGAATACTTCCCTGCAGCGCATCCCCATTTGTTTTGATCCGGATAAGATGGAGAAAATCGTATACAACCTCCTGTCCAATGCCTTTAAATTCACCCGGCAACGGGTAGAGGTCAATATCAGGCAGAGCAAGCGGGTGGTTGAATCCGGAGAACCCCCAAAACCTGTAGTGCTGATTAGCATTACTGACGATGGGTCGGGCATCTCGCCTCAGCACCGGGACCGGATTTTCGACCGCTTTTATCAGGTACAGCCGGGACATGGGCAAACCGGGGATGAGCTCCCGCAGGGCACTGGTATTGGGCTGGCCTACGCCAAAGCCCTGGTCGAAATGCATGGAGGCGGGCTGGAGCTGGAAAGTACCCCTGGAAAAGGCAGCCGGTTTACCATCTGGTTGCCGCTGGATGCACAAGGCTTAGATTGCGGGCCGCAGCAGCAACTGGAAATGCCTGAACTGGTCGTGGAACAAGAAACTGAAGCAGCGCACCTGAACCCAACCGTTGCCCTTCCGGAGATGCTGGTCAAAACCGGAACGAAGCCCACCTTGCTCATCGTGGAGGACAATGAAGATGTCCGCCACTTCCTGCGGATGAGCTTTGAGCCCTACTTTACCATTGCCGAAGCTGAAAACGGTGAGAGAGGTATTGTCAAAGCACTGGATTTGCTGCCCGATCTCATTCTCAGCGACATTATGATGCCTCAAAAGAGCGGCATTGAACTGTGTCAAACCCTGAAAACCGACGACCGGACAAGCCATATCCCAATCGTTTTGCTGACCGCCAATCAAAGTGAGGAGAAACTGGTGATTGGGCTGGAAACCGGCGCAGATGATTACATCACTAAACCCTTTAAGTTCCGCCTGCTGAAAGCCCGCATCTTCAACCTCATCCACAACCGGGAGATGCTTAAGCAGCGGTTCAGCCAAAACATTTTGCAGCCGGAGCCCGATCAGCCCCCTTCCCCGGATGAGCAGTTCCTGCAAAAGGCCATCCGGATTGTGGAAGACAACCTTAATGAAAGCGAATTCGGGGTCAGTGATTTTGCCAAAGCGCTGGGCATGAGCCGGTCGGTCCTCTACCGAAAGTTCAGTGCCCTGACCGATCAGTCGGTGAAGGAATTCATCAATATTATCCGTCTCAAGCGGGCCGCTGAGATGCTTAAACTTGGGGTATGCGATTCTATTTCGGAAGTGGCTTACTCCGTAGGCTTCTCAGATGCACAGTATTTTAGCAAAAAATTCAAAAAACACTACAACATGACCCCAACAGCTTATATGTCGGCCGATCAGGAGAAGGCTACAGCTGATAAGGGCACAGAAGGACATTTGTAACGGGCATTTGGAACGAAATTCCACACGCTTTTTCCGGTTTGCGCCTATGTTAGGCACCTAATCAGAAGCCTATGTGGAATATTATCATCAATTGGGCCCGAAAAAAGACGCTGGAGAAACCCTACTGGCACTGGGTGGTACTGGAATACTTTTTCTTTGCGTTGCTGATCGGGATGCTGATCCTGTTACTGGTATTTATTGGGTAGCAGCCTGCTTAAAGCCATGCATCCGTTCCCTAACCCCCAAGAGCCTACTTCAGGTTGATTTCCTCCTTTTCAACCTCTTTGCCGGTTGCTAAAAATTGAGCGGCTATGCCCATAGGGTCATTATCCCGGAACACCAAATTACGGCTTTCAGCGCCCGAGACCTCAAATAACGTAGCCGTGCCCGGCTGAGGCAAGGTGTTGGTGATGTAGGCGTTTTGTACTTCCGTAAGCCGGATTGCGCTCCCTTTAGCAGCCTGTTTGCTCCGTACGCGGTCCATCTCCACGTTCTTCACCCGCTGAAGCGCTACCGCTGCATCCCATTTGGGTTCTGTTCCTTTCGAGTTATCCCAGTTGATGGTAAGGTCAGAAAGGACGAGCCCGTCCACATCGTGGGCTTCAAAACCGTGAGTTGCTCGTTTGTCCGGTTTGTCTTCAGCTTCCATTGTGAGTTGGACGTTGTACAGCCGGATGTTTTCCAGCATTTGTTCGCCGGGGTAGCCTTCGATTTTGCTGGTGCCCTGCCCGCGTGCCTGAATGTTTTGAAAGGTCACATTCTGAATTTTGCCAAGTTTGGAATCCGGGAACCGGCGCTTGAGCACCAGCCATATCGGATCGCCATTGCCCCACCAATTGAAGTGCTTACGGTCGCACTCAATGGTGATATTGGAAAACAGCACATCGCTTACCGTTGCCCCGTCCCGTACCACGATGCTCAACCCCCGGTTGCTGTTGCGGATCACGCAGTTGGAAAAGGTGATGTGGCGGAAGTCGCCGTGGCTTTCGGTACCTAATTTCAGCCCGGTGGAGGTGGACACCAAAGAACAGTTCGTTACCGTAATGTTCTCACAAGCCCGGTAATCCTCACCGGTGATCGTGGACTTCAGTACAATGGAATCATCACCAGTAATGATGGTGCAGTTGGAGACCACTACGTCCTTACTGCCGTCAATATCAATCCCATCGGCATTGACGCCCTGCTCCAGGCTGGAGAAAATATAAACGCCATCCACAAACGCCCGCTCGCACCATTTAAAGTGCAGGGTCCAATCGGTGGACTCAATCATAGAAATATCCTGAATCCGGATGTCCGTGCAGTCCTCCAGGAAAACCATACAGGTGTAAGGCTTTACCTTGTAGTACATTTTCATTTCCACACCGGAATTTCTGGCGTTCTCCGTTTCCTCCGCGATGAAGCCATCTACACTTTTCAGAGGCTCGTACGTCCGGCGGGCCTGCCCGTGAATCGTCCCCTTGCCGGTAATGCTGACGTTTTTTGCACCTTTTGCGTAAATCAGTACCGGCGTACCCTCGCCCGGCAATTTACCGGAGTCGTTCTTCTTGTAGACCACGAAGTCATTCTCATAGTCTTTTTCCCGCTGACTGGCGAAAAGGGTGGCGCCCGGTGCCAGGTGGAAATCCACATTATCTTTTAGCACTATGGTGCCGGTGGTATAAGCTCCGGCAGGCAATAGCACCTGTCCGCCGCCCGCGGCATGGCAGGCGTCAATGGCCTTTTGAAGATAAGGCTGTGCGTATTGAGCGGAATCTCCGCTTGCTCCGAAGTCCCGCACATTAAAAATGGTGGACTGAGCACCAAGTGAGAAGCCGGAGAAGATCAGAAACATCCACAGCAAAAGCTGTCTATAGTCAATTGAACAGTCTTCGCGCACCATCATCTTTTTTGGAAAGAGAGCAATATAACACCCCGCTGTAACCCTGTGGTGAGATAAGATTGTAACCTAATAACAGACTTCAGTTGGCTTTTGATTACAAGGCAGCGGACAAGCCCTCCTTTCCCAAAGGGCTTCTCGAAAAATAAAATACACAACTGGTTTTGTTCCAACGTTGGGGCAAAAGCTTTTCGAAAGTTGTGTATTTTATTTTTGCCCACTACAAAGGATTTCGCTGACTTATGAAGTACGCTATTCAACCGCTTTTTGATGTCCGCTGCCACCACGGCGAAGGGCCGGTTTGGGACCCGCAGGCGCAGCAGTTTTACTGGGTCGACCTCATGCAGGGGCAGTTCTTTATTGGCGACTGGGAAACTGGCCGGGTGGAAACCCACGTGGTTGGGCAGCCGCTTGGTGTCCTGGCCCTGCGTGAACAGGGCGGTGTGGTCATGGCGTTGAGGGATGGCTTCTTTACCTACGATACCCACAGCCGTGAGCTGAAGCAAGTATCACCCACTGAAGCCGACGTACAAGCCACCCGTTTCAATGACGGCGCGGTAGACCCTAAAGGCCGCTTTTGGGCCGCCACCATGACTTACGATGGCACGGAGCCGGTCGGCAACCTGTATTGCCTGAACGAAGCGGGAGCAGTGCAACGCCACGAGCAAAACTTAATGCTCCCCAACGGTATGGGCTGGTCTGCAGACCGAAAAACCTACTTTTTCGCAGATACCGAGCGCCATGTTGTTTATGCCTACGACTATGATTTGGAAACGGCCCGCCTCAGCAACCGCCGCAACTTCATCGAGTTTGGCCCCGAAGGCTTCCCCGATGGCCTTACCGTTGATACCAATGACCACCTCTGGGTCGCTATGTGGCAGGAAGGCAAGATCAGCCACTTCGATGCGCAGGGGAAGAAGGTGGAAGACATCGAATTGCCTGTTTCTCACCCCACAAGCTGTTGCTTTGGCGGACCGGAAATGCAGCACCTGCTCATCACAACCTCACAGCGCCCCTTATCTCCGGAGCAGAAAAAAGCCCAGCCCCTGGCAGGGGTGTGCCTGCAAATACAGACCAACACAACCGGGCAGCCGGAGCCCCGCTATTTGGGTTAACCTTTGTCAAAATTCATCACATGAAATATTTCCCGTTCTTTTTAATCCTCCTGTTGGCGGGCAGTTGTGCGGAACCTGCCGGGGAGGCGGACGCGCAGCTGTTGGAGCCGGCATTCGACCTCGACAGCCTTACTGAAGTTGCCGCCCGGCAGTACGCCAAAACGCTGGAAACCTTACCGGACACCAACCGTATTCCCCGCAATGCTCATCCGGACGGCTCCTGGAACCTCGTCAAAAAGGGCAACTGGGTCAGTGGTTTTTATCCCGGTGTGCTGTGGCACCTCTACGCCCTTACCGGTGATGAAAAGTGGAAAGAAGCGGGTGAGGCCGAGTTGCTGAAGCTGGATTCCGTTCAGTTTTTCGATTACGATCATGATATCGGCTTTCGGATTTTCAACTCATTTGGCAGTGCCCTGCGCTTTACAAAAGACTCGAGTTATGTCCCGGTGATTGTGGACGCTGCCAAAACCCTGAAAACCCGCTACCGGCCGGTCACCGGCGTTATCCGCTCCTGGGACTGGCACGATCAATGGCAGTATCCGGTGATCATCGACAATATGATGAACCTGGAATTGCTGTTTTGGGCAGCCCGGCAGACTGGAGACGCGGAAATGGAAACGATCGCTATTTCCCACGCCGAACACACCATGGACAATCACTTCCGGGACGATTACAGCACCTACCACGTCCTCGACTACGACACCCTCAGCGGTTCCGTGCGGGAAAAAGTCACCTTTCAGGGGTATGCCGACAGCTCCATGTGGGCAAGGGGGCAGGCCTGGGCCATCTACGGATTCACCCTGACGGCCCGGGAAACCGGACGGGCGGATTTCCTGAAGCAGGCACAAAGCGCAGCGGATATCTTCCTGAAAAGGCTGCCGGAAGATGGGGTGCCCTACTGGGACTTTGATGCCCCCGGTATTCCCGACGAGCCAAAGGATGCATCTGCAGCAGCTATTGCCGCTTCTGCATTGCTGGAGCTTTCCCAGTTGGTGGAAGCAGCCGACGACCAATACCGGTACCACAACGCAGCCATTGCCCTGCTCAATGCCTTAGCCACACCGGAATACCTGGCAGCATTACCCCAGCAGGGCTTACTGCTTCATTCCACGGGCCACAAACCCGGCAACAGCGAAATTGATGAGCACATTATCTACGCCGACTACTACTTTTTGGAAGCCCTGCTTCGACTGAAGGAACTTCAACCGCCAACAGAATGAAAAGCAACGTATTAATTTTTAGCCTGATCTGCTGGACGCTTTGGCTTGGGGGGCAGACTCCGCCTTCCATCGGTGCGCAGGTGTACATTGAGCCCGGACAAACAGCAGAAGAAATTGAAGGTTGGTTTTCCATCATGGCAAAATATGATATGACCGTTTGCCGCATCCGGATGGACGAAACGCATATGGCGCAGGCTAACGGAAGCTGGGAATTTACGCTGTACGATGCGGCCTTCGATGCAGCTGAACGGCATGGCGTCCGGGTATTTGCCACCCTCTTCCCGGCAAATACCGGCACGGGCGTGGGCGGCTTTAAATTCCCCAAAGATGCGGCTCACCTGGCTTCTATCGAACGCTACATTGGAGCCGTGGTGCCTCATTTCAGCAAGCATCCGGCGCTTTTTGCCTGGGTACTACAGAATGAGCCGGGTGTGGGCGGGATTTTGCCGAAAGGCGCGTACACGGAACAAGCCTGGTCGGAATGGAAAACCTTCAACCCATTGGCACCTGACCCCAATGGCTTCATGCGGGAAGACTTCCGGGAGCCGGAGTTCATCCGGCAGCATACCACTGCTTACCTGAGCTGGATCGCGGCGGAAATTGAAAAGTATGACTCTGGCCGGCACCTGCACGTTAACAGCCACATGCTCTTTGTGACCTTGCCGGAGTATGAATTCCCGGCCTGGCGGAAGCTGCTTTCTTCCTTTGGTGCCTCCATGCACCCGAGCTGGCACTTCGGCTACTTTGAACGCGATCAGTACCCGGTGGCGATGGGCGCGAACAATGATATCATCCGGGCCGGTGCCGGTGAGAAGCCCTTTTGGGTCACCGAATTACAAGGCGGCAACAACAGCTACAGCGGCTTTAACCCCATGACGCCAAGTGCGGAAGAAATCGAGCAGTGGCTGTGGGGCAGCCTGTTCAGCGGAGCCCAAGGCATCATCTTTTGGTGCCTGAACCCCCGGAAAGCCGGGTTGGAAGCCGGCGAGTGGAGCCTGCTGGATTTTCTGGACGAGCCAACGGACCGGATGGGAGCGGCGGGAGAAGTAGCGGCCTGGTTGGATCAAAACCCGGATTTTGCAAAGGCGCGACCGCAGACTGCAAACATCCATGTCCTCTACAACCGGGAGTCCATGTACCTGCAGCGCGACCGGGAAGTCCGCTCAGTAGAAGTGGAGCAATACTTTGAAGGCCGGTTGCCCGGAGCTACCATCAAGTCGGTTCTGGCGCACTACGAGGCATTGCTCGAGCAGGGCATCACGCCTGAAATCGGCAGCATGGACGATTTTGACTGGAAAGCGAGGGGAAGGGCAGGGGCAGCGGTGATCATCCCACATCAGATTGTAATACCACGCCGGCACTGGGAAGGATTGAAAACCTTTGTTGCGGAAGGCGGGCAATTGTTGTTGACGGGTTTGTCTGCTCATTTTGATGAGTATGGTCAGAATATCATGACGGGTGGTTTTCCTTTTCGGGAAGTACTGGGCGGTCAGGTGCGCGAGTTCCGGGTGATGGGCAATACTTTTTTGATGTCTGTCGATGAGAAGCAGTTGCCGGCCCACCTTTGGCAGGGCACACTTGCAGTAGACGCAGGGGCGGTACTCAGCTATGCGCAGGACAGCCTCCCTGTCGCATTGCAGCATCAATACGGTCAGGGGCGTACCCTCTGGATTCCTGCTCCAATCGGGTTGGCAGCCTGGCAACAGGATAACACACCGCTGGCTCAGCTGCTGCAAGCCTGGCTGGAAAATGGGGAATCCCTGCAGGTGCGTTTCAGAGGCCATCATCCCGGTGTCACAATGAAAACAATGGCCTCCGAGTCGGGGCTGTATACGATGCTCATCAATACAAATGACTATCCAAAACAGGTAGCGCTGGAATTTGCTGAGCTGCGGTCAGGACAAATCCTCTACGATTCTGCTGGAGCCGAATGTCAGGAAAATAGGGTGTTGTTACCCCCGAATGCCTGTGTGGTATTATTTTGGGAAAAACAAAACTGATGGTATGCAACAATTTCTTCCTGTGCTGTCTATGATTTGCCTGCTGCTTTCCCCTGCAATTGCTCAGGAACAGCCCAATCTGGAGGGGCAGGCCTGGCCGGCACGATGGATCACCCATCCTACCGCTGATACAGAGGCGTTTGGGGTATACCTGTTCCGGCAGGAAATGAATGTGGAGGCTGTTCCGGACGCCTTTCCCATCCGGATCTCGGCGGACAACCGCTACAAACTTTTTGTGAATGGCCGATATGTTGGTAAAGGGCCTGCCCGGGGCGACCTTCTGAACTGGCGCTTTGAGACGTACGATCTGAGTCCTTATTTGCAGTCCGGAGCGAACGTGGTTGCTGTGCAGGTATGGAATTTTGGAAAATATAAGCCCGTTGCGCAAATCTCAAGAGGCACCGCGCTGATCATTCAGGGGGAGGACAACAAAAGCGCCGGACTCAACACCGGTACCGGGCATTGGCGGGTGTACCGGGATACTGCTTATGCGCCCGTTGCTATTAATCGACAGCAAGTCAGGGGGTATTTTGTGGTTGGTCCAGGTGAGTTTATGAAGGTTGATGCGCACCCATGGGGCTGGAAAGCCGCTGGCTTTGAGGATAAAGGATGGCTTACTCCAAAGCCTTTGTTTTATGGTGTGCCAGAGGGAGGGACTTATGCAAACGGTGGTGTGCCTGCTTATCAGCTAGTCCCCCGTAGTATTCCAGCTATGGAAGAAAAGGTTGGTCCCCTGGGGCGTATCCGCCGGGCCAGCCTCAAGCTGCCTGATGAGGGTGTAGTATACGTGCCTGCCAATACAAAAGCAACGGTACTCATCGATCATAGCACGCTGACTACCGCTTACCCGGAGCTGAAAGTCACGAGTGGAGGAGAAGCCACCCTGCGCCTGTTTTACGCCGAAAGCCTGAACGATTCGACCCTTAACAAAGGGCACCGGGACAGCATCAACCATAAAACGCTCTTTGGTTTTCACGATGAATGGAAACTCGCGGAAGGCAAGTACGAACTGACCACCCTTTGGTGGCGTACCTTCCGCTATATCCGGGTTGAAATAGAAACGAAAGATGCGCCGGTGGCTATTGATCAGGCCGAAAGCCGCTTCACCGCCTACCCCTTTGAAGAGCGGGCGGTTTTTGATAGTGATAAGGAACTGCTGTCTGATATCTGGTCCGTTAGCTGGCGTACGCAACGCCTATGCGCCGGCGAGAACTACTTCGACTGCCCGTACTACGAGCAATTACAGTACGTCGGCGACACCCGTATTCAGGCGCTGATTTCCTACTACGTCTCGGGCGACCACCGGTTATTCCGAAAAGCAGTGGCCGATTTTTATCAGTCCCGCATGCCCTTTGGGCTTACACAAAGCCGATATCCCAGCCGTGATGAACAGATTATCCCGCCCTATTCCCTGTTCTGGATTGCGATGCTGCATGACTATTGGATGCATGTAGGGGAACCGGAGTGGATTGCCAGTATGTTGCCCGCCGTAGCGGATATTCTGCAGTGGTACGAAGATAGGATGGGCGAAAACGGGCTGCCAGGCCCAATGGAATGGTGGAACTTTGCGGATTGGGTGGGTGGCTGGCCGGACGGTGTGCCACCGGGCGCCGAATCAGGAGGTTCTGCCCTTATCGGCTTGCAGTGGGCTTACAATCTGCAACTGGCGGCTGATTTGTATGAAGCCTTTGGCGAGCCGGAGCGGGCAGCAACTTATCGCGCCCGGGCAATGGGCATCAATAATAGCCTTCGTAACCGCTGCTGGGATGAAGACCGTCAGCTATTTGCAGATACGCCTGCCAAAACCACTTTCAGTCAACACGTCAATACTATGGCGGTGCTCACCAATGCCCTGCCCGAAGCAGAACAACCCGCACTATTAGAGCGGCTGCTGAAAGATGCCACTTTGGCACCCTGTTCCTACTACTACGCCTTTTACATCACAGAGGCGCTATGGAAAACCGGGCTTGGGGACACCTACTTTGAGTATCTCGGCCCGTGGGAGGAGCAACTGGACCTCGGCCTGACCACTTTCGTGGAAGCCCCCGGTAAGACCCGCTCAGATTGTCACGCCTGGAGTGCATCGCCGGCCTACCACTTTTTGTCATTGGTGGCGGGCATCCGTCCGGCAGCGCCCGGCTTTTCCAAAGTAAACATTATGCCCCACCTGAACGGGCTAAGCGAACTCCGGGCGAACATGCCGCATCCAAATGGCACTATTGAGGTGGAATACAGCGAGGCAGATGGGCGTTTGGAGGGCAAGGTCTCCCTGCCTCCCGGATTGGAAGGCACCCTAAACTGGAAAGGGCAATCGCAAACCCTAAAAAGTGGCCCCCAATCCATTAAACTCCGATGATGATGCAAAACAAAACGAGCAGCGGGCAGATGACCCGCCTCGCCCTGATTATTTCTCTGGGCGGTTTCCTCTTTGGCTTTGATGCCTCGGTAATCTCCGGAGCTATCCGGTTTCTGGTACCGGAGTTTGGGCTGTCTGACCTGGCTTTGGGCTGGGTGGTGGCGTCCCTGACTTTTACTTCCACGCTGGCCATGATGGTCGCCGGGCCATTGAGTGACCGGATAGGGCGGAAGAAGCTGCTGCTGATCATTGCTTTCATGTATGCTTTCTCAGCCCTCTTTTCCGCCATAGCTCCGACCTACGGCATTTTGGTTGCTGCCCGAATGCTGGGCGGACTGGCGGTAGGCGCAAGCCTGATCATCGCTCCAATGTATATCGCAGAGCTGAGCCCTCCGGAAAAGCGCGGGCGCATGGTCTCTATCAATCAGCTGAATATCGTTATTGGGTTTTCGGCGGCCTATTTCTCGAACTACTTCCTGTTGCAGGCCAGTGGCTCAGGTGCAGAATGGGTGCAAAGCATGGGCATAGATACCAACACCTGGCGCTGGATGCTGGGCGTGGAGCTATTGCCTGCAATGGCCTACTTCGGGACCCTTTTTGCGGTACCGGAGAGCCCCCGCTGGCTGGTGATGCAGGGCAGAGAGGAGGAAGCCGCTGTGGTCATCGGGCAACTATCGGGCGAAGCGGAGGCCACGGCTCAAATACAAGCGATTAAGGAAAGTGTACAGGCTAAAGATGCCGGGGATTCGCTGGGGCAGAAACTACGGCGGCTGTTCCGGCCAACGCTGCGGAAGGTCCTCTGGGTGGCTGCCATCGTGGGCATTTTGCAGCAGCTGACTGGCGTGAATGCCATTTTCTTTTATGCCCCTTTCATCTTTGAGCAATCCGGTATTGGATCAGACGCGGCTTTTTCGCAGGCCATTTATATCGGGCTGCTCAATGTGGTCTTCACCCTCATCGCTATGAGCCTGATTGATCGTATTGGGCGCAAACCTTTGCTGCTGGTGGGTTTGTTGGGCATTGCGCTCAGTATGGGGCTGGTCAGCTATGGGTTTCAGCAGGCGACTTATGAGCTGACTTCGGAAGCCGTAGCTGGTCTGCCGGAAGGCGTGAACCGGGAAGCTTTGGGTGCGGTCATCGACGTCCGCTTCGAGGATGACCTGGCTTTTAAAACTGCGCTCAAAGCAGCCTTAGGACGGACGGTTTATGTGGCGAATGAAGCAGTCATCCTGCAATCCGCTGCCAATATCAACCCTACCTTGATTTTGACGGGTATCCTGGGCTTCGTAGCCTTCTTCGCCGTTTCCCTGGGCCCGGTCATGTGGGTGCTCTTTTCGGAGCTTTTCCCCAATTACATCCGGGCGGTAGCCGTCTCTTTTGTGGGTTTTATCAACTCCGTCGTGAGCTTTTCGGTACAGCAGTTTTTTCCGTGGGAGCTGGCGAATCTGGGCAATGCCCTGACCTTTGGCTTGTTCGGTGGCTTTGCCGCGATCGGCTTTCTGCTGGTCTGGCGCTTGTTGCCGGAAACCAAATCCCGCTCATTGGAAGAACTGGAAAAAGAACTCATCACCGATGATTAAAATTGAGAACCCTGTCTTGCCGGGCTTTCAGCCTGATCCCTCTATCATTCGGGTGGGGGAGGATTACTACATGGCTACCTCAACCTTTGAATGGTTCCCGGGCGTACAAATTCATCATTCCCGGGATTTGAAGCACTGGCGGCTCATTGCCCGCCCCCTCAATCGCCTGTCTCAACTGGATATGGCCGGCAATCCGGACTCCTGCGGGGTGTGGGCGCCCTGCCTGACCTACGACAAAGGGACCTTCTACCTGGTGTACAGCAACGTACGCTCCTTCGATGGCGTCTGGAAGGATGTCCATAACTATCTGGTCACGACTCAGGACATTACGGGCGAATGGTCAGACCCCATTTATCTCAACAGCAGCGGATTTGATCCTTCTCTTTTCCATGCGCCTGATGGCCGGAAATGGGTAGTCAATATGCTGGCCGACCACCGGGACAACCGCTTATTTGGGGGCATCGTACTGCAGGAGTTTGATCCGGATGCCGGTAAAATGACCGGTCCGGTGCACATGATTTTTGAAGGCGATGGGATAAAGAATGTAGAAGGACCACACCTGTACTACCGCAACGGCTATTACTACCTGCTCATGGCTGCCGGCGGGACAGAGTACGACCACTGTGCGATTTTGGCCCGCTCCCGTGACATCACCGGCCCCTACCAAGCCCACCCCGGTAATCCGGTTTTAACCACCAAAGGGCACCCGGACTGGTCCCTGCAAAAAGCCGGGCACGGCGACCTGGTCGAGGCGCCGGACGGGCATTGGTACATCGCTTTTCTGTGCGGCCGGCCTTTGTCGACACTGGGGCGCTGCACACTGGGGCGGGAAAGCAGCCTGGCTCCGGTGGAGTGGGGGGATGATGATTGGCTGTACCTTACCAACGGCAAACAACTGCCAGACCCGGCATTTTCGATTCCCGGTGAAGAGGTGCCTTGCCCTCAACCGATGGAACGCCATGATTTTGATACTACGGAGCTGCCGGAAGAATTTCAGTCCCTGCGCGTACCGATTACTCCGGATTGGGCCAACCTGGAGGAACGCCCCGGTTTCCTGCGCCTGTACGGCCGGGAATCGCTGAGTTCTTTTCATTACCAAAGCCTGCTGGCCCGGCGTTTGCAGCACTTTGATGCCACAGCAGCCACCGCTTTGGAGTTTCAGCCAACAACCTTTCAGCAGATGGCCGGATTGGTCGCCTACTACAATACAGGTCATTTCTACTATCTGCACATCACCTGGGACGAGCACCGGCAAAAGCGGGTACTCGATCTGATTGCCTGTGACCATTATGCGATGTCACACCCCATGAGTCAGTGTATTGATTTACAGGTGGATGGCAGGGTGGAGCTCAAGTTGCACTTCAATCATGCCGAGCTTCAGTTTTTCTACCGGGAAGAGGCAGGGGATTGGCAAAAAGCCGGCCCGGTTTTGGACGGGAGCATTCTATCAGACGACTACATTATGGAACAGTGTGGACGTTACCGGCCGGCATTCACCGGGGCTATGGTTGGTATTTGTTGTCAGGATTTGACGGGTGCCCGCAAGCCCGCTGATTTTGACTGGTTTGAATACAAAGCGGTTTGAAAGCGATAAAGGGGGCGAAGTGTCCTGATTTTTTTAGTTTTAAGCACTTGAAAAAAATAACTGATATGCCATCTTCTTATGCTTACCGCAATTTAGCGGTTGTACTGTTGCTCACCTTGAGCACGGCCTTTGCCGCACAAGCCCAGCTACAACCCTGGGAAGACCCCGCCGTCAACGGGATCAACCGCATGCCGGCCCGGGCAACGTCCTATTCTTACCCCGATGAAGCCACAGCACTTATGGTGGACCGTGAAGCTTCCGGGCGTTACCTCAGCCTGAATGGAAACTGGGCATTTGCCTTTGCTGAGGTGCCCGAAGCCGCTCCGAAAGATTTCCACCTGCCGGATTTTCAACTCAAAGGATGGGCGCAGATTCCGGTGCCTTCCAACTGGGAACTGCAGGGCTACGGCACAGCGATTTACACCAACATCACCTATCCCTTTGTGCCGGTAGACCCGCCATACGTTCCCGATGAGGACAACCCCACCGGCTGCTACCGCCACACCTTTGAAGTGCCTTCAGACTGGGATAATCAGCAAGTAGTGCTGCACTTTGGAGGCGTGAGCTCCGCGTACTATGTTTGGGTGAATGGGGAGATGGTCGGCTATAGCGAAGACAGCCGGGTGGCTACGGAATTTGATATCACGCCTTATGTGAAATTTGGAGAAAAGAACCTGCTGGCGGTAAAGGTACACCGCTGGTCCGATGGCAGCTATCTGGAAGATCAGGATCACTGGCGCCTGAGCGGTATTCACCGGGAGGTAATGTTGCTGGCGCAGCCCCGGACCCATATTCAGGATTTCTTTGTCAAGGCAGCCCTGGACGAGGGCTACAGTTATGGCAATCTTACGGTCAAGCCCCGGCTCAACCACAGCCGGCTTACAGAACTCGAAGGCTGGTCCTACGAAATTGATGTGTACGATGATTCAGGCCATCCGATGCTGGAGCAGCCCCTCAAGGCCACGGTCAGTGAGGTGATAAGGGAGGACCTTCGGGTTTACCCACGGGAAAGTACGGTGCTTTCGGCTACTGTTTTCAATATTAAGCCCTGGACAGCGGAAACGCCCAACCGTTATACCCTGGTCATTGCCCTTAAGGATGAGAATGGGCAAACCGTGGAGGCCCGAAGCAGCCGCATTGGCTTTAGGAATATCCAAATCGGGCAGGAAGGAGAACTGCTCATCAACGGGGAATCGGTGGAGTTGTACGGGGCCAATCGCCACGACCACCATCCGGTTACCGGCAAAGTGGTCTCGGTAGCGGATATGGAAGCGGACATCCGCCTGATGAAACAGCTGAACTTCAACGCCGTGCGGACTTCACACTATCCCAACGACCCCCGCTTTTACGAACTCTGCGACCGCCACGGTTTGTATGTCATTTGCGAGGCTAATCTTGAGGTCCACGGCATTGGCAGTTTGTTGACTAAAGACCCACGCTGGTCGAATGGTTTTGTGGAGCGGGCGGTGCGTATGGTGGAACGCCACAAAAACCATCCCTCCATTATTTTTTGGTCACTGGGCAATGAGTCTGGTGCCGGAGCCAATCACGCTGCGATGACCGGCTTCATACGCGAGTACGACGATACCCGCCTGGTGCACTACGAGGGTAATCACGAATTTCCGCACACCAAAGCCAGCTACGTGGACATGTACAGCCGGATGTACTGGTCTATCCCCGAGATGGTCAACCTCAGCCGTCAGTCAGATTTGAAGCTGCCCATCATGTGGTGCGAAATGGCGCACTCTATGGGCAATTCGACAGGTAATCTGTTTAAATTCCGGGATGTGATACAGGCGGAACCGCAGATTGTAGGGGCATTTGTCTGGGACTGGGTTGATCAGGGGCTGGTCAAGACCACCGAAACCGGCGAACGGTATTTTGCCTACGGAGGTGATTTTGGCGACACCCTGATCAATGATGAGAACTTCTGTCTGAATGGCGTCGTGGACCCCGACCGCCGGGTGAAGCCCGGTGCTAAAGAGTGGAAAAAAGTCTTCCAACCGATACGCCTGACGACTCAGGTGCCACAGGAGGGCAAGCTTACGTTGACCAACCTGTATGATTTTACCAATCTCGAAGGGTATACGCTTTCCTGGCAGCTTATGGAAAACGGGATGGCACTGCGTTCCGGATCCATGGCCCTTCCGGATTGTCCGGCGGGTGTTGCTGTGCCACTGCAATTGGGGCAAATGTCGCCGAAGGCACCAAAGCCCGGCGCCGTCTACACCCTCGACCTGAGTGTTACGCTCCCGGAAGCGCAATCCTGGGCACCGGCGGGCCATGAGATGGCCTCTGCGCAGTTTGTGCTGCCGGAAGTGCCGGATAACCGGAGCTTTAGTGTGCCAGAGGGCAAGCTCACGCTGGAGGAGAATGAAAAGCAAGTCAAAATATCAGGTGCCGATTTTATAGCAATCGTGGATAAAACTACCGGAGCACTTTCCGATTATAGCACCGGTAAAATCAGTTGGCTGGAAGCCCCCCTAAAGCCCAACTACTGGCGTGCCCCGACCGACAACGACCGACGGGGCTGGAAAATCTACCGCGAAGCCGCGGCCTGGAAAACGGCGGCTGAAGAAGCCAAAGTTCAGGGCGTGCGCGTACAGGAAGCGGCCGGCTACGTGCAGGTGGAAGTGCAAAGCGCCATCCTGGAGGGCAAAGCCAGCCAAAAGACGGTCTACACCTTCTACGCGGACGGACAGGTCAAGGTCGATTACCATTTCAAAAAAGAAGGCGACTACCCGGAACTGCCCCGCATCGGAATGCAAATGGCGATCCCGGATGCCTATGATCAGATTGAGTTTCTCGGGCGCGGGCCGCATGAGAATTACATCGACCGGTTGTTGAGTGCCCAATTAGGGCGCTACAGCATGCCGGTGGACAGCTTTTTCGAAAGCTACATCATGCCACAGGAGTGCAGCAACCGAACCGGCGTGCATTGGATGGCGCTTTCCTCCGGGCGCGGCAGTGGATTGCTGGTGCAGGCTCAGGATAGCCTTAGTATGAGCGTCTGGCCTTACAGCATGGATGATTTGGAAGCCGCAACGCACACTCCGGAACTGCCCGAACGAGACTTCCTGACCGTCAATATTGACCATCAGCTACTGGGCGTAGGCGGGGACAATACCTGGTCAAAGGAATCTAAAGCCCACCCGGAGTTTCGCCTGAATGCTTCAGCTTACCGGTATGGTTTCGTGCTGCGCCCTTTCGGTAAAAAACAACCTCTGGGAACATGGCTAACAACGCCCGTACCAAAAACGAATTAACATGAGCACCTCCATTTTGCCCCTATTGTTTTTCCTGATGGCCCAATCGGTCGGGCTACCCGATCCATCTGCCATGAAAGGCTGGAGTGACGAGTTTGACCGACCGGCTATTGATACTACCCTCTGGAGTTTTGAAGAAGGCTTCATCCGCAATCACGAGGGGCAGTACTACACCAACCGCCCGGAAAACGCCTACATTGAAGAGGGTTGCCTGGTGCTTGAAGCCCGCCGCGAGCCCTTCCCCAATGCCCGCCATAATCCCGATAGCGACCGGTGGCAGGAACAGTGGGGAACCGCTGAATACACCTCTGCCTCTCTGCATACAGCCGGCAAGCGCGAATTCCTCTACGGCCGCATGGAAGTCCGTGCCAAGCTGCCCGCCGGGCGCGGGGTATGGCCTGCCATCTGGACATTGGGCAATAAGATGGGTGAAGACATCCCCTGGCCCGACCGTGGGGAGATCGACATCATGGAATTTGTAGGTTACAATCCGGGGATGATCTACGCCAACGTCCACACCGGCGCTTACAACTGGGTGGCGGGTACCAACAAGGGCGATTCCATCCGGATTGAGGATGCCTCAACGGCCTTCCATGTTTATGCCATCGACTGGACGCCGGAGCGGATTGACTTTTACGTCGATTCCACCCATTATTTCTCCTTTGAGCGGGATGTAGAAGCCGACTTTCAGCGCTGGCCCTTTGACCGCCCGCAGGCATTGAAGCTCAATCTGGCCATCGGCGGCAACTGGGGCGGCCGGCAGGGGATTGATACGACGATCTTTCCTCAGCGGTACTACATTGATTATGTGAGGTACACTCCTTACTGATCATTTGCCCGCCAGGTAAATTCATTCACCACCACATTATCAATATTGATGATGCGGTAAGTGACCTCAGGAATATCTCCGGTAGTATCAAAAAGGAGCTGTCCAAAGGAGCACTTTTCGTTGTAGCCGTATTCGCTGCCCGGCATGATTTTGTGCGTATGCATATTGGTCAGCTTAGAGCTCTCAAATTCATACAGCGGATAATCATTCGGCCGGTCGATCTTCCAAATATCGGAGCGGTGGCGGTCAGCAGAAAGGAGAAAAACGCCCTTGATGTTGTTTTCCGTCAGGAAGTCAAAAATCTCGTTACGTTCCGCTTTGTAACCACCCCAGGTGTCGATGCGGCCTTCCAATGCAGGCTTGGCATCAAAGGCCCAGGGTACAGATGAGATCAGGACCTTTACCTTAGCATCAGATTCCAGGAGGACGGATTTCAGCCAGGCTTTCTGCGCCTCGCCCAGCATGCTTAGCGGTTCTTCGTGCACCGCGCCCACCTCGCTGGGTTGGCGGTAGTAGCGGCAGTCCAGGAAGAAGAAGTCCACATCGGCGATTGAATGCTTAAAGAACACGCCAGGCTTGCCCGTTTCATCTCCGTAGCCGGGGTCTACCCACTGCCGTTTGAAGAGGTCAAGTACTGGCCGTTTCCAGGCTGGGGAATCAGGATCGGGCGTACCGTACTCATCGTTGTCTCCAAAGTCATGGTCATCCCAAATGGCATAGGTAGGGGTTTGGGCTACCAGCTTTCTCCAGTGGGGTTCCGACTGCCGGCGGTGGTAACAGTACTGCTGTAAATAGGGCTGCTCCGGGTAGTCGATGTACACATTATCGCCCAGCATGAAAAGCGCATCGGGGCGGTGCGACTGAATGGTGCTCCACATGTAATGCTGCCAGGGGATGTACGCGGCTCCACCTCCGAAAACCACAGAAAATTGCCCCGGCTTTCCAGCCTTAGGGTGGGTGGTAAACTGATAGGTGCCTTCGGTGGGTTCTCCATCTACGGAGAGCCGGTAGAAATAGCTCAGCCCGGGCTTCAGCCCTTTGACAGTCAGCTCAGCCGTGTGCCCGTCTGCGGATTGGGTACGCCCGGTAGCCGATTTGACTTTCCGGAAGGATTTGTCCCGGCTCACTTCCACCTGCACTTTCCGGGGCTGGTCTGTCCGGCACCAAAACGTAGCACTATTGCCGGTGACTTTACCGACCATGGGCCCGTGCACCAGTGGCGTGGGGTACTTTTCGGCCAAAGCCTTGAAGCCCGGTAGCTCCACCAGCGGTTGCATCAACTTCGCAGGCCCAGCCAGATAGCGGCCAAACGGCATTTCCTTTTCCAGAGAAGCTTTGACATAGCCCAGTGACTTTTCGGTCTCACCAATGTAGACGTAGGCCAGGGCCCTGACAAAGTCGGCTTCCACATCGCCCTCCCGGGCATCCGCCAGCGGTAAAACCTTCTCTGGTTCTCCTACGTAGATATGCCGGAGGTAGGTCGTAATGGCTTTACGGTTGTACCAGTCTTCGGCATCACGGCAGAAGTACTCGCCCCCGCGGGGGACTAATTCCTGGGCTTGCAGGGTGATCGTGGTACAAAATAAGAAGCAGAAGGGTAAAAGTAACAAGCGCATTTCCCGAAATTATTGAATGATGATTTTCTGTATTTGCTGTGGCCCGTAGGCAGCCCGCAGGTAGTAAATGCCGGGTGGCAAATGCCCGATGTCTATTCGTTGCACCGGTTGCTGTAGTTGCACCTGGTGTATCACCTGCCCAAAATTATTGAATAACTGCAAAGGTACAGCAGCTGTACCGGGATGGGGCTGCTCTACGTAAAGTACGGAAGTTGCCGGATTTGGAAAAACCTTCAGAGGCAGAGGCTGATCGGGCGAATGGACAGCCACAGGCTCGCCCTCATACCGGTGATGTACTTCCAGATTGGCCAGGTAGGCCTGGTCCACCCCCCGGAAATAGAGGCGAAGCGCTTCAACCTGTTCAAACCAGTGGTACAAGGCAGGCGGTTCATTAATATTTGTGCCATGCGCTTCGTTTAGTTGTTCGACGATGAGCCCCTCAAACTGATCGGAACGGGGTGTTTCCATAAACATCACCAGCTCATTATCGGTTTCGGGCGCCAGCGCATCTCTCTGGTAGAAGGACAGGCGGTTGGGGGCAATGACCCAGATGTAATGCTTCCAGTGGGTGGTGGAGGCCAGTGCCAGGCCTTCATTCTTTTGGGTGGGGCTCAGGGGATAAGGATCGCCCTGCCCGGGCGTGCCCCCGCCGGCCTCGCTGGAAAAACCAGGCAGCCAGTACCCAAAAGCCTGCTCAATTTCACCTTCCAACTCTTCACCGCCACCGTAGAGCATCAGTCCGCCAGACTGGAAAGCGCCGGTGTTCTCGGTATTGCGGAGGCGCATATTGTAGGCAGGCCGCCCAAACGGGGCTTCCGCAGACAGATCGTCAATGGCGCCAAACGGAATACCGTTTTCGGGATAATCATGCAAAAGCGTCACCACTATCCGCCCGGACTCGCCCCAGCCGGGGCTGTTCAGTGCATCCCAAAGGGCATCGAATTCCACGATAAGGGTGTCTGCTTCCCGGGAGATGGGTGTGGGAAACCGAAAATCCACCGCCTGCGATGCCCGGATGGTATTGGGTTGATACCCGGCATATTCCATGGCTTTGGGCGTCATGTGTATGGCCTGGTAGATCAGCCCCCGGCTATCCTCGATGGAATCGTATTGAAAACCGCTTTCCACTTCGGTATTGTCGCCCCAAACCAAGAGGCGGGAAAGATCGGTGAAGGCGGAGGTGTCCGCAAAGTTTTCATCGATCAGGAGCGTATCCTGAAAGGATTGAGCGGTAAGCAGACCCGGAATTAAGGCCAGTAACAGGTAAAACAGTCGTGCCATGGTAACAGCGCTTTGATGAAGGTAGCTCAGTACCGGGCGCTGTAATGGTATTTGGCTTCCGGGTTCTTTGCAGACTGTAAAAGGCCTGTTTCCGGTCAGGATCAAAATACAGCGTATTAATCCTCCGACCGGCAAGTCTCCAGTATACTTTTAAGGGTTGCCCGCGCAATTTTAGTCGATTCAAGATCTGAAAACAGGATAGTGAAGTCATCCTTAAAGCCCGGGTCCCCATCTTCGTAGTATTTGATGATGTCCTCTTTTCCGATGGTTTCCAGTTCCAGCCCCACTTCGCTGCCGGAGATGTCGATATCTGCCTTTTCCCCGTTGATATCGTAAAGGTTGAATTCAAAGATTTCTTCTTTCCCCTTTTCAGTGTCTATTCTTGTGAAGGTGATTTTGCAGGGGTCTTTGTCTGCACCAGCCTGCAGGGCTAGTTTTTGCTCCAGCATTTTGGGCGCCCCTTCGACTACAGCTGCCTTTAGCCATGCCCAGTCTTTGACCGGAACGGGGCGTACTGCCGTCTCTTTAGCCAGGTAGGTGAGCAGTGCCTGCAGCTGCCGGGCATTCTCTACATCAGAAGCCCGGAACCGGAGGTCGGAGTCAAAATCGTCTGGTTCCTCGTTCTCAAATACCTGAATAAACTTGTTGTTGCCCTTGACTTTGACTTCCACGGCAATAGCCGTTTTATCCACATCAATCTCAATTTCAGCGGGGTCTAAATCCCCAAAATCAAAGCGGTAGGCCCGCTTTTCGGCATCCGCTTCTTCCTGCTCCGTGAGGGTGTAATCTGTCGTGGAGCCTATTTTGATCTCCTGAGTTACTTTGGTTGCCCCGCAGGAAAGCTGTTCAATGCGCTTTCAAAAAGGGCGACAGCATCGTCGTAATCAGCAGGTACGGGTAGGCGATTTTCCACTTCCTGCCTGCCAAATCGGATAAGGGTATCCAAAACCGAAGCCATTTGCCTGCCCAGGTCTACATCCGGGACGTAAACGCGGAATTCGTCTTTCATATCGTCGAGCACATCATTTTCATAGTACTCGATGTAATCGGTTTTTTTCCGGGTTTGTCCCTCCACAAACAGGGCCTCATTCTTGATTTCAAACTGCAGGGACGTAGGGTCAAGGTCCGCAAGGCTAAATTGCATGGCGGTGGAAGTGGCGTCCTTGCTCGACTTTTGGTGGATTAGGATTTGATCCTTTCTGTTTTCATCAAATTCCGCAGCCTGACGGATGGCTTCATCTTCTTCAACAGTGGTTTCTTTAATGTTGCTCACCAACCACTTCCGGAGATCGGTATCAATGGCTTCCACTCTATACTGAGCGGACCAGGCGATTTCAGCGGGGGGGATGGCAGCATCCATCAGTTTTTCAATAGCCCGGGCTTCATCAATATCCGTTGCCCAGATTTTTATTTCATCGGTGTACCCATCAAATTCTCCTTCCTCGTAGTATTTGATGAGGTCTTTCTTGTTTTTGGTTTTCACCTCCAGGGTCAGTTCCTTCTTACTGTCCTCTATGCTTATGGTGTAGCGATCCAGGTCGCCGAGGTTAAAGGCATAGCGATAAGTGGTTTCCCTGGCTTTGCGGTCGGTTTCCACGATAGTGAGATTGATCGCCCAGGGCCGGCTGGCATCGGCCTCAAAGTTTTGCTGATAGACTTCCTTGGCGGTTTCTACTGCGGTGATGGCGGTGTTTAGGGCTTGGGTGAGGCTGTCTAGGTTTGGGGTTTTATCCTGAGCATTAGCAATTTGAATACTCAAACAGAAGAACGCTGAAATGGCAATTGCTTTAATAGGGTTCATTCTATTTAAATTGTACTTAAAGCAAATCATAGGCTGATAATAGTTTAGTTATTGCCCAATATTCATAACTTCAACTCTATCGAGTTGATTTGGGAAGAACGGGCGAAAGTGTTCTATTTTGTTAGGTGAATATCGCCAAAAAATAGCTTTTGTTCGCCATTCACCAACTCAAGTATAGCTTGATATGTAAAAACATTCGGATTCATTACTTCTCCCCTAAATGTGCCATCCCATGTTGTTACCTGTCCAGCCTCAATAGTACGCTCTGTGTCTTCGGATTCGTAAACCATTTTCCCCCATCGATCAAAAATTTGGAAGGAAATGACCCCTTCAACGCCTAAAACCGGGAAGAACCGGTAACGGTCATTTACTCCATCGCCATTTGGGCTAAAGGCATTCGGGAAATAGACCCGTATTTCTTCATCCACATTTATGGTTATGGTATCTGACGCTTCACAAAGCTCATTATTGACAGCAAGCACATAGGTGGTGGTTTCGTGAGGCATGGCAAGAGGCTGTAGCGTAATAGTGTCCTCTAAATAGTCGGTAGGCGACCACTCAAAATCTAAATTCGAAGCATTTACCTGGCTTACTATGCGGACACTCTGACCAAAAAGTATTGCTGTATCAGGCATTAGTGTAGCCTGAAGTGGGAAAACAGGAGGCACCCGGAATTGTAAAGTTGTATCGCAGCCATCCTGGCTTAAAACATCCAGTGTGTAGTTTCCCGGCTCAATAATTTCAAAACGGTTGATACCTGCCTGGAAATAGTTCTCACCGGTAACCATAACCTCATTTGAGGAATCGGTAGCAACCTCCAACACGAAAGCGTCACTGAGCAGGCATCTTTCGTCAATCGTCAGGGTGTCAAATCTTGGAGTACCTGCCACAAAAACAGGTTGTTGTATGGAATCAAAGCAGATGCCTCCAATACTCACCAGGAGGCTAACATCGTAGCTTCCACCAAATTGGTAGGTATACCCTGGGTCTGGTAGATCAGAAGAGGAGCCATCACCAAAATTCCAAACCCAACTATCCGGAAGGAATGGCTCATCGATACTGTTGAATTGGACGAAAGCCGGAGAACACTCGCCACTGCCTATATAATCAAACTGGGCAATAGGCGTAGGCCGGACGAAGACCGGGAATGCTAAACTATCCATACAGCCTGCGTTGGAGGTGACAACCAGCATATTGGACTTAAGCCCCGGAGTGGAAAAGTTATAATTGGATTCACACTGATCCCGGTTGCCACCATCTGCCATCTTCCACAAGCAGGACGAGGCTCCGGTGCTTTGACTGTTCAGGACGAAAACCTCCCCGGAACAGACAGAATCAATAGGTGCGGCCAGGGGAATGGGTAAAGGGGCTATTTCAATCATTGCACTTATCGAATCACGGCAGCCTTCCAGGGAACGCCCGAAGACGGTTATGGGGTAACTCCCGGGGGCAATGTACAAATATTCGCTATTGCTTAGCAAAGTGCTGTCTCCCGTACCGTAAAACAGCGTCTGCTCTTCTGCATTGCCCGTAACACTAAAAGGTAAAGGTTCATTGGCACAACCTATTGGGTCGAAGTCAAGACCTAACTCCGGTCGTGGCTGAACTTCAAAATAATACCTCAGGCTATCGAAACCGCAACCCTCAGCATAGATCGTTACCCATGCTGAATCATTGGGTTCACTAAAAATATGGCTGACAGATTGAGAAAGGTAGCTGCTGCCGTCGCTCGTGACCCAGGAAATGGGAGCTCCGGGGGTTGAAATATTGGTCAGCTCCAGACTGGCACCTGCACAGAGGGTTTCGGCACTGTAATTCATCCGGGCCCTTACATCTGTGGGCTGAATCTCGATTTCATAGGTGGCTGTATCACTGTTACAAGCGTTACTGCCAATGATAGTTACCCCTAAAACAGAGGGTAAGGTATCTGTAAATACTTGAAAAGGAGGTGGTTCAGTACCTGTATACGTTTGCCCATTGGAGAACAGCCACTCAGTAGGGCTGGAAGCAGTCCCGGTGGAGAGGTTATAAAAGCTTACGGTTTCCCCGCTGCAGGGCGTATCAAAGTCAGTACCTACTCCTGCCTGGAAAGGAGCTCTTGCAATGAGCTCTAAGGAATCCGTTTGGGTATCGCAACCGTTACTGGTGGTCAGGGTGGCGATGTAGGTCGTATCTTCCGTTGTAGCCGGGAGCAGCACCTCCTCCAATGTGGTTGCCGTGCTGTCCACTATATTGTGGACTGACCAGGAATAAGTGAACCGGTCGTCAACTTCAGAAGGCGCAAGGCTGACCAGGAAGTCAGGGCATTCACTGGTGCTGGATGGCAGGATGCTCATAGCGGGTAAGGCGCCCAGAATATCAACTTCTGTGTTGCCGGGCAAAGAGGCACAATAGCGTTGGTTCGTATTAGGATTGACCAGGAAGCCGGTGAGTGATACGGTATATAGTCCTGTCTCTGTGTAAATATGGCAAGGCGATTCATCGTTATTTGTGTTGCCATCCCCAAAGTCCCATTCAAAGGCTTCCGCACTGCTTTGTGCATTTACGGCAAACTGCAGACAGTCCGTATTTTCACAGGCCGTACTGTCGCTTAGGATTTCCACCGATGGGCGAGGGCTGAAAAAGACTTCTAAATCTGCACTATTGCAGGCTTCCGGTAAATCTTCAAGACTAAAGGAAAGGGCAAAAGTATCAGGTTGTACCCCATTTAAAAATAGCGTATCCCCACTTACGCCCATACCCATCCACTCCCCAGTCGAAGGTGTACCTGCCGGCAACACCAGAAAAGTGGCAGTGTCGCAGAGGTATACTTCATTGAAGGGGAGGCTTACTCCTTCGCCACTGGCAATTGTTACATTTAGGGTATCCTCGGTTGTGCAGGAGGGAATGGATTCATTTACTGTGTAAATATAAGGATAGGTTTGCCCGGCTGTTACTTGTGACAGGTCCACGACTCCTGTCTGTGGGTCGACCCCGGTACCTGACCATGAACCCTGTCCGGGTGGTTCAGCTGACAGTTGCAGAAACGGCTCGCTATCACAAAACACGAAGTCTTCTTCGGCAACGGCAAGCGTAAGGCTATCAATAGAAAGAATAATGGTGTCCGCAACTGCACAGCCCGGATCAATCTCATACTGTAGAGTTATGGTGTCTGTATCAGTAGAAACACCGGTGGGGTTATAGGTACCAAGAACCTCATTAATTACACCCGTGCCACTCCACGTGGCAGTGCCGTCATCAGAGGAAAAAGACACGCCTGTAAGATCAGGCAAGGGCAGTATGTCATCAACCTGACAAACCGATAATTGATCGGGTAAATCGCTTATAGTGGGTAAAGCGACCACTGCTACTGAGCTGGAAACCGTGGTGGTGCATCCTGTATTTCCGCTGTCGTCGAAAGTATAGAAGACATCGTAAGTAGTTCCCGGTAAAAGGTTTTCCGGCGAGAAAGTCCCATCCATGCCCGTGATGCCCTCACCACCCCAGGTACCCCCCTCTTGTGTTGCTGTTAGCTGTATGGGGGAACCCTCTTCACAAACGGACCATGGTCCATCAAGGCTAACATCGGGAGATTGGATGGTAATGGTGCGGGTAGCGATGCCCTCACAGGCACCAAAGCCCTGTGAAAAGGTCACGACATAAACGTCATCATCCTGATCCTGATTGAAAAAAACTTGTCCATCCTGCTCAATCAGGCCAGACCCATTATCGACTGACCAATTCATTCCCTGACCATCTGTCTCCAACAAAAGCAGATTGGTGTCCCGGCAAACCGTCAGGTCTTCAGCCGGTAGGGTAATAGCGGGATCAAACTCGCCAAAAACAAAGAAAGTATCCCGGAGTATTGCGGTGTCACAACGGCTGAAAGCAGTGGCCTCCAGTATATAGGGCTCCGTATTTTCTCCCAGCGTGATGGGGAAATCATCGCTTTCGTAGATCGTACCGTTTAAGTCATAGCGAACATCCGGAAGGAGAGGGGAGGGGGCGTAAGTCATCGTCAGGCAGGAATCAGCTTGCGGCATGAGATTTAATGCCAGGGCAGATACTACTTCAACCACCGTTGTAGCAGTAGAGGGTATCATGCAAGGATTATCCACCGTGAGCATGATTTCGTAGAAAGCATCCATGTCTGAATTGAATACTAAAGACATAGAGTCATTAGATACTTCATCCAAGAGCGTGAATCCGTTATTTGGTGAAAAAGTCCATTCATAGGAATTCACATTTGAGGAGCCTTCCGAGGTCAGGCTAACGTTTCCGCCATCCGTTAAGCAAACGAGCAGGGAGTCTCCGTTTATTTCCTCAAAGCCCAGGTCGGGGGTGATATTAGCCGAGGCCAGCTCGTTTACCTCGATGTCTTGAGTTGACGTAACCGTACCACACTCGTTTGAGGCTGTAAGAGAAATAGGGTAACTGCCGGGTGCGTCGAATTCGTAAGTTGGTTCAGCTTCAGTAGAGGTAGACCCATCCGGGAAAGCCCAGGAATAAGTCATATTGGGGTCGTTGTCCGGGCAAGTTAAGTTATTCAGGGTGAATGCTGTGCCCGGGCAGATATAACTTTCATCAGGTGTGAACGCGGGGCGGGGTGGGAATTTAAAGGTTATCCTTTTGGAGATGTTTTCCTCTGGGGTGGCTCCGCCATAAGCTGCATCTATGGTGACCTGAAAGCAAAACCCACCCTGTGTTCCACAAGTCTCATAGGAGCATTCTTCGAGGAACTGAGCAATTGGAAATTCATGTTCCAAGGTCAATGACTCTCCTGGCTGGATTAGTTCATTTGTACCGTCTCCCCAATCTACAGCAATAACAGAGAAGTTAAAGTCGGAATTTGGAGATATTTCAATTTGAACTACACTATCTGGATAGCACCTTATTTCAGTACCATTAAGGACAGTGAAGGATAAGGTCTCCTGAGCTTGTAGTGATAAGCTTAGAAATGAAAAACAGATCAAAAACAAGACTTTAGACTTTCGGTAGAGAAGGGTAAGCATGGTGTTTGTTATCAGTATAGATGAAATTAGGGAAATACCGCTTACAATAGTAAGAAGCATTTCCCTTTTTACATTGTTTTATGGGCTGTTTTTCAAATTACATAAAGCGACAGCGTAAATTTTTACCGTTCCATTCTGTAAGCTAATCGCAAACCTACATGTGACCAGCTATTATCAACCAGATTAAGAACCGGTCCGATGTCTATTGGTCCCAGCTGAATGCCCCCACTAAGCCCAAAACTGAAAAAAGTACCATTACCGGTTCCAAAAGTTGTAACCGCATTTACATAATGAGCGCCAATAGCACCTTGGGCATAGAACTTATCTGTAAAGAAGTACTTTACTCCGACTCTTGCAGGGATCATGAAAATTAAAGCGTCAATAATTAGGTCATTAGGTACATAAGTAAATCCTGATTGTACTAACCCGGTAAATGATTCTGAGATTTCCTTCTCGTATTGAACATTGGCACCTACGGGATTACCGTAGAACTCATTCAACTCGCCAATAAGCGTAGATGCATCGAGACCAATTGAGAGATAATCTTGTGCAACTGCACTTGAAGAAAACAGGAAAATACTTAGAGGCAGAATAAAAAAGATTTTAAGTTTCATGTTTAGAATCTTATTTGATTATGATTTTCCCTACTCGTATGGCTTTTCGGTTTCGCCCCGTTTTTAACAGTGGTTGCTGGACTCCACGATACCGTAAGGTCAACTTAATTGTGACTTAAATGTATACTGGCTTGTACTGCTTTGCGCGTTTAAATCACTGTGTAATAAATTTTTAACCATTTTGAAGGGCTCTTTTTCCCTCACTCTTCGTTGCGTGCTCGCCTTCGTAGCTTAGGCTACGAGGCTCCGCAGCGCCTTGATTGAGGCAAAAATACCCTCGTTCAAAATACTCACTAACTTAATACACATTGTAATAGGTGTAAAAAGGTACTAAGGAGCTATTTTTCAAATTGCATAGAGCCCTCCATCACCTCGCCCGTTTCCAAAACGACTCTAAATTCGGCTTCAAAGCGGTTGTTGTTGTCCGTGGTGACGTTGACATAGTTATTACCGTCAGGGTTAATATTATCAGAGATTGTAAGAATATTTTTTCTTTCTGATTCTTCTGAAATAAAATCGATAAAGCTTATTGAGTAGACTCCTGTTTCTAAAGAGCTTAGTATTTCGGTTGTCACATCATATTCCCCTGTGCCGGAATAGTTTACAAATTGAATGACAAGCCCGCGTGATCTTGGAGGTTCCACCCCTTCAGGAGTTGATTCGGCAACTGCTACAGCAAAAATTTCATACTCAAAGGAATAGGATTCGCCTGTATCGGGATTTTCAAAGGTGATCATAGTGTCGACCTCTGTAATTCCCCCATAGCCATTGTACTCAAAATTTTCCCCATCATAGGTAAAACTATAGCTTCCATTGAATTCGGTATTATCGAACGGAGTAGTCTGATCATCATCTTCTCCACAGGCCACGAAGGTCAATACCGGAAGGAGCGCAAGCAATAAATAAATCTTAGGTAGTGCAAGGCTTTTCATAAGAACTAAGGTTTTTTGATTAAAATTTTGAAAAAGTTCCTGTTATAGATTGAGTTGAAGATTCTATCCGTAAGAAATAGATGCTGGGTGGAAGATGGCCCACCGGGATACGGGTATCCTGCACCTGCCCCTATCGTGCTCACTTGCTGTCTGGACAAGACTTGTCCCTGTGCGTTGAGTATGCTGAGCAGGGCTACAGGCCGTTAGTAACAAACAGTATTGTGTTTAATCGCAGCAGTTACTACAGTAACTTCGATGCTCTTCTCTAAGGTCAAATGCGTTGGAGCTATTTCCTTCGTACTCGCGCCACTTAGGCATAATACTGCTCTCCAGCCAATTCCAGCGCTGATCGAAGTTCTCAATGTCAGAACCAGGAAAATCCTCATCATGTCCGGGAACGGGGGAAACAACTTCCCCATACTCCTCCAGCACATCCCATAATATCGGATGAGGAGAATAGATAATGTCTTGTAAGATATTTAGTTGTTCGTGTTTGAGTATATCCAGATTACCTGCATACACGTTTTCAGGTTGCCTACTATCAATTTTGAGCCAAGCACGATACACCTCAAGCGTAAAGGATTCTGGCTCGTTTAGTGAAGCGTAACAAAACAATTTCTCCAATTCATCTATTCCGCCCTCTAAGTAGGCTAGGTGCATCCATGCCAAATCGTTAAATACGGCCAGGTTTCCTTGAATTATGGATCTCTCCATTTCCAGAAATGAACCCAGGGTAAAACCGTTTCCAGCAAGCTCTGCGATGATTTCCCAGAACTCAGGATCGTAGTCGTAGATTCGATTTCCAATTTTTCCTGAGACTATGGCTGCCAAACCTGCCCATTTAAATTGATCTGGGTTTTGATGATATAAATCTGCGTACATGCAAGTAACTCTCAGGTTCTCTATTTCAGGGTTAGGTTCTGGAAGGATTTCTCTTGAAAGGGTAGTTGCTTTTTCCTGCCAGATTGCGATTGGGTTTTCTTCTTCCTCATCCCAAATACAACTACAACTAGGTACCCGCTGGTCAAAATCTCCGGCATTTTCAATTGTAAGAGGTTGTGAAAAGGGGAATTGGAGCGAGTATGTATCTGTAAGGTTCAATATGACTTCCCCGTTCACAATATTTCCGACTTGGAGGGGTGAGTTGGAAATAGCCCGAAAGCGAACATTGTAAAACCGCCCTTCGCCTCTGAGTAGTTCACCTAAAGAACTATATATGGAAATAAGTTGGAGCGCATCTTCTGCCAACATGACCGAGCCTCCGGTTCGAAAAGCGATTTCAGATAATTCTGATTGTTCGACACCTTCTCCCAGTCCAACCGTATAAATAGAAATACCTTCCATGCAGGCCTTGTCCACAACCTCTGAAATAGTCACGCCACCATCTGTATCCTCCCCATCAGTAAATGCAATAATTGCCTGATTCATATTGGTAGGTTCGTTGGCAACTATTGGAATTAAATTATAAATTGCTTGATAAAGCGGTGTTCCACCACCTGCCCGGCCGGCGAGTGATTCAATTGAAGCTTGCAATAATGACTGGTCGTTAGTGAAATCGACTAAAGTACCAAAGGGAGATGGATAGTTCCCCCCACTTGAAAACGCCGCAATCATGGCTCTTTCGTCAGTGTTTACCAGGCTTGAAAAGCTAACCCCTGCAGTGATCCTATCGTTTTGAGGGTCAGTCGAATTTATTGACCCAGACTGGTCAAAAAGCAAAGCTGCTGAAAAAGGCCCAACATAATTGTCGACTGTTTCGGTGACTTCCAGTACCTGGAATTCAATAGGGGAGAAGCTGGAAGTTTCTACTGAAAAGTTTTTAGGGGCTAACCCTTCTATGAATTTGCCAAAATGGTCAACTGCGAACAAGTTCATACTTAGCTCTATGGTGTCGCCGCTAACTTTTTCAATAGAAACTTCGCTTACACCTCCTGCAGGTACACCTTCTACAGTAGGAATCAAGGGGCGGTACTCTTCCTCAGGATCAGAGCAATTCGAAAATACTACAGCTATAAGGGTCAAAAGCGTTAATAAATGATAACGTGACATGGATTAATGTTTTTTAAGGTAGATATAAACTGATCCCAAATTTCGTATAAGTTAGCGCATCACTTCCGATCTCAGTGAATAGCCCGAAAGACCTCCCGAGGTAATACCTGATTCCAAAGAAAAGATGCGCGGTGAAACTATCATTGCTTGAGACACTGTCACCGCTACTAAGGCTCATTCTACGGTAAGTAGCAGCAGCTCCAAGGTAAGGGTCAAGTCTGTCATGAATTGCGAAGTGGTAAGCTGCCCGAACGCTTCCGGCATAATACCTGTAGTGATAACCTAATACAGGTACGCTCCACTGTTGGAAGGCTCCTGTGGCGCCAATACCTAAATTACCGATGATGTTTTTTTCAAAGGTTAAGCCTACTGCTGGTACCGAGCTCTCAACACCAAAATTATTTATCTCCTGACTCCACTCTTTCATCTTTAATGGAGAAAATAAACCTATGTGTGCCTGGATTACGAAATTGTCTTCTTCGTAATATTCAGGCTCATCAGTAAAGAAATCACCCACATCTGAAAGCACTTGAGCTTCCATAGAGGAACACCACACACTTAGAGCAAAATGAAATATGAAGAGTAGCGAAAAATTTGATTTATTCATCTGTTTAAATCGTGTTTAAGTGCAATAGAAGGATTATGTCGACCGCAATAATAAATTACAGCCGACACACACACATTACATTAATAACAACTGAGTAAAATAAGACCTTCGACTCAATGCTTTACAATAGCAGCGGTAAAGCGTGGATATCCTGTCAGCAGCCTGGTGAAGAATGGCTTTTACAGCAATTCTTTTTCGACTGCATATTTGTAAACATCGAACGTCCGGGACACATCTAGTTTTTTCCTCATTCTTTTGAGTATAGTTTGAACGGTATGCTCGGAAATATGCAATCTTTCGGCGGCGTTGGCAATCGTTGGGCTGTCTGCCCAGGATCTGAGGATGGCTAACTGCCGCTTTGTGAAATAGACGTTCTCTTTATTTCCGGGACCAGGTTGTTCTGGCTTACTCATCTTTCCCTCATTGTTGTACTCAAAATTAGGTACAGTCTTTTTAATGCTCACGGACGAATTATTTGTTTTCTACATTTTTGAAGACTTAAACTTCTTGTTTGTGTTGATTTTAAATATTTTAAAATCAATGTTTTGTGTTTTGTATTGAATGGTTTTGCCTGGACATTTCCTGTGATGAGAAATATGCAGGTTAAAAAGCAGTTGAAATGCTTCTGTACTGCATCCTAATCATAACCGGACAAATAGCAGTACTGAACCAACAAATCACATTACACACCTCCTGAATCACCCGGAGAAGTCGATTTTGCACTAAATGCCCTGCGATTCAAATTATGAATTACAACTTCACCGACCGGGATCAAAATAAAGGGCAGAAAAAACACAAGCAGGCCGTAATAAATGGTCATAAAATAATTGCCCACCAGGTTGTTACGCAAATTATTAGATATCCCTCCAAAGAAACCGGCGTTGAGCTGTTGCAGGTTCTCACCTTCTACCATTTGGGCAATGCCTGTTACATCATCCGAATACCCTAACTTATTAAGTAAAAAGGAGATGATGTTGCGGTTAAACCAATAGTAGAATTGCTGCGCCCATGAGCCTTCTGCAAAGCCTGAACCCTCTACAATCTTCGCATATAGATTCTCTTGCGTCTGTTGACCGCTTTCTACAAGCTGTTTCCCAATCGTCTCTACATGAGGTATATAGCCAACTGCATATTTCTCTATTGTGCCGGTTGATTGCGCTATCCAGTCATCTGTGGTTTTTTGTATGCTAAAGACGGAAGCAAAAACACCAAAAAGTAAACCAAGGAGGATGGGGATGTAGATTAAATGTGCCTTTGCAAGAATCGTCCATACCCGGTTCGACCGATGAAAGGCCTTCCTTTTATTTGCAATGATTACCAAAGTGATGCCTAGTGTAAATCCAAGTATCCCGAAGAATAATCCTTTCGTGAAAAAATTCCAGATAGCGGATCCAAAAATACCTGTAATCTCTCCGATTAGCCATGTTGCCATTTCCATACTGATAAAGTTTTATTGATTGTGGATTTTCGTGTTTTTTAAACTTAAAACGACACATCCCGCCCCGGCAACTGCTCCCTAAGAATCAGCTCACCATCCAAACCGGGCTGGTTGACGGCGCCTATGCTGCCAAACCATATCCGGGAAGTGGCTCCGATCCTAAGATCCAGGAACCGCCCAAAGCTGATCATGTAGCCAATACCGATGCCGGCACTATTTGACGTAAGGTGGAGCCTTGCCCAGTAGTAACGGTCGCGTTCCAGTTTGAGGTAGAGCTGTGGGTAGAATTGCTGCGGTGCGCTGTAGTCTACCCAAAGGACAGGCTCCAAAAACCAGTCGCCCTGCATTTTAAAGCTGCCCCCTGCCATGAAGCTGCCGTGGATTTCCGGCCGATAGCGCTGCAGTTCATTACCCAGCCCTCCCGGGATCGCGGGATACACTGCCAGTCCGGCAAAGTAGATGGTCTCGTCGTAGTAATCATCGTCTGAAGCGAAGAAGAGTCCGGCACCTGCATTCATACGGCTGTAGACCTGACGCGCGGAGCCGATGAGCGGATCGCCGGGGTCATTTACTACCGGATTGTCGATGGACAATTGCATCTGCTCCCAGCGGACGGAGATGCCAATGGCGAGCTGACGCTTGCCCCGGTGCCCGAACCGCAGTTTATAGTTTACGGCTCCGGTGATGTCTGTACGGTCATACGTATTGGACAATTCTCTGCCCACAGCCAATCCGGCACTCATCCGGAGTGGTTTGACCGGGGCCTCTGCAAATACCTGAATATTCCGCGGGGCGTCTTCAAACCCGCTCCAGGGCTGATTGTAGCTGGCACCTGCGCTCCGAAAATTGAACCGGCCTGCCAAAGCCGGGTTCCAGGCAAAAGCATTGGCATCAATACCATAGTGATAGGGCAACTGCTGCGCACCAACATTCAGGCTTAAGAAAAGTGTACCACAAAAAAATAGGACTGCTGTAATTCTCATTCCCGAATGATTGATAAGGTTTGCTGAATGCGTTCCCCGTTCACTTCCAGCAGGTAAAAATATTCCCCATCGGGCAGTGGACGCCCGTTGTGCGTACCTTCCCACAATTCGTCATCTTGCTGGTAGCCTGACTTTTGATAGACAGCCTGCCCCCAGCGGCTCCAAACTGTCAACTCGTTGTTGGGGAACTTCATTAGGTTGGGGAAGAAGAGCTGATCGTTCATGCCGTCCCCATTGGGCGTAATCAGGCTGATGGGCCGTATGGAAGCAAGTGGATTGGTAGCGACTTCCACAAAAACGCTATCGAGAATTACACAACCGGCTGCTCCGGTGATTTCAACCACAAACCAACTGCTGTCGGCTGGCTGTACTACCGGATTGGGTATGTTGGCCGGGTTTACCGGATACTCCTGTTCGATCCACCGGTAGGAAGTGCCTCCGGTGGCGCCAAGCTCTAAAGAGGTGCCTTCCGCAATGCAGGTGTCCTGCCCGGCACTGCCTTCAAATTCAACCAGCTCAATGGCAACGACTGCGGTATCCGCCCCGCACCCGTTCGTGCTAATCACACTAAACGTTTGTGTGCTGTCCGGGCTGACACGGATTGCAACGGAATCAATAGCAATCAGCCGGCCCTCGGCATCCAGCCATTGTATCATTTCCACACTTGCGGTATCCAGCGTAAGCAGCGTGGAATCCTCCGGGCAAAGCGTTGGCGGGTCCGCGAAGGGAATACCCATGGGTAAGTCCTCCGCCTCAACTGATGCTTCATCTGTAGCCGTACAGCCGTTTAAGTTGGTAACCGTGACTGCGTAAAGCCCACCGGAAAAAGCGGTGATGCTGGCTTCTGTTTCGCCGGTTGACCAATTATAGGCAACCAGGGTATCGGGCAAGGCCAGTTGGATGCTGTCCTCCGGGCACAATATGGTGTCGCGAAGCACTTCCAGCTGGAAGGAGTCAACTTTTACCGAAAGGGAGTCCTGAAAAATACAATCATTTTCGGATATCGCTGTCAACGGGAAGACACCCGTAGTGTCAATTTCAATACTCGCTCCATCCACGTTTCCTCCCCAGGCAAACTCCACACAGCCCTCACAGGCTGCCGTGACGGTCAAACTGTTGCCTTCGCAAATCAAGGTATCCTGAAAAGGAAGGATCTGAGGTGCCCGCCAGGTCGTAAGGTTCGGCAGTGTATCCGGTGGAACCAGATTCAGGTTCCCGTCTTCCAACACACCAACCTCCCAGGGGATATATTCCTCCGTGAGCCCTACTGTTGCCGAGTCGCCGGGGCAGCCTCGGGTATCGAAAAAGAGATCGGCAAAAATGGCACCGTCCGGAAGGGAAAGCCCTCCAACCGGGCCCAGCCACGAAATATTGATGTGGTTATCGAAGGTATTGACAACCAGCCCGCTTTCGAAAGCCGGATCGAACTGAGCCTCCTGCAGGATAAGGGTTGAGTCCCACCCTATAGAAAACTGAAAGCTAACCACCAATTCGAAATTGTAGACTTCAACGGGGATCCCGGTTGGTGCACCGCTGATCAGGAGGGTGTCTTTTAATTCGAAACGAACAGCCTGCCCGGCAACTGCACCGATACCGCTTACCAAAAAGAGGAAAAGTATCGTAATTCTCCGCATATAAAAAGAAATGGAGCAGCACAGGAATCCCTGCGCTGCTCATGGGTTTTAGTCTGACTGGATTACCGTACGACCATCATGGTCTTCGCTTCTGTGTACGCTTCCGTACGGAGCCGGTATTGATACAGCCCAGACTGTAGTTGTTGCGTTGAGATATTCAACTCGCTAAAGCCCTGTGGGAAGAGCTGCTCGTAACTGGCCACTACCCGCCCGAGCGGATCGATCAGGTCGAGGGTTGCCCGCTGTGCAAAAGGCAGGGAGAACCTGATCCGGGTCTCTTCTTTTGCCGGGTTGGGCACATTCTGATATAGATAGTAACCTGCCTGCTGACCTGCTCCTCCATTCGAGGTCAATGCCTCCCAGTCCAGTTCTACCTGATACTGGCCAAGGTTCACATCAGTGGCTTCGGCCCGCATGGTGTTTGTATTTATCCACAGCAGATCGCTGATGGTGGTATTGCTGTTCAATGCCTTAAAACGCAGGGTCAGGACCGGAGTCTCTCCGCTCAGGGATAAGCCACTGCCGGATGGGTCAACCCAGGACATTCGCAGGCTACCTGCCATATCATCGTGGTAGAACTGAGGCTGGATTGCCTGACTGGCACTCACAAACCCGTGGAACTCCAGTTCTTCAACGGCGTATTCCAAAGCCAGCTGCAGGCCCCCCATGTCTTGAAAATCTGCACTGGTGAATGCCAATTCAAAGAAATCGCCTGCCTGGACTGCCCGGTCCGTCAGCTGTAGTTTGACACTTGCTGCGTTACGCACTTCGATGGGATCATCATCCATCAAGCTGGAAGGGTCTGCATTGCCCAGGATGTCTCCTACCTTCACTCCGACGAAGTTGAAAGTCGTATCATCCTGAATTTGGTCGACACTCACTTCTTCCGGATAGGTGAGCACGAATCCCTGATTATTCATGTTAAAGTCTGTCAGTTCAGAATAGTACTCCGGTACGAATGTCCACGACTTGCAAAGATCAACATTAGGATTGCCTACAATGACCTGCTGTACGCGGATGATATCTGCGGCATTGATCGTTTCATTACAGTCCGAATCAGAAGCGACCATCTGGAAAGGGGAGTTATACTGGCCGACCGGCCCCGGCCCAAAAACGGTGTATTGCTGCACCAGGAACAACGGACCGGTGGTCACCCCATTGACCGGATTAGTTTCCTTGACGCAGTAAATCTCTACGTCCTGACCGGCATCCACATTATCGAAAAAGTAAGTCCCATCCGGCCCGGTAGTCTGCGTGGAATCCGGATCGACGGGTGTACCCGCAAAATCCAGGTTGACATCGACCAGGTTGACCGGGCTGAAGTCTTCCCAGAAATAAATCAGGCCATCCAGATCCGCGCTTTCAAATATCTTGACCTGCCCGTCAATCAGCAGGATGTTATCAATTGTGCCAATGACCCCATTCTCAAAAATGGTCACTTCCAGGCGCGTAAAAATATTAGGGTCGTCGTCGATAAAAATATCAGTGGAATCACCTGGATTGCCGGAAAGGAGCACATTCACGAAAAAGAGCGTATCCGCCCCACCGGAGGTCGTCAATCCTCCCGGAGCCAAAGCAGAAAACTGCCCGTTGGCATCATTGAATTGGATATTCCCGGCACTAATCAGGTTGCCGGAAAAGCCCTGGAATTCGCCAACGCCAGCCGTTTCAAACCTTAGAGTGCCCTGCAGCGCAGCCAGCGTACCGGTATATTCCAAAAGGATGACCGGCACGGGCACCACCTGCCCTTCGAAGCCCATATTTTCTCCTACATCGAGCGCAACCTGCCCGGCATTAGGCTGTACGGTGACTGTTTTGGCAATTTCATCGGTACCACACTCATTCGTCAGGGTCAGGGTTATCGTATAAATACCCGGAGCCGCGTATACGTGGCTAAAGCCCGATGAAACAGAACTGGAAGTATTCCCATCTCCAAAATCCCAGGACACCTGATCGATCAGGGTCGTTGCCGGATAGGACAAGTTGGTAATACTGACCGTGGTGCCGTTCACCTGCGCATCAAAGTCCGCTACCGGTATATCCTGCACTTCGATGGTCACTTCGGTAACGTCCTCTACACCATCGGCATTTTCTGCCTCCAGTCGCACGGTGTAGAAGCCAGGCTGAGTGAACGTGATGGGCCCCGGATCTTCGGTGGTATATAAACTCGGCGTCACCCCGTCAATGATCCACTGATACGCTACAGCATTGACCGAGGTATTATCAAAAGTTACAGTCAAAGGAGCGCAGCCAAGCGTTGTACTGGGCTCAAAGCCCGCCTCAGGGGCAGGGGCAGTAGTGCCACCGCCGGTAACGGTAACGCTGCCCTGTGTTATCCCTGGTCCACACTCAAAATCAGTAAGGGTCAAAGTAACGGTGTAAGTCCCTTCTGCCGCATACGTATGCGAAGGCAACGTATCCGTACTGGTAGTGCCGTCTCCAAAATCCCATAAGATGGAGTTTACATCTGTTAGGATCGAAGTATCAAAAGAGAAATCAACGGTCAGGTCAGAAACATTCGTATTTATACTGGGAGCTGTTATAGCCCCATCATTCCCAATCACAAAGTCAATAGAGGCCGTACACCCCTCTCCGTCGCTAACATCAGCCGTGTAACTACCGGGAGCCAAGTCTGTAAATACACCTGCCCCATCGTTTTGGATAGAGCCTGGCGTGGGCCCACTCAGGTCGTAGCTATACGTCGGGATACCACCCGAGGGGACGATAGTCACTGCTCCGGTTGGTTCGCTGCAGCCGGCGTTGATGAGGTCGGTGGTGGTTAGGGAGAGGTTGCAGTTGGAGGTGGTGCCTGTGACGTTTACGTTGTCTATGTAAATACCATCTGATCCTGCCCCCCCTGTAGAGAAGTTATTTTCTCCTCTCTGCTGGAAACGAATAACAAATTCATCAGTAAAGACTACATTATTAGCTATTGCTAAATCTGAGACTGAAAGGTAAATACTGTCAAAGTTGTTTTGTAAGGGGTCGGGGAAATCAAATACCTTAGAAAAGGAATCTCCTCCATTATTACTAAAGTAAATACCATCATCATCATCAATGATCTCATTGTTTCCTCTCAGGAAAAATGTCATCTCCACATTTGTCTGGCTGTTAAGATTTAAGTGTAAATCTAAAGCGTTAGTTGTAAAGATTCCATCGCCATCACATCTTCTGCCTATCGCTACACCCCTTGAATTGTTTATTCCTCTACTATCTTGAATAGCAACTACTCCCATCGGGCTAGTAATCGCATTACTTGTGCTTATTGTTGAGGAAGCATCTGCAAAATTCCATGCCCAAGAGCTTCTAAATAGCGAATTTTCAAAATTATCTAAAAAGGGTCCTTGAGAAAGATTGTGATATACAAGACCGGGATCGTAAACACGTACATCATCAAGGTGAATACCACTAGATCCGAAGCCCCCTGTAGAGAAATTATTTTCTCCTCGTTGCTGAAAACGAATAACAAATTGATCGCTCAAATTGAGTCCAGCATCTGCTGCCAGACCATCAACATCAATTGGGGGGTGCTGTCCATAAACATTATTGCACCACTCGCTTGGATACAAATCCAGAACTTTTACAAAGTTTTCTCCTCCATCGCCACTGAAGTATATACCATCATCATCATCTGATATATCCCCAATATCTCTTATCCAGAACGTTAACTCTACATCTGTTTGTCCACTAAGGTTTAGATGCAGATCTAATGCATTAGTCGTAAAAATACCGTCCCCATCGCATCTTCGCCCCATAATTACCCCTCTAGAGTTATCCACCCCTTCTCCATCCTCTAAAGAAACTCTTCCCATAGGACTCGTGACTGCATTGCCTGCACTTACAGTTGATGTAGCATCAGCAAAATTCCATGCCCAGGAAGCATCAAGCAACGGGTTTTCGAAATTATCCTCAAAAGCCCCTTGCGATAAATCATAATATACTAAACCTGGATTATAAACACGAACGTCGTCTATATAAAAGCCATTAGAACCAAGCCCCCCGAAGGAAAAGTCATTTTCTCCTCGCTGTTGGAAGCGGATGACAAATTGACCATTGAGGCTAAGACCATTATTTGCCGCCAGCTCATCGACATCAATTGGAGGATATTGTCCATAAGTTCCATCACACCATTCACTCGGAAAAAAGTCAAGAACCTTAAAAAAGTTGTTGCCTCCGTCATCACTAAAATAAATACCATCACTGTTGTCTGTTACGTCATCGCGGTCGGTTATCCAAAAAGATAGCTCCACTTCCGTCTGACCGGACAAATCAATAGAAAGATCCAAAGCACTAGTCGTGAAAGAACCATCTTGATTTTTTCCAATCCTGATGCCACTAGTGTTATTTAGGCCTATGCCATTTGCACGGTCAACGACTCCATCCGTACCATCCAAATTAGGTTGTGGCGTCCAATAATCTGGATTCAGGTCGCTTGCGTCGAAATTATCAAAAAACGGGAAGGGCGCCTGAGCAAAAAGCCCGCCAAAAGCGAAGGTTAAGAAAAGTAGTGAGACAAAGTTTTTCATGTGTTTTTCTTTGTTGTTTTTTGAAATAGAATTAGGTACAGGGGACTTCAGCACGAGCGGCCATCATCAGGCAACTAACTGCAGGCTTATGGAAATACCCACATCAATCAGTCATTTTGGATCAGAGACCTAAAGCAATGATGTGGCACTCCGGATAAGATGCCAATTCAATTGCTCGGAAAAGGCTTTCTACTATTCAATACTCACATCAATCTCTACACTAAGAGCCTTAGATCAAATCCTCCTCATTGTAGTTTTTCACATCTGAAGGATCAGGAGGAACGGCCCGCACAAAGTCAGCAGTTTTCCTGACCTGATAAAAATGATGTAAAAGCATAAAATAGGGCGCGATTAGCACGATCCTTCCGAAAAGGCTTGAATCCGGATCTCCCCAAAGGCCTATCAACAGATAATGAAGGAACAGTACCGGAGTAAGCAACATCGTAGAAATGGCGACTCCCTTTACCGGGAAAGGCAGAGATTGACGAACCATCAACAACCGGACTCCTCCCGTGAGATATACTAGTAAAGGTCCGTAAACCGCGGTCTGAATCAAGAAAAGCAAAATTGTAAGCTCCCCTGAGTAACTATCCCTGCTGCAATCTCCAGTGACCATACAAATGATAACTTCAGCACTGGTTCCGTATAGCATTTCTACCCAATCGGTAACATAGAGCACCAGATAAATGATGGCGAATAACACATGCATGCCTATCATACCCAAGACTGCATAATTAGAATACGCATCATCAGTCTTCTCGAAATAAGCCCGAAAATAATTCCAGGAGCGTACAGCCAATACCGTAGTGGCTATCATCCCGAGCATCGTCATTGGCCAATCCAAAAAAAATACATTGATAGCCAAAAAAGCAGCTGTCGTATAGATGGCTTTCTGGTAATCAAGCCCTGTAACTGCAGCGACCTCACTATAATCTATTCCCGGTTTGGAATAAGAAGAATTGGCGTTTTGAAATTGTTTTTGGGAATGCATGGATGATCATTGTATAATGTGAGGGAGTTTTTTAAGTCTGTTCTTCACTTAAAGCAAGCGGTATAGAACGGATATGGCTTCATCCGACTACGAAAGGGCTGGAGCAACACCTGACCGTCATACCTAGTTACCTCCTTTAGCAATCAACGAAACCGAACTGGTCAAATCAATCCTCAGCAAAGGGAAAAAATGCCTAGTGGCTCAAGTTCTAAGTCTCTGATAATTAAGCCCCCGGAATTTTGTTCGCTGATGAAGCCTGGAAACGCAGGCGTAGCCGAAGCTACGGCGAGGCTTTTAGGTTGCATCAGCGGGCAAAAGGGCAAGGCTTGGGTTGTCAAGGATTTAGGACTTCAGCCACTAGCTTCCGCAGAGGGACTTATTACAATCGCTCTGAAAATCCGTCCGAGTCAAATGCAACCCGTCCTTCGCCTTCTTCGATCCAATAATTAGATGGGTTCCCTTTGTTGTCTAGCATGAAGTTGGCATAATAAAAATCTTTAATTCCAGTCTCTGAAATTTCTCCGGAAATAACATTCACAACGCTTGCGGTTTCCCCGTTATTTTCGGAAATAACCTCCACAAATACAGAGAAGCGGTTACCGTCCCCCACAATGAAGCTCCCAAGCCCATTACCCATTTCAGATCCGTTCTCATAATCCATCATGATGGTCAATTCCCGGTCGTCCTGCTCTTTGAAAGTCACGTAGTAATCTTGAAATTGATACCCTGGAATATCTGATTGTCGATTACTTGCCAGAAGAATAAATGGAGATGCAACAAAACGGCCTTCTATATTTGGTGGGTCTATGCCACCGTATATGGGCAAACCCAGATCCTCCATTTCATCAAGGATCTCCTGTGGCACCAGGTCGGTCACGTCCCGGGTCAGGCCGTCCTCATTCACTTCCGGAGTATTGTCATCTTTCTCGCAAGAGGATAGCATCAATATACTACTTAGGATCAGGCTGACCAGCAATGCTGGTATTCTTGTCGTTTTCATATTGGTAAATATTTATTGTTGAAATTCTTTACTTAGGGAATAATGACAGCCGTTTTAAAGCAAAAGGCAGTGTTTTATTTATACCAATTGCACCGCGACTCAAGACATAGCAAATCACTTCTCGATCGAAAAGCTCCCTGCCATCGTGTTTACAGTTTCGGCGACTCCCAGATCGCTGTAGGCATCAACCGAAAAAGTGCCTTCCAGCAGGTTATTGTTGTCCTTGGTAATGACAATTGAACCACTATAATTTTGGTCGTCTGAATATAATAAACTGAGCCCCCCATAGATAGCTTCTTCAGAGGTAACCCCATCATCAGTATATTGCGAATAAAAAATCCACCAAAGCCCGCTATCTTCCACATTACCGTTAAACCCAAAATAAGGATAAGTTCCCGGACCATCATAGTTGACAATTAGTGCTCCAAAAACCTTTCGAGGTGTGAAAGAATCATCCTGATAATCAATGATACCAAAGGAAATCGCCTGATTATAAAGGGTATCATAATTAAGCGTTCCTGTTGAATCTTCGATAGCAAAGTTGATAAACGTATCAACTACACTAACATACCCAAGTCCGTTCACCTCGTAGCCCTCTCCACTAAAATCAAAATTAACTTGCCCAGTTCCCAGAGAATTGCCCCCATCAGGTTCAGGTAACCCATCGTCATCGCCACAGGAGACGAAAACGAGAGAAAGTATAGTCAGAAAAATGTAAGATAAGTATTTCATAAGGCTGAGGCTCTTTTGTTTAAATAGTAGATTATTTGATAATGGTCCAGTAGCTGTACTGTCGTTGCCGGCTTTGCCAATAGGCAACGGCTATATCCCGAACTGCTGATATCCGCTGTTGCTCCAGTGCCACCCGGTCTGCAAAGCTTTCCTTGTAGTGGTTCCATCGTCTCAGGTAATCTTCTTCTACTTCCCGGCTAGCTTCAGCGATCATCTCTTCCGCTTCTGTGAAACAGTCTGATTCAGGATCAACTTTTTTTAGGATAGATAGCCCGGAAGCGAAGTCATTCCTTGCCAGATAACCTTTGGCACTGATTACAATCCTGCTACATTCCTGATTGAGGTATTCTTTATACAATCGCTGAGACTCCGCAGCTGCTTTTTCATAACAGGAGACCTCCTGTGGAATGTTAAATAGCAAGCTGATAGCCTCTTCCATAGCCCCCGTTTTTGACAGTTGATCAGCTCGGGCAATCACCTGATCGCAGCGGTCTTCATAATACCGAATAATTTTCTGCTTAGCTTTGCTAATAAATGACGACCAAACAGGCGCTCTAACATCGAATTGGCTCAACGCATTATTAATGGCTTGTCCACGGTTGCGCCCCGAACCTGTAAGCTTCACAGACTCTGAAGCAAAGACAATACCTTCCTGTGGCTGCTTAATGAACAAACTCAGTTCCATATCCACCACCTGTAGTAACTGCATGCCCGTACTGATCTCCCGCTCGTCGTAAAGGGATAATACCGGATATAGAATCAGGTTGTTGCTGCCCGATGCGGACAATCCATTAGCAGACAGTACTGTACGCAGCCGGGTTTTTACTTTTTGCAGCTGCGCCTCGTCAAAATCATCGTGGGTTTCTGGCGCCACAATGCCTATACTTAACCACTCAGCGGAGCCTCTTTGCCCTGCCATTGAAAAGGAAAAGAACGAAAGGAATGCTAACGCTAAACTCCAATGAAATAATATTTTCATGATCGAGGTTATTGAAAAGTGATGATTATACTCCCTCCTCTGATTACCCGTTTCACCCGAATACGGGTATCAGGATCATCTGAAAGTTTCAGGCGGTTAAAGTACTTGAGCACTTCGATGGAGAAGAGCGAAGGAGTATAATTTCTGTCATTCTCGTCTCTTAGCGGGATAAACAACTGATCTATAATTACTGCAGTTGAGGTGATTCCAGAGACCGAGTAATTGTTTTTGTAGGCGGCTTGTCCAGCCCATTCTTCTATGAGAACAGACAAAGGAAGATAGTCATCTCCTACCGGACTATCCATGTCATACATAGCATTAGGGCTAAGATTAAATTCGAGCCGAACGGGCCTTCCATTCACAACAATGCCATTAAACTTAGATTGCATAACGGCGAGAAAAGCCTCGAGTACCGTTTCCTTGCCTGCTCCGGAATCAACAGCATCTTTATTTTCGGAAGACATAGCTTTTTCCACAAGTTTGCCATAATCTTCCGTGTAAAACATAGGACTTGCACTGGTCTTATTCGCCAAAGAAGACCCGGTAAATGCATCATAAGCAGTGAGGATCAGGCGTACGCTGTTTCCGCCGGAGGTACGGACAGGCTCCACTTCGACGTCCACGTATATGTCGGCCCCTGATTGCTCAATAATCTGCTTTTTCAAATCCGTTCGTGCATCCGTTGTCATGACTTGATCTACCTGAGACGCTTTGAGCTTCCCAAGAAAGTCCACGGTTGTAAAACCTTCTCTGTCAAAAGCTTCTTTAACCTTGGTAAGAGCAACCCTACGGATAATATCCGACTCGAGCACTTCCCTGATATCTTCCCCTTCTTTTGCAAAGGGAACTACCATAATCCGCGGCTGAGCCTGTACCACTTCGCCATCACTCTGTGCCTTTAATGGCGAAACAGACATTAACAACACAGGCACTAATAACAATAAGTATTTTGACATCTTGCATTTCAATTTAGTAACCAAATTTCCTGACCGCTCCCTGTTGCTGCAGGTGCTTCTTTAGCGCCCGGTAATTAATGTTCATGCTTTTACTGACAATGATATTCCGGCTGCCTTCTACTTTACCAATTTCAACTGCTTCTTCCTGACGGGAAACAAACCGCAGATAGGTTCCTTCTTCAAAGAAACGATCAAAGAAAGAGCGATTGGATTCGGCACCATCCGCCTGTGAAACCATCGGTAGTTCCAAAGGCTCAAAGCCAGGCACACCCTGAAAAAGAATATTCTCAAAAGCGGTGCGGAAAGCATCCTTATTGGCATCTTCAATATTCTTTCCATAACCCAGAGCAGTTACAGCAATGACGCCAGCAACGGGATTACTATTGTAGGTTAACTCTGCCGTCTGAGGGTACTGTTTGGCCTTACAGCCACTGATCATAAGTATCCCTGCAGCCAGGAGCCCAAAAAGAAAAGCAGGAATCTGAAGGGCAGTGTGTTGCTTTATCATTATTTAGACTGTTTTTTAAGGAATACCTTCTCGTCATTCTCTCTGCCAATAAGGTTCTCTCCTCCGGAGCGAACCTTAAAGCGGATATAATCCCCATTGAAAGATTGTATTTGCATTTGTCCTAAAACCTCTTCAAGCTTACCTGTTGTCCCATCTGGGTTATTCACAATTTCCTGCTCTATGATATCGAAACGGTCTCCTTTTTTCAGCCCTTTCTGATTTTTGTAATACACCAGTACGGATTCGACACCTTTTTTAGTGCTTACTTCTTCATGCTTGGTAATCCTTAACTGAAGCGGGAAGTGACGATCAATAAAGTTCTCAATTTCTTTTTCGAAACGTCCCTCTGTAGCTATTTCCTTAAGAATGTTTACTCCTGTCCTTAATGCTGTTGAGTTACTGCCCAAGTTGGTGACATCACCTATTAAATCCTCATTCAGGCCTGTAGCCACATCGATTGGGCTACTTCCTTCTTTTGATAAAACCTCGCTAGCAATAATCTCGGTCGTTTCCACATTGACCACACTGAGGTGCACGATTTCTCCTTGTTCTCCCTTCGCGTTAATGACATGGCCTACAATCATATACTGAGCTCCCTTACTTACGCCCTGCTGTACCGTCTCTCCATCGATAAAGTCTACTGTTTTCTGTAATTCCCTCTCCTTGTCGATATAAATCAGGCTGTTACGATTCACAACAGACAACCGGTTGGCACTGGTGATGATTGCTGTGACCTGCTTCGAAATGCGCTCAGCTTCTACGGCTGAGACCGTAGCATGTGAGTAGGAAAATGGAGCAACAGCCACTGCAAATTTGTCCTGTGCCTGAAGCAGGGAACTCATAGTCAAGAATGCAGCAAAGAGTAACCCTATAATTAATTTTAAGTATTTCATGATTTTGTCTTTTTTATTTAGTTTTCTGAGCTTTGACATTTTACCCCGTAGTAGGAGAAGTTCTCAATACCATCGAGGTAATAAATAACATCTGCAGAAACATTAATTCGGTCTGAAATTTCATATAGTGCGCGTACCTGCAGCCCCATGTCTTCTACATCCGTCCCATAGGCGACCCCACCAATAAGCATTGCTTGTCCATGGACGGTGTTTAAGGTTACCATACACAATAGGGCAATAAAGATTACCTTGACAAAGGACTTGTTATGACTAGCCAGGAATGACCGAGTGGTTGAAGTCCCAAAAAATAATTTTTTCATCATAATTGGGTATTTTGTAAATTAGTCTTTAAACAAAAAGCATTAGAGTATTTGGTCTTTTGTTTGATAACCAAAAGGCTATAAGGAACCTCACACCTCACGGTATTTCACGCAATCTTTTGAAGACTATTCTCACCATTTCCACAGAAATACATAACTTAGTTGCAGCAACAGCACTACAGGGCGCTTAGCCCAATATTTCATGACGGTCAATTGCCACTTAGTAAAAACAACAGTCTCACCCTTTCCGGAACTGTGCTGCCTGGGGTTACTCATTACTCCGTAATTATGTAACCAAATTTAGGTACAGTGCCTTTGGGGGACGAATGACGAAAATTTTGCTTATTGCATTTTAAAGGACTGAAACTCTTTGCTTATATTGCTTTTTTCGGAATATAAATCATTCAGAATTAAAGTTTTATGGCTTCTGATGCATATGGTGATCTTTACATTTCCTGCGGGGGGAAACAATTATTTAAAAAGCAATTAGAAAGTTTGTCAGCATATTTTGCCATTTTGCCTGATGGAGATGTTAGTGCTCTTAAAAAGTTTTTGGACTCTCCATTTTTGGTCAGCAACAGGCGGCTTTGTCCATTATTCTCCACGCTCTTTGCAGCTTATCAATCTTCAAATAATTTTATACAAGGTAGCGCCCTTTCAAAAAAACTTTATGGGCATACTGATATATTGCAGGAGCAGCGTAGGTTGAAAAAAGACTTTAAGCAGTTGGAGGAAAGTATTAATCGCTTTTTCGCCTATCAGTTCCTGCAAGAAAATCCTGCAGAAGAATCAAGGCTTTTTATGCTTGCCCGGAATGGGAAACCAGTAGAAAAGTATAGACCAAAGTTCAGAGAAACTCATAGCAGGAAGATGCTGGGGGTTCAGACTTTACTTCACGAATGGGTTCAAAATCATTTCACGTATTTTACAACTGAGGGTTCTTATAGCATAAAGGAATTTGAAGTGCTAAAACGGGCAATGAAATGCTTCGAAGATTTGGAAGGTTTAGTCAAAGCCTTTTATAGAAATGAATTCATTTCAGGGTTGAAGTTTTATAAGCTCGAAGAGGAACCTAAGCTTGAGCAGACAAACGCTCCAAATACGCTGACTCAAGTATACGAATTGCTTTCCGAGTTGCGAAAGAGCAAGAGTTTTAGAAAAAAGATATTAACAAGCATCCTTGAATTACAAGATAAGCACTATCAAGAATGGCTGCCTATACATCGGTTTTCGGTTTGGCAATACACCTTAAACTATGTTACAGCGATAAGTAGAGTTTCTCGAAACAATTATATTTCTGAACTTGAAAAATTACTTTCTCAATTTGAAGAGCAGAAAATGTATCTGACCTTTGATCATTTACCGAGATCTGTATATTTGAATATTGTAAAGATAGCACTACTGGCCAATAAGATACAAAAGGCAGAAAAGTTGCATAGTAGGTTTGCTCCCATGCTTCTTGAAAAAGAGCAGCCTTTAACAATCATTCACGCAGATGTTTCAATACATTTTTATAAGCAGGAGCATAAGGTCGTATTGAAAAAACTGGCTGAACATTTTGACCGCTACAAAATGCAGGATCCTTATCATGATGGCTTACGGTTAAAGTCCTATAGGCTTAGGAGTGCTATGGTGCTGGCTGAAGAATCTGGTGATTGGGATGTTTTTGATAGGGCTTGTTCTGACTTTGAGAAGTTTTTATATCGCAAGAAAGTGGTTTTTGACTCAGAACGTACCCTTTATTACGAATCTTTTTTACAAAAAATGCGGGAGTTAAAAAGGGTGCTGTGTTCCCCCGTATTGGAGCGGAAGAAGGAGTTTGAGACTTTCCGAAGTGAATTTAAAAATCAAAACCCTGCGTCTCATGCTTATAATTGGATAGCAAATTTTATTGAAAATCAAACCATTGTTTAATTGAGCGCCCCAGGGCAGCTACTGACATGTTTTGTTGCTTCAGACGCAAAAGATGCTCTGATTTTGATTGTAAAATCAATCTTATATCAGTAGTGCCCTGGTACGCATACAATGAACTCTTTCTTAGTCGTCAACGACATCAATGATAATCACTTCAGTGCCGTTGCTGCCATCTTGCCCGCCCTTTATGGCTTTTTGCTCTGATGAAGAGAGGTGTTGGGCTGCTGCTTTTTTAAAATCCTCAAACGATACATTCATTTCTGAAAAATTGAAAGGTGAAGCAATACCCGACTCCATGCAATGGCATAGTACCGCAGGGCATGAGCTGTCAGCCACGCTCGTGCTGTACTTAGCTTGAGGTCAGCATGTTGTCGAGAAGTATGCTTCAAAAGTAAAAGCAGGGGCAACTCCGAAAAAGAGCACTCTGGCAATCATATAGTGTATGGGGATTTCTGGAAATTTATGTAGCTTTACGAAGAGATATGAAGAAGTTTCCCCACTTTTATAAGGCTAAAGACAATGGAGTCAATGTTCTTGTCCTTGCACCTTTAATGGTGGAGTATCTTGGAATCCGATCCATGTTAGTCTCTGTACAGGATTTTATTGACCCGAAGACCAATATTGGCTATTCTGTAGGTTATCTGCGGGGAGTGAGCAATAAAGTTCGAATCGCTCTGCGAAAGTGTGGGAAAGGACGTTTGGCTGTGTCCGAAGGTGTAAGAGAGGGATTGGCTTTGTTTACGCCTGAATTATTAGTCTTGTTTGGTACAGCCGGTGGCCTAAGAAAGGTGGAGATTGGCGATATCGTTGTTGGCACGGCGGGCTATGATTATGAATCCGGGCAGGTAGGGGACAATCATTTTTTTTCACGGCCAATGGGCTTGCCAGCAAATCGACTTTGGATAGAGAAAGCGGAACAGCAGGCACTACAAAAAACATGGAAGCTTGGCCTCCATCCTTCAGCTGCCTCAACCCCCAAAGTGTTCTTTGGCCCTGTGGCTAGTGGTGACAAAGTTTTACAATCTAACACAGCGCCTCTTGCACAGATGCTTAGAGAGAGATTTAATGATGCAATAGCACTGGAGATGGAGGCTTACGCTTTTTTATACGCTGCCAGTAAGTATCCAACTGTTGATACCTTAATGATTAGGGGGATTGCAGACCGGCTTGGAGACAAAGTGGATGCCAACGCTAATAATTCCAGAGAACTGGCTGTAGCTAATGCGGCTGTATTTTTAAAGTGTTTATTGGAAAAAAATCCAAAATGGATCCCTGTTATTCCTTTGGGGGTATACAGTCGAAATTTAGCTTGGGTAGTTTTTTCAATAGGGGTATTAATTACTGGGGTTTTAGTATTTCCTGATTTGCAAAAACCGGTAGTTACTCTTGGTGCTTTTCCAATGGCAACGGAGGTGCTGGAACGAGATACGATAAAGGCTGAACCCATAAATAAGACAGAAAGAACCGCAGTTTTAAAAACGAAAGCTGAGCCAGTTGTTTCGAGGGATACAACTGCCCTATTAGAGGAGGTTGAGGAATTGAAGTCCGATACAACTATTAATTTTGCTGAAGCAACAACAGATAATGTAAAGCCTGATTCAATAAGGACTGCACCGCCACCTCCCCCAACTGATGAAAAACCGGAAGATGAAAAACCGGAAGATGAAAAACTATTTCTATACAAAATTTATGTTTTTAACTCAGCAGGCAGACGGCTTTCTGGAGCTTCTTATATTATTGATGGCGAGCCCGCTTTAAGAGTCGGGAATAAATTCAGGCTATCTGCTGGCAAACACGAACTTGAAATTATTGCCGGACAACAGCCACCATTCAGAACAATTATAAATGTACCCTCTCGTGACAATGGACAAACTATTATTAATTGGGAGTTTTAGGAGAATTAGGGCAGTCTTAGGAATCCTATTGCTCCTAACCTCGATGCCTGATACCATTATTGCCCAATCGGATAGCTTATCCGAAAGCGTCAAGCTGTTGGTCGTTGATTTTGAGGGAGGAAGTGGATATGATCCATTTTTGCTCAGGCAAATGGGGCAGATACTTTCCTATGAGTTGGAACAATTTGCATTACCAGTTTTATCTCTGGAAGAACGTAATCGCAGGATCTTCCTTCTTTCTCATTATCAGGAAGATGTGCCAGACTCTACGAGATGGAATGAATCACATCCCAGGCCTGATTATCTTTGCCGGGGTATAGTGACTGAAGAATATCTTACTGTTAATATTGTTCAATTTCACGATGAAAAGCCAATTGCCAGGGCTAGTATTCGAAACAGGGGCAGACTTGAGCATAAAGTCAGGCGACTGGCAGAAGAATTAGTTAGGGCTTTATTAAATTCAAGGTATCAAAATCTGTCGCTCAACCAATTAAGCCTGATGGGCGTGCGATTGCCAAAGGGGCAACAGTATACCTGGCTGGATCCTGATTTTAAAAAGTCCAGCGGGACAAATTGGGTTGAAGTTGATCGTAACGTTCACGCATTGAGAATAATTTTAGAAACACAGGGCGGAGATACTGTTCAGGTTGGGCCTTATCCCGGCCTGCAGCCCAATACGCATCGGCTATGGACGGTCAAGTTAAATCAGTTCGAACCTGGTAGTCTCCGGCCAAAAATCCATTCTTTAAGCTTGAGCAGCCAGTTTTTTGCCTACCAGCAGCACCCCAGTTTAGGTCTGTCTGTCGATTATCATCTTGCTGTTTCTGGAAAGCTATCTTTGGGAGCTGGAGCAAAAGGTCTGCGATTGCCAGTTGAAACTCAGGTAAACCCATTACCAGGATTTGAGACTGACCCTATACTGGAAGAAGAATTGCTGTTGCTCCCATCAGTTTCGGCAGTTTACAAACGCTATGCTTCTCAGGTCGGATTATTTTATGGCGCTGAACTTGGGGCTTTCTTTCTTAATGCAGGGGGGTATGCTTCTTTCTTCACTGGTTTCGGTCGTTTCCCGTGGCTACAGTTGAAAGCAGGGTTTGATTCCTTCAATGCCAGCTTACCAAACCGATCTTTTCGCCTTAATCATCAGTATGCTAACCTCGACTCAATAAAAGAGCGTGTATCCCTCTTTTCTGTTGGTTTACAATGGAATATATATCTTTAAAAACTATTGACACTATGAAAATACCCCAAATTATTTTTTCGTTTCTGGCTTTGTTTGCGTCGTTTGTACTAGCTTCATGTAGTGAGGAACCCACAACTCCGGGTGAAAACTCAGCGCTTTTATTTCCTCAATCCACAGAAATGAATATAATTCAACGATTGAGCCCGGAAGGGCAGATCATCTTTGAGCTTTCAGAGCAGGGCGTTCAACTGGCTTTTGTTGGGATATTTGATTCGCCGCCTGAGGTGGAGGATGGGGTTTTAATTTCAGAGGAGGACTTGATTTGGGAATGGTTTGGAGAGGTGGGGCCCAATTCAGAAATTCATTTAGGGGAAGGAGATTTGCTGGATAGCGCATTGGTTTTTTCACCGGTTTTCTTTCAGTGCGATTCTTCAGATTATTTCTGGGCGGCTTGGGGCTGGGATGATACGGCTCAGTATATAACACATTCAACACTAAAAAGTCAAGCGCTTCAAGTACCCGACGAAAAACCGGAATTGCGGTTGATTGAAACCACGAAAGTAGGAGCTGCTCCCAATGATACGCTTTTAGTTCCTGGGTCTGATATCAACTTAAGATTCGTTTTTGAAAATACAGGTGATGCCAAGGCTATTGACCCGGTAGTACGAATCACAAACAGTAATATTTCGGAATTCCCTGTCACACTGGCTTTGGTTGAGTTGGAAGCAGGAGCTTCTGTCAGTCAGACTGTAAACTTTACTATTCCACCAGGTTTTAGCTTTGCAGATACGCTGGTTTTGCAAATAGAAATGCTTTACAACAATTGTCTGAGTAGTCAGACGGAGGTTGCGTTGGTCGTCAATGCATTAAGCGTTTGTATTACGGATGTAAAGTTGATTGATATTCGTTATTTGCCGCCAACTATTTTATGGGACCCACTTGCAATATTGCCTATATATTTTCCTCCTGATATTTACTATGAAGTCATAGGACCAGGCGAAACACAGATGTACCTTTCTTCAATTATAGAGGATGCAGACGACGATTTTCCGAACACGCCCGTTATGGGAGATTGGCCTGATCTTTCCCCCTGCCTAAGTCTGAGCTTAGATTCAACTTACATCATCAAGTTTTGGGATGATGATTTTGATGATGATGATTACATCGGAACCTACAGCTTCAAACCAGCAGATTTTTTGAGCACACAACAAGAGCTGGTCGAGGTTATCAATGATGAAATACAGATGGAATTATATCTAAATTGGGAATAAACTTAAGCTTATGTCCATTCGTGAACAGCATCTTGAGCTCTTCAGGGCTGCTATGGTTCATCTGACCAGTCGGGAAGAAACACTTTATACTCAAGTTGTTATTTGCCAAAAGCTAAAAACGCTTGGTATCCAGGTTTCTACTTCTCTATTTAGTAAGATGGTTAATACCCCGAAGTCAGTTGGTTTACGTTCGGTACAGCGCATCAGTGAAGGGGTGCAGGAACTGTTGCGCCTTGAGTTAGGTTTGAGATATGATCATGCCCAGAAAGTGTTTGTTGAGACAACCAGGCATTTCTCTAAAAAAGTAGTGCCGACTCAAGATGGGAACCTTTTTTTAAACGGTACAAATGAGCTTCTCTTCCACGCTGACGGGAGGCGCTCCATTGCCGAGAAAGTTGAATTTATCAGTAAAGCACAGGAGGAAGTGATTTTTCTAGGCGTGCGGTTGCGTCAATTGGTCAGTTATTTCACGCACCGAAAAGATGCAGAGTTCAAAGAGCCTTTGCTTAAGCTGCTTGATTGTGGAGTACGGGTAAGTTGTTATTTAGCTGATCCTGACCACAATCCTGTACGATTTTATTTCAGTGATCTGGCTACGGCATTACCTGAAGAGCGCTTTGGAGAAAAAGCTATTCCTGGTCTGATCATGCACCTTCAAAAAGTTCAGGTCGAGATCAGGCAGATTTTACCAGGAGCTCCTTTCCATATCTTTAAATACAGGCATCTGCCAACCGCCCACTTCCTAGCCGTAGATACGGATAGTGTGTACGGTAAAATTTTGGTTTCCAATTATATTTTTGGAGTGCCCAGAAGCAAAGCACCGGTAATTGAAGTACATCATAGTTCGAAACTATATGGTTATTATCAGTCAGCCCTTGAAGCACTTATTAAGGATGCAGTGGAAGTCGTTTAAGTGTTTATTCTTCTAGTTTCCTCCTTAGGGCATTTATAACTATTCGATACTCCTCCCGCCCCGCCAAATTATCCCACTGATAAACATCCCTCTTCAAATCATAAAGCTCCTCACCATGCTCCCCCCAGTCCATATAAGACCAATCCGGCGTGTAAACCGCTTTGCCCACCACACCCTGATGCCGGGTTTCCACAATAGCGTAGTTTTTCCAGCCCTGAGGCTGCCCCTGCATGAGTGCAGTCATGTCTCGCCCTTCCAGATTAGCCGGGGCATTTAGCTCTGCCATCTTCGCCAAGGTAGGGTAGAGGTCGAGCAATTCCACGACTTCCTCTACGATGCCTGGCCCTATACCCGGATGGCGGATAATAAGTGGGGCAATGGCCGATTCCCGGAACAGGAAATTCTTAAACCATAAGCCATGCTCGCCCAGCTGATAGCCGTGGTCGCTGACCAAAACAACAATAGTGTTATCGTATAAACCCAGGTTTTTTAGTGCGCCGACCAGTCGACCCACCTGATCATCTACAAATGCAGTGCAGGCATAGTAGGCACGCATGGCTTCTCTGCGCTCTGTTTCAGGTAGATTGAAATGCCCGGCCCAGGTGTCGTAAGCAATATTAGGCATATCCTCCCGATCGGTAGCAGGTACCGATATAGGTTGAATGGCCACACTGTCAAATCTTTCAAAGTATCGTTTAGGTGCTACAAGTGGTACGTGCGGGCGGATAAAGCCAGCAGCGAGAAAAAAGGGGCGGTCTTTAGCTTCCTCCATGAGTTGGATCACTTCAGTAGCTATGTTGTAATCATGATGGCGCTCATCGCCCTTTTCTGCCCTCAGCCAGGCTATGGCTCCACCAGCGCCCACCCGATGGGATTCCCAGGGAGTTGCATTGTAGTAATAGCCATTATTGTTCAACTCGTAGCCCGGTACATCAATGGCTTTATCCCAAGCCTCCGGTACATCTGCGCCCGAACTCTGCTGCGCAATAGCATCCGGTACGCCTTGATGGAATACTTTGCCCGCCCGAGCGGTGAAATAGCCATTCTTTCGAAAAAGCTCGGGCAGAGTCGGGTGGGCTTCCCATCTTTTCCGAAAGTCCTCTTTCAGCGATAAAACCCCCAAAGTGCTGGGTCGAAGCCCGGTAAGCGTAGACGCCCGTGAAGGCGCACAAAGCGCTTGTTGGCAGTAGGGGCGCTTAAATAGCGTGCCCTCGGCTGCCAATTGATCGATATTAGGGGTTTGGGCGACCGAGTCGCCGTAGCAGCCCAGCCGGTCGTTGAGGTCGTCCACGTAGATGAGCAGCACATTGGGGCGTTGCTGCGCAATCAGCACCGTGTAAAAAAGGAGTGATATGATGGCAAAAATGTACCGCATCTTTCTGTTCTGGTTATTGATTAATCACCTCACAATCCTCCAGGTCGTAATAGGGCTGTTGACCATCTGAAGACTTGGCTAGCGGAGTGTTAAGTATAGCGTTTTTCAGCCCGCGGCCATATAGTACCTTAAGTTCCGCCTGCCGGGCTTCGGTCCGGGTAGGGTAGAAGGCTTTCAGGGTGCCGTTGGCGATCTTTTTAGGGAACTGCCAGTCCGCCGGGACTTCCTCCGTTTCCGGCCAGTTGATCATGACGTTGTCCAGTACGAAGTTGTGGATGTTTTCGGTGACAATTGCCGCTTTGGCAACTTTGGCAGCACGCTTGACGGGTGCAAATTGCGAACTTGTGACTTCATCCACATGCGGTACCGGGTCTTCAATCCAGGGGTAAGTGAGGTTGACGTTACGGAGGGTCAGGTTTTCAATGGCGTACCCGTCGCCGGCGGTCATGAGGATGCGCCCTCCGGTTTTGGCGTGGAAATTGGTAATCGTCACATTGCGCAGGCGGGGTTTGCGGCCTTCATAGTCGTACTGCTTCTTTTCCTGATGCATCCAGTCTCCATTGCGGCCACCTGCTCCGGGCTCCGGCAGGTAAAGGCTCAGGTGGATGGGGCGGTTGTAGAGCAGCGGGGCCCGGGAGTCGGTGATGATGTTGTCGACTACGATGTCCTCCACAGTCCCGGCGCTTTCGGCGTAAATGGCGAAGGCACGGGAGGAGCCATAGATCACGCTGTTGCTAAAGGTTACCTGCTTAATATCCCGGAAGGTTTCGTTTCCAATCTTTAGGGCAGCGCAGGAGCACTCGATGACGCAGTTGGTGACGGTGACGCGCTTGCAGTCGCGGGTATCCACCATGGTTTTCAGGCAGATGGCATCGTCGCAAGTCTTGATGATACAGTCGCTGATGGTCACATCGTGGCAGCCGGAGATGTCAATGCCATCCCCGTTCGGTGCAAACAGGTCATTGATGATTTTAACCCCCTGCACCTGTATGCGGTCGCTGTCGTACAAATGCAGGGTCCAGCCGCCTCCGGTGAGCAGCAGCACATCCTTGATCCGCACATCCTGGCAGTCCTGTATTTCCACCATGGGGCTGATCTTCAGGGGCTTGGCCATTTTCCACTGCGGGTCTTCTGCCGGGTCGAAGTCTTCCCAAAAAGCGGGCCCGTTGCCATCAATGGTGCCGCCGCCAATGATGGCGATATTGCGGGCATCCTTCCCCACAATAAGGTGGCGGGGCTGCCGGTCTTTATTGTGCCCCCAGGTCATGATTGCGTAGTCCTCAATATTGGGGGAGCCCAGGATTTTTGCCCCGGATTGTACGTCCAGGGTGGTATTGTCCTTCAGGAAAATGGTACCGCTGAGGTACACCCCCGGTGGAACCGTCACCGTGCCGCCGCCCTGAGCAGCAGCAGAGTCAATGGCGCTTTGAATGGCGGTGGTATTCAGGGTAGCACTGTCCCCCCGGGCACCAAAATCCTTTATATTCAGATAACCGCTGTAGTGCTGGGCAAAACTGAGCGTAGACAGCAAAAGGCTGAAAGCCAGAAAAGTAAGTCTTGTCATTAATCTTGGTTTTGAATGCGTTCGAGTTCAGCGGCCATGGCTTGTACTTTGTCGGGATAAGTGGCAGCAAGGTTGTTTTGCTCCCCGGGGTCTTCCGACAGGTTGTACAACTGCGGCTCCGTAGAGATGCCACCTTCAATGTCCTTGATGCCCTTAATCCAGGGGAATTCTTTCTCGGTGGGGGCGATGTATTTCCACTGCCCCTGCCTAAGCCCAAGGGTAAAGGCTTCTTCCAGCATCACCGAACGTCCCTCATCAGATTGCCCTGAGAGTGCGGGCCACAGGGCTTTGCTGTCTTTAGCCTCGGCTTCCTGCAGTTCATGCCCCAGCAGCTCCGCAATGGAGGCATAAAGGTCTACCTGATTCCAAAGGGCCGTACTGCGCCCGGGCGTGATTTTACCTGGCCAGCGCAAGATTGTCGGCACCCGGTTGCCACCTTCGTAGATGCTGTACTTGCCGCCCCTGTATGGACCGGCGGGCTGATGATCGCCCAGCTTTTCCACGGCCTGGTCTGTGTAGCCGTCATCCAGTACAGGACCATTATCACTGCTAAAAAACACCAGCGTATTTTCGGCTATGCCAAGGGAATCCAGGGTTTTCATTAACTGGCCCGTTACCCAGTCCATTTGCAGGATGGCATCGCCTCTGGGGCCCATCTTGCTTTTGCCTTCAAACCGGGGGTGGACAATGCGGGGCACATGGATGTCGTGAAAGGCATAATACAAAAAGAAGGGCTGGCCTTTCTCCTGAGCCATAAACTGTATCGCTTTTTCCGGAAAGGAATAGGGAAAGTCCTCATCACGGAAGTGCGCCGCTTCTCCGCCTGCCATAAAACCAATGCGGCTCACGCCATTAATTATGGTACCACTATGTTGCGTATCGGCCGGCATTTTCAATAATTCAGGATGGCTGAGCCCGGTGGGCGTGTCATAGGGGCTACCTCCTGACGGATCATCTGTAAAGCTGACTTGCAGCGGGTCGGCGGGGTCAAGGTTGAGGACTTCGTGCTGTTCAACATAAACGCTCGGTACCCGATCACCGGTAGACGGCAGCAGGAAACAATAATCGAAGCCAATCTCCAACGGTCCGGGTTTGATCTCCTCATTCCAGTCCAGGTCGCCATCGCCCAGCCCAAGGTGCCATTTACCAACCACGCCGGTACGGTAGCCCTCTTCTTTCAGCATGGCAGGCAGGGTAGGTGTCCCCGGCCGGATCATCAATGGAGCATCCCCCGGCAATACCGCAGCTTTTTGCCGAAAGGCATAGTTGCCCGTAAGCAATGCATAGCGGGAAGGGGAGCAGGTCGCTGCCGCACAGTGGGCATCGGTAAACAACCGTCCTTCGGACGCCAGGCGGTCGATATTCGGGGTTTGAATGTCGGTAGCGCCGTAGCAGCTCAGGTCGCCGTAGCCAAGGTCATCGACATAAATGAAAAGGATATTGGGTTGGGCATTAGCGGTTGGCTCTTCAGGCGCTGCACCAGAACTGCAACTTAGGCATAAGGATAGCAGGAAAAGACTACACAGCAAGGTCGGTTTTAACATCGGTGAATGCTTTGGGAAAAGGAATCGTGCGGGATTGGGGTGTAACCCATCCGCTCTTCTTATCGACGCAGAATAAGGTGAAAAATATTTGCAAAAAGTTAGTGTAAAGATTACACCTAGCAAACCTTGATAACCTCCTGTTGGATAGTGAGTTGTTGCCCGGTTTCCTAATCTGGCTGTACAATAATTCATAAATTGAGCCATCAAATCCTGCCCATAAAGTTGGGAATTGTACAGATTTGCTTATTTTAATTTCCAAAATCAAAACAATCAGATTCAATGAAAAAACCAGGAAAAAAAGGATCAAAGGGACTGGATCGCCGGACTTTTATCCGTCAGGCTGGTGTTGCTGCAGCTGGTATGACCATTGTGCCCAGCACCGTAGTTTCCGGACTGGGGCATGTGATGCCAAGTGACAAATTAAACATTGCAGGTGTTGGTGTAGGCGGTATGGGCCGTTCTAACCTGCGCAATATGAATTCTCAAAATATTGTAGCGCTTTGTGATGTAGACTGGAAGTATGCTGCCAAGTGCTTTAACGATTATCCAGATGCTGCGGTGTACAAAGACTACCGCCGCATGATGGACGACATGGGCGATGAAATTGACGCTGTAGTGGTTGGTACGCCTGACCACACGCACTATGTAGTAACCGCCGATGCCATGCGCGCCGGAAAGCACGTCTATGTACAGAAACCCCTGACCCACTCGGTCTATGAGTCCCGCATGCTGGCCAAGCTGGCAAAAGAAACCGGCGTAGCCACACAGATGGGTAATCAGGGTAACTCCGGCGAGGGCATTCGTCAGGTTTGTGAGTGGATTTGGAATGGTGAAATCGGAGAGGTGAAGGAAGTCCACGCCTGGACTAACCGCCCGATCTGGCCACAGGGGCTGGAGCGCCCTACAGAAACACCATCGGTGCCGCCTACCCTGGACTGGGACCTCTTTATCGGCCCGGCTAAATGGCGCCCTTACCACCCGGCTTATACGCCATGGAACTGGCGTGCATGGTGGGACTTCGGTACCGGTGCACTGGGTGATATGGGATGCCACATCATTGACCCGGTCTTCAAGGCGCTGAACCTTGGGCAGCCTACTGCTTTCGAGGGTAGTTCTTCACAGGTTAATACGGAGAGTGCACCGATTGCTGAAAAGGTAACGTACTACTTCCCTGAGCGCAAGAAGATGGGCAAAGTTAACATGCCAGCCGTTGAGTTTACCTGGTATGATGGGGGCTTGTTGCCTGATCGACCTAAGGGTATTCCTGAGGGTAAAATCCTTGGTGACGGTGGCGGTGGTGCTATGTTCGTAGGCTCCAAGGGCACACTCATTTGCAGTACTTACGCCCGTGATCCCTACATCGTAGGCCGGGAGAACGACCCTCCTAAGGCAACCAACGAGCTGCGCCGCGTAGAAACCAGCCACGAAATGGACTGGGTGCGTGCCTGCAAGGAAGACAAGAGCAGCCGTACGGAAGCTTCTTCTCACTTTGGCTACTCCGCTCCATTGAATGAGGTGGTGGTAATGGGTAACCTGGCGATCCGCCTGCAGGACCTCAAGCGTAAGCTGGAGTGGGATGGTGCGAATATGAAGATTACCAATATTGCTGATGACGAAGAAATCCGGGTGGTTTCTTCTGATAAGTTTACGGTAGTGGATGGCGACCCGCGCTTCGACACGCAGTACGCAACCATCAATGCGAAGCAGGCGATGGAAGAGTACATCAAGCGTCCGTACCGCAAAGGTTGGAACTATTAAGCATCAACGAAAAACAAAACTTCGATTATGAAATTCAAAATTCTTTTGTTCGCTGCTTTGGTGTTTGCCCTGGCTTCCTGTCAGAGCGGTGCCCCGGAAGCTACCGAAGGGGAAACCACAGAAGCTGAGGCTACTGATGGAGCCACAGAGGCTGAAGCTCCGGCAGCGATGAATACGCTTTCCGAGAAGGAAAAAGCCGATGGCTGGATGCTCTTGTTTGACGGCGAAAGCACCGATCAGTGGAAAGGTTACTGTAAAGATGGTTTCCCGGAAAAAGGCTGGGAAGTCGTGGACGGCACCTTAATGTGCAAAGCTTCCGGTCAGGGCGAAGCTGGTGGTGGTGGCGACATCATCACTAAGGAGGCCTTTGGCAACTTTGAACTGAAACTGGAGTGGAAAATTTCCGAAGGTGGCAACAGCGGAATCTTCTATCTGGCCCGCGAAAAATGTGGCGAAGATGGGCAGGCGATCTGGAAATCCTCTCCTGAAATGCAAATCCTCGATAATGAGAAGCACCCTGATGCCCGTCTTGGCAAAGATGGCAACCGGCAGGCTGGCTCGCTCTACGACCTGATCCCGGCGAAACCGCAAAATGCGGTACCAGCTAATAGTGGTTGGAACGAGGTGACCATTCTTTCCTACGATGGCACCATCGTACATACCCAAAATGGTGAGAATGTGGTGGAGTACCACCTCTGGACAGACGACTGGAAAGAGATGGTGGCCAACAGTAAGTTCAAGGATTATCAGGACTTCATTGACGTCGCTAAGGAAGGGCATATTGGCCTTCAGGACCACGGCAATGATGTTTGGTTCCGGAATATTAAGATCAAGAAGCTGTAAATCAGGCAGTGCTCTTGATTAAGTTTAAACCGGCTGTGGGCATTGGGCTTGCAGCCGGTTTTGTGTATGGACGTACTTGATTGTCGTTTTTGATGCTACGATATGTTTACTGCGCCATCACCATTAACAAGTAGTAGAATTGAACCAGAGCCTAAATCGAGGTTATCAATAGATACTTGATCAGCCGGACGCTCAATTTTTTGAGCCATACTGACGTCGATAAGGTTTGGGAATCCAAACCGACATCGAGTTCAGTATATGCTGACCGTTTTGGGTTGGGCAGAGCCCATACCAAAACGCGTCATGTATAATCAAAATACGGGTGATGAACCTACAGTAAGATGAAAAGAATAGCCATTATTGCAATCGTACTTCTGGCAGGGTGTACCCGTAACGACCAGGATTCTAAGTACTTAAGATGGGTTGGCGACGCTGAGCCCGACCCTGAAATTGATGCCAGTGATTTCCAGTTGTGTGGCAGTGAGAAAATGGTTCAGCAGTACTTCCATTTCGGGCAGGGGCTTCAGTATGAAGGGGAGAAGATAGCGCTGCGCAAACGATTTGAAGAAGCGTACCGGCCAGTAGAAACCGCTCAAAGTGGTTGGATAAGAATCCGTTTTATTGTCAACTGCCAGGGACAGGCTGGAAGATTTAGAATGATAGGCTCCGATTTAGACTATCAGGAACAAATTTTTGATGAACGGATCACCGAACAGTTATTAAAGATTGCCCAATCATTGGATGGTTGGGCCGTGCTCTCAAAAGGTGGTAAGCCCCGGGATTATTACCAATACCTAATCTTTAAGATCAACAACGGAGACTTAACTGATATTTTGCCAAGAGAATGCTTCTGATTTTTGTTTTAGCCGTCATGTCCTCTTGTTTAGCTGCTCAGCCCAACTGTAATGTCTATATGTACAACGGAGACGAGTTGAAATATAAGGCTTGTAGAGCATTAGAAAAAACAAGAGGGCATTATCAGTTCAGCAGAGCGTACCAGGAAGCATTGGATGAGGTTCTGGCGATCGACTCTACCTTTGCTTACGCATACAGGGTTAAATCCACCGCATATCTGAAGAGCGGTGATTTTATCACCTGGAAAAAGCTAATGGACAAAGCCGTGAAGTACGATCCGGAGGAAGAACTATTCTACCGGGCGTCGTGCCGCTATCAGTTTTTTAGAGATTATGCGGGAGCAATAGAAGATATTGAACTATTAGATAGCTTGGTTGACTACGACATTGGTTATTCCCAAAATGGGGATTATTACCTCAATATTATCAAAGCTTTGTCCTACAAGGCTATAGGGGAACCGAATGAGTCCTTACAGATATTTGAGCGACAACTAAGTGATAGCACGCATAGCGTTGGTATTTACGATTATTTGCATTTGGGGGTTCTTTACCTGGAAATGGGAAAATTTTCATTGGCTCTGCGTGCTTTAAAGCAGCAGGCATTAGAAAATGATATCGCGGAAAACAGGTACTATATGGCTTTAGTTTATAAGGCACTGAGGGACGAAAAGAGGTATATGGAAAACATAAAACTTGCAAAAGAAAAATACGAAAATGGAGTAAAAATGTTTGACCCCTACGTTGAAAAAATGGATCAAATATTTCTAACCGACATCATAGATGCTATGAAAACCGAGGGCTTTTGAAAAGGTTAAAGCCTTTAAGTTGGCTGGATTTCAGATTATATCGTGCTATTCCATCTAATTTCCTTTTGAAGTAAATGCTTTGATCACCTGCCGGCCGACCTGATCACCTACTTGCAGCCCCACCTCATTGTCGGTGCGGAAATGCACGCCTCCCTCAAAGCGGGATTCTGAACACTCTTTTGCCAGTGTTTTAAACAAGGCTTTGTCTCCGGGGAACAGGAACGAGAGCACTCTGGCTATGGACCCGGCAACGGTCGTATGCCCGGCAGGATAGCCCGGGAAGTTCGGCGTGTCAATCAGAATAGGTTTAAAGGAAGGGTCGTACTGAAACGGGCGGATGCCCCAGTAGTGGTATTTCCCATCCCATGCCGCGATGATGGCATCAAAGCGTGCGGAGTGGAAAACGGCATTTGCAAAGGCAGCTGCTAATGGGTTAAGGTCGTATTCCAAAATCTTGCGTTCGACCAATAGGTCCCATACCGGTTCACTTTTCCACTTCCAGGCTATAGTGCTGCTTTGATGGGCAGCGTTAAATTGCCGGAGCTCCTCCATATCTGCAGTCCAGTCGGTGGGCGGTGGGCCGGGCCGGAACTGATCGGCTTGCTTCAGGGTGATCGGCTTCCATTGCCTTTTCATCGGGTCCCAGGGGCTGGGGTTGCCTGACCACAGGCTATCCGCCTGAGGTACCTGCCCTTCCCACCGGCGGTCTGTGCGGTCGGTTTTCGCATATTCGATGTACTGTTGAGCTATATTCCGGCCAATTTCCAATCCTTTTTCAATATCGGAGGGGAATACCAGCCCTGTAGCCAGGCGGGCAGACTTGAAGGCAATGAGATGACTGTCCAGCATCGCCTGCTGCTCCGGAAAGTAATATCCGATAACCTGATGCGCCGCACCGGCTGCTGCACTCCATTCACAAAGGGAGGAGGAATACTCTGGTTCCGCCCCAAGCTTTTTCACCCTTTGGTCGTAATGGTAGGCTGCTTTCCGGAAATGTGCCTGTTTGTGTTCCCAAACTTCCACCGTAGCGTCATAGACCGCAAGGTGTAGAATGGCCACCCGGCCTCCATTTTTATGTCCTTTATGGTTCCGGCTCGCCTGCATAAGTAATTGGTGCCAGCGGTATGCGGGATAGGCGTTGTTCCAGTACCGTACAGCCCATAAACTCTCCGCTTCCATCTGTTGCTGGGCTGCTGTGATATCTGGGATTTCATCCCGTAGTACTTCTTCACTGATTGGAAGAACAGGTTCGTCCAGTTCAAACTTGAAGGGCATGAATTCGGAGGCAGTCATTTGCCCGTACCCTGGGGATGGAGCTATCAGTATGATTATCAGGCAAAATGTGGGTGCGAATAGTAGGGCAGAGTAATGAGCAGATGTGTACATGAATCGTTTATTTTTTTTGAGAAAGGGGATACTTCATATTAACCAATACTGGGTGGAATGGCTTAAAATTCTTTTGGGAATTTTGGATATTTAGGATTGGAAATGGGGGGTGGGGTGACCACGGAATACTCGGGAAACACGGAAATGGGGTGTGGGTGACCACGGGATACTCGGAAAACACGGAAATAGGGGGTGGGGTGACCACGGAATACTCGGAAAACACGGAAATAGGGGGTGGGGTTACCACGGAATATGCGGAAAAACACGGAAATGGGGGGTGGGGTGACCACGGGATACTCGGAAAATACGAAAATGGGGGGTGGGGTGACCACGGAATACTCGGGAAACACGGAAATGGGGGGTGGGGTGACCACGGAATACTCGGAAAACACGGAAATAGGGGGTGGGGTGACCACGGAATATGCGGAAAAACACGGAAATGGGGGGTGGGGTGACCACGGGATACTCGGAAAAACACGGAAATGGGGGGTGGGGTGACCACGGAATATGCGGAAAAACACGGAAATGGGGGGTGGGGTGACCACGGAATACTCGGAAAATACGGAAATGGGGGGTGACCACAGAATACACAGAATACACAGAAATATAGGGAGCTTTAAAAATATAGATTATGGACAATCAGGAAGGATTACTTTATGAGGAGGAAAGCTATCGGATTCGGGGTGCTGTGTTTGAGGTGTACAGGGAAATGGGTGCTGGTTTTTTGGAAGCGGTTTATCAAGAGTGCCTGGAAAAGGAATTGCGTAGTCAGCAAATCCCCTTTATTGCACAGCCTGCCCTTGATCTTTTTTATAAGCATGAAAAGCTAGATACTACTTACAGGCCAGACTTGATTTGTTACGGCAAGATTATCGTAGAGCTGAAAGCGGTAAAAGAAATCGCGGATGAGCATCGGGCCCAGTTACATAACTATTTGAAGGCTACTGGTTTTCGGCTAGGGTTTTTGGTGAATTTTGGACATTACCCCAAAGCGACAATAGAAAGAATTATCAAATAGCCTACTGCCACCATAGCTAAAGCCTTCCGTGTATTCTGTGTCTTCTGTGGTAGAAAAAACAACTCCATGCCTTCCGTGTCATCCGAGTATTCTGTGGTAAAAAGAAAACTCCATGCCTTCCGTGTATTCCGTGTCTTCCGTGGTAAAAAAGAAACTTACCAACCTACAGCATCCCCATCACCTCCACCGCCGCCAGCAGAAAAGCACCCAGCCCAAAAGGCTCCGTATGATCAGGGTCAATTTGTTCGGGTGCGTGGCCTACACGTTGTACGCTGCCGAGGCTGCCATCCGGACGGATATGCTGCATCAAGCCTTCCCATGCCCGCTCCATGACCGGACGGTAGGTCGCCTCATCCAGATAACCATTGCGGATGCCATTGGCCAGGGCGTAACAGAACAGGGCTGTACCGCTTGTCTCCGGCAAGGGGTAGTTTTGGGTATCGGACAGACTGACCCGCCAGAGCCCGTCTTTGCCCTGCAAGGGGGCAATACTGGCTGCCATCTGTTGGAGTAATTCGATGTAGTACGACCGCCTCGGGTCACTTTGCGGCAGATGCTCCAAAACCCGGACAATGCCGCCCATTACCCAGCCATTACCGCGCGACCAGAATACCTTACCGCCATCTTTGCCGTGGGTTTCAGGTTTATCGGGGGCGTAGACGTATTTAGCATCCCGGTAGAAGAGCCCGGTGGCGGGATCTTGCAGTGCCTTTGTGGCTTGTACCCATTTTTCGTGCATGAAATCCAGGTACTTGGGATCACCGGTGATTTCGGTAGCTAAAGCGAAAGTGGGTGGCGCCATGAAGAGCGCATCACACCACCACCATTCGGTACGCCCTTCGTAGGGGAGGCGCATAAAGCGGTCGAGCTCCGTCAGGCTGGGTTCCAGGTAGGCTTTGTTTCCGGTTTCCTGATACATTTCCAGCCAGGTGTGGGCAGCAAGGTGATTGTTGGCAATGTCAGGGTCGTACTTTAGCGGGGTGAACCGCTCCCGCTTGCCCCACTCAGCCATGTGTTTGAAAAAAGGAGCATGTCCCGTTTTTTCATAAAGTTTCCAAAGCCCGGTATAAAAGGTGGCCGCATTCCAGTAAGCGTTCTTGGTCCAGGCGCCTTCCATGACCGGGACGTAATTGAGCTTTGGGTAAATCTCCAGCAGGTGGTAGTCCACCATATTCCAGCAAATGGCCTGAATATCTTCCGGAGCATAGGGGGCCGGTTGAGTTAGTGAGGGCGGTACCTGCACCTTTCCCCATTCGGAGGGCGCTGATCCCATGATAAGCTCCAGTGTGCCGCCTTGCATCAGCTCCCGGTGGCGGAACCACGCCCGGTCGATCGGGATACCATTCAGTTTGGCCGATTGTACGTAAATGTTTTCAGCAGACCGGCGGCGGGCAACCACGCTAAAGGTCTTTCCATTTTCCAATCGGATACGGCTACGGTCAAACAGCGGGCTGCCGATGAGGTAAACATCCTGCCCGGCAACGGGGAAGAAGCCGATGCTGCTGAAGACGTACCAGGAAGAGATCGCACCGGAGTCGTCCTGTCCCGGAAGGCCGTTATACCCGGCAGCGTACTTTCTTCTCATTAGATGCTGAACGGCTTCAGCAGTTTTATCCGGCCTACCCGCATAAATGTACTGATAGGGCAACAGGAAGAGCGGTTCATTACCGAGGTCAAACCCGGGGTCCAACAGCAAGCGGTCCAGGTACTTGATATAGGCTTCCGGGCTCCCGTGCCGTTGGATAAGCCCCCGCATATCGTGGGGTACATAGCTGCTGTAGGCAAGGGGCGTAGCTTCGTAAAAGTAGGGATCATTCCAGTGGTCTTTGCGCAGGTTTTCGGTGGTGATGCCAGGCTGCCAGTTGCCGGCTTGGTCTTTCGCCCAGAAGTGCCCGGCTTCTTTGTTGAAAAGTTGGAAAATCCCTTGCGAACGCTCCCGGTACCGTTGGGCTGTAGTCGTATCGCCTGCCGCTTCCGCCACTTCGGCGATACAGTAATCATTGTAGGCATACTCCAGAGAGCGGGAAGTCGCCCCTTTAGCAGATGCTGAAGTGACATAGCCCAGTTTTAAGTAATCTTCCAGGTGGCGGCCGTATTTTTTGGGATTATCAGAGGGATGTTCGGCATGATGCCGCAGGGCTTTTAACGCCTGTTCCAGGTCAAATCCACCCAGTTCTTTGGCAACGGCATCCGCAAAGACGACATCCACATTTGTCCCGCCCTGTATGCTGCCAAAGTCCCCGGCTATCCAGGCATCCGGAAGCCAGCCTTCCCTTTCGTAAATGCTTAGCAGGCTTTGCAGGATGGTACGTTGCTGCTCCGGTGCAATCAGCGTATGCAGGGGCATAACGGTGCGGAAAACATCCCAAATACAATAATGATCCCAATAATGAGGCTGGCTTTCGGGCCAGTCTTCGGTAGCGCCAGTGACTTCGGTGGGCATGAGGAAGGTATTGCGAAGGGTAGCGTAAAACATCCGCTGATGCTCGGGCAGCCCACCTTCCACCTCAATACGGGACAGCCGCTTGTCCCAGGACTGATCGGCGGCAGCTCGTGATTGGTCAAATGAAGTTTGCTTTTCCTCATCCAGAAATTTCCTGGCATTTTTTATACTTTTAAATGAAAGCCCAACCTTTGCTTCCACCTGCTGCTGCTGCGGTCCTTTGAAGGTCGCCCATGCGCCCATGCGGCGGCTTTTGACCGGCTGATCGTCCGGGAAGCGGATTGATAAGTTTTGCTGGCCGGGTAGGAGGGTGGTGTCTTGCCAAACACCTGCTGCATAAAAGGGGCGGTCGAACTGGGCGAAGAAATATACCTTATACGGGTTTTGCCCGCCCCAGCCACCGGCGAAATGGCCCCAGCCCTGAATGGCGTTTTCTCCAACAATCTCCACTTCGGCTTCGAGGCAACGGCTATCTTCCAGCCCCGTCCGGCCAATGGCATGGGCGACATCAATAATCACCTGCCCTTCGATTTCCGTTGATTCATCCCAGGTGAAAAAAGTGTATCGATGGTAGCCTACTTTGGCAGAAGCCGTTAATTCCACTTCCACATCGCCGGGTTTTCGGGCAAGGGTGACAGCGTAGTACCCCGGTACAGCCCGCTCATTGACCTGTTTTAGCGAAGCGTAATCTTTGAGGTTAAGCTCCTGCGTCAGTGGGGTGAAGAGGATATTCCCATACCGGCCGCCTCCACCGGTCCCGCTGGTATGAGTGTGGCTGAAGCCCGCTATTGGCTTGCCGGGGCGATAGCCGGAGGTGGGCTGCGGGGGCATAATGTCCGGGCTCAGCTTAACCATTCCAAAAGGGACGGAAGCACCCGGAAGCACATTACCATTGATACTCCCCAGGAATGGGTCAACAAGGGCGGTGGATCTGGCAGGTACCGGATGGCCTATATCAGTACGTGGGGCGGACCGGGGGTGGCGGTTGGCTTGTTTTGACGGGGTGGGGCCTCCAAAGTAGGGGCCTTTTTCGAAAACAGTGCCCTGGTCATTGGCACGCGGGTCATGGGTTGCAGATTGCCATTCGTTGAGGGTGTTGTGCAGCTCTGCTTTTACCTGACTGTACTCCGGATTGGCGGCCTGATTTGCCATTTGGTAAGGGTCTTCTGCAAGCACGTAAAGCTCCTCAGCAGGGCGTTTGCCGAAAGCCTGTTGCTTCAGGGTGCTGTCCTGCCCCTCAAGGATGGCGTCTTTCGTTACAGAATCATCGCAATCGCCGTAAGCACCTACCGCATAGATGTGCACAGGATCGCCCGTCGGATACCGCTCGGGTTCCAGGTTCCGGATGTAGAGGTAGTCTTTTGTCCGAACAGCCCGCATCGGATAGCTTTGGTTATCGGGGCGGACGTAGGCGTGGCGCTCTCGTTCCAGAAAGACTTGATCACGGTGCTTTTGGCTCTGCCCTTTGAGCAGGGGAAGCAGGCTTTTGCCTGACATTTCTCCGGGGACGGAAAGACCAGCGGCCTCCAAAAAAGTTGGCGCCAGGTCGATGAGGTTGACAAAGTTTTCCATTTCACGGGCGGGCTGTAGTTGCCCTTTCCAGTAGATCGCCAGAGGGACCCTTGTCCCGTAGTCGTAAAGATTCGCTTTTGACCGGGGGAAGGGCATGCCATTATCGCTGGTGATGACAATAATGGTGTTGTCCAGCAATCCACGTTTTTCCAGTTCCCGGACAGCTGTACCGATTCGCCGGTCGAAGCGTTCCACCTCATAGAAATAATCAAGGATATCATCGCGTACCTCAGGCAGGTCTGGAAAAAAAGGTGGCAGATCAATGGCAGAGGCATCCATGCCCTGATTCGCCCCGCTCCCCGGTTCATACACCCGGTGGGGATCATTGCTGCCATCCCAAAAGCAGAAGGGTCGGTCCGGGTCCCGCAGTTTGAGGAAATCGGTGAAACTATCGTAATTTGGTCCAGCAGGATTATGCGGGTAACCGCCTGCTTTTTCATTTCCGGGTCCCCATCCCTTATTGGCTTTACCAGTTATATATCCTGCTTTTTCCAGTAAGGCTACATAATTGGGGAATGTATCAGGCAGCAGGCTCCAAAGATTACCTCCCGGCCCCAGTTCGTGCGGGTATTTTCCGGTCAGCAGGGCTGCGCGGGAGGGCGTGCAGGATGGGGAAGCGCAGTAGGCATGATCAAAGACAACACCTTCCCGGGCTAGCCGGTCGAAGTTGGGGGTTTGAACTACCGGGTCACCGTAAATGCCTGCATGGGGGTAAGACCAGTCATCGGCGATGAGGACCAGAATATTGGGCGAATTTTGGGCAGCGACCAGAAAAGGGAGGCACGCCGCAAAAATAACTTGAAAGAAACGTAGGAGCATATCCGAAAGCTTTTTTAGTGGAGGCATAGCAAGAGAGATTGTAATGCGCCAGGCTTACAGCGGGTCTTTCATGTAAGTTTATAGTCTCAGCCGGCAAGATTGGCTGGCGGACAGGTAATTTTCGAAAGGAACCCGGTTGATGAATTAATCATAATACCCTTCCTCCATCAGCCCCATCAGCGCCAGCAAACCGCCCCAGGTATACCATGGCGAACTATTGAGCTGAGGCTCGGTGCAGGTGCCGTCAATGGGGGAGTAGTTTTCGCACACAAATCCGTGAGCTGTCCAGTTGCGTACGAAAAGGTCTGCGGATTTATTAACCAGTGCTTCTCTGGCGTCATCCAGCTCCGGGTATTCGCGCATGCCGAGGTAAACCAGGAAGTTCATGGGGGCCCAAATGGCGCCTTTCCAGTACCGCTGCTTTGGAAAAAGCGGATCGTTTTTGGCAATGGAAGGCAGCACCCATTCGCCCCAGAATTCTTCTTCGTTGAGCAAGTGTTTACTGACCATAGACTGCGCTTGTTCAGACGATGCGGTGCGGGTGAGCAAGGGATAAAAGGATGTTGGGGAGATTCGGTCTGAGAAAGTATTTTGAATCAGGTCGTAGTTTTGGAAAAGCTGGTTCCCCTCATTCCAAAGCGCCTGAAGGTACTGCTGTAAGCGGTCTGCACGTTTTCGCAGGCGTTGGGCGTCTTCTGATTGCCCCAGGACGTCCGCCATTTTGGCTAGTACCCGGCAGTCGGCGATGTACATGGCATTCAGGCCTACATCGTGCATTTCCATGAGGTTTTTCTCCGGGTCGAATTGCGCATCGAGGTACATAGGGCTATCGTCAATGCCGGTCTCCAGCATGGCAGCCTGAAGGTTGTGGTACACTTTGTCATGGAAAGGGTTTTGAGCGGGATTAGAGCCCCAGGAGAGCAGGTCGCCATTCAGGCGGTTTTCCAACCACCACTCATTCCAGCGCAACAGCCGGGGATAGACCATTTCCAGGAACCATTGGTGCGGATGTTTTTGGTAGATGTCCCAGCAGGCCAGTCCGCCTACCGGTGGCTGAGAACGGTCCCAGGCTTTTCGCCCGTTGCCCTGACTAAGGTTGCTGACAAAGCCATCAGCAGTGGCTTCCCGGAGTGCCTCCACGGCATTAGCCATAGCCAGTTCGGGGGCATCAAGCCCAATCATGTGCGCCATAAAGAAGTTGTCCCAGCCGAAAAATACGTAGCCACCCCGGTTGATGTTCCATTGGCGGTCCACCGTTGAAAATACCCGGTCCTGCACGGGATCGTAAATGGTATTCCAGCCTAGCCCGGCTGCCATACCGGCGTAGGCTTCAGCGAGTTTGCCGAATTGCTTGAGGTAGGCTTCGTAATCGTTCCGTTTTTCGGTTACCTTCTTCTGAATCGCAGCCAAATCAGTGGTCGTGCTGCTAATGCCCACCGCACCGCTCAGTTCAATCGCCAAAAAGGGGCTGAGGGTATTAAAGAATGGGTGATTGCTCAGTGGGGCAGAGGACCGGAATTCCAGCTTTTGATCCGGGGTTGTTATCGTTAGCGCGTCCTTCTCCCTGGAAATCTGCCCGGGCCGGTTCCAAAGTAAGCCGCCTTCCACGAGGAGTGTCGATGTATATTCCTCGTCCAGCTCCATAGGCGTAATGAGCAGGTAGAGGTCATTGCCGTAAGCTGCTGATTCGATTCTCAGCTTAACTTTCCGGTATTCCACCTCCATACTCGTATAATCGCCGGAGTAACTATGATAGCCCGGCTTGACAATGGGCTCACGCGACCCATTCGCAGTTTTGTCGACAAAGAAGCGGTTGACAAAGCCATCGGTATTTTTGCTGCTTTTGTGGATGCCCAGGTTTAGGGCGGCTCCGGAGGGCAGGAGGACGTGCTGCCCCATACTGTAGGTGCTCCAGGTGTTCCAGCCTGTTTTTAAGTTGTTTTGGAGGTTTTTGTATAAAGATTGTGGCTGAGCAAATAGGAATAGGGGTATTAAATAACTACAAACTAGAATTAACCGCAATTGATTCATAAAACGTCAAATTTTCTTAATTTAGGAGGAACGACTGTAGAAGTGTCACCTTATCAGGAATATTTGACGAAAAAGCTCAAAAGATAATCCAGTGGATAAAAAATTAGAAACATACCAGAAAGCGATTCTATCCTTTCTTGAGCAATACTCATCTTTTTTACCTGCTAATTGGGAGCAGGTAGAAAATCAGGTGATTGCTGATAAAGAAAATCATCACTATCAACTCATAAGAATGGGTTGGAATGGGAAAGAGCATATTCACTACGCGCTTTTCCACTTTGATTTACTCGAAGGGAAAATCCTTATCCAAGAGAATCGGACTGATTTACCTATTATTGATGAGCTTGTTGCACTCGGTGTGCAAAAAGAAGATATCATATTAGCATTTCAGCAAATGCCTCAGACTTAATTTAGATACCATGGTATTTATTCCATGCCTCCGAAAAAGAGGAAGCTATCTTTTGATTCTCAGGTTTCTTGTGGGGCTTGTGTTTATGCTCCCTGGGTTCTTACCCGCACAATCAGATTCCATTCTACTCTGGCCAGCCGGCCCACCCTTATCCAAACCCAATGAGCTGGTCGAAAAAACCTGGACAACCAACGTCATGCGGGTCAAAGATGTGACGGAGCCGAAGCTGTACACTTTTCTTCCGCCTGCAGGTCAGCGCAACGGCAGCAGTGTAGTCATCTGCCCGGGCGGTGGTTACCGGATTCTCGCCATCGATCACGAAGGCTATGCCGTCGCCCGTTGGTTTAACAAGAGGGGGATTACCGCTTTTGTGCTCAAGTACCGTTTGCCCAACGATGAAGCTATGGACGAAAAGGCGATTGTTCCCCTTTTGGATGCACAGCAAGCGATCCGGCTGGTCCGCCAAAACGTTCAGGAATGGGGGCTCGACCCTTCCAAAATTGGCATCATGGGGTTCTCGGCGGGTGGCCACCTGGCTTCTGCAGTGGGTACGCACTTTAGGGAACCCGTAGGTTCGATAGCGGATACCACCTCGGTTCGCCCGGACTTTATGATTCTGGGCTACCCGGTGGTCAGCATGCTGGAAACCATCACGCACGGTGGCTCCCGAAAAGCCTTACTGGGGAGCGACCCGCCCATTGATTTGGTACGCCGCTTTTCCAATGAGCTTCAGGTGACGCCGGCAACTCCACCCACTTTCATCGTGCACAGTACGGATGATCAGGCAGTCCCGGTAGAGAACAGTATCCGTTTGTACCAGTCGTTGGTCGATCATGGCGTACCGGCAGAAATGCATTTATACGAGTCCGGCGGTCACGGCTACGGCATGGCGGAATCGGATGAAACGCTGTCTTCGTGGATGGACCGCCTGTCAGACTGGCTGAAGGGGCGGGATATCTGGTAGAGCAAAGCATTGGTTTTTACCAAACCACTAGACAAATAGGGCTTCATGAATAAAAGGGATTGTTTTTTGTGCGCTGAGGTTCCCGCCTTTAGGGGGAAAGGGGGCGTGCGGAGGCTGAAAAAATCAATCCCTTTTGAAAGGTGCCTAATAGCATTGGTTTTTACTTTGCTTTCAATTCCACTTTTGCCCATTTGATGTACTGTTTCCAGTCGTATTCCTTGACATCATGCCCACCGCTGCGGATATGATAGGCTACGGTATTGTGGATGGGCGTATCCAATTCTGGCATTTCAGGGGTTGGAATTCCTTTTTTACCATAAAGCTCGTAGACCGGTGTAGCATGACAGGCAGAAAGGAACTCTCCTTTAGGATCGGCCCATTGATCATCAACGGCACTGGCAACGTATACCGGGCGTGGTGCAATGAGCGCGATGAGTTCATGCTGATCTGCGGGAAGGGATGCTTCATTATTGCTGTAGGTATGGAAGTTCCTGCAAAACCAATGCGGGAAGTGGTTGTTGATCCGGGCGATGGTTTCTCCGTACTGCCGTTTGGAAAGTGCTGCTCCACCGCAACCGGAGTTGTTGGAGATGACCGCCGCAAAGCGTTGATCCATTGCGCCTGCCCAAAGTGCCGTTTTGCCGAGGCGAGAGTGCCCCATAACGATAACCTTTCCTGAATCTACATCCTGATCCTCTTCCAGGTAATCCATAACACGGCTTAGCCCCCATGCCCAGGCAGAGATAGCCCCCCATTCGTTCTTCGAAGGCTGCTGTTGGCCCGCTTCGTAGAATAATGGATGAATGCCATCCTGGAAGTTATTGCGGTCCGGGTCAATCTCTCCGTAGTAAATGGTGACCAGCCCAAATCCGGCATCAATGATTTCCTCAATCGCCCAGCGGTTCACACGTACGCCTCTGGACCGGGCGGTGAGCTTATGGTCTTCCACACCGAAACTTGCATTGTTGCGCGACCAGGCCTGAGGGATGTAAACCATCGTGTCGGTGGTGACGGTATGGTTGCCGTAGAAGTTATAGCCGAGGAATACAGGAGCTTGCCCTATGCCTTTAGGTAAATACATTAGAACGTGGCAGTCCAGGCTGCGCCCGTTTTCCTTGAAAGTTAGCTTTATCTGCTTTCGGCGGGCTATTCCGTCTAAAGCATTATCAGAGGATTCAATAAGTTCCGAAGATGCAGATTCAGGTGAGCCTGGCACTTCGCCGTAGACTTGCTGGGTAAAAAAGCTCAGCAGCTCGGGCCGCCCTGTGGATTCCCAGTCGGGTTGATTGCGAATGCGCGCTCCTTCAAAAGTCTGAAGTGGGTCCGGCAAAGTGAATTTGGGCACCTTGCTTTCATCGTAATTGGGCACAAAGGCTTTTTCAGTTTGTGCATTTAAGCAATTGATTAGAAAAGAAAAGGAGATGACTAAGCAAAGCTTTTTCATAAAATGGTCTTTTAATTAGGGGCTTTAATCTTAACCTTATCACCGCTCTTGCTTTCCAGCTTAAACAGGAGGTGGGTTGAGTTTTTCGTTTTCTCTAATACTACAGCACCTGTAACCGTTGGAGAACCAAGCTCTTCAGGCCAGCGTATTGTTTGCACCCCATCGCCAGCCGTATGGTAGGCTACTCCTGCCGCTTCGACTTCCCAACTCAAGAGCGGGCTATCCGATGCTGTAATCTGAATACCTTTTTCTCCAATGGGTAGCAGGAAGGCAGCTCCACTTGCATAAGGCTGGTCCAGCGTAAACTGTAGTCGGGCTTCCTGCTCACTCAGTTCAAACGGAGTATGAAGGATTGCCCCCACATTTTCGGTATTGACTTTCACTTTTTGATTTAAAGCTGCAACAGGTTCCGTAGTAAAGGCAAAGACCTGCCCGGCACCAGCCTCCGCATTGATCATGCGGTAAACTTCCGGAGAGGCGCCTACTTTGCCTTCCACTTCCGGAGCAATATCGGTGAGGTAAGGCAGCACTTGTTTGGACAGTTTGGTCTTAGCGCCAACTTTTTGGCGGACATCGGCGGTAGTCAGGTCGAGTTTGCCCCAGTAACCGTGCCCGGCAATCAGGGAAGTGTGGATGTTGTAGTCCAGGGAACCTTCCAGATCATGGGGGTAGTTGGCGTAGGTGAAAAGCTCCAGCGGGATAATGCCCGCAAATTCATTGGGGATGGTGCGCATCGACTGCGCCCGGTAGGGGCCATAGTCGTTGTACCCACTCGCGCCGTTGTTCATCCAAAACAGCTTGCCTTGGCTCAGTGGTGCCAGCCCGGTCATCACCCGGCGGGCTTCCGTCAGGTCGACCTCAATGATCAGCTCGGGCTCATACTCGGTTAGGATGCGCATGGCTTCGGTCACATAAATAGGCAAAAGGTACTCGTACCGGGCACGTCGCTCCGAAGCAGTGTAGGTGGAATCACCATGGTGAAGGCCGGGCAGATCGCTGAAGAAGGTATTGATGGCATCCCACTTGAAGAAACGGGCGCCCTGATCAATCAGCCGCTTACAGTCCTCAATAAAAACTTGCTGAAAACCACTGACCATATCGAAGCCGCAGTGTCCCCACTGAGCTGCAATGGGATTCCCTTCAGAATCTTTAACGACCCATTCAGGGTGAGCATGGTAGCGCTCTGTGGTACTGTCTATGGTAGGCGGAGACAACCATATCCCCATCTTCAGGCCATGTTGCTCCAGTTTTTCCCGTATTGGCCCCAGCCCCTGAGAAAGCCTTTCGCGGTGAGGAGTCCAGTCGCCATGCTTTTCTTCCCAGCCATCATCCAGCACAAAAATATCAGCGCCAAGGTCAGCAGCGTGTTCTATTTCGCGGAACAGGTTTTCGTAGGTCAGTACACCTCGGAGTTCTTCTGAAGCGCGCTGCATGCCCCATGTATTGTAGTAAAACTCCGGTTTGCGGGAAGCCGGGTGCTCACAGATTTTGTTCAGGAGGTAGTCCCTGATAAGGGCTTTGCTGTCTTCAAGTGCAGGCCCGGTATGATGAAAGTGGGCCGTCCATACGGAGGCATAAGGGTGGCGGGCATCAATGGGCTCTCCATCCAGATAGGCGCCGCGCATGGCTTGCACGCTGGCGTCTATGCCTTGTGCCTGTGCTACGGCACCAATGCCCAGAAACTGAAAATCTTCGTCTTTGATTTCAAAGTTGAATACCCCTTTTATGCCCTGCATGGCATCAACGATCCGGCCGTCTTCAGCTTTCTTTTTGATGTCGAGCAGCCCGTTAGTATTGTCCTGCGAGGCGTGCTCGTAAGCCAGCCCAAAGCTCCAGTCGTTGTTATGGATGATCCGGAAAGGGCCTTTGGCAGGGCGGTCGCCTGGGGCATCGGGTGCGGCTGCCCGGACATCCGGGTAGTACATGTGGTTGGACTTGCCGGGCGGGTCACCGGCTTTAGCAAAAGTTATGGGCTTATGATTCCAGCTGGCGATGCGGATTTCGGTGGTTTGGGGCTTGCCTGCCTGTGCGGTCCGTAGCCGGTACTGCGGAAAGCGGAAGTGCAGCTCCCCATCCTTTTTATTTAGGTTAAAGCGGTTTTCGGCATCGGCCAGTAATTCGAGCTTCTCCCGTACAATCGGGCTTCCGGGGAAGAGCTGTTGACGGATGAGGACGACCAAGCCTTCAGCAGGGCCGGTGGCAGCCCGGTACCGCAGTTCGTATTCGGTGCCCCCGTTGCCCATGGACCGCGATTGCTGACTTTCAAATACCCAAACCGGATCGGCAGCACTTAGGATTTGCCCGTTGATGACGGCCTCGAAGTAGGGGAGTCCGGCAGGATTGTTGAGGAACACTTCCTGTTGCTTGTCGTACAGCTCTACAGAAATGGCATCAGGGTGCCGGGGTTGGGAAAAGGTTTTGCGCAGGGCTTCGTTCTCAAACTGAAGCACAGTTGGCTCTTTGGGAGCACAGCTTTGCAAAAGAAGTAAGGCAAGACCTAACTGAAGTAGTGTGTTTTTCATGGTTTAACGTTAACTCAAGGATGGATTAAATATGTGGATTCAACCAGGGGCAGTAGGTCTAAAGGTGATACTTTACCCCAAATTTGAACAATCTATAGCTCCCATTCGAATTGACCTGCTCCCGTTTTATATCTCCCCCGTTTATCTGGTAGGCGATATCTATTTCGAATAGTTGATCGGTACCGAACAGATAATTATAATGGCCAAAGAGAGATACTTTGTCGCCAAAAAACAGTTCCAATCCCAGCCCGAGTTCGAAGAGGTTGAACGTTCTGCGGAAGCCGTAGTTGCTTTTGGCCTCTTCATCATAGGTCAATGTGGTTCCCTGCCTTGTAATTGAAAAGCCGGACTGATACAGGTCTGGTTCTTCGTATGAAGTGTTAATCCCAAAATGATAGCCTAATACGCTTTTCAGGAATAATTTACTTTTGAAGAACTGCTTGAAAATGGGAAAATTCGTATTCAGACGCAATGGAATCTGATAGACCGTAGGCCCGTTAGTGGTCGTAAATGATACAAGCGAACTGTCTGTAATCTCATAATCTCCATGAAAACTGTTTATTAGAATTCCGGTTTCCAGGCTATGGAATTGGTTGAACGCTCTGCTAACCACTATCCCAAAAAAAGAGAACTGCGAAGTTTTCTCCAGACTCAGCGTATTGTTGAAATCAGTGGCGTGGTAAATTGGACAAGTGCTTCCTGCCTCAATGCCGACCGAAAGCCTGGATTGTGCTTTAGCCGTGATGCACAGAGCCAGGAAAATGAAAACTGATGCCCTTGTGGATATATTTTTTGTCATAGGCGACAGTACCTTTTGATATTTTTATCTGCTGTTAATAGGGCCTCAATTCAGCCATTCAAGGATACCATCCCTGACCCGCAGCCGGTAGGTGCCGATCTTGATGCGATTGCCACGTGCCTTTATTTTGGGTGTTGGGCCCTGGCTCAGGTATTGGACGGTTATCGTCTGGCCTTTTATTTCCACCTGTTCGCCCTCGTGTTTTCCGGTCGCAAGCAGTAGGGCTTCGGGCATATTGCCTTCCGAAAATCCAATGGCCACTGATTCTCCGTTTTTAAAGCTTAGCAGACTGCGCCTGCCATTTTGGGAGCGGCCCCAAAGCGCTACGGCTCCGGGGATTTTCCCCCAGCTAAAGTTTTGTCCAAAGGCCCGGATTTGAAAAGCTGTATCTGCCTGAGCCCCCATGAAGCCATGAGCGCTTTGAGTGAGGGCCGTGATGATGATGTCATTGTTGTCTTCCCAGCGGTTGCGCCAGGCATAGAAGCCATACCGCCTGTCTTGATAGCAGTGGGGCAGTACTTCCTCCGGATTAATGCCATCCAGAGTATCGGGCCAGTTCACGAAAGTGGTCGCTACAATATGAGGGTAGGCGGAGGGCTCATATTGGATACCAACGTCCTGATCCGTATCTTCTAAAAAACGCTCGTAAAACCATTGCAGCGCAGCAGCGTACCTGGCAGGGAGTACTCCAAACGCCAGCCCAAAATACCCGGATCCAGATAGCCCCTTCCGGCTCCAGGCATTGTGGGGATAGCCGCCACGGACCGGCCAGATGGCAGGCTTTCCATTTTCAATATAGGTCAGGTAGAGCCATTTGAGCGCCATCATACGCACATTAGGAGGTTGAGCTCCGGCAAAGTCTTTGCCTAAGGCATTTTTCCAGCCCTGCAAAGCGGTGAGATAGGTAATGTAGGTGGCCATAGAGCCCGTACCATCACCCTCGGCAAAATAGCCACCGTCGCCAAAGCCCTGAGTAGCGTTGTGTACCATACTGCGCTGACTGACCTGTAGCAGGCTGTCGATGCGCTCCTGATTAGCCCAGGGCTCTTTATGGATGACCAGCAGGGCAAGGGCGGCACCACCCACCTGCATGCTATAGTGATTGCTGGTGGGAGGCATCGTACCGCTTGTCAGACTCTCCAGGTTCACCCGGACGCCACCCCATTTGGTGATGATGTCTGTGCTGTAGTGTTCTATCGCTTTGCCCAGCCTGATACGAGTTGCTTTGTCCCAGCCATCATAGCAGAGGTCGTAGCCCACCGCCATCCAGCCCAGTACCGACCCGGCCCGCAGAGCGCCGCCGGGATCCACCCAGCTGTAGCGGTCATCCCGGTCGCGCTGCCCCTTCAGTGCCAGGTCGAAGCATTGGCGGCCCAGATCGGCGTAGAGGGTGTCGCCCGTAAGCTGGAAGAGCAGCCCGTAACCGGCCACATGCCCAAAGGTGTACACGCCAGCGCTGTCAATGACGAGCTGCTCGTAGTGCCCGTTGGTATAGGCACTGTCTGCGGGGTTGAAGAACAGGGGCATACTGCGGCCATCGCTTCCGTTAAGCAGCTCCCGCAGACGGCTTAACAGTATTTGCCCCTCCGGTTTATCCATTTTGCTGCGCAGCCAGGGCAGGTCCTTCTCCCGGAAGAGGATACGCGGGTGCTCCCCGGGCTCCACCGGCACAAAACCAGGCACCGGTTCCCACCAGCGTTCCGGATTGGGTACCGGTACGTCCCAGCTTCCGAACTCCTGCGCATTGGCAGCAAGTGCAATGGCTAAATTGATGATAGCAAGGGTTAGTACTCGAATCGTTTTCTGCAAAGCGTTCATTTTACGGCTTCTCAATACGTACCCAGATACCGGAACGGGCAGGAACGGTGATTTCAAAACCCTGCTCGTTGCTTTTCAGGGCTTCATCTGTATAAATATTAACGGCTTTACCGTATTTTATGACGTCAGACTGTACCCGTATCGTCTCTGACTGCCCATCATTTTCATTGAGGATGAAGTAGTGGTCGGCCTCCGGAGCTGAGCGGCGCATCACCATGCTGTGCTGAGCACCTTTGACTTCGTAGGGTGGGCGGATATCTCCGAGGGTGAAATAGGTCAGTATATCCTCCATTTTCTCGTTGCCTTTCCGGTAAGTCATGCGTGAGCCTTCAAAGTTAATCAGTACGGCTTCGCCTTGGCCGTATGAGTGCCGGGTTACGGCGGGCAAGCCATTTTCAAAGGTGCTGATGACTGCTGCTCCGTTGGCTTTTAGAGCACCGTACTGCGTATCCAGCGCATCGCCATCGAAGTGGATGGGGCGGTTGAAGCTGTGGTGAAAATCGGCGGTTTGCAGCCCGAAGAGCTCGGCAAAGTCGCTGTCTTTATGCTGCTTGTTCAGGCGGCCGTAGGTGTCGAGCATAAGAACCGGAAAGTCAGCAACGAGCCGCCCGCCCTGTTGCACATAGGATTTGAGGGCTTTGATGTGCTCGTCCTTCAGTGTAATCACATACGGCAGGTAAATGATTGGGTAGCGGGCAGCCAGCCCGGCGTCCAGATCGCGCTCCGTGAGGTACTCGAAGGGGATATTGTTGTTCATCAGGGCGCGGGAAAGCCCAAGGCGGGCTTCGGAATGGAACTGCCGAAACTGCTTGTCCCGGTCGGTTTTGTACACCGGCGTATTCATATCGTAGGCGCCCAGGGAAAGGCGGCCGAGCATGGCTTCATTTTCCCAGCTGTACAGAATCCCTACGGTGGGCTCGTCTACGCTGTCCCAAAGCTCGAAGCGATGTTCCTGCAGCTTTTTGGAGAAATTGCCCGCTACGATAGCCCGGTCGGCGGGCTCGCCCTGAATATCCGTCAGGGCGTATTCCCCGACTTCCCAGCCTTCGCCCCGGCTGTTCCACATCCAAAATCCAATACCTTTGAGCCCGGCTGCCAGGTAGGATACGATGAGCTGCGACATCGTCTGCCCGTCAACGGTATAACCCTGATGCCCGCTCCATTGGGTAGGCCCGCCGGTAGACTCCCATGTAGCTGCCCAGCCGCCTTTGAACATATCGGCCACGATGCGGGCCTGCCAGTAGACCGGGCGGAGGATCTCATGGTCGGTCAGGAAAAAGTGGTGGGTAAGGTGGATGGAGGAATAGAATGACCCGCCAATATCGGCCGTTTTAGCCTGAGCCTCCAGGTCCCAGGTATTCATGGCCTGGTTTTCAAAAATCTGGTGCCCGCCGGTACGCTCGGGCTCATCGGGATCCCAGTCGTAGTAGAGGTCCATCGTTTTTTGATAGTTTTCGACGATAAGCTCGGACTGAAATTTCATGGCGTCCCGGTAGCGCCGGAAATCTTTAGATAGCTTTCCGGTACCATTGCCATACTCATCAAATCCGGTGCCCTTCAGCTGAGCCGCTGCTTCTTCGAAGGTTTGGAAAGCGCAACTGCCGGTATAGCCGCAGTTCCAGGCCTCTTTTAGGGCATCCATCGAGCCGTAGGTATCTTCCAGCCATTCTGCGAAGGGCGGGAGCAGGCGCTCCGGCATCCAGGGGTTGTTGCGCCCGGGCTCGCCCATACCTTCAGGCTTTGGCGGCTTTTGATCCATGCGGTCAACCCTGTCGTGCCAAACCTGCTTTTGGTGGGCGATCATTTTGGGGTGGACCTGAATAGCGGGCATATTAGCTTCGGTAAGCTTCATGTCGATACCCAGTTCTTTCAGGAGTTCAGGCGTGATGTTGGCCCAGCCGCCCTTGCCGTAGTACCAGGGCGAAATGCCAATATCGATGGCGGCATCAAAAACTTCTTCCCGGAAGCCCTCCGGATTGTCGGGTGCGACCAGCTGCACTTGTTTTAGTGCGGTGAAGCCCAGGTCGCGGATGGTCTCAAATTCGTGTTTGGCAGCCTCCAGGTCATCGCCCCGCTGCTGATAGTACACCACGCCCACCGGGAAGGGCTTGAGGTTGCGCAGCTTTTGTTGCATGGGGCTGTTGTTGAGAGCCCAGTATTTTTCCTGTAGATATGGATCTTCGCCTTCCCGGGCCTGCGTACCGGAAATGTCCCACTTGGCCTGCGCGCTCATTGCACTTGCAAAAAGCAAAATGCTGCCCATTACCAGCAGCTGCTTCCAATCCTTGATCATAGCTTGGTTTTTGGGTAAATGAGGCTTTGCTTTTTTAGTTGTAACGGTGAATAGGGCAAAGAAGAAGACAAAATTCACGGCTGGTCTACGGGCTTTTGTAAGTTTCTATTCGATCCAACTGCAGCAGCCGGAAATCAAAGCCCTGAGCACCGGGAATATCCTTTGCGGAAAGGGCGAGCCGCTGTTGGCCGCGCTTCAGCTGAAGATTGCCAACCTTTAAAGGCTTCCAGTCTTTGACGTAGGAAACATCCCGGGGCGTACGGTCGTATCGGGCACCTTCTAATGGTGGGTTGTGGGCGTCACTGATTTGAAAATCAATGGCTGTGCCGTTTGCGGACAACCGGAAAGCTGCGCCGGTATTTTCTTCCGCACAGGTGTAGTACAGGGTTGCCTGATAAAGACCGGGTTTCAGGACCTCCACGTCCCAATAGATGCTGTCATTGGTGTTTGTCCAGTTGGTGTAATAGGAGCAGTTGGGCCAGCGGTTGGACCGTTCGATGGTGCCGGTGGCAATGGCATCACGGGCAGGCAGTTGGGTGAAAACATGGTCAGGGTGCCCCACGGCAAAAGCTCGTTTTTGGTTCGGATTTAGTTCTGATAGCACCTCTTTTCGGAATTTTTCCTGCGCCTTGATCAGCGTTTTATGGATTTCCGGATGTGCGTGGCTGACATCTTTACGCTGCCCGGGGTCGGCATTCATATCAAACAACTGTCCGTCATGGCTCAGCCGGAAATGCTGACTGCGCACGCTGATTCGGTCGCCCCATTGGTTGATGATCAAACGCTCGGGCCAATGCGTGTTCTTCTCCAAAAGCAAAGATTTCAGGCTTTTGCCGTCCAAGGGCTTTGGGGGATCGAAGGGAATGCCTGCAAGGTCGGCTAAGGTCGGCAGCAGGTCATGCACGCTGGCAATGGGTTGAATGGTCTTTCCGACAGGGAGCTGCCCTTTCCATTGTATCAGCAGTGGCGAACGCACCCCGCCTTCATCGGTTTTGGCTTTCCGCCCTTTCATATCACCGTTCCAGCGCCAGGAGTTAGGGCCGTTATCTGTGAGATACAATATTATGGTATTTTCTTCCAGGTGCAGCTTGCGGAGATGTGCGATGAGGCGCCCCACGTTCCAGTCAATATCCTCCACCATGGCGAGTGCGGCCCGGGTAAAAGTGGTGTCTTCACGTTCCGGATTTCGGTGCCGGTTTAGGAGCGGGCGGTCTTTCACCTTTTCCCACCAGTCATCCGGTACCTGCATAGGCGCGTGTGGGGTGGGGAAGGGGAGGTAGACCAGAAACGGCTTATCCTGATGTTGTGCAATGAAATCTATAGCCCGGTTCGTCAGATCGTCGGGCAGGTAGCCATCGCCTTGAATGATTTGTCCGTTATGTTCCAGCATAGGGCTGAAGTAGCTGCCCCAGTGCCCGGAGCAAAAGCCGTAGAACTCGTCGAAGCCCCGGCTGTTGGGGTGATAGGGTGGCTGCATGCCGTTGTGCCATTTGCCGAAAGCACCGGTGGCATAGCCGGCAGATTCAAAGTACTCAGGCAGCGTCTTTTCATCGAGGTCGAGCCGTTCGCCACCGGCAGAAGTGGAATAAACGCCACCCCTTACCGCATATCGTCCGGTAAGTAAAGCGGCCCGTGTCGGAGAGCACACCGGGTCAACAAAAAACCGGTCGAACTGAACCCCATTCACTGCTAAGCTGTCAATATTTGGAGTGCTGAGATTGACATTCCCATGCAGGCTAAGATCGCCCCAGCCCTGATCATCTGCCATAATGATGATGATATTGGGCGTAGATTGGGCCTTTAACAGCTGGACCAAGCAGCATGACCAGGCTATCAAAAAGAGAAAGCCAGCGATTGTTCGGGACATCTTTAAGGGGCTTTGCAAAGATTTAATATAGAAAAAAACTATAAAATTGAGCATTGCCATCTCTGTATGTAATCAAAAGCACGGGTTTCGTCGTTGGTTATCTAAGACTTCTCTATTGCACTTCGTGATGTGCAATACGTTTTGCAACTTGCACCTTATTGAAAAAATGTATCAAACCAAATATCAATATGACGCTCAGAAAGCTATTTTTTCTACTTAGCGGCGTACTTCTCGGGACCGGACTGCTGGCCCAGGACCGCGCCATTGAATTTGAACAGCTCACGCTGGATAACGGGCTGGATGTGATTCTGCATCAGGATAAAACCACACCCATTGTTGCCATTGCCGTGATGTATCATGTTGGAAGCAAAAACGAAAACCCTGACCGTACCGGGTTTGCCCACTTTTTTGAGCACCTCTTGTTTGAAGGTTCGGAAAACATCGAGCGCGGCCAGTTTGACAAGTACATTCAGGACGCTGGCGGTACGCTGAATGCCTACACCACTTCAGACGTTACCTGCTACTTTGAGATTCTGCCTTCCAATCAGCTGGAGTTGGGCATGTGGCTGGAATCCGAGCGCATGCTGCACGCTAAGGTAGAGGATAAGGGTATTGAAACCCAACGGGAGGTGGTCAAGGAAGAGATGCGGCAGCGCTACGATAACCGCCCCTACGGTACGTTCCGCATGGAAGCACTAAAGCGGGCGTTCAAAAAGCACCCCTATCAGTGGCCGACGATCGGCTCCATGGACCACCTGAATGCGGCAACGGAAGCGGACTACGTCAACTTTTACAAAGATTTCTATGTGCCTAACAACGCTGTGCTGGTCATCGCCGGAGACTTCGAAACCAAGCAGGCTAAGAAGTGGGTGAACCAATACTTTGGTACTATTCCGGCTAAGAAAGGGAGTTTTTACCGCCCGGAAATTAAGGAGCCGGCTCTGAATGGGGAAGTGCGGGACACTGTCTACGACCAAATCCAGTTACCGGCCGTTATCCATGCTTACCGCATTCCATCCATAACCGAAGATGATGCCTACGCGATTCAAATGCTCAACCGGCTGTTGTCGGAAGGGGAGAGCTCCCGCATGCGCCGTGCGCTGGTAGACGAACAGGAAAAGGCACTGGCCGTTTACAACTTTGCAGATGGTACGGAAGACCCGGGTTTATCTATGACCTTTGCCATAGCGAGTGCCGGCACAGATGCCAAAGCGCTGGAAGAAGCGATGGACGCCGAAACAGCAAAAGTCCGGGAGGAACTTATCTCTGAGCAGGAATACCAAAAGCTGCAAAATCAGATTGAAGCCAGCTTCTTTACCGATAATGCTTCTATGTTTGGTATTGCCAATAGCCTGGCCACCTACCATACCATTTACGATGATGCCAACCTGATCAACACCGAGCTGGAGAAATACAAGGCAGTAACCCGGGAGGACCTCCAACGGGTAGCAAAAAAATACCTGGTGCCCGGCAACCGGGTTGCGCTTTACTATTTGCCCAAGCCCGCACAGCCGTAAGCAGTGCCCAAAACCTAATTTTTAAGTAAAAATCTGAATCAAGATATGAATTTCAAATCTCTAATATACCTCGTTGTCGCGCTATTGGGTACGACCGCTATACAGGCGCAAGACGAAGACTTTCGCAAGAAAGCACCGGAAGGCGGCCCACCGCCCCGGATTGAGTTTGGCGAATACCAGCAATTTAAGCTGGACAATGGCCTGGAAGTGATCGTAGTGGAAAACCACAAGTTGCCTAAAGTGACTTTCCAGCTTCTGGTCGACGTGCCCCCAACCGCCGAAGGCGACAAGGTAGGTATGGCAAGTATGGCTGGCGAAATGCTGAGCCGCGGTACAGCAAACCGTACCAAAAATGAAATCGATGAAACCGTTGACTTTATGGGGGCAAGTCTCTCCACAAGCAGCGGAGGTGCCTATGCCACAGCCTTGAGCAAGCATAAGGAAACCCTCATAGAGCTCATGGCGGATGCTGTGCTCAACCCAAGCTTCCCGGAGGCAGAATTTGAGAAGCTGCTACAACAGCGGCTTTCTGCACTTGCCCTTCAGACTTCTGATCCCAGCTATATTTCTTCCACCGTCTCGGATGTACTCACCTTTGGTGAAGACCATCCTTACGGTGAAATAGAAACCAGGGAAACGCTGGAAAATATTAAGCTGGAAGACCTGAAGGAATACTATAACGAAAACTTCAAGCCTAACATTAGTTACCTGGCTTTTATCGGCGACATCAACGCGGATGAAGCCAGGACGCTGGCCGAGACCTACTTTGGGAAATGGGAAAAAGGTAATGTAGCTCGGGCGTTTTATCCCCGCCCTAAAGCGCCGGATGCCACTCAGGTGGCGTTGATAAACAAAGACGGCGCAACGCAGTCGATCCTCAATATCACCTACCCGGTCAATCTGAAGCCCGGCACGGATGATGCGATTGTCGCAAACGTATTGAACACCATTTTGGGCGGAGGGCTGCTGTCCAGCCGTTTGAATCAAAACATCCGCGAGGATAAAGGGTATTCTTACGGCGTACGCTCAACGCTGCAGTACGATAAAATCATCGGCTACTTTGCCGCCGGCGGTAATGTTCGTAATGAAGTGACAGACAGCGCAGTGGTCGAGATGTTAGGCGAGCTCGAAAAGCTGCGCACCGAGGCTGTGCCGGAGCAAGAGCTCAACAGTGTGAAAAGTTTCATTTTTGGCAGTTTTGCCCGAAGCACGGAGCGACCGGAGACCGTTGCCCGTTTTGCACTGAATATTGCCCGGTACAAGCTTCCGAAAGATTACTATGCTACCTATCTGGAGCGCGTACAGGCTGTTACGCAGGCAGACCTCACAGCGGCTGCTCAGAAATATTTACTGCCGGGCCAGGCCTACGTCGTTGTCGTAGGGAATGCCGGCGAAGTGGCTGAGCCGCTAGAGCGTGTGGCTCCCGTGATAATGTACGACAATCAGGGGCGCCCACTCGACAAAGCCGGCCTGAGTGTGCCAGAAGGCCTGAAAGCTATGGATGTGATTGCGCAATATATTGAAGCGCTCGGTGGCCGTGAAAAGCTGGAAAGCGTGGAAGATATGAGCATGACCATGGGCGCTACTATTCAGGGTATGGCCCTGACCATGAAAATGAAGCAGAAAGCAACCGGCAAAATGGCCATGACGGTAGAGATGAACGGGTCTGTAGTCAACGAAACCCGCTACGACGGTGAAAGAGCGATGGTCAGCGCTATGGGGCAAAAGCAAATCCTCGAGGGAGAAGATGCCGATGCATTCAAATCGCAGGCGATGATCCACCCGGAACTGGCGTACGACAAAAAAGGTTATGAGCTCAAACTTACGGGAGCAGAAAAAGTGGATGGCGAGCCAGCTTATAAAATTGAAATTATCAGCCCTGATGGGAGTAAGAGTACTGAATATTTTTCAATCGAAAGCGGGCTGAAGCTAAAGACGGTAACCACGCAGGATGGGCCGCAGGGTTCAGTTACTATCACTAACCGATTTAGTGACTACCAGGAAGTGGAGGGGATGATGGTCCCGTTCCAAACTGAATCAGAAGGCATGGCCCCTGTACCACTGACGATGAAAGTGGAGGAGGTAAACATCAACACAGGGCTTGAAGACGACTTCTTCAAGGTGGACAAGGAATAGCATTATCCTTATTATACTCCCTCCGGTCACGAGAGGTGTAATTTGTAAGAGGAGTATATATAGGTGCGAATAACCCTGGTTGCCTCATGGTGGCAGCTGGGGTTATTTTTATTGTAACCAAAGGTAATTGTTGCATTCTGGTAAAGAAGCTGTATTTATCCCAGGCTTGCACTTTGTGGCAGTAGGCATTTGTCGTATAATTGCCGCTAAGCGCAAAAACAGCAATAATGATTCAGGTCTACGTCACCGGAGGTACTTTTGATAAAGAGTACAACTATATATCAGGGAGTCTCTTTTTCCGGGATACCCATTTGCCCAGTATGTTCGAGCGGGGCAGATGTACGCTTGATGTGAATATCAAGACGCTGATGATGATCGACAGTATGGAGATGATGGAAGAGGACCGGGAAATTATTGCCTACAACTGTCAGCGTTGCCCGTATGATAAAATTCTTATTACGCACGGTACCGATAAGGTAGTGGAAACGGCACAATTTCTGGCCAGGCGGAATATAGAAGGGAAAACCATAGTGCTTACCGGTGCAATGATTCCCTATGCTTTCGGGACTTCTTCGGATGGCTTTTTCAATCTGGGCAGTGCCCTGGCTTTTGTACAAACGTTGCAGCCGGGCGTATATGTATCCATGAACGGGCGGTATTTCCACTGGGATAATGTCGTGAAGAATAAAAAGACTGGTTTTTTTGAGGAATTAAACAACTAGTAAAATGGATTATTTGGGCTTGCTCATGGAGTTGATATTCCTGGCTTTTGGTATTTACCTTTACCTGTTTAGCATAGGCCGGGTACAGGCGGGCGATCCTGAGTCCAGGAAAAAAGCAGAAGCATTCCGGCAGCGCAATGCCTGGTGGATGCGGATCGGTGCCCTCGCAATCATCGCGATTATGGTGGTCAATCTTTACTTGCATTTCCTGCAACTCAGTGGGAAGTAAGTAAAAAATAAAGGGCGTTTCCTAAAGGGTTTGCCAGAAGAGAGCCCTCCATCGTCAGCATAATTTCTTAATATTGCAATGAAAAAAGTATAATTTGTCAGCGTTCAGGAGCCGCTGGCGATTATACCCAAAACAAAATCCTGAAAATCACATCACACCTTCAATATGAAAAAAACAACGCTGATCCTACTAAGCCTTTTTTGCTTCGGGGCTTATACAACACTATGGGCTCAAGATGATGCTTCCGGTTTTTATGATACCGGTACCATTCAGGAAATCAAAATCAGATTTGAGCAGGAGAACTGGCGCTATGTACTGGATTCCCTGCGCTTCAACGGTGACGGCTTGCTCTTCGGCAGCGTTGAAATTAACGGGCAAAAGTTTGATGATATTGGGGTACGTTACCGTGAAAGCCGTTCCTTCCAGCCAGGGAATAAGCGCAACAGCCTCTACCTGAAGCTCAATTATATCGACAAGGAACAGAATTACCAGGGGCGGGGCACCGTCAAACTTTCCAGTGCGCTGAGAGACCCTAGCATGGTGCGCGAAGTATTTGGCTATGAAATTGCACGCCGTTACATGCCTGCACCACTTGCCAATTATGCGCGTGTGATGGTCAATGGCGAGTACTATGGCTTGTTTGTGAATGTGGAGCCGATTGATGATGCTTTTCTCAAGCGCAACTATGGCACAGATGAGGGTACTTTCATCCGCTGCGCGCCAAATCTTGTGGAAAATGAACCTGCTGGGTGCAAGGCAGATGTGTTCGGCAGCCTGCAGTTTGACGAAAGTGCCAAGTGTTACCTTCATAACTTCCAGCTACTCTCGGAAAGCGGGTGGGATGACCTCATTGAGCTGACCTACCTGCTGAACAAAAAGCCGGATGAGGTGCATCGTGTGCTTAACGTAGACCAGGCCCTTTGGATGCTGGCCTACAATAACGTATTGGCTAACCTGAGCAGCTACACCGGCCGTTACAGCGAAAACTATTACCTCTACCGCGATGATCAGGGGCGGTTCAATCCTATAGTATTTGACCTTAACCTCTGTTTCGGCAGCTACAAAAACACAGGTGTAGGCTCCGACCTTAAGCTGAAAGACCTGCAGGAGATGGACCCCCTGCTGCACGTCAATAATGCAGATAAGCCACTGATTAGTCAGCTGCTCAAGGATGAGCACTACAGGAAAATGTACCTCGACCACATCCGTACTATCGTGAATGAGGTCTTCCGCAAAGACCAGTACCTGGAGCGGGTTAAAGAACTGCAAGCCCTTATCCGGGAAGACTTTGAAGCAGACAAAAACCGGTATTACTCCATGGAAGACTTCGACAACAGCCTCACCGAAACGATTGGCAAGCGCAGCCGTATTCCTGGTTTGCAGGAACTAATGACGCCCCGTACGGATTTCCTCAAGCAGGACGTTGTTTTAGCTGTTATCCCTCCAATGGTTAGTGATGTTACGGTCAGTTCCCGCGAGCAATTTTCTGCTGAACGGGTCACAGAGTTTAAAATCCAGGCCAAAGTAGAGAAGTTTCCCACGGAGGTGGCTTTATTTTACCGTCACGACGCTGCTCAACCCTTCAAGCGGGTAGACATGGCAGACGATGGCCGGCATAATGATGGCGAAGCGGGGGATGGTGTCTTTGGGGCGGTTGTGAATCCGGAAGGGGGAGCTACCGCAATCCAATACTACATCTACGCCGAAAATGCCCGGGCGGCAAACTTCAGCCCGTCCCGCTATATGTTTGAGCAGCACACCGCTACCTTAGAAGAATTAAATAACTAAAGCTTACGAATAATTTGGTGCATGCCTGTAGGTTTTGCCGCCAGAATTCCTGAATTTGCGAAGCAAGCAGCTACTGTTTGCTTCGCAATTTTCTTTTGATAGGGTTCAATTGACCAAATCTATGCAACAACTTCTCTTACTTTTTCTGTTTGCTTTGGTATACGCGGCTCCGGTTATCGGGCAGGATACCGAAATCGATATTTACGACCCGGACTCCATCCGGGAGGTCCGCATCTATTTTGAGGAAGACAACTGGGACGATATCCTTGACTCACTCAAACAAGCCGGGCTGGATCAGCGCCTGATTGCCACAGTAAAGTTTGCAGGGGAAACCTACGAGGGGGCAGGAGTCCGCTATAAGGGCAACAGCTCCTACTTCAACGTCAGGAAAAATGACTACGCCAAGCTGCCCTTTAATATTGATGTTAATGAGACCCACAAAGACCGGAAAATGCCCGGGGGCTACGATAAGCTCAAGCTGAGCAATGTTTTCCGGGACCCTTCCTTTCTTAGGGAAGCATTGTCCTACAAAATTGCAAACCGGTACATGGTCTCGCCACGGGCCAATTATGTTCGCGTGTTTATCAATGATGAGTACTTTGGGCTCTACAACAACACGGAGTCTGTTGACGAGGAACTGCTCGAACGCTTCTTTGGCAGTGATTACGAAGACGAGACTGGGGTACTGTTTAAATGTGACCCGGTTTGGAGCTATGAAGCACCCGAAGGCTGCGCAAAAGGGGAAAAGTCGTCCCTGGAATACCTCGGCCCTGATCCGGATTGCTATAAAGGTAATTATGAGATCAAATCGGATTCCGGATGGGCACAGCTGGTAGCCCTTACAGATATACTGAATAATCACCCTGAAAAAATCGACTCTGTACTCGCCGTGGATGAAGCACTCTGGATGCTGGCGTTCAATATCACACTGGTCAATCTGGACAGCTACACCGGGCGTTTTTGCCACAACTACTACCTCTATCAGGATGAAGACGGTGTCTTCCACCCCATCATCTGGGACCTCAACCTTTCATTTGGCGGTTTTCGCTACGATGGACTGGGCAAGCCCCTTGGGCTGGAGGACATGCAGACCCTGAGCCCATTTATCCACTATAAGCAAAAAAATAAAAAGCGGCCTCTTATTACAGAACTGCTCGGCAATGACTTGTACCGCAAAATGTACGCTGCTCATATCCGAACCATCGTTCAGGACTTCTTCGCCGACAGCACTTACCTTTACGAGGGCATGCGTATTCAGGAACGGATCCGCCCATTTGTAGAGGCGGATTCCAACAAGCTCTATAACGTGGAAGCTTTTGAGAAAAACCTCTACGAGTCAGCAAGGGCCAATAAAGTCAACATCGTGGGGATCACAGAGCTTATGGAGCCCCGGGCTGAATATTTGCAAAATCATCCTCTGATAGGACATGAGCCCCCAAAAATTGATACCATTGAGTATATCGATGTGGGTGACGAGGCCATTTTTGCTACTCGCCTGGAAGGGGCAACACGAGCCTGGCTGTTCTACAGGAACGGTACACGAGGCAACTTCAGGGCGGTTGAAATGTTAGACGATGGAGCGAGCGGGGATGAAATGGCCGAGGATCAGGTCTTCGGCGTCATTGTCTCCCATCAGGATAAAGAGCAGCCCATTCAGTACTTTGTGGTTGCCGAAAACGACCGGACGGCTGCCCTTTCGCCTGAGCGCGCTTCATTCGAATACCATACAACGGCTACCACAGATGCCACTGATTAAAGAATCGACTTACAAGCGGGCGCCCCGTTATCAGTTTAACGGGCACCTTCAGACGGTGCTCCCTGCTATTTTGCGCAGGGTGCAGACGACCTATGAGCGGGAGCGACTAACGCTCTCTGATGGTGATTTTGTCGACCTCGACTGGGTGGACAACAGAAGCCGCAATTTGGTGCTCTTGTCCCACGGGCTGGAAGGCAACAGCGAACGCCACTACATGATGGGTATGGCCAATCGCTTTTCGGAGGAAGGCTGGGATGTGCTGGCCTGGAACTGCCGCTCTTGTTCCGGAGAGATGAACCGGAAATTCCGCCTCTACAATCATGGCGAGATCGGTGACATTGGCGAAGTAATCGGACATGCGCTCCAAACCAAAGACTACGAAAAAGTCCTGCTCGTTGGCTTCAGCATGGGAGGGAGCATTCTTATGAAATACCTTGGCGTTCATGGTAAAGCAGTTCCGGAAGCCGTAATTGGCGGAGTTGCCTTTTCTTCCCCCTGTGACCTTAAAGCCAGCGTAGATGCTTTGGAACTTCCTGGGAATGGCTTCTATAAGCGCCGCTTCTTCAAGAGTCTGAGCAGGAAGGTAACAGATAAGGCTGCGGATTTTCCCGGCCGTCTGGATATATCAAAGTTGGATGAAGTGGGGCATTGGCGCGACTTCGATGAGCACTATTCCGCACCCCTTGGCGGTTATGAGGACGCGGCAGATTTCTACCGGCAGGCCTCCGCCAAAAACTTCATGGGCGGTACCGACCGGCCCATTTTGCTGGTCAATGCCGGTAATGATCCAATTTTGCCCCCGGCTTGCTCACCTGCAGAACTTTGCAAAGACCACCCCAAGCTCTTCCTTGAGCGTCCGGGAAGTGGTGGCCACGTTGGATTTACGCTGCCCGGAAAACCCTATGCCTGGTCTGAGTACCGGGCAATACAGTTCTTGCAGGATCACTTAAACTGACCGGGGGCTAAATTTCGGGTATTTCTTTCAGGTCAATGCCCGGAGTTCTCTATCTTGCGCAAAAAATTGGGATGAACACCCTCGAAAATATAGCTTCCGCATTTCGCGATAAATTCTCTTCACAACCGCTACTGGTGCAGGGCTGCGGGCGCATCAATATCATTGGTGAGCACACGGACTATAACGAAGGCTTTGTGCTGCCCGCCTCCATCAACAGATATATTTACTTCGCTATAGCCGAGAACGGGACCAATGAGTGCCATTTTCATGCGTTGGATATCAATGATTCCTATCAGTTTTCGCTAAGCGATATCAAAAAGTCAGACAAAGGTTGGGCAAATTACCTTATGGGTATTTTGGATCAGCTTCAGAAGGAAAACATCCTTCTTGAAGGCGTGGATGTTGTTTTTGGCGGCAACCTGCCTATAGGCTCCGGGATGAGCTCTTCCGCAGCACTCGAAGCCGGATTTGCACTGGGTATTTGCAGCCTGTTCAATCTTCAGAAAAGCCGTCAGGAACTGGCACAGCTTGCCCACCGGTCTTCGAACAATTTTCTTGGTATCCCTTCAGGCATTATGGACCAGTTTGCCAGCTTGCTGGGGCAACGCGGGCAGGCCATTAAGCTGGATTGCCGCTCCCTGCAGTATGAGTATGTACAACTGGACCTGAAGGACTACGAACTGCTGCTCATCAATACAGGTGTATCGCACGCGCTGGCTAATTCTGCCTACAAAGACCGGGTACGCGAGTGCCGTGAAGGGGCGGAAGCAGTAGCCCAAAAGTTTGAAGGCATTCAATCCCTGCGCGACGCATCTCTGGAACAGCTGGAGGCCTGCCGGGAAGACATGACGGCTGTCGTTTACCAGCGGTGCCGCTATGTCATCGAGGAGAACGAACGCCTGCATCAGGCGCTGCACCTGCTGACGAACGGCGAAATGGAAGCCCTCGGTGAGTTATTACTCCGCACCCACGAAGGGTTAAGCAAAGAGTATGAGGTCAGCTGCCGCGAGCTCGACTTTCTGGTGGAGCTGGCAAAAGACCACGAAGGCGTTGCCGGTGCCCGCATGATGGGCGGAGGCTTTGGCGGCTGCACCCTTAATCTGGTGAAAAAATCAGCCAAGGAGGACTTCCTGAAGTACGCAAAAAAGGAGTACTACCGGGCCTTTTCCGTACAGGCGGAGCACTACGAGCTCGAAATCGTAGATGGCACCGATATCGTCAGAGGTTAAAAACTATGATCTCAGGAACAGATATTTTACAGTCGGCCTACGACCCGGAAAGGTTCAGGGCCGTAGGGCACGAGCTGATTGATATGCTCGCCGATCATTTAAAATCCGTTCAGAGCCGGGAACAGCAAGCCATTGCTTATTTGCCTCCGGGAGAGCAAGCCACTTTCTGGCACGATGATCTGATCAACGGAGCGGGTAGCCCCACCCATTTTTTTCAGGAAATTTTATCGCGCAGTGTGCAGGTGCAGCATCCCCGGTATATGGGGCATCAGGTTTGCCCGCCGGCTCCGCTTGCTGCCCTGAGTAGCTTAGTGGACGGGCTGCTCAACAACGGTATGGCTGTTTACGAAATGGGGATGTCTGCTACCGCTATAGAGCAACAGGTTCTCGCGGTGGTGTCAGGGAGAATGGGCTTCGGCCCGAATGCTGGTGGTGTACTGACCTCGGGAGGTACCCTGGCTAATCTGACTGCGCTGCTCGCTGCCAGGGCAGTGAAAAGCAAACGGGCCATATGGACGGAGGGCGGGAATGAGACGCGCCTTGCCCTTATGGTATCAGAAGAAGCGCATTATTGCGTAGACCGGGCGGTCCGGATAATGGGCTGGGGTGAAACGGGCATCATCAAAATCCCTGTGGACGACCACTACCGCATGCGGCACGAATGCCTGCCTGAGTATCTGGCTCAGGCCAAAGAAGAGGGACTGGAAGTTATCGCCGTCGTAGGCAGCGCCTGCTCCACCTCCACAGGCTCTTTTGATGATCTGAATGCGCTGGCTGATTTTTGCGAGGCGGAAGGGCTTTGGTTGCATGTTGACGGGGCACACGGTGCGGCATTGTCACTCTCTCCACAGTACAAGGCTGTTGTGGACGGTTTGGAACGCGCAGATTCAGTGGCTATGGACTTTCACAAAATGCTGCTCACACCTGTTTTAGCCACCGCTTTAATTTTTAAAAACGGGCCGGACAGCTACCGGACCTTTAGTCAGCGGGCACAATACCTCTGGTCCGGACAAACCGAGCAGGAATGGTACAATCTGGCCAAGCGTACCTTCGAGTGTACCAAGCTGATGATGGGTATGAAGGTACATGCCCTGCTACGTACCTACGGTTTTGAATTGTGGGAAGCTTATCTGGGCAAAGTCATGCAAAACGGCGCTCTTTTTGCGGACCTGGTCCGTGCCCATCCGGACTTTGAGCTGGCGGTTGCCCCGGCTTGCAATATTGTTTGTTTTCGTTACGTACAACCTGGCGCCGACCTCGATGAACTGAATGCCCGCATCCGGCAGTTTCTGCTGGAAGACGGCCGGTTTTACATTGTGCAAACTCAGCTCAAAACCGGGCTTTTCCTTCGGGTCACCCTTACCAACCCACACACTTCGGGTGAAGATATAGAAGCCTTGCTGACGCTGATTGCCAGCAAGGCTCCGGAATTAGGGTGACAACCCACCGCTTTGGGGCGGTCTTCGCTCTTTTAGGCTGGTTTAGAAAGTCGGATGAGCAGGCTTGTTGCCCAGCACCTCCTCAATGCGGTTCAGCACTTCCTCACTCAGCTGGGAGACCAGTTCCAGAGCATCAATATTCTCTTCCAGGTGGTTGACTTTTGAGCCACCGAGTATTACAGTGCTTACATTGGGGTTGGTCAGGCACCATGCAATAGCGAGTTTAGGCATAGAGGTGCCCAGATCATTAGCGATTTTACTGAGTTTCCGGACTTTTTCCAGACGCTCCTCAGTCAGGCTAAGGTCTTTGAGCCACTCAAGACCTTCCATGCCCAGACGGGTGCCTTCCGGAAATTTATCCAGGTACTTGCCGGTCAGCACACCGGAAGCGAGGGGAGACCAAATAGTGGTACCTAATCCTACGGTTTTGTAAATCTGACTGAATTCCACCTCTACTTTCTCCCTGTGAAACATATTGTATTGCGGCTGCTCCATCGTCGGCCCGATGAGGTTGAGGCGTTGTGCGACCATGTGAGCTTCCATGATTTCCTGAGCAGACCACTCAGAAGTACCCCAGTACAGGATTTTTCCCTGCTGAATGAGGTGGTTCATAGCCCAGACGGTTTCTTCAATGGGCGTATTCTTATCCGGGCGGTGGCAGAAAAACAGGTCGAGATAGTCGACTTGCAATCGCTTCAGGGCAGCATGGCAGGCTTCGAAGATGTGCTTTCGGCTAAGCCCGGTCTGATTGGGCTTCTGGCCGCCATCCCCGAAGAACACTTTACTGGAAACGATGTAGGAGCTGCGGTCCCAGTTTTGCTTGGCGAGGATGTTGCCCATCACAATTTCGGACTTGCCCTGGGCGTAAGCCTCTGCATTATCGAAGAAGTTGACGCCCCTTTCATAGGCCGCTACCATGAGCGATTCTGCTGTCTCATCACTGATTTGCTTGCCAAAAGTAAGCCAGGAGCCCAGCGAAAGTGCGCTGACTTGTAGTCCGGACCGGCCGAGCCGGCGGTATTGCATTTCCATAGATTGTATTTGGTTGGTTATTCTTCCAAAGCAACCCGTGCCGGAAAGAGATTGTTTAGAGGGGCACCGTCTAAAACTTCACAGCAGTTCTCACCCCAACTGAGTAGAGATTGCGATTATACTGTTCAAGCGGATCATTGAGCAGCCCGCTGAGCCAAAACTGAAAGGTCGGCTGAATCATAGTGGTGAAACCGTCGAAGTGGTGCTCCCAGCCGAGCCCGGAAATAAAGCTGTAGCCCAACCCGGAGAAGTTATCGCCTTCTGGCTTCTCTGTTACCTGTTCTGAGATATCATCGGTATAGTAAGTGATGCGCTCCCGGTTCGCAATATTGACCGCCATGGAAATTCCCATGGAGAAGAGAAAGTCGTTTTTATCGTCCAGTGTTTGGTAGAAGAGGAGTTCAGCGGGGATTTCAATAAAGTAGTGGACGTAGTTGGTGCGCTGATCTTCGGCACCGTCCGGGATATCATCGCGCAAGTCGACTTCCATACGCCGGGTTTGGTAGCCGCTTTCCACAAAATAGGCCCCTGTCTTGAAGGCAATGCGTTCGTTTCGCCACTGTGCCATCAGGCCCGCAGAATAGGAAAACCGGGACACTTCGAGGTTCTCCAGGCGCTGGGTCTCATTGGGGTCTACGTCATTAAGTTGGGCAACAAGCCTGCGGTGGCTGATATTCGGGAACAGCTCCACACCGACTTTGAGCTCTGATTGTGCGAAAAGGCTGCCGGCGAGGCAGCAGGCGGCCAGAAGCAATCCGATTCTAAGCATAAAAGGACTTTTAAGGAAAAACTCAATTCTCCCGGCTTTATTGCCCGTCACGGTCCAGAAGGTTACGTTTTTGAAAATCAGTAAGGATGGCCTTTAGGACCATATCGGTGGCCCGGTTGGCAGCGATGCCGGCGCCCCATTGTTTCCATACCCCTTTCAAAATCCAGGTAATCAGGCTGCCAAACAAGCTCGGCTTTACTGATTTATGGTTGTGGTGTTGCAGGATTTGGTGCACCTCTTCCTTTAGTTTTTCCTGTTCAGGTACAGGTGCCGGCTTTTCATACTTATCGGCATTCAGGAAGACTTCACGCAGGCGGTGGCGGATGTTGCCCTCAATGCTGAGTAGCTCAGAGGGCTTGAGGCGCTGACGTTTCGGTAGTGGAATCTCCGGGTTGTCCGCTTTTTGGCGGTCAAAGTTCATATCTGGTACAATGGGGTATCCATCTACGGATTCGCTGTAGAACCGCTTGTGGCGCTCATCGCTTGCATCCCAGTCCCGGAAGACGCTATCCCGCTCAGCTGCCTTGGAGGTAGGGATGCAGAAGTAATTGCGCAGAAAACTCTGGCAGTTGCGGCGGCCCAGCTCAAAATCATGTTCGCGGAAGCCCCGGCTGAAAAATCCGCCGAAACCATCAAGCGAACCACAGGAAATGGGGTAGGGATCCTTCTGATCACCTTCCCGGCGGGAAGGGAATATCATGCGCAGGGTATGGTCAGAAGACAAACCGCCGACCAGGTCGCTTTCTTTCATCATGGCCTGCCCCCGGATTGCGCCCAGGACTTTAGGGACCAGCTCAATCAGCTTTGGGGTTTCCTCCCGGTCCTGCTGAGTTTCCCCTTCAAAGTTGGGGAAAGGGTCAATCATGAGTACGGCATAATTCTGACCTGGGTCGTCCTTGCTTTTTTCTTCGAGTGCCCGGATCACCTCACCGAAAGGTTCATTGTTCACGGTCCCGCCATCAACGGCGTAAAAGTCAAAAGTGTCTTCTTCAATTTCAATGCGCAGCCCCTGCGTAGGCAGCTCCCCCTCCTCGTGCCGCTTGGGCGAAAACATGCGGTCTACCATCGCTTTGATATAGGGAGTTTGGGTATTGGTGAGGTGCCGTGGAGCCAGGCCAAGTGGGAAAGCCCCCGTAGCTTTGGCACACTGCAGGAGCGTTTCCCGGTCTAGTGCCTCTTCAGGGTTAAAAGGTAGGGTATGGTCGTAGTGCTGTGTTCCGGCTGTATTGACTTTAAAATGTGCAATACCTTTATGTAGGTACATACGGTGGGCCGGCTTGGGCGGTTCGCTAAATGCTCTTTCCTTTTTTACTTCATCGAAAAAGTTCACAGCCAAAGGAATTCCCCTAAGGCTGGTAATGGTAAGGATAATCTCCAAATCCTGTGCAATGTAATCTGGCAGCTTTGTGATCCTTTTGAGCTCGGCAGCACGGTCAGCGATTTGATCGATAGGCTGGGAGTTGAGCAGGGAAATGACCCCGCCGTGTTCTTCAATGTCCCCGGTTTGAAGCATTTGCAGGAGCGTAGACATTTTGCCGTCTCCCTTATCGTTGAGGTTGACCCAGGCTTCGTACAGTTTGTTCTGCTCCTTATTCGGGTTGTCGTCGTTGATGGGGCGCAGCCCTTCGAAAAGGCCAAGCGCAGTGATTGCTGCTGTCATCCCTCCGGCAGAAGAGCCGCCCATGACCTCAATAACCACATCGTGCATTGGGACGCTGTGGTCATACTCGGGGTGGTCTTTTCCTAATTGTTTGTTACGCTCCTTGGCGCCCTCCCATTTGGACAGGGTTTCGAGTAAATAGTCGATGACACCGGCTGTGTAGGCACCTGCGGAGACTGCCCCCGCCATTGCAATTCCGATTTTGAAGACTTTCTGTTGTTCAGCCATGATCGTATTTGAGGTTTAGGCGGCGGGTCAACGACCCGCCTCACCAAAGCTAGGGCTTTTTTGTAAATGCAGCAACCGAATTATCGAAGGCCCCGCTTTCGCAGGTTTTCCCGGTAGATAGCGGCATTGCGGTTGTGTGCCGATAGAGTCCGGGCAAAGGAATGAAGGCCGGATCCATCACCTTTGGCACAGAAGTAAAGGTATTCGTGGCCTTCGGCATTAAGCACCGCATCAATACTCGAAATGGACGCCATGGAAATGGGCCCGGGAGGCAGCCCTGCGTACAGGTAGGTGTTGTATGGCGAGTCAAATTTGGTGTGGTAGTCGGTTACCCTGGGCGTACTAAAATCGCGCCGTGCAAAAACGGCAGTGGGGTCTGCCTGTAGGGGCATTCCGATGCGCAGGCGGTTGAGGTATACACCAGCCATTCGGGGTTTTTCGGAACTGACCAGGGTTTCGCGCTCTACGATGGAAGCCAGAGTGTACACCTCGGCGGGCGTCATTTCCTTTTTGGCTGCTTTCGCCTGTCGGTCCTTTTGTTTCCAAAAACGGTCATGTTCTTTAATCATACGGTCCATAAAAGCTTCCGGCACAGTATTCCAGTAGAATTCATAGGTATTGGGGATGAACAGGCTCATCAGTGTTTCCGGAGTATAGCCGATGGAGTCGAGGTAGACTTCGTTTTGCATCAGATTCAAGAAAGCCAGGGAGTCCTGCTCTAAAAAACCGGCGACCTTACCGGCAACCTCCTCGATGAGCCGTTCATTGTGCAGCACTACATTGACTGGAGCTTGCGGCCCATTGCGTAAATGCCGGATGAGCTCAATGTGGTTCCAGCCGGGCTGCAGCTCAAACCGGCCCGGGCGCATGGGGTTGCGCTCGTAAGCCATGCGTTCAGCAAGTACCCGGAACACCTGCTCGTCCTGAACGAAATCCTGAGCCTTCAGCAAAGTGACAACTTCTTCAAAGGTAGATTGGGTGGGGATTTTTACGACATAACTGTTCAGCCCTTCCGGCACAGCTACTTTCGCCAGAAAGGCGTTGTAAAGGTACAGCCCCGCCCCGATGATAGCTACCGTTAGCAGGATCAGCGTGGCCTTCACGGCTCTTTTCATGGTGTTTGTATTTTAGTCAGGATTGTTGGTGATGGCGCATTTGCTTCTACAGTTGCTAATACTGCTCTTTTTCATTGGGGAAATTGCCGGAGCGTACATCATCGCCATACTGCTCAGCCGCGCGTTTGATCTCATCAAACAGGTTGAGGTAACGCCTTAGGAAACGCGGCTTAAAGTCTTTAGTGATGCCCAGCAGGTCATGAGAGACCAGGACCTGCCCGCTTACATCAGGGCCGGCACCGATGCCAATGGTGGGGATGTCGATGCTTTCTGTTACCCGCTTTGCAAGCTTTGCCGGGATTTTCTCGAGCACAATAGCGAAGCAGCCCAGTTCCTGCAACAACTTCGCGTCTTCTATAAGCTTATTAGCTTCGGCTTCTTCCTTGGCCCGCACGGTGTAGGTGCCAAATTTGTAGATTGACTGCGGGGTAAGCCCAAGGTGCCCCATCACCGGCACTCCAGCCGACAGAATACGTTTGATGGATTCCTGGATTTCGGCACCGCCTTCCAGCTTGACTGCGTGAGCACCGGATTCCTTCATGATTCGGATGGTGGATTCCAGCGCAATGCGGGAATTGCCCTGATAGGAACCAAAGGGAAGGTCTACGACTACCAGCGCACGTTTGACCGCCCGGACCACTGAAGAGGCATGGTAGATCATTTGATCGAGTGTAATGGGAAGGGTCGTTTCGTGCCCAGCCATAACGTTGGAAGCCGAGTCGCCCACCAGCAATACATCGATATTTGCTGCATCAAGGATGCGGGCCATTGAAAAATCATAGGCGGTGAGCATGGTGATTTTCTCATCCCGCTCTTTCATTTCCTGAATGACGTGAGTGGTCATTCGCTTGATATCTTTATTAACGGACATGCGTTCCAGTTTTTTTGGAGCCACAATATAGGCTCAATTCCGTTTGACAAACAAATATTGAGCTGCCTTTGGTTGAATATGGCGAGAGTCAGCAAAAAACAATTCCGTCTTTTAAACGTCAATGCCCGTTTTCATCGTTTGTGAATTTGGAGGTATTTAGATTACCTTTGCCATGCTTTACAGATTACTGCATAATAGTTAAGAATGAAATTACTTAAGCCTTTTGTTCTACTGCTGATTTTGGTTATGGGTTGGAGCGCATGTTCCACCGAAGTGAACCTTGAAGCAGAATGGAAAGACATTCCTATCGTATATGGCTTCCTGAATATTCAGGATACGGCTCATTATATCCGTATACAAAAAGCTTTTCTGGAGCCGGGTGGAGACGCCCTTCAGATCGCTCAGGTGAGTGACTCGCTTTACTACGATGAGGTTAATGTCGTGCTTGAAAACCGGACGCAGGGTACCTCTTTCGTGCTGCAGCGCGTCAATGGAGAAGATGAAGGCTACTTCAAGGAGGAGGGGCTGTTTGCCAACTCTCCAAACATCCTGTACAAACTTGATGCAGAAGAGGCCGGCCTGGAAGGCGGTGATGAGGTGTCGATCCGTGTGGAAAGGGGGGATGAGTTACCGCCGGCTACCGCTGAGACCATTATTCTGAATGAAATAGACTCCGTAGCGACCTCTCCATCAAACACCATCAACCGCTGGCGCTATAATCAAATGCTTGCTGTAGCCTGGAGCCCCGGGCCAGAGGCACAGATTTTTGATGTCCGTTTTATTATCCACTACCGGGAAGTTACGCCCGGTCAGGGGCAGGACCCGGTAGAAAAAACGCTGGAGTGGGTCGTCAATAAATCTATACTTCGGCAGGATTCTGATAGTCAGCGGGAAAAAGTGGACATACCCGGGCAGGGCTTTTACTCCTTCCTTGGCGCTTCTATCCCGCCTAGTGAGGGTGAGATTCGATTGTTCGACTATATCGACATCATCATTACAGGAGCCGGAGAAGAATTTAGAGACCTTGTGTTAGTGGAACAGGCGAATACCGGTATTACATCGGCGCAAAATATACCCGTTTACACTAATATTGAAGAAGGGCTGGGGGTATTCACTTCACGTTTTCAGCTTGTTCGCCGCGGTATCCGAATCGGCAATGAAGCCCGGGATAGCCTTCAGAACGGCATCTTTACCAAAGACATTAATTTCAATTAGCCAAATCTGCTCTGGCAAAAAAGTATCGCGCTGTAACGTTTTGGTTTTTGGGTTGATCAATGGGTGATAATCCCATTAGTTAATCTCCCAAAAACCAAAACCATGGCCAAACACCATGAAACCCAGCCAGAAAATCAGCAGCCGTTAGCAGCATTCGCTTTCCGCCGTGATGGCAGCCTGCTCTGCAAAGGAAAAATCGAAGACGGCAATACTGTTTACTTCGATGCTGATAACAGAGCACTTAGGCAGTCCCGGGTTTTCATCCTCCCTGAGCCCGAAACGGGCATTCCGCTTACCAGCCTCAGCATCGAGCGGTTAGAAAGGCGTCAGGCCTTCGAACCTCGTCTGCGATTTAATGAAAATGGCGGATTGATCTTTGAGCGTATTCCTGAACGCATTCGTGAAATCTGGTGGTGGCGCCGTTGCTGTATCCGGGGCCGTATCACCAACCGGGCATCTGTAGAAGGGCAGCTGGAAACCTACCCGGCCTGCAATGCCATCGTGCACATTTGCGAAGTAGACCGTATCCGATGGTGGATTGACCGCATTGACTCCGATTTGCTCGAACGGCTGCGAGGCGATTTGCTGGAGCGCATTCCTATCCCCATTCCAGAGCCACCCCGGCCATTGCCTGACCCACCGCCATTCCGGCCTGCAATTGGGCTGGAGCTGTTGCAAAATGCTAGTTCAAACATTTCTGTCAACCGGATGCCACAAGCAGCTCTGGAAAGCCCCGCTCAGCTTCAGCTGCTGCATCAGCAAATTCAGCGGGTGGACGCAGTGCAGTTCAGGAATATCCTGGCAGATCATTTTACCCAATTTTTTCCTTATTTCTGCAATTTTCCTTACCTCTGGCCATGGCTGTACCGTTGCGATGAAGTAGCTGTAGTGGAGACTGATCAGAACGGGCGGTTTGAAGCCTGCATTTGGCATCAGGGCGATCAGCCGGATGTCTATGTGTGGTTGGAATATCCTTTGGATGGTGGAAACGTCACGGTGCACCGCCCTCGCGTACCCTGTGCTACGTACTGGGACTACGACTGCGGAGAAGACATCAATATCCAGCTTTCAGATAGCCGCATTCCGCCGGTATGTGGAGGTATTCTGGAAGGAACCTCAGTGGCTATCCGGAGTATTGGCACGCATGTTTCCCCTTTGCATATTGACCAGAGACTTACTAATACCATTACTTTGCCAGGAGATGGTAATTTCCGGACCGTTGGGCTAACCAGCTATGCAACACAGGGACTGGGGAGCTACAGCCCTCAACTCACTAACCAATTTGTTCGCCCCTTTACGGGTAATATACCCATCTACGCGCAGTTTGGAGACGGGCTTCCCGCCACTAATATTCACTATTTTCAGGTGCAGTACCGGCGCACACATAATGCGGGGTTGCTTACCCTTGTCAATCCTTCAGATCTGAATTCGGGTTGGAAGACATTGGAAAGTGGTACGCTCAATCGGCGCTATGTCTTGCAGGACGGTTTGGACTTCAAATATGAATACTACAACCTCGGGCCTTTTGAAATCAATGGAAAGCGGGCTTACCGTATTCCGCCCCCGGACCCGCAATCACCTGGCATAGATGGGCAGGCGGCTTCTTCAGACCCCACCGCGCGTTGGTCGCGCTATGACAGAGTGGCTATTGCACGGATTGACACCAGCCTACTTGACGATGAAGGCCTGTACGAATTCCGAGTCCGTTTTTTGGATCAAAATGGCGACCTGGCCAATGTCAATCCAGACTTTTTCCGGGTTCCAGATCCTGAAGATGTTAATGCTACCATGGCAGCACCCAATCTATACATTCGTCAAATTGGGGCCGATGCAGTTTTCCAGTTTAGGATGAGGGTGGATAACCTTGGGCCGGCATTGGGTATTTTCGGGGTTTCGCTGGATGGCGATTTCAGCGCAATGACCGATTGTGGCTTTTTGGCCTATCAGTCTGTAAGCCAGCAGGTGGGCCTTTCCTTTAGGGCCAGCCACCCCCGCGGGTTCGGGCTCTTTAACTTCAATGTAGAACGAGGCCGGCGAAACAGCCTGTTCAACCATTTCACTCTTGGCGATGCCAGAGGCGTGGTCACTGGAAGCAAAGCACCATATACCCTTGGGCCAGATGGCATTTACCGGGCTTCCTTCTCTGTCGCGGCATTACTGGCTGGTTGTGGAGACAAAGCTGCTTTTTCGGAAAGCTTAACTGCAGTGGGACTGCATACAGATGGCACCCACGCCGGCAACTTCTACCGCAACACCGTAAGCAATGCTTTTGCCATAGCGCCTCAGTAGGATTGCAACACTACTGGCTGGCTTCACTCGCTTCCTGCTTTCGAACATGGTAGCATTTAGCAGGTTAAGAGGGTGAAGCCATTTTGGCTGTAACACCAAAAAACAGAAACGATTATGAAAACAATGATTAAAATGTTGTTTACCCTTGCATTGATCAGTCTGATCAGTTGCGATGTAGACCAAACCCAGGAAGGCGAAATGCCTGATGTGGATGTAAACGTTGAGGAAGGTGAAATGCCGGAATACGACGTAGACTGGGCAGATGTTGATGTGAATACCACCACCCGTACGATCGAAGTGCCCAAGGTGGTCGTTGTTATGGAAGAAGAACAGGTAGAAGTACCCGTTGTGGACGTTGACATGCCCAATGAGGAAAAAGAAGAACGCACTATTATGGTGGAAGCTCAGGTAGCGGAAACCAGCCATGAAATAGAGATTGAAGGCATTTATGCCTCCAAAAACCGCTTGATAGTAGTTTCTGAACTGGAAAGTACCGGCCAGGATCTGCAAAAACAAACCATGCGTGTTTCAGACCAGATTGTGCTGAATGCGCCAGACCTTGATGTGAAGCACTACATCATTGGCGAAAAGCTGCGGGGAGATTTTAACAACCAGTACATTTATATCTCCAGCAAGTCTGAAATTGCTGATAAGTTAAGCAAGGCAACAGAAATATTGTAAACCCCAAAACGAAATTATTATGTCAACCCTCTCCGGCAACAAAGTACTGCTGGTCATTTTGGCCATCCTATTCCCTCCACTTGGCGTAGGGCTTCATACCGGGCTGACTTCAGCGTTTTGGATAAGCCTGGTGCTGACGCTGTTGTTTTACCTTCCGGGGCTCATTTACGCGCTGTGGGTCATTCTTTAAGAAGAAATAATCCATGAACATATTGGACTGCCGCCAGCTTTGGAAACAAGGCTGGCGGTTTTTTTAACTAATGACGCCATTTACCACGCTTTGTGCTTCTTCCTGCAGCTGCTTCAGGTGGCCCTCGCCTTTGAAGCTTTCCGCATAAATCTTGTAGATATTTTCGGTTCCGGAAGGGCGGGCGGCAAACCAGCCGTTCTCAGTAGCTACCTTTAGCCCGCCGATTGCAGCACCATTGCCTGGTGCTTCTGTCAGTATGGCCTCAATAGGTTCACCCGCTAATGTGGAGGAGGTGATCTGATCGGCTGATAGCTTCTTCAGCTTGTCTTTTTGATCCGGCGTTGCTGGCGCATCAATGCGTGCATATACCGGCGCACCGTATGCTGCTGTGAACTCATCGTATATTTCACCCGGATCCTTGCCAGTTGTAGCCGTGATTTCACCAGCCAGCAGCGCAGCGATGATTCCATCTTTATCAGTAGACCACACCTTGCCGTTGCGGTCCAGAAAAGAGGCACCGGCGCTTTCTTCTCCACCGAAGCCCAGGCTGCCGTCAAACAATCCGTCCACAAACCATTTAAAGCCTACAGGGACTTCCACCAGTTTCCGGCCAAGTTTCTTCGCCACACGGTCTATCATTTGGCTGCTCACCAAGGTCTTCCCAATACCTGTATCTGGCGACCAGCCGGGTCGGTGCCGGAAGAGGAAATCTATAGCCACAGCGAGGTAGTGATTGGGCTGCATCAATCCCTGGCTGCGGGTCACGATACCATGCCGGTCGTAGTCGGTATCACAGGCTACGGCTACTGCAAAGCGGTCTTTGAGTGCGAGCAGCCGCTGCATAGCATAAGCAGAGGAAGGGTCCATACGCACCTTCCCATCCCAGTCCAGCGACATAAACCGGAAAGTTTGGTCTACTTGTGTATCGACAATATTCAAATTGATATTGTACCGGTCGGCAATGCGCTCCCAGTAGTGGACACCAGCGCCGCCCAGGGGGTCCACACCGATTTCCAGTCCTGCGTTCCGGATAGCCTCCAGGTCAATTACCTGATCGAGATCGGCGGTGTAGGCATCCAGGTAGTCGTAGGTCTTCGTTGTGGAGGCTTTCAGAGCTTTCTGCAAAGGTAGCCTTTTGACTTCCTTAAGACCGTTTTCCAGAATTTCATTGGCTTTAGCCTCAATCCATGCGGTGACGCTTCCCTCCGCTGGCCCGCCGTTGGTCATATTGTATTTGAATCCTCCGTCCTGTGGCGGATTGTGCGAAGGCGTTATAATGATCCCATCTGCGAGCCCGCTTGTCCGCCCGGCGTTGTAGGTCAGAATGGCGTGGCTGACCGCAGGGGTAGGCGCATACTCATTATTGGCGGCAATCATCGTTGGCACTTCGTTGCCCGCCAGGACCTCCAGGGCGGTAGCCTGCGCGGGTTCCGAAAGTGCGTGCGTGTCCATGCCCATAAATACGGGTCCGCCGATGCCCTCCTTATGGCGATAGAGGCAGATGGCTTGTGTGGTCGCCAGAATGTGGTCTTCGTTGAAAGAGGCTGTAAGCGAGGAGCCCCGGTGGCCAGAGGTGCCAAAGGAAACCCGCTGCGTACGTTCTGCCGGGTCCGGCTTATCCGTAAAGTATTGGGTAATCAGGCGGGGGAGGTTAACGAGTTCGCCAGTGGTGGCCGGCTTACCGGCATTAGGATGGAGTGCCATGAGCTGGTTTGGGTTTGGTTGAGCTTAAAAATAGGGGACAGGGGGCGGGTGTGCAAATAGTTTACAAAAAAAGCCCGGCTGTAAATACAACCAGGCTTTCGGGGTGCCCGCGAGAGGACTCGAACCTCCACGTCCGTAAGGACACATGAACCTGAATCATGCACGTCTACCAATTCCGCCACGCGGGCCTATAATTATTATCAACGGGATAAACTGCTCTTCCCGCCTCACACTACTTCGTACCGACGGCGGGAATCGAACCCGCACTCTGTTGCCAGAACTGGATTTTGAATCCAGCGCGTCTACCAATTCCGCCACGTCGGCATAAGATTGCCGATCAATCGGCGCTGCAATGCTTTAATTGCGGATGCAAATATAGAGTGGTATTTTGAATTTGTAAAGCAAATGGAGCGAAAAAAGTTTCAATAATAACGCTCCATTTGCTTTACGTCTGATAGTCAGTGTGTTCCTAACTAAAAAAACTGCGGATAATATCGAGCCCATTGGCATATAGGACCAGCCCAATTACAATCACAAACCCGACGATTGTGGCTCGCTCCAAAAACTTGTCACTGGGCTTACGGCCAGTGATCATTTCATAAAGGAGGAACATGACATGTCCGCCATCGAGTGCCGGGATAGGCAGGAGGTTCATAAAGGCCAGGATCAAAGACAGCACCGCGGTCATTGTCCAAAAGCGCTCCCAGAGCCATTCGTTGCCAAACATGGAGCCAATGGTACCAAACCCACCCAGACTTTCCGATGCCTTGATGCGGCCACGGAACATTTGCCCGAAGGCTTTTACCTGATCGCCAAGGAAGGTCCAGCCTTTTTGTACACCGGCTGGCATGGCTTGGGCAAAGCTGTATTCCTTACGTTTGGTACCGAATAGCTCGCCTGCAAGTACCCGCTCTACCCCGATCATGCCGTTTTCCGTAGTGGTCAGGCTGAGCTGCAGGGTGTCAGAGGTATTCCGCAAAACAGTAAGATCTACTTCCACCCCATCTTTACCACGGATAGCTCTTGCAAAGTCGATAAACCAGGGCGTGGGCTGCCCATCCAGCCCTATAATCTGATCTTCGGGTTTGATGCCTGCTTTTTCTGCCGGGCCATCCTCCATTATATCTTTGATTTTGAAGGGCATACGTGGGTAAAAGAGCGCCTTGTTCTTGTATTCGTAGCTTGAGAGCAGCGTAACGTATTTGGGATCAATCGGGACTTCCACTTCCCGGCCTTCCCGCTCCACCGTGATCTTGTCGGCATTATTGATAATGATTTCGCGGACCACCAATCGGTCGTTGAATTGCTCATAAGGCTTACCAGCTATGCTAAGGATGTGGTCTCCATCGCGCAGCCCCATTTCCTGCCCCAGCGAATCTACCTGAATACCGTATTCGAGGTTCTCGTTGGGCAGGTACTCTTGTCCGTATACCCAAAGCACAAAACCATAGAGCAGGAAGCCGAGAATAAAGTTGACTGTCACACCGCCCAGCATAATAATTAGCCGTTGCCAGGCCGGCTTGGAGCGGAACTCCCATGGCTGCGGTTCCTCGCTCATTTGTTCGGTATCGAAGCTCTCATCGATCATACCGGAGATCTTGACATAGCCGCCCAGGGGCAGCCAGCCGATCCCGTACTCGGTTTCTCCAATTTGTTTCTTGTACAATTCAAACCATGGATCAAAAAAGAGGTAGAATTTCTCCACACGGGTGCCAAACAGGCGAGCCGGCAGAAAGTGGCCCAGCTCATGCAGTACAATCAAAATAGAAAGGCTAAGCATCAACTGCCCGCCCATAATTAGATAATCCATAAATTATTTTCTTCCTTGCAGGATGGTTAGTTTATCGAACAAAAGAACAGCTTCGTTCCGGTTATGTTGTTTAGGAGCGGGCAAAGGTAGTTAAATATTATATTAGCGCCGCGGATTTCAGGACGAAACGAAACTGAACAGTAAAGAGGCGGAAACAATTTAAGCTGCGTGGCAGGCGCTATTTCCGTCAAACGATTAAGCGAGGATATGAATATTTTTTTTACGGATCAGGTGAGGGGAGAGGTGGCTGCGCTTCCTGAAAGTGAAGCCCGGCATTGTATTCAGGTGCTTCGCCATAAAGTCGGCGACCGCATCCGCTTTATAGACGGGCAGGGCGGGCTATACGAAGGGGAGATTGCTGAGGCAGGCAAAAAGACATGCCTGCTGAAGGTCATTTCTCATAAGGAAAACCACGGCAAACGCTCTTACCGGGTACACCTTGCAGTTGCTCCGACCAAAAACATCAGCCGGATGGAGTGGCTGCTGGAAAAAGCCACTGAAATTGGGCTAGATACCTTCACGCCCTTGCTATGCAGTCATTCCGAACGCCGGGTGCTGAAGATGGAGCGGCTGGAGAAAATTGTACTCTCCGCTGCAAAGCAGTCCGTTAAAGCCTATTTGCCCCAACTCAACCCCCTGATCGGGTTTGACGATTTTTTGGCAGAAACAGACCGGGAAGCTGACCGTTTCATCGCTTATTTAGGCAAGGGCGTTAAGGGGGCCTTAAAACAAAACTACAAAGCCGGGCAAGACGTTTGTTTGTTGATTGGCCCGGAAGGCGGTTTCAGCCCGCAGGAAGCCGAGGCTGCTGCCGAGGCAGGATTTACCCCTGTTACTTTAGGCGAAAGCCGCCTGCGGACTGAGACGGCAGCCCTTGTTGCCTGCCATACTATTCATCTATTAAATGCATAATCCATGTTGAGAATTGGAATGGGGCTTATTGCGATCTTTTTGCTGTCATTTACCACACCGGCCGACCCTGGTGCAGGAACTTTGAAGATGGGCCTGCTTAAGTATAACGGAGGGGGCGACTGGTACGCCAACCCCACTGCACTGCCTAATCTTGCCGCCTTTTGTAATGTGCAATTAGGTACTGACTTCGATACAGAATATGAAGAAGTAGAAGTGGGAAGCGTAGAGTTGTACAACTTTGCTTTTGTACACATGACCGGTCATGGAAATGTAGTCTTCTCAGATGCAGAAGCAGAAAATCTACGCAATTATCTGTTGGGAGGCGGTTTCCTTCATATCGACGATAACTACGGCATGGACCCTTACGTGCGGGTAGCTATGAAGAAGGTATTCCCGGAGCAGGAATTTGTAGAGTTGCCATTTGAGCACCAGGTTTTTCACCAGAAGTTTGAGTTTGAGAATGGGTTGCCGAAAGTACATAAACACGATGACAAGCCAGCACAAGCCTTTGGTTTGTTTCACGAAGGCAGGATGGTTTGCCTGTATTCTTTCGAGTCAGACCTGGGCGATGGCTGGGAAGACGAAGACGTGCACAACGACCCGGAGCCTATTCGTCGCCGGGCCCTTCAGATGGGGGCTAACATCATACAATTCGCTTTTCAGCAGTAGGAATTACTGCCAGATCAAAGACCGTTTGCGCCGGATATAGTTCCGTACATTAAGCCAGAAGGCTACGAAAATGTACAGAATTACCGGCGACCCCAGGGCCACGAACGAAATGTAAATAAAATTGATGCGCACGCGGGCAGAAGCGATCCCCATTTTGTCTCCGAGATAGCTGCATACACCAAATGCTGATCTTTCCATTAAGTCTTTTACGTATCGCATAAGCCATTTTTTGGTCAGTCACTTCACTTCCATGCAATGCCGAGCAGGCCACCTCAACCTGTCATCAGGTATAACGTTTAATCCGGTTGAGGCGTTGCCGGCAAGCGGGATTCCGGTCAAAAAGCATAGCAATGCCCGCTATTGTTCTGGAACAAATCCCTAACAATAAAATAGGTAAATGGATTACACAACCGGCAAAAAAATTACGTTACCGGAGGCAATGCCCATGATTATTCTGCGATAGCCGTCATGGCATCGTTCATAGACACCTGCTCATAAACGGCAGCACCGTTCTCCAGAGAGTGTCCAGGTTCTTGCATATTGCCTTCCGAGCCGGAAAAAAGGAAAAACGCACCGGCGGCGCCAAAAACGAGAAGCAATGCGATAATAATAGTTTCGATGTTCGACTTGTTACGTGCCATGATGTTTGGTTGTTTGTTGCAGCAGCAGCACTGGCAGGGCTGAAAGCTGCGGTTTAGGAATGGGGGGGGCTTTCCCGTCGGGGCAGCAGAGCGCTCCGACGCGGCATAGGAATGCCATGGCAAGTGCGGGGCACTTTACCGGGCAAAAGGTTTCGACAAGGCACAGCAAGGGCTTTCAGCTTCCGTTGCAATGGAGGCTGTTACTCAGGAGCGGGCATAGCTCGCCCCTTTAGCGGCGTGCGGTCAGGCACGTGCTATTCAGGCATAGGAGTAGCAGGGCAAGCGGATACACTTGCCAGAGGTACAGGCATACATTGGACACAATGATAGCCTGGTGTTTGCCGGGCTATCAGGCAAAAAATGTAAAGGGCCTGCGGGGTACGCTACCGTACCTGGCCAATACTGTGTTTGAAATCGGTGGTTGTAGATGGCCTGCGAATTGCAAGCGTAGGAGTGTTGTTTAAGGAGGAGATGGTGCAGTGCAGCCTTTGGGGCAGTAGTTGCCCAGGCAGTCTGCACCCGGTTTGTAAGGGTTCTGCATAGGTTGTCTTGGTTTACTGAATGATTATGATTGCAGGCATACAGTTTTCCAACTGTGCCTATGCAAATATTATAAAAATTATCTATATATGTATGACTCGACTGTGTTTTATTAAAAAAAATCTTCATTTGTTTCTCTGTATTGTGTTCATATACAGAGCTACAAAATATATGCCAAAAATAGTATGTGTTTATTTTAAGCTTGTACTTACAGGCTTAGGCTGGCTTGAAGGCGGTAGCAAGAGCCACAATTTACCGTAGGATTTGAGGTTGCCGGCTTCCTGTGCAGCTGCATCTCCAATACCGGTGTAAAAGTCGACATGCCCGGGGCCACGGATAGCGCCGCCGACATCCTGCGCAATTAGCAAGCGGTAATCATGTCCGATCACGCGCTGTTTGCGGTTGTCGAAAATGGGGAAAGCCGCGAGGAGGCAGCTTCCCAGGGGGATATACCTGCGGTCGACAGCTATGGAGTAGCCGGGAGTGAGGGGCACGTTGCCGGCTCCGGATGGTACTGTTTGCTGACGGATGAAAAAAGTATAGGAAGGGTTTTGAAACAGAATGGTGTCAGTCAAGGTAGGGTTTTTGAGCAGGAACTTGCGGATGCCGCGGATAGAAAGGTTGGGGATATTAAGGTCCGGCTGTTCCATGATATATTTTTCAATACTCAGATAGGGGTGGCGGTTGCTGCCATTGTATGAAAAGAGCTCCCGGGTGCCATCCGGGTATTCCACATAACCGGAGCCCTGAACCTGCATATAGTACAGGTCCACCTTATTGGCGGCATAAGCAAGCTCGAGCCCCATACTGTCGAGCACCCCTTCCCCTTCAATCTGAGCGCGGGTAGGAAGAGCGCCTTCCCAGTCAAGTGGGCGGCTGTAAATGGGATATTTGAACGGCCCGGAAGGTTCCCGGGATACTTTTATGACCGGTGTGAAGTACCCTGTGAACTGTACATTCCCACGCTGGTCCCTCCCCCAGATCTGATAGGCGTTCAGATACTTCTCCATGCCAAAGGGTTGTGCGTGCTGCCATGCGGCGAGCATTTCAGTGACTTCACGGAGCGCTTCGTGCCGTATTCTCAGGTTTCCTACCTGATAATTGCTTCGGCTTCGGGCAAGGTCCAGTAATTTAAGGTTGTGCTGCAGGGCTTCTACTGCTTTCCCATCAATGATGGGCAGCGTGAGGGAATCCAGAGGGATAGGAGTGTAAATATCCTGCTGTTTGGGTTGTCCCTGCACCCTTCCGTATCTGTCGATTTTCAGCTTTTTTGGCTTATGGCGGGCATCAGGGGTATCAACTGGAAGTTGCCCGGACTCGGGAGAAGGCCCACAGCCAGTCAGAGCAGTGAGCGCCAGGCAAATGACAGCCGTGCGTATTTTCATGAGGAGATAGGTTGATGCCACCAACAATTATACTATAAAAATCAGTGACTTCCAAAGGGCTTTTGGGCAGTGATCAGCCCATAGTACCAAAGCCCCTGTTTCAGTGCCTGGAACTGTCGTATACTGCCAAGGATATTATTGTGCTGTGCCCGGGTCCGGATACCAATAGGGTGAAGCAGGTAATTGGCCCATAGCCAGCGTCGGGAAATCAAGTAAAGATTTTTGAGGGAGATAAATGTATAGCGGGTATAATCCTGAATTTGGATATTCTCAAAGCCCGTACTTTCCAGGTGAGCGTGATGCTCGTGCGTACTATCAAGGTCCGGTATGGCCCAGCGGTTGACCCAATCCAGCAGCAGTTTTTCCTGCGCATCAGGGAGTGGTCTTTGGTACCGGATATATTCGGCAATGACAATTCGGCCTCCGGGTTTCAGGAGGCGTGCAGCTTCCCGGTAGAAGGCGGCTTTGTTTTGCGCATGACAAAGGCTTTCACAGGCCCAGATCGTATCTACGCTGTTGTCTTCCATGGGCACCTGACAGTAGTCGCCTTCAATGAATTGGCAAAGGTGGGCGAGCCTGCGTTCTGAAGCCTGTTTTTCAGCGGTGGCGACTTGGGTGGCAACGGGCGTAATACCCGTTACCCGTACAGATTTTTGGGCGGCCAGCCACAAACTGCTGCCGCCGTTGCCACAACCGGCGTCAAGGACATGCTCTCCGGGCTCTACTTTGCCCAATGCTGCCATAATTTGGTTGGTATTCAGCAGCGCCTGCTCGTGTGTCCGGTGGTTGCGGTCATAAAAACCGAAATGGACAGCCTGATTGTCTTCATTGAGCCAGGCAACTTTGTAGTCAAACCGGGTTTCATCATAATAACGAATGACATCACTAAAATGGGTCGTCTGCAGGGGAGGGGTGGGCATGGGCTACTAAATCTGTTTCTGCTGGCAAAATAGGGAATTTTGAGGACTGCCATGAAAATAGCGCAGCCCCGCCAGCCATTCGGCTAACGGGGCTGCTGTAAGCAGAACAATGAGTTGGTGTTATGCTCTGCCTTTTAGCATCATATTCCAGTACATGAATGGCAGGCCGTACTTCTTGAGCACCCACATCGGGTAGAGCTCTTTTGAAGTGTCAAAGAACTTGGACAACATCGGGTCGCTGTCCCGTTCGCCTTCGTAGTTGAACTCCGCAAGTACCATTTTGCCGTAACCTGTCACCAGTGGGCAGGAAGAGTAGCCCTGATAATCGTTATTGAGCTTGCCATCATTGGCTATGGCATGGAAGAGGTTCTCTACGACCACGGGAGCCTGCTTGCGTACGGCTGCTCCGGTCTTTGCTGTCGGTAAAGCTGCGGCATCACCCAGTGCGAAAACATTTGGGTATCGCTTGTGCTTCAGGGTATTAATGTCTACTTCAATCCAGCCTTTGGTAGGGCCATCCTGTACGGCGAGCTGAGACTCCTGAATAAAATCGGGTGCAGCTTGTGGTGGGGCAAGGTGGAGCATATCGAACTCCATCATAGCGTGGCCTTCTACAACTTCTTCTTTCTCAGTGTCACGGTAGTTATAGCACACGGCAGAAATCTTGTCGTATTCCTTCACGATGTCAAAGTATACCCGCTTATTTTCCCCGTCAATTTTTTTAATTCGGTGGAAGAAGCGCAGCTGCAACCCTTTGCGGTCCACCACCTTCATGAGGGTAGACTTAAACGGTTCTACCCCGAAGATCACACTGCCCGGTGTCAGGAACACGATGTCGGACTTCTCGCGTACGCCCTGCTTACGCCAGTAGTCATCCGCCAGATACATGATCTTCTGAGGGGCACCACCGCATTTGATGGGCGTGGCAGGTTGGGTGAAAATAGCGTTACCGCCTTTAAATTCCTGAAGGACTTCCCAGGTATAATCCGGATCTACATAATTGCTGCAGACCTGGTTCTTGTTCATGGTTTCTTCCAGGCCTTCAATCTGCGAATAGTCATACTTAACCCCCGGGCAGGCCACCAGGTAGTCGTAGAATACCTTAGTGCCGTCTTTGAGTACGACCTCGTTGTTATCCGGGTTGACAGCGGCCACATATTCCTGAATCCACTGCGCGCCTTTTGGGATTAGGTCGCCCATGTTGCGCTCCGTGTCCTTATAATTAAAGGTGCCTGCGCCTACCAGCGTCCAGGCGGGCTGATAGTAATGCTTTGATGCCGGATCAATAATGGCAATGTCCAGGTTTTTGTCTTTGAGGAGTAGTTGAGCAGCAACGGTAATACCAGCCGTGCCTGCTCCAATGATCACTATCTGATGTTTCATGTGAATTGGCTTTAATAATGTTTGGTGAAGTTAGAGCCAATCCTTTTTTTCTTTTGTGCAATGGGTCACACAAGAGGGTGATAAAAATCATTAAAAGTATTAATAGTTATTGCCAGGAGCATACGGAAGGGCGACCCCAGCCTTTCATGGCGGGTGCTCCGATGCAGTACATAGGCAAGATGAATAACCTGGAGGTTTAGAGGCCGAAAAGTTGGATTGAGGTTCAGCGGCGCTGATCCGGCTTTTCTTTCTCAAGGTAGATGTCCCCGAATGTCACGGAAATCGTTACATTGGGGTAGTACTCCGCCCGGGGCTGGAATTCTACCTTTTTAATCTCGTCTGTATTCTTCAGGAATTCCATTTTGAGATTGCTGGGAAAGTAAATACTGCCGTGCTGAGCGGTGAGGGCATAGCCGTAGTCCAGCAGCCGGGGGTCGAAGAGGAAAATGTCACTTTTGGTGCCGGTAATATTGAGATCTAATAATCCGGCAGAGGCTGAAAGGATACGCACATCTCCATAGTTAGCTTCAATGCTGTACCGGCCCTTGATCTCCTCCAGAGTCACGTTTGAACGCCGGGCATTGATCATGATGTCGCCATCGAGGCGTTTACCGGAAACATCACCAAAGCGTGTGGAAAGATCAATGCTGCCCTTAACATTTTCAAGCCCAACCGGGCTGAACTCGCCCTGATAGCGGAACCCTTTGGCGAGGTTGATGACGTTGGCTGTGCCAAAATAGTTTTTCAGGTAGACCGGGCAGTCTTCGGGTACTCTTACTACATAGCGGGCAGAGAGATTGGAAGCAGGCTTAGGAGCCCCTTCGGGCACAGAGATGTAGTTGCGCACGTAGATTTTGTTGCGTACGCGCTCTGCGATATACTTGATCGCTTCAATATCTGCCTCTGCAGTGGTTTTGTCGGGATGTTTGGCAATGAATTCAACAGTAAGGGCGATTTCGTCCTTATTCCAGGTTTCGATAGAGACATCAGCTTTTTCGCCTTCGATGTTCACTTCATAGGTTTCCCGGTATTTGAAGGTTTTTTCCAACCGCTTGGTGATGACGTGGAGGTTGGTGGTCTGCGCCATCAGCCCGTTGCCGGGAAAGCTCAGCCCGTAAAGAGCGAGCATTATCCAAAGTGGCTTTGGGAAAAGCCGGCTTAGGCTTCGTTTGCCAGCCTGCAGCGCCCGAAGAGTCCGGGTTGCGCTAAATAAAGGGTTCCAATTTTTCATTATTGGTCCAGATATTTTGATGGGCAATGGTGATTAAATTTGAGTAATCATTTCCCGGATCAGGCCGGAGCGTTCTTTTTCGATCTCGCTCATTTGCCGGATGAGCTGAGCGTCTTTTCCATAGCGCTCCATCATTTTGGCCACTTCCTCCTGAGCGTCTTTCAGGTCTGCCCACTCGGATAGCAGCAGTTCATAGGTAGGCAGTTGTTTCGCTACCGGGTCTTCACGGAATTCGTTTACCGCTTTTTGCATCAAAGCATCCGCCTGCCCCCAGTCTTCAATACTGGCGAATTGGGCTCTTGTGGTCTGCTGATCGTAAGTGTAGGTGGCTTGCAACGGTGCCTCATCCGGCTGTGGCCAGGCCCACCAAAGACCGAGTGCAAGGGCAATAGCCGCTGCTGCTCTGGCCAGCATCATTAGTTGGAATCTGCGGGCGGGTGGCCTGATACCCCCTTCAATAGCCGTCCAGACTTTGGCCGGAGGCGCATATTGAGGGAGCTTTGCGAGAACTTCCGTTAGCTGCTGTTGGGATGTGTCCGCTTCAAGCGTGTCCGTGATGCGTGCCCAAACCATAGAAGGAGGTGTGTAGGCAGGCAGCTCATGTAACGCAGAATGCAACGGGGCTTCTGCAGCCACTTTATCCAATTCCCGGCCGATCTCCTGCCAGCATTTTGCCGGGGGAGCATAGACCGGCATTCGGGAAAGTGCATCTTTCAGGGTCGTGCGGTTTTGCTCACTCATCGATTAGGAGTTGTAATGTTCTAGTGTTTCCCGCAGCCGCTTTTTAGCATGGAAGAGCTGCGATTTGGAGGTGCCAACCGAGACACCCAGCATTTCTGCTACTTCTTTGTGCGGGTAGCCTTCAATTTCTATCAGGACGAATACCGCCCGGTAGCCTTCCGGTAAGGCCTGAATGGCCCGTTCGAGGTATTCAACATCCAGTTGGTGCCCCCAGTTAATAGCTTCCTCCCCGAGGTTATGTTCCAGGGGCTCAAATTTCAGTTGGCGCTTAATATGGCTCAAAGCTGTTCGGACTACTATTGTTTTGATCCAGGCCCCAAGCGTAGACTCCCGCCTGAACTTAGGCAATGCCCGAAAGACCTTGATAAAGGCATCCTGTAAAACATCATTGGCGGAATCAAAGTCGTTGGTGATCCGGTATGCGGCTGTATACATGGCTTTACAGTACCGCTCGTACAGCTCGCGTTGCGCAAGGCGGTCGTGGGCCAGGCAGCCTTCAATAAGTTCTGATTCCGTCATACTTTTTGTCACATAAACCATGAGCCTGGAGTTCTCCTTTAGTTTTCGGTTACAAAGAGCGCTCCAGGCACAGAACAGGTTGTATAGGAATGAAAAAATTACTTACCCAGTAATAAGCCGAGTGAAAAAATCAGCCGTTCTGGGCGCTGATCGAAATCGTATCGCTGATCGTTGAAGTACATGTGGTCACCAAAGCGGGTGAAGTTGCCCTGATAGCGTACATCGAGCATAATATTCCAAATGTCGAGCCCCGCCCCAATCTGATAACCGTAGGTTAGGTCTTCAAAACGCTGTTCATAGTTTTCATAGGCCAGCAAATCAGAGGTACTATTGATATACACGTGCCCCAATGGCCCGCCACAGAGCCGCAGTGCACCAATGCGATAGTGGAGCAGGAGTGGGATATCAAGATATTGATATTTCTCAGAGAGGACTTTACGGACCGCTCCGGAACTTCTGAGCTCCTCCACTTCATAGTCCACCCGGTTGGAATTAAAGATGACTTCCGGCTGTATGATCCATTTTTCACCGAGGGGGATTTGCAGGACAAGCCCGCCCTGAATACCAAACTGCGCCTCGTCTACATCGAGGTTTAGCTCAGGCGAGCTGCCTCCTTCGGGGATATTGTTGGGGCTTGAAGGCACGTTGAGGTTGACCAGCCCGGCACGTATACCGAGGCGGACCTGGGCAGATAAAGTTAGGGTGCATAATAACAGCAGGGTGATCAAAGTCGGGATTTTCATATGCATACGTTTTATGGTTTTCGACTGTTCTTTTCCCAAAAGTAAACGAAGCGGGTGCTTCGGGGTTGCGTTCGTATTTTTATTAACCACAAATTTAGGCTATAATTGCTGTCTTGGATAAAATCAGATTTTTCCTATGGAAATCAAACAGACGGCATTTGCCGGAAGCTTCGCAAAAGAATCGCAGTGCCCGCGTGACGGTAAGCCGGAATATGCGTTTATCGGCCGCTCAAACGTAGGCAAGTCTTCGTTAGTCAATATGATTTGCAAACGGAAGAGCATTGCCCGTATTTCCCGCACGCCGGGCAAAACCCAACTCCTCAATTATTTTTTGGTTGACGGGTTATGGTACCTGGTTGATCTGCCGGGGTACGGGTACGCCAAAATTTCCAAGAAAAAGCGGGCGGAGTGGCAGCGAATGATCCGGACGTACCTCAAAACCAGGTATACCCTGCAATCGGCCTTTGTGCTTATTGATAGTAATGTGCCCCCTCAGGAGATTGACCTCGATTTTATGAATGAATTGGGAGAGGAGCAGATACCTTTTGCGATCGTATATACTAAAGCAGACCGCCTCAAGCCGCAGGAGCTGGAGGACAACCTGGCGCAAATCCGTAAGGCTATCCTGCAGCACTGGGAATCGCTGCCTCCTGAATTCATCACCTCTTCCAACACGGGGCTCGGCCGGGAGGAGCTGCTAGCATACATTGATCAGGTCAATAAGCAGTATTTTGAACATCACGAGGACCTGTAGCAACCGGGGAGCCCGAACGTAGAAGCCAATGAAAAAGAAAGAACAGCAAACAGGCTATGAGCATGTGATACCGGATATTGAGGACTGGCCAATCTATAAACTGAGCCAGGACCGGCGCAATTTTATTGCGGACATCGATCAGTTCATCACAGACCGCTTTATGCGGCAGCCCACCCCTAAGCTTACGGATATCTTATCTAAGACCATTTACCTGGAGCGCATCCGTATGAAAGAGGAGCCCTGGAAAGTGGACCCGCCGAATGAGCGTCAGTTTTGGCGTAAAATTCGCAATCAACTTATGGGGCAGTCGCTGGACCGCAGCGAAGAAGAAGCGCGCCGGACCAATGAAGAGTTGCTCCGGAAAATCGTCCACCGGTACTCTGAAGAAATCGTTGGTACTTTCCAAAAAGGCACTTTCCTCTTTGCCCGGCGGTTTTTGACCTTGTTTTTTACCCGTTTGCTCAACACCGCTGCCAGCCGTAACTGGCGGCGTTTTTGGGGCAGTAAGCACCGGCTTCAGGACCGGCTTCTGGTCAGGGGGCATGTAGAGACCATCCGGGCCTTGATGAAAAAAGGCACGGTGGTGATCGTCCCCACTCACTTCAGCAACCTCGATTCTATACTGATTGGGTATGCACTGGACTCCTTTGTTGGGTTGCCCTCCTTTTCCTACGGAGCAGGACTCAACCTTTATAATACAGGTTATACGGCTTACTTTATGAACCGCCTCGGTGCTTACCGTGTGGACCGGCGTAAGAAAAACCCGATCTATCTGGAAGTACTCAAAGGTATGTCCAAACTTTCCATTCAGCGAGGGGTCAACAGTCTTTTCTTCCCGGGAGGCACACGCTCACGTTCCGGTGCCCTGGAGACTAAACTGAAGCTGGGCCTGATGAGCACTGCAGTGGAAGCTCAACGGGCTATCTATGAGGAAGGCCGGCAGGAGAAGGTTTTTATCTGTCCGCTTATTCTGGGCTATCACTTTGTGTTGGAGGGGCAGTTCCTGATTGATCAGCACCTTAAGCGGATGGGCAAGGAGCGCTACATGCAAAGCCGGGATGAGTTTTACAGCTTCCGCAAGCTCACTAAATTTATCTGGCAGTTCTTTTCTCAGGAAAATGATATTACGCTCTCCTTCGGTCAGCCTATGGACGTGCTGGGCAACTACGTAGATGCCGATGGCCACAGCTTTGATCAGTATGGTAATGAAATCAACCTGGAAGAGTATTTTTATACCGCTGGCAAGGTCACTAAGAACCTCCAACGGGAATCCGAGTACACCAAGCGGCTGGGAGAGCGAATTGTAGAGCGCTATTTTAAGGATAATATCGTGCTGAGCAGCCATCTGGTGGCCTTTGCTGCCTTCCAGATTGTGAAAAATAAAAACAGCCGCCTCGATCTTTACGGTATCCTGCGCCTGCCGGCAGATGATTATGTCTTTCCAATGGCGACGATGCGGGAAGTGGTGGGGCAGCTACGGCAACGCCTCATTGATATGGCAGAAGCCGGAGAGGTAAAGCTGTCGGAACAAGTGATGTATGATGTGGATCAGCTCATAAAAGACGGCATCAGCCGATTGGGGACCTATCACATAGCCAAACCATTGCGCTTCAATAAAAAAGGGCAAATCATTAGTGAAAGTTTCAAGGTGTTGTATTTTTATCACAACCGCCTCACCGGCTACGGGCTGGAAGAAAAGGTGCAGTGGAAGCAATTTGACCTTGAAATGGTTTAACCCCTATGATCAAACGATTTTTTCTTTCGGAACGCAATATGATGGCTGCAATCCTGGTCAATGCAGTGCTCATATTTATGCTGTATTTTCCGGGCTGGAGGCACAATGAATGGCTGGAGCTGATCGATCATGTCTTCATCCTCTTTTTTCTTCTGGAAGCAGCCGTTAAGCTTTACACGCTCAAACCACGCTATTATTTTGCTGACCCCTGGAACCGTTTCGACCTGATCATTGTCCTGGGCAGCCTGCCTTCTTTGCTAGTGCAGGTCATACCTGTACCCGATACCTCGCTGCTGATCATTTTGCGCTTGTTCCGCCTGATTCGCCTGATTCGTTTTATTCGTTTCGTGCCGCATTTGAGTAAAGTGATTACCGGTTTGGGGCGGGCGCTGCAGGCCTCGCTCTTTGTGCTGCTGGCTTTATTGTTCCTCAATCTGTTGCTAGCCATATTCACCTGCCATTTTTTTGCAGATGTTGCTCCGCAGTATTTTGGAGACCCCCTTATTGCATCTTATTCTATTTTCCAGATGTTTACCGTGGAAGGATGGAATGAAATTCCGGCCACGATCGCCCAAAGTCTATCAGAGCGGCAGACTCAGGCAGGGATTTTTAATACGAGTATCCTTATTGGGCTGACCCGGCTCTACTTCGTGCTGGTGGTGTTGCTGGGCGGTGTTTTTGGCATGTCCCTTGCCAATGCTGTCTTTGTTGATGAAATGACTATGGACAATAATGATGCTCTGGAACGCAAAGTTGATGACCTGCACAACGAAATAAAGGAACTTAAAGCTCTGCTGCTACGTAACGCACAAAAAGAAAACCCATGAACTTCATCGTTTACGATTTGGAAGCAACCTGCTGGGAAGGGCGGCCGCCCAATAAAACTCAGGAAATTATTGAGATTGGCGCGATCTCAATCAATGGCTATGGGGAAGTTACAGGCTCTTTCAACAAGTTCATCCGGCCGGTACTCAATCCTAATCTGTCCCTTTTTTGCCGGGACCTGACCTCTATCGAGCAGGAATATGTCGACCGGTCTAATGAATTCCCGGAAGTTATTGAGCACTTTCAGGATTGGGCGGAGATTTTTGATGAGGATTATCTGCTTTGTTCGTGGGGTGCCTTTGACCGTAAAATGCTCATACAGGATTGCGAGCTGCACGGAATGGAGTGGGAGTGGGCAGAACACCACCTGAATGTGAAAAAGGAATATGCAAGAATGCGCGGGCTGCGCCGACCGCGTGGGCTTCGCTCTGCCGTGGAAAAAGAGGGTTTTGAATTCACTGGCACCCACCATCGGGCGATTGACGATGCAGAAAACCTGGCCAAGCTGTTTATCAAGTACCTCGATGAGTGGCAGTATTAAGAGAACCGGCAATGCGCAGTTACATCGCCGGTTCTTCTATGCTCCATTTAATTTAGAAGCCCATGCCTACGGTAAGCTTGTAAAAGGAGTCATTGCCTTCCAGTACATCGCTGCCGAAGGCAAACCGTGCCCACGTACTACCGTTGGGGTTGGAGAACTGCAGATAGGGCCCGACCCACTGATAGACATCGGATGATTCCTCCACATCGGATCCGCCGGAAAGGATGAGGTGTTCCCAGTGCGCACCAAAAGATAGGAAGTCCAGCGCTTTGTAGCCTGCGTTCAGCCAGTAGTGCGTGTAGGCCAAGGTGGAACCTTCTTCACGTAGTGGTGCGTAGTAGCCCAGGTAGAACTCTCCCTCCAGGCTCTCTGTGCTTAGCCCAACGGTTAGGTTAGGCACGATACCATCGCCCATAATGCCAGGGCCGGCTGTGGCACTGGAGAGCAAGTTGCCACCAAGGAAACCTATCTGTGGAGTGATGCTGATAGACTCAGAAGCTTGAAAGCTTACCCCCATGCCAAATTCTGTCCAGTTGCCCCAGCCTCCACCAGTGCCTCCGGACCAAAGAATGCCATAAAAGGTAAAGTCCATCTTGTCGCTAACGCTGTAGCCCCCGGAGAAGAAAGGGTAAAACCCAAAGAACTGATCGGAGTTCAGCGTGACGTTCATGCTAAATTTGTTCTCCTCCTCCTCCTGAGCCTGAGCTTCCTGAGCTGAAAAAACTAATGCCAGGCAGCTGATTGTGGCAAGTGCTAAACGCTTGAGGTGGTTAAAATGCTTCATTTTTAGTGAGATTTGTTGGTTATGAAAAAAAAATTCAAGTCAATGCTTGCACAGAAATCTAAGCTATGTGCTCCGTCTGTAAGTCAGGGCAATACAAAGGACCTGCCTGCATAGGGCGCAAAGCGTTATGGATAATGAATAAAAGATGTCTTGATCCCCCCGGTATATGGCATTTATACCAGAGAATAGCTTGGTTAGGTTTGGTCTATCTGGAAAGAGGTATCCTTTCGTATCAGGATGGTGTCAAAAGTAGGGGCAGAAGCGGAGTAATACTACTCTGATTTTTTATGCCGTGTTATGCCAAAAAATGAAAAATTGTTTTAATATACTGTTAATCAAATTTATAGCGTGATTTTTTTTGTTACGCCCAAGCTGATTTTGTTGCTTTTAGATGCAATGGTATTGCTATCGGGTTTGAGTTTTGTGGTCTTAAGAATTGAATAGCCTTCCTGACTACATAGCAGGAAAGGCTATTCAGAAGCAGTAGCTTTTTTCAATCAGGGTTGTGCTTAAAGTGATTTAAGCTCCAGGTTTTTCCATTTGACCCGGATGCCGCCACCATCGTGGATTTGAAGGCAAATGCCGCCTTCGCCCGTCCCGATTTTTTCGTCCTTTATCCTGACCATACGTTTGCCGTTAAGCCAGGTAGTTACCCGGTCGCCTTTGGCTTTGATTTTCATGGTATTCCAGGCATCAGCCATCAGTGCTGCTTCTCTCCGGGCACTGGGCTTGATCAGCCAGCCTCTGCCGTAGGACTCGTAAATGCCTCCGGTATGCTTATTGGGCGGGGCTACTTCCACCTGCCAGCCTTGTACTTTCGTGCCATCAACCGTGGAGCGGAAGAAAACGCCGCTGTTGCCGTTCGCCTCCTGCAGGAATTCAAGGGTAAGCACAAAGTCGTCGTAGAATTCAGTAGTGCAAAGGTAGCCGTACTGTTCATCCGGACCACTCTCAGAAATTAGCAGGCCTTCCTCGACGTACCATTTTTCGGTGCCGTAGGCTTGCCAGCCGGTAAGGTCTTTTCCGTTAAAAAGCTGCTGCTGGGCGCTAAGGCTGAGCGAAAGCCCCAACAGGGCAAATCCAAGTAATACTCTCATAGCGGGCGGATTTTGATATTCTTAAACCAGATCTTGCTGCCGTGGTCCTGCAAGCCGATTAGCCCGGACTTGGCAACGCCATAGTCAGGATAGCCTTTCCACTTGCCGACCTCCTTGCGCATCTGCCAGTCGGCAGACCAGGGTTCGAAACTGAGCATTTCCGCCCCGTTGAGCCAGTAGGTTACTTTCTCCGGGGTGAAGCGGATTCGGCTGCTGTTCCACTCGCCTGCCGCCTTAACGGGCTTGTCTTTTTTAGGTACATACATGCCGTAATCAGCCCCCACGTATTGATTGTCAAGCAGCGCTTGCTCAAATCCAATATCGTCGAGCAACTGATACTCCGGAGCATTTTCATACATGGCATGGTACTGTTCTCCTTCCAGAATATGGTAGAAAATCCCGCTGTTGCCGGTTTTTTCGATCTTCCACTCCAGGTAAAGGTCAAAGTTTTCAAAGTTTTGCTTGCCATATACAATATCCCCTCCGGAACCTGTGGTCATGAGTACCCCTTCCTGAACGGACCAGGTGGGCGGAAGGCTGTCCTGATTGTAGCCCCGCCAGCCCTCAGTGGATTGGCCATCGAAAAGGAGCATCCAGCCTTCTGCTTTTTCGGCTTCGGTGAGGGTGTTATCAGCGGCGGGCGCTTCAGGCTCCGGAGTTGCGGCTGAGGCCTGTTCCTGTTCAGATGTAGCGCCTCCACACCCCACAATGAGCAGCGTTAAGGCTAAGAAAAATAGGTTCTTCATACAGTTGATTTTAGTTGATTAGTCGTTTTGAATAGCGATCGGCCTGGATTTAAACCACTTTCATATTCACCGGGTCCCAGTCAATAAACCGGTTTTCAAAGTAGCTGTCGTTGCACAAAAGTGCCGGTGCACAGGCCCGGAAGCCGAAGATGGGGTCCTCCACGACCTGCCCGCCTTCGCGTATGGCGCGGAAGAGGTTGCCAAAGTGGTCGTAGTGGGCGCCTTTATAGCCTTTTTCCACCTCGTAGACCATCTTTTGGGGTGGCAGGATTTGTTTGCGGTCGCTGCGGGTACCTGTTTCTTTCTCTTTGGCATCCAGGAAGGGATCATCACTGTGAACGGTGCGGTTGCGCTCTACAGTGATATCGTTCCAGCCGATATTCATGGAGCCTTTGCTGCCGTTGATTTTAAGATAGGTAGAGCCGCTTGTGCCATCCACAAAATTGCAGCGCAGGGACAGGTTGAAGCCCGGGTGCGCTTCGCTGTCAGGGTAGTTAAACATGCCCAGCAGGACATCCGGCACTTCCCGGCCGTCCTTCCAGTACCGCAGTCCGCCCATGGCCGCGATGCGCTCCGGGCCAAGGGAACTGGTGATGAAATGGAGGCTGGAAAACAGGTGTACAAACAGGTCGCCCGACATGCCCGTGCCGTAATCCCGGTAGTTGCGCCAGCGGAAAAAGCGCAGAGGGTCAAAGCCACGCTTCGTGGTATTGGAAATGTACGTGGCCCAGTCCACCGTCTTTTCGCTGGCATCCTCAGGCACCGGGTATTGCCAGGCACCGGCAGGGGAGTGGCGGGCCCAGAAACCTTCGGCATAGTTGATATCTCCGATTACCCCGGCTTCCAGCAGCTCTTTGGCCTTTTCATTGCCCAGAGAGGACAGGCCCTGACTGCCTACCATAAAGACGGTGCCAGAGGCTTTCCAGGCATCAATCAGCTCCTGGCCTTCCCCAACGCTGTGCACCATCGGTTTTTCACAATAGACGTGCTTGCCCGCTTTCATCGCATCAATGCTAATGGTCTTGTGCCAGTGGTCGGGCGTGCCGATGATGACCATGTCCACGTCCTTGCGTTTTAGAATGTCCTTGTAGTTCTTGGTCAGGAAAAGGTCCTGCCCCCAGCGCTCTTTAGCCGCTTCAAGCCGCCCGTCGTAGAGGTCACAGGCCGCAACGATGCGTATGCCCTCGTGCTCCAGTGCGGTATTGACATCCACGGTGCCCATACCCCCTGCCCCGATCACAGCGATATTCAGCGTCTGTCCCGGTGCAGGGCGTCGTTTAGGTTTTAATATTTCGTAAGGTACAGGAGCTTCCTGTGCCACCGACCTGGCGGCACCAGCCAGCGCAGCGCCTGCTAAGCCTGCTTTTTTGATGAATGATCTGCGGTTTTGGCCCATAATTTGGTGGTTTCGTTTTGTGGTTTGATGAATTTAGCGCTTTAAATTAGGAAAAGGGTAAGGGAACTCCTACAATGAAGCCGTGTTTATCCTGTTAGGAAAGGGAAAAGATGAGCATTATAAACCGTTGCCGCTCCGCTATCCGGCATCGGATCACAATATTGGTCGCTCGCATAGGAAGCGGCGTTCTTATCCAAATCGGCGAGGGCGTTTGCTGGGATCTGGTTCATACTCCCCCGCAATGGGTACGTGCTCCAGGTCCAGGTATTTCTCCAATATTTGCTCCAGGTCTTGAGCTGATTCTCTTCCGACCAGCAATGCACTGGGAAACACAATGTATTCTTCTCCACTTTTGAGGCGGATGATAAGGTCTCTTGAGGTGTACTTTGGACGTCCATGGCTTTTATAGGACCGCGCTTGCACATACAAGCCCTCAATAGCAATGCGCGAATAGTCCCAATTTCTTCCCGGGAGTATGATTGGCCCTTCTTGGCGCCTGATACCGTTGGGCGCAACGGTTAGCTGTACGTTGTTTGCCATGGACGCCACTATTTTTCGGCTACCACTGGCAATACCCCAGGCAAGGCCCGCCAGCATAACGAGGCGAATTATACCTGCAGCAGTTCCGCCTGTCCCAAATTGTAGTATAAACTGAAGCGCCCATACTAAGAAAGCAGCCAAGAGCGCTAAGCCCAATAGTTTCATGGGGAAGCCACCCCCACGAACCCTTAAAGTCAAGGTTCGTCCGTCCGTTTCTATGGTTAGGTGCTTGCGCGCTTGGGGACGAAAGGCAGCAATTATATTTTCTTTATCCATTTTGGCCCACAATTTGGTGGTTTCGTTCTGTGGTTTGATGAATTTAGCGCTTTAAATTAGGAAAATGCAAAAGGAACTCCTACAATAAAGCCGTGCTCATGCTGTTAGGAAAGGAAAAAGGTGCGCATTTCTTCACGAATTGTATTATCTTGTTGTGATACCAACTGTTTGTTTATGTCAACTGTAATTGCTGCTATGCCACTGACCAATGAAGAGCTGTCTAAAACCGATAAACCGTTGCCGCTCCGCTATCCGGCATCGGAAGCAGAATATTGGTCGGTCGCACAGGAAGCAGAGTATCGGGCAGACTACTACCGTGGAGAAATCATCGCGTCTATGAGTTATGAATCTGAAGACCACGCTGTAATTGCATCGCGGCTTAATTTCTATTTGCAGCAAATATTCTTTGACTTTAAAGCATACAGGATTGGCAACAGCAACCGCCCGGTCTGTATCCCAACCTGTGGTAATGCCATTTTCAATCCGGATGGCTCTGTTATTCAGCTGCCGGCCCGTTTTTATGAATACCAAAAAGGCATGCGGGCAGATTTGACGCCCATCGTGGTTTTTGAAGTGCTCTCACCTTCCACCCGGGTGCGCGACCTGGGAGAGAAGCTGCCTTGTTACAAGCAGATTGAAGGTATTAAGCACATTCTTTACGTTGACGGGGCTACCGTTAAAGTACACCACATGCAGCGGCAGGGCGATAATCAGTGGCTGGAAACGGTCTACACGGAAAAAGAAGTACACTTCGAAATCAACGGGAAGCCTATTAAAATCGGGGATTTGTATGCCGGCGTTGATTTCGAAAAACCTGAAGATCAGTCTGGTAAATAGTGCTCTGGTATCGGCTGCTCCTCTGCTTCTCCCATCCAATAGACACTGACAATCCACCAGTGCTCTTCATCATAAAGCAATTGAATACTATTGATGCCACAGGCAAAGGGTTGTTCATCCGATTTTGAACGGTAAGACTCATAGGTGCTGAATAAATGTGTGACCGTGCCATATGTTTCGGTGACCCGATGTATTTCTTTTTCGTGAAACCCGTTTTCCTCCAGCCAATTCCCTGAAGTAAATCGTCATACTTTTGCAAGGGATTGAAAATATTTTCCAGACACATTTGTTTTTCTAAATCAAATGCCGTTATCTTTGGCGCAAACGCAATCGAAATGAATTCTTTTACAAGCAATAACTGGTGGTGGTGGCACAATCGTTCGGGAGACCGGGTGAAGTGACACGGCTATGCTTGTAAAATTAAATCAAGATAAAAAGCGGCTTGTCGATTCACTCGGCAAGCCGCTTTTCTGTTTCACCGCATAACGAAATCATTCATGCCAACGCTTACGGACACGACATTCAAAATTAAAACCACGGTCAGGCGATACCTGGCGGACACGGTCACGCCGGTGACGCTTTACCTCAAGGCGCGTGATCATTTCTCAGAACCGGTACTGCTTGAGAACAACGACTTCCGCAATAAGGAGGATTGCTACTCCTTCATGGGGCTGGGCGTACTGGGCAGCTTTCAGGTGCAGAACTTCCAGGTTACGGAGCGCTGGCCGGACGGCACAACGGAGCAGCATCAGGTCACTGATACCCTAGCTGTCCCGGCAGCGATGCAGGGTTTTCTCAAGCGCTTTGAGGTGGAACAGGATGCTGCCTATGCCGGCTTTAACGGGCTGATTGGCTACACGGCTTTTGATGCGGTGCAGTATTTTGATACCCTGAAGTTTGATGCAGAAAAGCGGCGCTTCGATTTGCCGGATATCCGCTACAATCTTTACCAGATCATCATCGCGATCAACCATTTTAAGGATGAGCTATATGTGCTGGAAAATCTGCCGGAAGGTACGCCCTCCCGTATGGATGAGGTGGACCGGCTGATCAAAAGCCAGAAGTTTGCCACCCATCATTTTCAGCGGGTGGGGGAAGAAGAAAGCAACCTCACCGACGAAGAATTTATGGAGCTGGTGCGCATTGGAAAGCATCACTGCCAGATCGGGGATGTCTTTCAGATTGTCTTCTCCCGGCAGTTTTCCCAGAAGTATACCGGCGACGACTTCAGTGTGTACCGGGTGCTCCGTTCTATCAATCCTTCGCCCTATCTTTTCTATGCTGATTTTGGGAGTTACCGGATTTTTGGCTCCAGTCCGGAGACACAAATGTCCGTAAACAAAGGCAAGGCAGTGGTCAACCCTATCGCCGGCACCTACCGACGTACCGGCGACCTGGAAGAAGATACCCGCAATGCCCTGGAACTGCGCGATGATCCTAAGGAAAATGCCGAGCACATCATGCTGGTCGACCTGGCCCGCAACGATCTGGGGCGCCACGCTACGAATGTCAAGGTGGAATCCCTCAAAGATATTCAGTACTTCAGCCATGTGATCCACCTGGTCTCCAAGGTGACCGGTGAACTGGGGCCGGATACAAACCCGGTACAGGTTTTTGGCGATACCTTCCCGGCAGGTACGCTTTCCGGTGCGCCCAAGTACAAAGCCCTTGAGCTAATCAATCAGTACGAAAATCAAAACCGCAGTTTTTACGGTGGTGCCTTGGGTTACATCAATTTCAATGGAGAGATGAACAACGCTATCGTCATCCGCTCTTTCCTGAGCAAGGACAATACCTTGTACTACCAGGCCGGCGCGGGCATCGTCGTGGCCAGTCAGGAAGCCAAAGAATTACAGGAAGTCAATAACAAACTGGGCGCGCTCACCAAAGCACTGCGCGAAGCCGAAAAACTCTAAACCATGAACATACTCGTTCTCGATAATTACGATTCTTTCACCTTCAATCTGGTGCAGTACATTCAGGAACTGCTGGAACAGGAGGTGACCGTGCGCCGCAATGACGCCATTTCCCTCGAAGAAGTGGACGATTTTGATGCCATCGTGCTTTCTCCCGGCCCGGGCCTGCCCGCCGAAGCCGGAATCATGCCGGAGCTGATTCAACGCTATGCCCCCACCAAGCCCATCCTTGGCGTTTGCCTTGGGCATCAGGCGATCGGTGAAGCCTTTGGCGCTGATTTGCTGAACCTTGAGGAAGTCTACCACGGCATTGAAACTCCGATTACAAGAGTGGTTGCAGATGCGCCCCTGTTCCTGGGGTTGCCAGATCAGTTTCAGGCCGGGCGCTACCACAGCTGGGTGGTGAAAAAGGACAGCCTTCCGCCGGAGCTTGAAATAACCGCGGTGGACGACCGGGGTGAAATTATGGCGATGCGCCACCGGGAATACAACGTCCGGGGTATGCAGTTCCACCCGGAGTCTATCATGACACCGGAGGGCAAACAAATGCTCGCCAACTTCTTCAAGTATTGCGTGAACCCTGAACCGGTAACTGTCTGATTATGAAAGCAATTCTTAACCGTCTCTTTAACCATGAGCGGCTTAGCCGGAGGGAAGCCCGGCAGGTGCTGCTGGATATTTCCCACGCCCGCTACAATCATGTACAGGTGGCCAGTTTTATGACGGTCTTCCAAATGCGCCCGGTGGCGATTGCGGAGCTGCAGGGGTTCCGGGATGCGCTCCTGGAACTTTGCGTCCTCTTCGAAGTGGACGGTATGGAAACCATTGATATTGTCGGTACGGGAGGTGATGGGAAAAACACTTTCAATATCTCCACCACTTCGGCTGTGGTCGTGGCTGGTGCTGGTTATAAGGTGACCAAGCATGGCAGCTATGGCGTATCCTCTTCGGTAGGGTCTTCCAATGTGTTACAGGAGCTGGGCTACACCTTTACCAATGACACAGACACGCTGCGCCGTCAGCTTGATCAGGCGAATATTTGCTTTTTGCACGCCCCATTGTTCCACCCGGCTATGAAGGAAGTTGTACCCGTGCGCAAGCAGTTGGGTATGAAGACCTTCTTCAATATGCTTGGCCCATTGGTCAATCCGGTGCAGCCTACACATCAGTTGTTTGGGACGTTCGACCTGGAGTTGTCGAGACTGTATCAGTACATTATGCAGGAAACCGGTCGGCGCTACAGTATCGTCTATGCACTCGATGGGTACGATGAGGTGTCCCTGACTGGCCCTTTCCGGCTGCGGACCAATGAGTCAGACACCATTTTCACCCCGAAGGATTTACAGGCGCCGCAGTTGCAGCAGCAGGACTTGTACGGAGGCGATACGCCGGAAGAGGCGGCACATATTTTCCGTTCGGTCCTTGAGGACACCTGCACTGAAGCTCAAAAAGCTGTCGTTGTAGCCAATGCCGGTCTTGCTATACAGTGCCTGCGCCCGGAGCAAAGCTTGTCCGATTGCATGGCGGAAGCCCGGGAAAGCATCGAAAGTGGGAAGGCCCGGCGTACCTTAGACCAATTGATTTCCATGAATTAAATCTGGCCTAAACTGGTCAACAAACAAGAAAATATGAACATCCTGGATAAAATCGTCGCCCACAAAAAGCAGGAGGTCGCTCAGCGCAAAGAACGCTACCCGGTCAAACTGCTGGAGCAAAGCATCTACTTCGAGACCCCGGTGGTCTCCCTGAAGCAGTACCTCCGCCGGCCTGACAAATCGGGCATTATCGCTGAGTTTAAGCGGCGGTCTCCGTCCAAGGGAGATATTAACCCCTATGCATCCGTAGAGCGGGTGTCGATTGGGTACATGCAGGCCGGGGCATCGGCGCTTTCCGTGCTCACAGATGGCGAGTTTTTTGGTGGTAAGAATGCCGACCTTACGGAAGCCCGGAAATTCAATTTTTGCCCCATCTTACGTAAAGACTTTGTAATCGATGAGTACCAACTGATTGAAGCCAAGTCGATTGGGGCGGATGCGGTGCTGCTCATTGCGGAGTGCCTGGAGGCTGGTCAGTTGGCTGCGCTGGCGAAGCAGGCCAAAGCCCTGGGGCTGGAAATCCTGATGGAAGTGCATAGTGCCGGGCAGCTGTCCAAGTACGTGCCCGAGATTGATGCCGTAGGGGTCAACAACCGCGATTTGACAACCTTTAATGTAGATATCGCCACTTCCCTGGAGCTGATCGGGCAATTACCGGAAGACGTAGCGCGGGTATCCGAAAGTGGCATCAGCGACCCACAGGTGGTGGCAGAGCTCCGTCATGCGGGGTATGAAGGCTTTTTGATTGGGGAGCACTTCATGAAGCAGGCAGAGCCTGGTAAAGCCTGCCAGGAATTTGTGAAGCAAGTCAGGCACGTGGAAGCGCTGCTGGACGGTGCAATTGCTAAAAACTAAAGACTATCGGAATGCAAATCAAAGTATGCGGGCTGCGCGAGCCGGAAAATATCCTGGAAGTGGCCCAATTGCCTGTGGATTGGCTGGGGTTTATTTTCTACGCCAATTCACCAAGAGCGGTGAAGCCAAAGCTGGCGAAATGGCTGGAAGAGCAACAGGAAACGCTGTCCGGTAAAAAGCGGGTAGGCGTTTTCGTCAATGCGGAAATCGAGGAGGTGCTCAATGCGGTCCATGATTTTCAGCTAGACCTGGTGCAACTGCACGGCGAGGAAAGCCCGGAATACTGTCAGCTCATCCGGAACCTCATGGAAACCACCTCCATGCGCAAAGCACAGTTGATGAAGGCTTTTCAGGTAGGTGATGTTTTCGATTTCAACCGGGTGTACCCCTATGCTGCCCACTGTACCTACGTGCTGTTTGACACGAAAGGCAAAAACTACGGCGGCAATGGCGAACAGTTCAATTGGGAGCTGCTTCAGCAATATCAGGGCGTGACGCCTTTCTTCCTTAGCGGGGGCATTGGCCCGGAAGACGCAGCCGACGTATTGGCTTTTCGCCACCCACAGCTTTACGGTATTGATTTGAATAGTAAATTCGAAACCGCACCGGGCGTTAAAGACCCGGAGCTGCTGAAATCTTTTCTTGAAACTTTGAAAAACGACATCTTATGATCGCAGTGGATGAAAGAGGCTACTATGGAGAGTTTGGCGGGGCTTACATACCCGAAATGCTCTATCCGAATATTGAAGAGCTCCGGCAGCGGTACCTGGAGATTATGCAGGAGGATACTTTCCAAAAGGAGTTCCACCGCTTGTTGCGCGATTATGTCGGGCGGCCTTCGCCTTTGTACCTGGCAGAGCGGCTTTCGGAGCATTATAACACCAATATTTACCTGAAGCGGGAAGACCTCAATCATACCGGGGCCCACAAGATTAACAATACGATTGGGCAAATCCTGCTGGCTAAGCGGTTGGGCAAAAAGCGTATTATTGCTGAGACGGGTGCCGGGCAGCATGGCGTGGCGACAGCTACCGTCTGCGCACTTATGGGCATGCCCTGCGTGGTCTACATGGGCGCTGTGGATATCAAGCGGCAGGCTCCCAACGTTTCCCGCATGCGCATGCTGGGGGCAGAGGTGCGCCCGGCAGAAAGCGGTAGCCGAACGCTTAAGGACGCTACTAATGAAGCCATCCGGGACTGGATCAACAACCCCGTGGACACCCACTACATCATCGGTTCTGCCGTGGGCCCGCACCCGTATCCGGATATGGTCGCCCGTTTCCAATCTGTGATCAGTGAGGAAATGCAGTGGCAGCTGGAGGAGCATACGGGGAGTGCTAAGCCTAATGCAGTGATCGCCTGCGTTGGCGGTGGCAGTAATGCCGCTGGCGCCTATTTCCACTACCTGAACGAGCCCGATGTACGCCTCATCGCGGTGGAAGCCGCTGGCAAAGGCGTACATTCCGGCGAATCGGCAGCGACAAGCATACTGGGCACCAAAGGTATCATTCACGGGAGCCGGACGTTGCTTATGCAGACTAAAGACGGGCAAATTGTAGAGCCCTATTCCCTTTCTGCCGGGTTGGACTATCCTGGTATTGGCCCTATGCACGCCCACCTCATCGCAAGTGGACGGGCAGAAGCGATTAGCATTACGGATGAGGACGCCCTTAAAGCCGCCTACTTCCTGTCGAGGAAAGAGGGCATTATCCCGGCATTGGAGACTTCCCATGCGTTTGCCGCGCTGGACGTTATGGAATACAACAGCAGCGATGTCATCGTCATCTGCCTCTCAGGCCGGGGCGACAAAGACCTGGAGACCTTCATTAATCATTTTGATGACTATCAAAACGGAGCATTATGAGCCGATTGCAACACTTATTTGCACAAAAGCCAAAGAATATTCTAAATGTCTACTTCACTGCCGGCTATCCTGCCCTGCACGACACCGGCAAGGTCATCCGCGCATTGGATGACGCAGGTGTAGATCTGATTGAGGTGGGCATGCCTTATTCCGACCCACTGGCAGACGGCCCCACGATACAGGAGAGCGGTCAGCAGGCGATTCAGAATGGCATGACCCTGCCGCTTTTGTTTGAGCAAATCGCTGAGGCCCGGCAACATACCGACATTCCGCTGGTGCTGATGGGGTATTTTAATCCGGTGATGCAGTACGGGGAGCAACGCTTCTTCAACCGCTGTGCAGAGGTGGGCATCGACGGCTTAATCCTGCCCGATCTTCCGATCTATGAATACGAAAACTTCTACCGGGAAGGCATCGAAAAAGCAGGGTTGGACATCAGCTTTCTGATCACCCCACAGACAAGCGACGAGCGCATCCGTCAAATCGATGCACTGAGCACCGGGTTTGTCTACATGGTTTCCAACTCTGCTATCACAGGAGCGAAATCGGGGATTTCAGAGGAGCAGATCGCCTACTTTGAGCGCATCCGGAGCATGGAGCTGGAAAGCCCACGCCTGATAGGATTCGGCATTTCCAGCCACGAAACTTTCCAAACAGCTTGTCAGTACGCCAACGGAGCGATCATTGGCAGTGCTTACATCCGGGCGCTTGGGAAAGGGCAGCCCGTAGACGAAGCCACTCATCAGTTTGTACAACAAATTCTTAAAACACCCATCCCTCAAGACTAAATCATGATCATTCAACTCGAACCGAATATTAAAGCTGAACATTTGCAGCAGCTGGAAGAACAACTTGACGCCATCCGCTATAGCACCACGCGGGTAACGACGCAGTTTGCAGACTACATCATTGGCGTAGGCAAGGCGGAATTCGATATCCGCAGCATTGGTACCCTGCCGGGCATACGCGATATCCACCGGGTAAGCGACGCCTACAAGCTCGTGTCCAAAAAGTGGAAGGTCGAAGACACCGTTATCGATCTCGGCGATGGCATTCAGCTGGGGACGGGCCACTTTGGAATTATGGCAGGTCCCTGCTCCATAGAGTCGGAGGAGCAGATTGAAAAGACCATCACGCACCTGCAGCAGGAAGGCGTCCGCATCATGCGGGGCGGTGTGTACAAACCCCGTAGTTCGCCTTATTCCTTTAGGGGGCTGGGCATCGATGGATTGAAAATGTGGTACAAACGTACCCGTGAGGCCGGCATTAAAATCATCACCGAAGTCATGATGGTGGAGCAAATCGAAGCCATGGCTGACTATGTAGATGTATTTCAGGTCGGCGCACGCAACTCACAGAATTTCAATTTATTGGATGCCCTGGGTGAAGTAGATAAGCCGGTACTGCTAAAGCGCGGTATTTCCGGTACCATCGATGAATTGTTACAGGCCGCTGAGTACATTTTTTCCAACGGAAACGAACGGGTTATGCTTTGTGAGCGTGGCATCCGCAGCTATGAAACAGCCTACCGGAATACCATGGATGTCAACGCCATCGCTATGCTTAAGGAAAAGACGCATCTTCCGGTCATTGCTGATCCCTCTCACGGTATCGGCCTGCGCCGTTATGTAGATAAGATTGCGCTGGCTTCCATCATGGCAGGTGCAGATGGCGTCATCATGGAAGTCCACGAACAGCCCGAAAAGGCCTTCTCGGACGGGCAGCAGACGCTAAGCTTTCCGGAGGCGGCCCGGCTGTACCGGCGTATGCGGCAGGCTTATGAGTTGCGGGAGGCTTTTTAAGCTTATATGCGGCTTACCCCTCGCTCCAAGTCAGACAGGATATCGTCTGATGCCTCAATGCCAACGGATAGCCGGATCAGGCCATCGGAAATGCCTGCCGCCTGCCGTTGCTCCACGGGTACTTTCAGGTGAGACATGGTAGCAGGGTGCATGACTAAGGTATCCACATCGCCCATCGTCGGAGCGAGGGTGCAAAGTTGCAGCCCTTCAACAAACTGCCGCCCGGCATGGAGCCCTCCTTTCAGTTCAAAGCTGACTACACCACCAAAATGGCGCATTTGGCGGCGGGCCAGTTGGTGGTCGGGGTGGTCGGGTAGTCCCGGGTAATTGACGCGGCTGACCTGTGGTTGCTGAGTCAGCCATTCTGCAACCTTTACGGCGTTTTGACAGTGACGTTCCATGCGGAGTTCCAGGGTTTTCATGCCGTTGTTCAGCAGCCAGGCTTCAAAGGGGCTGCCATTGGTGCCTATTAGTTTCAGGGCAGGGAAGACCCGTTCCTGCATTGCCTCCTTGTCCGTGCCCACTATGGCACCGGCGGTGGAATTTCCATGACCATTGAGGTACTTGGTCGTGGAATGCACTATGTAGTCGGCGCCCAGGAGCAGTGGTTGCTGAAGGTAAGGGGTGGCAAAGGTATTGTCGGCTACTGCAATCGCCTGATGACTATGGGCTAACGTGCTAACCGCTTTGATATCTACACAACTCAGTGTGGGGTTGGCAGGGGTTTCGAAGTAGACCATCCGGATGGCAGCGTGCTGCTCCAGCGCTTTAGCAACGGCATTCAGGTCGGAAAGATCTGCCAGGATAACCTCAAAGCCGAGTGGCTGAAGCACTTTCCGGAAAAGCTCATCGGTCCCTCCGTACAGGTTGGGCTGGGTGAGGATGGCATCACCCGGCTGCAATAATCCCAGGCAAAGGGTACTGATGGCTGACATGCCTGAGCTGCAAAAAAGCCCATGTCCTTCCTCCCCGCTACCATGCATTTCCAGCTGAGCAATTTTTTCCGCTACGGCATCAATGGTTGGATTGCCAAAGCGGCTGTAGAGGTGCCCTGCCTGTTCGCCACTAAACACCGCCATGCCTTCCGGCAAATTTTCAAAAGCAAAGGAGGAAGTAGCATAAATGGGGAGTTGGTGAGGGCGGGTGGTCTTTGTGTCCCGGGCAGCACGCACGCACTGTGACCCGAATTGTAAGTTTTTCATACCAGCAAGGTGTTTTGTTTATTTGAAGGAAGGTTATACGCAATACGAAGTGGTCACCTACTGGCGCTGACGGCCAGCACGGGGAACGATAAATGTCGGGATCTTGGATTTGCGACATCGGCCACGGACGAAGCGTAGCTTGTCAGGGCAAGCGCAAGCCACTTCCCAGCGTAAATGCTGACCCTCCCGCCTTTAAGGTGGTCAAAGCCCAAAGGCGACGAGACACGGGCAAGCATTGAGTAGGTTTGCTGTGGCAAACCACTTAATCGTCAGTATAAACAGTCGCCTCCACGTAAATGTTAAGACCCTGATGAGATTGGCAAGATTCATACGTTAGGGTGTGTTCATTTTCTGTAACTTTGCCCGTTAAACAAGCAACACCCAATACCATTCCCAAAAAACAGGCCGTGGAAAAAGCGATGGAAGATAATACTTCAGACGAATATTTTGAGCATAAGGTCATTAAAGCGGATCCCAAGCAGTCCATGATCCGGATTGATAAATTCCTGAATGACAAGCTACAGCACGTTTCCCGTAGCCGGGTGCAGGATGCCATAAAACTAGGCTCCATCACCGTAAGCGGGAAACAGGTGAAGCCGAACTACAGGATCAAGCCGGGGGATGAGATCGAAGTGGTCGTCCCTCAGCACTATGCGGAGAGGGCGAGCTTTGTCAAACCGCAAAATATCCCTCTCGATATCCGCTACGAAGACGATGACATTTTGATCGTGCACAAGCCGGCCGGTATGGTCGTGCACCCCGGAGTGGGCAATCCGGACGGGACACTAGTCAATGCTCTCGCTCATTACTTCAATTTCGATGAACTTCCGGTACTGGAGGGTAATACCCATCAGCAGGTGGGTCTAGTGCACCGGATCGATAAAGACACCTCCGGGCTTTTGGTGGTAGCGAAGACTGATTATGCGATGACCCACCTGGCACGGCAATTCTTCGAGCATACCATCGAACGCCGCTACGTAGCTATGGTTTGGGGCGGTTTTGAAGAAGAACAAGGCACCATCCGCGGTAATGTAGGCCGTCATCCCCGATTCCGTCAAAAGCATACGGTCTTTCCGGAAGGGGAGGGCGGCAAATGGGCGGTGACCCACTACCGGGTTTTGGAAGACCTGTACTACGTTTCTTTAGTGGAGTGTAAGCTGGAAACCGGGCGGACGCACCAAATCCGGGTGCATATGAAGCACATTGGGCACCCACTTTTCAATGACATGAAATACGGTGGTGACCAAATCGTGAAAGGCACGGTTTTTAGCAAATACAAATCGTTTGTAGAGAATACTTTTCAGGTACTGCCCCGTCAGGCCCTGCATGCCAAAAGCCTTGGATTCACCCACCCGGCAACTAAGGAGCGAATGTATTTCGAGAGTGAGCTGCCGGAGGAGTTCGACCAAGCTCTGGAACGCTGGCGTACCTATCTGCGGGACCGTCAGGCCAAGAAACAGTTGTGATGAACGCTCAGGATTACATAGCACACACCCGGCGCTGGTTGGAGCAGATTGTGATTGGGCTTAATTTCTGCCCGTTTGCAGCAAAGCCTTATCGGCTCGGACAAATCCGCATCGAGGTCTCTGAAGCAACTACAACGGATGCCCTTTCGGCAGACCTGATTGCGGAGGGAGAATACCTGATCAGCCGCTCGTGGAAGGAAGTGGAGACTACGCTGTTGATACACCCGCACGTACTGAGCAACTTTTTTGACTACAATGAGTACCTCCGCGAAGTTGAAGCGCTTGTTGTTGAAGAAAATTGGGAAGGCGTGCTGCAGGTGGCTTCCTTCCACCCGCACTATCAGTTTGGAGGAGAGGCACCGGATGCCGTTTCCAACTATACCAACCGATCGCCCTATCCGATGTTGCACCTGATCCGGGAGGAACGTTTGGAAGCGGCACTGGAGCATTACGAAGCCCCGGAAGATATCCCCAACCGGAATATTGCCAGGCTGGAAGCTATGGGGCGCACCGGCATTTTAGATCTATTGCATCAGATCAAACCAAAAAGCAAGATATGACATTATCCGAGCGCATAGAGGTCCTGGGGCAACTGGGCGACCACCTGCTAGGCAAGGATGAGTACCTGGAAGCGGTGATGAAGCGCACCGCTTTTCACAATGGCTGGTTTACCGAAGACAATCAGCAGGAAGCGGTCCGGGAAATAGCGTTACAGATGCTCAACCGGGACCGGCTGCAGGAGTGGCTGTCCCGCTACGAGCTAACCGAAAACAGCCCTAAGAAAGTGGGGATAGTTATGGCCGGTAATATCCCGTTGGTGGGGTTTCATGACTGGCTCTGTGTATTCGCCGCCGGGCATATAGCACAGGTGAAACTATCAGAGAAAGACCCTTTTCTTTTTCCGTACCTGATGAAAATACTGGAGCGCCTGGATGAGCGTACCCTGGCCTATACAGAGGTAACCGACCGCCTGCAGGGGTTTGATGCCGTCATCGCGACCGGTAGCAACAACTCCGCCCGCTACTTCGAGGCGTACTTCTCAAAGTATCCCCATATCATTCGCAAAAACCGGAACGGAGTAGCCGTGCTAACCGGAGACGAGACGCCCGCTGAATTGCAGGAGCTGGGAAAAGACATATTTCGGTACTATGGACTAGGCTGCCGCAATGTAGCTAAGCTGTACGTTCCGGAAGGGTATGATTTCGACCCTTTACTGGAAGCCCTGCACGAGTACCGGGAAGTGGTGCTCAATACGAAGTACAAGAACAATTTCGATTACAACTACGCCTTGTTTATACTCAATAAGATTGAATTTAAAGCTAATGGTTGTATTCTGCTGGTGCAAGATCCCGCATTGCAATCCCGTATAGCCTGTCTGCATTATGAGTCCTACAGTTCGTTAGAGGAAGTGGCTAAAGAGCTGCAGGAACGTGAAAGTGAGGTGCAGTGTACCGTTGCAAAAAGTGGAGTACTGCCTATACCTGCTTTTAATTTTGGCAAGGCACAGGAGCCGGCACTTTGGGATTATCCGGATGGAGAGGATACTTTAGCTTTCCTTGCCAGATTGTGAGTAAAAGTTGACCAAATACTGAAAATTAAGGAGCAAATGCCTTAATTTGTCAATTGAATTTACATATTAGGCATTTGAAATACACTTTTGGGGGTGTTGAGGGGGTAAATTAACAGGCTTTCAATTCACTAACTTGTCTTATTGCTAACAGACAGGCTACAAAGAAAACAAGCGTTTTGCACCCGTCCCGAATATAGAAAGCTACATTAACTCACGATATGAGTAGTTTTGATAAGATCTTTTTGGTAGATGACGACAAGATCTTTCTACTGACCGCAAAGTTCAGCCTTAAACGGGTATTTCCCGAGGCTGATATACAGTCTTTCAGCAATGCTGAGGAGGCAATAAACCGTTTGATACAGGAAAAGCCGGACCTGCTCCTGCTCGATTTGAATATGCCGGTCATGGACGGCTGGACTTTTCTGGAGCAACTGGAGGAGAAAGGATCAGCGGTGACCTTCCCGATTTATATTGTTTCCTCCTCCATTGATCCGTCTGATATTAACCGGGCTAATGAGCATAGCCACGTGATGGGCTTCATTGAGAAGCCGTTGGATGAGCAGAAGGTGAAGGCTTTGATTGAGGGGTAGAAAAAGGGTTCCCGAAGAAGCTACTTTCACGCTGGATTTGGAATAAAAAAAGCGCAACACCGCTGATGAGCAGTGTTGCGCTTTTTGGTTTAATACATTAGCGATCTCTTCTTATCTGAAAATCAGTTTTTGGAAGGAAACCCCATCTTTTAGCCTAAGCTTAAGATAATAAGTACCTGCCGGCAGCGCCTTTCTGTAAATCGTGTGCTGATAATTGTTTACATCGAAATAGGCTTGTACCATTTGGCCGTTGGCATTGTACAATTCCATTGTTTTTATGGTGTGCTCCGGAGCAACACTGATCAACACTTCAGAAGTTGCAGGATTTGGAGCAGCGAGTACACCGATTTCTGAAGGCTTGATGTGATTAGTGCTTACTTCGAGGCATGGAGATAATTCCAAGGCTACACAAGCTCTTGGACCAGCATAGGCCATAATGGTGTCCCAGTAAGTTCGGGCAACTTCAGGCATAGGCGGTTCCGTGGCGTTTGGATTGTCTTCTGCGTAGAAATCCCACTGAGCAGACTCTTGAGGGTCAGAGGAAGGGAACGGGAACAAGCCGTTCAAACCATCGTTTCGGCTATTGGCTACAGCTGAAAAGTCTTCTACATTAGGTCCATTGACGTTGTCGAAAATATCGTTGTTGCCTAACTCATTCATTCTTGCCTGAATGTCATAAGAACCAGAAACTTCAACTACGGCAAAGTCGTCAGATGGATCGTCAGGGTCACCAGTTCCTGGCACTCTTAGAACTCCGGTTTCGTATGGAGCAAATGGGTCGGTAGGAACATGGAAGGATACCCATGGCGGTGTGTTTTCATCTATCCAGCTAATATCACCCAGTGCACCTCCATTATTGACTACAACGCTAATGTCAGAAGGGATAGGGTCTCCGTTTGCGTAGGTTACATGGTTTGGAATGCACAATGTGTCTCCGGCAGGCAGAACAGGGTAGCCCGGTGGTACCAATCCTAAAGAGGTACCATTAATATTGCCATTGACGGCTTCAATAACCATTGGTACAGTAGGGCTTGGGCCCGGGCCATCAAGGTCAATCAGGAATTTTGGAATGACGATTTCCATATATTCGTCGATAGTAGCTGTTGCCGCGACAATATACCCACCTGTACCAACGCCCCAAAGTCCAATTTTATCAGGGTCGATTTGGTAAGGGTTTACATTGCCCTGGTCATCACCATCTACTGCTAATTTTCTCATAAAACGGACAGCAGTACGGGCATCCTGAACCCCACGGTAAGCGGCGTTGATCAGGAAAAACTTACGGAAGTCCTGAGAAGGATCGATTGGGTTCCAACCCTTACGGTAATCCACAGCGGCAGCGATGTAACCCCGGGAAGCAAGCCGGTTGCACAGTTCAACAACAGTTGAATCGGTCTTCGTTCCTCCGGTACCGTTATTGGCAGGGAAAGGAAGGAAGTTGCCGGTATGAAATACCAACATAACCGGGCGGTCACCTGGCGCATCAACAGGCTGGTAAATGTCCATCACCAGCGGTCGCGCAATCGCTTCTGTTGTTTGCTGGGCGATTACAGGCATAATCGTAGCATTAACGCCATATACAATATTGGAGGTCACCTCCACATCGAACTGCGCGTCAAGGTACAGGGTTTCATCCTGTGCCTGAAGGCTTACCGAGGCGAAAACCAAGGCAAGCAAGAAAAACAGCGAGTTAATCTTTTTTTTCATAGTCAAAGATTTCATGTTTGGTTATTGCAAAATTATCTTTATTGATAAGTTGTCCTTTTTCCATGCTATTTCGTGTTTTTCCACTCATAAAGCAAGGAGATGTATGCCAGGCGTCCAACACGCGGACCACCATAGGTTTGGAATACTTCATTATTAAGAATATTGGAAGCACCAATCTTCAAAGTGGTATTCAGGTCATTGAAATTATAGTTGACCTGACCGTCCAATAAACCATAGGAAGGGACGAATCCGGTAAACTGTGGCGAACCTTCAAAAAGAAAGCCTTCCACCCATTTGTAATTGATGTTAAAGCCCCAGTTTTTGATTTTCCCCATTCGGATATTCCTGCCTGAAAATCCAATATTGTATTTATGCTCTGGTGTGTTAAAGGCTGGTATGATAGGGTCATCAGAAGCCGAAACTATTGCGTTGTAAGAATAATTGCCATTTAGCGAAAAGTAATCCGCGAAATAATAATTCAAACCTACTGAGAACCCTTGTGTGGTTACTGTTTCCTGGGCATTTGAGGCAAATCTGAATACCTGTACATCACTGGGGACAAAGTCCGATGGGGAGTCAAATTGTGCATCAATTGCGATATTGAAACCTATGAAATCGGTGTAAATGTTGTAATAATAGCCTGCATCGAGGAACAAGTTGTTCCAAAGTGTAGCTCTGTAACCGCCTTCAAGCGTTCTGACACGCTCGGGCCGAATAGGGTCTACGTCATAGTATTCCAGGAGGCTTCTTTGCAGGAAATTGGAAAGGTAATCCTGAAAGGACTCAAGTGTAATCACACTGTCCGCACCATTCAGGTTTCCGGCCAGAATAGCCGGGCCTACATTCAGCGAAAGAAATTGGTCGGTCAGTGTTGGGTTCCGTACACCTGAAGAGAAGCTCACCCTAAGGTAATGATTGGGGCGAGGCTTCCAAACGACAGATGCAGCTGGAGAAAAGACATAGTCGAAATTTTCATTCTTATCTACCCGGAAGGTAGCATTTGTCCGCCATCTCCCATCGTCCATTGTCTTATTTATACCAGCATAAGCACCATATTCATAATTGGTAATTCTAATGTCCGCAGAATCATAGAAGATTGTGCCACGTGAATTTGGCGTGTACAACCGGCCGTTGCCGCCCACAATTATCTCTGCAAAATCCGTATCAAAGCGTTTCTCGGCATGCAGGTGATAGAGGGCCGACCTGTCAAAAAAACGGGTACCGCCTTCTTCATTGTTGTACCTTGACCGGATGTCATTAAAGGCTTCATTGAATTCCGGGCTGCCAGGCACAAATCTGCCGGGGCGGTTGTTTGCGGGGTCTGGAGCATTGGCAAAATCCTGGGCCATCGCATGAGCCTCATTCATGAACTCCTGGTTATCCTGAAGCCACTGTTGAGCTTCCTGAGAATCAAAAATCACCTCTACCTGTCCTGTTTCCGGATCAAATATGATTTGCTCGTCAGGGTAGCCCATTTCTACCATTTGAGCGGCTATCCGGTTGTCTTCCCACCACTTTTTGTAGTTGTTGTAATAGGCCCCATCCCGAACGGCTCTATCTTGCAACCTTAGCGCGGTAAAATAAGGGTCATAGCTATCTCCTGCATCCTGCCGGGACATATATGCGCGGATGAAGAAATTATCTTTCTTTCGGAATTCCACCCTTGGCTGGAAAAATTGAATGTTACGGAGGCTAAAGCGGTTATCACCCTGATAAACGGTTGTACCCCAACCATAGCTCATGCCAAGTACAAGCTCAGGTGATTCCTCCTGTAATTTTGGGTTGGTACGGATATATACAGAACCAAGCGCCTTGAAGTTTCGTGTATCGTAATCGACTACATCTTCTTCGCGATAGCCTGGCCTGTGGACAGTCAACAACCCTGCGGATTCATTAAAGGAATTAGTTGTATTTTGAGTGAAATCGCCAAAGAGGTCGTATTCATCTCCGTAAGTATTCACGGCATCCCATCCACCGGGATTGCCAGTTGGTGTAGGCGTCCCATCTACTGCCTGGTCATTATTGGCCTCCCAATCATCAGCTTGTAAATAGGACAAAGTGAATTTGTAAGCAATGTTTTCATTACCATTTTTGTCTTTAAAGCTATCTGCCCACCGTACCTCAGTGTTTAGCAGGTTTCGCTCCCCACCTTTGACCATAGCCGAAAGCCCCTCAGTGTAAAATGGGTCTTTAGTTTCCATAGAGATCACGCCGTTGAAAGCATTTGGGCCATAGAATGAAGAGCTGGCACCCTGAATGATATCGACCTTCCGAACGTCAAGTTCCGGAGCGCCCAGGAAGTTGCCCAATGAAAAGTTCAACCCCGGCGCTTGATTGTCCACACCATCTATAATCTGTAAAGACCTGACCGGGCTAGTACTATTAAAACCTCTTGTATTGATTACCTTAAAACCTAAACTGGCAGCGGTTAGGTCAACCCCCTTTAAATTCCCAAGCCCATCATAAAAACTCGTGGCTGCCGTCTCTTTAATCGCCAGTACATCCATGGACTCCACCGTTAGCGGAGAGGATTTCTGTTTATCAGAAATACGCTGCCCGCGCACTTCCACCACATCTGTGGTGATGACCGACTCGCCCAAGGATATCTTAAGCTCCTCATCAGAAGCCACGTCCACAATTTTAGGCTCATATCCTACATAGGATACACTGAGCTTTACCGGCAGGCTGCTTTGGGTTTTCAGTGCGAAAGCACCGTCAAAGTCGGTCACGGTACCTTCCGTGGTGCCATCTATTACGACACTTGCCCCGATTAAAGGCTCCTTAGTGTTTTCGTCAAATACTTTTCCACTGAGGGTGACCTGCGCATGGGAAGCATTGAAAAACAGCAAACTAAGAACAAAATTTAGAAACCAACCTATGCGTGCAAATTTCATGTCATCCACCTGTCTGGTTTGGAAAATTTATTTGGATTTCGGCTGCCAAAATAGGGAATTTTCAATACAATTAACCCAGCTTTAACACAATAAATTTAGGGTGTGGCAAATAATGACATTTCTGTTTTGGGTAAGGAGTTGATAATCAGCTGGCATTAGCATAAAAGGATTTAGCGAATTTTCGCTGAATGTTAGATCATGTCTGCCCCGATTGACAATGCAACCCCCAGAATGATCACGCCGAGCTTCCGCCAGGAGACCCGGTGCTGATGGGTATCATCGGCTTCAAACAGAATCGTAGTACTAATATGGAGAAAGGAGCCAATCACAAAGCCCAGCAGATTGGCGATTTGCGCGCCCGAAAGGTTAAAGGTGCCGGCAGCAAGGGCTCCGAGTGGGGACATCAGTGCGAAAATGACCAGGCACGTCCACGCGATCCTCTTGTTAAAGCCAGAGCGGATGAGCAGTGCCACCAGCGCGAAGGCGGCCGGGAGTTTATGTAGTATGATACCGATGAGCAATTGCTGCCCGCCTTCTTCATGCTGATGATGGTGGGCGTGGAAGTCTTCAAAATAGCCTAGTGGCATGCCTTCCAGAAAAGCGTGCAAAGAGAGGCCAGCCATTACCTGTATCGCAAAACTGGCGGGCTCGTGCTGATGGGCGTGCACATGCCCGTGCTCTATGCCCCGGCTGAATTGTTCGAGGATCAATTGGGTGAAAAAACCGCCCAGTACCCAAAAGCCGGCATTATGGCCGCCCTGTTCAAACACGCCGGGCATCAGGTGAAGCACTGTAATGCCCATGATGTAAGCGCCGCTGAAAGAGAGGGTGAGTTTCAGCCATTGGTCATTAAAGGTGCTGTACCGGAAGCTTAGCCAGCCTCCCGCAATGACGGTCAGGAATAAAGCGATGTATTCGGGTAGGCTCATACATTAACGTTTTGAAGGTTTAGCTTAGGGCTGGCATTGAAGGCGCTGCTCAGCCCCCAGCCAATAAGGCTTCCGATGCACCCGCCAACCAGTACATCGAGTGGATAGTGTACTCCGACATAGACCTGTCCGTAAGCAATACTGATTGCCCACAGCACCAGCGGCCACCGGAGCCATTTGTAGGTAGCACCCAGCGTCAGCGCAATAAACCAGGCAATAGCCAGATGATTGGTAGCATGGGAGGAGGTAAAACTGTAGCCGCCGCCGCAGCCGCCCCGTTGTTCTACTTCAAAGGGTAGCTCCGTATTGTTGCAGGGGCGTAGACGCTCAAAGGTGGGTTTCATTACCTTACTGCTCACTGTATCGGCCACGCCAACCGTCAGCACCACGCCCAGGATAAAATATAGCCCTCTCAGCCGGAAGCGGTAAATAGCGAAACCGGCCAGAACAGCGTACAGCGGAATCCAGGTTTTCTTGTCCCGCCACCAAGGCATAACTTCATCCAGCACCGGATGGGTCCATACGCCATTCAGCAGGTGGAAAAGGGATTCATCCCAATGCAACAAATTGGATAGAAGTGTTTCCATAGCTTAGGGGTTGGCGAGGTTGGCCACTAAAATCAGCCGTGGGCTTTCTATCCAGTTATAGGGCTGCAGTTGGTAGTCTCCGTAGGTGCGAAGGATGTTGAGCCCGGCCAGTTCAAACAGCCGTTCAAAATCAGCCAGTTCAAACAAACGGACGCGCTCCTCGAAGAAATAATTTTTGTGCCCATCGGCAAACCGTATGGTCTTTACTACATGCTGGTCTTCCTGCCGCTTGTGCAAGTCGAAGGTGATACCGTTGATTTCCCGGTGCTCAGGGCCGGTCAGGCGTTGCCGGACATAGTAGGCATTAAAAAAGTCGAGGACAAAGGTACCCTCCGGCTTTAAACTGTGCGCTACATTTTTCAGGGTCTGCAGGTCTTCGGTTTCTTCTTCAAAATACCCAAAGCTGGTGAAGAAGTTGAAAATATAATCAAAAGCAGCTCCCCGGAAGGGCTCCCGCATGTCATGCGTAAAAAAGTGGAGATGGTCGTGCTCAAACTGACGGGCAAACTCAATGCTTTGCTCAGAGAGGTCCAGGCCTGTTACATCGTACCCCTTACCGGCCAGGTGACGGGAATAGCGGCCCTTGCCGCAAGCCAGGTCAAGCATTTGGCTGCCGGACGGCGGATGGAGCGTTTCAAGGAGATGGTCAATAAAGCCTTCTGCTTCGGACTCATCCCGATCCTTATATAGGATGTGGTAGTAGGGGGAATCAAACCACTCCGCGAACCATTCTTCCTTGACCATTTTAACTGAATTAAGTTAACGGGCGCAAAGATAGTCTTCCCAGAGGGTTTTGCAACGAAGTTGCAAGATATTTACCTGCTTAGAAAGCCCATATTACACCTAAAGTATTGCCTTGCAGCCCAAAACCAGCCTGAACTTTCATCCGGTTTTGGAGCTTCCTGTGGAGTTCCGGGATCAGGATGCCCATGCCTGCTCCAATCAAACCACCAGCAATGACATCAGTTGGAAAATGCTTTAGCGCACGTACCCGAAGCCATGCCACAGTGGCGGTGGGCAGTGTCGCTGCACCAAAAAGAAGCCAACGCCGGCTGCCCCATTCCGGGTGATAATCGTGCAGCACCTTAGCCAAAAAGAAACCGCCCATAGCGGTGGTGGCGACATGGCCTGAATAAAAAGAATTGCGCATATTGCCCGATTGGCGTTCCTCAAGCGGGACCTCCTCGTAAAAGGCCAGCGGGCGGTACCGGTCTACAAATGTGGGGCCGAGGGGGCTGTAGGTGTAAAGGTTTGAGGTTAGGGCAATGGTTTCGAAATACATTAGCGCGACATCCCGGTAGTCTTTTCTTACTTTTCTGTCCAAAAATAAGAGGAAGGGCATACTCGCCGTACCATACATAAAGAAGTCAGAAATCTGGTGGGCGTTTTCCCGCTTAGCTGGGTCTTGAGTCAGCCCAGACTGGTTAAATCGGTTGACGCTGGTGCGAAGGAGCCGCTCAAGTTCGAGTTCGGTCAATTGCTCTTTATCTTTTACTTTGGGCAGCCCGATGATATTGGTATAAGTGCCCACCAGCCCTACGCCGCCGCTTACCCAGGGGTTGACGTTATATATCTCCAAGGTGTCGTTGGAAGGTTGTGCCAGTAAAGCAGTAGCTGGAAAAACCAGCCCAAAGAATAGAAACCAGGATAGCCGCATGTGGTCGGTGGGAGTTTTCTTACCAAGATGTCTTCAAACCGCGTTAAGTTCGCTCCTTAGAAGTGGGTTTCGTAGAACTGAACGACCCGCTCGTCGATTAGGATGTCCTGCATGCGCAGTGGTGTCTTCAAAACGATGCCTTCCAGGCTCCGGCAGCGGCTAAGCGCCACGTAGGTTTGCCCGTGTTCGAAGGCGCCTCTTCCCAGGTCGATAATGACTTTGTCAAACGTTTTGCCCTGCGATTTGTGAATTGTAATGGCCCATGCTAAACGCAGAGGGAGCTGGGTAAAATTGCCTAAGGTCTCTGTTTCTATCCGGTTAGGGTCTTTTTCGCTGGGTTTGTACTTCAGTACCTCCCAATCGACGGGCTCTACCTCCAATTGGGTGGGGGTGCCATCAGCCTGCTCAATTTGCACCGTCACGGTCTTCTTATCCAGCTTAATCACCTTGCCGATGGTGCCGTTGACAAAGCGTTTGTCCGGATCATTCTTGATAAACATCACCTGAGCGCCCAGCTTGAGTTTCAGGGCCGGGTCAGTAGGGTAGAGGCGGGGGTTAAATTGCCCGCTGATGGTGGCGACATAGGTTTTTTCCTCCAGTGGTATCCGGCTGAGTTCTCGCTGATTGATGCGGTCTACGGTGGCGTTACGTGCAGAGAGCGTGACGTAGAAGTCTTCGGGCTCGAACTGGGGCAGATGGCGGCTGTTGAGGTCTTCCAGGTCATCGTAATCCAGCCGGTTGAGGCGCACGGACTCCAGCAAACGCAGGAAGTTGCGGTTCTCCTGCCGGTAGACTTTATTGAGTTCCATCATCTCCAGGAAAAAGGTTTGATCCTCAAACAGATGAGCGGAGAAGAAATAGGGCGAGTCGTACTCCAGCTGAAAGCGCATGGCTTCGATGTCATTAGCTACTACCGGGGGCAGCTGGAACATATCCCCAAAGAAAACCACCTGCAGCCCGCCAAAGGGTGCAGGTACTTCCCGGTTGATACGCAGAAACCAATCAATATTATCCAGCATATCGGCCCGGACCATGGAGATCTCATCAATCACAAGCACTTCAAGGCTGGTGTATAGCCTGCGGTTGCGGCGTTTTTTAAGGTCCTGGCGGCTCAGGGGCTTGGGCGGAAAGCCGAAAAAAGAGTGGATGGTTTGCCCGCCTACATTTAGAGCGGCAATACCGGTGGGCGCGAGCACAACGGTTTTCTTCCGGGTTGTATTGCGGAAAAGCTGTAGCAGGGTGGACTTGCCCGTGCCTGCCCGGCCGGTAATGAAGACATTCCGCCCCTCATTTTCAATCATTTGAAGGGCCGTCTTGAAGTCTTTGCTTAGTTCTAATGGTGCCTTTTCGAATGCCAAGTGCCTGCAATTTTAGCCTCGCCGGGCCACTGATGAATGGGGCCGTAATTATCTGTACGTTCAGCCCGCTCAGCAGCAAAGGCTAAGGGGAGAAATGCCGGCAAATAATCTTCGGTTTGATCGCATCAGGCTACCCGGCAGGCTTTACCATGAAAATGTAGACCGGGAAGTGGTCGCTATAGCCCCCAAGGTACTCATTTCCGCCAAAAGTCCTAAACGGATAACCTTTGAAACGGCCGTGTTTTTGCAACATGTAGCGGGGATTGTGTATTCTGACTTTGTAAAACTGATAGCCTTCCTGCCGCTCATCCAACAACCCATCAGACAGGATCATCTGATCGAATAAACTCCAGGCATCGCGGTAAGCCAGGGTTCCAATGCCTTTGCGGTACAGCTCATACATGGGGTTGTAAAACTCCCCCTTGCGCACTTTCCTGCGGTTGGTCTTAGCACCGATGACCTCCTTAACGGAAGGGCTGATGGGGTCATCATTCAGGTCGCCCATGATGATGATTTTTGCCTTAGGGGCTTCGGCAAAGATGGAATCGGCTGCGGTTTTGCAAACCAACGCAGCTTTATTCCTGGCAGGCTGACTGGCGGCTTCCCCGCCGCTTCGGCTTGGCCAGTGGTTGACCATAAAATGCATGGGCTCGCCGTCAAAATTGCCGGAAACGAGGAGAACGTCGCGGGTGTAATCGGGCTCGCCGTCCCGGTAGAGTTCCACAAAGAGGTTCTCATGGCCCTTCAGCTCGAAGTACTTGGGGTTGTACAAAAGCGCGACATCGATCCCACGCTCATCAGGCGAATCCTGATGGACGATCTGGTAGTTCCGGTCTTTGATGAGGGGATGCTTCACAAAGTCTTCCAGCACACTGCGGTTTTCTATTTCTGAAACGCCAAGTACGGCTACCCCATCCGGCGTAACGTCAGTGCCTAATTCCGCCACGACTTTTGCAAGGTTGTCCAGTTTAGCCTGATACCGCTTAGTGTTCCAGACTTTGCTCCCGGTGGGCGTGAATTCGGTATCGCGCACATCCTCGGTATCCAGGGTGTCAAAGAGATTCTCAAAATTGTAAAAACCTACGGCGGCAATTTTGTAGTTCTGCTGGGCAGTCAGTATTGTAATGGCTGAGCTTAAAAATACCAGGACAAGGGTCAGATGGCGAATCATGGCAGTTTGGGGTTGGAAATTGTCAGAAAGGTGTTGGAAATTCGTTTTTTGCATAAACCTGTTTTCTCGATTACAAGCTTTCCCAACCGGAAAGCAGGGGCAAATATATTAATTCTGATTTTGTAAAAACGAAGACTGAATTGGCCATCGGTATTAAGTTTTGGTTAATTTTTGGCTGGGAGATCTTAAATAAAGTTATTTTTCTTCTACTTTTGCACACGCTTTCAGGACCAATGCCCCCTGATTGCTGCACAGCTATCCCAACGACTACACACCCGCTCCATCGTACATTATTCTGATATAAACCATACTTATGCAACTGAAAAGAACGCTTTTTACCCTCTTAGCGCTTTTGCCTGCGTGGCTGTTACAAGCGCAGGTAGAGGTTCGCGGTACTGTCCTGGACAGTGAGACAGGCAGGCCGGTAGCTGCGGTAGTAGTTACCCTTGATGATGGGACCACCGCCGTTTCTGAAGAGAAAGGTGCCTTTGTCTTTTTCAACGTACCAGAGGGTAAACATGATTTCACCTTCCGAGGTACAGAGGACTACGTTACACAAACCCAAAGCACGGTCGTTAAAGATCAGGGCGATGGTGTTTTTACGCTTGGAAGGGTAGAGCTCGTGCCCACGCAGCGCGATGAAGGCATCACTAATAAAGAGGACTTCATCCCTACCATTACTCTTTCGGATGGTGACCTTGAACAGGAAACGGACAATCAGAATATTTCCGGTGTCCTGGCTGCTTCAAGAGATGTCTTTGTCTCAGCGGCCGCCTTTACTTTCGGCCCTGCACGTTTCCGGATTCGGGGCTATGACTCCGAAAACACCGCTGTTTTCATAAACGGAGTGCCTTTCAATGAATTGGAAAATGGCCGTGCTTTCTGGAGCGCCCTGGGTGGTTTGAACGATGTAACCCGCAACCGGAATGCAGAGGTTGGACTGAGCCCGCTTTCTTATGCCTTTGGTGGCGTAGGCGGGGGTTCTTCCATTGATACCCGTGCTTCTTCACAGCGCGAGCAGACCCGCGTGACGATGTCCGCAACCAACCGGGGCTACCGCTGGCGTACCATGCTCACGCACTCTACCGGAATGATGGACAATGGCTGGGCTTTTTCCTTCTCCGGGTCTCACCGCTGGGCGCAGGAGGGGTATGAGCCAGGTAGTTTTTACGATGCCTATGCTTACTTCATGGCTGTTGATAAAAAACTGGGAGACAAGCATCTGCTGAATCTGACCACATTTGGTGCCCCAACGCAGCGTGGCCGGGCCGGAGCAAGTACACCGGAAATGTACGATCTGGCAGATAACAACTACTACAACCCCTTCTGGGGCTACCAAAATGGTGAAAAGCGGAACTCCCGCATATCCCGGGTGCATCAGCCGGTGATTATGCTCCGGCATGACTGGCAGTTGAGTGAAGACGCTACACTGACTACTACGGCATCTTATCAGTTTGGGCGCATCGGTGGTACGGCCCTGAACTGGTTTGAAGCCCCGGACCCACGCCCCGACTACTACCGGAACCTGCCCAGCTATTACGAGTCAATCGGCCAACCTGAGGCAGCAGCCATTGTAGAAGCAGACCTGCGCACTAATGAATCTTCCCGTCAAATCAACTGGGATCAGTTTTATGAGGTCAACCGGACTTCTCAGCTGGCAGATAAGTACCCGGAGTTCCTTGAAGGGCAGCAGGCGGAAGGCCGCTGGGCACAGTATATGGTGGAAGACCGCCGCTACGACTCCCGGGAGTTTAACTTTTACAGCAATTACAATCATGTGATCAGCGATATCTTCACGCTTAGCGGTGGGTTGACTTATCAAACGCAAACCATCGATAACTTTAAGGTGGTGGATGATCTGCTTGGCGCCGATTACTTCGTGGACATCGACGCTTTTGCGGTGCGCGATTTCCCCGACAATCCGGAGGTGCAGCAGAGTGACCTGAACAATCCCAACCGCATCGTGCGTGAAGGGGACCGTTTCGGGTGGAGCTACGATATTGATGTGCGCCGTGCCGATGGATGGCTGCAAGGGCAGTTTACCCTGCCACGCTTCGACATTTTTGCTGCGGTGAATGCGAATCAAACCACTTTCTGGCGCACAGGTAAGTACCGTACGGGCCGCTTCCCGGATCAATCCTTTGGTGAATCTGAAAAACAGAATTTCACCAATCTCGGCGTGAAGGGCGGGATTACTTACAAAATTGATGGCCGTAACTACCTTTTTGCCAATGGTACGCATATGACTCGTGCTCCATTTGTACGGAATGCCTACGTATCCCCACGTACCCGGGATCAGCTGGTACCTGGCCTGGAAAGCGAGACCATTTATGGTGGAGAAATCGGTTACCTGCTGCGTTCGCCGAATGTACAGGGCCGGGCATCGCTTTACTACACACAGTTTAGCAACCGTACCGAGATCATCCGTTTCTACAATGACCTGCAGCGTGCATTTGGCAGTCTTGTAATGACCGGACAGGACCAACTGCATCAGGGCGCAGAGCTGGCGATTGAGGCAAAGGTCACACCATCTCTTAGCATTCGGGGGGTGGCAGCGCTGGGAGACTATGTTTTTAACAGTAATGCCCAAGGCGAATTGTACGGCGACGATCAGGAGACCTTTGATCAGGTCAACAGTGAATTTGAGGTATTCCAAAAAGGCCTCAAAGTACCGGGCCGTCCTCAAAACGCTTACACGCTGGGGCTGAACCTTAGACCGAAAGGCTTCTGGTTTGCCTACCTGAATTTCAACTACTTCGACAACGTATTTATCGACTTTAGCCCGATTAACCGTTCACCGGAGGCTGTGATTGGGCTGGAGCCCAGCTCTCTGGAGTATGATCAGATTGTGGCGCAGCGTCAAACTGACGGCCAGTTCACTGTTGACTTCTTCGGTGGTAAGTCCTTCAAGTTTGGCAGTACCTTCCTGTACATCAATGCGGGGGTCAACAACATCCTGAACAATACCGAATTCATTACAGGTGGTTTTGATCAGCTGCGCTTTGACTTTGATGCCCGGACTGGCGCTGATTCTGTTTTCCAGCCGCGGTATTATTACCTGTATGGCCGTAACTTCTTTGTCAATATTAGTTTAAGCCTGTAAGACAGACCTCAATCATCATTTAAAAGACATAAAAGCGATTATACAATGAATTTTCAGTTTTCAAAGCTGTTCTTTTTCAGCCTGCTGTTTAGTATGGCTGTGCTTCCATCCTGTGTTGATACCGAATTTGAAGAGCCACCTGTAACCGGTACCGAGCTTGAAGTGACGGGCAACACTTCCATCGCAGACCTTAAAAGCCTCTACATCCCCGGCCGTCTGACGGTTATCGAAACGGATGTCATTGTGCAGGGTATAGTTGTAGGCAACGATGTACAGGGCAACTTCTTCCGCTCCCTGATCATTCAGGACAGTACTGCCGGTATAGAAGTCCTGATCAACCTTACAGATGCCTTTAACCTCTTCCCACTCGGGCGCGAGGTCGCTATTGACTGTAAAGGCCTGGTACTGGGCGAGTTCAATGGTATCGTGCAACTGGGCGGTTACATCATTCAGGAAGGTGGAGGTGAAGAGCTGGGCGACATCATCGACTACAATTCGCGCATTTACCGCGGTATGCTTGTCGGTGAGCCGGAACCCGCTGTCCGCACGATTAACTCCCTGGGTGTCAACGATATCTCCACTCTGGTACAGCTGCAGGATGTAGAGTTTGCCTCCTTCGAGCTGGGGCTGACCTACGCCGATGCTTTCGGCCGCAGCACGCTCAACCGTACGCTTCAGGATTGTGATGGCAATGAAATTGTCGTTCGCACAAGTGGTTTCGCGGACTTCGCAATTGATACACTGCCCGATGGCAATGGTACGCTCACCGCTATCTTTAATGTATTTGGAGATACCAAGCAGTTATTCCTCCGTAGCGCTGACCTCGATGTGGATATGACTGGCACGCGTTGCAATGCCGGCACGGGCGAAGAAGAGCTTATGACCATTCGTGAACTGCGGGACGTCTTTGCGGATGGCGGAACAGAAGGCCCCGAAGACCGGAAGATCCGTGGCGTAGTGATTTCTGATAATCAGAATGGTAACTTTGACGGCCGGGTAGCAGTGGTTCAGGATGGCACCGCTGGTATTACCATTTTCTTTCAGGGCGACCACGGCTTTAGCCTGGGCGAAGAGATCGAGGTTGTCGTTTCCGGTCAGGAGCTTTCGCTTTTCAACGACCTGCTGCAGCTTGACTTTATCAATAATGACCTGGCCACTTCCAATGGCATGGGCGACCCGGTGGAACCCCGCGTAACTACTATCGGAGAGGTGCTGGACAATGCTGAGGCCTGGGAATCTACGCTGGTGCAGATCAATGGCGCAAGCATTTCCGGTAGTGCGACCTTTACAGGTGCCACCACAGTAAATGACGGTTCTGGCAGCATTACGATGTTCACCCGCCCCTCAGCCACCTTCGCCAGCTCTGCACTGCCGGCGGAGCCAGTGGATATGACGGCTATTGTTTCACAGTTCACCGACCATCAGTTGGTCATCCGCAACCTGGAAGATGTAGGGGGCGAAACCGGTGGTGGCGGCGGTGACCCCGAGCAAATCAGCCTTGCGGAGATACGCACGCTGTTTGAAGGCGGTGCCACAGCTGTGCCAGCCAACCGTTTTATCAATGCCGTTGTGATCTCGGATGTGGATGCGAATAATACAGACTTCCGGAATATGGTCATTCAGGACGAAACCGGAGGCATAGTTATCCGCTTTGCTGATCCTCATAGCTTTGCTTTGGGTGAAGAGGTGGAAATCAGTGTTGGCGGTGACGAGCTGAGTGAATTTAACGGGCTGCTCCAGATAAATGACGTGGACAACGCCGATGCTACAAGTATGGGCAACGGCACCTTGCCGGAACCACGTGACGCCACCATTCAGGAGATCCTGGATAATGCGGAAGCCTGGGAGTCCACCTTGGTTAAGGTTTCCGATGTTTCTTACACAGAGGGTGGTACATTCTCCGGTGCCAAGACGCTGGATGACGGTACAGCTACCATTGCGACCTTCACCCGCAGTCAAGCCACTTTCTCTGGTAGTGCGGTTCCTGATGGTGCCTTTACCCTTACGGCCATGGTTTCCGAGTTCAACTCACCTCAACTGACCCTTCGCAACCTCAATGATATTCAGCAGTAAGCAATCTGTTGAACCATTCTGACCAAAAAGCCTTAATAAGGGGAGCAGTAACAAAAACCTGCTCCCCTTACTTGAATCCAGCTATGGCAAAGACAGAAAAACAAACCGCTCCGTTTCAGTTTAAGCAATTCGCTGTACAGCAAGACCGTTGCGCGATGAAAGTAGGCACGGATGGGATCATGCTCGGTGCCTGGGCACAGGTAGATGCCGCTACTCAGGCGCTTGATATAGGCACCGGGACCGGCGTCATAGCGCTCATGCTGGCACAGCGTGCCCCGGAAGCTACCATCCATGCGATTGATATTGACGATGTGGCCTGTGAGCAGGCAGGTGAGAACTTTGCGTCTTCGCCATGGGAAAAGCGCCTGTCTGTGATTCAGGAAGCCATTCAGGACTATGCGCGCACCACCCGCACCACTTACGACCTTATCGTTTCCAACCCACCGTTCTTTTCCGGCGGCACCTTCGGTATGAAGGAGGAGCGTGCGATTGCCCGGCAAACGGTCCGCATGCCGCACGGAGATCTGCTCATTGCGGTTAGGCAGCTATTGGCAAAAAACGGGCGGTTTTGCCTGGTGTTGCCTTACCTCGAAGGGCTCCGGTTTCAGGAAAGAGCGGAGGAATACCACCTGTTCTGCACCAAAGTGACCGAAGTGCGGCCAAAACCTGACGCAGCGGTCAACCGCTTGCTGATGCAGTTCGAGCAGGAAGATAGACCTACCGAAACCGATCAACTGGCCATCAGGGCAACGGAAGCGGAGGATTCCTACACCCCGGCCTACCGGGCGCTGCTACAAGAGTTTTTGCTAAAATTTTAATATATAGATAACACTCCATCTATCGCTTATAAGCACATTCTGCCTAGTTTTGCTCCCTTGCTTAACCCTCAATAATTCAATCCGCAGGCAGTATGGCAAAAACGGAATTGGTAAAACGCGATATCAGCTGGCTTTCTTTCAATCACCGGGTACTTCAGGAAGCGATGGACAAATCGGTGCCCCTTTACGAACGCATCAAGTTTTTGGCTATTTACAGCTCCAATCTCGATGAATTTTACCGGGTGCGGGTAGCTTCTCTACGTAGTTTCAAAGAACTGAAGAAGAAAACCCGGAAGGCTCTCGACCTGGAGACTAAGCCCAAAAAAGAGCTTAAACAGATCCGCAGGATTGTACAGGAGCAGCAAGAGGTCTTTGGCCGCATCTTCCGTACGGATATCATCCCGGAGTTGGAAAAAGCAGGTGTGCGCCTGATCAACAACGAAGCCTTCACAGGACCGCAACAGGAATTTGCCAAACGCTATTTTTTTGAGAAAGTCTACCCCTGCCTGAACCCCATCATTTTAGAGCCGGAATCCGCATGGCCTTTCCTTGAAAACAAGGGGCTTTACTTTGTGATTGATCTGGAAGGGGAAGGCCGTACCGCTATCCTCCAAATGCCTACAGATAATTTGCCCAGGTTTCAGGAGTTGCCCTCAGAAGATGCAGGGATTTACTACCTAACTTTTCTGGACGATATCATTCGCTATAACCTTCCGGCTTTTCTCGATGAGCCTGTCCTGGGCGCCTACGCCATCAAAGTATCACGGGATGCTGAGCTCTACATCGATGACGAATACTCCGGCGATTTGATAGAGAAGATTCGCGAAAGCCTCGATGAGCGAAATATCGGTCTGCCCACACGCTTTCTCTACGACAGCCGCATGCCGGAAGAACTCCTGGGGCTGCTCAAAGAGCAACTGAAATTAAGCAAGCATGACCTCATCCCCGGCGCCCGCTATCACAATTTCAACGACTTTTTTGGTTTTCCCAATCCAACGGATCAGAGCGAGCTGCACGATGAGCCCATGGAGCCCCTGCTGCATGAGGGGCTGGAGCAGGCAGAAGCCCTGTTGCCTTATCTCCGGGAGCAGGACGCTGTGCTGCACTTTCCCTATCAGAAATACGACTACATCCCAAGGCTGATCCGCGAAGCAGCGCAGGACCCGGATGTGACCACCCTCAAGATTACCCTTTACCGGGTTGCTTCCCGCTCCGCAGTAGTGGATGGATTGCTGGCAGCCCTCAAAAATGGAAAACAGGTCACCGCTTTTATCGAAGCTAAAGCCCGGTTTGACGAAGCGGCTAATCTGTACTGGGGCGCTGAGCTGGAAAAAGCCGGCGCTACGGTGATTTACAGCTACCCTGGTATCAAAGTGCATACCAAGCTATTGCTGATTATTCGGCAGGAAGAAGAGGATTTGCGGCATTATGCCTATCTGGGCACCGGCAATTTTAATGAAAAAACGGCCCGGCTGTACTGCGATCACGCCTTGCTTACTGCTGATCCCCGCCTGGCTAAAGAAGTCGGGCAGGTCTTCGATTTGCTGGAGCGGAAGATCCTTATGCCAAAGTGCAAACATCTGTTGGTTTCTCCGTTCACCACGAGGAGCGGTTTTGAGGCTTTGCTCAAGCAGGAGATCAGGCATGCCAAAGCAGGGCGAAAAGCCTACGCCATGCTCAAAATGAACAGCTTGGAAGACCCCGAAATGATTGAGGAAATCTACGAAGCTTGTAGGGCTGGCGTAAAGGTACAGTTGATTGTACGTGGTATCTGCTGTGCGGTACCTGATTTGGAAGGCGTGGGCGAAAACCTGGAAATCATCAGCATCGTAGACCGGTTTTTGGAACACGCCCGGGTTTATATTTTTGGAAATGGAGGGGAGGAGCGCCTGTTTCTCGCCTCAGCTGACTGGATGACCCGCAACCTGGACCGCAGGGTGGAGGTAGTTTTCCCGGTTTATGATAAAAGAATCCGGGAGGAGATCCGGCACATCATCAACCTGCAACTTGCTGATAATACCAAGGCGCGCATCATTAATGCAGAACAAAATAACCCTTACCATTATCAGGGGGGCACGCCGGTAAGGGCTCAGGTCGCCACCTACCAATGGCTGGCTAAGCGGGAACCTGTAGGTTTACAATAAGTTAGCACAAAGATAATTCAGGGCTAACGCTATTCGGGTTGACGCGTACTATTTTCACCACAAAAAAAGTGACGAAGATCAACCACCTGCGGGATTGGGTATTCCACCGCGTACACAAGAGCAACCTTGTTTACAATACCTGCTGGGAAGACCCCCGCTGCGACCGCGAACTCATGGCTATTGATGCGGACAGCGAAATTGTTATGATCACAAGTGCCGGCTGCAATGCGCTCGATTATCTGCTGGATGGGCCCAGAGCCGTGCACTGCGTTGACATGAACCCCCGGCAAAATGCTTTGCTTGAACTCAAGCGTGCCTTTTTCAGCCACAGTGATCCGGAAACGTTGTTTCAAGTGTTTGGCAGGGGCAGCCACGAGGCTTTCCCGGAGCTCTACCACCGGCAGCTCCGCTCTGCACTGCCTGGCTATGCGCAGGAATACTGGGATGAGCACCTCCATTACTTTTCACCTAAAGGCTTGCGGAAGTCCTTTTATCATTTTGGCTCCTCGGGCACCTTCGCCTGGCTGGCCAGCAATTACCTAAAGGGGCGCAAGAAACTCTTCCGTCAGATCGATCAAATGTTCCACGCTGCTACGCTGGAAGAGCAGAAGGAAATCTACCTGCAGGTAGAAGAGCGTGTCCTGAATAATATGGTAGAATGGATGGTCAACCGCCACCTCACCATGTGCCTGGTAGGGGTGCCCCGGTCGCAGCAGGAGCTTTTTGTGAAAAAATACGAGCGGGGCGCATTGGGCTTCATTCAGGAGTGTCTGCGCAAAGTCTTCACGGAGTTGCCTTTGCAGGACAACTACTTCTACCGGTTGTACATGTATGGCACTTATACAGAAACCTGCGCTCCCAATTACCTGTTGCCGGAGCACTTTGAGCCTCTTCGTGACCGAATAGACCGGGTGCAGACAAATACCACTACAATCAGTCAGTTCCTGAAGGACAATCCTGGTGCCTATTCCCACTACGTACTCCTTGACCATCAAGACTGGCTGGCTGCCAATGACCGGCCGGCGCTGGAAGAAGAGTGGCGACTGATTCTGGAGAATAGCCGGCCCGGCACCAAAATATTGCTGCGCTCAGCGGCTCATGAAGTGGACTTCTTTCCTGATTTTGTGCAGAAAGCGGTTGTTTTCGAGCAGGATTTAACGGCTAAAACCCATCAACTTGACCGGGTGGGCACTTACGCTAGTGTTTATCTGGCCGAAGTACAGTAGTCACCTCCTTAATCAAAAAATCAAATATGGCATCCAAGCATATCACGGCCTCCGTTACAGAACAGAACGAAACCATGCAGCGCTATTACGTGCTGCAATCCAAAATCTACGACCTCACCCGCTGGACCTTCCTGTTTGGGCGTCGGGCAGTCATTCGGCAGTTGCCCCTTGACCCCGGAAAAGCGCACCGTATCCTGGAAGTGGGCTGCGGCACCGGCTACAACCTTCGGCTGCTGGCCCGCCGTTTTCCCAAAGCTCACCTGACCGGGCTGGATGTATCTGCTCACATGATTGAGAAAGCCACAAAAGCGACCAAGCCGTTTGCGCAGCGGGTCCAACTGGAGGAGCGCCCCTATGCACTGGGCGACACCCAATACCTGGAGCAATTCGACGCCGTTCTGTTTTCTTATTCTCTGACCATGATTAATCCACAGTGGGAAGAGCTGATCCGGCAGGCTAAGGCTGATCTGAAGCCCGGGGGCATCATAGCGGCAGCTGACTTTTTTGATTCCCGGTTTGGGTGGTTCAAGACGCACATGGGCAATAATCACGTTCGCATGGACGGGCACCTGCTGCCGCTTTTGGAACAGGAATTCACGACACTTTTCCATAGTGTAAAACCAGCCTACGGTGGGGTGTGGGATTACTTCGTGCATCTGGGCAGTAAGGCGTGAGGTTGTCTCTTGTTTTTGTAAAATTGCCGATTTTTGTTTGGTTTGGGAGTGGGAAAACTTGGTGAATATGCTAATTTGGTGGGTATTACTGCAACCAAATTCAAATTAGCATGAACACACGGAAAATCTTACTGTCGGAAAATGAGATTCCGGAGGCGTGGTACAATATTGTGCACGATATGCCCAACAAGCCCCTGCCTCCGCTGCACCCCGGCACTAAGGAACCCATCGGCCCGGATGCCCTGGCGCCCCTCTTTCCAATGGGCCTGATCCAACAGGAAGTGACCCAGGAAAAATGGGTGGAAATACCAGAGGAAGTCCGCGAGGTCTATAAAATCTGGCGTCCCACGCCAATGTTTCGGGCCACAGGGTTGGAGAAAGCGCTGGACACTCCTGCCAAAATTTATTACAAGTACGAAGGTGTGAGCCCTTCCGGTTCTCATAAGCCCAATACTGCGGTTGCGCAAGCTTACTACAACAAGCAGGAAGGCGTAAAGCGGATCACGACCGAAACCGGCGCCGGTCAGTGGGGCAGTGCCCTGAGTTTTGCCTGTCAGCACTTCGGTATCGAATGTGAGGTCTACATGGTGAAGATCAGCTACGAGCAGAAGCCCTACCGCAAGATGATGATGAATACCTGGGGCGCCAAAGTCTACCCTTCGCCCACTGATCTTACCGAAGCGGGGCGTCAGGTACTGGCCAAAAACCCCAATTCGCCGGGTAGCCTTGGCATTGCCATTTCAGAAGCCGTAGAGCGTGCAGCTTCTGATGAGCATACCAAATATGCCTTGGGCAGCGTCCTCAATCATGTCCTCATGCACCAAACGGTGATTGGGCTGGAAGCCGTCAAGCAGATGGAGAAAGCCGGTGATCAGCCGGATATTGTGGTGGCGCCTTTTGGTGGAGGTTCCAACTTTGCCGGCATCAGCTTCCCTTTCCTGCGGCTTAATCTGGAAGAGGGCCAAAATATCCGGTGCATTGCCAGTGAGCCTTCTTCTTGCCCTAAGCTCACCCGCGGCGTGTTCCGTTATGACTTTGGCGACATGGTCGGAATGACCCCACTGCTGCCCATGTACACCCTTGGGCATAACTTCGTCCCGGCACCGATTCATGCCGGAGGGCTGCGCTACCATGGGGCGGGCGTTGTGGTGAGTCAGCTGCTAAGGGATCAACTTATTGAGGCCCGCGCACACGATCAGCTCGAGTGCTTCGAAGCAGGCGTGCTTTTCGCCAAAACAGAAGGCATCATTCCAGCACCTGAGACCAACCACGCTATCGCCACGGCCATTCAGGAAGCCAGGCGCTGCAAGGAGGAAGGCAAGAGCGAGACCATATTGATCCATCTCTGCGGGCACGGCAACTTTGACCTTGCTGCCTACGAAAATTACCTAAGCGGCAACCTGGTCAGGCACGAAATCACCGAGGAAGAAATACAGGCGGCTCTGGCAGAGCTTGACACGCCTACGATCGATTAATCTATTTAGGAGGGTTAATGAAATCAGCGGCATTGGTGATCCTTTTGGGATTATCGGTGCCGCTTTGTTTTGCTTGGATTTCGTAATACGCCCCTTGGGCTGGCTTGGGAAACGTAGGCGACATCTTAGGGGGATAGTTTAGAAGCCTAATGGTTCAATATCTTGGCAATCAATATATTGAGTGTGGGAAATGAATTTGTTGCCTAAAACCCGTAGTGTCTGGGAGTGTGGTCTTTACTACTGTAAAATGCCCGCTAAAAGGCGGCGGGGATAACAGCGGCGGGTGTTGAAATTCCGTTATTTCGTCTCCCCTGCATCATGCAGTACATTTCAGAAAGCTTAAAAAACAACAAAATAACATGGCAAAGCTAAATTTTGGTGGCGTAGAGGAAAACGTAGTCACCCGTGAGGAATTCCCGCTGGAAAAGGCGCGGGAGATTATGAAAGACGAAACCATTGCCGTCATTGGCTACGGGGTACAGGGCCCGGGGCAGGCACTCAACCTCAAGGACAATGGGTTTAATGTGATTGTCGGTCAGCGTCAGAATTCCAAGACCTGGGACAAGGCTGTAGATGATGGCTGGGAGCCGGGTGTTACGCTATTCCCGATTGAGGAAGCCGTAGAGCGTGGTACCGTTATTCAGTACCTGCTGAGCGATGCGGCACAGATCTCCGTATGGCCTAAGATTAAACCGCTTTTGACCAAAGGCAAAGCGTTGTATTTTTCTCATGGCTTTGGCATTACCTACAAGGAGCGCACGGGCATTATCCCACCGGAAGATGTGGATGTGATTCTGGTAGCGCCTAAAGGTTCCGGTACAAGCCTTCGCCGTTTATTCGTAGCCGGCAAAGGGCTGAATTCCAGCTACGCTATTTTCCAGGATGCAACCGGACGTGCTAAGGACCGGGTGATCGCATTGGGTATTGGCGTAGGTTCGGGATACCTGTTCGAAACGACTTTCAAGCAGGAGGTGTACAGTGACCTGACCGGTGAGCGCGGCTCTTTGATGGGGGCGATTCAGGGCTTGTTCGCTGCACAGTACGATTGCCTGCGCCGTCATGGGCATAGCCCGTCCGAAGCTTTCAACGAAACCGTGGAGGAACTGACACAGAGCCTGATGCCGCTCGTAGCGGAAAATGGTATGGACTGGATGTATGCGAATTGCTCTACTACGGCACAGCGGGGTGCGTTGGACTGGTGGAAGAAGTTCCGTGATGCGGTAGCGCCGGTTTTTGATGAATTATACGATAGCGTAGCGAAGGGCGAAGAGGCACAGCGGTCTATTGATTCCAATAGTCAGTCCGATTACCGGGAAAAACTGGATGCGGAACTCAAGGAGTTGCATGATAGTGAGATGTGGAGAGCGGGCCGTACGGTGCGGGGGCTTCGGCCGGAGAATCAGGGGGAGAAGGTTGGGTAGTTTTGTAGTCGGCAGTGGGGAGTCTTGTAGTCGGCAGTGGGGAGTCTTGTAGTCGGCAGTGGGGAGTCTTGCAGTCGGCAGTGGGGAGTCTTGTAGTCGGCAGTGGGGAGTCTTGCAGTCGGCAGTGGGGAGTCTTGTAGTCGGCAGTGGGGAGTCTTGCAGTCGGCAGTGGGCAGTCTGGCAGTGGGCAGTCTGGCAGTGGGGAGTCTGGTAGTGGGCAGTCTTGCAGTCGGCAGTCTTGCAGTGGGCAGTGGGGAGTCTTGCAGTCGGCAGTGGGGAGTCTTGTAGTGGGGGGATTTGTTTAACTTGTCTTAAAATGGGATAGGATGGAGAAGAAATTTAATTTGAGGTATACGGAGCTGCTGGCATATAAAAAGGCATTTGAGCTGGCGGTTGATATCTTTGAAGTTTCTAAGTCTTTTCCTAAGGAGGAGCGGTACTCGTTGACGGATCAAATCCGGCGGGCATCGCGCTCGGTGTGTGCGAATATTGCGGAGGGGTACAGGAAGCGGCGTTATCCTAAGCATTTTATTAGCAAGTTGTCTGATTCGGATGCGGAGAATGCGGAGGTGCAGGTTTGGACGCAATTTGCCTACCGGTTCGGTTATATTCCTGTGGGGCAGCATGATACGTGGTTGGAAAACTCCGTTGAGGTGGGCTCTTTGCTGGGGTATATGATGGACAACCCGGGTAAGTTTAAGTGAAGGCCATCTCTGCTTTTAATAGACTATTGAGGTATAGCAACTATCGGAAAAAAGTAATCCCATGTCAACATCCACAACGACCACTGTCCTGCCTTCCGTAGAGGCGATCTACAAAGCGAAGATGCGCCTGCGCGGAGTGGCAGAGCCTACGCCACTGACGTACAATTACCACATGTCGGAGCATTACGGTTGCCGTTTGTACTTCAAGCGGGAGGACATGCAGGTGGTACGTTCCTACAAAATCCGGGGTGCCTACAACAAAATGGCAACGGTGCCCAGGGATAAGCTGGCGAACGGCGTGGTCTGTGCCAGTGCGGGCAATCATGCGCAGGGATTTGCCCTGGCCTGCCAGAAAATGCAGGTGAAAGGCAAGGTTTACATGCCCAGTGTGACGCCCCGGCAGAAGATCAAAAAGGTCAATCTCTTTGGCAAAGAATGGGTGGAAGTGGTGTTGACGGGGGATACTTTTGATGATGCTTATCACGAAGCGGTCCGGGATGCAGAGGAGAATGGCAAGGAGTTCATCCATCCCTTCAATGATCCGCGGACTATTGAAGGGCAGGGGACTGTAGGGCTTGAAATCCTGGAAGACTGCAATGAAAGCCTGGATTTCGTCTTTTGCGCTATTGGTGGAGGCGGATTGGTGTCAGGTCTTGGCAGTTACTTTCATCAGCTAAGCCCGAATACTAAAATCATCGGTGTGGAACCGGCAGGCGCCCCGGCCATGTACGAATCGCTTAAAGCTGGTGAGCCGGTCACCCTGGAGCATATCGACAGTTTTGTGGATGGTGCTGCCGTGCGCAGGGTAGGGGACCTGACTTTCAAAATCGCCCAGCAGGTGGTGGACGATATGGTGCTGGTGCCGGAAGGGAAAGTTTGCAGTACCATTTTACAGCTGTATAATGAAGAGGGTATCGTAGTCGAGCCGGCTGGCGCACTGACTGTGGCTGCACTGGATTTTTACAAAGAGCAGATCAAAGGCAAAAACGTCGTCTGCATCCTGAGCGGAAGCAACAACGACATCACCCGCACCGAGGAAATCAAGGAACGCTCTCTGCTCTACGAAGGGTTAAAGCACTACTTTATCATCCGCTTCCCGCAGCGGGCAGGTGCTCTACGCGATTTTCTCAATAACGTCCTCGGCCCCAACGACGACATCACCCACTTCGAGTACACCAAAAAGCACAACCGGGATTCCGGGCCTGCGCTTGTAGGCATTCAGTTGCAGCAGTGGGAAGACTACAACCGCTTGCTGGAGCGTATGCAAGCCTCCAAAATTGATTACCAAACATTGAATGACAGTAAGATGCTGTTTGATTTATTGGTGTGATGGTCGTGCGGATGGCAAAAGAAGGGTTTTTCATTACCCTGTGATGAGGTATATTGAGAGAAAACCCCAAATATGAAAAAGTACACCATCTTTCTGGCTATCTGTTGCCTGCCCCATTTGTTTTTTGCTCAAGGTATTTTTGAGTACGTCCCTTTCGAGCCGCATGCGACCTACCATGACGTCGCCATTAGGGAAGGCCTCACCGTTGCAGTAGGCAAGCAGGAGTCCTGTATGATGCCCCTGATGACGCTGTTTGATGCACAAGGAGACAGTCTATGGTCCGTAACACCATATGATTGCGGCTTTTGCTACTTGCATGAGGTAGCGTTTGAATCTGATGGTCGTATTCTGGCATCAGGCAATTTCCGGCAGGCAGATGATGTGGGCTCACCCGAAGATGGCTACGCTATTGTGCGGGTAGATACTGCGGGTCAGGTCCTTGGTTTCCGGCAATTCATTTTCCAGAATGGATTTGACAACCCTGTTCGGTTTAGCACACTGGCTAATGGGAATATCGCTCTGTCCACAGGCAGGCGGCTGTTGATCCTGGACTCTAATTTAGACAGCCTGGCCACGCTTGATTTTGAAACGTTAAGTGATTATCCGGTCATCGACCAGCAGCTTGTATTAGATGAAAATACGATTTTGCTCAATATCGGTGCAAAGGGCTATTTAGTGGATGCACAAGGTGTATTGTTGGACAGCGTCGACTTAGAGGATGCCCCAACGTCTAACTTTTTGTTAGACCCCTCGGAGGATTTTGTTCATTATTCCACCGCATCCGGCTTTAAGCTACTGCATATTGCATCCGGGAATGTAAATGCTGAATCAGGTGCGGGGTTCAAAGGCATTACCATGGACGATGCACAGCTGGTTGCCTTCGATGACCGCAATATCTACCGCCGCACCGGTATTGGGGTGTGGGATTCGGTTTGGACTTCCGGACCGGAACTGGAAATACAGAACCTGAAGTGGAAGGCTGGGCGTTTTGTTTACACCTTGGAAGGCCCGGCAGAATCCGCCTTAAACTTTACTTATCCCCGGACAGTCCTGGGCAGCCGTCAGGATTTATCAGTACCTCCGGCATTCATGGAAACCGATGTGCGAATTGGAGCTATTGAGCTGGACAGCCTTAACCTGAACAGCACTATAGTGGATCATCCGCTCACTTACTTTTCGGTAGAACATTTCTTTAGCGTCGAAGTAGTCAATGCCGGTCCGGATACCCTGCAGGAGGTCTTAATTGCCACACCCAGGCTTAATGGTTTTAACTGTGGAGAACTACGCATCATCAAAAGCTTGCATGGGCTAAATCTCCCGCCTGGCGGCTCCTGTAAAGCTCCGGTGCAGTTAAACAACACTTATGGTAGTAACAGCCCTTTTGAATTCGACATCGCGTACAATATTTGCTTTTTTGCCTTAGGGCCCAACCATCAGCAGGATGGTTTTTTTGGAAATAATCAGTCTTGCCAGCAGGTTCAGATTGTGAATACGGAAAACAGGTCCGGTCCCAGTCTGGATTTTACCATTGCGCCCAATCCGGCAAGTCATGTGCTTAATTTGCAATGGAAGGAAGGGGATCTCAACGATAGAGTACAACTGCACCTGATTAGCGCACAAGGCCAGCAGGTCCTGCAGCAGCTGACAGATAGCACCGAAAATGCGGAGATCAACGTATCAGGACTGCCTGCCGGTGTCTATTGGCTGATCGTGCAAAGCGAAGGCTTTCGGACGGTAAAGAAAGTAATTATTCAATAATGGTGTTCCCCATCTTCAGAATCTCGTAAAACTCCACCTCCGTCACCGGCATAACCGACAACCTCCCAATACGCACAAGCGGCATTTCCTGCAGCTTTGGGTTGTCTTTGATGGCCTTTAAAGGGACGGGCTTTGAAAATGGCTTGACGGCGGCCATATCCACCGCACTCCAATCACCTTTTTCAGCTGTAGGGTCAGGATAGGCTTCACGTACCACTTTGCAGATGCCCGCTACCTCAAGCCCTTTCCTGCTGTGGTAAAAGAGGACCAGGTCGCCCACACGCATGCTGCGCAGGTGATTGCGGGCGGCATAATTGCGTACGCCATCCCAGCGCCCCGTACCTTCCGCCTGCAGGTCAGAGAAGCCATATTCATCCGGTTCTGATTTGACGAGCCAGTAATTCATGATGATTTGTTTTGGATGCCAATGACAGCTAACATGCGCCCGGTCTTGCCCTCGTTTCGCCGGTGTGAAAAGTAATGGTCATTGTCCGCCCAGGTACAGAAGGGCGACACCTCGATGTGGGCTTCAGGAATGCCCGCCGCCAGCAGCTGGGCCTGATTGGCGCCTTTGAGGTCAGCCATCCATTTACCTGGCTTAGCGCCGGGCTTTAGGTGTGCTTCGGGCAAGCGGCTTGCGACCCGCTCGTCAACCTCGTAGTGGGGCTGGGTGATGCAGGTACCTACATATGCGAGGCAGTCTGCCGGGTTCGTCCCAAAAGCTTCTTGCATCCGGTTTAGGGTATGGGTTACAATCTGTGCAGCTGTACCTTGCCATCCGGCGTGTATGGCGGCTACGGCCTGTTGTTTAGGGTCGAAGACTAAGACCGGAGTGCAATCCGCAATCGTCACTCCAATAAGCAGACCTGGTTCTTTGGTGACAATGGCGTCATAGCCATGATGATCGCCCGGTGCATTTGACACCAAGACTTCCCTGCCGTGCACCTGATAGCTGTAACAAAATGCGCCAACCGGCCAGCCCAGCACCTTAAAGAACCGCTCCCGGTTTTGCCCGATATGCTCCGGAGCATCTTCGGTATTGATGCCCAGATTGAGGCTGTGGTAAGGCGCCGGGCTCACCCCGCCATTGCGCTGACTTTCGGCAGCTACTACGGGGTGAGGCGCAAAGATTTTGGGCTGATGCATCATGCCGCCAAGTTAATCTAAACTTTCCAGAAGTCATCATCCGGATAGGCTGCGGCGAGCACATCATTAAAGTAATCAGCGTAGTGGACGTTGATGCCCGCTTTGATGTGATCCTGAAGTTCCTCAAAGTCCCGGCGGTTGTCTTCCGGCAGGATCAGGTTGGTAATTCCTACCCGGCGGGCCGCAATAGTTTTTTCCTTTACGCCACCGATCGGCAGTACTTTTCCGGTAAGGGTCAGTTCGCCCGTCATGGCAATATCGTCACGGATCGCTTTGCCTGTAGCCAGCGAAAAGAGGGACAGCGCCATGGTAATGCCTGCGGAAGGGCCATCCTTCGGCGTTGCGCCGGCAGGTACATGCAGGTGCACCTGATGCTTGTCGTAGTAGTTTTTTATATCCTCCGCTTCAAAGGCTGCCAGGCGGGAGCGGACATAAGTATGAGCAATGGCGGCAGATTCCTTCATCACATCCCCCAACTGACCGGTTTGTTTAAAACTGCCGCTCTGCCCAGGTATGCCGTTCGCTTCGATGTACAGCGTGGCACCGCCCAGAGAGGTATAGGCCAGCCCAAGCGCTACGCCGGGGATGGACTTGTTGTAAAGCCGCTCTGATTTGAAGATGGGCTTGCCGAGAAATTCCTCGATATCATCCTTATCTACAGTAAAGTCGATGGTCTCCTCCTCTGCCAGTTTCAGGGTCGCTTTGCGGATGATCTTGCGGATTTGCTTTTCCAGGTTCCGCACGCCGGCTTCCCGGGCGTACTTCTCTACAATGACCCGGAGGGCGTCTTCTGTGATGTCGATTTCGTCAGGTTCGAAGCCATGTTCCTTCAGTTGCTTGGGCAACAGGTAGCGCCGGGCAATTTGCACCTTCTCATCAGAAATGTACCCCGCCAGGCGGATAACCTCCATACGGTCGAGCAATGGCCCGGGAATGGTATCTAGCTGATTGGCGGTGGTGATGAAGAGGACGTTGGACAGGTCATAAGGCAGGTCCAGGTAGTGGTCCATGAAGCTGTTGTTCTGCTCGGGGTCCAGGACTTCCAGCAGAGCTGAAGCCGGATCGCCCCGGAAGCTGCTGCCGATTTTGTCGATTTCATCCAGCATAATGACCGGATTGGAGGTGCCTGTCCGCTTCAACGCCTGAATGAGTTTGCCCGGCATCGCCCCGATGTAGGTCCGGCGGTGCCCTTTGATTTCCGCCTCATCGCGCATACCTCCTACGGAGAAACGGAAAAATTCCCGGTTCAGGGCGTGCGCAACGGACTTTCCAATAGAGGTCTTGCCCACACCCGGAGGGCCAACAAGGCAAACGATGGAGCCGCTTACTGCGCCCCGCTTTATGACAGTGCTGAGAAACTCCAGGATGCGGTCCTTGACTTCTTCCAGCCCGTAGTGCTCGTCGTTCAGTATCGCGCGTGCAGCTTTGATATCTGAATTATCTTCTGAATGAATGCCCCAGGGCAGGCTGCCGATGGTTTCCAGGTAAGTGCGGGTGACGTTGAATTCCGGGGACTGGATGTTGAGGGTCCGGAGTTTGTTGAGCTCGTCCTCTACGGTCTTCTGCACCTCCTCCGGCAGGACTTTGCCTTGAAAAAGTTTTTCCAGCTTCTCAATTTCCGATTCGCCTTCCTCCTTTTCCATGCCGAGCTCCTTTTTGATGGCTTTCAGTTGCTCGCGGAGGAAGAATTCCTTCTGCTGTTTGTTGACCTTTTCCTCAATCTGCTGATTGATGCGTTTCTGGATTTTGGCAATTTCCAGTTCCTCTTTGATCAGTTTGAGCAAGGTTTGAGCGCGCTCGTGGAGATCGTAGGTTTCAAGCAAATCCTGCAGGACTTCGGCATCGGAAGACAAGAGGTTGCTGATGACGTCCATGGTCAGGCCCGGCGCATCGTAATTGAGCTGGGAGACCACCATGTTGACCTGTTCCTGAAACAGGGGGTTGAGTTGGAGCAGGGCTTTGATCTCCCCGCTGATCGCCATCATGTAAGCTTTGAGGTCCTGATCGGGCTTTTCTTCGGGCTCATTGTGGTATTGCACCTCCCAACGCAGAGCGGGCTTCACGAGCACCACCCGCTTTTTGTGGAAACGGGACACGCCCCGGCCCAGAATCTGGGCAACGCCGGGAGCCGCTTCATTGACTCTGAGGACCTGGAAGAGGGTACCATGTTCGTAGAATTCAGATTCGGTATAATCCTCAGTATTGTATTCCTGAGTCAGGACTAAGCCGAGGTAACCATCTTGTTCTTCTACTGCTTTTTTGATGGCCTCTACCATTTCTTTACCCTTGAAAGTCAGGGGCATGGCCAGCCCCGGAAAAATGGGGCGCTGCTGAAGCGGCAGGATGGTCAGGTTTTGCGGGAGCACATTTTCTACCCGCTGTAGCTGCTGGTCTGCACTTTCTGATTGTACCTCTTCTATGATTTCTTCGTCTGTAATGATATCGTTGCTCATTGGGTGGTATTGGTTTAGGTCAAATGATTAGCCAACCTTCACTAATGTGTAGGCGACCTGATAAATGCATTCAATGGGCGTGCCATATTAATGCAAACAGACGAAGTGGCAGGCGTGTGCAGTATTTGCTGACAAAGTGGCTTGTTTTTTGTTTGAATGATACCCTGATGTGACAAGGGGCTTAAGGCACTAGGGAAATCAAAAAACAGGAAATATGTAAGCTGGAAAACATAACCTTCTAAATTCTCATGCGTACATTTAGTGAATGGGGTGTCATTAAAGCACGAAACTGATAACAAAGACAAAAAAGACTGAATTGAATGGATAGAATATATATTGGGGTACTAATGGCAGTCATGGTTTTATTGGGCGCATGCAGCACCGATACTGGTTTGACTCCTGAAGGCAAAAAGCACTCGGGGGGTGAAAGCACATCCGGTACAGACACCCTATACTACCTGGCTTTGGGCGATAGTTATACGATAGGAGCATCCGTAGAGCCACAGGGGCGGTTCCCGGTACAGCTTAGGGCCCGTCTGAATGCAGTGCATCAGGACTCCGTTTTCATCAAGAGCCCGGACATCATCGCCAAGAGCGGATGGACCTCATCAGATCTGCTGGATGCCGCAGAGCAGGCAGAAGCACTTAACCGGCCCTACGACCTTGTTACCCTGCTCATTGGCGTCAATAATCAGTATCAGCGCCTGCCCTTTGTGACTTTTGAGCGCGACCTGGAGGACTTGTTGCACTTTGCAATCGAGGCAGCGGCCGGCGATACGAGTCGTTTAGTGCTGGTTTCGGTACCTGATTATGCTTATACGCCCTTTGGGCAGAACTTTGGTGAGCCTGCACAGATTTCCTCCGAAATTGACAAGTATAATGGTTATCTGGAACAGCAGGCTCAGCTCTACGGAATACCCTTTATTAACGTCACCCCGATGTCCCGTGAGGGCTTGCAGGATCCCGATTTACTGGCAGAAGACGGTCTGCACCCTTCTGCCAAAATGTATACAGGCTGGGTGAATCTGATGCTCCGGGATGTGGAAAGAGCATTATCGCTTCAATAGCGCTCTTGCCTTGCCGACGTATTCCCAAAAGAAGTCTGAAATATCCGGCGTGAGCCTAAGTGCGATAATCGCTGTGCAGTACAGCAGGGTGGCAATACCCGAGCGCAGGACCAGGTCGGCCAGGAAATGCCATTCCCAAACCGGAATAAGATAGTCTATCCCCAGGCAGGCCAGGCCAACCCCTGCCAGCCCTAGCATCCGCCACGAGAAAGGGTGCATTTGATAATGCCGGTAGATGAAAGACTGAATAAAGACATTGATCAATACGATCGTCAGCGCGGTAGCCAATGCCGCCCCGGCGATGCCCAGCCAGTTGATGAAGATATAGTTTGTGATGATGGTCAGGATAGCGGTAGCACCTTTGAACAGGAGATCGTACCGGAAAAGCGGTGAATAGTTGAGCAACAATCCGTTATAGCCATTCGCTGCATGTGCCAGCTGCCCCAGCCCCAGAAAGACAGCCACCATTTTACCCGTTTCAAAGCCTTCTCCGAGTATAGTGGCAATGTGATCCAGGTTGATCAGAATGCCAACATAGATTAGGACACCTACTGCCAGATTGCTGAGTGCCAGGCGGCTGTACAAATCCTGAATCTCTTCAAAGTCTTCCCGTTTCCACGCATCCGCCAGCAAGGGGGAAGCGATCTTGGCCAGCCCCTGATGCGGAATGATGATCACCTGTGCGAAAAACATATATACTGTGTAGATGCCCGCAGCTGCGTAATTGAGCAATGCAGGAATCATGAGGATGTCGATCTTGGTGGTGATTTTGCTGCCCAGGCTTGCAAAAACCGAGTAAAAGCTATAACTAGCGATCTCTTTAAAAACAGGCTTCCGGAATACCGGCCACCCACTGCGCAGGTGCAGTTCGCCAATGTACCAGGTAAAGCCCAGCATGCCTGCAATACTTGCTACAAACCGGCAAACATAAAGGACGATAAAGGCAGACAAGCTGATATACCCGAAGCCATACGCCAGTATAAACCCCAGTGCCAGTATTCTGGCGAAGACATCGCGGAAAAAGGTCGGCACTCTTGGCCGCAGCAAAGCAGCCAGGTAATTTTCGAGCAACTCCAGGTACGCTACCATCGCAAGGGCTACGAAGAGCAGGTTGTAGTAGTCATCTACAAAAGTCTGTCCTTCGTCGGTAGTATAAATCTGTAGCAGAAAGTCTTTGGCAAGAAAAAGCACTAACCCGGTGACCAATAACCCGAGGGTGCGGAGCAGAAAGAGAAAAGACAGGTAGCCGCTGTGCTGCTCGTCTTTATTTTTGAAATATGGGAAAAAGCGGATAATGGTGGCATTGCTCCCAAAACTCGCGAGCAGCGTAAACAGCATGGCCAGTTCCATCAGCCAGTTGGTAAAACCCAGCACCTCTTCGCCCACCATACGCGGGTAGAGGATGTTGTTGGCAAAACCAATCAGCAAGCCGATGTACATAAACAAGCCGGAGCCAATTCCCTGACGCTTAATGCTTCCCATGCAGCAAAACTATTGAAACTGAGATGAACGTCTTTATACTGTGTACCGGAAGGAGTGGGTCTATGACATTCATCAGAGCCTGCCAGCACATCACCAACTACACAGCGGGCCACGAAACCCGGTCGACCCTCCTGGGCGAAGACCGGATTGCCTACCCCGATCAGCACATTGAGGCTGACAACCGCCTGAGCTGGATGCTCGGCAAGTTAGGTAAAAAATATGGCAAGGATGCGTTTTATGTGCACCTCAAGCGGGATGTGGAGGCTACGGCGGCGAGCTTTAACCGGAGATGGGGCAGAGCCCGGAGCATTATCGACGCTTACACAGAGGGTATACTCATGCGCCCCAGGGAACGTGGGCTGGAGTTTTGTGCAGATTACGTAGACACAGTACATCAGAACGTGGGTTATTTTCTGAGGGATAAGCCCAACCGTATTCAGGTTGACCTGGAAGAGGCCAAAACAGGGTTCCGGCGGTTTTGGAATGCTATCGGAGCAGAGGGAGACCTGGAGGCCGCACTTGCAGAATGGGATATCCGAAATAATCCATCCGTTTCTCCAAGTATGGTCGACCGGGTGCGTTCCTTTCTCCGCCAAATATGATAACTTCGCCCTATGAATAAGCAAAAAATCTACACGACCTTTTCCTTTTTCAAAGGGGCAGCGGCGTTGAGTGCGCTCTGCGTATTGGCGCTGCTTTTAATGGAATCCCTGGGGTATCCTGGCTTTCTTCTGCCAGGGCTTGCACTGATTAGCCTGGGGTTTGTTGTTCTTGGCTTTCGAATTGTTCAGCTGATTTACAAACTTCAGCTCGATCGCGTGCATGATACCAATCAGGTGGAAAGCATGCAATGGATTTACCAGCAGTTTCAGCCTAAAGTGGCTTTTCCTCCTATGAGGGTGATTGCGGGGTCGCCGGATTTCTTCAAGGTCATTGTAGAACACTGCATTCAGTTACAACCTAAAGTTATCGTTGAAGCAGGCTCCGGTGTCTCTTCCGTTGTTATTTCAGAATGGCTAAGATCAGTGAATAGTGAAGCCAGGCATTATGCTCTGGACCATCTGGAAAAATACGCCAGAGAGACTGCCCGAAAAGTGGAAAACCTCAATAGCGAAGTCCTTTTTGCTCCGCTCAAGAGCTATTCGTTGAATGGCTCCGACTGGAAATGGTACGATATTTCGGGTCTGGCAAACGTTGAGGATATCGATTTGCTAATTATCGATGGACCGCCGGAAGATATTCAAAAAGAAGCACGTTTCCCGGCCTTGCCGTTGTTGTTGGAAAAGCTCAGCGATAAAGCGGTCATTATTTTGGATGATACCAACCGGCCGGATGAACAAGCGACCATCCAAAAATGGAAAGCGGCCTATAACCTTAAGGAGCAGTACCTATTCACGGAAAAAGGGACCACGATTTTGTATCGCTAGGCGAGTTGTTTTAATCCTATTTTTTCTTGCATCCTTGCTTTTCTGAAGGTTCGGATAAACCGCCCTTCCTCAGCCGTCACAATAAATTCATCCCGGTTAAGGAAGGACTGTACCCAGCCCCAGAGCACAGCCAGCCCGGTAATGCCATACGGCTTGTTCAGATAGCCGGCCTTGATGGCGCTGATAAGAGTGATAAAAAAACCATAGCGCAGCCGGTACATACCATTGCCAACTTTGACGCGGATTTTCACGGAGCCGGTCTCTGCCCCCAGTACCCGGTAGTGCCTGACTTGTAGCTCCGGGTCGACCTGAATGCTCCAGCCGTGGAAGCGGGCCAGCAGTTCATCAGCGGTGTCCCAGCCGATAGAGGCCCGCAGCCCTCCAATTTGTTCAAAGCATGCCCGCCGGTAGGACTTGAAGGCACCTTTAACATGATCAACATCCGAAAAATTCTCGTACACCCATTCCCCATTTTCTTCTATGGCAATGGTGCCGCCGGCGATGCCCAGTTTTGGGTCAGCCTGAAAGAGGGAAGCGATTCGCTCGAAATAGTGGGTGGGCAGGGTAAGGTCGGCGTCCAGCTTGACCAGAAAGTCGTAGGCATCCTGAATTTGCTGATAGCCCAGATAGAAAGCACGTACGACTTTGGAGCCCGCCGCCCGCTGTTCCTTTTTATCGTTATTGACCAGCTGAATCCAGGGGTAGGTTTGCTGATAGCCCTCCACGATTTCACGGGTACGGTCCGTAGAGCCATCATTGACGATGACCAGGCGCTGTGGGATCAGCGTCTGCGCTGCAATGGACTCAATGGCGCGCCCAATGAAGCCCTCCTCGTTGTAGGCCGGCATGACGATGACATACTTCATATTACTTAGTCTTCCCGGAAGAACAATCCATCAATCGTATTCACCCGGCCCGTGGTGAGGTCTACGCCTTCTATGTGGAAACTGTAGGGTTGGAATCCATGGTGCCGCGCGAGGTTCATGATGTCGTAAAACTGGAACTCAGTATTGTCGTAGATGGCATAAAGCGGGATCTCAATTTTCAATCCCTTGGCATTGGCCAGCGTCTCCGGCCCTCCGTCGAGCACTTGCTTTTCAAAGCCCTGTGTGTCAATCTTGAAGAGGATGCTGGCGTGGTCCAGGTCTTTGATATATCTCGGGAGGATGGTATCGATTTGAAACACCGGAACTTCTTCCTGCCGGACAATCCTCGACTTCTGATTGTGGGAAACGTAGGAATCCTTGATCGGCAAAGCTGAGCTGAAGACAGTATCATCAGACACGTTCATGGTGATGGTGCCGTCCTCAGCTCCGATAGCACAGCGCTCCGCAACCGTCCAGTTGGGGTAGGGGGCAGAGCGTTTTTCCAGCTCTTCCCGAGCGGCGGCTACCGGCTCGAAGGAGACAACCTTGCCCGAAAACCCAAAATCGTAAAGCGACTCCGCAAATTGCCCGGTGTTCGCACCGATATCCACCACGTGGGTGATGCCCATGTGCTTGCAAAGCATAGCGGTGCGCATCTCTTCGCTGGCGGAAGGGGTGAAACGCTTAAGCTTGAGGTAGAGCCCCGATTGTTTGCCCACGAAGCGCTTGGTGCGTTCCAGGGCTTTGGACTGCAAAATTTGCTGGAGCAGATTCATTGGTATGGTTTTGCGCTGTAATTTGGAATGATTAAACCTCCTCGTGGATCACCACGGCCTCAATCTTATCACCCTGACGAATATCGTCGATCACATCCAGGCCTTCCACTACTTTGCCGAAGCAGGTGTGGTTGCCGTCCAGGTGAGCGGTGTTGTCGCGGCTGTGGCAAATGAAGAACTGAGAACCTCCGGTGTTCCGTCCGGCGTGCGCCATAGACAGTACGCCACGGTCGTGGTACTGATTGCCGCCATCAAGCTCACAATCGATGGTATAACCGGGGCCGCCACGGCCATCGCCATTCGGGCATCCGCCCTGAACGACGAAGTTGGGGATGACGCGGTGGAAAGTCAGGCCATCGTAGTAGCCATCCTTGGATAGCTTCACAAAGTTAGCAACGGTATTCGGGGCATCCTCGTCATAGAATTCGACTTTCATGGTGCCCTTTTCGGTCTTGATTTCTGCTTTGGTCACGGTAATTGTTTTTGATGGCTGGCAAAGGTAAGGCTTTTCAAATTAACCGATAACGGACTGCACAATATTCCCCCAGTAATAGGTTTCGTAAAATGTTGTTGGAGTGGGGACCCGTCCTTCACGGAAGCATTGCAGCAGTGTTTCCGCAAATGCCGGGTAGTCCTCATCAGCTACCCGCCTGAGCTTGGGCCCGCAGGCTTGCGGGACTACGCCCAGTGCACCGGTATAGCTGGAGACCACCGTTGTGCCCAAGGCAATGGCTTCCACTAATTTGGTCTTCACGCCACCACCGGAATTGACCGGGTTCACCATCAGGTCAGCTGCCTGAACGTAGGCTTCGATATCCTCCACATAGCCCAGGTATTCGACATTCCGGTAGGCCCTCAACTGATCGTGCTGTGCCGGCAGGCCCCCTCCACAGATCAGAAACCGGTAGGGGAAGTCCGCTATTTGCCGGAAGGCCGGCTCAATGTGCTCCACAATGCGCACCACCGCTTCCAGATTAGGCTGATACGTCTGGGGCCCGAAAAAAATAATAAGGCAATCCTCCTCACCGTAGCCATGCTTTTGCCGGATACTTACCCGGGCAGGCTGCTGCTCCGGTTGGCGGGGATGAGGCGTACCGTAGGGCAAGACGCTGCACTTTTCCGGCGAAAGCCCAAAGGCCTGCTGCCCGGGGCGGACTTCATCCGGAGAAATGAAGTAAAGGTGATGCGCCAGCCGGAAAGCGAGCCACTCGGCGGCGAAGACCAAAGGCCACCATGCCTTTCCCATGCTCCGGAACCGCTGGTACTCCAGATTTTGGATGTAAATGGAAAGTTTAACCTCCTGCCTCTTGCAAGGCCAGTATAACAACAAGGCAATGAAAGGCTGAAAGGCGATGCAGTGGTCCACACCATTTTCTTTGAAATACCGGCTAATACGCATGGCTCCTCCCGGTAGCACATAGCGGGCCACACCACTGCTCAGCAGGCCTTTCAGTTGGAATGGCGCGGCATCATCGGTATTATCAGGTGTTGAAATGGCAGTGAGCCGGGTACGCTCCGCCAGGAACCGGCACAGCCCGAATGCCGCTTTGTGCCCGCCGTTATGGGGCGGCACAAAGCGGTAAGGGACGACCACCGCGACGTGGCTATCCTTCGGCATTATTTTTTCTTCTTTTTGCGTTGGGTACTGGTGGCTGTCGGTTTTGTCTGTTTTGTGCCTGGCTGCTGTGGCGAAGGGTCGGCCGGTGGATTCTGATAGAATTGATAGCCGGAGTACCCAACATAACCAATCAGGCCCAAAAGGATCAGGCTGCTGAAAATACGGGAAACCATAACGCCCCGGTCAAAGGAAGCGGGGGAAAATTCAAAAGTGATTTCGTGCTGCCCGGCAGGGATTTTCAAGCCCCTCAGCAGGTAGTTCACCCGGATGTGGTCTACCGGTTGCCCGTCAATGTAAGCCTGCCAGCCTTTGTCGGGGCCGTACCAGACTTCAGAGAAGACAGCAAACTGATCGCCTTGTACGGTCGCTTCATAAGTTAGTTTGTTAGGCGCATAGCTGGTTAGCTTAATCTGTCCTGCACCGGATGGCGACAGCCCGGCAATATATTCCTGGAAATCCTGGTGCACGACTGCCGTAGTTGCGGGGTCAAAATCAGTGAGCGCATCAATCTCGGCATTGGCAGAATTTACCGTTTGGAAATTGCTGATCAGCCAGGCATTACCCAGTGCGTTCGGATTTTGCTGCACTTGTTCCTGCCCGGGCTGCCCAATGATAAAGTATTTGGTATTCAGCATATCCAGCACTTTCTGGTTGCCCTGACTGAGGTGGCGGTCGATCAGGTCCTGTGCTCTTTGCAGCTTTGCAGCATGGTAGCCCCCAATAGTTTTATGGTAGTAAGAAGCCTTGGAACTGTTGAATGTGTTGATCGAGGCATCGTAAACCCGGTAGTGCGGGTCGGTATCCTGCAGGATTTGCTCATCCACGGGGCGGGGTGCAAGGCCGGCAAAGTATTGCCGCTCGGTTACGAATAGGTCTTCATCTACATAGCGCCGGCCCACCGTCCAATGGTCGAAAGTGATGAGTACACCGAGCCCAAGCAGCAGGATATTGAGCTTCACTTTTTCCTGCAAATAAGCCCAAAGCAATCCACCACTGAGCAATACCAGGATAAGGGTGCGGAAAGCATCCCCCTGCATCAGCGACTGCCGGTCTGCACGGACAGCACCTAGGTCAAATCCACTTTGCTCCAGCCGGGCATCACCCGCGCTGTTGAAATCGAAAAAAGAAGGGCCAAGCAAGGCAAAGAACAGGGCAATGGCTGCGGCTATCCCTCCGCCGATCTTGAGGCTGCGCATGGCATCCTCTTTGGTTACCTTTTGGTTGATGATCTTGTGCAGCGTCAGGAAGCCCAGTACAGGCACCAAAAATGCCGTGACACTCAAAATGGAGTTAGGCGTTCTGAACTTGTTGTACAAGGGGAAATAATCGAAGAACAATCGGTTGAAGCCCTCCAGATTATTGCCCATCGACAGTAGCATCGTCAGGAGCGTGCCCAGGCCAATCCACCATTTTACCGGGCCTTTGACCAGGAAAAGCCCCATAAGGAAGAGGAAAAACACTATACTGCCAAAGTAAATCGGGCCACTCGTGAAGGGCAGGTCGCCCCAGTATAGTGGCGCTTTAAAGTTGGCAGGCAGGCGCGCGCCTTTGCGTCTCAAATCCTGGGCGATTGCTGAATCATCCCCAATGGCTTCCTGTGATCCACCACCGGCTACTCCCGGGATGTAGGAGGCAAATAAATCAATGGCCCCGTTGCTCCACTGCATGGCATAGTCCCAGGCCAGGCCTTCTGTTTCACTGCTGGAAGAAGCGTCACCGGTTGTTTCCAGAATCGGCTCCCCGCGCATGGTATCCTTGGAGTATTCGTAGGTGATCCAGAGATTGGAAGCCGCAGCGCCAAGGGCCAGAAGCCCACCCGCAATCAGGACGCCCGCTGCTTTTGCAAAATGAGGCAGGCGGTTGCGCCTGATGTTGTAGACCAGCTCCGCCACACCGAAAATGAGCAGGGTAAGGGCGAAGTAATACGTCATCTGCACGTGGTTAGCCATGATGTTCAGGCCCAGCCCTGTCGCAAACAGAATGCCGCCCAGCAGGTACCGTTTTCGGAAAGCCATGAGCAGCCCCACCGTCACGATGGGGAGATAAGAAATAGACTTGACCTTGGTCTCGTGGCCTGCCTCGAAGAGGATGAGGTTGTTGGTGGTCAGGCCAAAGGCGATAGCACCGATCACTGCCAGCCAGGGGTTAGCGCCCAATACAACCATAAGCAGGTAAAACCCTGCCATAGCCAGAAAGAACCGGCCAATCGGCGGCTTCATGCCCAGCGTGCCGATGTTGTCGAGGACTTTCAGGGTGTTCCCTTCGCTCACGGTATTGATCTGATAAGTGGGCATCCCTCCAAACATAGCATTGGTCCACAGGGAGGTCTCACCGGTTTGTTCCTTGTATTCCCGGACTTCCTGCGACATGCCCCGGTACTGAATAATATCCCCCTGCTGCGGCATTTTGCCTTCCAGCTGCGGAAAAAAGAATGCGGCACAAAGGGCGAAGAAAATGCCCAAGGCAATAAGGTGAGGAATGGCTTTCTGTAACATAATGGTTGTTGTTTTGGTCAGATGAAGTCTACGTCCACATCGTAAGGATACGTAATCAGGAAGTGGATCGCGCGGTCTATATCAAAGTTTTCAAATACAATTTTGTAAAGCATATCGGTGATGGGCACCCTGAGCTTATAATGCCGGGCCAGTTTTCGGGCGATTTGAAGGGTGCGTACGCCTTCTGCGAGTTCCGGCATGGTCGCCTCTATGTCTTCGATGGCCTCGCCATGCCCGAGGCGGTAGCCGAAGGTGAAATTCCGGCTGTTTTTACTTGTAGCCGTAGCCACCAGATCGCCTATGCCAGCCGTGCCAAAAAAGGCACTGCTCTGACTGCCCATAGCGTTGCCAAAGTACACCATTTCGGTGAGGCCTCTGGTGATGAGCATAGCCTGGATGTTTTTGCCCAGCCCTTTGCCTTTCAGCACTCCGGAGCCAATAGCTATGATATTCTTCAAAGCACCTGCCAGTTCGGCCCCAAGCAGGTCGTAAGTGCCGAAGACATGAAAATGCTCACTGCTGAGCACGCGCTTTCCAAGGCTGATCACTTCGTCGTAGGCGCTGCCTATTACTGTAGCGGTTGGTTGGCCTTCCATGATTTCACTGGCCAGGTTAGGCCCCGATAGACAACCAACCCGCTGAACGATACTTTCCTGCAGGATCACTTCGCTCATGGTGCTTACATCGCTGCGTGACACGGGATTGCCGTCATCCACATCCTGAAAAAGGTGCTCAGGGGCATCAAACCCTTTGGTACCATGGATCAGAATATGGTAAGGGCGCAGATGAGGCCCCAGGCTGTGCATCATCTTGCGGAAGCTGTTGGAGGGGACGACCGGAAAGAGCAGGGTGCAGGACTGGGCCAGCTCCTGCAGGTCATTAGTGGCGCGCACCCTTGGTGACAAGTCTACGTCAAGATGTCGGTGCGTTTCATTAATTTGCTGCACAAGCGGTGCCTGCCGGCTGTACAGCAGCACGTCCACATTATACGCCAGGAGATTGGCAATTGCGGTGCCAAAGCTGCCTGCTCCAATAATTCCTACAGGTTGTTCTACTGCGATTGATGGCATGAAGCGCTGCTCTGATTTGGCGTAAATGTACACTTTTTTTCAAAGCTTATCGGAAGCTTGCCCGAGTTGGTCGACAGATTAAAACATTCCCGGTGAAATCCCGTTTTGTTGCATATGATAAATGTATGGATTCCTACTTTGTTGCTGATCGGCAGTTTGGTTTATTCGCACGATACCGGAAAACCTGCCGCACCTGTTCAACCGGCAGATGGCCCCGGAGGACAAAACTACTTACACGCTGAGGTAACCTTTTCTGACCATGCCCGCCGTTCTGATGGTTTTTGGTTGTTCGAGCCCGCCGCGCCTATACCGGAAAACGCCCCGGTAGTGGTGTTTCATCATGGTTATGGGGCAATCAATCCTATGATTTACGGGGCATGGATCCGGCACATCGTCCGGCAGGGCAATATTGTCATTTATCCACGATATCAAAAAAATCTGTTATTTCCCGGCTCAAAGCACTTCGTGCCAAATGCTGCAAAAGGTATTCGATCGGCATTGAAGCTGCTGTCTGAGGAAGCAGGCCGGGTGCGCCCGGATACCAATGCCTTTTTTATAGCGGGGCATAGTTACGGTGGCGCGATTTCTGCTCATATTGCTGCCCGCTACGCTGAACTGGGCCTTCCGCACCCCAAAGGCGTGTTACTGTGTGCCCCCGGTACCGGCCCCTTAAACGGAGGGCTGCTGGAATCTTACGAGGGCATTTCGCCTCAAACCCGGTTGGGGATCATCGTGAGTGTCAATGACTATGTAGTCGGGGAAGAACTTGGCCGTACGGTTTATCAAACGGCAACCCAAACGCCTTACCGTTTTCTGATGCGGCAGTTCCCGGATACCCACGGCACTCCGGAACTTACAGCCGGGCATAATGAATGCTATGCTATGGGCCCTGAGTTCGACGGAGGTGTTGAGAATCTTTCCCTTAAGCGCGCCCGCCGGGTCGCACAGGAAAATGCTGCCGATTATTTGGCCTACTGGAAAATGCTTGATGCCATGATGGCCTGCGAGTTGCGTGGGGAGCACTGCGAACTGGCAAAAGGCTGTGGCCCTGAGGCGGCTTTCATGGGGCAGTGGAGCGACGGCCATCCCGTACAGCCTATGGAAGTATGGGTGCCGGAAGATACGGTGGCACAATACACGGACTAATCTGTAAAAAACCTATATTAGCCGCCGAACTAAGCCTGTAGCACTATGTCAAACTTCGGAGGAATGGACTTGGGTACTTATCAGCCAAAGGGCAAGAACTACCTCTATATCGTGGGCATCGACCAGTATACTGCTATGCCTGAGCTCTATAACGCCCGCATGGACGCTGAAAAAATCAAATCGGTCCTGGAGGAAAAGTATCAGTTCGATGCGGACCTCACACACTGCCATTTTGACGAGGAAGCGACGCAGGCCAACATCACTCAGCACCTTCGGGGCCTGGTGGATGTGGTAGGGGAGGACGATAACTTCCTGATGTACTTTGCCGGGCACGGGGAGTATGACAAGGCTTTGGATGTGGGCTATTGGATACCTTATGATGCCCGCAAAAACCATATTGGCTCCTATATTTCATTTGACCTGATCACCCGCCTGATCCGGGCAATCAAAAGCAAACACACCTTTATTATTACGGATTCCTGCTACTCGGGCAGTATTTTCACCCAAAAGCGGGACACCAGCTACATCGACCGGTTGGAAAGCATGCCTTCCCGGTGGTTGCTTACAGCGGGCCGCAACGAGCCGGTTTCTGACGGCCGGCCCGGGCAGCACAGCCCTTTTGCGCAAGCGGTCCTGGCGGTCCTGAAAAACAATCAGGATCAACGCCTGCGGGTGTCCATGTTTTGCAATATGGTGCTTGATGCAGTAGGGCAAAATGTAAAGGACCAGCTGCCACGTGGCGCAGCTTTGTACGATGTGGGCGACATGGGCGGCGAGTTTATGTTCCGCCTGAAGGACTTTGCTTATGCGCCTGTGCAGGAGAAGCGCAGCGCGGCTCAGAGTGAAGCTGTGCCAACCCGGGGAAGCAACCCCGGTGCCCCTGGAGACTCCCCGGGCAGCCCGGCTCAGAAAAAAGCCAAACCAACGACGCTCAAGGGATTGAAAAAACAGCTCAAAGGCTTCCTCGCTGCCGGAGAATTCGAGCGGGTGTTTGATACGCTCAATGACCTGATTTCCGATGATTCTTACCGGGAGACCGACATCATCATGCAGCAGGCCCGGTATAACCGTACCAAACGGGAACAAAATAAGGGCACCATTCGTAGCGAATCTGCTCAACTGACCTTTAATCAGATTCAGTATGCGATGATTGACCTGGTGGACAGCCTGGAGGAAGAAGACCTGATCCTGGGCGAAGTGCAGGAAGAACAGCCTGCCCCTTCCAATGCCAGCGGGCAAACAACCAATACCCTGAGCGATCTCGAGCGGCAGGGGTTGGAGAATCAGGCAACACTTTTGCAACGCAAACTCAATTCCTTCAACGAAGCCCTCATCAAAGCCTTTGACCCGTCCATGAAATTCAACCTTGAAGAACAAATCAAGGAAACGCAACATCAGCTGGAGGAAGTCCGAAGCAAGCTGCAGGGGTAATTGCGTTTGCAAACTTCCCGGATTTGGCCGTATATTGCTGCTATGTCCGATCAGCTCAACAAACCAGCGCTAGCGGAGCTCTTTTACCAGGAAGTAAATAAGGTAGTCCGCAATAATAAGATGCCGCTCGGTGATCAGGTGGCGGCTTGCTACCGTTTGCTCACCCTGCTTTTTGTAGAGTGCACCAAAGCCGAGCGTATACAGTTTTCCACGCTTTTTGCCCGAATGGCCTATGTGTGCCACCGCGATGAGGTGGACAAGCGCCTGCAATTTTACCTTCATCAATTCCGGAAACGCGCCCTGAAAGCCATGCGCCAACCCGATGCGGTTGATGAAAACATCCGCGCGCTTGGGCTTAAGGTATTGCTCGATATGATTGAGGCACTGCTGGACACTCCTTTGCCGGAACACCTTCGAGGCGACTATCCGCCAGCCTGGCCTTCGGGTATGAAAGCCCATAAAGTGGAGCAATTTATCCCGCAGGCAAGAGTAGTAGCACTTGAGGATGATGAGGCAGCCGAGCAACTACTGGTGCGCGATGAAGCTCAGGCCGATACAGTTGTCCGGGTACAGTACAATGATGCCGACCGCAACGATAATTTCATGCCAACCATCGAAGCGATCCGCTCCGTTTTCGGCTTCCCCCTGGTGCTAAACCTGCTCGATGTAGAGGTGGACGACCAGGGCTTTTACCATCCCCGCGCCTTTGTGGTGGAACCGGACTACCTCATGGATGTGACCGCTGTAGCGGAATGTTTCCAGCCGGATGGCACCAATCCCTGGCCTTACCTGCTCAAGAAGTACCTGCCTAAAGAGCCGAGTAAATACCTCATGATTGGAAATATTGCGAACTTCTTCCTTGATGAGTTGATGAGTGATTCTGAGCAGCCCTTCCGGGAAGTCTTCCGGCAAACCTTTGTGAATAACCCCCTGCAGTATTGCCTGTTCGAGAACCGGGAAGTCCGGGAAATCATGCAGCAATCTCAAAAACACTTTCTCAATCTGAAGCAAATGGTAAAGGAGGGTTTTCGGGAGCAGGGGATTACACCTGAAGACTGCTATCTGGAGCCCAGCTTTTACGCCGAAACCTACGGATTGCAGGGGCGCCTTGATTTGCTGCACCTCGGAGCTGACCGGGCAAGTATCGTAGAGTTGAAAAGTGGCAAACCTTTCATGCCCAATACCTATGGGCTTAGTGCGAACCACTACACGCAGACTTTGCTTTATGACCTGATGGTGCGTTCTGCCTTCGGGAAATCTGTGGACCCCGCCAATTATATCCTTTACTCCGGGCAGGACGACCGCCAACTGCGCTATGCGCCCCGTATTCAGGCACAGCAGTACGAAGCCTTGCAAGTCCGTAACCAACTCGTAGCTATAGAGCGGCTGTTGGCGAAGCTTGGCGACCCGGCTGCCGGTGATTTGCTTGAGCAGGGCAACCGGCTTTTTGGAAAGCTCAGCCCCCGCCGGCAGAGCAACCTCAAGGGTTTTACCAGGCGCGACATAGAGGTCTTTGAGAAAGTGTTTCAGGGCATGGGGGCTGTCGCCAAACGATATTTCATTGCCTTTTCGGGCCTGATTGCCCGGGAGCATCAGCTCGCTAAAGCAGGAGCGCAGGGCATGGAGCAAGTCAATGGGCTGGCTTCGCTCTGGCTGAACAGCTTTGAGGAAAAACAGGCGGGCTTCGATATCATCAGCCACCTGACTGTTCAGGAGCTGAATGCTCAGGAAGGAGAGCCCACCATCACTTTTCAGAAATCGGAGGACACCAACCCCCTGGCTAATTTCCGTACAGGTGATATCGCAGTCCTTTACCCGCATCAGGAGGGGCAGGCGGTGCTATCCAATCAGATTTTCAAATGCTCTATCATACACATCAATAACGAACAGGTGGTGGTCCGCCTGCGCAGCCGGCAGTTCAATACCCGGATTTTTGAGGAGCAGCCGTTATGGAACCTGGAGCACGACTTGCTGGACAGCAGTTTCAATACCATGTACCGGGGGCTGTACGCTTTTGCCAACAGCCCAAAGGAACAGCAGCGCCTGCTGCTCACGCAGGACCCGCCCCGGGAGGGGATACCAGAAGACATACCCGTGAGCGCAGAGCTTACCCCCGAGCAGCAGGATATCTTCCGAAAAGCGCTGGCTGCCGAAGATTACTTTTTGCTTTGGGGCCCGCCCGGTACCGGCAAGACGAGCATGATGCTCAAGCACCTGGTGGGTTATTTGTTTGAAGAAACGGAGGAAACCCTACTGCTGCTGGCTTACACCAACCGCGCAGTAGATGAGATTTGTGCCTCGATTGAACGGCTTCGCCCGGACATCCGGCAGCACTACTTGCGTATAGGCTCCCGCTATGGTACGTCCCCCGAATATCAGGGGCAGCTCCTGCAGGAGAAGATCAAAGGGGTGGAAGACCGGGAAGCCCTAAAAACCATTATTGATAAGCACCGCATTGTAGTGGGCACGGTATCCTCGGTAGCGGGCAAACAGGAACTATTGCTGCTCAAGCATTTCAACCGGGTGATCATCGATGAAGCCTCGCAGATTCTGGAGCCCATGCTGGTCGGCTTACTGCCGCAGTTTGAGCGGTTTATCCTGATTGGCGACCATAAACAATTGCCTGCTGTGGTGGTGCAGGACCCGGTGGTATCGGAAATTGAAGACCCGATGCTGCATAACCTTGGGCTGTACAACCTGCGCAACTCCCTCTTTGAGCGCCTCTTCAAGCGGTGCCGGGAGAATGGCTGGGACTGGGCCTATGCACAGCTGAGCCATCAGGGGCGTATGCATCAGGACATTATGCGCTTCCCAAACCAGTTTTTTTATGAAAACAGCCTGAAGATTTTGCCGGATTCTGTACCCGTCGCCCAAAAACAAAAACGGTTATTATCGGTCGCTCTGGAAGAAGAAGCAGATGAGCTCCTGCAACAGCTTGCCTCCCGGCGGGTCATTTTTCTGCCCACACCGGCCGATGACCGCAGCGCCACTCAAAAAACAAATGCTTATGAAGCCGAAAAAGTGGGGGAGGTCATACAGGCCTACCAACAGCTATTCCGGCAGCAGGGATGGCGCTTGCACGAAGGGAGCATTGGCGTGATAACGCCTTACCGGGCGCAAATTGCTCAAATCAAGTCGGTACTGGAGGAGCAGGGCGCACCCCTGGAGCAATTGACAATTGATACCGTAGAGCGCTATCAGGGCGGGGCGCGGGATGTGATCATCATTTCGCTTTGCACTAATTCCCTCAATCAGCTGGCAATGCTCACTTCGCTGTCTGAAGAAGGGGTAGACCGCAAACTCAACGTTGCTCTGACCCGGGCGCGCAACCATATCGTCATTATCGGCAACCCCGATCTGCTTAACCGCAGTGACATCTACCGGGCGCTGATCCGGTACTGTGAAGAGCAGACGATAGAGCCATAAATTTCGTCAAGTATGCACAGAAATCTAAAAGCCCTCTTCCTGTTAATTGCGGCCGTACTATTCGCTTTCTTCCTTTACCGAATGTTTTTTGACCGGTCGGTGGGTGCAGGGCCAAGGCCTTTGTTCCGGGAAGTCATGGCGGTTTCCGATTCTGCTGGTCATACCGCTCTTATAGGTGCACAGAGCTACCTGCTTCAATGGTGGAAAACCTCCCTGAATCAGGCGGAGTTGGATGATTTTTATAATCTGATTGATAAATCCGAGCCCCTGGTTCTAACCGTTCATGCATTAGCGGAACCCGGATTTAGCGACAGCTATGGCGCCAACCTTAATGCAACCATCAGAGGGGATTATGACCAACGGATTAAGCAGCTGGCAGAACGCCTGAAAGCCCACCGCGCACCGGTTTACCTACGGTGGGGAGAAGCGATGGAAGTGGATGCGCAAGATTACCCCTGGCAGCTGAAATACCACAAGCTTTACACTGATGCCTACCGGCATTTTGCAACGGCCGCCCAGGCCATCAATCCGGACCTAAAGTTCATCTGGGGACCGGCCGGCTATCCGGGCGTTGAAGAATACTGGCCCGGTGCTGATGTGGTAGATGTTATCAGCCTGGATATTGCCCATGAGTCAGAGGTGCAGCCCAAGCCCTATCCGCCTTATCATTCAGTGAGTGAGGAATTGTACCGTAAAGTCCATCGCCTGCGTTTTTTTGATAAGCCTATTGCGGTCTTTGCTTTTGAGGATGTACCGGTGGAAGTGGTTCAGGAAGGGCTTAAGGAGGCTGTGCAGGCCCAAGAGCCGATTGCGGATATTCCTCTCGGGACAGCAGGCAGCAGTCAGGCGGATGAAAGCAGTTTTCGGGTAGGCGTTTATGACCCAAAAGACCGGCTGACCGGACTGCCGGGTGTGGCTGTAGAGCATTTGTTCGTCAACTGGGCAGACCTGGAAAAGGGGCCTTTTAAAAAAGATTTGCAGGATGCTTTGGACCGGGGGCACGAAGTGATCGTCACCGCCGAGCCCTTTAAAGATGAAGAAGCCAATCACGACCGTCAGGTACTGTCCAAAATGCAGAATGGGCAGTATGACACCTACATCCGGGACCTTTACGAAATCCTGGCGCAGGCAGATCAGACCATTTATCTGCGCTTCGCTCATGAAATGGAAATTCCGATTGAGCGCTACCCCTGGCAAAGTCAGGACCCACTGGAATACATTATGGCCTACCGTTACTTTATGGATTTTCCGGATACCTTCCCGGCAAATATCAAACGGGTTTGGGGGCCGGCGGGCGACCGGGGCAGTATGGAGTTTTATCCTGGGGACGATGTGGCGGACTACGTCAGTATTGCCATCTACGGGCTACCGGACAAGAATATCACGGACCATGAGCAACAGGAGAGCTTTGAGCGGATTTTTGACCGCAAACGCCATCGGGTAGCGCTTTCCGGAAAGCCCCTGTTTATTACCGAATTTGGCGTAAAAGGGCCGGAAGATTTTCAGGCTTTCTGGCTACAGGAAGCGGCAGAGGTGCTACGGCCACAGAAGCATAAGATCTACGGTGCCTGCTACTTCAACCTCTATGATAATCCGGATGTATGGGGGGAAGGTATCCCCGCGCCGGACTGGAGTGTGGAGGCCGAGACCTTTGATGCTTTCATAGCAACGCTGGGGGAGTGATGGCTGTTGCTATGAGCTAATTCTGGTAAAAGAGCTAAACAAGGACGCCCGGCGAAGGTAGTGCGCCGGGCGTCCTGTGTGTTCACACCCGGCGGACTCCCCTTCGCCGGGTGTTCTACGTTGCAATAGGATTTACCCCAAACGCTCCACCGCCGCCGCAATACGCTTCACCGCTTCCCGGAGTTCGGCTTCACTGGCAGCGTAGGAAATACGGAAACATTCGGGTGCGCCAAAGGCAGAACCGGTGACCACTGCCACGTGGGCTTCCTTCAAAAGGTATTCGCAGAAATCATCCGCATCGTTGATGGCGAAGTCGCCTGCTTTTTTCCCAAAGTAGGCACTGATGTCCGGGAAGATATAGAAAGCGCCCTGCGGCTTGTTGACTTTCATGCCCGATATCTTACTCAGTTCCTCAATCATCATATCCCGGCGCTTCAGGAAAGCCTCCTTCATCTCGTGGGTGGGCGTCATATCGGAAGTCAGGGCGTGAGCACCTGCCATTTGCCCGAAAGCGGTTGCGCCAGAGGTAAACTGCCCCTGTATTTTAGCGCAGGCACTGGCAATCCACTCCGGAGCACCAATGTAGCCCAGGCGCCAGCCGGTCATGGCAAAACCTTTGGAAAAGCCATTGACGGTAATGGTGCGGTCTTTGACGTTCTCGAAAGTGCCGATACTGACGTGCTCATCGGTAAAGTTGATGTACTCATAGATTTCATCAGAGATGATGTAGATATCATCCCGCTCGGCAATGACATCGGCAATAGCCTGTAGTTCCGGCTTGGTGTAAACGGAACCGGTAGGGTTACAGGGGGAAGAGAATAGCAGGATTCGAGTACGCTCTGTCAGTGCATTCCGGACCTGGTCTGCTGTTACTTTGTAATCCTGTTCGATACCGGCGCTTACCAGCACGGGCACGCCGCCTGCGACTTTGACTATCTCAGAGTAGGAAACCCAATAAGGTGCCAGGATGGCGACCTCATCGCCTTCGTCAAGCAGGGACATACAAATGTTGGCAATAGACTGCTTGGCACCGTTGGAAACCACAATCTGGCTCAGTTCAAACTCCAGCCCGTTGTCGCGCTTGAACTTCGTCTGAATGGCTTTGCGCAACTCCACCAGGCCAGGGACCGGCGTGTATTTGGTGTAACCATCATCAAGGGCTTTCTTAGCGGCTTTCTTGATGTGGTCAGGGGTGTCAAAATCGGGCTCGCCGAGGCTGAGGCTGATAACCTCGTGCCCTTCTGCGGCCAGGTCGCGGGCCATCTGTGCCATCTTGATGGTGGCGGATTCTTCCATTTCCAGAATGCGCTGAGCGAGGTGCGTCTTTGCTGCCAATGCCATTTGCTTGTTGTTTTTGCATTAATAAAATCGAAAAATGACGGGTGCAAAATTAGATATTTTACCAATCCATTCCACTTTTTTTGAAGGGATTAGAGCTGAGGATGTAAAATATGTTACAAAAAGGGCCTGGGATAGTCAAATGTCCATTTTTTTCTATCTTCGGACCAAATACGACCGCGATTCATGAGCAAGAAAAAACAGGGTACGAAGAAGGGGGCTACTACTGCCAGGAGTGTAGCAACTGCACCGCCAAAGGCATTTGCGATCACGCCGCCTGAGCGCCCTAATGACCCATTGATGAAAAAGATATTTCAGTTTTCAATTATTGGTATGGTTCTGGTGGCTGGTTTATTGTCATTGGGTACGGGTATCAATGGTGATGATGAGTACCAGGTGGACTACTCTGAAAAGCTGGTGGATTATTACACATCCTTCGGTGCGGATACGGCTGCGCTTTACATTGAGAAGGGGAATATGCACTACTACGGTGGCTTTTTTGACCTGACCACCGGGCTGATCAATGCTGCCCTTGGGTTCGATGAGTTTGATACGGGCTACCATCAGGTGAGGCATGTGTTTAATGCGCTCATGGGCATGCTGGCGGTATTGTTCGTAGGGCTTTTTGTCTGGCAGATCGCCGGGTGGCGAGCCGCGGTACTGGCTATTTGGATGATGTTTCTCTCGCCGCGTTTTCTGGGGCATAGTATGATGAACCCTAAAGATATTCCGTTTGCAGCCGGATTTGCTGTTTCGCTCTACTATATGGTGCGGGTATTCCGTACGCTCCCCAAGCCAGACTGGCGCAACGTATTGGGGCTTGCTCTGGGCATAGGGCTGGCATTGGCTACCCGGGCGGGCGGGCTTTTGCTGATTGCCTACCTCGGGCTTTTTGCCGGGCTGGACTTTCTTTTTAAATATGGTGTGAAAGGCCTGACCACACAGACCAAACTGGTTGGACAGTACCTGGTTTGGTGTCTGGGTGCTGCATTAGTGGGGTATATTATTGCTGTCCTGTTTTGGCCGGCGGCACTGGTGGACCCGATTGGTCATCCATTGGCTGCATTAACGGAGTTCGCTCAACTTGGTGTGAAGATCCGGTTGTTGTTTGAAGGGGAGAACGTAATGTCTGATGATACCGCCTGGTCTTATCCGCTGGTTTGGATTGTGAAAACGATTCCGCTCTATGTGCTGGCAGGTTTCCTGGGTAGTTTGTTCCTGCTGCCCCGATTGCTCCGCAAGTACGATAAAACGGCTGTGTTGCTGGCTTATTTTGCTACGGTTTTCCCGGTCGCCTATATCATTTATAAGGACTCTATCCTCCACGATGGCTGGCGGCACCTTATGTTCATTTACCCGAGCATGATTGCTGTAGCAGCATTGTTTTGGATCAGCATGGAGGATTTATTTGTCAACAAGAAAACTCTGTTATACGGTCTGTATGGCATTCTTGGGCTAATGGCGGTTGAGTCGACCCAGTTTATTGTCCGCAATCCCCATTTGTCCTATGTCTACTTTAACCCTATCGGCGGAGGGCTTCAGGGCGCTTTCGGTGTTTATGAAACGGACTATTGGGGCATCAGCGTCAAGCAGGCGATCGATTGGATGGAAGATGAAGGTATTCTGAGTGAGCAAATGCAGGACACCATTCGACTGGCCACTACCTTTTACTACCCAGCGAGCCGTCAGACCCGCGAGCAGTTTAACGGCAAAGTGAAGATGGAGTATGTGCGCTTTAGCTCCCGCTACGATGAGCCCTGGGACTACGCGATCTTCCCGTCCCGCTTTATCCGGGGCGCTCATCTGCGGTCGGGGAACTGGCCTACGAGCAAGTCCGTGCACACTGTGACGGCCAATGGCGTACCCATTGCCACGATTGAGAAAAACGAAACCCTGGCTGCCTACAATGGCCAACAGGCGATCAAGCAAAGCAACTGGCAGGAAGCGATCCGCCAATTTACGGCAGAAGTACAAAACCACCCCGACAATGAGATTGCCTGGATTGGTTTGTCTAATGCTTACATCAATACCCAACAGTATAATGAAGCGCTGAATGCAGCTCAAAAGGCCCTGGAGGTGGCACCGGATGTGGAGTCTGCCATTCTCTATCAGGGATTGGCTTATCTCAATACAGGGCGGGCATCCGAAGCGTTGCAGACTTTCGACTACGCCACCCGGGTCAACGATGAATATTTTGCTGCTTACTACTACATGGGGCTTATCCATCAGCAACAGCAGCGGTACCGGGAAGCTTATGAAAGCGCTCAAAAAGCGATAGAAGCGAATCCCAGGTTCCGGGCAGGCTATCAGCTGGCTGCGCAGGCTTTACAGGCCTTGGGAGACAACCAAAATGCGCAGCGCTATCTGGAAGCAGCACAAAAGTTATAAAATGCTAATTTTGCGGCTTTTCAACCTGATGTAAATACGGCAATGAACTATAAATTACTCTTCCCGACCTACCGCAACCGCTACCTCTTTGTCCGGCGCAATCTCAAAACGCTGTCAAAGGGCCACCATTTTGGAAAAGCCCTCAATCTGGGCACCGGAGAAGGCGATTACGACCCAATGATCAGTCAATACTGTGAGGAGCTGATTTCCTGTGATATCAATGAGCAGGACATTGCCTACGCCCGTCAGCTCAATGCCGGGCTTAAAAATGTGACTTACCGGGTGGAAGATGCCCTGAATCTGAGCTTTCCGGACAACTACTTTGACCTGATCACTTCCGTAGATGTGATTGAGCATGTGGGCAAGCCGGAAAGGATGATCGAAGAAGTACAAAGAGTATTAAAACCCAACGGTATTGCCCTAATTACTTTTCCATCTCTGGATTTTCCCCTAACTTACGACCCGATCAACCGGGTGCTGAGCTGGTTCAGCGAAAAACGGATTCCACAGGGCGCCTATGCCTTCGGGCATGAGTACCTCGTCTCAAAAACGGAATTCCGGCAGTGGTCAGACCGGCACCGGCTGAGCATAATGATTGAACAAAACCTAAGTGGATATATCATCGGGCTGCTTGAAATGTACTGGACGGGCATCGTTCAGCGCATCTTCAAGGCCAACGCTACCAACCTCCAAAGGCAGCCCCATAAAGGCATGGCACTCCGGCCTTCTACCCGGGAGCCTTTTCTGACTAAGCTGACAGACCTGATTATCGCCATTGACCATGCCCTTTTCCGCAGTGCTGCACACTCTGTCGGCAAAGGCTTTATTATAAAAAAGTAAACCTATTACGAATATGAAAGACCGACTCGTAGAGTTAAAAGACCGCCTGGCAAAAGCCGAATTGGGCGGGGGGCAAAAACGCATTGACAAGCAGCACGAAAAGGGCAAGCTCACTGCCCGGGAGCGCGTACATTTTCTCCTGGATGAGGGCTCCTTTGAAGAAATTGGTGCCTTTGTTAAACACCGCTGTACTGATTTTGGCATGGACAAGCAACGGGTGCCGGGTGACGGCGTGGTTACTGGCTATGGCACGATCGACGGGCGCCTGGTTTATGTGTTCTCTCAGGATTTTACGGTTTTTGGAGGTTCTCTGTCAGAAACCCACGCCGAAAAGATTTGCAAGATCATGGATATGGCCATGAAGAATGGCGCACCTGTCATTGGCCTGAACGATTCAGGGGGAGCCCGTATTCAGGAGGGGGTGCGCTCGCTGGGCGGCTATGCTGATATTTTCTATCGCAATGTGATGGCTTCCGGTGTGGTTCCTCAGATTTCTGCCATCATGGGGCCATGTGCCGGTGGTGCTGTGTACTCTCCGGCCATGACCGACTTTACGATCATGGTGGAAAATACCTCCTATATGTTCGTGACCGGGCCAAACGTGGTCAAGACGGTAACCAACGAAGAAGTAACGGCTGAAGAGCTGGGCGGTGCCTCTGCTCACTCCACCAAATCCGGCGTTACACACCTGACTGCGGCTAACGACATTGACTGTATCGCAAAGATTAAGCGGTTGTTGAGCTACATGCCTCAAAACTGTGAAGACAAGCCGGCAAAACTGCCTTATGAACTGGGCGATGAACTGAGGCCTCAGCTACGGGAAATCGTACCGGAAAATACCAATCAGCCCTATGATATCCGCGATGTTGTCAAAGGAGTGGTAGACGAAGGCAGCTTTATGGAAATCCACCCCAATTACGCAGACAATATCGTGGTAGGCTATGCCCGTATTGGTGGCCGTAGTATAGGTGTGGTGGGCAATCAGCCCATGAGCCTGGCAGGCGTGCTTGACGTGGAAAGCTCAAAGAAAGGCGCCCGCTTCGTACGTACCTGTGATTGCTTCAATATCCCACTCCTTGTACTGGTGGATGTACCGGGCTTCCTGCCGGGCACCGATCAGGAATGGAATGGCATTATCGTCAATGGCGCGAAGTTGCTGTATGCCTTTAGCGAGGCTACTGTGCCACGGGTGACTCTGATTACCCGAAAGGCCTATGGTGGTGCCTACGACGTAATGAACTCCAAGCACATAGGTGCGGATATGAACTTCGCCTGGCCGTCCTCTGAGATCGCTGTAATGGGAGCAAAAGGTGCTTCTGAGATCATCTTCCGCCGGGAAATCATGGAAGCAGAAGATCCGGAAGCGATGCTGCTGGAAAAAGAAAAAGAGTATCAGGAAAAGTTTGCCCACCCTTACCGGGCTGCGAGCCGCGGGTTTATCGATGAGGTCATTGACCCGATTTACACCCGCCGCAAACTGATCAAAGCCTTTACGATGCTGGAGAATAAAGTGGCAAAAATCCCTGCTAAGAAGCACGGTAATATCCCACTCTAAGCCAGCTGTAAGAACTTTTTGATACATTTGCCAACTGCCGGGCGGCTACAAGTCCTCCCGGCAGTTCTGATATAGCAATCACTATTTGTTATTTAGCACTACAAGATGTCGCACAGACTACCACCTTACATACTGATTGAAACCCCTCAGGCACTGGAAGACTTCTATCAGGCCCACCGTGGCCTGAAGTGGATGGGCTTCGATACTGAATTTGTGGGCGAAAAGCGCTTTCGGACCACGCTCTGCCTGATTCAGACCATTTCTGATGCAGGGCTCTACCTGATCGACTCCATTAAGCTGAAGGATGACCTTGGGCCTTTCCTCAGGCTTATTCAAGATGAAGGGATTGAGAAAATTACTCATGCTGGTGATAATGACTACCGGCTCCTTTACAATCTGTACGGCACCCTGCCGAAGAATGTTTTCGATACCCAGATTGCTGCCGGGTTTGCCGGGTACAATTATCCCACTTCCTTCCGCAAACTGGTGGAAGGAGAAACCGGACAGCACCTCAAGAAAGGGTATGCAGTGGCTGACTGGGAAAAACGCCCTTTCGATACCAAAGCCCTGAAGTATGCCCTGGATGATGTCATTCCCCTGCCTCAGCTGCACGAGGCTCTGAAGCGTAAGTTGGAAAAACGAGGGCGTACGCACTGGGCGGTCGAAGAATTCGCCCACCTGGAAAAAGAAGCCTACTATTATAAGGACCCCAACCACGATGCGCTGAACAGCAACATCATGCGCAGCCTGAAAAAGAAAGACCGGGTATTTCTGCTACGGCTTTTTGCCTGGCGCAATGCCACGGCTGAGCGGCGGGACCACTCCAAAGAGATGGTATTGCCTGCAAAGTATATCAGCCACATTGTACGTGGTATTGCCTCCGGTGCCAACGCCCTTAAACAAAACCGCCGTATTCCGGATAAACTGGCCAAAAAGTATGGGGATGAGTTTGAAAAGCTGTACACCAGGGAAGCCACTCCTGAAGAGCTGGAAATCCTAAAGCACCTGCCGTACGAATCCGACACCTCTCCGGAAGAAGACGTGCTCATGGAGCTGCTCTACCACGTGATCAAGTACCGCTGCATTCAGGAGGAGATTTCCATCAATATGGTGGTGCCCCGTCAGATTCTGAAGTCGATCAGAAGCGGGGAGGAAACCGCCCGGGAAGCCATAGGAGATGGCTGGCGCAAGGAGATGCTGGGCGCTTACTTCACCGAATGGCTGGCTACAGCAAAGGAAATGGATGTGCGGCTGCATGATGACCGGATAGAGCTCTGGCCACGCTAAAACTCGTTGATATTAGCCTTTATATATTCAGCCCGCTTGAGAATTGCTTCTTGCTGCTCGCTGTCCATTTTATTCCAGATGCGGTACATCATACCGATACGCGGGTTATTGCCTAATTTATCAGTGTGGCGGTCGTAAAAGTCCCAGTAGAGGCTATTGAAGGGGCAGGCATCCTTGCCGACTTTCTTCTTCCGGTCGTAGGCGCAGTTGGTGCAATGGTCGCTCATTTTGTGCATGTAGTTAGCACTGGAGACATAAGGCTTGGTGCCCACGATACCGCCGTCAGCAAACTGGCTCATGCCACGGGTGTTGGTGATTTCAACCCACTCAATGGCATCCATATAAATACCGAGATACCACTGATCAAGCTCATCGGGGTCGACCCCAAGGAGGAGGGCGAAGTTGCCGGTGACCATGAGGCGCTGAATGTGGTGGGCGTAGGCGTGGTCCAGCGACTGATTCACGGCGGTGTGCAGGCACTTCATCTTCGTGTTGCCGGTCCAGTACCAGTCGGGTAGGGGAGCCTTGTGCTCGAAGTAGTTTAGCTTGGCATACTCCGGCATTTTGGTCCAGTAAATGCCCCGCATAAATTCCCGCCAGCCGATGATCTGCCGCACAAAACCCTCAATTTGCGAGATGTCAATTTGCTCCTGATGCCCTTCCCAGTAATCGACGCATGCTTCCACAACCTCCAGAGGTGAAAGCAGCTTGGCGTTCATGGCGAAGGACAGTTTAGAATGGAATAACAGGTAGTCCCGGTCGGTCATTGCATCCTGATAGGTGCCGAAGAGGTGAAGGCGGATTTTAGTGAAATGTTCCAGGAGCTCCAGGCTTTCGTCCCGGGTAACTGGCCAGAAGTAGTACTCCGGATCAATCCTGCCAATCGTTTCTACACCAGCTGCTTTGATCAGCTCCACAATTTCGGTGACATCGCGTTTGAAGTGCAGGGGTTTTGGGATGTCCTGCTTTTTGGGCAGCTTCTTGCGGTTGTCCTGATCGTAATTCCATTGGCCGGTCAGCGGTGTTTTCCCGTCTTCTTCCATCAGGATGTTGTAGCGTTTGCGCATATCCCGGTAGAAGGTTTCCAAAAGGTAGGTTTTCTTGCCGGCAAAAAAGGATTCCACCTCGTCCCGGGCGGTAAGGAAATGCTCGGTATCTACCGCTTTTGTTTCAATATCCAATTGCCCGCACAGGCTTTTGAGCTCATGGTCGAGGCGGTATTCGTCTGGCAGTTGATATTCAAAACGTTGAATGGAGTACTTTTCGATTAGCGCTTTAATATTGGCGGTCACCGAATGTTGATTGCTTTCGTCATCCAAGGTGTAGTATAACACTTCGTGCCCGTCCTGGCTCAGGTAGCCTGCAAAATGGCGCATAGCCAGGAAAAAACCGACGACCTTTTGGATGTGATGGCGCACATAGCCCGTTTCGTTTTTCATTTCTGCCAAAAAGTAGAGGGTATCGGCATCTTTATCTTCGTACCAGGAGTGTTTGTGATTGAGCTGATCGCCCAACACAAGGCGGAGCGTGCGGTAAGATTTTGACATATTCAGTTGATGGTGTTCGGGGATGAAACGTGAATCCGGGCACTTGGTTCATCTAAAAAATCGGGCTATTCAACCTAAAAAAGCTATTCACTCAGGTGAATTCCGTTTATTAGTTTCACCATTGGAAAAACGACCTCAAATGAATGTATTACGAATCAACGGGTTGACAAAAAGGTACGGCCGCATCACAGCAGTGGATGAACTCAGCCTGGAAGTGGAGCAGGGGATGGCTTACGGTATCCTGGGGCCTAATGGTAGTGGGAAAACCACCACTCTGGGGATGGTCCTGGACATTACACACCCGGACAGCGGTTCCTTCGAGTGGTTTGAAGGGCAGTATGGCCGTGATGCCCGCCGTCATGTAGGTGCCTTGCTGGAAACGCCCAATTTTTACCCCTACCTCAACGCCATCGACAATCTGGGGATCGTAGCCCACATCAAACAGGTGAAAGCGCCCCGCTTTGATGAATTATTGAAGCTGGTCAATCTCTACGAGCGGCGTACTTCCAAATTCCGCACCTACTCTCTGGGTATGAAACAGCGCCTGGCTATAGCCTCCGCCATGGTCGGCGATCCGGAAGTGCTTATTTTTGATGAGCCTACCAACGGGCTCGACCCTCAGGGCATAGCCGAAATCCGTAACACCCTGCAACGGATTGCCGAGACTGGCAAGACCATCATTATGGCCAGCCATATCCTGGATGAGGTGGAAAAGGTTTGTTCCCATGTCGCCATCATCAAAAATGGTCAACTGCTCGCTTCCGGCACGGTAGGCGCGATCATTAGCGACGACTTTCTGGTAGAAGTCGCTGCCGGGGACATGCCCGGGCTGCAAGCTGCTTTCAAGACAGACAGCCGCATCAAAAAAGCAGAATTGCAGGACAATGGAATCCTGTTGCTGCACCTGGAAAATGAAACGCCGGCTGCCGCGATCAATGAGTGGGCGTTCAGTAAGGGACACACCCTTTCTCACCTGCGCATCGTAAAGAAAAGCCTGGAAGCTGAATTTTTGGAAATCACCGCCAACCAATAAACCTCATGTTGTATTTACTCCGACTGGAATGGAAGAAAATCCGGAAGTTGACCTCTTTCCGGCTGTTTTCGGTTTGCTACCTCGTTTTACTGCCCGCTATACTACTTACCGGATTGCGGTTTGACGAGCTGCCGCCGCCTATTAACTCCAATGAGGTGTTTTTCATGTTCCCTACCGTATGGCAGTACCTGGGCTACATCGGCAACTGGTTGTGCTTCTTTTTCTTTGGTTTCTTATCCATAGTAGTAGTGACAACAGAGCATAGCTATCGCACCATGCGACAGAACATCATCACCGGGCTGAGCCGGCAACAGTATTTCCTCAGCAAGTTTTACCTGATCGTGGTGGTGAGTTTGCTGGCAGCGCTATACTATGCCCTGTGTGGTTTTGCCATCGGGTACCTGAACACGGAAGCCATCTACTGGCACAAAGTCTGGCAGCATGCTGATTATATCCCCCGGTACTTCCTCATGTGCTTCGGGTACATGAGCTTTGGCCTTTTTCTGGGCTTTATGATCCGGCGTACGGGGATTGCCCTGTTTCTTTACCTGGCTTACATCATGTTCATTGAGCTTATCCTAAGGTGGGGTGTACACTTGCAAATCGTAGAGCACCGCAGCATGCATTTTTATCCGATGAATGCAGTAGAAGACCTGGTTGCTCTGCCTTTCCTGGAGATGGCCGATGAATTCACCTCAAAGTATGGCTTTAGCATCTATTTGCAGCCCTGGGAAGCTTCAATTACCGTGCTCGTTTACAGCGCCTTGTTCCTCTACCTGGCTTACTGGCGGGTAACCCGCAGCGATCTGTAGCGGATTACCGGGTATTGATAAGGATAACGCCATTGGCACCGCGCCGGCCGTAAATCGCCGTTTCGGAAGCACTCTTGAGCACTTCCACTGACCGGACATCCTCAATACTCACCGTGCTGACCGCATCGCCGTAGGTGCGCCCAACCGGTACGCCATCCACAATGAACAGCGGATAGGCCTGCCCGCGTACAGTAATTTGGCCACTCTGAAAGCTGACTCCGGGCTCCCGGATGAGGACATCAGCGAGCGTTTGGGGATTATCAACGTAGGTGGTATCCCCTCTGCCCGCTGTGGCTGAACTCTGCGGGCTTTGACTGGTCGATGAACAGCTCATCATTGCCAATAGAGAAAGGAAAGGAAGGAAAGCAGAAATTTTCATTTGGGTTTTCTATAGAAAGAGCTAAATATTGAAATGTTCGGCTCAACCAGGCATTAGGGTTTGATGTTGTGGAGTCCGGGACGTATCTTTGCGGGCTCGAAACCGGAATAACATGAAAACCAAGACCTTAAAGCAAGATAAAGTCAACGTCATTACCCTGGGCTGCTCCAAAAACCTGGTGGATTCTGAGAATATCATCACTCAGTTGCGAGGCAATGACTACGAGGTGGTGCACGACAGCAATGACGAGGATGCTAACGTGGTCATCGTGAATACCTGCGGCTTCATCGACCTGGCCAAGGAGGAGTCCGTCAATACCATTCTGGATTATGCGGAGATCAAAAAGCAGGGCGGCATTGACAAGCTCTATGTTACCGGTTGCCTTTCTCAGCGCTACAAAGACGACCTGGAGCAGGAAATCCCCGAAGTGGACGCCTACTTTGGTACCCTGGAGCTGCCTGGCCTCTTGGCCAAACTCAATGCTGACTACAAGCATGAGCTGATCGGGGAGCGCATCACCACCACGCCCCAACACTATGCTTACCTGAAAATATCCGAAGGCTGCAACCGGACCTGTGCTTTTTGTGCCATCCCCCTGATGCGTGGCAAGCATGTGTCCCGGCCTATCGAGGCACTGGTGGAAGAAGCCAAAAACCTTGCCCGTTTTGGCGTCAAGGAGCTGATGCTCATCGCTCAGGAGCTGACCTACTACGGGCTGGACATCTACAAAAAACGCGAGCTTCCCCGTTTGCTCCATGCCCTTGCTGATGTGGAAGGCATAGAGTGGATCCGCCTGCACTATGCTTATCCCAGCAAATTCCCTACGGAGATTTTCGATGTGATGGCGGAGCGCCCCGAAATCTGCAACTACCTCGATATGCCCTTGCAGCACGCCAATAACGCCGTGCTCGACCGCATGCGCCGGCAAATTACCCGGGAGGAAACCGTGGAGCTGGTCCGCACTGCCCGTGAAAAAGTGCCCGATCTGACCCTGCGCACCACCTTGCTCGTAGGCTTCCCCGGCGAGACCGAAGAAGAATTCCAGGACCTCTGCAACTTCGTGGAAGAAATGCGGTTCGACCGCCTCGGCGTCTTCCAGTATTCTCACGAAGAGAGCACCATCGCTTACGAGTATGAGGACGACGTGCCCGCCGAGGTCAAAGCCGAGCGTGCCAGCCAAATAATGGAAATCCAACAATCCATTTCCGAAGCCAAAAACCAGGAGAAAGTAGGGCAGACCCTGAAAGTCCTTTTCGACCGTAAGGAAGGCGAGTTTTTTGTAGGCCGCACGGAGGGTGACAGCCCCGAGGTCGACAACGAAGTCCTGGTGAAAGCCGCCGAGCATTATGTGCGGGTAGGGGATTTTGCGGAAGTTCGCATTACGGAGGCTACGGATTATGATTTATTTGGGGAGGTGGTGGGATAACAGCCTGCGTATAACAAATTGCACCAAACAGAAAGTGAACACCAGCTGTCAATACCAGGGGTGCAACCCTCTACATTAAGCGTGATAGCTGCGGGGTGTGAGCTTCCCAATCTGCTCCAGCTGATCCACGAATGCTTCCAGGCTATTCAGGTAGTGCAATTTGTTATGCATACAATAACCGCCTGTTTTTCCCTTCCCTGAGTATACATCGCTGTTCCCTGAGTTTCTCTCGGAATCTTTACCCTTTGAGTCTACATTTGAAACGGTACAAAGCAAAGGAAAGGGTTCGCAACACTACTAAATCAGCCTTCTTTTCAAAGTGGCTGTTTTGTAAGATGGATTCCATTCGGTATCTTTAGAAAACCAGTATGCCATTGACTCCAATCTGGTGTTTTGGTAGTGGCAGTGTGGTAACCATATTCCCTCTTTTTAAATAAAGCTCTACATCGTCAAATGCTTGTGACGCCCTGGTGATTATAGCTATTGAAAACGAATTGTCCTTGGTGTCAAAACAAGGAGCCGAAAAAGAGCAGGATGCGGATTTTAAGAAAGAACTGTTAGCCGCCCTGGGCTATCTGTTTAAAGAACAGCCATCATTCGGCATTCAGGATTTGTCACAGAATATGAAACTAAGCCACGCCACGCTATACCGGAAGGTTCGGGAGGTTTACAATCTATCTCCGAACCGGCTTATTGCAGCTTACCGGTCGCAGCAGGCCGCAATATTGCTAACCAGAAGCGAGCTGAATATTACGGAGATCGCCTACATCTGTGGGTTTTCAAGTACAACCTACCGCGCGCGTTGAAATTTAAACAATTTTACTGGAATAGGCCAAGTAGTTCAGTAAATATAGTTTGTTGCTTGCCTGATTTATTCGAATAATTGAATGATTTGTACGGCTTTAAAGTAATAACATATTCTAATTTTGTTCGGTCAGCGGTAGTGTTCGGTTAAGAAACCCAGGGCTTTCAAAAAAGTCCTAGTTGTCAATTGTTTACAGAGGTTTTTTAGAAAACGATTGCCCCCTAGAGAGGACTCAATTTTGCATCCAAAAGATGTCTCCTGACAAATCAAAACAAGTAAACCTCTACTTAGCACCTTACCCACGATTTTAATGCTCCAGCTTTACGAATGTCGGCCCTGTTTTTCAACAGGTGGAATGTAGAGAATTCCTTAAAGTTGGTAAACAGTACTGGAGTATCGAAAAGTTCTGCTGGTTTGCCTTCCAATAATCCGGAATTTTTCTTCACGGTATGTAAGGGCAATTGAAATGCTTTCAAAGCATTGAGGAACCATTTAGAATTGTTTTATTCTCTTTTAATTAACCAGCACGCAATTGTGCTGAACATTTACTGCATACATGGATAGCTTAAACAACAAAGAGGTCTCTGCTGATAGCCAACTCAGCAGGGCTAAATGTTGGATATTGCTGATAGGCTCAAACCAGCTTGTTTTGGAGAAGGTCAAAGAGTTTTTATCAAAGAACTACGAAGCAGATGTTTTAGACCTGACTTTTCCAGATAACCTTCGCGAGATATTAAAATATGATGTTTTAGTACTGGTAGGGCGAATAGCCCTTAGCTATTTGGCAAAAGCTGAATCCATAGTTGACTGTCAGATACCAATTATTGGGTATGAATTGAAAACTAATACAGATGAGCGGTTGCGAGCTAGGTTACACGGAGTAATCAGCTTTGTTGAGTCCTCATTTGAAGAAGTGGAGTTGGTCCTAGCTATAGAAACCGTAATTCAATTGGTAAACTTGCGGCCGCTGCAGCGAGAAAAGGGTGCCAATTTCAAAAAGGAATTATTAGCAGCCATAAAGCATTTGCTTGAAGTGCAGCCTTCGTTCAACGTGGAGGAATTATGCCGGTACATGAAGCTAAGCCACTCCACGCTTTACCGGAAGGTCCAGGAAACCTTTGAAAAGTCCCCTAGCCGACTTATAGCTTTTTGCAAATTGCAGCAGGCAGGAATAATGCTAGCTGAGAGAGATGAGCTAAATATTACAGAGATTGCTTACGCCTGTGGGTTTTCAAGTTCAACCTACCTAGCCCGGCAATTTAAAAAGGTTCACGGGATTACGCCCAAGCAATTCAGGAAAGCGGGTTTATCGTATACCCAATTTGTGCGAGTAATTGAATGAATTGTGCGGCTTCAATTCAATCATGTCTTCTAATTTTGAGAAGCAAATCAAAATAAACAATCTTATGAAAAACCCAAACCTATCAAGGGGCATCTGTTCTTTTTGTCCGTTACATGCCTTCTCTGTTGCGTTGTTAACCGTGACGTTGCTAGGCTTGCCTTCCATCCTTTACAGCCAGGTGCCAAATAGCATAAGTTATCAGGCAGTAGTTAGAGATGCTAGTAACAACCTGGTATCAAGCCAGAATATAGCTGTACGTATATCTATTCTGAAAAACAGCCCAAGCGGAACCGTCGAATACCAGGAAATCCATGGTGATGTTGTCACGACAACAGCCGGTATCATGGGCTTCAATATTGGTGGAGGTACCCCTAGCCCTGGATCTGTATTTACTAATATAGACTGGAAAAACGGGTCGTACTTTGTCAAACAAGAGGTAGACCTGGAAAAGGATGGCACTTACGATATTTTTGGCGATGCTGTGCCCCTGCTTAGCGTACCTTATGCCCAGCACTCCAATACAGCTAACCGTGCCACAAGTGCTGCCACAGCAGACATGGCTAGTTCTGTATCGGGTTCCTTTCTTGGTGGCTTATCTTTGCCTGTAGGTACAGTACTTCCCTTCGCAGGACCTTCGGCATATGTTGATGCTAATTTGGATGGATGGCTTGTTTGTGACGGTCGTCCATTGCAGCAGGCACAATACCCGGAATTGTTCGCTGTTATTGGTACTACTTACGGGAGTAATGGCGGGCAGTTCTTAATTCCCAATTTAAAAGGACGCTTTCCAGTTGGATTTGATAATCAGCAAACCGAGTTCAACACCACAGGAAAGACTGGTGGGAGCAAGTCATCTACCCTTAAGTCTGAAAACCTTGCTTCGCATGGACATGGAATAAATATCCTTAATATCGAGACTGATTCTGCAGGTGAACATAGTCATAAACTGGATTATCCGAAAAGTTCAGATGAAAATGGTAATGGATTTGTTTCAATTATGGGCGATGATGACAATCAGGGCCCCAGCTGGAATAATATAACTGACGGCCCAAAGACAACTACGGATGGAAAACATACTCATAAGTTTAATATACAAGGAGCTACAGATAATTATGGAGATGTAATTCCAACCCCATTTTCAAATCTCCCTCCCTATCTGACCATGAGCTTTATTATCAAGGTGCGACCGTGACGATATTGTCATTAGCTGATTTAAGAAGAGGGGGGTGAGGCTGACTGTATCGGTGTCTAATCCGGCTTCTACTTTTTGTCAATGACTAAATAACTGAATTCTCATGTGGAATCAACTATACTCCTGTCTGATTATTTTCTTGCTATTTATCGCTGTTACCGCCCAGTCACAAACCGCCATTAATGCTGCTTCGGCGGTATCTGCTACAAACAAAGGGCAGGTGACGGCAGCGATAGGCAGCCCCATTTACCTCATATCTCAGTCTTGCAATGGTACTATCTATCCAGGAGCCATACAGCCAGATCTGTCTACCCTGACCCGGGAGAGCACCTTCGAGGTGATCGACTCATCTGATGCATTTATTACTTTGGCATGGAGCATAAAGGAGGAATGTTTTAAGGTGTTTGAGGAAGGTTGCCAGACTTATCCGGATGGCATTCTCCTGGAGGTGCTTGGCAACGGCGAGCGGATTTACTCCGATATCATCTACGATGCTAATGGTTTGTTAACAGATAGCTACCGGCATTTTGTCGGTCCGGACAGTGCTGTTGATTATACGCTCAATTTATTTATTCGTGGCAATGGTGAGATGTCGTGCACCAGCCTGACTACCTCTTGCCGGTCTGAGTTGTTTCAACTTCCGCAAAACTTTATTGCTTCGGATACTTTGCACCCCGGACGGGTGGAATTGAGTTGGGTCAATAAGTCTCAGTTATCCAGTAATATATTGATTTTTCGGGAGCGCAACGGAGACTCCACGCTAATTGCAGCTTTGCCAGGCACGATCAAAAGAGATACGCTTTACAGTTTCGTCGATGAAGTTGCGCAGGACAATCCCAACAACCTGAATAATGGTTTCACTTATAATTATTGTATCCAGACTTTCAATGATCAGCTCGACCGCGTTTTGCCAGAGTTGGTATGTGATGAGGGAAGCACTAAATCAATAAATTTAAATGTATCCTCCCCTAATAACCGGGTGGTTAACTTAGCTTGGTCTGATGTAAGCACCTTTGGGCAGAGGCTAACTATCCTTAGGGATGGAGAACTTATTGCTACCCTGGACAGCATTGCCACTACATTTGTAGACCGGGTCCCAACTTTTGGTATTCCTTCCAGCTACCAAATATCTGTACTGAATGAAGCGGATCAACTTGTTGCCCGAGCTACAGCGACGATAGAATTGTCACCGGTAGGCTTGGTGAGTGGCTTTGTGCGCACACCGACTCAGGTAGGTATAGCCAATATTCCTGTTGTTTACAGTGCGGCAGTGGCGCCGGATACGCTGCGCGATACAGTTTATACGGATTACCTCGGATATTTTGAATTTACGGATGTATTCTTCGGCAGGCGATCTATTTTCGAGGTACGCCCTATTGATGTTGCAGGCTTTAATTTTGATGGGCAGCAACTGCGCGATACCCTTGCAAACGAAGAGCCCTTAAGCCGTACATTGCATTTCACCGCCCGTCAAAACTACCCAATAGCAACTGATGGCAGCATTAGCGTCGATACCATAACCACGGTAGCAGGTCTGGATAGCTTATTTTTTGGATGGTCCTATCAGTCTTCCGGTAACCTAAGAGATACGCTGCATTTCCAGCTGTTCCGGGAAGGGCAGCTGATCGATATCACGGATGATCAGTCACCTGTGCCGCTGCAAATGGTGGATACTAGCGGAAGTGGAGGTTATATTTATCAATACCGGATCGTCGCCTATGGATTTAAAGGAGACTCTATTGTTACTGGCAGCCGTGTGCTGCTGGATACAATGCCAATGGTTACAGCTCCGTCTAGCTTTCAGGGTATCGTCGATTATGATGTTAATAGCGATGCCGTAATGACGATGGTGTGGCAGCATGAGTCATCAAATATTGACGGTTTTCGTCTCTACCGGGACATGAGCCTGCTGGCGGTCCTGGGACCGGATGACCGCTTTTTCTATGACTACTACGCTGAGCCAGGCCGGTCCTATGATTATTTGCTAACAGCCTACCGAAAAGCAAATGAAGGTCCCTCATTGCTGGAGTCGGTGCCTTCTTCCGCAGGGCCTTTGATTATTCCTGCCCTTCAGCCAGCATCTGTGCTTACCCTTACGCCTGAACAGCCGAACAATGCTATGCTATTGAATTGGAGTTGGCCGTCAAGTGCGGAGGACTTCGATAATGTCACAGGTTTTTTGGTTTCCAGGAACGGTCAGCCCATAAAAACTGTACTAAAGCAAGGTATGGATTATAGTTTCCGGGATTATAAGGGCGTACCAGGAATGGTTACTTACTCGGTACAGCCTTTTCTATCTACTCCGGATACCATATTCATTGGTCCTTCAGTTGCCGAGTCTGCTGATTTCCCGACGCTTTCAGCCCCTCAAATGGTGGGCCTTGATAATGCCATTCCAGGTACAATAAAGGTAGAAATTGACGGAGTATACAGTAAAAATAATGCAAATTTTGACGGATTTTTACTTACCGCTAATAATCAGCCATTCGATACGCTTAAACCCTTTGAGTCCCTGTCATACTATACTCCTAATATAAAAGAAGGTCAAGCCGCTGTCAACATAGAAGTAAAGGCATTCCGCCATACTTCGGGCGGTACCGAACTGAGTGACCCGGCAGCAGGTACGAGCAGCGTGGCCAGTCAAAGCAATTTATCGCTTGAAGCGCCCACCCAATTTGATGCTTCCTGTGAAGTCCCTATGCACGTTAGACTCCAATGGCAGTACCCGGACTACATATTTTCTACCTTTTACGTTTATCGGGATGGCGTATTGCTGGATACCATGCCTAATACAGCCAGGTCTTACTACGATTATACTGCGGAACCTGGAGTACGCCACCTGTACAGCCTGCAGGCCAATTTTGAAGGTAGTCTGTCTCCGGTTGTTTACACCACTGGTCAGCGGCGGGGTACGGCCTATCTGCATGGGCAAGTTCTCTCTGGTCGTTATACCAATGATCGCAACAGCATTATGGTAGCTTTGGTGGATGAAAACAATGGGGATCAGTTGCTACTGCGCACTTTTACGGATAGTTCGGGTTATTTCCGGTTGGCTCAGCTACACGACAAAGTTGGTACCGGCAACTGGAAGTTGTTGGTTGATGGAGAAGGTGGAAGCCACAAGTTAGCGTCAGTGGAGCGAGGTGGACTGACTACCGGCAACCGGACGGTTTTATTCAGAGACAATTTTGAGGTAGCTAGCGTCCCGCCTTTACCAAGGCAGGACAGCTTTGCGCTGGTGACTGCCTTTCAACTGCACCTATTCCCGGAGGAGCAGGCGGTGGTTACTTCGTATTCTTTATCAGAAGGAAAATACGATGGGGCTTTTGTCTCCCGAGGTCTTACAGAGCTAGATGCCCTGGAAATCTCCGCAAACAAAAGTACATTTTATATGGATAGTACAGGCATCAGCGGTGCTTCCTACCCGTACGTAAGCAGCCCCTATTTGTTGAAAGAGGGCCGTCGGCTTTCAGAGGCAGAAGCAGGTGCCCGTTCACGTAGAGTGGATTACCCAACTTTGCCTCCGGTACGCTGTTTATCTGCAATTCCCAATCTGAATTATCGGGACAATACCGTGAAGCTGCAGTGGAGTCATAATAATGATAAGGTTTCTTACTATGAGGTGCGCCGAAATGGCTTGCCCGTGAAGCAAACCTTGCGGGGAGACTCCCTTGCTTACGTAGATACACAGGGAAAACCTGATCAGACCTATCAATATGAAGTTCGTGCAGTTCGTATTTCAAATGGGCGGCAGGATATTTCCCAGCCGAAAAGTATAACTGTTACCTTCCCGGAGGTTGCCCGGCCCGTACCACTAACCGCTACCCCGGTTGCTGATTCCAATGCGGTTAGATTAAATTGGAGTTATAATGGTAATGTGGTCAGTGGCTTCCGTATCTTTCGAGATGAGATACCGGTAGCTGATGTGCCTTTTAATGCGAGGAGCTATTATGATGCGGAGGGTTTTCCAAACTCTACCCCAACGTATAGTGTAGTTGCCTTGTTGAGCAGAGAAAACATGGTGTATCAATCCCGTCCAACTACTGTGCAGGCACAATTTCCTTCCTTGTTGCCGCCCAATAATCTTCAGGCTGTTGCAAATACCACGGTTGGCTCAGCAGTCCTATCCTTTGATTACAGCGCAGCTGGCGTAAGTCAGTTTAAAATAACTCGTAGTGCTGTGGGTGAGCCTACTGAAAATGTTAATACCATTTTTTATAATTATAACGGTCAGGTTCAAACCTTTGAAGAGGTAGATAAGGCGCCTAAGCCCGGGGTTACTTATACGTACAACGCTGTTGCGGTGAAGAAAATAAATGGAAATTCTTTTGAATCGGAGCCCGCTATGGTTCAAATTATCTATCCTCGCCCTCCGGACCCTCAGGGCCTTGGTGGAACTACGGGTAACCCCACTTGGGTGGATTTAAACTGGTCAATGGACTTCGCAGGTAATGTGGATGGATTCTTATTAACTAGAAACATTGGTAGTAATCAGGACTCATTCCTTATCTCATCAGCGGGATCCAGAACATACCGAGACGTCTTTTTTCCATACGACCCTCTGCCCAACACTATTTTCAATTACTCACTTAGGAGTTATCGCCTGATTAACGGAATATACTATTATTCCAATGGCTCAAGCCAAAGTATAGGTAAACTGGAGAATAGCGGTTCTTCTTCCAGTTTATTCAACGTTACTGCTACGAGAGGCACCTTACCCAATCGGGCTCGTATAAGTTGGGAGTACAACGGCGCTGGTGTTTCTGAATTCTTGGTTTACCGTGATGAGGAAATAATTGCTAATCTTGAACCCAATGAGTTCTTTCTTAATGACAGCGAGGGAGTGCCTGGAAGACCTTACGTTTATACGGTTAGGGCAAGAGTTAACGGCACCCTTGATTCTGGAAAATCTGATGTGGGCTTCTCCAAAGGAAATGGACAGCTTGAAGGGGAAGTGCGAACATCACAGGGCAATGCCCCCGTCTCGGGTGCATCGCTGACTGCCAGCGGTATTGTGGAAGGGCAGTTGTATACCTATGTTGCTGAGACTGATAATTCCGGGCAATTTGTTATCCCCGGAATGTATATTGGTGAAGAACCAGTATCCTATGAACTGGGGGTAAAGTTCAGAAACCATAGTTTTATTAAGCCGAAGCAAACGTTTAATCTTTCTCCAGAGAATAATCTGCGGTCTAACATAGTCTTCTTTGATACTACTGCTTATGTAGCCACCGGCCGTATTGACTATGCCAATACGAACTGCAGTATAGACAGCATAACGGTCCGGGCACGACATATTTTGTCTGACAGCATAGTGGTGGTAGAAACTGGACAAACGGATAAGAATGGGCAGTACTCCCTGATTCTTAATCCTTATCTGGAGGGGCTTACTCGTATTGAGATTGTGGCGGATAGCATTTTTGTAAGAAATCAGGGCACGCCGAACGAAAGCCGCGTCTTGCATAATTTTGTCTCTACCTCAAGTAATATTATTAGTGTTCCTGTGCCCCAGCAGACAATCATAAATTTTGAAGATCAGCTGTCTTACCCGGTTAAAGTAGCGGTTAATAACATATGCGGATTCGCAGCGTCCAGCAATGGCCGCTTTGATGTCGAAGTTTCTACTCGGGATGGTTGCTTTAAACGGATACGCCAAACCGCCCTAAACGGGCGGGTAACGATAGATTTACCCCCATTGGATGGATTGGTAGCGAGAGTAGTCAGCGCAGCACCCCTTACGCTGGAGAATAACCTGATTGTTGATTACCTGGAAAATCGGCCTTTCAACCTTGAGCTGGCAGCTTTTCATCAGAAAAACACGGGCTTTAATCAGCTTGGCAACTTTGTTCAACTTAACACAGACTCGTTGATAGAACGGGAACTAGTGTACCACAAACCCGCAACGATTACCATAGCCAATGAATTCGGACAGCGCCCTACCTGCGATCCTTCTCAGCCACGCTTTCTGTATAGCAATATGCCCTACAATATCAATTTAAGTGTTACTGAACTTCATCAGGGCGTGGATTGCGATGTACAGGGAGGCTATCTAATTGTCAATAATAGCGCTGCACTCAAAAATTCCCTTGATACGCTTTCCTTCCAGCCATCTACTGGTGATTTTAAACGGCATGAATTTATTGGAGGTACCCCAAACCTAGTCCCCCCGTACCGGAAGGGGATAAACGTACAGTATTTCTCAGGCCAGGGGGATTTACTGGCTGAGCGGACCATTCCGGTGGTTGTAATTGGCTCTTCACCACTGCCAGGCAGTGACATTATCGTTGATATTGATGAGGATGGACAGGTGAAATTGCCCGTAATGATCCTGCGGGACCCTCCGGGTGATGGCAGCTTTAGCTCAATAGAGGAAGGGACAACCATTACGAAGTCTCTGTCGAATTCTTTCGGCTTCGAACTTGGTGGCAGTGTTGATTTGGAAACCGCTTTCACCGTGGGAGGAGTAGGTGCTTATGTTGATGCCCAACTTGCCGGCGGCGGCGGCGAAACGGATGAGTCATCGGTGAACCTGTCCTTCACCACTAAACAAACTATATCTACTTCAAGTGCACCTGACTTTGTTGGTGAGGATGCAGATGTACTGGTGGGTTTAGGCATGGCCATTCAGTATGGGCTTTCCGAGCGGATCTCGTTTAGCGAGGAGAGTTGTAGTTTTCAAAAAATCCAGGAGCTATCGATTCAGCCCAACGCAATTAAAACCGACTGGAGTTACACGGTCGGGCAAATCAAACAAATTGCGAAGGAATTGAAAGCGCAAGCTGATTCTGTGAGGGCTGGATCATTAGTGATACAGGAGGCAGGAGTGGAGAAGTCACCAACTGAAGCAATAAAAGACCTAGAGACCCGTGCCCAAAACTGGGAATTGGTCCTGGATTACCACGGCAGAACGTCGTTGCCTCATCATAATTTTTGTACAGAGGTCCTCAATGCCACTCAACTTTGGCAAGCTGCGAAAAAAGTTGGTGGTGATGTGGATTTTACATATTTTGCTGATCGCGTAAATAAAGCCAAGGCCGCTAAGGATTTATTCTGTACTGATCCCGCCGTAGTTACTTTTCTTGCGCAGGACTCTGTTACGTTGACTCGAGGTCTTCAGCCTCTGATTTTTAATACAGGTGTCGCTGAGAAGTACGAACGGTCCACCCGACTTGTAGATTATTATCTCGACTCTCTGCAAATCGCTACTTCACAAATACCGGAAGCTGTGGCACAGGCGCCAACGAGCGCTGTTGTTACCAATGTCGAGAATACAACGTTTTCTGCGGGTGTTACTATCGAAAAATCCTCAACTTCAGTGCGGTCTCGCGGCTCAAAATTCACCCAGAAAGGGTACTTGAATTTTTCAATCAGTGCTGGTGTTCTTCTAGGATTTTCAGCATCTGCCGGACTCGGCTTAGTTACAGAGGTATCTGACAGCGAGGGTAGAGTCGGCGCCACTTTCAATTCTGCTTTTGAGTGGTCCGATGAACGCTATGAGGAGATAACAACCGAATCTACGGTTTCCTATACTTATACCGATGATGACCCCGGCGACCAGTTCAGTGTTACTTCAATATCTGGTCGGATATCTGGTCATACACCATATTTCCAGCTCCTTGGTGGGCGTTCTAGTTGTCCCCCTGAGGCCGGAGCTATACTACGTGACCGGTTTGATATTTCTCTAAACGATCCAGTGACGCAGTCCACATTTGATTTTCTGGAACAGCGGGAGCTTAATCCAAATGTACCCGCGACTTTCTACGTGAAGCTCACTAATCTGAACCCATTTGGTGAGCAGAGAGATCTCTACGTTTATCATAATGCAGCTAGTAACGAAAATGGCGCAGAAATTAAGATCAATGGTTTAGGGATAGGAGGAGGAGATGCATCCGGTCAAGCATTTACTTTCGTCAATGCAGGGCAATCCCTGATTTTCCCCCTGACCGTAAACCGGCCTTTCAATGGTTACGAAGTTAAGAATGTCGAGATCATAATGCGACCGTTTTGCGCCGACGGAGACACCTTTACACCAGATGGTAGGGATACGGTGGTAGTTAGTGCCTACTTCAAATCTCCTTGCAGCAATATTAGTATCGCCTCACCAGGCAACGACTGGCTCATCACCCGCCGCAATCCTTTCCAGGCAGACAGCCGGGAGGCGATCGTGTTGGAAGTGGGCGATTATGATTCCAAAAATCCCAACCTGGAGGAAATCTATCTGGAATACCGGCGTATCGGTGATGGCTCGGGTTGGGAAATCATACCGTTCACTGAACTCGAGCCCCGCTATATCGTCAATAAGGATTCCCTGCTGAATTACGACATGGAGAACTTTGGACCGGGGGTATCTCCCCGTTTCTTTTTCACCTGGGACATCACGGATTTAAACCAGAAGTATCCGGACGGTATTTATGAAGTTAGAGCTGTGGCTGCTTGTGGCACCGATGGCGTAGTTCAATCCAATATCATCCGCGGGCAAATCCGCCGACAAGCGGGCGAAGCATTTGCCCTCTTTGAACCTTCCGATCTGGTCTGGCAGGTTGGCGATGAAATCAGCATGAAGGTCAATAGAGAAATAGACTGTGCTACACTGAATGAAGCTTCATTTATAGTCGTCAACGAATTAGCGCAGGACACTGTTCCTGGCACTTTTGGGTGTGATCCGACCGAGAATAAACTGGTGTTTCTCCCACTCGCACCTTCCTCCCTGCTTGAGACGTTGCAGCCCTTTGATAATCAGTTGCTGACCATTAAGGTTTCCGGGTTGCGTGATGAATTTGGAAATCCCTTCCCTCTGCTCAGAAACGCTCAGGGTATTGTACAGGAAACATTAGATGCCAATGGAAATACCGTACCGGCCAGGGATACCTTCAAATGGGATTTCCGGGTAGTCGCGAGAGATATTCTCGTGCAGGACACCTTCCTGGAAACCACGATTTATCAGGATAGCGAGGGGATACTCAATACGGTCTTATTCAATACTAATCAAGGGGCAGGAGCGACCATTGGCTTCTCTATTCCTGAACTTGTGGGGCTTCCATGGCTGCAGGCTACTCCTCCTAACGGTATAGTCTCTACCTCTGATGGGCTGCCTGTTCAATTCAATATCAATGGCAGCTTGTTACCGGTAGGGGATACCACTGTTGTGCTGAGCGTAGTGTCCAACTCTAACCTGGCTAACGCAGGTGTTGACAATATCCGGATCAAAGTCAATGTACTGGCTCGTCCGCCTTATTGGGAGGTGGACCCGTCGCAGTATTCCAATTCTATGCAGGTGGTCGCGAACTATCAGTATACCCAACCTCCTGGAAATGCCCCTTCCCGAGATACCATGGACGTCCTCAGTGCCTGGATTGGTAATGAAATCCGGGGCGTGGCACGGATAGCGAGTACGCAAACTGGTCAATACGCGGCCTTTATGCTGGTATATGGCAATCCGGAGGATATCGGGAAGCCGCTCGAATTCAGGGTGTGGGACGCTGACCCCGGCGAGGAGTATAATGCTTATCCGGTTGACAGTATCTTTTTTGACCAAACGACCCTCGTAGGTTCCTTTAGTCAACCAGAGGGTCTACTTGTGGACCGGGTCCGCGACCGGGCCCGCTACATCCCAGTGAATGGAGAGAGCGATGGGGGTGGTGGGCTGACCTGGCTGTCCTTCAATAATAGAGAAACCGATATGTCGGTGGGTGAACAGCTCCGGGAGCTGAAGTCACTGCAAAACGGAGACATCATAAAGACAGAATTGTCCTCAGCTGGCTATGTAGAAGGAGTAGGCTGGATTAGTACAAATGGCCTTGACAGCATTAAGGCAGAAGAGGGCTATATTTTATACCTGGGCGGTCTGGATGATACGATACGGGTGACCGGGCGTGATGCAACTTTCGGTCCGATAGTGCTGGAGCAGGGCTGGAATCAGATCGGTTATCCATTACAGGATACGGTCGGGATTAATGATGCATTCAATCTCTTTAATATCCGTGATGGCGACCGCCTGCAAACGGTTCCACAGGATCCGGTAGCCCTTAGCCTTCCACCCAACATGATTGCTGAGTACAATGAAGGATTAATGAAATGGCTTTTTGCCCCTGGTATGGAAGTGATGCGCCCCAATTTTGCCTACCAGATACTGGTGGGAGAAGCAGGCCCGTTACTTTACCAGGGGGCAACCACACCGCTGAATTCTGAGCCTGTTAGCGATGGCATGGGCAGTAATTCGCCGCTCTTCACGCCTGCAGACCCCACTACCTGGTTGATTGACCCCTCCGCTTATCCTTCTAGCATGGTAATTACTTCAATGCTGAAATTTGGCGGAGAAATAAGTCTGGACGAAGGAGACCGGGTAGCTGCCTACGTCAATGGCGAATGCCGGGGCGTTGCGCCGGTGAGTTTTGTATCAGCGCTGAATGCTTACCGGGCACCGCTGTTTGTCTACGGCGCGCAGGCTGGCGAAACAGTCGAATTCCTCATGTATGATGCCAGCACGGACCGGGTTCATTTGGCCGCACAGCAATTATCTTTCCAGCCCAACGGCATCGAAGGTAGTTTTGTAGAACCCTTCGTTTTCGAAGCACAGTCCATGAGCGCTACCTATGCCCAAAGCAGCACTTACTGTGCCGCGGATGCCAATGGTACACTGGGCATCACCATGGTCAGTGGCTTGCAGCCACCTTACAGCTACGAATGGAATACCGGCGCGCATACGGCTTCCCTGGAAGGCCTGACCACCGGTGATTATACCGTAACTATTACCGGTGCAAATGGCTTGTCCTTCACGGATACCGTGGCCCTTGAAAATCTTGAGGTGGAAATTCCAGCTCCGGAAGTGGAATGGTCAGCTGACAATCCGGTCTGCCGGGGTACGGATGTCGTGCTCTACGCGCAGGCTCCGAATGAGGAAGCTTCCGTGCGCTGGGAAACAGCCGATGGAAACTTATTACAGGAAACTCCTGCGTTAATGATAGAGGGCATTCAGTCTGCTTATACCGCTTATGCCAAAACGATGTACCGGGGCTGTGAGTCTGAGCCACTGGAAGCTACCGTACAGGTATACCAACCTGACGCAAGCTTTACGGTGGAGCCGGCCGTAGAAGTGACTACAGAAACAGAAGTACAGTTCAGCCCCGCAGAAGCCACAGGTGCTTTCGCCTGGGATTTTGGGGACGGACAGAGCAGCAGCCTGGTTAGCCCACAGCATCAGTATAGCCTGCCGGGGCATTATCAGGCCATTCTTTCCCGTACCGATCTTGCAGGCTGTACAGGCCAGGGGCTTTATGACCTGTGGGTAAATGCGGCCACACAGGTACTCGAACTGCCAGAGGGCGAATTACGCTTGCAGGCCACGCCCAATCCATTTGGGCAGTACATAGATGTACAGCTCCACCTGCCCTACAACAGTCAGTATACGCTTGAACTGTTATCCATCTCCGGGCAGGTTCTTGAGCGGCAGCAGCAAGTCTGGCAGGCTGGTGAGCAAACGATCCGCCTGCTGCCTGATCTGGCGGATGGCACGTATCTGATCCGGTTGGAAAGCAGTAAGGGGCATCAGCTGGCATTACCAATTGTCAAGCAGACGCCAAGGCCTTAAAGTATTGGCAATGAAAGGGATAAAAGGCAATTTATTTTTAGGAGTATTTTTCTAATTAAATGATTTAAAAGCATGTAATCAGAATGTTAGAAACACAAAGTCATGAAAAAAAGTCTATTTTTGAAAAAGCCATGAGTCTGCTGACTCGGGAAAGTCGCTGTTTCCTGCCTTTGAGACGACCTAAACAACAGGGATTTTCTTCAAAAATGGTTTTTTCACATACGTTTTGTTCAGATAAGCTATCTGGATGGGCGTGTGAGACAGATAACAAATCCTAAAACTCATGACTCGACTATTCCCCATAGCGTTGAGCTGTTGCTTTATTTTGAGCTGCAACCTGGCTTTTTCCCAACCTTTTTCGGCCACTTCCGGAATGAGTGACTCCTATATTGATGTGGAGTGGGACTTATCTCAGGTTTGTTTTGAAGATGCTTCTAATAATGATGAAGCTTATGAAGATGGTGTATTCCTTGAGCTGACAGCAAACGGTGTTGTCATCTATACAGAGATCATAGATGAGGCTATGCCTGGTCCGGTAGACAATGTTTACCGCCACTTTGTTGGTCCGGGGCGATCCATTAATTATGAGCTTGTCCTCTATGAAATCGGGCCCGGTGACGAAATTACGGCGATGGGGTGTTCAAGTTTGACTGCAACTGGCGGCACCCTGGCTTTTCAGCCCCCGGTTGGGGTAACTGCTACAGATGCCACTCGTGCCGATGCGGTAGAGCTCACCTGGACGAATAAGTCTGAGTTGAGTTCCTCTTTCCAGGTGATACGAAAAGTTGGGGCAGAAGAGACTGTTGCGGCGATTATTCCTGGAACTTCTATTATTGATTCTGTTTTTACATTTGAGGACAACTTTTTGCTTGGCAATCAAAATAGCCTGGAGAATGGCATAGAGTATGAATATTGCATCCGGACCTTCAGTGAGCTCGTAGATTCTACTTTTTCTGAGACTGATTTTTCTGTTTGTGACCAGGGCAGTACGTACGATATTAACTTCCAGGCATCTGATTTTGCTTTTTCAGATCGGGTGGAAATGACTTGGGATGATGTATCAGCCTTTGCTGATAAGTTAGTTATCCGAAGAGACGGAGAGGTTATTGAGGTGATTGAGGTCCCGTCAGTGACGCAATACGTAGACTCAATCCCAACGTACGGGCTGAATAGTTTGTACACTATAAGTTTACTGGTCGATGAAGAGGGAGATGTTATTCAGGTGCAAGACCAGGATATGGGAGGCGTAGACCCTATTGGCAATATATCAGGTTTTGTCCGTGGTGAAGAGGGCGTTGGCCTTTCAGGAGTTAAAATATTTTATGAAGTTGAAGTTCTGGATTCGGTAATTCAGGATTCCACGATAACAGATTACACGGGGGCCTATACATTCAGTCCTGTATTCTTTGGGCGAACAGGGAACTTTACCATTACGCCCTCTCGCCCTGGTGAAGGGGCTTTCCTTCCCGCCAGCCAGGAGGTAACACTTGATGTAGAGAGCCCGGTTGCATTAGATATTAATTTTTCCTTCCGGGGAACACTCAGCACCGGCCCCGATTCGATAGCAGTGAATTCATTTACTTCCAGCCCGGGTGATGATGTGCTCAATTTCTCCTGGAGCTATTTTTCTGATGCGGATACTACGCACTTTCAATTGTACAGGTATGGGACCCTCATTGGGATAGAAGACGATGCGGATGGATTGCCAGGTAGCATTACGGACCGCACTGGCAAACCCGGGCATTTTTACGTTTATGAGCTTCGGGCCTATTCTATTCGTAATGATTCGTTTACCATAGCATCTGTAAAGGATACGATTCAGTTTCCAGAGGTGACAGCGCCTGAAAACCTTATAGTCCAGGATGATTTTAGCGCGGAAACAGAGGGGATACTGACATTAAGCTGGACCCACACTTCGAATAATTACGACGGATTTCAGGTTTATCGTAATGATAGCCTTATTGCCATGCTAGACCAGGGCGTAACTTTTTTCTCAGATTACACGGGTATTCCCGGCGCAGTTTACGATTATAATATCTCGGCCTTTAGAAAATTCAATGGACCGGTATTGGGAGAAGAAACGTTTGAATCCGCTTATTTGGGCTCTGATGGCAATCTGTATCCTCCGTTTTTTGAGCCGGATAATGTAAACGCTGCGCCGCAGGTCAATGAGAACGCGGTTTTGGTCAGCTGGGATGTACCGGTGGCTGCTTCTACGATTGACAATTACTCTGGCTTTAAGGTTTATCGGGATGGCGTAGAAATAGGCACCATTTTAAAAGGGGATGATTACGAATTTTTGGACTTGCAGGGTCTTCCGGGAGCAGGTGTGGAATATGCGGTACGAACTTTCGTGCTACAGCCCGACACCCTTTCTCTGAGCAGCGGAACTCCGGCCGCTAATAATCCGGTGAACTTTCCTGTTATTGAAGCTCCGGTCATTAATTCTGTAGTGCCTGCGCTGGGTAAGGCTACGGTCAATCTTGGGGCAGGCTATTCCACTGCCAACAGCAATTTTGATGGGTTTGTTTTCTATGCAGATGGCGTCCCTTTTGATACCGTCGATGTAGATAAGAACAGCGCAACCTATTACCCGAACACAACCGGAGGAAGTGCCATTTCAATAAACTTCGAGGCTCGGGCATTTCGAAACATAAATGGCAGGATATTCACATCCGATGCCGATGCTCAGACAGCTTCGGTACCGCTTGGGAACAACCCCCTTGAAGCACCTGGGAATATCAATGCTTCGGAGCATTTCCCTATGCATGTGGCGCTGACCTGGACCTATCCCATCTTCAAGCTATCCCGGTTTGTGGTTTATCGGGATGGCGTAGCTTTGGATACCCTACCCACTACCGCCCGTGCGTATTATGACTATGATGTGTTGGTTTCGGTCCGCCATGAATATGCGGTACAAGCTATATACGAAGGCGCTGCCTCCATCTCCGTTTATGATCAGGGCTCAAGGTTAGGCAGAGGTTATGTCATTGCCCACATTGACTCCGATGCCAATGGAAGGCAGATGGACAGTTTAAGGTTTAATATTCTGGGGAGCTCAGGCCCACTGGGCGCTGTATTTACGAACGAGTCTGGTACAGCTGTTTTCGATTGCCTGCCAGTTGACAGCGAAGTAGTATCATTTATCTTGGATACTGAAGGACGGACGCTTGAAGTGCCTGCTGCGACACTGAGTCCGGCAGGAGGCGTTTCTGGAAATGATATAGAAGTCCTTGAATTTGAAGAAACTTTCGAACCCTCAAATGCCCCTCCATTACCCAGAGTGGACTCTGTTGCGGCAGTGGTGAAGGTCTCTGCGCAGGCGCTTAAGACCTGGAGGCAGGTCGTCATTAGCTGGTCTGTTTCAGAGGGTCGTTATGACGGGTTTGAAGTCTACCGTGGTCTTGCAAAAATTGCAGACGTCCAAAGACGGGAGCCCAATTACGTTATAGATAGTACAGGAGTTGGAGGCATAGAATACCTTTATACCGTTCGTCCGTACTATATTGATAACGGAGATATTATCCGTGGAGAAGAAGTTGGGGCGTTTATCGCCTTTCCCGCGCTTCAACCTGTAGAAAACCTAACTGCTACCGTTGGGTATTTTGGTGATGCCAATACTTTAAACCTCAACTGGAGCCATCCTAAAGGTGACGTATCCTATTACCAGCTAACCAGAAATGATGAAGTAATTGGCATCATACAGGCAGGAGAACAGCTGACCTTTGAAGATAAGACCGGTAAGCCTGGTCAGACATACAATTATACGGTTCGTGCAATACTGATTGAAGATAACGGCTTAGTTGTTTCCGATCCCAAATCTGTAACTGTTGGCTATCCGGTTGTTGGAGATCCTGCGCTTAGCTTGCTGGCTGTGCAAGATAGTAATGCAGTCAGGGTGGAATGGACTTATATGGGAGAAGAGGTGGATGGTTTCCGGGTGCTTCGGGATAATAACCTGATCGCGACACTCGACCCGGATGAGCGTATATATTGGGATAAGGAAGGGAGCCCGGAGTCCGTCCATGAATATACGGTGATCAGCTTGTTGAACCGCGATGGCATGGAATTCCAATCGGAGGGAGCAATGGATACCATTACCTACCCCAAGCTCAAGCCAGTCGTTAATTTGATGGCCATGTCAGTAGACTCTCTTGGTAATGCTATGCTTTCCTTTGAGTATTATGCAGGTGGTGTGGACCGGTTTGAAATGATGTATGATATCTCTTACACTGACGCGAATAATGTAATGCAGGATTCGTCAGTTATGCTGACGCTGTTTCCGGATCAGTTGGAAGATAATATACTGGAGTTTGAGGACGAATTGGCAATCCCTCAGGCCAGTATTGATTACATGGTCAAAGCAGTATCCGTAAGAGATGGTGTTACCTATTTTTCTGACTCGGAAACGGCTACCATTGCCTCTTATCCACGCCCACCTATGCCTATGAACCTGGTCGCCACCGATGGTACCTATGAAAACCGGGTTGAATTGAGCTGGGATAGCCCTTTAGAAGCCAATATCGACTTTTTTGAAGTAAGGAGGGGTAATACTGTAATTGGTACGGTAGAAGGAGGGCTTCGTAAGTTTACAGATGTATTCAACGGAATTGGCAACGATCCTAGTGGAACTTACACTTACACTGTAGTAGCTTACCGGAGTGATTATGGCGTTAATTTTCCTTCTGTGTCAGCTACTGATTCGGGTTACCCTGGGTTGCTCAGAAAAGGGTACAATGTCTTATCTGATGCTAACGTAACCTCCTCTTTTGGGTGGGATGTCGCAGCAGATCAGAATAACGTCATTGTTGGCTCGCCTCTTACAGGTCGTGGCTTTGCCTCTTTCTTTACCAAAAATTCAACTACCAATGAATGGGATCTTAAGCTTTCTTACTCGCATGGCAATGATGCTACCTGGACACTTGATGACTATGGGTATAGTGTTGATGTAGTAGGAGGAGAAGTTGCTGTAGGAGCACCCAGAACTCAGAAAAACGGTGATATAAATTGGGGCTGGATAGATTACATCCCATCTGGATTTACAGGTACTTTAAGTGGCTTAATCGGGTGGACAATTAGCACAGATGATAGTCGATTTGGAGAGGATGTAGCTGTTACCGGTAATCGATATTATACCACCAGGGAGGCTACAGGAAACAATGAAATTCTTTCTTTTGCGCAACCTTCGACCTTCAATGGATTAGTTACACAGCCTGCCAACACAGGATCCCAGGATTATGTATCTATGGATGCCAGTGATTCCTACGTTGTGGCTGGTGCGACAACTACCACAACTTCTGAGGCTGGCTTCGTAGATATTTTCAGACGAGATGGAAACGTCTTGGTCCATGCTAACAGAACGGAAGGAGAAGAAAATGGTGATGAATTTGGAACGTCTATTTACCTCGAGGGCAATTTCATGGCGGTAGGCGCAACAGGTAGTCAGGGGGGGAAGGTATATATTTACCAGATCAAAGATAATGGCACTACAGCTGATGAAATTCAACAGATTACGCCACCAGGGCTGGACAATGCTTCTGACACTGATAAATTTGGTAGCGATGTTTCCTTATCTGGCAAATATCTGTTAGTGGGGGCGAGAAATCATCAAAGCATCGAAAGTGGAGTTTCTGATCGGACAGGTCTTGCCTTCCTCTATGAAAAATCAGGTAACACGTTTGATTATGTCGATGTATTAAGCCTTCCTGATGGTACGGGAGACGCAGGTGATGATTACGGCTTTAGTGTGGCAGCCTCCACCGGTGGCTTCTTTGTAGGTGCACCATATTGGGGCAGCGATGGAGGAGCCTTTTATTACTCCCCGGACTTGCTTGAACTTTGGAATCAGAAACTAATATCCGTTACCGCCAGCGATGGCCAATTCTCCAACCGCACCCGTGTGGCATGGGAATTTACCGGCAACCGTGATTACATCAACGGCTTTAATATTTACAGGGATGATGAGCTCATTCACAATGCAGCCTTCAATGAATCCGTATACATGGACACGGATGGTGTGCCGGGCAGAGAATACACTTACAAGGTCAAGGTACTAACCACCGAAGACCGGGAGTCTATACCTAAATCAGATAAAGGCTTCCGTAAAGCGATTGGCGTGTTTGAAGGCGATGTGTTTACCGCAATTGGAAGTGCACCGGTTCCGGGAGTTACCATAACTGCCGAGGGGATTATTAATGGCGAAAAATATGAATATTCCGGCCTTACGGATGTCAATGGTCATTTCTATATCGACGGTGTATTCTTCGCTGACGAGACGGTCAACTACACCCTGACCGCTTCCTATTTGGATCATGTCTTCCTGGTGAATCCGATTCCGGTGGTGATCTCACCGGATAACCCCGTGAAGTCCAATATCATATTCATTGATAATACCGCTTTTATTGCACAAGGAACAGTTGCTTACGAAGGAGTGAGTTGCGGGCTAGACAGCATCACGGTGAGATCAGTACACAGGTTTTCTAACGGGTCAGAGTCCGTGGATGAGGTTATGACAGATGAAGAAGGCAAGTATTCCCTGGTGCTTCAACCAGGTCAGGCCGGGTTGGAAGAGATTCGGATAGAAATTGATTCCTTCCAGATCAGGTCAGATGTAATGGGCAATAATGCTGACACTATCCTGCATCTGTTTAAAACAGATAGCGCAACCGTCTTTACAGACTTTTCTAATTTCAGGCAAAACTATCAAATTGACTTTGTTGATACCCTTACTTATGAAGCGGAGTTCTTTGTAACGACGGTTTGTGGTTTGCCTGCCTCGAGTAATGGCAGCTTTAATATTGAAATCAGCCGAAGAGATGGTTGTTACCAGCAAATTGTAGCTACCAATAATATTTCAGGTAAGGTAACAGCGAATTTGCCGCCTTTGGATGACCTCGTGGTGACAGTCAGGTCGGGAGTGCCGGCAACGGTAGAAAATCTGTTGATCACGGACTATCTCCGTTATCGCCCAACTGAAATAGATTTGGAGCGTACCCATATCGATAATTTCAAAAACGACTACAGCCAGGAAGTATTGGATTCCCTGCTATTCACAAAGCTGGTGTATCATAAGCCTGCAACAATCGATGTGTCGAACGAAATCGGAGAGTTGTTCTGTGGGGATGCCTCTGAGCCTCGGATATTAAGGCAAAACAGCAATTACAATCTGACATTCAGTGTTGAAGAAACCATTAACGGGCTTACCTGCAGTGTAGACGAAGGGTTCTTAGTGGTAACCAATGCTGCTGCCAAATCCAACACCCGTGATACATTGAACTACCTGCCGGAATTGAATGGTTTTGAAAAACACCTTTTCACTGCCGGTGCCCCCAACCTTGTTGCGCCTTTCCGGAAGGGGGTTAATATCAAGTATTTCTCTGCAGTTGGCGACCTTTTATCAGAAGTCAATATCCCATTTGTTATTACCGGTTCTGCGCCATTGCCGGGCAGTGATGTTATTGTGGACATAAGAGATCAGGAAGGCCAGATTAAACTTCCTATTTATGTGCTTCGTGACCCATACGGAGATGGTAGTTTCAGCTCTATTGAAGAAGGGACTACCATTACAAAATCACTTACGGAGCTGTTCTCTTTCCGGGGAGGTGCTGGTGTGGTAACTGACTTGAAGTTTGCAGTGGGTACGGTAGGCTTATTTTTAGAAATTGATGCCCTGGCTGGAGGAAGTACCGCTGATGAGGATACTTATGAACTCTCCATTACGACAACCCAGGAAATCTCCACTTCGGCTACAAGTGACTTCGTAGGACCGGATGCTGATGTCCTGGTGGGGATTGGAGCTTCAACTCAATATGGCTTGATTGAAGAAGTGCGATATCTCGAGGATAGCTGCAAATTTGTCAAAGTCCAAACTATTGATATTACGCTGAATGAGATAAAGACGGATTGGTTTTATACAGTTGGGCAGATCAAGCAATTGAGAAATGAGAAGCTCGACCAGGTGGATCAGGTGAGAGATGGAACACTGGAGCTTCAGGTGAATGGAGAAGTGCTGGATACAACTGAAGCTATCGGACGGCTCAGCGCGCTTGCCAATAACTGGCAGGCGATGCTTGATTATCATGCCCGCGAATCTGTTCCTTATTACCAGCTTTGTGCCGAGCAGCTCAATGCCGATTCCCTGTGGGATGAATCAATTGAGTTTGACAATTTCCAGACTTTCGTACAGGGCTTAGACGTAGGTGTATTTGGAGAAGAGCCAGATGATTTCACGCCCGATGCTGACCCGGATGAGGATTTTATTACCAGGATACAAAACGCCAGAGATGCAAGGGCTGGCTTCTGTGGAGAAATTGGCTCTTACAATGCTCAGGACAGCTTTATTCTCAACCAACCCCTGGATGAGGTTATTTTTACAACTGATCTGGCTGAGCGGTATGAAGAGGCATCAAGAGCTGTTGACCTGTGGGTAGACTCCCTTTATCTTTCCATTGATGATGTAGAGGAGCGAATTTCTGATATTACCACGCTCGAGGGGATATTCCCGGAAGTAGAAAATACTACATTCTCTGCGGGTGTAGATGTTACTAAAACCCGGACTGTCAATCGTACGACCAGCAGCAAGTGGTCAACCCGGGGATTTGTAGATTTCTCTCTGATCCTGGGAGGCTACCTGAAGGCACGTGCCTCGGGGGGATTTGGTCTTATTACGGATATAGCCGTTGCTGAAAATAAGCTGGGAGGACAAATCGAACTTAACTTCGAGTGGGGCAAAGACCGCTATAACTCTAAAGAGGTGGAGTCTACTATCAGCTACACCCTTTCTGATGACGATCCTGGCGACCAGTTCAGCGTTACGGCAATCAAAGGGCGGGACCCGGGGCATACGCCTTACTTCCAATTGCTCGGCGGTCGGTCCAGTTGCCCACCTGAGGAAGGCACCATTCTAAGGGATATCTTCGATATTTCACTTTATGATCCCGAAACAGAGTCTACTTTCGATTCTCAAGAGCTGCTCAACCTGAACCCGGACGAACCGGCTGAGTTCTTCGTTCAGCTCACTAACCTTAACCCTTTTGGAGAACAAAGAGACCTTTTCGTTTATCATGAAGGAGAAAGTAATGAAAACGGCGCAACCTTGCGACTGAATGGCGGATTGCTGGGAGGAGGTAATCAAAGTGGGCAAACGTTAACCTTTATTAATCCTAATCAGCCTATCATCCTCCCGCTTACCCTTACCCGGTCAGTCAATAATTATCAGTTTGATAGTATCTACGTCGTTTTGAGACCTAGTTGTACGGATGGCGATCTGTTTTTGCTGGGTCAACGGGATACGGTTACGATTAGTGCCAATTTCGACTACCCCTGCAGCGATATCAGCATTGCTTCACCAGGGAATGACTGGTTGATATCGAGACGAAACCCATTTTTAGATGATAGCTTTGAGAGTTTATCCATTGAAATTCGGGATTACGAAGCGGACAATCCGGCTTTGGAAGAAATCTACCTGGAGTACCGCCGTATTGGCGATGGTTCAGGGTGGGAACGCATCCCTACCTCTCAGTTAGATCCAAACTACGTCGTAAAAAGTGATTCCCTGGTTGCTTATAACGAAGAAAACTTTGGGCCCGGGCAGATACCTAAGTTCTTTTTTGTCTGGGATATCACAGAGCTGTATGAGGAATACCCTGATGGTATCTACGAAGTACGGGCGATTTCCTTCTGCGGTACATCCGGAGAAGTGCAGTCCAATATCATCCGCGGGCAAATCCGCCGGCAAACCGGCGATGTATTTGCCCTGACGGAACCGGCAGACGGTATCTGGCAGGCTGGTGATGAGATTAGCATCAAGGTTAATAAAGAACTGGATTGTGCGCAGCTGGGTAACTTTACCTTTGAAGTCACAGAGCGAGCCTCTGGCAATACCGTGCCCGGAGAGGTATTCTGCTTTGCGAATGAAAATAAACTGGTCTTCCAACCCGATAATACCACGCTGCTGGACTACGACGGTCAAATTCTTGATGCCATAGTCTATGATCTGGAAGATGAGGTTGGTAATCGATACCTCGATACCTTCAGATGGGAGTTCAGAGTCGTTGCCAGGGATATCTTTGTTCAGGATACCCTCCTGGAGACGACCATCTATCAGGATAGTGAGGGAGAGCTCAATACCGTCATTTTCTATAATGATGACATTGGTTTCATCAATTATGTAACGGACGGTAATGCAGATTACCCGTGGTTGACGGTTGATCCGACCACTGGTTCTGTGCCTGCTGCAACGGGCAGAGCGGTTACCTTTACTATAGATGGCTCACAGCTTCCGGTAGGGGATACCACAGCGGTTATTCGCTTTGTATCCACCTCTGGGCTGATGAACCAGGGTGTAGATTCTGTCAGGATTAAAGTCAACGTCTTGGCTAAGCCTCCCTATTGGGTGGTCGATCCTTCTCAATACGCTACGAGTACCCCCGTCATCACGAATTTTGAATTCACAAATGCACCGGGTGTTACCTCGAGAGATACGATGGATATTATCAGTGCCTGGATCGGCAATGAGATCCGGGGCGTAGCCAGAATCAGCAGCACACAGGTAGGGCAGTATGCCGCCTTCATGCTGGTTTACGGTGATCCGGAGGATATTGGCACACCATTAGAGTTCAGGGTTTGGGATGCCAATGAAGGCCGGGAATACAATGGCTATCCGGTCGACAGTTTGTTCTTTGATGATGCTCAGTCCATCGGCTCGTTTGGAGATCCGGAAATCCTCATGGTAGACCGTAACCGTGACCTAGCCCGTTACATTCCGGTGAACGGAGAGGAAGACGGTGGTGGTGGCATTACCTGGCTTTCCTTTAACAGCCAGGAAGAGGATATGGCTGTTGATGAACAGTTGCGGGAATTGAAGTTCCTCCAGAATGGTGATATCATCAAAACAGAAAATAAGTCAGCAGGCTACGTAGAAGGTATAGGTTGGTTAAGCACCAATGGCCTGGATAGCATAGAAGCTGAAGAAGGTTACATTTTATTCCTGGGCGGCGTGGATGATACAATACGGGTAACCGGTATGGATGCTGAGTTCAGGCCCATAATTTTAGAACAGGGCTGGAATTTAGTCGGAGCTCCTGTCCAGGATACGATAGCTATCAACGACGCCTTTAATGTTTCAAACATATCAAACGGAGACTTCCTGACTACCGTAGCACAGGATCCGACACTACCAGGCTTATCCGCGAACATGGTTGCCCAATACGATCAGGGGCTTTCCCAATGGCTATTTGGCCTGGGCAGCGGCATGGAAGTGATCCGGCCAAACTTTGCTTATCAAATTCGGGTGGCAGCAGCCAACGCCGTCATGCTATATGATGGCGCTACTTCTCCACTCACTGCCGCTCCGGTATCCGATGGGAGCGGAGAGCGTATCGCTGCTTTCGTGCCATCCGATCCATCAACCTGGTCTGTAGATCCTTCTGAGTATCCTTCCAGCATGGTCGTGACCGGCGTAGCCTTATTTGATGAGGTACAAAGCCTGGATCAGGGTGACAAAATCGCTGCCTATGTAAATGGAGAGTGCCGAGGCGCAGCCCACATTAGCCACATTCCTGCTCTGGGTGATTATATGGCACCCATGTTTATCTATGGAACCAATGCGGGAGATGTGGTGGAGATACTGATGTACGATGCAAGCGAGGGCCAGGTTTACCTGGCTAAGGAAACCCTGGTGTACGAACCTAATGGTATTGTGGGCAGCTTTACAGCCCCATATGCCTTTGAGAACCAAACCATGAGCGCGATCTATGAGCGTGTGAATACCTACTGTGAAGCAGATACCAGCGGTTCACTTAGCGTCACCATGGTAAGTGGCCTCACTGCTCCTTACACCTACGAATGGAGTAATGGTGCTTCTGGCGCTTCCCTGGCTGGTCTTAGCTCTGGCGACTATTCCGTTACCATTACCGGGCAGGAAGGTATTTCCTTTGTAGATACATTAGTATTGGAAAACCTGGAAATAGCAATCCCCGCTCCAACGGTAGAGCTATCCACATACAACCCCGCTTGTAGCGGCACTGATGTTGTCCTGCATGCTATGCCCCCAAATCAGGAGGCTACCGTGATCTGGCAAAATAGTGAGGGTGAAATCCTGGAAGAGGGCAATACCCTGTTGCTTGAGCACTTACAATCGCAATTCACCGCTTACGCTTCAACAGTCTACCGGGGATGCCAGTCAGAACCGCTGGAAACTACTATTGACATTTATGAGCCAGACGCGGGCTTTACCATCGCGCCACCGGAAGAGCTGACTACTGCCACCGCAGTACAATTCCTGCCGGGCGACAATACCGGTAGTTTTGCCTGGTCCTTCGGAGACGGTGCAGTAAGCAATCTCGTTGCGCCACTCCATCAGTACGAATTGCCAGGGCATTATCAGGCTTCATTGGCACGGACCGATCTTGCAGGATGCACAGGATATGGATTGTACGATATCTGGGTGGGAGCAGCAACACAAACGCTGGAACTGCCTGAGGGGAAAATTCAACTCCAGGCAACGCCCAATCCCTTTAGCCATTACCTCGATGTAATGCTGGATCTTCCCTACGGCGGATCTTTCGAATTGGAGTTGCTATCTATTTCCGGTCAGCGAATCGAAAGGATACAATCGGTTTGGGAAGCTGGGAAGCGCAGCATTCGTCTGACACCAGATATTTCAGACGGTACTTATTTATTGCAATTGAGAACAGACCGGGGGCATCGTTTAGCCTTGCCAATAATCAAGCAAAGCCCCCGGCCATAGTGTTCATTATAAAAATGAGAAAAAACTAGCTCCATGGCACCTAGAGTATATTTTATATTTTTGATCCTTATGGCTTGGTGTAGTAGTGCTGCACTGGCTCAAGACACTGCCGACCGCTTCGACGAATCCACCTGGTCCGTAGCCCCGGCCAACTACCCCAATAGCATGGTCATTACGGCAGTGATCGATATAGAAGGGGAGGAGTCCGTTGACCCCAATGACCGGGTTGCGGCTTTCGTAGGCAATTCCAATGGTATCCGTGGTGTATCGAGCCCGGCCTACGTAGCAGCGCTTGATCGCTATATTGTCAGCTTGTTTGTTTACTCCGTAAGCGGTGCCCAGGACGATATCACCTTCCAGGTATACGATGCCAGTACAGATGTGGTCTTGCCCTGCACCACTACAGAACTTTTTAGTACGAATAAAACCGTGGGCAGCTTTGCTCAGCCGGACACGATCTTCACGGTGCGCATTCAGGCCAATTTCACTAAAGACGATGTGCTCTGTGCTGCCGACACTTTCGGCTTTGCACAAGCTAACGTGACCGGTGGTTTGCCACCCTATGACTACCTCTGGAGCACCGGAGCCACCGCGGACCGGATCGATAACATCGGTCAGGGGCGTTATTACCTGACCATCACAGACGATAATGGGTTTGCGAAGGTCGATAGCGTAGACATCCTGAATCTCAACCGGGCAATTTTGTCACCGGTACTGGCAGCAGCGCCAGAAGACACCCTCTGTGCGGGCCAGGATGTATATCTATTCAGTTTCAGTGCAGAAACTGAGATGCCTGCTTACGAATGGTTTGACAATTTCGGCAACTTTATTCAGGAAGGCAACGCACTATACTTACCCGAAATTGCTTTTTCAAGGGAGCTGGAGGTTTTTACCAATGTCCGCAATTGCCTGTCTGCCCCTACTGCAATCGACGTGGAAGTACTGCCCGTGCCAAGTGCAGCGTTCACGCTAAATAATAATGCCCCTTCCATACAGGATACCGTAATATTCACCCCGGCAGTCAACGACGGGCAATATGCGTACGCCTGGAATTTTGGAGATGGCGCTACGAGTACAGCGCCCATGCCCAGCCACGCCTACACCATTGCTGGTAATTATGTAGTGTCGCTGGAAATGGCCACACCAGATGGTTGTATCAGCCGGACGGAACAATACCTCAGTGTTGGCGCTACGGGCATAGACGTGTTGTTTGCGCAGCAAGCCCCTGCCTGTGACGATGACCCCTCAGGAAGCATCACGGCGCAAGCCATCAACGGAGCGCCGCCATACACCTACGCCTGGGAAAATGGGGAAGCCACTGCAACTGTAGCCGGCTTGTTGCCAGGCAGCTACGGCCTGACCGTAACCGATGCACAGGGCAATGAGCGGGAAGCGGTATTTGACCTTTTGGCCAGCGGCACCCTGCAAGCCCCTACCGTAATCGCCAATGGCAACGGACAGGCGTGCGCAGGTGATGACGTAACGGTTGCGGCTTTTTCTGACCGCCCAGGCGCGGAAATACGCTGGTACGGAGACGCTTCCGGTGCGCAGTTGCTCTACACAGGCAGCCAGCTCACGCTTTTTGGCCTGAGCAGCAGCCAGCAGCTTTGGGCAGAGGCCCGGATTGGTGGTTGTGCCTCTGCACTGACACCGGTCAATATAGAAGTGCCTGCCATCGAATCCGGTTTTAGTATCAGCACATCAGCCCTGCCTTTGGGCGAGCCCACGACTTTCCAGGCAGCCGCTCAGCAGGCAGGCTACACCTACACCTGGTCTTTTGGCGATGGGGGCAGTGCTTCCGGGCCCGGCCCGCATGATCATACCTACCTGCTGTCGGGCACTTTTGAAGCAACCCTTCAGGTAGAAAGCCCGGAAGGCTGCGTGGCAAACACTTCTCAATTTGTCAATGTCTGGGGCGGAGCGATGCAGCTACTGCCTGTTGTCACCAACGCCACTTGTGCCGGTGACGATAGCGGGTCTATCCAATTACAGATTCAGGGCGGGCAAAGCCCCTATACGTATGCCTGGAGCAACGGCAGCGCACAGCCAGCCCTCAACGGGCTGTCCCCCGGCATCTATAGCGCTACCATCACGGATGCCAACGGGCTGGGAGCCAGCATACAAGTCATAGTTGGAGCAGAAATCGATGGCCCTGCACCACCTTCGGTAATCGTAAATGGTGGCAATGCCATTTGTGCCGGTGGCGATGCCTGGGCTACAGCTTATTCAGATGATGAAGGGGTGACTTATTATTGGTACCCCACTTTTTTGGGCAACAACCCGGTTTTTGTGGGCAATACCTTCCTGCTCTTCGGCATAGAGGAAAGCGATACCTACTACGTGGAAGCCCGCAGAGGCGGCTGTGTGTCAGACCGTACCCCGGTAAATATTCAGGTAAATAATCCGGATGCACGCTTTACTTCAACCCTGGAGGTCGCTTACCCAGGGACCCCAATTCAGTTTTCTGCATTGAATACGAACCTGGGCACCATATTGTCCTGGGATTGGGGCGATAACACGCCCAACGGGCAGTTCCCGGATATGCAGCACACTTACTCAGAGCCGGGTATTTACGAGGTAATGCTTACTTCAGTTGCGGTACAATCAGGTTGTGCCGCCAAAGAAACCCTAAGGATCCAAATTATACAGGCACCAGATGGCGGCTCAGGCGGCGGTGGGGAGGCCACCCTTTTAGCCTTACCATTATCGGAGCCCGCCCGTTGCCAGGGCAGCCCATCAGGAACCCTTTCCGCCCATGCTATAGGCGGTACGCCTCCGTATAGCTACGAGTGGAGCAATGGCAGTACAGAAGCTTATCAAAACGGTGTGAGTAGCGGGGCCTATTTCCTGACCGTTACCGATAGTGAAGGCAACAGCACCGTAGGCAGTGCCACAGTGGGCGCATTGGATGAGTTAGACCCGCCTCTGGCTGTGGTGAATGGTGGGCAACCAGCTTGCCCGGGCACACCAATATGGGCCGCTGCCGCCAATCAAAGCGAAGGGCTGTCTTATTTTTGGTATGCAGATTCCCTGGGGCAGGAAGTGCTTTATGCTGGCGCTTCTATCCAGGCACAAGGCAGTGACCTGTTGGATACCCTCTACCTTCAGGCACGGGATGAGGGGTGTATTTCTGACCTGACTCCGGTGACCATTCAGTACGAATCAGTAGCAGCGAACTTCAATATTAGTGCACCTACCGCATCAGTTGACCAGGAAATTACATTCGCTGCCCAGGCCACTGTGCCGGGCGCTTCTTACGCATGGTCATTTGGGGATGGTTCAGCTGCCGATGGTGCCTTGGCTACCCACAGCTATACACAGGAAGGATTGTATGAAGTAAAACTTGAAGTACAGGCCGAATCCGGTTGCACCGCTGCTGAACGCCGTTTTGTCAATGTTTATGAAGCGCCGAACGGGCTGCTGTCTGCTGCGTTTGCTTTGGAATACCCGTTTTGCCCGGAAGATGAAACCGGGGCGATCAACACCCTGGTCTTTGGCGGCCAGCCTCCTTACACTTTTGAATGGCAAGATGGTGCGGATGGCAATGTCCGTACTGGATTGCCCACCGGCACCTACGAAGTTACGGTGACAGATGTGAATGGGGCCACAGCTGTTGCCACAACCACACTCCCTGCATTAATTGATGAACTACCGGCACCCGAGGTTGGGCAGGCACAGGCAGGCCCGGTATGCGCTGAGGGGACCGCCTGGCTTGCAGCTACTGCAGAGGTGCCCGGTGCGGCCTATCATTGGTACGATGCGCCGGTTGGCGGCACGACGGTCTTTACCGGCAGTTATCTGGAACTCAATGCACTCACCGAAGCACAGGCCTATTTTGTGGAAACACGATACCAGGGCTGTACTTCCGCTACCCGTACGCCTGTTTTTGTGGAAGTGGAAGCAGCAGACGCGGCATTTTCCACCTCACCAGTGGTAACGGCGGCCGGCGAACCCATAACTTTCGTTGCTCAGAGCGGCCCGGGCGATCAAACCTACGCCTGGTCATTTGGCGATGGCAATGGAGCTATCGGGTTTAGTGCCATGCATGCCTACAACGGCCCCGGATTCTTCACCGTAATGCTGGAAGCCACTACAGAGAACGGCTGTCAGGCAACGGAGGCGCAAACCGTGCAGGTGCTGCCTGGTGGCGGGCTGCAGCTTGCCATAGACGCAGAGGGGCCTACCTGCCCGGATGCAACCGATGGCACTTTAGCCTTGTCGGTAGAAGGCGGTGCATGGCCATATAGCATAGAATGGGCAGATGGCCCTACTACGGAAGACCGGGATGGGCTGTCTATGGGCACCTATGAAGTGACCGTTACGGACGGATTAGGCAATACAGCCTCTGCCGAAGTTGAATTGAATAGCCCTGCCGGGGCTTTGGTTACCCCTGAAGTGACCATTGCCGGAGGGGCATGCCCTGGCACTGTAATTAACCTGATCGCAGGCAATAACCCTTCGCAGGCTGATTACCTTTGGTACGATGCCCCAACTGGTGGCAACCTCATCTACGCAGGCGCTACTTTCCCATTTGGCCCTATCACTGATACAGATACCGTATACGTAGCAGCAAAGTTGGGCAACTGCAACAGCAGCCGGGTGATGGTGGAAGTCCCTGCCAGTGGCCCTGATGCTGGCTTTACCTTTAGTCCGGCTGATATCCTAACCGGTGACGAGGTGGCTTTCACACCAGATGAAATCAACCCGGATTATATCTATGAGTGGGCCTTTGGGGATGGTTCCACTTCCGGTGGCCAAACTCCTGCTCACACCTACACCACAGAAAATACTTTCCTCGCAACTTTGACGGTAACTGACGGATCCGGTTGTGCCGTATCCAATACACAGGCTGTCCCCGTTGGCTTTGGCCAGGCGCTTGGACTGCTTTTGGAAGCGGTAAATACGCAATGCAGCGGTGGGACAGATGGTGCGGTAGCGGCCCAGGTCTTCAACGGCTCCGGCCCTTATACTTTTGAGTGGAGCAATGGTGCCACTGGCCCAGCCCTGCAGGGCGTGAGCGAGGGCACTTACAGCGTAACAGTTACCGATGTGGAAGGCATTACAGCGGTAGCACAGGCAACAGTAGGAAGCAATGTGCCTCCACTCCCTGCACCACAGGCGGCCTCAAACAATGATGTTATTTGTGGCGATGGCTTCCTGTTGCTCTATGCTTACGACAATACAGGTGCTGCGAACACTTTCTTCTGGTACAACAGCGCTTCCGGAAACGATTTGTTGGGCAGTGGGCCGACCTACAGCCAACAGGGGCTGGCAGGCGCTGCACAGACTTTCTTTGTGGAAGCCGCGGCCGGCACTTGCCGCAGCGGTACGCGCACACCGATCACCATAGCATCTGAATCTCCCAATGAAGGCTTCACGGCTTCTGCAAATACTGTCACGGCCGGCAATACAGTCAGCTTTTCTCCTATCAATGGAGATGCAGCATACGATTACTTATGGTCCTTTGGTGATGGGACGGTTTCCACTCAAATGAGCCCGGTGCATACCTATAATGCTCCAGGACAATACACGGTGAGCCTTCAGGCAGAAAGCCCATCGGGCTGTAGTCAGACCGTGCAAGAGCCTGCTTTTGTAGAAGTCATTGCTCAGGGTGCTTTGTCTGTAAGCCTGGAAATGGGACAGCCTGCTTGTGCGGGTGAAGCCACCGGCGTAGTGGAAGCCACGCTGCTGAATGGCACACCACCGTTTACCTATGCCTGGAGTACGGGCAGTAATGCCGAGGTTCTTGAACAAGTGCCGGCGGGCCAATATGCCGTGACCATCACGGATAGCGAAGGCAATAGCGCTCAGAAATCCTTTAGCCTCAATGCACTTTTCCCGACACCCAATATTCCTGCTATCAACCTGTCTGCGAGCCTGCCCCTTTGTGGCGGTTCAAATGTATTGGCAACGGCCTTTTCCGGACAGGTGGTGGACCAGTATTTCTGGTACAATGAGTCCGGTGCCCTGCTGGGGGCGGGCAACAGTTATCTGGCTGTGGCAGAAGGCGACTCCCTAAAACTACAGGTGCAGGCTCAGCGTGGAAGCTGCTTCTCAGCCCTGGCATCCGCTGCCTTCGAGGTGGAAACAATAGACGCTTCCTTTGAAGTGGCAGGGAATGCTCAGGTTGGCGAGAGCTTATCCTTCCAGGCCAATAACGCCGGTTATGCCAATTACAACTGGGACTTTGGTGATGGAAATACAGCTGTGGGCCAGAGTGTTCAGCATACCTATTCTATCCCCGGGGCCTTCGAAGCTTCCCTGGAAGTGGTGAGCCAGTCGGGCTGTAGTTCGGTAACGGCTCAGAGCCTGGACGTAGAAGCAGAAGAACAGCTATTGTTGCTCTTTAATACGAAAGACGTGCTTTGCGCAGGCAGCACTGCCGGTTCAGCAACTGTGACGGTACAGGGCGGTATGCCCCCGTACAACTTCACGTGGGGCAACGGGCAGACTGGCGCAACACTTACGGGCCTGGAAGCAGGTATGTACACCGTAACCGTCACCGACGCTATGGGGCTTGCTACTGAAGGCACCGTCGAGGTGGATAACCTGGAAGCCGATATCCCGCAGCCTGTGATCACCGCTAATGGCGGGGCAGCCGTTTGTAAAAATGAGCCTGCCTTTTTCGCCGCCACCGTCCCTGGCTACCCGGATGCCACCATCAGCTGGTACGAAAGCCTGTCCCAGTCCGACCCCGCTGCTCAGGGTGATGTATTCGTGAGCCAAGGCTATGCCACAAATGCGGTATTGTATACGGAAGCAGTTGTCGAAGGGTGCCAGTCTGATAGGCTGCAATATGCAGTAGAAATACAGGCCCCGGAAGCTGCGTTCACCGTCACGCCTGAAGGTACCCTTGAAGAAGGAGGCCTGGTGCAATTCCTGCCTGCGGCTCCTGCCAACGGGCATAGCTATTACTGGCAGTTTGGAGACGGCGGATGGAGCACCGCTATGGAGCCTTTCTATTTTTACAATCTGCCGGGCATGTTTGATGTTTCCCTGGAAGTCACAGACCCGGATGGATGTACCAATAACGAAATGATGCCGGATTTAGTGGAAGTATTGCCCTATCAGGGCTTTGGCCCGGGCCTGGACGAACGCTCCAGCCAAATGCAGGGGAGCAGCGAAGTGCGGGGCACCGTATTCCCGGTCCCGTTCCGTTCCACCCTTACTGCAGTGCTGACGGCGCAGCATAAAGGGCAGTATGCCATAAGCCTCGCAGATGCCCTCGGCCGGACGTTAACAACTGAGCAGCTGGAAATCGGGCCAGAGCCCCGGAGCTGGCAGCTTAATAACCTTGATGCCCTGCCCTCAGGCATGTACTACCTGCGTATACAGGGGCACGGCCAGCAAACCATTACTAAAATCGTAAAGCAATAAATCATGCCCAGAAACTTCAAAACTTTCGCGATCATGACCTGCTGCCTGGCAGGCCTAATCTTCGCTGGCTGTAAAAAAGAAAACAATGGCAACGGCGACGGACAGCCGCCTATCCTGTTGGTGAACGGCACTGATGTGTACGAGGATACCCTTAAGGTCAGTGCCGGGCAGTTGATGGAATTGTCCTATAGCATTGAGGATGACCAAAACGACCACACGCTCAGTATGTCCAAACTCAACGGCGCAGTGGTCAGGTCCGGTGACTTTATACTCAATAATGCCCGTATCGAAGAGTCCCCAAAGACGGGCACCTTAACTTTGCAGGCCCTGGAGGAGGGTACTCATTCTTTCGTTTTGTCGGCAGAAGACCCATTTGGAGCTTCCGGAACCGCCCTGGTGGAAATTCTGGCTATCGGCAATTACAAGCCGGTAGCTGCCCTGGTTGCGGGACAGGTGGACGAGGTAGCACCTTACCACATGCGTTTTGACGCCAAGCAAAGCTTTGATCAGGATGGCAACTGGGGCGGTGAGATCATGGCATACGAGTTTACCCTGGAAGGCATCTACACCGTTGAGACGGAACGATCTGAGCTGGACTACATCTACCCCGGTCCGGGCACTTACGCTGTACAGGTTAGAGTGAAAGACAATGATGGCGCTTGGTCAGAGCCGGTGCGGCGGCAGTTTGTGGTAGAGTAAGGTGTTGTTTTGATCCTGCTTGAGCTTACCTCTTTTTCAGTGTTTTGGACAGCCAAAGGTAAATGTTGCGCTGATAAGGATTGACCAGTGAGGAGGAGAAAAACAGTAACTTCCGCTCTGATTTTGTTATCCTTCCCGTAGGGCACCACACTATTCAGTTGGTGAAAAGGATTGGTCGGCCCGGTCCTCCACATCCAGCCACAGGGGCCAGCTGGTATCGCCAAAATGATGGTAAATGTGAAGGAGAAAAGGGCGTATACAGTCTGGTGAGCCCCTGAACCTGAAAGACAAATCTCCATTATACTGAATGCGGGGGTGGTAATAATCTGCAATGAAGTTGTATTCTATAGGAAGGGTAGAGTGGTTTTCCAGGCCGTACTTCCAAACGGTGGCGATAAGCGTTCCTTGGTCTCGGGTTTTCCACTTTGGGTCATGGAATATTTCAAGGGTCCATGCATGCCACTGTTCCAGAAAAGGAATGGATGCCCGGCCGAACAGAAATACCCCACCGTTCCAGTGCTGCCAGTTTTTCTGATTAATGTGCACCCCAAATTTTTGATGAATCAGCTGCCGCAATGCATCAGAGCTGGGCCAACTGATCTTCCTCCCTTCGCTGTCTTGCCAGGATAATGTGAGCCCATCCCAGCGAAATGCAGACTGGGCTTCTATGGCCCGGATGACAATAGCTTCATCGAATATAAACTGCCCTTGCTCATCGTACCATTTTCTTTCCTTTTTGTCATAACGGTAGCCATGTTTCTGGACAAAGGCGTCAAATTCAAACGGTGCTCCAAATACCGCCTTGTGGAGACTTTCAAATGATTTTTTCCGAATGCCCGGATACAGGATTTCCAACGGGAAAGTGAGCACGGAATTGCTCCAAAATAGCGCCTTGAAGGCGGTTTTTGCCAGGAGTAACCGAAGCCTGCCCTTACAGGAGCCAAAGTCTTTAAACTTTCCTGCATGTGCCGGTTGGGCAGCATTGAATGCTTTTTTGATGGCCTGGATGCGCTCGTAATGTGCGCCGACTTCGGCCTTTTGTGCTTCCTCCAGCGGCTGGTAACGGTGCCGGAGTACTTCCAGTTCTTTTTGTTTCCAGATCAACTCCTCTGAGCCAGGCTGATACACCGCACTGGGACTAAATTCCATCATCCGGCAGTGGTCACTGCAAAATCGGATGGGAGGAATAAACTGGTTGAAGATCTCATCTACACCCGGCCGTACGGCCAACACATCTGAATCGAGGTAGCAGTAAGTTTCGTCGTTATTGAAATCCAGGTGCCGGTGCAAGCTCGTTTTGAGGTAAATTGCAGCTTCGTGAGCGGATAACTGAGGCGGCGTTGCGATGTCTATGATCTCATTATGCTGTATGGGAATGGCATTGCGGGAGGCATCCGTCACCACCACAGCCGGCTTTCGGGAAAACTGCTTCAATAAGCCCAAAGCAAAGTGCAAAGCCTGGATATGTTGCGCGGCGCCACAAACGACAAAAACATACTTCATTGCTCTGGCTGGTTGGTAATGGCTGATTTATAAGTTTGTTCAATAAAGCCCGGAAGCTGCACTGATGGGTACTCCTTTAAAAAATATTCAAGGATAAAATAAAGGAATTCAGGTTGACTAAGAGAACTTAAAATGACTTCTTCATATTCCGGATTTTGCTTAAGAAAGTCCATCAGTGCTTCATAGCGAGGTTTAAAATCTAGTTGAGTGTCTATAGTTTTTCCTGCCTTAATGGAATGATATCGATGGTAAGTTGCCTTCAGGTTTTCCAGGCTTTGTACTTTCGGCAGTTGGGGCCAAATGGACAGAAAGGTGAGGTAATCTTTGAAATCAAAGGATGGAATATGATGAAAATCAGCCAATTCCCCAGAAGAGGCTGAAGGAGAAAAAGAGACTTCCAATTGTTGAAGCCTGGTCCCCTCCAGGAATAATGAATTTTCATTTTCCAGAGCAGGCCATTGGCGATTGGCTAAAAAGTACAGGTGGCTTAGTTCCGGCAGCGGGGTTCTAATGGAGATTTCCCCGGATGGGAGCAAATAATGACCGGCTTTAATTTGACTTTCCACCTCTGCTGTAAAACCATCTGCATCTACAAGTATCAGGGGTGTCTTGATGAGCCCTTTGAATCCTGCCGGGAGTGAAATCTTCACTACCTTGTTTGGGAAGTAACCCGGGTGATAATCACAACAGGATAAGCGGGCACCCGGCCCTAAAATAAACTGCCCGGATTCCTCAGGTATGGAGTCTAAAAACCAGCTATTGATGTGATTATCCTCCGGACGGAGGAATTTTTCCTGGTGGGTAACGGGGCTGGGCAAGTTTTGCAGGTCTACCGTTTGTGTACCATTGGTTACCCACCTTGCTGCTCCGCCTGCAATGGCCTCTACGGATAAAACTTGCTGTGCATCGCTCAAATAATACAATCCGAGGTCTGGATCATACATTTGCCATTTTCCACCAATGTTTACCTCAGGCACCACATGTCCTCCCAGGTGCCATATGCGGGACGGTAAGCCCATTTCCTGCCAGATAGTAGCCAGGGCACTGGCTATATCGTCGCAGAACCCATATCCGGCCGAATTCAGTAGATACTCTGGTGCATGGAGCCAGCGGGCGCTGGTGAGGTGGGCATTTCGAGTGGTCTTGGCGACGAGCCTCCAGGCTGCTCTGGCCTGTGCTTCCTGCCCGATATTTTGAGCTTTGATTCGCTGAGCTACCCGGGTGCGTTGGAGATACCATCCCTGGTTGATGTCGATAAAGAATTGGCTTTCCTCTGGTCCGGTGTTGGTCAGGTGAACGACCGTTTGCTCCGGGTGGTCCAGCCTGTACGTTTCCTGCCGTTGTTCCTGGGGTGGCTTACTGGTGCAGGAGGATATGAAAAGTACCAGCGCAGTTATGCCTGTAAAAATAAAAAACCAGGTAAGCCTCGTAGCTGCCTGCCTATTTTTGCGTCCAATATGATCCAGCATTTTTACTCCACAGTTTTAATTGGTTGCACAAACCCGATAGAGCATTGGCATTTTGTCGTTTGACCTTCGTATTTAAGTGTGTCCGGAATTGTACATAGTGATGGATGAGGCGGTCTAATTCCTGTACGGGCAACCGGCGCAGGGATAACTCCTCTGGCCACCAAACCGTGTTGAAATGTACATACCAGCCTTCCTGATTGCAGCGCGCTACAATTGCTGGGATTTCCCATGCATTGAGTATGCAGGGGCTGACTGCGAGTGTGAGGCGGCTGCCTTTCTGCCTTGCGAGGCGGCTGAAATACTGGAGATTGGTCATAACCTGGCCAAACTTGGCGTTCTTCCGAATGTTTTCAAAGGTATCTTCCTCAAAGGAATCGATGGACAGGATCAGGCTTACTTTTAGCCCTTCTAGTGCCGCTATTACTTTTTGATTCAGCACAGTACCGTTACTGGTAATATGTACCCTGATGCCTGGATTGAGCTTTCGGATGGCTGCCCATATTTCGAAGTACAACGGAATAAGAAAGGGTTCTCCCCCCAGGAATTTAGCTTCCCAAAGGTGAGGTAAAAAGGGTTGAAGTTCTTCGACAAAATCAGCATTGTAGAGTTCCGGGAATGCAGGCAATTGATCCCGGTTGCGCCGAATGCTTGAACTGAACTCCCCAAAGCAAAATGCACATTCGAGGTTGCAGGTATTGCTGAGTTCGAATTCCATCAGGCGGGGCATATCCGGAGGGGAGGCAGCCCTGATACGGCCGTACTTCAATTGACGAGCCTCAGCTTTTAATTGCTGAAAAAAGGCCCGGGGAAAAGGAGCTGCAAAGAGAGCGGTTCCCAGTCGCAGGGGTGCCTGCGGGAACGGGAGATTTGCATATCGGTCGTAGTTGCGAGCCAGTACATTGCTGAAATTGGCAGCCTTGAATTGCTCCTGGCAGCTCGAACAGCCGGCAGGAAGAGCTTTTCCCATCATAGCCTGCCGCATTTTCTGGGCTTCTTCCCCACACCAGGCCCCGAGCAGGTTGTCGGCGGGATAGCGTGCCAAAACGAACTTTCGGTTATAACAGCAGGCCAGGATATCGCCATTTCTGGAGAAGTATAGGCTGCTGAAGGGCGCAAAGCACAGCCGCTTTTGCAACGCTGGCGGTCGTTGCCCGTTGTATGCCGCCCTAACCTCACTGGATAGAAAGGCTGGTACGTTTTTAGCCTTATTTGACTTCAGGTCATCCATCGCTGCCACCATTTTTCGAGTACTACTAGTTTCCAAAGCCGCCAGTGATCCTTGTCCCGTAGTAATCGTTCAAGGCCTGCCGGGCTAATCACATCCGATTTAATCAATTGGCCATCCCTCAGACAATTCGCATAAAATGCAATATCCATATAATAAGAGTCTGGCCCTACAAATCCCTGTTTAGGCCGCTTCAAAATTTCTGCCGGCAGGGTGTTTTTGATGTTCTCGTAAAGCAAAAACTTGGTCTGGCTGGCCCGGTAATATACTTTCGGATGTAGGGAAAATAGGTATTCAGCCAATTCGTGGTCCAGGAAAGGGACGCGCACTTCTAAACCATGCGCCATACTCGCCCGGTCGATCTTGGTCAGCACAAGTTCACCCATAAAGGTTTGAATATCTAGCTTTTGAACCGTCTTTAATAATTGAGGGTACTGCCGGGTATGCTTTTTATAAAACCAGTCGGGAAAAGCCGGCAGCTGATCGTGCAGCCGGGGATGGATCGTATCCTTTAATACCTCCAGGTCAAAACGGCCCATTGCCATGGCAGTGGCATAGTAGCTGGTAATACTAGTTCCGGAAATTTGTTCCGGGAGGTAATACTTAAGGCGGCTCAGGGTGCTGAGGCCTGCAATGGGCTTTTGCCAGGTATAACCTGCGAATAACTCATCCGCACCCTCTCCGGAAAGTACGGCCTTTCGGTGCTGACTGGCCATTTGGCTCACCATAAATGTGGGGATGGTAGAAATGTCCCCGAGGGGCTCATCGTAGAAATAAGCGAGCTGGTCCAGCAAAGCGAGTTGTTCCCGGCCGGCTAATCGGGTGTGAAGAGGCAGGTTGAGATGGTCGGCAACCCGACGGGCGTATTGATCCTCACTTTTTTCCCAGCCTTCAAAACCAATCGAAAAGGTGTCTAGCGCTTTCCCTTGCTTATGGGCGTAGGCGACCAGCGCACTGCTGTCATATCCACCGCTCAAAAAGCTGCCTACCGGTACATCGCTTTGCAGGTGTTGCCCTACAGACTCGGATAGAAGTTCATGTACCTGATGGACGGCTTCCCGGGGAGTGGGCCTGAGCCTGGGATCTGGCAATTGCCAGTAGCATTGGGGGGATAAATCAGGAGACCCCGAGGCAAAGGAAATATCGAGGTAATGGGCTGGCGGCAATTTCTTCAACCCCTTCCAGATGGTCTTCGGACTGGGGACATACCGGTAGACCAAAAAGTCAGCCACCGCCTCCATAGATGGGGCAGGGCGTTTGGCCAGCCCTTTGAGGATGGCTTTTAGCTCGGAGGCAAAATAAAATTGATTATTCAGGAAACCATAGTAAAGTGGTTTGATGCCAAAACGGTCCCGGGCTATTAGAAGCCGCTTTCGGTGTTCGTCCCAGATACCGAATGCAAACATCCCTTTTAGCCGGCCGAGCATACCTGTGCCCCATTCCTCATAAGCGTGAAGCAGCACCTCGGAGTCCGTTTTTGAGCTGAAATGATGCCCTGCTGTTTCCAGTTCAGCTCTGAGGGGGATATAGTTGTAAATCTCTCCATTAAAAGTCAGCCATACCGATCCGGTTTCATTGGTCATAGGCTGCTTGCCCTTGTCGGAAAGGTCCAGGAAGGAGAGCCTCCGGTGGCCTAACGCAACGAGACGATTCTCAGAAAACCAGGAGCCAAAACCATCAGGCCCTCTGTGCTGAAGGGTATCCCGCATGGCATTGAATTGCCGTTGCTGAATAGGAGCCTGAAGGGAAACCTGACCAATTATTCCGCACATAGTCTTAGCTGAAAAAGCGTTTTTTTAATCTGGCGTACAAGACCAGCAGTTTGTGGTAGTAAAAATAAACCAGTTGGCCACTTAGCCATTGGAGGCCACTTCCTAACCGTCTGAAGTAATAAAAAACGAAAGGGAAAATAATCCGGTAAAACATAAACGTATGGAGCAACAGCAAATAAATAAATCTGTGATCCTGGAACACAAGGGCCGTAATGGTATAAAGCGGGGCCCAGATTTCTGTTAATTCATTTAAAGCCAGAAGCCTGGGGGAGTGCCGGGCAGGTGGATTCGCGGTATTGCTAAACCAGGCAGCCGAGATTAGGAATAAGGTCAATAAAAGGGCGAGGGCTAAAACCGGAAAGCCATTAATACCCCAATACAGGTAAAAGCCTCCAAGTGAAGCCAGGGCAAGCGGGGCGTACCGGTTAAAGCCTATTTTAAGGGCAGTGGCTGGCGTTTTGAGGGCGACCCAGGTGAGGACGCCCGCTTTTTTATCTTTCGGATGGTCTTCAATCTGGTGATAAAGGATATTGATGATGCCCAGCGCGAACTGGGACAGGGCCGCAAAAGCTATATGTATCCACAGGCTTTCAGGACTGCTTTTCGCACCAGCGGTATACCCAAAGGCAAAGCCAACGGCAGCAGGGACAGCGTGCCCGTAGGCGGCGTCACAGACCAGCCCTGGCCAGCCTTTTTCTTTTAGCCGAATGGGTGGAATGGAATAGAGGAGGTAAAGCAAGTGTTGTACGCCCATCAGCAGATACAATGGGAATGGGGCAGCCGAAAACCATAAGGCAACAGGAATTATGGCGGTATACCCTGATAACTTGAGCCAGCGAATGGCAGAGTGATCACCCCGGGCAATATTTTGCTTACCTGCCTTTCGGTCCTGATCAATATCGCAAAAGTCATTGAAGTAGCGGACGAAGAGCCCGCTTCCCAGAAAAACAAAGAGCATAGTGGCTAAGTGCAGGGCTGCTTTGTTTCCCACCTCCCCCGGCGCCACCAGTAATCCCAAATAGCAATAGCCAAACGCCATTGGTACTTTTGAAAAAAGCCAGTTGTTTTTAGCGGCAAATGCTCTCAAGGGATTCACTTTTTAATTGTCCAGGCTAAAAAAGGAACGGATCGTATTATCAAGTGCCTCCCCTGTATTTGGGGTGGCATACAACTTGATTTCCGGCTTCCAGGCACATAAGGCACTTAGGGCTTGTTCAAGGTATTTGTTTAGGGTTTGGATAAAAAGCGCTTGCTCATGGGTTTCCCGGACCCGGTCTGTACGCGCCTGTAGCCGTTCCAATATCGTCGCTGTTGGTGGATTCAGGAAAAGAATTCTCTCAGGAAGGGGGATATTAAAAATGTGGATATAAACTTTCAGCTGTTCGGTCCAGTCAAGCCTGGCCGTGCGGGCGATGAAATCAGGTATTGGCTCCATGTTCATCCTGTCCTTCACCAAAGATAGCAGTGCTGCCACCGACTTCCACTCTGTTGGGGATAGAAAGGACTGTGCCCTGGAAAGGACCTGGGTTCGGTCTTCAGCACTCATGGCCAATTGCTGAATAAACAAACGGGCATAAGCCGGGGTGTCGGTAACCGGATGCCGGGTGGAAAGGACCACCTTCGCCTGATGCGATTCCTGCAAATGGCGGAGCTCCTGACCGAAGAGCAGCATCTTGAGAAAGAGGGAGATGCCTTTGAGGGCAGCATCTGATTTCCGGTCGGCTTCCTCCCCAAGTCGTTGCAGCGTTCTGGACAAAGCAGGGTTCGCACAAAAGGCAGAGTGGTGGTAAGCCGTACAGGACAGCGGAAAGAAAATGCCGGGGTCAACCTTAGCCATAATCTGCGCCAGCCGGTAGTCCTTTCCGCTACCATCTGTCCCCACGATGCTAAAAAGCTGCTTCATTCAGCTAAGATAGCAACTTCCCCAGTCTTTCCATTGAGTCGAATGCGGGGGTTATCTCTGAGTTTATGGGTTGCGTCTGGTACTCCGAAAATAGCAGGGATGTTAAGCTCTCTGCAAATGATGGCCGCATGAGAAAGCAAACCGCCGTTTTCAGTAATCAGGCCTTTGAGGTTAGAAAAGTAGGGAAGGTGTCCTGGGTTGATATAGGGGGTGACAAGGATCCTGCCATCAAGAGTGCTGGGGTCAAAATAATCATTGATTTCACTAACGATAACAGCAACCCCTTCCACCTTGCCATGGCAGACTCCAATGCCTTTCAAACCAGAGTACCCTACGGTTGTGGTCCTATGCTCTGCCGGGTCAGGAAAAATAAGATCTGGTTTTTGAAAATTTCTGAAACTCGCCTGAAGGTTGCGCCGGTACACAATTCGCTCCCGGTAGTCCGCCGTTACGGTTCCCATTTTACCCAGGCAGATGAGCTCCTGATGGGTAAGAAAGAAAGCATCTTCGGCGTTAGGCAAAATCCCCTCTTTTTCCAGTCGTTGGCCCAGCGCAATGACAGATTTGCGGATATAGTGGAACAGTTGGGTGGTGATGTCCCGGATTTCCTCTTTCCACCAAAGTAGTTTTCGCTGCTGTTCTATCTGCCTCTTAAACTTGTGGGGGAGTGAGCGGTCGCTGTGCCAGGGTGTATGCGGCTTAGCTGAGGCGGAAAAAGCACCAGCCAGGAATTGTCGTAGGACATGAAAAACAGGGGTAGGGTCTTCCGACCAGTTTGGAGCCTGGATTTCCAGTTCGCGGGAGCTTTTGTAGCCATAATCCGTCAGGTAATCCTTGAGTTGATCCTGAAAAGGAAAGGGGGAGCCATTATACCAGGTTTCGAATATTTCCTCTACTGAATGGGCAGTCCACCAGGCATGGGCGGCGTCATCAGATAAAATACCCTGTCCTAATTCCAGAAGCGCTTCCAGCGGTCGTAGGTGCGCCACATTTTCGAGGTTAGCTGTAACTGCCGGGAACTCAAGATTGGAACCTGTTTTACGGTTGTAACGGTCTAGTGCTTGTTGTGTGAATGTACTGACAAAGGTGTTGTCATAAATGATCTCCCAGTAGCGGGTATAGATGTACATCAGATGTTGCGTAACCAACCGCTCGAAATAAAGCACCAGGTCTGCCGTGGCACTCTGCTCATCAGGGGGCGTTACCAATTCCGTGCTGGCTATCTTTTCAAAGTAGGCTTTCGTTTGCTGGCATACCTTGAAACGGGATTTTATCGACTTTCGAATGGCAAGGAGCGCTTTGAGAGACGTGAAAAGCCGCCTTGGGGTCAGCTTAGACACTTCTCCATCGCCCTCGTAGTAGGGGGTGACGCCCTGGCCTTGGTCAAATTGACGTTCCACGTAACCCAACACTTTTCGGGCACCGCTTTTGGTTGCAGCAAGGTTCCAGTACGGGTAGCCCAGGAAGGTGCGGGACCAGGCTTTTGGCGGGGTATCGGGCGTAATGTGGTAGCGCTTTGAAAAAGCATCAATGGATTGGTCAAAGGTCATTTGATACAAACTCCACATCAACGGAGAAGGCATATCTGCCCCAATGCCACCATCCCGGAAGTTGGCATTCGTCCAGATGGTATCAGCCGAAAAAGCAATGCGGGTGATGGGCCTTGACTGAAATATATACAGTACGCCTTTGCAAACGCCCCATTCGATATCCTGTGGGCATCCAAAGTGCTTTTGCAGGTCGAGAAAAGTATTGCCCAATTGAGTGATTTGGTCATTGCTAACTAACCTGGATAAATGGCCCGGGAAGGGCTTGTCCAGTGTTTGGTTTCTCCAGTCAAAAGTGAGCCTGGCATCCGGAGATGCTCCGCCTGTGAGTTGAGCGCAACTTCCCTCAATAACCTCCATTATTATTTCGGACGCTTTAGGTGCTGTAGGTGAAACCGTGAAGGCCACGCCACCATACTCGGTTTGAATATATTCCTGCACCAAAAACGACAGCCGGAGCGGCGCAGAGGACCGGCTTGCCGCAGCAGCCCATGCCGCTGCCAGCGCTTCCTGAAGGTCCTCGGTAGTATGGATGCCGGGGCGTGAGACAAACTGGCCGGCCATTGTCCCGTCCGGGCGGTCTTCTGTTGCCGCTGCTGTTCTCAATATTAATGGCCCTTTCCCCGGGAGGGCACTAAGGACGGCCGCTAGAAAATCATTGCCTTGATCAGCACCTCTGATGCGCTTAAGTGCAGTAGCGTAGGTGTCACGTTGGGAAAGCTGACAGGCAGCTGCCCAGTGGTCAACCTGGTCATACGTCAGGATAAGTCCATCGGGGACCAGGAACCCTAAACGTTTGAGCTCATGCTGCCGGAAAGCTTTGGCACCACATTGGGAGGGGTTTAGCTGGCCTTCGCCAATCCGGAAGCAGGCTCTAGAGTCCAAAGTCATGCTTTTTTGCAAATTTTAGCAGCTGAGTCATTACAGTACCTTTCACCGCTGGGCACTCGGGGAAGCCGGTGGGGAGGTGTTGGTGCAGTGAATCCAGTGAAAAGTCCGGCACGTTTTTGCTAATGTAAGGGTCATAGATTTTCCCTACCGACCTATGGTAGTAAAGGTATTCCAGGGTGTTAAGTGCAGGGGGCATCTCTTCGACAAACGTGGGTAGATGGACATTGATGAACTTTAAGAGGGCAGGAAGGTCCTCATAATTATCGGTCAGGTAAGGCGAAGCCAAATGGAAGGCGTTAGAAGGAGGCTGTTGGAGGCTGATTTCCACTAAAGCTTTGGCTGCATAATCTACCGGGATAATATTTAGGCCTGATCCTGGTTTCAGCGCCACACGAATGTCAATCTTAGCTGGCGTTTCATAGTCCATACGGCCTAATTGCCGCGCCTTAAGCCTCAGGAAAAAGGCTAGCCAGGCGTAAAAGACATCAAACTTAGGTGTGTATCCAACCGGATGCTCAATTAAGCGCCCACAGATGGTTGTGGGGCGGAAAAAGTAAACCCGCCGGAACCGGCCTTCCTGTTCGGCACGCCTGACCAGTCGCTCTCCGTCCAGCTTAGAACGCTCGTAGGGGGTTCTGAAAAGCTGATCCTCAGGCATGAAATTCGGATTGGCCACCCCTGACCGAATGCCGCAAACGTAAGCGGTACTGATCATGGCAAAGCCGGGAGTGCCCAGCGCTTCCGCAAGATTCAGGGCCTGCTGTGTCCCCTCTACGTTAATTTTTTGCAGTAAATCCAGGACCGCTGCCTGATCCCGAAAGTCCAAAGCTGCCGCTGCGTGGATAAATAAATGCGGGGGCTCTTTTTTCATCTTCCTGAAGCTGTCTTCCGATATTCCCAGGTTTGGCTGGCCCAGGTGGCAGTCTACAGTTCGAATGCACTCAAGCAATGGGGCCGTGTCCGGCATGTTTAGGTAGTGGGCGCCATCATTGGCTAACAATTGCCGGATACGCTCCCTCAGGGAAAGTTGTTTCCCGGCCCGGCCTAAAACCCAAATCGTAAGCGAACCGGGCGAACCCTCGTACCGTTTTAAGAGCTCAAATAAGATGTTACTACCCAATAAGCCCGTAGCTCCGGTTAATGCGACAACCATTTTATTCATAGCTCACCTGAATTTGACTGTCAATATGAATGGCGTGGAACCCTCCTTCGATATTCCGTTTGGGGTCCTGATAAGGAGGGATTTCCAGTTGCCCTACTTTAGGGAGTTGCTCTACGATGTTCTGCTCTTCAAAAAGATAAAAGTTGACCCAAAACAAGCCCTCGTTTAAGTGTGATTTGGGAAAGGACCATTGGACTTCCATGCTCTCGTTTGCGTTGACGTTCTCCATAACCAGAGGCTGATGGCCGCTAAACAGCAGTTGGTTTAAACTGTCGGTAAGGGCTATGGCGACTGTAAGCGGACGGGACTTCACTTTTAGTTTTACGGTAAAGGTGACCGCTATCTCCTCATTTGGGAGTTCCCCAATTACAGTCGCCCCCTCATAAGTCAGCTGCTCCAGGTAGCGGCTGTCCCGTGGTTGAGGTGTGGGGCTAAGTGCAAAGTGCTTGCTGTAGAAAGACAGCGCCTTCTGTGCCGGCCCTAAAAATTGGCATGCCCCATTAGCCATCACCATGACCTCATCACAGAACTGAGCAAGTTTTGCAGGTTCATGACTGGCCATAATCATGGTCCTCCCGTCCTGTTTAAGGCTTTGTATTTTTTGAAAACACTTTTCCTGAAATGCACTGTCACCCACAGCGAGGACTTCATCAAAAAGTAAAATTTCGCATTCGGTATGGATGAGCGTCGAGAAAGCCAGCCGTAAAAACATGCCGGAAGAATAATACTTCACCGGCGTGTCTAAATGTTCCTCCAGCTCACTGAATGCGATGATTTCTGGCAGAGCCGCTTCGAGTTGCTCCTTGGTTAATCCGGCCAGGCGGCCTGCAAATTTTATGTTCTCTCTTCCCGTTAGATCAGGGTGGAATCCTGATCCGATGTCCAGCACCGCACCTGACTGCCCACTAAGTATGGCTTGTCCACAGGTCGGCAGATAAATACCGGCTAATATTTTCAAAAGGGTGCTTTTGCCGGCGCCATTTGGCCCAATAAGCCCCAGAGCTTTCCCTTTGGGCAGGGTGAAGGACAACTGACGGATTGCCCAGACCTCTTTTTCCGTAGTGGGTTGGCCTTTTGATTGCTGCCGAATACCAAATTTCTTGCCTAGGTTATCTACCTGAATCATTAATTAAAGATAGTCAATAAGTTCGTACTGCCGCCGGAAGAAGGTTCTTATTCCCGCTACCAATACCACTCCCCAAATCAGCAGTGCTGCCCAGGCATAGGCCGGCGGGAAAGATAACCCGAGCAATGTCCAGCGGTAGGCACCAATCAATGTCGTCATGGGATTAAGGTACAAAAACGGCTCATAAACTTCCGGGAGTAGCCCGGGGAGGTAGAAAACAGGAGTCAGCCAAATGGCCACATTGAGGCCCGAAATGGCCAGGTGTACTACGTCCCTTCTTCGGCCGGACAAATTACAAACCCATATCCCTATACTAAACCCCAGGAGCTGATTGATGATGATCAGTACGGGCAGTATTAAAATGGATAACCTTAACGGCTCCCGATAGATGAGCATCAAAATAAAGAAGAGCCCCAGCGAAATGCCCAGTTCCACCAGCCCGAGTAAGCTTTTGTACAGTGGAATGATAAACTTAGGCAATACATTCTTTTTCAGGTATTCGCCTTCCTGATGCAGCGAAGGGCCTACATTATGAATGATATCCTTAAAATAGTTCCAGCCCAACAGGCCTGAAAAGGCAATCAGCGGATAGGGCGTTTCCCGGGTGTCGATCTCAAGCAGGACCGAAAAAAAAACGGAATAGATCACCACATAGGCCGCAATAGGCACAATAACCCACAGTAAGCCCAGTGCGGTATGGCTGTACTTAATCCGGATCGCTCGTTTTGCGAAGACCATAGCGATGGGTAATGCCCGCCAAACGGTCTTTAGCTCCTGAGAAAATGGCTTAGGCTTGTTGTTGATAATGTGCATGTGAGCCTAAATTGGTAATGGGACCAGGACTGCGCCTACGGTGATGATTTCATCTTTGGTTAATTGCCGGATTTTTTGCAGAGTTGCTGTGTGGTGGTTCTGAATGACTCGATCTGCAAGGGCCGCATAGTCTTCTTGCTGCGCCAGGTTTTCGTAAAGCTCCTGTAAGGCCGCATTTAAGCCCATGACGGCTTCGGGGGGCTGCTTTTCAGACCAGGCTTTCAGCATCGCATAATGGCCCAGTGTCTCAAAGTATTGGACAACGAAGGCTTTCTCTGATTCAAACTGGTGCTGAAGCTGCCGCATTTGCGCCGGCCATTGTACCATAGGGAGTGGAGTAGGGGGCTTCAGCGCGTTCAAGCCTGCCTGGTAAAAAGGGCTGCTGCCCAACCAGGAGCGTTCCATCCGCTGCCCGGCATCCCAAATGACGGGAAGGACTTTAGCATGCTTTTCCAGATCGAGCTTTAGTAAGGTAGTGACAGCCGCCTCGAATTGGTCGGTCCGGTAGAAAGCATAACCCAGGTTGGAGAGGGCTGGCTCATAATCTGATGCCAACGTAAGCGCACGATTTAGCGGTTCTATGGCTTCCTGAAATTGCTCCTCCTGTATCATAATGGCAGCCTTTGTGTTCCAAATCCGATGGCTGTTCGGGTGCGCCTCGATCGCATCCTCAATTTTTTCCAACGCTGCCTCACTTTTGCCCACTTGCTTTAAGGCATTTGCTGAATGCCATTCAACAGGATCGCCAAGCGGGTCCAGGCTCGTCAATGGCATCTGCTCGGTTTCCAGGCTGATGGAGACGGCCTTGTCCCACTGCCCACTGACTTCAGCCCGCAGCAACTGATGGAAACTGCGGTTCGCCTGCCAGTTGTAGTAACTTATTGCCAAAGCGGCCAGTGCGCCAAGCCCCAGGAGCACCGCCCAGACGCCCGGTCGGGCTTTGCGGGTAGAACTGCTTTTGGATCCCTGAAGCGCCAATCCAATATTTAACGCAATAAGATAACTATGGCTCATCCGCTCCAGGGGAAAGCTAAACAGAAAGTCTACAGCCAGCCCGAGACCAACTCCAATAAGTAGGATGTTGAGAATGATCCCCTGCTCCGTCCGGGCTTTCAAAAGAAGCTGAAAAGATTGGTAGGCTAGCGTTGCCAAAAGCAAGACAAAAAGGGCCAGACCTACCAGGCCCAGTTCACTTGCAATGCTCAGGTATTCGTTGTGAGGGCGAACGCGGAGTTTGTCTTTTTCCTCGAAGCGGGGTGCGCTGCTCCCTCCGTATTCCGGAAAGCGGACTTTCCAATTTCCGGCACCTACTCCTTTTACGGGGTGGTCTTTTATCAGTTCGGTGGTGTGTTGCCAAAGGTGTAATCGGTCCAAAATGTTGCGTTCTGCCTCGTTTTCAGCTTGATCATCAACATCAGGAACCTGAACCAGCGTGGAGAATCGATTTAGGAGGTTATTCTTTAGTTGATTGCCTTGCCCACTTATTGCCAGCAAACCCGCGAGCATCACTACGGCCCCTGCTACCGATAAGTTCACAAGTTTCCATCTCGCTTTCAATTCAGGAGACAAAGTGCTCCGCCGAAGCATCAAAAGTATCTGAATAGCAGAAAAAGCGACGAAAGAAGCCACCCAAGCTGAACGGGTTTGCGAAAGCAGCAGCGCAATAACACCGGCCCCTAAACCTATTAGGCCAGCAATACTCCAATACCGCTGCCCCAAAAAGAATAGGTAAAGTGCCCAGGGCAGAAGGATAACCAGGATGGACCCCAGCAGGTTTCTGTTACCCGACAAACCCGCAGGCGGACTGCTGCTCTCTATTGGGAAGTTGGTCCAGCCCAGGTACTGCAAAATGCTAAGCACACTCAAAAAGCAGAGGTACACTGCAAGGATACGCGCAAGCAGGCCCAGCCGTTCCAGCAATAGCGGGGCAGTTATAATAAAAAAGGCACAAAGGCTTACCTGCAGCAGTACCCGGTTAGAAGCGAGAACTGCCTCAGTTGGATTAATGCTCCAGGATATACTTAAGATATTCCAGCCCAGAAAAGCCAAGCTGAGCCCTATGAAAAGCCGGGTGACCGGAGGCAAGGCAACTTTTAAGCCTGGTACACGGAAAACCAGGACTGCACCGCCCACTAACCACAGGGCAATCAATAACTGGCGAATTGGCAGAAAAGGCTCCCTGGCAGCCGGGTCAACGATGAAGCCACTAATAAACAACCCCACAACTACCCAGCCAATCAGAAGTGGGGAGGATTTAGGCGTATGCTTTTGTTTAGAAGCCATGCGTTCAATGGGTTGGTCGGTGCAAGATTGAGGTTGCTGAATTTAGTTGAATTTTAAAGTAGCTTTATCTTTTGGCTCTGCTGTAGCACCGAATAGCTGTTGGAGGAAGTGAAGGTAACGGTTTATGATTATTTCTTCCTGAAAATAGGCTCGAACAATTTTTCTGCCTTCTATTCCTAATTGGTGCCGCTGGGTATCGTCCATTCTGATAACTTTTTCCATAACTCTCCCTAATTGCTTATGGTCCATGGGCTGGCAGAGAAATCCGGTTTTGCCCTCAAGTACAATATCCTTGCAGCCTGGAGTGGGCGTCCCGATTATTGGGATGCCCATACTTGCAGCCTCCAGGAGTATCCTGGGGACACCTTCCCGATAATAGGTCGGGAGCACTACACAATGGGCTTCGGCCAGGATAGGACGAATGTCTTCCTTGGCCCCCTGGTAATTTACGGCCCCTGTTTTTTCCCAGGTTACAATATCAGCTGCACTAATCGCGCCAGGTGCGTCCTTCTCTAAAAAGCCTGCAATTTGAAATTCCACCTCAGGATAGCTGGGTTTGAGGATTTGGGCGGCTTGTACAAATTCAGGAACCCCTTTCTCTTTGATCAGGCGCCCGGCATAAACAAAACAGAGAGCGGAGCTTGTTGCAGGCCGCACCGGGTTAGGTTTGAAATAGCCGGTATCTACGCCTTCCCCGGGCAGATAGGCTGCCTGGGCGGGCGAAACTACACCCTCTGTCAAAAAACAGGACTGATCGTCTTTATTTAAAAACCATACCTTTTTTGCACCTTTAAAACTATGCTTATACAGCCACTTTACCAATACCGTTTTCCAATTTCGGCGGATAAACAGGTAGCCCAGGCCTGTCACCACTGCTAACCGTGGGATGCGAAGGAGCCGGGCAGCAAATTGCCCGTAGATATTTGGCTTGACCGTATAGCTGATTAAAAAATCCGGGCGATGTCGCCTTAAAATCCTAAATACCTCAAAGGAATACTGCAGGTCGGGAATCGGATTAACTTTATGCCTGGATAGCTTGACTGGGATAAATTGGCAGGGTTCGTTTTTTAGTTTCTCCGTATAGCGGTCCTGCGGGCAAAGAATTAAAACCTGATATCCTTCCTTGGCCAACCGCCTGACAAGCCCCCTGCGAAAGTTGTAAATACTCCAGCTGGTATTAGAAAGGATCGCAATGGTCTTGCGGGCGGATTTACGCATGCTTTTGCGAGCGTTTTTTTAACAAAGATGAAAAAAACAGTGCAACTTTATAGTTAGGCATCAGGAGGAAGGGATTAGCTTGTTAAACCGGAATAATAGTATTTTCAGCTTTCTGCGTACCAAAAGGGGGAGAAAGGGAATCACCTGTTTAGCCAGTCGCCGGTTCAGGCGTGTTCGGAGCGGTAGTCGGGGCAACAACTGGATTTCAATACTATAACGGTGAAAAAGACTGGCCAGATAGCTCTGGGCCCGGACCTTGTTTTTCGACAAGGCCTTGCTTCTCCATTCTTCGTTCATCCAGTGAAATGCATACCACTGAGGAGCTGGCCGCAATTGCTGTTCGCGGTAACAATCCACAACCTCCCATCGATCTGGATTGGTGATAGAGTGAATGCAGTCATTCAGGCCGAACTGGGAAATGCCCTCATTCAAGATGCGGATGGGCAGGAGCCAATCGGTATTCCAGGCATCAACCTGTTCCCGTGCCCGTTGATAGCACCATTCCATCAGTGGGCTTCCTTTGGGGCACTTCATGAGGTTACCGACAACAGGCAGCACATCATGTTCTCTGAATGCATAGGCATTCTGGAAGTCAAGCGGTTTCAGGCAGGTGATATCCATGTCCGTCCACCATCCGCCATGCTCATACAGTAGCTTGTACCGGAAGATATCCGAAAAGCCGGCAAGGCTGCCTTTGCCGTGCCCAAATTCATTTCCGTCAATGTAACGGAAAATAGCATCACGGGGCAGTATTTGCCTCCCATCACATACCACAGTGCCCGCAGGTGGAGGAGTGACAAGGTCATTGTAAATCCACAAACAAAACGTATGCCCCTGCGCTTGGAAGGATTTAATGCAAAGGATCTCCAGGGGGGTCAGTTTTTCCCCTATCCACAGCCCATGAACCACCTTGTTATCCGCTCTCATGAATAGGTTTGCTCGAGATTTGTCTGAAAGTCTTGCAATATAGACATTTTGCCCTGATTTCATTTTCAGGCTGGAGGTATTTGTGGGCATAACAGTTAGGTTTTACCTCGCTATTGCTATAAATTGTTCCCGCTTTATCCCTAAATTAAGGGCTTAATCATGACCAACAAAACGGAAAACAAAACCATGATGGACAGAAGAGGATTTATTCAGAAGGCCGGGCTTGCAGCCGGAGCTATGGCTGCAGGCACTCATAGTTTTGCTGGTACGGACCGGCGTGATAATCAACCGTTCAACTTGAAATATGCTCCCCACCTGGGCATGTTTGCCGAGACTGCAGGGAAAGACCCGGTAGCGCAGCTACACTTTATGGCAGATCAGGGTTTCACGGCTTTTGAAGACAACGGCATGAAGAAGAAGCCGGTTGAACTCCAAAAGGCGATGGCGAAGGCGATGGAAAGCCGGGGCATGCAAATGGGGGTATTCGTTGCCCATAATATAGCCTGGAATGATGCCAACCTGGCCAGCGGCGATGAAGAGAAGCGGCAGGTTTTTCTCAAAGAGGTCGAAGAAAGTGTGGAAGTAGCCAAACGGGTCAACGCGACCTGGATGACCGTCGTGCCTGGCTTGGTCGATATGCGGCAGGATATGGGCTACCAAACAGCCAATGTGCTTGAAAGCCTGAAGCAAGCCTCTGCGATTTTAGAGCCCCATGGCCTGGTGATGGTGCTGGAGCCCCTCAACTTCTACAACCATCCGGGGCTATTCCTCAGCAAAGCCGCCCAGGCCTACCAAATCTGCAAAGCGGTGGACAGCCCGGCCTGCAAAATTCTGTTTGACATTTACCATCAGCAGATTCAGGAGGGCAACCTGTTGCCTAATATCGAAAAGTGCTGGGAGGAGATCGCTTACTTCCAGATTGGCGATAACCCCGGGCGCAACGAGCCGACTACGGGTGAAATTAACTATACCAATATTTTTAAGTACATCCATGGACGCGGCTTTAACGGCATTCTCGGCATGGAGCATGGCAACTCCAAGCCTGGTAAAGAGGGCGAGCAGGCGGTCATCGATGCTTATCGGTCGGTTGACGTAGTAGTAGAGGAAGATTAATCCGCGGAGAATGCAGAGGTTTTTCTAACTTTAGCGCAAATCATCAAACACGCGCATGCAAAAAGTAACCGAAGAACCTTCCCTTTACCGGCACCTTGAAAAGATGCCGGTAAAGGAAATCCTTACGCACATCAATGAAGAAGACGCCAAAGTTCACCTCGCCGTACAAGGTGTAATACCCAGGCTAACCGAACTGGTCGAAGCCATCCTGGAGCGCATGAAACAGGGCGGCCGTCTATTCTATATCGGCGCAGGCACAAGCGGCCGGTTGGGGATTTTGGATGCCTCTGAATGCCCACCCACCTATGGGGTGCCGCCCGATTGGGTCATTGGGCTGATTGCCGGGGGAGACCACGCCATCCGCAACGCTGTCGAATTTGCCGAAGACAGCGAAACACAGGCCTGGAAAGATTTGGAAGAATACTTCGTCAATGATCAGGATACGGTTATTGGAATTGCGGCCTCAGGTATCACCCCCTATGTAGTACATGGGCTTAAAGAGTGCCAGAAACATGGGATACTGACAGGCTGTATCACTTGCAACCCTGACGCACCGGTTAGCGCTTACGCCGATTATCCGCTGGAAGTTATCGTGGGGCCTGAGTTTGTAACGGGTAGTACGCGCATGAAGGCAGGCACCGCCCAAAAACTTGTCCTGAATATGATCTCCACCACCGTAATGATTGGCCTGGGGCGGGTGGTTGACAATAAAATGGTGGACATGCAGCTGAGCAACCAAAAGCTGGTGGACCGGGGCACCAAGATTATCAAAAATACCGTAGGCGGTACTTACGATGACGCCAAAGCCCTCTTGCTGGAGCACGGCAGTGTGCGTAAGGCCATTGAAGCAGCCCGTCAATAATCAGTTTTTTATCTGATAATTATCATTTTAGGAGTGAAGGTAATGGTGGACTTTAGTAGCTGTACACCAAAATGGTACTGCTATGACCTATTCCAAACCACAGCTCTTCTTTTTGATTGCGCTCCGTTTGTTTGCCGGCTGGCATTTTTTATTTGAAGGCTTTATAAAATTTTTGACGCCGGGCTGGACGGCACAGGGCTACCTGATGTCTGCCCAAGGCCCGTTTGCCCCTTTCTTTCAATGGTTAGGCAATGACAGCCTCATTGGCATTTCTGATACCTTAACGGCTCTGGCATTATCCGCGGCAGGGCTGGCCCTCATCCTTGGGATTTGGGAAAAAGCAGGCGCTTACATCGGTATGGCCATGCTCGCCTTTTTCTATCTGGCACACCCTTCATGGCCTGGCATTCCTGCTGCTGGCCCGGCAGAAGGCAATTACTTTATTGTCAATAAGAACCTGGTGGAACTGGCAGCTCTGGGCGTGCTGGCTTATTTCCCCACCGGCCATTTATGGGGCCTGAGCGTATTTTTTAATCCGCAGGCAGACAACGCTGCACAAAGCACCGTACATCATGGATAAGCAACAGGAACAAAAAGGGGCTTCCCACAGTCGCCGTAAGGCTTTGAAAGGATTAATCGGTTTGCCATTTATCGGAGGTATAGCCGCTGGGGCTTACATAGAAGTGCGCAAAAAGCAGCAGGAGAAAGAGCAAATACTCCGGGAGCTGAATATTGAGGCAGAACGCCCGGAGATCGCTTCCGATATGTCTGGCGAACCTATCCGGATAGGTATTGTGGGCAACGGAGGCCGCGGGCAGCACCTGGTCCGCGTGCTGGGGTTCGCTACACCAGCCTGGCTTCAGGCAATGCAGGAACAAAGCAATACTGGTGCCCTGGAAGCTTACTTCAGCCAGGAGAATCTTAATGTAAAACTCACGGGGGTCTGTGATGTATTCGACATCAATGCTGAACTGGCACAATCTGCTTCTCCGGATTGCAAACGCTACCGGCATTACGAAGAACTGATCAACAGCCCGGATATAGATGCGGTGGTCATTGCTACCCCCGATCACTGGCACGCACCGGTAGCTATCGCTGCCTTGCAGGCTGGCAAGCATGTGTATGTGGAAAAACCCATGACCCATAAAATCGCGGAAACCTACGCCCTCCGTGAAGCAGCCCGGAGCTCAAAAGCTATCTTTCAGGTAGGGCATCAGCACCGGCAGACCCAGAGTTTTATTACCGCTCAGGATATCATACGAAAACGGGTACTTGGGCATGTCTCATTGGTACAGGCCAATACAAACCGTAACAGCGATAATGGAGCCTGGCAGTACCATATCCACGAAAAAGCCAGCCCGCAGACCATCAACTGGGACCTCTTCCTGGGCAATGCGCCCCGGATTCCTTTCAATAAAGAGCATTTCTTCCGCTGGCGCAAATGGTGGGCCTATGGCTCGGGCTTGTCCGGCGACCTGATGACCCACGACTACGACCGGGTCAATTGTATTCTCGATATGGGGATGCCCCGCTTCGTAACGGCTTCCGGCGGCATTTATACCCACCGCGATGGGCGGGATGTACCAGACGTTTTTCAGGCGGTAATGGAATACCCGGACTTCACCACGGGCTCCAGCCGGGAAGCCGGGCTGGAAAAGGGTATGACCTTCGTTTACAGCGCTACCCTTGGAAATCAGCACTGGCGGGAAACCCTGCTTATGGGACACGATGGCACACTCGAGCTGGGCAGTCAACTCCGGGTGCATGCCGATCCTAACTCTACCCGCTACCGGCACCTGATTGAAAGCGGCGTGATGGACCCCAGTGTACCGATTTATGCCTATGATCCGGCTTCCGGCAATGCGGATGGGGTGACATCAGCGACCTCCAAATACTTTGCTCAGAAAGGGCTGCTTTGGACTTACCGGGGCGGCAAGCGGGTCGATTCTGCCATGCTGCACCTCCGGGAGTGGCTGGGCGCCATCCGCAACGGAACGCCAGTGAGCTGCGGTATAGACGAAGGGTTTGAGGAAGCGATGTCCGCTCACATGGCAGGCTTGTCCTGGAAACTTGGGCGCAGAGTGGAATGGGATGGAACGGCAGAACAAATTATAGCTCAGCCTGGCGAGGATCTTGATGCCGTACTTGTGGCCCCCGGGCACGCAATAGCAGGCATGATGGGATAAAAGGAGCCCCTGCCAGGATTTTCCATTAGTTTGGGGTTAGGGCAGAGGCTCCCGGAGCGTTACGTCGGTAATATAGAGGATAAAAAAACAGTAATGAATTTGTCCTCACAGGCAGCTTATTCTTCCTCATGAACCGCTATTTACCCGGCGGTCCGCTTCTTCCAGTACCGCAGCAGCCCGGCTACGCTCATCCATGAGGGATTAGCATTCTCGTAGATTTCCAGCATGGATGCTGAGACGCCTTTTTCGATGAGGCGTCCTTGTACCCATGCCATAAATTCCGGCGTGATTGATTTTGGGTCACTACCAGCCTCAAAGTGTGGCTTCATCCATTCGGCCCAGTCCAGAAGCTCCTGTTCGAGCTCATCAAGGTGGACGGGAATATTGGCCCCTGCAATCCGCCCGTAGTGGGTCAGATAAATGTTTTGCAGGGGGAGCTGCCGGATGAGGTTGAGAGAAGCCTGCCAGTCTTCAACGTTGATATCCGGTGGCGGGCAGGGCGGAACGACCGGAGCTGCACCAATCTTAACCCCTGCAACATCGCCTGCAATCAATACACTGCCTACCTGCCATGCAATATGGTGCACTGCATGCCCGGGCGTATGCCATGCGGTGATCTCTGTATCCCCGATCTTGATGGTGTCTTCATGCTCTACAGTTTTTAGTTGTGCTGCCGGGATACCCTTCATCGTGCTCCACAGCCGCTCCATATCATCACCGTAGATACGGGTAGCGGAGGCCACGAGCTTGGAAGGGTCATGCATGTGCGCCTTACCAAAGGGGTGCAGATAGATGGTGGCTCCTGCTTCTGCCATAGCCCAGGCTGCTCCGGCATGGTCCAGGTGTATATGTGTGATGAAAACATGGGCAATGTCTTCAGGCCGATAGCCATGTGCTGCAAGCCCGGCTTTCAGATGGCTAAAGGTAGAGTAGGGGCCGGTTTCAAACAGGATGGGCCCTGCCGAAGTCTCGGCCAGAAATGCAGCAATTGTGTCGCTTTTGTCCAGAAAATGAAGATCCAGAACTTTAATCATTTTATTTTTGCTTTTACTCAGTTAGAATTTTCTTAAATTTTATTTTTTTGTAATTTTAAAAATCAGAAAGAGAAACCATTAAGGAAATCATTGGCTTTCATGCGTTTACGGCCTTGCAGTTGAAGTTCTTCTATGACCAGCCATCCATCCAGAGCTGCGATTTTAATCCAGCTTTTATTGTCAGAACGGAAAGTACCGGGTGTAGCCTCCACATCCGCTTTCTTATAATGGGCACGGAGAATTTTCAGCTGTTTGTCTTCAAGGGTAGTCCAGGCAGCGGGGTAGGGGCTCAGCCCACGGACAAAGTTGTGCACTTTTTCGACTGGCTGAACAAAGTCAATTTCACAGGTTTCCCGAAACAGCTTTGGTGCTTTGGTCGCTTGGGCATCGTCCTGTTTTTGCAGATGGTAATTACCAGACTCAATGGCTTGGACTGTTTTTAGTACTGTTTCAGCACCGAGCATCATCATCCGGTCATGGACCTCTCCGGCGGTTTCATTGGGCCCAATGGGCATTTTTTCCTGCAAGAGGACATCACCGGTGTCAATTTCGTGCCGGATAAAAAAGGTTGTAACACCCGTTTCAGTATCTCCGTTGATGACGGCCCAGTTGATGGGTGCTGCGCCCCGGTAGCGTGGCAGCAGAGAACCATGCAGGTTGAAGGTGCCGTATTCCGGCATATCCCAAACCGTTTCCGGTAGCATACGGAAAGCAACGACAACCTGAAGATTGGCATTTAATGCCCGCAGATCTTCCTGGAATTCGGGCGATTTCAGGTTTTTGGGCTGCAGGACCGGGATGCCCTGCTCCACGGCATATTTTTTCACTGGGGATTCCAGGAGTTGTTTTTTCCCGCGCCCACCGTACTTGTCGGTAGCTGTCACTACGCCCGCGACTTTGTACCCGTTTTGTACCAATATGCGAAGGGAAGGGACTGCGAAATCAGGTGTGCCCATAAAAACTATTCTCAAACTCATAGAAGACAAGTTGGTATTTTTGCGTTATTGTATCTAATTTTCAGAAAAGTTCTAAGAATTACAACAGAGGTATCGCACAATATGATGAAATCAGCCTTATTTTATAGCGTATTTGTCATTTTCTTTTTGCCGGGGCATGGGCTTGCCTGCAACAGCTACTCCGGAGTTTGGGTACAGGCACCTAAGCTGGACACCATTCCGTTGTCCGAGCGTTTTGATGAACCACTGAGCGGAGCTGTACGGCAAAATGAAGCCCCCAACCCCACTTTCCGGCAACGAGCCACCGACCGTAAGGTCATTCCAATTGAGACGATAGAAACGGATACTGCCTATCGCAGCCTGCAGGAAATTCCGGAAGGCTACAACGGCTTTAAAATTGAGATCATGTCTACGGCCATCCCGCTTCCTCCCGATCATGACCTGTTTTTCCAGCATGGGAACATCACGCTGGAGGAATTAGGAGAAGGTCAATTTTCCTATCTCATAGGTCATTTTGAGGAACAGGCAAAGGCAGAAACCTTCCGGGCTTCCTTCCTGGAAGGGCGTTATCCGGATTCGAAGGTCGTAGGCTACATCGAAGGTCAGCGGCAATTTAAGGCAGCACCAAAAAAAGAGTAATGCACAAGCGCACATTTTCCTGGACAACAGAAGACGGCATTAAAATACACGCCTGTGAATGGGCGGCGGCTACCCCCAAAGCTGTTGTAGCGATTGCCCATGGCCTGGGCGAGCACATTGAGCGGTACGATCATATGGCACGCTGGTTCAACGCCCGAGGCTTCGCTGTTATAGGGTATGACAGGCGGGGACACGGGCAATCGGGAGGCAAGCGTGGGCACAGCCCCGGGGTCGGTCCCCTGCTGGACGAGATCGCACAGCTGCTGGTTGAAGCCCGCACTGCTTATCAGGATTTGCCGGTATTTCTGTACGGGCATAGTCAGGGAGGAGGGCTGGTCCTTTCCTATACCTTGCACCGCAATCCAAAGGTCAGCGGTGTAATTGCCTCTGCCCCGTGGATTCAACTGTCCTTTACTCCACCTGCTGCGTTGGTGGCAGTAGGAAAGTTGATGCGGAAAATATACCCCGGCTTCCTGCAGGGCAATAACCTAAAGACCAGGTTACTCTCCAGAGATGACAAAGTAGTGCAGGCATATGAAGCGGATCCACTGGTCCACGATCGTATTTCTGCAGCAGTGGGCATCGACATGATGCAGGAAGGCGACTGGCTGATGCAGCAGAAAGGTGGGTTTCCCGTACCGCTGTTGATTGCCCACGGGGAGGCAGATGGCGTCACCTCCTCTGAAGCAAGTGAAACTTTCGCGGCACAGCTGGAAGGGGATGTAACTTTTAAGGGCTGGGCCGGGCTATACCACGAAATTCATAACGAACCGGAGAAAGAGGCTCATTTTCAGTATGTGGAGCAGTGGCTAAGTGCTAGAATCGTTTGATCGATTCCAGAATGTAAAGCGGGCGCTGCTTGATTTCATTGTAAATATTCGATAGATAGATCGACATGATGTACAAGTTCAGGCAGGTGGTAGCAAAGAAAATGGCAATGAGGATGACCAGAAAAGTCCATCCCGGATAAGGCTCTCCGGCACTGCCGAACAAATCCACGCCCGTAAATTTCACTTTCAGGGCATTAGCAATAACGCCGATGAGAAAGACCAGGGAAAACAGAAATATCCAGAGCAGCAGGGAACGCAGAAAAGTGGTAAAGGAGGTAATGGCGATGAGGGAAGTCCGGAAACGCTCTGAGAATGATTCCTGTCCTCTGCCATGCAGGGGAGCATCGGTTTCAAGGCAGCGGGTTTTGTAGCCCACGATGGAGTAGATAGCCTTCATGTACCGCAAATTCTCACGCAGGCGCAGCAGTGAATTAAGCGCCCGGCGGGAAATAATCCGGGTGTTGTGAGCCATCTCGTCTACCTCCAGCGCTGAGTAGCGGCGCAGGATAAAATAAAAAAGCCGGTAAAACGGTCGAAAGTGGGCACCTGCCTGCCGCTGCCTGGCCTTCATGTATACAATATCCGCCCCTTCGCTGCGGCTGTGCTCAAAGAGCTGCAGGATCAATTCAGGCTGCTGATAGAAGTCAAACTCGAAAATTACTGTATAGTCCCCGTTGCTGCGGTCCAAACCGGCCAAAACGGCATGGTTGTGGTTGGTGGACCGGGAAAGATTGAGCAGATATACGTTGTGTTTCAGATCGTCCGGCAGCTGATCAATAGCATCATCCGCAGAAGCCTCCGGATTGTTGTTGACCACGATGAACTCGAAGTCAGTGAAGTGCTGCCGAACTACGGTAAAGGTGTTTTGCAGGTACTCCGGCAACAAACGGAGCTCATGTGTATGCTCCAAAACACAGACCACAGTGATGAAACTATTGTACATTCAGCCCAAATTTGCCCAAAAATATCACTATTATACTTACAGAAGTTGCTTTTTGCCTGGTTTTTCAAGAAATTGCGGTGACTTTGTTTTAAAAGATGCCTGAACGCCTTATATTTCGTATTTAAATTTGTTCTCTGAATAGGCAACACTGCTGTGGTGTTCGTTTGGAGGGCTCAATCAGAGATGTTTCTGTACCAGTGATTCATGCTAACAGCAAGCTGGCGCAGAAGTAAAGTTAAAGTAAAACAGCACCTGTTTTGCTCCTAACTTGACCACTAAGGCTAAAAAAATGTCAGGGAGATTTCCATTTTACCAGCAACTCGACGCGATGGACTGCGGGGCAACCTGCCTGCGCATGGTGTCTCGTCATTTTGGGCGGTACTACTCGCTTGAGTATCTCCGTGACCTGACCTATATGGGCAAACAGGGTGTTACGCTTTTGGGCATCAGTGATGCAGCTGAGCATATCGGCCTGCAAAGCCTGGCTGTCAAGACCACCTTCGACCGTCTTGCAAGGGATATTCCGGTACCCGCTGTGGCGCACTGGAAACAGGAGCACTTCGTGGTGATCTATAAAGCCAATTCAAGGTATGTCTGGATCGCTGACCCGGCAGCGGGTAAATTTAAACTGACGCGGGAAGAATTCCTGGAAAACTGGGCAAGCGATGTGGAGGACGGGGAAGACGTTGGCGTGCTGCTACTGCTGGAACCTACACCTGAATTTTATGCCCGGGAGGGAGAAAAGATCAACAAATCAGGCTTTGGCTACGTAAGGAGCTACTTTCAGCGCTACCGCCCCTTGCTTATTCAGCTGGGCGTAGGGTTGGCACTAGGTAGTTTGTTGCAGCTTATTTTCCCTTTCCTGATCAAATCCATAATTGATACAGGAATAGAAAATGATGACCTTAATTTTATACAGCTTATTTTGCTGGCACAGTTCTTCCTGTTCGCGACTATGATGGCTGTGGAGCAGTTCCGAAGCTGGATACTATTGCATGTTACGGTACGCGTCAACATCAGCCTGATTTCTGACTTCCTGATCAAACTCACCAAGCTGCCCATCAGCTTCTTTGATTCAAAAGTGACTGGTGATTTAATGCAGCGGATTGCGGACCATGAGCGGGTACAGCGATTTTTGACTTCCACCTCACTGGTCTCTATTTTTACATTTGCCAATATCCTGGTTTTTGCAGGGGTGCTGTTAGCGTGGAATGTTACGATTTTTGCTGTTTTTGTCATTTTTACCCTGGCTCAGATAGGCTGGATTTTTTATTTCCAATACCTGCGGCGGGAGTTGGATTATAAGCATTTTGACCAGTCTGCAGAGAACCAAAGCAACCTGATGGAGCTCATCAATGGTATGCAGGATATTAAGCTGCACAATGCCGAAAAGCAGAAGCGGTGGGCATGGGAGCGTATTCAGGCCCGTTTGTTCCGAACGAGTGTCAGCGCTTTGCGTATCGGGCAGATACAACGTGCCGGCTCCGGGTTTTTCAATGAGACTAAGAACCTTCTAATCATTTTCATAGTCGCTAAAGCGGTTATGGATAATGAGATGTCGCTGGGAATGCTCCTGGGGGTTCAGTACATTATCGGGCAGATGAATTCGCCCCTGAACCAGCTGTTCGAGTTTTTGCGGGCCCGGCAGGAAGCTAAGATAAGCCTGGAACGCCTCAACGAAATCCACATTCGTGATAACGAGGAGAACCTGGAAGAGAAAATTACCATCTTACCCGAGTATGGAGACCTGATTCTGGAGAAAGTAAGCTTTCAATATAACGGGCCACACTCACCAACTGTCCTGCGGAACGTCAACTTGCGCATCCCCAAAGGACAAACGACCGCAATTGTAGGTACAAGTGGAAGTGGCAAGACCACCATTCTCAAACTGCTACTTAATATTTACCAGCCCACAGAAGGCGCGATCCGCCTTGGCGATATCAACCTCTCTAATGTCAACAACCGGCTGTGGCGAAATAAATGTGGGGTGGTCATGCAGGATGGATACATTTTCTTTGACTCTATCGCCCGCAATATTGCATTGGGAGATGAGATCATCGATAAACGAAAACTGCTGAATGCCGTAAAGGTGGCCAATATTCAGTCCTTCATCGAATCTCTTCCACTGGGCTATAATACCAAAATCGGGCAGGATGGCCTTGGGCTCAGTCAGGGGCAGCGGCAGCGAATGCTCATCGCCCGTGCGGTTTACAAAAATCCGGATTATATCTTCTTCGATGAAGCAACGACCGCCCTGGATGCCTACAACGAAATGCTGATCATGGAAAACCTGGAGGATTTCTTCCGTGGCCGTACTGTGGTCACCGTAGCGCACCGCCTGAGCACAGTGATGAACGCGGACAATATCATTGTACTGGAAGGTGGAGAAATTGTGGAACAGGGCACGCACGACGAACTGACCTATCTGCGGGGCGCCTATTACCAATTGGTCCGCAATCAGCTGGAGCTGGGCGCATAAATCCTACCACCTATGCAAGAGCACGAAAATATAGAAATACGGAGCGAGGAGGTACAGGAAATCCTGGGCACTCCGCCACCATGGATGGCCCGGTTCGGCACACTGCTGGCATTACTTGTCGTGGTGGTACTCGGTTACATTAGTTATTTTATTGAATATCCGGTGGTCGTGGATGCAGGGATTACGGTAACCTCCAAAGAGCCGCCTAAGCGGCTGGTGTCTAATATTAGTGGCCGGGTTCAGTCCATCCTGGTGGAAAATGAGGCCGCTGTTAAGGAAAATGATGTGATCGTCGTTTTCAAAAGTAACGCCCGCCTTGAGGATATGCTCACGCTGGAGTCCAAAATGATGATGATGGAGGCGCCTACCGATTCTGCCCTGCTCGCCTTTTCGGTGCCCGACACTTTTGTTCTTGGCTCAATCAAAGAGCCGCTCTATGATTTTTATCGCCAGCAAAAAGTCCGGCAGCAGTTTGAGGAAAACCCTTACAATAAGTACAGCATTGATCAACTGGAACGGGAACTGCAAAAGATACAAAGCATTATCCGCTCTGACCTTCGAAGAATTGAGAACCTGGATAGCCAAATTAAGCTGGTTCAGGAACGGCTGGAAAGGGAGGAGAAGCTGGTCCGGGATAATCTCCTGGCTGAGTCGCGTATTGAAAAAACCAGGGAATCGTTGCTTAGCTTGCAACGCATGCGGGAGAGTGTGGAGTCTTCCATAAAAAACCGCGAACTGGAAAAAGAGCGCATCCGTGCTGAAAAAACCGGTGTCCGTGAAGGCTCCGTAGAAAGTAAAAAACAAGCAGGAATTGAACTTCGGGAGCGTTTTAATGACCTTCAGCGCGCCGTGGAGGAATGGATGTTCAAGTATGTCATCACGGCTCCGGTAACCGGTGTCGTATCTCTGTACATGGAAGATATTACGGAGCAACAATTCATTGAAGAAGGGTTTGAAATCGGTGTAGTCGTCCCGCAACTGGAGCAGGAAGCGAAAGGGACGATCTGGTTGCCGGTAGCGAAAGCCAGCCCGGTGAAGCCGGGTAAAAAAGTTGTCGTTAGTTTCGATGTCTACCCGGTACTGGAATTTGGCTCAACGATAGGGCGGGTCGAGTCTATCAGCCAGGTGCCGATCAACGGTCAGGTGGCCTTAACCATTGATTTCCCAAAGGGCCTGGTCACTGAGTTTGGGCGGGAGTTGGATGCTTCTCAGACTATGAAGGGCAACGCCAACATTATCATTAAGGATAAGCGCTTTATTGAGCGGATTTTCGAGCACTTCAGAAGTTAAAAAAAGGGCTCACGCGCACTAAGTCCGTATCCGCATGAGCCCTGATGTTAGCAGTTCACACCGCAGTGTAAATTACTACAGGTGGATGACCTCGTCGTAAGCCGCTGCTGCTGCTTCCATCACCGCTTCGCTCATCGTGGGGTGAGGGTGCACCGTTTTGATGATCTCATGGCCAGTGGTTTCCAGTTTGCGGGCGGCTACTACTTCTGCAATCATCTCTGTTACATTCATGCCAACCATGTGAGCTCCCAGGAACTCACCGTATTTCGCGTCGAAGATGACCTTCACGAAGCCCTCCTTCGCACCAGCTGCACTGGCTTTTCCGGAAGCGGAGAATGGAAATTTGCCCACCTTTATTTCGTAACCGGCATCCTTAGCCGCCTGCTCGGTGTAGCCTACTGAAGCGACCTCAGGCACACAGTAAGTACAGGCCGGGATGTTGTTGTAGTCCATTGGCTGCGGATTTTCGCCCGCGATTTTCTCCACGCAAATGATGCCCTCCGCACTTGCAACGTGCGCCAGCGCGGCACCAGGCGTCACATCGCCGATCGCGTAAATCCCTGCTACGTTAGTACGGTAGAACTCATCCACCTGAATTAGCCCACGGTCTGTTTTGATGCCCAGTGCTTCCAGGCCTATATTCTCCGTATTTGGTGTTACGCCCGCTGCAGAAAGCACGACATCGCACTTGATTTCTTCCGTCTTGCCGGTCTTGCGGTTCTTAACGGTCACCGTGCAGCCTTTGCCTTTGGTGTCAACCGACTCCACAGAGGTGTTGCCCAGGATATTGATGCCCTTCTTCTTGTAGATTTTATTCATTTCCTTGCTCACGTCGGCATCTTCGCGGGGTACCAGGCCCTGCTCCATGAATTCCACTACGGTCACTTCCGTGCCGATAGAGCTGTAGAAATAAGCAAATTCGGTACCAATGGCGCCTGCACCCACCACAACCATCTTCTTAGGCTGCTTTTCGAGACTCATCGCTTTGCGGTACTCAATGACCTTTTCCCCGTCAATGGGAACGGTAGGAAGCTCCTTGGCCCGCCCGCCGGTAGCAATGATGATGTGCTCAGCGCTGTATTCTTTCTTTTTGCCGTCTTTGTCCGTGACTTCTACTTTCTTTCCGCGGAGCAATTTGCCGTGCCCATCGAGTACGGTGATTTTGTTCTTGCGGAAGAGGAAGTTAATCCCCTTGCTCATGCCATCTGCCACGTTCCGGCTGCGTTTCACCATACCGGTGAAGTCAACGCTGGCCTTATCCACTTTAATACCGTAATCCTCTGCGTGGTTGATGTATTCAAAAACCTGCGCACTTTTCAACAGGGCTTTGGTTGGGATACAGCCCCAGTTCAGACAAATACCCCCCAGTGATTCCCGCTCCACCACACCAACTTTCATACCGAGTTGTGAAGCGCGAATGGCAGCAACGTATCCTCCGGGACCACTGCCAACTACAATCAGATCAAACTTATCCATGTTCTTATTTCTGGTTTTAATTATGAGTCTACCTGCGAATCGCTCAGCAGGAGTAGGCGAAAATTTTCAAACCGCCAGCTTTTCAGACTGCTGGGAAATTACCGCAAATATACTGACCAAAACGCGGTTGTCACAACAAAGCAGCTTATAGTACAATTTTGAACCTCGGGAAGGCATAAAAAAGGACTCCGCTGCTATTACCGCAGCGGAGTCCATTCTAACTTGCTGATACTTAATCTTTGTGCCTATAGGGAGTTTGACATTTTCTTTTGATAGTTTAAAAGTAGAACAAAGGGGGCGGTTTCTAAAATATTCTCACTGACAATTTGTCAAGCAACAAAATGGTGAAAGGTGCTCATGATTTGGTTAAGAACTTGTAAGTTAAACAAATACATATTTTATTTTTTTAGCACAAATCAATGCCGCTTGCTGCTATTCCTTGTAAATCAGGGGCAATGCCTGTCAGGCTGAATTTTTGTTTTTTATTCCTCCTCGGGAGCAGTTTCGTAGAGGACAGTGACGAGTTTCGACTGTTGACCTGTTTCGGCAGCCGTGATCCGGAATGCTAAACCAGGCTGCAAAGAGATAGCTTCGCCCCGGGGGCGCAATTTTTCCTTCCTGGCCTGAAGTACCTCGCTGATCGCACTGAAAGAGAGGTAAGGCGCACCTAATTCACCCAGCTCCCGGTATTTTTGAATAGCCTGTGCAGCCCAGTCTTCCCTTCGGCCTGCCGCATCCCAGGAGAATGTGAATTCCTGCCTGATCTGATCGCAACCGGTCTGTTCTATCTGCACGATCGTAGACTGGTTCAACACAAAACGCTCCACACCTTTACCAGGCTGCAGCTCAAACCGATGCTGAGAAACCCCCGGCAGGGATGCATCGAAAATGGGCTCCGGAGCACCATACAAGCAATCCTCAAAAGATTGGCGCTGCGGTGGGTCAGAGGCACAGCCACCCAACCCGGCCAGGGCCCAAAGCCCGAAGGAGAAAATGATACCAGCCAGGGCTCGCTTCATTTCGGTTGATCGATGGTTAAACAATTATCAGCAATTGGTGTTAGGCTATCGGTTTTAAGATCATATGGCAATAGTAAACTATTTGCTACTCAAATAACCCGAAAAATTTCAAAATACATCCTTTATGGTGAATTCAAAATATTCCGGCAATGGTATTGCCCGGAAAGTAAATGGCTATGCGCCTAAGAATGGGGAAGACCTGGTGGAGGAACTGGGAGATATGCACGCCGCGACCTCTGTTGATACGCCTATGCGGGCAGATGCCTTTGACCGTTCTGATGAAGAAAAAATGGAGATCATTAGTCAGCATTTCCGGGAAATCATGGAAACCCTCGGGCTGGACCTGAATGATGATTCCCTGAATGGCACGCCGAGACGGGTGGCTAAAATGTTTGTCAAGGAAATCTTTGGCGGGCTGAATCCTGAATCCAAGCCTGCGATTTCCCTGTTCGAGAATAAATTTGGCTACCGGCAGATGTTGGTGGAAAAAGGCATACAGGTACAATCTTTCTGTGAGCACCATTTTCTGCCCATTTATGGCAAATGCCACATTGCCTACATCGCGAACGACAAAGTGATTGGGTTGTCTAAGCTCAATCGTATTGTAGAACACTTCGCCCGCCGGCCTCAGGTACAGGAGCGGCTCACCGTACAGATTGCGGCAGAGCTAAAGCGCGTGCTTAAGACCGAAGATGTGGCCGTATACATGGATGCGAAGCATATGTGTGTGGAAATGCGCGGTATTAAACACACACAGTGCAGCACCGTTACCACAGAGTATGGCGGTCGTTTCCTTAATGAAAATGTACGCGCGGAATTTCTAAAGACTATCAAAGACTAAAAAGCGAAATTAAGTTATGGCGGTTGAATTATTAGCCAATAAGAAAGTACTGATTGTGGGCGCTACCGGTGGTATTGGAGCCGAAGCGACCAAGATGATCAAAAACTCTCAGGGGAATGTCTTTATTACCGGCAGAGACCAGGAGAAGCTGAAGAAGGTAGCTAAGGCCAATAAAATCCCCGATGACCAGGTTTTTACAATGGAGGTCACCGACCCCGAATCTGTACAGAAGGTAGCAGACCAAATCCATAGCAAAGTGAGCCAAATCGACATCCTGGTGAACGCTGCGGGGGTAGGCTACCTCAAAAAATTCGAACAGATCGAATACGAGCAAATGAGCCGTATGATTGACATCAATCTCAAGGGTGCCTTCCTGGTCATGCAGGCTTTTCTGCCACCGATGAAGGAGTCGAAAAAAGGGATGATCATCAATATTCCTGGCGTACTGGGTCGGGCGCCCATGGCGGCGGCAGCAGCCTACGCTGCCTCTAAATACGGGCTAAACGGTATGGTGAAGTCGCTGCGTGAAGAGTTGAAGCGTACCGAAATCCGGCTATCCAATCTATATCTGGGCGGCGTGGATTCAGAATTCTGGGATGACATTGATATGCCTGTAAACCGGGATAAATTCATCACGGCTCAGGAAGCCGGGCGTGCGGTATGGTTTATGTGCCAGCAACCTACCTCCGGAGTGGTATCTGAAATGGTTATACAGCCATTCAACCATCAGGTAATCTAGCGAGATATTTCTGAAAATGCAGAAAGACCGGGCGTTAGCACAATTAATGCCAGCGCCCGGTCTTTATTATTTAAGGCTGCTTGCGAAGAGCAAGGTAAGCTTTGACAAAGTCTGGCATCCCATACCCTACAGCTACATCAGGCAAATCAGACTGACTGCTGCTACTACGGATGGCATCCAGCAACTCCTCCACGCTTGCTTCAGGATAAGCTTCGCGCAGGCAGGCAACCATGCCCGCCACAATAGGGCTGGCAAATGAAGTCCCGGACCCAATTGTTACCTGATATTGATAGGCATCGGCCAGTGTCACCCACGCACCGGGCGCCACAATATCCGGTTTGATACGCCGGTCAGCTGTAGGCCCTACCGAGCTAAAGCTGGCCAAATCACCATTTAGTGCAGTAGCTCCGATTGAAAAAGCACCTGCTGCATCTGCCGGGATGCCGATCCGGCGCCAGGGGCTGCTTCCTTCATTGCCAGCGCTTGTGACCACCAGCATGCCTTTCCGGGCGGCAATATTGGCAGCCTGACTGGCTACAGAAATGCTCCCTGTCAAGTCCTTCGCAGTGTAGTTCATAGAGGTCTCATCAAACTGGGTATAGCCCAGAGAAGAGTTCATGACATCCGCTCCGAGGCTATCTGCGTACTCAAGCCCGGCCACCCAGTGGCATTCCTCTATACGATGTTCGCCCCGTGTATCTTCAGTTTTGATGCAAACGTAAGTGGCATCTGGTGCTGTACCTACCAAAACTTCCGGCTGATTGGCAGCCATAGTGGAGAGCACCTTCGTACCGTGGCTGCTGGACTCCCAGACCAGCGTATCTTTATCTACTATGTCCATGGATGTTAGTAACCGGTTGTCAGCGCGGAGGGAGTCAAAGAATGGGCTTCGGTCCACGCCGGTGAAACCGCCATCCATGACGGCTACCAGGACGCCCTTGCCCCGGTATCCCATCAGGTGGAGGCTATCTCCGTTTATGGCTTTGATTTGCTTAGTGCCGTAACCGTAGTGCTGCCCTGTTAGGGCTTTACTCTTCAGCTTGTCCATTTTTGCGTCCCGTTCGACACTTGCTTTGCCTTTAGCCCGGTAGGGGCCGGCATACCAAATGGTGTCCACAAAAGGCAGGGATTTAATAGCTGGCAACATAGCCGATTCTCCATAAATGGTAGCGGCGTTGAGCCAGCGGGAGGTATGGTGCACTTTGGCTCCGGCTTCGGTAATGCCTTTCAGGTAACCGGGATTGGGCGGGAAGTCCTCCTTAGTCACCGGGATGCCTAGTTTCTGCCTTCTGGCAATGGCACGCGGAGACAGGAAGACCTCGGGTGCATCCACCGTGTAAGGCGTATTCGCTTTGTCTTTGAAGGCGACCCAGTAAAACTGCTGGTCGTTGTTATCTGTTGTCTTTTCCTGTCCCAACGCAGGCAGGGCAAAGCACAATAAACAGGCGATAGCGCTGCTGAAAATGGTCTTTTTCATAGTCTGTTATCCAATTGTCGTATCAATGTTGAATCGGAACTCCTGGTCCAGTTTATCCTGAATTAGCTCCAGTAACTGATTGCCGTGGTGTTCCCTTTTAAGATCAAACTGGGTATCCTGAATGGTATCCTCGTTAATAATGCGGTGCGGGGCCGGGAAAGACAGGCGTTCGGCTGTCCGCACCTGTTCATGAGCCTGCCTGAGGTTTTGAGGTGCAGCAATGATGTAGTATTCCTGATACTCTGATTGCCCCTCCTGCCACCACTGCACACCGGTTTCGGGCTCAAAAAAAACGCGGACAGCTTGCCCCGTAAAAAGCAGGCAGGCCCCAATCAGTTTGTCTTGTGTATTTTGGGGCTCCGGCTTCTTGCTGTTATGCCAGTTATGCACCGTCGAAATAACGGTAGTTTTAGGTTCTGTGCCCCGTAGCCAAATCGCTGCTGTTTCAGCTATCTCAAAAGGCAAATCTCTGGTTAGCTCCTCATAAAACCGGACTACCCGCTCGGGGTCCTCACCTATAATATAAAGTGGGCATTCATTATTGTCCGGGTTCAGGATTTCAAAAAGATTAAGTTTTTCCTGTTGCAGCTGTTGCTCCACCTGATCGAGGGTATCTACCCACTCGGGCTGATAAGGCTGCACGTCGAGACAGGACAACGCTAACTGCAGCTCCAGTTGCTCAGTATGTTGCAAGAGGCCTTCGAAGCGAGCCTTTTGATCCGTCAGCATGCCATAGCGTTCTGCATTTTCTTTTTGTTCCCAGAACTGCTTGCCCTTGCGGCGGCGGGAGGCTGTCAGCAGGTCCAGTTCGGAAAGCATACGCACATATGAGCTGCCTTCCATCAGTTTTTCCACTGAACGGCGCAGGTTACTGGCGTGGTCCGCATAGGCGATTTTGGTGTATTCTTCCAGTAATAAATCGAGCCCGAGCGGGTCCGATTTCGTTGTCAGGTATGGTTTGCCATCTCTTAGGTCAACCACAATCTCAACCTGATCGTCAACATCCTGTTGGTTCAGTGCATAGGCCAGAGGCAGGATGAGCTCATGCCGGAGCGTCCGCTGCAGGTGGCGGGCACCATATTGTTTGTCGTAGCCCCGGGTAGCCAGATGCTCCAGGAAGGGCTCCGTAAGCACAAAATTCATTTTGCGGAAGCGAATACCCTCCCGGCGCTTGAGCTGTTGGATTTCCCGGTCCAGCACATAGCGTATGGTTAGGTTGTCCAGTGGGGCGAAAGGGATAATCTGGTCGATCCGGTTGAAGAGTTCCGGGCGGAAATATTTTTGCACAGCACCAAGGAAGTGGTCTTCCACACTTTTGATAGATTGCTCCTGTTGCCAACCAATGGGGTTGAGCTGCAGGCTGCCAGCCCCTACATTAGACGTCATGATGATGATCGTGCTACAGAAGTTGACCAGCCGGCCCTGACTGTCGGTCAGCCGGCCTTCAGAAAGCATTTGCAAAAGCAAGTCAAAAAAGACCGGATGCGCTTTTTCTATCTCGTCAAACAGCAGCACTCCAAAGGGTGCTTTCCGGATGGCCGAAGTCAAAAGGCCTTCAGAAAAGAAACTGTGGCCTACGAGCCGCTGCACGGAATAAGGCGTTGCGAATTCGCTCATGTCAAAGCGGGTCATCCGGTCTGCCGTTCCAAACATGAATTCAGCAAGCTGCTTGGCCAGTTCAGTCTTGCCCACACCTGTAGGACCTACAAATAACATAGAGGCGATCGGCTTCCCGGTACGGGCCAAAGCGGTTTTGACCGTTGAGAGAATGCCCACGATCCGCTCAACAGCCTCTTCCTGCCCGAAGACTCTACTGTTGAAATGCGTGAGCAGAGCTTCCGGGTCCATCGGCAGTTCCGGGTCGATCATAAACCGCGGCATACCTGTCTCCTCGCTAAATTGGGCAATAATCTCGGAACGGTGAATAGCAACTGTAGTATTAGGAGCACCAGGCAGAGATTTTCCCCTCTGGTTGAGGAGAAGGTTTTCCAAAAAGCGGACAGGCCGGCCTGGCATCCCATCGTAGGGCGTAAACCGCCGGCTGAGCCGCACCGTCTCCTGAATCGCATAAGGGTCAATACTGATTCTTTGCCCTCTGGCCAGATCATTGGCCTTTTGCTGGATGATCTGCTCCAATTCGCCGGACTCCGGCTCGGTGATGGTGAGGCGCTGAAATACGTTGAGGTAGGACGGGCTCTTGATCTCAATACGGGCGAGCTCTTCATCCGTACATTCTGAGATCAGCGTTACCTCTCCCCGGCTAAGGTAGGGCAGAAGGTAGTCTGCGATACTTACCGTATTGCCTTCATATTTACCGACTTCGAAAAGGTCCATTAGGTTACGTACAAAGAGAAGGTCGGGCTGCCCGGAAAGCTCCCGGCAAAGCAAGGAAAGGTTTTCCTGCCATCCGGTATCTTTCATCAATTCCTTGATAAGAGTTGAGGCTGTTGTCTCCCAAATTTTGCCGGGCAGCTTAAATTCGGATTGCCGGCGGGCAAGCTCCCAGACCAGGGCGGTTTTGCCGGTCCCGGTTGGGCCAACGAGTAAGGTATTGCGGTGAAAGTTGCCGGTAAGGATTTGCGCCAGCTGCTTAAGCTCTTTTTCCCTGCCGTAACTGGCAGGCGTTTCAATTTTTAGTTCGGTAGCTGCTTTGGGCAGTAGACGGTCCTGTTGCTCATTGCCCATTTGCTCCAGTTCCTTGGGGCTGGGTACCTGAAGGGTAATCGGGTACTGCTTAAGTTCAATAAGGTCAAACCAGATCGCGCTCACGATGTCCTGTACAGCCTGGAGACGACGATGGCGGGCGAAGTCCAGTTGTATAGTCTCGATAATTTTTTGCTCCAACTCTTCGGGGACAGCGGAATAAGCCTCTAAATCCAGAGCCGGGACAATGGCCCATATGCCTTCACCGGGGTGCAACTGATTGAAGTAGTAGGTGAACTCAAGTTCAAAGGCAGGATAGGTGAACTGATCCCGGGAAGCCGGAAAACTCACCTTGACCTTGGCTGGGATAAAGTGGCCCTGCTGATACTCATTGAGCAGTTCGCTGATTTGCCCCTGATTGAGCACTTTATTTTGCAGCGCCTCCGCATATTGCCCTGCGAGAATGGGGAGTTTTTCCCGTATGCGGAGTACTTCCCGGTCGTTGAGCGGGGCGAGTAGGCTGCCGCCTGTTTGGAGGTGGAGCCGAAAAGCGTAGAACGGGATCGTGAGTTCGAAAGCCATGCAGGCAATTGGGTTGATTGAATAGGGCCAGGCCATTATGGGCTCAGCAGTAGCCCTTTATTTGGTAAGGCTTAAAACTAGTGCTTTTTTCCGGTTCTGAAAAGTTAAGCTATGATCTGCCCTTCTTCAATGCCACCATAAATGGCTGCCAGCCCCTGCTGATGCCGGTATCCGCTACAGAAGGCAAGCAGGGCGTCTACCTGATGCCAATTGGTTGGGGGCGTTGCCATTTGATAATCCGGCAGATGAGCCAGGACCATCTCGGTAGCTTCCTGCAGGTAGGCTTTGTCTTTTTTGTACCGCTTGCGGTCCAGGCCCAGGATTTTGGAAAGCTGCCCCGGGTATACTTCAAGGGTGGTGCACTGCAGGGCTTTCAGTTCCTGGCTTAAACGCATGGCGCGGGCGGTCAGCCCACCGAGGAACATAGGCGACATAGCCTGTACCTCTTTATCGGCAGCCCGGTAGAAAAAGTCCTCGTACCCACCGGGGGCATGGTAAACGCCGGGCAGGCTGAGAGGAGCATCCAGATATAAAACAGCCGGGCGATGTGCTTCCACCCAGCTTTTGACCCACTTGTCAGCATCTTTTTTGGCGGCGCTCTGTGCCAGCCGGATCGCCCGGCCTTCAGCCCATGCAATGACCGTTGTGCCTGCCATTTTGCTACCGTAATCTACACCTGCCCAATTCATTAATGCCCGGTTATGTTAGAAAATTGGTGCGCCAGATCTTCTGCAACAGCCTCCCCGCCAGTTTTTTGTGCATAGACGATGCTCGCTTGCTGATAGTAGGGAGTGCGCTCCCGCAGCTTTTGGCTGATATATGCCCGCAGGCCCTCATCGGTCAGGGAACGGATGAGGGGCCGGTGGCCCCGTCCGCTTTTCAGGCGCTGGAATAATACCTCCGGCGAAGTATCAAGGTAAACGGTCAGCCCGTTTGCGTTCATCCATTCCATATTTTGGTGAAAGCACGGAGTACCGCCACCGGTGGCAATCACCGCGCTCAGTTCTTCAGCCATTTTCCGGACAGCTTCCGCTTCGGCTTTCCGGAAGTGCGCTTCGCCCTGCTGTTCAAAGATTTCGCGTATGGAAAGCCCTGCCTCCTGCTCAATCCAGTCGTCGAGATCAATAAACCGGCGATTGAGCAGCTGAGCCAGTTGCCGTCCGGTATAGGATTTGCCCGAACCCATAAATCCGATAAGGTAAATCTGCATGTCTGAGGGTAGGTATTTACAGGGGACAAAACAAATCCTTTCCCGGATTAGTTGATAATTTGGCTAAGGATTCATGGAGTTCATTACCTTTGTGCTGAAAATAGAAATGCTATGATGAAATCACTGCCGGTCTTTTTGTTCGTATCCCTGTTCCTGTTCATCTCTTGCAGCAACGACAGCCAACAGCCCGAAAGTAGTTCCGAAAAGACGCTTCAGGAGATTAAAAAGGATGGTGCCATCAGCAATGCGGATATTATTCGCAACCCGGTTTCTGTGGATACGCCTATCGACACCGTCAATGTGGCTAAAATGAGTTTTGAGGAGCAGAACTATGAATTTGGTGAAGTGACGGAAGGGGAAATCATTGAGCATACTTTCAAATTTAGGAATACGGGCAAGGCTCCGCTTGTCATTCAGGGCGCCCGCTCAACGTGCGGCTGCACTGTGCCGGAATGGCCGAAAGACCCGATACCGGTAGGAGAGGAGGGCGAGATTTTCGTCCGCTTCGATACCAAAAACAAACGGGCGCGGCAGGTAAAGCCTGTTATCATTACGGCGAATTCCTACCCGGCAACGACAAAAGTATATTTGCGCGGCTTCGTACAGGAAGAAGGCGCTGAACAATAAAAACAAACGAAATTCATCTTAAACATGACTCAAAACGCTATCTTACTGCTACAAGCGGGCGGCAATGCAGGCATGATGAACCTGGTGTTCATTGGTGCAATGATTGTAATTTTTTACCTGTTTCTGATCCGCCCGCAGCAGAAACGGCAAAAAGAACAAAAATCATTTAACGAAGGGCTACAGAAAGGGGACGAAGTGGTTACCGCCAGCGGCATTATTGGCCGTATCAATAAGCTGAGTGAAACGGAAGCCACCCTTGAAGTCTCCAACAAAACCTTCATCCGGGTGACGCGCAGTGCGATTTCCAAGGAGATGACGGAGTCCTTCGTATCAGAAGGCGATGATCAAGATAAATAAGCAAATATTTAAGTTTCAACTGAAAGAAGACCGGGCTATCCTGCTTGCTTGTATCGGGATAGCCTTCGTCTTTTGGTTGCTGATCAAGCTCTCTCAAACGTACCGCGCGCAGAAGGAGGTTTATTTCAATATCGAACTGCCCAAAGGTTCTTCCCTCTCTGCGCTGCCGCCGGACAACCTGGTGGTTGACCTTGAAGGGACCGGATGGGATTTGCTCTTTGACCACTTCTACAGTCGCGAGCTGGGGTTGACCTATAATATGGATGGCATTAGCCGTCTAAATCTTTCCCGCGGGCAATTGCGCAGCGATATTCAGGCACAGCTTTATTCTGACGACATCAGCGTACTGGAAATCAATTACGATCAGCTGAACCTCCGCGCGGAAGAACAGGCTAGCCGTCGGGTACCCATTGTACCGGTCACTGTCCTGAGCTTTGCTCCTGACCATCAGCTGAAAGCTCCGGTTGCCTTGTCTCCGGACTCTGTAACCCTTATTGGGCCACAATCCATCGTTAGTCAGTATGAATCCTGGTCTTCGGATTCTATTGTATTCAGCAATCTGAAGCAAAGCCTGCTGACTACCGTACGCTTACAAAAACCACCTCCGGAACTTGCTCTTTCACCGGAACAAACCGAAGCTCAGATAGAAGTCGAATCCTTCACGGAAAAATCTGTTTACGTCCCCGTAGTCGTCAAAAATGCGCCCGATAGCATCCGGATTTTCCCGGAGAAGGTGACTGTAACCTCCCGCCTGGGACTGAGTCAGTACGACCGGATGACTTACAAAGACTTCACAGCAGAAGTAGACCTGGAAGGCGTGGCCCTCAATTCTTCCGGCACCACCGCGCCTATCCTCATTACCCGTCAGCCGGATTATGTCCAATCCATGTTTTTTACCCCAAAGTCTGCCCGCTTTTTTTTCATAGAAGCGGTAGATTCTACCACAGTGAAGCCTCAACCGGGGAACCAATAAGAGGTAATCTGTTATATGCTATCTTGGTTATCAGTGGATTAGGTAGGGAGATGCTTAATATAGGGCATAAAAAAACCCGCTGCTATTTTGAAGGAAGGTGCAGCGGGCTCACTAACGCGCTCTCTCTGTATACTCAAATATACAGCCTTTTTGCACTATTTGTTTAATGATGGCTGTTTTTTTTTAAAAAATTGTTGCTAAGGCCCAGGAGTTGAACGTTTGCGGGGTGCCATAAAAAACGCTGCCCCGCACATCCTTACGGAGGCGGGGCAGCCCACACTATGAGAACACCCATTAAATTGTTCGCTTCTAATACGATGGCCGGAGGGTAATTGTTATACGGAAGGATGTTAGCGTTTTTAACGTCCGTTAACTAAATCTGCTAATGCTCTGATAAGCGCTGGGTTGCACGTTAAAATGACTGGGAAAGAGTGGCGTTAATACCTTGTTAAAGCATAAAAAAGAACCGCAGGCTCCAATAGCACATGGACTGTTCGGGGCAAAAATTGTATTTTCGGCACTATGATCAAGCAAAAGACCATAGATGAAATCATGGAAACCGCCCGGGTGGAGGATGTGGTCGAAGACTTCGTTAATCTTAAGCGGCGGGGTGTAAATTTGATTGGGCTATGCCCTTTTCACAATGAGAAAACGCCTTCTTTCACCGTTTCGCCTTCTAAGGGGATTTACAAATGTTTCGGCTGCGGAGAAGGTGGTGATGCCCTGAAGTTTGTCATGGAGCACGAGCAGCTCTCTTACCCGGAGGGCCTGCGCTACCTGGCCAATAAGTATGGTATCGAAATAGAGGAAACGGAAGTCAGTGACGAGGCCCGTGCCGAGCGGCAGCATCAGGAGAGCCTGTTTTTGGTCAACGAGTTTGCCAAACAGTTTTATCAGGAACAGATGTTTGAGACTGACCGTGGCAAAAGCGTAGCCCTGAGCTACTTCAAGCAACGCGGCTTTCGCGAGGAGGTCATCAAAAAGTTTGGACTGGGGTATGCCCCTGCCGGTAAAGACACCTTTACCCTGACTGCCGTCCAAAAAGGGTATAACGCAGATTTGCTGAAGCAGCTCGGACTAACTTCACAGTACGGGCGTGATTTTTTCCGGGACCGGGTGATGTTCCCCATTCACAATCTCTCCGGAAAGGTCATAGGTTTCGGCGGGCGCATCCTCGTGAAGGATATCAAGGCCCCGAAGTACGTCAATACGCCGGAGACGGAAGTCTACAACAAAAGCAAAGTCCTTTACGGTGCGTTCCATGCCAAACAGGCCATCCGTAAGCTCGATGAGTGCATTCTGGTGGAAGGCTACACGGATGTCATCTCCCTGCATCAGGCAGATGTAAAGAATGTCGTGGCTTCTTCAGGCACCTCACTTACCGTGGGGCAAATCAGCCTGATTAAGCGGTATACCGAAAATATAAAAATCCTCTACGATGGGGATAAAGCCGGTGTCAAAGCTGCCCTACGGGGGCTTGGGCTGGTATTGGAGCAGGGGTTGAATGTCAAAATCGTACTCCTGCCGGATGGCGAAGATCCTGATTCCTATGTACAATCTGTAGGTACGGATGCTTTCCGGAACTACATTGATCAGGAAGCTAAGGACTTCATCATGTTTCAGGCGGGACTGTTGCAGGAGGAAGCTGCAGGCGACCCGGTAAAGCTGTCCAAACTCATACAGGAAATCGTTGAGAGTATTTCTAAGATTCCTGACCCGATCAAACGCTCGCTGTACGTCCGGGAGTGTGCCAACCTGATGGGCGTGGACGAGCAGCTTCTGGTCAATGAGGCCAATAAAGCTGTGGAGGCAAGGCTGCGCAAAAAGGAGCAGGAGCGTCAGCGGGAAGCCCGTCAGCAGGAACGTGCCCGCCGCCTGCAGGAAGCACCTCCACCATCGTCTCCCAAATCGCTGCCTCAGGGGCCTCCTCCTCCCGGTGCCGGAGACGAACCGCCTTTTCCTACTGAAGAGCCGGGAGGAATTACAGACCTGCCGTTCGAAGAGCTGCCGCCGGAAGAAATGCCGGCTCCCGTTCGGGAAAAACCAGTTGGCGATGGTTTCCAGGAGCGGGACCTGGTCCGGATCCTGGTTACTGGCGGTGATGCTCAGTTTGATCAGGAGGATGGTCTTACCGTTGCTGAGTACCTCATCGCCAATGTGGAAGATGTGCTTGATGAGTTCGACAACAGCCTGTATCAGCGGGTTTTTCAAATTGCCATGGAGGCACTGTCGGAGGGCAAGGCTGTTACGCCCAAGCTGTTCCTACACCATATTGAGGACGATGTGCAGCGGCTGGCCGTGGACTTGTCGGCTTCTCCTTATGAATACAGCGAAAACTGGGCGAATAAGTGGGAAATTTTCCTAAACACCCAGAAAATGCCCGATGAGAATTTTGCCAAAGACAGCCTTTCTGCCATGAAACGGTTCCGGCTTCGCAAACTCAATCGCATGATCATGCAGAACGCGGATCAGCTCAAAGCAGTAATGGAAAAAGGAGAGGGGGATTACATGGTCCACCTGAAACTGGACCAAAAGCTAAAGCAGCTGCGTAACGAATTGGCTAAGGAGCTGGGGACGGTGGTGTTTTGATGTGCCAATAAAATGCCGCAGCCCTGTAAGGACTGCGGCAAATATACCTGTTAAAGTGACGGAGAAAGATATAAATGGCATCATTTATGCCTGTTTGCCCGTGAGGTCACGGCCAGGCAGACATGTCCGTCAACCTGCTTAGGTTGTCTTTTGCTTACTTGTTCTGATCGATGCAGTTCAGGTCTTCAAATGCCTGCTTCAGGCGGGTTTTGAAGCTTTCTTCAGCCGCACGCAGCCATTTCCGGGGATCGTAGAACTTCTTGTTCGGTACATCATCACCATCCGGGTTGCCAATTTGAGCCTGCAGATAGTCATGGTGCTTCTGATCATAGTTGCGGATGCCGTCCCAGAAGGCCCACTGCAAATCGGTATCGATATTCATCTTGATGGCTCCGTATTCGATAGCTTCACGGATTTCTTCGCGGGAAGAACCGGAACCACCGTGGAATACGAAGTTGATAGGGTTATCTCCTGTACCAAATTTCTCCTTCACATACTCCTGTGAATTCTTAAGGATAACAGGCTTCAGCTCAACATTACCCGGCTTATAAACGCCATGCACGTTACCGAAAGCAGCAGCAATAGTGAAGCGCTCGCTGATCTTATTAAGGGCTTCATAAGCGTAGGCAACCTCTTCAGGCTGTGTGTAGAGGCGGGAACTGTCGACATCTGTGTTGTCCACACCGTCTTCCTCTCCACCGGTCACGCCAAGCTCAATTTCGAGCGTCATGCCGATTTTGCTCATACGCTCGTGGTACCTGGCGCAGATTTCTACGTTTTCTTCCAGGCTTTCCTCGGAAAGGTCGAGCATGTGAGAACTGTAGAGCGGATAGCCGCGATCTTTATAGAATTTCTCTCCGGCTTCCACCAGTCCGTCAATCCAGGGCAGGAGTTTTTTCGCGCAGTGGTCGGTGTGCAGAATGACGGTCACACCATAAGCCTGTGCCATTGTATGCACATGCATTGCCCCGGAGATTCCTCCCAGGATGGCAGCGCGCTCCCCTTTATTGGAGAGGCCTTTGCCGGCTACAAAGCTGGCACCACCATTAGAGAATTGGACGATAACGGGGGAATTGACCTCCCGGGCAGTTTCGAGTACTGCATTAATGGAGTTGGTGCCTACCACGTTGACGGCAGGCAGTGCGAAATTGTTTTCGTTTGCATAGTTTAGCAATTCGGTAACCTCGTCACCGTGAAGTACACCCGGGCGAAAGCGGGTTGCGGTTGCAGTTGACATATTATTGGGTTCGGTTTTGAAAAATTAATGGCTATATCACCGAGGCGGTAATATAGCCATTTTCTATGTTTTGGGCGAGCATCGCCCCCCTTTTGGAGCGGGAATTGATTTAAATCACCCCTTCTTCGGTCAAATAACGCTCTGCATCGAGGGCAGCCATGCAACCTGTACCCGCTGCGGTTACTGCCTGACGGTATACGTTATCCTGGGCATCACCACTGGCAAAGACGCCTTTGATGTTGGTTTTGGTAGTCTTGCCTTTGGTCACGATGTAGCCGGTCTCGTCCATATCCAGCCAATCTTTGAAGATCGCTGTATTTGGCTTATGACCAATGGCTACAAAGAAGCCTTTGACCGGGATGACGGAAGTTTCTTTGGTTTGGTTGTTGATGATACGTACGCCTTCCACTTCCTCTTCGCCAAGGATTTCCTCGGTTTCTGTATTCCAGTGAATTTCGATATTCTTGGTGTTCATCACCCGTTCCTGCATGATTTTAGAAGCCCGCAGCTCGTCCCGGCGCACCAGCATGTGCACTTTCGGGCTGAGCTTGGAAAGGTATAAAGCTTCCTCTGCAGCCGTATCTCCGCCACCAACGATGGCAGTTTCCATACCGCGGAAGAAGAAACCATCGCATACAGCACAGGCAGATACACCTTTATTGGTTAGCCGCTTCTCAGACTCCAGCCCCAGCCATTTGGCGCTGGCTCCTGTGGAGATGATAATGCTGTTGGCGTGGATTTCCTGACCGGATTCTGTCCAGGCTTTATGTACCGGCCCGGTAAAGTCCACCTTGCTAATCAGCTCATAACGTACATCAGTGCCAAAACGCTCCGCCTGCTTACGGAAGTCCTCCATCATCTGCGGGCCCATGATGCCTTCGGGATAGCCGGGGTAGTTTTCCACGTCAGTGGTAATCATGAGCTGGCCGCCTGGCTCTGGCCCGGTATACAATACGGGAGACATATTGGCACGCGCGGCATAAACAGCAGCGGTGTAACCCGCAGGGCCGGAGCCGATAATAAGGCATTTTACTTGTTGGATATCTTCTGCCATCGTGGTTTTTCTTTGTAGTTTTTTACTTTCCGGGCAAAAATAAAAAGTTTGGGCAAAGTGGTCTGTAATTACCGTCACAGTTTCATGCCCGACTTTCTTTTGTACCGATTTAGAAACGCTTCCACACTGCTCCCGGTTGAGTCTTTTTCATCTTGCTATTGTCAAAGAGAATCCGGGCGTACATTAGCGGGAAAAAAATTGGCATCTTTGCGGGCGTATCAAAACCGTTAGCATGGCCGTATCATCACTGGAAAGACGCCTGATGGGATGGGCAGCAGGGCTTATGCTCCTGAGCTTGTTTGTGAACCTGGGCGTACAGCCGGTTTACCTCGAAGAACCTCGCCGGGCATTGATTGCTATGGAGATGCAAGAGAATGGGAACTATATTGTCCCGCGGCAATTGGGAGACTTTTATTACAAAAAGCCACCTGTATTTAACTGGCTGATTATCGGCAGTGCTGCGCTATTTGGTGAATACAACCGGTGGGCATTGCGCCTGCCTACGGTTTTGTCCCTGATGTTTACCCTGCTGCTTTTGTATCAGATAGGGCGCAGGCACCTCAGTGCAGATTTTGGCCGGCTTTGGGCGTTGTCCTACGTTTTTTGCGGTGCCATCTATTTTTACTTTTCTATGCTGGGGGAAATTGATGTTTTCTACAGCCTGATTACCCTGGGCAGTATGCTGGTGTTCTTTCACCACGAGCAGAAGGAGCGCTGGAGCCTGATGTTTGCCGTGAGCTACGGGCTAGCCGCTGTGGGGTTGCTGACCAAGGGGCTGCCTTCCATCCCTTTTCTGGGGCTGACCGTTTTAGCCTGGCTGATTTACCAAAAGCGCTGGCGGCTGCTCTTTTCCTGGCAGCACCTGCTGGGAATCATGGTTTTTGTGGGCCTTGCCGGGGGCTACCTTGCCCTTTATAATCAGTACAACAGCCTGGACAATTATCTGGCGGACCTCTTTTCCGAATCTGTGGGGCGCACTGCCGTTCAAAACAGCCTGGGGCGCACAATGGAGCATTTGTTCACTTTCCCACTTGATACCTTGAAGGACACCCTGCCCATGAGCTTGCTACTGCTGCTCTTCTCCACGCACCGGGGCATATGGAGACAAATCAGAGCACAGCCTTTACTGGCTTTCTCAGTTGTTGTGTTCCTGGCGAATTTTGTGGTCTACTGGCTGGCACCCGGCGCCAAGCAGCGCTACATTTATATGTTGTATCCTTTGCTGTTGTCCGTGGGCGTCTATGCGTGGCAGGAGCGGGGTGCATTGGCCCGGTGGCGGGAACGTACCTTTCAGGTTATCGTAGGCATACTGTTGGTGGTGCTATCACTTGGCGCTATTGCCCTGAATGTTGTCCCCGCGTTTGACTTTTTGCCCGGGCGTGTATGGATCACCGGCCTGGGCGCTCTTGTATTTGCCGGTCTGGCTTTTTTGCATTTCAGAAAGCCGGCCCTGGCGCTTAACTGGCTGCTGTTTGGGCTGGTTGCCGGGCGCTTTCTCTTCGCGTTTGCTATTCTTCCGCAGCGGGCGCACGACAGCGCCGGGCAGTTCAATACAGACCTGGCTCACGAAATACAAGCCATTGCGGGTGAGGCGCCACTGTATATGTATCAGGACGGCCGTATTTCCTACACTGTGATTTACGAACTCAACCGCCTGCGCGGCAAAACAGTGCATTTTAACAAGGATTTGGAGCCGGGCAGTTTTATGATGGTGCCTGAAGGTGAATTCCCGGCTTACGAGCCGCTGTTGGAAATCCCCTTTCACGACGGAGATTTTGTACTGATTCAGGTGAAGTAGGGGAGTAGGTTGGTAATCAGATAATTAAGAAGCAACCTCTTTACGTTTAATTATAGCCTTTAATTCGGTAAGCGAGTATGCCCACCCACTCCTTGATGATTAGTTCCCACAAGTAAAAAGTCCGGGCGCTGGGCAGTATGAGCTGCTCGGGCGAAGGAGCCCATTCTTCCGTCAGGTAATCTACGGCGAAGGGCGTCACTTCCAATCCTACCTGTTTAAAGCAAGCGTTGGCCCGGGGCATATGCCAGGCGGAAGTGAGGAGCAGAAAAGGGCCTTGCAGTTGCTGTTCTTCGATCAATGCCTTCGAAAAGGCCGCATTTTCATATGTATTTCGGCTTTGATCCTCCACGATGATATCCCTGCGTGGTACGCCCATGGTTTCTAAAAAAGCGACCACCTCGCTGGCTTCCGGCGGGTTCCTCTTGGTAATGGAGCCCTGCCCTCCGGTAAGTAGAAGCTTTCGGACTTTCCCTTTCTTGTACAGCTCCAGGGCATTCACAAAGCGGTTGGCGCGTTCATTGAGGTTATGCCGGTCGTGGGCAGGGCGTATGTTGAGGTTGGAATAGCCCCCGAGCAGGATGCCCACGGCGTAGGGCTTTTCAATCTTATCGGCCGTCACCGTTTCCGGCTCCCAGGCGCTGATCACCATATTGAAAATGAACCCGTTGGAGAACAACAGCAGCAGCACAAGGGCAAACATCACATACCTGCGCTTCCGTTCGGGCCTGGCAGAAAACCAGCTCAAAAATAGCAATCCTGCCACCCAGGTGATGGGCTTGAGGAGGAAAACCAGCACTTTGGACAGGATAAAAAACATGATTTTAAAAGTTTGGCATTCTTGGGCCTTCCATCAACCGTTCCCAGAACATCATAAGCAGTTCCGGTTGGGTCAGCGCGGCAAGAAGAATCATGAAGGTAACTCCGTAGACCGCGCCCCAAAGGTGGGCATCGTGCGCAATAAGGTCCTCGCCATGCTTCGACATGTAAGAGGAATACCACAGATAGCCTACTGCCAGAATAACGCCCGGCACCGGAGGAAAGATGAACCAGTTCCAGGGGTCGAACAGGATGTAAGCCATCACCAGTGCAGAAGTCGCCCCGGAAGCACCAACAGCGGAGTAACCGTGGTTGTCCTGATGCTTGAAATAAGAGGGGATATCTGATACCACGATCGCAGAAAGGTAGAAAAACAGAAAGACGATGCGCCCAATAGCTGGCGAAAAGAGCCATTGCGTGAAAATCTGCTCCAGAATATCCCCAAACAGGTAAAGCACATACATATTGATGGCCAGGTGGCCCCAGCTTGCATGGATAAACCCGCTGGTAAGAAAACGGGACATCTGGCCAAATTCCTTAATGGAAGCCGGATGAAAGGCAGATTTGTAAAATAGCTCCCGGTTGTTGAACGCCTGATAGGAAATCAGAGCGGTTATACCAATCAGGATAATCGTCAGGCTGATACTCATAGTTGTGGTTTCTAGTCGTTATGATAAGGCTCATTGTTGAGGATGGTCATGGCGCGGTAGATTTGCTCTGCCATAAACAACCGGATCATCTGATGAGAAAACGTCATGTCCGAAAGCGAAATTTTGTAGTCGGCTCTTTCGTAGAGCGCTGACGAAAAACCAAAGGCACCTCCAATGAGGAAAATGATGCGCCGGTGGCTCAGCTGCAACTTGTGGTTGATGAATTCAGCAAAGGCGCTTGAGGTCATTCGCTTGCCGCGCTCATCCAGCAGGACCAGATAGTCACCGGGCTGTAAAGCTTTGAGCACGGTTTCGCCTTCTTTGTCCTTGAGCTGTACCGGGCTTAGCTTACCTGCTTTTTTAACGTCAGGCAGGATGTTGAACTCAAACTTCAGGTAGTGTTTCAACCGTTTGGTGTATATTTCAATACCGGTTCCCAGGTAGCGTTCATTGGTTTTTCCAATCGCCCACAGTTCTACTTTCATGTCGGGAAATTAGGAATTATTCTTCAAATGCAGATAATTCGGCAGTAAGGGTGTGGCGTTCGGGGTATTGTTCCCGCAGTTCCTGTGCCAGTTCTGACACAAACTTCTGAGCGTTGAGGGACTGCAGGTGCCGCAGGGCAAGGGCGATGCGCCGTGCCGTTTTGGGGCCCACGTAGTGCCGGGCGTACTCGTGGAGGAGTTGGCGGTACAGCTGTTTTACCCGTTCGGGGAAACGGGAGAGCAGGGTTTCATCTACTTCGCCGAGCAGATCGAGGGACTGCACCTCTTCTGTGTAAGCCATCAGTATCGCCCACTGTTCTTCGGCAAGCAATAAGCCGGCGAGGGTATTGCGCAGCTCAGCGCTGTAGGGGCGCTGCCGCAGCTGAGCCAGGGTGTTTTCAAAAAGAGCAGGTCGTTCCGTCTTTGGCGTGGCTTCCCGGGCTTTTTTATAGAACTGCAGGTCAAGCTTCCGGAAAAATTGCAGGAGGGCATAGGTTTTGATGCTGTTCAGATCTGCTTCTGCTTCCGCCAGTTGGAGGAGCAATGCTTCCAGCTGGTCCTTATAATCTTCGGGCAGGTCCAGCCGCAGCCCGATCTGCGCCAGTGCTTTTTCCCGGGGGCGGTTGTTCTGCCGCTGAGCCTGTTTGATGGCGAATTCCAGTATATCAGGGGAGGTGAGGTGGGCTTCTATCAGCTTACGGGCTTTTTCTACTCTGTCGAGTTGTTCCAGAACAGCAATTTGCAACAGGATATAATCCGCCCCTGCCCCGTTTTTTTCTTCTTCCTGACTTGCCCGTTCTTCCAGCGTTCCGAGCAGGGCCTCTAATTGAGAAGACTCTTGTGCGGTCTTAAGCATCAGCTTGAAAAAGTATCTGTCCAGTTGGTTGCTTTGGTAGGTGCGCTTGGGGTACTCGCGTTGGCAATCAGCCCATAGCCGGCGCAGCAACTGTGGGGCAGGAGAACGCTCAACGAGCTCAAGGAGGTAGTCGAAAGCGCCTACCACCCGGGACCTGACTTGTTCCCGCCGCTGCTGTACTTTGGACAAGACAGGGCTGATTTTCTCAATTATACTCAGTGCTATATCCGCCAGTTCCACCAGATTTCCTGCGTCCAGGTGTTGTTCCATTTGCTGATGCAGCTCATCAAGTACTTTACTTAGGCGCTGGGCACCGCGCAGGGTAATCTGCCGGTCTGACTTGCGCACCGCATTTATGGTGGTATCCAGTAGCTGTAAGTATTTTTCCTTACTATTGAGGTTGGAAACAGATGAGGCAAAGCGGGCTTTCAGAGCAATTGCAAAATTACGGTTGGTGCGTGCGTACTCCCGCACAAAGCCAATCAGTTCTGCGGGGTCTACCTGATCGAGTACCACACCGGTCGTCAGACGTTGGGGGTTATCTGTGGCCTTTTTCTTTTGCTCGCGTTTTTCCTTTTGCTGTTGTTGCCTTTGGCGCACCTGTAGTAAAGTACCGGTCAGATGCCCGCAGATACCTGATTTCTTAAAGGTGCCGCATTCACAAGTACCAGCGGAAACTTTTTGGCCGGAGAGTTGAACTTCCACCTCAAAGCCTTCGGACTGCGCGATCCAAAGTTGCTTTTCCAGTTCGTGGAGCCCTTCCACTGCACCGTCTTCCAGCAAGGCTTCTCCTTCCAGGAGCGCTGACTCAGGCACTTCATTCTCTAGCTTGCGCAGTAAAAAATTCATATCCTTGGGCTCGCTTCGTGTTGGGCAGTGGTATGCCAGTGGATAAAAGTGTATCCATTATAATGAGCACAAACGGATATAGTTCGTAAGAAACGTTTATTGAAGCTGAATTTTGTACCAGGACCGGACTTGCTGCTTGCGGTTGAGCAGCCCCGGAGCGGCCGCCGCATCTTTTTGCTCATATATGAGCGTCAGGCGGTTGTTTTTGCTTCGGGTGAGGGTGACCTGCTGAGGGATGCTCTCCGAATGGCTTTCAAAAACGGCGGTGTTGGGCGTAGCGTATTGCAGGGCAAAACGGACTTGCTGATCCTTGCGGAAATCTGTCGAAAAATATAGCGTTTCACCGTCCTGGAAAATACGAATGCGCTCAGTTACTTCGCCCTGCGCAATCTGCCCTTCGATAGCATGATCGCCAATTTTCTTCCACTGTATAGCCGGATGAGCTTTGGAATCCTGTGGTTGCCATTCTCCCTCCATCCAGTCGAAGCGGCTGAGGGATTCGAGTGCCGCAGAGGCCGATCGGTTTTTAGCGAGTACGAGCCTGCGGTCGGCTGGCCCTTCGTTAATCGGGCGCTGCCGTTGCTGTTCGGCTTGCTGAGCGTATAGGGTCTGCCGCAGTTCTTCAGCGGCTTCTATGTCATCAGCCTGCAGGCGTTCGGAGGCCAGGGGCTGAGGGCTTTGATTGAGCAGCCGGGTTGGTTTTTCACCTACCGCTATGGAAATCAGGATGGCGACTACCGCCAAAAGCAGGACGGCTGCTGCCATCGAGATTGTACGAAGCGTAGACAGGCGGTTGCGGCTGCGGTGCCCGTCGAGGCGGCGTTCCAGTTTGTCCCATGCCCTCGGGGACGGGGCGGAATCGAACAGGTGCTGGTTGTCCTGAAATATGGAAAAGAGATCTTTTTTATTGGCCATGATCTGGCGTGTTTTTACAGGGTTAATGTAACGTTGAGCATGATTTACCGTTTCCTTCTATTCAGGTGAATCATGAAAGCCAGGCGGTTCATTTATTGAATTTTTGAAGCCCGGGGTAGCCAAAATCTTCAAGCATATCCTGCATTTTCTTTTTGGCCAGTATAAGCTGTGACTTCGAAGTATTGATGCTGATGCCCAGCATGTCAGCAATTTCCCGGTGCTTGTAGCCTTCCAGTACGTACAGGTTGAATACCGTGCGGTAACCAGTGGGCAGCTTGCTCAGCAGCCCCAGGATGTCTTCTGCTGCCATCCGGTTGATCACATTGGTGGTGGTCGGCTGATCCACTTCGCTGATTTCCAGCGTCAGGCGGAAATTGTGCCGCTTGCGTAAAAACATGAGCGATTCGTTCACCACAATCCGCCGGATCCAGCCTTCAAAGCTGCCGCTGCCTCTGTATTGGTGCAGGTTGGTCAGTACTTTGTAAAAGGCTTCCACCAGGACATCCTCTGCATCTTCCGGAGACTTGACATAGCGCTTGCAAACACCGTACATCACCGCAGAATAACGGTCGTACAGGGTTTTCTGCGCGCGCCGGTCGTTTTGCCGACAAGCTTCAATCAAGTCTTCCTCTGTCACAAACTGATATTTTCGATTCACAACTTTCATCACATTAGAGCAGATGCAAAAGATAAGTTTTTTGGTGTACAGCTGTGCTATTTTTCAGACAATAGCTTCCAATTTGCCTCCTTTTGCTTCGGTAGCCGGGAATTCTGCCTTATCTTTTTGCACTTAAACCAGCTCTTGTCATGATGTGGAACCCGTTGCTTCGCTTTGGTCTGCTTTTTTCCTTCCTGCTGTTGTGCCTGCCTACTGCTTTGCAGGCCACGCATATCGTAGGGGGAGAAATGAATTACACCTGTCTGGGCAATGATGAATACGAAATCACGCTGACCATTTTCCGGGATTGCTACAATGGCAACCCCAATGCCTGGTTTGATAATCCGGCTTCTATTGGTGTCTTCAATGAGGATAATGTACTGTTGGAGGAGATCCTGCTCCCCCTGATGAACAACGATACCCTTAACCCGGTGCTGACGAGCGAATGCCTGGTTGTTCCGCCGGATGTCTGCGTGCATACTACAACTTACCGAACCATTGTGACGCTGCCGCCCATTCCCGGAGGGTATCAGCTGGCGTACCAAAGGTGCTGCCGGAACGAAACCATTGTCAATATTGTAGATCCCCTTGACACCGGGGCAACCTACGGCGTAACGATTTCCGAAGCGGCTTTGGAGGCCTGTAATAGCAATCCCAAATTTAAGGAATGGCCGCCCATTTATATTTGTGTGAATGAGCCCATCGTCTTCGATCAGTCGGCCATTGACCAGGATGGCGATTCCATCGTATACCGGCTTTGTACCCCTCTGACCGGTGCCACGCCCGATATTCCTCAACCTCAGCCCCCGAACAATCCACCCTACGATGAAATACAATGGATCGATCCGCCCTACAACGTCGATAATATGCTGAATGGCTCGCCGGGCGGAGCGCCATTAAGCATCAACCCTCAAACCGGCCTGCTTACCGGGTTTCCGGTCACACAGGGGCAGTTTGTGGTAGGCATTTGCGTGGAAGAATACCGGGATGGCATTCTGATTTCCACAACGCGCCGGGATTTTCAGTACAATATAGGGCTCTGTGGAGAAGCCAATGCCGCCTTTGCAGCCCCCGAGGTGCAATGTGGCAGCCTCACTGTCAACTTTGATAACCAGAGCAATGGCTCCGGCAACTACCTGTGGCTGTTTAATGACCCTGGCAACCCTGGGGCGTCTTCTGCGATGACGGACCCCGTGTACACCTTCTCAGATACCGGGCAGTATACGGTCATGCTCATCGTTGCGCCCGGAGAAGTATGCGAGGATACCGCTTTTCAAGAGATTCACCTGAAGCCCAATACCCTGGTGCCTGATTTTGAATTGTCAATCGACGGTTGCAGTGATGTGGCAGAGTTACAGGTACAGGACAATAGCGGGGATACCTTGTACGATATCGCTTCCTGGAACTGGACGGTAACCCCGGGCGGGCTTACGAGTGAGGTCCCTTCGCCCGTTTTTACGATTGAAGAAGCCGGAACTTACACTGTTGCCCTTACGCTGACTTCCACAGAAGGCTGTACGGACACCCTCAGCCAAACGATTGAGGTCGAACTGCTAACCGATGCATTAACAGCTGTACAGTTTAGTCAGTGCCCCGGGGACAGCACCGCGCTGAACCCTGATTTCAACGCGGCTTACACCTATTCCTGGGGCAGTCATCCGGATATTAACGATCCTGACCAGCCCAATCCGGTCGTTCAGCCCCTGGAAACTACAGCTTATGCGGTGACGGTATCAGATGTAGCGGGCAACTGTAGTTTAGAAACAGAGGTCCTGGTGGAAGTCGTACCTGCCCTAAGCCCCAATCTTTCTCCGGACACCACGATTTGCGTTCCAAATTTAACCCTGCAGGCCAGTGATCCTAATGCTATATTCTACAGCTGGTACGCAGATGCAGCGCTGACTGAACCGCTTGGGGGGGAAGACACGCTGCAGGTCAGTCCGATGGGCGCTGCTGTGTACTATGTTTTGGTCAGGGATGCACTCGGCTGTACGGCTGTAGATTCCGTAACAGTGACCGGGAACGCGATAGAGGTCATTACAACTAGTCAGGGTGGGATTTGCCCGGGTGCGCTTGGGGCAGCGGCTGTCATCAATCAGGACCTTACAGATACGCTGACTTACCTATGGGCGCCTGATTCCCTTCTTGTTTTTGGGAATGACAATCCGACTGTTTTTATTTCTCCTCCTGCCCCCGGTGGTTATGGGCTAACGGTTAGCCTGGAGAATCAATTTGGATGCACTCTGGTGGATAGTGTGCATTTGATTCAGATTGATACTTTACCTCAGGATAGTTTTCAGGTGGTACAGCAGTGCAGTGGGTTCACCGTACAGTTCAGCAGTACGAGTGTGAATGCGCCGTTTTATGACTGGTACTTCGGCGATCCTGACAATCCCGGTGCCGTGGGGCAGGGGAGTGCCGTGAGCTATACTTACCCTGGGCCAGGCACTTACGAAGTGATGACGATCCTGGATAATTTTAGTGCTTGCCAGGATACTATCATTCAGCAAGTCGAGGTGACCGCGCCACAGATCACCCCTGACTTTACTTATGACATCACTGCCTGCACAGATTCTGTAACGGTGCAATTTTCGGATGTCTCTGTCAATACGCAAAGTGACATTATCGACTGGGCGTGGGACTTCGGTAACGGTACACAGGATACCGGGCCTAACCCTGAATTCACGTTCACTGCCTCTGGTATATACGAGGTACAGTTGGCTATTACTTCAAGTGATGGCTGTGTGGATGAAATCACTCAGCCGGTTGCTATCAATATTCCAGACCCCATGCTTCCTGATACTCTACAAGGTTGCCCGGGCGTAGCTTTAAACCTCAATCCTAATCCGCTCCCGGGATATACCTACACATGGTCGCCGGCTACCGGCTTGAGTGATGAAAATAGCCCAAACCCTGCGGCTACTCTGGATACCCCTCAGACTTATTCGGTGGTCATGGCGGAAACTGACGGCAACTGTGCTTTTGAGCGGGAGATCGTCGTTGAGGTGGCCCCGCCTATAGCCTATACGCTGAGCAATGACACACTGATTTGCGAGGGTAGCCTGACGCTTTCAGCCTTTAGCGCACAAGCGGCAAGTTATACCTGGTCGGATGAAGGGGACTTCAGTGTGGAACTAAGTAACAATCCCAGCTTCACCGTTAACCCTTCCGGGCTGCGGACCTTTTACGTTGCCATCAAGGATAGCTTGGGGTGCTTTGTGCAGGACAGCGTTCAGGTGGAGGGTAGCAACATTCTGGTGTTCACGGATGCGACTGTGGGCATTTGCGAAGGTGATACGGCCACGCTCGAAGTCGTCGAGCTGGCACCAGGCCAAAACCTGTTTTACGAATGGCTGCCCGATGAAAATATCCTGAATGGGCAGGGCACTTCCACCGTGACGGCTGATGCAGGAACCGGAAGCAATTATGAAGTCTGGATTACCAACGAACTCGGTTGTGTAAAAACGCTCTCCATAGCGGTTTCTGTGGCTTCCACAGTACCTCCACTAGACGTATCGGCTGCTCCCGATACTATATTCGAACCCCAGTTGGTACAATTGCTGGCCACACAGGACCCCGATTACACTTACGAATGGCTGCCTCCGAACGGGCTGAGCAACCCGGGGGTATTCAATCCGCAGGTCTTCGTTGATACTTCACGAACCTTTACAGTGCGGGTTACGGATAGCAATGGTTGCCCGAATGAGGAGGTGGTACAAATCGTATGGCTATCAGAATGCCTGCCGCCCTATATTTTTGTGCCCAATGCTTTCACACCGGATGGGGACGGGCTGAATGACCGCCTGCAGGTGAAGGGAGGGACGATTGACGAGCTCTACTTCGTCATCTATGACCGCTGGGGAGAAAAGGTGTACGAAACGGCTGACCCACAGCATGACGGTTGGGACGGCACCTTCCGAAACCGGGAACTTCCGGCTGATGTCTATGGGTATTACCTGGAAGTCCGGTGTTTTAACCAGGAATCTTACCAAACCAAAGGAAATATTACCTTATTGCGATAATTTTTTAACCCGGCCTGGATTACAGTGCCAAACAAAACACAATAGCACCATGAAACAATGGATGTTAGGGGCAGTAATTTTTTTGCTGTCAGCCCCTGTATTCGGACAGTACGAATTTACGGTTGAGAAAGAACTGAAATGTACAGATGTGAAGAACCAGCAACGCACCGGTACCTGCTGGAGTTTTTCTACCATTTCTTTTATCGAAGCAGAATTAATGCGCCTGGGAAAGGGTGACTATGACCTTTCTGAAATGTATATGGTCCGCAATATTTACAAGGACAAAGCCCGCAACTATGTTTTGCGGCAGGGCAAAGCCAACTTCAGTCAGGGCAGCCTGAACCATGATGTGATGCGTGCCCTGGAAATGGCCGGCGCAGTACCGGAGTCCGTCTATTCGGGTTTGAAGGAGGGCGACCGCTACCATGACCATAGCGAAATGGAAGCCGCACTGAAAGGATTTTTGGACGGTGTATTGGAAAGTAAACGCCCCAGCGAAAAGTGGTCAGGTGCCTTTGAAGCCATCATCGATCAGTATATGGGTGCTGTGCCTGAGTCGTTCTCTTATAATGGCAAGACTCACACACCGGAATCCTTCAAAAAAGCCCTGCCTATTAATCCGGATGACTACGTTTCGCTGACTTCTTTTGCGCACCACCCTTTCTACGAGACTTTCATTCTGGAGATCCCCGATAATTATTCCAATGGTAGTTACTTCAATGTGCCGCTTGATGAACTACAGGCGGTTACGGATTATGCGCTCAGCAACGGGTACACCGTAGCCTGGGATGGAGATGTCAGTGAAAAGGGCTTTAGCGCGGGTGATGGCCTGGCTATACTGCCTGAAAACCAGAATGATGACGACAAATTCAAAAGCCCTGTGGATGAGGTAAAGGTGACTCAGGAAAACCGGCAGCAGGCCTTCGAAAACTTCTCAACAACCGATGACCACCTTATGCACCTGACAGGTCTGGCTAAAGATCAGAATGGGCAGACTTACTATATTACGAAAAACAGTTGGGGCGAGATTAGCGATTATGAAGGCTTTCTATACATGTCAGCTCCTTACTTTCGTATGAAAACGGTGGGCATGATGGTACACAAGGATGCTATCCCAACGGATATTGCCAGCAAGCTGAAGCTGTAAGCAATGTAGCCTCGTACCCGCGTGTGTTTCCACCCGGGTTCATCGGCAATAAGAACAGGTATAAACAAAAAAGCGCCAGACAACGAGTCGTCTGGCGCTTTTTTGATTCTTATACGTAAGGTGTCCTACCGGATCAGGGTCACATCTCCCTGGAAGGTGCCCAGCTCGAAACCGTTCGGGCGTGCAATCCGGATGAGATAGAAGTAGACCTCGGTAGGTTGCTCCTTTCCATTGGCGTTGCCGTCCCATCCATCGTCCGGCGTTTCATTGTCGTAGACCAGTTGGCCCCAGCGGTTGTAGACCTTGAATTCCAGCACCTCCAGGTCCTCGATATTGGCCTGTGCTACGAAATTGAAGAAGTCATTGGTGCCATCCCGGTTAGGGGTAAAGGTATTGGGCACAGCAACGATAATTTCCATAAAATTCCCTTGCACGGTGGCGAAATAGGAACAGCCATCGGGCGTGGTGATTTCCACCTGGAAAGTATGTACCCCGCTAGAGAAGATTTGGGTTTGAATGGTATCGAGCCCAAGCCCGCTGGCCAGTGGGGTCGCCGTAGTGGAGTCCTGGTAAAGGACCGTCCATGTAAAGTTCAGCTGGCTGGGGTCGAAGGGCGAACCGTAGTTGACGCCTAAGATGATCGAGTCCCCTTCAAAGAGGTCTCCAGGTACTTCCTGAATAATCTCTGCGCCGGTCGGGAACACGCCGTCGCCTACCTCAATGAGCACAGAGTCGGTAATGGTGGTACAGCCGCCGCCGCTTTCGTAAACGAGGGTGTAGAGGGTGGAATCCTCCGGCATAACCGTGATGCTGTCCCCGGTGTAGGTAGTGCCATCGCTGCCGGTCCAGGTGAAGGTCTCCTCGCTGCTGCCGCCCACAGCCTGAGCAATGATGCTGGTAGAGCTGCCCGGGCAGATAAAGAAGTCTTCGGGCAGGATGTCCAGCAGGATGTTGCCAATGACTTCCACCGTAACGGAGCCCATAAAGTCATCGCACACCCCATTGCTTGCTGTCAGGGTGTAGGTTGTGGTCTCCGTAGGGGTGACTACCGGCTGAGGATTATTGAAATCACTGAACAGCGGGTCAGTGGAGGTCCAGGTGTAGGTGGTATTCTCATCTTCCGCGAAGTTGAGCTGCACGGACTGCCCGAGGCAGATCGTTGTGTCGTTAGCCAGTTCAACGGCCGGGGCAAGCTGTACGGAAAGCTCGAACGTTTCGGTTAGCGTACCGCATTCGTTAGCGTTGATGTAAGTCAGCGTGTAAGTTCCACTCACAGTAGGGTTGAAGGAGCCGGAAGTGCTTGTGCCACCAATGAGCTGCATGCCATTAGGGTCTGTCCATTCGAAACGGTCTCCGTCTGACAGGTTAATCGCTTCGATGGTGAAGTTAGCTTCCTCATTTTGGCACAAGTCGGTTGGTGAAAGGTCGACGCTCACAATTTCTGCAAAATCTGAAATCGTAATGGTCACTTCTTCTTCCAAAGGCGGGCAAACACCGTTCTCAGCCACCACAGTGTAGGTTGTTGTAACCTCAGGGCTGACCACCGGATTAGGCTCATTGCTACTAAAATCAGGATCGGTGGATGACGACCACGTGTAGGTGTCATCAGGCCCGAATGGCCCACCGAGGTTAAGCTCGGCACTTTCACCAGGGCAAATGGTCTGACTATTGCCCAAAAACGGAATTTCCACCGGCTGAATACTGGCACTGACACTGGCATCACAGCCATCTGCATCAATTTCAACAGTATATTGTCCGCTCGCCGGAGATGCAGTAGGATCGAAGCAATCTGTACAGCTCAGACCACTGCCCATCCATTCGAAAGACTCATACTGGCCGGTTATTTCGAGTTGGAAATCAACGGCGTCGCCCAGGCAAACTACGGAGTCTGAAGGCGTAATCGTCGCGACCGGCACGGCCTGAACATTGATCAGAATCGAGGCCGTATCCACGCAGGCCCTGTTGGTTGTAATACGCTCGTACAGGAAGGTATCCTGAAGTGTGAGTACCATATTCCATAAGGTATCCGGTGTTTCTGCGCCCAGTGGTTCTACCCAGCTAAATTCGATATCCGGGAAGAAGCTGGGTTCGTAAACCGGTGAGGAAAGCGTCACAATCTCACCTTCACAGTACTTGTCTTTTTCCGGATCCAGCATAATCATCGTAGCAGGCAGTGAATCGACCCGGATGTAGACAGAATCGAAAACGGTACAGGCGCCGACGGTGAATTCTGCGAAATACCAGTCCGTTATATCAGTGGTAACCTGAGTGGTCAGCCCGCTGGTATCACTAATGGTTCCGTTATCCGGTGACCATACCAGGGTCTCGCCGGCCCCGGTACTCGTAATCGCTTCAAGGTCCACAACGGTGCCCAGGCATATCTCTAAAGAGTCGGGTCCCTGAATCTCCACATTAGCAGGTAAGACGGTTACCGTTACTTCTGCAGTGTCTGCGCAAGCACCATTACCACTTTCCGCAATCAGCTGATAGGTGGTTGTTGTTTCGGGGAAGGCGATCGGGTTGGAAATGGTATCATTGTCCAATCCAATATTGGGTGTCCATTGGTAGGTGGTGGTAGTCTCGTTCAGATCGATAAAGCTGGCCAGCTGAACCCCAAAGTTCTCACAAATGGTGGTATCACTTTGAACTTCAGGGAAGTCAAACGGTGCCACATCAATATGAACTGTATCCTGCACCACACAACCCGCAATATCCACAGCTACAATATAATCCGTAGTAACTTGAGGAGTGGCAACGGGGTTAACAAGGGTAGAATCGTTTAGACCGATGCCGGGCGACCATGTCAGGTTGCTGTTGTTGGCGTTGTTGGTGGAGTTGAGCTGCACCATATCTCCCTGGCAAATAAATAGGGAATCTTCCGGGAACGCTGCAATCTCCGGATCAATAATTTGAAGGAAAATAGAGTCTGTATCGACGCAAGGCCCTACAATCCCTTCCACTTGAACCCATTGGCTCATCATCGGAGATGCTGTAGGATTGGGAGAGGTAGGCTCATCAAATACACTGACCGGGCTCCAGAAAAACGATGCTGCACCGGTTACGTTGAGTACAATTGAGCTGTCTGCACAAACCAGTACGGTATCCTGCCCTACTTCAATAGCGTCAATGCTTACGTCAATTTGATCGCGGAGCTCAACCACAAGCTCTGTGTAGATGACCTCACCACACCCGAAGTCATTGCTGAGGGTGAGTATGATGGTTTCTGTGCCTTCCGTCAGAATGTCGGATAAGGTAGTCAGGGGGAAGGACAATTCGTTTTGGCCGGGCAGAAAAATCACAGAGTCTGGAATTTCCAGAAGGTAGTCCAGCCCGTTTTCTGCTGTACCGCCTATGGAGACGAGGAAAGAGGTCGTGTCTTCTACCGGATCAATGAGCGAGACAATCACTTCGTCATTTTGGTTAACGCAATCCTCTACAAGATAATCAATACCAGAATTAAACTGCACGGTCAGATTCGGTGTGCCGCCTTTGAGTTCAGAAACAAACACACCGGAATCATAAGAAGAATCGCCCCGGTCAGCAATAGCAAGTTTGAGGCTGTAGGTATTACACGGCTCTACATTTATACTGGCAGTCAGGCTTTTCTTTATTCCGAGGAAATCAGAGGTCATACCATCGTACTGAATACTTTGGCCACCGAGGTTGTTACGGTAATATTCCCAATTAAGGAGATTGTTTACGCTATTGATCTGCACCGGTGTGCCATCGGGCAGGGTGGCAATATTTACAGCATTGTTCGTAAGGTTAGGGTCGCCAGTGATGCCAGGCCCGGAAACCAGAAAGGCAAAAATATCGTTGAAGGTCGTATTGACAAATTCCGGGTATTCCTCAGAAGCAAAAACATATTCAAAGGACAGCTCATCGGTAGCGACAAAGACGTCAAGCTCCACCACACAAGCGTTTTGAGAAGTAGTGCCCTCACCAAAAACAGTAGAGAGGTAATCGAGGTCGGCATCACCAGGTGCACCGTTATCCGTGCCCGGGCTTCCGCCACCGCCCCCGGTATTAGGGCCAACGGCATAGTCACGGCTACCGGAAGTCAAAAGTAAGCCCCGCTCGAGTCCGAGGTCTGTCATGTCACCCCCTTCGAAGGTTCCGTAGGATTCTTCGGGACAGTCAATATTGGTGATTTCAGCCGTTACATCGGGCGTGGAAACGAAGTTGACAATCTCTTCTTCTGTCACGCCCCCGTTAACAGTAATTGGCTGTAGCGGTTCGCAGTTTTGCTGGCATTCCCACATACCTTCAAACCCTTCAAAAGTGTTGGTCCCGTCAGATATGAATTCAACAGTGAGGCAGCCGCTTGTGGCTTGCACCTGGAAGCAAACACCACCGCCCCCTTCATCATTATTTAGGAAGTCGCCATCGCCCAGCTGCGAAATGAGCGGGCTGTCGGTGCCATCGCCATCGTAAAAGGAAATCACATCAGTGATCGGAAATCCGCCTGGCTCCAGGTTGTAATAATTCATGGTGAAGAGGATACAGTCATGCGGCTGATCCGGACAAATTGTAAAGACATTATTTTCGTTATTGCCATAGTCGCCATCCGGGCCACCTGTGTCATAAAGGATGCCACTGCAGGAGTTAGACCCTCCTTCGTCAATCGTAGAAGCAGGCTCCTGCTCCTCCACACAAAGCTGAAACGATCCCCAGTTTGGTGTACCTGTCGCACTGTAATCGGTAATCCGGATAAAATAAGTGACGTTGGGAGTCAGCCCCTGTACGTCGAGTTCAACTACAGAGGTGCCCAGTTCCGTGGATTCGCAGGCGATTTCAGCGAGGTTGTCAAATTCACAAACCCCTCGGTAAAGGGCGATTTGCGGGCTGCTCAAAGGATCAGACCCGCTTGGATCCGAGATTCCGGTAGCAGTAATGGTGTAATCAAAAATGGTATCGCTGGTCGTAAATGCGAACCAGACATCGTTGCCTACAACACCGCCGTTGAAGCAACTTGGTATGTTGCCAAATCCAATATCGCTGGACGTGGCGTCCACATTGGAAAAGAATACGGTATCCGGGCAGGCGGGAGCCACACCCAGGTCAATCAAGCCTGCACAATCATCATTTTCGGGCTGAGCAAAAACTATAATCGGCAGAAGGACTAAAAAAAGCAGGGTAATTTTCTTCATCATAACACGCAAGGAACTGCTAGACGGTTAAAAGACAAACCTCAAAATCTTTAAAACGCTGAAGATCAATGAGGTGTGAATCGTTTGTTTAGGAATTCAATTTTGTAAACCCTAAAGTAGCAATTCCCACGAAAATAAAAGAGTGCGCGGCTGGCAAAAACAGTTTTAGTGACTTAAGGCTTGCATTCTTCCAGTGTTGCCTTAACATCAGCATAGGGCATATAGCCGTAGTCATTGCCCCAGGAATGGTTGATGTAATTGATGATGTTAGTGACCTCAAAGTCAGTAAGTTGAGGAATGCCGGCCATTTGTTGGTTGTAGGTGGTATCGTTGACGACAACAGGCCCTTCCATACCGTAGCGGATAATACAGGCCAGCCGGTCCTGGTTTTCGGCTACATAATCAGCATTTGCAAGAGGAGGCATCACGCCTTGCAGGCCACTGCCATCATCCATATGGCAGCTCGCGCAAAAATTCTGGTACAAAATCCGCCCCTGCTTGTAGGGGTCATCCCGGCAGCTAATCCATATCAAAAGGCTGAAAAGGCTAATGAGCAGTATCGGGGTTTTCCATTTCATGGAGTAAGTTTTCTATGTCTTTTTTAAAAGCCTCGACTTCATTTGGCTGTGTGCCGTTGCAGTAAGACCGGATGTAGCCACGGGGGTCTATCAGAACAAACCTGCCGCTGTGGTCAAAACCATCGGGAAGGGTAGGGTCTTCCACTACTACATTGAAGTAATCATCAGCAATAGCATACAGGCTGTCTTTGGGCCCGGTAACGAAATGCCAGCGCTGGTCTTCCACGCCAAGGTTGGTGGCGTAGTGTTTCAGCATGGCTACTGTATCCCGGACCGGGTCAATAGTATGCGAAAGGAAAGCCAGGCGTGGTTCGTCAGCGTAAGCCTCATAAAGCCCAAGCATATTTTGGCTCATGATGGGGCATATCGTCGGACAGGAAGTAAAGAAAAAATCAGCGATATAGGCCTTGCCTTCAAAAGTAGCTGGCGTTACCAGCTGACTATCCTGATTGATAAAGGTGAAATCAGGTATGACTTTATAGACCGTTTGCCCCTCTGCATTTTCGGTTTTGCTGAGTATGGGCAACGTATCTTTCTGCTCACAACTTAGTGTGGCAAAAACGACGAGTAAGAAGGGCAGCAACCTTAACGGCATAGATATTTAGTAAGTTTTGGTCATCGTATCAATAACGACAATGGTGAAATCCGCTTTGCCTGCATGCTCTTCGTCAATAGCGGACAAATCGCTCTGCTCCACAGTAGTAATGGTCGTTATTTTGGCTTTAGGGGCGTAGTCGTTTTGCAGGTACCACACAATACCTTCATAATTGTCAGAATGGTAGGACCCGTTATAATGAATAAACACCCCTTTTTCCGGCAGGTTTTCACTGATAAAGTAAGCCATCGTTGCATCCTTGATTGCCTGCGCCTTTGGGAAGTTGTCAGAGCCGCCACCGTGACCGCCCATCATTTCTACCATCTTCTGATAACCAGGAAGGCTGGCATCATACTTTACAGGCAGGGGAGCGACATAGCTTTTCGCAGCCTCCTGCAAATCATCCAGGCTTTCAAAACCACCTTTGAATACCAGGCTTGCATAGCGCCGCGGGATGTTGGTGGCTGTGAAGGATAAGTTATTGGCTTTCGCGAATTCCACTAACGGCTTATAATCAGTGGCATAGTTATTCCAGACCCGGGCTTCTTCCTCAAAGGTCTTTTCCTTGATGGTTCCGGAAAGGTATTCATCGAGCAGCAACTGGTTGTCCGCTTCAAACATTTCTGCTCCGAGTGCCAGATCACCTTTTATTGTCGAATGCAGGGAAGCCGTCAGCTCATACTGCAGCCAGTGCGCGATAGGGTTATTATGGAGCTCTCCGAAGAAAATGATGTCAGACTTTCGGCTATCCTTCAGGAGGTCTTCAAAGGTTGCCGGGTTCCCTTTTTTGTCAAAAATCCGGTAATTGGGTTTGTCCTGGGCGTATAGGTTAGTGATAGCCAGGAATGCAATCAGAAGTAATCCGTAGCGCATGCGAATGTATTTAGTCTGCCGCAAAAGTAGGTTAAATTTTAATTTTTCCCCTTAGGGCTTTCTTCTCAGATTGTTGGCGCTTTCGTTCGAGGCGCTTCTGAGGGTTGGCTTTCAGAGGCTGTGGCCCTTTTCGGCGCTTGCGGGCACGCAGGGCTTTCTTGACCAGCCGGAGCAGCTTCTTAACGGCAGCGCCCCGGTTGAGTACCTGGGATCGCCGGCTGTCCGAACTCACAGCGAGAATGCCCTCCTTGCTGATGCGGTTACTCAGAGCGCTGTGGACTTTGCGCTTTTCAGCTGGTGAAAGAGCAGAAGAGGCATCCACCTCAAAACGGGCTTCAACCTTCGTCTCCGTTTTGTTGACATGCTGCCCGCCGCTGCCGGAGCTTCGGGAGGTCAAAAAATTCAGTTCTTTTTCTAATTGTTGCTGATCCATTGCAGAATGCGGTTCTGTGCTTTTTCCATGACTGCAACGAAAGGGCAGGCAGATTAGTTCATCCGGATAAATGCACATCAAAATGACTAAAATCTCACAACCATTGTTTGGCTCCCGTGTTGCCTTTCAAAGATTTTTGAAACAATTAACCTCCAACAGCCTATGTACACAAAAAGGGGCATTGTATGGTTCCGGCAAGACTTGAGGCTCCACGATAATGAAGCACTTCATGACGCCATTAACTCTCTGGATGAAGTTATCCCTGTTTATGTATTTGACGAACGTACTTTCCTTGGCAAAACAGATCGTTTTGGCTTCCCCAAAACCGGTAAATTCCGGGCACAGTTTATCATAGAAAGCGTACAGAACTTACGGGAGGCTCTTCAGGCTATCGGTAGCAACCTTATTGTGAGAGTGGGTAAGCCGGAAGAAGAAATTTTTGAACTCGCTCAAAAAATTAAAACCAATTGGGTGTTTTGTAACCGGGAACGCACCCCGGATGAAGTCTATGTTCAGGACACCCTGGAACAAAAACTATGGACGATCGGCCAGGAAATTCGGTTTTCCAGAGGCAAGATGCTTTATTATACTGCTGACTTACCGTTCCCGATCACTCATACTCCTGATAGTTTTTCACAGTTCAGAAAGGAGGTGGAGCGCTATGTGCCCATACGTGAACCACTGCCTGCCCCGGAAGAGATGGCGCCTATTATGGTCAAGCTCGAAGAAGGTGAAATTCCTGCCCTTGAAGACCTCGGGCATGTCTCCTTTGTTTCGAATGACCGGGAGGGTTTCGTTTGGAAAGGCGGAGAAGAAGCAGGGCTTGAGTACCTTCATCGGTATATTTGGGAACAGGAAACCGTTCAGGAGTACGCGCACACTCATTGCGGCGTAAGCAAAGCAGGCCATTCTTCCCGTTTCTCAGCATGGCTGGCTCAGGGATGCCTTTCTCCCAAAATGGTTTACCACCACCTTAGGGCTTATGAGCAGCAGCGGGGAGCATCGGAGTCTGTACAAAGCTTGTTTCATAGCTTACTTATGCGTGACTTCCTTCGTTTAATGGTGAAGAAGCATGGGTTCAAAGTATTTGAAAAAAAAGGGATTAGTGAAATGGCAGACCCACGCTGGCGTGATGATGAGCGGCTGTTGCAACGCTGGATAGACGGAGCAACCGGAGTGCCTTTTATCGATGCCAATATGGTAGAGATTGCCACGACAGGCTACATGTCCAACCGGGGCCGTAAAAACGTATCGAGCTTTCTGGTCAAAGACCTGATGGTCAACTGGCAAATGGGAGCGGAATATTTTGAGTCTGTCCTTATTGATTATGATGTGACCAGCAACTGGATGAACTGGAACTATGCCGCAGGTATCAGCGCTGATCCAAGAGAGGATAAACACTACAATATCATCTCTCAGGCCATGAAATATGACCCAAAGGGAGAATACGTCAAAAAGTGGCTGCCCCAACTGGCAGGTGTCCCTTCAGAAATGATACATCAGCCCGATTTGCTTTCTTCGGATGAGCAGGATCAACTCCATTTACAAATTGGGGCAGACTATCCCATTGCAGTCATTTCAACGGACCGTTGGCGCGTTCGCTGATCATTGGCTATTTTTGCGGGCATGAAGCTACAACGCAGATCCGCCTACATCTCCCGTAACCTTCAGGCTCAGAGTGCTTTCCGGCTCATTCTGGAGGCACATGGTGTAGGGGTGGAAGGAGAGTCTTTGGTCCACTTTAAACCAGTACCTTTCGGCGTGGTGCCAGATGCGGACTGGGTGTTCTTCTACAGCCCGCGTGCGGTCCGATTTTTCCTGGGCAATTTGCCCCACCCTTTGTCTCCGGAGGTGCGTTTGGGCTGTATTGGCCCCTCCACCGCTCAGGCAGTTACAGATATGGGCTATCAAGTAGCTTTTACAGGTACTGGCGAGCCTGAAACCACGGCTGATGCCTTTGCGGAGGCGGCAAATGGGCAACGGGTCCTTTTTCCTCAGGCGCGCCATTCCAGGCAATCCGTACAAAAAAAGCTGGGCTCCATCATTAAGAGTACAGGCATCATCGTTTATGATAACCGGCCAGCTGCGGACTTTCCGCTTCGCTGCCCGGAAGTGCTTGTCTTTACCAGCCCCCTCAATGCAAAAGCTTATCTGAGCCGGTATGAAATACTGCCAGGGCAACAGCTCGTTGCAATCGGCAACCCAACGGCATCAGCCTGCCGCAGCTTCGGGAAGGAACCTGTGCTGGCTTCCGCACCTAATGAGGAGGCACTGGCACAGGCGGTACTGCATTGCCTGGCGGGCGAGTAAAATAAGACCCCTTGAGCAAAATGAGAATTTGGCTACCTTCGTTCTCCTTTTAAATCAGATGTAGCTTATGAACCGATTCTTACTTCTTGTCCTGTTGGCAATAGGCAGTATTTCCTGCGGCACCGATCAATCTGCCGATACTTCAACGGGAAAAGAGGGTCAGGCGCGGCCCTATCAGGAGTTCGCGGCGTTTTACGATCGCTTTCACCAGGATTCTGCTTTTCAGATGGAGCGCATTCTCTTCCCTTTGCCCGGTTTGCCCAGAGAAGCCGATAGCGCCCTGATTGCTTCGGGTCTATACCGCTGGACACCGGATACCTGGACACTGCAACGTCCCCTGAACCTGGAAAGCTCCAACTTCAAGCGGGAGCTGATCCCGGTGAGCAAAGACCTGATCATCGAAAAACTGGTACAACCGGAGTACAATCTTCAGATTGAGCGGCGTTTCTCCCGGCTGGAGGATGGTTGGTACCTTATTTATTATGCAGGGCTCAATAACATCCCCAGGCCCAGATAATCAGTAAATTTTTTCTTCCGATAAGTATTCCCTGACGTAATCCTCGATACCTGCTTCAAGGGTGTGGAAATCATCCTTGTAGCCTGCCTGCCGAAGCTTTGCCATGTTGGCTTCGGTGAAGTACTGATAAGTGTCCCGAATATCCTCGGGTGTATCAATGAAGCTGATTTTAGGCTCCTGGCCCAGTGCCTTAAAAGTGTTAACAGCTAAATCCCGGAACGACCGCGCTTGTCCGGTACCCAGGTTGTAGAGACCGCTTTCCGGCTTGTGGTGATAAAGCCAGTACATGACCTTAAGTACATCTTTCACATAGATAAAATCGCGCTGCTGCTGCCCATCCTCGTAGTCAGCCCGGTGCGAACGGAACAGCTTCATCTGCCCGGTAGACTTGATTTGGCGGCTGGTATGGAAGATAACGGACGCCATTCGGCCTTTGTGGTACTCATTAGGGCCATAAACGTTGAAGAATTTCAGTCCGTACCAGTGTGGCGGCTGTGCCTCCTGTTGCAGGGCCCACTTGTCGAACTCGTTTTTAGAGTCACCGTAGGGATTGAGAGGCTTAAGACTATTGACTACGTCGTGGCGGTCGTCATAGCCCTGCCCGCCCAGTCCGTACGTAGCAGCACTTGAGGCGTAAATGAAGGGGATTTGGTGCTGTGCACAAAGCGTCCAAAGCGTCTTAGTATAGTCGAGGTTGAGTTCCAGGAAGATCTCCCAGTCCTGCTCGGTGGTGTCCGTACGGGCACCGATGTGGAAAATAGCGTCTACAAAATAGTACTTCTCCCAAAGCCAGGCCGGAAAGTCATTACGGTGAATTTTTTCGGAAAAAACCTTCCCCTCCAGGTTACGGTTTTTATCTGCACGGCTGAAATCATCCACCAAAACAAGATCTTCGTAGCCGAGGTCATTGAGGTGACGGGCGAGGCAGCTGCCAATAAAACCCGCTGCGCCGGTTATTACGATCATAATACTTTCATTTTGCGCGAATATAAAGATATTTTCCGTCGTGTGCCCGCTGTTCTGCGGGTAGTGGGAGACAAGTTCTTCCATAAATGCGCTATCTTCAGTCTCTAAAATCAAAATGTAAATCTATGAGCGCCCGCTGCCAATTGCTATTATGCTTTTTTATGATGAGTTGTATGTTCGGGCTCAGTGCCCAGGATACCTGTGGGGGCAACCTGGGTGAGAATATTTTTGAAGCTGGCGACTTTGGCAGTGGCGCAGCTAATTTCCTGCCCGTTAACCCCGGTATTGCTCCAGGTTACCTTTACTCTACATCCCCCCCGCCTAATGATGGCTTTTACACCATTACCAACCATACCGCCCCATGGCCGCTTTGGGATAGCTGGCTCCCTATTGGAGATAACAGCACAGACCCTAACGGTTACATGATGGTGGTGAATGCGAGTTTCGAGGAGGGCGTATTCTATGAGCAGCAGGTGGATGGATTGTGTGAAAATACATTATATGAGTTTTCAGCAGACATGATCAATCTGATCCGGTCATCTGTACCAGACCATATCCGCCCCAACGTATCGTTCCTGATCGATGGTGAGGTCCGGTATACTACAGGCGCCCTGCCACAAAACGAAACCTGGGAGACTTACGGCTTTACCTTTACGACAGAGCCCGGGCAGACAGCGGTCACCCTAACGCTTCGTAATAATGCTCCCGGCGGTATTGGCAATGACCTTGCGCTGGATAATATCGCATTTCGCCCCTGCGGTCCTGAAGCCTTCATCCTTCCGGAAGAAATTGAAAACATATGTGAAGATGGCAGCCCTATTCCTCTAAATGCAACCGTAGCCGGCGATCAATACGATAACCCGGCTGTCAAATGGCAAATCAGCTACGATGAAGGACAAACCTGGGAGGATGTCCCCGGTGGCAATACTGAGACCATCATGCATACAGAGCTGTCAGGGGGCTATTACTACTACCGCTTTTTGGTGGCCAACTCTCCCGGCAATCTGGAAAATTCCAGATGCAGAATCATTTCCAATATTAAAGTGGTGTATGTACAGCCCAAGTTTTTTACTATCTCGGATACCCTTTGCCAGGGCGGGGCTTATACCTTCAGTCAGGAAGTGCTCACAGAAGCCGGGACTTATGTAGATTCCCTGCAGTCCTCAATCGGCTGTGACAGCATCGTTACCCTAAATTTGGAAATGGTACCTGACCCTCTGATTACCGCAACGATTATCGGGGACACGACCTCCTGTGCTGATACGGATGATGGTATGGTTACTGTAGCTGGAGTGGAAAATGCTTTTTTCCCGGTGTCCATTGAACTGATTGGACAAGGCTCAATACCCGGGCCGGATGGCAGCTTTTCGGGACTACCCCCCGGCGAATTCCGAGTGCGCATTACGGACCGCTTTGGGTGCACTTTGGAAGATACCGTTGCTGTTCTCAGCCCTTTACCGCTGGTGGTAGACTTGTTCGGTCCGCAAAGTGTAGACCTGGGAGAAGCTGCTGTTGTGGAGGCTCAGGTCAATCAGTCTGTAGACAATGCATTATGGAGCCTTCCTATTGACTATGATTGCCAGGATGCGGACTGCCATACCATTCAATTCTTTCCTTTGAATGGTATGACGGTCCTGTATGAAGTCATGCAGGCAGGTGGCTGCTCTGCTTCCGACTCCATAGTCATTGCCTTCGAAGACGTGCGCAGGGTCTATCTGCCTACGGCATTTTCCCCCAATAATGACGGCCGCAATGATACCTTCCGGCCATTTATCAGCGTACCTAACGTACAATCTGTTGCCAGCTTGCAGATTTTTGACCGGTGGGGTGGGCTGGTTTATGAAAAGCAGGATTATCTGCCTCAGACTTCCCGCGATGGCTGGGATGGCACTAAAAATGGAAAGCCCATGCCGGCGGGGCAGTACACTTATGTGGCAAAGGTCGTGTTTCTTGACGGTTTGGTAAAGGAATACTCAGGCAGTGTGCGCCTGATCAGATAGTGGGAAGAAGCCCATGCGCCAGGGTTTGTACTTAGCCTTTATCAGAGGGAGGCTGGATTTAACCTTGATTTCAGGCCGGAAGAATAAAAGCCCGAAATGAAATAAGTCCACTGAAAGGCGGACACTTTCGTGCTTTTGTAATATTTGCCAGGCTGATTCCATCCCATCGGACCAGTGGATGTCAGCCAGGACGACCACGCTATGCTCATTCAGATAAGGCAGGCAGGTTTCAAAGTAGGCTAAACTTGCCCCTTTCCGGTGGTCCCCATCGATGAAAAGATAGTCCAGGCTTTCCAGCTGTTGCAAAGCCTGGGGGAGTTGCTGCTCAAATATCCCCACCAAAAGGGTAACATTTCGGACATCCAGCTTGGCCAGATTTTGACGGGCCAGGGCGGCGGTTTGTGGGCATCCTTCTATACTGATCATCTCAGCATTACGGGCTGCCAGTGATTGATAGGCTGCGGATAAACCGAGAGAAGTGCCCAGTTCAAGCATTTTTTGAGGCTTCATGAACTGCACCAGCCGGAATAACAGGGCACCGGAGCCCGGGCTGATGGCACTGTAGCGTGCAAGGCTTCTGACCTGCCGCACAGAACCGGAACTCACCAAAGAGCCTGCACCATGATCCTGGATTTGGACCGAATACTGATTCTTCAACAGCCCGCGGCGCAGCAATTCAATGTCCTGGAAAGCATAGAAGCGCCGATTGTCTTCCAGGACATGCTCCGCCAGCTCATAGGCAAATGGCGCATGCACATCGTAACGGGTACGCGCGCTGAGAAAATACTGCAGATATCGCAGCACCAACCGGAAATACAGTTTTATCCACTTCATACAGCGGCGGAAAATACTGCTTTTTGGTTAAAGCCAGGCTAAAACCCCAAAAATCAGATGGCTAATTCACCCATTTTGGGGTTTAGCCCGTTTAGAAAATGAGAAATTCACCAGAAATCCTACCTTTGCAGAATTATTGGCTGACCGCTAAAATGGCAATTTTTTACCCTGTTTTGCAGGTGAACAATGCTACTTTTGCAAGTACAAGCTGATTGATTAAAATTATTAAACAAGCGAATAGATGTTGAACAAGAAATGGATCGGGCTCTACCTGTTTTTGATGGGTGCGGTAGCCCTTACAGCGCAGGACAAAGCGCCGGAAAACTGGTTTAACCTGGACCCATCCGAAGGAGTGCCGGGCGTAAGCACAGAAAAAGCCTATCAGGAATTGCTCAAAGGCAAAAAAGGACAGGAAGTCGTTGTGGCCGTCATTGATTCCGGTGTGGACTACGAGCACGAAGACCTCGATGATGTGATGTGGGTGAATGTCGATGAGATTCCCGGCAATGGAAAAGATGATGATAACAACGGATACGTAGACGATATCCATGGCTGGAATTTCCTGGGCAACAAAAGCGGCGAAAACATTGAGCACGATAACCTGGAAGTAACCCGTCTGTACAAAAAATATGGAGAGATGTTTGAGGGCAAAGACCCCGAAGACCTCTCCAAAAAGGAAAAAGCCCTTTTTGCCAAGTATGAGGAGTACAAGAAAGTTGTAGAGGACAAGCAGAAGAGCCTGGAAGAGAATGCCGGGACTTACGCTGCGATCGCTGAAGCCCTGGATAAGCTCGAAAAGGAAGTTGGCAAGAAAGAAATTTCCGCCGAAGACCTGGATGGGCTGGACACTTCTGATCCAATGGTGGGCTATGCGGTGCAAATCGCCAAATCGCTCATGGCGAAGGGACAGACTTTTGAGGAAATCAAAAAAGATCTGAACGGTTATGCTGAATACCTGCAGGGACAGTACGAATACCACTACAACCCGGATTTCAATCCCCGCCCGTTAATCGCCGATAACTATGAGGATCCTTATGACCGTGATTATGGCAACGGTGATGTCCGTGGCCCGGATGCACTTCACGGTACGCACGTAGCCGGCATTATCGCTGCAGAGCGAGATAATAACCTGGGTATGAAGGGTGTAGCCAATAACGTCAAGATCATGTCTATCCGTACTGTACCTGACGGAGATGAGCGCGATAAAGACGTGGCAGCAGCTATCGTTTATGCGGTTGACAATGGCGCCTCCGTCATCAACATGAGCTTTGGCAAGGGCGCTTCTCCACGTAAGGACGTCGTAGACGAGGCGGTACGCTATGCCCTCAAGAACGATGTGCTCCTCGTTCATGCAGCCGGCAATGATGGTAAGGAAGTGACCAACGAAAACAACTTCCCAACAGACCGTTTTGAGAAGCGTGGCTTCCTGAACCTTTTCGGTTCAAAGTACGCCGATAACTGGATCGAAGTGGGTGCCCTCAACTGGAAAACGGGAGAAGTCCTCGCCGCTCCATTCTCCAACTACAGCCCTGAGTATGTGGATCTTTTCGCACCGGGTATGTCCATCTATTCCACTACGCCGGATAATGGCTACGAGGACCTGCAAGGTACAAGCATGGCGGCTCCGGTAGTGGCAGGTGTTGCGGCAATGCTCCGTTCCTACTATCCGGACCTGACCGCAGAACAGGTGAAAAGTATCCTGATGCAGTCAGCGGTGAAGGACCGTACGAAGGTGAAGAAGCCGGGCTCCAAAGAAGATATGGTTTCCTTCTCCACCCTTAGCGTAACCGGCGGTATCGTCAATGCTTACGAAGCGGTTAAGCTGGCCGAACAGACTAAAGGCAAAAAGAAAGGGGTGAGCCGTAATAATAGCGGTGCTTCGAATGCCAAGAAAGACAAAGAGGATAGCAACTCCGTACGCCCGTAAGGCTCGGGTTTAAATCCTAAATCAAAACCGCCCGGTGAAACTTAATTTACCGGGCGGTTTTGTATTGGTGGCAGTAATGATCAGCGGATAATGACTTCCTGAATCGCTTCCTCGCCCAACTGCTCATTCAGCAGCCGCTTGATTTTTTCTTTTCCATACGACAGCTCTTGCCGAAGCGGTGCCGAATCAATAATAATGAATAGCTTGCCCTGGTAGAGTTTGATGTCTCTCGTGTAGTTAGCAATAGAGGGCCCCATCATTTCTTCCCATTGATGCCTTATGCGGCTCTGGTTGAGTTTGCCCTTGAGCTTGTAGTGCTCAAGCATTGCTTTGAGGGCTTCCTTTAAAGTCGTCTGATTGTTGCCACGGTTGTCCATCAGGGAGTTATTTGGTTAACGGTCCCATCCTGAATTTCATAGACCAGGAAGTGCTGCCCCGTTTGTTGAATAATACCTGCGAGCCGGTCCTGCTCTGTGTCCGTAATAAAGACCTGCCCGAAGGTTTGCGATTGCAGCAGGTGGAGCAAATGCTGTACCCGTTGCCGGTCCAATTTATCGAAAATATCATCCAGTAGAAGAATAGGGAAGGTTTTTTTCTTTTGCGCCAGTATTTGGTATTGCGCCAGCTTGACAGAGAGGACAAAGGATTTAAGCTGCCCCTGTGAGGCAAACCGCTTAAGCGGATAACCTGAAATGGTGAACACCAGGTCATCACGGTGAGGGCCTACAGTGGTGCGTTGCAGCAGGCGGTCTTTTTCGGCAGCTTCATTCAGCAGCGCCTCAAAGGGAGTATCAGACAGCTTTGAGCGATAAGTACAGTCTACTGTTTCTGCTGCGCCGGATATCTGAGTGTATGCTTCCTGGAGAATAGGGCGGAACTGTTCCATGAATCCGGCCCTGGTTTCATGTAGCAACCTGGCGGGCTCCAGCATTTGCATGTTGTACACCTCTATCATCGCTGCATTGTAGGTACGGCTTTCGCCAAATTGTTTGAGCAGGGCATTGCGCTGCTGAAGGAGCTTATTGTACAGGATGAGTTGGCCCAGGTAGCCCTGGTCAATTTGCGAAAGCGTATTGTCGAGGAAACTCCGTCGTGCCTCGCTGCCTTCACTGACCAGGTATGTATCATCAGGGGCGATCATGACCACCGGTAGCAGGCCCACGTGCTCTGAGAGGCGGGGGTAGGGGATGCGGTTGCGTTCGAGCTCTTTTTTCTTGCGGGGGATGACTTTCGCTACTATGTGCTCCCGTGAGCCATTGACCTCGAACTGCCCTTCCAGGCGAAAAAAATCGCTATCGTGATTAGCAATGAGGTTATCAGGCGCATTGAAATAACTCTTGCCCATGCAGAGATAATAAACGGCATCAAGCAGATTGGTTTTGCCCATACCGTTCGCGCCAATAAAGCAAACCAAAGGGGCATCACAAGTCACAGACTGGAAATCGTAGTTCTTAAATTGCGTCAGCTTGAAAGAGGTCAGTCGCAAGGGCAGATTTTTGCTGCAAAGATAATTTAAATTCGGTGCTTTTGGTTCTCCTTGATGTTATCCAGGGTCCAGTCGAGCCGCTCTTCCTGAGGAGCCTTCCGTTCCGGGCAGTCTCTGACAGGGCATAACCGGCAATTTTCAGGAGGGTCGCAGGGGTCGATGTGGACGAAAAGCTCCACCGGGCGCTCCGTATGCGCCATCATCAGTCGCTCAAAGGCTTTAACTTCCTGGAAGTTCTGCCGGGTGGTAAAGTACCAGGGCAGCGTCATATGGCAGTCGATATGCAGGGTAGCGCCGTATTTGATCACTCGGAAGTTATGCACATCAATCCACTGCCGGCGGCGTTCGGCCTGCAGAGCCTGTACCATCTCCCGGATCAGGTGATCGTCAGCCTCGTCCATAATACCCGCTATGGATGTACGCACAAGTTTGAAGCCCGTAAAGAGTATGACACCTCCAAAGAAAATAGCAATTATGTTATCCAGCAAGGGCAGGTCTGTCAGTATAACTAACCCCAGCCCAACTACCAACCCTACTGAGGAATAGGCGTCTGATTTGAGGTGTGCCCCGCTTGCGGTGAGGATAAGGGAGTGCTGTTTGCGCCCTAGTCGTTGCAGATAATAGCCCAGGCCAAAGTTAATCGCCCCGGCAACAGCAGTCAGGATCAAACCCAGGTCCAGTTTCCCAATAGGCTGAGGGTAAAGCAGGTTGTACCCCGCTTTGCCCATGATGCTTAGCCCGGCAAGCAGGATTAGTGCGCCTTCAAAGCCGGCAGAGATGAATTCAATTTTTCCGTGCCCGTAAGGGTGATTCTCGTCCCGTGGCATGGCGGAAAGCCAGATACTGTATAACCCAAAACTGGCGGCTACCACATTAATGATACTCTCCAGTGCATCGGTTAAAATCGCATTGGAGTTGGTAATCCACCAAGCTAGGAATTTGAGCGCCATCAGGCCTATGCCAACAAATAACGCTATGCGCTGAGCAGTGCGGTTTTGCATTTTTAGTAGGTTCTTCAGGCTTTTGCACGAGGTTTGCTAATAGGAACATTCCCGGGCGTCTTCCCGTTCAGTGGGCATTTTTTCCCGTTCAGGGTAGTCGGGCACGCAAATGTACCTGATTTCAATTAGGTTAGAGCCTAAATCGGAACTATAATCCAGATACATGCGAGTTTATTAAGGTAAGTTTTGTAAAGGGTATGGATGAGTATTTTTTGCCAGATCAAAGAACGCCCGGAACCTCGACTTCAGAAAGGGAGTCCTTTAATTCCCTTTCTTCGTGTAGCTACGAAGGTGAGGACGAGATGCAGAGCTGGTGAAAAAGACCATTCAGAGACATACAAAATTTGCGTTAATAAACGCTATAAAACATGAATGATACTGTTAATCCTGACAATCCACTATTCATGCAGTTTGTCGATCTGACGTCAGGCATGCCGAACCAATGGCTCTGGGGCTTCGGGGATGGTATGACTTCCCATCAGCAAAACCCGGTACACACTCTTCAGGGTCGGTTGCTAACTGAGGAACAGGTAAAGGGAGAACCTGATTTGTCTGTGCAAGTGCCCTCATCGGCTTATGTGAAGAAGGGGGCACCTATTGCTTCCATTTATTCCAAAGATCTGATTGCTAAGCTGTGGGCTGTCCTCGAAGTGTACGAAACTCAATTGTCATCGATAAGGCTGGGCAGACAGGTTCACCTAACTACAGAGGCTTTTCCCGGCGAACGCTTTGGGGGCACCATTTCTTTTATAAGCCCGGTCGTAGATCCGGATACCCGCACCATAGAGGTGCGCGTGGAATTACCCAACCCCGGCCACCGCCTGAAGCCGGAAATGCTGATGGAAGGTACTGTTGCATTAGGTGCCGGCCCAGGCCATTCTCCGGTTTTGCTGCCGCGATCGGCAATCCTGTGGACCGGAAAGCGGTCCGTGGTCTATGTTAGAGATTCGGCATTTAATCAACCGGTATTCAGGCCACGAACGGTCGTTTTAGGGCCTTCCCTTGGAGATGTCTACACTATTGAAGAAGGGCTTGCCCCCGGAGAGGAGATCGCTGTGAACGGTGTATTTGCCATAGATGCTGCCGCACAGCTCAGAGGCGGAAGGAGTATGATGAGCCCCGGCAGTGTAGCGGAAGAACCCGTTGCCGCACAACATGGACCGGGTTCAGTACTGGTTTTTTCCGGTTCAGCAGGAAATAATTGCCTGTCCCCACATAACAGGCTTACCTTTAGACCAGAAATTTAATCGATGATACGGAAGCACAACAGTTGGATATTTATTATTGCAGGCGCAGTATTCTATGCGCTCAGTCTCAATAGCTGTAGGCATGACCCGGTATTGGGCGATGATCCGATTACGCCGGTAGATACCACTGATATCTCCAACCCGATCGACTCTACAGACAACCCGGTAGATACTTCGGGGACGCCTTGCGATCCGGAAGTGGTATACTTTGAATTGGATGTATTGCCCATCCTGCGTTCAAATTGCGCCTTCGGTGGTTGTCATGATGATAACAGTGCACAGGACGGTGTAATCCTGACCTCCTATACATCAGTGATCAATACAGCTGATGTCGAGGCCTTTGATTTGGATGGCAGCGATTTATACGAAGTGATTACTGATGATGACCCCGATAAACGCATGCCGCCTCCACCCAATAATCCGCTGACGAGCCAGCAGATCAACCTGATCAGTAAATGGATTTTACAGGGCGCAAAGAACGAAACCTGCAACCCCGGAGCAGGTGGTTGCGATACGACTACGGTCAGCTTTGCCGAACAGGTTTTACCGGTGATCAATACGAATTGCTTCGGTTGCCACAATGATGATGTGCCAAACGCTGGTATTTCTCTGAGCAGCTACGAAAAAATCAAAGCTGTCGCGGAACAAGGCTTGCTGATTGGGGTCATCAGCTGGGCTCCCGGTTACGATCCCATGCCGCTGGGCGCACAGTCGCCGTTGCCGCAGTGTACGATTGATCAAATTAAATCCTGGGTAGCAGCAGGCGCACCTAACAATTAATGTACGATGAAAAACTGTCTGATCGCACTTGCCGCAATAATGTCTTTGCTTACGGTTTTGCCGGGCTGCTATTATGATGTGGAGGAGGAGTTGTACCCGAATACCGGTTGTGATACGCTGGATGTTGGCTATGCCACGACTATCGCCCCGATTATTGAGGATAACTGCATGAACTGCCATAACGCAGCCGCAAATTTCGGGAATGTCACACTGGAAGGGCATAATAACCTTAAAACTTATGCAGACAACGGGCAACTACTGGGCGTCATTCGTCACGAAAGTGGCTTTCCGGCTATGCCGCAGGGTGCTCCTCAGCTTGTTGATTGTGCCATCGAAAAAATTGAAAAGTGGGTGAACGATGGCGCCCCGGATAACTAAAAACTCAATTGCTATGAAATATTTGAAATACCTCCTGTTATTGGCGGTTATTGGTGCTGCCGTTGGATTTTATCAATACAATAAGCCTCACCAAAACATGGAAAAAGCCGATGCGGACGTTACCATGACCGCAACAGAGCTTTTCCAGGCTTTTGAAAAGGACGAGCTGTCTGCCAATGAAACCTATCTGGACAAGGTAGTGGAAGTCAAAGGAGAAGTGCAGCAGGTATCAACCAATGAAGAAGGCGGCATTAGCCTGACCCTGAATAGCGGCAACGATATGTTCGGAGTCATTTGCCAGCTCGATGAACTGACGGAGCACCAGAAAACGACGTTTGAGCCCGGCGAAGAAGTCACGGTCAAAGGCATCTGCACAGGCATGCTGATGGACGTAGTCTTAGTACGCTGCGTGGTGAAGGGGTAATCCTCTTCCGGATTGATAATTTTTGAACAACCATAAACCATACTACCATGAAAAAGATCACAATCGCTATAGCTTGCCTGTTGATGTCAGGCACAGCAATGCAAGCTCAGAAATATTTCACCCGCGATGGCAACGTTGCTTTCTTTTCCAGCACACCTATCGAGAATATTGAGGCGCACAACAGTAAAGCCACGAGCGTACTCGACACTGAAAGCGGGCGCATGGAATTTGCCATTCTCATCAAAGCCTTTCAGTTTGAAAAAGCCCTGATGCAGGAGCACTTCAATGAAAACTACATGGAAAGCAGTACCTATCCCAAGGCGACCTTTAAGGGTGCCGTGAAAGACTGGTCGAAGGTCAACCTGTCTAAAGACGGGGAGTACCCGGTCACCGTAGCGGGAGATATGACCATCCACGGTGTTACCCAAAGGGTGGAAGCCCCCGGCGTAATAACGGTTAAAGGCGATGCTATCTCCGCTGCTTCCGAGTTCCCGATCGCTGTAGCCGATTACGACATTGAAATTCCAGCGGTGGTCAGAGACAATATAGCTAAGGAAGTAAAAGTCACGGTCGCTATTGATTATCAGCCACTGTCCCGCTAAGCAGCGCATTTTGGGGACTGGATTCATCACATGCATCTGCCTCAAGGCTATGAGAACTAATATTTAATCTCTTCGTAGAAGCCGGGCTGCTTCCCCCCGAATTGCCCGGCTTCCTTTATCTTGCCGGATTATGTCTAAATTTTCACTGTTTTTATTGTTGTTCACGCTTGGCTCAGGGGCAGTGCTCTATGCTCAGGAAGACGACCTGCTCGCCTTACTGGGGGAAGAAGAAGAGACCATAGAATATGCTAATGCCAGTTTCAAAACCAACCGGGTGATCAATTTGCATTCCCTGGAAAGTACTTCTGCTGGTGTACTGGATATCAAGATCAGCCACCGCTTTGGTACCCTTAACCGGGGCGCGTATGAGCTTTTTGGGCTGGACAACGCCTCTATCCGTATCGGGGGAGATTACGGCATAACCGACCAACTGACCGTAGGTCTTGGGCGGAGCAGCTATCAGAAAACCTTTGACGGTTTTGTGAAGTACAAGTTTCTCCGGCAAAGCAAGGGAAAAAAAGTAATGCCCGTCACGGCGGCCTTCCTGGCTACCACCGCCATTCAGTCCATGAAATGGCAGAACCCCGACCGGGAGAATTACTTCAGCTCCAGGATGTACTACACCTTTCAGTTGATTTTAGGGCGTAAATTCAGTGAGAATTTTTCCCTGCAGGTTTCGCCAACCGTGGTGCACCGGAATCTGGTCAAAACAGTGGCAGAGGCGCATGATGTATACGCTATTGCTGCTGCCGGCCGAATTAAACTTACGAAACGGGTCGCCCTGAATGCAGAATACACCTACGTGCTGCCTGATCAATTGCTGCCGGGCTTCCGGAATGCACTTTCTGTAGGGTTTGATATTGAAACCGGCGGGCATGTTTTCCAGCTTCACTTTACCAATTCCACCTCTATGATTGAGCCTGGCCTGGTGACCCAAACCGTTGAAACCTGGGGCAACGGCGGTATCCACTTTGGTTTTAATGTTTCCCGGGTCTTTACGGTTGTCCGCCCGAAAATTCAATAAATTTGGAGCTATTCGTCTTTTACTGAAATGAAAGCACATGAACTTTACCTGGATAATAGCATTGATAGGCCTCACCTTCGGGCAGCTTCCCGATGCAAAGCTATACGAAGTAAATGAAGGCTCGGTAGACTTCCGGTCTGACGCTCCCCTGGAGCTTATCGAAGCATCTTCCACGGAATTAAAGGGGCTGATCAACGCGGAGGAGCGCACCTTTGCCTTTTCAGTGCCTATGTCTTCCTTCGAGGGATTTAACAGCCCGCTGCAGCGGGTGCACTTCAATGAGAATTACATGGAAAGCAAGCAGTACCCCAATGCCACTTTCTCCGGTAAGATCATCGAAAACATTGACTTCACAAAAGATGGGCTTTATACGGTAAGAGCCAAAGGACAGCTCAATGTACATGGCATAAAGCGGGAACGGATCATCCGCAGTGAGCTGCAGGTGGAAGAGGGGCAGATCGAAGTCCACGCCAACTTTACCGTCCTGCTGGCAGAGCATGACATTAGCATCCCTAAGATCGTTCACCAGAAAATTGCCGAAGAGATTGCAGTGGAAATCCGGGCGGTCTTCCTCCCCAAGACGCCTTGATGTATGTATAAAATCAGCCTGATATTCACCTTGCTCACTACTTCCGCCTTCCTGAAAGCGCAGGTGCCTTCATTCGAGCTGCAGCCTATGCCCGAGCAATATCAGGAAGTGAAGCCAACTGTCCTTTTCCAGGCTGGTAACCGATATATCTGGATAGGAACGGAGCAAGGGCTTTTCCGCTTTGACGGGCTGGATTATCAGCCTTTTTTAATGCCGGATTCTATTTGCAACAACAAAGTAACTGCAATAGGTGAGATTGGTGATCGCCTTTGGGTGGGGTATGAGGACGGTCGCGTATTCTTTCAGGCTAAGGCAAAGTTTCAGCTGTGGCAGATTGAAGAAGGCTTGCCAAATGCACCAATAACCGGGTTCGGACAAGGAGCAAACGAGTTGATTTGGGTGGCAACCTACGGCGAAGGGCTATACTACCACAACGGCAGGCACCTTTACAATATCAATACAGACGATGGCTTGCCGGGAGATGATATTTACACTATTCATGTGGACCCTGAAGGTGATGCGTGGGTAGGGACTGATGGGGGGCTGAGCCGTTGTAAGGTTAGAGCGGAGCAGAAACAAATTACCACCATCGGCAAAGCAGAGGGCATGCCTGACGAAATTGTCCGTGCGGTCATTCCCGCCGGGCAGGCCGGGCTGTTCTGGGTAGGTACGCATAGCGGAGGTCTGGCATTATGCAACGCTGCCAAGGGCGAAGTAAGCATCCCTTTCGAATATTGGCCTTATGCACCAATTAATGCTATGGTCAGTTACCAAAATCAGGAATTATGGATTGGCACGGATGGGGACGGATTGTTGCGTTACACTTTCAGGGATAGCCTGTTAACGCATTTGCGAAATCCATCATTCGAAAATGGGCGCATTCTAGACTTATTGAAAGATGCAGAAGGAAACCTTTGGAACATTCAGCAGTTTCGCGGCATTTCGAAAGCCAACCGGAAATTCGAGCAGGTGTTGCAAAAGCTACCCGACATTCAGGCTGTCCTGGAATCCAGGGACGGGGCTCTCTGGGTGGGGTGTCAGTCGGGGTTGTTCCGCTATGACTTTAGCGCGCATCAATTTGAGAAAATTCTGCCCGAAAATACGCTCAGCCTGTACGAAAGCCCCGGTGGGCAGCTTTACGCCGGTACCTTTGGGCAGGGATTGTATATATTAACTTCAGATACGAGGCAGCCTCTTCATCTGACTGCAAAAGATGGCTTATCCAACGGCAGTATTTTGGATATCACGGGTAGCGGGTCCACTATTTGGCTGGCTACCCTGGGCGGGGTCAATAGCTTTCAGGAAGCCCCATTCGGTGAGCGCCCTGTCATCACCCCCAGGTTTGATGAGCAGTCTGCACTGGGGACCAATTTCACCTATACCGTTTTTCCGGACAGCCACGGTCGGATTTGGTTTGGGACGGATGGGGAAGGCCTGAGTGTGCTTGAAGATGGAAAGCTTCATAACTATAACACTATTGACAGCATCGACATTCAGGCCGTTTACTCCATTACCGAAGATAAGCAGGGGCATATTTGGTTCAGTACAGCCCGGGAAGGAGTCTTTGAATACGATGGCGTTCGCTTTCGCCACCTGACCCTTAGGGAAGGGATACGCGACCTGGCTATCACAAGCTTGATCACGGCACCGGATGGCAATATCGTAATCGTTCATCCTTCAGGGGTGGACTTACTGGACCCCCTTACCCGGCATATCATTTACTACGACGAAGGAATCGGGGTAAAGGGGCTGGAGCCCAACCTTAATGCAGTAGCCGCTGGTAGTGGAAGATCGGTATGGCTGGGGATGGAAAACAGGGTGCTCAGGTATACCGCATTGGAAGAACCCCTTAGTATTCACCCCCAAACGCTGATTACTAATGTTTCTGTCTTTTTGGAGCCCGTGGATTATCCATTGGTTTCCACCTTCAATCACAATCAAAATAACCTCGTTTTTGAATTCACCGGACTATGGTATACCGACCCCAAAGCCGTGAGATACCGTTACAAGCTGGATGGTTTTGACCTGGACTGGATTTCCACCCGCGATCAGCAAGCGATTTACTCTAACCTGCCTCCTGGTGCCTACACCTTTAAAGTGGTTTCCACTGAAAATGATGCTTACAGCGACGAGCCGGTAGTGGCTTATGCGTTTACAATCCATCCTCCTTACTGGCAGAGATGGTGGTTCATTCTCCTCGCACTTGCTGGTTTATTCCTGTTGTTGGTTAGCTGGATCAGGCAACGGGACCGGCGGCAGCAGCGGATAGCCCGCCTGGAAAAGGAAAAAGTGCAGAGCCAGTTTGAGGCACTGAAAAGTCAGATTAACCCTCATTTCCTGTTCAATAGTTTCAATACGCTGGCGGCCATCATTGAGGAGAGCCCCGGAGAAGCGGTTCAGTATGTGGATAAGCTATCGGATTTTTACCGTAGCATTCTGCAGTACAGGGAGCAGGCGGTGATCAATCTGTCAGAAGAGCTGAGCCTGGTCAGAGATTATGGGTATCTGCTCAAGTATCGCTACGGAGAGAATCTGGAAATGGAATACAAGGTACCCGATGCCGACCGGTACGCGGTGGTGCCTTTTGCGTTGCAGCTGTTGGTGGAGAATGCGGTCAAGCACAATGTGATTTCCTCAACACGCAAGCTTAGGATTCTAATTGAAATTAAAAGGAGAAAAATTATAGTGGCTAATAATGTACAACCAAAGTTTACGAAGGAATCGTCCACCTCATTTGGGCTGGAAAGCCTGCGGCAGCGATATGAAATGCTGGGTGCGCCCCCATTGGTGGTAGTTTCTGACGATCATCTCTTCAGGGTGGAGCTGCCTCTGCTGGATGCCACTGCAGATTTACAAAAAAATGGATTTTCAACATGGATGTTTTAATTATTGAGGATGAACAGGCTGCTGCCCGGCGGCTGGAAAAACAAATTTTGGCGATTCGTTCTGAGGCTCATATCCTGGCAAAGCTGGATAGTATAGAAAGCGCCCTGGACTGGTTTTCGGCACACCCAATGCCGGACTTGGTGCTCCTGGATATACACCTGGCTGACGGTGCGAGCTTCGAGATTTTCAATCACACTCAAATCACTTGTCCAATCATTTTTACCACGGCGTATGACCAATATGCTATTCAGGCGTTCCGGGTAAATGCGGTGGACTACCTGCTGAAACCCATAAAGCCGGAAGAACTGGCCGGTGCACTTGGAAAGGTCCGTAATCGTAATACTTCCATGGCGCAGCCTCTGGATTACCAAAAACTCTCCAAAGCCCTGCGTGTGGATACCTATAGCCGCCGATTTCTCGTCAAAATCGGGCAATCGATCAAAGTCATTGATGTGGCGGAGGCGGCTTACTTTTATACAGAAGACAAGATCACCTTCGTAAATACCAAAGACTGCAAACGCTATCCGGTAGATTACTCCCTGGAAAAGCTGGAAGAATTGCTGGATCCCCGCCTTTTTTTCCGGATCAACCGGCAGATTATTGTCGGGCTGGACGCGATCAAAGAGATGTATACCTACTCAAAGTCAAGGGTGAAAATTGAACTGGAACCACCTTCCGATTTTGAGGTTATTGTGAGTACGGAACGCTCTCCGCACTTCAAAAAGTGGCTGGTTGGGGAGGAGTGATCACACCCGCATCTTCCCCCGCTTCACCAAATACCCCTGAAGTATAGTCTTAAAACCTTCATTAATGTCCGCTTCCACAAAGTCGATGTGGTATTGCAGGCATTTAAGCTTCAGGTCTTCCTTGAACTGCTTCATCTGAGAAATATAGTAGTCTTTTACCTGATTGGACTGCAGGCGGACTTCTTCGCCCGTCTCCATATCCACAAATAAGTAAGGGCGGTTCTCGAAGTCAAAGTCCATTTCCTGAGCCTTGTCTACGACGTGGAAAAGGACGACCTCGTGCTTGTTATGCTTTAAGTGCTGAAGGGCAGAAAACAACTGCTCGGTATCGCTCGACTGGTCAAACATGTCGCTAAAGATCATGACCATGGAGCGCTTATGGATGCTGTCGGCAATCTGATGAATGGCTTCGGCGGCAGAAGTAGTACGGTTACGTACCGGATTATTAATGGCTTCCTCCAGGTGGGTGAGCATCAGACGGTAGTGAGAAGTACTGCTTTTGCAGCGGGTATGGGTCTTTACGGATTCGTCGAAAAGGCTGAGCCCAAAGGCATCGCGTTGCTTTTGAAGCAGGTTCATCAGTGCGGCAGCGCCAAGTGCCGAAAAACGGAGCTTGTTGAGGTAGTTGCCCCGGTCTTTGCCTTCTGCTTCCGGAAAATACATGGAGGAAGACGTATCGATAACGATTTGGCACCGCAGGTTGGTCTCTTCCTCAAACCGCTTGGTAAATAAACGGTCCGTTCGGGCATACACCTTCCAGTCAATATTGCGGGTATCTTCGCCCTGATTGTAGAGCCGGTGCTCGGCAAATTCCACCGAAAAACCGTGAAACGGGCTTTTGTGCAGCCCGATGATAAAGCCTTCCACCACCTGCCGGGCCAGAAGCTCCAGCTGATCCAGGTCCCGAATGTCGTAATTGTCGCTAAGTGTCATAGAGGAAATAAAAATTTAAGCCCTTACCGCTTGCGCGTGATAAGGGCTTAAGATACACTTTATTCTGACCGAAGGATTAAAGCTGGGCTTCAATCTTATCGGCAAGTACTTTCTTCGTCGTTACACCGACTTGCTTATCCACCACTTCGCCGTTTTTCAGGACGAGTACTGTAGGAATACTGCGAATGCCGTACTTCATGGAAATTTCCGGGTTGTGGTCTACATTGACTTTCCCGATTTGTGCTTTTCCATCATATTCTTTAGACAGCTCTTCGATGATCGGGCCAATCATACGGCAGGGGCCGCACCATTCTGCCCAAAAGTCAACAACAGCTACGCCTTCTTTGTCCAGTACGGTATCTTTGAAGTTTGCATCCGTGAATTCAAATGCCATTTTCAGTGGTTTTGTCAGTTATTAAATGATTTGAAATAAAACAGCAGTTGTTTGCCTGAGGTTGCAAAGATAGTACTTTGTTCTTATCTAAACGTCCTGTGAAAGACGTCTCCAATTGCTGATTTTAGTCACCTGAACACAACAACCACACAAAAAGAAAAGTTTATTGCTGCATGAACAGATACAAAAGTAGCCTGGTTTGGGCCGGGTTGGGAGTCTCAGCTATTCTGCTGCGCCTCTTGCTGGGGGCTTACCCCGAATGGACCGAACAATATTACAGCCGGGGATTTTTCCTGAGCATCCGTACTTTTATTGACTACACGGTAGCTTATCTTCCCTTTCCGGTCCTTTACCTGATTGTTCTGGCGTTGCTGGTCGGCATTTTCGTAAAAACAAGAGCACTCTGGCGCATGTCGGTATCCCGTTTGGAAAAAGGTATCCGGGCAGTGCTCGGGCTGCTTGGCTTTGCGGGCGGGGCGGTTTTTTTCTTTCTGGTGCTTTGGGGCTACAACTATGGCCGGGTGCCGGTAGAGCAGCAATTAGGCTTGGTGCTCAGCCCTCTGCCGATTGAGGCACTGAAGGCAGAACTGATCGATGAGGCGGAACAGGTAATCGCACTACGAAAAAAAATACAGGGCGCGGATACCGCCGCTATTGATGCGTCTTTTCTGCCGGAAGATTTGGAAGAGCAGTTGCGGTCAGATTTGGAAGATGTGCTGGAAGAACTGGGCTTCCCCACTACCGGTAAAGTTCGGGCTAAGCGTATCTATCCTAGGGGCATTTTCCTCCGGTTTAGCTCTTCGGGAATGTATTTTCCCTGGTCGGGGGAAGGGCAGGTGGATGCCGGGCTTGATCCGCTGTCTATTATCCCCGTAATGGCCCACGAACTGTCCCACGGCTACGGTTTTGGAGATGAAGGGACTTGCAATTTCTGGGCCTACGTAGCCTGCACCCGCTCAGCGGACCCGCTTATTGCCTATGCTGGCCACCTGGACCATTTTCGCACCCTTGCCGCGCATTACCTCCGCTATGACCGGGAAGCTTACTTTGCACTCCGGGAACAATTGCCTGCAGGCATTCAGGCAGACCTTGATGCCATCAATGACAATTTGAGAAAGTACCCTGATATCATGCCGGAGCTGCGCTACGCTGCATACGATACCTACCTCAAGGCGCAGGGCATCAAAGAGGGGATTAAAAACTACAGCCGCGTGGTCATGATGGTCAAAGCCTGGAAAGAAGCCCGGAAATCGTAGGCCTTACCCACCGGATTTCTTAGTATCCGAAAAGCCTTCTTTTTTAAGCAACTCCACCACTTTGTCCCGGTGGTCGCCCTGAATGAGGATTTCGCCATCTTTGGCACTGCCGCCTACCCCGCACTTGGTTTTCAACATTTTGCCGATTTCCTTTAGGCGGTCAGCGGGGCCCTGGAAGCCGGTAATCAGGGTGACTTCCTTGCCGCCCCTTTGTTTGCGGTCCAACAGCACCCGCAGACGCTGCTGATTGGCGGGGATTTCATCTTGTTCTTCCTGTTGGCTGTAGTCGTAATCAAAATCCGGATTGGTAGAGTACACTACGCCTAAGCGCTTCTTTTTATTCTTTTTTCCCATATACTGGTTGGTTGTATTCTAAAAACGATCCTACCGGTAGGATGTTGAACCCGGCGGGATTTTGGATATACGCAATACGAAGTGGTTTGCGACATTGGCCACTGACGAAGCGTAGCTTGTCAGGGCAAGCGCAAACCACTTCCCAGCGTAAATGCTGACATTGAGTAGGTTTGCTGTGGCAAACCACTTAATCGTCAGTATAAAAAGGGAACTATTTTTTCTGGAAAAAGCAAACAATAGGGCATAAAATTTGATTTTGCTGGGGTAAACATTCGTTAAGGTATGAAAAGAGGAGAAACAAACGATACCATGCAGCAAGAATCGGAACCGAATAACGCCTCAAAATTTAAGATTCTTGATGTGCTTGAGCACCGGCCTACTTTTCTGTTTGTTATCCTCGGTGGATTTTTTGTTGCCAATGCTCTTGTTGCCGAGTTTATCGGAGTCAAGATTTTCGCACTGGAAGACACGATGGGGTGGGAGCGTTTCAATTTTAACCTCTTCGGGCAAAGCGGGGCGCTGCAGTTTTCAGCGGGCGTTTTGCTCTGGCCCATCGTTTTCGTCATGACGGATGTGATCAATGAATATTACGGAAAACGTGGTATCCGCCTGCTTTCCTTTCTGGCGGTAGGATTGATTACCTATGCCTTCTTCATGATTTTCGCAGCTATTCAGCTGTCACCAGCCGATTGGTGGGTGGGGCAGAATGTCAATAAAGGGGTGCCGGATATGCAAGATGCCTTCAGTGTAATCCTGGGGCAGGGGCTGCTGATCATCGTGGGGTCCCTGGCGGCTTTTTTGATTGCACAGCTGGTGGATGTGGTGTCTTTTCATCAAATTAAAGAGGCAACCGGAGAAAAAATGATCTGGCTGCGCGCTACTGGTTCTACGCTAATCTCACAGCTGGTCGACAGTTTTGTTGTACTTGCTATTGCTTTTAAATTAGGTCCGGAGCTGGTGGGCAATGTGGAGCCCTGGAGTTGGAGTCAGCTGCTGGCAGTAGGGACCGTACAATACGCCTACAAATTCATGATGGCGATTGTCCTGACACCCTTGATCTACCTGGCGCATTACGTTATCGACAACTACCTTGGACAGGAGCGGGCTGCGGCCATGAAAGCCCGTGCGGGCAGTTGGGATAACTAAAAATCCGGTGCAACCCTACCTGGGCTGACACCGGATTGCTGATCGTTTTTTGACGAGGGTGTGGTTAGAACCCTTCCACACCATTTACGGTGGTATACTTAAAGCTTAGTTTCTTATCCGGATTGATCTGCTTGTAAGCGGATTGTACCATCAGGGTCGCCTCGTGGAAGCCACAAAGGATAAGCTTAAGCTTGCCAGGGTAAGTGTTGATATCTCCAACGGCATAAATACCCGGTACATTCGTGCTGTAATCGAAGGTGTCCACCTCAATGGCATTCTTATCGATATTCAGGCCCCAGTCTGCAATGGGCCCCAGTTTTGGCGAAAGCCCGAAGAGCGGGATGAAATGATCGGTAGATTTGACCACCTCGCCTTCCGTTTTGTGCTTGATCACCACGTCGGTGAGTTTGCCATTCCCTTTCAGACCCACAGCCTGGGCGTCCGTCAGCAGTTTGATGCGGCCTTCTTCTGCCAGTTGGAAGGCTTTCTCCACACTGTCCGGTGCCGCCCGGAATTGCTTGCGGCGATGAATAAGGGTCACTTCTTCTGCCACATCCGCCAGAAAAATGGTCCAGTCCAGCGCACTGTCGCCACCACCGGCTACCACGACCCGCTTGTCCCGGTAATCCTCCGGATTGCGGATGATGTAGTCCACGCCACGGTCTTCAAATTGTGCCAGGTTGCTGATGGGCGGCTTGCGGGGCTCAAAACAGCCCAGCCCACCGGCGATACAGATCACTGGCGCGTTGATTTCAGTTCCCCGGTTGGTCCGTAGGAGGAAAGACTCGTCCTCCAGCCGTTCGATAGTTTCCGCCCGTTCGCCCAGCGTAAAGCCAGGATTGAAAGGCTTGATCTGCTCCATGAGGTTGTCTACCAGTTCCTGTGCCAGGATGCTCGGATAACCCGGAATATCATAAATAGGCTTCTTAGGGTATATTTCAGAAAGCTGCCCGCCCGGCTGTGGCAAAGCATCAACCAGGTGGCAGCGCAGTTTTACCAAACCCGCCTCAAATACCGTAAATAATCCACAGGGCCCAGCCCCAATGATGAGAATGTCAGTCTGTATCATTGATTCCAATTGTCGTGTTCCGTGAAAGAAACACTTTTGCCTAAATAGAGTTTTAACGTTATTTACCTTCTTGCACCTGATTGACAAAGCCGGCAGGGTGCAAACCACATTCGGTCTTGGTTTTGCCTTTCCAGCGGCCCGCCCGGCCCTGCCCCTTGGCGGTGCAATGCTCACAACCTACCGAGCCATAACCCAGGGCTTCCAGGGGATGGCGTGGCAGTTTGTAGTATTCCGTGTAAAAATACCATTCGCCTTCGTCAATGTCGATCAGCGGATTGAATTTGAGGATGCCATCCTGCTCTTCAAAGACGGCAAGGGATGACCGGTATCCGGTTTGATAAGCCATTAGCCCAGTGATCCAAACCTTATGCTTTGCCTTGATCGGCTCAAGTGGCAGCACCTTGTTGACGGCGCAGCAGACGTCTGGGTTAGAATGCCACCACCGTTCCTTTGCTGTGATCTCATTCTGAGCCTGGTCCGGCAGCACGTCAATTACATTTAGCCCAAACTCATTCGCAATTTGCTCGCGGTATTCCAAAGTTTTCTTGAAATGAAAAGTCGTATTGATAAAATGCACCGGCTGCTTAGGTCGGAAGCGGGATACCAGGTGCAGTAGCATCACAGAACGGGTACCGAAGGAAGAGGTGTATAGCACATCCTCCTGCGGAAAGAACCGGCTCAGCATCCGGAGCCGCTGCTCAAAGGTCAGCGGGGTGAAAATTTTGTTGAGTTGCTTGACGTCAAGTTTTGACCATTGTTGTGTCATATGCGTATGGCTTATCATGTCTGTTGGTTTTGGCGCTCCTCCACGAGGGAAGCGGTCAGATTGTTGAGTTCCTTTACTTTGGTTTCGAAGTCTCCTTTGAGTTGGTCCCGGAAGACTTTGAGGTGGCTGAGCAGGGCATCCGTTTCCTCAGGGAGTATAGCTTCCAGCCACTGCCGGAAACGCTTGGCAAAGGTGGGGGACTGCCCGTTGGTGGAAATGGCTACTTTCAGGCTGCCGCGGGTCACGATACTGCCGAGGTAGAAATCGCAAAGTGCCGGTGTGTCGGCTACATTGACCAGGGCTCCGTGGGCTTTTGCGGCGTCACGTACCTGCCGGTTCAAATCTTCAAAGTTCGTTGCGGCAATAACCAGGTCAAAACCTTCTGTGTCTGCCGGTTCAAAGTCTTTTCGAATGATATTGAGGTCAACATCCGGATAATGCTCCAGTAGCTCTGAAACAGGAGGCAGCACCTCTCGGGCCACTACGGTGATATGCGCATCCGGGCTGCTTTTGAGCAGAAAGGTTAGCTTTTCGCACCCCACCTCTCCGGCACCTACGATGAGCATCTTCAGGCGGTCAAGCTTTAGGAAAACGGGATAGAGCGTATTTTTCATCAGGCGCGTTCTTTTAGGGGTTGTTCGGCAGCGATGGCCTGATAGTTCCAGTTGGGGTGCAGCCGCACGACCTCCCCAAAGACCAAAATACCGGGACGGGGCAGTGCCGCTGCTTCAATGAGCGCCGGCAGGGTTGCTGCGGTACCGAGTACGCGCCGTTCATCAGCGGTGGAACCTTTGGAAATGACCATTGCAGGCAGGTCGGCTTTTCCCTGCTTGATGAATTCCTGCGCGATAGCGGTTGCTTTCCGCATGCCCATGAGGACAATAACGGTTGCGGTAGACTTGGCAGCAAGCGCAATATCTCCGGATAAGCCGCCGGAACGGGTAGTGCCTGTAATGACCCAGAAGCTTTCACTGTAACCACGGCTTGTGGGCGGTACCTGCTGCAATTCCGGAAGCGCGATGCAGCTGGAAATACCCGGTACGATTTCCACCGGGATGCCTTGTTCCTGTGCGTAGGCGGTTTCTTCCTTGCCTCGCCCGAATACGAAGGCATCACCTCCTTTCAGCCGGACAGCGTGGCCATGTGTCTTTGCTGATTTTACGAGCAAGGTATTGATTTCCTCCTGCGACATGCGGTGTGCGCCGGCTCGCTTGCCTACGAAAATGCGGGGCGCTTCGGGGCGGGCGTGATTGAGCAGCCGGGTATCAATTAAAGCATCGTACAGAATGACATCTGCGGTGCGCAGCGCCCGGGCGCCTTTCAGCGTGAGCAGCTCCGGATCGCCCGGGCCGGCACCTACCAATGTGATCTTAGGTTCTTTGTTCATGGCTCAGGCTTTGTAGTAGTTATCGACAACGAGCTTGTCCTGACCGGCTTCCTTGAGTTGTGCCTCCCGCACGGCAATGACACGTTTGCGGAAGGATTGCGCTTTTTTCAGGTAAGTGGCCGCAAATTCAGGAGTAGGTGCCTGCTCTTTCATTTCCAATACAAATGCTTCAAAGTCTTGGGTCAGTGCCGGGAAATCGTTGGTGGCGATGTAGTGCTCCTGGAAGTCTTTCAGGATTTTCCGATGGGTATTGCAATTGACATCCCTGGCGAGCAGCAGCGCTTTGGCACCGATAATCATGCTGGTGTAGGCATGGTAGATGCCATCCGCGAAAGCTTCTGCGCCCACGGCTTCTTCTGCCAGTTGGTACTTCACCTGGGCTTCGCCCAAAATGGTCCCGATCACATCAAGGGTGACGCCTGCGCATTCTCCGACGCCAATTTCCTGACGGTAGGCCTCGTCCTGCCCCCAGTCAAAGTAGTCCTCAGCGTTCAGGTTATCCGTTTCAGCAAGGGGCTTGAGCAGGGTGTAGAAGTAGCGCTTCCCCTGTTCCTGAAAGTATTCATTGAATCGTTGCCCGGTCGTGCTGTTTGACTGGAAATCATCAAGCAGGGTACGGAGCGCCTGCGGGATGCGCTTTGTAGGCAATTTTATAACCTTCTGGGCGATGAAGCCTTCGCCCTCAGGAGAGACACCTCCGCCCAACACAACCTGCATCGCTGGCAGCACCTGCGCACCGGTCTTGATAGAACTGCCATGCAAGCCAATTTGCGCGGCCATATGCTGCCCGCAGGAATTCATGCAGCCGCTGATTTTTATCCGGATATCGCTGGTCTCCAGCAATTCGTCGTATTCTTCCAGTAAGACTTGCTCCAGCTTTGAAGCCAGCCCGGTGCTGTTGGTGACGCCTAATGCACAGGTGTCAGTACCCGGGCAGGAGGTGACATCCGCGATGCTGTCCGCGCCGAGGTCTGCCAGTCCCAGCGCCTGTAGCCCGTTGTAGAGGTAAGGCAGGGCCTCCGGGCGGACAAAACGCAGCAACAATCCCTGTTGTACCGTTATCCGGATGTCATCGGCAGCATAAGCTTTGACGAGATCGGCCAGCGGGCGGGCAATGCGGGCGTGAATGTCTCCGCGTGGTACTTTTACCTGCACGCCGTAAAATCTTTCCTGTTTCTGGCGGAAAGTATTCAGGACCAGCCAGCGTTGGTAGTGAGCCTGATCCTTAATTTCAGGACGCCCCTGGGGTGCATCAGGCAGAAGTACCTCTTCTTCCTCCGGGACTATCGGGACAGACTGCTGAGGCAGGCTGGGCCATTCTTCCTTTGCCAGCTTCATGAATGCCTCAACGCCCATTTTCTTAATCAGAAACTTCATACGGGCTTTCATCCGCTTTTCGCGTTCTCCGTAGCGGTCAAATACCCGGATGCAGGCTTCCATGAAGGGGATAATCTGGTCGTCTGGCAGGAATTCGTAAACAGTTTGGGCAATGGCACCTACGGCACCGAGCCCGCCACCAATGACCACCTTAAACCCCCGGCGCAATTCGCCTCCGTGTTCCCGCAGACGGGGGATGAAGCCAAAGTCATGGAAATAGGTATAGGCAGAGTCCCGCTCGCTGGAAGAGAAGGCAGGCTTGATTTTACGACCCATTTCCTGGCAAATCGGGTTGCGCAGGAAGTATTCGAAAGTCGCCTGTACATAAGGTGCCACATCAAAAGGCTCTTCCGGATCAATGCCAGCTGTGGGAGAAGCCGTAATGTTGCGTACGGTATTCCCGCAGGCTTCCCGGGCGGTCAGGCCTGCCGCTGCCAGGTCTTCCCAGATTAGCGGCGAATCGCTAAGCTTGACAAAATGCATTTGCACATTCTGCCGGGTAGTCAGGTGAAGGTTCCCGTTGGTATAGCGCTCCGAGATATCGGCAAGGGCCCTGAGCTGAGTAGTAGTGATTTTGCCATAGGGTATCTTGGTACGGAACATCTGCACCCCAAATTGCCGCTGCCCGTAAACACCGCGGGTCAGGCGGTACAGTTTGAAACGCTCTTCATCTTCTTTTCCGGAATAGAAGCCGTCGATCCGTTGCTTCAGTTCCTCAATATCTTTGTGGTCTTCAGTGGGTATAGTTGTAGCAGACATGGTCAAACTTTTTGGGTTTGGTCAATAGCATTTTAGGGGCAATCGGTTCCAATTAGCCCGGCAATTTGGTTTGAAAATTCAGCAGGGAAAGAATCGTGAATCAGAGGGTAGGGCAGGAGCAACAACAACATCGCATTCGCAGATGCCGCCGGAATATCTCGTGGCTCATCATAGCTTGCATGGTATATTGCTTTTGTTTCATAGTGCAAGTATACAGCCTTACTCCGAATAAAACAATACTAATCCGATAGGAATTTAGGTAAATAGATTTGTAATTCTGTCAATCAGTTGAATTACAGGTATTTAGGCTCAATTTTTTCTTTTCTAAAAGGACTTTTCAGGACCAAAAAAAGCGGAGTCTGGAATTTAAAAAGAAAGGAGAGGAATAAAAAAAGCTGTACCGGGAGTCTCCCGGTACAGCTTTTTGATATACTAAAGCTAACAAATTCGCTTACTTCTTCGTCAGTTTCAGGACTTTAACGCCTGACTTGCTGTAGTTCAGCTTAACGAAGTAGGTGCCGGATGGCAGTTGTTTTACATCCAGTTCCAGTTGCTGCGCATCGGGTGCCAGCTGCTGTGAATAGATGACATTGCCCTGAACACCCAAGAGTTCTACTGTTACGGATTCCCCGAAGGTTTCAAATAGCTCGAGTGTAGCCACTTCTTCTGCAGGGTTCGGATAAAGCAGCGCAATTTCCGAATCTCCGTAGAGGATTGCTTCGGCCTCTTCAGAGTAGAAGATATCACCCTGTGGGTTTTCAATCCGCAGTCGGTAGAGGTTGCGGCCGCGCTTGGCGTTATCATGCATTTGCTCGTAGTAGTTCATTACACCAAGGTAGGCAGAGGGCTCTTCTACGGTCGCAATTTCCACAAATCGTTCTCCGCCATCAGCAGAGTGTTCGACGGTGTAGGTATGATCCTGAATAAACTCTTCCGTCATCCAGCTGACCATGACTTCTCCGTCCACCTCATTGGTGACTTCTGCGGTGAGCGGCATCGGCGAACCACAGTATAACGGGCTGTTGGTTGCAGTAATGGTCTCGATATCCGTGGAAGTACACCCATTCTCGGTCACCTGCAGCGTAATGGTGAAGGAACCGTGTGAGGAAGCCGTAACGCTAACCTGTGGGCCTGTTGCACTTTGTGGGCTGAGCCCCGGGCTAAAGGACCACTGAATTTGAGCATTAGCACCAGTTGGGCCTGCAAAGAAGGTCGTTGGCTCATCCACACAGATGAAGTCAGGACCATTGATGTCCGCTACAGCCACATTACCTACTTCAATAGTAACGATGTTGCTTTCAAGGTATACAATACAGCATTCCCGGCGGGCACAGCGTGCAAAGTAAGTGGTTTCAGAAAGTGGCCCCGGATCATAAGAGTCTCCGGTAGCGCCTGGGATGATTTGCCAGGTCTGAAGGTTGAATGGCCCGGCAATAGTACTTTGCATCCACAGGTATTCTATGGCACCACTACCACCTGATGGTGATTCGATATTGATGATGGGGTCTGGGTCGTTGCCAGGACCGCACAGGAACTGGTTTGGACCAATGAGCCCCGGATCGTCGATGTTGTCACACTTGGTGTAAAGACCGGCATCAACAGTCAGGTTAGAATCTCCTGCATTGATAACGTAGATACCTGTCATACCCATGAGGGTGTCGGCGTCGCTGTCAAGTGCATCGTCCACCCCTTGGTTAGGAGCAGTGAAGACCAGGCCTCCCGGTGCAATAAACTGTACTTTGTACTCGCCCGGATCTACATTGAAGAGGTAGAAGCCATTGGCATCTGTGAACATCGTATCGATATTGATCGGGTCATTTTCAGCAGGAATCTGCAGGATGACCATCACGCCTTCGATGCCCTGTTCGTTCGGGTCCTGAATGCCATCGCGGTCTTCATCCAGCCAGACATAGTCGCCAAGCTGAGCCGGTGGTGCAATCGTTACCATACAAGTCGTTTCACAGCCGTTAGCATCGGTGACGGTTGCGGTGTAGTCGCCGGAAGCAAGGCCGGTTGCGGTCTCCGTGGTTTGGCCATCACTCCAGAGGTAAGTGTAAGGTGCTGTGCCTCCTGTGACCGTAATAGTTGCTTCACCATCGTTGCCAGCCGTGGAGATAGGGCTCGTCACTTCAATAGAGCAGGATGGAGCAGGGAAAGCATTCACGTCAATGCTCGCCGTAGCCGTACACTCTGCAATATCAGTAACCGTGACGGTGTAGGTACCTGCCGGCAGGTTAGAAATAGAAGGTGTTGTTGCACCATTGCTCCACTCGTAGAAGAACGGAGGCGTACCTCCCGTTGCGCTAACGCTTACAGCACCATCGGTTGTATTCTCACAAGTATTGCCTACATCGGCAGAGATGTTGAGGTCAATCGCTTCCGGCTCATTAATTTCCACGGTAAGGACATCTGCACAATCGTTAGCATCGGTGACTGTTACGGTGTAAGTTCCGGCGGACAGGTTGGTAGCCGTTGGCGTGGTTTGACCATCACTCCACTCGTAGGTGAAGGGCATGGTGCCGCCGGTTACTTCCACACTGGCCTGGCCATCAGACAAACCATTACAGCTAACGTCCTCCGTCATAGAGGAGGATATGGAAGCAATTAATTCTTCCGGCTGTGCTACGCCTACAATTGCTGTTCCGGTACAACCGGCATCATCGGTTACGGTAACTTCGTAAATGCCTGCCGGGATGTCAATAAGTTCCGGCGTGGTGCTGCCCGTGTTCCACTGATAGGAGAACGGTGGCGTACCACCGGAAACAGAGACTGCTGCTGCACCGGTTGATTCGCCAAAGCACTGTGGCGAAGTGGCGATCGGTGTCAGGCTCAGGCTTGGGAATGCGTTTATGGTGACCGAAGACATGGCTGTACATTCGTTCAGGTCTGTTACCGTAACGGTGTACTGGCCAGGCTGAAGGCCATCAATGGTAGCCGTTGTTTCACCATTGCTCCACTCGTAGGTGTAAGCAGGCGTACCGCCGGTTACCACAGCCGTGATAGAACCCGTGCCATCGTCGTCACAGAAAATGTCCGTTTTATTAAGTGTGATATTGATGGGGTCTGGCTCAGCTACGGTAGCTTCTGCCGTTGCGGTACAGCCCTCAATATCGGTTACCGTTACGGAGTAAGTACCAGCGGGCACGCCCATGAGGTCCGGAGTGCCGGCGCCGTTGCTCCACTCGAAGTTGTAAGGCATATTTCCTCCGGAAACAGTGGTCATCACTGCACCGAGCATATCTCCATTACAAGGATTGTTTTGCACATCAAGGCTCAGCTCTATCGCTTCCGGCTCATTGATAATGGCAGTGTCGGAAGTTTCGCAGAAGTTGGCATCCCGCACTGTAACGATAAGCGTGTCCGGTCCTGAGAGTCCGGTAATAGTGTTGGAAACGACTTCATTGCCATCTACAAAGATCGTGTAGCTGGCATCATTGCCTCCTGATACATTAATAATGACCTGCCCATCGCCCGCATTTGCGCAGGTAACGTCAGTCACATCGAGGTCAAGTTCAAGCAATGGTGGCTCGCCAATTGTTACGGTTTCGGATAGCGTACAATCGTTGGCATCCGTGACAGTCAGGCTGTATTGCCCTGCCGGCAGGTTAATCAGCTCGCTGAGCGTATCGCCGGTAGACCATTCATACGAGTAGGGTGCGGTACCGCCCTCAGCAGTCACCAAAATACTGCCGGTATTATCACCGTTGCAAAGCACGTCTCTTGGCACCACAGTGATAGAGAAGTCTTCAATGACCTCAATAAAGATTTCCTCTACCTTCGTACAGCCGTTGGCATCCGTCACCGTAACGGAATAAGTGCCTTCAGGGAGGTTTTCAATATTGGTATCGGACTCACCGGTGCTCCACTCGTAGGTGTAAGGTGGCAGTCCGCCTATAGCCTCTACAGAAGCTTCGCCGGTATTCCCAGCTCCGCAAACCACCTCGGGGGCGTCTACATTGATGTCGAGTTCAGGCGCTTCTTCGATAGTTACCGTTGCCGTGGCTTCACATTCGTTGGCATCGGTAACAGTGACAGTGTAAGTGCCAGCACCAAGGCCGGTAATCATTTGTGTGGTGGCACCGGTGCTCCATTCATAAGTGTAGGGAGGCGTGCCGCCACTTGCCATTGCCATGGCTGTTCCGTTCATGTCGCCGGGGCAAACCAGCCCGCCGGCATTCCCATCTACCTGTATTTCGGTAGGCTGAGAAATAACAAAGGTCTGAGAAGCCGTACAGCCGTTTTCATCCGTTACAGTAACGCTGTAGAAGCCTGCGGGGACGCCCAGAATAGCAGGCGCCATAGATCCGTTATTCCACTGATAGGTATAAGGAGGGGTGCCGCCGGTGGGGTTAGCTGTTGCTTCGCCTGTGCCGTCTGCGAAGCAAAGAAGGTTTTTGCTTGTACCGTTGACGGCAAGGTCATCGCTTACATCAATGGTGAAGGACGTATCGTCTGTACAGCCATTAGCATCCGTGACCGTAACGCTGTAGGTTCCTGCACCCAGGTTCATAATGGTTTGGCTGGTCGCGCCGGTGCTCCACACGTAGGTAAACGGTGGTGTGCCTGATGTAGACATGGCGGTGAGCATACCATCTGTCTCAGAACCACATACAATGTCCGTTCCGGTAATTACAGCCGTAACGCCATCGTATTCACCGATTTCAACGGATTTTGCGGCCTGGCAGCCGTTAGCGTCGGTGATGGTAACCGTGTAAGTGCCTGCGCCTAAGCCTGTAATCATTTGAGTTATCGCTCCTGTATTCCACTCGTAAGTATAAGGAGGCGTTCCTCCCATACCTACAGCCATGGCTGTTCCGGTAAACTCGCCCGGGCATACCTCAACTGTGGCATTGATCGTTGCTACCAGGGTAGGAGGGTCTGCCAATACAAAGTTTTCGATGAGCTGGCATCCGTTCTGATCCGTGACGGTAACGCTATAGTTGCCAGCTCCAATATTTTCAAGCAGCGGGGTACCGGTCACACCGTTGCTCCACTGATAAATGTAAGGCGGTGTGCCACCCCAGCCTTCAGCCAGGATGCTACCGTTTTCATCACCGGGGCAGAGCGGATTGGTGACGATGATATCCAGAATGAAATCATCCACGATGTCAATGTCAATGTCATCCACGGCAGTACAGCCCAGTGCATCCGTTACTGTTACACTGTAGGAACCTTCGGGCAGGTTGGCAATAGCCTGTGTGGTTGCCCCTGTGCTCCATTGATAACTGTAAGGCGGGTTTCCGCCGGAAGCCATAGCGGTCGCAAGCCCTTCGCCTTCCGGGTCACAAATGGTTTCATCTCCACTGATCACCACAATGAGCTCTGATGCTTCCTCGATAACAACCGCTGCGAGGTCTTCACATCCGTTAGCATCTGTCACGGTCACTGTATAAGTTCCTGCGCTTAGTCCTGTGATCATTTGAGTCGTGGCACCGGTATTCCACAGATAGGTATACGGAGGCGTTCCGCCGCTGGCCATCGCCATCGCCATGCCCGTTGTTTCGCCGGGGCACAATTCCTGAGTCGCTGAAATATCTGCCACTACAGCTGGTGGGTCAACCAGCGTGAAGTTTTCAATGAGTTGACAACCGTTCTGGTCCGTGACGGTCACGCTGTAGTTGCCTGCGCCGATGTTTTCAAGCAGTGGGGTGCCGGTAACGCCATTACTCCACTGATAGATGTACGGTGGCGTGCCACCCCAGCCTTCAGCGAGGATACTGCCGTTCTCGTCTTCCGGGCAAAGTGGGTTGGTCACAATAATATCTAAGATAAAGTCATCCACAATTTCAATGTCAATAGACTCGATCGCGGTACAACCAAGGGCGTCCGTAACGGTAACAGTGTAGGTGCCTTCTGGCAGGTTGCCGATAGAAGCTGTGGTGCTGCCGTTGCTCCAGTTGTAGGTAAACGGCGGGGTACCGCCAATTGGAGTGGCCGTGGCAAACCCTTCGCCTTCAGGATCACAAACGGTCTCGTCTCCGCTGATGGTTACGCCAAGGCTTGGTGCAGCTTCAATAACCACCGTGGCAACATCCTGACACATCGCGGCATCCGTTACGGTAACCGTATAAGTGCCGGCGCCAAGGCCTGTAATTTGCTGTGTGGTTTCTCCTGTGCTCCAGAGATAAGTAAAAGGAGCCGTGCCCCCTGAGACGGTTGCGGTTGCCGTAGAGGTGTTTTCACCCAGGCAAACGGTCGACTCAGAAGTGATGATAGAAACGATTAGGTTGGGTGGAGTATCGATCATTACCGCCTCGGTAGCTATACAGCCGTTTACATCAGTAACGGTCACCATATATACACCACCAGGAAGATTGGAAATCGTTTGAGTCGTTGCGCCGTTGCTCCACTGATAAGTAAAGGGGCCTGCTCCATCGGTAACGGAAACAGTTGCGGAGCCGTTCGTGCCGTCACATACCGTAACGTCGTTGGCAATAATCGCAATTTCAAGGTCTGTGGCGGCCATGATAATGGTAGAAGCCACATCCTGGCATCCTTGTGCATCCGTCACCGTCACTGCATACACCCCTGGTGCCAGCCCGGAAATTGTCTGTGTGGTTGCACCAGTACTCCAGCTGTAGGAAACTGGCTGTACACCACCTACCGGAAATGCGGTGATGGACCCGTCGTTCTGATCAGGGCAGCTCTCGTCGTTCTTTTGCAGGGATACATTCAGGTTAGACAAAGGAGCGATGACTACATTATCTACGGCAATACAGCCGTTGGCATCCGTAACTGTTACAGAATAGCCCCCGGGAACAAGCCCTGCTATGGAAGTAGTCGTTGCACCGGTACTCCACAGATAGCTGTATGGCAGGGTGCCACCTGAAGCAACTACGGAGGCAGAGCCGTTGTCGTCACCCACACAGACCGGGTTTTGCCCGGTTGCATTGGCAAATAGAGCGGGCGGTTCAATCACGGTGCCTGAGCCTACCGCCTGACAGCCTTCACTGTCTGTTAAGGTAACGGTATAAGTGCCAGGAGCAAGGCCACTGATGGAGGCAGTGGTTGCACCAGTATTCCAAAGATAGGAGAAAGGAGGCGTGCCTCCAATTGGTGTTGCGGTGATCTGCCCGTTGTTGTCGCCCGGGCAGGTGATATTGTTGACATTAACATTTACATCCAGAGGCGTGAAATCAACGGTTATACATTCTACTGCACCACAGAGGTCCTGATCGGTCATTGTGACACAATAGGTGCCTGCTCCCGGAACAGTAATGGTCGAACCGTTTTGTCCTGTATTCCAGTTGTAATTGTAAGGTGATTCTCCACCGCTGCCTGTTGCCGTAATGGTGATAGGCAATGTACAATTATCAGCTGTGATATCTACATTGACCAAATCCGGCTGAGTAACGGTAATATTTTTAATGGCGGAATTATTGGAGGCATCCACCACAGTAACGGTGTAAGTGCCAGCTGTAACCCCGGAAAGTACCGGCCCTACCGCACCTGTGTTCCAGGTATAGCTGTAAGGGGCGTTCCCTCCGGAAGCGGTTGCCGTAACGCTACCGTTCGGTTGACCAAAACAGGCAGGTTCAGTGACCTGAAAGTCAACTGTGATCTGCGCCTGTAAGACTTGAAAGGAAAGCAGGAAGAGCGGTAGCATTAGAATAATGCGGTTTTTGGGGCTCTTCAGCTTACACAACAAACTTGTGCGAATGGAAGATGGTAAAATTCTTTGCATCTGGATTATGAATTTGTTAGCTGAAAAATGGTATTTAACAGATTAGGATCAGTAAAGACCAAGGCATATATAATAGTCATGGTTAGACTAAATACCACTAATTTCTACCGATAAATAAGTTTACTGACTATCGTCAAACCTGGAAAAACACCAAACAACCATAGCAAATGCTATGATCTTTTCTTCGTGAAGGGAACTCCGGAAATTCCGGAGCCAAGGGGAATGGTGGGGCAAGATGTTTGCTACTGTGTGTGTAGACGCATTCCGGCGTCTTATGTCACAAAGAAACAAATTTTGCTTCAAACTTCCAATCACTTTTTGGAAGTTTGCCGGGAATAGGTGTACCAAACATTTCTTTTTAAGGTGGGCCCGCATCCCTGCCTTTAGTTATCTATACGGATACCTCTGTTGAATGTTCCAGAAAAAGCACATCTTTTTCTTGAAAACCAACGTATTAAGAAAAATTTTAGATGTTCGCACGGCTCTTAGTATTTGCTTTCCAGGGTTTACGTTATCTTTAGCGCAAAAAAAATAAGTCGCACTGAATCTCAGTACGACTTATCATTCATAATCCCATGAACATGTACGAAAACTAGCAAGAGCTAGTTGAAAAGTATAAATCTTTATATTTAGTTCTCCTGATGAGGAGGCTTAATAGTCTTTCAAGGTTTGGAAGTAGTTGCCGTATAGCAAGTCAGATTTTCCCAGATCCGACTTGCTATAAGTGGCAAACTAAAATCCCAAATAAAAATCCCAAATTTTGAGAGCCAATTCATTCATCGGCTTCTATCTTCGTTTGACATTACAAACATCTTAATAATTACAAGGGATAACAAAGACAAAAACGGGCTATTGTGAAAAAAAATAAATAAAGTAAGGCAAATAAAATGCTATATAAAAAGGGATCTGTTTTAAGTTTGTGAAAATAAAATCATTTTTCAGACACTGATTCCAGGGCAAAAAGCTCAAAAAACTTTCATTTTTTATTTGCGGGAAACAAAAAATGCACTGCTGAACCTGTCTCAGCAGTGCATTTTTAATTCGGCCGGGGGCCGGGTTAGGCATCAATAAGCACAACGAAACGGTTGTCAAGGGGGTCGAGGTGCTCCATCAGCGCTTCAAAAAAGCCCCGGCTGTATTTGAGGTAGTACATTGTGAAGTTGTCGTAGCGTTCCTGAAGCCCGTTATTGGGGAAAAGCTTGTCTTTGAGTGTGCGCATCTGATTAACCGCAGTATCATGGCGTTGCTTTTCCGCCCGCATGAGCTTACCTTCGAGCTGATTCAGGCTGTTCAACTGCCGGGCTCCTTCAGCAGCTGCGGCTTTGCGCAATGTAGGGTCTACTTCCTGAGCTTTGGCTTCTACCTGTTTGAAAACCTGCGCTAAGGCTTTTTTCTCCTCCGATAAGCTGATCTCGTTTTCGGTATTTTCTCTTACGTACGCTTTAATCAGTGCTTCAATGTCACCAAAGAGGTCTTCTACCTGAAGATCGAGTTTGTCCAGGCGTTTGCGGGTGCCCTTGTCAACGAAAAGCACTGAGTTTCGTCGGATGAGCATAGGGAAATTCAGGCCGAAAGCTTCGAATTGTTTCTTTCGCTCCAGCCAGTATGCAATCTCACCGCCACCGCCAATGTAGGCCAGGTTGGGCAGGATGTGTTCCTGATAGATAGGCCGCATGACTACATTGGGGCTGAACCGCTGTGGGTGAGCTTCGATTTCTGCCCTGAGCGCTTCAGTAGTCCACGAAATATCCTGATTGAGCACTTTAAATGTTTCTCCTTCCTGCACAATACGCTCCCGGAAGCCTTCGCCCAGGTAGAAAAAATTAATTTCCCTGGGATACGCCTGTTCTGAAAAACCAGCAGCTTCCAGCTCTTTGACGGTGCCTTCTACGAGTAGCTTGGAAGGCTGCTCAAAAATCTCCTTATGGACAAAAGGAGTAAAAGAAGCTTTTAAGTCCGGATGGCTGGGGTCTAGTATGACGAGCCCGTACTCGCCAAGCAGGCGGTGGGTCAGGTCAAAAGCGACTTCACCGTACTTCGTTTTCCCCTCAAGGGCAGCTTTGAAGAGGTTCGTCAGTTCCTGAGCAGAAGGCGAATCGCCCATGATATCTGCAAGGGTTTGCAAAGCTTCCTGCAATCCGTCCAGTGGCATTTGTCCTACAGGTCCGGTGTGGCCGTTTTCCCAGGTTACGGTTTTGCCAAAAATATGCAGATGGTTCACTTCCTCGAAATCGTGGTCTTCCCCTCCAGTAATGAATATGGGGACGAAGTTGTAATCCGGATAGGTTTTTCCGAGCTGTTCCGCCAGATTGAGGGTGGAAATGATCTTATAAATGTAGTACAGTGGCCCTGTAAACAGGCTGGGTTGGTGGGCCGTTGTCACTGTATAGGTGTTGGCTTCGAGCAGAGCATCTATTCTGCTGCTGGTGAGCTTGCTCAGCTCCTTGCCCGCGTATTGCGCTTTGAGAGCCCGGACCAGTGTTTCCCGGCGTTCCTGGTCAAAGGCTTTGTCCCGAATGACAGATTCAAAGGCCTCCAGCGTTACCGGGTACTTATAAAAAGGTTTGAGTCTTGGGTCGGCGGTAGTATAGGCTAGATCCCGTTCAGACAGTTGCGGCACTTTATCGAAAGAAAGAAGTTCTCGGGTAAGGCCTGGCTTCGGTTTACTCATTTAATGTTTGTAGATTGGTGATTGCAGATGCTTTTTAGAAGAAAGCAAATCCGTGGGCAATAGTTGACTGACCACCTGTTTTTTTGCCAGAGAAGGGTAATGGCGAGAAAATCAAATAAGATTTCTTGCAGATATACCCACAATTTATATTTTTGGCATGCTACCCTTAATCAAATCATTATTACACCAAGATTTATATGGACCAATATATCCTTGCTCTTGACCAGGGGACTACCAGTTCCCGGGCCATTCTTTTTGATCATGAAGGCAGTATAGTTGCGACTGAGCAACAAGAGTTCACCCAGATTTACCCCAAAGCGGGCTGGGTGGAACATGACCCTAACGAAATTTGGAATACTCAGCTGAAGGTTGCGCAAGGCGTTCTTCGCAAGCAGGGTGTTTCTGCCGATCGTATCGCTGGTATCGGCATTACGAATCAGAGGGAGACCGCAGTGGTTTGGGACCGGAATACCGGAGAGCCCATCCATAACGCCATTGTCTGGCAGGATCGCCGTACGGCCAAAATCTGTGACCAACTAAAGAAAGACGGGCATGAACCCTACCTGCGTGAAAATACCGGCCTCCTGGCTGATGCTTACTTCTCCGGAACAAAGGTAAAATGGATACTGGATAATGTGGAAGGGGCCAGAGCAAAGGCCGAGGCGGGTGAGCTGTGCTTCGGAACAGTTGATTCCTGGCTCATCTGGAAACTCAGCGGAGGAAAGCAACATGTGACAGATTATACCAATGCTTCACGCACCTTATTATATAATATCAAAAAACTGGAATGGGACGATCACCTGCTCGACATCCTGAGCGTGCCTAAGTCCATGCTTCCGGAAGTGAAATCCTCATGCGAAGTGTACGCCGAGACCCAAGCCTACCTTTTTGGTAAACCGATCCCCATTGCCGGTATTGCAGGTGATCAACAGGCAGCCATGTTTGGCCAGGCTTGTGTGAAGCCGGGCATGGGCAAAAACACCTACGGTACCGGCTGCTTCATGCTGATGAATACCGGGCATGAAATGGTCACTTCCAAACACGGGCTGCTGACTACGGTAGCCTGTGGGCTGGATGGAAAGCCAATGTATGCGCTGGAGGGCAGTGTTTTTATTGCTGGCGCTGCCATTCAGTGGTTGCGGGACGGCTTAAAAATCATCGATGAGTCTCCGGATTCTGAATACTATGCCATGAAAGTCCCTGATACTGATGGCGTTTATGTAGTCCCTGCATTTGCAGGCCTGGGCGCTCCCTACTGGGATATGTACGCCAGGGGCGCGATTTTTGGGCTGACCCGGGGCACGGGCAAAGCCCATATCATCCGGGCAACGCTGGAATCACTGGCTTACCAAACCAAGGATGTGCTAAATGCGATGGAGAAGGATGCTGGTTTCCCTTTAAAAGCATTGCGTGTAGACGGGGGAGCAAGCGCTAACAACCTCCTCATGCAGTTCCAGTCCGATATGCTAAACGTACAGGTAGAACGGCCGAAGATTATCGAGACAACGGCTCTGGGCGCTGCCTACCTGGCCGGGCTGGCTACGGGTTACTGGAAACCGGAAGAATTGGAGCAGAAGTGGCAACTGGATATTGCCTTCCAGCCGGAGATGGCGGCTGAAGAGCGGGACCGGCGTTATGCGGGATGGCAAAAAGCCGTCAAACGCAGTATGGATTGGGAAAAAGCAGAGTAAACATAAATGGCAATAATTTATATTTCTCCGAAGGAAGCTATTGCGCAATTAAAGGACATCCCCATGTTGGATGTCCGTACGCCAGCTGAGTTCGGGGAAGCGCACATCACGGGCGCACACAATTTACCGCTCTTTTCAAACGAAGAACGGGCAGAAGTAGGCACACTTTATAAGCAGGTGAGCCCCAAAAAAGCTTTCCTGCGCGGTCTGGAGTTCGTCGGCCCCAAAATGCGGGAACTGGTAGAACAAGCTGAAGCGCTGGCTCCGGCTGGAAAGGTACTGTTGCATTGCTGGCGGGGCGGTCAGCGGAGCAGCAGTGTAGGCTGGCTGCTGGACCTGAGTGGTTTCGAAGTACAGGTCATTAAAGGAGGCTATAAAGCTTACCGGACCTGGGTACAAGCCGAACTTGCTCAGGTGAAAGCGAATTTTCTGATCGTTGGCGGGCCTACCGGTGCCGGAAAGACGGAGGTCATTCACGCGCTGAAAACCGCAGGAGAGCAAATTATTGACCTGGAAAAACTGGCCCATCATAAGGGCTCTACCTTCGGTGCGTTGGGGGAAGCTCCTCAGCCAACCGTGCGGCAGTTTGAGAATGACTTGTGGGAGGCATTCCGGCAGCTCGACCCTGATCGCCGGATTTGGCTCGAAAATGAAAGCAGGGCTATTGGCAGGGTCTACATTCCGGAGGGCTTTTGGAAAACGATGACCGAAGCCCCGTTATTCGACCTGCAGGTGAGCCACCATGACCGGCTCAACCGGCTGGTGCAACAGTATGCGTCCTTTTCTGATGCCCAACTAACAGAAGCTTTCGGGCGTATCCGCAAACGGCTCGGCGGGCAAAATCTCAAAGCTGCCTTTGAAGCCCTGGAGAAAAAGGACTACCACAAGGCTGCTGAAATAGCCCTCGTTTATTACGATAAAGCCTATCACCACCACACTTTTGAGAAACTGGGACGGCAAACCGTTTATTCTGTACCTGTAGAAAAAGACGATCCGGCTCAAACTGCCCAAACTCTAATTGCGTTCGCAAATCAAAAACGACACTAAAATGGGATATAAGCTAACTGAATACAGCCACGGTGCCGGATGCGGGTGCAAAATCGCTCCCAAAGTCCTGGATGAAATCCTCGCGCATGCTAATGAAAAAGTACCATTCCCCGGGCTCATTGTCGGTAATGATAAACGGGACGATGCAGCAGTTTTCGATCTGGGCGATGGTACCGCCATCGTAAGCACAACGGACTTTTTCATGCCTATTGTAGACGATCCGGTTGACTTTGGGCGGATCGCTTCCGTTAATGCCATCAGCGATATTTATGCGATGGGGGCTACGCCTTTGGTCGCCATTGCCATTCTGGGGTGGCCCATAGATAAACTACCGCCCGAGGTAGCTAATCTGGTGATTGAAGGGGGGCGTCAGGCTTGCCAGGAAGCAGGCATTCCTCTGGCAGGCGGGCATAGCATCGACAGCCCGGAGCCGATTTTTGGGCTCGCCGTGACCGGCCGGGTAAAAATGGACGAGCTAAAAATGAACGGAGGCGCAAAAGCAGGGGATGTGCTTTTTCTGACCAAACCCCTGGGCGTAGGCATTCTCAGTACGGCACAAAAAAAGAAAAAGCTGAAACCAGCACACAGGACCATCGCCCGCGATAGTATGGTCCAACTCAACAAAGTGGGGGCGGTTTTTGCCCGCCTGCCGTACGTACATGCCATGACGGATGTGACGGGCTTTGGCTTACTGGGGCATTTGAGCGAAATGTGTGAAGCCAGCGGGCTGAGTGCTACCGTGAACTTCAGACAGGTCCCACTGCTCGACAAAGCGATCCTGGATTACTACCTGAGCGAGAAATGCATACCTGGCGGCACTCATCGGAACTGGAGCAGCTACGGGCACAAGATTGAGGACCTGCCCGATGAACAACGCTTTTTGCTTTGCGACCCTCAGACCAGTGGCGGCTTGCTGACAGCAGTAGCGCCCGGACATGTGAGCGACTTTAAGAAAGCTGCAAAGGCAGAAGGCTTCGATTTGGAGCCTTTGGGTGTCCTGGAAACACAGCGCGCAAAGCTGGTCCGCGTTACCGATTAACCCTCAGGCTGAGCATACTGCACCATAAGCCGGGCGGCTTTGCGGGAAGCACCGCCCTGCCCGATCAGGGTTTTCAGGGAGGCATAATCGCCTTTCATGGAATGGCGGCGGTGGCCACCGGGCAGAATGGCTGACAGTTCTTCCCGTATTCGTTCCGGGTTGCAGTCGTCTTGTATGAGCTCTCTGACAACTTCCCGGTTAGCAATAAGGTTGACCAGAGAGATGTAATCCACATTGACGACCTGCCGGGCAATGTAGTAGGAGAGGGGGCTGCCCTTATAGCAGACGACCTGAGGCACCTCAAACAAGGCGGTCTCTAAAGTGGCTGTGCCAGAGGTCACCAGGGCTGCTTCCGCGTGTTGCAATAAGGCATAAGTTTGGTTGTCAGTAAAGTGGACCCGCTCTGTCGCTTCTTTGGAAAGCGGCGACTGCTGTATGACCCGCTCGTAAAACGCCCGCTCCTGTGAAGGTGCGCCCGCAATTACGAACTGATAACCGGGAAAGTCCGGGACGATGGAGAGCATGACATTGAGGAGGCGCTCGATTTCCTGTTTGCGGCTGCCCGGCAGCAGAGCGATAATGGGAGCGTCATTCAGTTGGTGGACCGTAGTGAAATCCGCAGGCGCTTCGAAGGTCTCCACGACGTCCATAAGCGGGTGGCCCACAAAATCAACCTCGTAATCGTACTTCGCATAAAAGTCACGCTCAAAGGGAAGGATTACAAACATACGGTCCACACTGGCCTTAATACCATGCACCCGGCTGCTGTGCCAGGCCCAAATCTGTGGGCTAATATAGTAGAACACACGTATGCCCTGTGCTTTAGCCCATTTCGCAATTCGAAGGTTGAAGCCCGGATAGTCAATCAAAATCAATACATCAGGCTGGAAGACAAGGATGTCCCGCTTGCACATTTTGATATTCCCAAGGATAGTGCGGATATTCATTAAGACCTCCCAAAAGCCCATAAATGCCAGGTCGCGGTAATGTTTGACCAACTGGCCACCTTGTGCTTCCATGAGATCGCCGCCCCAGATACGGAAATCTGCCTGCTCATCCTCAGCTTTAAGCCCTTTCATCAGATTGCTGCCATGCAGGTCACCTGATGCTTCACCGGCAATGATGTAGTACTTCATGAAAGGATGTATTTCCCAAAGTAAATGACCCAGGCTGCTACCAGGACGACTGTGGCAAGCACTATGCCCCGCATGGATTGAGTAGCGCGCGCTTTCATGAACTTATTCAGCGGCAGCAGGTTGAGGCAAATAGCAATTACAGCGGATGTCCGTTCCCGAAAGTAAGGGGAGAAACCGCGCTCGCTCACTACGCCGCTATTTTCCAGCATGCCATACCCAAAATAGATAAGCGCAAAGCCAAGTGCGGGCAGCAACAACCCGATCAGCACACCATAAAAGAGGTTGTTTCTCTGGAACATGCCTTACAGTTTTTCGATTTGCTTGAGAGTCTTGATGGCCCGGTAATTGGTCAGGTCGTGCATGGATGGCACTACCGAGATATAGTTATTTTCCAGCGCCCAGATATCAGTATCATCGGCTTCGTCATCATTGGAGAAGCGGCCGGTGAGCCAGTAGTATTTTTGCCCCCGGGGGTCTTCAGCTTCCGTAAATTCTTCGATCCATCGGGCATCAGCCTGACGGCAAACCCGCAGCCCTTTGAGTTCCGATCGGGAAATAGCCGGGATATTGACATTCAGGAGGCTGCCTTCTTCCAGGCCGTTATTCAAAACCCATTCCGCCAGGGTTTTAACAAAAGGGACACAAGGCTCGAAGTCTGCTTCGTGGGAGTAGTCGAGCAGGGAGAGCCCAATGGATGGGATGCCTTCCAGCGAGGCCTCCATCGCCGCCGAGAGCGTACCCGAATAGATGATGTTGATGGAGGCATTGGACCCATGGTTGATACCCGAAAGGCACAAATCAGGCTGCCGGTCTTTCAGCACCACATGTTTAGCCAGTTTCACGCAATCTACCGGCGTACCAGAGCATTCGTAGGCTTCCACATCTTCAAATACCTGTTTGTTGGGGTGAAGCCGGATCGGGCCACTGATGGTAATGGCGTGCCCCATGCCCGACTGCGGGGAGTCCGGAGCGACCACCACCACATCGCCAAGTGTTTTTGCAATTTCCACCAGCGTGCGAATGCCGGGTGCGGTGATGCCGTCATCATTGGTTACCAGTATCAGAGGTCGTTTCATGGATTTTTTTTTGAGCCATACCCGTAACTTGGGGCTGGGCAGGTGAGTGGCCAAAAATACATTAACATGACCATAAATAAAAACAAGGTTTTAAACTAAGAAAGCAAGTGAGCGTTTGAAAGGTTGACATTCCGAAAAATGAGTACTAACAGACAGAACGTAAGCATGACGAGTATTGGAAAAAAAGGCGTATTACTGGTTAATTTAGGAACCCCGGACGACCCCTCCCGGGGAGCAGTATACCGCTATCTCAAGCAGTTTTTGCTCGACCCCCGTGTAATTGACTACCCGTGGCTGCCCCGCAACCTGCTGGTGCGCGGTATCATTGCGCCTTTTCGCAGCGGCAGTTCTTCCAAGCTGTACAAAATGCTATGGACGGAAGAAGGCTCTCCGCTCAAATTTTACGGGGAGCGTGTTCGGGATGGCGTGCAGGAATTGCTTGGTGAGGAGTATATTGTGGAGCTCGCCATGCGCTACCAGAATCCGTCCATCGGCCATGCTATCGAAAACCTGGAGAAAGCCCTGGTTTCTGAAATTACGGTGATCCCTATGTTTCCACAGTATGCTTCGGCTACCACCGGTTCTGTGCACGACGCGGTCATGCAGGAGCTCTCCAAGCGGCAGATCATCCCCGATGTTAAAATGGTGAATTCCTACTACGACCGCCCCAGCATGATTAAGATATTCGCGGACAATGCCCGTCAGTTTGACCTGAATAGCTACGATCACATCATTTTTAGTTACCACGGCCTGCCACAGCGGCAACTCCGCAAGGGTGATCCTACGGACAGCCACTGTACGAAAAAGGAGGACTGCTGTATGAATATTTCTCCGGTGAACCAATTCTGTTATTCTGCGCAGTGCCATGCCACTACGAAAGCTATTGTGGCAGAGCTTGGGCTAAAGCCGGAACAGTACACTACCGCTTTTCAAAGCCGTCTGGGGCCGGAAGCCTGGGCACAACCCTATACCATCAAGACCATCGAAGAGCAGGCGGAGAAAGGTGCAAAACGCCTGTTGGTGTTCAGCCCGGCTTTTATAGCTGATTGCCTGGAGACCATCATCGAAATTGGTACCGAGTATCAGGAAGAATTTGAGGAAATGGGCGGCGAACACGTCGACCTTGTTCCCAGCCTGAATGACGATCCCAGGTGGATTCAGACCGTGGCAGACCTGGTACTGGAACAGCAAAAGACCAGCATCTCCCGCCCGGCAGCCACTGCTGCATCGGAATCGTAAAAAAGCCGGGGGAGGGGCTTGGGGTGTCCCTCCCAAAACCTATCTTTGCGGCAAAAATTACAGCCCGTGAAAGAACGCCAAATTACCAGCCACCTTCTAATGGTACGCCCAGCTCATTTCGGATACAATCCGGAGACTGCCGCCAATAATGCCTTTCAGAGCCTGAACCCTGATCTAACTTCTGATCAGGTAGAAGAAAAAGCACTTCAGGAGTTCGACACTTTTGTATCCCGCCTTCGCGATGCCGGTGTGCAGGTACATGTAGTCGAGGACACTGCCATACCAGTGAAGCCAGATGCCATTTTCCCCAATAACTGGGTTACTTTCCATCAGGATGGGACGGTTGCCACCTATCCAATGCATGCACCGACCCGCCGGAAAGAGCGCAGGGAGGATGTTATTGAGCAGCTTTCCACTCTTTTTGAGGTCACCAATCGGGTACAATTTGAAGGCACGGAAGCCGAGGACAGGTTCCTGGAAGGCACCGGCAGCCTCATTCTCGACCGTCCCAACCGCATTGCCTATGCCTGCCTGAGCCCGCGTACGGAAGGGGAACTGCTGGACACCTTTTGTACTAAGATGGGCTACAAGAAAGTCGCTTTCACTGCCGTAGATGGCGATGGGGAAGCTATTTACCACACCAATGTGATGATGGCGCTGGGCGTGGATTTTGTGGTCATTTGCCTGGATGCTGTGCCTGATAAAGCAGAGCAGCAATTCCTTAAAGACCAGTTTGCCGCCACCGGAAAAGCGATTATCGAAATTTCCCTGGATCAGATGATGGCCTTTGCCGGAAATATGCTTCAGGTAGCGGGTAAAGACGGTACGCCTTACCTCGTCATGTCAGAGCAGGCTTATCAGTCGCTCAACCCTGCGCAGGTGGAATTGATTGGCCAATACACCCAGATTCTCCATAGCCCGCTGTATACGATTGAGCAGCATGGCGGCGGCAGTGCCCGCTGTATGATGGCGGAGATATTTCTGGAGGAAAAATAACTGGTAAAGGGGCGAGGCTACTTTCGGGCAGCCTCGCCCCTTTGTCCCCTTAAGCCTGTGCTTTTGGCGTATTAAAACTCATCGGAGGGAACGGTGGCTGGCCGGACTCGTCAATGGCCCCAAATTGGGCTTCAAATTTCTGGATGTTTTCCTGCAAGGCTTTCAGCATCCGCTTAGCATGCTGTGGGGTAAGAATGACGCGCGACTTCACCTTCGCTTTTGGCACATTAGGCACAAGGCGAACAAAATCAAGAATAAATTCTGAATTGGAGTGGGAAATGATGGCCAGGTTGGAGTAAACACCTTCGGCTACTTCTTCCGGCAACTCTATATTGAGTTTATTTTGTGGGTTTTTCTTCTGGTCTGCCATGTTCTGGAACTATTTTTGTTTTCCAATAATTAGAAAGAACGGCAATATCGCAATTAATCTCATGCCCGCAAAACATGAACACCTACCTGCAGTCTAATCGTGAACTTTGGGACGGCTGGGCCGGCTTCCATCCGCAGACGGATTTTTACAATATGGAAGCGTTCAAAAACGGAGCGTCTTCTCTTATGGAACCCGAATTGCAGGCGCTTCAGCCCGTCGATGGGAAAAGCCTGCTTCACCTTCAGTGTCATTTCGGACAGGATACCCTGTCCTGGGCGAGGCTTGGAGCTCGGGCTACAGGCGTGGATTTTTCAGGCAAGGCGATTGCTACCGCCCGCTCGCTGGCAGAATCAATGGGCCTTGCTGCCCGTTTTGTGCAGTCGGATGTTTTAGTACTCGATTTGAAAGAAACCTATGACATCGTTTTTACCTCCTACGGCGTCCTTACCTGGCTCCCGGACCTCAAGCGCTGGGGGGAAGTAGTGGCACGCCACCTGAAGCCTGGAGGTATTTTCTTTATCGCCGAGTTCCATCCGGGCCTGATGATGTTCGATTTTGATACGGGCAAATATGTCTGCAGTTATTTTGGGAGTGCAGAGCCTTCCTACGCGGAAGAAGTCGTGGGGTCTTACGCCAATCCGCAAGAGGGCACCACCCGTATGGAGTACACCTGGAGCTACAGCATCAGTGAAGTGATCAATGCACTGATGGGCCAAGGGCTGGAACTAAAGGCTTTCGAAGAGTATCCGGCATCGCCATTTGATTGCTTCCCCAACATGAGACCAAGGCCTGATGGGTGGTTTGAGTGTGAACCTCTGGTGGGAGCGCCACATCTGTTTACACTGCTGATGCAAAAGCCTGAGTAATCATAGCGCTTGAGTAGCGGCTGTGGCTTTTCTTAACATGAAAGCCATAGCCGCTGCTTAAATTATTTGACGACAATTTGCTGCACTGCCTGGCCTTCTGCCGTTTGAACGGATAGAAAATACACCCCTGCTGCCAGCTGTGTGGTTGGAAACTCCAGCGTGTGCCGCCCGGTACTGTAGTTCAGCGCTCTCTCCTGAAGGGGCTGTCCAAGGCTGTTGAATAGCCTGATCCGGCCGTCAATCGGCGCATTGACTGTGAAATCGACCGTAAAAGCATTTCCTCCACTAACTGGCTGAGGGAAAACCCTGAGGGAGGCCAGCTGATCGATTGCAGACACACTGCTTACATCGGTGGTGCTAAAGGTGCCTACTTCCGAAATCGGTGCGCAATAAGAATAGGCATTGTATGGTGTGATGCGCCAGTAATAGTCGCGGTTAGCCACAAGGTCGGTTACCACAAGGGCATTACCTTCCGCAATGTACTCAGACCGGAGGCCAAAGGTGGGCAGCGGGCTGATTTGCACAATGTAATGAGTTGCATTTTCAACTGGCGTCCAGGAAAGCAACACTTCATCAAAAGGCAACTCAGCGCCCTCTTCCGGGCTAAGGAATTCCGTAACTGTACTGGCTACGAGGCCCATGGGCGGCTCCTGAGAAATCCAATCCGGATTTTCATCGTAGAGATCGGCACGCATGGCGGCAATCTGCTCCGTTGTAAATCTGGCCTGACAGGCATCATCAGAATATCCCATGATCAGGCTTCCATCCGAGCGGAAGGTGGCACCGGTAGGGTCTGTTTGAATAGTCGGGCTTTCTCCATTGGCGTCGCAAAACCAGCGTTGAGCCAGATAGTCCGGCGAGGTGTCGCAGAAACCATCAGCGGCAAAGCTGCAATTGCTGCCATCCAGCAATTCTACGTAGGCAGTATCAATGATTAAGGTATCCTCAATCAGGGTATCCTGAAAAAAAGTATAGTCATAGGTGATGATCTCGGGCGCCGGGTTGTTGTAGTTGTGCGTTTGTGACCCATCGTGGCTGATACCGCCTTCCCAGCCCAGGAAAGGGTGGGGGATAGCCAGAGCATGCCCGATTTCGTGCGCCCAGGTATTGTCATTGGGCCCGGAGCAGCTTTTGCGCATGGCGATGCCTGCATAGGGGAGGTTGTAACCACAATTGCCAGCGGGATCGTTGACGAAGTAAATATTCAAGGTGCCATCAACGTTGTTGGCAAACATCATTTCTGCTCCTTCCAAAACAGTCTCATGGGAGTACCATGCCGAATTCATCAAATAATTGATCTCACCAGCCATGAAAAACTGAATGTTGGCTTCTTCAAAGCTTTCGTTGAGTTTGCAGAAGGCCGCTTTCAGCCCCGAAAGGGAAAAGAACCCATTACCGGAATCGGTCCCTACGATGTGTATGGTAAGCGGGACATACAAGGTCGTGTCATTGTCCCGCTGATAAAGCTGCGGGGCTTCCTGATAGCGCTTCAGCCAGTCAGATTTGCCCGGTGGGGTGCCACAGGGGAAGTCCCAGTTGGATTGTGCCTGTACTGCTGTAGCCAGGCCAAGAATTAAAACCAGTGCGTGTAGAATTTTTGCCATTGGTCTGCATTTTTTCGAAAGATAAACAATGGTAGGCAGTTCTCCATCCGGTAGCTGAAGTGCCTAACGGGACAGGCTTAACTTTTCCACCCATCGCCCGGCGCTTGTTGTCAGTTCCAGGAGGTAAAATCCGGGTGGCAGGCCTCTTGTTGGGACCTCTGCAGTTTGCTTTCCGGGCTGAGCCTCAAACTGCAGGGTTTGTACAATCTGCCCGCTGCTGTTGATCAGGCGGAGTTGGGCCAGTTCATTTCCGGGAATTTCGTATTCCACACTGAAGTGCCCGGTACTCAGGCTTGCTGGTTGGGGGAAAGCCCGGAGCCCATATGCCGCCAATGAGGCATCTTTGCTATCCACGAAGGTGCCTACTGTGAACGCTTTGGGAGTGCTGTAGGCTGTGCAACCATCGTAACGGCCGAAGGGGCGAACTTTCCAAATGTAAGTACGGTTGGATTGCAGGTTGTTGAGCATCAGGCTGTTGGTGGATGTAGTATAGCTCCTGAAGTTGATCGTGGACCCATTGAAAGGCACATAGAGGTCGAAGTCTATAGCGTAGCCAATGGCGCCGGGCACGGCTTCCCATTCCAAAGTAACAGAACTGGTGACGTCAAAAACCGCACCTGAATCGGGAGCAAGCAGCGCCACTTCAAAGGTATCCGGAATCAAATCCGGCAGGAATGGGTTGAGGAGAAGCCCGGGGCGCTGAAACTCAATATTAGCGCGCATGGCGGCAATTTGCTCGTCTGAAAAACGATTCATGCACCGGTCGCTAGCGTAACTCATGAAGAAAGTGCCGTCAGAACGGAAGGTGGAATCGGCGGGATCTTTTTGCTGTACATTGCTCAATCCTTCAGTATTGCAAGGCCACCGGTAGCTTAAATAGTCTGGTGGCGTATCGCAGAAGCCATCGCCGGCAGTGCCACAAAAGCCACCGTCCATCCGTTCTACCCGCCGGCCATTGATGAACGCAGGGGTAGGGTCAATGGGACTGTAGTCCGTACCTTCCCAGCCCGAGAAGGTATGGGGCAGGGAAAAGAAATGGCCGAGCTCGTGCGCCCAGGTATGGCTATTGACGCCACTGCAGCCCTTGGACATCGCCACCGCATCAGCTCCGGGAGAGAAGTAGCCGCAGGCACCTCCGGGGTCTTGTACAAAGTAGCAATTGACCGTATTGGGCACGTTGTTCTCCTGCATCATTTGGAAGCCTTGCCCAAATGTATGCTGGTAGTAGGTAGAATTGCTGATATACCGGATGTCTCCGGCAATAAAGAATTGCAAATCAGCTGGCAAAAAATCTTCGTTTAAAGTGCAAAGCGCATCTGCCAGCTGCTCACCGGTAAAAAAGCCCGAGCCTTCATCATTGCCGACAAGATGAATGGTCAGTGGAATGTAGCGTAGCTCTCCTGAACGGACGGCATAATTTTCCGGATTGCGCTGATAGGATTCCAGCCATTCGCTCTTTCCGGGAGGGGTGGCGCAGAAGTCGCCTGTTGCCTGTGCAGATATTTCGGAATAGCCGGCTATTAAAACAAGCAGTAACAGGTAGAATTGGTGTCTTTTTAAATTCATCTGGCAGATTTGTTATCATATTTCTAATGTGCAGGCGCCGCAGTGACGGTGCCTGGCCCAATGATAATGCCCAATAAAACAAGTAGTTCATTGGGCATTATCGGTAAAGATAAATTTGTCATTTCTCTTTCAGAAAAAGAAGGACAGCGGAGGGCAGGAGGTTAACGGGTGACGACCAGCCGCTTAAACTGCCGGCCTTCCGGGCTGCTGAGCCCAATGAGGTATACACCCGGGCTGAGGTTTTGGGCGGGCATTTCAAAGGAACTGCTGCCTTGTTGTACTTTCACTTCGCCCAGCTGAGCAATTTCCTGGCCTGCCATATTATGTACGGATAGGAATGCGGAGAAAGCCTGATTAGCCTTTAGGTTGATCAGAACGTTGGCCTGCCCGCTTACAGGGTTTGGTGCTACGTTGAATACGTCAAGCAGTTCAATGTCATCGGCAGCTACGGTGCTGCCGGTGGTAAAGGCTTCGGCATCCGAGAATTCTGTACAGGTCCGGTAAGCACTGAAGGGACGCACCCTCCAGAAATAATTGGTATTCTCCAGAAGGCTATTGATTACTTTAGAGGTGCCATAAACCACTTCATCATAAACCGTAAGCGTGGCAGAGAAGGTAGGCAGGCGTGAAATCTGCAATACGTAAGCCTGAGCACCAGGTACGGGATCCCAAGACAAATTGACCGCGTTAAAGCCTTCCACAATCTCGCTGTTGATCGGGCCAGTAAGTACCGGCGTTTCATTAATTTCTTCCAGCACCGGGGTGTGGTTGCTCCTGATGTAAGACCGCTGAGAAGAAGCAAGGTCTGCCTGCATGAGCGAAATCTGGTCATCGGAGAAGAAGTACTCCTCCCGTGGGCAATTCAGGAAGTAGCTCATGAACAGGCGCTCTTCCGGGTCAAGCACATCACCATTGCGGTCCTTCACTTCTGTTGTGAAATTGCAGTTGGCCCAGCCGAAGCCAAAGTTGTAGTTGGGCGGTGTATCACATATGAAGTCGCCCGCACTTCCGCAATTGCTGCCATCTGCCAGCTCTACCGGCGTAAAATTATCCGGAGCAGTGGTCTGATTGACGGTGGTGCCATGCGTGGCCGCATCCCATGGCTCAAAGTCCCAGCCATTGAAAGGGTGGGGCAGGCTGAAGAAGTGGCCAAACTCGTGGGTCATGGTAATTTCAGAGGTGCCCACGTCATTTTTACGGATGACCAACCAGTCTTTGAAGGGAGAATAATACCCCAGAGTGGTACCGATCCCACCTCCGCCAGTATTGGCATTAGCGGGAATGAAAACATTTATGGCGTTATTATCCCTTTCGAATTCCATAATGGTATTCTGCGTATTGGAATGGTTTTCAAATACTGCATTATTGAAGATTTCATTGAAACCATCTTTAATATAGAATTGAATATCTGCTGGTGCGAAATCCTCGTTGAGGGCACATAGCTGGTCAAGTACTCTGGAAGGCGATACGCGGCCGGAGCCATCCGCCTGTCCGACCAGGTGGAATTTTACAGGCACATAGCTGGTGCTGCGTTCCGTGATCAGGCCGGCTTCAAGAGCAGCTTTGTTTTCGAGGAGGCGCTCGGTGAGGAGTTGTGCACCTTCGTGGTCGATCCCACAGGGGAAGTGTGTCTCCTGAGCCTGTGAAGGAAGCAGGGCAGACAATGCGACAAAAAACAGAAGGAAAAACCTTTTTAACATTTCCAAGAGATATTTTGCTGATGAAGACCTCGGTAGAAGGAGGCAAAATTTGTTTTACTCTTAATCTTTATAGAGGTAAATTTGGCACCGCAAAAGTAGCAAAAATTTAAAATATGATTTGTCTAACGTGTGCCAAATCTGCTAAAATCCAAAGCTAAAAACCGGGCAAGAGACCTGAAGAAGTGATTAAAGGCAGCAGTTGATATGACGAAAGTTACTTCGGAAGCTGAAGATAATTAATTAAGTTTGCCCCGCTGACTTTCCTGATACTAAGGATCAGCGGATACAGATAAGTCAATTAGCAAAAACCAATAAAAAGTTATGAGTAAAGTGACCGTAGTCGGCGCCGGCAATGTGGGCGCAACCTGTGCTAATGTTTTAGCCCATAAGGACCTGGTAAACGAAGTCGTCCTCCTGGATATCAAAGGCGACATGGCGCGGGGCAAAGCGCTGGACAGCTGGCAGCAGGCTCCAATTGATTACTACAGCACCCGGCTGATCGGAACGGAAGATTATGCAGCAACGGCTGATTCGGATATTGTGGTCATCACCGCCGGCATTCCTCGTAAGCCTGGCATGAGCCGCGATGATTTGATCGCCACCAACGCCAAGATTGTCAATATGGTTTCCAGCTCTATCATGGAGCACTCGAAGAACCCTATTATCATCGTGGTTTCCAATCCACTGGACGTAATGACCTACGCAGCCTACAAAGCTTCAGGTCTTGATGCTTCCCGTGTATTTGGTATGGCCGGTATCCTTGATACTGCGCGTTACCGGGCTTTCCTGTCTACAGAGCTGAATGTGTCTCCTAAAGATATTCAGGCGGTACTGATGGGCGGACACGGCGACACTATGGTGCCACTGCCCCGGTATACCACGGTTGCTGGTATCCCTGTGCTGGAACTCATCGACAAAGACAAACTGGATGCTATCGTAGAGCGTACCAAAGTTGGCGGTGGCGAACTGGTCAAGCTGATGGGTACTTCTGCCTGGTATGCTCCGGGTGCGGCAGCTGCTCAAATGGTGGAATCCATCGTGCGCGACGAGCAGCGTATATTCCCTTGCTGCGTGCGCCTCGACGGACAGTATGGCATCAATGACATGTTCCTTGGGGCACCGGTTAAGCTGGGCAAAAATGGTATTGAGCAGATCATCGAGCTGCAGCTCAATGAAGACGAAAAAGCGCTGCTAACTGAATCGGCTCAACATGTACGTTCTGTAATGGACGTATTTGAGAAGATGGACATCTAAATTGTCCCGTCCGTTAGACTCTGTCAGATGGGGCTTTCGTAACCGTGCGGGAGCCCCATCTGCTTTATATGTGGATTGTTGCTTTTTTCAGACAAATTCCATTTCCAGAGTTGTATTTTTTATTCGATATTTATCGTCGGAGATGTAATTGAAAGCAGATACCCTGAAATACATTCTTTGGCTGAGGCCAGAACAATGTTCAGCTGCGGATGTTGAAGAATATTGAAAATCAAAAAATATATGGAAACCAACCGTCCAGTTGAAAATGAGCTATTGAAGGAAATGGTGACCAATGAAGGCGCCAGCCTGATGGCGTTATCTGAAAACAAGCCGGTTTTATTGGTTTTTCTTCGGCATTTTGGCTGTACCTTCTGCCGGGAAGCTCTCGCTGATATATCCAAAGAACGGGAAGATATTGAGGCTTCAGGCTCTGAATTGGTTTTTGTTCACATGACTGATAATGAGGTGGCCGAGCGCTACTTCAACCGCTACGGGTTGGAAGGGGTACAGCATATTAGTGACCCTGAGTGCAAGTACTACACAGAGTTTGGCCTGGTTAAAGGTAATTTTACCCAACTTTTCGGGTTGCAGTCCTGGATACGTGGATTTTCTGCCGGTGTGGTTGCAGGACATGGCATTGGCCCGCAGTTGGGCGATGGCTTTCAAATGCCCGGCGCCTTTGTTATTCAGGATGGCGAAATTAGAAATAGCTTTATCCACAAGCTGGCATCAGATCGTGTAGACTATCTCGGGTTGGTAAAATGCTGTGAAGTAGAAAACGATACGCCTGCCTGAGCCGCCTTGCATACAAAGCATAATCCTCGTCGCTCTGAACTTTTTCAGGGCGACTGTCATTTCATGTCTGTAGGTCCAAAACGGATGCCTTACCAAAAACAGAGACGTATGATAGGTTGGAAATTCTCAGAATACATTCCCGGACAGGAAGACGGGGCCTCTTTCGAGAAGCTGCTTAAGCTGTTTCAGGAGTTGCTGGTACATACCTCGGGAGATGTCAGTGAAGCGCTTTCCTGGCTCACCGAACTGGACAAGCAATATGACCTGACTGACGAGGAGTATGGTATGGCAGATTTCATACAAGACCTGATTGATAAAGGCTATATTCAGCAACAGGACCGTGACAACGCTAACTTTGTGCCTTCCGCTAAAATGGAAATTGCCCTGCGCCAAAAGGCACTGGAGGATATCTTTGGCAAACTCAAAAAGTCCAAGCGTGGCAGCCATAACACCAATTTCGGCGGTGGGGGCAACGAAACGACTTCTGACCTCCGCCCTTTTCAGTTTGGCGACCCTCTCGATCAGCTGGCGGTCTCAGAAAGCCTGCGCAATGCTCAAATCAACCACGGCATTGATGAGTTCAAGCTGACCCACGACGATCTGGAAGTTAAGGAGACCTTCTATCAAAGCCAGATGAGCACGGTGCTCATGATCGATATTTCGCACTCCATGATTTTGTATGGGGAAGACCGGATTACCCCTGCCAAGAAAGTGGCCATGGCGCTTTCTGAACTTATCACCACCCGCTACCCCAAAGATACGCTTGATATCATCGTGTTTGGTAACGACGCCTGGCGTATTGAAATCAAAGACCTGCCCTATCTTGAGGTGGGGCCTTACCATACCAATACTGTTGCGGGTTTGGAACTGGCCATGGATATCCTGCGCCGCCGCAAGAATCCGAATAAGCAAATCTTTATGATTACGGATGGCAAACCCACCTGCATCAAGAAAGGTAAACGGTACTATAAAAACAGTTTCGGGCTTGATCGCACCATTGTCAACCGGACGCTCAATCTGGCGCAGCGCTGCCGAAAAATTGATATTCCCATAACGACCTTCATGATTGCCCGTGACCCTTACCTTCAAAATTTTGTAGAGCAATTTACTCAGGCAAATAATGGCAAAGCCTTTTACAGCAGCCTGCAGGGGCTGGGAGAGTTTATTTTTCAGGATTACAAAAACAATAAGGGCAAACGTTACCGGTAATCAATAAGCTATAGCCGTTACTGCAGGAAGGATTTTTAGTTGCTCAAAATATAGGAAGCCAACTGAACGTTATTCGGTTAGTCCAAAAACGATAGTATGATTTCCAGGCTAATCCAGTCCTTTATTTGCGCTCTTCTGACGATTTCTGCGGTTCCGCTGGCGGCTCAGGCTCCCCAAGATTTTACCTACTTTGAAATGGTAGAGGACTCTCTTTCGGGGCTTGCTAAAACCCTGCTTAGGGACACGCTTGCGGAGCATCGGTTAAAGGCAGGTACAGAAATCAAAAACCTGCTTCAGAAGGCTCTTTCCGCAGAATATGCTTTTCAATATCCCTTTTCCGGATTACAGGGTATTTCCATTCAGTACCCTCAGGACAGTACCTTCCGGATATTCACCTGGCAGCTGTATATGAGTGAAAATGATTACCGCTACGGTGGTTTTTTGCAGCATAGCTCAGGTAGTGTCTATCAGCTGGAAGACCACTCTGCAGAGGTGCGTATGCCGGAGTATGAGGTCATGAGCCCCGACTATTGGTATGGAACGGTTTACTACAATATTAAGCAAACCGGCAAAAAAAGAGACCGCCATTACCTGCTTTTCGGGTACGACGGCTACGAGCTGTTCCGTAAGCGGAAGCTGATCGACGTGCTGGTGTTCAAAGATGGGGAGCCGACATTTGGCGCGCCGGTTTTCCAGCATGGTCCGGGAAAGGTTAAGCACCGCGTGGTGCGGGAGTATTCAGCTGAAGTAAGCACCCGCCTCAACTACGATGATGTGCTGGAGATGATCATGTTTGACCATCTGATCGGGCAAAACGGCCCTCATGGTGAAGGACTGACCTATTACCCGGATGGCAGCTACGAAGCCTATAAGCTTGAAAAAGACGGCAAATGGGTTCACGTGGAGAAAGTCTTCGATCAGGTATCTGAGGAAGCGCCCCGTCCATCACCTATCTTAGACAATCGCAAAAAAGATATCTTTGGGCGTGGAAATCAATAACTGCCGCTTTGATTGAAGAACACCACCTTAGCGTTCAGCGCACGGCCCGCTATTTCACCTTTGGCCAATGTACAGAGCAAACCAATTGCCTGGTTATCGCCTGCCACGGCTACGGGCAGTTGGCTAAACATTTTATCAAAAAATTTGATGTTATTGCCCGTCCGGATACGCTCATAGTCGCTCCGGAAGGGCTTTCCCGTTTTTACTGGGGCGGGCTTTCCGGCAACGTGGTATCGAGCTGGATGACTAAGGAGGACCGCCTGGCCGAAATTGCGGATTTTTCGGCTTACCTGACAAAGCTGTATATACACTTCACGGCTGATTTGCCTGACGGCGCCCAAATTATCCTGCTGGGCTTCTCTCAGGGCTGCGCCACGCAGCTCCGGTGGATAGCCCGTGAAAACCCCACCTTCTCCCACCTCATTCTTTGGGCAGGTAGTATTCCGGAGGATATTGACTATGGTCCTGTCCGGCATCATTTTCAAGACAAGCCCCTGCACTTCGTGTATGGCACGGAAGACCCTTTTATCACGCCGGAGCGCGTAGCAGCCCAAGAAGCTCTTGCTGCGCAATTACCTATGAATTATCAGGTACATACTTTTGAAGGAAAGCATACGGTAGAACGGGAGGCCCTGCGAGGCTTGTTTGAGCAAATCCGCCCCTAATCAAAAACAAATCCGCCAGTGGGTATTGAGCCACGCTGGCGGATTGTCGGGAATGCAAATCTGTATTTTATAACCTGTTCAGGTTTATCATTATCACTTACAATTACTAATTTGCCATTTGCTGACACCAAATTCAAATAATTGTAGCAGATAGCCCTGTTTTTGTAGCAGAGACTGGAATAATGAAAATCACACATGCCCAAGACCGGCTTTATGAAGCATTGCGCAGAGACCTGGTACAGCACCTGGTATTTGGGGCAGTGGTGCTGATTGTGGTTTTCTGCTTCTTTGCGGTGCACGCCTGGTATCAGGGTAAAGCGGAGCTCCTGGACACCTTCGGCTATCAGCGGGAAGCTTTCTGGAAAGTATTCCGGGAAGCCCTCGGGTACACGCTTATGATGGGGGTGCCGGTTTATTTCAACCTGTTCTTTGTGTATCAGGGGCGGCTGCAGGATTTTCTGACCCGTAGCATTCATGACCGGAAGTGGGTAAAGAATGGTTCCTTCTATCTTTTTTTGTTGCTGAGCCTCATCACTGCAGTGGTCTTCTCCTTTATCTACGCCCCTGTCATGCATGCCGCTTTTGACATCATCGAGCAGCAGTGGTATGAATTGGTCATCGCCATTCTGGTTTTCATTCTTTGCACGACCGGGATTTCCTATACCAAAGAGGCTATCGAACGAAGCCGCGAACTGGAACGGAAAGAACGGCTGGATATCATCCGCCGCCGCAGGGAGGCTGAGCAGCAGCTGAACTTCATCAAGCGGCAAATCCGGCCCCATTTTTTGTTCAATACCCTGGCGAATCTCCAAATCCTCGCACGACGAAAGTCTGAGGGCTTGCCGGACCTGATCGGTGAACTGTCGCGACTGCTGCGGCACCTGGTTTATCAAACAAACGAGCGGCTGGTACCGCTTCAGGACGAGCTGCGTTTTATCCGCAGTTACGTTGAGCTACAGCGGCTCCAACTGGGCGCACATACCGTACTGGACTACCGGGAAGAAGGGCAGGCACCCGATAACGCAAGAATTGCACCAATGATTTTGCTACTCTTTGTAGAAAACTGCTTCAAACACTACAACAGCCGGGGAGCGGGAGAAAAACTCATACAAATCCACTTTGAAATAACTGAAGGATGGCTGGAAGCCTGTATCCGAAACAGCTTCAAACCTCACGCCCGCAACGAAGGCACGGTAGATGGACAAAAGGCAAAGAGTGGAATCGGGCTTTCTGCAGCCATAGAAAACCTCGAGCTGGTCTATGGCGGGCGTTACCGGCTGGAAGTGGATAAGTCTCCGCCTTACTACACCATTAACCTGAAAATCCCTGTGCTATGAGTGCAGTTTACAGCTTTATCATTGTTGAGGATGTAGCGCTGCAGAGAGAACACCTTATTGACTTGTTGCACAGCCGGTTGGACTTACGGCTGCTTCGGGCATTTGACAATGCGGAGGACGCCTACCTTTATCTTTCCGATAGCGCAACCCTTGTCCCGGATCTCATTTTTCTGGACATTGAAATGCCTGAGGCCAGTGGGTTCAATTTTCTGGAAGCCATTCAAAAACTCCCTTCAAGCCCCAGGGTGATCATTACAACGGCCTTCGCAGAGTATGCTGTCAAAGGGTACGATTATGATTTGTCTGGTTACCTGCTTAAGCCCATCGAGGAAGAGCAACTTAATAAAGCCATTCAAAAGGCGCTGCGGAGCCTGGAACAAAAAGATGATAGCAAGCCCATAACTAAACAAGAGGCGCATCTGCTCATCAAGAGCAAAAGCAAATGGGTCAAATTGGCGCATGAGGAAATCCTCTATCTGGAAGGCGCCAACGTAGACGTACGAATTGTAACGACTGGCGGAACTTACGTGACCCGCAACCGTATCAAGAATTTGCAACAAAAACTCCCGCGTGACCACTTTATGCGTATACACGATAGCTTTGTTGTCAATCTAAACCATATCCGAAGCTACGCCAGCAATTACACCTATCTAGAATTGCGGTCTGCGCCGGAGGAAGGTTTGAAAAAGCTGCCGGTAGGGCCTAAATACCGCGACCAATTTAAGGAAAGCCTGTCGCCGGAGTAAGCGGTTACTGTAGCTTTGCTCCCTGTAGTAAGGCCTGAAGCAGGTGTCCGGGCGTGCGGCTTTCCTCCAGCATCCGCTCTATGACCAGTAATTCTACAAAGTTAGTCCGCTTGTCGAAGGACTCGGTATAGGAATGGTTGAAATACAGTTGAAGGTCATCAAAGAGCGCTGCAACCATTAGCTTGTAGGAAGACACGGCCGGATCGTAAACGATGATGAGGAAACGACGGTTGTGGTCTCTTGGAGAGCAAAGCAGGAAAACGGGATAGTCAAAATAAGGGGCACTCCAAAAACCGAATAAATTAGCTTCAAAAAGCGGATAGTTCAGCAACTGGCTCTTGTACCCTTTATGGCTAAGAAACTGCTGCATTTCCTGAAGGCGTGCATTCATTGCACCCAAAGGGGTCTCTGTCTCAGCCAGGCCGGTGTGCGGGCGCCAGGCATGAAGGCTCAGGTCGAAGTATTCCACCTCTCCAATCCTTAATTTGTAATCAAATCGGGGATATCCGGGCACAACATAACCAGGATAGTAATAAAGTAGTTTCCGCTCCATCGAGTATTCAATCTCTCTAAGCATAGTGAAGAGGCCCAGGCTATACTTTTTGTAGTCCGGGTCATAAATCCCCATAATACTTGCCGAGCTGTGATGCCCAAGGTCGAAGTAGCTCAGTGCAATGAGCTTGTCTTTATCGTAAACCCTGACTTCATACGTCCTGAAAATATTGAAATCTTCCCCATCCATTAATGCATCGCGCAGGGTAGGGGCCAGCATACCGGAGAAGGAAGCTTTGTAGCGGCGGTATAGTCTTTCTTTTTCAGGGGTAATCGCAGCCTGTCCTATTTCGGATTCGAAGTAGCGGCCTACTTTTCGGTAAACTTTCCTGAGGCTTTTCCGGAACCGGTAGCCTGTCAGGGGAAGCCGGACCCAAATGGCCGAATAGTAAGACCGGCCGAAGCAGAGAAAGTGGGTCGTGAATACAGTTTGCCCCATGCGGTACCAGCCTCGGGACAGGTAGGCATCCAATTCTTCCGGCAACAGTAATTCAGGATAATGCTTCTCTGCAAACATGTTAGGCTCTTGTAGAGGCGATATTAACAATAAATACTCGAAAAAAGTGGCTGATCAGGTTATAAAAAACTGGTATTCCGTATTTCTCTTTCCAACAAGGTTACCGTGGGTTCCAGTTCGAGCTTTTCCCCGATGATTTCCATAATAGCAATCGGGTAACGGACAACGGTGGGCTTGCGCTCCATAACTTCCTGATAAGTAGGGACATGGTGCACACCGATACCGAAGAACTTGATGTCCAGTACAGCGTACTGCTGCAACTCAGGTATAAAAACGACCGCCGGGCAGTAACGGGCAGGCTCCGGGCTAGACAGCAGCAACAGGAGAGGAAATTCCAAAAAGGGTAGGGGGCGGTTGTCAAAAAAGCGGATGTCAAACAGGGCGTACTCCAGCAGGTGGCTGTCGATACCTGTGTCTTGAAGCTTCGTTTTTAGCATTTCCAATGCAGCCCGCATTCGATTTACGGGGATTTGTTCAGGCCTGACTTCGGATTCTGGTACCCATTTACGCGAATGCAACAAAAACATCTCCAGCGGCCCCACTCGCTTTTTATAGTCAAATTCCGGATAACCGGGCACCACATAACCGGGATAAAAGTACGACCGGCCTGTTTGCTGCGCGTACCGGATTTCTTCAAGCATAGTAAAAAAGCCCAGGCTGTACCGGCTCCATTCCGGGTCGTAAATCCCCTGACTGCTGTACAGGCTTTTTTCGCCAAGGTTGAACAGGCTGAAGGCGATAAGTTGGCCCTCATGATATACCTTGACGCAGCGGGTATCAAAAGTAAACGGGCCTGTGGGCTTTTTCTGATAGACCTCAAGGTCAGCCAGTGGGCGGTCAGGGAATGCTAACTGATACTTTTCATGGACTTCCTCCATCGCTTCATCCCAGGCAAGGGGCATACCTGAGCGCACCTCAAACTGCTCCTGCACCTTACGGTAAAGCTTCCTGAGGCTTTTGCGGAAACTATACCCCTGCAGGCTGAGCCGGGTGGGAATAGTGGAGTAAATTCGTCCATGTGTTTCCGGAGGGAAACGCATGAAATGAGAGGTATAGATAGCCTGGCCAGTACAGCGCCAACCGGCCCGGAGGTAATCGTCGAGCTCAGCTGGAGATACGCGTTCAGGATGACGGATTCTGGAATGCATCGCGCAAAGTTAACGCGATTGGTGCCGATATACAAGTGAAAAACCATACCGGCTGGAAAGCCCGATGTTACGGCCGCCCACAATAAAGGCCAGGTTGCCTGCCAGGCCCAGCCCTCTGTAGACCGGAACATAGAGTGTGCCGCCAAGCCGCGTCCAATCTGAGCCTGCCCCTCCGGTCACTTGCTGGTCAACAGCATTATTGAGGGTATTGTACCATTCCACCCACCCTTCGACAAAGTAATAGGCGCTGCCAAAACCCGTACGGATCAAAATAGGGATGGAAGTTTGAAGCGGGGATAAAAACCGGAAATCAGCACCACTCTGCAAGTGAAAAAAGAAACCGTAACCGGCGTTGTATTGCACTGCCAGGCGCCCCTGAAACTGCACTGCCCCATAGCCTATTGGCGTATCTATAGTAGTCGGATAAGCGGAAAGAGGCATGGTAAGCCCTACGGCTGTAATGGTATTGAGCCTTCCGGATGAAAACTCCCGTAACCCATTCCGGATTTTAATAAATATGGAGCCATCCTGAACGCCCCTGATGTTTTCGTTTATATAAAGGTAGGGCAGATTGATGACCACCGAACCATGATCACTCATGCTGTATTCTGCAAAAAGGTTATAGCTAATGGTGGTTAGTTCCTGTGCACGGGGCTCATCTCCAAAGCGATACTCATCAAAATGCTCGTAACCATAACCGGGAGCGATATCAAGCGTGCCCCTGGGGTTCATAAATCCGCTAATCATCCCCTGTGCCGGCAGGAGGAGCGGGAAGAGCGTCAGAGCGGTCAATAATTTTAGCTTTCCGGGCTGCATACGGTCGTTTTGAACAAAGGTAGGGCTATGATGGCATAATTAACGTTGCAGCAACGACAGCTCCTGCCGAAAACCATTAATTTTTACAGGCAGCTGCCAGTAGACAAACTTTTTCGTTCCGCTGCTCAAAATAAAGGGCAAAGCGTCTATCTTTGTCGCCCATATTATTACAACACTCATCTCAGAATTGCCGACTTTGTCTGATAGTTTAGTCATAATTCCAACCTACAATGAGTGCGAGAACATCCCTCGCATGATCGATACAGTGATGAACCTGGAAAAGGATTTTCACCTGCTTATCGTTGATGATGGCTCCCCGGACGGCACAGCAGATTTGGTCCGGGAGAAACAGGAAGCTTACCCCGGGCGTGTCTTCCTCAAGGAGCGGCAGGGCAAGCTGGGTTTAGGTACGGCTTATATCGCTGGTTTTAAGTGGGGGCTGGAGCATGGCTATGAGTTTATTTTTGAGATGGATGCTGACTTTTCCCACAACCCCAATGATCTGATCCGGTTATACGAGGCGTGTGCCCAACCCGGAGCTGGCATGAGCGTTGGTTCCCGCTACGTAAAGGGCGGAAAGCTTGAGAACTGGCCCATCGACCGCATTGCGCTGTCCTATGGTGCCTCTCTCTACGTCAGGATTATCACCTTCATGCCGGTCAATGACCCGACCGCAGGTTTCGTCTGCTACCGGCGGGAGGTCCTGAAAGCCATGGACCTCGATAAAATCCGCTTCGTGGGTTATGCCTTCCAGATCGAAATGAAGTTCGCAACTTATCAGATGGGGTATAAGATTATCGAGGTGCCTATTACCTTTACCGATCGGGTGGAAGGAACTTCAAAGATGTCTTCAGGTATCATCAAGGAAGCTGTCTTTGGGGTCCTGCAAATGCGGATGCGGGGCTTCTTTAGCAAGTACCGGGTAGGCGCCCGCCGTTCTTAAAAAGGCTTCTCTCTTTTCTTCTCCTTCAGCAGCATTTAAGGTTGATTTTAACTGCCGGAGCACCCTTGCTTGTCGGGCTGACTGGCTTTGACTGGATATTTCCGGTTTTTGCATTTAATTTTTTCTGTTACTCATTTAGAAATTTCTTGCATCTTAAAATTTAAAAATAAAAACGAAAACAGCAAATACCCAAAAGTCATTACTGCTGGTTCACAGCCTTTTATTATTTTAGGTGCAAGTATCACTCAGCCCATTGAGACATGATGGAATGCAGTGCAATAATGCAATTGTTTTTTCTGTTTCAGCCTTCCTAACGTACAAGGCAAAAAAAAACAGCCAGAAAAAACAGAAACTGCTTTGTACCTTACGTATTATTGCCCCGAACCTGTAACCGGCTACATTTTGGACTTTCAGCAAATTCTACACGAACTGCGGGAAAAAAAATTCCGCCCCATCTACTTTCTGCATGGAAAGGAGCCCTACTTTATTGATTCTATTTCTCACTACATTGAGAAAAACGCTCTTTCGGAGGCGGAGCAGTCGTTCAACCAAACAGTTTTCTATGGAAAAGATGTAGACCACATGGCTATCGTGGATACGGCCCGCCGTTTCCCGATGATGGCTTCCCATCAGGTGGTGTTGTTAAAGGAAGCTCAGGATATGCGCACGCTGTCTGACCTGCTTTCTTACATCGAGAAGCCCATGGAGTCTACCATTCTGGTAATTTGCCACAAGCACAAAAAGCTCAACCTCAATTCAAAGTTTGGTAAAGCGCTAAAGAAAAACGCGCTGATTTTCGAGTCCAAGCCCCTGTACGATAATCAGGTACCGGGTTGGATCAGCAACTACCTTAAAAGCCATAAACTGACCATTACCCCGAAAGCCGGTGAGCTGATTGCGGAGAACCTGGGGACAGATTTATCAAAAATCGCCAACGAGCTGGACAAACTGGCATTAAATCTCCCTCCCGGCACACAGGTAGACGACGCTGCGGTGGAACAACACATCGGCATTAGCAAAGACTTCAACGTATTCGAGCTGCAACGGGCCATCGGGCTTCGTGACCCCCTCAAGGCGCAGCGTATTGTCAACTACTTTTCTGCCAATCCGAAGAAAGGCCCAATGCCTATGCTTATTGGCTCATTGTACAACTACTTCAGCAAAATCTACCTATTCCACGCCGCGAAAAATTTGCCGGAAAACGAATTATTGAGTACTTTGCAGCTGCGTTCGAGCTTCTTTCTGAAAGAATATCGGGCAGCAGCACGCAACTATTCCCACTCCAAGACTGAACAAGTCATTACCCTCCTGAAAGAATTCGATCTGAAATCTAAAGGCGTTGGCTACAATAACACCGGTAAGCCCGAAGGCGAACTGATGAAAGAAATGGTCTGGCGCATCATGCACTGATATCTTATCGTAAGCACCCCCTTTTTTGAATCTATTGGCATCACTTCACACCCACTCATCGAGAGGCCCGGGTGGCGTAGTAGTGTATAATCCTGATATCAAACCATAACCAATGAAGATGAGGTTTTTTACGATTTTGAGCTTGCTTTTTCTGACCGGTGCTCTGTATGCACAAGCACCTTATACCGTGATTGGGTCACTTGATTCCACCTTCACGCCCGTAGAGCTGATCGAAGATGTATGCCTTGGTGAGGGCATTGAAGTCACGAATATCCAATTTGAAGGGGTAAGCCCGGCTGTGGGCCGGTTTCTCGGGGGCAGTGATATTATTGGGCTGGAGCAGGGCTTCCTCATGACAACCGGACTGGCACAGTCTTCCGGCAACTTTGGTGGGGCAGATATGGCTAGCTTTGGAGATGCCTCCTTCATTAATAACAGCAATGCTTACACGGAGGAGATAGCTACAATTTCCAACAATAGTACGATCAGAGATGTCGCTATATTCCGGATTAACTTCGTCCCCACCGGCGATACCCTCATGTTCCGCTATGTCTTTGCTTCTGATGAGTACCCCAACTTTGTATGCAGCAATTTTAACGATGTGTTTGGTTTCTTCCTGGAAGGTACAGACCCGGAGACGGGAACTTCCGCGATTCGCAACCTCGCCCAGATTCCGGGCACGGAACTTCCGGTATCTATTAACAGCATCAATAATGGTGTGCCGGGCGGGTATCCCGGAAGCCATCCGGCATGGTGCTCTGAAGAATTCAACGGTTCACTCGACTACGCCAACCTGTTCAATCAGGTGCCGCCCTTTGTCGCGCCCAGCTATAATGGCTTTACAGATGTACTCCTGGCCAAAGCTGATGTAGTGCCTTGTCAGGAGTACCAAATGACCCTTGTTATTGCTGATGTTGGAGACGCATGGTGGGATTCGGGTATCTACTTTGAGGCGAATAGCTTTTGTTCCTTTTCCGGCAGCCATGGCACTACAGAGCGTTTGACTATCACCGAAGACTGTGCACCTCAGGAGCTGGAGGTCGGCCTCAGCCTTTTTCCGGAAGAGGAATATCCGCTGACTTATACCATCACCGGTGGTGCAACAGCCGGGGTCGGCTTAGCTGGAATCCCATTCACTGGCTCCATTGATGAAATTGCGGACACCTGGCTTCTGCCAATAGATATCATGACGGACAGCCTGGCACAAGGAGCTGATACCCTAAGCATAGAAATAAAAGGAGCGACCTGCCGGGAGAAAGTCTTTGAGCTCACGATTCTGGACCCTCTCCTGATCGAAGGGCCCTCTGATGCAGCGGCTTGTGCCGGGGACCCTGTGACTCTTACGGCAACCCATGATTCCACCCTATTGGCCGATTTCGATTTCTCCTGGAGCAATGGCATGACTGGAGCCTCCATCGAAGTGAATCCTCCTACCACCACCACCTACACGCTTACTTACGGCAATGCTGCGGGCACTTGTACGCAGGATTATACGGTATTCGTGACGCCACTGGAATCTGAAATTACGGTCAGCATCAACGAAGGGCAGTCCTATCTCTTCGCCAATCAAAACCTGACCGCCGCTGGCACTTATGAAGAAGCCTTTACCGCTGCTAACGGATGCGACAGCCTTGTGCAGCTAACCTTGCTGGTGAAACCGATAGCTGAAGTGCTGACCGATTCCATTGCCATAGGACAGGAAGGCACCCTCTGTGTGAATACGGATTTGTTCCAGAGTGTTGATAGTTTCACGGAAGCCTGCGGCAATATCCAAACCGCTACCCTTTTGACCGATCCCACCACGGCATGCGCAACTTATACTGGCCTGCAAACCGGGCAGGATACCCTTTGCTTCCTCGCCTGTGGCAATACAGGGCTTTGCGACACCACTTACTTAGTGCTGAGTGTCTTCACGAATTTGCTGGACGCAGTAGACGACTACGATACCACTGCTTATGATGAAAGTAAAATCATTGATGTGCTCAGCAACGACTGGATCAGCAGCACTACGCTTACCGATCAGTACCTTGTCAGCCTCCCTGAGACTGGCATAGCCACGCTGAACCCGGATGGAAGCATTCTCTACGAGCCCGATCTCAGCACCTGTCTTCAGGAAGAATCCTTCAGCTATGCAATTTGCAATGACATTGGCTGTGATACGGCCACTGTTTTCCTCTTCCTCGACGAAACCGAAGGGCAGTGCGATCTTGTTTGGCCGGGCGATGTAGGCAACGATGGTATCGTTAATCAGATGGACCAATGGGCGATCGGGCTGGCTTATGGCCGGGAAGGTATTGTGCGGGCGAACGCCAGTATTGACTGGGTGGGGCAATATGCGCTCAACTGGCCGAGCACCATCACCTTTGCCTATGAATTTAATGCCAAATATGGCGATTGTAACGGGGATGGCTTCATCACGGCAGATGATATGGAGGCCATTGAGCAAAATTGGGGGCTTACGCATCCGTTAGCGCCAATTGTCCCCTTCAGCTTCCCGGAAAAAGAGCAGCCAAAATCACTTGGCCCGGTAGCCGAATCAGGCGGGCAGTATCGTATTCCGGTCTACCTGGGTGAAATCAGCCAGCCTGTACAGGATGCCTATGGCTTGTCCTTTACCCTCCGCTTTGAGCCGGGCACGCTTACCCATTTACATTTTGAAGCGCAGGAAGGCGCCTTCCACTCGGCACATAGCCCCTTGCTGAACCTGGTCAGAGTGGAAACTGATAAAGCGATTGTCTCTATTGTCCGGACCAATCAGGAGGGCGTCGAACTCACTGGCTATATCGGTGATTTATTGGCAAATAACCCCAATTTCACGATTTCCGATTGGATTCTCCTGCAGTCAGATGGGGATGTCTTTGCTTTGCCAGGCGACGTGGCACCAACAGCCATTACAGGCACACATCAGACCGGTCTCTCCAATGCGCTCGCACTAAGGGCTTATCCGGTACCCGCTCAGGGGGAGATTTTTGTGGAAACCAATGAACCGGCTATGGCTACTGTATTTAATGCCAGCGGGCAGTTGATTTGGAGTGCCTCATTGCGGACAGGCGTACAAAGGCTATCCGTTGCGGACTGGCAGCCGGGCGTTTATCTGCTCCGGGCAGAAGGGAAGGAAAACGTGGCTTACACCCGGATTTTGGTTAATCGTTAATCAACCGTAGACAGGGTGTACTTCCTATGGGAAATGTACCGAAGGCTATCCATCAAAACGGAATCTGAGGGGAGCTGTTCTGTCTGTAAACCATTCAGGCGGAACAGTTCTCTATTACCTTCATAATCAGAAAGGTAAAGCAGGTTTGGGGTGTATAAAGAATGATACTTGAGGCTACTGCTACGCCCGTAATCAGCATATTTTATTCCTCCAAAGTCACCATCCAAAATCTGTTGTACCGTAGGCGCATTACAGGCATGCGTTTGCTGTCCATCCACAAAGCAGCGTTCCACCAGGGTGGGGAAGAGGCTGCGCAACTCCGTCAGTTGGGGTACGCGGTGGCTACTATCCTGCTTGAAATCATAGTAAAGGAAAGGTACTTTGATGTATTGTGGTTTGAAGTATTCCCGTTCGAGGTCTCCAGCTGGGACACCCATAGGGTTTACGCCCAACAGGATGACGATGGTGTTACTGGCCTCCTGAATGTCCATCAGCTGGTCCAGCAGGCGGCCTACTTCCACGTCTGCTTCCGTTAGGGCGTCCTGATAAGCCACCTGATTGCTGTCTCGCAAAAAGGCAGTCATTTGGTAGTGGGCGTTGATAAAAAACGGGTCGCCCCCGTATTTTGACCATAGACTGAATACCTGCTCTGTAACACCAGCGTTCCCGTCTGCGTTTGGTGTTTCCAATGCTGCTTTATTTGCGAAGTGGGCTACCCTGATCGGATCGTAGGCAGATTTACCCGGAGGCTTCAGCCCTGGAAAAGCAATACGGTAGTCGCCCGATTCTAATCCCGGGAACAGGGAATTCAGATAAGGTCCCTCTCCGGGAATGGTCCCAAAAAGATTGGGATACCACCCGGTAAAAATGCTCGTCATGGCTTCCTCTGCTAAAGGGTGCTGCGCCAGCGCATCCTCAAAAACTATGGCCCGCATCGCCAGCCGGTCGATGTTAGGTGCCTGGAAAACCGTATCACCGTAGCAGGGCAGGGCGCGGCTCAGTCCTTCCACTGAGATCAGCAGCACATTGGGCGGATTGTACTTCCAGTTGCGCAGCTTATTGCAACTTGAAAGCACCGAAAGCAGCAGCAGCGGCCAGAGGAGTCGGTAGCGGGTTTGACGTTTCATGGTACAAAGAAAACCATTTCTTTACAATCGTACCCTTATACCCGGACCGAACAGTAAAAACCACTTCTGTTCGGACAAAAAATACCCCCCACCGGCAAACAGCGGGAAGGACAAACGGCTGGAGTACTTGGTCTTGATGGGGTAGAGGCTGGCCAGTGCCACGAGCCCCACGTCCCGGTTGGTATTGTTTTCACTAAAATTGAAGGCGTTGAACGCCAGGAAGCCCGCACCAAATTTGTAGGGCTTAGGGGTATTAATCTTTTTGTCTTTGTAAAAGCTGAACTGGGCAATCATAGCCATGCTGATACCACCAAGATTGCCAAAGCCTGGCTCATTCAGACGCTTTATGACCAAGCCTGCCGGGAAAGAGACATCAATATCAAAACTACTGCTCCGGTAGAGTACAAACTCAGAAGTATGACTATAGCCCTTACCCCGCCCGTAATGGTCTTCATCGTGTCGGATCGTCACCCGTATCGTAGACCAAAGGTCAAGTGTATAGATTTTTTTCCGCAGAAATTTGTTGAGGCTCATGTCGAAGGTCTGGCACTGCTGCTCCTTGTAAAAGCTGGCCCGGGGCGATTTGGGTGAGGGGCAGACAACAAAGCCTGGTAGTTCCCGCTGGTCTACGAGCTGATTGCGCTGATCTCTTATTTCCACTTCCACTTTGAGGTGTTGTGGCCCATGCAGCATGCCACTATCGATACGCCCGGGGTGGAAGGACAGCAAAATATCATCCATGTTTTCCTCCACAAACAGGAGCCTGTCGGCAGCGTTGAGCCCTACCTCTTCATCGCCATACTGTAGTGTAATGAAGTCCAATGCCCGGGGCCGGTCATATTCCCTGATTTGAAGTGCCCGGCCGGTGGGCTGATCATGGTTGAAAATTTGTACCTGCTGCTGAATAATGTCCAGTGGTATTCTTGCCCAAAAAACCTGTGCCTCTGCAGTACTCGCGATGGTATCCTGCTCTACCTGCTTTAGCCCTTCAAACCTGAAGCTGCCGCGATTGAGCTCCTGTCCCTCTATGCGGATGCCAACGCGCTCTCCCGGATAGACCTGATTGCCGGGCTTCCAGCTTTGGCCTTCCCGTTGCAGGCTGATCTGATCGATCTTCATTTCTGGCATGATATCCATATTCGTTATAAACCGGGCAAAATCCCCATCCTTGATGTACAGGTACCCCTTGTTGCGGCGGTGATAGTCATAAAGGCGCAGCCAGCAAAGCAGTTTGCCGTTGCCGAGAATACTACGGGTAAACAGCTCAGCGACCAATGCTCCGCCGGGCCGTTCCTGAGCTTCCATACGGTAGGTTTTTTCCAGCTCCAGCCCGGCGTCATAATCCAGCTCTACTTCGATGCCCTTGCCCCGAATATCATCATTCAGCACAAACTGGCCGGGACGGACCTTCAGGAAGCCCAGTTTAGCCGGCTTGACCGTAAAGTCCCGCTCCAAAGGCGGTAGGGCATAATGAGGCATTCGCAGTGAATCCAGGTAAGGCTTCCGGGTTTCGAAAGTAGCGCTTAGCAACCGCATCCCAACGGCATCCGGAAGCAGGTGCAGCAGCAACCTGCCATCCTTTTTAGTGATCCGGTATGGAATTTCACCTTTTTTAGACCAGTTGAGCTGCTCCCTGATATTATCCAGGTTATTGGTCTGTAGCTCGAATACCCGCTCCTCACCGATAAACAGTTCCTCTACCGGAGACTGAAAGCTGACCTGCGTGCGTGTCCACGGAAAAAGCCGGAACTCCAGCAAGTAGGGTTGCCTGGCGTAAATGGAGGTAACTTCCAGGGGGAGCTGTAAGAAGTCTAAATTGGTAATAGACTTAAAGCGTACTTTAAACCTGTAGTGATCATCATTCACGAGCCGGATACTGTCTACCAACTCGAAATCACCTGAAGGCAACAAGGTTACATTTTCGATCACGCTGCGCCCAATAGGAAAGAACCGGAACTCCACTACGGGAGTCTCCTCCCGGTAATGAAAGCTGAGATAGGATTCGTCTTGCCATTGCAACTGATGCTCCGTCCAGCGGAAGACAGAAGTGTCAATCCGCATTTCGACTTCTTTGAAAAAACGGAGGTCAGGCATTTGAGCAGACAAGCTTGTGGTCATCCACAGAAGGGCAAATAGTAATAGGTGCCGCTGCATCGCTGGTTTTGTTTTTGTTTCCTACTTTTGATATCACCTTGAATGAAACGCTAGCGCCAGTTATTATGTGCGAAAAGGACAATACTGAAAAAATAACCACTGTATATGAATAATCGTTTGCTCGTTTGGCTGACTTTAGCCCTTCTTTTTCAAGCTTGCAGCCCGGATTCACCGAAGGAGGCGGATTCAGCCCCCTCTGCTTCAACGGGTTTTACCACCCTTACCAATCATAATTCAGGCACAGAAGGTATGGCCCTCATTCCGGGCGGAACCTTGCAAATGGGCGGCGACAACGAGCAGGCAGACCCTAACGAATATCCCAAGCACCCTGTACATATCGATTCCTTTTACATCGACAAAAAAGAAGTTACCAATCGGGAATTTAAGGCTTTCGTGGAAGCAACCGGGTATGTAACGGTTGCTGAAAGGGCTATTGACTGGGAGGAATTGAAATCTACGGTACCCCCAGGCACGCCAAAGCCACCCGACAGCCTACTGCAGCCCGGTGCTTTGGTTTTCCAGGCTACAGATGGCCCGGTGCCTCTCGATAACGTCGGGCAATGGTGGCAATGGACCATCGGTGCCAACTGGAGGCATCCGGAAGGGCCTCAAAGTTCAATAGCAGACCGCATGGATCATCCCGTTGTACAAATTGCATGGGAAGATGCCGAGGCTTATGCCAAATGGGCAGGCAAGCGGTTGCCAACGGAAGCAGAGTGGGAATGGGCTGCCCGGGGCGGAAAGGAAGGCGCAATCTATCCCTGGGGTGATGAACCAGTAGGAGAGGGTGGGCCTAAGGCCAATTACTGGGAAGGCTTTTTCCCCTACGAAAACACCAAAGCAGATGGCTACTTCCTGACGGCGCCGGCAGGAAGTTACGAGCCAAACGGATACGGCCTCTACGATATGGCCGGCAACGTTTGGGAATGGTGCAGCGACTGGTATGATTATGACTTTTACAAAAAACCGGAAGCTAAACAGGCTAACGCAGAGTCGCAGAGAGCCTGGAACCCTATGCAGCCCTATCAGGCAGAAAAAGTACTTCGGGGCGGGTCTTTTCTGTGCAACGACAGCTATTGCTCCGGCTACCGTAATGCCAGGCGGATGAGCTCCAGCCCGGATACGGGGCTTAATCATACCGGATTTCGCTGCGCCCGAAGCCTGTAATGAGGGCTTGGCCCTTGCTTTCTTGAGACAAGCGGGATTACAACACAGCAGCCCCGTCCTCTTTCTTATTGGGAACCAAAAAACCTAGTTATGAATCGATTTAATCTTTCCGGTCGGGTTGCGCTCATCACAGGAGGCAGCGGAGCATTGGGCGGAGCCATGGCAAAGGGGTTGGGAGAACTGGGATGCAAGCTGGTTGTTTTGGGACGAACGGCGTCCACAGTGGATAGCAGGGTCGAAGAACTGAAGGAGGAAGGGTTTGAGGCCTTACCACTTACTGCTGATGTCCTGGACCGGGAAAATCTGCTTGAGAGCAAGCAGCGCGTCCTTAGCGAATGGGGGCGTATTGATATTCTCATCAACGCAGCAGGAGGCAACAAGCCCGGGGCTGTCGTACAGCCCGATCAGGAAATTTTTGACCTTTCAATCCCCGATTTCAATCAGGTGGTACAGCTCAATTTACAGGGCACACTTCTACCTACAATGGTTTTTGGAGAAGTCATGGCACATCAGCAAAAGAGCGGTGTCATCCTGAATATTTCGTCTATGGCAGCACAGTTACCGCTGACCCGGGTCATGGGCTACAGCGCTGCCAAAGCGGCTATCGATAACTTTACCCGCTGGCTTGCTGTGGAAATGGCTCAAAAATACGGAGAGCACATCCGGGTTAACGCCCTCGCTCCCGGCTTCTTTATCGGCGAGCAAAACCGCAGCCTCCTGCTCCATGCGGATGGCTCTTATACCGACAGAGCGCAAACGATCCTTTCCCAAACGCCAATGAGACGTTTTGGAGAAGCCGGGGAGCTGATCGGTGCCGTGCAGTGGCTCTGTAGTGATGCTTCGAAATTCGTTACAGGTATTGTCGTCCCCGTTGACGGAGGGTTCAGTGCTTTTTCAGGCGTCTAGGCAGGATACTATAGAACAGCTGACAAATTATATTTTGAGACCTTGTCGCAAAGCAGCAAAAGATTCCTAATTTACGATCAAGATAGAAGAGGAGCCTTTTGAGCAAGCTACAGAGGTTTCGGAACCAACAAATAACGAAAAACCAAACTATGGGATTCGCGTACATCGACTACGTCATTTTCGTCGCCTACGGCGCGCTGATTCTGTCCATTGGGCTTTGGGTGTCCCGTACCAAAAAAGGAGAAACTAAAACCGCTGAAGATTACTTCCTGGCGGGTAAATCCCTGCCGTGGTGGGCAATTGGAGCGTCGCTGATCGCAGCCAATATTTCGGCAGAGCAGTTTATTGGCATGTCCGGGTCCGGTTTCGCGATCGGGCTGGCGATCGCTTCCTACGAGTGGATGGCGGCTCTTACGCTGCTCATCGTTGGAAAGTACTTTCTGCCTGTTTTTATCAAAAAAGGGCTTTACACCATTCCCGAATTTGTAGAACAACGCTACAGCACCAACCTTAAAACTATACTCGCCGTTTTCTGGATCGGGCTATACATCTTCGTCAACCTGACCTCCGTTCTTTACCTGGGCGCCACGGCACTGGATACTATCATTGGCACTGGTGATGGCAGCCTCGTCATGTACAGCATTCTGGGGCTTTCGCTTTTTGCAGCGTCCTACTCCCTTTGGGGCGGGCTGGCCGCCGTTGCCTGGACCGATGTGGTGCAGGTGGCACTGCTGATCATTGGCGGGTTGGTGATGACCTACCTGGCGCTGGATCAGGTGACGCCCGAAGGTGGTTTTTTCCGTGGGCTGGCTTACATTTACGAAGTGGTTCCGGAAAAATTCTCTATGATCGTTTCCAAAGGAGAGATTATTACGCCCAACGGAAGAGACGCCTGGCTCGACCTGCCCGGGCTAGCCGTAATCATTGGTGGTCTCTGGGTGGCCAACCTCTATTACTGGGGCTTCAATCAGTACATCATACAGCGTACGCTGGCTGCGAAGAGCTTGAAAGAATCACAGCGGGGCATTGCCTTTGCAGCTTTCCTCAAACTGATTATCCCGCTTATCGTGGTCATTCCCGGCATCATTGCTTATGTGCTCAATATGGGGCCGGACGGAGCGGTAACGGCAGCTTCATTAGATCCGAGCTTCATTAATTCAGAAGGAACAGTTGTCAATGATAATGCTGCTCCCTGGCTGATCAGCAACTTCATTCCCGCCGGGCTGAAAGGGCTGGTGCTGGCCGCACTGGCCGCCGCAATTGTTTCTTCTCTGGCTTCCATGGTCAATTCCACCTCTACTATTTTCACGATGGATATTTACAAACCCTACATCAACCCGGGCGCCAGCCAAAGCGCTATGGTGCGTGTGGGCCGGATTACGGTAGCCGTGGCGCTCGTCATCGCAGTCCTGGTAGCCCCTCAGCTGGCGAACCTGGGCCAGGTCTTTCAATATATTCAGGAATACACGGGTATTGTCTCGCCTGGCATCCTTGCGGTATTCCTTATGGGGCTCTTCTGGCGTAAGGCTACCAATAATGCTGCCATCTGGGGCGTATTGCTATCGATTCCCATTGCGATGTACTTCAAGGTGGGGCCCAAAGGCTGGGCAGAGGGCTTAGCTATGGAGGTTTTGTTCATATCCCTGCCTTTCCTGCAGCAGATGCTGTATACCTGCCTGCTCACTATCGGCATCATTATGATTGTAAGCCAGATCGAAAATAAAGGCGCAGCAGATGAGAAAGGGCTGAAGCTGGCACCGGGCTATTTTGCTACCGGTCCGGTCTTCAATATCAGTGCTGTTGCCATCATGATTATTCTGACGGCATTGTATGCGATCTTCTGGTAAACAGAATGGGCAGGGTACTATTTAACACCCTGCCCATTTAGCTTTCTGCAACTTGTAAGCCCTAATTAACGAATCACCAGTTTTCCGTAACCCTGCAGGCGGTTAGTGCTCATCACCTGATAACTATAAGTGCCGGCAGGCAATCCTCCCTTCCTGACTGTAAACTGTCCGGCCGGCAGCTTATCCTGTTGCAGCACCAGCTTGCCGGTGGCATCAAATAACCGGAGCGTTACCGTCCCGTTGGGCACTTTGGCTCCGTCTCTCCACTCAAAGGTAGCGGTAGAAGTGACGGGATTTGGATAAACACTGTACCCGGAAGGCGTGGCTAGCGGCAGGGAGAAAGCTTTGGTCCCCACCACGGTGCGCTTAACGACAAAAACCGCGTCATTGGCAATCAGGGGCACGGCAACAACGCTGCCATCCGGTGCCACCGCCATATTGTGAATAGGTATTCCGGGCAGCTCAAAGACCTCTTCGCCAATCTGCAACTGATTACTTTGATCCGGATTATCGCCCCGCAGCAGCGTATGCTGTACCCCAAAGGTGTCCACGGCTACCGAGATGGGGATACGCCCACCACTGAAGCTCATCGGGGCTTCAAAACTCAGGTTGTCAATACTAAAAACCCGAACGACCTTGTTGGTTTGGTCGCAGATCAGGAAAGCCCGGCGGGTGGCGTCATAGGTAATCCGGGTTGGAATACCCCCAATATCATAGGTGTCAAGCAGCCCTGCATTTGGGCCAATTGGTGTGATGATGGCAATGCCTTCACCATTACGCAGGGTTACGGCTGCAAAGCGCCCAATACCTGGAACTTCATCGGAGATAGCGCTCCGCAGCGGAAAGTTCTCCAGCTCCACGGAGGCTATAATTTCATTAGCGCCCAAGTCGATAATCTGCACTGCATCGTCGAAAGGAGTGGCCAGTACACCATAGTCGCCTTCCTTTGCAATAGCCAGATTACTCCTCAGTCCATAGTTGATCCAGCTGATACCAGTATTGCCTGAGGCGAAGCTGCCTTCCAGTGACGTACCTGCACCTGCCTGCTGCAATACACCTATCCTGTCCACGCCCCCGGCATTCAGCACGTAAGCTCGGTCTCCGCCCGGCAGTACGTAAATTTGGTCGGGCCGGTCGCCACCGCTGCTGACGGTTTTGACAATTTCGAAAGTCTCCAGGTCAATCACTTCCACCTGGTCTTCCCCACGCTTAGCCACGTAGGCATAGGCACCATCTGTAGCAGCAAAGTAGGTCTCTTCACTGCTGAAGGGTACCAGGGCTTCCAGTGCCTCCTCCTCAAGATTGATGACCGAAAGAGAGCCCGAAAGTGGGTTGGCAACCAGGACACGGTCTAAATCAGGGGTAAGCGTAGCCGAGTAGGAGGCATCTGCCTCGATTGGCGAACCTGTAGGCGTCCGCATCAGATAATTCAGGCTGGTGGGGTCTTCAAATTCATAATAATCCAGCCCCTCGTACCGCAGAGGGTCAGTCGCCACCATCCGGTTGTTAGCCGGAGAAACAGCACCGTTTTGGATAGGGATTCCCTGACTGGAGCCAACGATTTCTGCCGTCTCAAAATCAATGACACTGAGGTAAAACTGCCCCCCAATCGCATACTGATAATCGGCAGAAGAAAAGATCCAGTTGGGAGAAGACGTGACACTGACATCAACCACATCCCCCTCATCAAAACGGGCCAGGTAAATAGTGCCGGAGAGACCAGTCACAGCGGCACGAGTACCGTCCATATTGACCGCCACAGAGCTGTAGCTGCTGCTAATGCTGCCCGGGGGCGACAATTGCCCCACGAGGCTTAGGGTCTCTAGTGCTATTCTTGAGAGTTGCCCCTCATTGCCTGTACTGACCGCTACGAGGTGCGTGCCATCGCCGCTCAGGCTGATCTGACCAGCGTTTGGGACATCAGGGATGGACTCCACCAAATCCCCGGTTTGGGTATCAAAAAACTGCAGGGCATCTTCGCCACCAACAACAGCAAGGCTGCCATCCGGGCTTAGCTCAAACCCACTCCAGAAAAGCGTGTTCCGTGGATTGGAGGTAATAAGGGAGAACCTGTACAGGTAATTATTGAATCCAGGGATGGTCATTTGCTTGGTAAGGGTCGCCAGGTCGATCACCTCCAGCACGTCTGCTTCATCACAGGCTACGGCTGCTGTGCTGCCGTCCCGGCTGATGCGTGCCTTGGTGGGCTGAGCACCGGTGGGGATGACTGCTGCGACGCTAAAATCATTCAAATTGATCAGGTAAGCTTCGTTACTGGTAAAACAAGGTACCACCGCCATCGTGTCCATGACTGTTATTTCTATCGGGCTCCCGCCAACCGGGATATCCGCCACGAAAGCACCGGTCTCCCATTCGATCACGGAAATGTTGTTGGTCTGCCGGTGGGGCACAAGCACATAGGCGCCATCTGCGGTGAAGGCCATCTGTCCGATATAATCTCCTTCCACCTCGTCTCCGGCAGGAATAATGGCTTCTTCGTTGCGAAGGTGCTGCCCAATGTATTCAGCCGGAGCCCCCCTGATGGTCATAGGGTCGCCGTGCTCATTTTCCAATACAGATTGTGCGCTGACCAGTGTGCAAAGCCCGAAAAAAAGGCACCAAGAAGATAGTTGCTGCTTCATAGAAGGTTTATGATTTAAACAATGGTATAAATTCAAATTGCTGCCCGGAGAACAAGCCTTTATCGCTCAGTTTAAGATCTGGAATGACCAACAGTGCCATGAAAGATAGCGTCATGAAGGGGGCGCGAAGCGGGCTGCCGAGTTCCATCCGGACGAATCGGTCAATAGCCTGATAAGCACTTGCCACTTCAAACCCATCTTCATTGGACATAATGCCTGCAACGGGGAGGGGCAGCACCTGTTCTGTTTCAGCCCCCACAGCACTGATGCCGCCTTTATTGGCGATAACGAGGTTCACTGCCCTGGCCAACAATTCATCATCTGTACCAACGGCCAGTATGTTGTGAGAGTCGTGCCCCACACAGCTGGCAATAGCGCCCTGCTTCAGCCCAAACCCACGGATAAAGCCTACCTGAGGGGCGGCCTCCTGATATCTGTTGATCACAGTGAGCTTTAGCAGGTCCCGTCCCGGATCGCTAACAGCCAACCCGGAGCTAACAAGCGGCGGCAGCGTAGTTTGTCCTGTAATGAGCGAACCATCGATGGCTTCAATGACATGCACCTGTCCACTCTCTGCCTTGATCTGAAAGGCTGAGGCAGAGAGCGGCTGCCTGTTAAACTGATTAGGGGTTTCTACACTCACACGCTCAATCAGGCTTTGCCCTTCGCGATAGACACAGCTCCCCTTAATCCAGGTTTCAAGGACTTTGAAATGCCTGAGGTCTTCCACCATGATAAAATCGGCACTTTCGCCCGGCCGTAACAGCCCTGCTGCCATGCCATAGTGCGCCACCGGGTGCACACATGCAGCACGGAGGACATCAAAAAAATCATAGCCCCGTGCGACAGCTTCGGCTACCAGAAGATTGATATGCCCTTCCAGGAGGCTGTCGGGATGCTTATCATCAGAGCAAAACATGATTTGCCCCGGATATTCTCTGATCAGTGGGATAAGGGCATCAAAATTCCGGGCGGCGCTACCTTCCCGGATAAGGATTTTCATGCCCAGTTTTGCTTTGTAGCGGGCTTCTTCGAGGGTGAAACACTCGTGGTCGGTAGAGATTCCTGCAGCCGCATACTGTTGGGCTTCCTGTCCTTTCAGGCCGGGTGCATGGCCATCCACAGGTTTTCCGGCAGCGTGAGCCTCAGCAATTTTCGCCATTACCCCTTCCTCCTTGTGCAGTACACCCGGGTAGTTCATCATCTCCGCCAGGTAAGAGACTTCTGGCATAGCCAGCAACTGTCGGATGCCATCCACGTCTATTTCAGCACCAGCCGTTTCGAAGGTAGTGGCTGGCACGCAGGAAGGAGCACCAAAAGCGAAGTGAAAAGGCACCTGCTGACCGTTTTTAATCATAAAAAGGACTCCGGGTATGCCAAGGACGTTCGCAATTTCATGCGGGTCAGATACCGTTCCTATTGTACCATGTTGGACCGCCAGTCTGGCAAACTCTGAAGGCACTACCATAGAACTTTCGATATGCACGTGCGCATCGATGAAGCCTGGTATAAAATACGGGCCTTCAGCCTGTTGCAAAGGCTCGATGTCCAAAATTCTGCCTGATGCCCAGGTGATTCGGGCAGGATATATTTTCCGGAGGTGTAGGTCGACCAGTTGTCCTTCCCGCTGCTGCATAATTGAGGATTGTTTTTTTAATGACGGCTTTCCCTTGTCAGGAAGATACGAAACGAATAGCAAAATTTTCTTCAGAAATCTACCTGACTGTCGCACCTGGCTGATCGAAAAATATTTTTAGATTTGTCTAAAACAAAAGAGTCGGCGGCAATGTAAACATAGCATCAAACTGTAAAAAGCGATAAATCTATGAGCTTTGTCAAATCCATAATGTTCTTACTCTGCCTCCTTGCTCTCTGTGGGTGTGAGCCCCCCGGCACCACGGCTAATACGGATGACAGCAAGCTTCAGATCATTGCCACTACCGGCATGATTGCCGATGCGCTGGAGGAAATCGTTGGCGATCAGGCGGAGGTCACTGCGCTGATGGGGCCAGGTGTTGACCCTCATTTATACAAAGCCACGCAGGGCGACCTGAAACGGCTAACCGATGCGGACGCTGTTTTTTACAACGGGCTGTATTTGGAGGGTAAAATGGGAGAAGTACTTGAAAAGCTGGCGCGCCTGAAGCCTGTAGTCGCTGTTGCGGACCAGCTCCCGGAAGCCAGACTGATCAACTCCACCGATTATGCAAGTGCCCATGACCCGCATGTATGGTTTGATGTAAGCCTTTGGTCAGAAGCAGCAGGTATAATAGGAGCGGAGATGGGACGAATTGACCCACCCCATGCGAAGCTCTATCAGGCCAATGCTAAAGCTTATCAGGAAAAACTCAGTGAACTACACCTGTGGGTAGCTGCTGAAATCCGGAAGATACCGGAAACGCAGCGCGTTTTGATCACGGCCCATGATGCCTTTGAATACTTTGGGCAAGCCTATGATATCGAAGTGCGAGGGCTACAGGGCATTTCGACCGTATCAGAATTCGGGCTGCGTGACGTCTCAGAGCTGGTGGATTTTATCACCGGTCGGGGCATCAAAGCCGTGTTTGTGGAAAGTTCGGTACCGGAAAAGTCGCTGCAGGCAGTTGTGGAGGGCGTTAAACAGCGTGGGCACACTACCAAAATTGGGGGTACGCTCTATTCTGATGCGATGGGTGCTGAAGGAACAGCAGCGGGCACTTATCCGGGCATGGTACAGGCAAACGTCCGTACCATTGTAGAAGCGCTCAGGTAAATCGGGAATCATGAAAACTGCAATTGAAACACACAACTTAACGGTAGCCTACAACCGTCGGCCGGTGCTTTGGGATATTGACTTTCAAATACCGGAAGGGCAGCTGATCGGTGTACTTGGGCCGAACGGGTCCGGCAAAACCACTTTGCTAAAAAGCCTGATGGGGCTCGTACAGCCCAGCAGTGGTTATGTCCGCCTGTTTGGGCAAAGCCTGGATGAGGTGCGCTCCCGGATAAGCTATGTGCCGCAGCGGGAAAGTGTGGACTGGGATTTCCCCATCAGCGTCCGGGAAGTGGCTCTTATGGGGCGTTACCGGAAACATAAGCTTTTGGGCCGGCTCAGCAAGGAAGACCACCGGCTGGCAGACGAAGCGCTCGAAAAAGTAGGCATGCTGTCCTTTGCTGACCGGCAGATTGCGCAGCTTTCCGGCGGACAGCAACAGCGGGTCTTCGTGGCCCGCGCACTGGCTCAGCAAGCCGACCTTTACCTGATGGACGAGCCCTTCGCCGGAGTGGATGCCGCCTCAGAAGAAGCGATCCTCTCCCTGCTCAAAGAGATGAAACAGGCAGGGAAAACAGTGCTGATTGTTCACCATGATCTGCATACCGCCCATCAGTTTTTTGACTGGATGGTGTTGCTGAACACCCGGCTTATCAAATGTGGCCCAACCAGCTCTGTTTTCACAGCCGACTATCTGAAGCAAGCCTATGGAGGGCAGTTGACCATCCTTTCTCAGGTTAGCGATTTAGTCAAAGCCCGGGATTTCCCGATCAGGGAGCGCTCCTTTAAAGACCAGCCCAAGTAGCTATGAGTGACTTTTTCACCTTTTCTGATCCGAATGTACGCCTCGTTACTGCCGGCACCATCCTGCTGGGTATTAGTGCGGCTATTGTAGGCACTTTCACCTTTTTGCGCAAGCGGGCGCTGGTGGGCGATGCCATAGCCCACGCTATTTTGCCAGGGGTATGCCTCTCGTTTATGATCACAGGAGAAAAACATCCGGCCTACCTTCTGGTGGGAGCAGTTCTTGCAGGCTGGCTATCTCTGCTTGTGATGGACTACTTGTCTTCCCGAACGAAGTTGAGCACGGACACTGCGATAGGGGCGGTCCTGAGTGTGTTTTTCGGAGCAGGCATTCTCCTGCTTACGTCCATACAGCATTCCGGCAGTGCCAATCAGGCTGGGCTGGACCAGTTTCTTTTTGGAAAGGCTGCCGCCATGACCCAAAGGGACATTTGGGTTTTCAGTGGGGTAGCGGTGGTGCTGCTGGGGTTGGTCCTGGCTTTTTTTCGTTCCTTCAAGCTCATCTCCTTTGATCCGGCTTTCGCCAAAAGTATCGGGCTGCCCGTACGCAGGCTGGAGTTTTTGCTGTCTACAATTACCGTGCTGGCTGTGGCTACCGGTATACAGGCAGTGGGCGTAGTGCTGATGGCAGCACTGCTGATTACGCCAGCTGCAGCTGCCCGCTTCTGGACCGACCGGATTCAGGTGATGATATTGCTGGCTGCAGCATTTGGATTGCTTTCGGGCCTGTTTGGCTCCTGGATTTCTTACACAGCGCCTTCTATGCCTACCGGGCCCTGGATTGTAGTGCTGCTTTCCCTGATTGCCGTGGTTTCGGTGGTGGTCGCCCCAAAGCGTGGGATCTGGGCCAGGCTTCGGCTTCAGCGGAGCAACGCCCGAAAAATCCGGCAGGAGAATATCCTGAAAGCCTTCTACGGTATTGGCGAAGCCGCGGATGCACCTGTTGCTACTGTAGCCGTGGATATGCTTCGGCAACAGCGTCCCTTTGAAGACATCGCTCTGCAGCTGGGGCTTCGGGAATTGGTAAAAAAAGGGCTCCTCCATAAACACAAGCCCGGTACCTACGCTCTCACGCCCACAGGGCTACAGGAGAGCCGCCGGGTCGTCCGCCTCCACCGGCTGTGGGAATTATACCTTACCGAACGGATGAACTACGCTGCCGACCACGTACACAATACCGCAGAGGCTATTGAGCATGTGATTACACCTGAGGTGGAAGCCGCGCTGCTCAGAGAGCTGGACCATCCCATCCTGGATCCGCACGATGCAGTCATTCCATATCAGAACCCTTCAAAACCTTCTGCTTCATGAATGCCTTTTGGATCATTTTGACCGGTGCGCTCGTGGCAACAAGTTGCGGGCTCCTTGGCACTTTCCTCATTCTCCGAAAAATGGCCATGGTAGGAGATGCGATTTCCCATGCGGTGCTGCCCGGGATTGTGATTGCCTACCTTTTATCAGAATCCCGGGATGTCTTGCCTATGCTCATTGGTGCAGCTGCACTTGGCGTGCTTACGACTTTCATGATTGAATTTCTTTATCAGAAAGCCCGTTTGCAGATTGATGCTTCTATTGGCATTACTTTCACCTGGCTATTTGCCATCGGCATTATTTTGATTTCGCTCTATGCCGGGCAGGTTGACCTTGATCAGGACTGTGTTCTGTACGGGGAAATTGCCTACGTGCCACTTGACTTGTGGATTACGGAAAGCGGCCGTTTACTTGGGCCACGGCCGGTCTGGATCTTAAGTGGGGTGCTGGCTCTGATTCTGCTCATCATCATACTCGGCTACCGCGGGCTAAAGATTACGACTTTCGACCCCGAGTACGCTGCGGCTGTTGGGATTTCCACGGTATTTTGGCACTATCTCCTGATGAGCGCAGTCTCCGTTACTACAGTAGTTGCTTTCGAATCAGTGGGTGCTATTCTTGTGGTTGCTTTTCTGATTGTGCCTCCGGCAACTGCTTATTTACTTACTGAAAAACTACATAATATGCTCCTGCTTACCATTGGGCTCGGTATTCTCACCGCAGTCAGCGGATACTACCTTGCCGTATGGATTGATGGGTCTGTAGCAGGGGCCATGGCAGTCAGCTCTGGTGTTTTTCTGCTTTTGGCAGTATTGTTTTCTCCGTCCACCGGCGTACTCACGCAGCGTTTTCGCCAACAGGCAATCCCGGTACCTGCGCAAGGTTACAAAGAACGGTAAATGAGATAGAGCAATAAGATCAACAGCGGTATGCCTGCCGTAGCTGCTGAGAGATAAAGGAAATAGCTTGCTGCCTCTGCGCCACCGACAAATGAGGCCTCCTGCTGATTGAACACAAAAGACCAATTGCCAGCTAATCCATAACTCAGCACCCCCCAGAGTAAGCTGAGCGTAAGGGCGCCCAGAGACGCTATGTAGAAAACACCTATCCGGGGGTCTTTTTCCCGATTGTGCTTGTGAAACAGGCCGAGCAATTGCGCGGTTGGCAGCGCAACAAGGCCCGCCCATGCTATACCGTTGCCCAATGGCAGACCAAAAGGGCCAGGCCAATTCAGTACCGGGTGGCCTGAATACAAGAGCAGGGCAGTGATCAGGACCAGCCCCCAAAGAGCGTAAACAGCTACCTTTCGCATTATCCGAAGTTGTCAGAAATTAGAAAAAATCAATTATATTGCATTCGGATTCAGACGGATGAATATAGCCTCCGTTGTCCTTCTTTCTCCCGCAAATATGCACGAAAATGTTAGAAGAGCAGATTTTAGTTGACGCTATAGCGGCAAAAGTACTAGAAAGCGACAATATCTACATTATTGCTACAGACCTGCAGGGAAAGTACACTTATCTCAATCATCACTTTTGCGAAAAATTTAACGTAGATCCGGAAAAAGCTATTGGCAAAGATTCCATGCTTTCGATAGTTGGCGAAGACCGGATTGCCTGTATTGCTATGGTGCAGGAGTGTCTGGCAAACCCGGGCGAAAGTGTGATTGGCCAATTACGCAAACCATTAGAAACAGATACGGGTACAATGGTTTCGCTCTGGGAGTTTCAGGCTGTGGTAGATGAAGCCGGGATGCCTGTACAGGTCCTGTGCATTGGCTACGACCTGAGCCCTCACAAAAAACTGGAAAGAGAGGTCGAGTTTAAAAGCCGGCTGCTGGATACTATAGGGCAGGCAGCGATGGCATTTGATTTGCAAGGTGTCGTGACCTACTGGAACAAAGCCGCCGAAAGAATCTATGGCTACAGCCGGGAGGAGATGCTCGGACGGCAGATCAATATTACAGTGCATGAAGAGAAGCCGGATGATACAGAAGCTGCCCGGTCGGCACTAATGGCGGGCAAAACATGGGGCGGTGAACAAATCCATAAAGACAAATCAGGGCGTATTTTCCCGGTTAAAGTCATCGACAGCCCTATTGTCAATGACGTTGGGCAAACCGTAGGCGTTATTGCGACTGTGCAGGATATATCGGAAGAGAAAGCACATCAGGAAAGCATAAAATGGCATCAAGAGCAGTTGGGTAAGCTGATGCAAAATGTACCGGGAGCGGTATTCCAAATGGAACTGACACCGGACGGCAGATTGTATTTCCCATACATCAGCCGGGAAATCAACCGCCTGCAGCACACACTGACGCCGGAACTCCTCAGGGAGTCTGCAGAACCGGGCTTCGAAGCTATTCATAAAGATGATGTACAGCAGCTGAGGGCTGCAATTGCCAATGCCGCCAACGGAGACCTGAGTGAGCTGAATATAGAATACCGGGTTAAATCAGAGCAGCCCGGGCAGCACCGGTGGAACAGGCTGCGGGCACGCCCTGAGCTCAAAGCTGATGGCGGATTGGTATGGTACGGGATTTTCGAGGATGTGACCGAGCAGAAATCGGCTGCTGTAGCGCACCAGAATTTACTCCGCACTGCGACCAACCAAAACAAACGGCTCAAAGATTTTTCCTTCATGGTTTCCCATAACATCCGGTCGTCTGTAGCCAATATTATGGGGCTACTGGAAATGGTCCGCTCAGAACCCTCTAATGAGGAGTACCTCAATATGATGGAATTGACAGTCAACCGGCTCAACAATACCATCTCCAACGTCAATGAGCTGCTGAACTTTGAACAGAGCCTTGATATGACAACCTGGGTGCCGTGCAATCTGCTGGAGACCATTACTCGTGTCATTGAGCTCAATAACGAAAGTATCTTCCGGGAAGGCATTCAATTTCTGGTGGGCGTGCCCGATGACCTGTACGTTCAATCTGTACCGGCTTACCTGGATAGCATATTTCACAATCTGGTCACCAATGCCATCAAATATGGCACCACTAAACGCAAGAAAACTGTAGATATCATCGGCGTGCAGGAAGGGAGTCAGATCGTGGTACGGGTCCGGGATTATGGCATCGGTATTGACCTGGACCGCTACGGGGATAAAATTTTCAAACTGGGCGGGCGCCTGCATCAGGATAGCCAGGGTGAAGGCCTGGGGCTGTTTATGACCAAACAGCAGGTGGAAGCCCTCGGCGGCTCTATTGAAGTACAAAGCGAGCCGGGCCTGGGCTCTACATTTATCCTTACCTTTGTGCAATGAAAATTGCCAATGCTTACCGGGGGCTTGTCCGTCAGATTACCGCCGTATACGATGAACGGGAGGCCCGCAACATCGCCCGTTTGGTTTTCGAGGATGCTTTCGGAGTCCGTAACCTGAACCGGGATGATGGCCTTCCACCAGAGCAAGTGTTCAAGCTGCAGGAGATTACACAAAGGCTAACCGATGGTGAGCCCTTGCAGTACGTCCTCGGGCAGGCTGATTTTTACGGGCTGAAATTCAGGGTTACACGGGATACACTTATCCCGAGAGCAGAAACGGAAGAACTGGTCTACGAAATATTGCAGGACCATCCCGCAGGACCGGTACGCTCCGCTTTGGATATAGGCACCGGCACTGGCTGTATTCCGCTTACCATTAAGCACCACCGCCCAAATTGGTCAGTCGAAGGGCTGGATGTTAGTCAGAGCGCACTGAAGGTCGCACGCCAAAATGCAGCTCTGCTGGGAACCGCTGTCAATTTTCTGCAGGCCGATATTCTGGACGAAGGAAACTGGCCCCAATTCCCTGTTTATGATATCATCGTCAGCAACCCGCCCTACATCCCGCCCTCGGAAGCAAAGCTGATGCCCCATTACGTACTTGAGCACGAACCTCATCTGGCGCTATTCACCGCTACCGAAGACGCGCTGGTCTTTTACGAAGCCATTGCCCGCTTTGCGAAAATCCATCTTTCCTCGGGTGGTATGCTTTACTATGAGCTTAATGAATTCAATGGAGCTGAAGTACTTCAAATCGTTAAAGCCCAGAGCTTTGCGGAGGCTGAGCTGAAGAAGGACATGAGTGGCAAAACCCGGATTTTGAAGGCGGTGAAACGCTAATAACTGGTAAAAAGCGATTGCAACAGTTCAATAAGTGTTTTATTCAATGCTGATAGTGCTTCTTCCACTTTCCAGTTGTCCCGGTTGCGGGGCTCCACAAAGTTGGAAACGGATCGGATTTCCAGAAATGGTACTTTCTCCATCAGGCAGGCGTAGAAGAAAGCGGCGCCTTCCATAGACTCGATCTCCGCATCCGGATATTGTTGCCTCAATTGCTCAATGGAAGCCGCTGATCCATGCACCCGGTTGACGCTAATGCCATGTGCCTGAGGCAGAAAGTCAAACTCCTGCGCGTGCTGATTAGGCATACGCCCCTGCTCGTCAAAGGGAGGCTGCCCCTTTTCGATGAGCCCCATTTCATGGACGGAGGTAAAGCGCCCGTCCGCTTCTTCCACTCCCAGGTCCGCAAAACGTTCTGTTACCACCTGTACCACACTGCCCGGACTGAACTTAGCAGACAGAGAGCCTGCAATACCGGCATTGATCACGAGGTTCCATTCCTCCAGTGCCAGCACCCGCCCCAGGGCATAACCGGTAAGCGGCAGGCCCACACCGGTAATTAAAAGAGCTACTTTGACATCCCCTTTTTGAAATTGATGCTCAGCCGTCTGTACAAATGCAGATTGTAAGTGAGCGCGGAGAGCCGCGATTTCGAATGGCGTGGCAGCGACGATAAGTATATTCAAAGCAATAGCGTTTTTAGAACTGATAGTGAATGCCCCCGGCGGGTGAGAAGCCGAGGATTTCGTGATAACCGGAAGCTACATCAAACCAGAGCCGGTCTGCAATTTGGTAGCCAATACCCATTGTCACCGTTGCCGGGTGCGTAGCAGCGCCAAACCGCAGGTAAAAAGGATCGGCAACCTGGTATTCGATACCGATTTTAGTGCGTACCGGATAGTCAATATCTTTTTCTGCTTCCACCAAAATGGATACCTGCCCGGAAGGCGTATACCGTGCGCCAACACTGAGAACGGTAGGCAGAAAGGCTCCATTGCCTTCCTCCACCCGCGCCGGGCTGTTGATATGGGCTGCAAATTCCAGTTGTGGCAATGCCTGATATTGCAGTCCAAGGGCGAAGGTCAAAGCCAGCCGGCTGCCATACTCTTCAATTTGGGTGTTCAGCGCCAGAAATTGCCCGCCAATGGAAAGGTTTTCAGCCAACGGGCGTGCATAGGCAAGCCCTATACGCTGCTCGTTATAGCCTTCAAACCCAAAGTGCTGAACACCAAGCCCAAAAGTACCTGCATTGGTAGGCAATGCCACCGCGAAGGAGTAGGCGCCCAACTCTTCAAGGAGAAACCGCTGTTCTCCAAAAGCAGCTACCGAAGTGCGGTCAAGATTGGCAATACCGGCTGCGTTACTAAATACCGCGTGGACATCATGGAAGGTCAGGCCGGTAAAGCCCATTCCAATGCCCCGGGCGCCCCCCGGTGGAGGTGTACCATTCTGCCCCAAAAGAGAAGAAATGGCTAATAATGCAGCGAACAGGGTCAGTAGGTACTTCATAGGGTGCTTTTCAGGCCCTAAAATTAAGATTTAATACGGGAAAGCCGGTATAACCCCAAAAGGATATACCGGCTTTCCATAACTGCAGAAAGGCTGTCTTTATTAATCCTGCCACTCCGCAAGGAACACATTGGTATCGCGCGTGCCCCCGTTATTGCGGTTAGAAGAGAAAACCAGGTATTTGCCGTCGTAGGAAAACATCGGGAAGGCATCGAAGGTCTTATCGAAAGTCACCTGCTTCAGCCCGGTGCCATCGAGGTTGATGGAGAAAATGTTAAACTGCCGCCCACCTTCCACATGGTGGTTGGTCGAGAACAACAGTTTTTCACCGGAAGGGTGGAAATAAGGCGCCCAGTTAGCACCACCAAGGTCGGTAATCTGCTGCATGTCCGAGCCATCCACGTTACAGACGAAAATTTCCATTTCAGTAGGCTGCACCACGCCCTGTGCCAGCAAAGCCTTGTAAGTGGCCTGCTCTTCTTCCGTTTTTGGACGGGAGGCCCGGAAGATGAGCTTGGTCCCATCCGGAGAGAAGAATGCACCACCATCGTAGCCTAGTTCATCTGTTACCTGTGTCAGCTCAGAACCATCTGTGTTTATTGTCCAGAGTTCCAGGTCGCCCGAGCGGGTAGAAGTGAAGACAATTTTGGAGCCATCCGGGCTCAGGGTCGCTTCAGCGTCGTAGCCGGGATGATCCGTGAGCTGCTGCTTGATATTGCCCTCAAGGTCTGCCACAAAGATGTCATAGCTTTCGTAAATCGGCCAAACGTACTTGCCATTGACAACGGGAGGGGATTCCGGGCATTCATCTCCTCCAAGGTGAGTGGAGGCGTAGAGAATGGTGGTATCGCCCGGCATGAAGTAAGAACAGGTGGTCCGGCCCTTGCCTGTGCTGAGCATAGGAGGGCGCTCGCCGGTATAGCCGCTTAGGGGCATGTAGAAGATCTGGTCGCAGGGGGCGTCCCATGCCTCATTGGCTGCCTGAAAGACAAGCTTGGAATTGTCGAAGCTAAAGTAAGCCTCAGCGTTATCGCCGCCAAAGGTGAGTTGGCGGAGGTTTTTCAGGTTGGCTTCCTGCTCATAGCGCAGGGTGTCAGCAACTGAAGCGTTTTCGGAAGTACCCGCCTCGTCCTGAGTGGTTTGATCAGTGGACCCGGCGCCTCCGCATGCGGAAAGCAGCAACAAGACAGCGAGGAGTCCAAAGAGTTGGATTTTCATGCTCAATTTTTCCTGCAAAGATACTCGCCAGACTGAATTCTCAAAATGTAGCCTCATCGCCAATGCGTCATCAAATGGTCATAGTATCCCTATACTTAATCCCGGGGGTTAGCGTCCAGGTTGAGATCGCCAACTTTGATGGCTTTCCATTGCAGGGACTGCAGGCTGCCTGGAGTAAGTATGGCATGGTTGAGGTTGCCGTTATACACTTCATCAAACGGGTCTTCCGGATTTTGAAAGTCATAATCTGCAGGAATAACAATCCAGGAGGGTTGTTCTCCAAAGTCACTATCAATGCTCAAAATCAATTTGCGAATCCGGATTTGATCCAGGAGGCTGACTCCTCCGCTACGGTTAGCATCTGCGGCGAGGAGGCGCTCGGGATCGGTAATGGGCTGAACACCAAGGATATGCTGGCTCAGCAAGATCAGGTCTAGGGTGCTTACCCCATTGGTAGGGTTAATATCTTTGGTAGCCCGGAGGGTGTAGGATTGTCCCGGCATGACCTGCAGGTTAAAGCTGTAAGAGCCGGTGCTGTTGGTCTGCGCTACTATAGAGTCCAACTCTGTAATCTCCAGCGACATGCCAGCTACCCCGTCATTTTGGGGGTCCACAGCGCTTCCGTTATTCGCCAGACTAACCAAGGGGCGCTGAGCACCTGTTGCCTCAATGGCAGCATCCACTTCCATAAGGGTGGCGGACTGATTAGGCCCTCTTGGATCATAATCGACGGTGCCGTCGGGAGCGATGACCACGAATGTGGGGGTGCCCAGAAAAAAGCCGTAGGTGCCATTTTGGTAGGGAGCGGTGGCGGCGAGGCTGCCGCCAGCCGGGCTTGCGCCGGGATAAGTAATGCCATGGTTGGCTTTGTAATTATTGACTTGGTTGTCTGTGTCATTGCCCAGTATGCTCAGGCTGATAAAAACAACATCGTTACTGCCGCCGCCCCACTCCTGATTGAGTTGCTCTGTGGCACTGGCGATGGCATTACAGGGCGGGCAGGAAGTAAAGAACAACTTGAGCACTACCGTTTTCCCCTGATCGAGGTAATCCGCGTAGAGCTGATGGCTGTTGCCCTGACTATCAGTAATGTTAAAATCAGGAGCAGGCTGCGCAAGAAGGACCGGATAGCTGAAAAGAAAAAGGCAGGTGGCAAGCAGATAGGTTCGCATATTATCAGTGGTTTTTATCAGATGATGCTGTTGCTATATTCAAGGCTGGATAAATCATTTTTGCAGTTTTTGGCTCTCCATGATATTTCCATTGATGTTGATGATCATTTTGGAGCCTTCAAAGTGTATACGAAGCTCGTTCGTATAAGTTAGCATCAGGGTGCCTTCTTTTTCGGCCAGCAGTTCGTCGTTTAGGAACAATTTGCCTTCAAAGGCGTGCAACCGGATGACTGACCGGTCCATACCCATGTGCCGGATCAGCTGTCCCTGATCAAATTGGTAGTCGCCCAACCGTATAGTGTAATCTCTTGGCTTAGCCAGTACATTTTCTGTGGGCGGGGCGACCTCCGCTCCGATAAGGGTAAGATACAAGTCTCTGAGCAATTGAAGAACAGGCGTGTTGCCCCAATTAGAAGTAATACCGATAAAACTGCCGGTATTTGGCATCCGGATGATGACACTTTTGGTACCATAGCCGCTGCCCGCTGCAAAATGGATCTTTTCATCTCCGAATTTTTTAATGCTCCAGGCATAGCCCTCAAAGTCTGTTTCCCCGCTTTGTGCATGTGGCTGGAACAACAGCGCTGTGTAGGTTTCCGGTAGCAGCTTATAGGCCTCCAGCCCAAGCACAAACTTGTAAAGGTCTGCGGCAGTTGAGTAGAGCCCGCCTCCGGCATTATCCCCTAAGTGCTTGCTCCTTTGAGCAGTCTCCAGGCCATTGGCAGAGAAGCGGTAGGGGACCGCCTGATGGTCCACGACATTCCTACCCTGATAGCAGCCGGTGTTGGTTAGCCCGAGCGGTTCAATGATTTCCTGTTGTATGAAGTCCTCATAGGACCGGTTGCTTACTTTTTCCAGAATGGCACCAAGCAGGATTAGCCCGCTGTTCGAATATTCATAACGTTCGCCAGGTGAAAAGAGCAGCGATTTGGTTTCCACCAGTTTAAGTTGCTCCATGAAGGAAAGCTCATCACAGGCCTGAATGCCCGACTCCCTGGGCAAACCTGAGGTGTGAGATAACAGGTGGTGCACGGTGACGGTATCTCTCCATGAGGCATTGAGTTCAGGCAGGTAAGCGCTGATGGGCACCTGCAGGCCGATTTTCTGATCGCTGGCCAGCATCAATATCGCAGCCGCGGTAAAGGTTTTGGAAATGGAGTTGATGGAAAAACGAGTCTGAGGCGTATTTTCGATACCGAAGCTTCGATTGGCCAGCCCATAGCTTTGTTCGAAGACCCCCTTGTCGTCTTTTACCACCTTGATATTGCCGGAAAAGCCAAATACAGACTGATACCCTTTGGCTATTTGATGGAACTGCTGATGGAGACCGCCATCCTGACAGCAGGCAATAGAAATCGAAAGGAAAAGAAAGATTGCAGTGGTTTTCAAATGTGGCATAGGTGTCTTTTTTACACTCCGCAGGCGTCAGAGGTTAAATGTAAAAGGGAAGAAGGCAAAGGATTCCCTGACCGGTCAATGGATAATTCAGGCTTAAAGATAGGCAGCTAAAGGACTAAATATCAGAATAATGCCCGGAAAAACTTGATTTATGCCCTAATCCCGTTACCTTTGCGGCACATTTTGAAAAGCATGCAGAAAGTTGTATTTCAAGACTTGGGGCGCATCCGCTATCAGGAAGCGTGGGACCTACAGGAAGCGCGCTTGCAGGAAGTTGTCGGGCGCAAACTCCACAACCGGTCTCAGCGCAAAGCTGATAAGCCTGAGATTCCACAGTCACACTATCTGCTGTTTTGTGAGCATCCCCCGGTCTACACCCTGGGCAAAAGCGGTTCTCTGGAGCATCTTTTACTTTCGGAAGCTGACCTGAAGGCGCAGGGCTTTGAGTTTTTTAAGATCAACCGGGGTGGGGATATCACCTACCATGGTCCCGGTCAGATAGTTGGCTATCCTATTTTTGATCTGGATGAATTCTTTACCGATATCCACAAATATGTCCGCTACCTGGAGGAAGCCGTAATCCTTACCCTTGCATCTTACGGTATTACCGGTATGCGGGAGGAGGGGTATACCGGCGTTTGGCTTGAGGCAACAGCGCAAAAGCCTAAGCGAAAGATTTGTGCGATCGGTGTCCATCTTAAGCGGTGGGTGACGATGCATGGCTTCGCATTCAATGTCAATACCAACCTTAGCCACTTTGAGCACATCATACCCTGCGGTATAGCCGATGATGACAAAGCGGTCACTTCCATGGAAGCAGAGTTGGGATACACGGTGGATATTGAAGAAGTCAAGACAAAATTAAGAACCACCTTTGCACAGCTCTTTGAATACGAATACGTGGATGCCAGGGCAATGAAACAGCCCACAACGAAAACCCATTAAAAACCCCAGTTGCTGAATCCTATGAAATCCTATAACGGTATGACCGACCCAACTATGATAAAAGATATTCCTAACCTGAAAGTGGAGGACGTAGCCATCGCTGTGGCACCTCGGGCAGCCCAAACCACAGAAGAAGAACTTTGGGACAGCTACCTGATTAATCTAAAAGAGGAGCCGATCTCCAATGTGCTGATCAACAGCCGTGGCTACGGCGAGCTTGACGGCGAGAAGATGAAAACCACCGTGCTGCGCCATTTCTTTGAAGAAATCGGCCCACTGCAGATCGTAAAGATTGAGCCTATTCAGGTCAAACTCTTTGACCTGACTAACGAATACTGGATCAGCTTTACCTACAAAGGGCATATGTACGACAAGAAGTACGTCTTCGTCAAAGGCAGCATTCAGGAGAACAACTTCACCACCATCCCCTTTATCAACCTCAAAGGGGTAATGATCCGATAATAGCATGAGCGAACGCAAAGCCAAACGGGTAAGCGAATCCCGTACCGTAATGACGGAAATGGTCATGCCTAACGATACCAATCCGATGGGCAACCTTATGGGCGGGAACCTCCTGCGCTGGATGGATATTGTATCCGGTATTTGTTCGGGCAAGCATTGCGAAGCGCATGTGGTGACGGCATCTGTTGACCATGTATCTTTTCAAAAGCCCATTATGGTTGGGGATGTGGTTACACTGGAGGCTTCTGTCACCCGTGCGTTCCGTACCTCTGTGGAAGTCTACGTGGAGGTTTTCGCGAACAATATTAAGGGTGGAGATGCCCGGCGGTGCAATCATGCCTATTATACCTTTGTTGGCCTTGATGACGATCACAAGCCCATACCCGTCCCGCCTGTACTGGCACTTACAGAGATTGAGCAGCAGCGCTACGACAGCGCGCCCCGCCGCCGGGAAGTGCGCCTGATCCTAAGTGGCCGGATGAAGCCAGAGCAATCCACGGAAATCCGCTCTTTCTTTGACGATATGCCACGGCATCAGTAGGCCTGCATTCTGTCTGAATGGTGCCAAACACGGTTTTTTCAGCTCATCGCAACCAACTTTACCCGGCAGATGCTGTACCTTTCCAGTAACAACAATCTGCCGTATGAAAAACATGCTCTTTCTTGCCGCGCTATCCCTATGCTTGTGGGGATGCGGGCAGGATAATGACTCCGGTCCTTCCTCCTTTGACGCCAGGCATCAGCCCTCAGAGGACTTCTTCCTTAAACGCTCTTATCCGGATGACCATTTCAACCTTAAAGGGTATGAAAAAGCCCTTTCCAAAGCCAGGGCAGCGCTGCAATTGCGGTCGGGGGCTTTTCCCGGCTTCGATCAGCCCTGGACGGTCAGAGGCCCGGGGAATCTTGGTGCCCGCATCAATACTATTGCTGTACACCCTCAGGATGATGGGACCATTTATATTGGCTTTTCCAGAGGAGGCGTTTGGAAGACCACCGATGACGGAGCCTCCTGGGCTCCCATTTTTGATGACCAACCTTTCCTGGCCATTGGCGATATCGAAATAGACCCCAGTAACCCCGAGCGCGTTTACGTAGCTACCGGCGATCCGAATATTAGTTCCCACCCGGGAATAGGGGACGGGCTTTACCGAAGCGAGGACGGCGGGCAAACCTGGGAAAAGCTTGGGCTTCAGGCGCAACGGATCCTACCCCGCATCCTGGTCCACCCAGACCAACCCGATATACTAACGGTGGCAGCCATGGGGCTCCCTTTTGAACGCAATACTCAGCGCGGTATCTATCAGTCTATAGATGGTGGGGCGACGTGGGCTCAAACCTTGTTCATCAGTGATCAGGCGGGCGCCATTGATTTGGTGCGCCATCCTGCCAATCCGGAGGTGCTCTATGCCAGCGGCTGGGACAGGATCCGGAGCAATACCGAGAGCCTGGTTACCGGGCCTGGCGCAAAAGTGTTCCGGTCTACCGATGGCGGACTGACCTGGGAAATGCTCTCCGGAGGGCTCCCTATGGAACCTACCGGACGAGTGGGGCTGGCCGTTACCCCTGCCGCGCCCGAAAATATCTATGCCATGTACGTAGGACTGAATAGCCAATTGCAAGGCATTTATAAATCGGAAGACGAAGGGGATACCTGGAGCCAGATCACTGAAAACCTGGGGGTGAATGGCTTGCCTACAGACGCTCTGGGAGGCTTTGGCTGGTACTTTGGCAAGCTCCGGGTAAGCCCGGTTTCCGAAGACGATATCTTTCTGCTTGGCGTAGACTTGTGGCGGTCGCCGGATGGTGGCGCAAACTGGGCTATGGCTTCCCCTCCCTGGTTTATCTACGAAGTCCATGCCGATAAGCACGACCTGGTGTTCGACAGCCAGGAAAATATCCTGCTGGCTACCGATGGTGGGCTGTACCGTTCGGATTACAGCGCCTTTAATTGGGAAGATATGGAACGTATACCCACCAGTCAGTACTACCGGATAGCCTGGAACCCTCACCGGCCCGATTGGGTGTACGGCGGGGCTCAGGACAATGGAACGTCTGGTGGGCCCAATCTCGAATTCGAATGGCCCCGCATTTACGGTGGTGATGGCTTTCAGACGGCTTTCCGTCCGGATTTGCCGCAGGTGATTTACGCAGAGACTCAAAGAGGGAACATCGTGGGCTCTTCTGACGAAGGGCAGTCCTGGTTTAGTGCCACTGAAGGGATTATCCCTACTGACCGCCGGGACTGGGATATGCCTTACATCATCAGTCCTCACGATCCGGATGTGATGTACACCGGCACCTTCAGGGTTTACCAAAGTACGGCTGGCGTTGTTCCGCAGTGGGCCCCCATAAGTGAAGACTTGACAGATGGATTGGTGCTCCATCCCCGCTATCATGCTATTACGAGCATTCAGGAGTCGGCGGTGGTTGAAGGGCGATTGTATGTGGGCACAGTAGACGCCAACGTCTGGCGTTCTGATGATGCCGGTGGGCAGTGGGCCAACATCAGCGCCGGGCTTCCGGAGCGTTATGTAACGAGTGTGAAGCCCTCCCCTGATTTCGAAGACTACGTTTATGCGGCTCATTCCGGCTACAAGGACAATGATTTCATCCCTCACCTGCACCGGAGCACGGATGCCGGGCAAACCTGGGAAGATATTTCCGGAGACCTGCCGCCTTTGGCCGTCAATGACGTATACATTTTGCCGGGTCATCAGGATTCTATCCTTTTCGCAGGTACTGACGGAGGGGTATATGGCACTATGAATGCCGGTATGCAGTGGGAGAGGCTTGGGGCCGATCTTCCATTCGTTCCGGTGTACGACCTGGAATACGACAGCATCAACAACCGCTTGCTGGTGGGGACATTTGCCCGCTCTATTCTTTCCTATCCGCTTGACTCCCTGATTATTGAACAGGAAATGGAAGACACCACGGTGGTTCAGGTTAATGAACTGGAACTTCAATCTGCACTGGAAGCTCATCCGAATCCGGCCACGGCCTTTGTCAACCTTTCTTTCTCAAATATTTATCCCGGGCGGGCCTATGAAATTGCTATTTTGAATGCTAGCGGGCAGCTGGTAGAGTTGATGAAAGGGCAGCAGCAGGGTAGGGCTGTTCATCAGATTGACATTCAAAGCTGGCCTGCCGGCTGGTACGTAGCAAAAGTGAAAATGCACCAACAGATCCATCAGGTCAAATTTCTGAAGCAATAGTATGAAGCAGACAGGGCTTCGATGATGACCATCGAAGCCCTGTAACTCATTTCCAATTATTTAGGCGTTTACTCCTCTTCTTCATACCGGTCTCTGCCGGAACGATCGATGATCGTACTGCTGGCTTGCTGCGTACCCTGCAGGACCACATCAAGAATATTGACATGTGCCGGCTGGGTAACGATGAAATAAATGGATTCTGCCACATCATGGCTGGCCAGAGGCTTAAAGTCCTCATAGATACGGGCACGGCTTTCGTCCCCATCGAAGCGAACGAGAGCAAACTCCGTTTCTTCCACATGAGCAGGGCTCACCATACCTACACGCACACCGTGCTTGTGCAAGTCCATACGCATGGCTTTTGTCAGGCCATCCACACCAAACTTAGTAGCGTTGTAGACATTTCCGTTGGGGTAGGCTTCCTTACCTGCCGTTGAGCAGACATTTATGATGTGCCCTGTGCCGCGTGCGACCATACCCGGAGCCACGAGGCGCGTCATATACAGCAGCCCCTTTAGGTTCGTATCGATCATCTCTTCCCAGTGGCGGAGCTCCCCTTCATGCACAGGAGCCAGCCCTTTAGCTTTCCCGGCATTATTGATAAGGATATCAATCTCTGCCCATTGCCCGCTCAGTTGATGGAGTGCGGCTTCACATTCCTGCTCGCTGCGTACATCAAAAGTCAGGGGCATTACTTCTGCTTCAAATTGCTCCGTAAGCTGTGAGCGGAAGAGGTCCAAGCGTTCCCTGCGCCGTCCGGTGATAATTACGCGATAGCCTTTTTCTGCAAACAGCGAAGCTGTTGCCTTGCCGATACCGGAAGTCGCGCCGGTTATCAAGACGGTCTGATCGACCTTTGGGCGGGGTGGGGGCGGGGGTGTAGCCGGGCGGGCAGCGAGCTGCCCCTCTAATTCATTGACCGTTTCTTCTTTTTCCCGGAGCAACTGTTCGAGTTGTACAATACTGTCCTTAAGTGCTTCAATTGCGCTCATATTGACGGTACCTGAAGCCGATGTGGAGGTTTGCTTTTCGTGTGTATTCCCTTCTGCCTGAGCGGCGGCAATAGCAAAGGCTTCGTCATTTTCAGCCGTCTTTAGTTCCGGATTGATCTGAATAGCTTTCTGGTAAGCATCTGCTGCTTTCCGGTATTCGCCCAGCTGATGGTATACCAGTGCCATATCGTAGTACGCAAAAGGGTGGAAAGCATTGACTTTCAGGGTTTTTTTGAAATACTTCACTGCTTTCTCGGGCTTGCCAAGCGCTTCATTCAGGAGTAGTGCATACTGGTACAGCGCATCGTAGTTGCTTCTGTCCTGCTTCGCCGCTTTCCTGAAGTATTTGGCCGCTTCGGCACGCTCCTCTTCAAAGTGAGCGGCAGTAATCATGCCCAGACGGTAGTACACATTTGGGTAATCTTCATCCACATCAAGCAGCATCAGATAATGGCTGCGGGCCGATTCAAAGTCGCCCTCCAGCTCTTCCAGTTCTCCAAGCAAAAACAGGGCATCGGTATTTTCCGGGTCCAGCTCAATAACCGGCAGCAGCTCTTCACGGGCGGAATGGTAATCCTTGCGGGACCGGGCGAGCATCAACGCATAATGGTAGCGCAGGGTGGCATTATCAGGTTGTGCCTCAATGGCATCAGCCATAGTTTGCAGCCCATCCTCCACCTGCCCGTTGTTGAGCAGGCTTAGGGCACGCTCAATGCGGTCCTGATTCTGTATTTCGGTTGAAACTTCCTCCTCAGGACTGGTTTCTTCAGCCACAGGCTCGAAGATTTCTTCATGATCCTGCTCACCAGATTGTTGCCAGTACTCCGAGCCATCTTCCATATCAGCAGCCTTGGATTGAGTTTCTGTCTCTTCATCTTCCGGGCTAAACCCGGTTTCCGGTTCAGGAGTAGGAGTATCAGCGACAATATCTTCGTCTTCCTGCTCATTGGATTCAGGGGCCTCCGCAGGCACATCCTCCACAGGTTCGTCCATTTCCGGACTGACGTTGCTTTCGCTTTGTTCCGGGTAGAGTTTGTCAATGCCCGGGATGTTGGCGATGATTTCAGGGTCGGGATCCGGCTCTGCTTCGATTTCCACTTCAAGGGCTTCCGGCTCCGGTGCGGTGGGTTCCGGCTGCGGAACAGGAGGATTGAAGCCCGTTTTGAAGGAAGTCCAGCTGGCTTCGTCTTCTGTGAAAATGAAAAATTGCTGGTAGGCATTAGCCTTGAACTGAGGTAAGATCAGGTAGTTCATACTGCGGAGCAAGCGGAGGAATTCACCCACTTCACTCGACACTTCCCGCATTACCTTGAGGTGCGTATTGAAATGGTCTTCATCCAGCTCGTTCATCTGCCGCTTTTGTCGCCGCAGGTCCAGGTACTGGTCCTGCCAGTAGTTGATATACTGAATAATATCGCTCACCCGTTCAAAATCGGTATGTACAGCTTTTTTCTGCCCTGTAGCCGGATCTTCGGTTATGCCGTCAATGATGATCGGCAGAATATCATGCCGCTTTTCCTGCAGCAGCTTCAGCCCACGGCTCATGCATTGAGCTGATTTGAGGTAATTGTCGCTAATGAAAAGCAAAATAGGGTCTGACTGCCCAAGCAACTGATCAGTTAGGAAGTTGTTATCCGTTGACCGGTTGCAGGAATAATGGTGAAAGGTGTAAGCAGAGGCAGACAAATGTTCCTGAACTTCTGCAACAGTAGACTCATTATCAGCGCAGTAGGCCAGTGCAATACTATTCGTACTCATGATTGTTGATGATTTTTGGGTATTATGCTTAGCAGTTTGACGGACCTGCCTGCCTGGCCGTGGCTTCACGGGCAGGCAGGAATAAATGATACAATTTTTCTCTGTTACTCACTCCAGCAGGCTAGCTATAAATGTATTAAATTCTTTTCTGAAATCCACATAGGCAGAGGTAGCAGGGCCATTGAAACCGGTATGTATACGCTCTACTTCTCCGTTTTTGTTGATGATAATCATCGTGGGATAGGCAATGACCTCGGAGAGCATCGGTAGTGCTGCTGCCGCTGCTAATTTGTCAGCAGGCCCGGCGAGTGCGATCTCGTACCCCGGATTGAGATGATCTTTAAAACGCCGGATGGCCGCCATAGCCTTTTCCGGATCTTCGTAGCGTTCAAAAGCAAGGCCGATAACCTCCAGGTCAGCCTGCGGATGGTTTTCCAGGTATGCTTTCAGGAATTCCGTTTCGTCCCGGCAGTTGGGGCACCAGGTCCCAAGCAATTGTACAATGACCACCTTGCCCTCATACCGGGCATCCGGGAACCGGAGGGTGTCGCCGGAAGGGGTAGGGAAGGCAAATTCAAGAGTGGAGTAGCCTGCTTTGAGCCCGGTCAGGCTGTCGGGGTCGGCCAGAGCTGCATCAGGGTCTTTTTTGGCCGTCCAAAGGGTTTGGAAATGCTTACCGGAGCGGAAGGAGCCCAGCAGGCTCCCGTCTTCCCTGATCCGTGCTTCAAACATAAAGGCATGGGCCCCGTCAAAACAGCTGAGGTAGACTTTGTCGGCCTGCACACTGCCTTCCAAAAAGCGGTAATCGCCCGTTTCGGTCATAAAAGTGCCGGTCAAAGCATTCCCATCCTGCTTTAGCTCTGCAACAGCGGGGTACTGCTCGCTTTCACCACCCTCCACGCCAAAGGTAACTGCCCACTTGCCGCTCAGGTCCGTTTTGGGCGTTTTGCGCAGCGTGGTGAAACGATGCCCTTTCCCGTGATAGCCCTTAAAGGGGATACGGTAGTCCTCGCCCCGGTTGTTGACAATCCATTCGCCCTCCATGACATCTTCTTCATAGATGGCTTCGATGCGGGAATCATAGACCGGGAAATTGATCACAATGGTATCTTTTGCAGTAGACCGGTCCAGCCCAATTGTAATATCATCTACCCGGAACCGCTCCGCTCCGTTGATCAGCTCGATGTAGAAGTCGGTGTCATTGGTATACACGACTTCAAAATTGAAGGGCAGTTCGCCATTGGTCACTTCTTCGAATTCCAGGTTGAGCTTTTCCGGCAGCGGCTCTCCATCGGGATTAGGGGTTACCAGATTGGGCTCCAACTCCAGTACACCACGCCATGGGCCGGGAGGCAATGCCGAAAATTCGTTTTCGACAACGATACAGCCAGTCTGCTGGAATAGCGAAGCGGCAAGCAAAAGCACAGCGATGAGCCGGAAAGCGTTGTTCATGCAATATTCAGATTTGCGGGTTCTAATACTATACTCCATAATCGGTCAAAAGATACATTTTCAAGGCTCAAATGTGAATTTTTCCATTTTGTTGCCTTAAGCTTCCTTCGATTTAGGATTTTGTTCCTTTAAAATGGTCTTCCTTGTACTTGAACAGCACATTGAAGCTGGTCAGGCTGCCGTAGATACGGGTGACGTACTGCTGCAGATTGACTTTTTCTTCATCGTTCAGATTGCTGCTGTTAATGCGTTGTTCCATTACGCGCAAGCGGTCGCGGACCATCACGATTTTATGGAAGAAACTCTCGATGGGCATCTCCTTGGCTTTTGCCGGATCGCCCGGCTCCAGTATGAGTTTCCCGCCTTCCCAGCGGTTGCCCAGCTCTGTGATTTCCTGTAAATCTGAAAAATTGCGCAGGACTTTGATCAGGGACTTTTCGATTTCATTGAAGGAGACCCCTTCCTCAGCCGGGACCGCATCAATGATTTCCCATTTATCGTATTCCTTACCGACCTGTTTGATGCCATAAACCATGAAGCATACATCGTAGGCCACTTTGTGCAATCGGATGACGACGCCATCACCGTAAGCCGGGTGCTTGACCCGGGAGCCAATTCCAAGCAATTGTTGTTCAGCCATGGGTATTTAGAATTATACAGTTTCAAGTTCTTCCAGCCGTTTCACATCCAGTTCGCCTTCCGTTTGGGCAATCAGGGTGGAAACTGTTGCATCTCCGGTCACATTTACCACCGTCCGGCACATATCCAGGATGCGGTCCACCGGAAAGATGATTGCAATCCATGCGGGGTTAAGCCCTACGGACTGCAGCACCACGATCATCATAACCAGCCCTGCACTCGGTACTGCGGCTGAGCCTATGGAAGCCAGCGTGGCGGTGAGCACGATCGTCAGTTGCTGCCCCAGGGTAAGGTCTACCAGGTGCATCTGCGCCAAAAAGACCACCGCAATAGCCTGGTAAAGGCTCGTGCCATCCATATTAACAGTTGCACCGATAGGCAGCACGAAGTTGGTGACATTTTGGGAGACCCCGATATTGTCCCGGACACATTCCATCGTCACGGGCAGGGTGGCCGCACTGGAGCTCGTTGAAAAAGCCAGAAATTGCGCCGGGCTAATTCGCCGGAAGAAACCGCTGTAGGATAATTTCTTCACAAAGAAGGAAGCAACCAGAGGGTAAAAGATAAAGATCATAAACAGAAGACCGATCAGTACGGCTACGGAATAACTGAGCAGGCCTTTAAAGATTTCGATAACCTCTGCCGGCGTACTGGCCATTTTGGAAATCACCCCTGCCATGAGGGCAAAAACGAAAAACGGTGCAGCTTCCATCACCACTTCCACCATTTTGAGGAAGACTTCATTGACTCCATCTATTAGCTGTCGTACCGGTTGTGCCTTTTCCTGAGGGATGAGCAACAACATAATGCCAAAGAAAATCCCAAAGAAGATAACTTGCAGCATTCGGCCTGAATCGGTCAGTGCTGCGAAGATGTTATCGGGCACAAAGTCCACCAAAAACTGCAGCGGGCCGGCTTCTTTAAATTGCTCAGCGGCTTTCATCCGGGCTTCTACGCCTTCGTCGCTCATTTCAGTTTTCATGGCAGCTTCTGCCTCAGCAACGAGATCCGCATACTCTGGCTTGGAAAGGTAGCGCTCTCCGTCCAGTATACGTCCACCGGGGGTGCTTTCTGCCCATAATTCGTACTTGAGCCGGTTCTTGACCCGCTGCCCTTCATCGATGTAGTCGCCTGGCTGGAACAGGTTGACGACCACCAGACCTACGGTAACCGCTGCTACCGTGGTAACAACATAGGCCACCAGGGTCTTTGCCCCCATTCTGCCCAGCTTTGCAGGGTCAGGAAGCCCTGCGACGCCGCCAATGATGGAAAACAATACAAGTGGTACAGCGATAAATTTCAACAAGCGGATAAAGATGGTGCCAAAGGGGTCAATCCAGTTTTGTGTAAAACTATTCCATCCCAGTGAACTGGAAACGAGAGAGTAAATGATACCGGCAATAAGACCGATGATGATTTTCCAGTGCAGCGGTAAATTTTTTATCATAATCGTGTAAGGTCAGGTAGTTGAAGCCCCCAAATTAGACATTTTATAGCAAGCAAAATAAAAATTTGGCTAAGTTTGCCGCATGAGCACAAAGAATGACCTCTTTCTAAGAACCGCCCGTGGAGAGGCGGTGGAACGCCCGCCGGTATGGCTAATGCGGCAGGCAGGGCGCATCCTGCCACAGTACCGCGCCATCCGCAACCGGCTTTCCGGCTTTAAAGAATTGGTGGAAACACCGGAGCTTGCTGCCGAAGTGACCATTCAGCCGGTAGATGAGCTAAATGTGGACGCTGCGATCATCTTTTCTGATATTCTGGTTATCCCCGAGGCGATGGGGCTGACCTATGAAATGGTAGAGAAACGCGGGCCGCTTTTCCCGGAAGTGATCAAAAGCGAGGCGGACGTTCAAAAGCTGACAAGCGGTGCCGACGCAGCGGCTGAACTGCAGTACGTTTACGATGCCGTGGCGCTCACACGGCAGCAACTGGACGGCCGGGTGCCCCTCATCGGATTCTCGGGCGCGCCCTGGACACTGCTGGCTTATATGGTGGAAGGCAGTGGCAGCAAGACGTTTTCAAAAGCCAAGAAGCTACTCTATACAGACCCAAAGCTCGCCCATCAGTTGCTGGAGAAGATTTCGGAAACCGTCATTGCTTACCTCAAACTGAAGGTCGAAAGCGGCGCGCAGCTCGTGCAGGTATTCGACTCCTGGGCGGGTATTCTTAGCCCGGCGCAGTACCGGGAGTTTGCGTTGCCTTATATAAAGGTGATCGCAGAATCCATTACCGATGTTCCCGTTACTGTATTTTCGAAGGGCGCCTGGTTTGTCTACGAAGACCTTGGGCAGGTGGATTGTCAGGTAGTTGGGCTGGACTGGAACACGCCCCCTGAGCTTGCCCGTGAATGGATAGGCCCTGACAAAGTATTGCAGGGCAACCTGGACCCTTGTCAGTTGTACGCGCCGCCCGAGGAAGTGGCGAAGGCAGCTGTAGCCATGCTGGACCGCTATGGCAGGGGGCATATTGCTAACCTGGGGCATGGCGTTTATCCGGATACGCCTCTTGAAGGTGTTAAGGCATTTGTCAACGCTGTCCGGGCCTATCAGTACAAATAAGTATCTGGTTTTTTATTAGATTTGCCCCCGTGCGCATTATTTTGGATGCGTTTTTACGACAGGCAAAGCCGGATAAACAGGCTTTTTATGATCGTATACCGCTGAGAATCAATACACTGCCTGTTTGCGGCATGGTGCTTTTACCGTTGCTCAACAGTGGTGCGACCCCGAAAACCTTTTGTGTTGCTGTTACAGCGAAAAATAATCATCATCCAAAAAGCAACTGAATGGGCTGGTTTAAACGACTCAAAGATGGCATTCAAACCGCCACACGAAATAAAAAGGACACCCCTGAAGGACTGTGGTACAAATGCCGGCGCTGCAAGGAAACGTCCACCGTTAAGGAATTGAAGGACAACTTCTTCAAATGCCCGCATTGCAACTTCCATGTCCGTCTGCGTTCCTACGATTACTTCGGCCTGATTTTCGATGGGCAGTACGAGGAGCTTTATGAAGATTTGCGCTCTAAGGACTTCCTGAACTTTACTGACCTCAAGCCCTACACCGAGCGGTTGGAGGATGCTAAAGACAAAACCGGTCTCACAGACGCTGTAGCCGTAGCTAAAGGAAAAGTCAACCGCCGTTCCCTGGTGATTGCGGCAATGGATTTCAAGTTTATCGGCGGGTCTATGGGCTCCGTTGTGGGGGAAAAGATCGCGCTTGCGATTGACCACTGTATCGAGCACCGCATTCCTTTTTTGATGATTTCCAAGTCAGGTGGTGCCCGTATGATGGAGTCGGCTTTCTCGCTGATGCAAATGGCGAAGACTTCAGCCAAGCTTACCCAGCTGGCGAGGGCTAAAGTACCTTATTTCTCTTTGATGACGGACCCGACCACGGGTGGGGTAACGGCTTCCTTTGCCATGCTTGGCGATATCAATTTTGCAGAGCCGGAAGCATTGATTGGTTTTGCAGGCCCCAGGGTCATCAAGGAAACCATCAAAAAGGAGCTGCCGGAAGGCTTCCAAACTTCGGAGTTTCTTTTGGAGCATGGCTTCCTGGATTTCATCGTGGACCGCAAGGATTTGAAAGAGGTGATTTCCGACCTGCTGTATTTCTTTGAAAAACCACCTGCTAACCCGGTTACTGAAGATGAGCAGCAATAGTTTCCTACGGCTTAAGGAAGATATCCGTGAAAAGGAGCTGGTCCCTGGCTTCACCGCGCGCCTTATTCATACGGATGAGGTGACCATCGGTCATGTACGGGCTCAAAAGGGGAGTGTCCTGCCTGAGCATCAGCACCCGCATCAGCAGGTTACCAACGTGATCTCCGGGAAGTTGTCGATGACCGTGGACGGTAAAACAAAGATCTGTGAAGCCGGAGATGCTGTGGTGATTCCCGGTAACACCCCACATTCGGCGGAGGCGCTTACGGATTGTTACCTGATTGATGTTTTTCACCCGGTGCGGGAGGACTATAAGTAGGCTTGGGCTGGGGTTGTGCTATTTTCTTTTTGATTTTATACTTGTCCTGACTCACATTCCGCACCTAATGGCGCGGAACTAGTGTGATGTCTTGGGGTTACCCATATTTTGCCCCTAATGGGGCATCGCGCTGTTAGCGTTTTGTCATACCGAAGGGTAGTGGGAGCTACGGTCAGTGCGCTTTTTTGCTCAGGCGAACGTGTAGTTAACCCTTGAAGTCCCGTTAGGGACTATATGTGGGTAAAACCTCCAATCTACAGCCGCTTTCCCCGCGCCGTAGGTGCGGAATGTGCATCGTGGATTACCCAGGCGTCCACCTCATACTACCGTCAACTACTCCCCAAACGGATTACTAAACGCCGGATTATTCACAAAGCTCGTATCTGTCAGCATATTCAGGAAGGCGATCATAGCTTGCTTCTGTTCGTCGCTCAGGGCGAAGGGTTGGATGTTTGGGTCTTCGTTGGCGATACCGTGCCCGCCAGCTGCGTAAGAGTCCAGTACCTCCTCAAGTGTGGCAAAGCGCCCATCGTGCATGTAGGGTGCGGTGAGCGCGATATTGCGCAGCGTTGGCGCCCGGAACTTGCCGTTGTCGTAAATATTTCCAGTCACCTCTCCGAAGCCCTTGTCCGGAAAGCTTTCGAGGTCCTCCACATCAGAGATACCATTGTTGAAGAAGTTGTTTTCTGTAAAAAGGGCACTACCGTGGCAGTGCGAGCAGCCCGGGTGCTCCTGTGTAGGTAACGCTTGCTCTACAAAGAACAGGTCACGCCCCATTTGCTCTTCCTCGGTAGGCCAGCCCTGCTGTGCCCATACCACCTGATCAAAGCGAGACTGATAGCTGACCATCGTCCGCTCAAACTGAGCGATCGCTTTTACGGCTAAATCCCGGTCGATTTCACTCGCGTACTCAATGCCAAAAGCTTCCCGGAATTTTGCCGGATAATCCGGGTGGTTCCGAAGTTTCTCTTCCACTACGTCCCAGGACTCGTCCATCTCCCGGTGGTCTTCGATAGGTACCAGGGCCTGTTCTTCCAGCGTGGCGGAACGGCCATCCCAGAAAAAGCCCCGTGGGTTGAAGGCGAGGTTCACCAAAGGCATAGAAGACCGTACGCCCAACTGACCGTCAATACCCGTGCTCACCGCTACGCCATCCGTAAAGCTCAACTCCTGAAAGTGACAGCTGCCACAGGAAATCGTGCTGTCTCGTGAAAGGATGGGATCATAAAACAGCATGCGGCCCAGTGCAATGCCCTCTTCCGTCATCGGGTTGTCCGGCGGAAGGATAGGATTGGGGAAATGATCGGGCAAATAGTCGAAGGAATAATCCGTCGGGTCGTAATCCGCCAGTATTGGTTCTTCCTGTGGGCAGTTATCGCATACGGTAGGATCACCGGTGTTATCTTCCTGACAGGCACTGAAAAGGGTCAGGGTGAGGAGAGCAAGAAAAAGGGGTAGCGCAGGTATTTTCATTGTAGCAAAGCTTTTTGATCGGATAATTTACGAACAAACGAAGTATCGGTAAGGGTTCCCAGGAAAGCGATTAAAGCCCGCTTGTCCTCGTCACTGAAATGTAATTTTCTGATTTTTGGGTCTACATTAAGCCCAGGGTGCCCTCCGCTGTTGTAGTGCTCAATGACTTCCTCAAGGGTGGCAAAGCGCCCATCGTGCATGTAGGGCGCCGTAAGGGTAATGTTACGCAGGCTGGGTACTCTGAAGCGGCCGTTGTCATATTTTACGCCCGTTACGGCACCCCGCCCGGCATCCGGATAATGATAAGGAGCCAGCTCCTGTTGCACACCATTATTCATATAGGTCTGATCGGTGAACAGAGGTGGCGTATGGCAATGGCCGCATTCGCCATCCGGCAGGTCTTCTGAAGAATCAAAAAAGATATGCTTGCCATGCAACTCCAAATCCGTGTAAGCTGCTTCCCCCCGCATCACGCTGTCGTACTTGCTTTCGCTGCTCATAAGGCTTCGCTGAAAATGGGCCAGGGCATGGACAACTGTCTGCTGTGCGATGCCTGTTCCAAACGCCTTCTCAAAATAGCCCGGATAGTCCGGATGCGCTTCCAAACGGGACAACACCGTAACCCAGTCGCTGCCCAGTTCATTGGGATTAATGACCGGATGCACGGCTTGTTCCTCAAGGGTGGGGGAGCGGCCATCCCAGAACAACCCTTCGGTAATCCAGGCCAGATTGACCAGGGACGGTGCATTGCGGGTGCCTTCGCGGTTGTCAACGCCCACTGCGATCGCTTTGCCATCTGTGAAGGCTCGCTCCGGCAGGTGGCAGCTGCTACAGGAAAGGCTGGAATCTTTGGAAAGGACAGGGTCGAAAAACAGCATTTGCCCCAGCGCTGCTTTTTCCGGGCTGTACGGGTTCGCTGTATCCTCCACCAACTGTACAAAGTGGGCTGGCCCCTGCAAAGGAGCCTCCCTCACTGAAGCAGCCGGATCAGTGGTACATTGAGGCAGACTGAACAACAGTAAAGCTGCCCCGATCATATGCCAGGGGCGTTTTGTCATTTACCGGGTTTCGAGGCGGACTGCATTCGGGAAATTCTCACCCATGAAAACAGCAGCCGGAGAAGTGGTGGAATGCGCAAACTGCCCTTCCCGGAAATCCCAGTACGTCCCGTCTCCTTTGATGAGAATTTTCTGAAGGTCGATATTTAGAGCGAGGGTCTTCGGCGTTCCTTTTTCCAGGTCAATTGCTCCGGTAAATTGGACCGTGCTGTAGTTGTTGTCACCCCCGACATGGTAGGTGAGCTTATCCTGGAACTGCCCATCGGCATCCAAATCTGCATTGCCTTCTACTTTGAAAAAGATATAGCTGGAGGCATCTTCCCAGTAGTTCTGAGACAGCGGGTGCGTCAGGTCGTAGTCAGGTGGAATAGTGGCATTAAGCTCGGGAGAAACACCGAGCCCGATTTTTAACCCCGTGTAGTTTCGGACGGGCACTTCCATCTTAACAACTTCCACGCCTTCAGCGGCATCTTCGTCCGTGAAGACATTGCCAAAGCTGACCAACGCAATATCGGTCAGCAATTCTTCTTTTTCGACACCGTCTTCTTCGTAGACCAGCGCGATGTCAGAAAGGTAAGTCTGCAGCAGTTGCATCTGCAGCGCCATATTGTCTTCGTACTCATAGGTCCGCTCAAACATCACGAGCGGGTCGTCTCCGTAGGTGCCCGTAGCCAGGAGGGTAAGCTCTGTGGTGGCGGGTCCACCGTTGTCATCAGAGTTGCCACAGCCAGCCACAAAGACGGCAACGGCAAGCGCAAAAAGGGATAGTATTTGCTTCATAAATTCAGCTTCTAATTGATTTTAGCTGTAAACATAACAGGTTTACCACAAAAGCTGTTGTCCTTTTCAACGCTATTCCAGTACAATTTCCTGTAAAGAAAAGGCCTCTGCTGTATTGCCGACAATTATTTGTTGCAATTCGGCATTGGAATCTGTCGCTACATTGATGCCCGCCAGCCACTTGCTGTAATCGATCTGTATCACAACTTTGAGGTTGAAGCCGGGAATTTTCTCCCCACCTACGGGCAACTGCACCTGCTGAAGATTGGCAAAAGTGCCGATGCGGAGCTGCTCAGGGATGGTATCGGCCGCAGTGGTGTCCCGGAAGAGCTCGATGAATTGGTACACATAACCCGAGTCCCGGTTAAAGTAGAGCAGGCTGTCGGTCAGCCCAAGCGGGTGGCTAAGCGGGATGGAATCGGCAATGGCGACGTTGGCCTGCCCATTCACACCCACAAAAAACCGTAGACTTTGCAGATCGGCGGCCTCCCGCAGGGTGCCCAGGCTTATGCTGCTGCTGTTGCCTGCCCGGACGAAGCCGAAATTGTCAGGCACCATTTGCAGCACGACATTACCATCGTTGTCGAACAGGTATACATCAAGCTCTTCCTCTATATTTAGGTAGGCCCCATCGGTACGCTGCAGTTCAAAACCGGATATAAAAAACTCGAACGCATTCACCGTGAAGGGGTTGCCGGCTTCATCCAGATAGACGCTGTCGCGCAACCGGAAATTATAAACGGTATCCGGCGTGCTGTAGACGTGGGTGAACTGCACCCTCACCTCCGGGTATTCACAATCCTCCGGCGCATTGTTATCGGCCGCAAAATTGTAGTTAACGGCCTCCAGGTCGAGGCACCCGTCCTGAGGCTCGTAGCAGCCGCTCCATAGCGTCAGGAGCAATATTATACCTGCAATAATTCTACTGATTCTCATATTCACGTACCAATCTCTTCACAATTTGCTTCACCTGCGAGCTGAATTCCTTGTTGAGGATCCAGTTGAAATACTGTTTGTCTTTGGACAGCGTCTCGCCGACCGGCTTGCCATTGTATTTACCGAAACTGAACACAATAGAGCCGTCAACATCATACTTCATTTTCTGCGTCGCATCCACATAACGCAAATCGTTGGTGAAATCGTGCACCACCTGCATATCGTTGGTCACCGGGGTGGGGGTGATGTTGCCATCGTCGTCTTCGTAGTCCACGCCCCTGTATTTTTCCAGCTGCCCTTTGAAGACGTCAATAGTCGCGTAGACATCGGCGAGGGCGTCGTGGGCATTTTCCATCTCTTTGTTGCAGTAAAAGCGCACGGCAGCCTTAAGGTTACGGGGCTCCATTTTGTAGAAAATGCGCTGCACATCGATGGTCCGGCGGTTGTTGATACTGAATTCAATCCCCACGCGGTCAAACTCCTCCATCAGCATGGGAATGTCGAAGCGGTTGGAGTTGTAACCCGCCAGGTCGGCATTGCCGATGAAGTTGTAAATCTCCTCCGCCACCTGCTGAAAGGTAGGCTTGTTGGCGACATCCTTTGGGGTGATCCCGTGGACTTCCATCGCTTCTTCGCTGATCGGGATGCCCGGGTTGATGAGCATGCTCAGTTCCTGAGGCTCGCCGCCCTTTTTGGGGTATTTGACCATCGCGATTTGTATAATCCGGTCTCTGACCACACTAAGCCCAGTAGCTTCTAAATCAAAAAAAATCAAGTCCCGGTCCAGGTTGAAGTCCATAATAATGGTTATTCGTCGTTTGATTGAAAAAGTTCTTTAAGCCCCTGCGTATAGGTCACGGCCATGCCGCCGTCCGGTAAGCCATAGATAAAATACGCCTCTATGCCCGCCAGGGATTCTGCCATCGGCTTTGCTTTTTCAATGCCCATGGTCATGAAGGCGGTGGCGTAGGCATCGGCGGTCATACAGTCGTCTGCAAAAACGGAAGCGCTCAGCAGGGTATTGCGCTCCGGATAGCCGGTTTTGGCATTGATGGTGTGGCTGTATTTTTGCCCTTCCACCTCGTAGTAGTTCCGGTAATTGCCGGAAGTGGCCAGGGCCCGGTCCTTCAGAGGCACGGTGGTCTGTATTTCATCCACCGCAGCCCCTTCTTTGGGCACATTGATGCCGAGGTTCCAAATGTCCCCTCTGGGGCTTTTCCCTTTGGCCAGGGCTTCTCCCCCGATGTCTACCAGGAAATGTTGCACCCCAAGGTCGGAAAGCAGCTGGCCCACCAGGTCCACACCATAGCCCTTGGCTACCGCGCTAAAGTCCAGCTTAACCCCAGGAAAGGCTTTGATCAGTAGATCGGTATCGTCGAAGCGCTGCAGTTCCACCTTTTCCATGCCTACATACTGCAGCAGGGAATCGACCATCAGGCTATCCACCTGTGCCACCTTCCGTTTTTCCGTATAGCCAAAGCCCCAGTAATTGACCAGGGGCATGACGGTGGCATCGAAGTACCCCTCCGTTTCGTGGTACACTTCAAGAGCTGCCTTGAAATTCCGGATAAAGTGGTCATTCGGGTAGGTATCTGCAGCACCGTCCACCGGATTGGTGTTCAGATTGAACAAGCTATCCGCCCGGTTGAACCTTGAAATTGTAGACTGCGGAATATAGGTCGACACCTCCAGGTTGAGTTGCCGCAGTATGGAGTCTATTTTCGGTTGCACCTCCTCAATGCCGGGATTGTCGAAAGTAACCCGGTAGTAGGTCCCCATCGTTTCCCCTTCCAGAATCTGGTAATCGCTGGAAATGGCATTGCCGGAGGGGCTGCCGCAACCGCTGAGGAGTCCGGTCAGAAGCGCCAGGAAAATAAAGTGCAGAAGCGTTTTCATGGTAACTTGGTTAAGCTGACTTTCTGATTTGAGCATCAATTGAATACCAACCGGGGCCTGCCAGTAAAATACAAACATAGGGCACCAAAAACAACAGCCCGCCTTCCATATCAGAATAGGGGTCGCCCCAATGCGCCACAAAGACCGCCACAAACATGGTAATGATCAGCGGTAGGGTCGCCAGCCGGGTGAATAGCCCCACGGCAAGCAACAGTGCGCAGAACAGTTCGGCAAAAACCGCCAGCCCAAGTGAAATTTCCGGCCCCAGGCCCAGGAAATCGAGGAACTTCACTTCTTCGCCCCCTGTAAGCCTTTGCAGCTTAGGCCAGCCGTGCGCATAGGCCATGCTGAGCCCAAACATAAGGCGGAGGAGCAATAGAACAACGTCGTGATACCGGGTGTGCGTCATAAACAGGTCAGGTTTGCGTTGGCGGCAAAGGTAGTCAAGCTGGGATTAATAATGGAGTGTGTAGCGGGAAAATGCCCGGGGCTTCTTTTCTTTGGGCTTTTCTGGCGTCTACAGAAGTTAAGAGAGAGTGCAATGTTTTTTTTTAAAAAAATACTCAAAAATTTTGGAATCTCCGGGGGGGGGGGGGTAAATTTACCATTGTTAGTAAGCTACATAAAATCACAGAAGCAGTTGATGCTTCTGCATCCTGTACAAAAAAGACATGTTCGCGCAAGCGCTTAAGTATTGCACATTTTCAATCTGGGGAACAATTTATGGGAAAGGCATTACTCCCTTTATCAGTCTGGCACCATGCTATGCCTGATGAAAGGTGTATGAACGTTTGGTCTTTCAAATGAGGTAAGGTTGTCTGTTTCACAGGCAGCAGATTGCTGCTTTGGCCATAGCGTTTGAAAGTGCCTGTGTTTCAACTGGCTCTAATCTTTAAACTTGATTGGTTTGTCTTGGAATTGGTTTGCACCAATGTGGGATTTGTCAGGTGGTAGGTTAGATAGGGCGCCTTTGCGGCAATCCCGATATACAAGGTCCAGATACGGTCCTCCGTAAGGGCTGGGCTGTTCATGTGTCCCTGTATGCACAAGTTGGTGCATACCTGACATAATATTCGTTTTCACAGCTTCCGGCAACGAGTACCGCCGGGAGAAATAACCCCTTTGCCCGGGTGTGTAATCTCTGTTCGGGCATCAAAATTTAGATTTAAGATGCAAAAACATCGTGCTACTCATTCCTGTACATCCTTCACGGTATTTCCCGATACGTTTTTCAGTAAGCGGCTGGGGCAACTGGTCCTGTTGGCTGCCTTACTTATGGTGCCCTTCCTCACCTCCGCTCAAAGCTGGGATACGGTGCGGATTGTTGACTTCTCAAACCCTTCATTCAACCCGAATTTGAGCGGCGTGCAGGGTTTTAATGCCGTGGGATTTACTTTGGGGAATAATGGTGCTTCTGGAAATTTCAATGACCTTTGCGCGTTCACAAGCAGCTTTAGTGCTCAGGACCGGATTGCCATGCGCGTTTCCCTCCTGGCAGGTGTGGACTACCGGGTATCCCTAAATGGGAAGGTGAACAGAGCCGGGCAGGCGGTTAATTTTGCGTATGCACCGGCGTCGAACCTCCAACAAGTTACAGTCATATCACAGAGTATTCCGCTTGCTGATATTGACTATAATGATCCTGGTGCAACCATGGAAAGCAATACGTTTGCTGTAGCGGCTGATGGCAACTACTGGGTGGTTGCGGAGCATGGTGGGGTGAATCTCCCCGATGTATTTGCCCGGCTGGATAATTTCATGGTCGAAGCCCTGCAAGAAGCTCCAATGCCCAGTTTGTCTCTTACAGATAATGATGGCAACCCAATAACAGGCGGCATAGAGGCCAAGCCCGGCACCCCATTCATGCTATGCCTGTCGCCTGACAGCGCGCCAGCAGAGGATATGGCGTTAGCGCTTAGTATTGATGGGGATGGCTCCCCGCACTTTAGTGATTTCACAACTATGCCGCTGACCTTCCCGGCAGGAAGTACTGACAATGTGTGCTTCGAGCTGTCGCCAAGCGCAGAGGCTGTAGCTGGTACATACACGTTCCAGCTCACGGATGGAAATGGTGAGGAAGTGATGAGCTTTGGGGTGGTGGTGGAGCCGCCGTGTACTAGTGTCGCCGGGCCGGACCACATCATTTGCGATGGAAAGAGCGTTCAGCTGGGCACAGGTTGTCTGCCTGAGCCTCACCCAGTGGATGGGGTGGAGTATTGTTATGCATGGGTGCCAGCAGATGGCTTGGATGACCCTCGCTCGGCAATGCCTGTGGCGACACCAACAAGCAGTACTGCCTATTTTGTATACGTCACTACCTCAGAAGGAGAGTTTGTTGGGCAGGACGATGCCTTAGTGGAGGTAACGTACAGTTCAGTGGAAATCACCGCCTCCGACCTTATCGTATGTGATGGGCAGTCTACGACCCTGAGTGTTGCGCCCAATGACGAGGATACCTACCGCTGGTACCTCAATGGGGTACTCATTGCCGCGGCGAACAGTTCCGATGTCCTGGTTGACGCTGCTGGGGAGTACACTGTAGAAGTGACTGGAGCAGACGGTTGTATTGCTAGGGGCACCATCACCATTGGCGACGCTAGCGACCCGGCTTCGCAAGCAGATGCTTTGAAACAGGAGGGCTTCATTTGTATAGGCGTCACGGTAGATGAGGATGTGGTTGGCTTGCGGAGCAGTAACTGCGATACATATGTTGATGACCGCACAGACGGTATCGCGTTTTCCTTCAGCGGTGTTGGAGAAACGGTAACTGATATCGCCTGTACCTTAGATCAGTTTTTAGCAGAGGTAGAAGTATGTGGTGATAACTTGCAAGGGCTAATTACTAAGGAAAGTAACGTTTGTGAGGGAGGGGCTTTCTTCGAGTCAAATGCTACCGCTTTTGAGAGTGCGGATGCAGGTGTATGGTTACATTTTATTGACTTTCCGGGAGAAGAAGATTGTTTGCTTATCCGTGTCAATAGTGGTGAGGACGTGCAGACGGAAAGCTATGAGGCGTACATGAGCAGTCTTCTGGGCACAGTGGCCAACGATTCTGATCTTTATGGCTACGCTTCTAAAAGTGAGCAGATGGTAGACATTCTGTTCAATGAGACTACTTTGGTAAGTTTTGACAGTATCCCGGATAACTCCGCACAGGTCGATAATCTCTTGCCTGCATTGCTGCCTTCTACGGATGTCCTTTTGCCCATACCGCCTGGGCCTTGCAATCATAGTAACCCTGTAGTCGGGGTTTCCCCTTCGGGCTTGCCAGTGTGGGTGCCTTCTGGGGCTAGATTAAGCTTTGGCTTGTCCAAAAAATTTGAAACACAGATTGACAATGAGGCTTTAGTCGCCTTTACTTTAAACGAGCCAAATGGAGTCCGGGGGCGGTTTGTCGCAAAAGGTAAAAAGTGCCAGGGGGATTACAGGTTTATTGGTTATAAAAACCAGCTTGACCCCGGAGGGGTGTATGAATTTGAAACAGCTAATTTGGGAACCAGCCCAGTGAAAGCGAGCTTTGGTACTCGTCAGCGTTTAGATTGCCCGGAAGCTCATATTAGCGTCACTTTTAAAAGCTATTCATTTGACCCGGTAGATATAGATAATGCTGCTATCGGTAGTGGAGCGCTTGTTTCGGAGTTTACTGGGGTACAGCCTTACATTTTTCAGGAAGGCGAACAAGGCCCCTATGGTATATACTTATGCCAGAGTGATATTTCTCATGCCTCTTTCAATGATCCGCTTTCGGTCAACTTAAATCCCCATTTGCACCCAAGTGGCATGTCTGACGGATGGCTGTTCTCTGTGAAGGGGCAAGGAGATGATGAAATTTCATACCTGTATGGCATTGCCGATCCTAGCGGTGATGGGTATAATTATTACAGGTACAATTGTGATGGGTCATGGTCTTCTTATGATGATCCAGACCGGCCTGAAATGCTTGATTTCCTGAGCGCTTTAGTAGAAGTATTGATTGAGAATGGGCATACCGCCTTAGATGTAGTAGGGCTTATTCCTGGCCTTGGAGATTTAGCTGACGGTATTAACTTCATCTGGTATTCGGCAGAAGAAAACTACGGGGAAGCTGCAATATCAGCTGCATCGGTAGGCTTATCCTTTGTAGCGGCTTTTCGGATAGGGGACAAAATACTACTTACAGCACAGGGTAAGAAGGTAAACACCTTTGTCGCTTTATTCAAGGTGGTCACTGGCAATGCATCCGCTCTTAAGGCAATTGACGCGGTAAAGGAGTTAGAAAAAATGAGAGCAGTTGGTATGTCCCCTACTGAGGCTTCCCGCTGCTGGAATTGGATATATACCCTTTCCCTGGCCTCAAGTGAACATAAAGGGATTTTGCTAAAGATTGCGGAAGAAGGCAATGACAATTTTTACAAAGTCTGGAGAAAAGCAGCACGGGAAAATTTGGCGGATGACGATATCACTCTTCTTTTTAAAGACATCACCCACGATGTGGTGGCAAGTTTTTCAAGTGGCGCTGTGTCTGCCTCGGATGATCTAATTGACTTTTTTGTTAATAGTAGTAATGGGGTTGAAGCGTGGGATATACTTAAGGGCGCAGATGATGCTGTTGTTAATTCTCTTCGAACAGATATGCCAACTTTAAATAGACTAAGTGATGATTTAGATAGATATCCTGGTAGTGAAGCTTATTTTAAAGCCAACCCAAGTCAAGTTGACGAATGGGATGATTTAAGAAATACATTTAATTCTATTTCAGATCCTGTAAAAGACGTTTGGGGTCCAGGCAGAATTTCTCACGCTGACGAATGGGATCAAATTATAAGTGACGTTGAATCAGCAGGAGGAAGTTTTAAATGGACAACACCAGATGACTTAGCATATGAACCTGGGTTGAGACCAGGTCAAGCTGGTAGAATTCATATGGAACCAGATGCATCAATAACTGCAATGAGACACGAGTATAGGCATTTCTTAGATGATCAAGCTCAAGGATATTTAGGTTTGCCACAATTAGCTGATCCAAACTGGAGAGTAACTTCAGAGTTTAATGCATATAAAATTGAAATAGAGGCGATGATTGATGCAGGTCAACCTAATGCTGTTCAAATTTTAAAGGATAATTTTGTTGAAGAAGTTGACTTAATTGCGAACAGAATTTTACCACCTGGGGGATCCTTTGATCCATCAACTCAGGATTTAATTGATCAATTATTAAATCTCTAATGTTATTAGATCCAAACACTAAACAGTCTGAAATTAGCGATCAGCTACTTTTACAGGAATTTGAAAATCCCAAGCGATTTGCAAAAATGCATTTGTATGCATTAATGGCAAGAAGGGCAAATACTAACCATGCAATAAAATTAAAACTGTTTGAGCAAATTTTAAATGCAGATGCTCGACTGGAAACTGTTGTTGGTTCAATCAAACACTCATGGATTCCTGCAATATATCTTTTGCAAGAAGGTACAGATAATCTAAGAATAGAGTTAAAAGGAATCTTAAAAGAATGGACATTAAAGGAAAGGGAGCATTTTCTTGATTATGTAAAAAAGGATCAAGAGTATTATTCTTTACTTTTTGATATAATCGATAAGTCAGAAGAAGAATAATTAGTCAAGCCAGAGAGTAAAAGTATGTCAAAATAAAAGCTAACTGTTTCCTGAGCTCCTTTTGTGTACAAAAACGGATACAAACTATATAATGTTTCAGGTGACGCAAGTTACACAAAACCGATTATACATATGAAATCAAGTCGCAGGTACTACTATGGCAGCTTATCAGAGCCAACAGTCCAAGTAATACTTCAGCTGTACGGTCTCAAAGTCGAAAAACAGATAAAGAGTTTCGCAGCGTTAGCCATTTAAAGCCAGCGTTGCCCAAAACATAAACATTTCAACCTACCGCAAGGGAGCGGCCCGCCAAGTTGTTTTGGTGCGTCACAGCCATTCTTTTGCCCAAAAACGAGTATGATGAAATACACGATTACTACCGTCCTCTTTGTAACCCTGCTCAGTGCGCTGCAGGCACAGATAGGGATTGATCTCAATCTCGAACCAGGCGATTGCTTCTGCGAAGGCACCCCACAGCAGCCTTTTTCAGTCACGGCTGAGGGCAATGCCGGGCCATTCACCTATGAGTGGTCGAGCCCTAATGGCTATACCTCCACAGCAAAAGAGCCTGACGATATTGTGCTGGCAGGCGAGTATACGCTTGAGGTTTATAATGCTTATGCTTGTTCTTTTACGTATAGTGTGGTATTAGAGGCCTGCCCCGGCCCCACCTTCCAATTCAACACCACCCCCGCATCACCTACCTGCCCCGGGCAGATAACCCTTGAAGAAATTATCGGGCCAGATACCTACATCAGCTACGAGTGGTACAATGAAGCAGGCGATTTGCTGCCTGATGAGGGGCTGACATTAGAGGATGCTGCTGCCGGCAGCTACTATATGGTCGCCATCAGCGAAGCAGGGTGCCGGTTTTCTTCACCTATGGTGGAAGTAGAGGGCTTGCAGGATTTACAGGCCACAACCACCAGTCAGACTGCCGCTTGCGATGGGCAGGCTACTGGCAGCATTGCTATTAGTGTATCAGGCGGGCAACCTCCTTATACATATCAGCTGGGCACGCAGCCTTTGGGACAAGGGCCCGGCCAGTTTGCACTAAATAACCTTGCCCCCGGTCCCTATGAGGAATTTTTCATAACAGATGCGGGCGGGTGTGAACTTAATTTCTCTTTTAATATTGAAAATGAACCTCAGCCTCAAATCACCGCTACGCTAAGCCCTCCTTCCTGCCCGGCAAGCAGCAATGGGCAGATTGAGTTGGAGATTACTCAACTACTCCCTCCTCAGGTCAATTATACTGTAAGCTGGAGCAATGGCAGTACTGGCAATCCATTGCAGGGCGCAGCGGCCGGCACCTACACAGCGACGGTGATCAGTGAGAATGGCTGCGAATATCCTGCCGGGCCTTTTCAGCTGCAGGCTGAAGAATTCGGGCTGGAATTTAATGTGTTATCAACTGATGCGTCCTGCCCGGAGTCGGCTAATGGCAGCTCGATTATTCACCCCTCCGTTTTCCCGAACCCCTTCAGCCAGCAGTTGACCATCAAACTTACGGCTTCCTATGCCGGGAATGCTCAGGTCAATTTAGTAAATTTGCTGGGGCAGGTGGTGCATACGGAGCGCCATGAATTTATCCGGGGGTATACCCCTGTTCAGGTCAGCACTGCTGCCCTTGGCCTTACGCCCGGGCTTTATCAGGTCATCGTCACTGATGAGCTGGGCAATTATTACACTGAAAAAATCATGTACCAGCCTTGATGTACCTCCTCTCGTACCGGTTTCGTTTGCTTTTTCAATACCCTCGCAAAGCCCTGCTGCCCTGCCTCCTGCTGCTCACTGCCCTGAGCAATGGGGCAGGGCAGGTGCCGGAGTTTAGGGTGTTTACTTATAGGGGGGGCTCGCTTGCTCAGACGCAGTCATTTAACACTCAATTGTTTTATATGGACTTGGAGGTTTGCAATGAGTTACCTGTTGTAACTACTACAGCACAAATCACCTCAGCGGCAACTCCTAATCAAAATACCAATATTTATGCATTTTCCACTGGGTATAAACTATTTCCTTTTCTTACTTACTCAGAGACTTTCACTTTCATGTATGCTTTAGGTGGCGATTGGGAATTACAGCCTCTCGGAGGGACAAATGTAGACTGGGGAGTTGACTCCTCCATCCACGCCCTGGCATCCGGCCTGGACTCCATTGTCTACAGCGGCGACCATGCTCTAAAGGCTTACAGCCCAATGGACGGCACGGAGTGGGATATTGGCCCGTTCCCTCCTTTTGTCGGGCAGGCCCGGAGCATGACGCTGCGGGAAGGGGAGCTATATATGACGACTACGGAGAATGACCTGGTCCGCATCAACCGCACCGACCCGGAGCAGAGCGAGCTGCTGCACAGCTTCCCGGACAGTGTGGGGCGCATAGAGTCGATGTCAACTTACCCTTTTGCCTGCGACAGCATCGTCACTTATGCTTTTGAGCACATTGGGGATGATTTTGGCCCGTCAGTGCTGCATGTGCTGGACTTTAATGACTATTCCCTCAGCCCGGTCTGCACCATAGGCTATTTCATCACAGGCACCGCCCTGCCTGAGGAAGTCATCACGCCCCCCTGTGACCTCTACGCAGACCTGGACATTGACGACAGCAGCAGCGCCGGGCTGGACTTTGCGCCGGCGCCTTCCTGCCGTGGCCCCATCCCGTTGTCAGATACGGACCTGCAGGTGTACGGGCAAATCCCTATAGATTCTATCACGTTGCGGTTGTCCGGTATATTGGACTCCGGTCAGGAGTACCTGCAGGGCAGCCCGGCGGCACCGGTTACCGTAGCTGGCAATGGGGGCACCGTGCTCACCCTGCAGAGCAACGGGGCAACTTTCGCAGCGCTGGAGGCCGCCCTGAGCGCCCTGGCGTACTATAACGAAGCCCCTGCGCCCACCTACGGGCCCCGTACGGTCGAAATCATCGTGCATGCCTCCATCTACCGGGGCAGCCCCTCTTATGTCTACCTACAGCTGGACGATGACTTCCTGGAGGTAGATGCTGAGGTTTCCCCGGCCTGCTTTGGGCAGAGCGATGGCATGCTTGCCCTGTCCGCTTCCAATGGGGAGGCCCCTTACGCCTACGCGTGGTCGGACGGCGGCAGCGGCGCATCACGGGCGGGCCTTGCCACGGGCGCCTATGCCTACACCCTGAGCGATGCCCGGGGCTGCACCTCGGCAGATACGCTTCTGGTCCCGGAAAACGATAGCCTTTGGGCGCAGATTAATGCCGCTTCGGACTTCGTCTGCGGTGAAAGCGGCTTGCTGGAAGGCAGCGCCATGGGTGGTACCGCGCCCTATACCTACGAATGGGAGGGGGCTTTTTCCGGGCCGGTACTCGAAAACGTAGGCGCAGGCACTTATACCTTGCAGGTAGAGGACAGCCTGGGCTGCCTGGCGGCCACTGCCTATACACTCGCCGGTGCGGACACGCTTTTCACTTTTGATACGCTTACGGCCTGTGCCGGAGGCGAGCTGGCCTATGAGGGGCAGGTATACACCACAGATACTGTGCGCTGCGACAATAGCATTTCTTCATTTGGCTGTGATTCCATACACTGCACCAGCCTCGTCTTTCGGGATACCTTCCGCTTTGCTGAAGCCTTCGCGCTTTGCCCGGGCGATGCCCTGGAATGGCAAGGCCAAACCCTCACCACCGACACCGCCCTCTGCCTCACCTACCTCTCCCAGTACGGCTGCGACAGCACCCACTGCCTGGAGCTGCGCTACGAGCGGCGGGAGGGGAGCCTTCAGGCGGATATCTGCCCCGGTGGGGCCTACGCCTTCGGCGGGCAGTTGCTCACCGTGCCCGGCACCTACCGGGATACGATCAGCGACGGGCAGCCTTGCGACAGTGTGGTGGTGCTGGAACTGGGCCTTCATCCGGAGCCGGCTTTGTCCATCAGTCAGTCGGGCAGCCTCTGCAACGGCGGCAGCGCAACGCTTACGGGCAATGGCAGCGGCACCTTCATTTGGAGTGATGGCACCGCAGGGCCTGCACTGAGCACCACGGCCCCCGGCACCTACGCCGTCACCCTCACCGATGCCAATGGCTGCACCGCTTCCGACAGCCTGAGCCTTTCGGAAAACAGTATAGACTTCACCTTTACGTTGGGCTATACCGGCTGCCCGGAGCCCGGGGCCGGTCAGTTGCGGGTGGACAGCATCTGGGGCGGTGCGCCGCCTTACAGCTATCAGCTCAATGATGGCCCGGTACAGCCCGGCCCGGTCTTTTCCAACCTGTCTGCACAGCCTTATACGATTACGGTAGCCGATGGCAGCGGCTGCGCCCGCGCCCGTCAGGCGGCCCTGCCGGCAGCCACGTCCCTGCAGTTGATCCTGCCCGCCGATACGAGCATCCGCCTGGGGCAGGAAGTGCGGCTGTCGGCTGCTACAAATGCCACTAGCTTTGACATCGCCTGGGACCCGCCCACGGGCTTGTCCTGCACCGATTGCCCGGTGCCCCTGGCTCAGCCGCCGGTCACCACGGCCTACACCGCCACCCTGACGGACAGCCTGGGGTGCACCGCCACTGCCCGTACCACCATTTTCGTGGATGCGGCTGCGCCGGCCTACCTGCCCAATGCCTTTTCGCCCAACGGCGATGGCCGCAATGACCTGCTGACGGTCTATGCCGGCACGGGCGTCGCAGAGGTCCTCCTGATGCAGGCCTACAACCGCTGGGGCGGGCTGGTCTATGAGGCGCAAAACTTTGCTCCCGGCTCAGGAGGCTGGGACGGCACGCATAAGGGGGAGGCGGCGCCTTCGGGCGTTTACCTTTGCCGCCTGCGCCTGCTGTTGCTGGATGGGCGGGAGGTGGAGATTGGGGGGGAGGTTTTGTTGGTGCAGTAGGGGAGGAAATGTAAAACTGTAAAACGCGAAATGCAACCCATACGGGCCTTCGGAAATGTAAAAGTGGCGAGCGGTGCCGGTCGGTAGGTCGCCGGGAGGCGACCGCAAAGCGGCCGTTGCCTTTGGAGGACGCAGGCTGGTGCTTCTCCGTCCGACGCAGCTTTGGCGCCAATATGCATCCGTATGGACCTGTCCGAATGGACTGGCCCGCCCATACGGGCAAATTATGGGTAGTCGGAAAACTTAACCTTAGCCTTTCCCGGGCGATGCGAGGATGAGGTTGGTCTTTGGGCAGCCGAGGCTAGGTTGAGGTTGAGGACCAGGCAATGGCTTCTTTGCCCGACCGTAGACGGTCTCCTGCCTGGAGGCGAGCAGTGCCGTTGGTTCAGTCTTGGATATTGAGCGGTGCCGGTCGGTGGGTCGCCGAGGGGCGGTCGCAAAGCGGCCGTTGCCTTTGGAGGACGCAGGCTGGTGCTCAAACTCATCCTCGCTGGGGCTGCGCCGGGACCAACCTCAACCTTGCAAAGATTTTGGTATTGTGGTGTTTTCCCGCCGTCGCCTTTGGCTTTCTCGGGCGGGGGGTGTTCTGGTTGCGGGCGTTGCCGGTCGGAGTAGCAGCCTCGCCCGGCGCACTCGCTGTCCGATGTAGTTTAAAACGCCAGTATACATCCGTATGGACCTGTCCGTCTGGATAAATTATGGGAAGTCGGTCCTTTCGCCGGGCGTGCTTGAGTTAGAACGCCGGGGGAAGGACCTCCTTCGTCGAGACTTCGGCGGTCGGGGAGTGCCCCCGGCGTTGGGCGAGCGGTGCCGGTCTTCATCCTGGCGAACATGGCTCGTGGGGCCTGGAGGCGACAGTAAGCTGTCGCTGCGTTGCGGGCGGCGCTTGGGCGCTCAACCTCAACCTTAGCCTCAACCTCAACCTCAGCTCCGCATCCTCCGTGCCACCCTCAGCCAAGATTGGGCCTTCCACCTGCCCATCACCCCCTTTCGTCGGATTCTTTTGCCCACCACACAGAAAATAGGTAGCTTAGATCGTTCGTTCATAATTTGACTCAAAGCCGAAATGATGTTGTACCCAACCTTATATATTGCTACGACTGCAAGCCTTGCCCTCTGGTTTTTATACCGCTCGGACGAAGAGCGGGAGCGCTGGCTGCAGCGGATTTTCTTTGGCCTCTTTCTCAGTTATGCGCTGGTGGTCTTTACCGCTGATGTGAAGTTCGGGGTAAAGCTGTGGGTGTTGTTCCGGGACTTGCTGGTACTGGGGCTGTTGGGTACTGTTTTTCAATTGGCTACCCACAAGCGGCTTTGGTTCATGGGGGCAGCACTGGCTTCTACGGTCTTCCTGGCATGGTTTGTGCCGGCTCAGATGAGCGGTAGCCTGCGCACACTGGAAGCCGCGCCGGTAAGCTATGACCCGGATGGGGAGTTGCTGCTGGAACTGGCGGAAGGGGCAGATCAGGATGTGCTGAGCACGCCGGCTTATAAGTACGATTTGACTTTTGCCACTGCTTTTGAGGTTGGCGAAGCTGATCTCACAGAACTGGATGACTACCTGGTCGTCAATATACCGGAAAGCCATCTGGCCGACCTGGAGGACATCCTGAATGACCTGCGCGCGGTGCCTGAGGTAGACTGGGTGGAACCTAACGAGCGCATCAGCATCAGCCCGGTAACGGGTGAGAAGCTGCCGGGGGTGAATAAAAAATTCGGCGTCAACGACCCTGGCATTTCGGAATTGTGGGGGTTTGAGGCGATGGCGGTCAATGACTTGTACCGGCTTTTGCGGCAGCAATCTGGCAAACCTGCAAAAACCGCGCTCATCGCCATTTTGGATACGGGGGTTGATGCCAATCATGAAGACTTATCCGCGAATTACAAATCACTGAATTCAACGGACGATAATGACCCAAGAGGGCACGGCACCCACTGTGCAGGCATTGCAGCGGCTGTGACCAACAACGGCATCGGCATTGCTTCCTTTTCGCCGGGCGCTTCCTACGTACAGGTGACGAGCATTAAGGTGCTGAATGCCTCCGGGATGGGGACACAAAAAAGCATCATCAATGGCATGATCAAGGCTGCGGATGCCGGGGCGGACGTTATTTCCATGTCTTTGGGCGGCTTGTCCAATCAAAGCAAGGAACGGGCTTACCGCAAAGCCGTGAAGTATGCCAATGACAAGGGGGCCATCGTTGTGGCGGCAGCTGGCAATGCTAACCGGAATGCTAAAAATTACGTGCCGGCAGCGGTGGACGGCGTGATTAGCGTAAGCGCAGTGGACAATGAGCTCCGCAAAGCGGTATTTTCCAACTACGTAACCGATCTGAAACGCGGTATTGCTGCACCCGGTGTAGGTATTTACTCCACCATTCCCGGCAATCAGTACGACACGTATAACGGGACTTCCATGGCAACGCCTTACGTAGCGGGGCTGATCGGGTTAATGAAAAGCTTCAAGCCCGGGCTGACCACAGATCAGGCGTATCAAATCCTAAACAAAACGGGAAAATCCACTCAGCAGACGGATCAGACCGGTAAGCTTATTCAGCCTGCGAAGGCTGTGGAACAGGTGCTTTCGGCTTCGGGAGGGTGAAGGTGAATGTGGCGCCTTTTTCTTTTTCGTAAGGTGCGATAGCAATGGTGCCGCCGTGCCGTTGCAGAATCCTTTTGCAGATGGCGAGCCCGATGCCAGTGCCTTCCACAAGCTCGTGGTTGCGGCTAAAGAGGTTGAATATTTTCCGCCGGTCCTCTTCCGGGATACCGGGGCCGTTGTCGGTAATGGAAATGCAGTGCTTTCCCTCTGCCGTACCTGCCGCTATCTGAATTTTGGCGACAGCCGCATCACAGTATTTTACTGCATTGCTAAGCAGGTTTTGCACGACCTGTTCCAAATGGACCTCATAGCCTTCCACAACCGGTAAGGGCTGTTCCGGAAGTTCCACCTCGACGCGCTGCTGAGGGTAGGCCTGTTGCAGCTCTTTGATCTTTCGGGCAAACAGCTGTTGAAGGTCTACCATTTCGTACTCATCCTCTACGGCAGTAATCCGTGAATATTGCAGTACGCCTTCCAACAGCCCGTACATCCGGCGGGCGCCGTCCACTGCTTCGTCAATATAGGTCAGCAGTTCGGCATCGATTTTTCCTTTAGCTTTCCGTTTGAGCAGCCCAAGATGGGAAGTCACAGAGCGCAGGGGCTGTTTTAAATCGTGGGAAGCACTGTAGGCAAAGGCTTCGAGGTCCTCCACTGCCTGACGCAAGCGGTGGGTCCGCTCCTCGACGGTTTTTTCCAGGTTTCGGCGGGATTCAATTTTATCGGTAATATCCCGCTGCACCCCAATGAAATGAGTGGTCCAGCCTGCCTCATTTTTTACGGGCACGATATTGATCCCAACCCAATAGCAAGAGCCGTCTTTATGGTAATTTTGGAGTTCTGCCTGTACGGCTACTTTTTCCTTAAGCGCTTTTTTGATACGATCGAGCTCGGCACGGTCTGTTTTGGGACCCTGCAGCATTCTTGGAGTCTTGCCCAGTACTTCGTACTCTTCATAACCCGTCATTTCTGTAAAGGCCCGGTTGACATAAACAATAGAGGGGCCCTTGGGTACATCCAAAGGGCTGGCTTCAGTGATGATTATGGCTTCACTGGAATAGTAGGGGATCGACAGGAGCAGCTTAGAAAGTTTCGGTGGGTAAGGCGCACTTTTTTCAAAAGGATAAAGAAGCAGGACACCACCTGTTATTTCCGAGGCAGAGGTCTGACCAATGTAATGATAGGGGAAAACGGCTGCGGAAGCATGAAGCATGACCCCATTAATCAGCTGAAGTTTTAAATCATGCAGGTATTCTACCTCTGTTTTTTCTTCGAAAACCTGCTTTTCTATTATGGAGCCCAAATGTTCCTTCAGCCCCGGCAGGATATCGTAAATCGACTTTCCTAAAGCCTCTGCTCTGGAAATACCGGTATGCTCTTCTATGCTGTTGTTCCAATGAATAATCCGGTAGCGTTTGTCAAAGCTCGCGACAAGATCGCTTGAGCGTTTTAAAATGTTAATCAGCGGCATTAGGACATTTTTCAGGGAACCAGGACATAATAATTCCTGAAACTACTACTTTTGGAATAAAAAACAAAACATGGCAAAGTTCAGGAGCAATCATCAGCGCCGTGGCAAGGGTAGCACCGGCATGGTGGCTAAGGTAGGGATTTTCAGTGCGCTGATTGCCGGGCTGTTCTTTATCTTCAACTTATTCACCGGAGAGCATTTTGAAACCAGCTCTGCGGACCCTGAGCTATCCTACTTTTTGCCAAAAGGCGGTAGGGGAGTCGTGGTGGAGCAAACCACTTATGCCTTATCTTACAATGAGGCGCACGAACAGGCGGAGTGGGTGGCCTACAAGCTTTCCGGCGCTACCCTTCGCGAACCCTACGTGGAACGCACAGACGACTTCCGGCCTGACCCTGCCATCGCTACCGGCTCTGCTCACCCCAATGACTACCGGCATTCCGGTTATGACCGCGGACACTTGATACCGGCAGCGGACCGGGCTTACAGCAAGCTGGCTATGTCTGAAACCTTTCTGATGAGCAATATTTCTCCTCAGGCCCGTCAGTTCAATGGCGGTATATGGCGGGAGCTCGAGGAACTGACCCGGGAGTGGGCCAAAGATGCAGGCGAATTGTACGTGGTGACGGGCCCCTTACTGGACATGGAGCCGAAGGGCGTTATTGGCAACAACGAGGTCACCATCCCCGGCGGATACTTCAAAGTGCTGCTTGATCTTGAGGAGCCACAGCTTAAAGCTATCGGATTTGTGCTCCCGAATACCATTTCCTACGAGCCATTGTATAAATTTGTGGCAACGGTAGATGAAGTGGAGGCGATGACCGGGCTGGACTTCTTTGCCGGTTTCCTGCCGGAGGAGGTGGAAACAGAACTGGAAGCCAAAGCGGACATTGACCTGTGGCCGCTGGACAAAGACAAATTCAGAAAACGAATCGAAAACTGGAACAACCGATAAGCAATATGTCAAAGCAAGATCAATTCCGACAAGTTATAGAAGAAGGCTACACTTTTGAGGGGGCGAGCATCACCCTGGGCGGTGCCATGCTGGATGGGGAATGCCTGACCAACGCTCTGGTCCGCGTACCTCTGGAAACCCTCAACCGGCACGGCCTGATTGCGGGCGCTACGGGCTCAGGCAAGACCAAAACCCTGCAGATTATTGCGGAACAGCTATCGGCTGAAGGTGTACCTTCATTGCTCATGGACATCAAGGGCGACTTGTCAGGCATTGCCGTACCCAGCGGCGGGCACCCCAAAATTGACGATCGCCATGCGCAGATCGGATTCCCATTTGAGCCCGGTCAGAGCCCGGTGGAATTCCTCTCGCTTTCAGAAGAAAAAGGGCTGCGCCTGCGGGCTACGGTACATGAGTTTGGCCCCGTGTTATTCTCTAAAATCCTGGGGCTGAACGACACCCAAAGTGGCATCACCGCTGTCCTTTTCAAATACTGCGATGACAACCAAATGCCGCTGGTGGACCTGGAAGATTTTAAAAAGCTGCTTCAGTATTCCACCAACGAGGGCAAGGATGAAATGGAGTCCCTCTACGGGCTGATTTCCACGGCCTCCGTTGGTGCGATTATGCGGCGCATCGTGGAGTTGGAACAGCAGGGGGCAGACCGGTTCTTCGGAGAGCGCTCCTTTGATGTGGAAGACCTTTGCCGCATCGATGAAGAAGGCAAAGGCATGGTCTCTGTGCTCCGCCTGACAGACATACAGGACCGCCCGAAGCTGTTCTCCACCTTTATGCTGCAGATCCTGGCAGAAATCTATGCTACTTTCCCGGAAGAAGGGGATATGGACCGCCCGAAGCTTGTGCTTTTCATTGATGAAGCCCACCTGGTCTTTGAGGAAGCATCAGATGCGCTCCTGGACCAAATCGAGGTCATGGTCAAGCTTATCCGCTCCAAAGGTGTTGGTTTGTTCTTTGTTACCCAAAACCCTGCTGATATTCCGGATGACGTACTCGGACAGCTGGGCTTGAAAGTACAGCATGCCCTGCGCGCCTTTACCGCAAAGGACCGCAAAGCCATCAAGCTTGCCGCTCAGAATTATCCGGAGTCAGATTACTACGATGTGGCAGAGGTTGTGACCAAGCTGGGGATTGGAGAAGCCCTGGTCACTGCTCTGAACGAAAAGGGCATCCCTACGCCATTGGCACACACCCTGCTGCGTGCACCACAGTCCCGGATGGATGTACTGACCGAAAAAGAAATCGACAGCATCATCCGGAAATCACGAATTGCTGATAAGTATAACGAGGAAATAGACCGGGAGTCTGCCCATGAAATCCTGACCGCGAAAATCAAAGCCGCCCAGACAGAAGAGCGGCAGGAAGAGCTGAAATCGCAGCAAAAGAAAGCCGCAGGCACTTCCACGCGCCGGGCGCAGAAAAGCATGTTTGAGAAAATCCTGAACAGCCCGACTACGCGGCAGATTGGGCGGACGGTTGCAAGGGAACTAACACGAGGGATACTTGGGGTATTGGGGGTTAAAAAGCGCCGGTAGCGCCGGATTAGAATATCGTAGTTAATCCTCCTTTTTGATCAGCTTAGGCGCGTAGTCGCGTTTAAAGGCCGACCATGGGGTTTCCTTGTAGTAGTCCTCTGCAAAGTAGGTGAGGATACGCTCGAATTCTTCCGGAGATTTGTAGCCAACAATAGATTGAATGACTTCCCCCTGCTCATCCATGAATACCACAGAGGGAAAGCTCATTCGGCCACGCAACAGCTCCGCCGCGAACTGATGGTAGCCCCGTTTGCCATTTTCCACGAACTCATAGGTATTGTCTTTATACTCAATACTTGCTTTGCGCTCCGCATTGAGGCGCACCGGATAGAATTGGTCGTTGATATAAGACGCAATCGGAGCAGCATTGAATGTGATGGTATCCATTCTTTTGCACCAGGTGCACCAATCGGTATAAATATGCAGCAGGACCTTTTTGTCTTGCTGTTCAAGATGCGAAACAGCCTCCTCCCAGCGCATCCACCTGACCTTATCGCCCGGTGCAGCAGCCTGCTGCGGTGCAAAACTCATGGCAGCGAAGGCCAGGAAGAAGACAATAATGCTCCGATACTTACTCATAGATGTCAATAATTTGGCGTTTACCCGTGATAAACTTCACAACAAACAAACAAAAATTGCCCGGTTCTTATGTCGACAGCCCGGGCCTTTAAAGGAAGTTTAACGAATTGGCGGGCGATAAAACAGGCTTACCTTATCACTTCCAAGCTGATAAGTGGAAACGGGCCCGATGGGCAGGTTCGGTGCCCGCCGCCCTGATGACAAATAGGATACCGCCGTCAGAACGAGGGCTTCATCCCACAGCCCCTGATCAATAAAGGCTTGCAGGGTCTGAATACCTCCTTCCACCATAAGTGTACTCAGTTTCAGATCATGGAGTTGACGCAACAGAAAGGGGATGGAGGCTGCTGTTCCCGGTATCTCAATACATTGCACCGTTTCTGGCAAATTCGCTATTTCAGGCAGGCCCTGCGCCCGGAAGAGCAGGGTAGGGGCGCCATCGGTAAAAATGCGGAGGTTGGAGGGGAGATTACCTTTCCGATCGATTAGCACCCGCACAGGCGAGCGCCCGTAGTACAACCGGTTACTGAGCTGCGGGTTGTCCGCTAATGCCGTATTGGCACCTACAAGGATGGCGGAAGCCTCACTGCGCCATTTGTGGACGAGGCGTTTGGTGTAGGGGTGGGTCAGCCAAAGCTGCTTATTGTCCTCCGGTGCAAAGATACCATTGACAGATTGGGCATACTTGAGCTGTATGTAGGGGCGGTACTCCGTAACGAAAGTATTCCGCGCCTGACTGAGGCGCTCTCCCTGTTCCTGAAGCACACCGGTCTTCACTTCTACGCCTGCTTTGCGCAACCGGTCCAGCCCGCTGCCATTGACACCGGGGGTTTGGTCTACACTTGACACGACCACCCTTGGGATACCTTCCTGCAGGATCAGCAGGGTACAGGGGGGGGTATTGCGGTGGATATTGCAGGGTTCGAGAGAAACATAGAGGGTCGATTCCCGGAGTAAAGACCGGTCAGCCGGTGCGACGCTTTTAACGGCATTGACTTCGGCATGAGCTTCGCCGTATGCCCGGTGATAGCCTTCTCCGATAATCCGCCCCTCATGCACGATTACCGCCCCAACCATTGGATTAGGGGAGGTGGAGCCCGCTCCAAGCCGGGCCAAATCAAAGCAACGCTGCATAAAATGCTCATCGCGGTGGTCCATGAAGGCTGATTTTTCGCCAAAAGTAAGGATATCCTGTATTTAGAGGAATTAATCCGGCTTTGGCTTTTTAGTTTTTGGAGAATTGCTTTATTTTAGAGGACGTAAAGGTTGGTCTCAAACCTTTTGGAAACTCCCTGATTACTAAAACTATATTTGCACGCTCGCATTTTTCCCAAAATGACGTGCACTTGTAGGCCAAAAAACCATCTGTTTTGCTGTACAAAGTCAAACTGAAAAACTCAGATGACTCGGTGTTAGTTGATGCTCAAGTCTATGAATACCTGACCACGGACACTTACCTGGTTAAGGTCAACTTCATCAATAACCTGAGAAAGCACTCAAGTGGTTGCGCGGTCTTCCAGAAAACCTGGAAAAAGGCAGACGGGAAGTATAAAACGGAAACCATTTACCTCCATAAACTCATCGCGGAGCGATTTCTGGTTCACGAAAAAACCTCCACATCTAATCTGGTAGGCACCAAAAATGGCAATAAGCTCGATTGCAGGCTGGCCAATATTCAATACCGTTCCAGGAGTGTGGCCAGCCGTAAGCGCAAGACAAGCAGCAAAGCCGGCTACACCGGCGTCTATCAGGAGAATAACCGGTTCCGGGCGGTCATTTCCATCAACCGGAAATCGGTACATATTGGCATGTTCGATACGGCCGAAGAAGCTGCACTGGCTTACAACAAAAAATCAAAGGAATTATACGGCGAAGAGGGCAAGATAAATATCATAAAGCCCAAACGTAACCGGGAACGTACCGATGATGCTACGCCGGAGTAACTTTTAGCCCTCTTGTCATTTCCCGCTTACCCGGAGGGCCGGGCAGTGCTTCGATAGTGAACCCAAGGCTTTTCAGGCAGCGTTTGACGGCTCCCTTAGCGCAATATGTCACAAAAACGCCATCTTCCCTAAGTGCGCGGTACATGCGCCCCAGCACTTCTGCTTCCCAGAGCTCCGGTTGGGCATTGGGTGCAAAGGCGTCGAAGTAGACAACGTCAAAGGCGGCGGCTTCTTCAAAATTCTCAAAAGCGATCCGGCGCTTTTCGAATGTAAACCAAGGACTGATGTCCACTGGTTGGCCCCATTCAGAATGATGGATTTGGTGGAGTATAGTGGCGGCGGCTTCTCCGAGATGGCCTGCGTAGTTTAGGGTGTCTGCCTGAGCTGTGCTGAGTGGAAAGGCTTCCAGCGCTACGTAACGAATATGCTTTTGCACTTTTTCCGCCTCAAGGCAGGTTAGCAGGGCATTAAGACCGGTTCCCAACCCGGCTTCCAGCACGGCGACCTGTTTCAGCGCCTGCAGCCTGGGGTATAACCCGGATTGCAAAAAAACGTGGCGGGATTCCTGTATAGCCCCGTACCTGGAGTGGTAAGAAACGCCGAACCGTTCGGAAAAGATAGAGTCGGAGCCGTCCTGTGTCTTAATAATTGATAACTCTTCCATAGCCTTGCAACGCAATTTTAATACTCAAAGTCGAATCAGGCTCCAACCTGTGATGCAATATCGGTAGCGCTAATGCCCAGATGGGAGGCATCGTAGACACACCTGCCATCCTTTATTAAAAGGACCTGTGGGGACTCATGCCTGACGCCGAATTGCTCCGCTACGGCATTGGACAAATCTCGGTGGGCGATCAGATCGAGATGATAGGGCAGAACATCATTATCAGCCAAAGACCAGCCTTTGCTCAGGCGGTTTTGCGCAAGCGAACTTATCGAACAGCGCGTGCTGTGCTTAAAGATCAGGCAGGGGACAGACTTTGAATGCTCAATAATTTCCTCGATCTGGCTGCGGGATTGCAATTGCAACCAATTGATTTTGCTCATTTATCCTATGTAGTTGATAACGGTAATAACCGTATCAACAACCGTAGAGAGGGCATCGTTCAAGGAAAAATTATTTGGGCATCCGTATCCGCGGTTACAGGAAGATAGAGCCGAAATGGCAACAATTGCAAAGGCGGTGTTTTTGACGATTTTTTTCATGGCTTCTTGTTTTCCGATTGATTTTTAATATTCATGGGATGGAACGGAAAAGCAAAGATTGCTATTATTCCAACGCCCGCAAAATTAAGAATTTCTTAGCTTATTAGCCTTACCTGTGTCAGGTTATCCGATTCTTTAAGAGAACAAGCCTGCGGTATAATTGTTAAAGTGGGGTAATTCTGAGATGTTGCAGCTGTTTTTTGCAGTTTCGTCAGATTGCTTATTTTTGCCGGACCGATGGGATGATGCCTGAACATTAGCCCGGATTAACAACACACAAAATCACTCAATTAAAACATAAAAATGGCAAAAACACTGGCATTACGTGACGCACTCAACGAAGCGATGTCTGAAGAGATGCGCAGAGACGAGACTGTCTTCCTGATGGGAGAGGAGGTAGCCGAATATAATGGTGCCTATAAAGTCAGTAAAGGCATGTTGGACGAGTTTGGCCCTAAGCGGGTTATTGATACGCCGATTGCCGAACTGGGTTTTGCAGGTATTGGCGTTGGTGCAGCTATGAACGGGCTGCGCCCCATCGTTGAATTCATGACCTGGAACTTTGCAGTCCTGGCTTTCGATCAGATTGTGAATAACGCCGCCAAGACCCTTTCTCAGTCTGCCGGTCAGTTCAAATGCCCCATCGTTTTCCGTGGCCCATCAGGCAGTGCCGGTCAGTTGGCGCAGCAGCACTCCCAAACTTTCGAGAGCTGGATGGCCAATGTCCCAGGGCTGAAAGTCATTTCCTGTGTTGACCCTGCTGATGCCAAGGGGCTGTTGAAGTCTGCTATCCGTGATAACGATCCGGTATGTATGATGGAATCTGAGATGCTATATGGTTACGAAGGCGAAGTGCCGGAGGAAGAGTATCTCATCCCGATCGGCAAGGCCAGAGTGCACCGTGAAGGTTACGATATTACGCTGGTGACTTTCAACAAAATGCTGCTGCCCACACTCGAAGCCGCCAAAGCACTGGAAGGGGAAGGCATTTCTGCGGAAGTGATTGACCTGCGGACCATCCGCCCGCTTGATCACGCTACGATTGTGGAGTCCGTTAAAAAGACCAACCGCCTGGTCGTGATTGACGAAAGCTGGCCATTTGCCGGTGTTTCAGCAGAAATCGCCTACGAAATCCAAAAGTATGCCTTCGACTACCTCGACGCACCGGTGACCCGGGTGAACGCAGCAGACACCTCTCTGCCTTACGCGCCCACACTGGTAGAAGCCTATCTGCCTAATGCCGATAAGATCGTAAAGGCCGCCAAAGAAGTCCTTTACATCAACGCATAAGCCCTCGCGGCACGAAAAAACCAAGCCGGTTGTTTTCCCTGACGGGAAGCGACCGGCTTGTTGTTTAAGGTATATTCCAAAGTGAAAATGATGAGTGAGATCTGGCAGCAGTTCGATTCCGATCAGTGGATGGTGCTATTTATTGCCGCTTTGCTGATTGGTATGGCCAAAGCAGGCATTAAAGGGCTGGGTATGTTTATTGTGCCCATGATGGCGGCTGCTTTCGGAGGTAAAGCCTCTGTGGGGCTCGTCCTCCCCATGCTTTCCATGGCCGATGTATTTGCGGTCAGCTACTACAACCGGCATGCCGAGTGGCACTATATCAAACGGTTGTTGCCCATGGCCGTAGTGGGCGTCCTTATTGCAATCGGGGTAGGCTACTACGTAAATGATGCGGTATTTACAGATATGATCGCCGTTATTATCATCGGGAGCCTGGTGCTGCTGATTTTGCAGGAACGTACGAGTTTTTCCTCTTTCATGGCCAGCAATAAATACGTTGCGGGTGTATTCGGCGGGCTGGGCGGGTTCACCACCATGATTGGGAATGCCGCCGGGCCGGTGATGGCTGTTTACCTGCTGTCCACCCGGATACCTAAGAACAACTACATCGGCACTACGGCCTGGTTCTTTATGATCATCAATCTTTTCAAGTTCCCCTTTCATGTTTTCGTGTGGGGCACCATCACCTGGCACAGTTTTCGGGCCAACCTTTTGGCGCTGCCTGCCATTGTGCTGGGCGTGTTTGTTGGCATCTTAATTGTCAAGCGAATCCCGGAGCTGGCTTTTCGCTACTTTGTAATCGTGATGACTTTTATAATTTCCTTAAAGCTTTTGCTGGGGTGGTAGTAGCAACATTTCGGGTGTCGTCGGCGTTCTATAGTTGTTTCCATGAACATCCTTTGAATAATCCCATGATTACAAGTATCATCCTTGCGGTCCTGCTGACCCGCTCCAAGAAAGTACAGCAGTTTGTAAAGTTGAATTTGCCGCGTGTCCATGCTTACCTTAAGGAACGCGTTAAGATTTAAAATCATTTTAGACTTCCCGGTATTGACTGCTAACGCCTAAAAAAAGAGGCGTCACTCCCTTTACCGGGAATGACGCACTCCGTGATTTGGTTAAGGCTGTTCTTTAAGACAAGCAGTTCATTTAACGCCAGCCACCGCCCAAAGTGCGGTAAATAGCCACTTTAGCCTGCAGCTGTTCCAGTCTTGTCTCCATCAATTCCATTTTAGCATCCAATACTTCCTCCTGAGTAAGGAGTACTTCCACATAGTCAGCACGGGCATTGCGGTACAAGCTGTTCGCAATGCTTACTGATTTGTTCAGAATGTCCACTTCAGCCGTTTTGGTATCGAAACTTTTGGAATAATTGTTAAGCTTGTTAAGCTGATTCAGCAAGTCGGTGTAGGCCGACAGGACGGTTTGTTCATAGGCATAAACGGCTTGAATCTGTTTCGCCGTTGCCATATTGTACCTCGCCTGAATGGCTTTCTTGTTAATCAGAGGCGCCATGAGGTCTCCAGCCAGGTTAAAAACGACAGACTCCGGGCTGGCCAGAAACTTGGGATTGAAAGCCTGAAAGCCGAGCCCGGCAGTAATGTCCAATCTGGGGTAGAAGTCGGCCCGGGCTACATCAATATCCAGATTTGCTGCCGCCAGCTCATATTCTGCCTGACGGATATCCGGCCGGTTTGCCAGTAACTCAGCGGGGACACCTGCCTGAATACTGTCGAGCGGCATATCCATAAAGGACCGGGGGTTCCTGGCCACCTCAGAAGGGTAACGCCCTGCCAGAAAGTTAATCCGGTTTTCAGCTTCCGTTATCTGCTGCTTAATAGCGTACTGCAAGTTCCGGGTATTGAGTAGCTGTGCTTCGAACCGGTTAACAGCAAGCTGGGTGGCGCGGGCGTTTTCCTTTTGGAGCTTCACCTTACTAAGTGCATCCTGCTGTAGTAACAGGTTGTCGTTAATGATTTTGAGCAGATTATCCAGGGCTAGTAGTTCATAATAGGTCTCCGATATCTCCGCAACGAGATTGGTAACCAGGAAATTACGCCCTTCAGTAGCAGCAAGGTAGCGCAATTGAGCTGCATCCTTTGCGTTGCGCAGCTTTCGCCAAATATCCACTTCCCATGTAGCCACAGCGCCCAGCTGAAAGTCACCGAGCGGTTCCGGGAATGCTTTTTCAGGCTCAATATCCAATTGCTCTTCCACCGCGCCGGCTCTGGTATAACGCCCGGGTTTTTCCGCACCTATGCCGGCTCCAAGGCGGACAAAAGGAAGGTATTCCCCTTCTCTTTCCAGTACCTCATTCTGACTGACCTGAATTTCCTGTAGCAGGATATTCAGTTCCTGATTGTTTTGCAATGCCGAGTCAATAAGAGCAATCAGATTGGGGTCGTCAAAGTAAGCCCGCCAACTTATGGTGGCAATATTCGTGCTATCTGTAGCAAGCAACGGCTCGTATTGATCAGGAAGCGTTTGGCTCACTGGCAGAAGTACCTTTTCTGGTACATTGCAACTCCATGCAATGCTGGCCAGCACCAAAAATGTGGCGATTCTGTAAAAGATATTGTTAGTTGTCATTTTTATTGTTTTTTCGGTTCCGTGCCTTCAGCAAGACATCCAGTTTGGTCAGCTTCTTCAAAAGCGAAGCCTGAGAATGCGCCTCCATGTACTCCTCTGAAAGAGAAGAGTGCGCCTCGTCGCGGATCAGATCTCTTCCTTCCACCAGTTTGGCAAAAGCGAAGTAAAGCCCCGGGATTATCAGGACCCCAAAGATGGTACCGAAGAACATTCCTCCAAGGGAGGCAGCACCAATAGTGCGGTTGCCTACCGCGCCAGCACCATGCGCAAGCACGAGTGGTATCAATCCGGCGATAAAGGCAAAAGAGGTCATGAGAATGGGGCGGAAGCGAGCTTTAGCTCCTTCCACAGCAGCATCAAAAATGGAAGCGCCTTCGTTGTGCTTCTGTACTGCAAATTCTACTATCAGTACGGCGTTTTTGCCCAACAGGCCTACGAGCATGATCATACCGATCTGTGCGTAGACGTCATTGGCCAGCCCCATCGCTTTGAGCATAAAAAAGGTGCCAAAGATTCCAACAGGCAGGGAAAGCAGGACGGCAAGCGGAAGCACAAAGCTCTCGTACTGCGCTGCCAGGACCAGGTAGACGAAGAAAATGACCACCAGAAAGATATACAAAGCTTCATTCCCCCGGCTGGCTTCATCATAGGATAATCCTTCCCATGCAATATCATAACCCCGGGGCAGGGTTTGCTCGGCCACTTCTGAGATGGCTTTAATGGCGTCACCTGTGGTAAATCCGGCAGAGGGCAGCCCCCTGATTGCAGCGGAGTTGTAAAGGTTGTAGCGTGTGATCTCGTTGGGGCCCTGGGTTTTTTTGAGCTTCATGAAAGCAGAGTAGGGGACCATTTCTCCGGCTTCATTTTTCACAAACCATTCCTCCATATCGGAGGGGTAGCGGCGGTATTCCGGTGCAGCCTGCGTATAGACTTTGAAGAAACGCCCAAACCGGATAAATCCCTGCTCGTAGGTACTGCCAATCAGAATATTAAGGTTTTCCATAGCAGCGCCAATAGACACGCCCTTCTGCATAGCTGCCTGATTGTCGATCTCCAGTTCATACTGCGGATAATTGGCCGCATAAAAGGTGAATAAACCAGAGAGTTCCTCCCGCTCTTTCAACGCTTTGAGGAAGTTTTGATTGATCTCATCAAACTCCTGATAATCAGTGGAGTTGGTTTTGTCCAGCAAGCGGAAGGAAAAGCCCCCGGAGGAGCCAAATCCAGGTACTGCCGGTGGCTCAAAGTACTCGATAATAGCGCCGAGGTCCTTTGTCTCCTCTTCGAGTTCCTCCATAATTTCATGGACGTTCTTGTCCCGCTTTGACCAGGGTTCGAGGTTGATAAGGCAGGTGCCGGCGTTGGAGCCCCGGCCTTCCGTCATGATTTCGTACCCAGCCAGTGAGGTTACGGATTCAATTCCGTCAACTTCTTCAGCAATAGCCTGAAGTTTACGGGCCACCTCATTGGTTATTTCCAGTGTGGAGCCCGGAGGGGTTTGTATAATCGCATAGATAGTCCCCTGATCCTCATTGGGGACAAAGCCGGCAGGGAGGATTTTGTTTTCATAAACAATACCGGCAATGAACAGGGCCAGCACGCCAAAGGTGACCAACCGCCTGGCGACTACCTTGTTGAGCACGCGGACGTAGAAGCCTGTACCTTTGTCAAACAAACGGTTGAAGCCATTGATAAAGCGGTCAAACAGTGAATTCTTTCGCTTGCCATGGTTGTTTTTGAGGATAATGGCACAGAGGACGGGCGTTAAGGTAAGGGCCACAAGACCAGAGATTACGATAGAGCTTGCCATCGTGATGGCGAATTGCCGGTAGAAAACCCCTACCGGCCCCGTCATAAAGACAATCGGCAGGAATACCGATGCCATAACGAGGGTGATAGCAATAATGGCGCCGGTTAGTTCCCCCATTGCTTTTTGTGTAGCCTTGTAAGGAGAGAGCGAAGGGTCTTCCTCCATTTTAGCATGCACGGCCTCCACTACCACGATGGCATCATCCACGACCACCCCAATGGCCAGGACAAGGGCAAAAAGTGTAATAAGGTTAACGGACATGCCCGCAAGGTTGATAAAGAAGAAGGCCCCAATGAGGGAGACCGGCACAGCAAGAATAGGAATGAGGGTGGAGCGCCAGTCGCCCAGAAAAATAAATACCACAAGTGCTACCAAGAAGAAAGCATCGCGTATGGTATGTATGACCTGCTCGATAGAGGCGTCCAAAAACCTGGATACATCATAGCTATACTGGTATTTGATACCGGCAGGGAACTCCTTTTCCAGTTCAGCTATTTTGGCTTTGACCTCTTCAATTACATCGCTACCGTTGCTCCCCAGTGTCTGCTTAAGTACGATGGAAGAAGAGGGCTTGCCGTCCAGGTTGGAGTAGATATCAAAAAACTCACTGCCCAGTTCTACCTCAGCAATGTTTTTAAGTTTTATCTGCTCACCCTCTTCCGTACTTTTGACGATGATCTCTTCGTACTGTTCAGGGGTGTTGTAGCGGCCAGGGTAAGTGAGCACATATTCCAGCGATTGCGCTGCTTTGCCCGAACTGCGTCCCAGCCGGCCAGGCCGGGCAATCAGGCTTTGTTCCTCCATGGCTTTCAGGACTTCCTCTGCTGATATTTTGTAGGCGCGCATCCGGTCGGGTTTGAGCCACACCCGCATGGCGTATTTCCGGGAGCCCAGAATATTGGCCCGGGCAATCCCTTTTATCCGCTGAAGTTCCGGGATGACCTTGGTATAGGCATAATTGTACAGGAATTTTTCGTCAATGTTGCTGCCTTTGTCGCTGTAGAGGTTGACATACAGCAACATACTGGGCTGAATAGGGGTGATGATAACCCCTTCCCGCTGTACCAGGGGCGGCAGGTTAGGCATCACCTGGTCTACCCGTGTTTTGACACGGACTACCGCCTGATTGGGGTCGGTGCCGGGCTCAAATACGATGCGGATGGTCCCCTCACCAGCGCTCGTCGCATCCGAGGCGATGTACCGCATGCCTTGTACACCATTAATTGCCGTCTCCAGTGGGATAAGCGTGGACTTGGTCAGCACATCCGCACTTGACCCCGGATAGGCGACAAAGATATTGACTGTTGTAGGCGCAATAGATGGGAATTGTGAAATGGGGAGCTGGAAAATCGAGAGCAGCCCCACAAAAACTATCGTTACCGATAATACAATGGCCAATACGGGCCTCTTCAATATATTTTGAAACATGGTTGTATACTTTTGACCTCAGTTTATTTACTCCGCGTGCAGCTCCAGTTCAGCAAATACCTTTGCAGCAGCTTTCTTTTCGTACTCGATATGGTCACCGTTCTGCACTTTCCGCAACCCTTCAATAAGGATCTGATCGTCCAGGCTCAGGCCATCTTTCACGACATAAAGGTGATTTAATTCCGCACCGACCTTGATTTCCTGTGAGCTGACATGACCATCCTGACTGACCAGGAAGACGTACTTTTTATCCAGAATTTCAAAGGTGGCTTTCTGCGGGATAATAACGACTTCACTGAGCTCCACCGACCACAGGATATTTCCGGTTTGCCCGTGCCGCAGCAATCTGTCCGGATTTTGGAAGGTCGCCCGGAATGGGATAGTACCGGTTGCATTATTGAAGTCAGATTCAATCGCGGTAACCATGCCTTCGTGTTCGAACAGTTCGTTGTTGGCCAGTTTCAGTTTTAGTGAAGCGGGAGTGGAGGATTTGACCTGCTTCATATAATCGAGGTAGGTTGCTTCGGGAACGTTGAAGTAGACCCACATTTTGCTGTTGTCAGAAAGTGTAGTCAGTAATTCACCTTCATCCAGCAAACTGCCCAGGCGCACATCTTCAAACTGCCCGATAATGCCACTAAAGGGCGCACGAACCTCGGTAAAGTTGAGATGAGCCTGCATAAGAGCGGAGTCAGCCCGGGCTCTTTGAAGATTGGCGTTTGCCAGCGCCAATTCATTTTTAGAAACGATATTGCTATCGGCCAGCACCTTTGTATTTTGAAACTCAATGGCTGCCCTTCCAACTTCTGCCTGCGCCTTTTGCATCTCGGCCTGATAAATAGTGGGCTGAATCTGAAAGAGCAGTTGCCCCTTTTGCACGTACTGCCCTTCATCAACTAGGATTTTCTGAAGGTACCCCTTCTCCAGGGCCCGGAGTTCTATATGCTGATAAGCATGAATCTGGCTGACGTAGTTTTTGTAGTAGAGGGTGTCCTTTTTCATAGGGTTAGTCACTTCGAGTGTCCCTATCTCGTGTTTCTTATGCGTTTCATGTTCACAGCTGCTTAGGGCTATTACCGTAACAAGCAGGCACAGGAAAACAATCTTTGTATTCATGATTTTCAAACTTATAATTGTGGAAATACATCGCCACCCGCATCTTCCATCCGGAGGGCGGCTCAATTTTCTAAGCAAAAGCGGGTATGTTGACTACAGCGACAGATCGATAGCAGGTACGCCTGTCTGTTTCCATTTCAAACAATGTTTGAAATAGGCCATAAAAGCTCCTGGCTTAATGGGCAAATGCACGCATCAAACCATACCGGAGCCTTGGGAGCACCTGCACAATGTGGGCCATAGCCGTTGATCGGCCTAATTTCGAAATACCTGAAATAGAATGAAAAGGGGAGTGGAGAGGGAAAAAGCTAAGGTGCTTTCGGAGAGCAATAAATTGGTGAACGCTGATGAAGGTTCACGTTTGCTCAGAGAGAAGATAGCGACATCAGCGACATCGCCGGTATGCGTTTCTTCGTCTTTTTCCTCTACAGACTCCGAAAAGAAGGGAACTACAGCGAGCCAATCGGAGGCAGAAGCTGTAGCTGCATATTCATCGTCTGCCGAGGCGGCAATCTGTATTCCTGCAACTGTGGCAACAGGCTTGGTGTCTGCCCCAAGAGACTGGGACAGGCTAAGCAAGACCAGGAAACAAAAATGAAACAGATTCATTTGAAATATTTTAACGCGACAAAGCTAGATCAATTTGTGACAAAAAACAATTCGATTATTGAGTTTTTTACCTTTTTGCCCAAAATCCCGCCATCCTTTAGTCGCCTTTTGCGCTCCATGTGATTCATTTCACTTAACCTTAAGGCTGTTTTCCTTTGCTTTGTCAAAAAGCAATTAGACATGACGGTAACACGAATTATGCTTGCAGTAGCAGTAACTGTTTTGCTTGCCCAAAACGTTCAGGCACAGCACCATGAAGCCAATACGGCGCTCCATACCGAGCCCAGGGCGTATTCTGATGAGCCCCATTTCCGGTTTGCCTCATTTATCAGCCATACTTTTATTCCGGGCCTTTCGGATGGCGGCAGGATTGCCATTCCTTCCTACGGTGTGGATTTGGAGTATTGGTTCAATAACCGTTGGGGAGTGGGCTTGCACAACGATATTGAACTGGAGACTTTCATCGTGGAACGGGAAAACAATGAATTCACAGAGCGCCGTTTTCCAATTGTGACAACTTTAGATTTGTTATATCACCTTAATTCCGGGATTGTTTTTGTTATCGGCCCGGGACTGGAGTTTGACATTACCGAACAGTTTATGTTATTCCGGATCGGTGTGGAATACGAACTGGAGCTCGAGCACCACTGGGACCTGTATCCTACTATATTCTACGATATGCGAGCTGACGCTTTTACCACCTTCACGTTTGGCTTAGGCGTAGGAAAACGATTCTAAAAAAGGAGCCCCGCTTTTAAGCTTAGAAAAGCAATTAGGCAGCGATTTTTTCGTGGCATTTGGTCTTTCTGGTGCAATGGTCTACTTTTACCGGTGCATATTGAAGTGCAGGAACTGCCATCAATAAAACACTTCAGACCAGCATGCCATTCAGACCTTTGTTTAGAAAACGGCCGCCTGCCCCTTCCCTTAAAGGTGACCTATCGGGAGCATTCCTGGCTGCCATCATCGCATTGCCTATGGCACTGGCCTTCGGTGTGCAGTCCGGGCTTGGTCCGGAAGCAGGCTTGTACACCGCCATTATCCTGGCTATTGTTGCCGGTATTTTTGGAGGCACGAACACGCTGATCTCCGATCCGACCGGTCCTATGACTGTGGTGGCTGCCACAGTGGTTACTACCGGCCTGGTGCAATCCGGTGGCGATTTGAGCAACGCTGTACCGCTCATTATTGCGACTTTTCTCCTTGCTGCCCTGCTGGAGTTGCTGTTTGGTATTTTCGATTTTGGCCGCTTTGTGAAGTTCATGCCTTATCCGGTCTTATCGGGGTTTATGGCGGGTATCGGGTTGATCATCATTGCGGCGCAGATCTTCCCCATCCTTGGCCTGGATAATCCGGGCGGATTTTTAACTATTATGACCAGTCTGGGTGGGGTAGAGATGGTGAATACACAGGCCATTGGGCTGGGCCTGCTTTCCATCGCTATCGTTTACCTTTTTCCCAAGCTTACCCGGCGGGTACCTTCCATACTGGTGTCGCTTATTGCCTGTACGGTTTTAGCTCTTGGGCTAAAATTGGATGTGCCCGTTATTGGTGAAATACCGACCCAACTGCCCGCTCTTCAGCTCAACCGGCTGCTGGAACTGGAAGTTGGAGACCTGCAGTACATCATCACGCCGGCGGTCATGCTGGGTGGGCTGGGCGTCATTGACTCCCTGCTGACTTCAGTGGTCGCGGACAACCTGACCAAAACCAAGCACAACAGCCGCTGGACAATAATCGGGCAGGGGGCAGGAAACTTCCTGTCTGCTGCATTCGGAGGATTGCCCGGGGCTGGCGCCACAATGGGCACAGTCACCAATATTAATGCCGGTGCCCAAACCAAGCGATCGGGCCTGCTAAAGGGGGTTATATTGCTGTTGATTGTGCTTACTACTGCGGATTACGTGCGCTATATTCCTATGAGTGTACTGGGCGGTATATTGGTCACTGTTGGAGCGAGTATCATAGACACCAAGGGAATCAAAATGTTCTTCCGGATTCCGAAATCGGATGCAGCGACCTGGGCCATTGTCCTTCTCGTGACCCTCTTCGATAACCTGCTCAATGCCGTTGCAATAGGGTTTGTGGCTTCTTCAATTTTCTTTATGAATAAAATGAGCCGCTCCCTGACTTCCTCACAGGAGTCAAAAACGCTTCAGGATTTTATGGGTGAAAGTCAGGCGATGCCGGAGGAGCTTGCTGAGCGGATTTATGTGCAGTCTTTCGACGGCCCGATGTTTTTTGGGTTTGCCAACCGGTACCGCGAACACTGCCACGACATAAAAGGGGTGGATGCAGTCATCATAAGGATGGAAAGGGTGCCATTTATGGACCAAAGCGGGATGGTCACACTGGAAGATGTTATCACCGATTGGCAAAAGCGCGGGATTACTGTTTATATCACAGGAGCTAATGACCTGATCAAAGAGAGTTTTGCGCGGGTACAGCTCCTTCCGGATGTCCTCGAAGAAGATCAGTTTTTCAACAGCTTTCAAGAGTGTGTAAATACCCTGAAAGCCGAAATGACGCTTTCTTAATGCCGTATATCACTACCGACGATTTTTCAGAAGCCTACTCCAAGCTACATCAGCGGGGGCTGGCCTTTTTAGCTTCCAAGTTTTCCTGGGCAGCCCAGGACCGTACGCGCAGTGCCTTTGATGATTTAGGGCTGCAGGCGGCCAATTGGTGGATTGTCCCTGCCGTCCGGCAACGCTGGAATAGCCTTATTACAGGGCAGCCGGAATTGCCCTATGAGCCTTATTTTATGCAGCAGCACCTAAACGGGAAGACAGGGCTGCGCATGCTTTCTATAGGATCAGGGATTTGCAGCCACGAAATGGTATTTGCTCAAAGCCCGCACTTCAGTCAGGTGGTTTGTGTGGACATTGCCGGCAATTTGCTAAAGGCGGCAGCAGCCAAAGCCCGGGAGCTTGGGCTTGCCAATATGGAATTCCGGGAAGTGGACCTGTATAAAATGGATTGGCCTGAGGAAACCTACGATGTGGTGTTCTTTCACGCCTCACTTCATCACTTTGAAGCAGTAGAAGACCTCTTACAGACCAAAGTGCCAACCACCTTAAAGCAGGGCGGGCTCGTTTTGATAAACGAGTACGCAGGCCCCAACCGGTTGCAGTATCCTAAGGCTCAAATCCGGGCGATCAATGAAGCGCTGCAGCTCATCCCGGAGGCTTACCGCCGCCGCTTCAAAACTGATATACTTAAGCGGTGGGTTTCCGGACCGGGGCTTTGGCGGATGATCCTGGCAGACCCTTCAGAGTGCGTTGATTCAGAATCAATTATCCCGGCTCTGCACCGGCATTTTGAGGTGGTGGAAGAACGCCCTTACGGGGGCAACCTGCTGATGCTTGTGCTAAAGGATATTGCGCACCATTTTGTTGATACTCATCCGGAATCAGAACGGGTACTGCAACGAATTTTTGCTGCGGAAGATGCCTATCTGGAAGACCATAAAAGCGACTTTATCTACGGCGTTTACCGGAAAAATTAGTCCTGCATCGACCGTAAATATTGGTGTACGCTTGCTGATAAGAACCGGATATCCTCTCCCCATAAACCTTTGTTAGACAATACTTTATTCACTATAAAATCCGGTGTTTCCAATGCCCAGCACGCCTCAAAGAAGTTGACGGTCTCTTCGCTGTCTCTGGGCAAACCCGCAATATCGCCTTTGTACAACAGGATAAGCGCTGCCAGCGACTGGGCAATATGCTCAGGCAATGTATTCATTTTTTGATGATAGGCTATGGCAGTTGGCAGTAATCTGACCCTGAATTTGGAAGTGCTGTTCAGCGCGATGTCTGATAATTTGTGATGAATATAGGGGTTTCGGAAGCGGTCAAGGATGGCCACAATGTAATTCTTTGTTTCCTGAATGCCAAACGGCAGGGTAGGGGCGATTTCTTGTTGAAGCAAATCGGTAAGCCAGGCGCCCCATTGTGGATGCTCTACAAATTCACGCACAGTCTGTACACCGTTTGTCAGGCCTATAGGCACCATAGCGGTATGCGCGCCGTTCAGCAACCTGACTTTGAGCGTGCGGAAGCGGTCCAAATCATCCGTGAAGACAACATTTTGCCGGGTGTGGTCAAAGGGGAGTTCCCGCTTCACCTGCTCAGGAGCTTCTATAGCCCAAAGGAGGTAGGGCTCGGCGGTGACCAATTCGCGGTCTTCCCATCCGGTTTCCGCCCAGATATCTGCTGCATTAGCCGGTGCGCCCGGGACGATCCGGTCCACGAGGGTATTGCAGAAAATGTTGTGGGTTACAATCCAGGACTCAAAGGGCTCGCCAAGGTTCCAGTGCCTGGCGTACTTCAGGATACAATGCTTTAGTTCCTGTCCGTTTTGCTCAATTAATTCGCAGGGCAGGAAGATCAATCCTTTGTCCTCTGCGCCTTCGAAGTGCTGGAAGCGATGGAACAGCCATTGGGTGAGTTTGCCGGGGAATTCTTTAGCTGGAGCACCTGTGGGCATAGGTTCTTCGCGGAAGGTAATGCCGGCTTCAGTAGTGTTGGAAAGCACGAAGCGAACTTCAGGCAGGGTAGCAGAAGACATATAAGCTGCCCAGTTTTGGTACGGGTGTATGATTTGCTGTATGCATTCCACCCGTTTGATCTCCCGGACCGGTTGCCCTTCTTGTATGCCTTGGGTCAGTACATGAAAGAGCCCGTCTTGTTGCCGGAGGCTTGCGTAGTCACCACGAGCCGTAGGTTTCACCAAAGCTACACCACCATCAAAAGCCGTCTCCTCGTTCAGGATTTGAATGAGGTAGTCTGCGAAAGCGCGCAGAAAATTACCGCCTCCAAATTGAAGGACACGAATAGGGTGGGCCGCTTCCCGGCCCACCACAGTTCTGCTCAATAGCTTCATTCAGCGTTTAGATTTTTATTGCCTTCAGGTAGTCTGCATCCGCTTTGGCGCAATCTATCGGTGCACACTCATCGTAGCGTTCCTGTTCTACGATGTAATAAGCCATGCCTTGCTTCTCAGCGACATCCAAAATTTTTGGATAATCGATAGTGCCGTTGCCAAGGACGCAGGAAGCCGCGCGCTCTTCAGCAGGCACATCCTTCATCCGGTCTTTGACGTGAGACAGCTTAAAGCGGCCGGGGTATTTCTCCAAATATTCTATTGGATCCGCACCACCGGTTACTACCCAGTAAATATCCATTTCAAAGTCTACAGTATCAGGATCCGTATTTTCCATCATGTAATCCTGTATGATCTGTCCTTCCAGCTCCTGAAAGGAATAATCATGGTTGTGGTAGCCAAACCGGAGACCATATTTCTTGGCAATAGCGCCACATTCATTGAATTGGTCTACTACGCGCTTGTAATCATCGAGTGACTCTTTCATCCCGATGTAAGGGCAAATCAGATAAGGCATTCCGATTTCTCCGGCCTGCTGTGCTTTTTGCTCAAAATCTTTGTTGATGTCGCAGTGAGAGGAAATGGCGTCCATGCCCAGTTCATCCAGATAGGCTTTGTACTCCGTATTAGTCATGCCCCAGAAGATGCCGTCTTTGCCTTCGTAGCTTTCAATTTGTTTGTAGCCGAATTCAGAGAGCGCTTTCAGTACGCCTTTAGGGTCTTCGGCAATGATATCACGAAGGGTCCAAAGCTGTATGCCGAATTTATCGAGCTTTTGGCCTGTTTCTGCCATTTTCTCCGCCGCTGCTGCAGCATCCTCGTTTCCTGTTGCCCCATTTGCCGATTCGCTGCTACAGCCATAGTAGGGGAGTAGCGCTGCTGCTACAGCTGCCTTGGTAGATTGCTTCAAAAATTTACGCCGGTCTTGCATAGGTGATGGTTTTTGTTTTGAAATAATGCGAAAAGATAAAAAATATGTGGCAGAGTAGATTGTGGAGCTGAGGAAGAAATAGAACAGGGATTCCGCTTTTTCAAAACCTTATTTAACATAATATAAATTATAGGGTAAAATATAACCAGGAAATAGTGGCTTAAAGCCGTCTACAGTACTTTGAAACCAAGCTGCGAAAGTATGATACCCCTGAACATCAGAGCGTACTGTCTTCTGAATTAGATGAGCTGCCCTTAGAGCTTTGCTTAAATTTACTCTACAGACATCTCTGTATGTCCTCAGCTTGTCCATCGGCTGAAATGTCAATTTTCGCCAAAACATCTAAACTAAGCGATTTCGCGTAAATTCCAAGCTCAATTAACATGACTTGCCTGAATTAAAAAACGCGCTTAAAATGCAACCCGTTTTCACTCATTCGGCATAAACAATTTGTTTACTCCTACCCTAATTTGCTTTATTCTGATCAAAATAAAACATTGTGGACTATTATCGTAGGTTACATAACACATCCGTCAGCGTTATCTATTTAGGTGAATCTGCTTTCCGCAGGTCGCTTACAAACTAAAATTATCAGATTTTCCTTTCGAATTACACGAATACCGACTGAGTATGAGATCCAATACCACCCTCCTGCCACTTCTCTTTTTCACCTGTTTTATCCTGGGATGCACATTTGAATCTATAGCACAATCCACTGAAATACAGCATCTTTCGGGTATTGATAAAGACCATACGATTGAATGGGGCTTCCATATCGATCGCGGCATGAACAGCGGGAAATGGACTACAATTCCTGTGCCCTCTAACTGGGAAACTGAAGGGTTCGGGGTGTACAACTATGGCCGCGGCAAGCAGCCGGAGTCTAACGAAACCGGAACTTATCGGCATAAATTTACCGTACCTGCCTCTTGGAAAGATAAATCTGTACATATTGTTTTCGAGGGTTCCATGACGGATACCAAGGTGTTCATTAATGGCAAATCTGCTGGCCCAACGCATCAGGGCAGTTTCTACCGGTTCAAATATGATATCTCCAGCCTGCTGAAGTATGGTGCTGATAACGAACTGGAAGTTGTGGTTAAAAACTGGTCGGACAACCCTTCTGTCAATACTGCAGAACGGGAAGCCGATTACTGGGTTTTTGGTGGCATCTACCGGCCGGTCTACCTGGAGGCTAAACCTCAGGCGCACATTGAGTGGACAGCCATTGATGCCAAAGCGGATGGCTCATTCCTGGCCAATATTTACCTGAGTAATGCCCGTAAAGCAGATGCCGTGGAAGCGCAGGTGACAGATATGGAAGGCAACCCAGTAGGAAACCCCTTCTCCTCTCCTATTGAAAAAGGCATGGATATGGTCGTGGTTTCCCAAAAGCTTAGTGGCGTAAAAACCTGGTCGCCGGAATTCCCCAATCGCTATCAGGTGAGGTTCAGCCTGATGGCTAAAGGGACACCTATGCACACGGTTACGGAGGCCTTCGGCTTCAGAACGGTAGAACTCCGCCCTCACGATGGATTCTATGTAAATGGGCAAAAAATCAAGTTTAAAGGTGTGAACCGCCATAGTTTCTGGCCGGCATCCGGCAGGACAACCAGTTACCAGATCAGCGTAGATGATGTCAACCTGATCAAGGACATGAATATGAACGCCGTAAGGATGGCACACTACCCACCAGACAAGCACTTTCTGGAAGTATGCGATTCACTCGGTTTATTTGTGCTGAATGAGCTGGCCGGCTGGCAAACGGCCTATGACACCGTAGTGGGCCGTCAGCTCGTAAAGGAATTGGTCACACGGGATGTCAACCATCCGTCCATCGTAATCTGGGACAATGGCAATGAAGGCGGTAACAATTTTGCACTCGATGATGACTTCCATCTTTATGACCCGCAAAAAAGGCCAGTAATCCATCCCTGGGCAAAATTCCGGGACACCGATACGCAGCATTACAAAAGCTTTGGCTGCTGTGCCGATGGATTATTCAATGGAGACGACGTTTTCTTTCCCACAGAGTTCCTCCACGGGTTGTACGATGGCGGGCACGGGGCCGGGCTTGATGATTTTTGGAAAGCGATGGTAGACCATCCCCTGTCGGCAGGTGGCTTTCTCTGGGCACTGGTGGACGAATGTGTGCAACGCTCGGACCGGGATGGCGAACTCGACTGTCAGCGCAGTAACGCACCGGACGGCATCGTAGGCCCTTACCGGGAAAAGGAAGCGAGTTTCTTCACGATTAAGGAGATTTGGTCGCCGGTGTACCTGGATCTTCAGCACATACCGGCTTCGTTTGATGGGGTAATCCCTGTCCACAACCGGTTTCACTATACCAATCTCAATCAATGTCAATTCAAGTGGCAGTTGGTGGATTTCCCGGCAGCAGGTGCCCCGAATACCGCTCCAATTATCCGGCAGGAGAAGGAAGTGCTGGCAGGAAACATCAAACCCTGGGAATGGGGTAAATTGGAATTAGGGCTTCCAGAAAACTGGCGGCAATATCAGGGATTGCTGCTCACCGCAACCGACCCGCACGGCAGGGAAATCTTCACCTGGTCATGGGCATTGCAAACGGAAGCGCAAATCATTGAAAGCCTTCTACCCCCTGCCACCAATAAGGCAACCGCAAAAGAAAAAAATGGCATCCTGCTCACTTCAGCCAAAGGAGTCGAGATCGGTATTGGTTTAGCAAGCGGTCTGATCGAGACCGTAAGCAACGAAAGAGGCGGTTTTCCTTTCTCGGGAGGCCCTTTACCCGATACGGTCATCGGTGCCTCCACTTTCAAGTCCATCAAGCACTATTCCGATGGCAACGACTATGTCATTGAGGCTGAATTTGAAGGCGTTTTAAGAAAGGTAGTTTACAGGATGCTGGGCAGCGGTCTCCTCCAGATCGACTACGCCTATCTCCCCGGAAACAGCACCTACGACTTCCTTGGCGTAAGCTTTGATTACCCCGAAGATCAGGTGACTGGGGTGAAGTATTTGGGCAGGGGCCCTTACCGCGTTTGGAAGAATCGCAGGAAAGGCCTGCAGTTCGGCCTTTGGGAGAAAGCCTACAACAATACGGTAACCGGAGAGACTTGGGACTATCCTGAATTCAAAGGTTACCACGACGAAGTCTATTGGGCGGAAATTCAAACGAAAGCGCAACCCTTTACTTTAATGATCGCCTCAAACCATTTATTCCTCCACCTTTTCACCCCAGAGGAGCCTAAGGGCGCCTACAATACCAATACAGATGGGAAATTTCCCGGGAAGAATATTTCAATCCTTCATGCGATAAGCCCCATCGGCACCAAATTCAAGCAACCGGAGAACCTGGGGCCGCAGAGCTACGCCAATGAGTTTTTTGCCAACCGGGACCGGCCTCATTTCTATTTGAATGGCCGTATTTATTTGGACTTCAGGAAAAAAGATTGATGCCAGGAAAATGGCTATTGCTTCATCACCCTCGCTGCAAAAACAGCATCCGCCGTAATCAAGTGAAGATGATATACACCGGCGGGCAAAGCACTCAGGTTCAGTTCCTGCCCGGGGTTGCCGTAGCGAGCGATGCGCTGCCCCTGAGCAGTGTAGATCACCACTTCTTTGGCAGTAATATTGCGCAGCTGCAGCATCCCATTAGTGGGGTTTGGGAACAGCTCAATATTGGTTTGGGATATGTCGGTGGCAGGGACCATGCATGCCGTTTCCACTTCCTCTCGTGTGGCGCAGCCCGTGGCGTTGCCACTAATTGCAACCGTATTCATTGCCATGCCCAGATAATCACAAATGCTCTCAATAGTACAGTTAGAAAGCTGTGAGTTCCAAGTAATAACAAGGTTGTTAATCGTCGTTGCATTAAGATTTTCTAATCCCGTCAAGCTTCCTAAAACAACGTTATCTTCAATATTTAAATCTCTGCCGATGGCAACGAGTCCCTCTAATCCTGTCAAACTCGTTAAGTTACTGTTTTCAATAACCTGGAGGCTTCCGCCGATGGTAGTAAGCCCCTCCAACCCTGTCAAACTTGTCAAGGTATCGTTTCTTACAACCGCAAACCCTCCACCTATGGAGCTAAGCTGACCCAATCCCGTCAAACTTGTTAAGTTGTCGTTTTTGATAAGAGTAAACCTTCCATTTATAGAGCTAAGCTGACTCAATCCCGTCAAACTTGCTATTCCATTGTTAAAGCCTAGATATAGGTTTCCCTCAATAGAAGTTAGTTGATCCAATCCAATTAAGCTCGTTATATCAGAGTTTCTTAAAATATGTAGGGAACCGACAATCGATGTAAGGTTGCTAAGACCTGAAATATTAACAATATCGGTAGTACCTTCAAAGTCACCAATTAACACATCTCCCGCTAGTTCCGTACAGTCAGGATAGTCAGCCACAAAAGCATCCACCTCCGCCTGTGAGCTAAGGATGACATCGCCCGGAGGGCATTGTGCATTCAAACCAAAGCCAGCAAAAGCTATAAGCAAAGGGGTAATGTATTTCTTTAACATGGGGCGGATTTTAAATAGGACTTGTTCTGCCAGGATCGTCCCGGGTTTAGATCGCGCATTATTACATGACCTTCGGTGATCGTTACAAGTCCTCTAAATGTAAAGGTAGTTTGAACAAAAAATTCGACTGATTATGTAACACTTGTTTTAGAGCGGTGATAAAAGACTAAATATATACCAAAAACACTAAAAAACCATGAGAAAACTAATCATCCTGGCTATCCTGTTTGCAGCAGGAAGCACTACTACCCTTTTGAATGCACAGATCATTGGCGATGACCCTGCACTTTTTGCCGCCAAAAACAATGGCTTTCAGCTTGGCGTTGGCAAACTCCCCGTTGTAGACGACGACAGCCTGGGCGCAGTTCAGCTGCAAGGCTGGGTGACGGGCGGCGATTATTACACCGGTGCTGAAATGCGCGCTTACGTTTCCGGCCCCGTACAGCCCGATGGCTTTGCGGCTGACCTCCGCTTTCAGACGGGCTACCCGCAGCTGATGCCGCGTATGTCGGTCACTGCCAATGGAAAGGTGGGCATTGGCACCACTACCCCATCGTTCGACCTGCACACGGTCGGCCACACTCATACTACAGGCGACTTCTTCGGGCGGCTGCACGTGGATGACAATGGCTCAATGGACAGTGCACCTGACACTTACGTAGATGAACTTTACCTGGAGCGCCATGCCAGTACCGCATTTAGTGTACTTCCGGTCACGACGGCAGCCGATGGCGGCCTGCTGACCCTGGCCCCCGGTGGCAACAGCCTGGACCATCAGCTGTTTTTTGCCGAAGAGGGCATTTTCCACCGCAGCTGGCAGGGCGATGCGCCGGACTGGGGTACGGCAAGCTGGTTCAAAATGCTGACCAGCGAAGACATCAGCGGCACGCCTAACCGCCTGGCGAAGTTCACCGGAGAAAGCAGCCTTGGCGACAGTCAGCTCTGGGATGATGGCACACAGGTCGGGCTGGGTACAGATGCCCCTGCTGCCGGTTTCTTTTTGGAAATCGCCGGCCGAACCCTGGTCAATGAAGCCCTTGATGTCGCTAAGAACGCCGTCATACAGCAGGGCCTGCAAGTGGGCACCGATGCTTTCGTTGGCGAAGACCTTAGCGTAGCCAGTAATGGAGTCATTGGCGATCAGCTCAAGGTAGGCGGCATCACTCAAATTGGCGGAGCGCTTACCGTAACCGATGATGCAACCGTCACGGGCCACCTGGGCAGCAACACCGCTACAGTAGATCAAACCCTGACCGTGGGCACCACCGCAACCCCGGGCAGCCATCGCCTGTACGTTGGTGGATCCATACTGGCAGAAGAAGTGACCGTCAAGCTGGAAGCCAACTGGCCCGATTATGTATTTAGCGACAGCTACAACCTGCCTGAGCTAAAGGAGGTCGCCGACTTCATCGACCGCCATCGCCACCTTCCGGGCTTCCAATCTGCTCAAACGATAGAAGCAACAGGCGGCTTTGAGATCGGCAGCACACAGCGGCTGCTGGTGGAAAAAGTCGAGGAACTGACGCTGTACGCTATCGCCGCAGATCAGGAAAACAAAGCACTAAAAGCGCAGCTCGAAGCCCTGGAGGCCCGCCTTGCACAATTAGAACAACAATAAGCCCAAAAGACCAACGACATGAAACATTTAATCCTTACCACTACCCTATTGCTACTGGGCTTAGCATTGTTTGGGCAAGACCCTGACTGCCTGACGCCGCCTTCGCCCGACTACCTGGAACGGTATCCGGCAGCCCGGCGAGCGCCCGCCAACTTATCCTACACGGTAAAAATTGCCGTGCGGGTCATCAACGAAGACAATGGCATCGGAGGGCCCACCCGGCAGGAAGTCCTGGATGAAATTGACCGCCTGGAAGCCTACTATGCGCCTCACGACATCTGCTTTGCGCTGATGGGCATTTACAGTATCAATGATTCCAACTTCGCCAGCCCCACTGATGGATTTGATGGCGATACTGCCGATGACCTCATTGCCGCCTATCCGCCATTAAATGATGTCATTACCATCAATATCTTGCCGGATTACACCTTCTTCCGGGGCACCGCCTACGCTATCCCCAATACTTACACCACCATTTACGCCGGCCGGTTCAACACTCCGCACCTGGCGCACGAAATGGGGCATTGCCTGGGGCTTTACCACACCCACGAAACTGCATTCGGAGCCGAACTGGTGGACGGCAGCAATTGCGCAGGCGCAGGCGATAAGCTTTGCGACACCCCCGCCGATCCCAGCCTGGGAAGTAATGTAGACGATACAACTTGTAGCTTTATCGGCACAGAAACCGATGGGAACGGGGACAATTACAGCCCCGACGTGACTAACACAATGAGCTACGCCCCATTCCACTGCCGGGGTGCTTTCACGCCCATGCAGGAAAAGCGGATGCACAGCATTCTGTCCAGCCCCTTTGCCTCGACCAATAATATTCTGGTCACGACTGCTAACCTCAGCCTGTGCTGTGCAACGGTGCTTTCCGGGTTTGTCCATGAAGCCGCGCTTTCTACAATCACTGCCGCCGATTACGAAGCAACCGGCTTCGCTCAGGTGCAGTTCGTAGCCGAAGATGCCGTGACGTTACAGCCGGGTTTCTCTGCTACTCCGGGTAATTCTGGGCAGTTCCGGGCTCGTATCAACCGCTTCTGTGATGGTGATTTCCCGGCTGGAGTACCGGTCAATAGCCTGGCATCAGGAGGTACAAACTGGGCAAACCACCACCTGAGTAGTGGGTGGAACGAAGAAGTCAGCCCCCCTACCCTTTTCCCCAATCCTACTACTGCGGTCCTGACCCTAAGGTGGGCTGATCAGGATTTTACGTTGCAGGTCTTTGCAGCTACCGGTCAGTTGGTTTGGGAAAGTCAGGCAAAAGCACACCACCAAACCGAAATTGATGTGAGCGCTCTGCCACCGGGTACTTACTTCTGCCATATGCAGTCTGAGACAGGCCCTGAAATCGTGAAGTTTAACAAATTATAACCCCAAAAAGTGGTACCTGGCAGACGGCATACAGTCGTTTGCCGGTACTTTTTTTATATCGGATTCCATATATTTGCAAATTATAGCGAAATTTCGCCAAACTAAATTGACATGGAATCCTACGCCGCCGTACTGAATTACGCCATCCCGTTTTTTATGGCTCTCCTCCTTTTGGAAGCTGGTATCGCCTGGTGGAAAGGCGAAAAGGTGATCCGAAGTATGGACACCTTATCCAGCCTGAGTTCCGGCCTGACCAATGTAATCAAAGATGTGCTTGGGCTCACCGTTGTGGTGGTGTCCTACGACTGGCTCGCAGGAGAAATCGGGCTGTTTGAAATCAAATCCACCTGGCTGGTCTATACACTGGCTTTTATCGGGCTCGACTTTGCCGGCTACTGGGTGCACCGTCTTTCGCATAGTGTCAACTACTTTTGGAACCGGCATATCATCCACCACAGCAGCGAGGAGTTCAACCTGGGCTGTGCTTTGCGGCAGTCGATCTCCGGGTTTGTAGCTATAACGGTCTTTTTCCTGCTACCGATCGCCATTTTGGGCGTGCCGGGAGAAGTGGTCGCCGTGGTCGCCCCACTCCACTTGTTTGCACAGTATTGGTACCACACCCGCCTGATCGGCAAAATGGGCGTGTTGGAGCACATTATTGTCACGCCCTCTCATCACCGCGTCCACCACGCCATCAACAAGGAATATCTGGATAAGAACCTCTCTCAGATTTTCATCGTCTGGGACAAAATGTTTGGTACTTTCCAGGAGGAGCTGGACGAAGTGCCACCGGTGTACGGCGTGACCCGCCCGGTACGCACCTGGAACCCCATCATTATCAACTTTGTGCACTTATGGCAGCTCATCAAGGATGCGTGGCGCACAAAAGACTGGAAAGCCAAGTTCACGATCTGGTTCAAACCAACCGGGTGGCGTCCGGCTGATGTGAAGGAAAAGTATCCGCTTTCCGGAATTGAAGACCCTTACACTTACGAAAAGTACGATCCAAAGCTCTCCAGGGCTATGCAATGGTGGTCCTGGATACAGTTCACCGCCGTATTCTTACTGATGATGTACCTATTTAATAACCTAGCGGAAATCGGTGCGCAGCAGGCTATTTTGTATGGTTTGTTTCTGGTCCTCTGTATTTTCAGTTACAGCATGCTGATGGACCAAAGCCGCTATGCCTGGGCGGTAGAGCTGGTGAAGTCGGGTATTGGACTCGTCCTGATCTGGACTACCGGAGACTGGTTTGGGCTCAACAGTTTTTCCCCAATAGCGACTTATGCCCTTGCTGCCTATTTTCTGCTAAGCGTTGGAGTGGTGTATTATTTCAATACATCCGAAGGGGGTCAGAAAGCCAAAACCGGACGGCTACGGACAGACTCCGTGACAACGCTTTGAACAAAAGATAGGAGAGGCTTAAAGTGGGAAGGTTATTTCAGCAGGAGGGTGAATATAAAGACGAGGAAGCTCAGCACCAGCCCTCCTACAAAAGTCCGATAGGCGTAAGTGAGCAGGCGGTATTTTTTCTTCAGTACGAGGCCCAGATTGTACAAATCCCGGGAAAGGTCATCGTACAAGACCTCCTGATCCTCTTTTAGATCGCGCAGGTACCCTACAAATTGCTCCTTGGGCAGGCTCAGAAAGTTGCCGAAATACAACAGGCTCACATTATGTTTTTTGACGTCCTCATCGGTAAAATCCTGCCCGGACACCTTTGGTATGGCTGAGAATACGGCGAAGGTAATGGCCATCAGTGAGGTGACCATAAGCAGGAGCACGGGAAGGATATACTCCAGGTTTTCCTCAAAATTAGCAGGGCTGATAGAGAAACCCGCTGATCCTGCGGTGATAAGGATAGACAGTACCAAGGTGTTAATACTGATGATCATATTGGCCTTCCCGTCAGCAATAGAGCTCAGGTTGATGTGGTTGCGGAGGGTGACCCGGTAGACGGTGTCAACGCCCCGGCCAAAGTCTTTTCCGGTCTTTTTCCGGACGGTTGTTTTCCGGGCTTTACGGATTTTATCCCTTTGCTCGGCTATATTTTTGTTTTTTCGACTGGCAAAAGCTTCGTGGGCTTCCGGGGTCAGGAATTTCGTATCCAACTGAAGCTCCAGCAAGCGCCTTTCCCACTCGTGGGTGGTGTAGTTCTTGCCGGAGATGGCTTCTTCTTCCAGACGGAGTAGTTGCCCGCGCCGTTCAAAGCGTTTTCGGCCCAGGAAAGAATAGTGGGCATCGTGCAGCCATTGCTCCAGTTTGGTACCGGGCTTTTGGGCAGGCATGGTGCTCAAGATCAACTGCTCTGCCAGCGCGTGGTCAATGACCGTCTCCGGAAATGGCTTAAGGAATTGCTTCGCCTGTTCGGCGCTGCGTTGTTCATGCCCTTCCTCGCCCTCTGTGTAGCCCACATCGTGAAACCAGGCCGCAATAATCAGAGCATTGCGTGCTGCCTCCGGTAAACCTGCCTCAGCGGTAAGCTCAGCGGCGATAGCTGCGGTAGCTTTAGCATGATTGAAATCGTGAAAGACATAACGGGGCGGCAGGTGTTCTGCCAAATATTGGTAAACGGCCGTTTCAGCAGCAGCAAGCAGTGAGGTTTCGGGCATAGTGGTTTTGTGTTTGCAAAAAAGCCAATGAGCGGCTAATTTCTGGAACGCTTGCCACTCATGCAAGTTCAGAACAGGGACATTTGAGGGTTGCGACCCTGCTCAAACAAATCCAGGTTGTAGTCTGGCTTAACCTTATCGGCAAAGTACCGCTGACGCGCCAATTGAAATTGTTGTTTCACGACCTCCGCGAACTGCCCTTCACCTCTCATACGAGTACCAAAACGGCTGTCGTTCAGTTCGCCCCCGTGCACATCCCGGATGCGATTAAGCACCCGGTCTGCACGGTCAGGCATCGTCTTGCGGATCCAGTCCTCAAAAATGGCAGCGACATCTCCGTTGAGGCGCACCATGGTGTAAGCCATGGAAACCGCACCCAGGCTGCTGACCTTCTGCCCCACTTCCAGGATTTCGTGATCATTCAAACCGGGGATGATGGGCGCCATCATGACATTCACCGGAATGCCCTTCGCTGCCAGTACCTCAATGGTTTTCAGGCGGGCCTTCACGGATGCGGTCCGGGGCTCGAGCAGGCGGCGCAGCTTCTCATCCAGCGTGGTCAGGGAAATGGATACCCGTAGCAAACGGTTTTCTGCCATAGGCTGCAGCAGGTCAAGGTCGCGCAGCACCATGCTGTTTTTGGTGATAATGCCTACCGGATGGCGGTACTTCCACAGCACTTTGAGGATTTCGCGGGTGATGCCCAGCGTTTGCTCTGCCGGTTGATAGCAATCCGTATTGCCTGCCAGCATAATGGGTTCGGGCTTCCAGTTTTTCTTTTTGAGCTGCTGTTCGAGCAGTTGTGGGGCATCTTTTTTGTACAGCACCTTTTGTTCAAAGTCCAGTCCCGCACTGTAGCCCCAGTAATTGTGGGTATTGCGGGCGTAGCAGTAAATACAGCCATGCTCACAGCCCTGATAGGGGTTCATCGACCAGGCCATTCCGATGTCCGGGCTTTCCACCCGATTGAGGATGGTTTTGGGGTAAACCGGGATGTACTGCGTCCTGGCATCCGGCTGCAAAGGCTCCAGCCCGTAGTCGTGCTCATGAAAGCGGTTGGCCGGATTGATTTGGGCTCCCCTACCCTGATTGTATTTTGCGGGTTGATCTGACATTGATTTGTTTTGTGTTTTGTAAATTTAAAACAAAATATACAAAATCAGGTTTCCTCTGTTCTGAAATTTCCACTATCTTGTTTAAAATTTTGGTCATGAGCCTGGCAAGACGATTGCAACCCGTCAGTTTCGAGGAGTACCTGGCTTCACAGCGAGGTGAAGGGCAGCGTTTTGACTTTTGGGATGGGACGCTCATTGAATTAGAAGCTACTACCAAGAACCATAACCGTATCAAGCGGAACCTTATCGCCCAAATCCCTCAGCAAATATTGGAAAGCAAAGGCTGTGAATTGTTTGACGAAAACGTCATGACCCAAATCCAGTCTAAAAAGCGGTATGTCTATCCGGATATCGTACTCACCTGCAATCCGGAAGATCAGGACCCTCTGATTATTGAATTCCCTTGCGTGATCATTGAAATTCTTTCTCAGGGTACCGCACAGTACGACCGGACCGAAAAGTTTTTCCAATATCAGCGCATTCCAAGTGTGGAGCAGTGTGTCTTCATTGCCCAACATCAGCTGGCCGTAGAATCTTTCGAACGAGCCCCCAACGGACAGTGGCTGATGACGCCTCTTGCAACAGCATCTGACGAACTGATTATCCACAGGCTTGACCACCGCATTCCGCTCGGACAGATTTATCACCGAATCACATTTTAATCCTGGCACGCTATGAAGCTCAACCGTAAAACCTTCTTCAAAGGCTTAGCCCTTGGCACCATTTCCCTCCCTTTTGTGATTAAAGGGCTGGGCGGCGTCAGCCATGCGCAGGAAGAAAGCGATGGCAGCCCCAACATCATCACTGCCAAAAAATACCGCTGGAAGATGGTGACCACCTGGCCGCCTAAGTTCCCGATACTGGGCGAAGCCTGTGAGCTTTTTGCCGACCGCGTACGGCAGTTATCCGGAGGGCGTATGGATATCCGGGTCTACGGTGGCAATGAGCTGGTGCCGGCACTGGAAGCCTTTGACACGGTGCGGGAAGGCGGAGCCGAGTTGGGCTGTGGAGCTGCCTACTATTGGGCGGGCAAAACAGAAGCCGCGCAGTTTTTTGCCTCCGTCCCATTTGGTATGAACGCACAGCAGCTCAATGCATGGATGGTCAGCGGAGGGCTGGAGCTATGGGAGGAGCTGTACGCGGATTTCAACCTCATCCCTATGCCAGGCGGCAATACCGGTGTGCAGATGGGCGGTTGGTTTAATAAAGAGATCAACAGCGTTGAAGACCTGAAAGGGCTCAAAATGCGCATCCCTGGCCTGGGCGGCAAGGTGCTGCAACGAGCGGGCGGCGCACCGGTGCTCATGGCAGGCGGAGAAATCTATACCGGGCTGGAGCGGGGCGTCATCGATGCTACGGAATGGCTGGGCCCCTTCCACGATACCCTAATGGGCTTTCACGAGATCGCCGAATACTACTACAGCCCTGGCTGGCACGAACCTGGCACCATGCTGGAGTTCTTCGTCAACAAGGAGCAAATGGAGCAACTGCCCTCTGACCTGCAGGGCATCATAAAGACCGTAGCGGGCGAGCTTTCCGGCTGGATTCTCAGCCAGATGGAAGCCAATAATGCCGCTGCTCTCGCCAAATTCCTGGAAAAAGGTATCAACATTCGTCGTTTCCCGAATGAAGTCATCCAGCAGATGCGCACCTACACTGCGGAAGCGATTGACGAAATCACCGCCCGGGACCCCAAAAGCAGAAAAGTGTATGAATCCTACCGCAGTTTCCAGCAAAAGGCGGCGGACTATGCAGCGATTACGGAGAAGGCTTATTATAACCGGATTCAGGTGGATGCGGGGATTCGGTTGGGGTAGGTTTTCCATCAAAAATTCTTCACCGTTAACCCAAAAGTCAACAGGGTATCCTCCTGCCGCTGTCCCTCAATCACTATACTCTCGAAGGTATGGAGGAAGTTGGTCCTGAAGTTCAGGTATTTAGTCAGGGGGATTTCTAACCCTATATCTGCACGCCAGCGATAGTTATCGCCCCTTTCCAAAGAAGGCTGATAGTAACTCTCATGGCCAACGATTAGCTTCCTTTTGAAGAGATGATATTTGCCCTTGATCCAAATTGTCCCCCTAAAAGTGTTGATGGATGGGGTGCCGTTGTAAGCTATGCGATTGAAGGTATCGTTATTAAACTCGGTCTGCTCGTATTCGCTGGAGAGCGCTATTTTCAGCCAGTTCCCATCGTTTTTCAGCAACTGAAAAGTGACGCCCCCGCCAAAAAGGGTGCGTATGCCGATCTGCCTCCTGAAATTGGTGCTTGCAAAGCCTAATAGCAGCGGGTATATTCTCTTTTTGGGATTGAAGTATAAGAAGTTGAGGCTAAGTATGTCTTCATCGGCTTTTTGCTTTCCGAATTCCTGATACACAAAGGAATTCTGGGTTTTGAATACCCATTTATCCCAAAGGCTATAGCTCAGGTCAGAGTTGGCTCTAAAGATGACCGTTTGTACGTTTCCGCCCTGAAGTATCCCACTTAACGAAAGGCGGGCTTGGAACTTGAGAGTATCACTCTCGTCGGTTTGGGCGAAGAGGCAAATGGGTACAACCAGGAAAATGAATACCAGTCTTTTCATCTCTGCTTAATCAATCAAAAAATACACCACTTCAGGGAAAAGTATGACGGTACTGAGAAACACCAGCTGAATAATCACAAACGGCAAAATACCCCGGTACAGGTGCTGAGTGGTCACGCCCGGAGGTGCTACCCCTTTGAGGTAAAACAGGGAAAATCCGAAGGGCGGTGACAGGAAGGAGGTCTGAAGATTAAGCCCCAGCAGTACGCCAATCCAGATCAGATCTATATCCATCTGCACGAAAATAGGAGCCACTACCGGTACGATGATGAAGATGATTTCAATAAAGTCGATGAAAAAGCCGGCGACGAAGACCACGATCATAACCAGGGCCAGAAATGCCATGGGCGACAGATTGGCTTCTTCGATCAGGCTGACGAGGTAGGTGTCCCCGCCCATTTCCCGAAAGACGAAGGAAAAGACAGTAGCGCCCAGCAAAATCACAAAGACCATGCTTGTCAGGTGGGTCGTTTCCCGCATGACGGACTTTAGGACTTCCAGATTGAATTTGCCCTGACTGATGGTAAGCAAGGTAGCGCCCATTGCCCCTACGGCGGCAGCCTCGGTAGGGGAAGCAATGCCTGCAAAAATGGAGCCCAGCACGGCAACAATCAAAAGCATAGGCAGGACAAAAGCCTGCAGCACCTTCCGGGTAGCCCCTGATGCCCAGAAAGCCTCTAGTTCTTCTTTGGGCATACTTGGCGCGTACCCCGGGCGCACCCATGCGGTGATGGCGATGTACACAATATAAACGAGTACAAGCAGCAGCCCTGGGATAAGCGCCGCGGCAAACAACTGCCCCACAGAAACATTCAGCACGCTGCCCAGGAGCACCAATACGACAGAAGGCGGAATGATCTGCCCGAGGGTGCCGGATGCGGCAATCGTGCCCGTCGCCAGTTCGGTGCGGTAACCGCGCTTCAGCATGGTCGGCAGGCTGATCAGGCCCATAGTGATTACGGTTGCGCCCACAATCCCGGTGGAAGCAGCCAGTAAAGCACCCACGATCACTACGCTAATCGCCAGCCCGCCCCGGACTTTTCCAAAGAGCATCGCCATGGTTTCCAGAAGGCTCTCCGCCAGACCGGATTTCTCCAGCATGATGCCCATATAGATGAAAAGGGGCACCGCCATCAGCACATAGTTGCTTACCACACCCATCATACGGGGCGACAGTGCAATGAAGCTGCCCGGATCCAGGAAGCAGATAGCGTACAGGATGGAGATCCCCCCGAGCGTAAAGGCTACCGGATATCCGTACAAAATGAGCAGAAAGATGCTGATGAACAGTAATATCGCAAGGATGGCCATGGCTTATTCGGTTTCAGAGGTGCTGGATTGGGAAGGGGCTTTACCTTTAAAGATCAACCAGTTGTCAATAATACTCGCAAGCCCTTGCAGGAAAAGCAGTACCATGCCTGCGGTTATCGCAAACTTGATGATGTACCGGGCCGGCAGTCCTCCGGGATCGGGCGACCCCTCTCCTATTTTGTAGGCAATAGTGGCGTATTCAAAGGAAACGTAAATCAGAATAGCTGTCCAGGGAATCAGGAATATTAGGCCTCCGAAGAGATTCACCAGCGCCTTATCCTTAGCCGAGAACTTAGCGTAAAACAAATCCACCCTGACATGCCGGTCGTGCCGGAAAGCATACCCGGCCCCCAGCAAAAAAATAAGCCCGAAAAGGTGCCATTCCAGCTCCATAATCCAGGCTTGAGTTTCATTAAATAAATAACGGACCACCACATCGAAACAGACCAGCAGCATAAGCAGCGTAGTCAGCCATGCTGCCGCTCTGCCCACCTGCTCATTCAGGGTGTGGATAGCCTGGGCAACTTTCCGGAGCGTAGATACCATCAGCCAGGGTTTTGTTGATTTTTCTTGCTTTGATTGCTGACGGAAGATAATCAATGCCGAACGCTACCCGTAAGTTTTGCCAAAAAAAATTGACAGCAGGTCAGAAATCCAGGTTTGGCTGGTTAGGAATAGTCAGATTTGTTGGTATGCAAACACTATCTAAGAATGTGTACTTCACCACTGATGGTTTTATGGTTAACCGTGCCATTCCGGATGTATTCGTATTCAAAAAACCAAGCATACACACCCGGATCAAGCGCTTTGCCTTTGAAAGTGCCGTCCCAAACAATACTGTTTATCTCTGACGATTTGTTTGAATAGACGAGGCCTCCCCAACGGTCAAAAACCTCAAAGCGAATACCTTGATATGGAAAATCACAACCCATATAGCATTGCAGAACATCATTATTGCCATCGCCATTTGGCGAGAAAGCAGTTGGTATATATACATTGCAGCCACAGGTTTCAGTTGCTACTTCGAATGAATGATTAAAAACACCACAATCGTTTTGAATCTCAACCGTGTAGGCCCCATCCTCAACGATTGAAATCTGATTGCTGCCTGAGCCATCAGACCATAAATAAGTGCCTGGCAGCGGTATGCTCAAGTCAAGTTCTTCCTCTTCGCAAAGCAAGGTGTCAGCTGGCAGCAAGCTTAACTGCTTGTCATTTTCTAAAACCACAACCGTATCGCTAAATACACAATTGCCCAGGGTCGCATTCACGATGTACCGGCCTTCCTGATTGATGGTCAAAATGCTATCGGCCGCACCTGTATTCCATGAGTACGTTGCGTCCAAAAATGATTTCCCGATGGTTCGCGATCCGCCCTCGCATAAAACCAGGGTATCTGGCAACGGGTCAAAACCATACACGCCTACATCATCTACATAGTAATAGGAGCCGGTTACGCCAAAGCAGCCCTCGCTTTGCGTATTAGCGCTGGTCTTGAAACTGCCGATAATCGCGTATTGCTCCGTTCCGGTAGCCGTATAGCAGCCACTGATTTCCATCCAGTTGAGGGTATCGTTCAATATTTTCCCTGCCGGATTTTGAACAGCTGGAGTAAAGGGCGGTATTTGCTCGGCTCCTCCTATTACCGCTTCACGGTACAGGGTGTCCGAAAATGCAAGCCCCATTGCATCGGAATGGCAGGGTTGATGACCGTCACAATTGCGGGAGGACACGAAGAACTGTATATAATATTGCTTTCCTTTGGTCAATTTTTCATTTATCTTGACCTCCATGTATTCGGTGGTGCGAGGGATTGTAAAATACTGAGTAATTCCAGCGTAACCATTCCCGCTGCGTGCCGGTTGATAACAATTGGTGCTATTTAATGGTATCCCTCTATCCTGAGAGGAGGAGCATGAGTTAAAAATATCAGGAGTTGATAGTGCCTTATCCCAAGAAAATGCTAAATCTATAGATGCATAATCTATACTTGGACAATCAGAGATTAATTCGAAACTAAAATTGGATATTAAGTTATTTTGCCCAATTGCATTATTATTGATCAATAATAAAACAATTAGCGATAAAACGATTTTATTCATAGCAAAAGCAAAAAGTGGATATGCCCGTTTATTCAAGCATATCCACTGATGAAAAAATTATCTTACAATTGAAAGTTTGGTTGTATGCAGTCTATTGCCGTTTTCCCAGATACTTACTATATAAAGCCCATTAGCAAGGTCTGAGATATCAAAACCTGGTGACCCTATATGTTCAAACGATTTTACTATTCGGCCATTCATATCCGAATGCGTTTGTTGGTGTCAATAGCCGTTCCGGTTTATATGAATAACCGAATTATTTGGTTGCTTATTATGTGCTTAACAATCTAACATCTGCGGCTTAATGCATCTGGCACTGAGAAGACTGCTACGCCCCCAGCCGGTCAAACCGAGTCAAGTCCAACTTCTCAATAATCCGGATGAGCTTATCGGCATAAGCCTTGTCAGTGGCGTAGCCTGCCTTTTTAAGCCCTCGCGCCCAGCCTTTATAATCGGAAATGCGCAGCCGGTGGAGGTGTTGGTACCGTTCGCCGTTGAGCAGTTCAGAATGTGCCCGGAAGCTCTCTTTAGCATCCCCAAACACTCGGAACATATCGTAGATGTCATCATCTGAGTAATTGCGGCAGGTACAGCCCCGGCATTGGCGCTTGCACTTGATCCCAAAGTGATTGTTGGACTCCCTGGCGAGCAGGCTTTCTCCGGCGTTGGATTCCAGCAGCCCCTGCGCGAGGGTAATGCTTGCCGGGACTCCATAGTCTTCCATTTCACTGATCGCCAGCATTTTGTACTGCTCCAGGTAAGCCTCTACTTTAGCATTGACGGCTTCCTTGACCTCCGGGCGCACGTGGTGGCGCTCGGCGTAGTTGTCATTCAGCACGAAGGTGAGGTTTGGGAAATCCTCTGGTTGACGGGTATCCCACTTGATTTGTGAGACATTTTGTTGGGTGCTGGCACGCTTCTCAGCCTTGTAATTGGCGGGCAGCGCCTGCCCAAACGATGGCACGAGGCCCTGTTCCGCAACCGCAACCGGCTGCTCGATGCTATTCAGGTTAAACTGAATGCTGATGTTTTTAAAAAACAGAATGTATATCCCCAGGCCCAGGAGGACGCCGTTGAACCAGTTGCGGTGAAGGGCGTCCGCCAGAGCTTGAAGGGACAGGGTGTTTTGGTGGGTACTTTTGCTTTCCATGTCTTGCCCCTTTTTGTTTCAAAAATGTGTACAAACACAAATGTAAAACAAAAAATATTTAAAAACAAGACTACAAAACAAATTGATTGCTATTTTTTGAATGCGCCCGCCACGGCCAGTTCTTTAGTACCGTGGCCGTAGGTGTAAAAGCCTTCACCCGACTTCGCGCCCAGCTTGCCGGCCGTCACCATATTGACCAGCAACGGGCAGGGAGCGTACTTCGGATTACCGAAGCCTTCAAACAGGACATTCAGGATGGACAGGCAGACATCCAAACCGATAAAGTCCGCCAGTTGCAGTGGCCCCATAGGATGTGCCATGCCGAGCTTCATGACCGTATCGATTTCCTCCACGCCGGCCACGCCCTCGTGCAGGGAAATAATCGCTTCATTGATCATTGGCATCAAAATCCGGTTGGCGACAAACCCTGGGTAATCATTGACCTCTACCGGCACTTTTCCAAGCTTGCGGGACAAGTCCATGACGGTGTCCGTGGTCTCATCTGAAGTGGCGTAGCCGCGGATGACCTCTACCAGCTTCATGACCGGCACGGGGTTCATAAAGTGCATGCCGATGACCTGCGCCGGGCGCGTTGTCGCTGCCGCAATCTTGGTGATGGAAATTGAAGAAGTATTGGTGGCCAGGATGGCAGACTTCGGTGCCGCTTCGTCCAGGTCTTTGAAGATTTTCAGCTTGAGGTCTACGCGCTCGGTGGCGGCTTCAACCACCAGGTCAGCTTCGGCCACACCGACTTTCAGGTCCGTTTGTTTGGTCAGGTTGCCAAGCGTTTTCTGCTTCACCTCCTCGGTGATCCGCTCTTTTTTGAGCATGCGGTCGAGGTTCTTCGTGACAGTGGCGAGGGCTTTGTCGAGCGCTTCCTCAGAGATGTCGATCAGGTTGACGGAATAGCCATTCATGGCGAAAACGTGGGCGATGCCGTTGCCCATAGTGCCGGCACCGATTACTGCGATATTTTTCATGGATTTGGTTTTAGACTATGTTAGGATTTTCGGGGGGCAAAGATACAAAAAAGCCTGCACGGACTAAACCGTGCAGGCGGGTTTTAAATGATTGGAGTACGGGTGAATTGCTTACAACGGTCGGTTTATTGCTTAATCAGGCGCAGGGTTTCGGTGCCCTGCTCGCCGCGCACCTGCAGCATCAGCATACCGGCGGGCACGTCCGACAGGTCGAGGTCGATCTGCTGCCGTCCGGCGCTCCAGTTGTAGTGCTGCTGCCAGAGGGCTTGCCCGTTCAGGTTGAGCAGGCGCAGCTCATAGGCGCCTCCCTGCTGAAGGTCGAGGTCAAGCGTGGCTTGCTCGCGGGCGGGGTTTGGATAGGCCTTGATCTGGCCCAGTGGTTGTTCATAGCTGTCGTCCGTATCGACTGCCATCAGGAAGGAAGGCTGCCCGGTAAAGCCATTGATGACCGGATTGATAGTCACGGTAAAGGTAGACACACAGCCATCCGGTGTCGTCATCGTCAGCGAGATTTCGTAGTTGCCTGGTGCGGCATAAGTGTGCACGGGCATGGCTTCCGTACTTGTATTGCCATCGCCGAAATCCCACTGGTAGTCTGCCCCGAAATCGGAAGACAGGTTCAGGAAGGCATAGGTCAGGCTATCGGTCTTGAATGGCAGGAAGAGTGCGAGGCAGTCTTCATCATACAGGATATCGAAGTCGGTCAGGATAATCATGCTCATGCTGCTGGTGCAATCGCCGCTGGTAATGGTCAGCGTGACCAGGTAAAGTCCGGGTGCTGCATAAGTGTGAGATGGGTTTTGCGCCGTGCTGCTATTGCCATCCCCAAAGCTCCAGAACCAGGAATCTGTGTCATTGCCCATGGACATATCCATGAAGGTAAAGGACAACAGGTCGTCTGCATCCTGCTCGAAGGAGAACATCGCCTGGCATTCCGGGCCATTGCCTGCGCCACCGCCACTACCAAGGAATATCGGGTGCACAATAGTACTGGTGCAACCTTCGCTAGTTGTGATGGTCAGGGAAACTTCCACCATACCTGTTTCCGCATAAGTATGTACCGGGTTTTGCGCCGTGCTGTTGTTGCCATCACCAAAGTCCCAGAACCACTCCACCACCGTACCGTCGGTCACGAAAGAGACATCAAAAAACTGTACCTGCCCGGGCACATCGGTTTCCATGACCTCAAAGTAAGCTTCGCAGAATTCGCCTCCGCCATCGCAGGGGGCATACTCATCCGGGCCAAAGCCTTCGCATTCCGCATAGCAGTCGTTTTGGAAGACGAGCTCAATGCCATTTGGAAGCGTTACACATACCGGATCGTAGACCTGATAACAGTTGCAGTCACCGGGATCGTCGCACTCAAAGAATACAGATGAATCATAGCCTTCGCATTCCGCAAAGCAGGCATTAGGGAAAGTAAGAATCTGCCCGGAAGGCGTCGCCACACAAACCGGGTCGAAGACATCATCGCAACCACAAGGCGCATCAATATCGCAGTCCACGAACTGATCAGGCCCAAAACCCTCGCATTCGGCGTAGCAAGGGTTCTGGAAGGTCAGGGTGTCGCCATTCTCAACCACACAGACCGGATCGAAAATAGCCGGGCAATAGCAATTGTCATCGCCTTCGCAGTCGACAAAGTCAGCTGCAGTAAAGCCTTCGCACTCTGCCACACAGGCATTGGGGAATTCGAAGATCAGCCCCGGGAAAAGCTCCACACAAACCGGCTCAAAAACCAGCGGGCAGTCGCAATCGTCAAAATTGCAATCGTCGTAAATTTCATCCGGCCCATAACCGGAGCAAATGGCTACGCAGGCACTCGGCATCGTGATGATCACGCCAGCTTCATTGATGACGCAAACCGGGTCGAAGACATCATCACAGTTGCAAGGGCCACCGTTGTCCCCCACATATACGGGTTGGGAATAGGAGCTGACACAGCCGCTTTCTGTGACGATGGTGAGATTGACATCAAACGACCCTGTCTCTGAGAAAGTGTAGCTGGGATTGGCTTCCGTTGAGGTGCCGCCATCCGGGAACGTCCAGTTGTAGCCCATGATACTGTCCCCAAAAGTGAAAGAAAAGCTCGTAAAATCCAGGGTCAGGCTGTCTGCGCCCTGCTCGTACGTAAAGAAGGCTTCGCAAAGGTCAAAGCCGTTGTCACTGCAGTCCACGATGTCATCGGCGCTATACCCTGCGCATTCGGCATAGCAGAGGGTTTCAAAAAGCTCCACAATACCAGGCGCCACCTCAATGCACACCGGGTCGTACTCATTCCAGTCGCAGTCACAGGGCACGAAATCTTCAACATAGACCGGGTTGGTGAAGATAGCGGTACAGGTATCAGCAGTGATGGTCAACGAAACATCATACACTCCCGTAGCAGCATAAGTGTGCAGGGGGGAAGCTTCGTTGCTCGTGTTGCCATCCCCAAAATCCCAAAACCAGGATTCCACAGGCGTGGCGGTGCTCGATAGGTCATAAAACTGCACTTCGTAGGGGTCAGCATTGATCTGTTCCATGAAGAAGAAGGCTTCGCAATGCTCCGGTGGTGGCGGCGGATTGATGTCGCCACAGACGATCAGGTCTACCCCCGTTGCCGAAGGGGCACTCTCCTGCAGCGTTACCGTTTCCATAAGGAATACGCCCGTACAGAAATCGATGGTACTCACAGTGGCCGTTAGCGTGGGCATGTTGCTAAAGTCGTGGTCGAAGGTAAACGTGTAGCTTCCATCCGCTTCAGTAACGGCAAACAGGTACTCATCAAGGGAGGGCAGCAGCAATTCCACCTCAAATCCAGGCACCGGGTCCTGATCGGGCCCAAATAGCAGGCTGCCGGAAACGCTGAGCTCCGTAGCATAGCTATTGAAGAAGCTACAGAACGCTAACAGTAAAACAGTCAGGTTTTTCATAAAGTCGGGTGATTTTATTGAATGATGTACAATAGTTTTTCTCTTAAGAGCCCGTCACTTTGCTGCACGCGCACCAGGTAGTAACCGGTTGGCCAGCTACCGGGCACAGCAATTTCAAAGGTGGGCGTCCGGGGTTCCTGTTCGTAGAGCGGTTGCCCCAGCATATTGAAGACACCAACGCGCGCTATGCCTTTGGGGGCTTCCACCAATACCCGTCCGTTGCGCACAGGATTGGGGAGAAGGCGCATATCGGCTGCTTCCTCCGTCAGGGTTTGGGTGACCAAGTAGTTGGGGTTGTATACGGTCAGCATCAGGCTGTCAGTCACGACCGGCTGCAATTCCAGGCTGTCGTTGACGAGCATGACTTCCTTGATTTCAAGTAGGATACTGGCGCTGTCGGCCTGCATAAAGGTGATGAGATCATCCTCAATGACGATGGACAAAACGCCTACCCTTCCTTCTGCTGCGGTGGGGTTGACCCCGTAGCGCGTAGAAGCTGTCTTCAGCCGGTCCGTCTGACTTGTGCTGATGGTTTGGAAGCGGAAGGATTCCGAGGTGCCGCCCAGCCATTCCTCATCGTAGCTGAGCGAGATGCTTTGGATGTAGTTTTTGTTGAAAGCGATCTCAAATGCCAGCCCGTTTACCTCAGTGGGCAGGTTCGGGTAGTCCAAATCCAGGGCGATATTGACGATGGATCCCGCCGTAAGCGGAGGGTTCAGCAAATCAGGAGTAAAGGCAAGCGCAGCATCCATGCCCGGTACAGCGGCCGGGAAAACAACCGGGGCCGGTGTGGAGTGGCTTTGCCCGAAATTGGTCACCACCGCCAGCATATCCGAGAGGTTGACCTGCCCGTTGCCATTGGCATCCGCATGCGCATAGCCCACGCCATTGGGGAAGCTTTGCATCCAGTTGATGGAAACCGGCATTTCTTCAAAAATGGTGCCGGTCTGAATGCGCGCCGGACCGGCACTGCCATAGGCATAACCGGTGTACAGCACATCTGCCTGATCGACTTTGCCGCTGTTGTTGGCATCGCCCGGGTAAACCTGCGCCTGCAGGCCCGAAACGAAAATCCAGAAAGTTGCTATCCAAAATATCTTCCGCATGGGTGATTGCTTTTTCTCACATTACAAATGTAAGGGGAAGGTAATGGGGGTACAACTACATTTTTTTATATTTGTATGTGCATAAATTCAAAGCTAATCAAAATACAAATACTGGTTACCAGTATTTTATGATATATTTGCCTTCAAATAAATATTAAAATCTAAAGTTTTTCTGCTCTGATTTGTCGGCTTTTTGTCCTTTTGCAAAGACTTTATTACGAGCTTTCTGAATAATGGGCATAAACAGCTCTAAAATCCATGAAAAGCACCAAGCTCCTCCAATTCCTCCAAACCCTTGACGGCTACGACTGGCGCAGCCTGCTTGCTTTTGTGGAGAGCCCCTTTCACAATCCCAATCCGGATGCGCACCGCTTGCTGGGCCATTTGCACGCCCTTTGGACGGAGGAGTGGAAACCTGAAACATTGGAACGGGAAGCCATATTTAAGACGTTATTCCCGAAGCAGCCTTACCGCTACCAAATGCTCAATCAGCTGATGAGCGACCTGCTGAAACTGGCAGAAGACTGGCTGGTTTGGAAGCGCCTGCAGGAGGACACCGCCCTTGCCGAACAAATCAAGGCGGAGGAACTGGTCCGGCTCCAATTGGGCAAGCACTACCGGCAAGCTAACCGCAAAGCAAAAAATGCGCTGGAAAAGGCACCCCTAAGCCCTGCGTATCATTTGCAAAGCTGGAAATTGCTCGACCTGGCCGAACAGCAGTTTTTCCGGCAAAACACCCGGCAGCCCACGCCCTTTTTACAGGAAGCTAACCACGCCCTTGATGATTTCTTCATGCTACAGAAGCTGCAGTACACCTGCGAGATGCTCAACCGGCAGCGCCTGATTGATCAGGCTTTCGATCCCACATTGGTGGAGCCCGTGATCAACCATTTGTCCGGACAAGACCTGAGCCACAAACCACTTCACCAACTTTACCTGTACCTTTATCAGATGCTGCAGGCACCTGCCCGGCATCAGGAGACTTTTTTCAGTTACGTTAATTTGTTCCGGGAGTGGAGCGCCCGGCTAAGCCCGGAAACTGCCCGCCCCCTACTCTACTACGCCATTAATTATTGCATCGGCAGGATACGTGATGGTGAACGGTCTTTTGCTCCACATTTGCTAGGGTTATATCAGCAGGGAATTGACGAGAAAATTTTGATTGAGGAAAAGCAATTGTCACCCTGGACTTATAAAAACATGGTCAAGCTGGGGCTGAACCTGAAAAGGTACGATTGGGTGGAAGATTTTGTCAAAGCTTACTCCGACTATCTGCCCCCTGATCAGCAAAAGGATGCGCTGCATTACAATCTGGCCGAGCTCTACTTCTACAGGGCAGAGTACGAGGCCGCTCTCGATCAGCTCCGGCAGGTGGAGTTCACGGATATTCATTACAACCTCGGCAGCCGGACCCTGCTGGCTAAAATCTATTACGAACAGGGCGCCTGGGATGCTCTCGAAGCTTCGCTAAAGGCTTTTCAGGTATTCCTGAGACGCAACCGGTCGATCTCCACCAAGGTCAAAACCCCTTACGCAAACTTCATACAGCTGACCGGCGCATTGCTGCGGCAGCTGCCAGCCTCTTATCCTAAACTGCGGGCAAAGGTGGAAGCCACCCAGCCGCTCAACAACCGGGACTGGCTGCTGGCCAAGCTTAGCTAAAATAATCCTACTCCCGGTTCTGCTTCAGGCTTTGCTGGTTTTCAAAGTCATAAAGCGTCAGGCGGCGCAGGTCGTAGTAAGCAAGCCAGAAATCCCGCAGGGCACTCACATAGGCTGCCCGGGCACTGGCCTCCTGGCTGATGGAAATATTCAGGTCAGCGATTGCAATCTTGCCGATGCGGTAGCGCTGCCTGGTGATCTCCAATTGCCGGCGGGCCACATCGTAGGCGCGCAGGGCAAGATCCACCTGATTGCGCAAGAGGCTGAACTGTTGCACTTTGATCAGGATTTCCTGCTCAAAATTAATGCGGTTTTGCTGTACCTGCAGCTGCGTGAGTTCCTGATTGGAGCGGGCAATTTCTATTCGGGACCGGGCTTTGCCCCAATCTGCAATCGGTACATTGAGGCGGATGTTGAGCCGCTCCTGGTCCAGCGGGTCGACATAGGCATCGCCAAACATATTGGCCGTTTGAGAAAGGGCAAAGTAGCCGTTAATATCAGCAGAAGGCCCGGTAGTGCCTTTGGCTCGGGCGACTTCCCGGTCGGCTTCCCGCAATTGTCGTTCAAAACCAACCGACTCACTGCGGTTCTGCCGGGCAAGGCTGAGGGCCTGGTCCGCATCAATATCGAAAACCGGAATTTCACCGGGCGTGGCAGGCTCAAAGTAAACGGCTTCCTGAATACCCAGAAAATTACGCAGGGCTTCGGTACTGGTCTGCAAATCGAGCCGGCTGGACGCGAGGGAAGCATCCGCATTCATAGCACTCAGCTCAATCTGGAGAAGTTCCGTTTCTGCAATACGCCCCACATCGAACCGGCCACGGGAGATGACTAACAGGGTGTCAGCATCCCTTTTGTCGCGCTGGGCGGCTTCGAGATTGAGCTGAGCCACCAGGACATCGAAGAACAACAGTGCGGCATTATAGGCGACATCTTCCAGGTCTTCCGAAAAGGCCCGCTGGGCTTCTTCGTACACCAAAGGCTGTATCTCCTTCGCCCACTTCAGCGCATTAAACTGGAAGAGCGGTTGCTGAAACCCAATCGCAAAAGGCGTGCTCAGGTAGGATGTGGAGCCCGGGTTGTTGTCGGTTTCAAAAATATCAATCCGCTCCAAAGCGGTCTGTGCGAAGATGGAACCACCGGTAAGGGCGACATCCTGCTCCAGACTCAGATTAGCCAGGTTGCTCATAAGGGCCCGGTCGATAAAGGCATCGGAACCATTGGGCAGCGTAATGGTCTGAATGGATCGGTTCAGATTAGGCAGGGTCGCCCCAAAGCTGATCTGCGGGCGATAATCCGCCAGGAAAGACTGATAACGCCAAAAGCCATTCTTGACGGCCGTCTCCGCAATCTGCACATCCGGCGCACCGGTCTGTGCCATCCGGACCACTTCTTCAAGCCCCATCCGCAGGGTATCGGGCTGAGCGTAGGCGAGGTTGCCGGACAGGGCAAGCAATACAATAAAAAAGTACTTCTTCATCGGGATTTGTTTTAGTCAGAGCGCAAAGCTTTAATCGGGTCTTGTTTGGCGGCTTTCTGTGCCGGGAAGAGCCCAAACACCAGCCCAATGCTCGCTGCAACCCCAAAGGACAGCAGTATGCTCCAGGCAGAGACGATGGTCGGGATTTCCGCGTAGGAGGCGATGGTCTTTGCTGCGCCTACGCCCAGCAGCACGCCGATCAGCCCGCCAATCAGGCTGATGAATACGGCTTCAAACAAAAACTGTAAAATGATATCGAGCTGCGTGGCGCCCAGGGAGCGGCGCACGCCTATTTCCTTGATGCGCTCCAGAACAGAAGCCAGCATAATGTTCATAATGCCGATACCGCCAACAAGGAGGGAGATGCCGGCAATGACTGCGAGTACGAGGTTAAAGGTGTCCTGCGTTTGCTGTTCCTGTTCCAGGAGTAACTCCGGCACTTCAATTTCCACATCGGGCACCTGAAGATGGCGGCGCTGCAAAATCCGGGCGATCACATCTGCGCTGGCACGGAGCTTCTTGCTATCGTCCACCCGCACCACAAGGCGATCGAGCTGATGATAGTTTTTAGATTTGTTTTCGTCGTTATTCCCCAGGTCATCCGGGGTGATGAGCGCCCGGTTACGGAACCGCAGCAGTGCGGTGCTTACCGGGATGTAGACATCCGAATTATAGTCTCGGATTCCGAGACGAGCCAGGCTTTCCTCGGAAGCGTTGCGTTTTTTCAGTACACCAATGACCCGCAGCCAGGTTTTGCCACATTTGATGAGCTTGCCCACCGGATCCTCCTCACTAAAGAAGCGTTTTTTCACTTCCGTGCCAATAATACAGACGGCTTCTCCTTTTTCCATATGTACGGGTTGAAAGGCGATGCCCTGTCCGATTTCCAGACCATTGAGTTCGAAAAAGGCATTCTCCACCCCGATACAGCGCCCTTTCTCCTGCCGCCCTGCCCGGACTACGCTCACCGGGAGAATGATCTCCGGGCTAAGGCGGTCTACAGTAGGAACGGTTTTTTGAATGGAAGCCAGGTCTGCGAGGCTGAGCCCGGGTGAATAGGGCTTCTTCTCTTCTTCCTCTTCATTTTCTGTCCTGATTTCATCACCGCTTTCCGGTACCACCGCCTCTATAACGATATTATTGGTGCCAATGAGTTTCATTTGGTCGAGTATTGCCTGTTTGGCCCCGGTGCCTATGGCGAGCATGGCGATCACTGCGCCCACACCAAAAATGATGCCCAAGGCTGTAAGGAAAGACCGGAGCTTATTGGCATTGACGCCCTCCACCGCCAGCAGGAAGTTGAATAGTACACGCTGCATAGAATCAGGTTTTGCCCGCTGGGTGGTTTAGTCAAAGATGATGACGTTGCCTCCGCTGTTTCTGCTGTTGCTGGGCGGCTCAATGTCTTTTACAGATTCCTTCCGGCGCAGGGCTTCTGCCTGCCGTTTGGCTTCTGCTTCTTTTTGCTTTTTGCGGATGTCTTCTTTAATAGCTGGGTCAAGCGGCACAAAGTTAGCGTCTTCTGCACCGGGGGGCGGTACCAGGTATATTTGGTCACCCTCCGACAGGCCGTATTCCACGATGATTTCATCTGCGTTAGACAAGCCGGTGATGACCTCCTGCCGGACGACTCCGGAACCGCTATCCTTATATACAAAGGAGAGGCTGTCGGACTGCAGGCCTTCAAGAGGAATAGAGAGCATATCATCGTAAGTGCCGGTGAGTATCTCATTGCTTGTGGTCATAGCCGGGCGCAGAATGGAATCCGATTCATTGACCTGCACGATGACTTCGAATACTTTGGCGTCATACCCGCTGAGCTGCTCGCCAATATTCGCCACCTTAATCACCTTGCCTGTGTACTTCCGTTCCGGGAAGGCATCCACCTGAATGGCTACATCCTGCCCTTCCTGCACCTTGCTGATGTCGACCTCATTGACATAGGTTTGGGAAATCATATCGCTGAGGTCAGGCAGCTCTGCCACAATGGGGTCCCAGGCGCTGATGCGCGATCCCGGTTCTTTTTTGCCCCGCCAGGAGCGGGCGTAGATCATCATGCCGGGTTCGGGAGCATTGATGCGGAATTCCTCCGACAGGTCAGCGTAGACCTTGAGCTGCCGTTGGTTTTGGCGGAGGAGGGCATCGATTTCCTGGATTTTGGCGACGGCCTGCTGCTGTTTGAGCTCGTATTTTTTGAGCAGCTGCTTGTAATCCCGTTCCGTCTTTTCGAGGTCCAGCTCCGCCTGTTGGATCACGGAGCGGGGTTCGAATTTGCTCTGTTCCACAGCCAGCAGCTTTTCCTGTTTGGCAAACTCCAGGTTGGCGAGTTCATCGCGGAGCCCGCGCATTTCTATGGCTGTGTCGATGCGGGCTTGTTCGAGCTGCGTTTGTATCTTTTCGAGTTCAGTCTGCACATCACTCATTTTGCCTGCCAGCTCTGTGCGGTCGAGGGAAGCCACATAATCGCCTGCTTCCACTACACTGCCTTCCGGGATAAGATCCGAAAGGGTAGTCTCATAGATGCCGGCAGCGCGCATGCCCTGCGGGGCTCTGATTTTGACCGATCGCTTGGCAGCCAGTTCGCCGGTTGCTGTAACCTGTATGGAAAAAGATTGCCTTTTGAGTTCGTAACGGAGTTCCTTGTCCTGCTCGGTGGAAGTAGGCCCGGAGAGGAAGTACCAGCCTGCCAGTCCGGAAAGACCCAAAAAGGCCACCAGAATAATGATGCCTGAGCGCTGCATAAGGTGATTTCTTTGATTGCATTAAAATTAAGAAAAAAACGCTGCAAAGCATGCTGTTTTACATTAGCTTAACATTTACGGAGCGTAACCAAATAGTTTAATCATTTGAAAAACAGCATTTTATAAGACTTTCAACAACAAACACCTTGTTATCCACATTTTTCACCCCCTATGTGGAAAGGCTTTTAGGAAAGGCGTACATTTTTTTCTTCCGCGCAAGCCCTTGCCAACTAAGCCACTAGGTGATTTTTCCATGATCTCTTCCTTCAAAACTTTTCAACATCAGTTTTAAAACCGGCATTTTTTTGCCAACTTTGTAGTCCTCCGATAGTTAAGGGCACAGATCAAAAACATCGGTTAAATGCGACTTGGTTTTTTACTTTTTGTAAAAGCCGCCACCCTGCATTTTCAAAACCTAACTTGCTGATACTCTAGGCTTAACAGCCCAATTTTTTAATGCTTTTAAACCTGCAGAATGACAAAGGATCATGCTACAGTCTGGGGTAACTGTCTGCAAACGATTCGCAAGAATGTGAATCAGCAGAGCTTTAGGACCTGGTTCGACCCAATCAAGCCGGTACGGCTTGAAGATAATGCGTTGACAATTCAGGTACCGAACAAGTTTTTTTACGAGTGGCTCGAAGAGCACTACGTGAAGCTGCTGAAGACGACCATCCGCCGTGAACTTGGGCAAAATGGCCGGCTGGAATACCAAATTCTTACGAAGAGTGCAGTGGCAGCTGCTCCAAACGGAAAACCAAACTACAGTACAACAAACGGAACTCCAGGAAAGAAAAACGGAGGCAAGTCTGGCGCATTCGCTCCTGGCATGCTGGACAGCCAAACCATAAAAAACCCCTTCGTGATCCCGGGGATTCGCAAAATTAAGGTGGACCCCCAGCTTAACCCCAACTACCTTTTTGATAACTATATTGAAGGGGACTGTAACCGCCTTGCCCGTTCAGCAGGTGTAGCTATAGCGAAAAAACCTGGGGCGACCTCCTTCAACCCGCTGGTGATTTTCGGGGACGTGGGGCTGGGAAAAACACACCTCGCCCATGCCATAGGCAATGAGGTCCGACAAAGCTTTCCGGCAAAGACAGTATTATATGTGTCCAGCGAAAAGTTTACCAATCAGATTATTCAGTCTATCAAGAATAATGCGGTGAATGACTTCGTCAACTTCTATCAGTTGATTGACGTACTGATCGTGGACGATATTCAGTTCCTGGCAAATAAGCAGAAGACGCAGGAGATCTTTTTCCACATCTTCAACCAGCTGCACCAGAACGGCAAGCAGATCATCCTGACTTCCGACCGGGCACCAAAAGACCTGGACGGCATGGAGGAAAGGCTGATCTCCCGCTTCAAGTGGGGGTTGTCAGCAGACTTGCAGGCCCCTGATCTGGAGACACGCATTGCCATCCTTGAGGCCAAGATGAATCAGGAGGGCGTAGAGCTCCCGGCTGATGTGACTGAGTTTATTTGTTACAACATCCAAAACAACATCCGCGAGCTGGAAGGCGTATTGGTTTCTCTGATTGCCCAGTCTTCCCTCAACCGTCAGGAAGTAGATATTGAGCTGGCCAAACGGGTGATCCGCAATTTCGTCCGGCAGATCAATAAGGAGATTACCGTTGACTACATCCAAAACCTCGTGGCGGAGCACTTTAGCCTTCCGGTAGAGAAGCTGCAGGGCAAGACCCGCAAGCGGCAGGTTGTCATCGCCCGGCAATTGTCGATGTACCTGGCCAAGAACCTGACGGACAAATCACTCAAAGCCATTGGAGAGAACTTCGGGGGCCGTGACCACAGCACCGTCATTTATTCCTGCAAGACTGTATCTGACCTCATGGAGACCGACATGATCTTCAAGGACACGGTGTCGGAACTTGAAAAGAAGATCAAACTAAGCCTGCACGACCAATAAAAAACGATAGGCGGGAACGTTGAAAAAAGTTTTAGCGTTGTTCCCATTGTAAATCAGCAAAATAGAGGATGCCAGTCAAAAAAGTTAGAAAAAACACGCTGTAAGATTTGATTTTTTGACTGGCGTTCTTACCTTTGCAATCGCTCAGAAAAACACACGGAAACGTTGTTCGAAAGAGCCAAAAAAATTCAGGCAAAAGTGCTTGGATATTTCAAAAAAAGTCAAGTGATTTGGGGCTCAGAAAATGGCAGACGCCATTAACCCATTTCTAACTTACCAGCTCTGGCAGCTGGGTCAATTCAGGATTACCCGGTGACGTGGGTGAGTGGCTGAAACCACCAGTTTGCTAAACTGGCATACCTTCACGGGTATCGGGGGTTCGAATCCCCCCGTCACCGCTGGATTAAAATAGATCGGGGCGTAGCGCAGTCCGGTTAGCGCACCTGCTTTGGGAGCAGGGGGCCGCAGGTTCGAATCCTGCCGCCCCGACTTTAAAAGACCATCTCGTTTGAGGTGGTCTTTTTGTGTTTTGGCGTAGCAGAGTCCGCTTTAAATCACCAGTATACCTTTTCGAACACAACCCATTGGTTTCCAGTTTTATAAATAGAAATTTTCAAAAGAAAACCGATACTTATGAGAACCTTTGGAAACTTCAGAGGACTATTGCCAAACGACGATGACACGCGCTACTCCGACCAATTCCTAAACCGTCAGGCAAGACGGCGCATGGGGCGCCCGATCGATGACGAAGGCTTCACCGTGCCTTCCGTCAATATCCGAAATAAAGACGAAAAAGAATACCTGATCGAAATGGCGGCACCGGGCTTTGAAAAGTCTGACTTCGATATCACCGTGAGTAAAGGGAATCTGTATGTAGAGGCAGCTCATCACCACACGAGCCACAATGACACCTACACCCGCCGTGAACATAATTATTCCCGGCTCAGCCGCAGTTTTACCCTGCCGGAAACAGCTATAGAAGATAAAATTGATGCACGCTATCAAAATGGCATGCTGGAGATTGTTGTGCCGGTAAAGACCAATGCTGATGATGCCGGAACAATTAAGTCTATCGATATCCAATAGCGTGATTCAGATTGGCTACTTTTAGCTTGGAAAGCCTGTCCTTTGTTGAGGCAGGCTTTTTATTTTTTACAGCACAATTTGAATCCGGATAGCCCGGTCCGGTGTTTTTTATTTTTTGACAACCAGCGTTTTCGCCATCTTATCATGCCACCCCTGCCGGTTCTTATCAAACAGCACCCAAAGGAAGCCAAGGGCAAAAACCGAGATGGAGATAAGCTTACCAAAGTTGCGGATAAAAGATGCTTTAAGGCTAAGCCGCTGCCCGGTGTAGCCGCCAACGCTTAAGCCCAATGCCCGTTTCCCAAGGGTCCCTTGACTAGGTGAAGACTCCATAAAAGCGGCGTAGACCACATAGAGCAGAAAACTAATATTCCGAATCAAGGTCCGCTGAGACATGAAGGCCTTCCGGGCTTCGAGGTCATTGGGTGCACGCTCTAAATAGTTGTGCAGCAAGGCATCGAATCCGAAGAAAAAGTAAAAAATAGCAGCTACAATGAGTGTAATTGGCAATGCATCAATCAAGTAGGCCAGCAGTCGCTGCCCAAAGGAGGCTAGTGAAGCGTTCATAACTGAGGGATTTTGTTTTTCCACAAATTTAAGCTTTCGAATAAAAATAAACAATATTTGATTACACAAATCTATTTTGCAATCAAAAAGGTGTCACCCGGTTCCGGGTTTTATGTTGTGGTGCATTTCTATTTAGGCTCAGATGGCCCGAGCGAACATGAGCGTATGGTAGCGAGTTCAGAATAAAACCACCAATCAAATGAAAATCTATAATCAGCTCAGAAAGCTGAAGTTCATGCGTACGCTCTACAGTGGTACATTAGCCTCTGTGATTATCTTTCTGGGCACATACTTTACAGGTACGCTCGGTCCAACAGAGGCGAAGGTCAGTATACAAGAGATGAAGCCTTCCCTTCGGTTTATTTGCTCCAGTACGCTAACAGCAACTTCTACCATACTAGCCTTATTGCTGACTTTGCTGTCCTTCAGCAGCAGTACAGAGCGGAACATCAAAGCCGAGCACTTCGATCGCGTCAAATGGATTGCACGGTTATCCACCATTGCTTTTGCCGGGGCAATTTTCCTGCTCATGTTCCTCAATCTACCCCTGAAAAACAATGACATCCACCTCGAAGGTTTTTACCAAACCACCTATTATGCGCTACTGATTTATGGTGCCTTACTGGGCGGGCTGATGATTTCAGTTGTCCTGATGCTCTACCGGGCAGCCAAAGCCATTATTTTAATTTACCACCCTAACAGGGATGCTGACTTCCTGTTTGTCAGCCAACAACAACGTGAAACAGTGGAAGAAGAAAAAAAAGAGCAGGAAGAGCAAAAAAGCTAAGGTTCCGGCTCCGGGTGATATAACTGTCTCTTTCTGAAAACATACCAATCTCATACACTTACAACGCCCCTACTCCCTCCTGTTCTCAGCGGTAACAATCCTGTTTACGGTACATTCCTGGATTTATATTCTGTCATATCGAATATCATAGCTGCAATTTGCTAAGCACCACATTGGCTTGCCTAAACCTGCTGAATGGCAATAAATTATCTCTTTGACAAAAATGCAGGGAGGGGGATCTGCATCATGGTTATTTTTACGTAGATTTAGTCTGTTATTCAGAAATGGCTGCGTCTTGTTGTACTTCTCGAAGCGCCGATCAGACTCTTAGCTTCGCTTGATCGCTAACCCAAATACCTTCCCAGCCGGATTTCACAGCATAAGCATTAGGATTCATCCAGCCTGTAACTAACCTTTGACCCAAGTTGTATGCATAACAATAAATTTAAGCCCTGCGTCCTACTTTCCCTGCTGTTGGTATTTACTTTTGCTTTCAAATCAGTAGCTCAACAGACCCTGACTTTTACCGAGACACAGGTAAATGCGACTGTAGGTCTGGATAGGAAAGATTTTGGAGGGCCCTATAGCCAGGGTTATCATCATGATTTTAATTTGGGGAGTAGTATCAGTCCCTGCGAACGCATTGTATCCATTAGTGTAGATATTTCCATTCAAAGCTATACACCAAATATACCCCCTGGCTGCAGTCACTCCAATACCTTCTACAATACTTACTACGGTTGTGCGCCTTACAACGGTATGGGGGGCTCCTGCCCAACGAGCAACGTGATAGAAGAGTTGCCCTTTCCTCCTGCCGGCGCTCCCTACAGTCAAACATACGACAATGACTGCAATCCGAATACTTTCGATTTTGGAGGCAATTTTAGTGTTGATATTGTGCCGGTTTTCACCACCGGATGCACGAACGGGCAGGATGCTGTCAATCAAGGGTACGTCGCCTTGATGTATACCATAACAGTAACCATACAAACGGACCTGATCTCATGCACCGGCACAGGGTGTTTGGAAGGGACAACTACTGTTCAACCTTGTAACGATGGCGACCCCTGTACAGAGAATGATATGGAGACCATCCTGGATTGCGACGGAAGTACCTGTGTGCCTTGCATGGGTACGCCTATTGACTGCAGCACCGGGCCAACAACAACTTTGCCCTGCGATGATGGCGACCCCTGTACCACAGGCGAAACAGTGACCACCCTGGACTGCGACGGTACGGTCTGCGTCCCCTGTGGTGGAGGTGTGCCTATCGACTGCAGCACCGGGCCAACAACAACTTTGCCCTGCGATGATGGCGACCCCTGTACCACAGGCGAAACAGTGACCACCCTGGACTGCGACGGTACGGTCTGCGTCCCCTGTGGTGGAGGTGTGCCTATCGACTGCAGCACCGGGCCAACAACAACTTTGCCCTGCGATGATGGCGACCCCTGTACCACCGGCGAAACAGTGACCACCCTGGACTGCGACGGTACGGTCTGTGTCCCCTGTGGTGGAGGTGTGCCTATCGATTGCAGCATGGGTACCACCACTACCCTGCCCTGCGATGATGGCGACCCCTGTACCATAGGCGAAACAGTGACCACCCTGGACTGCGACGGTACGGTCTGCCTGCCCTGCGGCGGAGGTGTGCCTATCGATTGCAGCATGGGCACCACCACTACCCTGCCCTGCGATGATGGTGACCCCTGCACCATAGGCGAAACAGTGACCACCCTGGACTGCGACGGTACGGTCTGTGTCCCCTGCGGCGGAGGTGTGCCCGTTGATTGCAGTACTGGCACCACCACGACCCTGCCTTGCGATGATGGCGATCCCTGCACTGCTGGCGAAACCGAAACTATTCTGGATTGTGGCGGCACGGTCTGTGTGCCCTGTGGCGGAGGTGTGCCTGTTGATTGCAGTACAGGACCAACAACAACTTTGCCTTGTGATGACGGCGATCCCTGTACCACCGGCGAAACCACCACAGTCCTGGACTGTGATGGTTCCATCTGTATTCCCTGTGGTGGCGGAGTGCCGGCAGTTGAGGATTGTACAAATACGCTTGTTTTGCCCTGTGATGACGGTGACCCTTGTACCATTAATGATGTGGAAACCGTGGAATTTTGTGATTTTGGTGAGATTTGTGTGCCCTGTGCAGGGACGCCGCAGGATTGCAGTACTGGCACCACCACAGTGCAAGCATGCGACGATGGCGACCCGAATACCATTAATGACGTAGAGACCATCCTGGACTGCAACGGCAGTATCTGCGTGCCCTGTATGGGAACCGTTACCGACTGTAGCACAGCGCCCACGACTGTATAGGCTTGTGACGATGGCGACCCCTGTACCATCAACGATGAAGAAACGATACTAGATAGTGATGGCAGCGTTTGCGTACCCTGTGCGGGCGAAGCCGCCCCCTGCGGCACCGATGGCGGCTGCGAACAGGTACAGGCCTGCGACGACGGCGACCCGTGTACCATTAATGATGTAGAAACGATACTGCTGTCCGATGGCAGCATCTGTGTGCCCTGCGCAGGCGTTGTACAGGATTGCAGTACTGGCGCCACCACGGTGCAAGCGTGCGACGATGGCGACCCGAATACCATTAATGACGTAGAGACCATCCTGGACTGCAACGGCAGTATCTGCGTGCCCTGTATGGGAACCGCTACCGACTGTAGCACAGCGCCCACGACTGTACAGGCTTGTGACGATGGCGACCCCTGTACCATCAACGATGAAGAAACGATACTAGATAGTGATGGCAGCGTTTGCGTACCCTGTGCGGGCGAAGCCGCCCCCTGTGGCACCGATGGCAGCTGCGAACAGGTTCAGCCCTGTGACGACGGCGACCCGTGTACCATTAATGATGTGGAAACGATACTGCTGTCCGATGGCAGCATCTGTGTGCCCTGCGCAGGCGTTGTACAGGATTGCAGTACTGGCGCCACCACGGTGCAAGCGTGCGACGATGGCGACCCGAATACCATTAATGACGTAGAGACCATCCTGGACTGCAACGGCAGTATTTGCGTGCCATGCATGGGAACCGTTACCGACTGTAGTACAGCGCCCACGACTGTACAGGCTTGTGACGATGGCGACCCCTGTACCATCAACGATGAAGAAACGATACTAGATAGTGATGGCAGCATTTGCGTCCCCTGCGCGGGCGAAGCCGCCCCCTGTGGCACCGATGGCAGCTGCGAACAGGTACAGGCCTGCGATGACGGCGACCCTTGCACCATTAATGATGTGGAAACGATACTCCTGTCTGACGGCAGCATTTGCGTACCCTGCGCGGGCGAAGCCGCCCCCTGTGGCACCGATGGCAGCTGCGAACAGGTACAGGCTTGTGATGACGGTGACCCTTGCACCATTAATGATGTAGAAACGATACTCCTGTCTGACGGCAGCATTTGCGTACCCTGCGCGGGCGAAGCCGCCCCCTGCGGAACCGATGGCAGCTGCGAGCAGGTACAGGCTTGTGATGACGGCGACCCGTGCACCATTAATGATGTGGAAACCATACTCCTGTCTGACGGCAGCATTTGCGTACCCTGCGCGGGCGAAGCCGCCCCCTGCGGTACGGATGGCAGCTGCGAGCAGGTACAGGCTTGTGATGACGGCGACCCGTGCACCATTAATGATGTGGAAACCATACTCCTGTCTGACGGCAGCATTTGCGTACCCTGCGCGGGCGAAGCCGCCCCCTGCGGTACGGATGGCAGCTGCGAGCAAATTCAGGCCTGCGATGACGGCGACCCTTGCACCATTAATGATGTGGAAACGATACTACTCTCCGACGGCAGCATTTGCGTACCCTGCGCGGGCGAAGCCGCCCCCTGCGGCACCGATGGCAGCTGCGAGCAGGTACAGGCTTGTGATGACGGCGACCCTTGCACCATTAATGATGTGGAAACCATACTCCTGTCTGACGGCAGCATTTGCGTGCCTTGCGCGGGCGAAGCCGCCCCCTGTGGCACCGATGGCAGCTGCGAGCAGGTACAGGCTTGTGATGACGGCGACCCTTGCACCATTAATGATGTGGAAACGATACTCCTGTCTGATGGCAGCATTTGCGTGCCCTGCGCGGGCGAAGCCGCCCCCTGCGGCACCGATGGCAGCTGCGAGCAGGTACAGGCTTGTGATGACGGCGACCCTTGCACCATTAATGATGTAGAAACGATACTCCTGTCTGACGGCAGCATTTGCGTACCCTGCGCGGGCGAAGCCGCCCCCTGCGGAACCGATGGCAGCTGCGAGCAGGTACAGGCTTGTGATGACGGCGACCCTTGTACCATTAATGATGTGGAAACCATACTCCTGTCTGACGGCAGCATTTGCGTGCCCTGCGCGGGCGAAGCCGGCCCCTGCGGAACCGATGGCAGCTGCGAGCAGGTTCAGGCCTGCGACGATGGCGACCCTTGCACCATTAATGATGTGGAAACCATACTCCTGTCTGACGGCAGCATTTGCGTACCCTGCGCGGGCGAAGCCGCCCCCTGCGGAACCGATGGCAGTTGCGAACAGGTACAGGCCTGCGACGACGGCGACCCTTGCACCATTAATGATGTGGAAACCATACTCCTGTCTGACGGCAGCATTTGCGTGCCTTGCGCGGGCGAAGCCGCCCCCTGCGGCACCGATGGCAGCTGCGAGCAGGTTCAGGCCTGCGACGATGGCGACCCTTGCACCATTAATGATGTGGAAACGATACTACTCTCCGACGGCAGCATTTGCGTACCCTGCGCGGGCGAAGCCGCCCCCTGCGGTACGGATGGCATCTGCGAACAGGTACAGGCCTGCGACGACGGCGACCCTTGTACCATTAATGATGTGGAAACCATACTCCTGTTTGATGGCAGCATTTGCGTCCCCTGCGCAGGCGAAGCCGGCCCCTGCGGCACCGATGGCGGCTGCGAACAGGTACAGGCTTGTGATGACGGCGACCCTTGCACCATTAATGATGTGGAAACCATACTCCTGTCTGACGGCAGCATTTGCGTGCCTTGCGCGGGCGAAGCCGCCCCCTGCGGCACCGATGGCAGTTGCGAACAGGTACAGGCCTGCGACGACGGCGACCCTTGCACCATTAATGATGTGGAAACCATACTCCTGTCTGACGGTAGCATATGCGTACCCTGCGCGGGCGAAGCCGCCCCCTGCGGTACGGATGGCAGCTGCGAGCAGGTACAGGCCTGCGATGACGGCGACCCTTGCACCATTAATGATGTGGAAACGATACTACTGTCTGATGGCAGCATTTGCGTACCCTGCGCAGGCGAAGCCGCCCCCTGTGGTACGGATGGCAGCTGCGAGCAGGTACAGGCCTGCGATGACGGCGACCCTTGCACCATTAATGATGTGGAAACGATACTACTCTCCGACGGCAGCATTTGCGTACCCTGCGCGGGCGAAGCCGCCCCCTGCGGCACCGATGGCAGCTGCGAGCAGGTTCAGGCTTGTGATGACGGCGACCCTTGTACCATTAATGATGTGGAAACCATACTCCTGTCTGACGGCAGCATTTGCGTGCCTTGCGCGGGCGAAGCCGCCCCCTGCGGCACCGATGGCAGCTGCGAGCAGGTTCAGGCCTGCGACGATGGCGACCCTTGCACCATTAATGATGTGGAAACGATACTCCTGTCCGATGGCAGCGTCTGCGTGCCTTGCGCGGGCCAGCAACAAGATTGCGTTTCCGGGTCCACAACGACTCAGCCCTGTGACGATGGTGACCCCGATACCTTTAACGATGAAGTGACCACTCTAGACTGCGATGGCTCCATTTGCATACCTTGTGCAGGTATTCCATGTAATCTTGACTTGGAGCCAGCAGTCACTATTATTCATGAGAGTTGTTTTGGCGAAAACGACGGCAGCATTGTTGTAGACTCGATCATTGGCGGACAGGCTCCCTATCTTGTATCCTTGAACAATAGTGCATTCACGTCTAATCTGCAATTCGAAAATCTGGAGCCAGGGGTATACAATTTGATTGTCCAGGACGCTGAAGGCTGTGAAACAACAACTGAGGTCACTATTCTGGCTTCGGAATTGCTGTTTCTAGACCTAGATCCAGAAATCGAGGTGATTCTTGGAGATAGTGTCCAATTATCTTTCAATACCGACGCTGTCATTGACTCTGTATTTTGGAATCCTGATCCCAGCTTAAGCTGCACCGATTGCTTGTCTCCGTTTGCCAGCCCCGGTCAACAAATCGTTTACACTGTTACAGTCATTGATGAAAACGGCTGCGTACTCACCGGGCAGACTCAGGTTTTTGTAAACCGGACAGAAAGGCTTTATGTCCCTAATGTTTTTTCTCCGAATGATGATGGGGTAAATGATAGGTTTGTGATCTACGCGGGTGCTAATGTGAGCAGCATAATTAGTTTCCGGGTGTATGACCGATGGGGAGGAGCAATATTTTCCAGAGAGAATATTGCTCCCAACGATAGTCAGTTTGGCTGGGATGGCAACTACCGGGGGAAACCGGTGAGCCCCGGGGTATATCTTTATTCCCTGCAAATAGAGCTGAAAGACGGAAGTATATTGACAAAAAGTGGGGAAATCATTGTTTTAAAATAGTTTCTGCATTTTATTCTGTACTTTTAATCCTAATTGTATACATGCCTTTTTATTTGGCATTTCGAATTGTGATCATTCTAAGGGGGTTTCATCCTGCTTAATTTTATTACGACCTGTTCCTGATCCTCTTCTATTTCAGCCAGCCTGGTATGCAATTAATAACGACCTAATTTTTTAAAACAAATCGTGATCTTATGAAAACAACGAATACTTTATTCGTTAGTCCTAAAAAATGGTTTAGGCCACTAGCTACGGCGTGTTTGGCCTTATTCCTGTTTATGGGGCAAGCAGCTGCGCAACCAGACGAAGCTGCGCCTGATCCGTCCTGTGATCAGGAAGTGATTTCCTTATTTAGTGACGCCTACACGGATGTACCGGTTGATACCTGGCTGACACCATGGTCCTCAGCTACCGGTGGCGGTATAATTCCTATAGCCGGGAATGATACCCGTTTCTATCAGAACGTCGATTTTCTGGGAATCGAAATGTTTGGTACTCCTATTGACGCTACAGCAATGACTACTTTCAACGTTGATGTCTGGACGCCAAATATGACCGTTTTCAGAGTCAAGTTGGTCGAATTTGACGGGGCTACTTTTGTGACCGAAGGAGAAATAGCTTTAACTCCAACTCAATCGGGCTGGAATACCTTTTCTATTGCATTGGCTGACTTTGCCAATCCAGCACTGGTCACAAACCCGGCGTTTACCCTTACTAGCAGGTCCGGACTTTCGCAGCTTATTTTTTCTGGTTTGCCAACTGGTACCGGAGAATTTTACGTTGACAATATCTATTTCTCGGATTGTGCGCCACCACCACCCCCTCCATCTACGGAAGTAGAAGTTGAGTTTTGCATAGATCTGAATTGCTTCCCTGTTTCTGACGCAGTTGCGTTAGCGGGGTCTTTTAATAATTTCAATCCGGGTGCTGATTTCCTGATGCAGGATATGGGCAACCGTATATACTGTAAGACCTTGGAGTTAGATCCAGGTGCTTATGATTTCAAGTTCTTCTTTGCTCAGGAGCAGTTTGAAGACCTTAATGGAGCAGGCGCCTGTGTCGTGAGTTCTCCGGGAGCTCCCACTGATGGCCTCGCACGTAGAATTACTGTGGAAGAAGGGATGCCCCAATCTGTGACCTTCGGATGGGAGACCTGCGAAGACAATTGTCCGCCTCCACCAACTGCTGACATTGAATTCTGTCTTGACCTTTCTCCTTTCTCCGTAGTAGATGCACCAGCAGTAGCCGGTACTTTCAATGGGTTCAACCCGGGTGCTGATTTCCTCATGGAAGATATGGGAAATGGAATCTATTGCAAGACTGTGACCGTACCTGCCGGCGAACAGGACTTCAAGTTCTTCTTTGCTCAAGAGCAGTTTGAAGACCTTGATATCACAGAAGATTGTATCGAGAATTCGCCAACGGCTCCTAACGGTGGCCTTGCGCGTAGAATTACAGTAGTACAAGACGTACCTCAATCCCTGATTTATGGCTGGGAGACCTGTGCAGCGAGCAATCCCCCTGCACCTTCCTGCCCAGCGCCTGAAAACGTGACAGTGAGTTACAACTGCGATGGTGTCGTTGTCCTGGATTGGGATATAGACGACCCCTATAATCGGGTTCAAAACTACACCGTTGACATCGAGAATGGCAACCAGCCGGTTGTCGACTTTGTCAACATGACTTCCACTGAGCTGACTATTGTTGCAGGTACCCTGACACCAGGCACGACCTACAACTACGCAATTACTGCGAACTGTGCAGCTTCTAATGTTTCATCTGCAACTGGCCAAATCGATGGCGCGGACATTCAGGACCGCCAGCCAACGATTTCTATCACCAACGTGAACAACCCAGTTTGCCCGGGCGACGAGTTCTCCGGCAGCTTTGATGTTACGGTGAATGATGATGGTTGTAGCGCTTCCTACAATATCTCTGTAGGCGGGACCACTTTCTTCAACGTGCCAGCGGGCAATACCATAACCTTCGGTGGGCTGAACGCCGCAGTAGGTGGTACAGTCTACACTGTGAACCTCTCCTTGGCTTCAGCAGGCGGCTGCCAGTTTAACACAGACCAGACGGGCTGTGTTTCTTCTGTTTCAGCAACTCAGACGCTGACGCCATCCGACAGCCAGGCACCAGGTATAGACGTGACTGCAGCCGGTGGTGTTGACCTGGGCTCAGGCGCGACGCTTACGTACACTCCGCCAGAGGGCGAGTGCGGCGTACAGCTGCTTTGGTCTGTGTTCCCATTCGACAACTGCGGTGGGCCATCTGATATTGACTTCACAGCGAGTGTGACCAATAACAACCTTGGCGTATTCCCAACAGCTTCAGTAACTCAGGATGCAGTAGACGCGGCTTACGCTGTGAATATCTTCGCTGCAGTAGGCACGAACGTTGTTACGCTTAGCGCAACCGATGAGAATGGCAACAACACGACCCTGACTTTCACTATCGAAGTACTGGATGTGCGTATCCCTGAGATTTACGGCCCTGGCGACATGCAGGTTCAAATCCCGGCTTGCCAGGATGAAGGCGTGCCTGTAAACTGGACAGTATCTACAGTTGATGACTGTGATGTGCAGCCAGCACTGACTCAGACAGCTGGCCCATCTTCCGGCAGCACGCTGACAGTAGGTACTTACACGGTATCTTACACTTCTACTGACGATACAGGCAATACTGCTTCCTACAGCTTCGATATCGAAGTGACGCAGGCAGCAAGCCCGGCTCCAATTGTAGATGTATCCGGCAACGGCCAGTTCCACGTGCCAGCATGTGAGGACAACGTAGAAGTTGTATTCTCTGGCAACGTATATGACTGTGACCTGACAGTATTCAACTTCAATCCTGCAGACCTGACCGTTAGCGGTGCAGATGTAGCGATCAGCTACTTCCTGCCACAGGAAGACTACGTATACTTCGAGGCTACCGGCAACCTTGAGCCAGGTGATTACCTCATCGCAGTAAGCTACCAGGGCGTAACTGTAGACCACGCGGTTTCTGTTATCCAGGATGCGAACCAGCCTGCAACGATCACGATGCCCGGCAACCTTGCATTCCTTGAGCCGCTTTGCGCGGACGGAGCAGACCTGAGCTTCCAGGTACAGATCACAGACGACTGTGATGCAGACCTTAGCGGTGCTACCTTCACACTGAACGGCGGTGCTGCACCTGCAGTTGACGCAGCCGCTTCTGATGAGGCAAATGGCCTTTACGTATGGAACCTTGCTGGTATCCCAGCGGGCTCTTACACACTCGTAGGTACTTACACTGACGGCGCAGGCGCGACTTCAGAAGGCACTGCTACCTTTACGGTAACAGACCAGCCTGACAACGCTGCTCCGATCATCATCTACCCATCACAGAACATCAATATTGCACTGGACCCATGTCTTGTAGATGCAGTAGCTTCTCAGACTTTCCAGGTGACAGCGATCGACAACTGCGATGGAGACCTTGCCCCAACTGTATCTGTTTCTGCAGGTACAGGTTCTGTTACTGCAGTACCAGGCGGCTATGTATTCATGGGCGGCCCTGGCGTGCACACGATCACAATTACAGCGACTGATGCAGCTGGCAACAGCCGCACGGAGTCCTTCGCTATCAACGTAACTCAGGCGCCTGCACCACAGGAGAACCTGGCTTGCAACGATGACATCAACGTTACGCTTGACGACAACTGCTCACGCGTAATCACTGCGGATATGGTACTGGAAGGCAACTTCGGCTGCTTCGAGGAGTCTGACTTTGCGGTCAACATCGTAAACGACGACAACCCTGCGAACGGCAATATCCTGGACGGCCACGGCCAGTTCATCTATGAAATTGACTTTGCAACAACTGCTCAGCCTGTGGTTGGCTTTACTGGTGATTTTGCACCGGGTAACTGGAGCATCCTTCAGCAGAATAATGGTTCTGTATCCTTTGCTGCTAATGGCGCTTCTGTTGACTTTGACGGCCCTGATGGAATTGGCTGTTTCGGAACGGGTGCCGAGGCATCTATTGCCATTGCAATGCCTAATGATGGAAATGTCACTTTTGACTACGATTACACTAGCCTCGATCTATTCGGTTCTGGCTGGGATGCGTTCATCGCACTCGTTGATGCTAATGGCAATGTAACAGTCTTAGTAAATACGATCAACAGTGTTAATGCAGCGGGTACTGTAAACGTAGACGTTGCAGCTGGTGACGTACTGGCTATTGGAGTTGCATCTGTAGATTGTACCTTAGGCCCAGGCGTTGCAACAGTCGACAACTTCGTCTTCTCTCCATTGACACCAGACGTAGCAGGCTTCGAGCCATGCTGGGGCTTTGTTACCGGCGAAGACAAGACCGCACCGGTTATCGAGTGCCCGGACGACACAGACGTAGCGACTGTCAGTGTGCCTGTACAAACGATCGACGGCGAGCTGACAGCGTCTGACCCACAGATCGAGCTGGCGGACTACTCTTGCTTCCTCGACTACCTGTTCAACATCTTCGGCCCTATAACCACGCCACTGGCGGGCCCACAGTACTACGACCTGATCGAATTCCAGGTTAGTGAAGAGGATGTATATACAATTTACCTGACTGCGCCAGCCGGCTGGAACGGCGGAGCAGCGACAGCGGTATTCCAGGGCGGCTTCAACCCTGACAGCCCATGTGAGAATATCCTCACGGCGTCAACAGCGGACCTGAACAGCGCGAACCTCGGCCCTGTGGGCGGCGGTATCAACCCGACAATCCGTATGACGCTGCCACTGCGCCCATACGAGACTTACACTGTACTGGTATCTTCAGTAGATGCGGAGCAGGTAGGCCCTTACACGCACACGATCTTCAGCGACGGCAACGGCCTTGTAGGCTCATGGAACTTCACGCAGACGACACTGCCAGACTGGACGACCCAGTTTGACACGACGTTCTCTGCCCTGCCATCGACTACCGAGCAGCTGGTACTGCCATTGTTCTGCAATGACTTCGACCAGATCTACGGCGGCGACGCAGGTTCTGTAGCACAGGAGACCGCATTCATCAGCGGCACTTACCAGTGGGTAGGCGCGCCAAGTGCGACGGACAACTGCGACAACAACGTAGGCATCACAGCGACGGACAGCTTCACAGCTTCCGGCGACTGCGGCGACGTAGTAATCACGCGCTCCTTCACGGCTACTGACGACCAGGGCCTGACAGACGAGTGCCAGCAGCAGATCACTTTCCGCAAGCCAACGCTTGCTGACGTGACGAACCCGCCGATCACGGTAGTGGTAGAGTGCGACGAAGACTACCCAGCGCTGGCGAACGGCAACCCGGCTCCAGAGCTGACCGGCTATCCGTTCATCTTCACAGCGTTCGGCATCTTTGACATTGCTCCGAATTACTGCAACATCGGCGCTTCTTACGACGACCTGCCAACAGTAGACGAGTGCGAAGGCCGCTTCAAGTTCCGCCGTGAGTGGACCGTATTTGACTGGTGCGACCCAGGCAGCACAGTGATCATCGACCAGCTGATCAAAGTTGGCGACTACACAGCGCCAGAGGTGTCTTGCCCAGCAGGCACGCCAATCGCTTACTCTACAAGCCCATTCTCTTGCGGTGCGTCTTTCGAAGTGCCAATGCCAGGCGTGAGCGACAACTGCTCTAACGTAACGGTATACACTGAGATCGTGACGACAACAGAGGAAGAGGTGATCAACCAGTACGGCCTGCCAACCGGACAGTTTGTGATCGACACCGTAGTGGTGCGCACAATCCAGCCCGGCGCGAACCGTTTCGTATCCTCTATCCCATTCGGCGACCACTTCTTCCGCTATGTGGCAGAAGACGACTGTGGCAATGAGACGGAGCTGTACTGCCCATTCTCAGTGATCGACCAGATCGAGCCAGTGGCAGTATGCGACGACCAGCTGAACGTAAGCATCGGCGGCGGCAACATCGTGCCTGGCCAGCCAGCGCTAGCACGGGTGTTCGCATCTGACGTGGACGAAGGCTCATGGGACAACTGCGGTGATGTATCTATCGCGATCTTCCGCAACAACTTCAACCCGGTCACTTACACTTGCGGCACGCAGAACAGCGTAACCGGCGATTTCGTCGACTTCTTCTGCTGTGACGTAGGCGTTACATCTGATATCACACTGGTTGTGACCGACCAGTACGGCAACCAGAACTCCTGCTGGCTGAGCGTTACGCCAGAGGACAAGATCAACCCATTCTGTGACGCGCCAGACAACGTAGTTGTGGATTGCGACGATCTGCCATACGGCTTCGACGCATCTGACGCAGGCCAGCTGGAAGACCTGTTCGGCATGGCGACGGGCGCAGACAACTGCGGCGTAGCATCTGTACAGCAGGTAGCATCGAACGCTGACCTGGAGTGCGGCTACGGCTCCATCACTCGTATCTTCCGCGTCACTGACGTGAACGGCCTGAGCAGCACGAACAGCTGTGTGCAGGTGATCACGGTAAATGAGGTGCACAACTACGAGATCAAGTTCCCAAAAGACGCTGAGGCGGACTGTGGAGTAGCAGAACCAGATAGTGTAATCTACAACGAGCTTGGCTGCGACCTGCTTGCAGTGACAAGCAACGACGAGCAGTTCTCTGCATCCGGCGACGAGTGCTACAAGATCTTCCGTACGTGGAAGGTGATCAACTGGTGCCAGTATGACGGCGAGAGCGACCCCTACATCGTGGGCCGCGACGAAGACTGTAACGGCACGCCAGGTGATGAATGCATTTGGCTGCTTGCGCGCCCGAACGGCAAAATCTACTTCGATGAGGACACAGACGAGTCGCCTGACAACAACGTACCAGGCATCAACTTCTGTGGTACGTCAAACGACTACTACGACTTTGACTACGATGAGACTGGCTACTACCAGTACACTCAGATCATCAAGGTATACGACGACACCGCTCCTGAGATCAGCTTCACGCAGGCAGACGCATTCTGCTCACTGGACAACGTGAACTGTGATGCGAACGTGACTTATCCGTTCAGCATCGATGAGGACTGTACGCCAGACGACCTGACGATCAAGGTGTTCCTTGACCCATTCCTGAGCGGCGACCTTGTACAGCTGACAGGCGTGGTATCTGGCTCATACCCAGACTACACGATCACAGTGAACGGCCTGCCAATCGGCAGCCACGCGTTCGAAGTGCACGTACTGGACGGCTGTGGCAACTCAGACCTTGCGATCCTGCCATTCGACATCATCGACTGCAAGGCGCCAGCGCCATTCTGCCTGAACGGCATTGCGATCGAGCTGATGCCAGTAGACGAGGACGGCGACAACCTGCCGGACCCGGGCGCAGGCATGGCTGAGATCTGGGCGAGCGACTTTGTCGACTTCTCCACTCAGGCGGGCGACTGCTCTGAGCCGATCAAGTACTCTATCAACCGCGTAGGCGAGCCTAACGACCCTGACCAGACCGGCCTTGTGCTGACTTGCGACGACGAAGGCACGCTGGTGATCGAGATCTGGGCGTACGACGCAGCTGGCAACAGCGACTTCTGCGAGACTTACATCCTGGTACAGGACAACATGGGCGTATGCGGTGCAGCAGCACCAATGGCAGCCGGTGCAGTCAATACCGAGGACAACGAGCCGGTAGAAGATGTACAGGTCAGCCTTTCCGGCCAGGCTTCTACAGCGATGACGACTCAGAACGACGGCGCTTACGTATTCACGAACCTGACATCAGGCCTTGACTACACGATCACGCCACAGCGCGACGGCGACTACCTCAACGGTGTGTCTACGTTCGACCTGGTACTGATCAGCAAGCACATCCTGGGCGTTGGCCCGCTGAGCACGCCATACCAGCGTATCGCAGCGGACGTTAACAACTCTGGCTCTATCACTACTCTGGACCTGATCCAGCTGCGCAAGCTGATCCTGTCTATCGATACAGAGTTCGCTAACAACACCAGCTGGCGCTTTGTGGAGACGGCTTACGTCTTCCCAGACCCATCTAACCCATGGGCAGAGCAGTTCCCTGAAGTGATCAACATCAACGACCTGCCTGCGACAAGCATCATGGATGCGGACTTCGTAGCCGTGAAGATTGGTGATGTGAACGGTGATGCGGCAGCAAACAGCTTTGCAGTAGTTGACGAGCGCAGCTACGAAGGCACTTTTGCACTGCAGACAGACGAGCAGGAGCTGAAGGCGGGCAATGAGTACCGCGTAAGCTTCACAGCTGCTGAGCTGGCACGCATCGAGGGCTACCAGGCGACGCTGACGCTGAGCAACGGCGTAGAGCTGGTAGACATCGTAAGCGGTGTAGCTACTGAAGACAACTTCGGCCTGTCTTACCTGGGCGAAGGCATGATCACGACAAGCTGGCACTGGGCGTCCGGAGCTTCAGCGAAGGCGCCAACGGGCATTGAGCTGTTCACACTGGTATTGCGCGCCAACAGCGACGTGATGCTGAGCGAAGTACTGGGCGTAAGCTCAGCAGTTACGAAGGCAGAAGCTTACGGCAAAGACGGCAGCTTCCAGGACGTAGCGATCGAGTTTGGCTCCGCCTCCGCTACAGCTTCGGCGGACAGGTTCGAGCTGTACCAGAACCAGCCGAACCCATTCAAGGGCGAGACTGTGATCGGCTTCAACCTGCCAGAGGCAGCACAGGTGACGATCACCATCAGCGACGTAACCGGCAAGGTACTGAAACTGTACCGCCAGGATGGCTCTAAAGGCTACAACCACATCACGGTTAAGTCTTCTGAGCTGGCGGCGACAGGCGTAGTATCTTACACTGTTGAAACTGGTGACTACACAGCAACGAAGAAGATGGTAATCATTAAGTAACCATCTCTTTGAGATATAGCCCGGCGGGCGCTGCTTAGGCGGCGCCCGCAGTGGGCAGACCGGGAGGCCGGGCATCCGAAAGGGCGCCCGGCCTTTCTGGTTTTATTCTACGCTTCTACACTATTACCCTCAAGAGAAATAACCCTTGATTGTTATCATGAAGCGGAGAAGCTATGTGACTTCGCCAGGATGACCTTCAGATCAAGTGCTGTTAAAGGGCAATGGGGATAGCATCCGCCAAATCGTTAATAAGCAAATCGGGCACTCTGGGGTGCTTAAGTCACAATTGGGTTTGCGCCTAATAGAAAAGGCCATCTCAAACGAGATGGCCTCATGTAGTCTACACTTTTTATAAGGTCAATAAACACGCTCTCTTAAATAGGTAGTAGCGTCCTTAGATTTTACAAAGATTAATAAAGAGTTCCTGCGCACTAATTCAATTCATCCAAATCAGCAGGATTGAATTCATGTTAGTGGAAGCTCCCCTTTTACCAGCAAACAATGGCTTAAAGGTGATTTACTCTTTAATAAATTTCTGAGTGGTTGTTCCATTGGAACTAAATGCTCTGAATAAATAGATACCATTAGGTAGATCAGAGATATCGATTGTTGGATTTTCGATGCTTCTCTTAGATGCCACTAATTTCCCGGTTGCAGAGTATACCTCATAACTTTCTATCCTGCTCGGCGAGTCAACTGTAATAGCATCAGTGGCCGGGTTAGGAAAAAGCCGAACTTCAATCTTTTCCAGATCTTTAGTACTGCTAGGCATTGCAAGATCTCCGTATACACTATCAAAGTATATGATATTATCAGACTCCCTGTCACCGAAGTCCGGAAAAATTACAATTTGATCATAGGTCATATTCTCATGATCCACAGTGGAAAAATCAAAGGTGAGTTGTTCCCATTCATTAACCTTAGTGTTAGCCACTTTAAGTTCACCTTTAGACCACCCCGTTTCAGTTACCAGTTTGATGCCTACGTCACTAATCACAGGCTTCCAGACCATGATCCGGATGATCGAATTGGACTCTTCGATGTTGAAAGTGCCAATCCCTGCTCCGTGCATAGTCTCGCAGCCAGCAAAGGGCTGGCCTTCCTGCAGGGCTGTAAATTTGGCAACGGTTGAGGATGTATTGATACCTGAAGGGTCCGGGTTAGGTATAATCTCGAGCGCCGGTGGGTTTTCACCATTCTCAAAAGTGGTCCATGTCCAATCCGCTCCATTACCGTTTTCTTCAAAATCGATCGGGATGTTCTGAGCAGTAATTAAAGCAAAGGAAAAAATGGCTGGAATAAGCGTTAATACTATTTTCATAATTGTCTTTATAGTAAGAAGATATTTGAACTTATTCTCTTGACCTTTGATCTTAGCTTTAATAGTATAGATTTAGCTTTATCTCATCCGTACTCTCAATGCACGCACTCTAAAAAGCGCTTCGCCATACCCTATAATGTCTTGATCTCGTCTGTAAGACAACAGTTTAAGTAGCTTCTAAGTAAGTAATAACTAAAGGTACTTAAAATAATACCAGTAACGTCTTTTTTCTGCTAGTTACCGGCCGGGTTAACCAGGAGTTTCTTACAAGAGCCTAATTTTGCTGATTTATGGTGCTTTGATTGGCGGCCTGATGATATCCCTTGTTTTGATGTGCAACCTGCGCAGCAAATGCAATTATCTACACATCTGAGCAAGAGACGTTCGTCAGCTAACAGCAACTGAAAGCGGCGGGAGAAGAAAAGAAATGACAGGAGTAGCGCAAAATATTAGTAACTACTTCAAAACGCAAACTGACGGAATCATTGGTACAGACATCCTTTTTAACTTTGTCACCGAGACCAATAACGATGCCGGTGAGCTTCGGCTCTACCCTTTCAACACCTGGAAGCCCGGGAAAAGCGCCACGGCTAACGACATCATTGGTTTGGAAGCCAGGCACTTTGGTATCCTGGTGGAGGTCATTACCAAACGAAATACCACGCCTGTTTCAGATAAATACTGGGGCAGACAACGCCCTAACCATACTTTTGCAACTGAGAAAACTTCAGTGTTTTAGTGCTTTAAAGAATAATAAAAGCAGCAGGATATCTAGAGAATGTATTCTATTGAGGCAGGAAAGTCACTACCGGGCATAAGAAAAGCCCTGAGGGTGGTTACTCAGGGCTTTTCAAAAAAGAATATATCATACGGTGAGGCAAAGCCTCAATCGATTAATATCTTCCTCCACGGTTGTAGCCACCGCCGCCACCGCCGCGGTTATAACCACCACCGCCACCGCCGCGACGGTTTTCGCGTGGTTCAGCTTCTTTAACAACAATGGTACGACCATCCAGCTCCTGATCGTTCAGTTGGCGGATTGCTTCACGGGCTTCATCGTCATTTGGCATTTCTACAAAACCAAAGCCTTTAGAACGGCCTGTGTCGCGGTCCATGATGATCTTGGCAGAATCGACAGCGCCGAATTCTTCGAATGCGTACTGCAGGTCAGACTCCTGCGTGTCGTAGTTGAGCTTAGCAACAAAAATATTCATAAAACAAAATTGGTACTGTGACTGGCACAGCAAACTAAAAATAAGGTGAAAAATGAAAAAAACTAAGGAAAGAATAAAGTAGAGAGGAAGAATACCTGAACACTAGATCTGTTTCTTAATTAATTCCAACGCAAAGGTGCAATATATTTTGTTAAGATGCTTGTTTTTTTTAAAAAATATTTCAGAAAACTGCTTGATTTTCCCAGAATAGCCGCCTTCCATGTGTGGATTATCGTTTTTTGGGCATAAGAAAAGCTCTAGCAGCCTTGTCGGAGAGGCGCTCAATGGTCTGCGAACGGCAAATATTATTCTGCACTTCGTTGCTCATCAGTCACGTAGCTCAGGCTATGTTCCTTCTTCGCGCCTTGTTCAGAACAATATTTGCTCGCTCTCGCCGCATCAGCACATCTCCGACAGGCTGCTAGGGACTGAATACATCATGTTCTAAAGACTATGTTTGGAGCGGGTTCGGCTTCTTTGGCACCTATTCAATCTCCACCATTCCCGGCTCAAACAAATCCTCATCAATTGTGGCGTAGGGCGTTGCTTCTTCCTGTCCGCCGGTGCCTCTGCTGCGCACGGTTTCCCCTATTGCCAGCGCACCGCTTTGCTGATCCATTTCCAAAAGCAGGCAGGAAAAGGCGAAAGTCAGGAATTCCTCTCCTTCAAAAGTGATAGACTTCCCGCTTTGAGTGTTGACTTTTACTTTGGCATCGACATCAGCCAGGTAGGGCTGCAGCTCGGGCAGGGATGCATCAAACTCGTTGTCGTTGGTCTTCTCTATATTAATGGTGAAGCTTTTGCTGACAATGGCATCAGAAACCAGCAACATGCGGTAAGGGTCCCCGCCTTTGAAAACCCCTAGTGAGCCATGCCCAAGGTCGATGTTCCGGCCCCGGAGCACACTGCCTAGTTGTGCGGGGTCAATAAACCGGCGCTTACAGTTTGTGAAGCTAAAGCTGATCTCTTTTACCCCTTTCAGACTGGCACCAATAGGCGCAGGCGACATACCAAACCCGGAAAGAAACCCTTCCAGGATTTTCAATCCAAAATTGAGGCTGATGGACTTCGAACGGTCCAAAGCAGCATTCGCCATCGCGGATTCCCGGATTTCGATTTCAATAGGCTGCCCATCCTCCAGCAGGTACTGCAATTCACCACGGTAGTCCATCTTGCTGCCTTTCTGCCCCATCACAACCATCGGCTGCATACGGGTTTCAGGAACTCGAAGGGGGAAAGCATTAAAGGTCTCCCGCAGGAGGTCGGTGATATCATTTTTGCAAATTCTGAAAAAGCCCATGGTTTAGTTTTTTTACAAAAGTTGATCGATTACCGCGCTAAAGCGCAATGCCACATTCTGATAGCCTTCCTGGTCCGGGTGGATTTCATCGGCCCACTGATAGGGCTTCACTGCCCCGCGGAGGTCCACGTGCGTGACTTGTTCAAAAGCACTCCCAACTTCCATCAGCCGCTCATTGAAGGTGTCAATGAGATAGCGGACGATAGCCTGCCTGTCTTCCGGCGCGGTGATGCCTTGTGCCGTCATTGGCTTGCCCAGCCAGCTCATCCCTTCTTCATTCACGCCTTTTGGAATGACGTAGTCGTACCCGTGGGTAATAATACGGACATCCGGTTGTTCTGCTTTCAACCGCTGAAAGACTTGCCGATAAAGCGCCATTATGGCATCGAGCTCATCCTTCAGGCGTTGGTTCAGAAAGCGATCCGGTTGCTCACCAGGGGGAGCCGTGGCTACTTCTGCGAAAGGTAGCAAAAAGTCCTTAAACTGATCGCCCAGAATATCATTGCCTCCCCCGCTGATGAGGAAAAAACCGGGTGCTCTTGGCTTTTCTCCCAATATCTCTGCCACCTCTTTCACAATTTCCTGCAGGTCTGTGAAGGCATCCAGGTACTCACCTGACATCAGATAGTTTCGCATTTCATCACCGGCAGCTCCCCGGCTGTAGATATTGTAGCTCAGGCTCAGGTGGTCGATAATCTCCATAATGGCTGGGTGCTGAAACCAGGAATCTCCTTCAGAAACCATAAGGGGGCGGTGGTAATATTTCCGGAGCCTACGCTTGAAATTACGGCTGCGCTGATGCCGCGCCCAGGTATTAGCGGCGCCCAACAGGGTATTCCAAAACAGGCTCTTGCTGCGTGTACGTTCCTGGTCGGCGGTGATGAGCTGTATTTCCGGTTTTAGCACCAGCTTGGATGCCAGGGCATCAGTATCCAGGTAGAGCCCGGCTGCCAGCGGAGCGCGCTCTGGATCTGCCAGCCAGGATTTCAGGGCTTCTTCTTTTACGGTATTATAATTGGGGTTCTGCAAGCGTATCCCGACGAGCTGAGTCGTCCAGTCTTTCACAGGTTCCCCACCGAGGTCTGGCATCATCCGGCTGCGGGGCACGATCAGGTGATCATAGGCAATCTCGGATTCCGTACTTATAATCAGCTTAAACCAGCCTTGTCCGTAGGGACGGTTCTGAAACTGTTCTTCCTCCCCTATCGTGTAAGGGATGACACCGCCTCTGTGCCCGAACAGCCATATGCTTTGGCCAGGCTCCAGGCGGGTGACCGGTTGTTCCATTAGCCCTGGAGTGTATTTCCGGTCTACCGAGAGGTTGCTCTTGCATTGGTCGCTTAGGACGAGCAGGCAGAAGTATAGGGGACGGTCAAATTGATTCGTTAGTTTGACTTTAATCCGGGCTTGTAGCTTGCCGTTGCCTTGATTTTCTTCAAACGTATCAATGGTAAAGTCTTCTCCTTTAGCTTGTACAACAGACCAACCACCGGCTCTTTCCTGAAGGACCTCCACTCCGATTGGAGGCCGGTCCAGCACTTTAAGCTTTGGATTGTGGAGGCTGTATGCAAAGGTCCAGCGGGCAGTCATTTGTACCTGCCCAATCAGCTTCTCCAGGATAACGTCTTCTTCAATTGAATCAAAAGAGAAAACCTCCCCAAATACCGGACGGTAGGGGTCAAACTTACGGGTAATGTAAGCCAGGCCGTCCCGGAAATGCACCACAAAGTCGGCATTAACCTCAGATGAAGTGACGAGAACCGGGTCAGGCAGTGCTTTAAGGGCAGTAATGGCCCGCTTACGCAGCTGCTTTTCTCCCATAGTGTCTTCCACAAAAATATGGATAGGATAGTTTTGCATAGACGCCACTGACACTTGGTAGCTATTCTTTTTGTCCAGCACACTACGCTGCTCAAAATCGATATTCAGCGTGCTGCTCACGTCCATTGCTTCCCCGATTTTACAGTCCACCACAGCGCCATCCTTCAGAAAAAGCTGGGCTTCTGCTCCGTCTGTCAAACCATGCATCAGGCCCATATTAAGAAGCCAGCCTTCTGTAGTGCTGTAGTTGGCCCGGCCATAGCGTTTCCCTTCAGGGTCTGTTTCCTGGTTCAGAAATCCCCGGTAGGCCAGGTCCATGCCGGCACCCAATGTCAGTATCTGAGGGTTTTGCGCATGCTTGAAACGGATGTAGTTGGACAACAGCTGATGAAGTGTACTATAATCGATAGCCCCACCTGTTTGTTCCAGCACCTGGATCAGATAAGAAGTAAAAACCCCACGCCCTCCAATTTCAAGAGCCGCCTGATCGTCCTTCGCAGCAGCCAGTTGTACCATCGGCGGGCTGGGCAGCAGTTCACTCAATCCGGGGCCTGACAACTGATCCGGCCGGTAAGTATCCGCAAACAAAAAATCGCCCCACTCCCGCTGTGGAAATACATGCGTAAAGCGCCGCTCCCGAACGTCCTCCGCGTCCAACCCGAGCGAACGTACATTATCTCCAGAATGGCAACAGTCAAAAATGGTTAGCAAGTGAGGCGAGTCCGCTCCGGACCGGTAAAAAGCCTGATTAAGCAGGTAGCGTAGTTCCTTGTCCGCCATCAGAGATAAGGGTGCTCCGGGAGGCGCGTAGCAGGCTATGGACTCCAGGCAGCCATCCCGCTCCTCGGTCCAGATAGAAGCATCGGCTTTTTCCTGAGCGCCATGCCCGGAAAAGTAGAGCAGGGCAACATCGTCTGGCCCTGCCTGGCTTAAATGATTGAGAATGCCATCAGCTATAGCAGCTTTGGTGGCGGCTTTATCAAATAAGACCTTTAGGCTTCCATCAGTATCGAGACGAGGGTTGCTTTCGAGGTAGGACTGAAGTGCCAGGGCGTCCGGCACACAACCGGATAGCGGGCTGGTCGGATAGTCGTTAATACCGATCAGTAGCGCCCACAGCTTTGTAGTGTTTGCCATTAATTTTAGGGTTTTAAGGGGTTTCTCTATCCAAAAATGTCATTTTTTTTTGATATGGCGAAAAAATCCCTGCTGTAATCACAGCACAAAAAACACTACTGCCTGTTTCTTGTTTCTCATTTGCGCTACCTCTTTGGGTAGTATACCGTTGAAAGAGAGCCATCCGGCCAGGTAACAGATTCCCCATGGCAGGTTGACCGGAATAGCGCACAATCCTTTACCTTTGTTGGTGAATTTAACACTTTCAATTGAAACTGAAAGTTTAGAAAGACTGTTCCCTTGAATAAGAACTGAACGATATGACCCTCACTGCAAGAAGAATCGACCACATCCTACAGGATCAAACCCTGTCTGCCCCACTGCGGGCTATCGCTGAAAAAGTCCTCAACGACCAGCGCATCACCCCAGAAGAAGGGCAGCTGCTGTTTGAAGAAGGCGAACTCGGTTACCTCGGCGCTCTGGCCAACTATCAGCGGGAGAAGCGGCATGGCAACCGCACCTATTTCAACCGCAACTTTCATGTGGAGCCAACAAATGTTTGCCTGTACACTTGTACCTTTTGTTCTTATTCACGCCTGATCAAAAAGCGGGAAGAGGGCTGGGAATACAGTCTGGAGGACATCCTGGATATCGTCAAAAAGTATGATGGCGAACCGGTAACTGAAGTGCATATCGTGGGAGGCGTATTGCCACAGTACGATGTGAAGTTCTACACCGAGCTTTTCAAAGCCATTAAGAAGCACCGCCCTGACCTGCACGTCAAAGCGCTCACGCCGGTAGAATACCATTACATTTTCAAAAAAGACAAGGTGACTTACGAGGAAGGCATGCGCATCATGAAAGAAGCAGGGCTGGACAGTATGCCGGGCGGAGGCGCAGAGATTTTTCACCCTGAAATCCGGGATCAGATTGCCGGCGGTAAATGCTCGGGCGAGCAATGGCTTCGCATTCATGAGATCTGGCATGAACTGGGCATGCGCTCCAACGCAACGATGCTGTACGGGCATATCGAAAGGTTTGAGCACCGCATCGACCACCTCGAGAAACTCCGCCAGTTACAGGACAAAACCGGAGGGTTCCAAACCTTTATTCCGCTGAAGTTCCGCAATCAGGACAACCAAATGAGCCATGTACCGGAATCTACGGTTGTGGAGGATATGCGCAACTACGCCATCAGCCGCTTATACCTCGATAATTTCGACCACATTAAGGCTTACTGGCCGATGATCGGCCGGAACGTTGCCCAAATGCTGCTCAGCTTTGGCGTTGACGATATCGATGGCACCATTGACGACACGACTAAAATCTACAGCATGGCTGGCTCAGAGGAACAGACACCGGCTATGAGTACTCGGGACCTGGTCAACCTCATCCGCCGTGTAGGCAGAGAACCCATAGAAAGGGATACGCTTTACAATGTGATCCAGGACTATACCGACCACGTTTTTGAAGAAGATGAACAATTCAAAGGGTACACTGCTTTACCCGTTGTAAACCGATAACATGGACAAACACGTTTATATCGTCCGCCACGGTCAAACCGAATACAACCGGCTGGGTATTGTGCAGGGCTCCGGTGTGGATTCTTCACTCAATGAGGTGGGGAAACTGCAGGCACAAGCCTTTTACAAAAGCTACTATACTGCCGGATTCGATACCGTCCTGACGTCTACCCTGAAGCGCACACATGAAACAATGGCGCCTTTTATTGAAAGAGGGCTAACATGGGAGCAGCACTCAGAAATCAACGAAATTTGCTGGGGCACGCATGAGGGGCAGATCAGCACACCGGACATGCACTTGCAGTACAAAGAAGTTACGGAAGCCTGGGCATCCGGAGATTTCGATGCCCGCCTGGAAGAAGCCGAAAGCGCCCGGGAAATGGGCGACCGGCTGGCTCAGTTTGTGGACATGCTCAGTCAGCGCCCGGAAGAGCGGATTCTCGTTTGCAGCCACGGCCGGGCAATGCGCGCCCTGATGTGTATCCTGAGTGGGAAATCCCTGCGGGAAATGGACAGTTTCAAGCACCATAATACCGGTTTGTACAAAGCCGCTTATGAGTCGCAGCAGTATACTTTCCTGCTCGAAAATGACATCGCTCATCTGCAGCACCTGAATATCAATCAACATTGATGGATAAAATACGCCTTACCGCGGTTTCTTACCTCAACACGAAGCCATTGCTGTATGGACTGCTCAATAGCACGCTGGCCCCTCAGCTGGACCTGGAACTGAATATCCCTTCTGTTTGCGCAGAAAAGCTGACACGGGGTGAAGCAGACCTGGCGCTTGTTCCGGTAGCCGTATTGCCCGAGCTTGACAACCCACATGTGATTTCGGACTATTGCATCGGTACCGTGGGTGCAGTCAAAACGGTATGCATCTACAGCGATGTGCCCATCCAACAGGTGGAAACGGTTTATTTGGACCATCACTCCCGTACTTCTGTTCAGCTCACCAAAGTGCTGCTGAGGGATTATTGGAGCCTCTCCCCCGCCCTCTTACCGGCAAAGGAAGGCTACATTAAAAAAATTGGCGGACGCACTGCAGGGCTGGTTATTGGTGACCGCACTATCGGGCTGGAACAACAATTCAAATACGTGTACGACCTGGGCGCTATCTGGATGAAGCATACGGGCCTACCTTTCGTTTTCGCAGCATGGATTAGTAACCGGCCGCTGCCTGCTGCTTTTGTCAGGCGGTTCAACAAAGCCCTGGCTTCCGGGGTGGCGCAGATAGAGAAGCTAAAGTATTTGCTGCCTTCCCCCCATCCTGATTTCAGCGTGGAGGAATACTTCACTAAATATATCAGTTACGAATTTGATGCCGCTAAGCGTCAGGCTTTAAAACATTTCCTGGCGGCGATTGCCGATAAAACACCCGCCATCAGTGTAGCGGGATTGTAAAATATAAAACCGAATCGCATGAACTCTGATTTTGAATACGCAACCCTCGGCGGAGGCTGTTTCTGGTGCCTCGAAGCCGTTTATCAGGAAGTCAAAGGTGTACATAAAGTGACCTCCGGCTACGCTGGAGGGACAAAGGAGAATGCGAACTACAGCGCCGTTTGCTCCGGTACAACACAGCATGCTGAGGTCGTGCAGGTACAATTTGACCCGCAGGCGGTTTCCTTTGACCAAATCCTGGATATTTTCTGGACCATCCACGACCCGACAACCCCCAACCGGCAGGGCAATGACCGGGGCCCGCAGTACCGCTCTGTCATCTTCTACCACGATGATGCACAGAAAGCCGAAGCAGAAAAGTCAATAGCAGAAACCGCTCCTCAGCTTTGGGACGATCCGGTTGTTACGCAACTTGCACCGCTCGAAGCCTTCTACCCTGCCGAAGTCAGCCATCATGATTACTACCGGAAAGTCGGTAACCGAAACCCGTACTGCACCTTTGTCATTACGCCTAAGGTGAAAAAATTCCGGGAGCGTTTTGCTGAGCTTCGAAAGTAGCAACTGGCCACCTAAGTTATTGTAATCCAAAGCTTAACACCCTGCTTAGTTTTTAAATAAATTACATTTTTACTTTTCGCCCATCGTAAAGGTGTACTTTTTTCGTGAACCCCAAACTTTGGCGGTTGTCAGATTTGGTGTTACCTTTCCGTAGAAACCGACTTTTAACTTATGAAACTAGCGATCCCCAGAGAGGGCAATGACCCTCGTGTAGCGCTTACGCCCGATGCTGTGGCCAAGCTGTCAGAATTGGGCGTTGAAGTGTGCGTGGAAAAGGGTGCCGGCCAAGGTGCCTTCTATGCGGATGACGACTACGATGGCGCAACGGTCCTGGACCGGGACGCATTGCTCAAAAGCGCCGATATGGTGCTGAGCATCCACCCGCTACCAGATGAAGACCTGGCCAAGCTTTCCCCCGAAACTGTCGTCATTGCCGAATTCAAGCCTTTTGCAGACGCGGAAATCACCGACAGGCTCAGTGGGCACAAACTCAAAGCTTTCAGCCTCGATATGATCCCGCGGACAACCCTGGCGCAATCCATGGACGTCCTTTCCTCCATGGCCTCCATCGCAGGCTACAAGGCGGTGCTCGAAGCCAGCCGCCTCCTTCCCCGCTATTTCCCAATGATGATCACCGCTGCGGGCAGTATACGCCCGGCTACGGTGCTGGTACTTGGTGCCGGAGTAGCGGGTTTGCAGGCCATTGCCACGGCCCGGCGGCTGGGTGCTCAGGTAGAAGCTTTCGATACCCGCTCTGCGGCTAAGGAAGAGGTGAAAAGCCTCGGTGCGAAGTTCATCGAGATTGAAGGTGCAAAGGAAGACACGGGTGCTGGCGGCTACGCCGTGGAGCAGTCTGAAGAATTCCTGAAGCGGCAACGGGAGGAGGTCCAAAACCGGGCCATGAAGGCAGATGTCATCATCACTACCGCTCAGGTGCGCGGGCGCAAAGCTCCGCTGCTTGTACCTAAAAGTACGGTGGAGCAAATGAAGCCCGGCTCGGTCATCATCGACCTGGCTGCCTCCACCGGCGGCAACTGCGAGCTTACGCAAGACAATCAGACCATCGTGCACAACAAAGTCAGCATTCTGGGCAACTCCAACCTGGCAGCCTTAATGCCGCAGAATGCCAGTCAGCTGTACGCCAACAACGTGGTCAATTTCCTGAAAATTCTGGTCAAAGACGGTGCGCTCAACCTCGACCTCAGCAATGAGATCATCAGAGGCGCATACATCACGCCTGCACCGGAGGCCAACGAAAACGAATAATCATGGATACCTTCATTCAGTTCTTCAACGATGAGAGCAATTTGCTGCTCATCTACCTGCTACTCTTCACCATTATTCTGGGCTTTGAAGTCATTTCCAAAGTGCCTACCGTACTCCACACGCCCCTGATGTCAGGCGCGAATGCCATTTCCGGAGTGGTCATCATTGGTGCCATTTTGCTCATCCGTCAGGCAGATCCTGATGACTACCTGACCCTGGGGCTTGGCTTCCTGGGCGTTATTCTTGGAATGGTCAATGTGGCCGGCGGCTTTGCCGTTACCGACCGTATGCTGGAAATGTTCAAAAAGAAAAAGTAACCCATCATGATTATCGACTTCATCATCAATATAGCCTACCTGATCGGCGCTTTGGCATTTGTATGGGGCCTGCGCCTGCTCAGCTCGCCGGATACCGCCCGCAAAGGGAACATCGTTGCCGGTGTAGGCATGGTTATCGCTATCATTGCCGCTATCGGTCAGCCGATCGAAGGGGCTTCCAATAATTACCTGTGGATCATCGGTGCCATCGTTATTGGCGCTATCGTGGGGCTGGTTTCTGCCAAAAAAGTGCAGATGACCGCTATGCCCCAAATGGTCTCCATCTTTAATGGGCTGGGCGGTGCCTGTGCCGTGGTGCTGGCTTACGCCGAGTTGGTGCCTTACTACAGTGGCATCAAGGAACTGGACATGGCCGGGCTCATCATTATTTTGCTGGCTTTGCTGATCGGCGGTATTTCCTTTACCGGTAGCATGCTGGCTTTCGCCAAATTGCAGGGGCTGGTCTGGGACAGCACCATCACCTTGCCCCGGCACGACATCGTCAATATGGTACTGCTCCTGATCACGCTGGGTATGGGTGGCTACCTCGTGGCGAGCGGTGTGGAAGGCGGGCTCTTGATGGGCTCTGTCTTTATGGTGCTGGCCTTGGTTTATGGCTTTTCCTTCGTAGCGCCCATTGGTGGTGCGGATATGCCGGTGGTCATTTCTCTGCTGAACTCTTTCACCGGGCTTTCGGCGGCAGTGACCGGCCTGATTTACGGCTCTCAGTTTATGCTTGTGGGCGGCATCCTGGTTGGCGCTTCCGGCACGATCCTCACTGTACTCATGTGTGAGGCCATGAACCGCTCCCTGATAAACGTTCTTGTCGGCGGTTTTGGTGGCGGTGGTGCTTCCGCAAAAGGAGCCGATGGCGAACAGGTGGCAAAGGAAGTCACCCTCAATGATGCCGCCATTCAGCTGTTTTACTCCCAAAGCGCGATTATTGTACCTGGCTATGGGCTGGCAGTAGCCCAGGCCCAAAAAGTCTGTAAGGAAGTAGATGAACTGCTGGAGAAGAACGGCGTGGAAGTCCGCTACGCCATTCATCCCGTAGCGGGCCGAATGCCCGGGCACATGAATGTCCTTTTGGCCGAAGCTGATGTCCCCTACCCTAAATTGCTTGACTTGGAGGAGGCTAATGATGCCTTGAAAACCACAGACATGGTCGTTATTGTAGGCGCCAACGATGTAGTCAACCCTGCCGCAGAGGACGATCCTGGCAGCCCAATCTACGGTATGCCCGTGCTCAAGGTATGGGAGGCGAAGAATGTCATTGTCCTAAAGCGCAGTATGCGCCCGGGCTATGCAGGTATTGAGAACCCGCTGTTCTTCCACGAAAAAACACGTATGTTATTTGGGGATGCAAAAGACACCCTGAGCAACCTGGCTTCTGAGATAAAAAGTTTGTAAATCGAAAAACCGCAGGCTGCTTTCATTTCATTATAGGTGCAGCCTGCGCTTTCCTCTATTCTCATTTAAAACTGCTCTTGCATGGCTGCAGGCGACTGGAAAGACACATTACAGGCTGCCCGGGACGGGAATCTCAGCCTCCTCAGGTACCACCTTGACAATGGTGTCAACCCTAATTATCAGCACCCTGAGCTTTTGACCACTCCTCTTATCGAGAGTATAGAACACCATCATCCTGAGATCACCACTTACCTCCTTGCCAATGGAGCCGATCCAAAACTGAATGCTGGGTTCAGCTCCGACTCCCCAATCGCAATAGCCAGAAAAGTGAATAATGAGGTGGCTGTGCAGTTACTACGCCCTTACTACCCTTCTTTGCTCAAACGCTATGTTTTGAACCTGTTCAGGACCTTGAAGGCTGTATTTTGCTTCTTCGGTCGTTATTTTTAGTTTTTAATTGGTCAGAAAATTCTGGATGAGTAAAAGCTAAGGCTAGAAACCACTCTAAATTATGCCCCTTTGGCAACGGCACCTCAACCTGCTTAAGTTGGTCATACCCTGCACCTACGGCGCGGGGTAGCGGCTTTATTGTGGTGCTTTGGGGGCAAGAAACATCGTCTGTGTATTCTGTGCCCGTACGGGCGGGTTGTTCTGTGGCCCTCTGCGATAAAAAGCATCCAAGTTACCCACAAATCTCTGGCAGCAGCCCCGCGCCCATTAGACTCACTTCTCTTAATCCCCGTACAAGCCTCACTAAACAAATATGCCAACTTGGCTGGCTGCTCCGTCAGGAGCAATATGTCGGTAACACTCGAAGCACCGGAGCAGCCCCGCGCTGTAGGTGCGGAACGTAAACCTTCGACAACTGGCAGCACAAGAGTACACCTCGTTTAACCCCCAAACATGATGCCGCAATACTGAAATAACCACTTAGCTTGCCTGCTCCACTAGGAGCAACATGTCGGTAAACCCAAGGCAACGCCACAGCCTCCGCACCGTAGGTGCGGAACGTAAGACCATGACAACCAAGGTCTCAAGCTACACGCACACCTGGCCTCCCGTAGAAAAACACCATTCAAAAAGGCAGCTTTTCGCGACCCAAACACCACCCTGCCTCGTTATAAAAGAGAACGTAGAAAGTACCTTATGACAAACAACAAATGGATAGCACTATTTGCATGCATCAGCTTTACAGTCTCTGCCCATGCCCAAAAGTACGAGCGCGAAGCCCGCATCAAAGCCTCTGAAATGCCCGCTCCCGCATTAACATACCTGGCAAAAACCTATCCTGAGCGCAGCCGTACCCGACACTACGAGGAGCATAGCCGGCAGGGAGAAGAAGAAAGCCTGCAGTTGTTCTATGAGTCTAAGTTCAGAATGGACGGGCACCGCTACAGCGTTAAATTCGACAGCCTGGGGGCCTTGTATGATGTAGAACGGATCGTAGCATTCGAACAGCTCCCCTCCCCCGCCCGGCAGGCTGTACAAGAAGACCTGGGGCATACCTTCAGGCATTTCCGCATCGAAAAAATACAGGAGCGCTATGCCCCCTCCGGACAATTGATGGGTTACGAAATAGAAATTCGCGGCAAGCGGGACAATACGGTTGGTCAGTTTGAGCTACAATATTCGCCTGATGGTAAACGCCAATCGCTGGAGCCTATCGAATCGGACCCCAATCCGTTCTTTTTCTTTTAAAATCAACACATGAAGCGACTTTTAACCGGACTGCTGTACCTCAGCATAGCCCAAGTATCCTACGCCCAATCGAATACCGTGGAGTCTTTCTTTCAGTTTGCCAAAGGCTTCGAACTATCTGAGCGTTGGTCAGCGGATGTGCGGACGGAGCTCCGACTCACGCATTGGGAGGACGGTGATGAATTTCAGCCTGCCTGGTCCCAGCTTTACGTGCAGGGCGGTCTGGCCTATGACCTTGCGAGCAACTGGAAAATCGGCGCCACTTACCGTTTGTCCCGGCGGGGTAATTTGGATGAAGTGCCCGGTGTTGAAAACCGGTTCGCCCAGCAAATTACCACCAGTCAGCGCTTGCGCAAATACCGCCTCCGGGAACGCCTTTTATTGGAACAGCGTGTCTTCCGGCAAGACACACACCACCGCTGGCGCTTCAGAGTGGCACTGGACTATCCGCTCAATGGCGACAAACTGGACCCCGGCGAATGGTACCTCAACCATCAGACTGAACTGTTGTCAGAACCCTTTGAGACCGATGCCTGGACGGGGCGCGAGCACCGCCTCTACACTGGTACCGGCACCTTACTGCCAACCGGCAGCCGATTGGAGATCGGGATTGAAGCCCGTTTCCCAAGAGAAGCCTCCAATGGGCGCTACGGGCAGCGCTGGGTACTGCGGACCAACTGGTCCTGGTAAGCGTTCCTCGATTTTTCATCCAGATTCATCGCATTTTGACGCAAATCCCCGGAGAAATTCGTACTTTGAAGGAGTATTTAAAAACCGCGCAGCCCCGAAACCACGCGCAATAAACCTGATAGACTATGGGATTTTCACCTGTTTTGATTGCCTTGATTTTCTTCGGCATCATTATTCTCTTTTCCGGCATCTTCACCGTGCGTCAGCAATCTGCTGCGCTGGTGGAACGCCTGGGCCGGTTTTACGGTATCCGCCGGTCTGGCCTTCAGTTCAAAATTCCGATTATTGACCGTATCGCCGGCCGGGTAAGCCTGAAGGTACAGCAGCTGGATGTGAATGTCGAAACCAAGACCCGCGATAACGTTTTCGTCAAACTCCGGGTGTCTGTACAGTACTACATCCTTCCGGAGAAAATTTACGATGCCTTTTACCGCCTCGAGAACTCCCACGAGCAGATTACGGCATACGTATTTGATACCGTCCGTGCCGAGGTCCCTAAAATGAAGCTGGACGACGTCTTTGAGCGCAAGGATGACATCGCATTGGCGATCCGCCGCGAGCTTGAAGAATCCATGAATGAATATGGTTATGGCATCGTGAAAGCCCTGGTGACCGACATTGACCCTGACATCGAAGTTAAAAATGCCATGAACCGCATTAACGCTGCCGAACGTACTAAACTCGCTGCCGAGTACGATGGGGAGGCTGAGCGTATCCGCATCGTAGCCAAAGCCCGTGCTGAAGCCGAAAGCAAGCGCCTTCAGGGCCAGGGTATTGCTGATCAGCGCCGGGAAATTGCCCGCGGACTGGAAGAGTCTGTGGAAGTGCTGAACAAAGTAGGCATCAACTCGCAGGAGGCTTCTGCCCTTATCGTGGTCACGCAGCACTACGACACCTTACAGTCAATGGGTGAGAATGCCAACAGCAATCTGATTATGATGCCGAATGCACCCAGCGCTGGTGCCGATATGCTCTCGCAAATGACCGCTTCTTTCGTTACTGCTCAGCAGATGGGCGAGGAAATGAAACAGAAGAACGTATCTAACGGTAGCCATAATAAAGGCTAATGCTCAAACCAGGTACTATTGTTTGATGTAAGAGAAGAAACCTTCTGTGAGTTTTATGACTCACAGAAGGTTTCTTCATTTATTGACATTTCCTTATCGCTGTATCATTAGCGGAATAACGTTTTGCTTGCCTTCCACCCTAAGGCTCAACTGATACCAGCCTTCCGGCAAGTGGCCCAGCCGGAATGTGGCATTACCGCCTGCGAGCTCCAGGGTACGTTGCCATACCGGCTGCCCAAGGGCGTTAAACAGTATGGCTTCTATCGAGCTGGCTTCCGTCCAGCCGGTTTGAAGATGAATGGCCTCCCCTGACGAAGGATTAGGGAAAAGGGAAATGCCTTTCGCGGGCAGTAAGGTATTGGAGCTATTAACAATATCCGGGTCACAGGGCTCACCTGGATTGTCAATGGGCCCGAGGCGGTAGTTGGGGTAAATAGAGTTTGAATGTTGCCGCATACCAAAGGGCAACTGAATAGCATTTTGCTCGAAGTTGCAGTCTGTGCCTCCTTCATCCGGATTGTGGATAACATGGATTGTAGTACAACTTGCACAGAAGACATAAATCCGGCAGTCCGGCCCTAATTGCATGTTTGAAAAGTGAGTAGGTATAGGATCTGCGTACCCATCGTAAGCGTCTATTAGGATACGGCTGGCCTCAATATCAGGTGCCCAAAGGTCGTATTGGTACAGCTCAAAATTGTAGCTGGCGTAGAGGTACTGACCGCTGGGAGAAAAAGCAGTACCGGCCTGGAACCCGTCATCCTCAGGCATTGGAAAAAACCTGGAGTTGCTGAATTGCCCGGTAGCACGATTAAAGTCAAAAAGGCGGACTCCTTCATTTTCGTTATTGACGCAGTAGGCAAACTGAGACCCATCAGGTGAAAAAACGGTTTGCCCCCAAAAATACCCGGTTTGAGCGTGCCCTATTTCCTGTTCGTGGCTAAAGGCAACCCCATCTGAAGTGAGCAGGAAAAAATAGTACTTATTACCTAGCTTTTCGGGGCATACCACCCACCAGTCTTGTCCATTGGCATGTTTGACCGCTGCAATTTCACCGAGAGGTATGAGGTTTTCTGTATTGTCAATAAGTAAAATGTTTTTTTCCATTACAGCCCCCATTCCTGAATCTGCCTCAGAATCAACTGTAGTGTATAAGAGTTGTGTGTTTCTTGAAGAATTTGAGTTAGGAGGTGGTCGGTAAGTTTTTTTTATATGAAACAAATAGCTAGTGTGTTCATTAGCAGGCATTGGAATGCCTACTGCACCCTGCCAAGGTACAGTATAGCCGGGAGAGTGTTGACTTTCATCACAATGTAAATCATGAACCTCACCAGGATTAATCCCATCCCCATTTTCCATAAGCTGGTGCCGGGCATTGTGTATTTCGCACCCATTGGTATAAAAAATCAGCTCCCCTTCCGCATTGCTCATCGTAAAATTGGTACCCCCAAAAATCATCTGCACACTGTCCGGTGCACTAATGACAGGGGGGCTTGAATTAAAGTCGAGCATAGAGGCTTCCCCCCAGTCATTACTAATGATGTATTGTTCACTGAACAGCCAGGTGTAGTCGTGTTTTTGAGCGGATAGGTTGGAGGTATATCCTATCAAACAGCTAAGTGATATCAAAAAAGTTCGCATGTTCAAAAATTAATGTACCTGGCCCGTGCAAGCCAGGTTGATGCCTAAAAAAAGTCCAAAAAAAACACGCTTCATACAATTTTAGTAAGCGCCAGCGCGTGCATTTATTAGAAAGAAAAAAGAACAACCAAGCCAGGCAATAAAACTTATCGATCTGACCCTATTCTGAAATCTTGTATCGCAATGTTTATTCAATTAGATGCAAGATACCCCCCCCGCGATATTTCCAAATATCTCTAAAGGTTTCTTGAAAAAAAACATTGTATAAAGGCAAGCTAATAGCGCTATAGAAGCGATTCCACTACTGATTGATCCAATCCACCACTCATTTCCATTTTCATTCCTATCTTTAGGCACGATCCCCAAGCCAAGCGCTAATCAAATTGTGTAACCATTAAAGACGTATGAAGCAATTAAACATTCTCGCTTTTAGCCTGATGCTGCTTTTTTTCTTCAGTGCCTGCGCGACTTCGCAAAAAACATCGGAAGCTTCGGCGGAAGCCACCGAAAGCAAGGAAGAGGACGAGAAAAAAGACAAGGACAAAGACAAAGGCTACGATGACATTATCACTGATGAAGCCATCACGGATGAGGGGCTTTTCACCACCCACAAAGTGGAAGACAAGTACTACTTTGAAATTCCAACGGAGCTGCTCAGCAAGGAAATCCTGGTGGTCAGCCGGATTTCCGGGCATGTGAAAGGGCTCAATTTTGGAGGGGCAGGCATGAAGTCCCGCCCGCAGCAGGTCATCCGCTGGGAGCAGCAGGACGATCACATCCTGTTGCGCTCGGTCTCCTACAACAGCGTGGCCAGTTTTGAAGACCCGATCTACGAGTCGGTAAAGAACAACAACTTCGAGCCCATTATCGAACGCTTCAAAATTGAAACGTACAACCCGGATTCCACGGCAGTGGTCCTGGAGGTTGGGAAGTTCTTTGTAGAAGATGTGCCTATGCTGGGCCCACTTTCAGACAGTCAGCGGAAAAACTTTGGCATTAAAGGGCTCGATGGCGGCCGCAGCTTTATCAAGCATATGAAAGCCTACCCATCCAATGTCGAGGTGCGCCATGTACTGACCTTCAAAGGCAGTGACCTGCCAGACAATCAGCTGACTGGCACGCTCTCCATTGAGATGAACCAATCCTTTATCGAACTGCCGGAAGAGCCCTGGCAGCCCCGCTACTACGATGACCGGGTGAGCTATTTCAGCCTGAGCCAAATCGACTACAGTGCCGATGAGCAGAAAGCAGCCAGGAAGCGGTACATCACCCGTTGGCGGCTCGATCCTTCCGACATGGAAGCCTACAAGCGTGGCGAGCTGGTGGAGCCTAAAAAGCCCATCGTTTACTACATCGATCCGGCCACACCGGAAAAATGGCGCCCCTACCTCAAGCAGGGCGTGGAAGACTGGCAGAGCGCTTTTGAAGCCGCTGGTTTTAAGAATGCCATCATTGCCAAAGACCCGCCGAGCAAGGAGGAAGACCCGGAATGGAGCCCGGAGGACGTCCGCTATTCGGTTATCCGCTACGTTTCTACAGAGATTCAGAATGCCATGGGCCCGCACGTACATGACCCGCGCACTGGCGAAATCCTGGAAAGCGATATCATCTGGTACCACAACGTGATGAACCTCCTCCGCAACTGGTTTCTCATCCAAACGGCTGCCGTCAACCCGGCTGCCCGTAGCGTGAAATTTGAGGATGAGTTGATGGGCGAGCTGATCCGCTTTGTGGCGGCACACGAAGTTGGGCATACCCTGGGACTGCCTCACAATATGGGCTCAAGCGTGGCTTACCCGGTAGACTCTCTGCGCAAGGCGGGTTTTGTGCAGCGCATGGGCGTTGCGCCTTCCATTATGGATTACGCCCGTTTCAACTATGTGGCCCAGCCCGAAGATGAAGGTGCGGGCCTTTTCCCGACGATTGGCCCTTACGACACCTGGTCCATCATTTACGGCTACAAGCTCATTCCGGAAAGTGACAGCGCCGAAGACGAACGCGCTACGCTTAATGACTGGATCAAAGAGCGGGCAGATGATCCGGTTTACCGTTTCGGTCAGCAACAGTGGCGCGTAGTAGACCCCAGTGCGCAGACAGAGGATCTCAGTGGAGAACCAGTCAAAGCCAGTGATCTGGGTATTAAAAACCTGCAGCGGATACTACCGCAATTGATCGACTGGACCAACCGCGAAGGAGAAGACTACGATGACCTGGAAGAGCTGTACAAGCAGGTCGCCGGTCAGTTCCGCCGTTATGTAGGCCATGTGGGCAATAATGTGGGCGGTGTTTACGAATACGACAAGACCTACGATCAGGAAGGCCCAGTGTACACCCACGTTCCGAAGGACCGTCAGAAAGCCGCTGTGGATTTCCTCGACCGGCAACTGTTCACTACTCCATCCTGGATGATTGATAAGGACATCATTTCCCGTGTAGGCGCTACGGTGATTGTGGACCTTATCCGGGGCTTACAGTCTTACGGCATCAACCTCCTGTTTGACAGCAAGCGCCTGAACCGGATGATGGAGAACGAAGCGCTCAATGGTACGGACGCTTACACCATGGGCAGCCTCTTCAAGGATACCCGTGATGCCATCTTCCGGGAAGTCCGCCAGGGCGATGCCGTGGGCCCTTACCGCCGCAACCTGCAGCGCCTCTACGTTGACCAAATGGGCGAATTGCTCATGGAGTCCGGCGAGGACGCCGACTACAGTGACCAAAAAGCGATGGCCCGCGCCAGCTTGTCCAGGATTGAAAAACTGCTGGAAGCTCAGGGCGGCAAGGCCAAAGATGCAGCCACCACCGCTCACTACGAAGACCTGCTGGCCCGTATCGACCTGATACAGGAAGGCAAAATGCCTGCTGGCAAAAGTGGCCGTTCAAGCAGCCTGCAGGAAAGCGATTTCCACTTCAACTGCTGGCATGATTAGCATTGAATGCTGACGCCTTAAAGAAAATTAACCACTGCCCCTTTCCGAAAACTCCGGAAAGGGGCGGTTTCTTTGTAGGAAGGTATTATTTTTGGCGCACAACAATACCACATCAGTTATGCAACAATCTCCTTTCCGGTTTATCGCATCCGCTTCCCTTTTGGCAATCGCACTCTATGCCCTTTCCTGCAGCAGTGAAGCCGTCCCCGAAACCACCGAGCCCAAACTGACTGCCTCCTCTATCAACCCCAATGGCGATAGCGAGCTCGCGCTGCTGATGCGCGCCATGTACGACGATGCCGCACAGATGAAGAAAGCCATCAAAAATGGAGAACAGCCGGTTTCCCAGCTGGATCATGAAAAAATCCTAACCGCTTCCGCAACTGAACCTGAGAAAGCAGCCTCTGACACGTACAAAGTCCACGCCCAGTCTTACCTTCAAACCCTAAAAGCTTTGGAAAAGGCCGACATCGCCGAAGCAGAGGTGCTATTCAAGGATATGGTAGACAGCTGCATGGGCTGCCATACCGCGCTTTGCCCTGGACCAAAGATGAAGATTAAGCATTTGTATTAGCGGTTGTCAGGCCTGATGTTCAGGCGTCTTAAGGATTGAGCGGTGCTTTCTATAACTTCCAGAACAAGATACTGTGGTCCGGATCCGATATTGAGTAGCGCAACCCATTTTCCCAGAGGTTCCCTTTCCAACTTTTAAACCCATTGATGTTCCGGGTTTTCCGTTCCGCATCTGTAAGCGCCCGGTTGTTGACGGCAGGGCCATTATCGCTCATAAAGAGGATAATGGTATTATCCAAAACGCCCAGTTTGCGCATTCCCGTCAGCAGGCGCCCTACCTCTCTGTCAAAGTGGTGAATCATGCCATACAGCGTGGATAAACCTTCGGGCAGGCCTTGATCCAGGTAAAATTGCTTCGCTGAGGCCGGAGCATCAAGAGGCTCATGGCAGGTCACCACAGTACAGTTGCGAATTATCCTAAATCTAGCTTAGCCATAAAACAACATCCAATATGCGGCGAATGGATTTACTCTTACCTCTGCTACTCATCGGACTTTGGAGCTGCGGCCCGGGATCTAAAAAGCAGGCTGGACAAGCTAACCAACGGCGGCCAAACATCATTTACATCATGGCCGACGATCTGGGCGTTGGCGATATCGGAGCCTTTGGGCAGGAAATCATTCAGACCCCAAACATTGACCGGCTGGCAGCCGAAGGTATCAAATTCACCGATCATTATGCTGGTACCTCAGTGTGCGCCCCCTCCCGCTGCGTTTTGATGACGGGCATTGATATGGGCAGGGCTGCTATACGAGGCAATATGCAATGGGAGCCGCATGGACAAATGCCATTACCGGACAGCAGCATCACTGTTGCCGAAGTACTGAAGGGCGCAGGCTACGTCACCGGTATGTTTGGTAAATGGGGCCTGGGCATTACCGGTACGGAAGGCGACCCTAACCGGCAGGGCTGGGACGAGTTTTACGGCTATACCGATCAGGTGCTCGCCCATAATTACTACCCGGAGTACCTGGTCCGCAACGGTGAAAAAATACATTTAGACAATGCGGTAAAATACCTGGACAGCACCGCCTGGCACGGTGGTTATGGCAGTTATTCACCGGGGAAAAAGGAGTACTCCAACGATCTTTTTACCCGACAGGCTTTAGCATTCATCGAGGAGCATCAGGACACCTCCTTTTTATTATACTTGCCATACACCATACCCCATGATAACGGAGAAGCGCCCGTAGGCCAAAGGCAGGAAGTGCCGGAGCTAAAACGTTTCCGGGATATGGACTGGCCCTCCGAGCAAAAAGGCTACGCGGCAATGATTGAACGCCTTGATGGCTATGTAGGGCAGCTCACTCAATTGGTTGACAGCCTGGGGCTGGGGGAAAACACCCTCATCATTTTCACGAGCGACAACGGCCCTATGCAGGAATCCCGTGGCTTTACCGCCTTTTTCAACAGCAATGGTCCCTATCTGGGTGGAAAGCGGGATGTGACCGAGGGGGGGCTGCGGATGCCCTTCGTGGCCCGATGGGCAGGTACTATCGCTCTGGGTTCGGTGACCAACCACCCTTCTGCCTTTCATGATTTTCTGCCTACAGCCTGTGAGATAGCAGGTGTGGCTCCCCCTAAAGGCATCACCGGTCAGTCTTACCTCCCCACATTAAAGGGACAGGCACAAGACGCACCGGAATACCTATATTTCGCTTTTTATGAGCAAGGCAAAAAGCAAGCCATCCGGCAAGGCAAGTGGAAAGCCCTGCGCAGTGGCGTCTTTGAACAGCCCGATACGCCCTGGCAGCTTTATAACCTGGAAAAAGACCCCGGCGAAACTCAAAATCTGGCAGCACAGCATCCGGAAGTGGTGCAGGAACTGGCGCAACTCGCTGCCCAGGCACACCATCATGACCCGAACTGGCCTTTGTTTAATACTGAAGTGGTGGAGGAATGAAAAACAGGATCATCATACTTCTCGGGACTACGATGCTGCTCCACAGCTGTCAGCCCAATACTGCCGAACAAAATAATGCCCCCGCAACCTTTGACCACATCCTGGTCATTGTAGGCGACTACCAGGAACGCCCCGCCAGTATATTTGAAGGTGAACCTTTTCAACCCGCAACACTCAATTAAATATGAAGCTACAAGCCCTTGACATTGCCATCATTATCGCTTACATCATCCTCACGCTGCTGATTGGGTTCTGGATATCCCGGCGGGCCTCCAAAAGCACACAGCATTATTTCCTGGGTGGCAATCAGATCCCCTGGTACATGCTGGGGCTGTCTAATGCTTCAGGCATGTTTGACATCAGCGGTACGATGTGGATGGTAGGGCTGTTGTTCATCTACGGGTTGAAATCCGTTTATATTCCCTGGCTTTGGCCGGCTTTTAATCAAATTTTTCTGATGATTTTCCTATCAGCCTGGCTAAGAAGGTCTGGGGTGACTACAGGTGCGGAGTGGATCAAATTCCGTTTTGGAAGCGGCACCGGGGCGAATCTTTCCCATATCATTGTCATCGTCTTTGCGCTCATCAATGTGATTGGTTTCCTGGCTTACGGTTTTATCGGCATTGGAAAGTTTGCAGCCATTTTTCTCCCCTGGGAGCTTTCACCAGAGCCGTATTGGAATGAAGTGTACTATGGGCTGATCATCACGGCACTGACTACAGTGTACGTAGTGAAGGGGGGCATGTTCAGCGTCGTCTTCACGGAAGTGCTGCAATTCATCATCATGACGATTGCCAGTGTGGCTGTAGGTCTCATTGCCATGCAGCAAGTCAGCCCTGAAATGCTTGATCAGTACATCCCGGAAGGCTGGCGCTCACTCTCCTTTGGGTGGGAACTCGGTCTGGACTGGACCGGTATCATGGAATCTGCTAATCAGAAAATCAGCGAGGATGGTTGGGAACTTTTCACCATTTTCTTCATGCTCCTGCTGTTCAAAGGCGTACTGCAAAGCCTGGCAGGGCCGGCGCCCAACTACGACATGCAGCGGATCCTTTCCGCCCGGACGCCCAAAGAAGCATTGATGATGAGTGGTTTGGTCAGCCTGGTGCTCTACTTCCCACGCTACATGTTTATTGCCGGGCTTACGGTGCTGGCCCTGGTCTTTTTCTCTAAAGAGCTGAACAACATGGACGAGGTAGACTTTGAGCTGGTACTGCCCTTTGCACTCGCTAACTTTATCCCCGCCGGGCTTTTGGGGCTGCTTATTGCCGGGCTTTTAGCCGCTTTTATGTCTACCTTCGCGGCCACCACCAATGCAGCGCCGGCCTACGTTGTTAATGATATATACAAGCGCTACATCAACGCAGACCGCAGCGAAGATTTTTACGTGCGGATGAGCTACGGCGTGGCGATTGGCGTGGTCTTGATTGGCACCTTCATCGGGCTCTTCGTAACCTCACTTAACGCTATTGTTCAGTGGATTACTGCGACACTGTGGGGCGGCTATACGGCTGCCAATGTGCTTAAGTGGTTCTGGTGGCGCTTTAACGGGCATGGCTACTTTTGGGGCATGATGGCAGGCATGGCAGGCGCTGTAGCCATCCCGGCTTTTTTTCCGGAAATTGCTCCCCTCAATGCCTTTCCGGCTATTCTCCTGGTTTCCGGGGCAGGGTCTTACTTTGGCAGTATTTACACGCCGACAGATGACCTGGAGGTATTAAAAAACTTTTACCGAAAGACACGCCCCTGGGGTTTCTGGAAACCCGTAGTTCAAGCCATTCAAAAAGAAGACCCCGGGTTTCAGCCCAATCCGAATTTTGGGCGGGATATGTTGAATGTTGCGGTCGGTATTGTTTGGCAAACAGCACTTGCAGCCGGTGGCATTTTCCTGGTCATACAGGACTACCGGCAGTTATGGTGGTGCCTGGGGGTGATTGTGCTGACCTCCATTTTCCTCAAAATCAACTGGTACGATAAAATTGAGGGCGAAGAGGCTTACTAATTAGCAGATAACTCGATTCGGAACTGTTCTACCCCACCCTTGGCTGTTCGGAATGTGACATAGCGGGACTGGCCGTAACGCTGCAGATTGACCTGCAAAGGCTGCCCATTTCTGGTCACTTCAGCGCTGCTACAGGTGTCCGGCAGTGGAATCCGGTAACTTCTATGCACCGCATCGTTGGCCTGGTGAAGAAAATCCGGCAGTCGAAACTGGAAGTCGGGCAGGAAGTTGGTATTCTGTCCTACAACGAAAATCCACTAAAGGAAGTCCTCCTCGATGGAATCACGGTTATTTCCACCGATTTTGTCAAACTGGGCAGGACAGCAGCCGATTTGATCCTGAAACGGGAGCGCCGCCATGTTCAAAACCCGTTTGAGCTCATCGTCCGAAAGTCTCTGTAGGGTTACATTCAGTACCTGAAAACAGGCTTAACCCTGCTCCGGATACCAATTCACCAGTCGAACTTCAGTTGCTGTAGTCTTTTCATTAACCATTGCTTTGAACTGCTCCACATCACTAAAAGTACCGTCTCCATTGCGGTAGTGGTAGGGATAAACCACCTTTGGCTTAAAGTCAGTTACCGCAGAGGCCGCCTGCTCAATGCCCATGGTGTAGGGCAGGTTCATGCAAACAAATGCGATATCGATATTTTCCAGCTTTCGCATTTCGTCAATGTCTTCCGTATCGCCTGAAATGTAGACGTGCTTACCGGCAATCTGAATCACGTACCCATTGCCCCAGCCTTTGGGGTGGCGGGAATCTTCGGTCTCCGGCAGGTTGTACATGGGCACCGCATTCACGTCAATACCTTTCGTGCTAAGCGTTTCGCCATTCCCCATTACGGCAACTTTGGCAAAGGCGATCTCCTTGCTCATTTTGTCCACTACCGCCTGCGGGGCAATCAGCTCAGCTTTGCTTAGGTCAATGCCTTTGAGTGTCTCCTCGTTGAGATGGTCGCCATGAGGATGCGTGATGAGCACCACATCGGGTTGCCCAAAAGGCTTGTACAGTTCCGGGCCGCCGTAGGGATCGACGAAGACCTTGGTGCCTTCTTGTTCTAAAACCAGAGAGCCGTGCAGTATCGGGTGAATGGTAAGCTCTTCCGTTTCAGTTGCAGCAGGCCTATCGGCAGAAACTTCGGCATCCACAGGCACTTTGGGAGCGCCGCAGGCGAAAAACAGAGTAGACAGGATCACAAGTACGTACTTCATGGTGTCGTATTTTTGGTTTAGGTGCAAGCTTAAAAGGTTAAAAACCGGATTGTGTTTAGGGGATTTCACGTGTGTATAACAAATTGCACAAAACACAAAGGCAACCCACTGCATTTAAGCCCTATGGCTGCTGGGGTAGAGCTTCCCGCTCTGCTCCAGCTTATCCAGGAGAGGCAAACGGCAAATGCTGGCAAGCTATTCAAAAAGTGCAATTTGTTATGCACACGGATTTCACTAAAAGGAGACCAGAAAGAAAAAAAGTAATAAATTAGAGCTTCTTCATTCTAACTGTGTTTGTTTAGTTCTTGATGAATCCAGGCCTTCAAAACCGCTTCACTTTGTAAAAAATCTGACCCACATGAAATTTCCAATATCCATCACCTTACTGTTAGCCCTGTTCACCCTGCCTTTCCTAAGCAGCTGCAATCTGGACGATGGCACTGATGTAGCCCCGGAAAAAGGGCTTCCTACCATTGATATCGGTTCCTACAGTTTGTTGCCGGAAAGCATTGCCCAAATCCCCTATGTGAATCAATCCGGGATTATTTTTGTAGATACCTTCGGTACAGAAGTCTTCTTTAGCGTTGAAGAGGAGGATATTTTCGAGTCCAATGGTTCGAACTACTACCGCTATGATGTTTTCGAAGAAGGAGATACGGTGGTTTATGAGTTCAATACAGAGATAAAGACCTTCAACCTGGAATCCACCGCACTCGGCATGCAGTTCAGGCTCCGGCTAAGGGCTATGCCTTACTATGCAGACCCTGAAAGTGAGGCGGTTGCAGACGTTATGGAAATTTCACTGCCCTTCCTTAACTCACCCAGCTTCTCCAGTCAAATCGTCTTTCGGCATGAGGTGGACACCCGGTCCTACCCTACCTCCTTCAACAATGAACCTATTCCGGAAATTGAAATATTTGACCGGACGTTCACAGAAGTAATCTGGAATGATTATACCAATCCCATATCCCAGGTCTACTTTAATTTTGAGTATGGCATCGTTTCCTTTACGGACTACCAGGGGAAGCAGTGGCGGTTTGAGGACTTTCAGTAAAACAGAACAGGCCCCTTCCTTCCGGAGGAGACCTGTTCATGCATACATTGCAGCCTAACAATTATCCCAGGGGCCACCTTTTTTAACATTCGTAAACCGAGCACCATCTAAGCGGTATAATCCTCCGCCCCCACCAACCCACAGGCGGCCCATGCGGTCCTCAAACACCTCCTGAACGGCTGGCACACCAAGCCCGTCCAATTCGTTGTAATTGCGTAGTCGAATACCATCGTAACGGTACAGCCCAAAACCCTCTGAGCTGAACCAGATTTCGCCCTGATGGTCCCGGTAAACTTTCCAGGCTTCATCGTCTCCAATGGTGTCATTTGCTTTGAAGTGCAGTTGGGTCTTGCCTTCTGCATAATAGCTGACGCCATTGAACATCGTACCCAGCCAAAGCCCGCCTTTCTCATCCGGCACAATGCTGGAAATAGAATTCCCCGCCAGTCCGTCTGCTGTAGTATAATTAGTGAATGTATTACCGTCATAGTGGTATAGCCCGCTGCCATCCGTGCCCAACCAGAGCTGCCCGGCCGCATCTTCGGCAATGCACATGACCCGGTTGGCGTCCAGCGTTTCCAAAGGCTCGGGCGCATCGGAAGGCGGTAAGGCAATCGGGATAAAGCGCCCCTCATCGTACCGGCAAAGCCCCTTCAGCGTGCCTACCCAAATTTGCCCGTTCCGGTCTTCCAAAATACTCCAGCCCCAATTGCTGGGCAGCCCATCTGCTGTGGTATAAGTGGTGAAAGCCTTGCCATCGTAAACCGAAACGCCACCGTTGGTCGTCAGCCAGAGCCGCCCTTGCTGGTCCTCAATCATACCCGTCACCTGTGATCCTCCAAGCCCTTCTGCTGTAGAAAAGTACCGGAGCTGTTGCCCGTCGTATCGGCACACCCCAAACTGATTGGTACCAAACCAGAGGTCACCTTTTTTATCCTGAAAAATGCGGCGCACATACTCGGCAATTTGCATTTCTTCGGGTTTTTGTTGCCCAAGGGCCGCGTAATAGGCATCTTCCAGCCCGTAATTGGGCGAACAACCTTTACCGCTTGCAACGGCACTCTCGCCAACACGAGTGAATACCGCTCTGCCGGTTTCGGTTTCAGCAGGGGTTGAAGACGAGCTGCAAGCTGCGCCAAGGAATACAAGCCCCGTCAAAATCAAGGCTGGGAATTCAATTTTCAGTTGCTTCATCATTGGTCGATTATTTTTCATAAAGCTACCGGGAAAGGAGGCTTGGTTGCCAGTTTGAATTGTAAATTAGTGTAAAACCCCTTGTAAAACAGTGCGAATGTGGGGATTTACCAATAGCTTTGAACTATGAGCGCGAAGTACTGGATTTTGATTTTGGGGCTGATTCCTGCCCTGTTTTGCCGGGCCAGCAGAACAGATGCCGCCTTTCTGCAGGAGGATAGCCATATAGCGGTCACGCTGCGGGCCATTGGGCATGAGCTCCTGCTTAGCATTGGAGATAGTACTTCAAGGGTATTGCCCGTACAGCAGGTCGGCAACCGGTATAAAGTGCCGTTTGAAACGGCATTTCCGCTCGACCCTACTCATCTTACCACTTTGGTGGAACAGGTCACTACAGGCCGGGCTTTCCCCAATGATTATATTGTGGAAGTGGAAGCCTGCGATGCCCTGGAAATCGTTTACGCCTACGAGATCAGAGACGAAGCGAACAGCAACCTCATTCCCTGTCAGGGACGGGCGTTGCCTACGGATTGCTACAACCTGGTCTTCACCTTTCCGGAGGACAGGATAGAAATGGCTGCAGAGGGTGCTGAACCTATCGCTAACTATTATAAATACGCTGCCTTGGCTTTTCTCATCTTTCTATTGGCTGGTACTGTTTTCTACTTTAGCAAAAGGCGATCAAAAGCGACTGTCGGGACAGCAGATCACCGTACGCTCGGCAGTTTCCGCTTTTCGCCAACAGCAATGGAACTCTCTATAGACGGGCAAGTCACCTCCCTCACCGCCAAGGAAGCCGAACTGCTAGCGCTGCTACATGACCATGCTAATGAAACACTGGAACGGGATCTCCTCCTCAAAACCATTTGGGGCAACGAAGACAGCTATGTAGGCCGTACCCTTGATGTATTTGTCTCCCGCCTGCGCAAGAAGCTCGAAGGCGACCCCGCTGTTAAGATTACCAATGTGCGGGGCGTAGGGTATAAATTAGTGCTTGTCTCGCAGTAGCTACCTCACCGAATCATAAATCTGCAGTTTGCTCCACAAACCCTTCGTCTTTTCAATAAAGTCGAGGTGCACTTGTTCCTTTTGGTATCGGTCATGCTCAGTCTTTGATGCAAACGTCACAATCAGGCAAAAGTCATAGGAATTGTCCACCACTGCCCGGTCTGTACCGGCAGACGTCCCAATATGCATGCTTTGAGCGTAAGCAGAAGATTTGATAAAATCCTCCATATCCTTGCGGAAGGTGGCTTTGGCTGCTTCACTCTGCCCTTCCATCCAGAACAGGACGATATGGGCAAAGTCGCCACGAATAGGTGCAGGCTGCCGCAAAGCGGTACAGGAGGACAGGAAAAACATAAAAAGGCAGAAACCGGCCAAATAACAGAAACAAATCCTTCGCACGCCTTAGCTACTTTTAAATGAGGTACAAAAATGCTTCCACGAATGTAAGGGACATTATCTGAAAAGTCTCCAAAAAAGCAACGCTGCTACTCCTGCCAACAGGTTGAGAATACTCCACCAGCCGAGGACGGCCAAATGCTTTTGGATGATCAGGTAAAACCGGGCATCGAAATCATCTGGCTCATCGTGTTCAATGCGGAGATCCAGGGGTTGCTTTAACGCGGTGTACAGAAACCGCAAGTGGTGCCAACGGATTTTCATAGGCTATGGGTTGAGTTCGAAAGTGGTTACTACAATACCATGATCCGAAGGGTAAGGAATCTGCTTCCCATTCAGCAACAGGCTTTCGCCAAAATGGGCAAAATAAGTCTGAGCAGATACTGGTTTCAGGTCCTGACCTTTGTAAAGTACATAGTCAATTCGATGCTCATCCACAGCGTTGGGGGTATCCCAGGTAATACCAGGATGAGTCAGAGGATTGGGATAAACCGTTCGGAAGGCATCAATCAGCCCCAAATCTTCAAGGCTTCGGGTAGTGGACCAGGGTACGATCAAGCCATTATGCAATTGTTGTGTAGCCGCTCCCCAATCCAGATGAGAAGGCGTATTCATATCGCCGCCAACAATTATCGGGACACTATCTGCTTCTGCTGCGTACCGCTCAAAATAGGGTAATACCTTTTGCAGCATTTCATACCGCTTCCCATTTTTTTCCCAGGTCAACAGCTCGTTGGCAGTCCATCCTGCCTTTTCCGGGGCATCCAACCAGGGCAAATAATGAAACCAATTGCTGAACAGCCTGACTTCATGCCCCTCAATCCTTACGGTACGCCCACCCAGGTAAAATGGGTATGGGGTATCTATCCGCTTTCCGAATGGATATCTTGAGAAGATGGAAAGATTCACCGACTCCTCATCAGGGGGAGTGCCTTCCGGGGCAATCAGGTGAAAGTGATAACCTAAGGCTTCGGCAATCCCTGGCCCGCTGCCGTAAGTCTCCACCATCAGGATAATATCGGGATCAATTTCGCGGATAATCTCAATTACTCTTTCCTGCCCATCTTCCAGGTCATTCCCACCGTGAAGGATATTCCACGCCATAACCTTGAATTCCACTACAGGGGCCTGCGCATAACCTGAAATCCAACCCGTCATCAAAAGCAGTATACCAAGCATTCGAAGCATAAAAGAGGGATTAAAAAGTTGAAATTAATCGTGTGTATGACAAATTGCACAAAACAGAAAGTGGCTACCGGCTATAAACACCAAGGGGGCAACCCTCTGCTTAAGCGCGATATCTGCTGGGGTAGAGCTTCCCGCTCTGCTCCAGCTTATCCAAGAATGCTGCCAGGCTATTCAAGTAGTGCAATTTATTATGCACACAAATTAATCCGCCAGGATATCAATTTCTGCCATACAAGCCGCCCGCCCACCGCCAGTTCCCTGATGCACGTTAATAGTCAAGTAACGGGCTTTCACGGGTTGGCCAAAATCGTGCATCCGCTGAGTCGGGTCATTCATCAGGTTCCCAAACCGGAAAGTTTCTCCCGGCATGAAGTATTTACCATCAAGGCTGGTCTCCACCTGACCGCCTTCCAGCTTGCTGAGGCTTTTGTCCGTTGGTGGGGTGTAGGCAAATCCTTTCAATGTATGCTCACGCCCCAGATCAATCGTCAGATAGTGGGGCTCAGGGGAAGGCTTCGGGCACCAGGAAGTTTTTGGGTCGCCATCGAAAGCCAGGGCGGCTTCATAGCCGACTTCCTCACTATCGGCGCGGAGGACCGTCCAATCCGTTTTGAGCAGTCCAAACACAGTGGCAGCTACACTCCCCTGCTCCCGGGCTGCGATTGCCCGCGCTTTCACCACCCCTGAAGATTGCATAAAAGGCGAGGAATACCGAATCGCTTCTTCACCGGGCGTGGATCCGTCAGTGGTATAGTGAATGGCATACCCCCGATTGAGGTTGCCCGCTACATCTTCCCCGTGAGGCTTCCACCCAAAATCGTGCTGCTTTGGCTGAATGTGGACTTGCCCCGTGCTGTCCCTGCTGATAACCAGCTGTGGCGGGCGAGGCCGGTAGTAATGAGCGGAAACCTTCGCAATAGCCGGTGGCAGCCGCCAGGCCGATACGACAAGCTTAAACCGCTGCGCAGTCACTTCCGGAAACCGCAGGATGCGCTGATAACCAATATTGCTGGCTGCTGCAAGGTGTTCCCATTGTCCATTCTGCCAGGCATACAGGGCATGAGCCTCCACTCTTTCGCTATGCGTGGTAATCGCTTCCTGAATGCGGAACCGGTTGGTAGTTATGGGTTCGGGGGCTTCGAGGATCATGGCACTATCGCCTTTGGTAAGCAACTGGAAAGTCGCAGGGTCATTATCCAGCACCTCTGCCGGACCTGAAGCCCCCTCCAGGAGATCCGCTCCATACGTTTGCTGAATCCGTTTCCCCACCTCTTCAAGCACGGCCACATCTTCATCGGAAAACCGCCCTTCCCGGTTGGGGGGAATATTCAGCAGGAAGATAGAATTACCGCCCACGGAACGTTCGTACATGTCGTACACATCATCTGCGCTGCGCACACGCTGCTTCGTATCATCCCGGTAAAACCAGCCCTCCCGGATAGAAGTGTTGGTTTCTGCAATTTGGTAGTGCAGGTAGCGCCCATTGGCCAGCTGCTCCCGCTCCCCGAGGGCTTCTGCGGTCAGGTCGCTGAAGTGGTTCATTTGGCGGGGATCTTCTTCGTAGGGTATGATGTTCCACTCCGTATCGCGGGTTTTCCCGGCTTCATTCCCACACCAGCGCACGTCCTGCCGGCCAAAGACCACGGCTTCCGGTGCCAGCTGTTGAATTAGTTCCTTCCACGCCAGGTAATCGTACTGCTGCCCGCCTTTGCGCTTCGGGTGGGCGCCATCCAGCCATACCTCATGGATAGGACCGTACTCGGTCAGCAGCTCAAAAAGCTGATTGAGAAAATATTCGTTGTAGTCGTCCACTTTAAACCTGAATGTAGTGGTATCCTGAAAGGGCCGCCCCGGGACTGGCCGTGGGATCACCCGCTCGGTTGCCTTACTCAGGTTGCCATACAAACCTTCCGGATGTTCAATCTGGTAAAGGTCGGCTGGAGACAGGTAAACGCCAAGCTGCAGATCGTATTTGCGGCAGGACTCAGCAAGCGCCCGCATGACATCCCCTTTCCCATTCTGAAAAGACGAAGACATGATACCATGATTGGTGTACCGCGTTTGCCAAAGGCAAAATCCATCATGGTGCTTCGCGGTAAAAATGACCCGTTTCATGCCAGCTGCCTTCATAGCCCTGCACCATTGGTCGGTATCCAGGTTTTTGAGGTCGAAAATCTGTGGATCTTCCATGCCCGTCCCCCACTCCATCCGGGTAAAGGTATTGGGGCCAAAGTGAATAAAGGCGATGAACTCATTGCGCAGAGCAGCGTACTGATTGGGCGTAGGTACCACATGGGCAGCTTTCAGAAAGATGGAATCCAGTGTATCATCGGAGTCAACTTCGATAGTGCTTGCAGTGGGCATCAACAAGCCTGTAGGGTCACTTGGGGTGCAAGCTCCAAGCAAGCACAAGGCCAGTAAAGGGAGTAATAGTCGTGACATAGACGCTTTTGTATTCTGCCTTGAAGATACCGCTTTCAATGCATCGGGAGATTAAGAAAGCGCTAAGGAAAATTTTAAAAATACGTTAAGCTCCTGACCGACAGAAACATAAAGTAATTAAAAGGAGTCTGTTTTCATATAAAAAGGGCTCTGCCCTTCCTCTGTTAACACCTAAAACGATTAGCTATGAAAAACTTGCTTTACCCTTGTATGGCGCTTATCCTGGCCCTTTCCACCTTGTCCTCCTGTACGAAAGAGGAAGAAACTGTGGCCCCCACCGGGCCCGCTATCTGGAGCAAATGGGCACCTCATCAGCCTGCTGCCCCTGACCTCCCCGACAAAATCAGCAACTCAATGCTCCATGGCGGTTGGACGGTTTCAACTTTCCTTGAGAACCCCTCGTTTAATGGATTCGATGACCCGGCATTATTGGACAATATTACTCAGGAGCTGTCTGCTGCTCAGGTCCCTGAAAATCTGATACAGGAACGACTCACCTTCCTGCAAGACCCTGGTTTTCAATTTAAAGTCAGCAATGATCCTAACACTGCCCGGTTACTAATGACTACAGTTGACCACTCCAATGAGGTCCTACAATCAGTTTCCGAAGCCGTATTTGCCATGCTGTCCCAAAACGCCCGGCGGCTAATCATTACAGACAATCCCCCCGCCGGAGGGATCAGTGGTTCTTCCATGACGACCATCGACCGCCGGGTGTACAGTTGGGCGAGCCTTTTCAAAGGCAGCGATGGAAAAGATATGCGCGCTGAATGGTTCAATGAAGCGGCGGAAATCAGTTACCTGGTTTCCGAAATCACCCCTCCGTCTAAAAATGCCCAAATCCTCCAAATATTACTCCAAACGCTGTATATCATGCACGACTATGCCTCTTTTCTGGATGTTGAAAATTCCGGATCCATCGCCAACCGGGGCATCAGAGATAATCTGGCCTGGCTGTTCCTCACCCTCCACCATCCCGAGGAGGCGCAGGAAGACCAGCTTCGTGGCCGGTACTTCAATCACCCGGACGCCAAAAAACCGGGCGATAATCCCAATACTTCCGATTTTGACGAATCTACCGTCAATACCATGTTTGAATTAATAGAACGTATGCGCAAAAATGACTATGCCTCCGCTCCGGATCTGCCCTACCAGCCCGTACCCAACTGGTTCGCGGAACAATACGAAACTTTGACCGGGGCTCCAATGCCAAACGGCAATTTTGCAGATCAGGCTGCCATTGACCTGGCGATTGAGGCTTGTAATACGTTCCTGGATAACCGAACGGACGCTCGTAACTTCGTCAAAGACTACTATGGAGTTGAATTCCCGTAGACACTGACCGCTCAGGCGGCGATGGCACGGCCGCCGCCTGAGACCAACTGCCTTATCTTGCTCCCGACTCAGCCCCTCGCCAATAACTCTTCCCGGACCGCTTTCAATTCTGAATAGGACGTAACCGGCAAAGCCAGTGTACAAATCGCTATGGTCAGGATCGCCCAGTCCAGTTCCCCGGTTTTCAAGTAGCCCTGTATGACGGCAAAAGCCAACGCAATGGCGAGCCCTATTGAAATGCTCATCATCGTTTTCAGGCCTTTCGCTTTTTTCATCAAGTCCTCTCTGGACAATTCAGTTAGTTTTGGTTTAGCCATTTAATAAACTTTTTAGGAGGAAATTAGGAAAAATCAGTGGAAGGTCGATCAATCTTTTGGACGAAGAGGAATTGCCCTTACCCATTGATGACTACTAACTTCCTGAAACGATTATGAGCGTCGAGACCGTGGTGATCGTCAACAGGATTTGGGTGAAATGATTGAAAATAAAAAGCCCGGTCAGCATCATTAACTCATCTTCGATCTGCGATTCGGCCTCACCACTAAAGGTGCGGCTTTTGTATTTGACGATTGGATTTCCATCCTCCAGCAACTCCCATTTAGTATTCCAGTTATTGGAAAACCTCCATTTGAGCATTTTTTCGCCCAGGGTGATACTGGCTTTATTCTTCCAGATACTCATCTCGATCTGCCCAAGCTTTTCTTCAGTCTCCGGGTCAATAATCTCGGCTTTGCTACTGAAAATACCTTTTTTTCGAAAAGCAACCTTGGTATCGTTGAGCACGCCGTCTGCTTTACAGCTCCATGCCCGCTCCTTCAGGTAACCCGCTTCCTGTTCTCCGGAGAAGAGTTTGTAGGTCGAAGAAAACATACCTTTTTTCCAATTGAGATTCATACCGATTGAAGTTTACTTTTTGAAGGTGCGCGTTTTTTTGCTGGGCTACACAGATAAAAATAGCTGAATTCTTCAGAAAACAGACCTTTTGAATCAATTAAAAGCAGGCCCCAGTCTGTCTTAGCCCGTCTGCTGCAAAGCACTGTTCCGGATATAATTGGGGATCAGAATCTGAATTGCAGTACCTTTCTCCGGCTGACTGCTTTCCATTTCCGCTTCCAGTTTCCGCAAAAAAGCCCGGATAAGGCGGGAACCGAAGCCTTTCTGAACCGTTTCCGGGTGCATGCCCACACCATCATCCTTCACTTCAACGAGCAGGTGCCCACCCGTTTCTTCAATGCTGACCCAGATATTACCCTTTTGTAATCCCTCAAAGGCATACTTGTAAGCATTAGTCAGGAGTTCATTAAGAATCAGGCCGAGCGGAATCATCACAGATACATCAAGCAATAGGCTGGGCACTGCCTGGTGCAGTACAATGGCCTTGTCGCCGGGCCGGTAGGAAGCCTCCAGGTTGCTGCAGAGATTGGCAACATACTCTGGCAGGTTGACCTGGCTGAGGTGCTCGCCCGTGTAGAGGTGGTGGTGGATGATAGACATGGAGCGCACCCTGTTTTCCCCATCGTTCAGGGCTTCCAGCGCGATAGGCTCGTCAATATAGCGAGCCTGGAGTTGCAGCAGGCTGGAGATAATCTGTAAGTTGTTCTTTACCCGGTGGTGGATCTCCTTGATGAGGTACTCTTTTTCTTCCAGTGCAACCGAGAGCTGCTCCTGCTGACGGCGGTACTTGCGGTACAGCCCATAAAGGAAGATACTCAGCCCGGTGATAAGCACTAAGCCAACAATCCCAATGGTGATCGTCCGGTTTTTCTGGCTGATGACAGCTCTGGCGGTTTGGTTCTCCAGGTCAAGCATAGCAATTTGCTGCTGCTTTTTTTCCGTCTCGTACTGCGCAGACAATTCATTAATGCGGTTGAGCCGCTCTATGCCCGTAACGCTGTCGCTCAGGGTTTTGAATTGTTCCAGCGCTCCGAAGCCACGCCGGTAGTCTCCGGTCTGCCGATAGGCTTTGACCAGCAGTTCGTAGGCCTCAGCCCGGTCTTTCAGCCCCATAGAGTATGTGGAATCCGTTTGCGGCAGCAGCATGCTAATGCCGCGTTCATACTCCCCTTCCTCAATTAAGAAATCAGCCAGCAGGCGGCGGCTGGCCGCACTCAGGTCCGGAACATTGATGGAATCAGCGAGGCGGGCGCAGGCTTCAGCGTAGGGCGCCGCAGCTTCCCACTTGCCCATTTGGGTGAGAATGTGCGCCATATTGTAGCGGTTGAGGACTTTGTCGTAGTCGCCCTCTTTGGCCTCCCCGATTTGGTAAGCCCGTTCGTAGTGGGTGTAAGCTGCCGCCAAATCTCCCTTGTTTTCATAAGCGACTCCCAGATTGGTATAGGCGATTTGCTCCTGCACCTGATTACCGGAAAACCGGGCCAGTTCCAGGGTTTCCCTTAACTTGATAATGGCGTCATCCATGCGGTCGGCTTCAGTGTACAGGGCGCCCAGCTTATTGCTTGTAACCAGCATGCCAGCGGTATCTTCTACAGACTCGTAAGCGCGGTAGGCATCTATAACGGCCTCCATACTGCGGGCAAAATCCCCCATATCAGAATACAAATTTGCCTTAGCCATATTGACGGCAGCTACCAGCCGGGGATGTTTGGCAGCCCGATGAAAAGCCTCGTAACGATTGAAATAAGCCTCGCTCTCTTCAAACCGGTTCAGGTTCTTGTTGAAGATACCATAGTAATACCAAACCACGTCCTCTTTATAACGGCTACTGTCTTCCGTGTAAAAACTTTCGATATCCCCGAGGATACGAAGGCTCTCTCCGGGCTGCGACCGGGCCTGTGCCCAGGCTTCGTTTAATAAGGAGTCAATGGTAAGCTGCACTTCACTTTTCTGGCCATGCAGAACAGCCACAACAGCGAGGCAAAGCATCAGAAACAATTGTTTTTTCATCGGAGGTCGGTTTCCAGGTTATAGAGGGTTTAGAAATCAAAATCACCCCATGAAGATAGGGCATATCTCCTCAGCTTGCACGCTCTTCTCTCAAAACTATCCGAACGGGTAGCTTCCTGCCGGGGATATCCCTGTAGCTTGCAGACGTATTCTGATACCAAACCTTTTACACCCAAAACCATGCATATATTCCAACCACTCCTGCGATTGAGTTACACCCGTCCAAAGACGACTTTACTGGCGCTGTTCGCCATCACCCTGCTAATGGCCGGGGGGCTGAGCCGATTGGAAACCCGCAACAGCTTCGACGGTGAACTTCCCGCCGATGATCCCATCAATCAGGGCATTGAAGCCGCCAAAGCAACATTCGGAGAACGCAGCATCGTGCTGATCGGGCTCGAAACCGAATCCGTATACACTCCGGAGACCGCTCAGAAGATCATCGATATATCCAATGAGCTCGCGAAGGTGCCTCACGTGCTTTCTGATGAAATCGTAAGCCTGGCAACCCTCTCCAACGTCAGTCAGCGGGACTGGGGGCTGGAAACCGGGGGCTTTCTGGATGAGCTGCCGGCCGATGAAGCAGCATGGCAGCAACTCAAAGCAGATGTGGCAGGCAATGCCATGGTCCTTGACCGACTGGTTAGTGCCGACGAATCCCTCACGGTTATTGCAGCTGCCCTTGAAGAGGGCTTCGAGGGAGGTACGGTTTATGATGCTGTTTCGGAGCTCGCGGATCACTATGCGGGCCCGGAACGCATCCATATTACCGGAGCGCCGGTTCTGGTAGAAGATGTGCAGCGTGGAATCAGTGGCGATTCCCGCCGCTTCATACCCATTGCCATTGTGCTGATTTTCATTGGTTTTTATATCTCCTTCCGACGGCTGCCGGGCGTGCTACTGCCGGTGGGCATGGTCATCATGAGCATACTGTGGACGATGGGTTTCATGGGCTACGCCGGGCTGCCGGTCACCGTTGTCTCCAATGCATTACCAGTGATTATGGTAGCGGTTGCCTCTTCCTACGCCATCCACTTTATGAATGCCTACTACCGGCTGGCAGATCAGCACAGCACCGGCCCTGCTTTGGCGGAAGCCACTCTGCAAAAAATCGGATTGCCTATCCTGATTACCGGGCTGACTTCAGCTCTGGGCTCCGCCAGCCTTCTGATTTTCAAAATCACCTCCCTGCGGGAGTTTGGTATTATCGGCTCCGTTGGCTTTTTACTGGCTACGGTCATTTGCCTGACTTTTCTGCCGGCAGTATGTGCACTGCTGAAGCCGCCTGCGGGCAAAGCTTATCAATCAGGCAGGCTACAGCGCTTCCTGCGTTCGCTTACGCAAATGGCACAGGGGCACCGGCGTGCTATTACAGTGGCCTATTTACTGCTCATTGCCGGTGCGGTTTACTTCATCGGGCAGGTGAAAATCGGGGATGACTACCTGAAGTTCTTCCCCAAATCCCATCAGGGGCGCATCGCGGCGGAGACCTTCAACGACAAACTCAGCGGGGTACGCACTATGGATATCGTGGTGGATGCCACGGCCTACGGCGGCATTAAAGACGAAGCCTTTTTCCGTAACCTGAACGGCTTTCAGGATTACCTCATGGATTACGAAGAAGTCGGGCATACCTACTCCTACCGGGATGTAGTACATCACTTAAGTACCAACCTAAACGGGGAAACCGATGCCCTGCCCGGCAGCTCCGAAATTGCACAGTACCTGATGCTCCACGAGATGTCAGCCACCCCGGGCGAGGTCTTTGCGCTCCGCTCCGAAGACGATAATCAGGCCCGGATTCAGGTCTTCCTGAAATCCTCAGACCCCGAAGTGCATCAGGCGCTTTACGAAGATATACAGCGTGATGCGGCCCGCTTCTTCCCGGCAGGGAACACCCCTCTGACATTTGGCGGAGACGTCATGCACCGCATCGCCCTCGGCACCTACATCGTGGAAGGGAAGGTACAGAACATCATCCTGGCCCTGCTGATCGTTTTTCTCAGCTGCCTCATCATTTTCCGGTCCTTGCCCAAGAGCCTGATGGCACTGTTACCCATCACCGTTTCTTTGCTAATGGTCTTTGGGCTGATGGGCGTAATCGGCATACGGCTGGGCATTAGCACTGCCCTGCTTACGGCCATGATTGTGGGTATAGGCGTGGATTTTGCCGTGCACTACCTGGTGGGCTACTTCCGCGACCGGGAGGAAATGCCAGCAGATGAAGCCATCACCCATAACAGCCTCCACACCGGGCAGGCCATTGCTTACGATGCCGCTTCCAATATCGCCGGCTTCAGCGTGCTGTCGTTTTCGGGCTTCCTGCCGGTACAGCACTTTGGCTGGCTGCTGGCCCTGTCTATGTTACTCATATTTCTGAATACCATGGTGCTGTACCCGGTGCTGCTTACGCAAAAAGAACGGCAACTGGCTACCCCCGAATTTGCATAAACCGACGACGAAGTAGTTTGGGACCAAACATGACTTCGTGTCGGCATATACTCGTGCGTCGGGTTTGTGCCTAAATCCCAAACCTCTCCGTTCCGAGCATAACCTCATTTTTCAATCCCCAAAAATTCGATACGATGATTTTGGCATTCACTTTGATTGTAACCCTGTTTTCCACACCTGTACTGCCCGATGCTGCGGCCATCATGGAAGCCCACCGTCAGGCTACCGCTGTGCAAGACCTCACCGGGCAGCTGACGTACACCAATATTAGCAAGTCGGGCAGAAAACAGACCCGCACCCTGCAGCAGTACATCCTGCGCACCGACAAGGGCGACTATACCTACAACCTGCTGCTGGAATTTACAGACCCGCAGGACGTGGCCGGTACGGCAACGCTAACGATTCAACAGGAGCGCAAAGACGATGAGCAGTGGCTTTACCTGCCTGCCCTGCGCATGAGTAAGCGTATTTCGCCCAGCAAAAAGTCCGACCGGTTTATGGGCACGGAGATCACCTACGAAGACCTCTCCGGCCACCTTTCGGAACCCATCGACGACTATCAGTATACCCTGCTGGGGGAAGAAACCATCAACGGCCGACCAGCCTACAAACTCGAAGCGCTGCCCCGCGAAGGCCTTCGTACCCAATATGGCAAACGGTTGCTGTGGATTGACCAAGCCACTCACCTGATGGTGCAGACCCGCTTTTATGGCCACAAAGGAGAACACCTGAAAACCTACACCGCCACAGATATCCGGCCGGTCGGCTCAGGCGGGCACCACCGGGCACATCAGATCAAAATGGAGAATGTACAGACGGGCAATACCACAAAGGTGCAGTACAGCGGCTTTGCAATTGACGCTGGCGTAGATGCGGCCATGTTTTCTACGACCTGGATGGAAACCCGTTAATCCGTGAGGCACCTAAAAAACATACTTAAAACCCTGCTGGGGTTATACCTTTCCGGAATTGCGGCGACCACCGTTGCCCAGGAAGCCGATAACAACTGGTCCACCGCACTTCACGGTCAGGCAAGGGTACTAAGCCGGTACTATCCCGGTCAGAACCCCGCTGGCCTGTACCGCTGGCAGGGGGAAGCCCGGGCAGAGCTGGAAGGCGAAGTGAACTACGGCAAATACTGGAAAGGGCGGGCAGTGTTGATCGCCAATGTCAACCCGGACGAACGCCGCCGCAACCGACTGTGGGCCAATGAGGCATACGTCTACTACCGTCAGGGGCATTACTTCCTCAAAGCCGGCAAGCAAACGGTCAAGTGGGGCGCACTCACCGGATTCAGCGCCATGGATCTCGCCAACCGCTACGATTACTACGATGTGCTGGACACGGAAGAAGAGCGGCTGGGGCTTTGGGGGCTGGAAGCACGCTACAGCAAAGGGCGTACGGAGTTTATGCTTCGTGCTTTCCATCCCGACAACCGTTCCCGTCTGTATCTGGAAGACAACCGCTGGGTGAATCTGCCACAGCGCATGGCTGTACCGGGTGGAGAAGCCACGATGGCCTATGAGGGCGCAGCGTCGCATTACCAAAAACGCCTGCCCCTGCTCAGCGGCAGCCTTTCCACGGAAGTGGGGCGGGTGCAGGTGCTCGGCAGCTGGCTGTATGGCAATAACGACATTCCTCTGAGCCAAATACAATTACAGGAACCGATGGTGAGCCCGGTACCTTATGAAGTGCAGCTCCACTTCGAGCCCATGATGATCAGTGCACTGAATTTGAGCACCTGGGCCGGTGAGTGGAATCTCTGGGGAGAAGCGGCTTTTGTGGACAGTAAACGCATCGGCGAGACCGGTGAAATCACCCCCGACCAGTATACCTTCTGCTCCTTAGGAGCGGACCGCTTCTGGACCTTTGAGCACCCGGAACGGCACCTGAGGCTGGTGGCGCAGTTCCTGCAGGTCTTTCCGCACCAAAGTGGGCAGTACGCGCCCACCGAGATCGATCATATTTTTCAAACTGCGCTGCTGATAGATACTGAATTGCAAATCAACTACAATTGGTCAGCCGCCCTGCGGGCAGTAGCCGAGTTCCGGGCCGAAGGCTTTTACCTGGAGCCCCGGCTGATCTGCAAAGCCTGGGCACCGCTGCGGGCGGAGCTTAGCGGTGGCTGGCTCGGCGGATCCGGGCAGAGCTTTTTCGGGCATTTCAAGACCAACAGCAGAATTGCATTACACCTAATCCGACCTATCCTATGAAAGCTACGACAAAATCTCTATCCGCTCATCAATTGCTGCCAGTCGGGAAGTCTGGTTCAGCACCAGCTATCGATAATACCCAACTTATGGCAGCCCGCTTTTTCCCGCCCTACATCCACCGGGTGGGGCAGGTCATCAATACGGTGCATCAGGTGCACTCCAAGGCCGGCTGCCGACTGACAATGGGCGCACTTTCGGTGGCGGTCCGCCGCCCAGTCAGGGCTGCCGACCGGGCATTTTACGAAAGTGGACAACGGCAGGAGCACCGCTGTGGCAAGCACCGGTTTTATACTTATACCTTTGGGCAGGGGCCAGCTGTATTGCTACTCCACGGCTGGTGCAGCAACGGCGCACGCTGGGCACCCTACGTACAGGAACTATGCCGCGCCGGCTATCAGGCCGTAGTGATGGATGCGCCCAGCCACGGACAATCGCCCGGGCGGTTCCTGTCGGTACCGGACTACATCCGCTGTGCTGGTCAGCTCATCCGTTCGCGCACGCACTGGCATGCCGTTCTGGCGCACTCCATGGGCAGCCTGGCCGGGGTGATCAGTGCGAGTGAGCAGGCAGGAAAAGTCCGTATCGGCAAATTTGTGCTCATGAGTACCTTCTCCAATTGCGATGCCCTGATGAGCAAATTTGCCCGCTGCCTCGGCGTATCTGAGACCGTACTATCGGATACCCGGGCATGGATCCCCAAATATACTGGCAAGCCGCTGAGCTATTTTTGCCTCATTGAGCACCTGCAGCAGCTCGGCCCGCCTAATACACTACTGGTAGCCGATGAAAAAGATATTGTCGTACCCCATCAGGAGACCAAAGCGATCCTGAACGCCCTGCCGCATGTAAAGCCCATCATTACGAGCGGGCTGGGGCACAACCTTCGCTGTGATACCGTTCGGCGGCAGGTGCTAAACTTTATAACACCCTAAAACATGCAACACCCGCAACTATCACCCGACACCCTTGAGCAAATGCTACTGGCCGAGCTGGAGAACACCTGGCAGGAAGTGGACACACTGATCCGTGAACAGGAGCAGGCGAGAACCTCCACAGCCATTATCCGGCAACTTCATCCTAAACCGTATATTTGGAACCGGGCATCCCGATACTGCAAACGGCTATCAGCAAACCTATACCGCCTATGGAAGACCGACTTAAGATATTGATTGTAGAGGACGAGCCCCTCATTGCAGAGGATATTGCCGACCTCTGCCAGCTCAACGGCTATGAAGTCTGCGGTATTGCTCACCGGGGCGGGCCCGCCCTTACGCTTATTGAGTCGGAGCGCCCGCAGCTGGTTTTGCTGGATATCAACCTGGAAGATCAAATCAGCGGTCTGGACATCGCTGCCTACCTGCGGGAAAAGTATGCCATCCCGTTTATCTTTCTGACCTCCTACGCAGATGCCGGCACCCTGGCGAAAGTCAAAGAAACGGCTCCACTGGGGTACATCGTCAAGCCCTTTACCGGGGAGCAGCTGTACTCCACTATTGAAATTGCCTGGTCTCAACGCACCAAAACCCTGGCGCCGGAGCTAGACCTGGAGCGTATCAACAACACCCTCCCTGCCCCCCTGAGCCGCCGGGAACAGGAAGTGCTTTCGTGCATCTACAAGGGCAAAAATGCACAAGCTACAGCAGATGCCCTTTTTATCAGTATCAATACCGTGAAGTTCCATCTAAAAAATATGTATGGCAAATTCGATGTGCACAACCGGGTGGAGCTGCTGTACAAGCTACAGGAGGTGATGAAGGGGTGAGAACTAATTTTTTGGACTTACCAGTTTTGATTGATCCATATCGTCACTTTGAACTTGGTTTGCAAGCTCAGATCGAATTCAGCAGGAGGATTGCCGTTTTTTGCTAACTGTTTCTGCGCATTGAAAATGCCAAAATTGAAACGGTTCACGTAGTTGAGGTTCTTCATGGCGGTTGCCAAAACAGGATTGCGGTAATCACTGGCTCCCGGGAAATTCTCCGGCCGTACTTCACCATACAGGCTACCTGGATTTATGATTTCAATCCGGTCCGTAAAATGGTATATGTAAATAGGTGCGTTGGACTCATAACTGCGGTGCATGACCGCGTTCATGGCTAATTCACGTAGCGCCCATAGGGGATAATTCACCTTTTTTTCCTGCTGAAATCCATCTTTAGCTACTGTCCGTTCTTCTATAATGTTAACCTTTACAAAGTCAGATATTTGCTCGAGCACAGCTACCAGAGCACCCGAAAACTCTTTCTCAGCCCGTAAAGCGCCCATATCCATTTCATTGCTGTTGAATCGGATATATTGGAGATATGCGCCGTGCAGGTGAGCGCGGGGGGCCCGCCCGAACATCAATATCCCGGCATTGGTACAACAGTTTTGGTGCAAATCGAAAAACCCTAAAGAGCTGAGTTGTTCCTTGCTGTCGCGATGGTTGGCCGCTAAAGTTTCTACATCAATGGCAGTGGGGAGGTAACGCAGCTTGAAGTATTCCATATTTAAGTCCTCCATGCTACTTTGCAGGCAGGGTTGTTCGTCAAAGGTGCGGGCATGTGCAATCCGCTTTTCGATCAAACGGCGTTCTTCTTGCTCCGTCGCTACTCCTTTTCGGGGGCCAACCCGGATGTACACCCGTCCTTTGTAACGAACGGGTGGAAAATCGGCAGGATCAACCTTGACTACAACTACATCTCCTTCATCAAAATGAAAAACAGGGCTGACCATTAATTGTGGCGGGGGTAGCACATTACCATTTTGGCGAACATCGCCGATTTTTTGTAACTCCGTATCACCAATAGTCAGTCCAGCCAAACGGCCATCGTCCTTAACGCCCAACAAGAGGTAGCCAGCCTTTCCAAATCCTGGCAGATCGTTGGCAAATGCACACACCGCCGGACCAAGCTTGTCTTCCCGAAAGCTTATTGTACGCTCAATGCGGTCCGACTCCATATCTTTTAGCAGATCCTCTACTTCTCGCCGTGTCATAAATTATACTTGAACTGTAAAGCTAACAAAATGTCTAATCTACTGGTTGCTATATTACTTTTGTTCTGAGATTGAGTACATTTGAATAATGGGCAAACCGGAAAAACATATTATCCTTCGCATTACCAATGAGGGTGTTTTCTACAACAAGGACGCCCGTATTCCCTGGGCGCATACCAATTTCCCACCAAAAGAGACTTTCAACTTCAATGAGCGGTCTGAAATCTTTTGGAAAGCCCGGCTGCTTTCCTTTGATGCCGGCCGGTCTCTTCTGAAAGTAGCAATCGTGGACTATGATACAGAAGGACAGCGGGCTGCTTTTGCCAGGCAAAAGGCTAAGTTCCCTTTCCGGAACCTGGTGTTCAGCCCCTTGCAGTGGGAGGCGCTGGAACCTCTGATGAATATTTACAACAAACAATTATTCCAGCCCATCCTGGAAACCTCAAAAACCTGGCGCATGACCCGGTCATCGGATGAGGATTGGGTGGACTTTTCGGAGCCGGAAGAGCAAAAGACCCGCATTGACCTGCACTTTGAGTATCCACTGAACAAAGCCGTTTTCAAAATGGGCTACGTGGAAGTCAGGTACCAGGTAAAAGAGCTGCCGGAACAAACCCTGACCATCCCCATTGAGAACCCCAATATCCTACCCGAATTTGACCATGTGAAGCCTTTTTTTGCCAAAGCACTGGGTAAGAAAATGATCGAAGTACGTGGTTACCTGGAAATTGATGAAGCGGACCACATTGAAATCCGCTGCCAATCGAAAGAAATTAGTCAGATCAATGATAAGTTCATTGCCACCGTCCGGAAGCTGCGGCTGGAAGATGCTATTTTCAAGCCCAAAAAAATCACGGTAGACAAGAGTCTTTTCACCCCCGAAGAGTACTTCGAAGGCTTCGACGAGGCCGAATTGGGCAACACCATCCGCCAAAGTGACAAGGACTTACTTACAGACCTGCTGGAGTCCGAAAAAATCAGGAACCGCAAGCAATTACTGTATTTATCCGGCCAGCTTCAAAGCCAACGTGCCGGGCTGCGGTTTACGCTAAGCCCCAAATTCGGCTTCCTCTTTCACGTGGAAGGAGAAACCATGGACCACTTCATCTGGGAGCTGCTTAATAGCCACGCCACCTACATCTGGAGCATAGATCGCCCGGGGACTTCCCTGCAGCATAAATTCCGGCTTATTGAGCGGGAGATCAACTTCATCCGCGAAAACGGCCGCCGGGTCTATCTGGACCATGCCCGGAATGAAGACCTCCTTTTCAGCAAAGTGAACCATGAAAACAGTGAGTCCGGGCTGGTGGACGGGTTTCCGAAGTGGCGGGTACGGGTTGGGGAGGTGTTGGTGTGATTTTGGCTGGATTTGGAGTAAGACAAAGTTTCTTTATTTTGAAGGCTAAAGCCTGTCGAATGAAAGACTCTAAAGTGGAATTAAATACCCGTTATCAAGGTATGGCCGGGTAACAGTGGGGAAAGGGCAACAGACAATAAAACATAACCAAAAACTATGGACAAAAACATCAATGTAAGAGAATGGGTACAGGAACTGCGGGGGCTGAAGGCATCAATAAAACAACGGCAATTATCCCGGCGCGAAGCCATCAAAAGTGCAGACCGCTTACTCGAACAGTACTCCAAGCGCGGTGCGCAGCCTGTAACTGATGTTTTGAACGCCCACCTACAGCTTCATGAGACCAAAAAGCAGATGGAACAAACCATACAGCGCTATCAGGAACAGCACAATACTCCTGTCAACACCACTACCTATAATGTGTTGCTATCCAAATCCAACAGCCTGGAAGATGCGCTGCTTTTACTAGACGAAATGACCGTACTGGGCTTGTATCCAAACACTTACACGCTCAACGGGCTCATCAAGCTAAGCCCGTCCGTTAGTGAAGGGCAGCTAATCCTACGTAATTTAAGCAGTTACGATGTAAGCCCTAATATACAAACCTACAATACCTTGCTAAGCAAGGCCAATACCGAAATAGAAAAGGAGAAAATCCTTGAGGAAATGTCCGCCCGGAATATTTCCCGAAACCTCGTCACATATAATACGCTGATTGGGAAAGCTCCCGACTATCCATCCGCGGCATCTCTGTTTATGGAGCTGAAAACCAGAAGATTGCGCCCTCAAATCAATACAATGGTTACTTTGCTAAAAAAAGTAAACAGCAGGGCTGATCTTCAACACTTGCTACGGCTTCAGGAGGAAGAAAACATTCAACCTAATCATGCCTGGTATACTAACTTACGCAAGGCTGAAGACCGGCTCTGAGCTCAGAAAAAAGCCCGCCCCGAAGGGCAGGCTCCTCACAATAACAAATTCATGTTTTTCTACTGCCGCGGATGCTGAATCGCCGCCTGCGCCGCTGCCAGTCTTGCGATAGGCACGCGGAACGGAGAACAGCTGACGTAATCCAGCCCAATGCGGTGGCAGAAAGCTACAGACTGTGGCTCACCACCGTGCTCTCCGCAGATGCCGGTCTTGAGGCCCGGACGTTGGGCACGGCCACGCTCTACGGCTAATCTTACAAGCTCGCCCACGCCGCGGCGGTCAAGAACCTGGAAGGGATCGTTGACAAGAATGCCTTTTTCGAGATAAATGGGCAGGAAGCCGCCGATGTCATCCCGGCTGAAGCCAAAGCTCATCTGCGTCAGGTCGTTGGTACCGAAGCTGAAGAACTGTGCGATTTCTGCCATTGGCCCGCTGCGCAGGGCAGCACGTGGCGTTTCGATCATTGTACCGAAGAGGTAAGGGATTTCGTCTACGCCTAAGGAAGCACATACCTCTTTGTAGATGCACTTAACGATCTTTTCCTGGTCCTGCAGCTCATTACGGGAGCAGGTAACCGGAATCATAATTTCGGGAAGTGCCTGCCGCCCTTCCATATTCAGCTCAGCAGCAGCTTCCAGGATAGCCCGGACTTGGGTCTCCGTAATCTCGGGATAACTGATACCCAGGCGCACGCCACGGTGGCCCAGCATAGGGTTGTTTTCGTGGAGGGCAAGGACGCGTTTTTCCAGAATACTGACGTCAACCGCGAGCTCTTCTGCCAGTTCTTCCAGCCGCTGCCGGTCGTGAGGTACGAATTCATGCAGAGGCGGGTCGAGCAGGCGGATAGTCACCGGCTTGCCATTCATAACCGCCAGTGTTTTCTTGATATCGCTCTTGATGTAACCGAACAGCTCCTTCAGCGCAGCCCGGCGTTCCTTTCGGTTGGCACTGAGGATCATCTTGCGCAGGAGGTAAAGGGGCTTTTCGCTGCCCTTGCCATAGAACATGTGCTCGGTGCGGAACAAGCCCACGCCCTCAGCTCCAAAGCGCAAGGCATTGGCTGCATCGGCAGGAGACTCGGCATTGGCGCGCACGCCCAGTACCTTAGTCTCGTCTACCAGTGCCATCAGCGTTTGGTAGGCGTCGTTATCGGCCAGATCGACATCCACCACGGGCATACTGCCGAGATAGACTTTACCGGTAGCACCATTGAGGCTGATATAGTCGCCTTCCTTTACCTTTGCTCCGTCAGGTGTAGTGAAATATCCTTCGGCTTCATTGATATCGAGCCCGTTGCAGCCAACAATACAGCACTTACCCCAGCCTCGGGTCACAAGGGCTGCGTGGGAGGTCATCCCGCCTTTGGCAGTCAGTACAGCGGCAGCGTGGTACATCCCGTCTACATCTTCCGGCGAGGTTTCTTCGCGCACCAGGATCACGTTTTCTCCGGCTTGCCTGAGCTCTACGGCTTTTTCGGAAGAAAAGACTGCTTTGCCCATGGCACCACCGGGACCAGCAGGCAGGCCTTTTGCGATTGGTGTGGCGGCACGTTCAGCCATAGCGTCGAGGCGGGGCAGCAGTAGTTCAGTCAGTTGATTGGGGTTGACCCGCATAAGGGCGGTCGGCCTGTCAATCATGCCTTCCTGATACATCTCAGCAGCCATTCGGACGGCGGCGGTGCCATTGCGTTTGCCGGTACGGGTCTGAAGGATATAAAGCTTGCCTTTCTCAATCGTAAACTCAAGGTCCTGCATATCTTTGTAGTGGGCCTCGAGTTGCTGCTGATAATTGTTGAGCTGTGCATAAATCTCGGGCATCACCTCCTCAAGGGTCTGCAGGTTTTCGCTTTGTGTGTTTTTGGAAGCTTCGTTGATCGGCTGTGGCGTGCGGATACCAGCCACCACATCTTCGCCCTGTGCATTGAAGAGGAATTCACCGTAAAACTTATGCTCACCAGTGCCAGGGTTTCGGGTGAAGGCGACACCGGTAGCACAATCTTTGCCCATATTCCCAAAAACCATAGCCTGTACGTTAACGGCAGTGCCCCATTCATCAGGCAGGCCTTCGATACGACGGTATTCTTTGGCGCGCTTTCCATTCCAGCTATCAAAAACGGCACCGATACCGCCCCATAGCTGTGCCATAGGATCTTCAGGGAAGGGCTCTCCAATTTCTCGTTTAACGATGGCTTTGAAGTGGGCAACGATCTGCCGAAGGTCGGCTTCGGTGAGTTCCGTATCGAGTTCGAAACCGCGGGCCTTCTTGATCCCTTCCAGGTGTTCATCCAACAGTTTACGAATGCCTTTGCCTTGTACCGGCGGAATGCCGGCTGCCTTTTCCATCACTACATCGGCATACATCATAATCAGACGGCGGTAGGCATCGTAGGCAAAGCGGGGGTCGTTCGTTTGTGCAATAAGGCCTTGCACGGTTTCATCATTCAGTCCCAGGTTGAGAACGGTATCCATCATGCCAGGCATGGACTGACGTGCGCCAGAGCGGACAGATAAAAGGAGGGGGTTATTGACGTTGCCGTAAGTTTTGCCGGTAAGTTCTTCGATACGCTCAAGAGCAGCCATCACTTCATCTTCCAGCTTAGCTGGAAAATGGCGGCCTGCTTCGTAATAGGCATTGCAGGTATCAGTCGTTATGGTGAAGCCGGGAGGGACCGGGAGTTGAAGTTCCGGATGCCCTGCCATTTCTGCGAGGTTGGCCCCTTTGCCGCCAAGGAGGTTTTTCATTTCCTGGCTTCCGTCGGCCCTGCCGCCACCAAAACGGTAGACGAGCTGTTGGTCCATGTTGATTTGTTTTGTCATGACGATTCGTTTTGATTCCTGAGCAAAAAATATTTCCTGCAAACAATTGCTCCAGGCATAAAAAAGTAATGTTCAAGTTAAAGCTATAGGAAAGATGAGAGCAGGAAAAGGACGGTTGTCATCCCACGAGGTGAGAAATGACAGCAGGGTGGCAGGCAGTCGTCAACCAAAACAGCGAATAAAGCACCGGCTCCACATGATACAGCCTTATATTTTTGTACCCTCCAATGCTTTGCCCAGGATGGCTTCACACAACTGATGGGTAGCCCGGATATCTTCGAGGCTTGGAGCGGAAACAGTACGGGATTGTGCAACGTGAAGCCAGTCTTCCACCATGCCTACAAAGCCCCTTTTGTAAAGGGTGGTATCCCAGGAGCCGGAAGTCATTGCGCTGGTCTGCTCGTTGGCGCAGTGAGTGCCGGAACTGAGGTCGTCCATCGTCCACTTGTTCCCTTTGGAATACAACTCCACCCTTTCTTCGGTGATACCGCTGACCCGGTTCATGCCGCCGGACAGCAGGGTGTCTCCCTGTTGCCATCGGACCTGAATATTTTCCAGCATCCCCCCGTTCATGCTTGCAAAAACGTGAAGATTACGAACCGGCCCCTTCCCAAGAAAACGAAGGCTATCGACCACATGGATGAAGTCGTCAAAAATAAAGGTTCGCGGCAGTCCGGGTAAGTCCACGCGGTTCTTATGCCAGCTTATCTGCCCAGGGTCAGGTACCGCCGCCAATGCCCTGATCATGGGGGCAAACCGCCGGTTGAAGCCCAGGTACAGAGGTGTTTTACTTAGGAAGGCGCATTCCAGTACCTGGTCTGTTTCTTCCAGGGAATAGCTCAAAGGCTTATCGACAAAAACAGGGATTTCTGCCTTCAGCAGTTGCAAGGCAATACCTGCATGGCTCTCTGTGGAACTGTGGACCATTGCGGCATCAGGCTTGGAGCGGATGAGCTGTTCCAAATTAGTGTAGGTGTCACGGATGCGATACTTTTGGGCTAAGGCAGCCAGTGTCTTTGGGTTCCTTGTACAAAGAACGGGAACTACTTTGGTATGATTAGCTAAGATAGGGAGGTAGGCTTTTTGGGCAATTTGCCCGAGACCTATTAATGCGATCTTTATCTTATTTTCCATTGACGGCACGAGAAATACTCCTGTTTTTTGGCTCTTTCATTGCTATTGTCTGCAGATCACCTGCCCAAAGTCCAAATCAGTGCTTTCTTTTTAGTAGCTCTAAAGATGGTATGGTGCTTTTCATTCGGTTCGTCAGCGTACGTCCAGTCCAGGCTCTTCAGTTCTTCGCGTTGTAAGACCTCGGCCAATTGCCTGGTATACTCGAAAATATCAGTAGTATTCGACCCTGCAAACCAGAGTTTTCTGCTGCTGTCGGGCACCTCAGTCAGGTATGCTGCTGCATTTTTCACCAGGAAGTTGTCATTCCACCAAAGCGAAGGGTCCATGGCGATGTAGAAATCAAATGCACCGGGCTGCAGCAGGAAGGTTTCGACAACAAATAAGCCAGCCAGCGACTCACCGATGATCCCATTCTTATCTGTAGTCCTGTAGCTGCGCTCTATTTCGGGCACGAGTTCTTCAAGAATAAATGACCTGAAGTTTTTCGCGCCATCAGTCATTGGGATACCATATTTTTCGTGGGCCACTACTGTGGATGCGCCGGTTAAGTCCCTTCCCCGCTCTGTATTCTCAATGCCTACGAGTATAACTGGCTCAATTTCGTTGCTTTTGATCAGCTCCGCCAGGGTATTTGCAATATGCGGAAAGTCTTCCCCGACCCCACCGTCCGGCATATACAGGACGGGGAAAGCAGCACCTCCGTCTTCATAACCGGGAGGCGTCCAAATATTGATTATACGTTCTTCTCCGACAAACCTGGAGTCGATGGCAATCGACTTATGCACCGGCACCGGGTCGTTATAAACCATCGGCTTACTTTTGCAGCCCAGCAAGAATGTGACAATTAGAAAGCAGGTAAGAAATCTGGTCATTGGTTGTGCTGTAATTTTCTTAGATTGATACGTTTCAGCAAAATACTAATCCACTCCATTTGAAAAGAATTGTAGTCAAAAAAGGGCAAATCCTTCAAAGAAGAGGCGACTAAAATAGTAAAGCCTGTCAAGGCAGAACCGGATTATTGCGTAGTTAAGCCTTTACCAATAAAGGTAAAGAAGATATCTTCAATTTGCCCCAAGCCAATAGATTTCTTCCTTTCAGGCAGCTGCTTTCAATAATGGTCGGCATGTTCAGGGAACCAGCTATGGATGAGATCCCAGCGAAGATAGTGGTCGAAGCCTAAAGGCGGCGAGACACGGGCAAGCATTGAGTAGGTTTACTGTGGCAAACCACTTAATCGTCAGTATAATACGTGTTTTTTCAATCCCATATTTGTGGCCTATCGATTTGCATTGCCCTCAAATAGGATAAAAACTGTCCCGCGTGAACAGATTCGTGATAGCCAATCCGCAGTAAATACTTCCCAAGGATTTTCTTGTCACCATTTCCGGGATGAATAATTTCAGTTTCGCTTAATTCTGTATCTGAAAATTGTCGGATTCTTTCTAAAAATCTATTTCTGTAGGGTTTAGCAAATTCAAGTTCGTCAGCAACGCTAACGAATGGCCGGTTTTCCCAGGGTGTTTTATAATTTGCCATACTTCCGTTACTGATAATAATATTCCACCCGTAATCGGCCTCTAAAACGTGCCTGATTAATTCTATAGCAGTCATTGCTTTTTCATCAGGCTTCCAATTGCAATACCGCTCAGGAAGCCCATTCCAAATTTTGATGCTCCTTCTCCTTATCTCTGTTAAATTCAAAATTATGAGTTCAGATGGAGTCATTTTCTTTGTTTTCGAGAACACTGTTTTACATTACGGCCAAGATGAATGCAGAAAAACAAAAGGATGTAAACCGAATAAAATTGCAGATTGGGTTTAGCGCAAATAAAAAAGCCAGACCCGCGAGGAATCTGGCTTCAAGCTATTTTTTTGTTTTACCTAGTAGCTCCACCAGGACTCGAACCTGGATCTTAGGTTCCGGAAACCTACATACTATCCCTTGTACTATGGAGCCAACCTTGATTTTCAAGTCGCTTCCTTTCGGAGCGGCTGCAAATATAAGAAAGCAGTTTACAAAACACAAACTCTATCTTTAAAATTCCCCTTAGCATAACATTTTTGTGCTGGTGCGTTTTTATAGGTAAAAATACCTGTATGAGAACCCTCCTTCTGATTAGCTTTTTAGCTTTTGTTATTCAATTGAATGCTCAACTGGGGCTTTCCGGCAGCGCCCGGTTTAATGATGCGCCGGACTGGAACTATCCGGCTTCTGGTACCGAAGGGGCAAACCCGCTTGGCAATGGCTGGGCCGTGGGTGTCGACTATTGGATACCGCTGGGGCAAACCCGCATCGATTTACTGCCGGAGCTCAACTTCGGTCATTCAGCGCAAACGATTGATATTGTTGGCGATCCGCATGAGTTTACTCAAAATGCCTTTAGCTTGTTCCTGAATACCAACTTTTACGTGTTGGACCTGGAGGGAGACTGCGACTGCCCCACTTTCTCCAAATCTGGCGATTTCTTTCAGAAAGGCTTTTTCCTGCAGGTCTCTCCCGGGGTTTCCTATTTTCAGCACACCATCCAAACCCGGGAATCTGCGGCGGTCGATATTGAAGAAGATACTTTTGCTTTCAGTATCGGAGCAGGGGCAGGTCTTGATATTGGATTATCAGATATCCTTACCCTCACTCCGATGGCCGGCTTTCGGTACTATCTGCCCTCCGAATGGGCGGGATTAAGAACCGTTTTTCCTTCGCCAGAAGGGATCCCTTTTAGAACTGAAAGCAGTATTCAACAGTTTTGGGCCGGGCTACGGCTGGGCATCCGTTTCGATCAGCGGTAGCTTCCGGCGCTTGGCTTTTTGATGGAATAAAGGGGTGCGCTCAGAGGCAATATAAACGGTATTCGGGCCCGTAAAGTCTACCGCCTCATACTGCGTGGGCATCACGCAACGGGCACCACGCTTGCGTTGCATCTGCCCGCTGAGGAAGTCTGTCCCTTCAAAATCCCGGAAGAGGAATAAATCGGCGGGGGTGAGTGGGAAAAAGCCCAGGAACATTTTAAAACGGTAGGCTAAAAGAACTACCGTTTGCCCGTCTTCACTTATAGCTGCCGCTGTTACTATGCGTTTAGGCAGTTCCAGCTGCCCCCGGAGCTGAGCCGTATAGGTGCCAGGTTTTGCGGGCAGGCTGTAATGTTTGGTGATAAAGCTCTGCTCAGATTTGTCTTTGGAGAACAAGTGCAAGCTGTCCTGATAATAGAAAAAGCCTTCCATATCGAACTGCCACTCTGCTTTGGGCGGAGGGAAAGCTTCCTGATCCGGATACGCAAACCGGATACTGTCCAACTGCCCGTCTCTCGACAAAATGTAGATACATAAATCCTGCCGCCGGTTGCCGTTGTTGCCAAAGTCACCAATAAAGATGCGCCCATCCGGTGACGCAGTGAGGTCCTCCCAGTCCCGGTTGAGGCTGCCGGGCACAGCATAGGCTTCCAGCAATACTCCTCCCCCATCGGTCCGGTATAATTCCGGGGCATTCCCACTGTCATTGAGCCACCAAAGGCTGTCAGCACCAGCAAAATAGGCACCAGATGCTTCGGTAATTTCTTTTGGTAGTTTAAATTTTTTATTACTAAGAAAATTCTGACTGAGTAAAAGTGAGCTATAGAACAGTAATATTGCAATTGAAGTTATCCGCATAAGAGTTGATTTTTTTTGCTGCAAAGGTACGATTGTGGGCGTGAATGAGCGGTATGGGGTTTACAGGGCATGAGAGTTTGGAACACAGATTGGACTGATTGCGCAGATTTCCACTGATTGCGAGCGGGGCATAAGAGCGGGACATGCTGGTATGGCGGCACAGGACTAGCAAGATCAGTGGTATCAGTCAGATCAGCGGCATCAGTGTACTCCTGTCGGGTGTAGCGTGAGGGAACACAGATTGGACTGATTGCGCAGATTTCCACTGATTGCGAGCGGGGGCATAAGAGCGGGACATGCTGGTATGGCGGCACAGGACTAGCAAGATCAGTGGTATCAGTCAGATCAGCGGCATCAGTGTACTCCTGTCGGGTGTAGCGTGAGGGAACACAGATTGGACTGATTGCGCAGATTTCCACTGATTGCGAGCGGGGCATAAGAGCGGGACATGCTGGTATGGCGGCACAGGACTAGCAAGATCAGCACGCTCAGTCAGATCAGCAGCATCAGTGTATTCCCGCGCTACGTGGAGGCTGTACCCTACTGCTGTGCATAAGGATTAAAGCGACTAAACGCCTTCCTCCCACCCTTCCCAATTTCGTAAGCCAAAACCAAATAAAACACTGACAACCAGTTTTTTACACTCAAAATACCACTTTAACAAACCGTAGCACTCCGCCGTTTTTAATTCGCATTTGGCTCAGGGCCCCACTACATTTGAAATCCTTAGCATCAGAAAAATCAACGACAACCTAAAATACATACAAGCCCCGCCCGGCCCGGCCGAAGCGCGTTGGCTTGTTTTTTTTAAGTACAAATTAAGATGGCAACAATCAACAAGTACAGCAGGGAACTTACACAAGACGATACCCGTCCGGGAGCTCAGGCGATGCTCTATGCCCTGGGGCTCACAGAAGAAGACCTTAAAAAAGCACAGGTGGGCATTGCCAGTACCGGCTGGGAGGGCAACCCTTGTAATATGCACCTCAACGACCTCGCGGCCGAAATCAAAGGCGGTGTAAAGGCCGAGGGGCTGCTAGGGCTGATTTTTCATACCATTGGAGTAAGCGATGGCATGTCTATGGGCACCGATGGTATGCGGTTTTCTCTACCTTCCCGCGACATTATTGCCGACTCAATTGAAACAGTGGCTTCTGCACAGTGGTATGATGCTATCGTGCCAGTTGTGGGCTGTGATAAGAATATGCCGGGCGCTATGATGGCCTTGGCTCGCCTCAACCGCCCCGGGCTTGTTGTCTACGGGGGGACGATTGCACCGGGCTGCCACAAAGACCAGAAACTGGATATCGTCTCTGCCTTCGAAGCCTACGGGCAGCGGATTGCCGGAACGATTGATGAAACCGACTTTAAAGCCGTTATCAGGAATGCCTGCCCGGGGCCGGGCGCATGTGGGGGGATGTATACGGCAAATACCATGGCATCTGCGATTGAAGCCATGGGTATGAGCCTGCCGTTCAACTCCAGCATCCCGGCAGAGAGCATGGAAAAACAGGCGGAGTGCCACAAAGTAGGCGCTGCCATCCACCATCTGCTGCGTGAGGACATTAAGCCGCGCGACATCATGACCCGTAAGGCTTTTGAGAATGCGGTAACGGTTATCACTGCCCTTGGCGGGTCCACCAATGCCGTGCTGCACATGATTGCGATCGCCCGGGCTGCCGAGGTGGAATTCTCTATCGATGACTTTCAGAAAATCGGTGACCGTACACCCTTTATCGCCGACCTGAAACCCAGTGGCAAGTACGTCATGCAAGATCTCTACGAAGTAGGCGGTGTACCGGGCGTAATGAAGTTGCTATTGGAAGAAGGGTACCTGCACGGCGACTGCATGACCGTGACCGGAAAAACCATTGCGGAAAACCTGAGTACTATTAAGGGGCTAAAGGAAGGGCAGGACGTGATCCGCCCGGTATCCAACCCCATCAAGCCTACCGGGCATATCCGCATCCTTTACGGCAACCTGGCCGAACAGGGGGCTGTCGCCAAAATCACTGGCAAGGAAGGCGAATACTTCAAAGGCAGAGCCAAAGTCTTTAATAGTGAAGTCGAGGCCAACGAAGCCATCAGCAATCATAAAATTGAAGCCGGCGATGTGGTGGTCATCCGCTACTGTGGCCCCAAAGGCGCTCCGGGCATGCCCGAAATGCTAAAGCCTACCTCTGCCATTATGGGCGAAGGGCTGGGCAAAGAAGTCGCACTGATTACCGATGGGCGGTTCTCAGGAGGCACCCACGGCTTCGTAGTAGGCCACATCACGCCCGAAGCACAAGCCGGTGGCCTCATCGGGCTGCTGCAGGATGGCGATACCATAATTATCGATGCGGTCAACAATACGCTTAAAGCAGACCTTACCGAAGCTGAAATTGAAAAACGCCGGTCCGCATGGCAGGAACCACCGCTGCGGGCTACCACCGGCATTTTACGCAAGTATGCCAAAACGGTCACTTCAGCCAGCGAAGGCTGTGTAACCGACCAGCTGTAACCCTTGCAGGCACACACTTCTCAGGACCATGAAAATCGACCATGTATGAAACAGCAAGCCACTTCAACTGATACCATTGAGCTGCCCGGAAAAACGGAGCATATGTCGGGCGCCGAGGCTATCCTCCGATGCCTGATTGAAGAGAAGGTAGATACCATTTTTGGTTATCCCGGTGGTGCCATTATGCCAGTGTATGATGCCCTTTATCACTACGAAAAGCAACTCCGCCATATTTTGCCCCGGCACGAGCAAGGAGCTATACATGCTGCCGAAGGTTATGCCAGAGTCACCCGGCAGACTGGCGTTTGTATGGCCACCTCAGGCCCGGGCGCAGCCAACCTGATCACCGGGCTTGCTGATGCGTTGCTTGACTCGGTCCCTTTGGTATGCATTACCGGGCAGGTTTACTATCACCTGCTGGGCAGCGATGCCTTTCAGGAAACAGACGTGATCAATTGTACCATGCCGGTCACAAAATGGAATTATCAGATCACCTCAGCAAAGGAAATCCCGGAAGTATTTGCAAAAGCATTTTACGTTGCCAACAGCGGGCGCCCCGGCCCGGTTGTCATCGATATCACTAAAAATGCTCAGATTGAAATGCTGGATTTTCAATATAAAAAGCAGGGGCCTATCCGCTCTTACAAGCCCAAGCCAAAACCTTCCACCTCCGCATTAACCGCCGCTGCCGCGCTGATTAATGCCGCTGAACAGCCGCTGATTCTGGCTGGCCATGGTATTCAGATCGCTCATGCACAAGATGCTTTCCGGCAATTCGTAGAGAAGTCAGGTATTCCACTGGCGTGCACCATCCACGGGCTAAGCAGTATTCCCAACAGCCACCCTCTGCATATGGGTATGCTGGGCATGCACGGCAATTACGCACCCAATGTAATGCAAAACCGCTGCGATGTGCTCATTGCGATCGGCATGCGCTTCGATGACCGGGTAACGGGCAATCTGGAAAAATATGCCAAACAGGCCAAAGTCATCCACATCGAAATCGATCCTTCTGAGATCAATAAGAATGTACCGGCAGATGTCGCCGTGCTTGCCGACGCAAAGGAGGCACTGGAGAAACTGCTCCCTATGATCAAAGAGAAACAATACCCCGAATGGATCGCCCGGTTTAAGGAGATGGACGCAGAAGAAGAGGAAAAAGTGATCCGGCACGATATGTCCCCTTCCGAAGACGGGCAAATCCGTATGGGAATGGTGGTGCGCGAAGTCTCCCGCCAAACCAAAGGACAGGCCGTGGTGGCTACTGACGTAGGCCAGCATCAAATGATCGCAGCCCGCTATTACGACTATGAGTCCACCAATCAGTGGGTCAGCTCCGGGGGGGCAGGGACGATGGGCTATGGCCTGCCTGCGGCTTTCGGGGCCAAACTGGCGCAACCGGAACGTGAGGTTGTGGCTTTCATCGGCGATGGAGGCTTCCAGATGACCATTCAGGAGCTCGGGCTTTGCGCCCAAATGGATACGGCAGTGAAAATTGTACTGCTCGACAACAACTTCCTGGGCATGGTACGGCAATGGCAGGAGCTTTTCTTCGACCGCCGCTACTCTTCCGTAGAGCTGCAAAATCCGGACTTCGTGAAAATTGCAGAAGGGTTTGGGGTACCGGGCAAGACCATCTCCGATCCCGCTGAACTTTCTGAGTCCATAGCGGAAATGCTGGCACATGACGGCCCATACCTCCTGCATGTACGGGTGGAGAAAGAAACCAATACCTTCCCAATGGTGCCTTCCGGTGCAGCGGTAGACGAAATTGTACTGGAACCGCAGCCCAAGAAAGCCTAATCTAATGAACCGGCCCGGCATGAAGCCCGGCACATTTTCACTTAAATGGAAAAGCAACAATTCACCATAACGGTTTTCACGGAGAACTACAGTGGCCTGATGTCACGGGTGGTTTCCGTCTTCAGCCGCCGCCATATCAACATCGAGAGCCTCACCACCAGCCAGTCTTCCCAGCCGGACATCCACCGTTTCACCATCGTGGTGCAGGTTACGGAAGAAATGGTCAGGAAGCTCGTCGCCCAGCTCGAAAAGCAAGTCGATGTACTTAAGGCCTTTTATTACACTTCCGAGGAGGTCGTCTACCAGGAGATTGCCCTTTACAAGGTGCCCACCCACGTGTTCAGCAACAGCGAAAATGTGGAGCACCTGATCCGCAAACACAATGCCCGTGTGCTGGTGATCGAGCCGGAGTTTATTGTCCTCGAAAAGACGGGCCATGAGCACGAGACCACTGCTTTCTTCCATGAGCTGGAGAAAATTGGCATCTACGAGTTCGTCCGCTCCGGCCGGGTGGCGATTGTGAAGCCTATGGAGCGGTTGAACCGGTATCTAAAGGAGCTGGAAACAGAACAAACTAATACTTAGGTATCACACAGCCAGATCAAGTGGCAGGTCTGAAATATCTTTAAGCCGTTTGCCTTCTATCATGATATTAAGTAAATGCTGATTGTCTTCATTTCCAATTTCCTCTACAGCCTTTTGCAACTCATATAGCGCGAAGTGGTAAACACAATCAATATCACCAGTTCCTAATGCAATAGAGCTGATCCGGCTGGGGGTAGGTTCCGCAGTAACGATAACAATATGCGGAGAACGCCCTTTTCGATTTCTCAGGAGGTTTAAAGCTTCAGACCTGGCATTCTGGGCCCGGTCACTTCGTAATGTCCACTTGCAAGATATACTTGCGTGTAAAATTGGAGCTGAATTAGCCCTTTTCCTTAATGAGCTCTGCTTATTTGTATCACCATCAACAAGCGTATTATAAAGGTTAATGTGTTCGTCGCATTCCGGTTCCCTTACGACGACAATGTCTGGAGAAATAGAATAATCATTGCCCAACGCTGCGGCTAGCACCTGATTGTTAATTGCAAGTGCTTTCAAATCAATAAGATGAATGTATTGCTCAAACCGTGCTATGGATTCAGAAGCTCTTGACCGTACCTGTTCAATTGTCCATTTTCCGGGACGGAGGTGACCTAGTTTCAAAAAGGTTGCATTGAGGAACTCACTGGTCAATGCCTCAAACTGATTCCCAAGCGTTTGCCCGGAAAGGCGCCCGACTTTTAGCTTACCGCCAATTGCTGCATAAATATGGCTTGCAACCTCCCTACTGAACAGCTGACTGTTATCTGCAAAGTTAGGTACACCTTCATTATTGGTAAAGACCAGTTCATCTAAAAGTTGCTGATGAAACCTGGCTCTTTCGGAAGAAATCAGCCCACCGATCATTTATTTGTATTTTCAGAGAATGCAAATTCAAGTTCGATTCCTGGTTTATCAAAAACTTGTTCTTTTCGCAAAGCAGAAGCGATAGCTGCTCCTATCCCCTTAGCAACAGGAGGCGGAAAAGCATTACCAACTTGCCGGTATGAGGCCGTTTTTTTTCCGGTAAATATCCACTCCTCGGGGAAGCCTTGAATAATTGCTGCCATTCTGACGGTTAGTTTAGGGATCCCTTCAAAGCCGGGCCCGGGAGGCTCATCTGCCAGGCTTTTCCCATTTACACCCAGTTCAAGCCAGGCTTTTTTTGCTCTTGTGGGCCCAAGGTCTGCACCTCCATGCTTTTTAGACCCTCCAACTATAGTAGGAGCAATATCATTTGCCTTGTTTTTCCACGTTACTGCACCTTCCCAGCCATTTGCCTTCATCTGCTGATAGAGCGCTTCTCCTACGGTAAGCCTTTTCTCCTCCGTTTGCGATGGCCAGTCAAAATAAGGCCAGTACGCTTTCTTCAGCCCAACTAATATAGCACGGGGGCGCAACTGAGGCACGCCATAGTCAGCGGCATAAACCAATTTCCAATCTCCTAAATACCCAAGCTTCTCCAACTTGCGAAGAATCTGCTTCCGGTAGTTTGTGAACTTCTTGCTCATCAAACCTTTGACGTTCTCAATCATAACAGCTTTCGGACGGGTTTCTTCCACCAATCGCAAGGCATCAGGGAACAAATCGCGTTCATCATCCCAACCCAGCTGTTTGCCCGCAACTGAAAACGGTGGGCACGGAACTCCCCCTGCAAAAAGGTCGATTCCTTTAAAAGGCTTGCCATCAAACTTTCGAACGTCTTCTTCAATAACGTTCCACAAAGGACGGTTATGCCTAAGTGTATTGCAAGCATGATGATCTACTTCAACCAATGCAACATGTTCAAAGCCTGCCGCTTCCAAACCAATGGCTTGCCCTCCTGCACCTGCACAGATTTCCAACGATGTTAGCTGATTATTAATCGCACTCATTTAAAACATTTCAGCTAAAATACACTTTTTGTTTCAAATAATCTAATCCTTCAAAATCCCCTCCCGTTTGGCATCCTCCGTGTAGCCATGAAGTTGTACCGGTGCTTTCTTGCGATCCGCCCGCAGCCGCATGTTGAGGAACTCCACAAAAAGGGAAAAAGTAATGGCAAAGTAGAGGTAGCCCTTTGGGATTGTGCCCACTTCTGAACCGGCAATTGAAAAGTCCGCCAAATGTGCGCCCTCCGCAATCAGCATGAAGCCGATCAGGATCAGGAAGGCCATGCCCAGCATTTGTATAGTCGGGTTCTTGTTAACAAAGGTCGCCACCGGATTGGCGAACAACATCATAATCACTACAGATACCACTACGGCAATGATCATAATAATCAATGCACCGGTCACCCCATTTGTCATGCCTACCGCAGTCAGGATGGAATCGAAAGAGAATACGATGTTGATGAGGGTGATCTGAATGATCACATTCGTCAGTGATGCCTTACCTTTCGGAGTCTCATCGTGGGGGTCCTCTTCCTCAAGCTTGTGGCGGATCTCGGTGGTGCTCTTGTACAGCAGGAACAGCCCGCCTATGATGAGAATGATGCTCTGCCCGTTGAAATCTCCATGTATCCAAGACATATTTAGACTAAACCAGGTATCTTCCATAGCCACCAGAACAGACACTCCAAACAACAGCACAATACGCAGCACCATAGCCAAAATCAGCCCAATATTGGTGGCTTTGGGGCGCTCTTCCTCCGGCAGTTTGCCGGAAGCGATGGAAATGAAGATGATGTTGTCAATCCCCAGTACAATTTCCAGAAAAGTAAGCGTCAGCAGGCTCATCCAAACGGCTCCGCTGGCAAAATCGGGCATGATAAAATCCATAGTGTATCAGTTTTTCTGACCGCAAGTTTACGAAAATCCCGATTAGCTATAGGGCTGCCCCTGCTATCATTTTTTACCTTTACAAAAAAAGCGAAGACATGAAGTACCGCCGCCTACGTAATGAAGAGCTGCAGGAACTGGAAAAGGAGTTCGTCAACTTCCTGGCCGCCAATCAGGTAACAGCTGATGACTGGGAAAAAATAAAAGGAGAGGATAATGATAAAGCCAACCGCCTGATCGAAATCTTCAGCGATATGGTCTTCGATAAGGTACTGGAGGATGTTGAGTACCTCGAACATAAAACACCGCACGACCTAAAAGCCTTCCGTTTCGGGGAGGAGCAGGCTGAAATGAATGGGCTGAAAATTGAAGGCGAGTCTTCCGTAGACCTTACCCAACAGCAAAGCCCCGAGCAAATGCAGGAACAGCTGAAGTTAACCGGCGCCAAGCTCAAGCTCTACACTGCCGAGAAAAAGTACGCCGAATCCCGAAAAATGGAAATCTTTCACCTTATGGAAGGTGGTGCCCTTATTTCCCGGGACGGTGCCTTGTTCAATTCCCTGGAATCCCTTAAAGCTTAATCCTTATGCGCTTCCTTACTTTTGCCTGCCTGCTACTGCTTTCCACCATCTCCGGTGCCCAGGATGCCCTTAATGTCAGTCTTTTCGGCCAGTACAATCCTGGTGACGGCCGGGCTTCAGGTTCCTGGAGCTATGTGGGGGCTGATGGCACTGAATATGCCCTGTTGGGTGCACAGACCGGCACTGCTGTCGTCGAAATCGGTACCAATGGCAGCCTCACGGAACGCGCATTCATTCCCGGCCCGCCTTCCAACTGGCGGGAAATCACGGTAGTAAGTGACCATGCCTATGTCGTGACAGAAGGCGGTGCCAATCCCCATCCCGGCATGCAGGTCATTGATTTGAGTGGATTGCCTCAGAACGCTTCCTTAGTGACAACCTATAACTCCCAATTCAACCGGGGGCACATCATACAAAAGGACATTTTTCAGGAACAGCCCTACGTGTTTGTCTGCGGGACGACCACTACTTCCGGGGTGCACATTATTGATATCTCAGACCCGGTCAATCCTCAACAGGTGGGGCTTTATCAGCCGGGGTACTACATCCACGACTGCCACGTCAGAGGAGATATCCTCTTCGCAGCCGCTTTCTATGAAGGCACGATGGATATTTTGGATATTTCTGACCCCGCCAACCCGGTGCTCCTCAACCGCATGCCCTATCCCGGCGGAAATACCCATAGCATGACCACTACGCTGGATATGAATTACCTCTTCCTGTGTGATGAGCAGGATGGGCTGGTCGCTCGTATGTATGACATTTCTGACCTTACCGAGCCGGTACAAGTTGCTACCTACACCGCTAATATCCAAAGCCTGGTGCACAACCCGTACATCCGGGGCGACTTCATGTTTATCACCCACAATACAGAAGGTCTGCGCGTGCTGGATATTTCAGATCCGGAAGTCCCAGTGGAAGTTGGCTACTTCGACACCTACCCCGGTCAGAGCGGCGGCTTCAGTGGGCTTTGGTCGGCTTGCCCCTATCTGCCTTCCGGCAAAATCATAGGCGGCAATCGGGAAGACGGTCTTTACGTTTGGGAGTTTAACAACACCCAAGCCAATCGGTATTACGGGCAAGTCATCGATAGTTTGACTGGCGCCCCCATCGTCAATGCTGTTATCACTGCCCCTGAACTACCAGGGTTCGTACTGACTACAGATTTTGACGGCGCCTTTGCTTCCGGCACCTTGTCCAGCAGTATCACCCTTCAGGTCACCCGAAGTGGCTACGTGACCAAAACCCTCGAAGTGGACATCGAACCCGGCACCGGTACCGAATTCACAGTAGCGCTTAGCCCCATCAGCACTGCTACTCAAAACGAGCGGCAAAAATACCAGGTCCGCACCTACCCTGTCCCCGCCACGCAGCAACTCACCATCGACCTTCCGGATTTGCCGAAAGGCGCTACTGCGGCATTACTGTCTACAGCAGGGAAAGTCCTGAAAAGTTGGCCTGCGCTACCCAAAAATCAGCTGCGCGTAGAACGAAGCAGCATTCCGGCCGGGCAATACCTTTTTGTGGTCTATGCTTCGCAGGGAACAATACTGACCACTGCCCCTGTCGTTTTTCGTTAATCCGTAATCTTGCAAGCTTAGTTTTGTTAAGCTTGCTTAGCCTGCAACTCTCTTCTATGGGTGAATCTCCTTTTCGAGCTGCCAATACCGAAAACAAAGCCAAACCAAATACCCCAGCAGCCCCAGGGAAACAACAGGCCAAACCAGTATAAAAAGCAACGCATTCACCTCAAAATAAGACAAACCCGTGCCATTAGCCACATTGATTATAAAATCAGTACAATACACATAAGCCCTAATAATCCATTCCATACCACTACTCATACCGAAGTGATTTGATTTTTCGCCGCATTCGGACCACGCCAATCAATAGCAGCAACATCATAAATGGCCACCCCGCCCCAAGCAGTAAAACATTCGACAGCCCATATGTTCCGGTGCCAGCCAGTAACCGGATAACCCCAAAGTAACCCGATTTCAGCCACTCCGCAGGTGGGTACTCAACATGGTGACGGAGGCAGTATTCAGTATCATCATGGCAACGCCAGGTGCAGCGGTCGGGATCACCTTCAGATGGATTGATGGCAGGAATGGAAACGCCATAGGTAACGCCTCCTTTGTACTCGTAGGCAAGAGGCTGCTGCCATCGGGAAACCTCATTGACCACTACCATAATCAGGTAGGGTAAGAGCAGAAGCAACAAGTATTTCATCCGGGAAAACATATCCTACTCCTCCCCCTTCAGCAAATCCGGGCGACGGGTACGGGTGCGCTCCACCGCCTTATCCATCCGCCATTCTTCAATCTTTTTGAAGTTGCCGGACTTAAGGATTTCCGGTACTTTCCATCCCCTAAACTCCTCCGGGCGCGTGTACACAGGTGGCGCTAATAGATTGTCCTGAAAAGAATCAAACAAAGCCGAAGTTTCATCATTCAACACCCCCGGCAGCAGGCGCCCGATCGAATCTACCAGCACTGCAGCAGGCAACTCGCCCCCCGAGAGCACAAAATCACCAATGGAAATCTCCATCGTCACCAAATGCTCCCTGATGCGCTCGTCAATGCCTTTGTAATGCCCGCAGATGATCATCAGGTTTTCCTTTAGGGAAAGGCGGTTGGACAGGCCTTGGTGCAGGCGTTCCCCATCAGGGGTCATGTAGATGATCTCATCGTAGGCACGTTGAGATTGCAGGTCCTCAATGCAGTTGACCAGGGGCTCCAGCATCATCACCATACCTGCTCCACCGCCGTATTGGTAGTCATCTACCTGCCGGTGCTTGCCGATGCCATATTCCCTCAGATTCTGCAAGTGTACCTCCAGCAGGCCTTTGTCCTGCGCCCGTTGCATGATGGAGTGGCTGAGCGGGCTTTCCAAAAGCTCCGGCAAAACGGTGATGATGTCGATGCGCATGTTCCCTTTTTTCTGCAAATGTAGCAATTCGGACGGAAGTCCGCCCTACCACAAACAGTCCTGATAATCGGTCAGCATATGAAATAACAACCCGACCGCTACAATTCGTGTTTTGGGCAAGAATAGCAGCAAAAAGTAAGCACCGATAGCCGGATAGGAATGCAACGGGTGGAAGCCAATACTGCAGCGCCCCGGGTCAAAGATAGGGTCTGCCAGCAGATGGTCCAGGTCTACGAGCATAGTGGCAACCATGATCAGCCACGCCCGCTGCCATTGCGAACGGAAAAACAGGTAAGCCAATAAGCCGGGCGCCAGAAAGTGCAGGCTGTAGTGGACCAGCGGTTGGAGCAATGCCATTTCCAAGCAATTTTACGATGCTGTAAAAACACAACAGGCACTCCCGGCTATCCCGGAAGCACCTGTCGACATTTTCTTATTCTGAAAGGGCTTACTGGATTTCCAGCAGTTCCACTTCGAAAATCAGGGTTTCGTATGGGCCGATCTTTCCGCCCGCGCCCCGTGGCCCGTAGGCCAGATCAGATGGAATATACAACTTCCACTTAGATCCCTGAGGCATAAGCTGCAGCGCTTCCGTCCAGCCCTTGATGACCTGGTTTACCCCAAATGAAGTAGGCTCGCCACGTTCTACGGAACTGTCAAACACAGTGCCATCGGTAAGTGTGCCGTGGTAATGGACTTTCACCTTGCTGGTTTCAGTAGGCTTAGGGCCACTGCCTTCCTTGAGAATTTCATACTGCAAGCCACTGTCCGTAACTTTTATTTCTTCGCGCTTAGCATTCTCTGCCAGAAAAGCTTTGCCGGCTTCAATTGCATCAGCGTGCTTCGCCTGCTGCTTTTTCATCATGTACTGCTGTACAACCTGATTGGCCTCCTCTGCGGTAAACTTTGGCTCGTTGCCCGACAATACATCGTGGATAGCCGTAGTCATAGACGTTTCGTCCAGGTTGTCAAAGCCCTGGCTTTGCAGGTTTTGCGCTAAAAGTACGCCCAGAGCGTAACTAAGTGAATCCATTTCCTGTGCTTTTGCTGTGGTCATTGTGAACAGCCCTGCTAACATAAGGGCTGATAGAATTGTTTTATTCATAAATACTTTGATTTTCTGTTCTGCTGAAACGCTGCGAAGAAAAGAAAATTATAACGCTTTCAATAACCCAGGTAAAAAAAGCTGCAAACATTGACCTGTATAAGACCTTTCAATACCGTAGACTTTTTTACGACAGACCTCACTTTATGAAAATCAACATACCTGAATCCGACCAGGAACGCATCGTTATTGTAGGCGGTGGATTTGGCGGGCTGACTCTTGCCCGCGAACTCAAAAAACAAAACTACCAGATCGTTCTGATTGACAAGCACAACTACCACCAGTTCCAGCCACTGTTTTATCAGGTGGCTATGTCCGGCCTGGAGCCCAGCTCCATCGTTTTTCCCTTCCGGAAAGCTTTTCAGGGCGAAAAGAACATCTTCATCCGGGTAACGGAGGTGGAACGGGTGGACACGGACCAAAAGCAGCTCCATACCCCACTCGGCATCTGCAACTACGATTATCTGGTCCTGGCCATTGGCGCAGATACCAATTTCTTTGGCAATGAGGAAATTGCACAGAAAGCCCTGCCCATGAAATCCGTTTCAGAAGCGCTCCATCTGCGCAATCGTATCCTCACCGATTACGAAATCGCATTATCCGTAACGGATTACGAAAAACGGCAACAACTGATTGACATCGTCATCGTTGGTGGAGGGCCTACCGGTGTGGAAGTAGCGGGCGCTCTGGCAGAAATGAAGCGCTATGTCCTCCCGAAAGACTATCCACAGCTGAATACCGATGAGATTGACATACACTTAGTGGAAGGCGCTGACCGCCTGCTGCTGGGCATGTCAGAAGAAGCCGCTCAAAAAGCACAGGAATTCTTGGAAGGGCTTGATGTCAAAGTCAAACTCAATGCAATGGTCACCGGATTTGATGGGCAGCACGCCACACTGAGCGACGATTCTAAAATTCCGACCCATAAGCTCATCTGGGCAGCCGGTGTAGCAGGCAATAAAATGCCGGGGCTGCCAGATGAAGCGTTAGTAAAAGGCCGCAGGCTCGCCGTAGACCGCTTCAACCGGGTACAGGGCACGCAGGATATTTTTGCCATTGGCGATATTGCTTACATGGAAGAGCCCGACTACCCCAAAGGGCACCCACAGGTGGCACAGGCTGCGATGCAGCACGCCAAACAATTGGGCAAAAACTTCAAAAGGCTATCAAAGGGCAAAGAAATGGAACCTTTCTCCTACAAGGACCTCGGTTCTATGGCCACTATCGGCCGCAACCGTGCCGTAGCCGACCTGCCCGGCTTTAAATTCCAGGGGGCTTTCGCATGGTTGATATGGCTGTTTGTACACCTCTTCCAGATTTTGGGAGCCAAAAACAAAGTGTTCATATTCGTCAACTGGGTCTGGAACTACCTGACTTACGACCAATCCCTGCGCCTGATCATCCGCCCCAAAGAAGGCCCTGCGGACGTCGCCCGGGAATGATAGAATTTTTACATAAAAAGGAGCAACCCAAATTCCGGATTGCTTGTTAGGCGGACAGAAAAAAGTCGTACCTTTGCGGCTCAAAATTACGGTGCGGGGCATGAGCTCCATTCCAAAAATCCTAACCGAATATAACAATACAAGCGACGGATAATGAAACACACCACCTCCTTCGATCAGTTTGTGAACCGCCACAACGGGGTTTCTAATAAAGATCTGCCGAAAATGCTTGAAACCATTGGCGTACAGTCACTGGATCAGCTTATCGACGAGACTGTGCCGGACAAAATCCGCTTAAAAAGGGAAATGGACCTGCCGGAAGCCCTGACGGAGTTTGACTTCCTCAACGAGCTGAAGCGCACCGCTGCCAAGAACAAGGTTTACAAAACCTACATCGGCATGGGCTACCACGGCACGATCACGCCTTCGGTTATTCTCCGCAACGTCTTCCAAAATCCGGGCTGGTACACACAGTACACCCCTTATCAGGCTGAAATATCCCAGGGCCGCCTGGAGGCATTGCTCAACTTCCAGACCATGGTGAGCGATCTCACGGCTCTGCCGATCGCTAATGCTTCACTCCTGGACGAAGGCACAGCTGCAGCGGAGGCAATGACCATGTTCTACAGCCAGAAGAACAAACGCAACAAAGGGGAAGCCATCAATCAGTTCCTCGTTGCCGATACCGTCCTGCCACAAACCATTGAGGTATTGATGACCCGGGCCAAGCCGCTTGACATCGAAGTAGTGGTAGGCAACTGGAAGTCCTTTGAATTGACAGATAAAGTCTTCGGTATGCTGCTGCAGTATCCGGACCGTACCGGTAAGGTAGAGGATTACCGGGCACTGGCAGAACAAGCCAATGACAAGGAGGTCTATCTGACTGTTGCAGCCGATATCCTCAGCCTTGCCCTGCTCACCCCTCCTGGTGAATGGGGCGCAGATGCTGTGGTAGGCAATACGCAGCGTTTTGGAGTCCCCATGGGCTACGGTGGCCCGCATGCTGCTTTCTTTGCCACACGTGAGCAATTTAAGCGGCAGATTCCCGGGCGCATCATTGGGGTTTCTGTGGACCGGCATGGACAGGCTGCCTACCGTATGGCACTTCAGACCCGCGAGCAGCACATCCGCCGGGAGAAAGCGACCTCAAATATCTGCACCGCACAGGCACTTCTGGCTGTAATGGCTAGCATGTACGCTGTATACCACGGGCCTAAAGGCATCAAAGCCATTGCCCGCCGGGTACATGAACTCGCAAAGATTCTGGACCAAAACCTGCAAGCCCTGGGTTATGAGCAGCAGAACGGGCATTACTTCGACACCCTGAGTATCAAAGCGGACGCCGAACTTATTCAGGCCATCAAAACTGAAGCCTTGAACCAGGAGACCAACTTCTGGTACACCGAAGACAGCATACAAATCAGCCTGGACGAAACGGTAAACCTCGCAGAAATTGAGCGCCTCGCTGCACTTTTCGCTAAAGTGAAAGGGCAATCTGCCAGCTTCACAGCAGAAGTGAAAGAAGGGCTTCAATTGCCAACTGCACTGGAGCGTTCCTCCGGCTATCTGACGCATCCGAAATTCAACAGCTATCATACCGAAACGGAAATGATGCGCTACCTCAAGTCACTGGAAAACAAGGACTTGTCCCTCATGCATTCGATGATCCCTTTAGGTAGCTGTACCATGAAACTGAATGCGGCTACAGAACTGATCCCGGTAAGCTGGCCAGAGTTTGCCAACGTCCACCCTTTTGCTCCTGTCGATCAGGCAGCAGGTTACTTCCAAATCTTCCGCGAACTGGAAGCCTGGCTGAGCGAAATTACCGGCTTTGCCGCTTGTTCTTTGCAGCCCAACTCGGGCGCACAGGGCGAGTACGCCGGCTTGCTGACCATCCGTGCCTACCACGAAGCCAACAGCGACTTTCACCGCAATGTGGCGCTCATCCCGGACTCTGCTCACGGTACCAACCCGGCAAGCGCAGTCATGGCAGGCATGAAAGTCGTGGTTGTGAAGTGTGATAATCAGGGCAATATCGACCTGGAAGACCTTCGCGCAAAAGCCGAGAAGCACAGCAATGAGCTGTCCGCTCTGATGGTCACCTACCCATCTACCCACGGTGTATTTGAGACTGAAATTCAGGAAATCTGCAAAATCATCCACGATAACGGCGGCAAGGTCTATATGGACGGTGCCAATATGAACGCGCAGGTCGGCCTGACAAGCCCAGGCATTATTGATGCCGATGTTTGCCACCTCAACCTGCACAAGACCTTTGCCATCCCACACGGTGGCGGTGGCCCCGGCATGGGCCCGATTTGCGTCAACGAGAGCCTGAAGCCCTTCCTGCCTAATCACGGTATGATTCAAACTGGTGGCAAGCAAGGCATCGGAGCAGTCAGCGCAGCGCCATTTGGCAGTGCCAGTATCCTGCTGATTTCTTACGCTTACATCAGAATGTTAGGCAAGAAGGGGCTCACGGATGCCTCAAAAGCAGCCATCTTGAATGCCAATTACATCAAAGCCCGCCTTGAAAGCGCCTATGATGTGCTCTTTACCGGCAGATACGGCCATTCAGCTCACGAGCTCATTATTGACCTGCGCCCCTATAAATCTGTGGCTTCCGCAGAGGATGTAGCCAAGCGCCTGATTGACTATGGCTTCCATGCCCCCACCCTATCCTGGCCTGTGCCCGGCACGATTATGATCGAGCCTACAGAAAGTGAAAGCAAAGACGAGCTCGACCGCTTCTGCGATGCCATGCTTTGCATTCGGGAAGAGATCGATGAGATTGCCCGGGGCGAAGCTGCCGAGGACAACAACGTGCTGGTCAACGCCCCACACGCCCTGCAGCTGATCACCATGGATGATTGGCACCTGCCTTACTCCCGGTCCAAAGCGGCCTTCCCTCTACCCCACTTGCGCTTCGAGCATAAGTTTTGGGTCAGCGTAGGCCGCGTAGATAACGCCTTCGGCGACCGCAACCTGGTCTGTACCTGCCCGCCGATGGAGGCTTATGAGGAGGATGCGTTGAGCTAGGATTGAACTTTAGATGAACTTTACTTCACCCTCAGGTTCTTATTGAGCTTGAGGGTGATTTATTTTCCCGGAAGCCCATCGGAGCCATTCACCAAAAGACAGCTCTGCCGATGAACCATCAACAGGGCTGCCATCAAAACTGGGGTTTACAGGGGTAACGAGCAGATACTGGATCAGCTGGATACGAACCCGAATTTGGTGCAGAATCCGGGGTATTGACGGGCTGTTTATGTTTTACCTTCAACATAGGGGAATATTTCCTGATTTCTACGAGATTTGGAGTTCGAAGGGTTGAGTGCACAAGCCAAGCATCACCCGGTTTCTTTAGGTTGGGATAACAATACCTAACTATCACCCTCCTCCCTCAAAACAAGCCTCCCCCATCCGTTACGGCGCTTTAAAATGACGCCCTTTGCAGGTATCTGTTTTCGCACTACTTCATTGGTCAATCAACAACCAAAACTTTAAAAGCCCTGCCATCCCTATTTCCTTTCAGCAAGTAGAGCCCCGGAGAGACGAAGGGAAACGTATCCTCATTTTTGAGGCTACCCAGGTTTTTGCCCGATAACGAAAACAGCGTGTAAGCATTATTGCTGTCATCTGAAAAATAAATGCCTTGCCCAGGGCTTACAGGATTAGGATAGGCTCTGGTTTTTTGTACCGAAACCTCCTGAGCAGATACTCCGGTATCCAGTTTCAAATCATAGATCAATAACTCTCCTTTGCCAGCCACGGGAATGGTCAAATCACCAATAGTATAATCATAAGTGGGACTTAGTACATTTTCTCTGAAACCTACCTGGGTGATGACTTTCAGGCTGCCGTCGTCTATGCCATCTATTTGCCTGATATCAGTATAGGGCTGTATGCCCGGGTCAGCATCCATTCTCGGGTAAAGTACCTCTATAAATGCACCAGTCTCTGCATCCAAAGCCATAAGGAAACCGCCGAACTGATCATTGACCATCAACGTTTGGCCGTCAATCAGAAAGGGTTCTGCCTGCCTTAAGCGGCCACTAACCCAGATCTTTGTCTGATCATCGGATAGCGTAATGTCAAAAATGTCGTTTCCTCCGCCACCAGGGCCTTGTATGTTTTGAATCCATGCTACTTCACCGGCAGGGTTTCTGTTTATAATCAAATTATTCAGCGTAGAATCATATAGAATAGACTCCCCGTTTATGACAAAGGGGGCTTCGCCGCCCTCCGTTCGTATATACTCGCAGGTGTGGTTGTTCCTTAACTTTTTGAGCAGGTGCCCGGTTTGCAGCGCCGGGCCTTCATAGTTGACGTGGTACCTCAGGCTATCGCCATTCAGGCATAAAAGTGTGATGTCGCCAGGGAACACCTCATTAGAGAGCCATTCGCCATTAAGTTCTAGTTCATCAGACTGCTCAAACAGGATTAGAGCATCTTGGTTATCGTGGAGTTCAAAGTCCAGCAATTTTGTCATGCTGCTGTTGATGCCCCCAAAGCTATGGCTGGTTTTTGCCAGCTTTGTCGCATGGTCTACAATGGCATAATAAAAGGTCTGCGTATTATACCCGTCTCGTATAGGGTCAATTAGGGCTCCACCAATCTCCAGCTGAAAGTTGTTGGCACTGGAGTTGAAAAACTTTCCCGCTATATGGTAATCGCCATCATCGTCAACTTTTAAATGGACATCTCCGTGCGCAGCGAGCGTATCCAAACCATAGAAAAAGTCATCTGTCAGTTCCAGATTCTCATTGAACGTCAACACAAATGCTGCGTTCCCGGGGATACTTCTGACAAATTCGTCTTTAACAAAAAGGCTGTCCGTACGGCTGACCGAGCCATATATATAGACTAAATCATTTTTAGCAATCATGCCAACATTAGAACCGGTAGCCGCCACGTTCCAGTTGCCCCAATCCTCTTCAAACCCTTTAATGTACAAATTAGTATATCCCTGGACTTCATTTTCGTCGTCCAACTGAAGCACATAGTAATAATTGCCCTTACTATCGAGGAAAATACGCCCCCCGGGGGCAATCAACTCACCATTAGCGGTCAAAGGCAGGTGTCCGTACTCAAGCCCCAGGTAATTATACTGCGCTGATGCCTCGTAGGCTGCGTGGTTAAGGGAAAGGTATTTCAGAGGCAGCTCCAAATCTATCGGCATCACAGTCCTATTGCTGATCTGCTGGCCAACTACGCTCCCAGGCGCCACACTCATAAAGCATACCAGGATCAAATAGCAGGTGATGCGGTTCTTGTTTTTTCGGAAACTCATATTTATACGTCATTTACAGGCCTGAGAGCTGCCAGGTGAGCCCCCCTAATAATTGCTTAAAGGTAGCGAGGATTCGTCAGGCTGCCTGATTGCCTCAGAAATAAATAGTAAAGAATGAGTCAGTTCAGTGTTAATACCGATGAGATTGGCTGATTTGTGCTTTCATTATGAGCATTTTCCAGTTGCCTTCACCTGTAGTGTAGTGGAAAAGTTGACGCTCAATACCTAATAATAGTTATTACCTATACCTAATTCAGAAACAACTATGCCAAAATTTTAAAACACTACACCGTCATTTTACCAAATAAAACCCTATTAAAACCGACTATGCCCGGCAACATTCCAGAATTTATGCCAATTTCAAAACCAGCACGGCCTAGCCTAAACCACCAATACCTAAAAAGGTGTAATATTCTCTAAACCTTATTTGTACTTTTTTGTATAAATTCCTGACATTTGCATTAGAATTAGTCTAAATAACACTGGAAAAACCGCATAGATTATGAGCGATTCCATGCAGACGCTGGAGCAGCATACCAAGAGCGACTATAAATATGGCTTCACCAGCAACATCGAAACGGACAAACTGCCCAAGGGGCTGAGCGAAGATGTAGTCCGTGCGATCTCCGCCAAAAAGAATGAGCCGGAGTGGATGACCGAGTGGCGCCTTAAAGCTTACCGCCAATTCCTGGAAATGACCGAGCCCAAATGGCCAAACGTGGACTACCCGCCGGTCGACCTTCAGGATATCATCTACTACGCTGCGCCTAAGAAGAAGAAAAAGCTCAACAGCCTTGATGAGGTAGATCCGGAGCTGCTAGATACCTTCAACAAGCTTGGTATCCCACTCGACGAGCAGAAGATGCTGGCCGGTGTTGCGGTAGACGCCGTAATCGACTCGGTTTCTGTGAAGACCACTTATAAAGAGAAGCTGGCTGAGTTGGGTATTATCTTTTGCTCTTTCAGCGAAGCGGTGCAGGAACACCCCGAACTGATAAAAAAATATATCGGTTCTGTAGTACCTGCCAACGACAACTACTTCGCCGCTCTGAACTCCGCGGTATTTAGCGATGGGTCCTTCGTGTACCTGCCTAAAGGCGTGAAGTGCCCCATGGAGCTGAGCACCTATTTCCGTATCAACGAGCGGGACACCGGACAGTTTGAGCGCACCCTCATCGTCGCCGAAGAAGGCAGTCAGGTAAGCTACCTGGAAGGCTGTACGGCTCCAATGCGCGATGAGAATCAGTTGCACGCAGCGGTGGTGGAACTCGTAGCTATGGATGATGCCACCATCAAGTATTCCACGGTACAAAACTGGTATCCTGGCGATAAAGAAGGGAAAGGAGGTATCTACAACTTCGTTACCAAGCGGGGCCTTTGCAAAGGCGTCAATTCCAAAATTACCTGGACACAGGTGGAAACTGGCTCTGCCGTGACCTGGAAGTATCCAAGCTGCGTTTTGCTGGGCGACAACTCTGTGGGCGAATTCTATTCTGTAGCGGTAACTAACAACCGTCAGCAGGCAGACACAGGGACCAAAATGACCCACCTGGGCAAGAACACCCGCAGTACCATCATCTCCAAAGGTATCTCTGCCGGCCACAGCCACAACTCCTACCGCGGACTGGTAAAAATTGGCAAGAAGGCTGAAAATGCCCATAACTTCTCCGTTTGTGACTCCCTGCTCATGGGCGACAAGTGTGGCGCGCACACCTTCCCCTACCTGGAAGTGCAAAACAACACGGCCAAAGTGGAACACGAGGCTACGACCTCCAAAATTGGCGAAGATCAGCTGTTCTACCTTATGCAGCGCGGGCTGAGCGAGGAAAACGCAGTGAATACTATCGTCAACGGCTTTGCCAAGGAAGTCTTCAACGAGCTCCCGATGGAATTCGCAGTGGAAGCACAGAAGCTCCTCGCAATCAGCCTGGAAGGCAGCGTTGGCTAACCTTAAACATTAACCCGGGAAGGGGTTTCCCTTCCTTACCCAAATTGATCACGACAAAAATACCAAACCATAATGTTGACTGTTAAAGACCTGAAAGTTGCGGTTGAAGACAAAACCATCCTGAACGGTATTAACCTGGAAGTTAAACCGGGCGAAGTACACGCTATCATGGGCCCTAACGGCTCGGGCAAGAGTACGTTCGCCAATGTCATCGCGGGCCGCGAAGACTACGAAGTGGAAAGCGGCAGCGTACTATATAAAGGCGAAGACCTTCTTGAGATGGAAGTGGACGAGCGCGCTTTAGCCGGTATCTTTATGGCTTTTCAGTACCCGGTCGAAATTCCGGGCGTGAGCACCTCTAACTTCCTCAAGAGCATCGTTAATGCCAACCGTGAAGCACGCGGGCTGGAAGCCATGAATGCAATGCAGATGCTGAAGTACATCCGCGAGAAAATTGAACTGGTGGGCATGGACGAGAAGTTCCTGCGCCGCTCCCTCAACGAAGGCTTCTCCGGTGGTGAAAAAAAACGCAGTGAAATGCTGCAAATGGCGCTGCTTGAGCCTTCACTGGCTATCCTTGATGAGACCGATTCCGGACTGGATATTGATGCGCTGCGCATTGTGTCGGAGGCGGTGAACAAGCTCCGCACACAGGACCGCTCCTTCATCATCGTTACCCACTATCAGCGCCTGCTCAACTACATTGAGCCTGACTTCGTGCATGTGCTGTACAAGGGCCGTATTGTAAAATCCGGCGACAAGTCACTCGCACTGGAGCTGGAAGACAAGGGCTATGACTGGATTAAGGAAGAAGTAGATGCAGTAGCGGTGTAACTTCTCCTGGTCTACCCTCAAAGTCATTTATTTACGAACCTAAGCTGCCGGCTTGTGCAACTAAGTAGTTTGACGGAAAATGATACCATTTTTTCTCCGTCATCAAGCCGCACTTCAAATAATAGCTTACGACATGTCAACAACCGTAGCTCAGGACAGATACACAGCCGAAAAACAAAAGTTTCAGGAGCTGTTTGACCAAACTGAGGCCGCGAATCAGCAGCCGGCTCATCCGCTGGACGAGTACCGTCAGCGAGCCATGGCAATGGTGGGACAATTGGACTTCCCTACCCGCCGCTGGGAGGAGTACAAATACACTAGTGTTAACCGCATTCTTCAACCGGATTATGCCATAGGGCAGGTACAGGGTGTGGACGCAGCTGACATCAAAAAATACCTGCCGGAAGGCATGGACGCGCACCTGATTGTTTTTGTAAATGGCCAGCTCAGCGATTCTTTATCACAATTTGCCGAACTACCGGCTGGGATGCATGTAATGCTGCTTCGGGACGCTATGGACAGCGACCGATTTGGCAGCATTGCCCGCGAGCATATGGACCGTATTCTGAAGGATCAGGATGATATCTTCGTAGCCCTTAATGCCGCATTCTCACAGCACAGTTTATTCCTGTACAGCGAGAAGAATGTCGCTTGCGAAAAGCCTGTCTATATCCTTCACCTGTCTTCCAATGCCGAAACGCCCATCCTCAACAGCCACATGAATATCGCAGTGGCGGAGACAGGCAGTGAATTTGCCTACATAGAAGGGCAGTTTGAAAAGCAGGGCGCTACCGGCACTTACTTCAACAATATTTATAACCGCGTCGCAGTGGGTCCTAATGCTCACATCCACCACTATTGCCTGCAGCAGGAAGGCGCAGAAGGCTTCGTAGTCAACCGGGTGGATGCGGAGCAGGACCGCGACAGCCAATTCTCAAACTATACCGTAGACCTGGGTGGCCGCATCGTGCGCAACAACCTGAACACCGTGCACAAGGGGTCTAACCTGACCACCAACTACTACGGCGTTTACTTTGGCAAGGAGCAACAGCACATTGACAACCATACCTTCATTGATCACGCCGTACCGCACTGTCAAAGCAATGAGCTTTACAAAGGCATCGTAACCGACAGCGCCCGCGGTGTATTCAATGGCAAAGTAATGGTGCGCAAGGATGCACAAAAGACCAACGCCTTCCAGCAGAGTAGCAGCCTGGTGCTGTCCAATAAAGCCGAAATGGACAGCAAGCCACAGCTGGAAATCTTTGCTGATGATGTGAAGTGCAGCCACGGTGCCACAATCGGGCAGCTCGATGAGTCCTCCGTTTTCTACCTGCGCAGCCGCGGTCTCAACGACCATCAGGCACGGGCTATGCTGCAACACGCCTTCATCGCAGAAGTGCTGGAGTACTTTAAGCACGAGCAGGTCCGCGATTTTGCAGAGATGCTGATCAACCAGAAATTCGAACAGTAGAACAACATGGAAGTTACCGCTCAACAAGCGTTTGATATTGAAAAAATCCGCAAGGATTTCCCGCTGCTGGAACAGGAGATGAACGGCAAGCCCATCATCTTCCTGGACAGCGCAGCCTCAAGCCAAAAGCCGGCACAGGTCATCGACCGGCTCAATGATTACTATCGTACCGGGCATGCGAATGTGCACCGGGGGGTGTATCAGCTGAGCCAGGAAGCAACTACGGCTTTTGAAGAGGCACGGGAGCTTGTGCGCCAATTCATCAATGCTCCTTCCGAAAAGGAGGTCATCTTTGTCCGGGGCTGCACCGAAGGGATCAACCTCGTTGCTTCTTCCTACGGGCGGAAATTTATCAATCAGGGTGATGCGGTACTGATTACAGCCATGGAGCACCATTCCAATATTGTGCCCTGGCAGATGATTTGTGAGGAGCGCGGAGCAGAACTTCGGGTGGCACCGGTCAACGATGCGGGCGAAATTGACCTGGACGCCCTTTACGAGCTACTGGATGAGCGCGTGAAAATCGTTTCTCTGGTACATGTGTCTAATGCTTTGGGCACGGTCAACCCCGTGAAAGCCATTATCGACCGGGCGCACGAACTGAACATCCCGGTGCTGGTGGACGGCGCACAAGCCATCCCTCATACCCAGGTAGATGTGCAGGCACTCGATGCGGATTTTTACACCTTCTCCGGGCACAAGATGTTTGGCCCAACGGGTATCGGAGTGCTATATGGTAAGGAAGAATGGCTGGAACAAATGCCGCCCTACCATGGCGGAGGCGAGATGATCAAAACGGTGACTTTCGAAAAGACCACCTACAACGAATTGCCGCATAAGTTCGAAGCCGGCACACCGGATATTTCGGGCGTCATCGGTTTGGGGGAAGCTGTGAAGTACATGCAAAGTGTGGGCTATGACAATATCAGCCGGCACGAGCACGAACTGCTGGTCTACGCTACAGAACAACTGGAGCAAATCGAAGGCCTGCGTATCATCGGGACAGCAAAAGAAAAAGCCAGCGTGGTCTCCTTCATCGTCGATGGCGTACACCCCTACGATCTGGGCGCCATACTGGACAAACTCGGCATTGCAGTACGCACCGGGCACCACTGCACCCAGCCCCTAATGGCACGGTATGAAATCCCCGGTACGGTGCGGGCTTCCTTCGCCTTCTACAACAACAAAGCGGATATTGATGCGCTGGTGGCGGGAATTAACAGGGCGGTTTTGATGTTAAAGTAAAATTTCACAATGAACCCAATCAACAGCATACAAGACGAAATCATCGAGGAGTTTGCCTTCTTCGGCGACTGGATGGAGAAGTACGAGTATATCATCGATTTGGGCAAATCTCTGCCTCTGATCGATGAGCAGTACAAAGATGAAGACCACCTGATCAAGGGGTGTCAGAGTCAGGTTTGGCTGCATGCAGATGAAGCAGAAGGCAAAGTGAGTTTTACGGCCGATAGTGACGCGGTCATCACCAAAGGCATCATCGCTTTGCTGGTTCGGGTGCTGTCCGGGCAAAAGGCAGAGGAGATTGCGCAGGCAGACCTCTATTTTATCGACAAGATAGGGCTGAAGGAGCATCTCTCCCCCACCCGGTCCAACGGGCTGGTCAGCATGGTCAGGCAGATGAAAATGTATGGTCTGGCAATCAACGCGAAAAGCCAGTAACGACGACATTTGTTTAGCGCACGCAACGTCAAAGAAGATCAATCATGGACAAAGCAGCATTAGAAGCCAAAATCGTAGAAGCCACCAAAACTGTTTATGACCCGGAAATCCCAGTGGACATTTACGAACTGGGGCTGATTTACAGTATCGATATCAGTGATCAGGGTATCGTCAATCTGCGTATGACGCTTACTACACCCATGTGCCCGGTAGCGGATTCCCTGCCTATGGAAGTACAACAGAAGGTTGCGATGGTGGAGGGCGTCAGTGATGTAGAGCTGGAAGTCGTCTACGATCCGCCTTGGAGCAAGGACATGATGAGCGAAGAAGCCCGGTTTGCCCTGGACATGTTTTGACCCGAACTTACAAAACAAACATTATTCACCACCGATCCTAACCGCAAAAGGCTATGAAAATTTCCGCCCAAGACGAGTACGGACTGCGCATTCTCATCCGCATTGCGGAAGCCGATGAACAAAATGGGCTTAGTATTCCGCAACTCGGCGAACTGGAGGGTATGTCAGACAGCTATGTTGGCAAACTGACCCGAACGCTCCGCCTGGCGGGCTTTATCGAAAGCACCCGTGGCCAAAAAGGCGGCTATGTACTGGCACAGCCGCCGGAAAATATTAACGTTGGGGAAGTCCTGCGCGCATTGGGCGGAGCTCTATTTGATGAAGGGTTTTGCAATAAGCACTCTGCTGGCTTTCGGATTTGCACAAATTCCGTAGACTGTTCCGTGCGGTCTTTATGGCGGGTGGTGCAGCAGTCGCTTGATCATGTACTGGGACAAATCAGTCTGAAAGACCTGCTCGCTTCTGAAGCCGAAACCAATTCAGCACTGGAGCAAATCCTATCTCAGATACAACCCGCTACAGCATAAGAGCTCAGCTTTCAATTCGCGCTCAAAACCCTATCTTTGGCAGTGAGAAAACACACTGCTTATGAGAACCCGGCTATCCATCTTCCTCTTTTCAATAATCTTGCCTTGCGCTATTGCAGCCCAACCGGCTTACATCATTGATGCAGACACCGGCAACGAAATGGATGATCTCTATGCCATTGCAAGAGCGCTCGCCCCGGATGGGCTCAAAGTGCTTTCGCTACAGTCAGCGCATTTTAATAACCCACAACTGCTTACAGACCCTAGCTGGAATAACTATTCGACGGACAGCATCAACACGCTGGAAATCAGTCAGCAGCTCAATGAGCACCTTGCTGCGGAAACCGGCAATTGGATGGTACCAACCCTCAGCGGCTGTGACCGTATGCTGGGGTTTGCATGGGGGTATTATGCTGGCGCACCTGTTCCCACAAGCCCTGCAACAAGATTTATCATCGATAAAGCCGGTAAAGCGGATACCGAAAACAAACTAAATATTATCTGCCTCGGCCCTTCCACTAATGTAGCCGCAGCCATCGCTGCCGCACCGGAGATTGCTGGCAACTTAAGGGTTTATCTGCTGGGTGCAAGATATGACCTAAGAAGTAAAGCCTGGGACAAGAACGAATTCAACATCCGCAACGACCTCAATGCCTTTGACCTTCTGCTCAACACTGCTGAACTGGAACTTTGGGTCATGCCGGCCAATATTGCCCAGTCCTTGACCTTCCAGCGAAAGTCTTCCTTTCAGAAACTTACAGAATGCCGTACACCTTTATGCCGGCGGCTAACTAAAAGATGGGATTCTGTAAACGCCGGGACAAGCTGGATCATGTGGGACCTCGCACTGGTGGAGGCTGTGCTGCACCCCGAGTGGGCAAAATGGAAGAAAGTACGCACACCGCCGGAAAACAACAGGCGAACAATCAAGCTTTGCACTGCTATCAATGCACCACTAATGGAAGCCGGCTTTTGGCAGTCTCTGCTAAGCTGGCAGGCCCCTTAAATCGGACTACTGGCCTGCGAAACGGTAGCGGTCTCCAATGTATTTGATAATTTCACTACTTTTCTTGATTTTGATATTTGCGGATCCCGTCCGGATGTAGAAGACCTCCTGTTCGTTGCCTTTTTTGTCTACATCACGGTAGAACACGGGCGACTTGGCAGGTGGCGTATCAATCCGAAAAATCATATGATCATCAATCTTCTCAATATCAAAGGACAACTGTGTAGCGAAGAAGGAACCAAGATTGCGCTGTACCGCACTTGTGATGCTGCGCTTGAAGTTATCAATATCTGAAGTAGTGGCATCCAGCCCAATAATCTTGCCCTCGTCGTCTACTCCGCAAAAGACAGTGCCTCCATTTAGATTCATGAATGCAGAAAGGGTTTGAATGATCTTATCGCGGTGGTACTTGTCAATAGACTCCTTAAATTCCACCATATCGCTTTCTCCTTTATCGATGATGCGCTTGCTGTTGGCTGATTCATCAGCAACGAGATAAGTGATGATTTTCTGAGTCAGTGCCCACGAAAGCTTAAGTTTGAGCTCTTCGGGGATTTTGGTGTCATCAAATACTTCTGATTTATCAAAAACGATAAGTTTAGACGGCTCCGTTGCGCGGATAGTGCCAAGGCGGGATGTTTTGTTGAAGATGGCAATTTCACCGAAAAGCTGCCCCTTGGTGTAGGATTTAGGCTCCTTGCGGGTTAAATAGAGGATCAAACGGCCGTAATGGACGATATAAAAAGACTCCCCTTTCTGTTCGATAGAAAAAACCTCATGCCCTGCTTCGTAGTCCACAAGCTTACCTACACTGGCCAGTTGTTTGATTTCCGAATCGTCTAAATTGACCAGTTCTTTGCAAGCGCGCAGGGTTTTAAAAATATCTTCGTTCATCGTTTGGCATCGTTTTATTCAGTCCTTTTAATATGGCATTCAGATCAACCAAATACCTGCGCAATAAAGCTAAGGAAAAAAATGAAACTGGCCTGAAGAAAACCTGACACGTGTGTATAACAAATTGCACAAAACACAAAGGCAACCCTCTGCATTTAAGCCCTATGGCTGCTGGGGTAGAGCTTCCCGCTCTGCTCCAGCTTATCCAGGAGAGGCAAACGGCAAATGCTGGCAAGCTATTCAAAAAGTGCAATTTGTTATGCACACACCTGACACAGTGGGTCAGTGAACGAGATTCCTGGTCTGATGCGCAATATAACCAATGAACCCAAGCAGCCCCAAAATGATAAGGTATTCATCGAACGGGTTATCCACCTGAAGGATTACGGGCTCGGAAGCCTGAAACGAAACGCCGTCCGACTCATTCACAAGACGGTATTCGTAGGCTTCACCTGGCTGGACGCGCACATCCCAAAAACTAAACTCGCGCTGACCTGCTGCCGCAGTAACCCGCCCTACCTTTTTCCAGGTATTGTTTTCGAGGGCCCGCTCAATAATAAAAGACACCTCATCTGCAGGCTTATCTACTACCCATGACAGTAAAACGGATACATGGTGAGCTTTGGCAACAAAGCTGCTCAACTGTAAAGACCGATCCATACCCATAGCAGATCGTGTGAAATGGGAACTGGAAGATGCAACGATACTTTCGCTGACAAATTGGACATTCTGGACGTCTACTGCCTTTGGCGTATTGGCAGCCACCGTTTGGGGTCGGAAAAACGAAATACAAGAAGCAAACAAAAATAGATAGAACAGGTTTTTCATGCTGGGCATTGAGTAAATAGTTGTTTCCTAAAAGGTTCAATAATCCAGTTTTGCTTTCCTGAAGCAAACGGTGCTTCAGGAACATAAATTGGACAGGAACTCAACAGTTATGAAGTCTCCCGGGGTTATCAGTTCTAGTGTTTGCTTAAATCATTAACGGTAGGGCACCCCAAATATAAAGATTATTCAGAGAAAGCACAATGATATGCGTCAATCCTTTAAGAAAGCGCTTCAAAAAAGGCTCCTTGAAGAAGACTTTGAAGGAGTGATCAAATCCCTGATTACCTTATCAGATCAAATGGGCAACAACCTGCTCCTGAACGATGCAGTACTGTGTTATCAGCGCTGGCAGGAACTACAAAGGAAACGCAACAGTGACGCACACTCGTCTCCGGATACAGTAAGGCTCAATATGCAGCTCAAACAGGGACTTTGGCAAATGATTGAACAATTGCCGGAATAATCAGGAAAAAACATTACCTTTGTCCCCGATTTCGAGTAGCGGAAGCTTAGAATGAACGCACAAGACGGGTTTGTGCTCAAGCTGCAGGCTTGAATAACCTGCTCAGGACGGTGATGCTCCGCCCAATACTGCAAAGCTCAAATGCTACTCATCATTGCTGCTGCGGAGTGCAGCCTAACATTTGATCATGAGTACTTTTGAGTCACTGGGCCTCTCCCAGTCTATCACTGAAGCTGTGTCTGCTATCGGCTTCGAATCTCCAACTGCCATTCAGGAACAAGCCATTCCCCGCCTGCTTTCCGGCGAGGAAGACTTCGTGGGCCTGGCCCAAACGGGTACCGGCAAAACAGCGGCTTTTGGCCTGCCGCTCCTGCACCGTACCGATGTGGCATTGCCATTCATTCAGTCGCTTGTCCTGGCCCCTACCCGGGAGCTTTGCCTGCAAATTTGCCGCGAGCTGGAGTCTTTTTCCAAGAATCAGCCTAACCTCAGAATCCTCCCGGTGTACGGAGGTGCGGATATCCGCAGGCAGATGAAAGCCCTGGAACAGGGTGTACAGGTGCTGGTTGCAACACCGGGCCGCCTGCGTGACCTCATGCGCCGCGGAAAGGTAGATTATACGCACCTCCAACAGGTGGTGCTGGATGAAGCCGATGAAATGCTCAATATGGGCTTCAAGGAGGAAATTGATGAAATACTGGAAGCCGTACCTGAGCAGCGCCGTACCTGGCTGTTCTCTGCTACTATGCCACCGGAAGTCCGCCGCATTTCAGAAGACTACATGGACAACCCGTTTGAACTTTCAGTAGGTGCTCAAAACTCCGGCAACGTAGATATCAGCCATCAATACGTGGTCCTGCGCCCCGCAGAACGCTACGAGGCACTACGCCGCTTTCTCGATATGGAGCCGGACCTCTTCGGGCTCGTATTTTGCCGCACACGCCGGGAGACAGCAGAGGTGGCAGAACAACTTACCCGCGATGGCTACAAAGCAGATGCTATACACGGTGACCTTAATCAGACACAACGCGACCGGGTCATGCAGGGCTTCCGCGACCGGCGGCTGCGTATTCTGGTCGCCACGGACGTTGCCGCAAGGGGCATTGATGTCGATAACATCACCCACGTCTTCCATTTTAACATCCCGGACGACCTCAACTTCTATACCCACCGCTCCGGACGTACCGGACGGGCAGGCAATAAAGGGATTAGCCTGGTGCTCGCCCATCCAAAAGACCGTCATCTGCTACGGAAACTGGAAAAAGTCTCTAAAATCTCCTTTGAAGCCGTTGAAATCCCTTCCGGAAATGCGATTTTCGAACAGCGGCTCATGCGCTTTTTTGATAAAATCAGTGAAGCCACTCCGAATTCAGACCTGCTGGACTATCTCCCGGGAATCGCAGCTAAATTCGAAGGCTTGTCCCGGGAAGAACTGCTGCTCCGGGTTGCCTCTGCCACTATGCCCAAGAAGATGCAGGATTATGCCAAAAGTAAGCCGATAGGACAAAAGCCACGGGCGGACAAAGCTTTCCTGAAACCCAATGAGTCCCGCCGGGTATTCGTCAATATCGGTCAAATGGATATCAATGGCAAAGGGGAACTCCTCGCCTACCTGTGCGAAAAAGGGGGCATCAACGGTGCTGACGTCGGAAAAATCGACCTGCAGAAAAAGCATGCCTTCGTACAGGTTGAAGTGCAGGCTGCTGCCTCACTGATAAACAAACTCGATGGCCAAACCTACGATGGCCGCACACTGCGGGTAAACGATGGCGGTCCACAGCCCGGGCAGTCTAACAAAAAGCGCCGCCCATTCCCAAAGCGAAAAAAAAGCAAAAAGAAGTTTGTAAAGTAGGCCTGTAAGGGACGGAGAAAAAATAAATGATACAATTTTGACACGCCAAAGCTCTCTAAACAACTGACTTTAAGGAGGTTGCGTGGAAATACTGGCAAATCCTCAGGAAAATTGTGTCATTTATTTCCGTCAACCTGTTAAGGTTTCAGATTTAAAGGGTTTTCTGCTATATTGGTTGCCGGGGCGCGGCAATACCATGCCCCATTGTTTCTTTGATCACAACAAACAGAAAACCCACATTATGGCAGATTCAAAAGGCACCTTGCCACGCGTAGCCTACTTTTGTATGGAATACGGGCTGGACAACCGCTTCAAAGCTTACGCCGGTGGCCTGGGTATCCTTGCAGGCGACTATATGAAAGGCGCTAAGCAGTATGACTACCCTATCGTTGGCATCGGCATTAAATGGAAACAAGGTTATACCGATCAATTCATTGGGGAGGATGGCAAGCCCTACGATTCCTACCGCAACTACAACTACGACGACTTCATGGAGGATACCGGCATCACTGTAAATGTCGAAATCCGTGACCGTAACGTCGCCTGCAAGGTCTGGAAACTCGAGGCTTTCGGTAACGCCCCACTCTACCTGCTCGATACAGATGTACCGGGCAATGAAGATGGCTGGATTACCGGGCAGCTCTACGGATGGTTTGGAGAAGAGCGGATCGCGCAGGAACTCGTCCTCGGTGTAGGCGGTGTGAGGGCTCTCCGCTCCCTGGGCATTGAGGTAGATGTTTACCACTTTAATGAAGGGCATGCCCTGTTTGCCGGCTTTGAGCTGATGCGCGAAAAGATGGAAGACGGTATGACTTTCGAGGAAGCCTGGGCTGCAAGCAAAAATGAAATCGTATTCACCACCCACACTCCTGTGATTCAGGGCAATGAGTCCCACCCGGTCGACCGCCTGATGTATATGGGCGCCAACCTGGGCATGAAACCCAGCCAACTCCGCCGCCTGGCCGGCGACCCCTTCAATATGACCGTGGGGGCATTGCGCCTTTCCAAAAAATCGAACGCCGTAGCTCAACTGCACGGCGAGACGGCAAACCAAATGTGGAAGCACATCCACGACCGCTCCGACATCGTTGCCATTACCAATGGCATTCATCAGGGTACATGGGTGGATCAGGCGATGCTTGATGCTGCTGAGGCTGGCAAAGATCTCTGGGAACCGCACCTGAAGAACAAGCGGGCGCTCATTGATCTTGTCAAGCGCAAGAATGGCGTTACCCTCGACGAAGAAAAGCTGATCATAGGCTTCGCCCGCCGCTCCGTGCCTTACAAGCGCAGCGATCTGATCTTCTCCAAACCTGAAGTTATTGAGCCTTACCTGAAGGAAGGCAAAATTCAGCTCGTCTTTTCCGGCCGTGCCCACCCCCTGGACGATACCGGCAAAGCGATTGCAGCCAACCTCGTGCGCATGTCCAAACTCTACCCCAATGCGGTAGTCTTCCTGGAAAACTACGATATGGAAATTGGTGCCGCCATCACCCGTGGCTCCGATGTGTGGCTCAACAACCCACGCCGCCCTAAGGAAGCAAGTGGAACTTCCGGCATGAAAGCCTCTATGAACGGGGTGCTCAATCTTAGCGTGCTCGACGGCTGGTGGCCGGAAGCCTGCCAGGATGGCGTCAATGGCTGGCAGATCGGCAATGCCTTCGAAAGCGACAACGTGGAAGAACAGGATGACAACGACCGGGAAGCCCTCTACGACGTGCTGCTGAACAAAGTCGTGCCCACCTACTACGACGACCGGCAAAAATGGCTGAAAATGATGCACGCCAGCATTCAAAGCACCCGCGATGCCTTTGGGGTCAAGCGGATGCTGGAAGAATACTACGATTTGCTGTACACCGCGTAATGAAAAACAAGCAGGTTGGGAGATATTTAAACCTCTACCAACCTGCAAAAATCAGTATTGAAGGGTAACCGACCGAAAAATTGGCCGGTTACCCTTACTTTTGGGCAAAACCGTGCAGTATGAAAAAAACGCCCTTTGCTGGACTGATTCTACCCCTCCTTTTCCTGTCTTTTGCCGCGCTGAGCCAAAATGAAGGCAACATCTGGTACTTTGGCAACCAACAGGGTATTGACTTCTCTTCCGGTGACCCGGTCCTGATCACCAATGGTGCGCTGCGAACATCGGAAGGTTGTGCCTCAGTTTGTGATGCAGATGGCAACCTTTTGTACTATACCAACGGAGGCGGACGCACTACCCCGGGACAACCCTCGGGAAGCATCTGGAACGCCAGCCATAATGTATTGTACGATATGGAAGGGCTCCGGGGCGGTGGCTTTGGTGCCGTTCAGTCTGCCCTCTTTGTGCCTAATCCTGGCAATGCCGATGAGCATTACCTCTTCACCATGGAAGAGCGGGAGTTTGCCAGCGACGGGCTGCCTGCCGGTCAGTTGCAGGGACGCGGTCTCACGCACTTTTTGCTCAACCGCACCCTTAATGGCGGGCTCGGGGGCACTGTTTTTGAGGATGACCGGCTGCATGTCCCCAGCTTTGAATCTCTAAGCGGCACCCTGCACGGGAACGGTACCGACTTCTGGGTCATCATCGTAGATGACAATACCGGTGATTTTTTCAACTACCGTGTGACGCCCACCGAAGTCCTCGGCCCAACTTTGGAAGAGCGGGACGTCATTGATTCCCTGGCTGGCCCGATTAAGATTTCTCCGGCGCGCAACCGGCTGTTCGTTGGAGGTGTGCTGTATAATTTCAATGCCAATAATGGCAATATTTCTACTCCCCGGACCCTGCCCGGAGCCGTCAACTCCATTAGCTACTCCTTCTCCCCCAACGGCAATTACCTGTATGTGATGGAGCCTACCGTTAGTGGTTCGCTGCTGGTGCGCTACGAACCGCTCAATCCCAGTTTTCTGTCTTCAAGAACCATAATTGGGCCGGGCCCAAATGAGCGCCTGGGCGCCATGCAGCTCGCTCCGGACGGCCGCATTTACCTGGTCTCCTACGATGAAGATGCCCCTCAGGTCACCCACCTGCACGCCATTAATTGCCCCAATTCAGAACAAGCCAACCTGGAGGAGGAAGTCTTTAGTTTTCAGACCCCGGATCAGCCCTTCCTGGGCCTCCCCAACTTCATGGACTACATCTTTGATACCCAGGAAACCCTGATCGCTGATCTGGGCCCGGATACCACCTTTAGTTGTGATAATGGCCCCATCACCCTTATTCCCCAGACCAATGGCGATGCCTTCCTGTGGTCGGATGGCTCCACCGATACCAGTCTGACCGTTACCGAGCCCGGGATTTATAGCCTGACTGTTACTGCCGATTGTGGTATGGTGAGCGACACCATCGAAGTGGAGGAACTGACAGACACGGTCATTGTGAATATCAACGGCCCGAACACGCTCTGCACAGGCGATACCGCCACTTTCACAGCAACGGCAAATATATCAGGTACTTTGCTCTGGTCTACCGGGGACACCACGGCAACGATACAGGTAGCCACCGGCGGGCTCTACACCGTTTTGTTTACCGACCTCTGTGGCCGGCAGGCAACGGATACCCTAATGCTGAATGTGCTGGACGTGCCGCCTATACTTCTTCAGGCCCCCGACGCCCTTTGCCCCGACGAAACAGCCGGAGCAAGTGTGTTTTCGGAAGGCGCTACGGGTTATACCTGGTCAAATGGCAGCGTGGGCGACAGCGTAACACTGACCGGTGGCGGCACTTATCACATTACAGTGACCAATGGGTGCGGGGAGTTTGATACGGTCTTCACCGTAGACAGCCTGACTTTCCCTACTCTGGAGATACAAGGAGCTGCCCCACTCTGCCCGGGTGGTTCCGTGCAACTCGAAGCAGCAACGGAACCTCAAAACGACGTACAATGGTCCAACGGAAGCACAGCCGCCCTCACTACGTTTACCACCCCGGGCGTTTATACCGTTACCGTCACCAACACTTGCGGCAGTGCGGTCGATAGTATTGATCTGCAGCCTATTGGGTGTGAGAATTGCTTTTACGTCCCCAATGCCTTCTCTCCAAATGACGATGGCATCAACGACGGTTTTCTGCCTATAGACCTTTGCCCGGTGCAAAACTACCGCCTGCAAATCTTCTCCCGTTGGGGTGAGCTTGTGTTCGAAAGCGATCAGCCTGGGCAAAGGTGGGATGGTAAATCCGGCAATGAACCGATGAACCCTGGCGCCTATATTTGGCAGCTAACTTACGAACAGGCCGGGCAGCAACAGGTGCAGTCCGGTATGGTACATTTGATCCGATAGCGTTGATCTGTGCGGCGTGGAGTGACTTTACTGTAAGTGAACGTCCAAACAAATAACGGTTCTCGTAATTATATTATAGGAACCGTAAAAACTCCACAAACACATTTCTATGCAAAAGCCATCTTTACTATTCCTTCTCGTACTATGCCCATTTTTTCTGCTTGCCCAGTACAAAACAGTCAGCCTGGACTTTGAAAGCACCTACATTGGGGATAACAACCCGCTTCCGGCGGAGACGAATATCCTCTTTACCGGGTCCATCCCTTCTTACATCGACCGGGTCGAGCTGAATATTAAGCCTCCCAAAGGGAAATCCAACATACTGCATTCAGCCGTATGGCAGCGCCCGCTGGACAATAAGGAAAAAACCTACAGCCTGCCTGTCAATTACAAGTTCCGCTCCTCCGCCAGTTATGATATTGAGGTCTTGTATTTTCAAACCCTAAGTAATGCGCAGCGGACAGCACTTGTACAGACTCTCAACAAACGGCTGCAGCTGTTTTTGGAAACGCAGCTCACTCAGGAGTCCAAAACCATCGAATGGGAAAACAAACCTAAGCGCCTACTACAGGAGATGAACGACTTGCTGCAGGCCGATCTTCAAAACTACCGCACCGGTATTGCCGCTCCGGCTCAGGAGTTGTCCAACCTGGTAGCCCTGCAGATGGAAAAAATGGCGGATATGCGCATGCGGGACAGCGTGGGGCAGGTCCGTATGGCGGAAGAACGGGTGCTGCTGCGGCAACTGCTGCAGGACGAGCTCGATCGCATGCTGCCTGCACCGCTTTACAAAATTGCGGACGCCCGTTTGCTGGAAGACTGCCCGACCGAGTCTAAGAAAGGCGCCCTGGCTGTCAATGCCGGTTACGGAGGCGTTTACTTCAGTGGCGACCTTGGGGAAGACCTGGATTACGATACGGCGCCCTACGTGGGTTTGTCCTTCCCCTTGGGTAACAGTGCCTTCGCGCCCCGCTTTTTCAGCAATACGTACATTGGATTTGGCTTATTCCTGCAAGACTTTGAAAATGCAGACGAGCAAAAGCTCACCGGTCCCATCACCGGGCTCCCCATTTACGCCAGCCTGGACTATAAGCTTTTCCAGTTTGTCTACCTGAATCTCGGAGCCACCTTATTGGAAGAAACCACCGCCGGCGACCGGCAGGAACTCTTTGTGCGCCCCTTCATCGGGCTGAGTGCAAAGGTGAATCTGTCGGTACAGTTTGAGCGGTAGGCATTCAGGATGGCAGGTCATCCCCTGAAAGATGACCTGCCATTCAACCAAAAGATCAACCTCTTTCCACCGGACAAGTCATACAGTGCGAGCCGCCCCGGGCCCGGGAAAGCTCATTGGAAGGCAATGCAATGATGGTATTCTCCACTTCCTCCGGCTTGAGCGAACCATCCTGAAACGCTTGAAGCATACTCGTGGCGTGAATGATTTGGTAACCGGCGCTGCGGAAAGCCTTCTCCGTGTAAGGATTGCGGTCGTAGGTTATCGCCACACCAGGCTTCAGGGCCACGAGGTTGCAACCATCTGTCCACTGCTCCCGGTCCTGATAGGGCGATATGCCTTCCCCGCTGAGAATGAATTCCATGCCGGGGTTGATTTCTGCATGGAAAAACTCTTTGATGGAAGGATAACGGCGGGTAGCACCGTTGGAAGAAAATACTTCGACATAAGACCCCAGCCCATCCAGCACAATTGGCTTGAAAGCCACGATGTGGTTGGTATTGATTTGCGTAAAAATGGTATCAATGTGCATGTAGCTGCGGTCGGTCGGGATATTGATCTGCACGACATGCTTCACCACGCCTTTTTTGAAAAGGACTTCTTTGAGCGACTGAATGGCATGGGCGGTCGTCCGCTCACTGCAGCCAATGAGCAGGTAGTCTTCGTTAATGACCATCACATCTCCACCTTCGATGCTCACCATTTCGCGGCGGCGGGAAGGCGGGAATAGTTCTACGTTGTTCAGGTTGATGATACGCCCCTCTTTGCTCAGCGCATTAAAGATAGGGTGCGCCCAGAAAATATAGCGGGTAAGGAAATTTTCGCGGAAGCGCGCCTCCTTGGCCGCTTTGGTGATGATGACATGGTCGTTGACCGTGACTGCGATGTCCCGGGTGAAGATGAAGTTCGGGATAGGATCAAAGAGAATCATGTCTTCCTGCTGCAGGTAGCCCGTGATCAGCGTCTCCGTCAGTGCTTTGTTGTCCAGTTTCAGGAGCATATCCTCGTAGGAGCGTGGCAGTTCCTCGTAGTCGATAATTTTCTCGATCATCTCTCTTTTGTCAGCTTCCGAGGCAGCCTCCAGGGCTTCAAAGAGGAGGTCTTCTGTTTCGAGGACATTGTCTTCTCCTACAAAATGCTTTAGAATTTCCGAAAACACATCGTGCTCTTCCTGCATCTGCGGCAGGTACACGATATCGTCAAACAGGAGCTCTTCGGCCCGCTTTGGGCTAATGCGGGCAATGCCCTCATCGGGGCGGTGAATGATCACGCGTTTGAGTGGCGCAATTTCTGAAGCCACGTTTACAGTTACAGCCATACTTGGTTAGGATTTAAAGGGATACAACTTTTTCGATCTCGTAAATGGAATTGATTTTTCCGGCAAAGATGCAATAAAATTGGGGAATTTTGGAAGCGCAGCGCACTTGCATCAGGCGCAACGCATCAAAATGATATACATCGGGCAACGCGCCAAATTGGGACATAGGAATTTACCCCATTCCGAAAACGAGAGGCCATACGGAGTAACTGCAAATAAGAACGCTGTGTATTATTCTAAAGGTGGCAGCGCCACAGTGTACAATTTGAAATCAATGAGATAATAAATCTTGCCAGCTTCTAAATCAACGGCTGGCTGATTATAGATTTTGGAAAAAGGATCTTGCTCATCCCACAAAACGGGTTCCGTCCAGAGCGCATCACCGGCTTCAACCGAAAATGGAACCTGATTCACAAAAAGGTAATCCTCGTACCTTTCCAAATTTGCTACAGGGCCCAACTGAAACTTGGGTTTTGACCAGATTTGCACACCATCCACTGCGCTATAGGCAGCTATTTTTTCGTCACTAACAATAAAGGCCTTGTCCCCCTTAAGCCATGCATTATGCTCGTCCTGAGCGGCCTGCGTGTATTCAGACCACAACAAAGCACCGGTTGAAAGGTCCCGGCAACTCATTTTGTCTTTACTGAAAATATATACCCGGTCATCACCGGCAATCACTTTGTAGGGTTTGAGGTCACTCTCACCGAACTCAACCAAAGGGTTCCGCCATATTTCTGCGCTTTCAGTGAGGCTAAAATTGATAAGCTGAATGCCCCCTTCAGGAAAGCGGTCCAATGTAACAACTGCATTGCCATAGTCTTCGGAGGTGAAAAAGTCCCACTCGATTTTCAAGTCAAAGTCCTTTTCATACTCCCTGTTCATCTGATAGGCCGTTCTTACTTCCCCGCTTTCCAGATCAACCTCCCTTAAGTTTATTGTGGCGGATGACCCGTACTGCTTAAAATACAGATTAGAGCCTGTCAGTTTATGCTCGTAATTGGTTGTTTCAATAGGAATCCGGCTTCGGATCTCTAACTCCGGAATTCCAATAATCGCCACCTCTTGCTGAGGGAGTGGCGCTCCTGCACGTCTCATAAGGATGAGTTCATCTGCTTTTATGGAAATCGTTGAGGACCGCAAATCGCCCCAGGTCAAATCATCCAGATTGATGAGCTGTTGGTTTTCAAGGTCATACCGGTAAATATTAGAATAACCAATAGAGGCGCCTGATTCGAAAATCAACAGGTATCTGCCATTCACCAATTTAAGGGAATAGAAAAACAGCTGATCGGAATCTGTTAGCCATCCGCTTAAATCCAAGGTATCTGTAAGTTCAGGGGCCGGTAACTCTTGGGGGGTGACAACGGTTTTGTCGTTTAAACAGGAGGAAACTGTAAAAAGGAAGAACATGAATAGTAACGGAAAGATATGGCGTTTCATGAGGCTGGGGTTTTATGAGGAAGGGACCTTTGCCCCATCCCGGCAAAAAAATTACAATAGATGAAAGATGGGAAATACAGTTGTGGCGCGCACCGTTTTAATATTTCAAAATTTCATCAAACCACCTTACAAAGGTACCGCCCCCTTGCAAAATTCCAAATATTTCATTGTTTATTTACAAAAAAAACATTGTGCCAAAAGGATGAAAGCACTCATAGAGCTACGACCTTCTCAATCTCATATATAGAATTAATCTTACCCGCAAAAATGCAATAGAACCGGGGATTGTCGTGCAAAACAGAAATCTCCGTAGGCCGCCCATCGTCAATATAACTGGCTTTAAGTTTAGACTTGATGGTAAACATCGAGGTGAAGTACTGAAACTCCACCTTGTCAGTAAAGTAATGCCGGATTTGCCCCAGCATTTTGCGGTAATTGCTGGCCGGTTTGGCGGGGCAGAATTTGCAGATGTCCGTAAAGTCCGGGCGGCAGTTGGTGTTCACCTGCTGACAGTCGAAGGTGGGCAGGTTGTCGTAGGAGACTTTGTGGTGCGTGTAGGCTACGCTCGACAGGGACAGCAGCCCGCTTTTGCCGTAAGGCATAATGGAGCCAAAGGGACCGTCCATAATCGTCAGCCCGATATCCCGGACCTGAGGGGAATTGACGAAAGCCATTTCCGAAATCTCGTGCATCAGGTCAATATCACGTACGCCAAAGAGGCGGTTGATGGCGTTGCTGCCGGCGTAGGTCGCGTTGATCACCTGACGGGCTTTGACGGACTCACGATTACCGCTTTCCAGGTCTTTCAAGCCGACCTCCCATCGGTCGCCATCAGCTGTTGCATTGACTACTTCCGTGAAAAGCCGGGGCGTCACCTCCGGGCTTGCCTCGTAGAGCCGCTGCCGGTAGTATTCTGCGATGAGAATGGGGTCGAAGGTGTACTCCACGGTCTTGTACAAGGCCTCCAAGCGGTGATAGTTGAAGTACGGATGTCGCTCCACCGGCTCACAGGGGATGCCAATGAAAGCGCAGAACCGCTCAAACTGCGCGGCATCCGTAAAGGAGCCGAAGCGGTCGATGGCGTAGTACTTCTCGAACTCAAAGTTGATAAAACCCTGATGGTCAGCGGTAAAGCGCGCTTTGTTGTCGTCGGACATACGGGCCGTTGCTACGCTTCGCGGATAGTGGTACCCGCTGTGCAGCCGCGCCTGATTGACGATAGAAGCCTTTTTTAGCAATACCTTTTCCTTCTCCACGAGCAGTACCCGCTGCCCCTGTTCCCGGAGAAACAGAGCCGCATATATACCAAAAATACCGCCGCCGACGATCAGGAAATCGTATTGCTCCATATTTACAATTGTGCCGCTATCTGTTTGAGCCCTTCGTAAAAGTCACTGTAATCATAACGCTGCAGGGCCTCATGGAAGTTGACCGTATGCTCCAATTGCTCCGGCCGGGAAGGGCCAATCAGTATGCCGCCTACATCCGGGCTGTGAAAGGCATAAGCCATGCCACAGTGGTTCATATTGGAGACCGCAGGGCGACCGGGCTGTTCATTGGCCGCCGCGAGTACTTCTTGCAAGGGCCCGACGATGGGGTGTGGCTTGTCCGTATCTCCGCCCCGTGCTTTCAGGGAACTGCCCTGATGATAAGCCGCCGCATCAAGCTTGATCCCTCCGGCATTCACCCCGTAGGTAATGAATCGGGGCTGCCCGTGGAAGGGTTTGTAGCGCTCGTAATCCGATTGCAGCAGGTTGTGTTTCATTTGTATGCGGAAGTCGAAACCATAGGCTTCGTTCACCTTAGCATGCACCTCCGGATGACGGATACCGGACAGCCCCAACCGGTAGCCCAGGTCCTTTGCGCGCTGAAAAGCCTCAAACGTAGCCTCGATTTCTTCGGCAGCCTCCCGGTTATCCCAGTGGAGCATGAAGGTGTCGAGGTTATCCCCAAAGGCATAGCGGTACTCGTCGAGCATGATGAGCAGGAAACTTTTGGACAAATTGCACTCTGGTGTACGCATATTATTGACACTCCCCACTTTCATCATCACCCGGAGATCATTGATACCGTGGGCGTTGATCCATTGCAGGAGGATTTGCTCTGCCCGCCGGAAGTCCTCCGGGTTTTTATTAATAGGATAGTTGGTAGCCCCATCCACCTCCCGGTAGCCCCGGTCGTAAAATTGGTCGAGGAGTTGAAAGGCGGTAGCTCTTTCGGTCGTCCACCCCCACATTGCAGTGCCTAGTATTAGTGTCGGCGCGGTGCTCATGGCCGTCGTTTTTTGAGTTCGATCATGGAGTTGATGTATCGCTTAGCCAGGGGCAGGATTTCAACCCGGCTGCTGCTGATGTCGTCCGTCCATTTTACAGGCAGTTCGTAAATACGTTTGTTGAGCCACTCGGCGGTAGTGAGCAACTCCGTGGAAAAGAACCAGCCATCATTTTGCGCCCCGGCTTCGTGTAGCTCCGGGTACACCTCCCGCTTCAACCATTTGAATCCGCACATCCCATCCGAGAAGCCTACGCCGAGGTACGTTTTAAGCATCAGGTTAAACACCCGGCTGGCCACTTCGCGCTTGAAAGGCCGGTTGACGACTTGTGATTTGGAGTGCAGGCGGGAAGCGTAGACCACATCGTAATCCTCTTCAGCAATCGCCCGGTAGGCTTCCAGGAAGTGTGGCAGGTCAGTGGCCAGGTCGAGATCCATATACCCTACAATATCTGCTTTAGACTGCCCCCAGGAGGTCTTCAGTGCCAGCCCAACGCCGCGGCGGGGCACTTTCACGAAAGTGACTTCCGCAATACGGTTGCTGAGTTCCTGCGCGATTTCCAGGGTGCGGTCGGTAGAGCCATTGTCGGCAATGACGATCTGCCACTGCCCTTCGATGGGGAAATGGGTTTTCAGAAAGGCATGCAACTGCTCTACCTGCCGGGCCAAAGTCGGCTCTTCGTTCAGCACCGGAATGGTGACGTCAAAGGTCTTCATGCGTACGGGATTGGTCATTAGCGGCGAAGATAAACAACTGCGGTTGTACAACTACCTGAATTTTGCGTTATTTGTAGTCCTCAACTCAATGATGATCATGAACAACAATTCTCACGTACAGCCCAAACCATTCTGGAAGCGCCCCGAAGGCGTCACTGGCGCTGTCTTTCTGGGAGCGCTCCTCGTTGGTGGCGGCTACCTGCTGTATACGGCGTTGCCGACTCTGATTGCTTTGGCGCAAAATACGCTCTACCTGGCAGGTATGCTTGCTGTACTGGCTGCCATCGTTTATATGGTGCTCGACCCACGTATGCGCAACCTTATCTGGTACATGTACCGCAGCGTGATGCGCTGGATTACCGGCATTTTCGTAGAGCTCGACCCCATCGGCATTCTCAAAAACTATGTGGACGACCTCAAAAAGAAGGTCAAGCAGATGGAAAAGCAGATCAATATCCTGCGCGGGCAAATGCACAAATTGCGGGAGTTGATCCACAACAATAAAAAAGAGATTGAAGCCAACCTCCAACTGGCCAGCAAAGCCAAAGCCAGCAACAAGCAAACGGTGATGATCCTGAAGTCGCGCAAAGCTGGCCGCCTGAAGGACTCCAATGTCCGGCTGGAAGACCTTTATCAGAAAATGGAGGTACTGTACCGCGTGCTCACCAAGATGCACGAGAATTCGCTTATCCTTGCCGAGGACGTGAAGGACCAGGTTATGATCAAGGAGCAGGAGCGCAAAGCCATCCACGCCAGCCATGGGGCGATGAACTCCGCTATGAGCATCATGCAGGGCGACCCGGACAAGCGCGCGATGTTTGATGCCGCTATGGAAGCCATCACCGACGATGTAGCCAACAAAGTGGGAGAAATGGACCGCTTTATGGAAATGTCCTCCAACTTCATGAACTCGATCGACCTCCAGAATGGCATTTTCGAGGAAGAAGGGCTCAAAATGCTGGAAAAGTGGGAAAAAGAGAGCACTTCACTCATTTTGGGCGAAGACGAAAAACAAAACCTGCTTTCTCAGGCCGCCAACGACAGCGATGTGCTGGACCTGGACCAGCCCATCAAGGAGCCGGTGCGGCAGGAAGGGCGGCGCAATCAATATGATACTTTTTTTGATTAGCCTGTATTCAACCAAATATTTATGGGCCAATTCCTTGCAGTGGGGATAGTAACAAAACTACAGTTGCACCCCATTCCTTCCGATCCAATTGATTTTAATACCCTTCAGGAGGGTCTAGAAAACCAGGGTATCGACCTGAGCATTTACAACGGGCAGCAGTATGGCGAGACTTGGGATGGTCAACTTAAGCCATCAATAGTCGAAACAGAGTTGTTAGACTTCCTTCAGGCAGTATATGCCAAACTACAACCTTTTACCAGACTGGACGACAGTAAGGAAGTTATAAATAACTTCAAGTCATACCCGCCCGAATCCTGGTTTGAAAGACTTTCTGAAGCAAGTTTTTATAATCTTCAAAATGACGCCTACGCACAGGGGAGATATTACAGCATCGACGGAAGGCGTATACAACTGAGGTTTGTTTCAGCCGCTCTTGTTATGGGAGGTAAAATCTTTATGGAAACAGATAATGGTTTGTTCGATCTTTTTGCGGCAGGGTTACAAGCTCAATTAGATTCATTCCAGCTATCGAAAGCATTAAAGGTATATATCACAGGATGAGTATTTTCATCAGACATTATGAAGTATTAGTAATTCCCGAAAACAATTCCGGGTTTAGCGTAAACCATAGATAAATACCGTGCCTTTAGGCAAGAAACATCGGTAGATAATCCAGGCTTGAAGGCAGGTCCGTGCTGTAGGTACGGAATGTGTCAGCGCACCTTTTCCATCAATATTGCATTCCATCCCTAAATTCCTTACCTTGAGATTAGATAATTCAAGTAATATGGCTGAGTCAGTATTAGCGGGGAAAATATCCTGCCCGGCCTCCAAATCCCGCTCCAACCCTTCATTTCTTAGCCCCTTGCAAGGCTTCTGCTTCTTTCAAAGCGGAGGCTAAATTTTGCGCCCCAGCCTTCGACAACCCCCGCTCCAACGCCCATGCTGTCCCCGATATTTTCAGCAAAAATGCCTGTGGCGCAGCTCCATACAACTGCCTCGACAGTGCCAGCACGGTTGCCGGTGACAACTGATGCGTTGTAAACCCAAAATCCGCATCGGCCTTTAGCGGAGTGAACTCAAAACCCATTGGCAACTCCTCCCGACAGGCATCTACAAATAGGACGGTGCGGTAACCGGCGATAAGCAGTGCATCCTCTACCTGCAGCTGATAACGATAAACCACAGCCCCCCGGAAGCCTTTGCCTGCCTCCATCGCCTGCCCAAACGCCCACCCCAGCCCATCGTCCTGCCGGGCATCATTACCGATGGCAATCAACAAAAGTTCATTTGCCGGTTTGGATTCGAGTGGGTTCATGTGCAATTCGGGATTTAAGCGGGTCATACGCCCAGCGGATTACTGTACAGGCTACTGTTTTTTGTACGTTGCCCCATCAGCTGGCCATCATGGCTGAACAGCTCAATCCGAAGCGGCATATCCCCGATGGCGTGGGTGGCACAGCTCAGACAAGGGTCGTAAGCCCGGATGGCCACCTCCACCTGATTGAGCATGGGCTCAGTGATTTCCTTTTGGTGGCTGAGCTCCCGCCTGGCCACTTCACGTACGGCCCGGTTCATGGGCTCGTTATTGTGGGTGGTGGAGACAATAAGGTTACACCAGGTGACCTTCCCCTTTTCATCTGCCCGGTAATGATGCATCAACGTGCCCCGTGGGGCTTCCACGACGCCCACGCCTTCTTCCTGCCGCTGTCCTTCCCGAATCAGGTCATCGCTCAGGATTTCCGGATCATTCAGGAGCTGCCGGGCAACTTCGGCACAGTGTAACATTTCGATGAGGCGTGCCCAGTGATAATACAGCGTCCGGTTGACCGGGCTGTGGCCCGAAAACCCGAAGAAGTGCTGCCGTTCCTGCTCTGCCAGAGGCGTGCCAATATGGCTACAGACATTCAGCCGGGCGAGTGGGCCTACGCGGTTCCAGCCATCGGCTCTGCCCAGGTGTTTCAGGTACGGGAACTTAAGGTAGGTCCAGGGCTCTACCGCCTCTCCGAAATACTTGCGGTAGTCCTGTGCCGGCACGTCATTCAGGGTACGCTGCCCGCTTGCGTCAATAGCCCTAAGCTGCCCATCGTAAAGCTCCAGTTCGCCCTGAGCGCCAACCAGCCCAAGATGGCCGGAGGGGTAATCCGCAAAGTTATCCAGCCAGGCCCGGTTGGTTTCGTGATACTGCCGGAGCATCTGCAGGGTCTCCTGTGTCCACTCAATCATGGTGTCTACCGAAGGGATAGCTTTCCCATCCAGGAAAAACCGACGTTCTTCGGGGGTGAAGGTCTTGTAATTACCGCCCGGTACTGCCGCTACGCCATGTATGCGCTTTCCGGCAATAGCTTTGATAATTTCCTGCCCGAATTTCCGCATCAGAATGCCTCGCTTCGCCAGGTCTTTGTTGGCCATAACTACCCCAACAATATTGCGCTCGGCTGCCGGTGTATCTCCCTTAAGTAGCAAGTCGGGCGAAGCCAGGTAGAAAAAGTGCAGGGCGTGTGATTGAAAGACCTGCCCATAGTGCAAAAGCCGCCTCAGCTTGGTGGCTGTAGGCGACAAGTCTCCGGGCATCAGTCCATGCAATTGGTCGATGGCTTTGGCAGCGGCCAGGTGGTGGCTTACCGGGCAGATACCACAAAGGCGTTGCACAAGCACCGGCACCTCCCAGTACGGATGCCCCTGAATGAACCGCTCAAAGCCACGGAACTCGACGATATGGAAGCGGGCTTCGCAGACTTCCCCCTGTTCGTCCAGATGAATGGTCACCCTGCCGTGCCCTTCTACCCGGGTGACAGGGTCAATGGTAATCTTGGTGGTCTTTTGGTTGGGCATGATTAGTCGTATTTAAATTCCTCATGCGTCAGGGCATAGGGTTGCCCAAACAGCGCATGTTTCAATACTTTCCAAATGTGGCGGGCATCGGGCGGGCAGCCGGGGATGAAGTAGTCCATCCGTACGATTTCCTGGCAGCCATAAACCCGGTCGAGGAGTTCCGGCAGGTCCTCATGTTTGGGGATGACGACCTTACTATCCTCCAACTCCGTTGTGCGCCCGTAGGCTTCCAACAGGCATTCCTCTATGGGGATGAAGTTGCGCATGGCAGGCAGTCCGCCCCATATGGCGCATTCCCCTACTCCAATGAGCATATCACAGTGCTCCCGGAAAGCTCGCAGCACCTCTACATTTTCGCTGTTACAGCAGCCGCCTTCGACGATACCTACGTCGCAGCGCCGGCTAAATTCCTTAATATCGGTCAGCGGGGATTTATTGAAATCAACGAGCTCAATAACATCCAGCAGTTCTTCGTCAATATCTAAGAGAGACATGTGGCAACCGAAGCAACCGGCCAGTGAAGTAGTTGCCACTACTTTTTTGGGTGCTCCGGGCTTAGGCGTTGGCACCTCTATCGCTCCTTCTTCCTTTTCCCAGCCTTGCTCTGGTTGATCGTATTTCCGCTCTCCAACGGGCCGGGCCAGGCTTTTACCACGAACCAGAATTGCACCTACGGGGCAAAGGTGCATAGCCTGCAGAGCCTGAGCCTCGGTCAACTCGGTTTCAGCTTTGTAATCGATGGCTACTTCTGTGTCTTTGCCGCGGTTCACAAAAGAAAATACGGCTTTCCCAGCATCGGTACGTACTTCCTCCACACAGCGCCGGCACCGGATGCAACGATTGTGATCAATGACCATACGCTCCGGCCGGTAATCAATCAGCCGGTTGACGAACAGATGGGGGAATCGGGTTGCGGTCACCCCGAGCCGGTAGCCCAGCCCCTGCAAATCGCAATCGCCGCTTTTTTCGCAGGCCGGACAGAAATGATTGCCTTCGGCAAATAACATTTCCACCATACCCTTGCGCACATCCTCCAATTCCTTTGTTTGAGTTACCACCTTCATCCCGGGCTTCACCGTAGCCGTGCAGGAAGCAGTAGGTTTTCCATTGACCAGCACCGTACACACCCGGCAAGTGCCCAACGGTGGCTGAATGTGTTCATAATAACAGAGGGATGGGATAAACACGCCTGCTCCGCGTATGGCATCCACCAGGTTTTGCCCTTCCTCAGCCTGAACCTCAATACCGTCAATTTGGATGGAAACAGCCTTTGCCATAATCAGTTGGTTTTATTGGTTCCTAAGGTTTTATTCACCGTTTCCCGGTAGTCGCTGACCGCCGCCTCCAGGTCAAAGGGTTGAGCGCCCGCCGCGGCTTCAGGAGTGAAATACTGGGAAAAGTACCCTGGGAAATGCTCCATTGCCGTGAGCAAGGCATGGGTGGCGGCCCGGCCCAGCCCGCACCGGCTGGTTTGCCGCATGATGTTGCTCCAGTTCTTTATTTCAACGTAGTCATCCGCCCGGCCCAGCCCCTTGGCGAGTTTGTCCAGCTTACGGGTAAAAATGAAATTCCCTGCCCGGCAGGGGGTACAAACGCCGCAGGATTCTTCAGCAAAGAAGCTCGAAAAGTTTCGGAGGATCTGAAGCAGATCGCGTTGGGTGTTGAATATCGTTACGGCGCCCCCGCACCGCAGGTCGTCCCAGTCGAAGCACGGGTCACCGTAGTTAGGGTCGATGCATTGCCCGGAAGGCCCGCTGATTTGCACGGCCAGTGTAGATTTGGCACCAGCCCAATCCAGGACTTCTGCAAGGCGGGTCCCCCACTCTATTTCGTAAATCCCAGGGCGCTCACAATCGCCGGCAATGCTGAGCAGGCGGGTGCCTTTCATCTGAGGCGTGCCCAGGGCAGCAAATCGTTCAGCCCCAACTTCAAGTACACGGGCAGCGGCAGCAAAGGTTTCCACATTATTGACCACGGTGGGCTTTTGGCGGTAACCTCTTTCCACCGGGAAATAGGTTCGGACGCGTGGCTCGCCCCTCAAGCCTTCCAGGGAGTTCATCATGGCAGTCTCTTCGCCACAAACGTAGGCCCCGGCCCCCAACTGAATATGGATATCAAACCGGAAAGGCGTTTTAGCAGGGATCTGCGCCCCCAGCCATCCCCGGTCGTAGTACGCTGCTACCGCCGCTTCCAGTTCAGGCAAAAGCCAGCGGTATTCCGCACGCAGGTAGATCCAGCCTTCTGCCGCACCGGTAGCATAAGCGGCATGTATCATCCCTTCAATGACCAGCCCCGGCAGGTACTGTAGCAGCATACGGTCCTTGAAGGTACCGGGTTCCCCTTCGTCGGCATTGCAGAGTATGTATTTCTCGTTGCCCGGCTGCTCCCGGCAAAGGCGCCATTTCTTACCTACCGGGAAGAAGGCACCGCCCATGCCCCTTAGCCCGGAAGCTTCGAGGGTGGAAAGGACTTCCTCCGGGTCAAGCTGCAGCAATGGCTTTAGGGTTTCTCCGGGAACAAAAGGGCGAAGGAGCACTGCCCGGTCCGGCGTCAACTGGTACCGCAGATGCTGAGGAATTGGATTGGCGAGTTGTTCAACGGGCACGCCGCGCCGCAATTGCCAGACCAGTGCCTTTACCTTTTGGGGTGTCAGATGGGTGAAAGGCTGAAAGTTGATCAGGCAGGCAGGCTCCAGGTCACATAGCCCGATGCAGGAAGTCTCGTAAAGCCCGAAAGTACCCGTAGGGTCGGTTTGCCCAATCCGGGCGCCAGTCGCTTCCTCAAAAGCAGAAATGACAGCACCCATACCACTGTGCACAGCAGTGACGCTGTTGTTGACATAAATGGTGTACTGCCCGGCAGGCTGCCGGTGAAAGAAATGATAAAAGGATACGACCCCTTCAATTTCCACTTCAGAAAGCTGATACCGCGCTGCCAGAGTCTTAATGCTCTGATCGCTAATGTGCCGCTTCTCCAGCTGAATGGCCCACAGGTCGTTCAGCAACGTGCGGCGGTCCGGAAGGTCAGTTGCTGGTTTCATAGGCTAGGGTTGGGTCACTAATTAAGTTACCCCTTCCTAAAATACCATGCACTGATTTTGGTCAATGCCAGCCCATTTACTTCGTCCATCAAAAGCCCTGTATCAGAATGTCTACTCCCGCACAATTATCCGATAGCCCTGCCCCCGCAAACTATCCACCACCTGTGGCGCCGGCGCATACCCATAAGCCGTCCCCCCGAGAAAGAACATCGTCTCAATCGGATGCGGCACATTAAAGTAAATCACAGAATCAGCAGGGGACGTCTGCCGCAGGCCTTCCACTTCAATCCGTTTTGCCCACGCGGCTTCGTCTCTATCCAAAGGCTTGAGGCGTTCAAAGCTGTAACGGACCGGAAGGAGGAGCAAGCCCATTATAAAAACCTGCACCAACCGCCGCCAGCGCCCAAACCGGTATTGGTAAATCTTAAAATGCTGCCAGGCCAGAGCAGTGATTAGGAAAATGGCAGGTGCCGAAATGAGAATGTAGGCGGGCATTTTGGTGGCAGCGAAGGAGAAGAACCCCAGTGGGATCGCTATCCAGACCAGTAGTGCCCACCGGCTGGCATCCGATCGCTTGCGGAGAGCAACCCATGCCCACCAAACCAAAGGCAGGTAGATGAATTCGCCAAACAGTATCCGTATGTTATTGAGGTGGAAATACCAGGGTTGATCGTGCCCTTCGAGCCCTTCAAACAGGTGGAGGTAGTTGTAGTATTGTTCCCAGCGGGCTTCTACCGGAAAAGCTTGATGAGTGTATATTTGCCAGGGTGCCGCCACGACAAATACAGCACAGGTCATCAGCAGGCCATGCCCAAGCCAGCTTTTCCAGGAATGCTGCCGGTAGTGAATCGCCCAAAGTGCCCAAACGGGCAGTACAATAAGCCCGGGAAGCCACTTGGTGAGCACAGCCAGCCCGGTTAACAGGCCTGTAATCAAGGCGAAGCCTATCCGCTTCTGCTGTGCCGCCCGCAGTGCCCAGTACGCCCCGAATAGAATCAGCGCAACAAATACAGCGTCGACATGGTCAGTAGCCCGCCGCCCACCAGCCAGCTCCACCAGCATACCGTGTATCGCCCAAAGGAAAGCAGCAACAAAACCAATACGGGCATGGTAAAGGCGCTTACCCAGTCCGTACATCGCTCCTATCCCCAGGGTGGTGATCAGCACACTTGGCAGTCGAAGTGCCAGTAAATGGGTACCAAAAAGTTTCATGCTGCCACTCATCAGCCATAGCGCAAAAGGTTGCTTATGGAGCCAGATGTGATTGGCGGACCAGTCCTCTGGCGGATAGGGCAAAACGGGGTGGACATACAGCATGGGGCGAAAAGGGTAGCTCATCATATGCTTAGCCACCAGGGCATGGAAGCGCTCATCCCAGGGGTTGAGAAACGGGTCATTGGCGCTGAAAAGGCGCAGCAAAAAGCCGCCCAGCACCAGTAGTAAGACAGCTGTTTCGTGCTTTGATTTTGTGTGTAACCGCCAGGCGCAACCGAAGCAGAAGACCGCCCCGAGCAACACGCCCCACCAAATTGGAGAATTGGTCATTCTTTATCTTGAAAGATAGCTGTGTCAAAAGATGGGCTCACCCAGGTCCTGCACGTTGCGGTAGATCGCTGAAAGTGGAATGTCAAAGCCTAAACTTGCCAGGCTGATAGATTTGTCCAGCCCGATCGCTGTTGTCATCTTCCAGTAGCCGGGCTCCTCCCGGAAAAGGACATCCACAACGGGCTTGTCCTGATCAATTAGAACGTACTCCTGAAAAGAAGGCAGGGAGCAGTACTTGTGGAATTTATCGCCCCGGTCGTAGCCAACGGTTGATTTTGACAATACCTCCACGATCAAAACCGGATTAACAACGGCATGGGGATCTTTATCCGCTGCTTGAATTTTACCACAAATCACCATGGCATCGGGGTAAACAAAGGAATGAGCATGGTCTATCCAAAGTCGGGCATCACCATTCAACACCAGGCAACTCGAGCCCTCAAGTTTGTTGTAGAGTGAATTTGTGATATTGGTCCCGATCAGACTGTGATGAATTGAGCCCCCACTCATCGCATGGATCCGCCCTGCTTCGTATTCATGACGCTCCTCTGCCTGCGCTTCCAGGGCCAGGTAATCCTCAATAGAATAGTATTCGGTTTGCTGCTCTGCCATAAAATCACGTTGTTTATGCCTTTCAAAGATAGCTATATTCCGCCAGCCTTTCAACTCAGTGGCGGTATTCCGGTTTGCCCGGACCAATTGTTCTTTGCCGGAAAATATGCAACCCTTGTCTTGCGTTCCTAGCACCATGAAAGCAAGATTACTCACCTTCTTTATTTGTTGTACAGCGCTGAGCCTAGGCGCCCAATCTTATGATACCGCGTTTGGCATGCGCCTGGGGACCGACTGGGGGCTAACGGTCAAGCAGCGGATTTTTGATAAGACCACCCTTGAGGCTATCCTGCAAACGAGCCTGCAGCGGGAAGAGGCACTTGTAACGCTCCTCGGTACGCAACACATGCCATTCATTACCAAACGATTGAACATATACGGTGGCGGCGGGCTGCATAAAGGCTGGGGCAGCGTGCCGACTACTACTGAGGGCAGCCCGTACGAGGATCCTTTTGGGCTAACCCTTATCGGCGGGATCGAATTGTCACTCGGCAAGCTCAACCTGACGTATGATATCAAGCCGGCAATCAATCTCATTGGCGGCGAACGTACGGTTTACACCCAAACTGGCATTTCGCTGCGCTACGTCATTCTGAAGCGCAACTGGCTGAAGAAAAAGCAACGGAAAAGACGCCGCCAAAAAGAAGGCATCAACTGGCGGTTCTGGGAAAACTAAACCGAATCTGTTATTGGGGTATGCTGTAGTCTTTGCTGAGGGCTTTTTGCAGGCGCACCTGCTGCCCGTCCAGGTTCAGGCTTACCTCCAGCCCGTCTCCCGAGCGCTGAAAAGTCCCATCCCCCATAGCGGAAGAAAAACGGAAGCCCTGATCGATTAAGTCCAAAGTGGCGGAGTCCTGAGGCGCCATACCGGTCATCAGTACATTCAGCTGATTGAGCGGGGGCAAAACGCCATCAAGAACAAAATGCTCCCCAATCAGCGTATCTTCATGCATGCCTACGAACAGGATATGAGAGCCTGTTTCCTGGCTAAGAGTATAGGTCCCCACGAGTTCTTCCCGCGTGGGCGGCAGCTGCAACTCAAACTTCCCGTTTTTGTATACGCCCAATTGGGTGTAATGGAAGCCTTCATCCTCCTGCATTTCATCCTGCCAGCCCTGATAGTAGACGATAGCCTCCCCTTCACGGATAGCATAGAGGTAATCTCCTGCGCCAGCGTACCAGCCACCAGCGGCAGCAAGGGCGGAGTCCGGAATGCCATAATCTGAAAAAGCAGCGGGCGGGATGCTGTCACAGGCGGCAATATTGGCAATCTTGACTTTTTGCTCTTCGACTAATGTGTAAACGGCACTTTTGGGAATACCTGCGCCACTTTCGCCCTTGGACTCGCAGAGCAAACGGACACTAAAGTCCTGAGCAGCTTCCTGATCGGGTGCACACCCAAAGGCCATCAGGCCAAGAGCAAAGAGGAAAGGGAGAATAATCGGTTGGCGCATGGTTTTTCCGTTTTGATAAAGATAACAGTTTTTTCTAAAAAAGTTTTTCACTAATTCCGGAACTATTTTATCTTTGCATCGCTTTGATAAAAAGGAAGTCAAAAAGTGGCGTCCAAATCCTCAAAATGGTGGTTGTAGCTCAGTTGGTTAGAGCGCTGGATTGTGGTTCCAGAGGTCGCCGGTTCAAATCCGGTCTTCCACCCCACTAAAGCCTGCCGGTTATTCCGGCGGGCTTTTTTTATGCAACCGCTCCCCGGTTGGTGATGTTTGGAATACAAAAAACCTGACATGAGCGCATCCGCAGCAATGCCCTATTTCATCAAGCCTTCCGTCAACCTCGACCGGGCGGCAAAAACGGAAGCCTACGAGCAGGCACTGATGGCCATTCAGGCTAATCTGGAAGGGGAAACGGATACCACCCTTAAAATGGCTACCATCAACTGTCTGCTCAAAACTTATCTGCCGTATTACTATTGGGTGGGCTTTTATGTCAAAAGCGGTGAGCGCCAGTTGTCGGTAGGGCCCTATCAGGGTACTCTGGGCTGCCTGCACATCAGCTACGATAAAGGGGTTTGTGGAAGAGCGGCCCGGGAGGAGAAAACGCAAATTGTGCCCGACACCCACGCCCTGCAGCAGGGCACCGACCATATTGCCTGTGACCCCAATTCCTGCTCTGAAATCGTAGTGCCGGTTTTTGGGAAAGATGGTGCGCTGACTGCTGTTTTTGATGTAGACAGTACGCTAAAGGACTCCTTTGATGAAGTGGATCAAAAATACCTGGAACGCCTGATGAAGGAAGTGTTTTAGTACTTGGTTTTCTTTTTGTGTTTTTTGACCTCCCTGTACATTTTGCCAAATTTTTTATCTCTAGCCCTTCGTTCCAAGACAGTAGAGGAAAAATGCGCCTGCTCGTTCTCCATTTTATAGAAGTTTTCCAGCGTGGCCTCCTCAAGATCACCTGAATCCAAAGCAGCCAAAACAGCACAGCCAATCTCAGAGGTATGCGTACAGTCTGAAAACTTACAGGCGTCAGACAAGGCATAAATTTGCTCAAAGGTTTGTTCCAGCCCTCCCGAACGGTCAGTGATGCCTACTTCCCGCATGCCGGGGTTATCGATCAACACAGCGCCGTTGACCAGGGGGACCAGCTCCCGGTGGGTGGTTACATGCTTACCCCGGTCGATCCCTTCGCTGATGGCGCCTGTTTTCATACGCTCCACACCGCTAAGGCTATTGATCAGAGAGGATTTCCCAACACCGGAGGAGCCCAGTAAACAGTAGGTTTTTCCCCTTACAACCAGATCTTTCAGCGCATTAATCCCCTCTTGTGTTTCATTGCTGACCGCAAAAACCGGGACATCAGCAACACGGGACCTTATTTTTCCGAGCAGACTTTCCTGCTCTGCTTCCGATATCAAATCCACCTTGGTGACCACAATCAGGGGCTGTATTTTTGCAGCGTGGCAAAGCGTCAGATATCGCTCCAACCGGTTGATGCTGAAATCTCTATTCACCGATTGGACAATAATCCCATAGTCAATATTGGTAGCGATGATTTGCCGTTCGCCAAGCTTGCCAACCGCCTGCCGCTCCAAAACGGTATGGCGGGGAAATACCGCATGAATCAGAGCTTTGCCTTCGTCGTATTCAGAAATAGCGACCCAATCACCCACTGCGGGCAGATCGTTTTTTGAAGCTGCTGCGTACCGTAAGTTGCCCAGTAATTCGGCGTCAAATTCTCCTTCTTCACTGCTTACCATATAGCGTTCACGGTGCTCTACCGTCACCCTGCCCACTAAATGCTGGCTATAGCCGTGTTCCTGCCGGTAGGCCTCAAGGGCTTCATTGTATCCAAGATCTTCCAGATTCATTGATCGTCCTGCGTTGTTTACAAAGCGATATACTGAAGATTAAGTGGTTTGCCACAGCAAACCTACTCAATGTCAGCATTTACGCTGGGAAGTGGCTTGCTCCGATGTCGCAAATCCAAGATCCCGACATTTATCGTTCCCCGTGCTGGCCGTTAGCGCCAGTAGGTGACCACTTCGTATTGCGTATAACATCCACCTGTTCAAATAAGTGCCCCTGTAGCTGTAATTTATTTCAAGCCTAGCCTACTTTCCTGGGCGGATGGGCTTGCAGGAAATGCACCACTTCTTCCGGCTCGTCCGTAAGGCAAAGCAAATCGTAATATTCCCGGCCCCAGGCCAGCTGCCGCAGCAGTGGATAGATCAGCGTTTCAATTTCATACCGCTGCCGGCCGAGGAAAACCATAGGGCTGTAGTAATTAAAGGTACCGTAGTGGTTCTGCGTGGCATCCATGAAGATTTCCTGCGTAGTCCCTGCACTGCCGGGGGCACAAATAATACCGTACAGACTGATGGCCAGCAGGGTGTCTTCCCGAATGCTGTTCGAAAAATACTTGGCGATATGGCTGGCGAACAAATTGCTGGGCTCATGCCCGTAGAACCAGGTGGGGATGGCAAGGTTTTCTGCGCCATCCGGGTAGTCCTGAAGGACTGCCTGCGCTGCCTCGTGATAACCGGGATCAGTGTAGTGGGGCGCAGACTTTAAGGTGCGTAGGGCTTGTTTGAGGGCCTCTGCTCCATAAGGCGACAAGTATGCGCCAAGATTGGCGGCTTCCATGATGCCCGGCCCGCCCCCGGAAACGACAAAGTAGCCGGCTTTCGCCAAAAGCAGGGCGGTAAGGGCGGTTTTTTCAAAATACGGATCCGTGCGCAACGTGCTATGCCCGCCCATGATGCCCACGCAGCGGCGGCTGGTCATGCCTTCTTCATCAAATTGCAGCAACTGCCGCAGCCCCTCATCAATAGAGTGGTCGTGAATGCGTTGCCACAGGGCCTCATTGATGGGCGGATTGAGCTTGGAAGCCGAAAAATGCTCGTAAATGTGCAAGTCCGCCTGCTTGCCTTCCACCGGGGTGATGAGCTCCTGCCAGGTGTAAAGCGCCTTCCTGAATGGATTGTAGGGTAAAGGTTGTGCCGGTGGCGTATAGATATGGGCACCGATACGCCGTAACTGTAGCTCGGTTTCCAGGTCCATAGGGCAACCCAGGAAAGCTGTATTGCCGATGCGGCACTTGTCCCAATCCAGGCTTTGCTCCCGCAAGTCGACGCCCTGAACCGTGCAATTCGTTAAATCCGTCCGGCCTTGCAGTGCTGCCCATTCGGTGATCAGTATTTCCTGAGGATGATCAAATTTCGTCATAGCGTTGTTGGAGTTGTTGGTGAATGGCATGTATCTGCCGGATAATGGACTGCTGCCCGTCGTTCTGAATGAGGTAATCGGCGCGCCGGACTTTCTCTTCCTCCGGCATTTGTTTGCGCATGCGGGCACGAACGGCCTCCTCCTCTACCCCATCCCGCTGCATCACCCGCCTGAGGCGCACTTCCTCCGGAGCGCTCACCACAATCACCGCATCAAGGGCTTTGAAACTCCCACTCTCATAGAGCAGAGCAGCTTCCTTGAGCGTGTATGGCACACCGGATTGTGCCCGCTGCCAACGTTCTGCATCCGCCCCAACTGCGGGGTGGACGGCTGCGTTGAGCTGTTCCAGCAAACTGGAGTCACTGAAGGCTTTTTGAGCAATATGTGCCCGGTTCAGCGCTCCGGATACATCGTAAGCTTCGGAGCCGAACAGTGCAATGATCCTCGCTTTGAGTTGGTCATCGTTGACCATCAGCCATTTGGCACGGTCATCGGCATAGTAGACCGGGATGCCCAGAGTTTCGAAAATACGGCAGGCGGTGGTTTTTCCACTGCCGATACCTCCGGTGATCCCTATTTTCAGGGGTGGTTTTGGCAATTTGCTTTCCATAGGCGATAAAAATAAGTGCCTGAAGTTTAAAATGCCGCACAATCGGCCTATTTTTAGAATCATGGCGAGAAAAGCAACCCTCCTCTTACCGTTTCTGCTGCTTAGTTGCGTGCTCCTGGCGCAAGACCTGCACTTTTCGCAATTCCATAATGCGCCTCAGCAAATCAACCCCGCTTTGGCAGGAGCTTACCGGCCGGACCACCGCTTTGGTGCCAATTACCGGTCGCAGTGGCAATCCGTGCCGGTGGCTTACGAGACTATTGTGGCCGGCTACAGCCGAAAGGTGCGGTTGCCGAAGCTGCGGAATCATCTGTTTGGAGCGGGGGCGCATTTTTTATATGATCAGGCGGGGGACGGGCAGCTGAGTTGGGTTCAGGTGGGGCTTTCGCTGGCGTACCACTTGCAACTTTCGGAGGAACAAACGCTTTCCGCAGGCATTCAGGGCCGCTTTGGGCAACGGACCCTGCAACCCGGTGCCTTTCAGTTTGGTGATCAGTTTACCGACAACTTCTTCGATCCCACCACGCCTTCCGCTGAGGTGCTGCCCCGCACCGCCGCCGGCTATAGCAGCCTGGGGGCAGGCGTGAACTACCGCTATGCTGATACCCGCAGCCGTACCGAAATTAATGCCGGCCTGGGCAGCGCTCACCTTAATCAGCCTTCTTTGTCCTTTTTGGAAAATGAAGCGGTCCCTCTGCCCATTTTGGTCAACCTTCATGTTACAGGTGTCGTAGAATTGGATGAAACCTGGGACCTTGCAGCCTACCTACTCGGACAGCGGCAGGGCAGCTACCGGGAAATCGTAGGCCTGGCCGGCGGGCGCTACCACCTAAATGAGTTAACGGGCCTGCCCTTAGCCCTACAATTAAGTGGCGGCTACCGGCTCAGTGATGCCGCTATTGTCTTGCTGGAAGTCTTTTACCGGGACTGGCGGCTGGGGCTGAGCTACGATATCAACACCTCCCCTTTCCGGCAGGCCACCAACGGCAGGGGCGGGACGGAGTTATCCCTGCAATATTTTATTACCGAGGTCAAACCACCCAAAGCCTTCAAAGCCTGCCCGGTCTTTTAGCCCAACCTAATGCTTATGATTCACCGATTGCTCTTGTTTTCCATGCTGCTCCTTGCCCCGTTGCTGTTGCCTGGGCAGACCTTCAAAGCTTTTGTAAAAGCGGGTGATGAAGCCCTCGCCCGGCAAGATTATCAGGCGGCGCTGCAGCACTACAGCGGGGCACTTGAACTCCGCGCGGAGACCCCAGCCATCAGCCTGAAATTCGCACAGGTCGCGCTGCGCTTTCATGCCTATCAGCAGGCGGTTGAGCACTTTCAAAAAGTACTGGACAGCCCGCAGGGCGACCGCTTCCCGCAAGCTCTGCTTGGCTTGAGCGAGGTCTATCAGCGTACCGGGGATTACGATCAGGCGGTTGGCTACCTGACCGCCTTCCTTAAACGGCCGGGCCTTGCTCCGGAAGACCGCGCAAAAGCCGAACGAATACTACAGCAGTGCCGGTGGGCGCTCCGGCAAACAGCTGATACCCTGACCAAGGTTGCTCATCTGGGAAGAAGCGTGAATACCGATTACTCCGAATTTGCACCCCTGCTGCACAACGATACCTTTTACTATTCCTCTTTCCGCTACGAACGGGAAGAAGACGACTACGCCCCACCGCGCCGCATTACCAAGGTGCTCTACCGAAAGGGGCAAGGCCGGGGCCGCCCGCTGCGCCGGGGCTTCAATGACGATCAGTTGCATACCGCCCATACGGCCTTTAGCTTTGATGGGAACCGGGTGTATTTCACCATTTGCGATTATGTCAATGCTTCGGAAATCCACTGTCAGCTGGGCTACCGGGAGCGGGACAGACGGGGGCGTTGGGAGCAGAAGGTAACCTTTTTGCCAAACACGGTCAATCAAAAGGGGAAGACCGCCACGCAACCGAGCCTGGGGTACGACTCCACGGCACAAACCGAAGTGCTCTTTTTTGTACAGGAAAGCGATGCCGGAGACCTTGAACTGTTCCGTGCGGATATTGATACCGCTGGTCAGGTGGGAGAACCTGTATCCTTATCAGGGCTAAACACTGCTCAGGACGACATTACCCCCTTTTTCCATACGCCTACGCAGACCCTCTACTTCAGCTCCACCGGGCGGGATAATTTTGGAGGATATGATGTTTTCCGGTCAAGACGTACGGCTGAAGGCTGGACGCCCCCGGTCAATCTTGGGCTGCCCGTCAATTCCAGCTACAATGATCTTTACTACAGCCTGAGTGGGGACACGACCCTGGCTTTTCTGGCCAGCAACCGGACCGGTGCCTACTACCTCGATGACGACTTTGAGGCTTGCTGCAATGACCTGTACGCCGTACAATACCTTTTGCCCATGCCAGATACCCCGGCACTGACAGAAGTCCCGGACATGCCTGAGCCGATGCGGCCCGGCATCCCTGAGCCAGAACCCGTCCCCAATACGCTACAGGATTTTTTGCCCCTGGCCCTCTACTTCGACAACGATGAGCCCGACAAACGCACCCGGCGCACCACTACGCAGCGCACTTACGGGGAAACTTATGAAGCCTATGCCGCCCGAAAACCAGAATACCTGGACCGCTTTGCCGATCCGCTGGAGGCTGAGTTAAGGGAAGAAGCGACCTACGCTGTAGAGGCTTTTTTTGAGGAAGAAGCAGAGAAAGGACATGTATTCCTGGGGCGGTTTTCAGAAATATTATTGCAACGCCTTGAAAGTGGGGATACCGTCGAGATTTTCATGAAAGGCTACACGAGCCCAAGGGCCAAAAAGGACTATAACCTGGCCCTCAGTAAGCGGCGCATCAGCAGTGTGCGCAATCACTTCCGGACCTATGAAGGCGGGGTTTTCCTGCCTTACCTCGAAAACGGGCAGCTGATCTTATCAGAACGCCCCTTTGGTGAAGCCACTGCTTCCAATACCGTCAGTGATGCCCTGGATGATTTACGCAACAGCATCTACCATCCGGATGCAGCCCGGGAACGGCGGGTGGAAATCGTGGAGATTAAAGATTGAAAAAGCTTATTGTGTGGCTACAACGAGGTCGAAGCGAATGTCAATTTCTTCCTCCACTTTGATCAGTCCACCCATAGCGGTAGGTGGCGTAATGCCAAAATCCCGCATACAAAGGGTCTTTCTGGATTGAATCCGGAACTTCGCTTTGCCCAGTGCCTTTACCCGTACAGGCAGAGAGATTTGCCGGGAGCGGCCCGCAAGTCTTACAGAGGCCTCAGCCGTCAAATCAGACCATCCTTCGACTGCATTTAAAGCCAGAGGCAGGTGCAATTCCTCGGGCTGAATCACAATTTCCGGATAGGCATCTGCCTTCAGTGCCTCATAGAGGTCTTTATTCATAATGCGGTTGCCACAATCCAATGCGCGGACGGGAATCCGCAGGCGGGTACCTTTAAAGATATAGTGCCCGTCGCAGTGCTGCTCCAACTCATAGGTAATGGGCTCGAAGTCTTCATCGCAAACGCAGGAGAAGGGCTTGATATTGGACGTTCCGATGAGCGTCAGTTCAGACTCTTCAAGAATGTAAGCCCGCTCCCGATCGGCATATCCGGAAAGCAGGATAGTCAGCACCAACAGCAGGAAAGTAAAGCGGACAGGGTAACGCATGGCTTTGAGTTTGGATGAAAAAAGGACTCCCGGCAGGCATGGAGCGCCGGCCGGGAGCCTGTTTTTGCTAGTCTTTCGACTCTACGTTTTTCTTTTCCTTAGAAGCCAACTACTGCTTCAATCATCAGGCCGCTGAAATTGCCGTCAGAAAGCAATGAGCCTGGTGCAAAGTCAAGGTATTCCTGGTTCACATACTCCGCTTTCAGCAGGATGTTGTCGATGACGAACCAGCCACCGCCGATTTGGTAGCGGTTAATGGTCACAGAAGCGTCACTGGATACATCTGCATTAACGGTATTGTAACGGCCACCGATGTAGAAATCCTCATTCTTGCCGAAGCGGTACAGTACATCCGCAGCAACCTGCGTCATGTTGCGCTTTTCAGGTTCGAACCAGTTACGTCCGCTAGACATTTCGTAGGTTCCGAAAAACTCGAATCCACCGGCTTTGACAAATGCGTTGCCCATGAAGGCAGTCACTTCGTCCATGAAACCAGGGCTGTAACGGCCGGAGGAGAAGATGCCGCTATCGCCTGCACGAGCACCCGGAGGAGACATCACGAGGTAGTAACGGGAGCCGCCACGGTCACCACTGTAAAGGTGGTTAACAGCGGAGCTGGCAGTGTGGTAGGCAGAACCAGTTATCCGGAGGCGTACGTTATCTGCTACCTCGCTATCGTAGCCAATCTTACCAATGATAGAAGGGGCACGCTTGGAGTTTTCGTCTACTTCACTTGTGTTTGGTGCAGTAATGTTACCATTGATTTCACCACCGGTGATCCCCAACATGGCAATCCAGCCTTCTTTCTGGTAGTAAACTTCACCACCAATCTCTGTATTGAAGGCATCAACGATGTAGTTGCCTACGAATGGGTTGTACATGGCATTACCGTTGTCCGTACGGCGGAAGTGGGCGTCACCGTAGTTGATTTCCATATGACCAGCACGGATGGTGATGTTTTCCATCAGCTTGTCCGCAAAATCGCTGTTGAGGAAGGACAGGTCATCGACTTGTATGAAGCCGCCTTTTACCCATGCTTCCGGGTGGTGGCGGGAAGACAGATAGGTCACCAGGTTCAGGCGAACGCCTTTGGCCAGTTCCACGTCGATGTTTAGGTTGGCTGTGGCCAAGTTGAAGCCATTTTCAAGATTGTACAGTTCATTGTCAAACTGGCCGTCGCCGTCCACATCCATGAGGGTGTTGCTGTGGTCGAGTGCCTGGAACTGTTGAGCGAAGTTACCGCCCAGGCGGACTTTCACGCCTTCGAAATCAAGACTATCCTTTTTGAGGTATTCGAATTCATTCACACCTTCCTGATCGTAAGGGCGAAGGTTGTCAATCCTGGCTTGCTGAGCCATCAGTGAGGTCACCGCGAGCAGTGCGATGAAGCTAAATAGTGCTTTGAATAATTTCATGACGAGTAGGTTTTTTAACGTGGTTGTTTTATGTGAATCGCTAACACACGCACCGTTCAGGCAGGACCGGGCATGACTATCCCGGTCAGAAGTCCTGTTAGCAAGGGCGCTGTTTTTCGAGAAAATCCAGACGAATCTTTAAGTCTTACCGGTCCAGGCCGGCATTGCCGTTGGAAGGCTGCATTCTGACACTGTATTCAATGGTGACTTTTTCACCGGTTTTGATGGAGCCCATCAGTGCAGTGGGAGGTTCCATTCCATAGTCAGGCATGTTGATGTCGTAGCTGCCGGAGAATACTAATCCGCCATTGGCTACCGGCTTTCCGTTCGCTTTGAGGGTGACGTTTTTGGTTTGTCCGGCTACCGTAAGCTTACCGTTGGCGGTGATCAGGTAGCTTCCGTTAACCCATTTCACATCCGCAGCGCTCGCTTTAAAGGTGATGTTGGGGTGCTTGTCTTTTTTGAGGGCATCCCAGGTTTTGCCGTCCATAATCCGGCCCTTGGTACTAATAATGCTTTCAACCGGGACAGTCACAGACAGGTTCCTAACATTACCTACCTTACCATCTGCCCAGTCGATATATGCTTCAGCATTTATCTTCGTGATATCCGATGTCCAATCGTGCAAAGTTGAGGTGCCAGATACGGTCATCTCAAAATCTTCCACCTCGTAGGCCTGCCCGGAAAGCGAAACCGCCACAAATAGTGCAAGTAAGTTCAATAGCAGGTATTTCATAACGATCTGTTTTTTGTTGTTGTTGGTCCAAAGATATCCTACTTGGCAGGTGGGGATTGGTGACATTCGTCAAAACCCTGTGTGACCTTTATCACTCAAGCCCAAAACCGCCAACAATGCTTTATTGTAGTGACAGTATTTCGAGCCTTTTTACGATATTTAAGGAGGATTCTCTTTTGAATTATTTCCAAATCACCATAACAAACCTGACTTTATGAAACATCTTTTGTGGGTTTTCACCCTTTTGCTACTCTCTGACAGCCTTTTGGCACAAGCCCCATCGGGCTACCAAATGCCTCCCAAGGCTATCGCCGACCTTGCCAACGCCCCCCAGCCGCCTGCCCTGCGCATCAACAGCAGCCGGGAGTGGATGATGCTCATGGAGCGCCCCGGCTACCCTTCCATTGAGGAACTGGCACAACCGGAACTGCGCCTGGCGGGCCTGCGCATGAATCCCCGGACCAACGGGAGCAGCCGGAGTTACAGCTACTCCAGCCTTACCCTGAAACATATGGACAGCGGAAGGACCTTCAGCGTTTCCGGATTACCGGACGCTGCACAAATCGAAAACCTGAGCTGGTCGCCCGATGGTAAACGGTTTGCCTTCACCATTACCACTCAGAAAGGCATTGCGCTTTGGACCGGTACAGTAGCCGACAAGTCTGCCAGCCCCTTAACTGATTCCAGGGTCAATGACGCCATGGGCGGCACGCCTTACGACTGGATTGGCAGTGATCAAATCCTGGTCAAAATGGTGCCCAAAGACCGGGGCGAACGCCCGGAGGAAATCCTGGTGCCCGCCGGGCCAGTCATTCAGGAGTCTGCCGGGCAGAAAACCACCCTCCGGACGTATCAGGACCTTTTAGAGAATCCCTACGATGAGGATCTGTTTGAATACTACACCACTTCCGAGCTGGTAATGCATGATTTGGAAAAAGGTACCTCAAAGCCTTTTGCGAAAGCAGGAATGATAGCCGGTGCCAGCCCCTCGCCCAATGACCAGTATATTATGGTGGAGACCATCCACCGGCCTTTTTCCTATCTGGTGCCTTATTATCGCTTCCCAACCACCACGGAGGTATACGACCTGGACGGAAACCTGGTGAAGCTAATTGATGAGCAGCCTTTGATCGAGCAACTGCCTAAAGGCTTCGGGGCTGTACCGGAAGGCAAGCGCCGCATCAGCTGGCGGGACGATCAGCCGGCAACGCTTTACTGGGTGGAAGCTCAGGATGGTGGCGACCCGCAGCGGGAAGTGGACGTCCGGGACAAACTGTTTTACTGGTCAGCACCCTTTAAAGATGGTGAAGTAAAGGCGGGGCTGGACTTTGAGCTTCGCTTTAGCGGCATCGTTTGGGGCAACGCTTCCACTGCCATTGCCTATGAATACTGGTGGGCCACCCGCAATATTAAAACGAGCCTGTTTACACCGGGAAAACCGGATAGCAAAAAGGTGCTGTTTGATCGTTCCTATCAGGACCGCTACAGCGACCCCGGCAGCTTTGAAACGACCTATAATGAGTTTGGCGAACAAGTACTGCTGATGGCAGATGGCGGGCGCACCCTCTTCCTCACCGGGCAGGGCGCTTCACCGGAAGGGAACCGGCCTTTTGTCCGCACTTTTGACCTAAAGACCAGTGAAACAGAAGAGCTTTGGCGCTCTGAGGCTCCTTATTACGAATCCCCTGCTTTCATTTTGGATGCAAAAAAAGGACTGGTCGTGACCCGACGCGAATCACCGGACGATCCGCCCAACTACTATATCCGCAACTGGAAGACCGGCGACCTTGATGCCATCACGGACTTCCCGCACCCCTACCCGGCCCTGGCAGGTATCGAAAAGGAAGTGGTACAGTACCAACGCAAAGATGGGCTCGACTTGCAGGGTGATCTGTATTTGCCAAAAGGCTACAATCCGGAAACAGATGGCCCGCTGCCTGTGATCATGTGGGCATACCCCAGAGAATTCAAGAGCAAGGGAGATGCAGGTCAGGTACAAGGCTCGCCTTACGAGTTTGTGCGCCTGTACTGGGGATCGCCTCTCTACTGGCTTACGCAGGGATATGCGGTATTCGATCAGGTGGCCATGCCTATTGTTGGAGAGGAAGATGAGGAACCCAATGACTACTTCCGGGAGCAGCTGGTGGGCAATGCCGAAGCCGCTATAGACGTGCTGGCAGAACGGGGCGTTGCCGACCGCAACCGCATCGCTGTGGGCGGGCATTCCTACGGCGCCTTTATGACGGCTAACCTGCTGGCCCATTCTGACCTCTTCGCAGCGGGCATTGCACGCAGCGGGGCTTACAACCGGACCCTGACCCCCTTTGGCTTCCAAAGCGAGGAACGGACGTACTGGGATGCACCGGAGGTCTACTACACCATGTCGCCCTTCATGCACGCCGACAAAGTCAACGAGCCACTCCTGATGATTCATGGAGAGGCAGACAACAACAGTGGGACCTTCCCGCTGCAAAGCGAACGGATGTATCAGGCCATCAACGGCTTGGGCGGCAAAGCCCGGTTGGTTATGCTGCCGCATGAAAGCCATGGCTACCGCGCCAAAGAATCCATCATGCATATGCTGTACGAGCAGGATGCCTGGCTGGAGAAGTATGTGAAAAACCGGGAGGTGAAGCCTTAAGGTCATCGGCCAGAGATTTCAGGCTTATTGCTTCCGACCCGCAATACAGGCCCTTCTAAACTAAACCCCACTCATTTACCTTGTACGTGAGTGGGGTTTTTCGATGACCACCTGTCTCAAAGCGAATCTAATCTTCGGATTGGCATTCTAACAAAATTGTTAGTTGCTACAGGCACAACCCAAACACGCTCTGCGCACTTATTATTTCCAAAACTATATGCGATTTTTTGTTTTTGCAATGGTCTTGCTCATTAGTAGTTGTGCTCAGGGCCAACAAACAACTCAGGACAACATGAAACTGATCTATGTGTACGATGCCCTCTGCGGATGGTGCTACGGCTTTTCTCCGGTCATTACTGAATTCCATCAAAACCATGAGGAGGAGCTGGATTTTGAAGTCCTCTCCGGAGGAATGATAACCGGTAGCCGGATTGGCCCTATCGGCGAGGTGGCCGGTTACATCAGTAAGGCATACAAAGATGTGGAACGCGCCACCGGCGTAACTTTTGGCCAAAGCTTTCTGGAAGATATCCTAGAGGAAGGGTCTGCTGTTTTCACATCCATTCCGCCTGCGATAGCGCTTACGGTCTTCAAGCAGCATCAGCCCGGTCAGGCCGTTGCCTTTGCAGCCCGCCTTCAAAAAGCCATTTATTATGATGGAATCGAACCGGTTGATTATGAAGCTTACGGGGAGTTGGCTGCTGAATTTGGGCTGGAGCCCAGCTCATTTGTTGCGGAGATGAAACAAAATGAAAACCTGCAGCGCGCCCGGGAAGAATTTCAGCGTGCTTCTGGTTTCGGGGTTACGGGCTTCCCTACGGTCCTGCTTCAGCACAACGGGCAAACCACTGTACTCGCCCGGGGCTATATGCCGCTTCCCAGGTTGGAAGCAGCCTATCAGCAAGCGATGGAATAAGTGGTACAAGGCACGACTAGCAGGCATGCCCGAACGGGCATAAGATGCGGCAAAGGGGAAACTGCTCTTGTCAGAAAGCCTTACTGCCGCATCGCCTCCACCGGGTCCATGCGGGAGGCCTGTATGGCAGGGATCAGCCCGGAGGCTACACCGACCAGCACGGAGACCACCACGCCCAGCACCATATTCCCAAAGGACAGGTACATGTCAAAGTCGATAATATTGGAGAGCATCGTGATGATGGCGTAAATCAGCCCGAGCCCCGCCAGCCCGCCGATAAAGCAAAGGACCACGGACTCGATCAGGAATTCCAGCAAGATGACGATGCGTTTGGCGCCCAGTGCTTTTTTTACGCCTATCAGGTTGGTGCGCTCCTTGACGGAAACGAACATGATATTGGCTACACTGACGATGCCCACAAGCATAGCAAACAGCCCAATCACAATGCCCACCAGGTTGAGAATGCCGAAGAAGCTATCGAAGACACTGGAAATCATGGACAACTCGTTGAGCGCAAAGTCATCATCCGCACGGGGTGGCAGGCGGTGGTGGGCTCTGAGAATGCCTCTGATTTCGTCTTTCATTTGCTGCATGCTGACGCCTTCTGCTGCTTTGGCATTTACGGAAGTGTCGAAAATCTGCCGGGCTTTCAGGTTGGCCAGCCCACGGGCATTGTTGTAGGAAACGAGCAGGCAGTCATCAAAGTCGAGTGGATTCAGCAGGGCATCTCCTGATTTTTCAATCACACCGATGACTTCATACTTACGCCCCATCATTTTGATGGTCCGCCCAATGGGGTCAATCTCGCCAAAGAGCTCCTCGGCCACTACAGCCCCTATGACCATTTTGTTGCTGCCGTAATGGTATTCGGCCGGAGAAAAGTAACGCCCTTTTTCGAAATCAATTTGGAACATCTCTACAAACTCCAGAGAGGAACCAATCAGGACGGCATTTTCAACCGTATTGGACTTAAAGCGTACGCTTTTGAAACCAATCACCACATGGAAGGAAGCCAGGTCAACGGTTTTCGCTTTTTCGTTGATCACCTCGTAATCAGCGTGGTCAGGGTTGGGGCGCTTGATGTAATGCCACCAGGCACCGCTGACATCCGCCCAGGGCCACTTCTTCACGTACACTACATCGCTGCCCAGTTTGTCGAGGCTGCCCCGGATGTTGTCTTCCAGCGAATCCACTGCCGACAGTACACCGATAATGCAAAAGATGCCGATGGAAATGCCCAGCAGGGAGAGGAGGCTCCGCAGGCGGTTGGAATAGAGCTGTTGCCAGGCTTGGGCAATGGCTTCGTAGATGATGCGCAGTACAATCATGGTAGTGGCTTATCCTTTTATGGCGATGGCTTTTTTGTCAAAGGGGTTCAGCGCAACGCCTTCCACCTCTGCTTCGGCTTCCACGCGGAACTCAGAACCCACCGCATTAATGGCTTTGGCGGCTTTCGCTAAACCGCTGAACAACAAATTGCGCTTGCCAAAATCATCGATACCGGAGCGGACGAGTTCGAAGGGCAGCTCAAACGGCAATTCGCGCACCTCACCGGGCAGGACTTCCAGCCGGTGGTCCAGCTGTACCTGACCCAACTCGTATTCATCCACCAGCTTTTCCTTGCCCCGCCCGCGGCTGTACCGCTCAATGAGGATGATACGAATGCGGCGGACAACCTGTGGGTTTAAGGATTGCAGCCGAACACGCCCTTGAAGCACACGGTCGGTCCCTTCCATTGTTTCAGGAAGGACCAGCTCCAGTTTGACGCCTTCAATACCCAACCATTTTTTGACTCGTCCGATCATGGTGTATTGCAAATCTGTTGTTTCGCATCAGCCAAGGTAGGCTACCCCAGTCAAAGCGCCATGCTTTTTCTATCAAGGCAGGTGGAAATTATACCAATCGCGCGTGCCAGCTTTCACTAAGCGGCTTTAGCCAGCCTGCATCGAAAGCCGCCTTGGATTCAACAAGGGTATCAAAAACCAGGGTTTGGTCATTGATTTGCCCTTCGGCATACCGGCGGGCAAACTCCTCCCGGCTGACGGTATGTACGCCATCGCCATCCTGATAACTGAAGTACATGCGGTCGAATAAATCCACCCCGTATTCCGCCTGTAGCTTCTTCAGAAAGTGTACGGAGGAATCAATGGAGCAGCCACTGGCATCAGCCTGGCTTTCATCCACCATAAGGATCACAAACCGGTCGTGCAGCACATCGGCGTCCGCTTTCAGCTGACGGTTGTGGCTCACCCATTGGCGGGCAAAGGCTTGCAGGTTTGATCTGATTTCCGGCACCGCGTCCGCCGGAAATGGCTTATTGGCCTGGTATACCCAAAGGCGGGTGGTATTGGAAAGGGTATCGGGAAGTGTCATTTTGCTTCAATTTTACCTCAAACATAATTAATGTGCGTCAATAATTAGGTATACAACTGAGGTGGGGCAGTTGGTTCATTTTCGTACCTTGAGAAAAAACCATGAACGAAAAAATCAAAGCGCTCAGCGCTCCGGTTGGCACCACCCTTGACCGCTGGATTGACCTCAATCAGGATCAGTTCCCCTACGCTACCGGTGAGCTGTCCAGGCTGCTTCGGGATATCGGCCTTGCAGCAAAAATCCTGGGCCGGGAAATCAACCGGGCCGGCCTGGGCGACATTACCGGCATGGCAGGCTCGGAAAATGTGCAGGGTGAGGACCAGAAAATGCTGGATATCGTCGGGCACATCCGCTTTGTGCGGGCGCTGAAGATGGGCGGTCAGGTCTGTTGCATCGTTTCTGAGGAAAAGGAAGAGTTGGTACTAACCGGAAAGGATGATGCCAAATACGTCATCGCGATGGACCCGTTGGATGGTTCTTCCAACATCGAGGTGAATGTCCCAATTGGGACCGTCTTTGGTATTTACCGAAGGAAGACAGAGATCGGCACTCCTCCAGAGGTGGCTAAAGATGCCCTGCAAAAGGGTGCAGAGCAGATTGCCGGAGGCTACGTCCTGTTCGGTTCGAGCACGATGCTGGTGTACACCACCGGATATGGGGTCAACGGTTTCACCTACGATCCCTCTCTGGGTGAATTCTACCTGTCTCATCCGAAAATGCGCTTCCCGGCCGAAGGCAATATCTACTCTATCAACGAAAGCCATTATTTCAAATACGGGGAAGCGGTGCAGCACTACCTCAACCACTGCAAGCGCGAAGGCTATACCGCCCGCTACATTGGCTCCCTGGTGGCCGACTTCCACCGCAGCCTGATCAAGGGCGGCATCTACCTCTACCCTGCCACGCCCGGTGTATATCCGGAAGGCAAGCTTCGGCTGCTGTACGAATGCAATCCGCTCGCATTTATTGCAGAACAGGCCGGCGGGCTCGCCTACGGTAACGGTCAGCGTATCATGGAGATTGCTCCGGTGGATATGCATCAGCGCGTGCCGCTAATCATTGGCTCGGAGCGGATGGTGGAGGAGGCGATGCGTTTTTTAAAGTGAGGTTGTGTTAGATGATTTTTCTTATTTTAGGGGAAATATTCGTGCCTCAGTTCACTGTGCTGTTTAGCGAATGGAACTCTATCCTTTCATGAATTTGTTATCGTACAGATTAAAGTATTTAAGCTAAAAAAAATGCCTCATGACTATAGATCTAAGAGACAAAAAGTACCGGTTGATTGAGTACATCATGGCTATCGAGGACAAACAGACACTGGATAAAGTCGAGAATGCAATAAATAAGGCGTCAGATCAGAACTTCAAAAAACAGAATGAACTTGAATCTGCTGTACGTTCAATACGCACTCAAGTTACTTTAGCAGATATTGATCAGGAACAGCCATACGAGCCTTTGAATTATGCGGCCTTCAAACAGTTGGCAGATCAAATTGGTATTGAAGGAGATATTGACGAGTTGTTAGCAGACATTGCTGATTAATGTTGCCCCTATGAAGTAGAGCGTGGATAGCCGTTCCACACAGGTAAAAAAAGGGAATGAAACTTGGATTCGAGTAAAAAAGAAGACAACTTTGTAAATACAAAGTACTTACATTTAAATCGTAGTATATGGAGATTTCAATCATTCAAATCGGAAATTCCAAAGGGATTAGACTTGCAAAAACTATCTTAGAGAGATATGATATCACGGATAAGGTTGAGTTGATTTTCAAAGAAGGGTTTTTGATTTTGAAACCTGTCAAAAAGCCCCGGGAGGGATGGGACGAAGCCTTCAAAAAAATGGCAGAGAGAGGAGACGATGAATTATTGATTGATGATGTTTTTGAAGATGAAAACTGGGAGCTATGAAAATATCGCAATATGAAATAGTCATAGTGAATTTAGATCCCACAATTGGTAGTGAGATAAAAAAAACAAGACCTTGCGTAGTCGTTTCACCGAATGAAATAAACGATTATTTAAGGACCATAATCATTGCTCCGATTACTTCAAAATCTAAAAATTATCCAACAAGGATTGAAATAAAAGTGAAAGGGAAGAAAAATTGGGTGGTCATTGAACAGATCAGGACAATAGATAAAAGACGAGTGTATAAAAAGGTCGGAAATTTGACGGATGCTGAAATTTCAGAAGTAAAAAAGGTGATTAAAGAAACATTTGTTGATTAAAAAAGACGCCTTTGCAGAACAAAGTGTATGTGCTCACTCCCGTTGCTTAAACGCCCAAACCTTGCACACAAAGACCGTTAGAGCTCAACCTCCGGTGTTTTCAGAAATGAGTGATATAGATGCGGAACAACTTAGCATTTCGGCTTTAGCGGATGCGAATACTAATCAAAAGTGACCACTACCCGGCCTACCCCACTACCCCTCCATATTATTCAAAATCAACTCCGCCAAATCATAGACCATCACCTCTTCCTGCTTGTCTTTGGCTTTGATGCCATCGCCCATCATTGTCAGGCAGAAGGGGCAGTTGGCGGCTACGACTTTAGCGCCGGTTTCCAGGGCTTCCTCGGCACGCTCGATGTTGATGCGCTTATTGCCGGGCTCGTCTTCCTTCCACATTTGGGCACCGCCGGCCCCACAGCATAGGCCGTTGGACTTGCAGCGCTTCATTTCCACCAGGTCGGCATCGAGGGTTTGCAGCACTTCGCGCGGGGCTTCGTACACGCCGTTCACGCGACCCATATAGCAGGAGTCGTGGTAGGTGATGCGCTTGCCTTTGAACTCACCGCCCTCTTTCATTTTGATGCGGCCCTCGTTGATGAGCTCCTGTAGCAATTGCGTGTGGTGTACCACCTCGTAGTTGCCGCCCAAAGCCGGGTACTCGTTCTTGATGGTATTGAAACAGTGGGGGCAGGCCGTCACCATTTTCTTTACGTTGTACATATTGAGCACCTCAATATTCTGCAACGCCTGCATCTGAAAAAGGAACTCATTGCCGGCACGGCGGGCGGGGTCACCGGTGCAGCTTTCTTCGTTGCCCAGAATGGCGAAATCAACGCCAACGGCATTGAGGATTTTGCAAAAGGCCACGGTGACTTTCTGCGCCCGGCTGTCAAAACTGCCGGCACAGCCTACCCAAAACAAAATTTCCGGCTCCCGGCCTTCTGCGGCTATTTCTGCCATCGTTGGTATACGGAGATTACTCATATCTTATTTGCTTTTCTTTCTTGCTGAATTACCCTTCTTTCATAGCTTCCTTCGCCCACTTGTCGCGGTCGTCGGGGATAGCCCAGGCAGAACCACTGTTTTCCAAGCTGTTGAACATCGGCAGCCAATCCTGCGGGCCCTGCGAGAGGGTCAGGATTTCGTAGCGCCTCATCTTCAGAATGGGCTCGAGCGGATTGATAAGGACCGGGCAGGCCTCCACACAGGCATTGCAGGTCGTACAAGCGTGCAGTTCTTCCGGTGTGGTATAGTCGAACAGCGTCTTGCCGTCGTCGTAGTTATCTTTGCTGAGCGGCTGACTCTTGTCTTTGGCAAATTCTTCGGAACCCGAATCCAGGTTGCGGCCAATTTCCTCAGCCCGGTCGCGGATGTCCATCATCACCTTACGTGGAGACAGTTTTTTGCCGGTGATGTTGGCCGGGCAAACCGCCGTGCAGCGGCCACATTCCGTACAGCTGTAGGCATCCATGACGTTTTTCCAGCTCAATCCAAATACATCACTTGCACCAAACTCGGGCAGCTCTTCGCTCATGTCCGCTTCATCAAAAGCAGCCTCCGGGTCCATCATACTGCGGACCTCTTTGGTGATTTCGTCCATATTGTCCATCTCGCCGCGGGGCTTGAGCCGGGCGTAGTAGGTATTGGGGAAAGCCAGCAGAATGTGCAGGTGCTTGGAGTATGGCAGGTAGTTGAGGAAGGTCAGCACCATCGCAAAGTGAAGCCACCACCCCACCCTTTCCAGGATGATCAGCGTGCCTTCGCTCATGCCGCCGAACAAGGCCGGGCCGAGCCAGCTGCTTACGGCCAGCGTACCAGTGTCTTTGAAGTGCTCCGGGTCCATTTGCTGCAGCACCACATCCGTGCCATTCATGGTAAAAATGCCAATGAGCAGGATGATCTCAAAGATAAGGATGAGGTTACCATCCAGGCTCGGCCAGCCCTTCATTTCGGGCTTTTTAAAGCGGGGCAGCTTCAGCAGGTTGCGGCGGGCCAAGAAGATAAAGGTGGCGAAGAAGGTCAGCAGGGACAGTACTTCAATAAAGCTGATGACAAAGGTGTAGAAGCCGCCCAATTTGTCCGCGAAAAAGCGGTGCTCACCAATGATCCCGTCAATGAAGATTTCGATCAGCTCAACCTGAGTGATGACAAATGCGGCGTAAATAATGAAGTGCAGAACCGCCGGAATCCAGCGCTTGAACATCTTCCGCTGCCCGAACGCCACCAGCAGTACATTGCGCCAGCGCTCTCCTGTATCACCGGTTACCGCTTCGTCCTGCCCCAGCAGGATATTGCGCCGGACTTTACCAAAAGCCTTTACAGCAACACCTATGGCTACTGCGCTTATCAGAATGAAGGCAATCTGTTGTACCATATACTTATTATCTTTGCTCAGCGAATTTTCGCTAAAATAAGGTATCCCTGCGGAAATATAAGCCATATTTCCGGTTCTTTACTAAAAAGTGAGACGCAGTCGGGCAGATTGCGGCGTATTTCACTAATTTTGAGGGACGCATAGCGCAATAAAATGCCGACCACAATGAAGATACTCAACCACAGTCAGATTCAACAGAAAATCAAGCGGCTGGCCATAGAAATACTGGAAGACAATTACGAAGAACCGGAACTCATTCTGGCGGGCATCAATAATAATGGTATGGAGTTCGCGCAGATGTTGATGCAGGCATTGCTCGACATTACCGATCAGCACATCACGCTCACGCGCATCCGGCTCAATCCTGCCGCTCCGCTTAAAGAGGGTATCAACCTGGAAATGCCCGCCTCAGAACTAGAGGGTAAAACCATCATTATTGTGGATGATGTGGCCAATACCGGGCGCACCATTTTTTACGCTACGCAGCCACTCATGACCGTACTCCCCAAAAAGGTGGAGGTCGCCGTCCTGATAGACCGGACGCACAAGACGTTCCCGATACGGGTGGACTATGTGGGCCTTTCCCTTGCCACCACGCTTATGGAAGACATAGATGTTCGAATCCGTGATGTGAACGAGCAATCGGTATTTCTCAACTAGTGCTTTTAGCAGATAACGCAGCCTGTAGTTCAGGCATTTTCGCTTTCATTGCTGCGTAGCCGATATCATGAATTTCCTGGTATCTGTTCAGGTGTAAAATGGTGTACTTCCGAATGCCCTCGGGTTCGATGAGCAGGTCGCATAAATCAATACTATGTTGGGTATTGGCTAAAATGGATAAATCGAAGCAACGCTGGGCGATACCGAATACATTTTTTACTTCGTTATTCTCAGCAATCAGCGTTGGCATAACATTCACCCCGATCACAAAACCGGCCTGTTCGCGGATAGCTGCCACCGGCATATTTTCAAGCAGCCCTCCGTCTACATAATGCTGCCCATCAATTTCCACTGGCTGAAAAATGAGCGGGATGGCAGAGGAAGCAGCAACCACATCGAAAAGCGGCCCACTGTTCCGGATTTCACACGCACCGGTATTCAGATTGGCAATGGCAATATAGCAAGGCAGTTTGAGCGCCTCAAAGCTATCCTCGGCAATGGTTTCCTTTAGGCGCTCTTGCAGGTAGGTATGCTTGGTAAGACCTGCATAGGGCAGCCCCACTTTAAAAAACTTGAACAAGCTGGCCTGCTTGACCAGTGCCAGTATTTCAACCGGCGATTTGCCGGATGCGTACAGCGCGGCCACGATAGCTCCGGCACTGGTACCGGATAGCACATCCGGTTTGATGCCATAGTCTTCTAAAGCCTGAAGCACACCGATATGCGCAATACCGCGTGCGCCTCCTCCGGAAAGGGCGATTCCCAGTTGATATGGTTTTTCCATGTTGGAAGATTAACAAGGCGGGCCTGTTGCCAGGGCCCGCCTTGCAGGTTGTTTTTGATCTTTATTTAACCATCAGCGGCTCTGTCCAGATATGCTGCCCATTGCGGAAAACAACGTTGTAGAGGCCCGCTGGCAGTTGGCCGAGGCTGAGCGTATGCGTACCATAAAGGTTGCGCAGTTGCTGCACAGGCTGCCCCAAAGCATTGAAGAGGGTAACCTGTTCAACATCTACTGTGGTTTCTACCACTACCGTACCTTTTGCAGGGTTCGGGAAGACCTTCACCTGCTGCCCGAGTTGCTGATCCACCGTATTATCGATGAACTGCACGTCCTCCAGGTAGCGGGGAATGATCTGATAACCCTCATCAAACGGGCTGTCGGAGTCAAACTGACCACCGATGCCGGTAATCGAAAGCAATGCGTCACTTGGGGAGGTGGTTCCCGCCAAAGTCGTGTTATTATCTATCCGTACCGTGAAGGTATTTGTTCCATCGGTTACTTCCACATTAAAGGAAGCGCCAGAGTCATCCCATGCAGCAGGGTCTGCTAAGGTTACGCCCAATAGGGTAATCAGACTGGATTCTGTTGTTTCATCAAGTGCAGATACATTGTTCGGATCAAGTAAGTTATTACCTGTGCTCACCACCTCCAGCTCTTCCAATGCAATTTGCGTTAAGCCATTAAACTGCTCAATCATACCCCGGACCACCAACTCATCGCCCTCGGTGACCGTATAGCCAAAGTCCTCGCTGGCACTGAAGACGCCAATGCCTTCGCCGGTTGCATCTATGAGGGTGAATTGCAGGCCACTGCCACGCAGATTGACACCATATACGATACCCTGCAATTCACAGGCAACGCCCAGGGAATCGGCCACGCCATCATTATCTACAGTAGTCACAGTGCCTATGCTGTAGGGTGGGAAGTCTGATCCACCACTGCCTGAGTCATAAGGGTCAATATCTGCCATATAGCGGGGCAGCAGCTGATAGCCTTCATCAAACGGTGAACTGCTGTCAAACTGCCCGCCAATACCCGTCACATTGAAAGTGCCGGTTGGAGCGGGCAAATCGAAGAGGTCCACATCGTTATCAATACGCACAGTAATGGTGTTGGTGCCATCGGTGACGTCTACGTTGAAGCCGGAGAAGCCGTCTCCCCATGCAGCGGGATCAACCAGTGTGACGTTTTCAATCGTGACGAGCTGAGACTCGGTTGCTTCGCCAAGTGCGGTGATAATATCAGGAGTTTGCAGGGCATTATCAGCTGAAATAAAAGTGACGTTCTCCACTTCAACCTGTATCAGGCCATTGAACTGATCAACCACACCTTCCACGAGCACCTGATCACCTTCAGTGACAGTATAGCCAAAGTTTTGGTTGCCACTAAATACGCCGATGCCATCTCCAGCCTCGTCAATGATAGTGAACTGCAGGCCCTCCGGACGGAGGTTTACCCCATGCACCACACCACGAAGGGCGCAGGTCACACCAAGAGAATCTGCTGCGCCATCTGCATCAGTGGTGGTCACCGTACCAATTGGGTACTCCGGATAATCCACGGGGCAAAGCACATTCACGGTTACCGTTGCGGAGGAACAGCCATCCGCATCACAAATTTCATAATCGAAAGTCGCCTCGCCACAGAAACCGGCATCCGGAGCGTAGTCCACCTGATTGTCTGCATTGAGCACAGCTGTACCATTGGTATTTGCACCGGTCGTCAGTTCCACGGAAGTCAGTGGGTTGGGGGTTTGGTCATTGGCCAGGATATCAATGGTGATCCCGGTTTCAAAATCGGTAGTCACGACATCATTATTGGCGGAAATCATAGCTGTGCCACTTGGGCTGTAGGTGCCAACCGGTACGGGAACAGCCGCACCGGCATTAGTCGCCTCATCGTCCAGCGCATTCGGGCCGCTAAAGGACCAGTTACCGAGCACAAAAGTACTGCCATCCGGCCCGGTACCATCAACCCGGTAGGCCCATCCATCCTGGTATTCCCATGCAGTACCAGTGCCATCCACATTGATCTCACCGAAGACGTCGATGACGTTGCCTTCGAAGAAAAGCTCTATCGCATCGTCACCGTTGATACTTACGGCAGCACCACTTTCATCCGTAAAATCCGGGGCGAAGCCAAAAAATTCCTGGAAGGCCATACCGTCCCCACTTGTGAGATAAAGGTATTGCCCTTCGGAAGCGCTAACGGCCGGGAAGGTGTATTCTTCCCCATCCGTACCACCGCCGTTGGTGGCAGAACCTACACCGTAGGCACTCAGGTCGGCAATATCTGCAGTGGCGTAGACCTCAATGCCTTTAGGCAGGCCACCGGGCAGCGGTCCGTCGTATACTGCGGTCAGAATAAGCGCAGAGTTGCCAGCAGGTGCGTTTTCCGCGGTGACGGTGCCCACCATGCCCAGCCCCGCATGCGGGTCACACTGATAGGTGTAAGTCCCGGGGATAGTAAATACATATTGGTAAGTCCAGGCGCTGGAGCTGGCATTACCGTTACCGAAGCTTTCCGGATTGTCCGGATAGACCGATTGGTCGCCGTTTACATTATGGAAGCCGTTGAGGTTAGTCCAGGTAACGGTATCCCCTACGCTGATGGTCAGGTTTTCGGGGCTGTAAAAGTTGCTTTGCACATCGACGGCAAAGTTCTGTTGAGCCTGCACACAAAACGAAAGTGCAGTGATCAGCAGGAGAAGTGTCATCATTCTTTTCATAAAACGGAATTTTAGTTTTGACTGAGTGCAGCACAAAAATAGGGCAAATGGAAGCAAATGGCTGAATGCCAGCCTAAATCTTTGTGTTAAGTATTTGACTGAGGAAATGAGCGCCGGTTTTTGGGCTGTCCAAAAACACGAAGCGCCTGCCAGGCAGTGCCGGCAGACGCTTCGTCATAAGTGTTTCGTAAACTAAGCGCAGATAGCAAGAAGTAGCTTAGGCACTTCTGTTGCAACTGCACAAAAACGGAACGTCATCAACGCTTAGAAAATCACTTTCGCACCTATCTGCAGGCGCCAGGTGTTGCCAAGAACGTTGGTTGTTGTGCGGTAAGTTTCAGTTGGAAACTCAGATGTACCTCCAATTGTGTTCAAACGGTATACCGGCTCGCCAGCATCGTTCACACCGCGGTAGTTGAGGAGGTTACGCTGCCATGGCACTTCAGGCACACCCCACTCACTCTTAAACATGTTTCCAATATTGATAAAGTCAAAAGAAAGCTGCAGCTTAGGCATGTCCTCTTTTCCAAAAAAGTTCACATCCTGAAGAATACGCAAGTCAAAGCGGTTCACCCAAGGCAAGAGTGCGCCGTTTCGCTCAGCTACTTCACCGCGAATTTCGCTCAGGTAAGGATCCTGGTCGATGTAAGCGTCAAGCAATGCCTGCTGACGAGACTCAGAGATGGTCTCACCGTCAAGTTCGAAGGCTTCAAAATTCAGCTCACTTGCAGAATTAGGAACGTAAATCAAGCGATCAGAAGCATCACCGAAGTTACCAGAGTAGGTGTAGGAGAATCGGCCAAAGTCGCCGCCTTCGTAGAATACGCTAAGTGTTGTTCCTCCCTTCTGATAGCCGAGGTTACCAATTACACGGTTAGGCTGATCGAATCCAGCGAAACCAAGCTCCGGGTTGTTACGGTTTTCCTGAACAGTAGCTGTCCACAGAGAAACAGCCTGAGAACCACCAGCTGCATCAAGATCACGTGCACGTGAACGCGTGTAAGCAGCCATGGCAAAGAAGCCATTATCAAATTGCTTGGAAAGCTGAACAGTCGCCGCGAAGTAGTCTGCCTTTTCGCTTGCATTGGTCAGGTAGAAAACGTTGCGGAAGTCTTCGTCATTGCTGTAACCACTCAAACCTGGCTGATCTGTCCAGTAGCCACGCTGATCAGGACCGTTGAAGGTCTCGTCAGCATCACGCAGTACGGCGTTGTAAGCAACAGGCGTGTGCACGTCACGGTTGTACATGAACTCCAACGTCAGATCAATACCACCAGGCAGTTTCTGGTCAAGACCAATGTTTGATCTCCAAACCTGTGGCAGGCGGAAGTCTGTGTCTGTCAGGTTCAGCTCATTGGAAAGCGTCTGACCTGGATTTTCAGGATTGTAAGCGGTTACGTCAGGGTTAAAGACGATACCCTCATCGATTACTTCCTGACCTTCGAAGCCAAGGCCACCCCGAACTACACCGGAGCCGTTAACCTGGTTGGAAAGCCATACGAAAGGAATACGGCCGGAGAACAGACCTGTACCACCACGGATAACCGTGCTGCGGTCACCATTCACATCATAGTTGAAACCTACACGTGGAGAGAACAGTGGGTTGACATCAGGGAATACGCTTACGTCAGGCATAAAGGTATCGCCATCATTGTCCGTGAATGTTTTGTTCTCTGCAGCGAGCAGTTCGTTCTGAGGCAGATCGATTGGGTAGAACGGCAGGTCTACGCGCAAACCACCAGTAAGCTTGAAGTTTTCATTGACCTGATATTCGTCCTGAATGTATACACCAATCTGACCGAACCGGGTCTCATCAGTAGGAGGCGTGGTAGAGCCGTCAAGTGCGTAGCTTTTTGCGAAAGCGTCAGGGAATACAGACTGATCCTGATTGATGACCGCATCAACAAAGTTCTGATAACCGATAAAACGGTAGAAGCCGTTGAATACCGGGTTAAAGGCATTGTCGAAGGTCATGTACTCGAAGTTGACACCGGCAGTAACCGTGTGGCGATCGAGGAAGAAAGTAGTATTATTGGTAACGTTGAGCACGTTATTTTCAAGCAGGTTACCCACGCTGAACAGCTCGTTACCCATACTCATGTAGTAAAGGAGGTTGCCAGAAGCATCCGGCTCCAGGACTTCGATGAAGGGGAAGGCCTGATCACCAGGAATACCACGGCGGGGGTCAGCAATCTGAGTGTAACCTACGTTCAACTGATTGGACACTTTGTTACCGAAGAGAGAGTTGAGTTCCGCTACATATGAGCGCACATTGCGGTCATTAGTGTAGTTGTTGTTACGGAAGTTGATGTTCTCCACGCCCTGACGGGTAGTGTTCCGGTAGCGGGTCTGAATGAAGCGAATCGAGTTGTTGTTGGTAGGCACATCGCTGAAAGAAGAGTAATCATTGAAGCGGAAGCTCGCTTTGTGATTCTCGCTGATGTTATAGTCAAGGCGAACATTGATACGCTGCTGCTCAGAAGCGAAACCATATCCATCGGGAGCACCAACGTCATAGCCATAGAGGCTCTGAATCTGGTCACGTACGAAGTTGGCTTCCTCAATTGGCACGCGTGAGATTACCAGACCATCTGGCTCTTCACCTGGCCGTGCAGCACTCTTGATGAAAGGAGGAGGAGAGGTTTCCACTTCTCTTTCGTAAGCAGCAAAGAAGAACAGTTTGTTCTTGATGATTGGCCCGCCCAGTGTAGCACCGTAAATCTCGTTGCGGGAGTCAGGAATGTCTATCGACAAATCGCCAACTCTGTTACCCTGCATCTGATCGTTGCGGATGAGGTAGTAGGCAGAACCACTAAACTTGTTGGTACCAGACTTGGTCACTGCGTTGACAGAAGCACCGGTAAAGCCAGAATAACGCACGTCGTAAGGTGCCAGGTTTACACTAACCGCTTCGATGGCATCCAGAGAAATTGGATTGCCGCCTGCAAACTGTGCAGAGCCAAGACCAAAGTTGTTGTTATAGATGTTACCATCTATGGTGTAGTTGTTAAAACGGGAGTTGGTACCCGCAAAAGACGTTCCGTTAGACTGTGGCGTCAAACGCGTAAAGTCATTGATGCTACGGCTGATGGTTGGCAGTGCAGTGATCTTTTCTGAAGAAATGTTCACGGCAGAGCCTGTTTTGCCATCAGTAAAGCGGCTGTCGCGATCCGCTAAGACGAGTACCTCGTCAATAGCAACTGCGCCATCGCTCAGTTCAAAGTCAATGATGGAAGAGTTGCCCAGCGTAAGGAAAATCCCTTCCTGCTTTTGGCTTTCGTACCCAACATAGGTGACTTCAATTTCGTACGGGCCGCCAACACGCATACCCTGGATCGTATAGTAACCAGAGGCGTTTGTAAAAGTCCCGTAAGTTGAACCGGAAGGCGTGTGTACGGCACGGATGGTAGCACCAACTAGTTCTGTGCCATCGGTATCAACGACACGACCGCTGATACTACTAGTCGTGATCTGAGCATTAACTGCCAGGCTTAGCAGCAAAAATGCACACAAACTAAGGAGTTTGGTCCTCATAAGAGTTGAAATTTAAAGTTCGGAGTGTAAAAAATAGTGAGTTCTGAAATTTAAATCATTACAGGGCATTTCCTATAATTTACGCAAAGGTAAATACGGTATGTTAAGTTAATGTAAATAAGGTTTTATTTTGTGTATAAAAATCTCCTGCCCCGGCACAACACACTTCCCGGTCAAAACCTTATACTTTCGTTTGGGGGGGCTATGCCAAAACGTTTCTAAGAAAAGACAGGCACTCCAAATTTTATCCCGAAACCTAATACGTATACGATTCGTTTTTTTTCTATAGGATTTAGAAACAAATACCTTATTAGCCTCGTTATTAGCCTAACAAATGCACAAAAACCTAACCCAAACTCATGAGAACACTTTTAATCTGTGTGGGCTTACTACTGCTCGCACCTGCCCTCGGGGGGCAAAAAATGTCGAACCCTTCGTTCGACGCTCTGGCTGCTGTCTACGAGCAGCGTATTCCTTCCTCTGCTGTTTCTTCCGTAAATAGTTCAGTTAGCAGGCCTCTGATCAGTGCGCACAGAGGTGGGCGCTTTATTGCCGGCTACCCGGAAAATGCCTTGGAGACGTTCCAGTTTGTTGCTAAACAAGCGCCGGTTATAGTAGAGTGTGATGTGAATATGTCCGTCGACAGTGTCCTTTTCCTGCTCCATGACAACACCCTGAACCGGACCACCACTGGCTGCGGGCCAGCGCAGGAAACCCCTTGGGCAGCCATACACCATCTTTTCCTCAAGGATGACTATGGCACCGTTACCCGTTACCACCCGCCCAGCCTGGAGGAGGTCCTGCACTGGGCAGGCAGAGGATATCAAGTTACACTTGATGTGAAACGGGGCGTACCTGTAGAAATGGTAGTGAAAACGGTACGGAATATGGGGGCGATTGATTACGCCTCTGTCATCACCTATAATTATGAAGATGCACTTAGGGCTTATCTTGAAGACCCGCGGATCAAAATCTCCGTCAGCATTCGCAATGAGGAAGAACTCAAACGCTACATAGATGGACCGTTTAACCTTAAAAATCTTATGGCTTTTACCGGCCTCACAGAGCGGTCCGCCTCATTTTACCGGCAGCTTAAAGACGCTGGTATCACGGTGATTATCGGAACGATCGGCAACCTCGACCAAAGCGCGACTGCAAAGGGCGACCGCGTTTACCACCAACTCTACAAAGCAGGTGCTGATATTTTGGCTACAGACCGCCCGCTGGCCGTTCATAAGGCGTTTTTGGATTAATAATTTTGAAGCCACAAAGTATGCTGAGATAGCCCAATACTTCAAAACGCTATACTTTATGGCTTCAAAATTATCTGCTCAGAGAAAATTAACCAATTCTACCTCAAAGTAAAGGACCGCGTATTCGGGTATGCCCGGTGCGATGGCTCGTCCCCTGTTGCCATCATTAATACCATAGGCTAAATTAGAGGGCACAAAAAACTTAATTTTCCCTCCCCTCTTGATGAGCGGGATTGCAAAGCGCCAACCATCAATCGTTCTTGACAAGTTTAACAAAACAGCATCCTCTTCCTCAGTTTCATCAAATACCGTTCCATCCAGTAACGTGCCCTTATAACGTACCAGTATCTGCGAGCTTGCAGTTGGAGATGAAGCCCCCTCTCCTTCTTCTTCAATAATGTAATAAACGCCAGACTCATGCCGTACAGCATCTTCCATGAGGTTATTGGCCTGCAGGTAATCAACAATAATAATTTCATCTTCATCTTTACGGTCTTCCTCCGGCTCTAATCCAAACTGCTGCCGCTCGCAGCCTAAACCTAAAAGTACCGTACCGGTCAGCAACAGAAAGAAAAGCTTTTTCATAGCTTGTATATTTGAGTTATTCGAGATTTGCAATGTTTCCAAACGCAAAAAAAGGAAAAAAACACGAACTCTGCGCCTGGATAAGCTAAAAACAACGTCCGCAACGTTACCTTAACCACTAAGGTAATAACGCCTTTGTGTTCATTTTCGCGCCTTCATATACGGTAAGTTCTTATATTACGCCAAACAGACGCAACCATGAATGACAATTTCTGTGTATTCCTCGATGCAGGGCACGGTGGTGTTTCACCTTCAGGGCAATACACCACAGCACCCAGTAAGCAGTTTCAGCATCAGCAGGGCCAGTTTCATAATGGCTCCTGGTTTTATGAAGGGGTTTGGAACCGGACTTTGGTTGCCCGGGTCATTCAGAAACTCGACATCCTGGGCATTCGTTACCTGCCTGTTTACCATGAATATGTAGACTTCCCCCTGCAGTACCGCGTTGATCAGGCCAACTGGTATTTCCGCAATTACCGGCGGGGCATTTTCCTGTCTACCCATGCCAATGCATCCGGGGTTGGGGCACGCGGATATGAAATTTACACCTCCCCCGGCATCACCGCTTCTGACCGTATTGCCGATGCGCACTGGGGGCACGTCCGCGACCTGCTGGGCGACCGAATTACGATGCGCACAGACCGGTCTGATGGCGACTACGACAAGGAAGCCCGGTTCTACGTTCTTACCCGCACGGTGATGCCTGCAGTACTGATTGAGCACCTGTTTTTCGACAATTTCCAGGATGCCCAACTCCTCATGGACCCCGAAATTGTGGACCGCTTTGCCGAAGCACAGGTACGGACTATCATCGAATATGTTAACAGCCTGTAGTCTACTCCAATTGCAATCCTAAAATATCGTATGGTCTTCCCATAAGTTCTTTGTACTTTTGAGCCTTACCGCTGTGGTAACAACGTGGCGGTAAACGAAGAAGACAAAGAACATAATCCTATGAAACTTAAGCTTTTACTCCCCACTCTGAGCTTATGCCTGTTACAATGGTTCAGTACTAATGCTCAATCCGGCTCTTTACCCAACGCCACGGTTCAGCTCTCGCCACCCAACGTCGAGCGGTTGATCCGCGAAGATGAGTCCAACGGTCTGCACAGCCGGGTTGCCGCTCCCCTAACTGCTGATATTGGGCTTGATAATGCCGGAACCTGGACCATCCATGCCGACGGCAGTGCTACCTGGACCTGTACTATACACGTTCCTGGTGCTTTGGGGCTTGGTTTCATCTACGATGCCTTTTACCTGCCACCTGGCAGTACCCTTGAGCTATCAGGCCCGGAAGAAACGCAAAAAGCCATCTATACTTTTCAGGACAATCAGCCCGGCGGGCAGTTTTTCTCCGGCTTCACCAAAGGGGCCACGGCCCAACTTACTTACCGGGAGCCCGCTCATGCCCGTCAGCAAGGCCGCATTCACATCCGCCGCGTAGACTACGGCTACCGCGAAAGCCCGAACCGTAGCGTGCTCAATTTTGGTTTTGGGACAAGCCTGGCCTGTCACCCCAATGCCAATTGTGATGCCGGGGACGGCTTCCGGGATATTCAGCGCAGCGTTTGCCGGATTGTGATGGTACTGGAAGAAGGCACCGGTTATTGCAGCGGCACGCTGATCAACAATACCGCGGAAGATGAAACGCCTTATATCCTCAGTGCCTACCACTGTGATGAAGGTTATACCCCCCTATATGACATGTGGCGGTTCGACTTTAATTATGAGGGTGAAAACTGTGGCAACCCAGCTACAGAGCCCGCCTTCCAATCTCTGATGGGTTGTCAGCGCCGGGCCAGCCGCAGAGAGAGCGACTTTGTTTTATTCGAGCTCAATAATGCCATTCCTCCGGGTTTTGAAGCTTACTTCGCAGGCTGGGACCGCCGGCCTGACGCTCCGGATGCAGGTATCATGTTTCACCACCCAAGCGGAGATATCAAAAAGGTTTCTGCTTACGATCAGGCACAGATACACCCCAGCAGCATCAACTGGCAGGCAGGGGCTACTCCGCCCAACCACCATTTTAATGTAGATTTTAGCGTGGGTACCTTTGAGCTGGGCTCTTCAGGAAGCGGTTTGTTTGATGGCACTGGCAAGATCAGAGGGCAGTTGCACGGTGGGTTTAATGGCTGCGATGACACCAATGCCTTCTATGGCCGCTTCACGCTTTCGTGGGATGAAGGCAGTACCCCTGATACCCGCCTGATGGATTGGCTGGACCCTGCCGGGACTAATGCCGACACTCTCGGCGGGCTTGATGCTTCGCCCCCCGCTATGGTAAGTATCGGCGGGATCATCACAAACGAAGATGGCGTTCCGGTTGCCAATACCACCGTTTACCTTTCAGGCCCGGTCAATGATACCGTTACCACAGGAGCTGATGGGCTGTATACTTTTTTTGATGTCCCGACCGGCAGCGTAGTAGGCCTGCATGCCTTCAAGGACGATGATATTCAGGAAGGGATTTCCAATCTCGACCTCATCCGTATCGGGCAGCATAACCTGGGCCTGCTCAGCCTCGATAGCCCCTACAAGGAAATTGCCGCTGATGTCAACAATTCCCAGTCTATCTCCGTATTGGATCAAATTGCGATTCGAAAAGCTATCCTTGGTATCAACATAGACTATGATGCTGTGGATATTTGGCGTTTTGCACCCGCCGCCTGGCCATTGAGCGGCCCCAATGATCCGATGGCAGCCCCTCTGCCCGGCGTTTTCATGATCAGTAACATTACCGGGAATATTCCGGATTTCGACTTTATAGGCATAAAATCGGGGGATGTCAACAATAGTGCGGACCCGGGAAATTGATCAGGGTTATACGTAGGTTTTGCCATTTTGCAAGCCCTGTTCTCTCGATGACTTCAATTCAAAAAAAAAGCCAGTGGATACGGTTTCACTGGCTTTTTGGTTTTTTACGGCTAATCTTAACGAGCCGGGTATCAATCGTCATCAGGTTCATAGTCTCCTGACAGGCCTGTTATGCGACACTGCCTGCCTTTAAGAGATGCTATGTTAGCATCTCTAACAGATGAAAAGGTTTGCCAAAGCCGGCTTCCCTTAGGGTCATAAATTAAAAGCGCCTGGTGCAAAGTGTTTGCACCAGGCGCCAGCCAGTAAATCTATCCATTAAGGTTTAGAACCTTATCGTGTTTTCAGGAATTTCACCACCTGCGGGGCACCATCTGAGGTACGAACTTCAAGGAAATAAGTGCCTGTGCTTAGGTTGGAGATATCCCAGTCCATCTGTGTATCCGGTGTGCGCAACTGCTCCTGCTTCATGATCTGCCCCAGCTGATTGCGGAGTGTGATCGTGGAAAGTTCAGGCAGTTCGGTTCCAAACTTCAGTGTGAGCTGATCAGTAGCCGGGTTCGGGAATACAGACAAGTCCATGCTTTCTGTAGTGAACAGGGCCTCCTGATCTAAACCAGGCAGGACTCCGTTGCTACCCTGATCAACAGCCAGGCTGTTAGTACCGGCAGTACTACTACCTGCAACCTGTACGTTGCTAAACACAGCATCTACGGTTCCATTTGGATGCGTGGTGTAAGCCACCATGCCTACCTCAACACACGATCCCATTTCCAGGTAAATCTGACGGTATGGGATCCAGTTGTTGCCAGTGTTGCTATACTGCGCCCGGATAAGATTCCCCTGACGGAAAATTCTCAACCAGAATGGGAAAGTTGCCCCACCTGTACCCCGGTCTAAGCTTCCACCAGTAGAGGTACGGCGCTCCCATGACAACAGGTTGGTGTCATTCTGCTTGAGCAGAGCTACGTACTTGGCGTTAGGCGCATTGCTCTCGCGAATGAATACGCCACCAAATCCACCAGATACGGACTCTACCTTCAGCTGAATACCGACCAGTCCGTTGCCATTGCTGCACAGGGTCTGTGAAATAGTAGCCAGGTTATCCGTGGGCGTCGGAGTGTTGTAAGCTCCTCCTTCAATGGTGAACTCATCAACACAAGGATTGTAGCTGTAAGTATTGCCACTTCCGGGGTTACCAATATCCACGCCTTCCCATGGTGAGGGCAGCGCAGTGATATCAGAAACCTCAATGGTAGCAGTACAAGTCGCTTCATTGCCGCAATCATCAGAAGCAGTCACCTGAATACTTGTCAGTCCGCCAACATCATCACAATCGATGATCGCCGGGCTGATATCCGTAACGGAAACGGTACTGCAGTTATCGAAGGATGCGCTAAAGTCGAATACATCTTCTGCAACAAGCGTCCGTTCTCCATCCGGGTCAAGCGGGATGAGCACGCCATTAAGGCAAACCGGCGTTGGAGCCGTGTTGTCCTCTACGGTAATGATCTGATCCTGCTCTGTCACATTGCCACAATCATCGGTAAGCGTCCAGGTACGGGTGATAATGACTTCCCCGGCACAGCTGCCCGGCACAATCACATCAGCGTACTTGGCCGTCAAGTCTGCAGAGCAGTTATCTGACTCATCGTCCACCGTTCCGGTAATGGAAGGATCAGCATCGTAATCACAATCAGCATCGGTAAAGATGGTCGTATTGTCTGGTACCGTAAAGGTAGGATCTGTATTATCCTCCACCGTAATGATCTGCACTTGAGTGGTGGTATTGCCACAATCATCTGTCAGGCTCCAGGTACGGGTAATAACCTGCTCTCCCTCACAATCTCCTGCCTCTACTTCATCGCTGTAAGTCGCATCAAGATCGGCAGTGCAATTGTCTGACTCATCTTCCACATCACCTGTTTCTGAAGGATCTGCATTAAATCCGCAGTTGGCATCCGTGAAGATGGTGGTATTGGCTGGTACGGTAAATTCAGGATCGATGTTGTCTTCCACTGTGATGGTTTGCACCTTGGTGGTGACATTGCCACATCCATCATCCACAGACCAGGTACGGGTAATGATCTGCTCACCTTCGCAATTCCCTGCTTCTACCTGATCACTGAAAGTAGCCTCAAGTCCGGTTGCGCCCGGTACGGGCCCGTATGTGCAGTTATCAGTGATATCTGTTACGTCACCGGTTTCGGCTACAGACGCATCAAAATTGCAATCAGCATCGGTAAAGATCGTAATATCGGCAGGCACAGCGAAGTCGGGCTTGGTGTTGTCCGTTACGGAGAACTCCTGCGTAAAGAAACGCTGATTACCACAGCCGTCTTCCAGCTTGTAGCGTACGCGTAGTTGCTTACTGCAGTCGTCGCCTTCGTTCATTACGTTCTCGTTCACCACATCTACGGTCAGCAGCAGGTCGCTCTGCGCTACGCAGTTGTCGCTTACCATGTCCGTTGGCGTAGTGAAGGATACACCCGCCACGGTGAAGGGCACTGCTACGCCTGGCGTCAGTACATCACCTGTTTCCAGACCATCTACTGTTGCGTTGGCCGGGCAGTCCGCACCATCCTCAGTTGTCAGCGTGAACTCCTCAGAGAACCCGCCTTTGTTGAAGTCGGGCTTGGTGTTGTCCGTTACGGAGAACTCCTGCGTAAAGAAACGCTGATTGCCACAGCCATCTTCCAGCTTGTAGCGTACGCGTAGTTGCTTACTGCAGTCGTCGCCTTCGTTCATTACGTTCTCGTTCACCACATCTACGGTCAGCAGCAGGTCGCTCTGCGCTACGCAGTTGTCGCTTACCATGTCCGTTGGCGTAGTGAAGGATACACCCGCCACGGTGAAGGCCACTGCTACGCCTGGCGTCAGTACATCACCTGTTTCCAGGCCATCTACTGTTGCGTTGGCCGGGCAGTCCGCACCATCCTCAGTTGTCAGCGTGAACTCCTCAGAGAACCCGCCTTTGTTGAAGTCCGGCTTGGTGTTGTCCGTTACGGAGAACTCCTGCGTGAAGAAACGCTGATTGCCACAGCCGTCTTCCAGCTTGTAGCGTACGCGTAGTTGCTTGCTGCAGTCGTCGCCTTCGTTCATTACGTTCTCGTTTACCACATCTACGGTCAGCAGCAGGTCACTCTGCGCTACGCAGTTGTCGCTTACCATGTCCGTTGGCGTAGTGAAGGACACACCCGCCACAGTGAAGGGCACTGCTACACCTGGCGTCAGTACATCACCTGTTTCCAGGCCGTCTACTGTTGCGTTGGCCGGGCAGTCCGCACCATCCTCAGTTGTCAGCGTGAACTCCTCAGAGAACCCGCCTTTGTTGAAGTCCGGCTTGGTGTTATCCTGAATCGTAAAGGTCTGTCCGCGCTGACGGAAGTTACCGCAGGCATCGAAGTAACGGAAGAACACCTTGAAGCTGCTCTCGCAGTCACCCGTAGCGATTTCGTTGATTTCCCAAACGAAGATTTCAATCTCTGAAGGGTCGCTGCAATTATCCGTGATATTATTGAAGCCCTGTACGGTGTTGCCGTGTACTGTAAAGCTCCAGTTGTCGGCTGCCGTAGCAATAGGGTTGCTTTGATCAACCACCAGATCGGTATCTGCTGATCCGGGGCAGGTTGCGCCATCCTCAGTAGTGAAGGTCATGTCCTGCAAAGCGATGCTGCTCGGGCGGGTATCGTCGACAATAGTAAATTCCTTACCACGCTGACGCCAGTTGCCGGCTTCATCGTAATAACGGAAAAATACTTTGAAGCTGCTTTCGCAGGCATCAGTGGAAATCTCATTGATTTCCCAAACATAAATATCAATATTAGCAGGGTCACTGCAATTGTCGGTGATGTTATTGAATCCATCGATTTCCACACCATGCACGAAGTAGCTCCAGGTATCCGCTGCGGTGGCAATCGGATTAACCTGATCAACGACCAGGCTGGTATTGGCAGTACCGGGGCATTCAGCACCATCTTCCTCTGTTGTCAGCGAGACATCAGGCAGTGCGATGCTGGATGGGCGCTCGTCATCTTCAACAGTTACGGTGAAGCTGCAGTCATCCTGGTTGTTGTTGCCATCTGTAACCACATAAGTCACGGTATACTCACCACCGCTCAGGGTAGTCGTGAAGGTTTCACCCTGTACAACTGTTTGCGGTGTACCATTATCAATACTAATGGTTAAGGTGATTGGGGTACATGCGCCAGCACTTTCAGTTGGGTTAGACCAGCTGGCGGAAGCCGTACAATCACCAGTGCCGTTGTTACTGGTTTGCACAATAATACTCCCGGGGCAGCTAATCACAGGCTCAGGCAGCACCACTACCGTAGTTTGCTGGTTCAGCCCTGTAGTTTCACAACCATTGGCATCCCGGATAGCCGTCAGGGTATAAGTGTAAGAACCTGGCTCCAGTCCCTGCAGGGTCCAGAATGGATTACCGTTGCCCGCACCAGCTGAAGTGTAGTTACCACCATTGAGCTCAGCAACAGCAACCTCGTAAGGCGGCTGGCCAATTGTGCCTTCGAAAGTCAGGAAAGCATCGGCATTGGCACAAACCGGGCCTGAGTTGCTGATGGTACCCGCTGGTGAAGGCCATACGCCTACCCATACACTACGGAAATCGTTGTTTCCACAGCCGGAAAGATCCTCAGCTATAAAGCTTAGGCGGATCCAAACGATGTCTGCTTCACCATGGCTGAGCGTTGCTACATAATCAGACAGCGTAGTGCCGCTGGCGATACCGCCACTTACCGGGCCATAGCCATTGGTGTAGCCGCCTCCCTGGCAGTTACCGCCTACCTTATAAGCCGCACCGAGCAGACGGAACTCAAAGTCTGTTCCTTCCACAAGGCCTTCAGCTTCGGATACCAGGTCAAAGTTGACCTCATCTCCGTTGCATATTTCGTTCGAATTCGGGCAGAAAGCACTCGGTGGGTTCTTGAAGACAAACCCGATTTTTGGCTGTGGCTTGATTTCCACTACAACTGACCGGAAGTCATTACTGCCACATTTCAGGTCTCTCAACACCAGATTGTACTGTACGAATACAGAAGCAGTTTCGTCGTGCGAAAGCGACTCATTAATCTGAGTGATCACGTCACCATTGCTCAATGTACCACCCATTAAAGGGCCATAGCCATTGGTATAGCCGCCAGAGCTACCTACCTGATGGCGTACCACCACTACCTCAACCTGGTAATCACTGCCCAGTCCATAGAGCGCTGCCTGAGCAGGCAAAGCGTCTACGCCGATATCAACGGTGCTGCCATTGCAGAGGGCGTTGTTGGCGAAGCCGGGAGGAGCAGAAAAGTCAAATGCCAGCTTCAGCTCAGGGCGAACCTCAACCACTACAGAACGGAAATCCTGTGTTCCGCATACCAGATCCTCCAGTACAAAGTTGTACTGTATGAGTACCGGCTCAGCTTCACTGTGAGACAGGGTTTCGTTTACACCCGAAATCACATCTCCACTGTTCAGTGTACCGCCGCTTACCGGGCCATATCCGGCAACAAAGCTGCTAGCGCTGGCTGTACGGTGGCGGACAATAACGTTGCGAATTTCATAGTCGCTGCCCTCGCTGTAGAATACTTCTTGTCCGGGCAGGACATCAAGGTCTATATCAACAGTACCTCCGTTGCAAATCTCATTATTGGCAAAGCCCGGAGGGTTTTTAAAGTCAAATGCCAGTTTCAGCTCAGGGCGTACTTCTACTACCTGTGTAGCGGTGTTCACGCAGCCATTTGCATCTTCTATCGTCAGTTCCACGGTATACATCACCGGAGCAGTTCCCATATTTGGCGGGAATACAATCTCCGCCCGGCGGCGCCCACTTACGTCACCTGACTGCCCGGCAAGGGTGATCGGTGCCGCAGGGCTTACACTCCAACTATAGCTGTTTACGCTTCCTCCGGGAGTAGGATTGCCCAGATTCGCGAGGTAAACGCCGGTCCCACCAGAACACACCTCCGCAAAGGGATTACCTGCAAACTGTTGAATTTCAACCGTTGGCAACGGGTTAACTGTTACCATGTGGGTTGGCGCATCTACTGAGCAGCCATTGTCATAAGTTACCATTAAATCTACCGACTCTGAGCCGGCATCAGCCCAGGTGGCACCAATACGCCGTGGTGTATTATCTAATGCCAACTGACCTGTGCCTCCTGTGCCTGCACCCGGATCTTCAACGGGGCTGCCGGAAAAGCTCCAGCTGTAGTTGGCCACAGGGGGCGGGCCGGAAGAGGAGATCGATGCCAAAAAGATGGCCTGATCACCTTCACATACTTCGTCAAATGGGTTGCCACCAAATGAGCCAATTGTGATAGCGGGCGCATCCAGTACCGTTACGTCAAGGGAATTGGCAGATGTGCAACCCGTAGCAATATTCGTCACCAGGAAAGACAGGGTATGCGTGCCTGGCGTCGTCCACTCAATCTGTATATTGCGAACCCCCTGGCCAGCGATGATGTTACCGCCGCCAGACAAGGTCCAGCTTACATTATTGATACCTGCAGTATTAGCTTCTGTACCGTATTCGAATACATCGCCGGGACAAGCGTCGTGGTCTGCATCAAAATCCAGAGTTTCAGCGAAAGGGAAAGCCACATCTGTACCCGCTGTTCGGAACATATCGCTCGGTGGAGTATTAACCACCACATCCAGCTGAGGCGCACTCACACTACAGCCGTTGTCGTAAGTGACATCAAGATTGACAGATTCGGCTCCGGGGCTTGCCCAGGCCGCACCAATACGGCGGGGTGTTCCATCGGTAGCTAACTGGCCGGTGCCACCACCACCTGCACCTGATACGGTAACCGGGCTACTGGCATTACTGCTGAAAGCCCAGGAATAACTGGCTACCGGCGGTGGGCCGGAAGAAGAAATGGAAGCCAGGTATACGCCCTGCTCATCCGGGCAAAGCGCATCAAATGGATTGCCTGCAAATGAGCCAATTGTAATAGCTGGCGCATCCAGTACCGTTACGTCAAGGGAATTGGCAGATGTGCAACCCGTAGCAATATTCGTCACCAGGAAAGACAGGGTATGCGTGCCTGGCGTCGTCCACTCAATCTGTATATTGCGAGCCCCCTGGCCAGCGATGATGTTACCGCCACCAGACAAGGTCCAGCTTACATTATTGATACCTGCAGTATTAGCTTCTGTACCGTATTCGAATACATCGCCGGGACAAGCGTCGTGGTCTGCATCAAAATCCAGAGTTTCAGCGAAAGGGAAAGCCACATCTGTACCCGCTGTTCGGAACATATCGCTCGGTGGAGTATTAACCGCCACATCCAGCTGAGGCGCACTCACACTACAGCCGTTGTCGTAAGTGACATCAAGATTGACAGATTCGGCTCCGGGGCTTGCCCAGGCCGCACCAATACGGCGGGGTGTTCCATCGGTAGCTAACTGGCCGGTGCCACCACCACCTGCACCTGATACGGTAACCGGGCTACTGGCATTACTGCTGAAAGCCCAGGAATAACTGGCTACCGGCGGTGGGCCGGAAGAAGAAATGGAAGCCAGGTATACGCCCTGCTCATCCGGGCAAAGCGCATCAAATGGATTGCCTGCAAATGAGCCAATTGTAATAGCGGGCGCATCCAGTACCGTTACATCAAGGGAATTGGCAGATGTGCAACCCGTAGCAATATTCGTCACCAGGAAAGACAGGGTATGCGTGCCTGGCGTCGTCCACTCAATCTGTATATTGCGAGCCCCCTGGCCAGCGATGATGTTACCGCCGCCAGACAAGGTCCAGCTTACATTATTGATACCTGCAGTGTTAGCTTCTGTACCGTATTCGAATACATCGCCGGGACAAGCGTCGTGGTCTGCATCAAAATCCAGGGTTTCAGCGAAAGGGAAAGCCACATCTGTACCCGCTGTTCGGAAGGCATCACTGGGGTTATCATTCACAGTGATGGTATGCGTAGGTGCAGTTGAAGTACATCCATTTGTAAAAGTCACATCAAGATCAACGGTTTGCGGACCGAGGTCAGCCATACCATAGGTAGCACCCTGATTACGTTTGGTGACACCATCTGCAGCTGTCTGCCCATAATCCATAACGGATGGGGAACCAGAGAAGGACCACTTGTAAGTTTGCACGGGCGGAAGCATCGTACTACCGGCAGCGGCAGGAGAAGCCAGGAACCGTGCTTCTTCTCCAAGGCATACCGCGTTGAACGGATTCTGCGCAAAAGGCTGAATACTAATATCCGGTACCTGATTGATGGTTTTAGTCAGGCCGGTAAGCACACCACCTTCACAACCTGTTTCCGTATTGCGAATAAAGGCTTCCACTTCATAAGTACCGTAAAGAGGCATATTATTCACACCGGTAGCCAGTTCGGAAGGCCGGAAACTGAAACCACCATTAAAGATGGAAAACTCATCATTGGTCGTCGAATTATCAGCCTGCGTGTATTCGCCACTGGCAAAAGCTGGCGTATCACTGCCAGGAAAAGGAACGAAGTTAACGATACGCCAAACAACGACTTCATTCGCGTTCAGGCTGGCACCGCCAACTTGCAGCCGCCGCAACGTATTCTGAGACTCTCCGTAGCAATGGGGGTCATCAAAAACGGTAGTACTCAAAGTGCCAGGTGTTGGCGCTACGTAACCGTAGAATTCAATGTCATCAATTCCATTGTCTGCGGTGTTACCCAGCCAGAGCTGATCAAAGGTGCCCTGACTGCCATCATGAAAACCATACACCCTAAAGGATATGGCTCCGGTTACCTGTTCAAAACCAGGACCATTGAGCGGCACGGTGTATTGACCTACACCCGAAACGGAAAAAGTGCCCAGCGGAGTATTAAAATTATCGCCTCCTGCATCACTGTACACTACAGCGTTGGGGATAGGAGCTCCGTTGAAAGTACCCAGATAAAGCCTTAGCTCAGTGAGGGTCATGCAGTTTCCATTGCTGGGGCGAATCGTGATTTTGTAGTAATCTGCAGCACCCCGGGCAGTTGCCAGGTCGGAGCCGTCCCAGTTTCGGGCCGTGAAGGTATTGGCTCGTGCAGGCGTACCGGCTGTGTTAAGTCCGCCTCCGCGCCGTACATCGCCAGAGGTAGCGTTGATGCCCGGAGCATTGGTAGTTGCCAATACGGAGAATTCGTCACCGCTATTTCCACCAAAGTCCCAGGCTTTAAGGAGTGTCTGTGCACTCAGGCTGCCTGCCCCAGCTGCAAATACAAGGATAAAAGCAAGCAAACCCAGCGCCGAGCGCAGCGGTATCGCTAACTGCAGGGGAAGATGGAAAGCATGGGAATACCTTAAAGGTAAGACACTGCTTTCAGGCTTCCGCCTTCGAAAAAAAGTGTTAGTGTAATTCATAAGCATTCGAGGTTTGTGATTGTTTAGCGTTTATTTATGACCATAGGCCAATTATGGGCATAGATTTATCTTTTGGTCAAATGACCATTACTTTCATTGTTCGCAGAAAGGGTTTTTAAAATTTAATGCTCCTCACGCTGACCTTGGGCAATATGTAGTCTCCAGAGCCGCAGCGAGCCTTAAATGTGCATACTTTTGACGTTGAACAACCTCAGACAATACACATATAGCCTTGAAGGCAAAACCTTTCAGCCGGGCGTACCTCTTAAAGGGCAGCCTATGCGTTGCCGGTGTTACTGTAACTGTCTTAGCTACCCACATAACTACTTATCTTCCAACACAGCGTCTTTTAATCACCAGGTATGGCAAATAGACCCATAACAGAAGATAGTAAAGTACCTATACAGATATGCTTACCTGTATCTACCATTAAGTTGTTTGAGCAGCAAAACGTGTATGAAGACAGCATACATAGTCAGGTAAGGAGGGAATTTTGTACGTATACCTTTTTATACACTGGAAAACAAGTAGGTCAACAGACGCATCAAGTTAGGAGGCTTGGAAGTGCCCGCTGATCTTACTAAGTCCGTCCAGGTACACAAATGTCTTCATGCAAAATACTGCAATAAAATGTGACAGCTTCAATCAAAAATAATAAAAAATTTTGCTCCTAAAGGAGCCACGAATCAGGGAAGCAACAAGTACTTATTCTGACTCGGTTTTTGCGCATACTGTCATGACCACAGAAAGTGGTTTAGGAGTGCATACTTGAGCGAGGTTACAATTCTCTGATAATACTTTAGCGTGTCGAATCAAAGCATAGCAAATATAATAACTGTTTTTGATTTATCAAAACGATGCATAACCAACAATGAAATAAATGCAAAACTGTCTATTGACTTACAAAATAAGTTTCGTTCAAATCGTGAACAGCAATATGATTTTCGGAATACCCAGAGCTCACAAGAGGAACACTATGGTTTTTCGTTTTTTAAGCGTTCTATTTCTTCAGCGACTTTTTCTGCCTCTGCGGACTTTTGCGCGTAGGCTTTGATATCACCTCCCCGCTGTATTTCCATGGCTTCTTCCATAAGCTTAAGATACTTCTTTTCGAGCTTCTTGACCGGGTCTTTTTTGAATAGTCCAAACATAATCCACTGGTTTTTTGAAGGAAACACTAATGCCTGAAAATGGTTGTCAAAAACAAAGCCGGATACCCCAGTTAAGCGGTACCCGGCTCTTATTGCCTGTTCAATTGTTCTCCATGGAGGAGGAACCTGATTTTAAGCCACAGCTTCCTTCACCAGATCCGCTGCTTCCTGTAGCAGGATAGCAGATTTAACGGCGAGGCCCGACTCATCGATCAAAGTCTTCGCGACATCAGCATTAGTCCCTTGCAAACGCACGATAATGGGCACCTCAATGTTACCCATATTCTTGTATGCATCCACAACCCCCTGCGCCACGCGGTCACAGCGAACAATGCCACCAAAAATATTAATGAGGATGGCCTTCACTTCCGGGTCTTTGAGGATGATGCGGAAAGCCTGCTCTACACGCTTGGCATCAGCGGTACCGCCAACATCAAGGAAGTTGGCAGGTTCACCACCAGAAAGCTTGATAATATCCATAGTCGCCATGGCCAGGCCGGCACCATTTACCATACAGCCTACGTTGCCATCCAGCTGAACATAGTTCAGGCCGTATTCTTTGGCTTCCACTTCGGTTGGGTCTTCCTCATCGGTATCGCGAAGCTCAGCAAGGTCAGGGTGGCGGTACAACGCGTTATCGTCAAGCGTCACCTTGCAATCCACAGCGATAATGCGGTCGTCCCCAGTCTTAAGACAAGGATTGATTTCAAACAGTGAAGCATCTGCACCTACAAAAGCTTTGTACAGAGAACTGATAAACTTCACCATCTCTTTCATCGCCTTTCCGTTCAGACCGAGGTTAAAGGCAATTTTACGTGCCTGGAAGCCCTGCAGGCCAAGTGTCGGGTCGATGTATTCCTTATGTACGAGATGTGGCGTCTCTTCTGCTACAGTTTCAATGTCCATACCTCCTTCAGTGGAGTAAATGATGACATTGCACTTTTTCTCCCGGTCCATGAGTACAGACACATAAAACTCATCGCACTCGTCCGGAGAAGGCACGTATGCATCCTCGGCTACCAGGATTTTTTTAACCAGCTTGCCCGGGCCTTCCATGCCCCCCGGTGTCTGCGGGGTCTTCAGCATCATGCCCAGGATAGCATCTGCCTTTTCCTTGAGATCGCCTTCGTTTTTCACCAATTTCACACCACCGCCTTTTCCGCGGCCGCCGGCATGGATTTGAGCTTTGACTACGGCAAAGCCAGAGCCTGTTTTTTCTTTGATCTTCCCGTAGGCCTCAATGGCTTCATCTACGGTATTGGCCACGAGGCCTTCCTGTATGGCTACGCCATAGCTCTTCAGCAATTCTTTTCCTTGGTATTCGTGAAGGTTCATGCGCTATTAATATGGTTTGTGATGGATGCCCAAATGTAGTGATTTTATGCAGCTATCAGAAGCTTTTGGCTGCAAAATGGCAAAGTAAAGCCCCTTGACTCTCCGCGCTTTTTCGTACTTTTAGACTTACTACAAAGGCCTTGGCCAAGTTAATAAGCTGACTATCAGGCGGCCTTTGCCAATACTGCTAAATTAAAATGATGCTATGGCGACAAATACCTCCGTTACCCCTTCCAGTGAAATCGCGCCTTTGATTCAAAAACGGCTGCGGGATTTCAACACCGTCTGGAAAATGCGCCTGTTTTTCCTAAAACGGCTCCCCTCGTGCTGGTTTTGGGGTATCCGGGTGGATGCTTGTGACACCAATACCTGTGTGGTGAGCATGCCATACCGCTGGACCACCCAAAACCCTTTTCGGTCCACTTACTTCGCCGCGCTTAGCGGAGCAGCTGAGCTTTCCACCGGTACGTTAGCTTTGCTGGCCCTTACTGGAAAAGGGAAGATCTCCATGCTGATTACCGGGTTCGAAGCAAAGTTTATCAAAAAAGCCGACACCCGCACCACTTTTACCTGTAATGCGGGTGCCGAAATCTACGCGGCAGTGGACCAGGCAATTGCCACCGGTGCCGGGCAGGAAGTTACGGTGCTGACCACCGGCCGAAATACCCGTGGCGACGTAGTTTGCGAAATGCGCCTGACCTGGTCCTTCAGGAAGAAAGCCTGACAGGCTATTTCTTCTTTTTAGCCGTAGTCGTTTTTTTCTTGGAAGGTGCCTTTTTCCCGGCCGTCTTTTTCTTTGTTTCCTTAAATGAGCCAGGCAACTCTGCCTCAATAATAGCCTTCACCTGCTCAAGGGTAAGATCTTTGGCAGCCTCTGAGGTCATGCGCTCACCATCCACTTTAGGAATTTTGACGTTTTTGCGCTTGAAGCGGATAAAGGGCCCCCAACGGCCATTCTCCACGGATATTTTTTCGTCATCCCAACGGTGGATATAGCGGTTGGCTTCCTTTTCGATTTTTTTCTCAATCAGCTCATGCATGTCCTCCAGCGAGATATTATCGAAGTCGTATTTCCGGGGCACATTCACAAACAAGCCATCATACTTCAGGAAGGGTCCAAAACGGCCTTTGCCTTTAGTGATCGGTTTGCCTTTGTAAGTACCTACCGGTGCATCTTCTTTTTGTTTGGCTTTAATCAGCTCGAAAGCCCGCTCCTGGGAAAGCTCCAGTGGGTCTTCATCTTTTGGGATAGATACAAAGAACTTCTCTCCCATTCGTACATAGGGACCAAACCGTCCAACGCCAACCTGAACGGGCTCACCTTTATACTCCCCTAAATCGCGGGGAAGCTCAAAAAGCTTAAGTGCCTCCTCGTAAGTAATGGTCTCCATAGACTGCCCGTGACGAAGATTAGCATACTTAGGCTTTTCGTCCTCGTCCAACTCATCGGGCGCTCCGATTTGTGCCACCGGGCCGTTGCGGGTCATCCGCGTAAGTAAAGTACGGCCGGATTCCGGATCTTTACCAAGCACCCGCTCCCGGGTAGGGCGATCTGCGTTTTCGAGCGTCTTTTCCACAGTTTCGTGGAACGGCCCGTAAAATGCCTTCAGCATGTTGGTCCACTCCTTGCTGCCCTCAGCTATAGAGTCGAATTGCTTCTCAATATCAGCCGTGAAGCTGTAGTTCATGATTTCCTTAAAGTGCTCACTCAGGAAATCGGCTACCGTAATGCCCATATCGGTGGCAAACAGGCGGTTCTTGACCGCGCCGGTCATCTCCGTCAGGGTTTCCTTTTTGATGTCGCCAGCCTTGGTCAGGGTCAGGAGTTGGTAGTCACGCTCGGTACCATCACGCGTTTCCTTGATAATATAGCCACGCTCCGGTTCCATGATTTTGCTAATTGTGGGCGCGTAGGTAGACGGGCGGCCAATGCCCAGCTCTTCCAGTTTCTTAACCAGTGCCGCCTCCGTGTACCGGGATGGCGGACGGGTAAACCGCTGAATGGCAGTCATATTGAATAGGTTAAGGTCCTGCCCTACTTTCAGCGGAGGCAGCATGCCCTTAGCTTCCTGGTCTTCATCCTCATCGTCTGTGGACTCCAGATAGACTTTCAGGAAACCATCAAACTTAAGCACTTCGCCCTCTGCCTTGAGGTAAGCATCAGGGACCGTACTAATGCCAATTTTGACAATGGTCTTTTCCAGTTCCGCATCAGACATTTGAGAAGCAATGGTCCGTTTCCAGATGAGTTCGTACAAACGCTGCTCATCCCGGTTGCCGGAAGCATTTTGCTTGTTGATATAGGTTGGGCGAATCGCCTCGTGCGCCTCCTGTGCGGAAGCAGACTTGCCTTTGTAGCGTCGTGTTTTCACATAGTTAGAGCCGTAGAGATGCTCGATTTCCTTGGAGATGCTCTTAAGCGCCACTTCGCTTAAAGCCACAGAATCCGTACGCATATAGGTAATATGCCCTGCTTCATAGAGGCGTTGCGCCACACTCATCGTGCGCTGCACACTAAAACCCAGCTTCCGGCTCGCTTCCTGTTGAAGGGTGGAAGTAGTGAAGGGGGCTGTAGGCCGGCGCTTGAGTGGCTTTATGTCAATATCGGTGATGCTGAAAACCGCTTCACGGCACTCCTGCAGGAACTGCTCTGCGTCCTTCTCAGTAGAAAAACGGGACGGGTTCTCTGCCTTAAGCTTTACAGATTTGCCTTGCTCATTCTTTACATCAAAAAGTGCATTAACCCGGAAGAACGGCGAGGGCTCAAAATTCATAATCTCACGCTCCCGTTCCACCAGAAGCTTGACCGCTACGGATTGTACCCGGCCGGCAGATAGTTTCCCCTTGATTTTTTTCCAGAGGATCTCAGACAGTTCATAGCCTACCAAACGGTCCAAAATGCGCCGGGCCTGCTGAGCATTGACCAGGTTCACGTCCACCGTTCGTGGCTGCGTGATGGCTTTTTGGATAGCTGGCTTGGTAATTTCCCGGAATACGATCCGTTTGGTCGAGGCCTCATCAAGCCCGAGCACCTTACAAAGGTGCCAGGAAATAGCCTCTCCCTCGCGGTCTTCATCCGTTGCGAGCCAGACTTCATCCGACTTTTTAGCCAGGTCTTTGAGTTCCTTGACTACCTTTTTCTTATCGGAAGAAACGACATACTTCGGTTCGAAGTCGTTCTCAATGTCCACAGCTCCGCCCCGTTTATCCAAATCACGGACATGGCCGAAGCTCGACTTGACGGTGAAGTCTTTGCCGAGTATTTTTTCTATGGTTTTCGCCTTGGCTGGCGACTCTACTATAAGTAAGTTCTTTGGCATAGTTCTTTATTGGTACAAAGCGCTTTTACGACTGCAAAGGTATAAAATTCATGAATTGTTCAAGCCCGGGGCAAGCACACTGCCCCTTATATACGCAAAAAACTGGAATCAAAGTGTATATTTGCGACAACAGACACTTTTTATTTTTCTTCATATATAACAAAACGCACCTGAGTGAAAGAGCTAACATTTAAATGTAAAATTAATTCCTCAATTTTGCGTTTAAATGCCAGCCTTACCTTCCAAAGAAAACTAAACATAAAAATATCATCAAATTCTAAACGCCATTTCCACCTTTTGCTTATGCGCCTGTTTTTCATCCTGATCTCTTTACTGCTATTTAGTGGCTCACTGCCTGGCCAGCGGTATTTCCCGATCAAGAAGGACAACAAATGGGGCCTGATTGATGCTTCCGGCGAGCTGGTACAGGCTCCGGTTTATGATGCCATCGGAGAATTCAAGCAGTTTGGCTATGCTGTTATGCAGTTTGAAGGCAAGGTGGGGCTGCTTGGCGACAATGGGCGGCGGATACTGGAACCCCGGTATGAGGATATTAAAGTACTGGATTCCACCCTGATAGCGGTTATGAGTGATAAATCATGGATGGTGGTCAACCTTTTTGGCAAAGTCATCCTGGAAAAGGGCTACGAGCGGGTCCACGTCGTACGCCCCAACTTTCTTACTTTCCAAAAAGACGGTAAATGGGGGCTTACCAATCAGTTTGGGCACCGCCTGGCTCCTCCTGAATACGATGAAATCAAGTCTTTTGGCAACTCTTTTTTCCTGACCCGCAAAAACCAGCAACTGGGCCTGCTCTCCGGTACCGGGCGGCAGATCATTGCCAACCGGGCAGAAGATATTCAGGTATACCAGGATAGCCTGTTCTTTTTCAAAGAGGACAATCACTGGGGGGCAGTAGACTTTTACGGTATCGAAAGAATCCCCTGTGAATTTAAAGGCTACAGCAAAATTGATGAAGGGTATATCAAGCTAAGTAGCGAAAAGGGCAATAAAGTCTTTAGCCTTTACTGCAACCGGGTAATCACCCCAGGCTGGCATCACGATTATTACCCTTTTTCTCCCCGCTATCTGATTGTAAAAGACAATCGGCGCCTGGGGCTCATTAACTGGTGCGGGCAGGAAATCTTTAAGCCAGACTACAATGAAATACAACCCTACACCCGCAATCACTTCCGGGTAAACCAGGAAGGGCTCTGGGGGGTGGCTACCCAGGAAGGGCAGCTGCTAATCCCTGTAATCTACGACTATATCGCTCCACGAAAGGGCAAACTCTGCATTGTCAAAAAAGCCGGGCGGTTTGGGCTCGTCCATATTGACGGCACGGAGATTGTAGCCCCCACCTATAACCGCATTGTGCTCGAGCAGCAGCAAGCTAAGGCTTACACCGAAAGCCCCGGCGGAGGAGAACAGCTTACCCTCCTGACTTTCGATACAGAAGGCCATCTGCGTGATGCCAGCCAGCTGCAACAGCACTTTCAGGTAAAAATAGGTGGTGAACCCCTAACCGGCAAACAGGCAGATGGGGGCGATGCGTCCACTCTGAACAGCCAGCTTCTCGAACATTTTGAATGGTTCTATGCCCCGGAGGAAGACCGGTGGGGATTGCGCCGCCTTAGTGATGGGGGGGTTCAGATCGAACCTATGTTTTCCTACGTACAGGTGGAGCATGAGCTGGGGCTGACTTTAGTGGGCATTCCTCAGTCCCACACGGTTGGATTTGACCGTACGCGGTTCCGGTTCGACCGAACTTATGGTATTGTCAACAATGAGATTGGGCTGATGGTTACCGAGCTGGAGTTCCTCGACATTCGCCTGAGTGACTTTAACCTGGGCGGCAGCCTGGCCCGTTGTATTTTCACCAATGGCAGGCATGGCCTGATTGACCTGACAGGCCGGATTGTCCGGCAGGACCTCGCCTATATCGGAGATTTTGTTAATGGCATTGCCCGTTTTAGTTTTAGCGGGCAATTATCCGGAAGCCAGGAGGAAACACTGCACCTCGGGAGCATCCGGGATTACCTGCGAGACCTTGCCTCGCCCGGTATCATGCAGGATTACACACAGTACGATATTGAGTTCAGGGCACTAGCTAATCTCATTTGTGAGGGCTGTGAATGGGGCTACCTTGATCAGGAAGGACAAGTGGTTGTCCCACCGCAGTATACTTATGCTAAAGATTTCGTCAATCAGGTTGGCATTGTGGCATGCCACGACAAATGGGGCATGGTCAACCGGGATGCGAAGATCATCCTACCGTGTGAGTACGATGGTGTCCAATTTATGGAAAACACAGACAACCAGATGGTCCGGGTATACATTAGGGAACCAAAATACGGGCTGGTTGACACTCTTGGGCAGATCACGGTCAGTGCCGTCTACGACGAGCTGGGGTACTTCAGCGAAGGCAGGCTGGCTGTGCGCCGCAACGGGCTCTGGGGCTTTGTAAACACCGATGGTATGGAAGTCATCCCCTGCCGCTTTCGCGAAGTTCAAAACTTCAGCCAGGGCCTGGCGGCTGTCCGCCTGGGCTCAGGATGGGGTTTTGTGGACAAGCAGGGGCGTATCATGATCGATTTGCAGTACCGCAGAGTAGGGAGTTTTTCCGACGGGCTGGCTTGGGTCGCCACCGATGATGGCATGGGCTATATTAATGAAGCCGGCACCATGGTCATCCAACCGGATTTTGACCGTGCTTATGATTTCCAAAATGGCACCGCCCGGGTGATGGTGGATCAAAACTATGGCCTCATTGATGTCAATGGAGCATACGTTCAGCGGCCACGTTTTACTCATATTGAGGCCTTTGACGCTAACGGGCTGGCCATTGCACAGGATGGAGGGCATACCGTACACTATGAACTGATCGATCAACAGGGCGATGCGGTCACCAAGCAAAAGTACAAGTCGATTGAGCCTTTCCGGGAAGGGTTAGCTGTTGTGAAGACCAAAAATGGGTACGGCTATATTGATGTGCGCGGGAATCTGGTTATTGAAGACCGATTTTCTAAAGCCAGTCCATTTTCGGAGGGCCTGGCAGCAGTGCAGATAGACGGACAATGTGGCTATATCGACAGGTCCGGGCAACTGGCCATACCTTGTGATTTTTCCAAATGCCTGGATTTCAAAGATGGCCGCGCAGTAGTGTACAAAGGTATGCGCAAAGCCGGCCTTATCGACCAATCCGGCAGTGTGCTCATAGAGCCCAGCCTTGACCGACTGCTCAACTTCCAGGAAGGCCGTGGCCTGGTCAGGGACGAACAATACCGGTTTTACTACATCACCGAACAGGCCAGCCCCTACGATGGCTACTATGAGCAGGCTACCGAATTCCAACATGGCGTAGCAGTGGTACAGGTAAATGGGAAATGGGGCATTATCAACCAGAAAGGCATTGAAATCATCCCCCCACGCTACGACAAAATTGAGTCCTTCCGGGATGGGTACGCCCGGGTCCGGATTCAGGGTTTCAATGGGCTGGCCAGCCTGGAAGGCGAGCTGTTGGTGCAGCCTGATTATGAGTACATCAGCTACGCCGGAGAAGGGCTCTACCGCGTGGAAAAGGGTGATAAAATTGGTTATTTTGACCAGTCCGGACAGTGGGTCTGGGCGCTGAACCGATAACAACCCGGCACAGCGCTCCATTCGCCAATTGTGGCCTTCCGTCCGAAAACTTCCCCCCGTTTATCTATTTTCTGCCGGCCTTGGCATAAGGTTATTGAAAAAACCTGAGGGATGCCTTATTTTAGACACCACGGTCAATCCGGTGCCGCACACCGGGGCAATTCTGAAAGTATTCCAACTATGAAGAAAAAGAACGTAGCAGGTTTTTTGGCATTAATTTTTGGCTTTTTCGGTGTGCACCGGTTTTACCTGGGGCAACGCGCTTTCGGTATTCTATACATGATAATTGCATTTTTTGCTATTTTAATTACCGCTGAAGAGGGCGTACCTTTTGTCCTCGCTCCTGCCATACTGGCACTTGTGGATGCCGTTCTATTCTTTGCTATGCCCAGAGAGGACTTTGACCGCCGCTACAATAAAGATAAAGACCGCCATTGGTATGGCAGGCACTACCAAAACACCGACCGTTTCCCTGCACCAAACCGCCGCCGCAGGGTTCACCAATCTGAGTTTGAAATCGTCAAGCGGAGAGGTATCCAAAACTTCCGCGATTACTGCTTTGAGGCAGCCGCTGAGGATTTTGAGCAAGCCCTGAGCATTGAACCCGAAAATGCGGCCATCCACTACAATCTGGCAGCCACCTACTCTATGCTGGAGGACGAGCAGCTGGCTTTCCAGCACCTTGAGGAGGCGGTGGAATGTGGCTTTGACCAGGTAGAAAAAATCCATAACCACGACGCCCTGGCTTTCCTGCGCTCCCGCCCGGCTTTTCAGGCTTTTGCAGACAATGGTTACCGGCTGCCGGCACTTGGGCTGGAGGGGCCGGAAATAGCTGAAGAACTGGAGTTGAAATCCACCCGCCCCTCCCCTGTCGCCAAAGGTGCAGCAGCGCCTCCAAGCGATAAATTACTGGAGCAAATTGTAGAACTGGGCAAGCTCCGCGACCGGGGCATCCTCACTGATGAAGAATTCGCACAGCAAAAAGAAAAACTGCTGATGAAGCAGCATGGGTAAAATGCTTTGGCAGTAAACTAAAAACGGGCAGGACCATGAAGTTCCTGCCCGTTTTTAGTTTACCCGGTGGTGGTCTCAGTTAAAACCGGAACATCACCCCTGCCATAGCATTGATCCCGAAAATCGGGTAGCGGAACCAGCGCTCCCGGCGGTTGTTAGCCAGGTTGTTGATTTGAATAAACCCACCGAACTTCTCTGAGAAGAAAAAGTCTGCCCCAAGGCTCAGGTCGAAAAGGCCATTCAAATTGTCGGCTTCCATCGTCTCCTGGTTCAGGTAAGGCACGCCGTTTTCCAGGAAAAAGTCCCCCTTAACGGTCAGACGGTCCTCCATCGTAGTATAGCGCAGCCCTGCATTGACAGAAAGTGCTGGCAAATGCCAGGGCTTCTGATCGTCCTCAAGCGTGTAGATGTTTTGGCTGAAGGCTGCGATCACCTTGAAGCCCTCAAAAATTGGAGCCGTTACAGAGCCTTTGATTGTGACAATGCTTCCATCTTGATACAGGACATCAAATCTTGGCTGATCATCGAAAGGGTCGAGCAGCCGGAAAGTGGCCAGGTCATCAACGGCCTGATAGCCCACCTGAAAATCATAGTCTATACCCTCTACATTGCCCCGGGCGCCACCGTAGTAGTTGTAGTGCAATGTGTTACGGATACGCAGGGGCGAGCCCACGAATGGATTGTAGGCCACCAGGCTACGGTATGTATTCTTTTGTAAAGTACCATCTGCTCCCACGTAGGCGTTCACAATGCCTTCCAGAATGACGGCTGTGGCCTCAATATCCGGAAAGAAAGTGAAGTTGTCATCATTAGAGGCCAGGTTGAAACCGAGTTTCACACGAAAGCGGTCGGCATGGTAGGTGTAATTGGGCCGCAGGAAGAAGTTGTTCAGGCTTTGGTCGCCTTCCAAATCATCGTAGCTCGTGAAGTCGGTCTGTATTTCCACCGAAAGCGGGTGGGTATCGTCAAACCACTTGGTGCCCCGGAAAACCAGATCGAAGCCATTCTCCCGGGAAGGGGAATAGCTGTCGTTCATCAGGTAGGTTTTGAAGCCTGCGTAGTAGTTGAAGTCTGCCTCAGTGCGGGCACTATTATAAATGCTGGCTTGCCCATCAAAAATAGAGAAGCGTTGCCGCACCTCTTCCGGGTCGAAGGTAATCACCTGGTCAAGGGCTTCTGCCACTTCATTATAGCCATAGTAATGCACGGTGTTGGAGGTGTATTCAAGGTGGGCATTGACGGCAAAGCCCTGATCGAAGTGGTAGGTCCCGTCTACCCCACCGTTGCTGTTGCTGAAGCGCTGATTTTCGACATTTTGCCCGTTGTTGGCAGAATGGTGGTTGGCAAAGAGGTCAATACTTAGATTGTCGTTATTGTTAATGTTGTAATACCCCTGCCCGAATAAAGCTGCCGGGAAACCACCGCCTGCTTTGATGTAGCCGTCGTAGCCTTCCTCTTCCTTCTCCCGACGCATGGCCAGCGGGCGGATTTTGGGCGGCAGGTACTCGACGGGCAGTGTGCCGGAAAACACATCATACTCCAGCCGGCGGGCGGAGGTGTCCAGGGGTGGCAATTCCGGGTCTACCCGAAACCGCTCCGCATCGCCCAGGCGGGCATCGAAGCTTTTAATGATATCAATTTCGCCGGAAGGCAGGTCGTCCGGGTCTTGTGCCAGAGCAGGTTGGGCAAAGGCAACTCCAATCAGCACGAACAATATAAACTTGCAGTATTTCATCGGGCTATGCGCTATTTTTGGTCTAAGGAATAAGGTTTAGTGCCCTGCCTTCAGTCTGACAGAGCATTAAAGATGTTGTTACTGGCCACCATCTGTGTCCATGAAGCCATCGTCTTCCGGGCTGGTATTCAGGCGGCTCGACTGATTGATGAGGCTGTTGATGGTTTGGAGTTTCTCTCTGGCCTCGCTAACCAGCTTTTGGTCGCCGTCATAATTTTCCAGCAACGCTTCCAGTGCGGCCCGAGCATTGTAAAGATCTCCTTTTTCCCGGAGGATATCCGAAAGCAGGATCACACTTTTCGCTACCCAAAACGGATAGCCCGAACTCTCCTTGTTGGCATTGATGCAAATTTCCTGTGCCCGCTCCAAATCCCGGCGCAGGTAGAAAATATAAGCTTTTAAGTAGCGGGCTTCCGCTGTTTGTTCATTATCGCTCAGGCGGATGACTTCGTTGAAAGCCGTAAGGGCATTCTCATAATCCTGACGGTCGTAGGCCATTTTGCCGAGGTAGAAATTCGCAGTGGCGATCTGAAGCTGTGAGGCATTAGGGTTGGTGGCTACTTTGCGGGCCAGAGAATAGACCGCATCGTTTTTGCCCACCCGATAGGCTGAACGCAGGGCGCCTAACTGAGCTTCAAACCGCTGCTCCGGAGACTGAGCCACTTCCTCCAGTTCGGTATAGAGATCATAAGCCAAAAGGAAGTCTTTATCGTGGTTATAAGCAATCAGCGCTGCCTTTTCCAATGCCTTCAAAAAATACGGGCTTGGCCCTTTGTCCACTACGGTCGCATAGTCTTCCAGGGCATTGGAGTACTGCCGCAGTACCGCGTAGGACTCTGCCCGGTGGTAGGTAGCCGGAAGGATGTACAAGCCACGGGGGAACTTCCGAAGGTAATCCGTATAGGACTGTATCGCGCGCTCGTAATTCGCATTCTCATACTGAGACTCCGCTGCCCGGAAGTTGATGGAGTCCCGGACCTCATTCTCCACATTGCCCTGCACTGTTTCCAGGAAGGCAAAGTAGGCATCAGGCTGCCCCAGATCGTCTACATAAATCTCTTCCAGGGCGGCCATAGCCAGGTTAGACTCACTGGCATCAGGATTGGTGGAGAAGACCTGCTTGTAGTAGTTGATGGCACCGTCCAGGTTGCCTTGGTTATAACTGATAAGTCCGAGGCGGATCAACGCTTTGGTCACCAGTTCAGACTTACCCTGATAGCGCCGCAGCAGCTCCTTGAGCGGCGCTGCTGCCTTGCTAAGCTGACCGATTTCCTGATAGGTCGTGCCCAGTGCCAGAAGGGCATCATCGGCATACTGAGACTCCGGATAGTCACGCTCAATGCGCTCCAATGCCAGGATTTTGCTGCTTGTGCGCCCCAGCAGCCCTTCGATAATGGCTTTTTGGTAAAGCGCGTACACAAATCCGGTGTATTGTTTATTGACCGCGCGGTCGTAGTAGTCCACCGCACGCAGGTACTGATTACGCTTAAAGAGGCAGTCGCCCGCCCGGAGCGTGGCGTCGCCCAGCACCTGATTGCGTACTTTCTCGTTGCGGATAAAGGAACGGTTGCGGTCTATGCCGTTCACTGCTTCTTCGAAGAAGCCAAGGGCAGCGGTGTATTCCTCCTGTTTGAGGTAGTTGTAGCCCTGTGTATAATTGGCGGTGAAGATAGAGGCCTCATCAGGCATATTGCTGAGGGTCTTGGCCAGTGTCAGGTATTGGTTGAGCAACCGGATACTTGCGTTGTAGGCTTCTTCCCGGTGAGCGATATCGCCCAGCCAGTAGATGGCCAGGGCGCGGGTACGGGCATCAATGGAAACATCCAGCGACTTTTCGAAGTATTGCTTGGCGGCATTGATTTCGCCGTTTTGCAGCAACTGCAAGCCCCGGTAGTACGATACCTTTTGGTAAGTCTCCTGTAGCTGCGGTGTCCGGTTGGGCAGGGATTCAATGATGTCCATCGCCTGTTGGTAATCGCGGTAGCTGAGAAAGATTTCGCTCATCAGCTCCTGTGCCTCAATGTAATGCGGGGAGGAAGGGCGCAGCTCTTTGAGAGCGTTGATGGCTTCGCGCGGGTCTTTGAGCTCGTAGCTGAGCTTGGCGTAGTTCCAAAGCGCATCCTCCTGAATATCCTCATCATACGGCATGCGCTTGGCGTTACCGAAAGCGGTACGGGCATACTGCCGCTGATTGACGCGCAGGTAGGAATCGCCGAGAATGAACATCGCGTTCTGCCCGATTTCTGAGTCTACGGTAACCAAATCCTTGAGGTACTGAATGGCTTTCTGATAATCGCCTACCTGATAATAGGTGTAGCCGATCTGATAGAGTTCTTCTTCCCGCAACCGGCTGTTGCGCTCAGCGTAGTACTGTAGGTAAGGCAGGGCTTTCTGGTACTGCCCTTTTTCGAAATAGGATTGCCCGATGAGCTGCTTGATTTCCGTTTCCTTGAGTACGCCCTGCTGCTTGACCCGGGGCTCCGCATAAGCGATCAGCTCGTCGAAGCGGCGCTCTGCAAAGTAAATCTGAGCCAGATAGTAAGGTACGTGAGGCTTGTATTTGCGGGAACGCTCTACGATGCGGAATTGCGAAATCGCTGCATCATAGCTGCCTTCAAAGAAATAGCACAGCCCGAGGTAATAGTTGGTTGGATAGTAGTAATCGTTCTCCAGGTCCTTGATACTGCGGAAGTTGGCCTTGGCCTGCGTGAATTTCTTCTCCACAAACAGCGCATAGCCCAATTTAAACTTTACTTCGGCTTTTTGCTCCCGGCTCATGCCGGTGGTCGGCACTTTGGAAAAGAAGTCGATGGCTTTTTCATATTGCCGGGCATTGTAGTAGTAATCAGCTACTTCTATCAGCGCCTGATTGGCAATGGTATTGGGGGCATACTTGCGTACGAATTCGAGAATGAGCTTTTCGCCATCGGGCGCTTGCATACGCACGGCGGTACGGGCGATATTCAGTTCTGCTTTCGTCCTGAGGAGCTCTGCCTTCGGCTCATTTACCGGCAGTAATAAGCGATGGGCTTTTTCAAAATGGTGCCGGGCCTTCCCGTAAATGCCCTGCCCGAACATCAGCTCACCAGTCTTGTAAGCTTCATTCGCTTCGGTAAAAACGGCAGTTTGCTGGGCCAAAACAGGCCAGCCCAACAGGAGGAACATAAAAATTGGGGCGATTCTTTGTAGCATGCTTAAGCGTTTTGTCATCGTTTTGCGTCTGCGGCTGGAGCAGTTGTGTGAATCACGAATTTATAAAAAAATAATCCGTACGCCAGCTTTTTGAACTTCGCACCCACAAATAACGCCACGTGGGTGGAAAAAATTACGCAGAACTGCGGGCAGATGATGGCCGGGTAAAGTCATGTTGATCACAAAAAAAGCCAGGAACCACTGCTCCCGGGCAGCTATTCCTGGCTCAGCCTTACTTCCATGCTTGTTTTAAGCCTGGAAGCTGAGGATGGTCTCTTCTATGATATCACAGCACTCACTAAGCTGTTCTTCGGTCATAATCAAAGGTGGCGCAAAGCGGATTTTATTGCCATGCGTGGGCTTGGCCAAAAGGCCATTTTCCGCCAGCTTCAGGCAAATGTTCCAGCCCGTTTTGCTGTCTTCTTCGTCATTGATGACGATGGCGTTCAGCAGCCCTTTGCCACGGACCAGCGTGACCAGGTCCGTTTTTTCCACCAGGTTCTTTTGCATGCGGTCGCGGAAGATTTGACCAAGGTGTTCTGCTCTTTCGGACAGCTTCTCATCTCGGACCACTTCCAGTGCAGCCATACCCACTGCACAAGCTACCGGGTTGCCGCCAAAGGTGGAGCCATGTTCACCGGGCTTGATGGTAAGCATCACCTCATCGCTGGTCAGTACGGCTGATACCGGGAATACACCGCCGGAAAGGGCTTTGCCCAGAATGAGGATATCCGGTTTGAAGCCTTCGTGCTCGCAGGCAATTAGTTTTCCGGTACGGGCGATGCCGGTTTGCACCTCATCGGCTATGAATAGCACATTACGGGAACGGCAGAGGTCGTATGCTTTGCGCAGGTACCCTTCATCGGGCACCACCACGCCGGCTTCGCCCTGAATGGGCTCAACCATGAAGCCCGCCACGTTGTCATCCTGCAGGGCTTCCTCCAGCGCAGGAAGGTCATTGTATGGGATGATTTCGTATCCCGGCATATACGGCCCAAAGCCAGTGGTGCTGCTGGGATCCGTGGAGGAGGAAATCGCCCCCAGGGTACGGCCCCAGAAGTTGCCGGTGACGAAGATGATCTTAGCCTGATTGGCAGGCACGCCTTTGACTTCGTAGGCCCACTTTCGGCACAGCTTAACGGCTGTTTCGCCTCCTTCCACGCCTGTATTCATGGGCAGTACGCGGTCGTAGCCGAAGAACTCGGTGATAAACTTTTCATAAGGCCCCAGCATGTCATTGTGGAAGGCCCGGGAAGTCAGAGTGAGTTGTTCCGCCTGCTTTTTCAGCGCTTCTACGATATGTGGGTGGCAATGCCCCTGATTGACAGCGGAATAGGCTGCAAGGAAGTCGTAGTATTTTTTACCTTCGACGTCCCAGAGGTAAGCTCCTTCCCCGCGGGTGAGCACTACAGGCAGTGGGTGGTAATTGTGCGCGCCGTAGCGGTCTTCCAAAGCGATGTAGTCCTTCGAGGAGCGTAGCGTTTCCTGTTGTACCATGGGTAAAAATTTCTTGTTAGGAAGTTATAATTTGGTCTGACTGCGCAATGATAGCACCTTTTTCGCGCATTTCCGAAAGGGCTTTATCCGAATCGCCTTCATTGAGATTGACGCCCCGGCAGCCGTCTTCCACGAGGTAGGTTTTGAAGCCCAGCCCGAGCGCGTCAAGTACGGTGAATTTCACGCAAACATCAAGGGCTAAGCCGAGAATGTAGACTTCTTCCACGCCTTTTTCCTTCAGGTAGTCGCCCAGCCCGGTGGCTTTGCGGTGCCCGTTGTCGAAAAAACCGCTGTAGCTGTCAATTTCGGTATCCGTGCCTTTGACGAAAACTTTTTCAAAAGCGTCCGCATTCAGGCCCGGCGCAAACTCTGCACCAAAGCTGCCCTGTACGCAGTGGATTGGCCAGAGGATTTGCTGCAGCCCGTTCAGGTCGATGACGTCACCCGGGTAGCGCCAGGGGTGCATAGCGGCAAAGCTCTTATGGTTGGCAGGGTGCCAGTCTTGGGTGGCGACCACCAGGTCGAAGTGTTCCATCAGCTTGTTGGCGACCGGTATAACCTGATCGCCTTCCCTGACCTCCAGGGAGCCGCCGGGGCAGAAATCGTTTTGTATATCAACACAGATTAGTGCTCTCATCGCGTATAGATTTTTTAATACGAAATCAGTTGCAAAGTATCCAGCTCTGCGCTTATTCGGAGAATGCGCTCAAGGCGCTCTTTGTTTACCGCAGTCCCCCGCCGATTGGCCCAATCGACCATAAAAACCGGTGGCAGGCTGACGGTAGCCGAATCATTGACGGTCCGGGCTTCCGGGGCAAACTGAATAGACTCAATATCCGTACCAAAGGTTTCACGAGCCACCCGCAGGCTTTTGGCAATAAGGGTGGAATCGCTCAGGCGGCGGGCCAGGGCGCGTTTGAGTGCTTCCGTCTCCTCTACTGCGGAATTGGCTGTGCGGCGTTCGGTTTCCAGCATTTTCACTACCTCCTGCCGCTGTGCCTGCAGGGAGGTCTTGATGTCTTCCAGGCTCATTTCGGCCTGCATGGGAAAGAGGCGCACCGGCGTATTCAGGTCGTACTTCTCGTGCAGGAGTTCCTGGTAATGCAGCACAGAATCCTCAGAAATCCGCCGGCCGAGTAATTGCAGGATAAGCTTATTGGTATCACCGTCTATCGCGGTCAGTTCATAATTGATGCAGGCTTGTGGGAAATAATCCTCCACAAAGGACTTCACCTCCGCTTTGTCCTGCTGCATCTCGTAGAGGTTATACAAAATGATGCCGCTGGGCAGGGAAACCAATAGACTGAAGAAGGCCGTGATCATTCGGTTGCGGCGCGCCTCCCGGGCATCCACATAAGATTTGAGGGGGAAACGCAGCAGCCGGATGATGATGTAGGTGGTCAGCGCAATGAAGAAGGAGTTGAGGAAAAACAGGTAAAATGACCCGCCGATGATCCCAAATGCCCGGTTGATTTCAGCGCTAAACGCCTGTGGCTCCATACTCCCTTTCCGTATCCAGAGCTCAAAGACCTCAGCCACGCCAAAACCGGTAACACAAAGCGGCGGCATCAAAGCCGTAGCGATGGCAACGCCCGGTATGGCATTTGTTTTATCCTTTCTGGAGGAGGAAATGATACCGGCAAAACCGCCGAATATGGCCACCAGGCCGTCCAGGAACGTGGGGGAAGTCCTGCCCTGAATTTCCGGGGTGATGTGCCCAAACGGGCTGACGAAGAAATAAAAAGTACTCACAAACAGGGCAATCAGAATAGCGATCCCAAAGTGCCGCATGGAGGTGAACATGGAGTCCTTATCATTGATGGCTACGCCTAACCCTATGCCCAGAATAGGCGACATCAGGGGCGACACCAACATCGCACCAATAATTACAGCCGGGGAGTTCAGGTCAAGCCCGAGAGAGGCAATCATGATAGAGCAGCCGAGGAGCCAGGCATTAGCCCCCTGCATGCGCTTGTTGTTGCGGATTGCAATGATGGTGCCTTCGCGGTCGAGCCCGGTCTCCAGGTCAAGCAGGGTGTGGAACCATTCGCGTGTGGCCTGCCAGAGGTCAGACAGTGCCTCGCCGATCGTTCTGGAAGACGAATTGGGTGATGGGGTCGTTGCCATAGTGTAGATATATTAGCTTAACAAGCCATCCTTCATTTCCAGACGCCGGTCGCTCATCTGCGCCAGTTCTTCATTGTGGGTGACAATCACAAAGGTCTGCCGGAAATCATCCCGGAGCTGAAACAGCAACTGATGCAGTTCCTGAGAGGAGGAAGAATCGAGATTACCGGAAGGCTCATCTGCAAAAACAATGCCCGGCTGGTTCATCAGCGCGCGCGCCACGGCCACCCGCTGCTGTTCCCCACCGGAAAGCTGTCCCGGCTTGTGCTGCAGGCGGTCGCTAAGCCCCAGGTAGTCCAGGAGCTCGCCTGCGCGTTTGCGGGCCTCGCCTTCCGGCTTTTTGGCGATCAGGGCAGGCATGAGCACATTTTCCACAGCGCTAAATTCCGGCAGCAGGTGGTGGAACTGGAAAACGAAACCAATATTCAGGTTGCGGAAGGCCGCCAGTTTTTTGGTGCCCATTTTCTCTACTGCCGTATCATTGATCAGCAGCTCACCACTGTCCGGGCGGTCGAGGGTGCCCAAAATATGGAGCAGGGTGCTCTTTCCGGCACCAGACTTCCCGACGATGGAAACAAACTCCCCTTTCCCAATCGAGAGGTCTACCCCTTTAAGTACCTGGAGTTGCCCGTATGCTTTTTTAATGCCTGATGCCTGAATCACAAGCCGTGGATTTTGTGAGCGGTAAAAATAGAAAAAAGTAGGAGGTTTCCGCCAGGTCCGGCGTATTCCTGCCTGGCTTTTTATGAAAAACCGAGATCTCTAAATAATCAGTCCTTCGTGTGTTAAATCTTTTTCTGAAGCGCAGAAAAAACAGGTGCCAATCGTTTTGATTTAAGAAAGGGTTTTAATCCGCCCTCATCTTTCAAAAAACGACTTTTATGAAGTTGCACGACTACTTTCCACAGCGCGATCTTCCATTTAAGCTTATCGGCCGAAATGCAACAAACGCTACTGGTCAACTTGCTAAAATACCTGTTGAGCCTCTCTTTTTTGCAATCCTTTTGCTCTTTTCCCCGGGGGTCCTGCCTCAGCTATCCGCCCAGCAATCCTCAAGCCTGGAGCTTCACCTGATGGTTGGACAGAGTGATGCTGTTTGGATTGAACGAGATTATTCAATGCCTATACTCGAAAGCGGGGATATAAGCTCGGGTGCATCGCCAACCTTCGAATTTCAACTGCGGCATGCCATGCCTCTTTCCGGAAACTGGCGCTGGGTCAATGGCCTTGCCTTTGGCGTTGACTCCTACAAGATCAATCTTTTTTTAGATAAGGATTTTAACCGCTTTGGGCTTGGGTATTCTGAAAATTACATTGATGCAAGCATCTTTCACTTTGCCTTGCTCACTGCCATACGGTATGACCAGTCATTCAATGAAAAGAATGGCTTTTGGGTGCAGTTGGGGCTTCAGGCGAGTTATTTCGTGAGAAGTTATGTGGGGCTGGGTGTCGGAGTCCTTTCCAATGGTGGCCCAAACGAACAACTTTTCGATGCTGAATGGACCATCAATGACGCTAACGATATCGCCTTCGCCCCCGAAATACAGCTCGCTTACCGCCGCACCCTTGGGCAAAGCCGGTGGAGGCTATTCCTGGGCACCAGTGTTGTTGTTTCCAGGTTTGAATCTGCACAGGGAACCTTTCAAATCTTTGGAGACAACGAGGTACGGTCTGGAACACTGCAAAAAAGGTGGCTGAAAGCAGGGCTGAACTTTGGAGCGCAGTATGCGCTTGCCAGGCCTTGATTATGAATTTATTTTACGGTTTCTTTTGACGTCCTACACTGAGATGGTCTGTTGGGCAGATGCTAAGGCTAAGTTTTGGAATGCCCACCGCAGTAAGCAATACTGTTGTCGATTTTTTTTATCACCCTGTCTGTTCAAGCAATTTCTTCGAAGGAGGCGTAAGTTTTAGCCTTGAAAAATATCCATTTGTGAAATCCTTCGTGCTTAAACCAACAGATCGAACACAGGGATACTATTCAGGGTTTCAGCAATAATTATGATTTTCAGGAGAGGATTGAGCATTCTGGAGGCAAGCACGATCCGCTTCGATTTACCAATTTTAAATTTAACCTATGATACTCAGAATCATTACCCTGACCGCCATTTTTCTCGCGGGCGTTCAATTCAATGCCCATGCAGTAGTAATCGTTCAGCCGGACGCCCAATCGGAAATCCTAAAAGAAAAGGGACTCTCCAAAGAAACCCTGAAGGATAAATTGCAGCAGTTTTCTGCCAAAAAGCGGGCAAAACTGGAGAAGAAGTTTAAAAAGATCAAAAAGAAACTGGACCGCAAGCGATCTGCGGATGGTACAAACGAGCGATCCGGTGTAAGGACAGGGCTGGTCATTGTATTGATTGGTTTGCTGGTCGCCATACTTGGCTTTGCCGGGATAGCAGATCTCCTGGTTACCATAGGTATTGTAGTGTTGGTAGTAGGTTTATTCCTGTGGCTACTGGATTTGCTGTAGATAGAGATAATACTTTAATGTGAAAGGAGAGCCTGACTTCGCTCTTCGAGCTACGATGAGTTGAAATGCAGTAATGGGCGCGTTGCTCGTTTCTGCATTTCCGGATAGGGGTACCTCCTTGAAAAAGGTTTTGCCACCAAAACCAACTCCCGGCACTATCCTGGATTTAACAAAAAGACAGGGCGACTAATTCATATAGTCCAATATTTAGAATATGTGGCAAGAGTTCATTAAGTCTTTTGAGGAATTTCAAAACTCCATCATTGATCAATCACCGGAGATAGCCGTGGGCATACTGATGTTGATTGTATTTACGTTTTTGGGGGTATTTCTGCGTTCGGTTACCCAGAAAAGGCTTTCCAGGCGGGTGGAAGACCGGTTGTTGGTGAATTTTATCGGGAGGATGATTTTCTTGGTTTTCCTGATTTGCGGGATCACCATTTTCTTAAATCAAATAGGCCTTGGCAAAACAGCAAGCGGACTACTTGCTGGCGCCGGTGTATCGGCTATAATTTTAGGTTTCGCTTTTAAAGATATCGGAGAGAACTTTCTTGCCGGCTTTTTCCTGGCTTTCAGCAGGCCTTTTGGAACCGGCGACTACATTGAAGTCGAGGGCCTGACAGGCATAGTAAAAGCCTTGAATTTTCGCAACACCCACATCCGGACATTTGAAGGGAAAGATATATTTATCCCCAATGCCATGCTAATCAAAAACCCTTTGATCAATTACACCCGCGATGGGCTGTTGCGGCACGATTTCGTGATTGGCATCGATTACGGCAATGATATCCTGGAAGCCCGTCGGCTTATTCTAAAGTCCATACAGGCTGACCAGCGAATCGAACAGGGAAATGACCTCGAACCCTTTATGCTACTGGAAGAATTCGGTACAAGCACTGTAAATATCCGCGTGTTCTACTGGATCAATTCCTATAATTTCACAGGCCAAATAGCCCGTTTAAAAACAGAAGTCATGAACAGCATTCTTCTGAATTTAACCAAAAACGGCTTCTCACTCCCCGCTGATATTGTTGAACTGAAAATCTACCAGGAAGGGAAGCCTATTCCTGTGCAGCTGATGAAAAATTAGAATACGCGCCTCTCGAAAGCTTGCTGTGCTGATGGGATGGTAATCTGCCGCCAACACCCAATACGCCGGCGGCAGATCACCCACTACCAAAAATACCCCACCACCACCGACGTAATCAACAGCAGAATAATCGCCAGGTAACGATAGTTTTGGTACCAGGGCAAGCTACGCAGTTCCTCTGTTTCTTCCCGGAACAAGCGCCGGTTCCAGGTCAGGCTGTTGACCTGCTCTTCAGTTGGAGCGGGAGAAGAAAGGCTCACCAGAGCATGCACGATCAGGCAAAGTATCCACATGATGAAAGCCATGGTTAGGAAGTGGATATCTGTAAGGGCGGCAATCCAGCCGGCCGGGGCTTCACCTTCGGGCAGCCCGCCTACGTAGACCTTTAGTATGAGCATAATCACCGCGAAGACAAAGCCAAACAACAGGCTCACAATTGACCCTCTGGCACTGGCTCTTTTCCAAAACAGGCCAAGGACAAAGGTGGCTACTGCCGGAGGCGCGGTATAACTGATCACCAGCTGCAGGTACTGCCAAAGCGAGTCGGACACCTTCTCAATAAAGGGTACCCAGGCAGCGGCCAGCACCACCAGGATGATCGTTGCAATCTGCCCGGCACGAACCAACTGCTTACTGGTCATATCGGGCTTAATGTTGCGCACGAAGTCCATGGTGATTAGCGTGGAGGCGGAGTTGAAAGTCGCAGATACGGAAGACATCATCGCGGCCAGCAAACCAGCGACGACCAGCCCGAGGATACCGGAAGGCAGCAGTTGCATGAGCAGTACCGGATAAGTCAGGTTGGCACACTCAGAAAGGTCCTGACAAGGGGTGCCATCTGCGGTAATGTAATTCAAACCGGAAATATCGAGGTCGTTGTAGACCAGCAGGGCCAGCACACCCGGTACCACCATGATAAAGATGACTGGCAGTTTGAGCAATCCGGCAAAGAGGGCACCCCAGCGGCCATGGTTGAGGTCGCGCGCGCCGAGCACCCGCTGTACCATGAACTGGTTGTTGGCCCAAAAATAGAACCCAAGCAAGGGCACACCGGTAAGCAAGCCGTACCAGGGCATAAACTCATCATTGCCCGGCCGGACCAGGCTGAAGGCTTCCTCGGCAGTACTGGGCGCAAAATGCCCGGCGGCACGGGCGGCTTCCACACTGGCTACGCTCCCCGATTGCAGGCGCTCCGTGAGGGCAGCCATCATATCGCCCCATCCGCCACCAAATTCCTGAAAGGCAAAGTAGGTCAGCAAACAAGAGCCGATGACCAGAAGAATCGCCTGAATGACTTCGGTCTGGATTACGGAGTTAAGGCCACCGGGTATGGTATAAGCCGCTGCTGCAATCGCCAGCATGAGGATAATCTGCCAGGAGGGCAATGCCGGGAACAACAGTTTCAGCACAATGCTGCCAACGTATAGGCCCGCTGCTGTATCCACCATGACATTACCGACGATGGTAATGAAAGAGAAATAGTACCGCGATTTCCGGTCGTACCGCTTTTCCAGGAACTCGGGCATGGTGTATACACCCGATTTCAGGTAAAACGGCAGGAAGAAGATGGCAAAGAAAATCAGAACCACCACTGCAAACCACTCGTAGTTGTAGACGTGGATATTGGTTTTGTAGGCATCTCCCGCCAGGCCAATGAGGGTGGAACTGGAAATATTGGCAGAAAACAGGGCAATCCCCACAATCGGCCAGGTCATGCCTCTGCCGGCCAGGAAGTAATCTTCAGAACTATCGCGTTTACCATGGTAGATACCGTACCCGATAATCAGTACGGCATAGGCCAGCATGATACCGATGTCGAGCCCACTGAGCTGAAATTGGTCCATAATTTAGTTTGGTTAGTTTAACGTTTGTTTTGGTAAAATTTGGTCACAGAGGCATGGGCTAAAATAGAGCTTTTTTGGTTTCTGCAAGGAATTTACAGTGCCTTTTGGCAAATCCACGGCAGGAACCCTGACCACCGGGCAAAAAAAGAGCGGCGTCATAAAGACCCGCTCTTGTAAGAAATCACCCGACTGTTATTAAGAAGAAGTTGCCTTCTTCGAAATATACATTCTTATATACTTTCAGAGGTTGGCACCTCGATTGTGCGTTTATTGCAAAACAAAGTTAACGAAAACAAGTTAAATGTTAAAGCAATCTTAACAGATTCGCCAATTTCCTTTAGTTTTTACACTAATATGAAAATAGAGAATATTCGCTGTTGCTTACCTTTAAATACAGATAATGCCCCGGTTTTGTTCCCATTAGACCAAATTTGGATACTAACCCGGATGAATATAGCCTGCCATATCAAGCCGGTTGTCTTTGCCTACCTTATAATATATGCTCCAATATTTGTTTCAGCTGAAAGAGGCGGTAAGGCTACGATACTGAAAAAGACTCCCTGTTGATCAACGAGGCAACAGCCATACATTGTTAAATTCTTCCGGATTTCTTTTTTTGCCTTTTGAAATATGGCGAATCGAATTATCCGTCAGAAGCAACTTGGCTTCCTTTGCAAATTCACGAAATATAAATACTTTTGCAAGTAAAGCGACATTTGTTTAGGTATTCAGACCTACACCGGAATGAGCTAAAAACAAATCATAATCAACATGGCACATATTAAAGCCCAACTGCGGGACTACCTCCTGAATGAATTAAACCTGCCTTTACAGCCTGAGGAATTACAAGACGATACCATGCTGGTTAGCGACCGTATCATGGATTCCATATCCTCCCTCATGCTGGTAGAGTACCTGGAGAAAACCTTCAACATCAGCTTTGAGCCACATGAGGTGACCGCGGAAAATCTTGACTCCCTAAACATTATCGAGGCATTCGTCAATCAGAAACAAGTTAGTGCAAAGGCTGCATAAAGACATTCTTCAGCAAGCTGCAAATAACCCTGGAGGTGTTGCGATTCAATTTCCATTTGAAAAAAGAAACCTCTCTTACAGGCAACTCTATGCTCAGGCACGCGGGATAACCCTTGCGCTTGAGAGACTTTCTCTGCCCAAGGGCAGTATTGTAGCCCTTTATCTGGACAAATCGCCGGAAGCAATCGCTGCCATCCTGGGTATTTTAATGGCAGAACTTGCCTACCTGCCACTGGATGTGGATGCACCCGATTCAAGGAATCAATTCATCATTGAGCAAAGCCAGGCTCAGGTTATTTTGACCAGAGAAATGGCCGAAAGTCCTTTCCCGGTACTGAGTAGTCCTTCTGGTACGGTCGAAGGCCTTGCCCTGTACCGGTCTTCTGCAGAGGCATCCGGCTTAAAATTACCTGAAGGGCTGGCTTATGTGCTTTACACCTCAGGCTCGACCGGCGTACCTAAAGGCGTGATGGTCACGCACACAGCAGCTCTTGCGTTTGTGGATTGGGCTCGTGATACTTTTGTACTACGGCCGGAGGATACGCTCACCTCCATTGCGCCCCTCCACTTTGACCTGTCCATCTTTGATATCTTTGGCGGACTGAGTGCGGGCTGTACACTTTTGCTCCTTACGCCATCAGAGTCCAAAAACCCCTTGCTCCTCAGCAGCTATATAGCAGAATATGGTGTGACTACAATTTATGCCACTCCTACCCTTCTCCAATTGATGCCCCGGTTCGGGAAAGCAGGTCGTTACAATCACAGTCAACTCCGTCAGGTTCTTTTTGCGGGGGAAGTCTTTCCAATACCTGCGCTTAGAGCCCTGCAGGAGATATGGCATACAGCCAAATTTTACAATCTCTACGGCCCTACAGAAACCAACGTCTGCACCTGGCACCCACTGCCGCCAACCGGCACGGACGACCGGCAGGCCCCCTACCCAATCGGACAGCCCTGCCCCTACGATCAGTGTGCTGTATTGAAGGAGGATGGGAGCATTAGCAGTGAGCTTACTGGTAGTGGCGAGCTTTTGGTGAGTGGTGCTTCTGTAATGGCCGGATACCTTGGTATGCCGGAGCAGACTCGTCAGGCGATGGTAGAACACGAAGAACGGGTGTGGTACAAAACCGGAGACCTGGTGGAAGTAGATTCAAATGGTGACCTCCTGTACCACGGGCGCCGGGGCAGAATGGTCAAACGACGGGGATACCGCATAGAACTTGGCGAGATAGAAGCAGCCCTGCACCAGTATGAAGCTATCGCTCAGGCCGCCTGTCTGGCTCTGGAAAAAGAACAATCGGTAAGTGCGATATGGGTGTTTTATGTAGCTCCGGAAGGCCCGCTGCCCCATACCCTATTGACGGAGTTTCTGGCAGGCCGGATACCGGAATACATGCTGCCAGACCGGTTTGTACATCTGCCGGAAATCCCACAGACTTCCAGCCAGAAAACCGACTATCAGGCCCTAAAGCAATTACTATAATGTACTCTTTTGCACCGTCGGAAAAACAGCAGCAACTTCAAATATCTCTTGCCGAATTCATCAGGCAGGAGCTTGCTCCGCTACTTAATCCCGATGCAAAAACGTTCCCCTCCGAAGCCTGGGCAAAAGCCGGTGAGCAACGGCTACAGGGGCTCGCCATCCCGGAGACATACGGTGGGTGCGGGCTGGATGCAATGGATGTTTTCCTGGCGCTTGAAACCCTGGGTTATCATTCCGAAGACAACGGCTTCAACTTTGCAATTAGCGCCCATCTGCTGGCTTGTACAGTGCCGGTCTGGTTGTTTGGGACGGAAGGACTCAAAGCGGAATACCTTCCTGGCTTATCCAATGGGGCACGCATTGCCGCAAATGCAATGACAGAACCTGCATCAGGCTCCAATGCTTTCCGGATGCAAACGACCGCCCTGCCGCTTGAATCCGGAGGCTTCATGCTGCATGGCAACAAGTGCTTCTCCAGTAATGCTCCGGTTGCTGATGTGCTGGTCGCCTACGCTGCCAATGACCCTGAACGGGCCCACATGGGAGGCATTACCGCCTTCCTTATCGATCGCAAAAAACACTCCTTTTCAACCGGAACCCCTCTTGAAAAGGCAGGCTTGCATACCTGCCCGCTCGGAGATGTTTTTTTCGACCGAACCCAGGTGGAAGCTCACTTTGTACTCGGTAAAATGGGCCGTGGCGCATTGGTCTTCAACCGGTCTATGGAGTGGGAACGGAGCTGTCTCGGCGCTACGCATATCGGCAATATGCAGCGATTGCTTGACAAAGCGGCCAAGCTGATTAAGAACACTGATGCAGGCGCCTTCGGCGAAGCCGTCCGGCAGGAAATCGCCTACTGGCAGGCCCAGCTTGACGCAGTAAGGATCAACGGGTACGCTCAGGCGTGGCAACTGAGCCAAAAGAAGGCTAATCCGCGAGGAGCAGCTTCCTCTAAACTACTCATCAGTGAATTGTACAAAAAAATGACAGTAGCCCTTTGCAACTGCTTAGGGGAAAAGCAATATCTTGATGGTGACTTTAACCGGTCGCAGGCAGATGCACTTAGCAGCACCATTTACTCTGGCACGTCCGAAATTCAAAAACAAATCATAGCTCAGTCGATAGGGCTGTAAACCATCTTTATCATGAACACCTCAGCAGACATTATCATTATTGGAGGCGGGCCAAGCGGTTCGTCCACAGCCACTTACCTCGCCCGTCTTGGATATGACGTTCTTGTGCTGGAAAAAGAGCATTTCCCGCGCGAACACGTTGGTGAGTCCATGCTTCCCTTCACTTACGACCTCTTTGAAGAACTGGGTTTGCTGGAAGAAATGAAAGCCCGCTTTACCAGAAAGCCCGGGGTTACGTTTTCCAATGCGGATGCCAGCCAGGAGTCACATTGGTGTTTCAACCGGGTCATCGACGGTCCGCAGGCGCTTTCCTTCCACGCCCGCCGTGCCCACTTTGATGATCTGCTGCTGAGAAATAGTGAAAAAAATGGCGCCACCGTTATCGAGGGCGCAGCAGTAACGGCCGTGAATTTTGAGCCGCAGGGCGTCAAAGTCACTGCTGAAATTGATCACGGTGCTCCGCAAATATTTAAAGCCCGCTTTTTGGTGGATGCCAGTGGGCAGAATGCTTTTGTCGCACGAAAACTCGGCACACAAAAGCCATTTAAGCGGCTCAATGTGCGGCAGGCCCTTTCAGCACACTGGGTAGATACGAAGCTGGACGCCAGTCTGGCTAATGGCAACATCAAAATTGTCCACCTGGGCGGAGAAAAGCTGGGCTGGATCTGGATGATCCCGATCAAAGACAGCCTGAGTATCGGCGTGGCGCTCAATATGAGCTATGCCAAACAGGAGCGCAAACGGCTGATGGCCGAGCACGGGCGTGATGGTTGGGAAAAAGCCCTATACCTGCAGGAAGTGCAGTCTTCGCCGGCAGTGATGTCTGTCCTGGAGGGTGCCAAAATGATTGACGAAGTGGCCAGTAATGGTGATTTCTCCTATTACAGTGAGAAAAAGTTTGATGATCAGTTTGCCATCGTTGGTGATGCCAGTGGCTTCCTCGATCCTATCTTCTCCAGCGGCATTTACCTGGGCATGATGAGCGCGAAGCTGGTCTCAGGCGGGATTGATGAAATGCTGAAAGGCAAAGGCAAAGAGCGCCTTGAAGAAGCTTACAAGGATATTTCCGGTGGCTATCAGGTGGTGGAAGAACTCATTTGTACCTTTTATGAGCCTAACTCGATTGCCTTCTCGGACATAACAGTGGATAAAAACTTCGGCTTCAGGAAGTTCGAAACCGCTTATTCTATTTTGCACCTGATCCTCGCTGGCGACTTCTTCAAAGACCACGAGCGGTACCTCAAAGCGATAGCGACGCTCAAGAGCGCAGAAATGATTGAAAAGTTCAAGAGCCTGACCGGCCATGCTGATGAAGCGAAAATGCACGAAGTGTGCCTAATGCCCGCGTAGCTATGTACGGAAAATTCTGGGATGCCTTTTATCAGAAAACCTATTCTGCCGGAAAAGCCCTTTGGGATGTCCCGCCTGAGGAGTCCGTACTAAAAGACTACGAAGTATTCAGCCCGGCTTTCAAGCAGGTAGGGACCGTCTTGGATATAGGCTGTGGTACAGGTGAACAATCTAAATTCCTGGGGGGGCTCTATACCAAAGTCATTGGGGTAGACGCCGCCCCCCGAGCCATAGAAATTGCCAATGCCTCGGATCATCCACCCAATGTACAATTTCAGGTTGGGGATTTATCTGACGGTGCCTTCATAGATGGGCTCCGGTCGCAGTTTGGCGATATGAATGTCTACATGCGTGGAGTGCTCCATCAAATCCGGCAGCCCGACCGGGAGAAAGTCGCTGGCAACTTACTCCAATTGATAGGCGATAAAGGTGCCTTATACCTGGTAGAGGTTGGAAAAAACATCAAAGAATACTTCCGCTCTGCCTCCAATTCCTTCCACGAACTACCTGAGGCCGTACAAGAAACCTTTATCAGCAACCTGCCGCCCCACGGCGTGGACGGGTCAGAAATCGCTGCCCTTTTCTGCAGGGAAGGCTATCAGTTACGCCGGCAAGGCAGCGGGTTTTTAAATACTAATTTGCTGTTGAGAGACGGTACACCTGTAAAAATTCCCGCCGTATTCGGTTTGATTGCAAAGAATTGAGTTATTTTGAAACTCATTTTATCATCCATACAAAACCAACGATAATGAAAAAGTCACCAGCCCTGTTTTTTGCTTTTATGCTGGGCCTCTTTATGGTATCCTGCTCCGGAGGCGAGTCCGACAATAACAATAATTCAGAAACTGCCACCAATACGGAAGCGACTGAAGTCCCAGCAAAGCCAAATGATACTAAAATAGCTATTCCTGATGAGCAATCTACAGAAGAATTTGTTCTTGCTAAACTCAAAAAGGCATTGAACAAACGAGGCATAGAGCTTTCTTCAGATCAGGAAACTGCCTTAAAGCAACTGATCAGCGAAAACGGCCTTACCCCAGAAAACCTTAAAGCAAAAAGGGCAGATATCCTCCAGAAAGTACAGGCGGAAATCCTAACGGCTGAGCAAAAGGCTTCTATAAAGAAGTAAGACAATGCGGCAGAGAGGGAAAAGCTCTTATACTGACGATTAAGTGGTTTGCCACAGCAAACCTACTCAATGCTTGCATTTGCGCTGGGAAGTGGCTTGCGCCTGCCCTGACAAGCTATGCTTCGTCAGTGGCCGATGTCGCAAATCCAAGATCCCAGACGATGAATGTCTGGACTGTAAGCCCCAGACGATGATGTCTGGATCAACGCCCCGATATTTATCGTTCCCCGTGCTGGCCGTCAGCGCCAGTAGGTGACCACTTCATATTGCGTATATACTCACTTTTGCTTTTCCCTCTCTATCCACCACAGCCGTCTGCATCTAATTGATTTCAAACAGCAGATAACTCCCTCTGTAAACTGTTTCCCCTCTAATACCCGCCCGCCCGGGAATACGATGTTTCCCCAGCGGTACGGTTTCGCCGGGTTCGCCCTTCACCACATTATCCGTAAAGATTAGCCTGACTTTGGGGGAGGTGAACAGCATTTGGGAAAAACGCCGGGTTTTTTCTGTTAGCGACTTTTCAGGGGTACGGTCCAGACTAGCCGTATTCATATCGAACAGGATATAGCGGAACCTCTCTGCTTTGAGTACATCGATAAAAGCATCTTCTTCTCCATCCAGCGCCCGCATTATCTCGTCATATTTGCCAAGCTGATTGTCCTCCAGTACGCGGCGATCATTGAAATTGATGTGATAGTTGAAGAAAGTGCCTACCCGGTATACTTTGTCTTCTTCGTTTTGATTGATGTAATCAATGGCTTCACCAAGATATGGCTTAAAAGATGACAAGGTTTCCGTGGCGTTTAAACCTTCTCCAAAAGACCGCAGGACCGGTTCCTGATAGATTAGGCCTGCATTTTTGGGAGGCTGCAAAGCAGATATAAAAACTAAAGCATAACTCATTAAAATATAAGCAGCCAGCGTCGCGCCTACTGCCCATGACCGAACGTTTCTGTACTCAAAGCCCGTAGACTGCGCTCCATAAACGAGGAAAATCATTAAGGTAACCAGCATTGGAAAGCCGTACCAGGTAATGCCGCTGCCAATAAGCAGCCAAAGTCCACCAAAAGCGATCGTGAATAAAAGCAGATAGCGGACTTTCTCAGCACTGCCTTCCCAGCGGATTTTAAGCAGCCAACCTGTTAAACCGCCCAGCAAAAGCAGTATGGCAAAAACACCGGAGAAAGCCATGTCTGATGCGGCCTCAAATAATGACGCTAATGGCCTTGCAGCAAGCAATAAAGTATTGTTAAAGGGGTCCCATATACCATTCACAAAACTTTCGTAAGCAGGCGGGGCACTCCGTAATAATTGTTCCTGCACTACTGCCAACCCTTCTTGATGGTCTACCGTCCATACTCCAAGCAAAAACAGGAATATGGATAGCACAAAGAGGGCTAAATTCGGAATGAGCTTGTTTTTCCCTTCTGAAAACAACAAAATGGGGAACAAAACCAGAAATAAAATTCCAATATCGATGTATTGTGACTTCAAAATATTGGTATTAATGGTCAAATCGTAAGGCAGGGAGGCATAAAGGGGCAAACCTGATTCATAACCCAAATATCGCTGAATCTCCTCTCGCTTTGCAAGAGCGCCGGCTGAGAACAAAAGGTCATCTGTTGTTTCTTCGTTTGTCTCTACAACCACTGACTTTACATTGTCAATACCATCTTCACGAAACTTAAACGCTATAGCTTTTTCCTGCTGTTCCGGTGAAAGTACCTGATCTGTTATGAAACGCAGAAGCTTACCGCGATTCAATTTGTCCGGGGCAGTGATATCTTCCTGCTCCAGGTAGTTGCTAATCTGCTCCAGTTGGGCAGCGGAAAGCGGTATGTCCAGTTCAACGGTGCGTTTTTTTATATTTTCCATCAGCCTTGCCGGATAGTCTACTTCAGGGGCTTGCGCCTGCGTCCTTATTACGGGTGTGGGGAAAGGCGCTTCTAAAAGAGCCTGAACGCCTACTTCTCCATTGGCAGCCAGATTGCGAATACCCCATGGGGCGAAGCACAGTAGTGCAGCTCCTCCGGAAAGCAGGTAAGCCATTAGCAGGGATTTGAGGTCTATCCCTCTCATCCAGGCAGGGACTAACAAGGCAACAGCAGCGCCAATACCGATCAGCCCTACCACATAAGGTGCTGTATTCCCAAAAGGAAAATAGCCGAAATTATTGCCTCCAAATAAGAACAGTACTCCGGAGAAACCAGTGACCAGGCTCATCGCCAGCCAATAATTCCCAAACCGGTAACCGATCACGGTGAAAATGGCGACAATACCGAGTAAGCCGGTGTACTTAATGCCAAAGGCGAAGCCCAGCAGCCACCCTGTGAGTAGCAGCATCCACTGAGTTGCCGAAAGGCCGAAGGGCAGCTTGGCGGGAGGTCCATCCGTAGTATCAGGCTTGGCAGTCCCCGTCCAGAACTCAATCAGCATAAGGACTGCCGCCAGGGTGATGAAGGTAAAACCCAGGTCCACTTTCTCATCGTAAAGGTAGTGAAAACTGAGGCTGGGGTTTAAGGCCAGCAGCCCAACAGCTGCCCAGGACCAGCTTCTGCTCAAGAGGAGCCGGGCTAACCTAAATGCAGCCAACAGCACCAGTAGGAAGGAAAAATGCGCAATGCCGATTGAAAATACCGCTTTCCCGAACAGCAACTCTCCAAGACTAAGGATGAGTTGCCAGTAGTAGGCCTGCCCGCCTTCGATCAGCCCTTTGTAATTAATGATTAGCTGAGTGGTATTCATATACAAAGCTGCACCATCAAAGCCAGTGGGAAAGGGCTTGACCGCTCCAATCCCATTGACTGCAAGCGTACTCAGCAGAAAGAATATTGGCAGCTGCATCCACCGATTTTTGTATTTATAGGCTTGCCGTTTTAGTAAAGTACCCTGCCAGAGACTCCAAACCTCCCGGTAACGCCACCCTAAAACCCCAAGGGCCATAATTCCGGCAACCATAGTAGTGAGTTGATGAACAGCCCCCAGTAAAAATACCACTATCCCGATAAAACTAGTACCGATAGCAACCCGGAGCAGGCTTGTGGTGCCTTTTGAGAGACGGTTGGACAGGAAAGATACTCCTGGCTGACCGGCTACGTAGGCCAGGGTGTAAAGCAAAAACAAACCGCCGTGTACCAGAACATTTATCCCCAAAAAGCGCCAAAGCCCGGCCGGGGTATCAAAAATGCTGTACCGGTTGTTGAATACAAGCATCGTGACCACCTGAAAGAGTAAAAACAATCCGTAGACCTGAAGTCCATTCACCTTACGGGTCCGGCCAGATTTCCCACTGAAAACCCACCATGCCCAGGCGCCTGCTGCAATAATGGTATTAGCAGCAAAAAGGTCTGCATTGGGCATCATGAGCAGACTGGTGAAGTAATAGGGATGGAACCCAAAGTATGCGATAAGTACTAAAAGCACCCAGAAAATACTAAATGCGCTGATTAGAATGCGGTTGAGGTTTTGTGACACTGGAGTTTTCATACTTGTTTAATGTTAATGAGGCTTTTCGTTGATTTTTATTTACTTACCTGCTGGTAGGTTAAAAAAGTTTCATAGGCCGTCCGCAGCCAGGAAAACGCCCTAGCCCGGCGCAATGCCGCCTTTCCCAGATCAGCTCCATCAGCAATCAAAACCTCTTCCATACCTGCCCGGATTGCCCCTACGCTGCCGGCATCCACGCCGACCCCACCGTCTCTCACTACTTCAGGCATAGAGCTGTTGTTTCCAAAAAGTACAGGGGTGCCACAAAGCATGGCTTCCAAAGGAGGCAGGCCAAAACCTTCATAATGAGCTACATAACACAGGGCTACCGCACCGGAATACACCGTTGCAAGGTCCTCATCTGCCACATAACCTGTGAAGTGAATGGAAGAGGCATAAGGGTGCGCCTTATCGTAAAGGGTGCTTACCTTCCATCCGCGTTTTCCGCACACCACAAAGGTCAGGTCTTCATAGGCTCCTGTAGATTTAAGCTGCAGGAAAGCGGCGAGGGTGTTAGCAAGGTTTTTTCGTGGCTCTATGGTTGAAAGGCTCACCAGGTAGGGCCCTTCAGGGATTTGATACCGCTCCCGCACCTGATGTAAACGCTGTTCCGTTCTCACGGGGTGGAACAAATCACCATTAGCAGCTTCGTATATAACCTTTATCCTGTCTTGTGGGATGGCATAGCTGGCCTGGACATCCCGACTGGTCGCTTCAGAAACAGCAATCAGGCAAGCCGCTTTTTTCTCCAGAAAGCGCATGCCTGCTTCTGACAGTTTTATGTTGTGTTTTTCGTGAAACGCAGGATAAATAAGATGGGTCAAATCGTGAACTGTACCAATAACCGGCAGTGCATAGGGTTTGATGAAAAAGTAATTCTGGGGTAAAGGGAGATGTATAAGGTCATAGTTCTGCATAATCCGCTGTTGGCTCGCTCTTGCCTTATACCGCCCCACCGCCCCCCTCACCCAGCTCAAAAAAGAACGGGCGGGCAACCGGGTATATATCCGCCTGAGCGGTTGATATATGAAAAGCGGGAGGTTGTCAGCCAGCCATGCTTTAAGCCGCAGCAGGATATGCTCATATCCTGAAGGCTGATCGCTACGGTGCAAAGCTTCATCGGATAGCTTTTTTTCCGATTCACCTTCCCTTTTGGCTTCGGTGTTAATCAGGTCTATAACAGAACGCAGCGGCTTAATGCTATCCCCAATGAGGCAATCGACTAATAGCTTTTCGGGCAATTGCGATTGTAAAGCATTCAAAGCCTGCAAAAGCTCTACCTGATACCTGCGGACCCCATCCATAGTCGTATCCGCTAATTTATTGGCCTCCATAAGTACACGTACCGGCTGCATGGCAGGAGCCTCATTAGCCCCCCTACCGTAGCCAAACTCCTGTAGCGTCGTTCCATGCAGTTCGCCAAACAGGGACTGCAGGTCTTCGGGCATCTCCTCCTTCCATGAACCAGCTTTGCCCTTGCGAAAGTTCTTCCGGGCAAGGGCTGCGACCTCCTCTTCCCGGGCCAGGAACGTAGTCCCACTTCCATACTGCGGCTGACCAAACTTCAGCTTCTCAAAGGTTGGCAGTCGCTCCCGGTTGGGGTCAGGAAGGTCCATTACTTTGCGGAGTTTTTCCACTTCGCGAAGCGGGTCTTCGATTAAGTCTTCATAACGAATAACAACATCGGCCTCAGCCGTCCACTGCTGCACATTTTCGGACCAGCCACCGAAGTAACTGCCACCTAGCGCGAGCGTTGCTTCCAGAAGGTTGGTGTAGAAATCCGTGCCTGGTTCAATGATATCTTTTCGGTGGTGGGCCAAAGAAACAAGTGCATCCCGTCCGTCACGAACAAGATATACCTTGGGTGCAGCACGGTGTTCCTCCGGCAACTGATCAGGCAGCAGGTGGGTTTTCACAAAGGGATAGGCGGCATAGTTCTCGTCCATCGGATAGTTGTCTTCCCGATGGAACGTACTTGATTCCAACCCGTAAACTTCAAACAGAATATTTCTAAAAAAGGTATTGCCCGAACGAGGGAATGAAGCCAGCCATATCATATTAAGCAAATCTATTTCTGAGCCCTAAGTTAAAAAAGTTAAATTTATGCCCTGAAAAATCTGATAAATCTATGGCTGACAAACGCAGAGTACTGTTTCACCGGACCTGGACGAAGCCCAATGGCGGCACGAGCGGTGGTCAGATGAAGGTACGTGATGCGTTCGTTCATTTCCAGGCTTCAGAGCGGTTTGAGCCCAAGGTTTACTTTCCGCCCTCAACGCTTTGGGTTGATAACCCTGGCAACGTCTGGCGCCCTTTCCGCCAACGGGGCATCGGAGAGTGGTCTATCCTTCCGGACGATGTACTCTTCTTCTCCGGCCATGATTGGAATATTCTCAGTGAGGCAGAACGGCAACGCCCGCCTGTGCCCATTCTCAACATCGCCCAACCACGGCATACCAACCCCGAAGACAAACGCCATGCGTTTCTAAGGCACCCCGCTATACGCATCGCCAAAAGTTCTGTTGGTAAAAAAATACTGGAAGACCATGGCGTAAACGGACCTGTTTTCCTGATACCGGACAGCATCGACTTCACTTTACTCCCTAAGCCTAACCCCAACCCGGATCTGGACCTCCTCATCGTAGGGTTAAAAAACCCGGGGCTGGCCAAACGGCTGGAACAGCGCCTCAAACGCAAAAACCGCTGGCGGTGGCGCAAGTGGAAGATCAAAGTGCAAACCCCTCCCCTGCTGCCTACCCGACAGGATTTCCTCCAACTGCTCAACCGGGCAAAGATCGTCGCTTATCTGCCGCTGGATGCCAGCCGGGGCGCAGAAGGGTTCTACCTGCCGGCCCTGGAAGGTATGTACCTGGAAAAGCTCGTCATCTGTCCCTATGCTGTTGGGAATATTGATTTTTGCATTCCCGAAAAGACCTGCATACAACCGGATTACAATGAAGAAGCCCTCATGGAAGCCATACTGCGGGCACTCCAAATGCCGGATAGCGAGCGGCAGCCTTTCCTACAGCAAGGCAAAGCCATCACCGCCAACCACGATATCAAAAAGGAGAAACAATCCATGTTGAACCTCCTGCATCAGGCCGATGAGCTCTGGGCAGATCAATCGCTTTTCCAATATGGACAATAGCACAGGTAAAAATATCATCCTCACGGGGCCACCACGCTCCGGCACAACGCTAAGCTGCTTCCTGCTTAATCAGTTGCCCAACACTATCGCGCTGCACGAGCCTATGAACCTGGGTATGTTCCAAAGCCAGGAACAGGGACTTGAGGAAACCCAGCAGTTTTTCGCAGCCATGCGGCAGAGCCTGCTCACAGAGGGTAAGGCTTTGTCCAAAGTCAAAGCCGGCGCCATTCCTTCTAACCCTTTCGGGAAAGCGGAGGAGGGAAAACGAGCCAGCCTGGTAAAAAAAGATTGGATACACTTTGAGAAACCCCTGCAGGAAGACTTCACGCTGGTGATTAAGCAAAATGCGCACTTTACCTTTTTGCTGGAGCCCCTCAACCTTCTCTATCCGCTGTACACCATCATACGCAATCCGGTCTCCACCATTGCCTCCTGGAATACCATTCAGGCGCCGGTATCCAAAGGCAACCTGACTGTGCTTAAAGGGCTGCGCCCGGCACTATTCGAAGCCTTAGAGCGCATTCCGGACTTGCTGGACCGGCAGGTACGCCTGCTGCATGAACTTTACCTTCCCTACCGCCTGCTGCGGGAAGAACAGATCATTCGCTACGAAGATATTGTCGAAAGCAATGGAGCAGAGTTGAATAAAATTGCACCTGGACCTGCGGCGATTGATCACCCGCTGGAAAGTAAAAACCGAAATAAGCTGTATGACGAAAGCTTAAGGTCTGCTATTTTAGAGCGGCTGATTCGGTTCGGAGGCTGTTATCTGGACCACTACAATGAGGCGGAGTTGACCCGTTCGCTTTAAAACTGTCATGCCAAAATTATACCGGGCAATCCTGGCAGGCAGATGCAGGATGCCGTGCAGTGACCCAGCTGATATGTTTTTTTCTCTTTATTTTTGTCGTAGCGGAATCCAACTAAACGAATCTTTGTGATGCTCAATAAGACGGCAACTCATCTCCGGAAAGCAAACAATGCCATTACGGCAGATCTCAACCTATCTGAGTTTTTTAATATCCTGATACCCCTTATTGCATCTGGTCTTGCCGTCTATTTATTCAAACTAGAGGCTTCTACCGGGCTTTCTAATTTAATGCCGTTTATTATCGGTGGTTTTGCGATCCATATCGTTCTTCCCATACGTTACAAATTGCCATTTTTCTTTTCTCTGTGCATCGTAGCGTTGTTCGTTATCTTGGGAATGGAGACAAGCGTTTGGATTTTAGCGCTTGGCATGGGACTTTTTGGGGTCACGCAGATGCCGGTAGCCCTGAGCACCAAAAAGTACATCATTCTTGCGTCCACTGCTCTAATCGCGATATTGTTTTTGAATGGAGCATTTCCCAATAAGGTTATTCCTGTACTTGGTGGGATTTTTATGTTTCGCATGATTGCCTATCTCCATGAAATGCAGCATCAGAAACAACCGGAGGGCATATGGATGCAACTCAGTTACTTTTTTCTGCTGCCGAACCTGATCTTCTTTATCTTCCCGGTAGTCGATTACAAAGTGTTCACTAGTAGTTACTACCGAAAGCCGGCTTATGCCACCTACCAAAAAGGCCTGATATGGATCGCCAACGGGTTGTTGCATTTGTTTCTTTACCGCATCATCTACTATTACCTCATACCGGCTCCTTCTTCAATAACCACAGTCTATGATCTGCTCTTGTTTTTGGTAGCGAGTTATGCCCTGATTGTACGCCTTGCCGGAATATTTCACTTTTCGGCTGGTGTAATTTGCCTTTTTGGGTTTGACCTGCCGCCTACTTTCCAACACTACTTTTTTGCCCAAAACTTTAGCGACCTTTGGCGTAGAATCAATATTTACTGGCGGGATTTCGTCATGAAAGTTTTTTACTACCCTATTTTTTTTAAAATCAAGCACATAGGGACGGCTCCTGCAATTATTGTGACCATTCTTATTGTTTTCTTTATCAATTGGTTCTTGCACGGGTATCAGTGGTTCTGGATTCGGGGAAGTTTCCCCCTCACGATTCAGGATGCTGTTTTCTGGGGTGTTTTCGGTATTGTTGTGGCGATCAATGCAGCCATGCAAGTAGTACGCCGACCGAAAAGAGTTAATCATCTCATTTTCTCGCCTGTAAATGCAGCAAAAGTAGCTCTGTCAGTAATTGGGACTTTTATGTTCATTGCACTGCTGTGGTCTTTTTGGACCACCAATGACATTCAGCAGTGGGCTGAGATGATGCTTGTATTCACGACTGTTACGGTCAGACAAGCCATAACTATTCTACTCGGGGTTTTGGTACTAATCGCAATAGGCATTGGCATCCAATACCTTTATTTCAAAACCCCGAAGGGGGCTTCCTGGTTTTACTGGCCACCCCGATTCAAGCTTCAGTTTATCACGGCAATGCTGGTGCTGGGATGTATATTTGCTCTTCCGGAAATCAATCAGCACATACAGGGCACGCTAAACTTCGACATGGCGCCCGTGCTGGAAACCAGGCTCAATGCTGCAGACCAGGAAAACATGTTCAAAGGGTATTACGAAACACTACTGCCAAATCAAAGCCTCATGGGAAGCCCGCTGAATGAAATCAACCGGGAGAAACCTGATAACTGGAAAAATCTTTCTGAGACCACTTTTTATACCCCTACTAATGATATTTTCCTGAAGCGAATCACACCCAATCTGGATACTACGCTCAAAATGGCCCCCTTTAAAACGAATAGCGCAGGATTCCGTGATGATGAATTTACCGTGGACCAAAGTCCCGGGAACCTTAGAATAGCTTTGAACGGAGGCTCTATCGAAATGGGGGCAGGCGTACCGAATGAACAGATTTTCGCTTCCATTGTGGAATCCAAACTGAATACTGAAAAGCCATTTGCTGATTTGGGATGGGACACTGCCGACCTTCTTAATTTTTCCATGCCAGATAACCACATGCCCCAGCAAATTGGGACCACAGACCGGCTCATCCCCAGATACCAGCCAGATATTGTGATTTATACGGCTCACCACCGGGAGCGCCTGCGCCTCATACGAAACCTTAAGATTCTGGGAACCAGGAACGTAGAAACCGGATATCCCTACCTGCAAGAAATACTGCAGGAGCTGTCGAATACACCCGAGCCGAAACAGCAACAGGCTCAAGAGTTGGCAGATGCTGTCATCAAATGGGGGCTGGAGACCTTCCGGGACTCCTGCCAGGCAATGGGGGCTATCCCTGTTTGGGTATATATTCCGGTATTAAACCGCAATCTTGACCTGGAGGAGAAAAATGAACTGATGGCAATGGCCAGAGAAGTAGGTATCATCACACTTGACCTCTCGCAAGTGTTTCAAAATGCAGAAGGCGTCAGTCCCATTGATTTATGCCTGGCGGAATGGGACCGGCACTTTAGCCCGTTGGCACACGGTATGGTTGGTGAAGCACTTTATCAGGCACTGGTGGAGTCAGAGCAACTGCGCTCAACGCTGCGTAACCTTGCCGAAGAAAGAAACATCGATTAGTCCTTCCTCCATCTGCTTAACAAATGTGAAGTAGTCTTGGTAGGCGTCCATCCATTTGAGCATAGCTTCGTAAAAAAGCGGCTGTTTGGTAAGATTGTTTTCCATTTGCATATGCTTCCAGGGGTTTTTCTTACCTGAATAATGCACCAGTTTGGCAGTATCCAGCGTGTCTCCCTCGCGCTCCTTAATGATATCCGCCAATCCTAACCTGAAGTTATAAGTGCCAGGCAGCGCATGATAATTCTTTCGGAAATACATGTTGAGCAGGTACTGGTCCGTTGAGGGGCGCTTTAGGCTTTTATACAAATCAGGGTTGACCAGCTTCAGCAATTCTTTATAGGTCTTTTTATTCACCCATTCATCCGTAAAGAACATGATACCGGCATTGAAGGTGCGGTACCAGAAGTGGTCTTCCTCTGTTGGGGCCTGTGCCACCTGAAAGGTAGTGCCATCTTTAGCTTTCCCCAGATAAGTTGCCCGGTCCGGCACACACATCATGGGATATTCAAGGTCCATAAGCTCCCCAAAATCCCCCTGGATCAGGACATCGCTATCAATATACATGTAGCGTTTATACCCTTCGAGCATAAACAGGTTTAAAGAATAAAAAACCATTTTTTTATGCGCTAAATCTCCCCGAACAGCAACAACTTTGTCGATAGCCTGAAGCAGATCCGCCGCAAATTGCACATTAGGGAAACGCTCCAAAAGGCTTTTTTCTGAATCGGATAAACCATAGCCATAGATGATGATATCTCCGTCGAACCACTTATTGTACTTGAAGAAAGTATACAACATGACCAATGTCCCGGGAATGAAATCTGATGTGGTAATGGTAATCAGACAGTGAGGCTTTTTCTCAGGCTTTGACCAAAATGCCATTTCGATTTTGTTTTGAAGAGTTATTCCGACCGGAAAGTATTAGTTACATTTCGAAGTGCCGAATCTTTTTTAGCTTCATCTCCTTGACCCGCTCAGTCATATTATCACCGACGATATCATTGATGTAATACTCCAGTGCACCTGTGGTGTCCTGAGAGTCCTGTATCAATTCCCCGCTCCGCATGACTAAGACTCGATTAGCAAGTGCCATTACCTTACGGATACGGTTCGTAACGTAGAGGACGGCACGCTCTTTTTCTTGCACATATTCTCCTAAATGCTCGTAACACTTGGTTTTAAAGAGGCTGTCCCCCACTGCCAGGGCTTCATCAATAATAAACAGATCCGGCTCCGTAGCGATAGCAACCGAATAAGAAAGCCGGGCCCGCATACCGGAAGAGTAGTTCCCCACCGGCGTATCAAGTGCATACTCCAATTCAGAAAAGTCGATAATAAAGTCCAGCTTTCGCTTCAGTTCTGCTTCCGTCATACCGAAAATAGCTGCTTTCAGCTTCATATTTTCAAGACCCGTAAACTCATTACGCAAGCCAACATTGAGTGCAAAAATGGGCGTTACTTTTAATCCTTGCCTGTACTTAATCTCTCCGGATGTTGGCTGGTAAATCCCGGCAATCATCCGCATCAGGGTGGTCTTGCCTGAGCCGTTCGCCCCAATTACTGCAATAATCTCACCTGGCTTGACCTTAAAGGAGACCTCATGGGTGGCCCAAAATTCTTCCGGGCGCAACTGCGTCGTTATCGGCAAGCCAACAGTTTGGCGGGCAACATCTTTTATGCCATAAAAGAGGCTCCGCTTTAGCCTGCGGCAAAACTTTTTAGAGACTTGGTTTATTTCTAACAGATGCTCATCCATAAGTTCTGGTCCGGTTAATTACTGATAAGGCGTTCAAGAACAATTGAGCTTGATTTCAACAGGAACCGGAATGAAACCGCTACCGCGATTAAGCTCACCCCGGAGAAAATCAGATAATGCAGGGGCATATAAAAAGTACCGCTGGTGAGCAAGTCCCGGCTAAAACCAATGAGATAGGTTAGTGGGTTATAATTAACAATTACCTCAAGCCAGCTTGCCGTAATTTTGGGGGTATACACAATTGGGGTTAAAAACATTAGCAATTTCATCCCCTCATCAATAAGGTTGGCCACATCTACCATAATAACCCGAAAAATAGCGACCACCATCCCTAAGGCCATACCGAGCAATAGGAGCGGCAACAAGGAAATCGGGAAAAGCAGTGCCAGTGCAGAAAAACGTACCCCAAATGCCAGTAAGACTATAATATTGACTACAAAAGGGATGATGAAATTAATCAGATGTACCACTATTTTTTGCATGAGCAATGGCTCGAAAGGCACCTCGGACATAATTAACATACGCCCGTTTTTCGTCAATAAATTGCTCGTGGACTTGTAGGCCTCCAGGAAAAAGCCCCAAATCGACGTGCTGAGCAAAACATAGGCCGGGTAAGGAATATCTGTTTCTCCAGGGTTAACGACTCCAGCTCCGTTTAGGACCACCCAAATAATAACAGCAAGAATGGGCAGTATGAACATCCATGCCATCCCCAAAAAGGATTTTTTGTACATCCCTATGATTTCCACCTGCGTCAGTTGTTTGACCAGGTACCACCAGGATTTAACGCTCCCAAAAAACTTCCACATCGCAATTTACTTTCCGGTTACTAAACGCACTTCAAGGAACAGGCTCTAAACAAAGATAGTATACTTTATTGGTCCACTGACATATCATACCCGTATTGCTCCATAAAAAAACCAAAAACTTCCCTCGCTCGTTCCAGGGCCTCAGGGCTGTAGAATGATTGGAAGCCCTGATCACTTTTACGAGTAGTGTTCACTTTGGGCAGTTCTATGCTTTCCGTTGGAATACCTGTCAGGGAAAAAGCATGCTTCAGGTCAGGCTCCAGAGATTCGTACTTGATAATGAAGTCCATGTACTTCAGGGTCTGCTCATGAAAGCCTATTCCGTAAGGCTTGGTATAGAACTTCAGGAAATAATCAGAAAAGTCAGCGTTTGTTTTTTCCAAATAATGGTAGCGCTCCATCGCTTCGGGATGGATTGGTCGCCCGGTCCTGAGCCGCCCCCGGGAAAACTTCCCTTTATGGTCGTTCTTTTTCTTAAAGTACTCGCTAACAGCGGAATCCATTGGGTGCCGAACGCCTGCAAAAGTAAAATACAGTCTTTCTTCTGGCGTAGCTGTTTCACAAAACTGCAGGTAGGAGTTATGCCTTTTGCCTCTTCTCTCTCCATTGAAATGGATGGTCAGGTAATTGGAGATGGCAGACGAAGCAGTTCGGGGCACACTAAAAAAACAGTATTTGTAGGTATGGCTTATTATCATTTTTCAAAATTCTCGATCTTTTAAAGTGGAAGGGTTCTGCAATGTTTCAAAATGATGTTCCCATGGCGCTGTTAAGACCATCATGCTAGGAACGGGTTCGTTCATTCCTGCTCATCATGATTGAGACACGTCTAATTAGCAAAATTTTCCTGAAACAGCTGCCGGGTTTTACCTGAATAACCCTACCCTTCACTCCATTCCTCCAACATTTCCATATACAGCTTATTCCACAACTGAAAGGCGCGCCAATACACCTTATTCTTAAGTACCATTCTTAAGACTTGGTCCGCCATCCACGGGTTTTTTTGACCCGGAAAATGGAAGATTTTTACATCTTCAAAGCTAAAACCTTCCTGCGTTTTTATATGCTCCGCAAGGTTGACCCGATAGTTGTAAATGCCAGGTAAGATATGATAATCATTTCTAAAAAAATGATTGAGCAGAAACTGATCTGTTGTTGGCCTTCCAAGCCCTTCATAAAGTTTGGGGTCCAGCAAATCAAGAAGTGACTGGTATACTTTCCGGTTAACCAGTGCTTTATCAAGAAAGAAAATACCGGCATTGAATGTCCGGAACCACAAATTGCCACCCCGGTCAATATCTTGTACCATCTCAAACGTATCCCCATCCTTGGCAAAACCTTTATAAGAAACAGAATCCTTACAGCACATTAGGGTATGGTCCATGTCAACCAACTCTTCAATGCTATCCTGAAAGAAAACGTCACTATCTATGTAGAAGTACTTGTCATATCCCTTTAGGTTAAAGAGGTTCAGGGAGTAAAAAACCATCTTTTTATAGGCGAGCCCTGGGCGGACTTTTAGTATCGCCTCCACCCGCTCTACGACCTCTGGAAATGGCTCTATAAACTTTACATTTGGAAACCGTTGCAGGTAGGCGCGATCTTTATCTGATAAATCATAGGCATAGATGAGAATGTCGCCTTTAAACCAGTCGTTATATTTCAGGAAAGAATATAACATGACCAGGGTGCCCGGTACAAAATTTGGGCTTGTTATGGTTACCAGGCAGACTTTTGTTTTTTTAGGCCAAAGTCTCATTGGAAATTCGTTTGGTATGGAACCTTATTTTAACGGCTGCTCAGGTTAACCAGGCTGCTGCTCATATAGTTGATACAGCTGCTCTACCTCTTCCTTTTGGTAAAAAGACCAGCAATGGTGATCCTTTGACTTCAAGAGCGCTTCTCCCATCTTCAGCATCTGATCCCGATTATAAACTTTCCCCACGTTTTTGCTCTCCAAAATGGTATGCGCCACGTAGGGCTGTCCTATCATGCCTTCCAACACCTTCCCCTGTGTGTCGATGACAGACTCATATCGGACCACCTGATCAGGCTCAAGCTCCGCATAACGCATAAAATAAAAATCCAGCAAAAACAGCTGTCGCTCCAGCAGATCATCCATTTGGTCCAGCTGCTGTTGCATTTTGGGGTTCAACACATCCAGGTGCCGCATCGTCCCTCTGGAAACCGGAATGGTAACGGTACTCCAGGACCCTAATACCGCAAGTGGGTTGCGGATAATGGCATAGCAGGGATAAGTCTTCATCAGGTCGGGCAGCAGCTGTGTGAATACCGAATTGTGCTTGACAAACAGCTTAAAGTCAGCGGTCAATGGCTTATCAAAATAGACCTCTGCACGACGGATCACTCTTTTACGAGCCCCTTCGGTCCGTTCAAAGTGATTATCTGTAATCTTCCCGTCTTTCCCTCTTACCGGAGCCTTGCCCTCGGTCAAGAGGGTATGGCGGAATCGACCCAGGCGATCATTTAAACGCTCCAAGCCCTCCTGATAGGTACGCAGCCCGCGCCAGGCGATGGGTTCATTTAATCCAATGATATTCTCTTGCTCGCTTAGCAATTTGCAAGTCAGGGTCGTACCTGCTCTGGGCAATCCGGTCAGAATCACGGAATTCGGCACTGCTGAGGTTTTATCGCCATCTGTGGTGAACCACTTCTTCAGAAAGGATTTCAGATTCGTCATCATGAGATCAAATATAGCTTTAATGCAGAAAAACTCAATTCTGACAAACATATTTTTCGAAGTTGTCTAAAAATGATTTGTGGTGCTTTTAGTCTTTCTCAATAAAAAGATTGCGAATGCCAGGAGGTTAGCATTCATCTAATTTCGAGCAGATACCCCGTACCGGACTAAAAGAGATTCGAAGCCATTGATCAGCGCATTGATTCGCTCAACAGCAAACCTTTCTTTATACAATTCAGGGCCTACTTCGTTTATATCCATTTTCTTATCTTGCTTGCACATTTAAACTCCAGCCTCTTATGAAAGCGCCTTCTCTAATCTTTCTTCTGTTTGTTTTCTACTCTTTGGTTTCTCTGATAGCTCCCAAAAACCTATTTGGTCAATGGGAACAGGTTCCTTCTCAGTACCATAAAGTTCGCACCACTGACATGATACTGGCCGGAGAAAAGCTCCTCGTCAGTACAGATGATGGGATATACCAAAGAACGGACAGCTCATGGGTGCAATATGCTCCGGATGAACGGTTGAAACATTCCATCATACTAAAAATGGATTATGACACTGCTTCCGGTTACCTGCTTACAGAGGCCTATTTGACAGACACTTTATACGAATCGTTCACCCAGTACTTCCTTATCCGTAATGATACCATTATTGACCTTGAATGGCCGGATCAGGAGGTTTGGTATAGTAAAGCATGGATAAATCATAGTGTTTTGTATTTGCTGAGCGTGGAAGGGACACTATTCAGAAGCCATGATCTGGGGCAGAGCTGGACTGCCGAGCAAATGGCTGAAGGGTTTGAATACCCTTCTTCAGCAATCAAGTATCAAGATCAAATCTTAGTGGGATCAGTAGGAAATTTAGCTATCCTGGCACCTGATACCACCATTTATATAGATGCCCCTCTTCCAGGTCACCGGGTTAATCACATCTGGAGAGAGAATGACTTCATTTGGATTTTGCAGAAAAACTTTTTTACAACTGCACTCTATGTTCTTCCCGGACTTAATCAATCATGGATTGAGCAATCAGTTGTACAGCAGGGAAAAGGGCTATATCGGATTGGCGGGGACATGTATATCCCCAGCGACAGCATGTTCTACAGGGCGAATTTTGGCCTCGGCGACTGGGAGGCAATTAGCGGCTTTAGGCCCGTGAACCGCCCGCTTAGATTTGATAACGAGTTATTTTCGCTTGGAACGCATGAAATCCTAACAGCCCCTGGTTTGGAATCCACCTGGACTACTACTCATAAGGGTATTCAAACTGGTGTTTTTTATGGTATCACCAACCACTTTGGGCAAATCGTAGGTACAGGGCAAGACTTTATCCAAACATTTGGACCTTTTCAGAGCGACTGGGCCCACTCGCCTATTGAGCTGGAAAATCAATTATATTTTGAGAGTTTTGTTGATGTCCACAGCTATCAGGAAAGCTTGTATAGTCTTGTCAGGCAAGGGATAGGTACATACCCGGCTATAGCAAAGGCCCCGACTTTCGACCAGCCCTGGAGCATCACCGACACTACTGAAAGCGGTAATTTATCGCAATTCAAAACCTGGAATGGGTTGCTATATCTATACAGCGATGAAATCTCTGCCCCTCTGTACAAATTGGATACACTCACTCAGCATTGGGAAAACCTCACTGCCGTAGCTGAGGACCAGACTAGCCACAGATGTTTCTCCTTTGCGTTCAGTGACACCACCATTTATGGCATGAAGGAAGACATTTTATCCTCCTCTTTAACCTTTATATATTCTGATGACTATGGGACAAACTGGCAAATCCTGGATCACGGCCCTATGGATCTTCCCCCTTCTACAGGTATAACCAATATTCAATTTTATGCCATCCACGATACCCTCTACCTTTCTCTTATCACTCATTCGCCTGGTATGGACGGGGAAAAAAATCATTGGCAACGTGCAACCGCACCTGATTACGACTTTCATCCCATTCCCCACCCCTTGTCACCGGATAGTATTTACATAGATCCTGTGAATATATTTATGGCAGATATCGCAGATCAATACTTTCTCATTAGCAGCTGGGGATTGTTTCAGAAAGACAATGATCACCCCTGGAGATGGCACCCTACTGACGAAGGTTTACCTGTCCAAACCCTACAAAGCGATCTAACAGTGACAGATGATTACCTTTACATCAACTCTTACGGTAATGGTCTTTGGCGTCGCCCCCTTGAAGAAATCCAGGGATTAGGAGCGATTAGTGGCGTGATTTTCTCCGACCTGAATGGAAATGGTATTCAGGATGAAGGCGAGCAAACACTGCCTGGCATTATACTAAGACTTTCAGAAGGCACAGCAGTAGGCCAATCCGAATCAGATGGTAAATTTAAACTCTACTCCAAATCAGAGGAGCCTGAACAACTCCAGCCTTACAGTCTCCATCCTCTTGCTGCTTTTGATCCAGAGTATCACCTTGTAGTGCCAGGTACAGATAGTGTTTACACTTTTGCATACACTACCCAGGGAAACATAGAAGACGCTGCTGTAGGACTTACTGTCCAGCATCCTCCCTACATTGGGGGGCTTTCCAAGGTACATCTGCAGGCCAGGAATATGGGCAGCACAGCCTTTGAGAAACCCATCAAGCTTTTTATCGATCCAACACCCGACTTTCCCGGAGCCTTACCCGATGACCTGGAATGGGATGCTGATACTATAATTTGGAATACCAGTTCAATACAGCCTGATCGGCGCAAAAACAAAGTACTGGAATTGAACTTCAACGCTACTGCCACTACGATAAATATATGGACTGCTGTTGCGCCTTCTGATCCCACTCCTGGTAATAACTTCTCAACGGCAACAGCATTTAATAACCCAGTGAACGCTTTGGCATCTCTGGAAGCCCAACCCGGTACTTACTACCCGAAAGATTCATTACTCACTCAGTTTCCAGTCCGCTATACCTTCTATTTCAGTATTCCAGACTCCTTAGATAGTGACTTTATTCGTTTTTCCGGTCAGATGAGTGGAGGGCTGGATTGGATCAGCATCGAGGAGGTCATAAGTAGCCATCCTCTTGCTTTAGAGTTGGAGCCGAATGGTAAGTTTCAATGTTGGCTTTCTAATGTTCAAACTCTTGGAGGGACTGGCTTCTTCCAGCTAGCAGTTACTCCAATAACTGATCTTGAGATCGGTCAACAATTCGAGCTTTCCGCAAATTTGCACCTGGGATATACGCCGGTACAACACGTTGTAAACACCACCCACACCATAACAGATGCAGTGAAAGTCTTAGATACTGGCATACCCGAAGCGCGCCTGATAGCTTTTCCAAACCCCACTTCAGCAATCCTTCAGTGTTTTGTGGAAGACGCCCTCAGTTCTACCGGTACGCTGCGCCTGATAAGCAGTAACGGACAAACCTTGTTGACACGAAAATTGCAGGGCAGGAAAAAGCAGATCATGCTTGATCTTTCCAGTTACCCGGAAGGCCTTTATTTCCTTCGCTGGACATCCTCCAAAAACCAACTGCATACCAAAGTCATCCATTCAAAGCCCTGATGCGGTTCTTCTTTCGTTTCGCTAGTAGTACACCATTTTTTTACACCAGAATCCAAAAATTATCCTATCATCGCATTACAAACCGCTGTAATGGCCGGTCATCAAACTAACGAAACGAAAAAACCTAGCGTACATGAAAAAGAATCCGCACTTAATCCCCTTCATACTGGTCACCAGTCTGTTCTTCCTTTGGGGGCTCGCCAATATTCTTAATTCGGCACTCATTTCGCACTTTCAGCCGGTCTTTGACATCAGCCGGGCGCAGGCCCTGTTGGTAGAGACGGCCTTTTACCTGGGCTATTTTACGATTGCGGTGCCTGCCGGGCTCTACATGGAAAAGTACACTTATAAAAAAGGGATCATTTTGGGCCTGCTGCTGTACGCCATAGGTGCCCTGCTTTTCATACCGGCAGCCAAGATGCTCACTTTTGCCTTCTTCCTGCTGGCACTTTACGTCATTGCCAGTGGGCTTGCTTTTCTGGAAACGGCAGCCAATCCTTATGTGACCATCCTGGGGCCCAAAGAAAACGCCACTCAGCGCCTCAACTTTGCACAGTCCTTTAATGGCGTTGCCCTGGTGGTCGGCCCCTATCTGGCGGGCATGCTCATTTTCTCCGGCAATGAAGGCGATATGGCCACGCAGGAAGCTAAATTGCAGGCCGCTAATGCCGTGGTTGTGCCTTACGTAGGAATTGCCATTGCTGTACTCATTGTAGCCTTCCTGATTTGGCGTACCCAAATGCCGGAGCCAGACAAGGGCGACAAGCTGAAGTTTGACCCTGTCATTTTCAAGTTCCGCCACCTCATGCTCGCTGTGCTTGCGCAGTTGCTGTATGTTGGGGCACAGGCCGGGCTTTGGGGCATTACCATCGACTTTGTTACAGAAATGATGCCGGGCGTGAGCAAGGAAGTAGCCTCCGGAGCGTACCTGGTAGCAGGCACCCTGCTGTTCGTAATCGGCCGCTTCATTGGTACCTTCCTGATGTCTTACATCAAGGACAGCACCCTGCTGGGCGTTTACGGATTGATTGCCGCCGGCCTTTGCCTGATGGGTATTATGCTGGGTGGCACAGCGGCAGTTTACGCTATCCTTGCAGTTAACTTCTTTATGTCGATTATGTTCCCCACAATTTTTGGACTGGGCGTCCGCGATTTAGGCAAACACACCAAGTTGGGCTCGTCCTTTATCATTATGGCTATTGTAGGCGGAGCGGTGTTCCCTCCAATTATGGGTATCCTCTCCGAGTCCTTTAGTATTCAGGCCAGCTTCTGGATCCCGGTGGTGTCCTTCCTATTTGTGGCCTTCTATGGGTTCCGTGGCTACATGCACCCTAAAGGGTTTGTGGCGGCGGAATAACGACTGCCCCTTTTCCAACTCAATGGCGCCATCGGGACCACAGATTCCGGTGGCGCTATTGTATTTAGAGCTTTGGACAAACGAAATAGGGTCAATGGCTACCCATTACAGCTACAGGCTTACAGCCTTTGGAGTAAAATTTTCAAAAAAGGGTAGGAAAATTAAAAATCACGAAAACAAAACCCTTCTTTTTGATATTTTTAAAAAACAAGCTGCGATATTTACCTTTGGGCTGGCTGAGCCCATAAATACCTGACCCTTCAGGTGCGCAAAATGGAGTGATGAAAGTTGAGGAAGGCGTTCTGTTGCTGAAAATGCTAATTCTTTACCACTTCAACTTGCCAATACGATCAAACAGGAACCCTGGTATGAACAAGCTGTTTCTCACGGAGCAATTCAATGATTCGATAAGCGGCGTTGCCTATAAAACAATCCAGCAAAAAAAACGCCTGCTGGCCTACTTCGCAGAACACGGCCCTACCGCTATTGGCGATCTTCGCCAGGCACTTCACCTTTCGGTCCCCAAGGTCACAGCATTGCTCAACGAGCTCATGGACGAGCAGTTTGTCAAAGACTATGGCAAGGACAACTCCACCGGCGGGCGCCCGCCTAACCTTTATGGCCTGGCTGCTGAATCGGCTTATTTTGTTGGGGTCGACGTTCACCGAACTTTCATGCACATTGCGCTGACCGATTTCCAAAAAAATATCGTGGAAATCAAAGAGTATGTGCCTTATACTCTCGCTAATACCCCCGAAAGCCTGAGTGCCCTTTGCCAGCTTATCGAGGGCTTTATCAGTCAGCTCCAAACGCCCCGGGAAAAAATCATGGGGGCGGGCATCAATCTGACCGGTCGCGTGAATTCCGCAACTGGCTACAGCTACAGCTTCTTCCATTTCCAGGATCAGCCCCTGAGCCAAATCATTGGTGATGAAATTGGTATCCCGGTGGTAGTGGAAAACGACTCCCGGGCTATGGCTTACGGAGAGTTCGCAGCCGGGGTGGTGGAAAGGGAGCGCAATGTGCTTTTCCTGAACCTGGATTACGGCATCGGCATGGGCATGGTGCTCGACGGGCAGCTCTATTACGGTAAATCAGGCTACTCCGGTGAGGCCGGGCACATGCCCGTCTTTGATAACAACATTATCTGCCAGTGCGGGAAAAAAGGCTGCCTGGAGACAGAAGCCTCCGGATGGGCACTGCTGGAACGATTTAAAACCCGGGTCCGGAACGGTGCAACTACCCAACTCGTGCAAAATCCGGAGCACCTGGAGGACATTGACCTGGAAGCTATCATTCAGGCAGCACAGTCAGATGATGTGCTTGCCATCGAACTCATCGCGGAGATTGGCGAACAACTTGGCCGTGGCATCGCTGCATTGATCAATGTCTTCAACCCCGAACTTGTGGTACTGGGCGGCAGCCTCGCCGCAACCGGTGATTACATCCGGCTCCCACTGCTTAGCGCGCTTAACAAATACTCCCTTAGCCTGGTGAGTAATGATACCGAACTGAAAGTGTCGGACCTGGGCAACCGGGCTGGTGTGCTGGGGGCTTGCTTACTGGTGCAGCATAAGTTCCTGTCGACAACCGATTGACCCTGCCTGCAATAGTAATCCTGGTATTACAGTACCGAAAGTGGCTACCCGTATAGCACCCCACATCCAACCATTATCAAGCAGGATACGATAGCTTTTCTCCTCCTGTCCTAATCAAGACGGGCCAATAACAATCCGTCATTGGCCCGCCAGGTTTAAGTAAGCAGGAAGGTTCAACAGCAAGGCAAGGGCTACTTCTTCCGCTTTTTCTTTTGCTGCTCCTGAATAGCTTGTTGTTCTTTCAGGGCTTTTTCCAATCGCTGCTGAAAGCCTTTTTTCTTCTTCGGCTTCTGTTTGTAGGCTTCCAGTTCCCGGTTGATCTTCTCATTGTCAATGATGTAATTCTTGGTGACAATGGTCTGCGTAATATTGATCAGGTTACTGAACAGCAGGTAGCAGGTCAGCCCGGCAGCAAAGCTATTGAAGAAGCCCATAAACATGATCGGCATGATGTACTGCATGTACTTCATCGCCGGGTTGGCGCCCATGTCCATGTGGCGGGTATTGTAGTAGGTGTAGATCAGTGTGGTCACCGCCCAGAGCAGCGTAAACAGGCTGATGTGTGCACCGAAGCCGAATGGGATTTCAAAGGGCAGTTTCCAGAAGATATCATAGGAAGACAAGTCATTGGCCCAAAGGAAGCCTGCCTGCCGGAACTCAATGGAGGCCGGAAAGAAGCGGTACAGGGCAAACCAGATCGGCATCTGAAGCACCATGGGCATACAGCCGCCAAGGGGATTTACTCCGAACTCCCGGTACATCTTCATGGTCTCCATTTGCTGCGCCTGCTGATCATCTTTGAACTTCTCCTTCACGCCTGCCATTCGGGGCTTCAGGGCGGCCATTTTCGACTGGGAGTAAAGCATTTTGTAAGTCAGCGGATACAGTACCAGCTTCACCACAAAGGTCAGCACAAGGATCACAATACCGGCGCTTCCTATAAAGCCAGACAGGAAGTTGAAAACCGGACGGATAATCCAGCGGTTGATGGAACCGAAAATGCTCCAGCCAAAGGGGATCACATCCTGCAGCCCATGCCCCATATTGTAGAGGCGGTCGAACTCATTGGGCCCGATGTACATGTGCATGGCAAAGGACTCACTGCCTGAGCGTCCGTAGGGGATTTCTATTTCTGAGACCAACAGCTTTAGGTCTTCACCTTCTTCAGGCAGCATTTTCGTTTCAAAGGTGCCGCCATCGAAACCGTTCTCGGCAATCAGGGACGTGTTGAAGAACTGATTGGCGTTGGACACCCACTTCAGGCGTTGCCCGTCAATCTCCTCTGTATCGTCTCCGGTACAGCTACAGTAGTCCGGGTCGTCATCCATCGGTTTGAAGTAAACGGTGGAATAACGGCGCTCGTAGTCTTCGTTGTGCTCCAGCTTATCCAGGTAGTTTACCCAGCTCAGCTTAATTTGATCCACGCCCTGAGACACCACGTTATTCAGCTGCTCCAGCTTGATGTCGTAATCAATATTATAGGACCCATCGGCGATGGAATAGGACTGTTCGAAGTAGCCACCGGTAGTCGTTGGCGCACGCAGTACAATGGACTGCTCGTTTTGCTCTGCCACATCGAAATACAAGCCTCCGGTGCTCACACCGCCGGAAGGCAGGTTGGCAATGGGCAGCAAGTATTCAAACTTATTTTTTTCATCTTCCAGAAGGTAGAGCGGCACTTCTTCCGTAGAACCGTCCTCCAGGTAGCGGAGTTTTTTGTGGTTCTTGATGAGCACAGAAGTGATGCGGCCACCCTTTGAAGAAAGATTCACCTTCATCAGGTCATTTTCCAGCACCAGGGTTTGTTCTTCACCATCCGCTGCGGCAGCAAAGGGGCCAAACGCCGCCTGCTGACGAAGGAGCGCCAGGGAGTCATCCACAGTTTCCACCAGTTGTACGGCTTCCACGGTGTCCTTAGCTACTGCTTTGAGGCTGTCTACCCGCGCCTGTACCTGCACAATAGAGTCCTGACGGGCTTGTTGTTCCTGTATCTCCGCTTCAGTGGGCGCCATAAACTGTTGCCATGCCATCAGCAGGATAAAGATGAGCGTGAGTCCGATTATCGTATTCCTATCCATTCAGATCTTGAACTTTTTTCACCAATGCTGTGCTATTAAATAACTGAAAGTCAAAAAATTAGGCCAAAAAATCATGTTCCGGCATGCGCACAGCGCTTCTAGAGCACCGCAAAAGTACAACTTTCAGGGTGCTTGCGGTAAACACAATAGATGTTTATTCAGAATTGTTCGGCCAGCCCGGCGATTTATGAGGCAGGAGTGGCTTCCATGGCTGCTTCCACAGCTTTGTAAGTTTCCAGCGCCACCTCCAGGCAATCCATCGCTTTTTCGAGGTCTTGCTCATTCAGAATGTAGGCAATCCGGACTTCATCGCGGCCCAGCCCGGGCGTAGCATAGAACCCTTCGCCCGGAGAAAGCATGACCGTTGCCCCTTCGTGCTCAAAGGACTCCAGCAGCCACTGACAGAAATGCTCAGCGCTGCGCAGTGGGAACTTTGCAAAGCAGTAAAAGGCACCACCGGGCAGATAACTCACCACACCGGGCATAGCTTGCAGGCGGTTGTAGACCACCTGCCGGCGGCGATCGTAGGCTTCAGTGACCTGACCGAGATAGCTGTCGTCCATGTCAAGGGTGGCTTCCGCCAAAATCTGTGCCAGCCCCGGAGGGCTCAGGCGAAGTTTGGCATAGCGGGTAGCGGCTTCCAAAACACCCTGATTGCGGGTAACCAATGCTCCGATGCGCGCTCCGCAGGCACTGTAGCGCTTGGAAATAGAGTCGACCACGATAACATGATCTTCCAGCCCCTCCAGGCGAAGGGCCGAATAGAATTCCTTTCCATCGTAACAAAACTCCCGGTACACCTCGTCTACAAACAGGAACAGATCATAGGCTTTGCATAAGCGCCCCAGCTGTGTTAAATCTTCCCGGCTGTAAAAGCAACCGGTAGGGTTATTCGGGTTGGTAATAAAAATGCCCCGGGTCTTGTCCGTGATGACGGCTTCAAAGGCTTCTACCGGGGGTAAGGCGAAGCCATCTTCAATATCACAGGTAATAGGCCGGATATTCAGGCTGCCAATCTGCGCAAAGCCATTGTAATTGGCATAGAACGGTTCGGGAACGATAACTTCGTCCCCTATGTCAAAACAAGACAGCATAGCGAACTGAATGGCTTCAGAACCTCCGGTCGTCACAATGATATCGTCAGGCGTAAGCGCGATCTCAAATTTACGATAGTACTCCACCAGCTTTTTACGGTAGCTCAATTGCCCCACTGCCGGGCTGTAAGCCAGTACTTTTAGCTGATTTTCACGCACCTTCTGCAGGGCGTACAATGGCGTTTCTATATCGGGCTGACCAATATTCAGGTGGTACACATGCTTACCGGCCTCTTTGGCTTTGTCGGCAAAGGGGACCAGTTTTCGGAAAGGCGACATGGGAACATTTTTGCCCCGGCTGGAAATAGAAGGCATAGCGCTAATGTTTCTGATAAAATTAGCGCCAAATATAGACTAATTTGAGGCAGGGGTAAACCCCAGGTATGTTAAATCCGCCTTTTTGTACGATGCCTACTCCAGGCGGAAGGCTTCGTCAGGCAAATTCCCCAGTACTTCAATCCCGGTGATTTTTCGCTCGCCCCGGTCGCCACTCAGTTTCAGCCCATTGTATTCCTGATAATTTTGCCACGGAACTACAAAGCCCGGCGCTTCATCCGCCGCATCGCGGAAGTAAGCCCACTGCCGCACCAGATGCTCGTCCTGATCTACCCACACCAGGTATTTATTCTGTGGGGTATCCCCGACTTCCTCGAAGGTCAGCTGCAGGACATCTGACACCTGTCCAGACTGCGTGGTATCAACGCCCTGATATTTTAAGGTTACGCCAGAGTCCTTGAGCTTGAAAGGCATAAAAACCCAGTAGGCGTCATTGATCCAGATACTTTTGCCTTGTTGCAAGAGATTTTCCAGGCTGTCCGGCTCCGTAACGAGCGCTCCATCCACCCGGGCCTGCCCCTCTCCGGTATTCAGGTTGAAAGCCATGACGGTACTGCTGTCCGGCAGCATCGTGATCCGAACATTGCCGGTTTTCTTATCCCAGAGCAGGGTACGCCGGTTGAAAAAATTCCAGTGGAAGTAGCGGGACTGGTCCCAGGTGCGCCGGCTTCCCATTGCCTCCATTACCGAATCTGCGATGGCTATCGCCTTTTCATCTGAGGCATCTGCCCTGAAACCCGGGGCGGCCGGATTAGGGTACACCTGCGGTGCTGTCGTTAGTGTATCGTCCGTTTCTCCGGAAGGAGTGCAGGCTGACAGCCCGGCCAAAATCAGGAGTGAAAGTAAGTAGGCAATTCGCATGATTTTTTGTTTTTCACCACAACAGGCCGGAAAAGTAAGGGTTCATGATTTTCAGCTTTTTAGTCTCCCTCAGCTTTTGTCTATGCCACCCTGCAGCTCATCCTGTAGCTTTTGTAAAGCTTCCCATTCCCCGGCTGCGGCCAATGCGGCCTGCCGGGGCCAGGAATCCGGCTTTGCCAGGCCAAACCGTTTGCCAGCCTCATCCAGGATTTCCTGCAGCCGCTCTACGGTCGTATTTGCTAACTCCTTCCAGGTGTGAATTCCACCGGCATTAAGCAGCCCCTCGATTTTTGGGCCGATGCCCTCGATTTTTGTGAGGTCATCCGGGTTGGACGAGCGCCCCATGCCCACTACTGACGTAGAGCCCGCTGACAGCTCTACCCTTCCCTCTCCTTCACCGGCCTGCGCTAATTTGGATTCCAAGATCCGTTTGTCTGCTTCGCAGCTGTTCAGTTTTGCACGGATTTCCTTAAGGGTACCCTCCAACTGCTCGTGCTGATACTTCAGCCCCATGTAGTCCTTTTCCCAGTTGGTGCTCCGGGCCTGTAGTGCAGCATTGTCAACTTCCAGCTCCCGGAGCTTCTTTTTATTACTACAAAGCAAACAGCCAACGATAGCGCCCAGTATAAAAGCCAGGGCAGATAAAATGAGCCACCATAGCCAGCAAGGCTCAAGCGTGGCAAGAAATAGTGTTCCGAATTCCATGGTTGATTTCGTTTTGCTGAGGTTTTTTATTGCGGTTCAATACGGACTTCCACCCGGCGGTTCTGATAACGCCCCTCCTCCGTAGCGTTAGAGGCAACCGGCTGGGCATCGCCTTTGGAATCCGTGGTAACCTGTGAGGCAGATACGCCGGCTTTTACCAGAAACTGCTTTACCGCTTCTGCTCTGGCCAGACCCAAACCAACATTCTTCTCTGCCGAACCCGTGTTGTCCGTATGTCCGGTAATCCGCACCCGTTGCCCAGACGACCGGAGCTGCGTAGCCAGCTCAATCAGGAAGGAATCTACTTCGGGCGCATAGACCCGGTCAGCAGACCCCGTGGGAAAACGGATGGAAATACGATCGGCAAGCTGATCTACCGCACTTTGGGATTTGGGGTCCACCCACTCAAATAATGCCCCCTCAAAAGGCGCGGATTGGGCGTCTTCCGGGGTCTCCACCTGACGGGCACGCAATTGCAGGCGCGTACTGTCCAGCAAGCCGTCAAATAAGCGGGCGACTTCTCTGGCACGCGCCAGGCCGAGATTTTCAGCACCAGCTACGGCTTTCTCACCCTCGAAGTAAAGCCCTGTGATTACCAGCAATTGCAGGGAATCGCCTTCCGTTACCTGCTTCTGCAAAAAAGCTTCCACACCTTTTCCAATATAGGCTTCTGCATCCGACCATTTGAAATAAACGGGCAGCCCGGCTTCTTCAGGAAGGGTATCAGCTACGGTCACGGACGGAGGCGGGTCGCAAGCCAGGCAAAGCTCCTCCTGACACCCCCGAAAGGTAGCCAGGTAGAAAAGCAGCCAAACAAGGGCAGCGACCAGGAATTTGAAGAAGGTTGACATCGTTCCAGCGTTCGTTTTGTTTAAGTATGCCGGAAGCGCAGCCCTGCGTAAAAAGAGTTTGCGGGCAAAAGATTTATCCCCTGCCAGCTCTTCATCAAACCACAGGCGTACCTGCCGGACTTTCCAGATTGTCTGTGCTTTATTTGTATGGGAATATCATTTCCGAAAGGAAACTTACCCAAAATAAGCTTTTTCAATGAATCCTGCACCTGATTTCCACTTACGACCGACAAATATTTAAGGAAATCTACGGTCAAGTTTTCCCCATCTCCTTCCAACCTCTTATCCTTCGCCGTGTTATCTGATAGGTTGAAGTAAATTTTTGTTACTTTTGCACGATTAAGAGCGTGTTAGGATTTTGACCTTCTAGTCGAAGACTAGCAATTTTTTGGTTAGACGAGACCCGAAAACCGGAGTTTAGCCTAAGCTAAATGAGGATTTTCGGGGCGAAGTATAAGCGAAAAAGTGCAGTTTGCAGACCGATTACTAAAGTCTCAACACGCTCTAAAAGCCCGGCGGAAAAGCGTGCCATGCCTAACAAGCAATTGAATACCCGGCAGCCCGCCCTTTACTAAAATTAGTCCATATCTATGTTTGACAGCCTGAGCGAACGTTTGGAGGGTGCCTTCAAAACCCTGAAAGGAGAGAGCAAGCTTACGGAGATTAACATCGCGCAGTCCGTAAAGGAAATCCGCCGTGCCCTTGTAGCGGCCGACGTGAACTATAAAATTGCCAAAGATTTTACGGATACCGTCAAGGAAAAAGCCCTTGGCCAGGAAAATGTCCTGAGTTCGGTGAAGCCCGGTGAGCTGATGGTCAAGATCGTCAACGACGAGCTCGTCAGCCTAATGGGTGGCGAAGCGGCTTCCTTCGACCTGAAAGGCAAACCATCAGTCATCCTTATTGCCGGCCTGCAGGGGTCTGGCAAAACCACTTTCTCCGGAAAACTGGCGCGCCACCTGAAAGTCAACAATAAGAAAAGCCCCCTGCTTGTAGCCTGTGACGTATACCGTCCGGCGGCGATCAATCAGCTTGGGGTGATTGGCGATCAGATCAAGGTGCCGGTGTACAAGGAAATGGAGAACAAAAATCCGGTAGAGATCGCGCTCAAGGGCATTGCGCACGCACAGGCGCATAGCCACGATGTGGTGATCATTGATACGGCCGGGCGTTTGTCGGTTGACGAAGAGATGATGGAGGAAATCTCCAATATCAAAGAAGCCGTGCAGCCTAATGAGACGCTCTTTGTGGTGGACTCTATGACCGGGCAGGATGCGGTGAATACAGCCAAAGCCTTTAACGACCGCATCGACTACGACGGTGTGGTGCTGACCAAGCTCGATGGCGATACGCGCGGTGGTGCAGCGCTTTCCATCAAATACACCGTGGGCAAGCCGATCAAGTTTGTTTCCACCGGTGAAAAGATGGACACGCTTGATGTCTTCCACCCCGACCGTATGGCCAGCCGTATTTTGGGCATGGGTGATATCATCTCCTTTGTGGAACGTGCCGAGCAGCAGTTCGACGAGGAGCAGGCCAAGAAGCTGGAGAAGAAGATCAAGAAGAATAAGTTTGACTTCAATGACTTCCTGGAGCAGATTGGGCAAATCCGGAAGATGGGCGACCTCAAAAGCCTGATGAGCATGATTCCGGGCATGAGCAAAATGACCAAGAACCTCGATATTGACAATAATGCCTTTAATAAGGTGGAAGCGATCATCTTCAGTATGACGCCTCAGGAGCGCGCTAATCCTGAGCTGATGAATACGAGCCGTAAGCGCCGTATCGCCGATGGCTGCGGACAGTCGATTGAGGAAATAAACATGTTCCTGAAACAGTTCGACCAAATGCGGAAGATGATGCACAAGATGAGCAAGATGCCTGGAATGGGCATGGGTGCTCCGGGCGGCAAAGGTGGTACAGCCGGCAAGCGTGGCAAAAAAATGGGCGGTATAGCCCGTCGCCGGGCGAAGCGCAAGCGCTAAAGCTCGAAACAAGCAATAAAAAAACGGATGCTCGTTAAGTCGGGCATCCGTTTTTTAGTCGGGTGGTGAAATAAAATAAAGGCTAGCTCGCAGGCAGAAAACGCTTTCCTACTTCAAACGCCTTTTTGATCAGGCGCACATCGGGCAGAACCACAGAACCAGATTCTGATTCAATGCGGTCTTCGTAATCCAGTTCCTCAACAGCCGTATCCTCTCCAATATTCAACTGATGGGAGGCTACATTGAGAAAAGTGTAAGCGGAAAGACTAGCTGCCAGTGCCAGCGAAACGAGTACAGTACGGGTGTTTGGCTTTTTCATTTCCTAGATTTCTAATAAGTCACTGCAATAATACAGATTTTCTACCAGCATATCCAGTAGAATCGACGAAAGTGCCTGTTTTTCAGACACATTTCTGCATCAATGACGGATGCCCCGAGCAAAAAGTTGCACACTATTTAAAATTTAACACCTCCACACTTTGTCAGTAAGCTAACATATCCCTATTTTCATTCCAGAAATTAAATAAAACACCATTTAGTATGAAAAAACTTTACCAACTGCTGGCAGTATGCTGCCTTGTAAGTTTGGCTGCCAACCCGCTGATGGCACAGATTCCAAACGATTCTCCGATTCCTGTGGATGTTTTCTTTGAGGTCCCTGGTACGGGTCTGACCCGTGTTATTGGTGATTACACTTCTGTAAGCAATTCTACAGAATGGGGTACTCAACCACTGCGAACCACCGTATCCGCAGAAGTGATGTGGGTCGATGATGATGATATCGCAGGCGATGGTATGGATACCTTAGGTTGCGACACCTCTACCATGGTCGACTACACAGACAAAATGGTACTGGTTCGCCGGGGGGGATGCTTTTTTAGTGATAAAGTCTACTATGCTCAGCAAGCAGGTGCCATTGCAGTGGTCATCGTTAATGCAGATGGTAGTGACCCCACTGGTGGTATGGCTGCGGGTGATGAGAAAGGGCTGGACGTAACAATTCCGTCCGTTTTCCTGAATGATCCGGGCGAAGCGGCAGGCTTTATTGCTGCGCTGGATGCTGGAGAGACTGTAATCGGTACTTTCCAGGTGCGCGGGTTCTTTGGTGACCTGGGGCCTGACCGCTACGGAACGCCGCTGTCGCAGGTGACTCCTTTTGAGAACATCTCGGTAGACCTTCTGAACCTGGACCCGATGGAACCGGTCCTTGATGTCTCTGCCAGCGTTGACATCATCGCTCCGGATGGCACAGAAACCAAGCTGACGGCTGAGGTGGACACCATTAATCCTGATGTCATTCACACCTTTGAGTTTGAGCCTTACACGCCCGCTGAAGTAGGGACTTACGAGATGTTGTACACCAACTCTTTGACCGCGGATACCCTGCGGCGTCAGTTCGCTGTTACGGACTTCACCTTCCAAATGGACAATGGCAATATCCCGGAATGGCCGGTGGACAGCTGGATTGCCACAACCAGCGAGGGCTTCGTCGAAGACTTGCTGACTTATGACTTTGGCAACTACTTTGAGACCAATGATCAGGGCGCAATGGCTACGCATGCCACTTTCTCCCTCGGCAATCCGGATTCTATCCGAACGGGCTTCAACGATGCTGACATTTTCTTCCTGACGCTGTTTGACACAGATCCCGATGGAGATGGCCAAAGCGCTACCGGTAATGAAATCGACTACTCTACCTTCGAGATTGTAGGACAGGCGGTTTACATCCTGAACGGTAACGAAGAGCCTTATGACCTGCTTACCGTGGAATTCCCTGAGCCGGTCGAGCTGAAAGCCAATACCGGCTACCTGCTCATGGCACAGTATAATGGTGTAAATGCCGCACTCGGTATTCCACCATGGTATACTTACGCTGGCAATGAAGCTTACCCTGGCTTAAGCACTATGACTTTCACAGATCAGCTTTACACTGGTGGCTGGGCTGGCGACTTCCGCGCGGTGGTACGCCTGCACCTGGAAGGCTTCAGCGTGGACGCAGAAGACATTACTCTGGCGGACAACAAAGCGACGGTTTTCCCTAACCCCGCTAACGAGACCTTCCAACTGGAGCTGCAGCTTGACGAATATGCAGATGAGGTACGCGTAGCACTGGTAGATATGTTCGGCAGAGTGATCGAGCGCAATGTCTACGAAGGCGTAAAGGGCGGTACTTACACGTTCAACACCGCTAACCTCGCCGCTGGCACTTACTTCCTGGGCGTTCAAACCCCGGAAGGACAAGCGACTAAGCGTATTGTGGTCATCCACTAAGTGAACGACTCCCGTTCCTGAAAAACAATGGGCTCAGCTGGTCACGTACCGGCTGAGCCCGTTTTCTTTTCGAACAGTACTTTCAGATACAGTTTTAGACCAGCCGGCTCCGCCCCTGCGGAATCGCCTGAATCAACTTCTTCGTGTATTCGTTCTGAGGGTTTTCATAGATTTCATCACTGTAGCCTTGCTCTACAATCTTACCGGCATTCATGACGATCATGCGGTCAGACATGAACTTAACTACCGACAAATCGTGCGAAATAAAGATGTAGGTGAATTTGTACTTCTCCCGGAGCTCCATCAACAGGTTCAGCACCTGCGCCTGTACGGAGACATCCAAAGCGGAAACGGACTCATCACAAATAATGAACTTGGGGTTCAATGCCAGCGCTCGGGCAATAGCGATACGCTGCCGCTGCCCGCCGGAAAACTCGTGCGGATAACGATCGAAGTACTGAGGCGGCATGCTTACCGTTTCCAGCAATTGCAGCACCCGGTCCCGCCGTTCAGCGTCTGAGCTGTACAGCCCGTGTACCTGCATTGGCTCCATAATCGCCTTACCGATGGTCATACGGGGGTTGAGGGAAGCATAGGGGTCCTGAAAAATAATCTGCATATCCTGCCGCAACGGCTTCCAGTCTTTTTCTGAAAGATCGAGCAGGGATTGCCCTTTATACTCCACGCGGCCACTGCGTACCGGCGCCAGGCCAAGAAGGCTCCGCCCGAGAGTCGTCTTCCCGCAGCCCGACTCTCCAACCAGCCCGAGGGTTTCACCGGGGTAAACTTCAAAGCTCACGTCGTCCACGGCGCGGATGAAGTCTTTGGGCTTGCCCCAAAAGTTATGTTTAGCAGGGAACCATGTTTGCAGGTTACTGACTTTCAGAATAGGCGTTTGCTGTTTGAGCATCCGGCTCCGGCGAAGCTGCTCCATAGCCGGTACGCGCTGCCCACGGATTACGGACTCAAGGGTGACGGCTTTTTCCAGGATTTCCACTGCACCGTCATCCGATTTTTTCACTTCCATAAAGTCACTGACCACAGGCAGGCGCTTGAGCCGGTAGTTGAGCGGCGGGCGGCAGGCCAGCAAGCTTTTGGTGTAAGGATGCTTGGGGTTGGAAAAGAGCGCCTCTACCCTGCCCTCTTCAACAATTTTGCCTTTGTACATGACCAGCACCCGGTCCGCAATTTCGGAAATCACTCCCAGGTCATGGGTGATAAAAATGACAGAAGACCCCAGCTCGGTTTTCACCTTTGCCATAAGCTCCAGAATCGCTTTCTGTACCGTCACATCGAGGGCAGTAGTGGGCTCGTCGGCAATAAGCACGCCCGGCTTACAACTCATGGCCATGGCAATCATGACCCTCTGCTTCTGCCCCCCGGACAATTGGTGAGGGTAGGCCTGATAAATCCGGGCGGGGTCGGGCAACTGTACTTCTTCAAATAAGGCCAGGGCGCGGGTTTTGGCTTCGCTTTTGGAAAGCTTCAGGTGGTGGCGCATCCCTTCAGCAACCTGCTCGCCACAACGGAAAACCGGGTTTAGGGAAGACATGGGCTCCTGAAAGATCATAGCAAGCTCGCTGCCGCGGTAGTGCCGCATCGCTTTCCTCGGCAGCTCCCGTAAATTCACACCAGCAGGCGCTTCCTCGGGAAAGTACTCCACGCTCCCATCCAGAATCCGGCCCGGTGAAGGAATCAGCCGCATCAGCGATAGCGCTGTGACAGATTTGCCCGAGCCAGATTCTCCTACGATGCCCAGCGTTTCTCCCCGGTACAGGTCAAAACTGATCCCATCCACGGCGCAGACTTCCCCAGCATCTGTAAAAAACGAGGTTCGCAGATTATTTACCGCTAAAAGCTTATCTTTAGTCATGCGTTCATTTTCCTTCCTTAAGTCTATATTGAGATTTCACCCTTTGGGTGCATTCGCTCCAAAAACGAATTCTCAACACAGCCTAAACAAATTGCAAAATAAAAAAAATCATCATGCAACGACTGCTTATCCTGCTGCTTGTTTGCAGCGGACCTTTTTTCTCCCGGGCTCAGGACAGCCTCAATATGACCGCCCTTTCCGTGTGGGATGACAACAGCCTCCCCTCCCTTGGATCGCTGAGCTACAATGATATCTGGGGATATACCGCCCCGGATGGCCGGGAGTACGCCATTTTAGGCAATGTGGGCACCACCGTATTTTTTGACATTACCAGCCCGGAAGCGATCGTGGAAGTCGGCCGCTTCCCCGGCCAGCTCAACTCCATTTGGCGGGATTACAAAACCTATGGTGCATACGCCTACATGTGCGCAGACCAGGGCTCCGAAGGGCTGACCATCTTCGACCTGAGCCAACTGCCGGATACGGTGATTCAGGTCTCCCAGAGTACTGAATTCTTCACACGGGCCCACAATATCTTTATTGATGAGGCGAACGGACGGCTGTACGTGGCTGGCGGCAATAATCCCTCCAATGGCGTCACCATACTGGATCTGACACAAAACCCGGCAGCACCTACACTTTTGGGTAACCCGGTGCTGCCCGCCGGAGGGTACATTCATGATATCTTCGTCCGCGACAACATCGCTTTTTGCTCCCATGGCACAAGTGGCTTTTCTATTTATGACCTTTCCGACCCCACAACCCCGGTGACACTCGGCACCCTAAGCAACTATCCTGAGCAAGGGTACAACCATTCCAGCTGGCTTCATGGAGATGGAGATTACCTGGTTTTCGCAGACGAAACTTTTGGGCGCAGCCTGAAAATGGTTGATGTGAGCGACCCACTGGAAATGGAAGTCGTTGATCTTTTCAAATCAGAATTGCTGGCACCACAGGCGACCGGATCGATAGCCCACAACCCCTTTATCAGGGGAGATTATGCCATCATTTCCTACTACCACGAAGGGGTGCAGGTTTTTGATATTAGTGACCCGCTGAATGTGACCTCATTTGCCTACTACGACACCCATCCACAAAATACCAACTATCAGGGTTACGATGGCTGCTGGGGCGTTTATCCGTTTTTCCCTTCCGGTACGATTATCGCCTCTGATACTGAAAATGGGTTGTACGTCCTTCAACCGGAGGGCTGGAGCTTTGAAAGCGAGCCGGTCTTCTCAGCCAGCCTAAGCCAAAGCGGGAGCGTGCAGCTTTGCGAAGAGGAAACACTCACCCTCTCTGCCACCATCGCCGGGCAGGGATGGGTGTGGGAAAACAGCGGCACCCCACTGCCGGACGCCCCAACGGAAAGCCTGACCATTCAGGAGCCCGGGCAGTACTATCTGGTCAACAATACCGGGACCTTCCCGGCTTATTCCGATACCCTCACGGTCAGCATCACTGAGCTGCCTGCCTTTACAGGGCTGGAAGCAACCTATACTTTCTGTCCCGGCGTACCCATGGAAATTGCCTTTGATGCAGAGCCGGACTTTGATTCTGTCCTCCTTTTGCAACAACCTGGCAGCGTATTGATTGAAAATACCGATATGGAGTCCTTCCTCCTTCCCGCACCTGGCAATTACAGCTTCCTGGGCATTCTGAATGATTGTACAACCGAGTCTGCTGTCCTGGAAGCTACTCGGTTGCCCGCTGCGCCCGCACCGGAGTTTCAGCCTTTCATCCCGCCACTTTGCGAGGGAGACAGCCTGGTCATTAGTGTGGAGCAAAGCCCGGGTTACGTCTACACCATTACTGACCTTGGGCTCAGCTTTACGGATACGAGCCTGTTATTTGTGCCCGCTGATGTATATGAAATTACTACCAGTAACGGACAGTGCGACACAGCATTCGTATTAGGTGAAATACCAGCGCCATTGCCTGTGCCCGGTATTACACAAGTAGAGGACTCGCTGTTTTGCGACCTGACGAGCAGTGGCTTATTTATCTGGCTGTACGAAGGCGTACCGGTAGATACCACTACAGTGCCGTATTTCCTGCCGAACGAGGAGGGTACTTATCAGGTGGGCGCTCAAAATGAGGCATTCTGCTGGGGGTATTCTGAACCAATTGAGGTGATGCTTAGCAGTACTGAGGATGCGCAACTTCAGCAACTCCGGATTTTCCCTAACCCGGCGTACGGGGAGCTCTTCCTCGAAAGCCCGGTGAGGATTGAGGGGATTCAGGTTTTTAATGCACAGGGGCAGCGGGTTTTACAGTCCTCGGTGTATACCGGGCCGCTTCCGACAGGCCAATGGGCGGCAGGGCCTTATTTTATTAGTATCAAGCGGGAAGGGTTGCCCTGGGTACATTTGAAGTTCATCAAACGCTAGGAAAATGAAGAAGCCCGCCCTTCACACTGTTGCGAAGGGCGGGCTTTGCTTTAGTTAGGAACAGGATGCTACCTTAGGATTGTCACGTCGCCTTTGATGATCTCTCCACCACCAATATCCAATCGAAGGATAAAGTAGTAGGTACCGTCTGGAAGGTTGGTGCCATCCATATTCTCGCCCTGCCAGTCGTTACCGTATGGCTGAGCCTGGAATACGATGTCTCCCCAGCGGTTAAAGACGATCAATTCGTTATTCGGATATTCATCTGGGTTCAAAATCAGCTGGTCAAAGATCAGTGCATCATTCAAACCGTCACCATTTGGTGTGATACCATTAGGCGTTTCGATTTCCATGCTGTCGCGCTGTATGCTTACCTCAACGGAAGCGCTATCGCAAAGGGTCGGACAATCCGCATTGCAGATGACGTAGCCGAAGGCATCTTGTGCAGGACCGAAGAGGTTGGTGGTGAGGGTGTAGGTTACATCACCGTCTCCCTGATCCGTCACATCGCCCAGTGTTGGCTCACTGGTGAATTCAAAAGTGACACCTGGAACACCGGTCAGGATATCGTTAGCCAGCAGAATTGCCTGTGCCTGATTTGAGCCCTGATCCACCGTCATGATATCATTTGCGGCATCCGGTGCCAATTGCGGTTCAACCGTAATAGTGCTTGAGCTAAAGTCAGGGCAGCCATCCTGTGAAAGGCTCCAGGTCAGTTCTACCAATTCCTTGCCCAGTCCGGTAACCACCGTAGCACTCAGGGAGTCTGACTGTAGTGTGCCAATACCGCTATTGAGGGTCCATTGCCCGGTCACCCCATCCGGCAGATTTGCACTGATGAAGGCATTGCCATCACAAGACACGCTATCGACTTGTGCCAGTGCGTCCGGCAGACTGTCATCAGGCAGGATGGAAACCACTTCAGATGTATCAGAACAACCGGTATTCGTATTCGTCACGATAAATAGGTAATCGCCAACTGCATCGACCGTAGCCGTCAGGTTGGTAACGGGCACCGGAGGCAGCCCCATGCCGCCCACTGCTACCCATTCGTAATCGTAGATCATACCTTCAGAAGAACCGGTACCATCCAGGGTAAGGGTATCGCCACAGCCCAGGATGTTGTCCGGAGCCGCGCCCACAGCAATTGGCGTTTCGGGATCAAGCTCCACCGCTACCGTATCCATAGCTTCGCAACCATTGGTAGGGTCTGTTACGGACAGGAAGTAGGTGCCCGCAGCGTCTACATCCACCAGGAAGGAACCGGTAGCCGGGGTAATATTGCCCGCCATGCTTGTCCATTCGATGTCAAACTCACCGTTGTTACCGTATAAAGAGGCATCAAGTGTAACGGTTTGACCAGGACAGCCCAGGAAGTCAGGCATGGCAATTTCGCCTTCCGGTGCAGTAGTATCGGCAGCGACTTCAAAGATCACAGTGGAATCACAACCATTCATATTCGAAGTCAGCGTCAACTGATAGGTACCCGGGGCATCTACATTGGCAGTCAGGGTGCCGTCATTAGGCACGATGGTCCCACCGTTGTCAACACTCCAGGCTGTTGTGAAATCATTCGCATCACCTGTTGGTGCTGCACTCAGCAGGACATTCTCTGTGATACAGGTCAAGTCTTCAGGTACTTCCAGCTGTACAGCCGGCGGATTCGTGTCCTCACTAACTGTAAGCGTATCTACCGTTGAGCAGCCATTTATCGTATTTGTCACCATAAACTGGTACTGGCCCGGTGTGGTGACTTCAAGCGTTGGGTCCGTGCCCAGCTCCATACCATCGATATCCATCCAGCTGTAAACGGTTGTGTCAGGCTGGAAAGTAGAACCAGAAGCGTCAAGGGCGATGGTGGACGCGGTACAAGTCAGTGACGGGGATTCATCGGCAAATTCGATATCGGGGAATTCGCGGATGTCGTTCACGATTAAATCACTTTCACCAACACAGCCTGTAGTCGTATCTGTAACCATCAGGTTATAAGTACCTGGCGCCAAAATACCAACTGTGGTAACATCGCCATCAAAAAATACGCCCGGAGACCATTCGTAAACCAAATCAGTTTCCTCAAACAGTTCAGGATTAGCAAGGCTTATCTCCACATTAATGGTATCAGGCACATTGCAATCGTAGTCTATCACACCAATATCGGTTGGTTCGCCGAATACAATTGTTGGGGTCTCTCCCTCTACGGTCACCTGAACAGGTGAAGAACCAGCGGAACAGCCAGATTCAGAATTAAGGATACGCAAACGATATATCCCTTCATTGGTGACTTGGGCTGTCAATGCATCCGGACCGATGGCCAGCGTGTCGACAACAGTACCCTGATCAATTACCTGCCAAATATAAATCAAGTTATTGCCGGTATCAGAGCCCGTTCCATCCAGTGTATCTATCGGGTTAAGACAGTCTAGTAAGATTTGGTTCTCAACCACCACCGCCGTTGGCGTATCCTGATTGTCTTCCACCACCACGGTATCTGTCACCGCACAATTAGAAACCACATTTGTGAGGGTCAGCACGTAGATACCGGGCTCATCCGTCTGTACAGTTTGCCCGTTCAATGGAGAAATCAGGCTACCTTCAATCGCAGACCACTGATACTGCACCGTCACTGTACTATCGCTAACTGTGGAGCCGGTGGCATCCAGCATGACCTGCAGGTTGTTGCAATCCAGAGACAACACATCCTCGGCCAGTACGATTTCGGGCGCATCATCCAGGTCATCGACCTCTCGGGTGAGAACGGTTTCACAACCGGTGATATCATTGGTGACGGTTATGGTGTACACTCCGGGTTCTGTTACCCGGGCGATGGTATCGCCCTCGATAATGGAAATACTGTTCCCCCAATCTATGGTGAATGTACCCGGATCCAGGTCCACACTTGCCGCAAAGGTTACCGTATCCCTGTTACAATTCAGGTTCTGAGCCGGGGTCAGGGTCACCAGCGGAGGCATCGTATCCTGTACAACGAGGACGGTATCGGTGGCTACACAGCCCGAAAGTGTGTCGCGTACTGTTAGCACATAAAGCCCTGGTGCGCCAACCGGCTCTGTGATATTATCGCTCACATCACCCAGGGACAAGCTTCTCCAGTTGTAAGTCACGTTTGGCCCCTGTCCGGAAGCAGAGCCATCCAGCAAAGCTGTCTCACTGTCGCAACTGATCAGGCCATCCACTGTAGCAACAGCGGCAGGGGGGATGGTATCGTAAACTACGGTAACCATATCTGTAGCCGTGCAGCCGGTTGCCTCATCGGTAATGGTGAGGTTAAAAGTACCCGGTACGGTGACCGTTGGCGTGAGCAGGTCTTCCGTTCCAGGGGCCAACTGACCACCATCGGGAGAACTCCAGTCGGCTAACACAGCATTGGGGTTGGCGTTGGTGACAACCGCATTCAATTGCACCTCATCTCCATTACAGTTGATGGCTGCGTCCTGATCTATCATAACCATAGGCAGCTCCGCCTCTGCTGAGACCACCGTGGAATCCAGTGCGGTACAGCCGTTTTGATTATTGATAACTTCAAAGAAGTACGTACCAGGCGTGGTGGTAGAGAAAGTCTCTCCACTGGCCACTTCCATACCGGTATCATCCAGCCATCGGGCTGTATAATCAGCGATATCTTCTGCTACAAAGCCGTTCAGGTTGGCCGCATCATTACAGCCGACGAATACAGAATCTGTACCAGGGCTGGCCAAAATGAACGGAGGCGTGGTATCAATATCTATGGTAATGGAATCCGTAGCACTACACCCGCTATCAATAAATGAAGTCGTAATCACGTAAGTACCGGAATCCGAGGCCATAATTTCCCTGGTATCTGCAGTGAAACTATTTGGCCCGGTCCAGCTATAATCCACGTTGTCCTCCTCTACTACGGAGAGCATAATGGAGGGGTTGTTACAGTCAATTTGTCCTGGATCTGCCTGCTCAAACTCGACTAATGGCAGTGCAGGTGCCAGCAGTTCCAGCGTATCAGTAATAAAACAGCCGCTGCTGTCATCCCGAACCTCAAACGTAAATACCCCCGGCCCGATGGCCAGCAGGAAGCGGCTATCTGTGGCACCGCAGATTTGCCCGCCCTGAGAAGCGGTCCATTCGTACACCACGTTGGGGTTTTCAGATACCTGTGTAGCCATGGCACTGATGAAGTTGGCAGTGCTGCAATCCCCGCAATTTGCAATACGGTCAGGGCCAACATCTACAAAAAGATCGGCTCCTCCCACCGGTACAGTAATGGTGTCGGTAAGCGAGAGCCCGGAATTATCGAGGATGGTCACCACCACATCACCTGCACAAAGGAATCGTGCGGTATTGCCAAATTGCGGAGGCACCGTTTCCCAGCTGAAGGTGTACGGAGGCACGCCACCGGAAACGACAAGTTGTACTTCTCCGTCACAAACACCAGGACAGCTTACTGCCGTAATGATTGTGGTATCGAGGAAAAGTTTATCATTGATGCAGAGTTCTGCGGGTAAATCCAGCAGGCTGCCTGGCCCATTGGCGGTGGTCACCGTTGGGTTGGGAATCTCATTGACAGCTATGGAGTAGCAGGTGTCGGCAGGCCCAAGCAGTTCAAAGCACATTTCAAAGATAATGGCTGAATCTACTGCAAACAATGGCTCTGCACTCATAAAGTCTATACAGGCAGCACCTACCGGCTCAGCATCCAGATCAAAGTTCAGGTTGGGGATGAGCCCGGGATCAATAAATTCAGTAAAGTTGAGGGAGCCTGGCGCCCAGTTGACACAGAAGCTTGCCCCCGTAATATCTTCAAACTGCCCGACCTGGAAGGGTACACAAACGGTATCCCGAAGGTCCCCTTCTACCTGGCCTCCCACCAGCCAGAAACCATCAGGGCTGAGAATACAGTAGTCGCCGCCGATGCCAGTCAATCCGACATCTTCGTTATTGGAACTGGAAGTGATAACCTCGGCCACAAGCGGATCACTGGCAATTTGAACCAGGTCACAAGTACCAGCCAGGTTTTCATCATCCGGAATTTGGAAACAAAGGGTAAAAATAGAGGTCCCATCTGCCAGGGTTACAGGCGAAGGAGGGTTCCAGTTGTCAAACAGAATCTGGCCATTACCGAAGCCGAGGGCATTCAGTGCCGCAGCACCGCTGGGTAGGTTAACATTCTGAGGGCCAACTCCAATCAGATATTCCAGGTTTTCAGGTTCCCACACGATGCTGAACCGCATGTCCTCCACATCTGTGAAATTAGTTACAGTGAAGTCAAAGCAAAGTGTATCCCCTGGCTGTCCTTCCAGCCCACCGGTAAGTTCCATCACTATGCCCGGAGGCTGATTAACGGTTACTTCGCAGTTGGTAGGGTTGATCCCGATATTGGGGCCGTTGCTGATTTGCCCAACATCCGCATTATTATTGATAAACTGGAAAGGGCTGTTGCCACCGAGTCCGATCACATCAAAGCAAACCTCGAAAATGACATCACCCTCATTACGGGTTTGAGCAGAGCCATCCCACTCAAAGCCTAAAATACCATTCTGAGTATTCAGTTCATTAAAGCCCGTAGCGTTAAGCCCAGGGAGGTTAAAGCCCTGTACGCCGGTATATTCCAGAATGCTGGTGTTCCACTGCATCAGGAAGCCCAGGTCGGTTACGTTTTGAAAGTTGCTGCCTGCTTCTACGGCTACACAAATCTGATCATTAACGGTTACCGGTGCGCCGCAGTTAGCGACCACCTGCACACCCTCAGGATTGCAGGTCCCCACCTCGATAATTCCAGGATTTTGGCCAACCTGGATATTGGAGAAGCCGTTCATAAAATCATTCGTTGCTTCCGGGCGGAAGAAAGGCTGCCCGGGCTGCACGTCAGCAATGGACACATCAATATCTCTGGAGCAGGACCCCGGTTTAAGCCGGAGGCACAGTTGGAATATCAGTGTGGAGTCTGCCAGGGAAAGCAGGTTGGCGGGAGGTGGAGCCCCCCATGAAACTGTAATGCTGCCTTCCTGTACCCCCATAGCCGATTCCGGATTGCCAATATTGCCTGGCCCGAAGTTAGGCAGGTTTTGCGGGATAATCACGCTTTCAAAAGCAGCCAGCGTGGAGTCCCACACCACCGGGAACTGGAAGGAAGACAAGCTGTCGAGACCAGTTACGGAGAAGTCAATACAGACGAGGTCGCCCTCATTACCCTGCCCGCTGCCTATATCAATGATAAAGGGGCGAACGCATGTAGATACGAATGCCGGCTCCACAAAAGTTTGTGTATTGACACAGTTACTGTTGTCTTTAGTAGTGTAGCGGTTGGGGCCAACGGTTACTGTTGTAGAGCTGCCGTAGGTGCCAATTGCCCGGAGGCAAAGTTGAAAGATAACCGGCCGGCAGGTATTGTCACAATCGTCGAGAGTCACCCCTTCGCCATCGTTAATCGTACTGCAATCCTCAACTTCCCACATCATATTGAGGGAACCGGCGCTGGTTTCGGTGAAGTTGGCCGCACTCAGACCGGGCAGGTTAAACCCTGTGACCTGGACAAATTCGAAAGCGGTGGAGTCCCAGAGAATGTTGAAATCCGTTGTAGCGATGTTGGAGAAGTTTTGCACCGTGACATCAATGCAAATCTCTTCATCAAGACATGGCGGATTTTCCGGCTGTTCAAAGTACATCGTGTAAGCCACATTTTGGGCCTGCAACGCAAGTACTCCCCCGAAAAAGAAAAACAAAGCAAGGGAAAGAAGTCTTTTTTTCATGAGGATATGGAAATTGGGAAGTATGATCTGAAAATTCATGGGACTTTCACAATTTTTAGTGGGCCACCATACCTGGTGTTGATCCGTTAGAGTATAGCAGTATAAGTGTTTGTTGTTGTTCGGCCATTAGGTCTAGCGATAAAGCGACATCGTCAGGTTGATTTCATGGGTAGCACCTGCCGAGGGGCCAAAGGAGCTGAAGGAATAGTCAAAACCATAGCCGATTCTGAAGGTATTCTCGTAACCAGCAAGGTCACCCAGCATCACACCTGTTTCGAGGTGAGCATTACCCGCTGTTGAAGCGCCAGCGCCTACCCAAAAGTTGACCGGGGTAAAGTAGCGCAGGTTAAAGTCTACGTTTGTCGGCGCACCCTCAGTGTATTTAATCCATACCGAAGGCTCAAGGAAGCTATTGTCATTCAGGAAGGCATAAAAGCCGAACATACCATAATAGTGCTGCACCCGCTTCGTACTGTACTCCCCTTCTTCATTCTGAAAGGTCAGGTCGAGACCGAACACCTGAGGGACAGACAATCCACCGTAGATCATATTGTCATTACGGCCTACCATCCGGTAGTAATAAAGGCCAACGCCAACGTCCGGGAAGAACTGGGACTGATCAGTCGTGCCCACGATATCTCCCTGTTCGCGCAAGCGAATCTGGGAAGCATCAACGCGGAAATTCACCGCGCCGGCGCTAAGCCCAACAACAAAACCGCCTGTCTCCGGATCACCGGAAACAATACCGGCAATACGGCCATAAGCCCCGGTAAACCCGGTTGGCCCGGTTTGGTCATTGATCACGTGGCCGCCGGCCATGAACGTAACGCCTGATCCGCGTGTATGTATATAGGAACCTCGCAGGGTCTGAGTGGTGGGCGCATTTTCCAGACCCACCCACTGGGCACGATAGGAAGCGCCGAAGGAAATGTTTTGGCCAAAGGCGAGGAAGTCGCTCTCAACAGCAGCAGGATTGATCACCGTGGCATTCTCACGGTACTGCGTAAATAAGGAAAGCTGCTGAGCATTAAGGCTGGCAGCCGCTGTGAGAACCAGGAACAATAGCTTGTACTTAAGTCGCGTCATGGGATGAGTTTTTGAGATGCGCAAATTTAGAAAATTTATACGCTCGAAAAACGAATGATCCGTCATTAATTATAAAAAATAACATATAATAAAGTCCAAGATGCGTAAGGAAGTGCAGTACAAACAATTGAACAGGTGAGGGTAGCGTGCTATTCACTAATAACGGTGAATAAGCAGCGCACATATAAGGTCATAAAGGAATGGCGGGAGCCCCGGTATTCCAACCTCAATCCAACAATATGTAGTTCTGTACCTCTAAAGCTCTTGGTGGCTGAACGTCAACAGCAGGACATAATCCAAAACGTAAAGTACGCCTTCTTATTTCCTGCAGTTCTGCACAACCACTAACGCTTGAAAGAAAAACATCCACTGAGGAGATTTTTACTCCCAGACCATCACCTTTGCGCACAGCAAATGTCCAGGTTTTCCAAGCGAGACCAAATTTAGGCGTTTGGTTTTAGATTAGTGTATTTTATCTATGATAATTTTAGCTGACATTAGGGTGCCTTTTATCACCCTGGTCAACACAACTCAACACAATTCACTATTAATCAGCCTTATATACAACATTGAAAATTGGTCATACCTAAAGAATCCACGAATCTCCCCGAAGTGTGCAATGATTGAAGTAAGCGACGACATGGCATAAAGCAGCGAGAGGCTGCATGGAAACAAGCAGCCCCGAAAACAAATCCTGAACTACGTTTAACGGGATAAGTAAGAAGAACTTTTGGTAATCTTTGGATCGGGCTCATTGGAGACCGCATAGGTAAAGCCCTTATGCAAAGCATAGCCTCCATAAGAGCCGTCTTTCCGCAAGGCGAGAAAACACACCTGGAATTCTTCGTAGTTTTTCTGCTTTTTCACCACGCGTTCCACCGCTGCCCTGCAGGCTTCTTCTGCTGTACGGCCCTGCCGCATCAGTTCCACGACAAGAAAAGAGCCACACACCTTGACAATTGCTTCTCCCATACCCGTAGCCACCGCACCACCAATTTCATTATCGACGAATAAGCCTGCGCCGATAATCGGCGAGTCTCCTACCCTGCCATGCATTTTGAAGGCGAGCCCGGAAGTGGTACAGGCTCCGGAGATATCTCCCTGCTTGTCCATAGCAAGCATACCAATCGTATCGTGGTTTTCAATATTGATAATGGGTTTGTATTTAGCTTCTTTTTGCCAGTCTTTCCAGGCTTGCTCCGCTTCCGGTGTGAGCAGATTTTCTTCCTGAAAGCCATTCTCCAGTGCAAACTGACGGGCACCTGCGCCTGCAAGCATGACATGCGGCGTCTCCTCCATGACCTTGCGCGCTACTGAAATGGGATGCTTGATATCCTGCAAAAAGCAAACCGAACCGCAATCTCCCGCAGCGTTCATAATACTCGCATCGAGTGTAACGCGCCCGTCACGGTCCGGCCGTCCTCCATACCCCACAGACATGTCTTCAGGGTCCGCTTCTACGGTCATCACGCCTGTTTCCACCGCATCCAAAGCTGACTTCCCGGCAGTCAGGGCCGCCCAGGCTGCCCGGTTCGCATTGATATTATTCCAGGTAGAGATTACAACCGGAGCTTCGGCATTTTTCTCACTTTCAGCCCGAAGCAAGGAAGGGGCAACGGTTAGCCCAATGGCGCCCCCTAGCGCTTTTTCTATGAATTTTCTTCTGGAAGACATATGCGTTTTGGTTAATACTTGGTCAAGGAAAACTGCTCCGGGCATATTTCTGTCACGGGAAAGGTACAAATTCTTTTGAAAAATTATTCAAAAGTTGAACACTCCGGTAGCCGGTGAGGGTGTAATTGCAGGTACGGTAAGGTTTTCAGGCAGAGGCTTTTTGGCGGGAATACGCAGTTGCTTTAGCCATTCGAAAAGTGGCTTGTAGGCTTCGTCCAGGCTTTTAAGGTGTTCAGTTTCAACGCTGCCCTGACAAACCACCGGTTCATCGGTTAGTTCGCCATCCGCATCCGTATCCAGCACTGGGCAACCAAAACGCCCCAAAGAACCTGATAACTTTGGGCAGTGGTCATCCAAATCTGCTAACCCATCGCTGTCTGAGTCCGGGCAGCCTTGGGTTTGTTTGCTGCCCTGGGTATTAGGGCACCGGTCCTCCCGGTCTGCTATACCATCGAGGTCCGTGTCCGGGCAGCCATTGAGGCTGCGTGGGCCGGGCTCGCCCAGGCAGAGGTCTTCAAGGTCTTCCACGCCATCTCCATCTTCATCCGGACAACCGAATGCCGACCAGTTGCCTTTGATCTTTGGGCAATTGTCTTCTTCATCGGCAATCCCGTCCTTATCCTGATCTTTGGGCAACAGCCGGAAGGTAACGGTAAGCGCCCCGGTAGGCAACCAGTCCGGAGTGGCAGGGTTCCCGGCTTCACTAATACCATCTAAATAGTCAGAGAATGCCGTGGCCGTGCCAAATTCAAAGCCCACCACCATACTGCGGGTCACATCGGCTTTAAGCCCTACGCCCACAGGAAGCAGGAAAGCATGTTTCGGATAGTCCTCAGCCTGATCTTTGGCAATCTCCTCTGATTTAAACTCCGTGTTGGCACGGTCAAATTCCGCTTCTGCCGTATATCCTGCCCAGCCGCCGCCGATGTACAGATAGGGAGAAAAAATCCGTTTGAACTGCCGTGGCCCCGGATACCGGCGTTGCCCAAAGGGCTCCCACTCTACCGCGAGGGCTGCGGTGCCTATTGAGGATTGAAAGCTATAGTTTCTGTTGGTGAAACGGGGCAGATCTACCCCGCTGAGTTCAGTATAGGTAAGATGAGTGCGGATGGCCCACTCCGGATGCAGATGGTACCGCGCAAGGAATCCATACAGTCCTCCCGTTTCGTCCAGTTCCGGGAACATCGTTTCGGTGAGCTCTCCCTGATAGCCCGAAAGGCCAGCCAGGAAACCACCTTCCCATTTTGCAGGTTGTGCCTGCATCTGCCCCAGCAACAGAACAGCCAGGGCTGTGAAGTAAATCGTGTGTAGCCTCATTGTTTATCGAATTCAATATACCGGAAAGCTCCCTCCGGCTTATACCTCGTTTTCCCGTCACATTTGCAACGGCCTTAATGCTGTTTATGCTGGTCGAATGGATGGATGTGCCCCCGAAATGGGGTATCTGGGTGTTCTTTCTGTGAAGGGGGGATAAATCTACCACACAAGGTACGGCTAATGCATCACATACCAAAAAAACGAATAAGAATTAACAAGATTCTATCGGGCACTAAAACAGCCGCTTGCGTTGAAAGTACCAGGTGACAAGCAGGCTAAGGCTGATCGAAACGGCGACTATGATGGGGAGGGCGTAGGGTTTTCCCTCCAGAGGCAGGGGGATGTTCATCCCGTAAAAGGAAGCAACCAGCGTAGGCACCATCAGGATAATGGTAATCAGCGTGAGCCGCCGGATGGTGATATTGAGATTGTTGGAGATAATCGATCCATAGGCATCCATCGTCCCATTCAGGATATTGGTGTAGATGTTTGCCATTTCAAGGGCCTGACTGTTATCGATGATAATATCTTCAAAGAGGTCTGATTTGTCCTCGTCATCCCGGATTTTGAGGAAGTCCGTGCGCTTCATCTTCATTTTCAGGAGTTCGTTGGCGCTGAGGGAGTTCACGAAGTAGACCAGGCTTTTTTCGATGCTGAGGAGCTGCTTGAGTTCTTTGTTTCGGCTGGAGTCGTACAGTTCTTTCTCAATAAGATTCCGCTTAAGGTTGAGTTTTTTCAGGCAGGTAAGAAAGCGGTAGACATTTTGCTCCATGATCTGAAGCACAAACGCACTTTCATCATTGGGGTTGAAGCCGCGGACCTTTCCGTCCAGGAACAACTGCAGGACCGGATTTTCGTAGGCCGTAATGGTGATAAACTGATCCGGTGTCAGAATGATACCGATCGGTACAGTAATATAAATGGCGTCGTTCTCTTCCTCTATCTCATTGAGGATAGGGGTATTCACCACAATAAGGCGGATGTCATCCTCCCGCTCGTAGCGCGACCGTTCGTCAATATCAAGGGAGTCAGTCAGGAAGTCGAGTGGAATATCAAATTGCTGGGAAAGCTCTTCCAGTTCCTCGTGGCTGAATGGCGGGGAGATGTTCACCCAGCAGCCATACTGCGGCTCTTCAAGCTCCCGTAGCGTTCTGTCCTCTTTGGTATAGTACCGGATCATGGCTGCTCTTGGTCAATTTGAGGAATCGGACTTCATCCACAAACATACAATTTCTCATCACTTAAACCTAATGGCTTTAACAGGGCTTATATTGCTGACCAGATAAGACGGCAACAGCAAAAAGACCAGGGTGATGATGAGCGTCCCTAAATTGATGAGCAAAATCGGCAGTGCCTGCAGTGCAATCGGAGCCGTGCTCAGGTAGTAGTTTTCTTCTGAAAGCCGGATGAGCTCAAACTGATCCTGCAATACGCACAGGCCTATGCCGAAGAGGTTGCCCCAAAAAAGCCCCACTATGATAATGTAGGCAGCATAATACAGGAAAACTTTACGAATGCTCCAGTTGGAAGTCCCCAGCGCCTTAAGGGTGCCAATCATATTGGTACGCTCCAGAATCAGGATCATAAGCGCTGTGACCATATTGATGATCGCTACAATTACCATCAGTGATAAGATGACGACCTCGTTGATGTCCTGCAGGTCCAGCCAGTCGAATATCTCCGGTAGTTTCCGGCGAATGCTTTCGGCGTATAGGTCAGGTGGCAGTTCTTCGTAGTAAATGTAATCGGTATAGGCCTCCAGGTCATCAATATCATCAATAAAGACTTCAAAGCCACTAACCTGATCTTCTGTCCAGCCCAGCAGGCGCTGTATCTGCCGGATGTCCACCAGAGCAAACTTCTGATCGTACTCTTCCAGCCCGGTCCGGTAAACCCCGCTAACGTAAAAACGGCGCTGCAACTGCTCGCCCTTCTCCACAAAGTGTACAATAAAGGTATCCCCGGTATCGATCTGCAGGCGTTTGGCCGTTTGGGCAGAAATCAGGATGTCCCGCGACATTTCATCCTCAGGGAGCGACAACCGTTTCCCTCGTTTAATGTACTGGTCCATAAAAGCCCAGTCAAAGTCCTCCCCCACTCCTTTAAGGATAATGCCTTCGATATCCTGATCTTCTCCCTTGCCCGCCTCGATGATCCCTGGCTTGATGGCGAACACCTGAATGTGCCGGATACCACCCTTTGTGGTGTACGTCCGTTCCACCCGTTTGCCCATGAAGGGTTCCTGCATGCGGTAGGAAACGCCTTTGATTGTATCCAGATGCGGATAAAAATCCTGATCTTTTTTGATAGGAAAAGCTTCGAGCATGGACCGGTTAATGTCCGTATCGGTGATATGGATATGCCCCCAGAAGCCGAAGATTTTAGCCCGGATTTCCTGCTTGAAACCAGCAATCAGGGCATTAGAGCAAATCATGACCGTTACGCTCAGGGCGATAGCCACTACTGCGATCCGAATAATCAATCGGGAGAAGGATGCCTGACCGGAGCCGGCAACACGCTTTGCTATGAAATACGGGAAATTCATATACGGCCAAAGATAACCGATTCTTTGACAAATACAGTACGAAATGTAATTGCCGGGGCACGAAGAGATTACTCCTTGCGGAGCCGGGCCCTTTAGCGGTAAGTCTGCAAACGCTCTTCGTCTTCCGCCGTAGCGGGTTCCAGTATAACGGCTGTCCCACCACCCGGCGCCAGGTCCAGCTTCAGGGTTGTGCTCCGGTCTACCAGAAAGGACTCGATGAGGAAAGCAGAGGGGTTCTCATCCCAGTGAGCGCCCTCTCCATCCCGGTAGATAGTAGCTTTGTAATTGGCCCCTGCGGGCAGGAAGTCCAGTGAAGCTTCAAGGGAACGCTCCTGCTCATCGGTAATGCTGCCCAGAAACCAGCGATCAGTCCCGCGCTCCTGACGGGCGATAGTCACGTAGTCGCCAACCTCACCGTTGAGCACTTTGCTCTGTTCCCAATCTACGCCAACCTCCCGGATGAACTCGAATGCCGGATGGTCTTCGTAATGCTCCGGCAAGTCAGCCGCCATCTGTACCGGGCTGTAGATCACCACATAGAGCGCCAACTGATGGGCCAGGGTGGTGTTGACCTGGCTTTCTTCCTTGTAAGGTGCCAGTTTCATATTAAAAATCCCCGGCGTAAAATCTATTGGACCAGCCAGCATCCGGGTGAAAGCAACCGTGGGCAGATGATCCGGAGGGTTACCGCCTTCCACCGACCAGGCATTGAATTCCTGCCCACGTAAGCCTTCCCGGGAAATCGCATTCGGAAAAGTACGCCGTATGCCAGTAGCTTTGATCGGCTCATGGGCATTGACGGCCACTTCATATTCGGCTGCCGTTTCCAGCACCTTGCGGTAATGGTTGACCATCCACTGGCCATGGTGGTATTCTCCGGCCGGGATGATTTTACCCACGTAGCCGGTTTTTACGCTGTGGATGCCCAGGCGTTGCATAAGGGCGTAGGCAGTATCGAGCTGCTGCTCGTAGGTACGCGGGGCAGCTGAGGTTTCGTGGTGCATAATCATTTCCACGCCTTTCTCATTAGCGTAGCGCACCACCTCCTCCAGGTCATAGTCTTCGTAAGGCGTCACAAAGTCGAATACACCCTCCCGGTCTTCAAATCCGATCCAGTGTTCCCAGCCAGTATTCCAGCCTTCCACCAAGACGGCTCCGATATTGTTTTCAGCAGCAAAATCAATGTACCGCTTAGCATTTTCGGTCGTTGCACCGTGCTTACCACTGGCCATGTCCCAGGAGGACTTGCCGAGGTGCATTTCCCACCAGATCCCGACGTACTTGGTGGGCTTGAACCACTCCACATCGCCCAGTTGATTGGGCTCGTTGAGGTTTACAATCAGGTTGGATTCAATCAGGCCGGCGGCATCGGGGCTTACCTGTACGGTACGCCAGGGGGTATGGAAGGGCAGTTTCCGCTTGACTTTATAAGGCGTGCGCTCAGAACCTACTAAATTACTGGTGAGCTTATAGGTATCATTATCCACCAAAAGAGTCATCCCTGAGTAGTCGGTCAGAGCAGCTTCATGGAAGCTCAGGTGCAGCCCGTTTGCTGTCCGCATCGTCACCGGAGTATTCACCGCATTGACGGGTATGGCGGTTTGCGCCAGATTGGGATGGTCCCGCTTGCTCAGCGCATCAATACCGGAGACAGAGGTTTCATTGTACAAATGTTCGTAAATATCCCAGTCGCCGGGAATCCACCAGGCAGTGTGGTTACCAGTGAGCTGAAACTCGGTTCGCTCCTCGGCAATCTCCAGCGTTTCCAGCCCTTCCTGTTCCGGAAATTCATACCGGAATCCAAAGCCATCATCATAAATCCGGAAGATGAGACGCATCCTGCGATTGGGCGGCGGAATTTCACGGACCTCCACGGTAAGCTCATTGTAGTTGTTGGACACTTCCCGCTGTTCGCCCCAGGGCATTTCCCACACATCATTCAGCGCACGGGTGGAGTAGTCTGTCATTTCAAAACCAGCCCGCAGGCTTGGTGCATCTACCAGCTCAAATCCCAAAGCAGAGGTGTCCAAAATGGCGGTGTCTTTATACCGGGCCCAGTAGACCGGCTCCCCTTCTTCAGTAAGCGTAAACTGTAACTGAAGGTCGCCACCTGGAGAAGAGATTTCCAATATCTTGTCCATTTCTTTGTCTTTTGAGCAGCCGGCCAGCAGAGCCAAAGCCAGTAGGGGAAGGCACCAATAGGATTTCATATATTTAGTTGGATTTCGTCGGTAAACTCAATAGATTATACCCTCATCAAATCTTCCACCACAGCAGGCACCCCCTGTGTAGCGGGCGCATCAATCACCTTCAGATCGGCAATCAGGCTCAGTTCATAATTGATGGAAGGGTTAGGGTCAACGTAGTAGATTTTCCGGGCTTTCTGAGCGAAACCGACCAGTCCGGCAGCAGGATAAACCTGCATGGAGCTGCCAATGATCATAATGATATCTGCATCCAGAACTTCCAGCGCAGCCTCCTCCAGCATAGGAACAGCTTCTCCAAACCAAACAATATGTGGGCGGAGCTGATGGCCTTTTTCACAGGTGTCGCCAATATTCAGGTCTTCTTTCCAGTCGTAGACCAATTCCGGATGCTGTGTGCTGCGCACCTTGAAAAGTTCTCCATGCAAATGAAGTACGTTGCTGCTGCCGCCCCGCTCGTGCAAATCGTCTACGTTTTGGGTCACCACAGTGGTGTTGAAAATATCCTCCAAAGCAGAGAGGGCTTCGTGTCCGGAATTAGGTTCCACTTCATGGAGTTGCCGCCGGCGCTGATTGTAAAAGTCAAGTACCAGCTCAGGATTCTTGCGCCAGCCCTGAGGGGAAGCCACTTCCATGACATCATACCCTTCCCAAAGACCGTCATCGTCCCGAAAGGTTTTTATGCCGCTTTCGGCGCTCATGCCTGCGCCGGTCAATATTACTAGTTTGTCCATATCGTTTGCACTGAAAATTATGTTCCTAAAGATACACAATCGGTGCAGACTGTAAAAACTAATCCCGTAACTTAAGCAGGGCCGCCTTTACATAACCATCCCAACCACCCATAGAAACTTTCCACCACCATTCATTTGTTTTTTCCAGCAATTTCAGCTCGGTGTATACCGGCATACGGGAAATCACTCCCGAACTGGAGTTGGGGGCTTCCCGCAGACTCGTCCGCTGTGTCAGCAGGTAAGTAGCGTAGGGTGGCTCGTAGGCGATGGGGTACCCGCTCTCTGCTCCATCAGAGGCAGTATCAGCTGCTTCTGGTCCACTATCAACGGCAGGTTCCGGTGCATTTGCTGGCATTTCGGGCTCAGGCACTGTTTCCATTAGCGGTGCCTGTTCGGGCATCGGTTCGGGTGCCGGGGTTTCCATCTCTTCAGGAACAAGGGTCCCGGGCGCTGATTCGCTGAGTTCAGTTGCGGGAGCAGGCGCCTGTGATTCTGCTTCAGGCTTTGGCTGATCAGGGGTTTCCGGGCTTTCCGATGAGTCAGGTGCCTCTGAGGCTGCTGCATCATTTGCGGTCTCTTCTTCGGCGGCAATCAGGAAAACGACCTGGTTCAAAGAGGATTTCCGCTCCGGCTGAAAGTCGACAATCAGGCTATCGTAGCCGGCAGATTTCACTACGGCCTGATAAGGTGCCCGTTCGGCAGAGAGCTGCATATTCACCCGTCCACCAAAGGCTTCTTCTGTTTGTATGAGTTTGTAGTAGCCACCTTGTTCTATCCGGTAAACATCTACGCTTGCCGCTTCGACCAGCCCCAGGTCCTGATTGTCCCGTAGTTCAAGCCTGAAGGGGAAGAGCTTTAGCCCGTCTGCGTTAGCGGGGTGGTTCTCCGGGTAGTTGTCTTCTTCATCAGGGTAGGTGAGCAACGGTGACTGTGCGGATGGCTCAGGGTTATCGGTGGCTATAATCTCGGTTGTAGCGGGCTCAGGCTCCGCAGGTGTGGCTCCTTCTTCCGAAGCGACTTGATTACCATTAACCGCAGAGACCTCTTCCGGTGTCTCGTCGACTATTGCCTTGGCGGGCGATTCAGATTCAGCGGCTACGGGTGCTTCAGCCGGCGGAGTGGCGGCAGGTACATGGACAGGATCAGGCATTTCTGAATCCAAACCACGGGCAGCAGCCAGTTTTAAATCTGATTGCTTGCGGCCGAACGTCAGATTGAGCCCTGCCCGGAAGTTTGCCCCGTCGAGGCGCTCCTCGTTGGTCACAGCAGACAGGTTGTCAGCAATGGCATAAACCTGAAGCGGTCCCAGTTTAAGGGCTGCATTGGCGCCCAGGCTGTTAAAAGTACCGTTTTGCATAGTGTAAACGCCGCCTACGCTGAGTATACGCCCTAAGGAGAACCGGGTGCTCAGGGACAATGCCGTAAAGGTGCCACCGGTAAAAAACTCGTTGTACAATAACCCACCGACATCCCAAAAAGGAAAAAGCTGATAATTCGCGCCCAGGTAAGTGCGGGGTGCAAGCGCCTGCGTGTAAGCGACATTTGAGGTGGCTTCAAAGGTGCCCACCGTATCAATGCCGGGCACCACTTCAAAGTCTTCTCCCTCGTCCAGGTTAGCCGCATCTACGCCTTCAAAGTTGACAGTGCCGGTCAGGTTAACTTGTTGTGTGGCATTTTCCCACCGGATACTGCCCAGGTTGAGCAAGGATGCAGACAGGGTCAGCCGGTCGCCCATGAGATACTCAGCGCCCAGGTCGAATGACCAGCCAGTGTTCCCATTGGTAAATCGCCGCAGCCCGGCACCGCCTTCCGGCTCCACGCCATCCGTGTCCAGCGCATCACCGAAGTTTTCAAATCCTTCTATGGTCTGATCGAGCAGGTTGAATTGCCCGGCACCATAGTAAAAGGCTTCATAGTCCAACTCTGCTGTAGTTTGGTAAATATCGCTGCTCTGCGTAAGAGTCAGACCGCTTCGATTAGTCACAAAACTTCCAGCACCCATCAAACGGTTGATACGCAGGCCTATAGCCAGGCGGGGGTTAACTTCATAATTTAGCCCCAGTCCGATTTTCTGATACGCGATCATATCAACTGATGGACCGATATTGAGGGGCTGATCGAGGTATTGCTCAGTCCCTTCCCATACGGTTTGCAGCAGGGCTTCCGGAAGGGTAAACTCAGCGTCCAGCACACTACTCGTGGACAGGCTGACGAATAATTTGCCAACCCTGCCGCCTACGCCCAATCCATCAATTATAGTGGAGTTCTTCAGGACCAAATCGCGCTCCAGCTCGCCTACCACACCATCCAGGTTCAGATAATTGGTATTTTCTGCACTGTTGTATTCAAATAGCCGCTCCTGATTAATGCCAATCGCATTCAAACTGGTATGCACAGACGGCAGTGATACAATGAATTCCTGGCGGGGGAAAAAGCCGGGATTGAGATGGCTGGCATTCCAAACATCGCGCATTTGGTACAGCCCGTATTCCTGGGCAGGAAGTACCCAACCCATCAAAAGCAGTAATGCCGTGATAATTATACGATACATAACGAGGGGTTTTTGAGGTTAAAGCCCGGCAAGGATACCCAGCCTGATGCCAAGGATATAAGTATTCAGCATACGGGCAGCATCAGCGCCTTCATTGGGGCTTTCGAGTGTAGCAATGATCCGGGCATCGGTGGTCCGCCTCAGGATTTGCTCCAGCTGAGTGCCGCTGAGGTCACTTTCCAGGATAGATTCTTTACTCGTGGAGACAGTGCCATCGGGGCGCAGGTTGCCACTTGCCACCAGGCGCGGGCCTTCCTGGAAAAGGGAATCAAATACCATTCCGCTGCCATCCATAAACTGTAACTGCATACCTAACTCAAGCGGAAAGCCATTGTCAGCCACCATCTTGAAGCCGAGACGGTCCAAATCTTCCAGGTCGGAAAGGTCAACCTCAAAGGTGTCAACAATCCGGAAGCCACTCGCTCGGGCGTACAGCGGAATGTCCACTTCGACATCAATACCTACCTTGACGGAATCCGTAAGGTGATTGGTAATGAGGTTGTTTTCATAAGGGTTGGCCACTGCGCTAAAGGCATAGTCCAGCTGATAAGGCACGCCGGATATGGCAGATACGATGTTGGAGTTTTCAGCGTCCAGACGGAGCATCGTAGGCCTGGCTTCTCCTACCTCGTCAACAGAGGGAAAGGCAAACAGCAAACCGCTATTGAGCAGGGGGTTATCCAGCGCAACAATGCCGTTCCGGTAAGTATGCAGGTCGAAAGTGTCTGACCGCAGCTCCAGAGGGATGCCCATAGTGTTGTAAAACGTCAGGCTGATAACCGGCTCAAGAAACTCGAGTTCACCCGCTTCCCAGTTGTCCAGAAAGGCAAACTCCAGAGAATCCCCGGGCAGGCTTACATCAAATTTTCCAAAGTACCCCTGAATGTAGCTATAGTCCATCCCGCTGATGGAGGTCAGAAAAGGCGGAAGGTCAACCGGGCTGTTATCGCTGATGCGGTTGGCGGTATACGTGGTCTCAATGTCTTCATCCAGAATCAGTTCGTAGCCTGTCAAATCCAGCGTGCCAACTGTTTCCGAAGCGCCATTCATATCTGCGGGAGGCAGGGTGGCAGCGACAGACAAGCTGTTGCCGTCCAGCCGTAAATTTGAGAAAGTGAGGGTAAACGCAATTGATTCAGGGAATGGATTAAGCACAGTATAGGCAAACTGACCTGCTTTCAACCGGATGATTTCATACCGGTAGTTGCCAGGTGCCTGGTACTCTACCGTTTGTTGTTTTTCTGCGATGGGTACAGGAATGGTTGGAAGTGGGTCTAACTCAAACTCTGGCTTCACTTCAATACGGTCTTGATAGACAATGGTGAGATGGTTGCCAAAGTCGGTTTGGATCAGGCTACCATCATCAAGATCATCGAGCAAGTCATTGATACTAAAGGAGGTATTAATGAGTGGCACACCAAAGGCAGGATTCCAGTCGTCGGGCTCAGCCACTTCAAATCGGTCCGGGAAACAACTGGCCAGTCCAGCCACAAGGAGGGCTAACCAGATAGAGGGTAGATTTTTCATAGTATTTTCTTTGCTTGGGTCATCTAAAGGTAATGACCCCACCGCAAAGGTTTACGCATAAACCTGCCAAAATGTTACAGGCTTACCCTCTCATATGCTGAAAGCCTTTTTCAAGCCCCTCCCACAGCCAGGCTGGGTCTTCCAATCCGATGTATAAACGGACCAGGTTCCAGGGCGTGGTGGAGTCTTCTCGTCCCGGCACGCCGTAGAAGGCAGTAGCTGGCATGACAAGCGACTCGTGCCCGCCCCAGGAAACCGCCAGCAGGAAACGCTCCAGGCCTTCAAAAAAGCGCTCCGCCTGACCGAAAGTATCAGCATCCAGATAAAAGGAAAACAAGCCTCCGGCTCCGGTCATCTGCCTCCGGGCCAGTTCGTACTGAGGAAATGAGGACAGCCAGGGATGCAGGACCTTGCCTACGGCAGGGTGGCCTTCCAGCTGACGGGCGATTTCCAAAGCACTCTCGTGGGTACGCTGCATGCGAAGCTCAAGGGTCCGCAGCCCGCGGATGACCAGGCTCGCATCGTGTGGGGAAAGAATGCCGCCCAGGGTCATGTATTCTCCGGCGAAGACTCGCCCAATGGTTTCATAGCTGCCGCAGAGCACTCCAAATACGACATCGCTATGCCCGTTGAGGTATTTGGTGCCGGAGTGGACGACCATATCGATACCAAAGTCGATGGGGTTTTGAAATACCGGCGAAGCATAGCTGTTGTCGATGCAGGTAGGAATGCCATGCTTTTTGGCGATAGCCGCACAAGCCTCAAGATCCTGCAGCTCGAAAGTCATGGAATTGGGGCTTTCCAGGTAAAGCAAAGTGGTATTGCTTTGAATAGCGGCTTCGATTTGCTCCGGGCCAGTACCATCCACAAAGGTGTGGGACACTCCGAACCGGGGCAGATAGTTCACCAGTATACTGTGGGTCCAGGAATAGGGCTTGGCTACACATACAACGTGCCCGTCTGCCTTGCAATGTGCCAGAATTGCAGCCGAAATGGCAGCCATTCCGCTGCCGAAAACCAGCGCATCCTCAGCGTGCTCCAGGGCAGCCAGCTTTTTGCGCAAAATGGCAACAGTAGGATTAACCCCTCTGGAGTAGACCGGTTGCTGAGCCTCCTGAGCAATAGCCTGCCGAAAATCATCCAGTGTATTAAACGCGAAATTGCTGGTCTGCATGACCGGCGGAGAAACCGCGTTAAAGTAGTTGTGGCGGTCCTCGCCAAGGTGCATAAGGATTTCGCTCAGGTGCATAGCATCAGCGGTTTTCTAAATAAAAATTTCACCTTCCATATAGGTAACAGCCGGACCGGAAATGGCCACCCGCTCTCCCAGCATAGTACAGCGCAGATGACCGCCTCTTTTGCTCAGCTGACGGGCAGTGAGCTCCTGCTTCGAAAGGCGTTCTGCCCAGTATGGGGTCATCGTCGTATGTGCAGAACCGGTAACCGGGTCTTCGTCAACGCCCGCAGCCGGGTAAAAACAGCGGGAAACAAAATCGGTGGTACTGCCGGGTGCCGTCACAATTACGCCGCGGCAGCGGACTTCTTTGAGCAACCGCAGGTCGGGAGCAAGCTGAGCGACATCTGCTTCTGATTCGAGGACGACCAGAAAATCGTCCCGCCCCATTAGCACCTCCACGGGCTCCGTGCCCAGTGCGTCTTTGAGGGCTCGGGGGGCTACCACGGTTTCAATATTATCTGCCGGGAAGTCGAGCATGTACTCCTTCCCTTCCCTGGTCACCGTGAGCAAGCCGCTGCGGGAACCGAAGGTGATACTTTTATGCGGGTGCCCTAAGTGGGTAAACAAACAGTGTGCGGCAGCCAGGGTCGCATGCCCGCACAGGTCCACTTCAATTGCCGGGGTAAACCAACGCAGTTCATAGTCCGCTTCTCCTCCGGGAATGAAAAAAGCCGTTTCCGATAGGTTATTCTCAGCAGCAATAGCCTGCAGGGTAGCATCCGGCAGCCAGGAATGCAGTGGGCAAACGGCAGCGGGGTTTCCTTTGAAACGTTGGCTGGCGAAAGCATCAATCTGATAAATCGGAATTTTCCGTGGACCGGGCATAGCATATGAATTTGGGATTTCAGGATTAGAGCGAAGGCAAAACCGGGGTCAAGCTAACCTACTCAACCCCAGTGCTTTCCATTACTCTGCTTCAAGAATAAATTTATTCTTTTTACCGTTTTCGACCATGAGGTATTTGCCATGCAGCAGTGCCTCATGGGTAATAACCGCATCGTGGTCGCTCACCTTCTCCTTGTTCACACTGATGGCATTGCCTTTAATCGCGCGGCGGGCATCTCCTTTGGAAGCCACCACCTGGGTGTGCTCTGCCAGTAAGTCTACGATATTGGCACCGCCTGCCAAAGCCTCCTTCGGTAAGGTAAAGCTTGGAATCTCTGCGGCTACGGTCTTCAGTTCGCTTTCCGACAAATCAAGCAGTTGCTCCTTGCCTGCCTTTCGGTTGAAGAGCAATTCCGTCACCTTGAGCACCGAGCGGTAGGCCTCCTCAGAGTGGATGCGGATGGTCAGCTCTTCAGCCAGCAGGCGCTTGAGTTCCTGTGGATTCTCTGCATGCTCGGCTTCACGGGCTTCGATCTCTTCCCGCGTATGCAAGGTGAAGTAGCGGGTAAACTTAGGGACATCAGTATCCGCAGCGTTGATCCAGAACTGGTAGAACTGGTAAGGCGTGGTAAGTTCTTCATCCAGCCAGATATTGCCCTCGGCGGACTTGCCAAACTTACTGCCATCGGCTTTGGTCAGCAGTGGCGTAGTGACAGCGTAGGCTTTTTCATTGAGATTACGGCGGATGAACTCCGTGCCGCTTGTGATGTTGCCCCACTGATCAGAACCGCCCATTTGCAGAATGCAGTTGTGCTTATTGAACAACAGCTGAAAATCGTAAGCCTGCAGCAATTGGTAGCTGAATTCGGTAAAGGACAGCCCGGTCTCCAGGCGTTTCTTTACGGACTCCTTAGAGCTCATGTAATTCACGGTCAGGGTCTTCCCCACATCGCGTAGAAAATCCAGGATGTTCATATCCTTGTAGAAGTCCAGGTTGTTGACCAGAATTGCCTTATTATCGCCTTCTGTGAAGTTGATAAATTTTTCCATCTGCCGTACCTGATGCTGCAGGTTGTTGTCCAGCTCATCGTAAGACTTCAGCTCGCGTTCCTTATCTTTTCCGGAAGGGTCGCCAATCCGCCCCGTAGCGCCCCCCATAAGCACAACCGGCTGATGCCCGGAGCGCTGAAACAGGGTCAGCAGCATCAACTGCACATAATTGCCGATAGTCAGTGAAGGGGCGGTGGGGTCAAAGCCAATATAGCCGGCAACTTTACCCGATTGTAATACCTCTTCGATGCCGGGGGTCGCATCGTGTAACATCCCCCTCCATTCCAGTTCTTTCAGAAAGTCCATTTGAGCTTGGATTCGTTTGGCGCAAAGTTAATTTTTTCTACCAAACTAACGATCCCCGGCGGAAGTTCCTGAAGGCTTAAAAAATCACACTACCCAGCCCACCGTCTATATTTAGGGCCTGCCCGTTATTAATGATCAACCCTCAGACAAAGTGAATGAAAAGCTAAAAAATCACACTACCCAAACCACCATCTATATTTAGGGCCTGCCCGTTATTAAAGACTATGCTTCAAATAAAGTGAATGAAAAATCAAAATATTACACTACCCAAACCACCATCTATGATTTAGGGCCTGCCCGTTATTAATGATCAACCCTCAGACAAAGTGAATGAAAAGCTAAAAAATCACACTACCCAAACCACCATCTATATTTAGGGCCTGCCCGTTATTAAAGACTATGCTTCAAATAAAGTGAATGAAAAATCAAAATATTACACTACCCAAACCACCATCTATGATTTAGGGCCTGCCCGTTATTAATGATCAACGCTCAGACAAAGTGAATGAAAAGCTAAAAAATAATACTACCCAAACCACCGTCTATGTTCAGGGCCTGCCCGACAATAAAGTTAGAATCCGGGCTCCACAGGAAAAGCGTGGTTTTGGCCACCTCCTCCGGCTGCCCTACCCGCCCGATGGGATGATTGCGTCCCCATTCAGCGATGACCTCGTCTGCCGGGCCGTGCTCACCGGCACCATACCTCAGCATAGGCGTATCAATGGAGCCCGGGCAAATACAATTAATGTAAATCCCCTCAGCGGCGTGGTCAATGCCCATCGAGCGGGTCATAGCGATCACAGCACCTTTGGATGTGGAATACGCCAGCACATTTTTCTGGCAGCGCTTGCCCTGTATGGAGCTGATGTGGACGACGCCCCCGCCCCCGTTTGCCCGAATGAGCGGAAGGATAGCTTTGGTGGCCAGGAACATCCCCTTCAGATTGACAGCTATAGTGCGGTCCCAATCGGCTTCCGAAGTCGTGTCCACCGTGCCGTACGTTTGCAGCCCCACCGAGTTCGCCAGGTAGCAGACCGGTGCGTAGGCAGCGGCCTGAGTGGCAAAGGTTGCCAGTGACCGGCTGTCGGTCACATCAGTGGGGATAAAAAGCGCCTGCCCACCTTCGGCTTCAATCATTTCCACTGTTTCCTGCCCCATTTCGGCATTTAGGTCGGCAACAATCACTTTTGCACCCGTTTTACCAGCTTCCAGTGCGATGCCCCGCCCAATGCCGGATGCACCACCGGTAACGATAGCGCCCTTACCGGCTATCCAGTCCTGTTTCATACTTTTTTATTTTGAGGTCAAAATACTAAGAAATTGTAATGCTGGGAGAAAGGAAGATGACACCAGCCATTTGTAATCTACCTCCTAAAAAACTGAAAGCTTTGAGCAGACTGATCTTTCCACTATTTGTTTTGCTGGGCATTTCCGCTACAGCTCAGCCGGACAAGCCCCGCCCAAACATTATTTTTGTCATGACCGACGACCTTGGCTACGGGGACCTGGGCAGTTACGGGCAGGAGGTCATCCCCACGCCCTTTCTGGATCAAATGGCACGGGAAGGTACGCGTTTTACGCAGGCTTATGCCGGTGCGCCGGTATGTGCGCCTTCCCGATCCGTATTGATGACCGGTCAGCATAGCGGGCATACGCTGATCCGGGGCAACTTTTCAGCGGTGGAAGTCCCGGAGCTCCCCAAGCCCAGGCGGATTCCACTACGGCCTGAAGACACAACGGTCGCAGAAGTGCTCAAACAGGCCGGCTACGTCACGGGGATGTTTGGCAAATGGGGACTGGGAGAGGCAAACACCACCGGCGAACCTAACCGGCAGGGCTTTGATGAATGGATGGGCTTTCTAAATCAGCGCCGGGCGCACAGCCATTACCCGGAATTTATGTGGGAAAATCAGGACACGCTGAAGCTGCCCGGTAATATCAATGGGCAACGGGAGCAGCACACGCACCCGTTGTTCACGGACTATGCACTGGACTTTATCGACCGGCATCATGATACCACTTTCTTCCTTTACCTGCCCTACTGTCTGCCGCATAGCGAAATCGCCGCCACACAGCCATACGTTGATCTTTACCGAGACAAAAACTGGACAGACAAACAGCAACACTTTGCCGGTATGATTAGCATGATCGACAGCGATATGGGCCGCGTGCTAAACCTGCTCAAAGCGCATGGTATTGCAGAAAACACCCTGGTATTCTTCTGCTCTGACAATGGAGCTGCCAACCGGTACGAAGGGTTGTTCGACAGCTCCGGCCCGCTGCGGGGGCGCAAACGCGACATGTACGAAGGCGGCATTCGGACCCCAATGATTGCCTGGATGCCGGGAAGCGTACCTGCAAACAAGGTCAGCGACTATCCCTGGTATTTCCCGGATGTACTCCCTACCCTGGCGGCTGTCGCAGGCGCTGAAGCACCTAAGGATCTTGATGGTATGGATATCTCCCCGGTTCTATTTGGAGAAAACATGCCGGTTTCCGACCGCTTCCTATACTGGGAGTTTCATGAGAAAGGCTTCGATCAGGCGGTACGTTGGAAAAACTGGAAAGCGGTACGGCACGGTTTGGATGGCAAGCTGGAATTGTACAACCTCACCGATGACCCAACGGAGACCAACGATGTCAGCCGGAAAAACAAAAAAATTATCAAAACCATAGAAACCTATCTTGCGGAAGCCCGCTCCCCTTCCATTTACTGGCCGGCGGGGAAAGCGGCTCCCAGGGATTAGACAGTCTGCCTGATCAATTTAAAACGGAAGCACCGAAAACAATCTGATATGAAACCTACCTGGCTATTTCTCCTTAGCAGCCTGCTTTTTACGAATACAATTTTTACGCAGGAATCCACTTTCAATGCAGGTTGGAAATTCCTGCTAGAGGAAGATACAAACCTCAACGACCTGCCAGGCTCCGAGACCTGGACGACCGTCAACAAGCCCCACACCTGGAACCGGCTCGACGCCTTCGACGATGCGGATGGTTATCTGAGGTCAGTGGGTTGGTACCAAAAGCGGATTTTTCTGCCGAAAACCGGGCAGGATCAACTATTGCTCAAGTTTGAAGGTGCTTATCAATGGGCCCAGGTTTATGTCAACAATCAACTGGCAGGCGAGCACAAAGGTGGGTATACGGCTTTTGCGGTGGATATTACGCCTTATGTCCAACTGAATGCAGAGAACACCATCACCGTGCGGGTAGACAGCCGGCACGACCCGGCTATTCCGCCGATGTCGGGCGATTTCACCTTCTACGGGGGCATCTACCGGGATGTCTACCTCATCCGTAAAGGAGAGCGGCACTTCGACCGGCTCGATGGCAGTACAAAGGGCGTTTACCTAAGCGCTCCGAAGGTATCTAAACGATCGGCCTCCCTAAAGGTAAAAGCCCGTGTCCTTAATAAGTCAGCCAAAAGCGCCAAGCTCGCTCTCCAAACCTTAGTTTTCGATAAGAGCGGGGAACAGGTCGCGCAAGCAGAAACACCGATTAAACTAGTCAGCAACAGCCCTGGCATTGCAGAAATGGAGGTCATGGTTAGTCAGCCCGATCTTTGGTCGCCGGCACAGCCCAATTTGTACCGGGTGGAAGTCGCGCTCCTCGATGAAAAAGGGAAAACCATTGACCTTTACACCAGCAAATACGGTTTCCGCTGGTTTGAAATGAACGAGGACCGGGCTTTTCTACTCAACGGGGAGCCGCTTGATCTCATCGGGGTCAACCGGCATCAGGACTATCCCGGACTGGCCAATGCCCTACCAGACCAGCTCCACCGCCGGGACATGGAAATCCTGAAAGCCATGGGCGGCAATTTTATTCGTATTGCGCATTATCCGCAAGACCCGGCCCTGCTTGAGGCTTGTGACGAACTCGGCATTCTGGTCTGGGAAGAAATCCCCATCGTCAATTCCATCACCGTTTCCGAAGACTTTACTAAAGTCAGCACCCGCAACCTGCAGGAGATGATCCGGCAGCACCATAACCACACGGCAGTCATCATGTGGGGTTTCATGAATGAAGTACTGCTCCGCTTAAAAAACGGGCTAAAGGACAATCCTGGTGTTAGTGAAGCCGACTACCTGAAAGCAGTGGAAAAGCTCACCCGCCATCTCAACGATGTCGCAAAAGCAGAAGACCCCGCCCGATGGACGACCATCGCCCATCATGGCAACTATGAGCTGTACGAAGAAGCGGGCATGAATGACATCACGGATGTGGTAGGCTGGAACCTCTACTACGGCTGGTACTCCGAAAATATGCCAAAGGCTGGTGAATTTCTCGACCGTTTTCACGAAGACCATCCGGACAAGGGCATTATCGTGGCCGAATACGGGGGCGGCAGTGACCCACGCATCCACGCTGCGAACCCCAAACGCTTTGACTTTACCGTGGAATGGCAAACGATGATCCACGCCAGCTATTACCAGCAGATCGTCGCCCGCCCGCACGTGATGGGCGGAGCAATCTGGAACTTTGCCGACTTTGGATCCGAGGGCAGAAAAGACCCGGTGCCCCACATTAATAGCAAAGGCATACTGCACCACGACCGGACGCCCAAGGACAGTTACCTGTACTATCAGGCGGCTTTATCGCAACAGTCTTACCTGCAAATTGGCAGTCAGGACTGGGGCTACCGAGTCGGTTTTGCGGATGAAACCAACACCTTCACCCAACCGGTCTGGATCTTCTCCAATCAGCCGGCCGTTGAAGTGGTGGTGAATGGTAATGTCTTGGGCACTTTCGAAACCGACAATTATCACACCGTGGTCGGGGTCCCTTTCCGGGAAGGCAACAACCTTATTGAGGTCAGCGCAGGCAAAGGCTTGTCCCGGCAAAGTGAATTTCACGCACACGCCATCCCGTCAAACCTCAGCAATCTTTCCGTCAAGGAAATTGACCTGCGCATGAACCTGGGGGCACACTTTCACTACACAGATATGCTCACCAAAGAAGCGTGGCTCCCTGAGCGTGCCTATCAGCCGGGGTCCTTCGGGTATGTGGATGGTACTGCGCTGATGAGCTGGAAAGGGTTCCGGGTAGGCAGTGACAAGGAGGTTTTCGGTTCCGATAATGAGCCCATTTACCAGACGCACCGCGATACCTTCACTACTTTTCGGGCAGATGTGCCGGATGGCTGGTACGAAGTCACCCTCCACTTTGCGGAAATATACAGCAAGTCCGGCCGGGAGAAGCTGGCCTACAATCTCGGTGCAGAGGGAGACGAAGCAGAAGTAGTTGCAGACCGGCTGTTCCACATCAGCGCCAACGGAGAAAGGGTACGTTCTGCTGTGCAACTGGAAGACGTTCAGGCTACCGCTATTACCTTCCAGGCGAAAGCCACCGGGCAACAAGGACTGAGGATTGACCTGGAACCGGAAATCGGCACCACTTTTCTGAGCGGGATTGCCATTCGCGGACTTTAACACCTGATCATGAAGCGATTCAGAACTCTGATTTTACTTACTACCCTCGCCCTGCCCTTTTCCCTTTTGGCTCAGGCACAGACGATCTTTGCCGTACAGGAGTATGGTGCAAAAGGAGACGGAGCCACGGTGAATACCCAGCCCATTCAGGCGGCCATAGATGCAGCCCACGAAGCCGGTGGCGGGAAGGTGCTCATCAGCGGCGGCACCTTTTTAAGCGGGACGCTTGTCCTCAGAAGTGGCGTTGAAATCCACATTACTGCCGGGGACACTTTGCTCGGCAGTCCCTATCTGAGCGACTATCCGGACATGGAACAGCGCACCATCCGTTCCTATACGGAGCGCTACAGCCGTAAAGCCTTTATCTACGCTGAGAGCGCTACCGACATCGCCCTGACCGGACGAGGCATGATACATGGCAATAGCTATGCTCCGGAGTTCAAAGCCGCGGAACATGGCCGGGACAAACCGCTGGGCATGCGTCTCATTTCCTGCAAGCGCGTCAAAATAGAAGGGCTAACCCTGACCAGCGCCGGGCTATGGCTACAGCACTACCTCAACTGCGAAGGCCTGCACATCGAAGGCATTACCGCCATCAACCATGGCAACTTTACCAACGATGGGCTGAATGTGGATGGTTGCCGGAATGTCAGTATTAAAAATATCCGCATCGACTCCCACGATGATGCTTTGGTGTTCAAAAGTACCGGCCCGGCGCCCTGCGAAAACATTACCGTCCGTAATTGCGACCTCAAATCCCACTGCCACGGGCTGAAGTTCGGCACAGAAACCACCGGCGGGTTTAGCAATATCGATATTGCCAACATTACCATCTCCGCCAGTGACAGCGTCCACTACAAAACCGGAACGCTTTGGCGGGTTATTACAGGCGTAGCCCTGGAGTTGGTCGATGGGGGAACGATGGAAAACATTCGGATTCATAACCTTCGGGCAGACAGCGTTTATGCCCCCATTTTTGTCAAGCTGGGCAACCGGGCCCGCAAGCATACGGATGACGCCCCTGAACCTCCACCGGGGCAGATGCGCAATATCCACCTTTCCAACTTCAGGATTACCAATGCCGGGCCGTTTAGTTCCTCGGTCACGGGCTTTCCCGGGCACTACATTCAGAATGTAACGCTGGAGAACATCGACATAGCGTACAACGAAGCTCCGGGCGCGGATGAACTGTTCAATGAGGTGCCTGAAAACGAGAAACGCTATCCGGAAATCACCATGTTTACCAAGGGGCTGAAGTCCCGGAAGTACCTGCCCACCCACGGTCTTTTTGCGCGACATGTGGAAGGGTTAGTGATCCGCAACTTCAACGTCACCCCTACGCAGGATGATCCGAGGCCAAAGTTCGAATTTATTGAGGTCAAAAGACTGAATATTGATGAAGACTAGCAGTTCTATTTCATTGCTCCTCAGTTTAGGAATACTCCTGCTGTCTATCAACCTGCTGAAGGGGCAGTCACCGCCGGAGTGGGACGACCCAAGAGGAGACAGCTGGCCTGCATCGGTAGAGCGGGTATTTATTCCCAGTACGGCGGACAGTACGTTTCAGAAAGCCTACTACTTCAAAAGCGCCCTGCCAGAACCTCAGCCACTCATTGTCAGCCTACATACCTGGAGTGGCGATTACAATCAGCGTGACCGGCTGGTGGAGGAAATCATTAATAAAAACTGGAACTACATCCATCCTGATTTTCGTGGCCCAAATACCCGTCCGGAAGCCTGCGGCAGCTCTTTGGTGATAGCTGACCTGGAGGATGCCATTCAGTATGCCATTGATCAGGGCGGGGTGGACACAAATGCGATCCATATTATAGGCGCAAGTGGTGGCGGGTACGCTACGCTCCTGATGTACCGAAAAAGCCGGCATCCCATCCGGAGCTTTTCGGCCTGGGTACCCATCAGTAATCTGGAGGACTGGTACTGGTCTTCTAAAAGCCGGGAGCTGAAATATGCCGGGCATTTGGAAGCCGTGACACAAAGTGACTCCCTGACTTTCAATGCTACGGAAGCCCACCGGCGATCCCCTATTTTCATGGATACCGAACACCCGGAACGCCATCAGAGCCAACTGTACCTTTATGCCGGCATTCACGATGGCTACAAGGGCTCAGTGCCCGTAACGCAGTCTGTACACTTCTACAATCAATTGGTGGAAGAGTGGGGCGGGCAACCGGCCGATCAGGTAAGTGCAGGGCAACTGGTACACCTTTTAGCTCAGCGAACTTATCAGCCGCCACAAACCCAGCCGCCCCTTTTCCTTGGCGACCGCCTCATCCACCTGAGGAAACAGTTTAAGAACTTACAGCTAACCATTTTTGAAGGTGCTCATGAGATGGTCAGGGCAGTTGCTCTAGACCATATTTTGGAACCTTAAACCAGTTAGGACAGTCCGGGAAAGTCAGCACTGCTCACCAACTTACTTTTAGAGGATTAAAACCTACCCTATGAGAAATCTGCTACTTCTTTCGCTGTTCAGCCTATATCTGTCTTATATACAAGCTCAGCCCATCGACATCAATCCGGATAATCCCTGGTACTGGACTTACAAGGGCAAGCCTGTGATGCTCATTGGCGGTTCCAACGAAGACAACCTCTTTCAAAGCCCGGACTACCTGGAACAACTGGATCTGCTGCAATCCCTGGGCGGGAATTACGTCCGCTGCACCATGTCTTCCCGGGACGAGGGCAATATTTGGGCCTTCGCAAAAGGAGCTGATGGCTTGTACAACCTACGCGAATTCAACCCGGCATACTGGCAGCGCTTTGCCGATTTTTTGGCAGCAGCAGATGAACGGGGCATCATCGTTCAGGTGGAAGTCTGGGCCACCTTTGACTTCTACCGGGAGCCCTGGTTGGATAACCCTTTCAACCCCAAAAACAACAGCACCCTCAACCAAAGGCGTACGCGTCTGCCGGATACGGTTTCCACCCACCCTATATTTCGGGAGAACCCTTTTTTCTGGTCAGTGCCGGAAATGGACAACAACACCCAGCTACTTGCCTATCAGCAGCGTTTTGTGGACCAGCTGCTGGACATCAGCCTGAAGCACGATAACGTCCTGTACTGCATCGATAATGAAACTTCCGTAACCGCTACCTGGCCGCTGTTCTGGGCACGCTACATCCGGGCGAAAGCCAAACTGGCCGGGCGCACCGTCCACGTTACCGAAATTTGGGACCCACATGACCTCGACCACCCGGACCACCTCACCAACCTGTTCCACGATGATATTTTTACTTTCCTGGATATTTCCCAAAACAACCACAAAAAGGGGCAGGAACACTACGATAACGGCCGGGCGTACCGCCAAAAAGTAGCTGCCCTTTCCCACCCCAAGCCACTAAATACCGTTAAAACTTACGGAAAAGACAAACACGGCAGCGCCATTGACGGGGTACAGCGATTTTGGCGGAGCGCTTTTCTCGGCGCCGCTTCTGTTCGCTTTCACCGGCCCAACTCCGGGCATGGGCTGGAAGCAGTCGCTCAGGCTAATATCAAAAGCATGCGTATGCTTTGCGATGCACTACCCTTTTGGGAAGCCACCGCCACGCCGGAAATCCTGATGAATGCCAGCCCTAATGAGGCATATGCTATTGGCATATCCGGAAAAACTTATGCGGTGTACTTCCCCGAAACCGGGGCTGTGCGCCTCAATTTACCCGATTCAGATGCTATTACGCTGCGGTGGCTGGACATTGACCAATCAGAATGGAGCATAGTGCGGCAACCCGGCTCCGGTAAGCCTTTGGAGATCAACAATGAAGATGATGGAAAAAGCCGTGTGGCGCTGATCCGGGTGGAATAATGGGGATCGTCGTTGAGGTTGAGGCTGAGGTTGAGGTTGAGGTTGAGAAGCTAAGCGTGGTCTTCCTGGCGGCGACAGCAAGCTGTCGCTCCCTGGGCGGTCTCAACCTCATCCTCAGCCTTCCCTTAGGCGGCACCCGGAACCAACCTCCACCTAAGGCTCCATAACCAATCGCAACCCCGCATTCGTAAACCGTACATCCACCGGATGGCGGTGGCGGTTAGCCGGGCGGAGCGCTGCGGGCTCATTGAACCAGCTGCCGCCCCGGTAGACTTTTATATCACCCGTTTCTGGCCCGGCAGGGTTGGTTTGTGCTGAATCCGGGTAGGGACCGTACCAGTCGCTGCACCATTCCCAGACGTTGCCCATCATATCGTAGAGTTGGAAGGCTCCGGGTTTCTTGCGCCCCACCGGGTGGCTGCGCCCTTCTGACTGAGAATGGAACCAGCCGTACTGCCGCAATTGCCAGGGGATGATTTGCCTTTCATCGTCACGAAATGAGTACCCGCCCAGTTTACAGGCCCGTTCCCATTCTGCCTCGGTGGGCAGGCGGAAGGTTCCTTTCCCTAATGCGTTCAGCTTCCTGATGAATAATTGAGCATCGTTCCAGGATATCATCTCCACCGGGCGATCCGGATGCCTAAAGGTGGAAGGGTTATAGCCCATAACGGCTTCCCACTGCGCTTGGGTAACTTCGTACTGCCCTATAAAGTAATCTTTAGTGAGCGTGACCTTATGGAGGGGGAATTCATCTTTTTGGGCGTGGGGGTCATCAGGTTCGCTGCCCATCTCGAAGGTGCCCGCCGGGATGCGGACGAAAGTTATGGCCAAGCCTTCTCCCAGCTCTAAGGTGCGGATTCCCTGTGCATGCAAAGTACTGCTCAGCAGCAGGCTGAGCATTAACCACTTCAATTTATTCATTAGGCTCATATACTAATCGTAAACCAATGGCCGGATACCCCTGCGCGGTGCCATGCTTGTGGCGATTAGCGCAACGGACGGCATTCTCAAAATCAAACCAGCTGCCGCCCCGGAATACCCGGAGGCTATCGACCGGTGGGCGGCTTTCGTCGTAGGGCTGATACTTATCTGAAGTCCACTCCCACACATTACCCGACATATCATACAATCCCCAGGGGTTCGGTGGCTTCTCTCCTACCGGATGGATTTCTGCCATCGACCGGGAGTTGGCCCAGGCATTGCGGTGGACGGTCCAGTTCTCCTCCTCTCCCCAATAGAAACGCGTATCTGTGCCCGCCCGGCAGGCGTACTCCCACTCCGCTTCGGTAGGCAGGCGGAAATGCCCCAGCCCCATACAATTAAGCTGCTCCAGGAATAGCTGTACTTCTGACCAGGAGACCGACTCTACCGGAAACTGCAGATGGTTAGGCCGGTGCTTAAAAACAGCCGGGTTATAATGCATTACGGATAACCACTGTTGCTGGGTGACCTCGTAGGTGCCCAGGTAAAAACCTGTTTCTATATCCACCTTCTTTTGTGGCCCTTCATCCCGGTCACGCCCCGGCTCAGATTCCGGGCTACCCATTGTAAACTGGCCTGCACTGATGTACTGAAAATACAAAGGTTTACTGTCCGGCAAAAACACAGTCCTGACAGAAGCCTGAGCACCGGTCAGTAACGGCCAGCCAATCAGGGCAACTACTAAGTAAAATACTCTAGACATAAAATTCCGATTACAATAGGTCTTGAATTTCATCTTCAAAGCAAAGACCAGAACATTAAAAAGCTGTAACCCATTATGACTATCATTTGCCGTTTGGCGCTGCTGGCTTTCTTACTAACGCCACTAAGTGCGCATCTTCAGGACCTTCCCAAGATCAATTTCTCCGCTGACCTCGGATCAGAGGGTAAATCCTTTGAAAAGTACTGGCGCAGCACGGGGTTTTCACCCTCTGACTTGCTCGACTACCCGGATATGCATATGACGCTGGACTACCTGCAAGCTTCGGAATCCATTCTCTTCCTGCGCCCCCACTATTTGCTTGATCATGTGAAGGTCGAAGGTTTTGGCACGCCCAGGCCCACGTACGACTGGAGCGGGCTGGACAGTAAGCTGGATGTTATGGTCAACCGGGGGTTCCGCCTCATCTTTGAGCTCATGGGCAACCCAACTGACCGGGAGCTGGACTTTGGTGACCCCAAGGATTTGTATGGCTGGAAAAACTTTGTGCGTGATCTGGCCCGCCACCTCATCGACCGCTACGGGGAAGAAACGGTGGAAAGCTGGTGGTTTGAAAACACAAATGAGCCCGATGTCTGGCACTTCTGGAATCAGGGGTACGTCAAATTCCTGCATTATTATGATGCCTGCAGCGAAGGGCTGCGGGAAGCAGATCCAGACATCAAGTTCGGTGGTCCAGGCAATGCCAGAGGCGTGAAGCCCTGGTTCAAACTTCTGCTGGAGCACTGCGCTTACGGCAAAAACTACTTCACCGGTGAGCAGGGCGTGCGGATTGATTTTGTGTCGACCCACCGCAAGAATACGCCCCACAAAATGATTGAAGATGAGCTGGGTAACTGGCGCTACTTTGAGAACGACTACCCTCAATTCCGAGAGCGTATTCCCGTTTTTAATGACGAAGCTGACCCGCTTGCGGGCTGGGGCATCCCCTTCTACTGGCGGACGGGCCCATGGTACGGTGCCTTTATCGCTCAATCTGTGGAACTCCACAACCGGTTGATTATCGACTCTCTGGATATCGATTACCGAATACTGAGTAATGACCATGGCTTCCTCGGTAGCTGGGGCAAACGCACACAACTCGCCCGATTTCTGCCCGGCGACAACGATCAGGATACCCGGGGCAGCGCCCGTCAGGGCGGGGCCAGGGTAGTAGGACAGGAAGAAGATGAGCGGACGCCGGTTAAGCAATTTTTTCTCATCAAGCAACCCTCTCTTACCGTCATGACCCTTATGCAGCTGCTGGGCGACACCCGTTACGATGTGCAGGGCATTGATGATGAGCAATATCCCAACCTTGGTGGAATGGTGACTAAACGAGCTGATGGTACCGTCATTGCGATGCTGTTCAACAAACCCGAGCTAGACCTGAAAGCATTGAACTGGAAGCCCACCATGAAGCCCACTCCGGAACATCAGGAAGCCTTAAATAGTCAGGGTGCCCGGCTAACCCTGCAACTTGAAGGCCTCACCGGAAAAGACTACCAAATGGTTCATTACCGGGTAGATGATGAGCATACCAACCCCTACGGCACCTGGACCGCAATGGGCAGCCCGGAGGACCCCACCACTGAGCAGTACCTGGGAATGGCTGCCACTATGGAGCCGGCAATTACCGAAAACGAAAAAGTCAAAACAAGTGGCGGCAAATTCTCCAAGTCCATTGACTTCCCATCGAGTGGCATTAGTGTCATCATTCTGGCCCCGGAATCCAAAACCGGGCCCAATGCACCCAACCAACTGAATTACAACCTCTACAAAGGCAACAACGGCGAAGACATGGTTATGCTGCTGTGGGAAGACGAGCAGCCTCACCGCAATCTGCTGAGTTATGAGGTCTATGGCAAGGCACCGGGCGCATCCGGGTTTAAAAAAGTGAACCCCACCCACCTGCTGGGCAAAGGCTTTGCCTACCCTACAGAAGAAGCCGATGGCTGGCAGTTTAAGGTGAGAGCAGTTGACTACGCGAAACAAGCCGGCCCATTTTCTACCACTACTACCGTAAAAAAATAAGAACCCATGGCATCTAAAATGCAACTGGCGGACCTTTCATTCGTGGAGGCCAGCCACCCCAATGCGCAACGGGTTGCCGTTTTGCAAGAGCCCGGACAGATAGAAATGGCGTACGCTGAAATCCCGGAACCCGGGCCCGATGAAATACGTATCCGCATGCACTATGTGGGTATTTGTGGTTCGGATATAGAAACCTACCGGGGCATCCGCCGACCGGAGTTTGTGTCCTTTCCGGGCAGGCTCGGGCATGAGGTCTCCGGTGTAGTTGATAAAGTAGGGGTAAATGTGCATACCTTAAAGGTTGGGCAACGGGTTTCCTGCCGATATGTGTGGGGCGCTTTCGCGGAATACATCGTTTGTACGCCCTTCAACGTGAAGGTCGTACCCGATAATTTTCCGGACGAAGAAATCAGTTCTCTGGAAGTGCTCCCTGGTATTCTGCACGCTGCGGAGCTGTCCAACATTCAGTCCAATACCAGTGTGCTCATCACTGGTCAGGGCGTTAGCGGGCTGGTCATGACACAAGTCATCAGCCTGTTCAGCCCCAAAAACCTGGCTGTCACCGACCTCAACCCGGCCAAGCTGGAACTGGCAAAAAAGTACGGTGCTACCCATACGTATCAGATCCCGTCCGAGGACACCCCCACGATGGATATCGTTGGGAAGGACTTCCCCGATGGCTTCGACGTGGTCATTCCCTGCCTCCTGGAAGGCGCGGGCATGGTGGATGCGCTTAATGCTTGTGCATTCGGGGGCCGTATTGTGACGTATGGCTGCATTGGCCCCTGTGAGGAGCCCTTTGACTTCTTTAAGATGCACAAAAAGCGCGTGGATATTTACTCTACCGAACCCAAGCGGGACATTGATATGCGCCGGTTCTGGCAGGAAGGCCTTCAGTTGGTAGAAGACGGGCTTGTCAATACCGTGGAAATGGTCACCCACCGCTTCCCGCTGGAAAAAGTGGGAGAAGCTTTTACACTGCGGGATGACAAATCAGACCGCGAGAGTATTCATGTGTTGATTGACTGCCGGTGACCTGGAAGCTATTCTGAATGGTCAATCCATGCAGGTCAGTAAGGCCCATACCGATAAACACCATCCAATATGACCAGAAGAAATTTTTTAAATAAAGCTGCCACCGCAGGTAGTATCGTCATGCTTCCGCTACCATGGCCTGATCCCGGTCAGATCGAAGACAACCAAAACAGGAAAGTTATCCGTGACTTTATCGAGCAATCTTTTCCCGACCGTATCCACCCACCGGTTGGCGCTATGCAACACCCTTTTATCGATCCCGGTGCCGCTTATAAGGGCATTTTATGGGACTGGGATGCCTACTTCTCCCTCCGCGGCCTTCAGCCCTGGAAAGAAAAAGTCGGTGGAGTAGCCGAAGGCTGTATCCGTAACTTTCTCGACTTCCAGCGGGCTGATGGCTCCATTCCGTATGCCATTACCAAATGGAGCAAAAAAGAAAACGGAGCCACACGCCCTCCTGATAGCGATAAAAACAGCGCCAAACCTCTGATGGCACAATTCGCTTTGATGGCCTTTGAGTACAATGGGAAAGAAAGCTTGCTGGCTGAGAGCTACGAGGGCCTGAAAAAGCACTGCCTGCACTGGGAGGAAAGCCAGGGGACTGAATTGGGGTTGCTCACCTTTCGGTCGCACCGCGGCAGTGGGGTGGATGATCATCCCGGCGTCTACTGCCGCCCACTAAATTCTTCAGTTGACGTCTATCTCAACAGCATGATGTTCAGGGAGTACCGCACTATGGAGACTATTGCCAGGCAAGTTCGGCCAACGGAGGTGAGCTTCTGGGAAGATAGAGCCCACGCGCTTCAGGAAAACATTGAAAAACTCCTTTGGGACCCCATAGACCAATGCTATTACAACCTTGATGTCGGCTACCATCGTCCTGGAAAAGTCAATCAGGAAGTGACTTGGGTTACACCGTTGAAGTTTAAATCCTGGACTTCCCTGATGCCCATCTGGGCGGGTGCTGCCGCTCCGGAGCGGGCCAGGATCATGGTAGAGCGACATCTCATAGACGAATCCAAATTGCTCGCCCCTGCTGGCATGCGCTCCCTGGCCAAAAATGAGCCTGCCTATGAAGTCAGGGTCAGCTCCAACCCATCCTGCTGGCGGGGACCGGTCTGGGTGGTGAACAACTTTATGGTCTGCGAAGGCCTGCGCGCCTACGGCTTTGAGGAAGCAGCAACAACCATTGCCTCCCGCATTACCAAAACTTTAGCCGATGATATTCGGACGAACAACCACCTGCATGAGTATTATGACCCGGAAACAGGCAAAGGGCTTACCCACCCGGGATTTGTAAACTGGAATACGCTGGGGGCGATCATCTAATCACCGACAATTATGAATGCAATTTTCAACAGCAGTATAAAGCCTTGCCTATTCATACTTCTTATATCATTAATGAGTACCTGTAGCCCATCTGCTGAAAACAAATCTAATCCTTCTCCTAACATCATCTATATTCTGGCAGATGATATGGGCTATTCGGATATAGGCTGCTTTGGCGGAGAAATTGAAACGCCGAACCTCGATCAGCTCGCCCGGGATGGCATTCGCTTCAACCGGTTTTACAATGCCTCCCGCTGCTGTCCGACTAGAGCAGCTCTGCTGACCGGACAGTATCCGCATCAGGCCGGAATGGGTTGTATGGTTGACTGGCCGCCAAATGCGGAGCCAGGTCCATATCAGGGCTATTTGTCTGAAGATCAGGTGACGATTGCCTCCGCGCTAAAGCCAGCCGGCTATCAAAATTACATGGTCGGCAAATGGCACCTTGGGGAAGCACCGGAGTATTGGCCGCTGCAATATGGTTTTGACCGGTACTTCGGATTGATCAGCGGGGCATCGAGCTACTTTGAGCTGATCAAACAACAGAAGAGGGAACGAAAAATGGTCAATGGTAATACCCGCTGGGAGCCCCCGGCTGAGGGTTTTTACATGACCACCGCCTTTTCGGATACCGCTGTAAGTTATATCCGGCAGCACAATCCGGAAGTGCCCTTTTTTCTTTATCTGGCGTATACCGCTCCGCATTGGCCGATACATGCGCTGGAAGAGGATGTCAAGATATTTGAAGAGCGCTATCTGGCGGGGTGGGATGAAATAGCCCGGGACCGATTTGCTAAAATGCAGTCTCAGGGGCTTATTGAAAAAGGCCTGTCACTGCCCCAAAAGCCCGGCAGCATACCGGACTGGGATACGCTTTCTAAAACCGAACAACAGGAATGGGCCAGAAGAATGGCAGTCTACGCAGCCATGATCTACCGTATGGATATTGGTATTGGCCAGGTGATGCAGGCACTGAAGGATAAGGGGCTTTACGAAAACACCGTCATTGTTTTTGTATCTGATAATGGCGCTACCGATGCCAATATCTCCCGCCGGGGACTGAATGACCCGGATGTTCCAATTGGGCAAAGAGGCTCTTACACTTCCTATCTGGAGCCCTGGGCCTGGGTCAGCAACATTCCCTATCAGCAATACAAAAAGTCTTCCTACTGGGGTGGCATGCGCACGCCCTGTATTATTTCTTACCCGGACCTCACGAAGGGCTTACACGCCATTTCCCGGCAGGAAGGGCACGTAATCGACCTGCTGCCCACTGCGATATCGCTGGCCGGCATCTCTGCTCCGGAGCAGTATCAACCAGAGGGCATTGATTTGAGCCCGGTTTTGAAGTCCCAGGCGGACACCCTGCTTTCGCCCCAGCGCCCACTATTCCTGGAGCACATGGGCAACAAAGCAGTCATAGCCGAAGATTGGAAGCTTCTGAAAACCACCTGGTCGGAAGGCTGGGCCCTCTATCATCTGGCGACTGATCCGTTTGAAAAAAATGATCTTTCATCAGAAAAGCCTGAAAAGTACCAGGAGCTGATGTCCCTTTATACCGAATGGGAAGCCAGGACTCATTCCTTCACGCTACCAGAAAAATACCTTGAATAATGCGTATACAAAAACCTATCCCAATTCTTCTGCTTTTACTTTTGGCTTCTGCTGTTTGTAGGGCCCAACCCACTCCATCAGCATTGGCTCACGAATACCATATCGAGGTTTTTGGAGCAGTTGGGGATTCCATTACCCTCAATACTCAAGCCATTCAGGCTGCCATCGATACCGCAGCCGCTGAAGGTGGTGGGAAAGTCATCGTCCCGCCGGGTCAGTTTCTGACCGGATCGCTTTTCCTGAAAGACAATGTGGAACTGCATCTGATGGCAGGTGCAACGCTGCTCGGTAGCGTACGCAAAAAAGACTACCAATGGATTACAGATGAAAAAGCTTATGGAGCTAAGGGTGGGCCTGCAGCGGCAGTCTCGGGCATCATCATGGGCAATCAGGTCAACAATATTTCAGTTACAGGCAGTGGAATAATCAACGGACAGGGTGGCAAAGGCGAGGATTTCCGGGCGTACCCGCTTACCGATGACGGGAGCAAATGGCACAAACCACCACGCCCTAAGACCATTATGCTCTATTACTGCACCAATGTCCGGATTGAAGACATCACTTCTTATGCGCCACAGGAATGGGCACAGCACTATCTGGGCTGCGATTTCATGAATATCCGGGGCGTAAAAATCCATGCTCATGATAACGCCAACGGAGACGGTATCGACCTGGATGGCTGCCAGGATGTGGTGATGAGCGATTGTATCCTGGATACAGATGATAATGCCTTCATTTTGAAAGGGCGGGGCGCACGGGATTGTATCAATATCACGGTACAGAACTGTATTTTTGCCAGTAAAATCACCGCTATTAAGACCGGTACGGAATCGTCGGGCGGCTTCAAAAATATTGTTATTAATAACTGTGTCGTACGTTCTTCCTACGAACCCAAACACTTCGACAAATTCCGGCAGCAGATGAACGGCTCCGGGATTGCCTTGGAAATCACCGATGGAGGTACTATGGACGGTGTTATTATCTCCAATATTGTGATGGAAGAATGCTATGCCCCCTTCTTCATTAAACTGGGCGACCGTGGAAGGCTGTATAAGGATGGCGTTAACACACCTCCACCCGGGAAGATGAAAAACATCAAAATCCAAAACATCATCTGCAAGAAAACCAGTAACCGCTACACCAGCACAATAACCGGATTTCCCGGTCATTACATCGAAAACCTAACACTGCAAAATATACACATTGAACATGAAGGAGGCATAAAAGCCAGCGATGTGTTTTCGGATTTGCCGGAAAACTCCAGCCACCATCCCTGGCCCGGCATGTTTAAAAGAGATGCTAACTATCCTGCCTACGCTCTTTACTTACGGCACGTGAAAAACCTAACACTGGATAATATTACCACTACCTTAGATCAGCCGGACGAACGCCCCGCCGTTTATATGGAGGATGTCCAAAATGAAAGATTACGCTTTCTGGATTTTGATCCGAAGGGTGCGAAAAAACAAATTGTCCATAAGCCGTAATAGCCATGAAAACACAATGGATCATTATTCCTTTTTTAGTGATACTAACGCTGGGCTGCCAAAACGCTCAAACCGAAACAAAAGAGTATGCAGATCCTCCCAACATCATCATCGTACTGGCAGATGACCTCGGCTACGGGGATGTTGGAGCCTTCAACCCTCAGAGCAAGATACGTACGCCTGCTTTAGATAGTATCGCGCGGGCAGGCATGATTTTTACGGATGCTCACACCTCCTCTTCGGTCTGCACCCCTACCCGCTACAGCCTGCTGACCGGGCGTTACAACTGGCGGTCCACTTTAAAAAGAGGCGTACTCAGGGGCGATTCGCCCCCGCTCATCCCTAAAGACCGGTTGACGCTGGCCGCTTTGCTGGACTCCGCCGGCTATCATACCGCCTTTATTGGCAAATGGCATTTGGGGTGGGACTGGGCAAAAGATGAGCATGGTGCAATAGATTTTTCCAAGCCTATCCAAAATGGGCCCAACAGCATTGGCTTTGACTATTCATTCGGGCACATCGCTTCACTGGACATTCCACCTTACGTGTACGTGGAGAACCATATGCCCACAGCCGTGCCAATGGAAAGAACAGCCAACGAAGACTATCAGGGCTTCTGGCGGGACGGGCTTACCGCTCCTGATTTTGTGCACGAAGAGGTCACGCCAAATTTCTTCCGGCGCTCCATGCAGTACATCCGGGAGCGGGCAGAACAACCGGAGCCTTTTTTTCTTTACCTGGCACTGCCTTCCCCACACACGCCCATCCTACCCTCGGCGGAGTGGCAAGGCAAAAGCGGGCTTAACCCTTACGGCGACTTTGTGATGATGGTCGACCACTATATGGGCCAGCTGAACGCCACCCTTCAAGCCACCGGTATATCCGACAACACCTTGCTCATCTTCACCAGCGACAATGGCTGTTCGCCGAGGGCAAAGTTCGAAGAACTGGCGGAAAAGAGGCACCAACCCAGCCACATCTACCGGGGGCACAAAGCTGATATTTACGAAGGCGGGCACCGGGTACCCTTCATTGCCAAATGGCCTGCGGTTATTCCTTCAAAAAGCCATTCCGGCACCACCATCTGCCTGACCGACCTGATGGCGACCGCTGCTGAACTTACCGGACAGGCTTTACCGGAAAATGCCGGAGAGGACAGCTATAGTTTGGTTCCTTTATTCGAACAGCAACCGGGCTACCAAAGAACGGCTACCGTTCATCACAGCATCGAAGGAGAATTTGCCATCCGGCAGGGCGATTGGAAGCTGGCGCTTTGCCCGGGCTCGGGTGGTTGGTCCGTCCCCTCCCCCCTTGATGCCGGTATAGACACCCTGCCTCCGTTTCAGCTTTTCAACCTGTCTGTTGATCCCGTAGAGCAAAACAATCTGATCAATCAGCACGCCGCCCTGGCAGATTCATTAAAGCATCTTCTGACTCGATACATCGAACAGGGGCGCAGCACCCCCGGCCCGCCACAACCCAACGATGGGGAATACCCGAGGAAGCAGCTGGACTGGATGAAAAAAGATTAAAGCAAAAAACTGATGCTATGAAAAGCACACTAACCACCCTCGCGCTTACGGCGTTGGCCTACTTTTCGTGCAGCCCGTTTTTACCCGCGCAGCCGGAAGATCTTACTCAGGTATGGCCCGCACAGTGGATTGCACCAGCAAATGCCCCCTGGAAAAGCTACGCCATGCACCGTTTCCGCAAAACCATTGAACTGGACACCGTCCCGGAACGATTGATAGTGCACAGCAGCGGGGATAACCGGTATCAGCTCTTCGTAAACGGGGAGCGGGTAACCTACGGGCCACAGCGGGGCGACCTCAATCACTGGTATTATGAGTCTACCGATATCGCCCCCTATCTGAAACCCGGAAAGAACGTTTTGGCGGTGCAAGTGCTCAACTACGGTTCCCATCCACCGGACGCTCAAATGAGTGTACAGACCGGCTTTGTGCTGGCTGCCGACGACCAATCCTTCCGGTTCCTGAATACCGGCAAAGGCTGGAAAGCCATCTACGACCCCTCCTATTCCCCCAATCTGGTGGACGGCAGTCAGGTGCAGGGCTACTACGGTGGTGGCTCCCGGGAAATGGTGGATGGGCAGCAGCTCTACTGGGGCTGGAGCGACCTGGACTATAACGATAGCCAATGGCCGGCAGCCCAGCGGGTGGAGAGCGCTTTCGCCAAAACCTGTATTTGGGCAAGCCGCTGGAAATTGACCCCGCGCACCCTCCCGCACGAAACGCTAACCGATCAGCGGTTCCAAAGCGTAAGGCGCAGTGAAGGGGTTGTCATTCCGAAAAGCTTTCCTCAAAAAGCCGCCCCGGTAACCATCCCGGCCAAAACAAGAACTATACTGGTATTTGATCAGGGCGTGATGACCACAGCCTACCCGGTACTGCAAGTCAGTGGCGGCAAGGGCGCGAGCATCCGGCTGGAATATGTGGAAGCTCCCAACATCGGCCCTGTAAAAGACCGTAACAAGGGGCACCGCGGCGAAATAGCGGGCAAAGAGCTGATCGGCTATTACGATCAATTTACAGCGGATGGCGGCAAAAAGCGCCTTTACGAACCGATTTGGTGGCGGGCGTTCCGGTATATCGAAATGACTGTGGAAACTCAGGAAGAGCCATTGGTTATCGAAGACTTTTACAGCCGGTTTTCCACTTACCCCTTTACCACAGAAGCCTCCTTCCGTATAGAAGGAATTCCCGAAGCTGAGCAGGATACACTCGACAAGATTCTTGAGGTTGGGGAGCGGACCATCCGCCTTTGTGCTCACGATACCTATATGGATTGCCCCTACTACGAGGAGAGTCAGTTTGAAGGCGATACCCGGGTGCAGGCACTGGTCAGCTATGTGCTGTTTGGGGATGCCAGTTTGGGTAAAAACGCCATCGAGCAATTTTCCTGGTCGCTCAACAGCGAGGGCTTTTTGTCGGCCCGCTACCCGACCAATTCCACCTACTACATCCCCAACTACAGCCTGTACTGGATTGGGATGCTGCACGACTATATGATGTACGCGGGCGACAAGTCATTCATCCGGCAGAAGCTGCCGGTTGCCCGCATTTTACTGGGCTACTTTTTGGACCGGCTGCGAGAGGATGGTACTGTCCGGCGGCCTGATTACCACAACTTCGTGGACTGGGCATTCCCAAGAGGCGAAGCGCCCTTTGATGACAACGGCTATTCGGCACTGGTTGACCTCCATTTATTACTTGCCTTGCAGTGGGCGATGGAGCTGGAAACTTACGCCGGCGACTTCCACTATTACAATCAGTATCAGAGTGCAGCCGAGGGCCTTATGGAAGCAATCCCGAAGTACTATTGGAACAGCAGTCGTCAACTCTATACCGACACCCCGGAGGGCATCCACTACTCTACCCATACCAACCATCTTGCTATACTCACCGGTATTGTACAAGGGGAAGCCGCCGCTCAGCTCATGCGCCGCGCCCTGACCGATACCACCCTGACACAGCCCACAGTCTACTGGCAATTCTATCAGCTTGAAGCACTGCAAGCTGCCGGATTAGGGCAGGAATACCTTGACAATCTGGGCATTTGGAAAACGATGCTTCGCGCCGGGGTCACCACCTGGCCGGAAACCACCTTGCGCAGCCGCTCAGAGTGCCACGCCTGGGGAGCGAGCCCAAACTACCATTTGTACACCATTACTGCGGGTGTAAAGCCAGCTGCGCCCGGGTTTGAGGCCGTACGGGTCGCGCCTCAGCTGGGAGAAGGCCAAACGCTACAATGTACGCACCCCCACCCTAAAGGGAATATAAAGCTAGCCCTCAAAAAGGAAAACGGGAAGTTAATCGGAACTGTCGAATTACCAGCAGGCACTACCGGTGAATTGATTACGGAAACGGGCGCCATCGAACTTACTACAGGAACCAATAGGCTGTAGATGGATGTATTCGTAAAAATTGTGAAGCGTTTTACTTTGTGCGTGAGTATACTAAAAAGAACAAATTATGAATCATAATATACCCTTTTACAAAGCTGGCGCGGTATTCTTTTTCCTTTTGCTTACAGCCACTGCCTTCGCTCAACCCAATGGGGAGCAACGGCCCAATGTCATCTTCATCTACGCTGATGACCTGGGATACGGAGACCTCAGCTGCTATGGTGCCGACAGCATACATACCCCACACCTGGACGAACTCGCTGCAAAGGGCGTACGCTATACTGACTTTTACAGTACTTCTCCTATTTGTTCGCCCTCCCGTGCCGGGCTGCTTACCGGGCAGTACCCCATACGGAATGGCATTGGGCCCGTATTTTTCCCCTGGAGCAAAGGCGGGCTGGATACAGCTACCTTCACTATGGCTGAGCTCTTCAAAGCGCAGGGCTACGCTACCGCTTGTATCGGCAAATGGCACCTGGGGCATCAGCCGCAGTACCATCCCAGTCAGCATGGATTTGACTACTTTTTCGGCTTGCGGTATTCCAATGACATGGACTGGCCCCGCCCCTGGAAGCCCAACTACAAGCCCAAACAATTACTCGCCCTGTACCGGGACACCACTATCATCGATCAGCCGGTGCATCAGCCTACGCTCACGCAGCGGTATACGGCCGAAGCTATTCAGTTCGTAGCGAAGCACCAGGAAGAGCCGTTTTTTCTGTACTGGCCGCATACTTTCCCGCATGAGCCCCTCTTCGTTTCTGCGGAGTTTGAAGGTTCCTCACAGTATGGCTTGTATGGCGATGTGGTACAGGAACTGGATAACAGCGTGGGCGAACTCCTAAAGGCACTGGAAGACTTCGGGCTTTCCGACAACACTATCATTGTCTTTTCCAGTGATAACGGTGCCCGGCAGGTGCCTCAGCGCTGGGGGAATAAGGAAGCCTGTGGCAGCAATGCGCCGTTGCGGGGGCGGAAGCAGACCACCTTTGAGGGCGGGATTCGAGTACCTGCTATTGCTTACGGAAAAGGATATTTTGAAGGAGGTGAGGTTGTCACCATGCCTGGAATCATGTGCGACTGGCTGCCTACTTTTGCGGCCATCACCGGCTACACGCTGCCCAGGGAGCTCAAGCTAAATGGGACAGACCTGCTGAAGCTGAAACCCACTACTGAGCGCGATTTCTTTTTTTACCGCTTTGATCAGCTCAATGCCGTTCGTTCCGGCCCCTGGAAGCTCAAACTGGCCAATCCGGACCGCGCCCGCGGCGAGCCTATGCCACACGAAGATGACCTCCTGTTCAATCTGGTTCAGGATCCCGGTGAACAGCGGAATCTTGCAGATCGGTACCCTGATAGAGTAGCCGGGCTAAAAGCCAGGATGGCAGCCTTCGAAGCCAGTATCGCTCCACTTCCACCCCTTCAAAAATAACCTGCGATGAAAAAGCAAATACTGGCGTTAGCTGCCCTGGTCATGTTTTACCAGGCGGGGATTAGCCAGGATACCTTACCGCCCAATATCCTGCTAATCGTAGCCGATGATCTGGGCTATGAAAAGCTGGGCTGCTACGGGGGTATCGGAGTCCATACTCCAAATCTGGATCGTCTCGCTGCTTCCGGTGTTCGTTTTGAACGTGCCTACACCAGCCCGGTATGCACCCCGAGCCGCATGAGCATTTACACCGGGCAGTACGCCCACCGGCATGGCTACACGGAGGTACTCCCTGTGCACAAGGGCACCCGGGAAGCAGTTGATTTTAAGCAGTTTACCAGCTATGCCCAATTGCTCCGGGCACAAGGCTACCATACTGCCGTTACCGGCAAATGGCAGCTGGCCACCCTGGAGTACCATCCTGACCACTGCAAGCAGGCCGGCTTTGAGTCCTGGTGCGTCTGGCAAATCTGGAAAGACGGTGCCAAAACCAAGCGATACTGGAACGCCACGTACAATCAGGACGGCGCTATCGTTCCGGTGGACACTATCTCATTTGGACCTGACCTTATGGCTCAATATGTCATTGAAGAAATGACCAAAGCCACTAACAGGGGACAACCCTTTTGCATACAGCACAATATGGTTTTACCACATGTCCCCATCATTGATACGCCCGATGACCGGGCTAACGGAACCGATCCTTCCCTGGACGGTATGATCACCTACCTTGATCAGATCACAGGAGAACTGATGGCCGCTGTAGACCGCCTGGGCATTACTGAAAATACCTACATCATCTTTGTCGGGGACAATGGCACTCAATCTCAGACCCCTCGCTCCACGCGCGCCGGGCTCGTCCACGGTGGCAAATGGGATCTAAACGAAGGGGGAATGCATGTGCCGCTTCTGATTGCTGGGCCTGGTCTGTCCGATAGCACTACGAATGCGGCACTGGTCGACATGACCGACCTTTTCCCAACCATCTGTGCTCTGGCAGGCGTACCTCTGCCCTCTCAGCTCACAATGGATGGACGCTCTTTGCATCCGGTACTTAACGGGCAGCAGGAACAGCACCGGTCATGGGTAACCGGCGCTATCAAAGATGACTTTGCGATTTTTGATGGGCAGTGGCGGTTGCACCACAAGGGGGAGCGATTGGTGGATTGCCGGAACCTGCCGGAGGAAAAGGAAGCAGACCTTTCCGAAGCAGCAGCACAGGAAGCTTTTAATAGCCTGTCGCCCGTACTTCGCAGCCAAAGACTGAATCTTCGAAATCCTTAAAAATCAGCCATATGCAACTTTTAAACCTGGAAAAGATGAGCAAAATGCTTTTTACACAAAGCAGGTCTTATACCCTAATCTTACTTTTCTGTTCTTTTTCCTGCGTGGCCGTGGCTCACACCTATTCCTACGTATCAGACGGCTACCTAAAAGCTGTGGAAATGGACTGGGGGGATACACTCGTGTACGAATTGAAAAGCGGTCAGATGCGCACTTTTGTCCTGCAAAAGACAGCAGCCGAACCCGTTTATATCTATGATCTTCCTGAGAACCAGTGGCGGAGCGGATGCATATACCGCATGCAAGCTACATTACTCTGCGAAGGTCAGCCCCTCACCCTGCACCGCATCGTTTCGGCACAGCAGTCATACTACGAGCCTTATCACATCAATGGTGTTACTATCTTTTTCGATGCCGTGAATGATATTGAGGACTTCATTAAAGACAACCATGGTTCCAAGGGCATGGCAGCTACCGCATGTGGGCAGGCACAGCAGTACAAGGTTTCGCCCGCTACCAGCCCGATCTGCAAGCGGGGCGATACCTTATCTCACTGCATCCCGATGCTCACCCTACCTTGCCCTACAGCGAGGAAGCCACTGAAATGCTTCGGGTGCGGATCATGACCAATGAAGGCTTACAGGAGTTGGACTGGCATCCCTCCGAGTCAAGGACAATAGGAGAATTTCATTTAGCAGGAGGTCAGGAAAGCTTTCTCGATATCTGCACAAAAGGGAGCCAGGGGTTGGTGTTTGCTGATGCTTTGATTTTTGAGAAAATAGACGATTAACAAATGAGATATTTCTTTTTTTTACTTTCAATCATTTCTATTGCCTGCTCCAGGCAACAAGGCAATCAGTCAGGGGCAATTGCTTAATTCAGTGGACTCCCTGGGCATTGCCAAAAACACACTGATCGTGTTTATGAGCAACAACGGGCAGCGCCATTTCTGCCACGATGTGCCATTTTTCAACTCCAATGGCCCTTTTCGGGGTATGAAGCGCGACTTGTTTGAGGGCGGGATTCGGGTGCCATTCATCGCCCAATGGGAAGGGGTTATTGAGGCTGGAAAAGTCAGTGCAGAGCCTGTGGCCTACTACGACTTTATGGCTACGGCGGGGGAATTGGCAGAAAATACACCCCAAAGAACCGATGGTACAAGTTGGGTGCCCCTGCTTACGGGCAAAGCCGATACGCTGGCTCGTGACTACCTCTATTGGTAATTTCCCTATATGGACCAGCCTAATGCTAAATTTGCGGTGCGCATGGGCAAATGGAAAGGGGTAAAGGAATGGATGGGTGGCCCCTTGCAAATCTACAACCTCGAAGAAGACCCCGAAGAGTTGTACAACTGGCACTACGAGCGTGCGGATTTGGTTGAGGAATTTGAGGCTATCATCAGGAAGGAGCATAAACCAAGTCCCTTTTGGCCAATTATGGGAGAAAAAAAGCGGTAAGCTCAAAAAAATAGTATTTTGACAGCTTTGCTAAATCATGCCCCCCTTGAAAGAACCTAAAGTTATCATTGATTAGAAACCATATGGTTATCGATTCACCATTTAAAATAGTAGCAAACCATGCGGATCAAGTTTATTATTTTTCTCGTTCCCACCATTTTCTTTTCGGTAGCTGCCATTGCCCAAAAAATCGACAGATCGGATGTAAATCCGGCAATGACGGAATTCTGGGACAATGAACCCGAAGTTATTACTCCCGGAGAAACATACGGCGCTCCACCTTCGGATGCCTTAATCCTTTTTGATGGAACAGATTTTTCAGAATGGCATTCAAAAGATGGTGGGGAAGTAGAATGGGCGCTGGATGAAGGGGCAATGACTGTAAATCCCGGAAAAGGCTACATTTCCACCAAAAAGAAATTTGGCAGTATTCAGCTACATATTGAATGGCGCACTCCAGCTGACAATAATAAAGAAGGTCAGGCAGGTGGCAACAGCGGCATCTTCCTTATGGAACGCTACGAAATACAGGTACTGAATTCCCACAAAAACAGAACCTACAGCAATGGACAGGCAGCTTCGGTCTATAAACAGTACCCTCCAATGGTCAATGCTTCACGCCCAAAAGGGGAATGGCAAACGTACGATATTATCTTTACCGCCCCCACATTCAAAAAGAACGGCGCTGTTGAAAACAAAGCTAAACTGACCGTGATCCATAACGGGATAGTGGTACAGAACGCCGTTGAACTTGATGGCAGCACAGCGTACAAAGGCACGCCCTATTACATTCCTCATGGCGAAGCACCTATCATGCTCCAGGATCACGGCGATCTGGTAAGCTTTAGAAATATCTGGGTCAGAGTGCTGCCGTGATTGCTGAACATGCGATTGAAAACAACATTGATGTTCAGGATGTGGAGTATGCTGGTATCAAAAAGGAATTAGAAACAGCGGGGCAGATTTTAAGCTTTAGAAAGCCATGATGATTAACAACGGGCGGCGAAGTCGTAAGGTGGATCGGTAAAAATACGTGCTAAAGATTAAAAATTAAAAACCGGAGGATTAAGGTCTTTCAGCGTAATGGAGTTTACCTATTGCTGGTCAATACAACTTATTTTCATCGAAAATTTGTATTTTAGGATGATTAGACTTGATGCATCGGGTCAGTGTAGTAGGAAAAACGAGCTATCTTCGAACATGCGCTGGCTTTTTTAGGAGCTTATCCTGAGCTAAGTGACTAAAAAAAAGCATAGCGTGGGAAGGAAATAGCCATTCTAACCCTGCAATGATCCAGACGAATCAAGTCTATTGTATGTAACTCAACCCACTCACCATGAAATCTCTTGTTCTTGCACTTGCGCTTTTCTTTGTTTCTCTCACCTTCAAGGGAGTTAGCCAACCCCTTTTCGTAAAATCAGATTTTCCCGGAGTCGCCTATAAATTAGCTCCACTGGAAAATGAGGAATTTTTAGTCTTTGGTGGGCTCAACGGTACATTTCTAATCGAGGTGAACGCTGAAGGTGAATATGAATGGCAGCAACAGTACGGACCACAAGACTACCTCAATAGTCATGGCTCGCCTACTGACAACCTTGAGAAGCGCCCTGGTCAACAAGGGTTTGTCCTAAGTAATGTCACCCACCCTACTGATACTTTGATTGGTTATCATTATACAATGTTGTATGAAACTGATCTGCAAGGTAATACAGTAGACTCATTTGTTCTTAATATTCCAAATTTACAATTGCAGTCCGGGCTGCATGTTATTGATGATGGCGACTATATCCTGGGAGGTACGATGGATGGGGAACACTCCTTCCGCGAAAAAGGATTTGTCTGGCGTTACAATATGGAGGCAGATAGTATGATGTGGTCCCATACCTTTCAGAATTCTAGTATCCACTATGAGACCATGATCAGCTTTATAGAGGGTCAGGGAGATACAATTTTTGTGGGCGGCTATGGCCCTAGTTTATCGGGTAATGTCCGTTCTTTCCTGAAAGCTATGAGCATTGCCGGGGAGGAATATTGGACAAGAGAATACCAAGATAACGAGTATTTTGAGGATGCACTCTTGCTACCTGATGGGCTTGTAGTGGTTGGTGGAAAAGGGCAATTTGGAATCGCCGAGGGACAGATGGTAATCAAAAAAGTGAGCTACGGGGGTGAAGAATTATGGACACGTTCTTACGACTTTCCCGGCAGAGCAATTGCGTATGGCATTACGGAGACACCTGATGGAGCGATGGTGCTCTGCGGTTGGGCAACCGGTGGCGGTCCAGTATTACTCAAAATAGATCAAAACGGGGATAGTATTTGGTCGCGAATTATTGAAGGCACTGATGGGCTAACCATTAATGGAGCCGGCAATGACATCCTTGCCTCAGCTAATCATATTACTTTTGCAGGATGGTTCTTCGAGCAGGGGGTAGGAAACAAATGCTTGATTGTCCGAACTAATGCCGAGGGACTACTGGTTGAAAGTGAGACGATCGGCATAGGTATTACCCCCCCATTAACGGTATTTCCCAATCCTGCTACCTCAGAGATCTTTGTGGACTTGCCATCAAATACGAGTTGGGAACATACTGTTGCAGAAATATATTCTACAGATGGTCGATTCTTGCTCTGGCAAACCGGAGATACTACCGGCAATGGCATTGTAGTCAGCGGGCTTACTCCGGGACTTTATCACCTAAACATACGTTCGTTAGAGAATGGGAAGATATTAGGGACAGCGCCTTTTGTGAAAAAGTAAAGTACGTGAGTTAGTAAACTACTCGCCAAAAGTAAATCGAAACTGTTTCGTATCAACTCCCAGGCAGTTTTTCTCCAATGGAGGATAGATGTGCGATTTTGTTGATCCTGTTTTTCCTTGTTTTTTCCGTTTTGGCCAGTTTGATCCACCGCAGGACGAACCGTTTGCTTGAATCATTGATTCGATCAAAAAAGTCTTTAGCACCCTTTATTTTTTGAAGTGCTGCGTTTAGATCATCCGGGACAACCAGATTATCCACATCGTCCATAAAATCCCATAGCCCGCTTTCTTTGCCCGTTTGAATGGACTGCAACCCCGCCTCGTGCATACGGTTTTGATCCATCAACTTTTGCGCACGATCTTTATATGTTTTTGCCCAATGCTGCGCTTTCCTGGGCGCGATAAGCTGCATGGTACGTGTTTCATCGAGCTTTCTGCGGATGCCATCAATCCAGCCGAAGCATAAAAGCTCATCCAGCACTTCTTCCCGGGAAACGTATTTCCCAACTTCTGATTTTTTGTAGGTTACGAGCCAAACGCTTTCTCTTTGAGGGTAGTTTTTCAGTAGCCACTGCCTTAGTTCCTCCGATGATTTGACCTCCACTTTTTCGAAGTGCTCTGTTTTAATCATAGCGTTAACGGTTCATTTGAAAAGTGAAATAAAAGGGAAAGGTTATAGTTTACGATTTACAAGATGATCTGCTTGTTTTTACTTCCCAGAGGATTTATGGTCGTAACTCAGTACCCGTTTCAACTTCCACTGGTCCTTTTCAAGGATCCAAACATGGCTAAATTTAGCCGTACTCGTCAAATATTTAGGCTTGCCTGGCTCTTCTCCGTAGAACTCATGCACCCCTTTTTGTATGGCACCGTACAGCTCCCCCTTGGAATACAATGGAAAAACCTCCATGCTTCCATCCACCAAAACCCGAGTGGGCTTGTAGTTCATATTACACAGGTTGGGGATGTTCCGGATGAAGTTTTCCTTTGAATCCAGGAGTCCGCTTTGGTCATGGTAAAACTCAAAATCATCACTGATCAATGCCCTTAACTGGGCCGTATCACATTCGTTGAAACCGAGATTGAAAACCAGGCTATCTTTCTGCTTTAGTTCTGCGAATAATTCCTGCAGCGTACCATCATTCTGCTGACCATATACCGGGGCAGAAAGAAGAAGGCAGCATAACACATTCAATGTTAACTTCATGGCTTGTTAATTTGGTGTCTTCGACTGCTTAAAGATATCAAAAGCCAAATAATTACTTCATCTTTCTCATCGGGCTTATCACACGATCCGTGACAATAGCAGTACTATGTATCGAATAATCGACTAAATAATATCAAAGCCAAGGTTACCGAACCTAACGATTCTCAACCTAATAAGCAGACTTTAGGAACAGGTCTGTTATTTGTCCTCTTAACAGATTCCCCAAAATGAGTAGATTTCCCCTATTTAATCTGGTCTTGATATGCTTATTGGCGAGTTGCAGTAATCCGGAGAAGCAAAGCCCAAAAATTACTGATTTTTCCAACCTGCTGCTGCCGGCGGTTAAAGACGGTGGATTCAACATGGACAACTATTGGATCTGGGGCGCTTCCGCCATCAAAGGGCCTGACGGGCAATACCATCTTTTTGCTTCCCGCTGGCCCAAACAATATCCGTTCAATCAGGGATATGTGTACCACTCTCAGGTGGTACATGCCGTGAGTGAAAAGCCGGAAGGCCCTTACCGCTTTAAGGATGTGGCGCTGACCCGCCGCCCCGGATACTGGGATGGGAAGATGACCCACAATCCGACTATACAGCAATGGGAGGATACCTATTATCTCTTTTACATCGGCTCTACTTACGAAGGGGAGAGCCCGGATGGGGACTCCCTGAGCAGAATCCGGCAAATCTACAAGAAGCCCGCTTATAAGAACATTCGCATTGGTGTCGCACGATCCACCTCTTTGGATGGCCCCTGGGAGCGGTTAGATACGCCTATACTTGCACCTCAGCCCACCGGTTTTGACAGTGTAGTCGTCACCAATCCTGCACCCTACATCAACGAGGACGGTAGTGTTGACCTCATTTACCGTACTCATATCCGCGGTACCGGCAACCGCCTGGCTTATGCCCGGGCAGACCATCCCTTAGGCCCTTACCGGAGAGTCCTGCAAGCGCCCATTTCCACTGCTATCGTGGAAGATCCCTTCATCTGGAAACAGGACAGTACCTACTACATTTTGGCGAAGGATATGGAAGGCTCCATCACCGGAGAGAAGCACGCGGGCGTTTTCCTAACCGCCAAAGACCTGACGCAGTGGACGCTGGGTAAAAATCCTAAAGCTTACCCCCGGACCGTAAAGTGGGCCGATGGCACCCAAACGGTGCAGGGGTCCTTCGAGCGCCCTCAGCTCCTCATACAAAACGGAAGGCCCACCCACCTGTTTGCCGCTACAGCCGATGGGCCGGGCGGATTCCGCAATGCGAACCACACCTGGAATATGGTGGTACCTTTGAAATCATCCGAATGTACACGCCCCGGTATGGCATACTGACTGTTGGCGCCTCCAATCGGGTTGACCAAAAGGAGCAGCAGCTTACCCCTGTTCCCAATCAATCCGTTCTGGAATGTCCCGCACAATGGGGGCACCACTTTACCACAAAGGCACTATAAGCTTCAACCATGAAAGATTACAACTTAAGCCCTCTGATTTTCCTCTGCTTTTTGGCCTGCCTTCTACCCCCTCCAACTCAGGCACAAAAAACCCTCCTTAGTGAGCGTATACCAATACTTAAAACTTACGATGCCGACCACCTGCTTAGGGTAGCCCTGCCACTAGGTGGTATTGGAACCGGCACGGTATCCCTGGGCGGACGCGGGGAACTGCGCGACTGGGAAATCATGAACGTACCTGCGAAAGGCTACAGCACCGTCACCGATGGCAATGATGCACCCTTTTTTGCTATTTACGCCAAACCCAAAGGAGGGAAAGCCATAACCAAAGGCTTAATGGGGCCCCTCTACGATTCGGAGTACCAACATGCAGAAGGGCGACCCGTTAACCACCACGGCTTGCCCCGTTTCCGCGAAGCCTCCTTTGAAGCCACCTACCCCTTCGGCATCGTCAACCTTAAAGACAGCGTTTTTCCTGCCACGGTCAAAATCGTGGGCTACAATCCCTTCATCCCGGGCGATTCCGATGATTCGGGCATCCCAATGGCCGTTTTTGAAATGGAAGTACACAATCCCACCGGACAGGATATGGAAGTGGCCATTGCAGGAAGTATTCGCAACTTTATCGGCAAAGACGGAAGGGAGTACATTACCGATTGGAAAGGTGATTATATCCCGACAGGTGCTAAAAGTAATGCCAACACTTACCGGACAGCTGATGGATTTTCAGGTATTTTTATGCATTCCAATGACGTAGACACCCTCCATCCGGCATGGGGCACAATAGCCCTGACTACATCCGCACCAATGGATCAGGTTAGTTATCGGACCAGTTCCGAAAAGAACGCCTGGAGCCGCGGCATCCTCGACTTTTGGGACGACTTTAGTGCTGATGGAATGCTAACGGAAAAAACAGTATCTGCCGACCCCGATCCCATGGCTTCCTTAGCCGTAAAACAGGTAGTGCCAGCCGGGCAAACCAAAGTTTACCGTTTTTACCTCACCTGGCACTTCCCCAACCGGCAGTCCTGGGGCAGCTGGAGCGAGGTGCAGCCCGTGGTCAGGGTTGGAAATTACTACACCACGCAGTACGCGGACGCCTGGGCCGTTATCAAACAAACCCTGCCCCGACTGCCACAGCTCACCAACAAAACCCTTGCTTTTGTGGAGGCGCTGATGGCGAGCGATTACAGCGAAGTGGTGAAGGAAGCTGCTCTATTTAACCTCAGCACCCTGCGCTCGCAAACGGTTTTCCGCACGGAAGACGGCAAGATGTTTGGCTGGGAAGGGGTGTTCGACCGCTTTGGTTCCTGCTTCGGTTCGTGCACGCACGTCTGGAATTACGAACAGTCCACTGCCTTTACTTTTGCGGATTTGGCGCGCAGCATGCGGGAAGTGGAATTCGGGCATGCCACGCGTGAAGACGGCTTCATGAGCTTTCGGGTGAATTTACCCCTTGACAGTGCCCACCTCTACCGAAAAGCCGCTGCCGACGGACAAATGGGTGCGATTATGAAGTTTTACCGGGAATGGCAACTCTCCGGAGATGATGCCTTCCTGAAAAAGCACTGGCCGCAGGTGAAGTCTGCCTTTACCTTCGCCTGGATAAAAGGAGGTTGGGACGGCGATCAGGACGGTGTGATGGAAGGGGTACAGCATAACACCATGGATGTGGAGTACTTCGGCCCCAATCCGCAGATGCAGTTCTGGTACCTCGGTGCGCTCAAAGCCATGCAGGAGATGGCGAAGTATTTAGGTGAAAAGGACCTGGCGAAGAAGTGCCAAACGCTTTTCGAATACGGCCGCCAATGGACGGATGAAAACCTATTTAGCGGAGAATATTATATCCACCAGCTACAAGTTCCGAAATCACTCGATGACATCGCCAAAGGATTGATGGGCGGCATGGGCAGTGAAGATCTGGAGCACCCAAAGTACCAACTGGAGGAAGGCTGTCTGATTGACCAACTCGTGGGGCAGTATATGGCGCATGTGGTGGGGCTGGGCTATCTGGCCAAGCCCGAAAATCTTAAAACCACCCTCCAAAGTATCAACCGCTACAACAAACGGGAAACCCTGTTCGAGCATTTCAACAACATGCGGTCCCACGCTATGGGCGATGAAAAAGCCCTATTGATGGTGAGTTATCCGAAAGGCGGGCGTCCTGAGGTGCCCTTTCCCTACTGGTCGGAAGTGATGACCGGCTTTGAGTACACGGCCGCTATTGGCATGCTTTACGAAGGAATGGAAGCCGAAGGGCTAGAGGTGATCCGGAATATCAGAAGCCGTTACGACGGCAGCAAACGTAACCCCTTTGATGAAGCAGAATGCGGGCATCATTATGCGCGGGCAATGGCTTCCTGGGCAGGTGTTTTGGCACAGAGTGGTTTTCAGTTCTCAGCGGTGGAGCAGTCTATGCAGTTCCATCCCAAGACCGGTAAGTGGTTTTGGTCGAACGGGTCTGCCTGGGGCACTTGCCTTATTTCAAATGAGAATGGGAACTGGGTGGTAGACCTGAAAGTATTGCATGGGGAGGCCAGCTTAAAGTCCTTTCAGTTAGGAGAAGGGTTAAAGAAACGCTTTAAGGAGCTTCAAACCGTTGGTGAGGGCAATAGATTGACCTTTGAACTTTATACAAAATAAATCCATGAAGCAAATAAAAACCCTAATCTGGCTCCTGTCTCTGCTTTCTATCGTGGCTTGCGATGAACAGCCTGGGGAAGGTACGTTCGGATACGATATCCATTTTCTGAAAGCCCATAAGAAAACAGTCCTCCTAAAAGAAAACGATGGCCAATCTCAGATAGCCATTGTACCCGACTATCAGGGGCGCGTGATGACAAGCACTGCTCAGGGTGAAAAAGGGAAGAGCTACGGCTGGATCAACCACAAGCTGATTGCCTCCGGAGCAATCCAACCAAAGATCAATGCGGTGGGCGGTGAAGATCGGTTTTGGCTGGGTCCGTTTTTTGAGTTGGAATCGTCCTCCAGCGCGAAGGCCCTTCAGCCGGGGGAAGCTATGACGCATATCCATGCTACCTATCATTTCGAGGGTGCCCCAAAAGCCATTCATCAGATAGCCAGAAAGGTATTGGGTGTCGATCTTTCCCGAATTCCTTTCTGACAGTTAACAAATCAGCAGCGTCAGATTTGCACAGACTGATCCGTTACGGACATGATCAAAAATCAACCTCAATGGACAGGAAAAAAGATTTCGACCGGATAACAAAATAATGATGATGCAAAGGATTTTACTTTTTATGGCTTCTTTGTTGTTGCTTAGTTCTTGTAATGAGGAAGCATCAACAGCCAAGCCACTGCCTCAACTCAGCGGCATCTACCCCCACCTCGCCTACTACAATCAGGAAGGCGAATGCGGTACCGGAGCAGTTGTCCCATGGGCCGACCAGCTATGGGTCATCACCTACGGCCCTCATCTGCCCAATGGCTCATCGGATCAACTTTACGAAATTACGCCCGACCTGGAGCAGATCGTTCGCAAAGAAAGCATCGGCGGTACCCCCGCCAACCGTATGATCCATCCCGAAAGCCAGCAGCTGTTCATCGGGCCCTATGCGATTGACCAGCAAGGGCAGGTCAGGACTATCCCTTACCCACAAATGCCGGGAAGGCATACCGGCAATGCGCGTCACCTGGAGCAACCGGAAGATAAGATCTACTACGGTACTATGGAGGAGGGGTTCTACGAAGTCGATGTCCACTCCCTGGAGGTGAAAGAACTCTACGAAGATGCGAATGGGCTGAAAGGCGACCAATACAGCACTTTACTGCCCGGTGCCCACGGCAAAGGACTGTACTCCGGACAAGGCGTCCTGGTCTACTCCAACAACGGGGAGCCCTCCGAGGAAGCGCTGAAGCAATTTGACATCCCTTCAGGCGTCCTAGCGGAATGGAATGGCAAAGACTGGAAAACCGTTAGAAGAGCCCAATTTGTGGAAGTGACCGGCCCGGGCGGAATTCAAGGCAATGAAAACCCTGAGACCGATCCTATTTGGGCCACTGGCTGGGACCACAAGTCTGTCCTGCTCGGTACACGCGATGCAGATACCGGGTGGAGCTTCTACCGCCTGCCCAAAGCCAGCCACAGTTACGATGGCGCGCACGGCTGGAATACCGAATGGCCCCGGATACGCGATGTGGGTACCAAAGACCAGCCCGACTATCTGATGACTATGCACGGGATGTTCTGGCGCTTTCCGAAGACCTTCACGGCTGGTAACAGTGCAGGAGTACGCCCGCGTTCAGCCTACCTGAAAGTCATCGGCGACTTTGCCCGCTGGAAAGGCCAACTGGTTTTTGGATGCGATGATTCGGCCAAAAAAGAGTTTCTCAACAAACGAAAAGTAAAGGGTGGCATTGAAGGCCCCGGGCAATCCAATTCCAACCTTTGGTTCACCGATTTTGATACGCCCGACCAACTCGGCCCCAATACCGCAGCCGGAGCCGTATGGCTGGACGAATCGGTAGCCGCCAACATAACATCCGAGCCCTTCCTCTTTGCCGGTTGGCCGAAGCGCAGCTGCTGGCTGCACAATGCAGGCAATGAGGCAACGACCTTTACCTTTGAAACCGATGCCGATGGAACAGGGCAATGGCAGCCTCTGATCTCTCATACACTAAAACCGGGCGAAAACACCCGCGTGACTTTCGATCGGAATCAAAGTGGAGAATGGATTCGGGTGAAAGCAGATCGGGCAACTATGGCCACCGCCCATTTCTACTACGCAGATGAAGAAGAGCGCAGCACACAGGCAGCCACCATGTTTGAAGGTTTGGCCACCACTGACCAATCCAAGGTGCTCGGCGGATTGCTCTACGGGCTGGGCGACAACCGCAAGAGCCTGGGCGTAGCCGCCACCAACTTTTCAGGCACACAGCCCGATGATTACCGCTACTACGAGCTCAACGAAAAGCTGGAGCTGCAACCTAAAGAAGATCCGAAGACGCTGGACTTTATCACCGGGCAATTTGCCATCCCCCAAAATGTCGTTACGGTGGAGGAAAGCTCCGTTTTGGTGGTCGACGATTCCGGAAGGCGATGGCGGTTCCCACTCGGAGACCCCAAATTTTCCGAATTAACGAATGCGGGAGTCTTAAGGATCGCCCGGGAGGTTGCCACCGAACGTGACCTGCTCAACCTGCACGGTACCTTCTACGAGCTTCCGGCTGAAAACGCTGATGGCTTTGCCAAGGTACGGCCAGTGGCTTCCCACCCCTTCCGCATCCATGATTACGCCAGTTACCGTGGATTGCTGGTCATGACAGGAATTGACCCGGCAGCCGGGAAAGGCAATGAGCATGTGATCGTTTCGGATGATGAGCAAGCCGCCGTTTGGGCGGGCGCCATTGACGACCTTTGGAAACTCGGCAAGCCCACAGGGCAAGGCGGCCCCTGGAAAAATACAGCAGTTCAGGCCGATGAACCTTCCGACCCTTACCTCATCGGATTTTACGACCGCCGCAGCCTTGAGCTTTCGCATCAATCGGCTGAGCCTGTTACCTTTACCATTGAAGTGGAGCCCATTGGCCATGGTCCGTGGATGGAATATCAGCAGGTCACAGTACCTCCTGGCGAAGCGTATACCCATCCCTTTCCGGCAGACTTCCAGGCGCGGTGGATTCGGTTTGTGGCGGATCAAAATACTTCAGTCACAGCATTTTTAGAGTATAAATAGAAACACAAGAGCACTTTCCAATTTGATGAAACATTACTTATGAAAGACAAAACTTACCTATTCCATCTTTTTTTCCTCCTTTTCTCTCCCCCTCTGCCGGCCCAAAATTCTTTCGACGTGCAGCACATCAAACGCACCATGGAAAAAGCCACATTCTGGCAATTGGACCATCCCAAACACAAGGATTACGACTGGACCAATGGCGCGTTCTACGCCGGCGTATTTGCCGCTTATGAGACGACCCGGAACGAGGCTGTTTTCCGGGCGCTGCTGGATATGGGCCAACGCGTCGACTGGCGCCCGGGGCTACGCCTCACCCACGCAGATGACCACGCCATTTGTCAAACTTACATTGATGTGGCCCGGGTGCCGGAAGAAAGAGGCGAGAATACCTGGCGCATCATGAACCCCACCCGGGTGGTCCTCGAAGACTTCATTGAATTTGAATATGTACAGCGGGAGCGGCGGGACTCCATCACCTGTTGAGAGTAACGGCTCATTGTCCGTCTTTTGAAGAGCCGTTTTGAGAAAATCTAAGTACCTTTTACCAAACATAGCAAAACTACTCAGGCATGAAACAACGATCTCACCTATGGCTCCTGGTATTTGCAGGGCTCGTCCTGGTAGCCTGCAATCAGGAAAACCCTACCAACACATCAGAGACGCCACCCAACATCGTTTTCATCCTCGCCGACGATTTTGGCTGGAAAGACGCTAGTTACAATGGCTCTGAATACTATGACACGCCAAATATTGACCGGATTGCGAAGAAAGGGTTCAAGTTTACCAATGGCTATGCTACCTGTCAGGTCTGCAGCCCTTCCCGGGCCAGTATCATGACGGGGAAGTTTCCGGCACGGCATGGCATTACTGATTATATAGGAGCGTGGTCAGATACGACATGGAGGGGCGCCGGGCGTTTTACTGCTCTTTTGCCGGCCAAATATGATCAGGCGCTAAATTCGGCAGATACGACCCTTGCAGAGGTATTGCAAACGGCAGGCTATCGTACTTTCTTCGCTGGCAAATGGCACCTGGGCAGCAAGGGGTCCTGGCCGGAAGACCACGGTTTCGACATCAACAAAGGCGGCTGGGAAAAAGGCTCGCCCATCGGCGGGTACTTTTCGCCCTGGACCAATCCTAACCTTGACAACCAAAAGGATGGTGAAAATCTCTCCATACGCCTCGCAGACGAGACTGTTGCCTTCATGAGCAGCCATCATCCCGATACTACTGGTAAGCCTTTCTTCGCTTTTCTGTCCTTTTACGCCGTCCACTCCCCCATACAAACCACGGAGGAAAAATGGGCGAAATACCGCGCAAAAGCTGAACGGCAGGGCATCGCGCCGAGCGCTTATAAAATGGGCCACTTCCTGCCCATCCGGCAAGTGCAGGACAATCCCATCTACGCCGGGCTGGTGGAAACCATGGATGAAGCGGTTGGAAAAGTGCTAACAGGACTGGATGAGCTGGGCCTTGCAGAAAACACCATCGTAGTCTTCACTTCCGATAACGGCGGTGTTGCTGCCGGAGATGCCTTTTCCACCTCCAACCTGCCCCTCCGTGGCGGCAAAGGTTATCAGTACGAAGGGGGCATACGGGAGCCTTACCTAATTAAAGTTCCCTGGATGAAAGCAGAGTCAACTGAAATCACCACCCCTGCCACCGGCACTGATTTCTACCCGACTTTACTAGAGCTGGCAGGGCTTTCAGCTCTACCCCATCAACACCAGGATGGGATCAGCCTGGTTCCTGCGCTGAAAGGCCAAGAGCTACCAGAACGCCCGTTGATCTGGCATTATCCGCACTACGGGAATCAAGGTGGAGAACCTTCTTCTATCATCCGCAGAGGCGATTGGAAATTGATCCAATACTACGAAAGCGACAAACAGGAATTATTCAATTTATCGACGGATTTGGAAGAACAGCACAACCTGGTGATGAAGCATCCTGAAATTGCAGAACGCCTGCACAAAGAGTTGTTTGATTACTTAAACAGCGTAGGCGCACTGTTCCCCAGAAAAGACCCGCTATACGATGCCCAAAATGAGCAAGCTTACCTGCAAAGTATCGAAAACGAGCTCCTGCCCCGTTTGGAGGAGGAACGGCTGCAAATCCTTTCCCCGGATTTTGACGGTGGGAATTGGTGGGGAAGTCAGGTGGTAGAGGACTAGTTTATAGCGTTTCTTGAGAGGTACAGACAAAGTCGTACCCCCCGGTTGAGCAGAAAGTACAACTATGCCTGGCTTCACCGGGTAGACCGGTTATCCGAAGTCTTCCAACTATGCTGGTTCTACCAAGCCTCCCCTGGTGACAGATAACGCTCCAGGAACCAGCCCGGTAAATTGGAAAAATGAGACCCATGATAACACTAAGATTAGCCACCCCACAAGACCAGGGCCTACTTGAATACTGGGATACCAAACCTCACGTCATTGCCTGCGACCCTGACAGCGATTGGGAATGGGAAAAGGAGCTACAACGGAGCCCTACCTGGAGAGAACAACTGATGGCTGAATTCAATACAAAGCCCATTGGCATAATTCAGATTATTGACCCTGCGGAGGAGGAGACTAAGTACTGGGGACAGGTAGAGCCAAACAAAAGGGCAATAGATATTTGGATAGGCGAAGCGTATAACCTCAACAAGGGCTATGGCACGATCATGATGAAGTTAGCTATAGAACGATGCTTCGCCAACCCTGACGTGACTTCTATTCTGATTGACCCCCTAAAATCGAATACCCAGGCCCATCGGTTCTACGAGCGGCTTGGGTTTGAGTTTTTGGAAGAACGGCAATTTGAGGATTCCCTTTGTTTCGTTTATGAATTGAAGAGGGCAGCCTGGCATGGCAGGCATTACAAGGGAGGCTAAAAAAGGTCACTCTGAGGTAAACTGTGTTCATCAAACCTTATCCACCGGGTCAACTAAAGATGTAACGAATTATACCTTAGAAAAACTTACAATATGCCAACGTGTAATGGACAGCGCCCCCATACTTTCCCCGGATCCCACTTATTCCTTTTCATTGCCCTGCTGCTTACAACGGTTTTCAATCAGGCAGGGGCTCAAAATGGTGCTTTCCGCATTACCGATTACGGCGCAGTGGGCGATGGCATAACTTTGACCACTCTGGCTATTCAATCTGCCATTGATGCAGCTGCAGAAGCCGGGGGCGGAAGGGTGATCGTACCACCTGGCAAATACCTCACTGGCGGGATAGAACTGCGCGACAATATCATCTTCGAACTCCAGGGTGGTGCCACCCTCCTTGGTACCGACCAACTCGATGCCTACGCCACCCACGAAGGGACTGATCAGCATGGGAAGGCCATACAAAGGCGCTACCTCGTCTCCGTAACCGGGGTAAAGAATGTCCTCATCGAAGGCAAAGGTACCATCGACGGACAGGGGAAGTTCTATTGGGAAACCCCGGCCGCTCCACCACCGCAGTGGATCAAAGCCAAAACGCCCCGCCCCAATGCCCTGCTGGAGGTTGCTGATTCTGAAAATATTACCATTCGCGATATTACCCTGACCAATTCGCCCAACTGGACCTGCCATATTATGCACAGTCAGGACGTGGTGGTGGACGGCATACGGATCATCAATGACCTCTTTGCCCCTAATGCCGATGGGATCGACATTACCGGCAGTCAGAGGGTACGGGTCACCAACTGTGACATTACCACCTGCGATGATGCAATTGTATTGAAAACCTGGAAAGACGGGCAGCCCTGCGAGGACGTGACCGTAACCAACTGCACTTTGGAAACCCTCTGTGCAGCATTGAAGCTTGGCACCGAATCCTACGCCGACTATCGCCGGATCACCTTTAGCAACTGCGCTGTACGTGCCGCTTCCCGACTATTTGCTATTTACGTGCGGGACGGTGGCACGGTGGAAGATGTGCTGGTTAGCAATATCACGGGGAGTACCAAAGCCCCACTTGTCCTGAACCGCCCCATTCAGCTGATGATCGCCAAAAGAACGCCCGAATCTCCGGTAGGGCGCATCCGTAACGTCAGCATTGAGCAAGTGAGCTGCGAAACCGATGGCCGCATCCTGCTTACCTCCATTGAACCGGACCGCATTTCTGATGTCCGCATCCGGAACCTGCACCTTCGCTATCCATTTGTGGAAGACCCTACAGCGGCAGGCTCAGATATAAAAAGCGCCCAATTTCCAACTACTTTGCCGGAAGTGCTCACTGCCAAAGCCGCGATCGTAGCTAAAAATATCGATAACTTCCAACTGGAAGGACTTACCATCACCTGGCCTGAATATCAAGTCCCCGAAGGCTGGCAGATACCTGTTCGCATCATTAATGGAGACTTTAATCGGAAATTTCGCTATGATTATCAGCAACCGAAACAGACCGAGCTTGGCGTCTTTTGGGGCGAAAACCTCAACGGTGGCAGATTGATCATCCCGGAAGCAGCACCTTCTTCCCCTACAGTGCAAAAAATCGAACTGAATAATGCTACTATTCAGTACCAGGCTACAAATTGATAGAGTAACCATGACCGGTTTGATTAGAGATTCTAACATAGCATCTCTATTGATGACAATCCATAACTGAAACGACCTTCTGTTGTAAAGGACAAAATCGTTTCTGAATGGACAACTCCGTTTTAAAGCAATCATTTTTGCTGTGCTTAGCACTGTTTGCCGGAATGCTCACACAAAGCTGCAACCCAACTGAGCCCAGGGCGGAAACCGCAGTGCCGGCAAACCCTTCAAAGGATAGTGACCGGCTTCTGGGCGCCTACTACTTCGGCGCAGGCTATTTCACGCTTGTACCTAAAAATATACGCCACGATCTGGATGAAATGAAAGGCCTCGGCACCGATATCGTATGCATTGGCATCACCGAAAGTGACATCAAGTACAATGAAGGCAATATCCGCTTTATCATTGAAGAAGCGCATCAGCGGGACATGCAGGTTTTTGCCGTGCCCTCCCGCATGGCCGGCATCACCGCCGGTCAGCCGATCGAACCGCCGCTCTTTGGCTACCATCATCCGGAAACGGCTGTACTCAGAAAAGACGGCACTCCGGTTGTGCGTAAAACCCACGGGATCCTCAGCAGCTTTTACCACCCGGAGGTCAAAAACTACTTTATTGAGACGACCTCAAAGATGCTGGAGCAGTTCGATCTTGATGGCATCATCTGGGACGAGCCCAAATCCACTTGGTGGGAATGGCAGGACTACTCCGAGCTGGCCCTAAAAGACAATCCGGAAGGAGACTACGTCAAATACATGGAAGACTTCGCGGACTTCTTTTCTGATATCAATGCTGAACTAAAAGCCCGGCAACCCGGCCTCACCATTGTCCACTTCGATGAGGCCTGCCGGGACGATACTGTTATCAACGTTTCGGCGACCATCCGCCACCTCGACTACTTCGGCACGGATGGCAAACCCTACCCCCTCACCAAGACCGAAAACATCACTAACCGGGACACCAAAGTGCTGCCCAAATACGGAGAGCGCTACATCAAAGCGGGGCGGGAAAATGACCTTAAGACCATGATGCTGGTAGAAAATCAGCGCATGAGCAAAGCCGAAGTCGACAAAATGGACGCGGCACTGCCCGGTATCCTAAAAATGGACGTAGACCTGCTACTCTACTATTACTACGGATTCTACGATGAGGCGCCAGAGTACAAAATGGACGTCATCCGGAAGCACATCCCGAAGTTCAAAAACCAAAATATTCAGTAGAGTTTATTAAGGTAGGTTTTGTATAGGGTATGGATGAGTATTTTTTGCCAGATCAAAGAACGCCCGGAACCTCGTAGCCTAAGCTACGAAGGTGAGGACGAGATGCAGGGCTGGTGAAAAAGACCAGTCAGAGACATACAAAATTTGCGTTAATAAACTCTAGTAAACCGAAGTTCTACCAAAGATGATGCACAAAGCTGTAAGAATTAATTTCCAATACCTTTTCGGTATCGGTCTGTATCTGATACTGAGTCTTTCCACGACAGCCGTTCACGGGCAGGTTGTCACCAATGAATCCATTAGCAAAGAGTGGCTGCGGGAACACCTCCAACCTCAGACACCAAGACTCATTTTCGATATTGAAACGCAGCAGTTGCTCGCTGAAAAGCTAACAACCGATGCCCACATTCAGCAACTCTACCAACACATCAAAGCCTATGCAGATTATTGTCTTCAGCAGCCGCCTTTGACTTATCAGAAACGAGGCAGAAGGCTGCTCAGTGTCTCCCGGGAAGCACTTCAGCGCATGCTCGCGCTCGCCATGGTCTACCGTATGGAGCAGCAACCAGAATATCTGCACCGGTTGGAAGCCGAACTCCTGACCGTGGCCCACTTCCCTGACTGGAACCCCAGCCATTTCCTGGATGCTGCCGAAATGGCCACGGCCGTGGGGCTCGCCCTAGACTGGTGCGGAAAAGATATGGCTCCGGATATTCTGAAGGTCTCTAAAAAGACCCTGCTCGAAAAAGCCATCAAGCCCGGCATAGGCATCACCTGGGAAAACTGGTGGTGGGTCTCCGAACACAACTGGAACCTGGTCTGCCACGGTGGACTGGCTATAGCAGCGCTTGCTGTTTTTGAAGAAGAACCCGACCTGGCTTCCTATACCCTGAACAGGACCGTGGAGCGTTTTCCGCTTGGACTCCTGCCCTATCAGCCCGATGGTGCCTACAACGAAGGCCCCGGTTATTGGTTTTACGCTACTAACTACCTGACGCTTACGGTTTCCGCTTTTGAATCAGCTGTGGGCACCGGGTTCGACTTTCTGGAAGTGCCGGGTGTCGCCCGCAGTGCCGAATTCAGCGAAATGACCGCCGGGCCCTCTGGTGATTACTACAACTACTTTGATGCCAGTACAAAAGGGTACCATAACTTTCAGCATATCGGGCTGCTAAGTTGGTTTGGGCAACGCAAAGGCTTCCGCCCTCCGGAAGAAGCCCTTGACCAGGCGATAGCGGACATCCCGCCACCTGAGCAGCAATCAAAGGGTCGGTTTTCCACCCTCTACCTGCTCAATCTGTTGCGCCTGTCCGAAGATGCGCCCGAAATCAAGCGGGAGCCCGTGTGGCTGGCTCAGGGCGATGCCCCTCTGGTCGTTTTTGCCCCAAAGCAACCCGATGGGCTCTACCTGGCTGCCAAAGGCGGCAGTGCCAACGACAACCATGCCAATATGGACGCCGGCTCCTTTATTCTGGAGTGGAAACGAACCCGCTTTGCCATTGACCTGGGCAATCAGGACTACTACGAGTTGGAGCGTACCATTGGGGTGGGCGCACTCTGGAACCGGGCACAGGATTCTCCCCGCTGGGACCTCCTGACCAAGAATAATTTCGGTCACAGCACCCTAACCATCAATGAGGCTAAGCACCAGGCTACCGGACGTGCCCTCATCCACGATTCTGACCTTAATCCCGAAAGTCCTGAGGTAGCCTTTGACCTGTCCCCCTTGTACGGCAACCAACTTAAGCGTGCAATCCGGACTTTCAAAAAGATAAGTGACTCAGAACTGCTCATTCAGGATGAAGTGGAACTTTCCGAAAACACCCAATCCCTCACCTGGCAATGGATAACTGATGCTGAGGTGCAACTGGACGATCAGACCGCCACCCTCACCATTGATGGAAAACAGATTCAGCTCGAAGTGACGGCGCCGGCGGATTTTGAACTGGCGGTGGTAGCGCTCGACCCGCCGCCCTCCAAACTGGACAAGGTCGTACCTAACCTCAAACGCATTGAAGTCCGCATGCAGTCACAAGCCTTCAAAAAGAAAAAGGGTCGTATCACCGTCAAAGTAACTGGGTTGCCCTGATCAAAACTACCAAAATTCATGGATGAAAAACTTCGAAGATCCAACCGGCTTTTTGCATTCAGCAGTATTTTGCTGTTGCTAAATGCCTGCACACCGGCAACAGAAACGGTAACCTCTCCCCCCAACATCCTGCTCATCCTGGTGGATGACATGGGGTATTCCGACCTCAGTTGCTTCGGTAGTGAGATCGCCACCCCAAATATCGACAGCCTGGCTTACAACGGGCTGCGGCTTACCCAATTTTACAATGCCGCCCGTTGCTGCCCTACCCGTGCTGCCCTCCTTACCGGATTGTACCCGCATCAGGCGGGCATGGGGCATCAAAACCAGGATAAAGGGCTGGCCAGTTACCGGGGGCGGATTACTGAAAATGCCACGACTATAGCCGAAGTGCTTCAACAACGGGGGTACGCCACCTATCAGGTTGGCAAATGGCACGTCGGCAATACCGAACCTTTTTGGCCCGGCAATAAGGGCTTCGATCAGTACCTCACGCTCATTGAGGGCGCGATGAGCTACTTCAATGACTGGCCCTGGGCGAAAAATCAGGATACGCTGGAAATGCGGTACAACGGCAGCACGTACCGGACTTCACCCGACTTCTTCGCCACAGATACGTTTTCAGATACCGCAGCGGCTTTCATCCAAAGGCACGACAGGGCACAACCTTTTTTCATGTACCTGGCTTACAACGCCCCCCACTGGCCCCTGCACGTGCGTCCGGAAGACCGGGATTTATACGATGGAATTTACGATGATGGCTGGGCGCCGATCCGCGAAAACCGGCTAAAAAAGATGCAGGAATTAGGGATTATTGAGCCCGATGTGGAACTGACCGAGCCCTACTCTACCGTTCCGGACTGGGATACCCTTTCCAGAGCCGCCCGAAGTGAATGGTCAGACAAAATGGAACTCTACGCGGCTGTGATGCACCGGCTCGACCTCGGCGTAGGGAAAGTAGTGCAGGCATTACGCGAAAACGTCCAGCTCAACAACACCCTAATTCTTTTCCTCAGCGATAACGGCGCCTGTCAGGAAGACCCCCTGGGCCCGTGGATCACCTACCCAAATGACGGGGAGGCTGGTGCCCCCTTTTCCTTCCCAGCCTATGAATTGCCTTGGGCGAATGTCAGTAATACCCCTTTTCGTTTGTTTAAATCTTATCTCCATGAGGGTGGAATGCGCACGCCATTTATTGCGCATTGGCCGGAGCAGATACAAGCAGGTCAAATCGACCGGACTTTCGTGGGGCATATTATTGATGTGTTGCCAACCTTAGCGAATATCGCAGAGGCTCCCTACCCTACTCAGATTGGTCAGCGCAACATTACGCCCACTGCCGGGCACTCCCTGTCCAAAGTACTCAAAGGCATACCAGATAACTCTGGCAGAATCCTGTTCTGGGAGCATCAATTCAACCGGGCAGTCCGGGACGGCGACTGGAAGCTTGTCTCCGCCCGCCGGCTGCCCGGACAAGACTCAAAAGGGGAATGGGAACTCTACCACCTCCCGTCGGACCCCACAGAAATCAATAATCTCGCCACAGAACACCCTGAAAAAGTGGAAGCTATGGCCCGGCAGTACCAAACCTGGGCGGATAGTGTAGGCGCCTACGACAAAGCCACCCTAAAACAACGCATGGCTCAAAAGAAAAAGCAATGAATCCAAGAATCCTGTTCTTTAGCTTGATCATACTGGCTCTAACTCTGCTCCAAAGCTGTCAGCCCGCTCCGGAAAACGGGCAGTCCGGGGAGCGCTTTTCTTACCGGGGCTGGAACATCCTTTCTTCTCACCGGGAGAACGGGCTGAAGACCCTGGACAAAGCCGTAGAATATGGCATCAACCACATCGAACTGTCCCACTACCAGTTGGTGCATGACCTGAAGGACTTTCGCAAGCCGGAAAACCGGGAAGCCACCAACTTTTTCATTGATGCGGCCCACGAACGCGGCATTGAAAATGTCTACGTTTGGGACCACGCTTTTTATCCCCTGGATTACTACCCCGACCGGTTCAAGGTGGAGGCACAGGCCAATGAAGACTTCACTCATCACACTACCAAATTTGAGGGCGGGCTGCAGCAACAACTGAACCTCGACGACCCCAAATTCTGGCAGTGGGTATACCAGGATTATGACAGCCTGCTCGACCTGTCCCCAAATCTGGATGGGATCGTACTGACCTTCATCGAAACCGGCAGCTACGTGATCTACCAGCATTCCGAAAAGCTGAAAACCAAAAGCGAAAAGCTGGCGGCCCTGGTCGACTCCCTGGGCGGCTACTTCATCGATCAGCGCGGGCTAAAGCTGACCATCCGCACCTTCATTTACAATCAGTTTGAGCGCGAAATCATTCTAAATGCTTTGAAGCAGATCAAGCGCGACGACATCACTGTCATGATCAAAATGACGCCTCATGATTGGTTCCTGACCTATCCTTACCAGGATTACGTCACGGATATTCCCTTTCCGGTTGTCATTGAATACGACTGCGGTATGGAATACGCCGGGGAAAACCTGATTGCCAATACTTTTTCCCACTATTTCGCTGATGCTTTCCGGCACTATGCGCAGTTTGAAAACGTAGTGGGCTACTGTGCCCGTACCGACCGTTTTGAAGAAACAGCAGCCGTGGGCACGCCGGGCGAACTCAATCTGTTTGTCCTTTCCCAATTGGCACAAAATCTCAACAAAGATACCGACAGTCTGACCACCGCATTTATCACCCAAACTTACGGAGCCGAAGTAGCCCCACTGCTTAAGCCCGCCTTTGACAGCGCCCTGTCCATCGTCCTCTCCACCTTTTACACCCTGGGCACCCACACCGCCAACCACTCCCGCCTCAATTACCACCGAAAAGGGCATTATCAGACCCACACCACCGGAGAATGGTTTGCGCCGGATGATCAGTATACCTGGATTGGGCATGACGTCAACAAACGATTGCACCATTACAAAGACATCCTTAACGCCCTGTCCTTCCCCGCCTACAAAACCGATACCGCCGGCATGCGGAAAGACCTCTCCTGGGTAGTAGACAGCGCATGGCTTTCGCCAAATGAAGCGCTCACTCACGAATACTATCAGGATATCCTTACGGAAAAAGCGTACAGCATTCGGCTGGCTGAAGAGGCCCTGAAAAGGGTGGAAAAAGCGCTGCCGCTCATTCCCGATACGACCGCCGCACAACGGCTCTATCACACCTTCAACCGTACCCTGATTGTTGCCAAAGAAAGGAGGGGCGCAGCGCAGGCCGTCTTCGGTTACCGGCTCTGGTGCAAAGGACCGAAATACCGTACCCTGGAATTGCAGCGGCAGATTTACGACGGTCTTGAGGAGACTGCTTCCATGCTGGAAGAGATTGACAATTACCCCGTCCACACGCCCCTCGGACAGTGGCGCTGGCAGCGCGACCGGGAGTCATTTGACATCTACTATAAGGCGATTACGGAAGCAGGTTGGCCGGAGGTGGGGCTGTATGAAGTGGTGCCGCGACCGGAATGAAATCTGTAAAGGCGTTAATCTTCTATCCTTATTAGGCTTCTTTTGACACTAATGATTTACACCCCCTAACCTTTCCAGTTTGATACTTTAAGCTTATTTATCGGTATGTAGTGCTTCATATTATTGGTAATCAGAGTCAATCCTTTTTCGATCGCTATCCCGGCTATCAGTAAATCAGAGGTACCTATTGTTTCACCGTTTCTCCTAAGTTCACCATACTCGAAGGACGATATTTCAACCGATTTTTCAGTTAAGTTTATGACTTCACAGTTCTCGTCTACAAATGCTTTGAACTTCAAAAGCTGCTTATTAGCCTCCTTATATTCCAGTCCACTTCTGATTTCATAGTATGTAACTGACCTTTCGCACGCGAAAGGTTATGATAATTGAAAAAATTAGCAGTACTCAGGGTGCTTGGCACAGCAAGCCCACTCAGTGCATGGCACTGAAAAAGCACTCGCATGAACAAGTTAATCAAGGCCTTACCCCAAAAGAGGGGTGGCTAGCCCATCCGGCGGTCCAATTTTAGGGACATAGGCTTTGAGCCTTTGCACCTCTTGAAAAGCCGCCCTGAGGGCATTGACATAAATTTTGGTTTTTAGGGCAAAGTGGTTGGTCTGCTCTTTTGCAGCCAGCAGTTCGAGTTTAGTCCAGGCAATCATGGCAGCAAAAACATGGTTGCACTGGGATGTCTCGTGCTTGTGGGGGACTTTTCCAGCCCCACGTTTTGTTTGAGCGATTTGTGGAATACCTCCACTCCCCAGCGTGTCCCGTAGGTTGTGCAGATAGCTGGGCCGCTTAGCACCAGATCGTTGGTGACCAGGTACAAGTCTCCAGTTGAGCCGTCTTGGTTTATAAAGACCTGCTTGACCAACTGGACTTGGAAATCCAGCCCTTTGAGGTAAACAGTAATGGCCTGGCCTGCTTGCAGTTCTAGCCCGTCGACTCGGTGGAACTTGCCTTCCAGCTTGTCTTCCATGCTAAGGGCGACCTTGCGGTTGCTCTTCAAGGCACTGATGAAATGCTTGCCCAGCTCATAATGCACGAACTCGAAGTTCTCCTTGGCAGCAAACCAAGTGTCCCATACCACATAGCGGAAGGGCACGCGGTTGTATTTGACAAGTGCAAAAAGCTGGTCGCGCAGCATCTCGTTCTTGCTGCGGGGGCTGCGCTTCTTTACCTGCCCGCTTTTGGCATCCACGTATTCTTGCGACTTGCGCACGATCTCAAAAGCAACAGGCAGCTCTATGCCCTGTGGGCTCTGGTAAAGGAAATTCAGGATGTTGATCCCTTTGGTGTGCCCCGCTTTCGGCTTCTTGGAGTGGTCCCAGTGCCAAGTGACCACTTCATTCTCCGTAGAGTGCGGCTTCTCCTCGATCGTGTCATCTATCTTGATGACCGCGTCCGGGTGCTCCACTTTACGTACCAAAGGCTTTATGCAACGCCAATAGTCCTTTGCCGTGAAGGCTTCCTGCCCTAAAAAACGGCTGATCTTGTCATGGCTCAGTGCCTGATCGGTCAGCTCGGACAAGCCGGTGGCTGTCGCCATGCGAAACGATGCCAGCAGGTAGTCCGAATACAAGTCAAGTAACTTTGGGTCTTTCATCTTGCGCTCCTTTGAGCTGCAAGATAACTGCCCTAACATTATTAATCAATTTTCCAAATCTTTCGCGTGCGAAAGGTCAGTATGTAATTATTGAAATCAACAGTTTTTCATATTCCTCTAAATACTGGATTACCTTTTTTGCAACAGTTTCGTCCCCCTTCAAAAAATAGGATAGCGTATCTGTATCTAGTATTGATTCTTCCATTCTCAAAGATTCCCTTTTGATTCCTGCAATCTCTTTTCTGGAAGACGTTCTGTGAACTCTTCAAACAGGTCTTCATCTATATCGCTCCAAACACCAAAATATTTGAGAACCCTAGTATCTGTTTCTTTTCCTGGCAATTCCAATGCTTTTATATATTCAAGCAGGTTATTAAGCTTATCCGAAGACATTCTTTCTACCCTATCCTTAATTTCTTTTCTTATTTTTTCATCAGCTACCATTCTCAATTTTTTTGATCGTTGCCAATATCTTAAACCAAGTTAGCGCATTTCAAGTTCTTCTTCAAATCATAGATCTGATATCGTCTTATAGCTTTATAAATGGATCGACCGCCCTTCCTCCTGAGACTGATAAACCGCTTCCAAAATTTCCACAGACTTCCGGGCTTCCCTTCCATCAACCGAAAAAGGTGTTCCTGTTTCCAGCGCCGTCAAAAACTCAGCGATGCAGCGGGCATGATTCGCGTATTGGATGGCCATCGGGTTGGAAGCCCCACTTGTGCCGGCCTGACCAAAATTGGAGCGGATAGCTTCATCCTCCGGTAAAGGTTCGGCGAAAGCCCAGACTGATAAGCTGTCTTCCACCTGTTGAATGGTACCCTTAGTCCCCATCAGGTCTAGTTGGCGGGGCTGCCCGGGGTAGGCAGCGGTACTGCCGTAAATTTGCCCCAATGCGCCATTAGCGAAGCGCAGGGCCACTACGGCCGTATCTTCCACCTCAATGTCGTGCGCGAGCGTATCGGTGTAGGCGAACAAGGACTGCACCGGGCCCATCAAATGCTGCAGCAGGTCTACCATGTGGATGGACTGATTCATCAACGCGCCACCACCATCGAGGGCCTGCGTGCCCTTCCAGGAACCGGCATAGTAAGCCTCATCGCGCCACCAGGGCACCCGGACGGCCGCGTAGGTAACTTTACCCAGGCGTTGCTGTGATAAAGCCTGCCGGATATGCCCAACCACTGCATCATAACGGTAATTGAAGATGCAGCCCAGGACAGTGCCCGCCCTATCATGAGCCGCAATCATCTCATCAATCCGGTTGGTGGTGATTTCGAGTGGCTTCTCACAGAGAACCGGCTTGCCCTCCTCTGCCGCCAAAATAGCTGGTTGCAGGTGAAGCCCGCTGGGGGTGGCAATGAGCACCACATCAACTTCCGGCGATTCGATCAGTGCCTGGTAATTGGCAAAGGCAACAGCCCCATATTGATCTGCTAACGCTTTAGCACGTCCGGAGCCTCCGTCGCAGCAGCCCGTTAGTTGTGCATTGGGCAGGGAGGCAATGGCTTGTGCATGCAGGTCGGCGACTGCACCGGCACCAACGATACCTATTTTATACATAGATCTTGTTTTTTACAGGTTAATGCTAACTCAAAAGGGTAACCGTAAATTACAGCTATTCAGGTTACAAGCCCCGCAGGCAACCCACTTGATAGTAGAAAAAACCATTGCGATGAACCGACTCCTTCTTCTCCTTCCAATTATGGGCCTGCTGCTCTTTGGCTGTAGCAATGAGCCTACCGCTGAATCTCCGGAATATGACGTCTGCATTTACGGCGGTACTTCTGCCGGGGTGATTGCCGCTCATGCTGCCGGCAAACTCGGGCTCAAAACCCTGCTCATTGAGCCCGGCACTCATTTGGGAGGCCTCTCGTCCTCCGGTCTGGGCTCCACAGATATTGGCAACAAACATGCCGTCACCGGCCTAAGCCGTGATTTTTACCGCCGTCTGGGCGACCACTACGGCATCTTTGAAGCCTGGACCTTTGAGCCTTCTCTGGCTGAAAAAACCTTTGAAGAATATATCGCTGAGGTGGAAGTGGACGTATGGCGGCAGCACCGCCTGCAATCTGCTGAAAAAGAAGGGACAAATATCCAACGAATCACCGTGGAGGATCTGACAGCCGGTGGCGCAAGCAAGCAGGTTTCCGCCAGGATGTTCATTGACTGCACCTATGAGGGTGACCTACTGGCAGCCGCGGGCGTTTCCTACACGATTGGCAGAGAAGCCAACAGCACCTACAACGAGACCCTGAATGGCGTTCAACTCCGTAAATACCATCAGTTCGAGGATGGCATTGATCCATATGTTGTTGCCGGAGACTCCACAAGCGGGTTGCTTTGGGGCATTAATGACGAGCCCCTGTCTCCCGATGGCACCGGCGATAAAAAAGTACAGGCGTATAACTTCCGCCTCTGCTGGTCGGACGATCCCGACAATCAGGTGCCCTTTTCCGAGACCCGACCGGAAGGATACAATCCGGAAAAATACGCACTGCTGCTTCGCCTTTTGGAATCGAGAGAAGCTAAAGGGAAAAAGCGGCATGACGCCGGCACCTATTTCATCATCAACCGTATGCCCAACCACAAAACCGACATCAATAACCGGGGGGCTTTCTCCACAGACCATATCGGTGCCAACTGGGACTACCCCGAAGCCTCCTACGAAGAGCGCGAAGCCATCCGGCAAGACCACGAGGACTACATCAAAGGCCTGTGCTACTTTTTAGCAACTGACCCACGTGTACCCAAACGCGTACAGGACGACCTGAATACCTGGGGCTGGGCCAAGGATGAGTTTACCGATAACGGAAATTTCCCCCATCAGATGTACGTGCGTGAAGCGCGACGTATGATTGGAGAAACAGTTATGACTGAACACCACTGCCTGGGGGATGAAGTCGTTCAGGATCCTATCGGGCTGGCCGCCTACACCATGGACTCCCACAATTGTGATCGCGTAGTCATCCACAAAGATGGCAAGGCGATGGTCAAGAATGAAGGCAATGTGGAAGTCGGTGGTTTTCCGCCCTTCCCCATCGGCTATTCCGCACTGACTCCGAAAGCCTCTGAATGTACCAACCTGCTGGTTCCGGTTGCCCTGTCTGCTTCCCACATCGCCTATGGCTCTATCCGGATGGAACCGGTTTTCATGGTGATGGGGCAGGTCACGGCTATTGCTGCCCAACTCGCGATTGAAGGGCAAAAAACCGTGCAGGAAGTCGACCATCAAAAGATCGTGGACCTCATGAATACCGATCCCTTGCTCAACGGCACCCGCCCGGACATCCTGGTGGACAATACTGATGCCGGTCAGGTGGAAGCAGTAGGCACCTGGCAGGACACAAGCCGGTGGATGGGACAATACAAAACGAACTACGCCATGACGGACCCGAAAGAGAGTGAGGCATCTCAATTCTCCTTTCAGACCCCTGTGGAAAGGCCCGGGAAATACCAATTGTATCTCTATGTTCCCAGCCGGCCACGTGGCATGGAAGCCGAATGGGCAACCACGCTGCCCGTCACCATCACTCATCAGGAGAGTCAAACTCAAAAAACGATTGATCTTCAGGTACACGAAAGGGACTGGGTCGATTTAGGCAGCTACAGCTTTGAGCAGGGCGGGCAATGCCAGCTTACGCTAAATGCCGGTACCGCTAACGGGCCCGTTGCCGCTGATGCCCTCCTACTGGTGCCCACAAACTAAAAACCGGAACCGATGCACTATAGATTTTGCTGGATTGCAGGCCTTTTCTTGTTATTGGGCAGTTGTCAGGAGAAGGCCTCCGACACCACACAAACCGACGAGCGTCCCAACATCATCATCATCCTGGCCGATGACATGGGCTATTCCGACCTCGGCTGTATGGGTTCAGAAATCAATACCCCTACCCTCGACCGTTTGGCGGGCAATGGGCTGCTGATGACGCAGTTCTACAATGCCGGGCGCTGCTGCCCCACCCGGGCTTCCCTGCTCACCGGGCTATACCCGCATCAGGCAGGAATGGGTTCCATGACCTTCGATCTGCCCGAGCTGCCAGCTTATCAGGGCTACCTAAACCAAAACTGTGTGACCCTTGGAGAGGCGCTTGGAGATGCCGGCTACACCACCCTCCTGTCCGGCAAATGGCACGTAGGCGAACACCGCCCCCACTGGCCGGGCGACCGGGGCTTTGATCAGTATTTTGCCTTTATTAATGGTGCCTCGAGTTACTACAATCTCGACCCTTACCGGCCAGGCAGAGCGCCACTGGAAATGACCCTGAATGGCGAGCCCTACACGCCCGGTGAAGGCTTTTATATGACCGATGCTATTTCGGATTATGCCACAGACTTTATCGCAGCGCAAAAAGACAGCACGGCTCCATTTTTCCTTTACCTGGCCTATACTGCGCCCCACTGGCCACTGCATGCTCCCGAGTCAGAGATTGCCAAATACCGCAACAAGTACAAATCCGGCTGGGCTAAGATCCGGCAGCAGCGCTACGAGCGCATGCTTGAACTGGGCATTATAGATTCGGCATGGGCTTTATCCCCGGCTTTCCCGGACCTCAAAAAGGTACCGGACTGGGATACGCTCTCTGAGGAAGAACAAGACCTCTGGGACCTGCGCATGGCCACTTACGCGGCGATGGTTGACCGCATGGATCAGGGGATTGGCAAAGTGGTGGCACAACTTGAAGCACAGGGCGAACTCGACAACACCCTAATCGTATTTTTATCCGATAACGGCGGGTGCCACGAGGAAGTCTACAACTGGAATATTGCCTACGACCAAAGCGGGAAGACCGGCGGGCCCAAATCCTTCGACGCTTACGGTTTTGCTTGGGCGAATGTCAGCAACACCCCTTTCCGCCTCTTCAAATCCCTGACGATGGAAGGGGGCATTTCCACCCCGCTCATTGCCCACTTCCCAGCCATGATCAAGGGCGGACAGAAGAGTAATGCACTCGGCCATATTACCGACCTCATGCCGACCTGCCTCGACCTTGCTAATGCCACCTACCCGGAGGAGTTTCAGGGCAACATCATCACCCCGACTCCGGGCAAAAGCCTGGTCCCCGTCTTCCGCGAACAGCGCCAAACCCACAGAGAATTAATATATTGGGAACACAACGACAGCAAGGCGATCCGCAAAGGCGACTGGAAGCTGGTGCTGCCATCCTGGGGCGGGCCGGAAGACTGGGCGCTGTACAACCTGAAAGAAGACCGGTCTGAGCTGAAGGATTTGTCCGGCCAGCACCCGGAAAAAGCAGAGGAAATGCGCCTGGCTTTTGAGTCCTGGGCAGACAGCGTTGGGGTGATGCCATGGCCGGAAGTGAACAAGATTAGAAAAAACAGATAAATCATGCAGAGAAGAACTTTTATCAAGCAAGCCTCCGCCAGTGCAGCGGCGCTGTCCCTGGGCGGGCTTACGGCTACGGCTCAGAGCTACAACCGGATTATTGGCGCCAATGAGCGTATTAATGTTGCCATTATTGGTTGCCAGCGTCGATACGGTGGGTTGCTGGATAGCATTTCGAAAACCCCAAATACGCAGGTCGTTTTTGTTTCAGATGTCAATCAGCAACGACAGAATAAGGCCATTGAAAAAGTGGCGAAGGTGATGGGGCAAAAGCCGCAGGGTGAAAAGGACATGCGCAAGATCATGGAAAACAAGGAGGTGGATGCCACATTCCACGCCACGCCTGACCACTGGCATGCTCCCGGCTCCATTCTAAGCATGCAGGGCGGCAAGCACGTTTACGTTGAGAAGCCCTGCAGCCACAATCCGGCTGAAGGTGAGATGCTAATCGCCTGGCAAAAGAAGACCGGGCTGCAAGTCCAGATGGGTGCTCAGCAGCGGTCATCACTGGAAAGCCAGGAGATCATACAGGCTATCCACGAGGGGCTGATTGGGGAAGCCTACCATGCCACCGCTTTCTACTCCAACAACCGGGGGCGGGTGCCTGATGCTAATAAGATCCCTGTACCGGACTATCTGGACTGGGAACTGTTCCAGGGCCCTGCACCACGCACCGATTTTATTGATATCGTTGGCGATTACAACTGGCACTGGTACTGGCGCTGGGGCACAGCAGAAACCGGCAATAATGCGACCCACGAATTCGATATCGCCCGTTGGGCGCTGCAAGTGAAATTCCCGGAAGAAGTACGGGTCAACTCTGCCAAGAATCATTTCAGGGACGACCCCTGGACTATGTATGATACCATGTACGCCACCCTTAAATTCCCGGGGGGTAAGGTCATCAACTGGGATGGCAAGAGCCGAAACGCTAATCCGACCTACGGCGGTGGGCGGGGAACCGTCATTTATGGCACGGAAGGCTCTGTATTTGTAGACCGGGGCCATTACAAGCATTATGACAGAGATGGCAAACTGGTTACGGAGAAAGTCTCTGGCGGAGATGAAGCGGGTACAGCGCTGGGCGGCGGCGGCAGCCTGACCGACCGACACGTGCGCAACTTTTTTGAAGCCATTCGCGGTAAAGCCAAGCTCGCCTGCCCGATCGATGAGGGCGCCATCAGCACCAATCTCTGCCACTATGCCAATACCTCCTCAAGAGAGGGCGACGCGGCCCTTGCCATCGACCCGCAGACCGGCAAGTACAAAAACAAGAAAATAATGAAAAAGTACTGGGGCCGGGATTACGAAAAAGGCTGGGCTCCGGAACAGGCCTGATGATAACAGTCGGCCGGATTACTTCTTGCCTCCGGCCGACTGGTTTTTTAATTTTCCAGATGCTGGTTCAGAAAATCAAATGTCCGTTTTTCTGTCCAGTAGTACCCATCCCGGTTGACAGTGACAAAACCAACATGGCCACCCCGTTTTGGCGCTTCAAAATGGAAGTATTTGTGGTCCCGGGCCAAATCAAAGGGGTAACAACTTTCACTCAGAAAAGTATCGTCCTGCGCACTAACGAGCAAAGCCGGGTGCTCAATGGTCGGAATGAAGTAGATACTGCTGCAACTGGTCCAGTAATCTTCCGCATCTCTAAAACCGTGGATGGGCCCGGTAAACTGGTCATCAAATTCGCGGAAATCCCGGGGCATGCGCTCCGGAATCTCTAACTGCCCGGGAAACCGGTTGGCTTTCTCCACCATTTTGGCGTTGAGGGTTTGCATAAAACGCTGCCGGTAATGCCAGTTGTGCCATTTGTCAATCTCGGTATTGGCTGACTTCACATCACAGGGTACCGAAAAGGCCACGCCTCCCACCAACTCATCCGGGTGGAAACCACCTTCGCCCAGGTATTTCAGGATCACATTGCCACCCAGGCTAAACCCTACCAAACCGATATGCCGGTAACGGCCAAGGCTCAGCGCATGATCAATCACCTGACGAAGGTCTCCAGTTTCGCCAATGTGATAAGAACGCAGCAGGCGGTTGGGCTCACCACTGCAACCCCGAAAATTCAAGCCCAGCGCATCCCAGCCCCGTTCATTGAAGTAGCGAGCCATGCCCCTGATGTAAGGGCGGTCAGCGGAGCCTTCCAAACCGTGCAGCCCGATAATGAGCTTGTCGCTGCCCGTGCAGGACCAGTCAACATCCAGAAAGTCGCCATCGGGGAGCTCCAGGCGCTCGCGCTCGTAGGCCACTTCCGGGACCTTACGGAAAAAGGCCGGGTAAATAGTATTAACATGATGGTTGCGAAACCAGGGTCTTGGACGATAAGAAGATGTAGTGATCAAAGGCATTTCAATTTATAAGTTATTCCAATGGAGTGAGCGATCGCAACTGCAAATTTAGGTTTAAGACGTTATCGCCCAAACGCTGCTGGTAATTTTCCAGGCTGGACCGTGCAGCACCGGGGTCATCAAAAACCAGCCCAAAGTACAAAGCGTACCCAATTTCCAGCTCGTCAAAGCAGCCCAGCCAAACGGCACTTGCCGTAAAACCGAAGCCTTCCAGCTCCCGGATGCGGGCCCTCACGGCGCTGTAGCTTTGGTATACCCCTTCCTGAATGATGTAGCCGGTAGAAGTCAGGGGGCGCAGGCGGGAACAATCGTAGGTGTAAGGCGCAGCACCGTCCAGATGCCCGACAAAACCCTCGCTGGAAGCCCCGGAACGCGAGACCGGAGGCACTGGCACCGATTCCGGCTGTGCAGGCTGCAGCGACAGGTAGGGCTCCATATCTTTCCGAATGGGATAGGGCCAGGTAATCAGGGTATCCAATACAAACGTGATAGGCTGAGTGTAGCTTTCGTTGCGCTTCCGCACATCAGCCATTCGTCTGAGGTAGGCTTCCGGGGATTCTTCTTCAATAGTTTTAAGCTCCTGCATTTCCTGATAGAGTACGCCCGATGTAATCGCGAGGCATATCCCTACAATCAGCATTTGATATTTGTAGCGCCGCTGGAACCGCAGCAGGTTTTCCGGCTTAAGCGTAGCCATCCATTCCGGGTAACGCCCTTCGTCTAGCATGCGTTGGAGGTCGTCCTGCCTGAGAAAGTCAATGTTGCTGCGTTTCTTTCCAAAAACATCTTTCCGGGCAGGCGACAGCTGCATCAGGATGGATTTATCCAGGCGCACGATCAGCAGTCCCATGCCGTTATAGATGCACTGCTTTTTCAGCTCCAGATAGTAGGGATCGCTTGTGAGATTGGCGAATACATCCTCCCCCAGCGCCACCCACTGCTCATCAGCATGGTAGCGTTTAAATTGCTCAATGGCGTAGATGTACCGGTACCGCCTCCAGCCACGGAACAGCAACAAAAACGCGAAAAAGCCAAACGTAAAAAAGGCAATGAACAAAGCAATCGCCCCGGTCAGCGTCAGGGCTTCCACCGTAAACCAGGCCCGGAACAAACCAAGCAGCAGCAAACCACAGGCGAAACAAGCCGCCACAGCTGCAGCATCCCAATAAAGCAGGATTTTTTGCTTGCGGTAGCGCACCTCGGCTTTGGTATCGTAGGAAGTCGCCTCGAAAGTCGCCCGAAACACTTCGCCGGAAGGCTGCACAAAGGACAGGAAACCATCCGCCACAATCCCGCCCTTGCCCCGGAGATCAGAGGACAGCTCCCAGCCGCCCTGCCTTTGCCGGAAGCGGTAGTGGTGCTTCAGGTAGCGCAGGGTTGCAGACTTAATATCTGCTTCGGTAAGCGTTTGAGATTGCCATTCCATGTGCCTATACCATTTCGAGTTGCTGCCAAAGCTTAACGGCTTCCATGGCCGGGCGGACATCGTGCACCCGAAGTATTTTAGCGCCCTGTTGCAGGGCGACCATGTTTAAAGCAGTGGTTCCGTTCAACGCATGTTCCGGCTTGGTTTTCAGTACTTTATTGATCATTGACTTCCGGCTCAGCCCGGCCAGTAACGGCAAGTCTAAAATTTTGAACAGGTGCATTTGTTTGAGCAGCTGATAGTTGTGCTCCACAGTTTTTCCAAACCCAAATCCGGGATCCAATACAATATCGTGCACATCGAGGGCCCGCAGCTTGCCTACCTCCGCAATAAAAAAGTCCAGCACCGTCTGCACCACATCCTCATAATCCGGGTTGTCCTGCATGGTCTTCGGGCTGCCCTTCATGTGCATAAGGATGTAAGGCACCTGCAAGCGGGCCACTGTTGGGTACATCGATTCGTCGAAAGCACCGGCGGAAATATCATTGACGATGGCAGCACCCGCTCCCACCGCTTCCTCCGCTACCCGTCCGCGGATGGTATCAATACTGAGAATAGCCTCCGGAAAAGCCTGATGCAGGGCTTCAATCGATGGCAATACCCGCTGCAGCTCCTCCTCCACTGAGATAATCTCAGCGCCCGGACGGGAGGACATCCCACCGATATCCAGAATCGAAGCCCCTTCCTTTAACATCTGTTCTGCCTGCCGCAGCAAGGCATCCTGACGGGTATACCGCCCACCGTCAAAGAAGGAGTCCGGCGTTACGTTCAATATCCCCATCACCTGAGGCGATTGGAGGCTCAGCAGTGTACCGCGGCAGTTTAAAGTGAGGCGAGGGTTCAACATAAGTAGGTCAATAAAAAGACAAAGGTAATAATTCCACAACCAAGGCCGCATCTTTACCGTTGGGTATACTGTCATCGATGAGGTTTGGGAATCCAAACCGACATCGAGTGCAGTATATACTGACCGTTTTGGTCTGGGCTTCGCCCAAACAAGAACGCGTCATGTATAGTTTGATGGAAACACCGGGAACCATAGGTTGTTTCTGCCTCCATTCAACGCAATTCAAACCGATAAAGTGCTATGAGATTTTTTTGGTTTATCCTGGGGCTTGCCGCCCTTGCTGCCTGTCAGCGTTACAGTACGCTGCCCGGCACAGCCACCGGCAACAACTGGAAAGTAAAGCCCCTGCCAGCTTCCCCGCAACAAATGGATGGCGACCCGGAAGCGGGCTATGCCTTCATCGGAGGGGGCTCCTACATCGGCTCCGGAGTGCCCTTTGAGATGATGAAAAAGCGCCTCTCCGGCACCACCGATACCGTGCTGAGGCGAGGTGGTGTCAATGCCAACCTGCCCTACCCTGTTAGTGCCTTCGAAGCAGCTAAAGGCGGAACACTCGTGATGAACGGCAACTGCTTCACCTGCCACGCCGGGGAAGTCAACGGGCAGATTGTACCGGGGCTGGGCAACAGCTTCTCAGACTACCAAAAGAGCTTCAAGCCGATGGGCAAGGTGATCCGGGTGGGTGTAGACTTCAAGTACAAAAAGGACGAGCCCGAGTGGGAGGCCTATGAGGACTTCTCCCGCTACTTCAACGCTATGGCGCCTTACATTCAGACCAATCAGCCCGGTGCCAATCCGGCTTTCCGCCTGGCAGAAGCCTGCATGCGCCACCGCGACCCGGTTGACCTGACCTACCGGGAGGCACCCAACTACGACATGATGGACTACACCATCGCCACCGATGTCCCGCCTCTTTGGCATGTTAAGAAAAAGAACGCCCTGTACTACAACGGCATTGGGCGGGGCGACTTCACCAAGCTGCTTTTCCAGGCTTCTGTGCTGGGCATACCCGACAGTACGGCTGCCCGGGAAGCCATCATTGGGTTCAAAGATGTCCTGGCGTGGCTGCAAACACTGGAGCCCCCGGCTTATCCCGGCCCGGTTGATCAGGCACTGGCGGCGGAAGGGCAGGTCATTTTTGAAGAAAATTGCAGCAAATGCCACGGTACCTACGGCGAGGAAGAGACCTATCCCAATAAGCTGGTTTCACTGGCACTCGTCAAAACAGACCCCATGTACGCCAATTACGCGAAAAACAGCGGCATCGTGGAATGGTACAACAGCAGCTGGTTTGCGCAATCAGAGCCGAAGTCGTACTTTGCGCCCGAGCTGGGGTATGTGGCACCACCTTTGGATGGCATTTGGGCTACCGCGCCCTACCTCCATAATGGCTCGGTCCCCACAGTAGCCGCCCTGCTTGACAGCAAAAACCGGCCCGATGTCTGGGCGCGGTCAGGGGACAGCCGGGATTACGACCACAAGGCGCTTGGCTGGGCCTACACAGAGCTGGACAAAGCCAAAGGCGACTGGGCATTTGACACCAACCGCCCCGGCTACAGCAATAAAGGGCACGATTTTGGCGATAAATTATCAGCGGGTGAACGCACCGCTGTTATTGAATACCTTAAAACATTATAAACATGCGAATGCTATTGCTTGGGATCGCTTTGCTGGCTGCCTGCACGGGCGTTCAGGCACAAGCCCAGGATGTACAGGATATCAAATCCCGGATAAATCAATACTTCACCGCTACCGAAGACAAAGACTGGGAGACGGTGGTCGATTTTCTTTATCCGCCGCTTTTTGAGCAAGTTTCCAAAGAAGAGATGGTGCAAATGTTTGCCGACATGAGTGGCAACGGTATGGAAGTGGATATGTCGGGATATCGCATCAAGCGCATCAGTGCTCCGTTCGCCTTTGAATCGGAGCGATACGCCCCCGTCAGCTACATGGGCACGATGACCATACAATTCACCTCCGAGGCTTACAAAACTCCGGAAACGGTAGGCATGATCAAAGGCAACCTCGAAGGCACGCATGGCACGGACGCCGTGTCCTACGATGGCGCCACCAATACCTTTACGGTCCTGGTAGATAAGGTCATGTACGCCATTGCCGACGAGGGGACTAAGAACTGGCACTTCATCGAAAATGATGCGCAAAACCCAATGACCCAAAAGCTCATTCCTGCGGAGGTGAGGGCTCATTTTGCAGGGGAGTAAAGCATCGAATTAAGCTGTTGCCGCGTTATAGTGATAGTAATCAAAACCTTACACCTATGACGCGGCAGCTTTCTCTCCTGCAGTCCCCGGCATTCCTCCTGAGCCTGGGCTTGTTACTCCTTAACGATTTTTACCTGAAAGGCGCTTTTCCGGGCCTGCTTACCGGTAAATTATCCGATTTTGCCGGGCTGTTTGCCTTTGCGCTGTTTTGGATCGGGCTTTTCCCTGCTTACCGCAAATCCATTTGCTGGGGCATCGCCTTGTTTTTCGTGTATTGGAAAACACCATTCAGCCAACCGCTGATTGAAGGCTGGAATAGCCTGACCGGGCTGCATTATGCCCGGGTGGTGGACTACACGGATTATCTGGCGCTACCAGTCCTGATTTTGGCCTACCGCTATAGCCTGGCGTACGCACCTGATTGGAAGGTCCGGGTTCCCTACGCGATTCCGTTTTCTGTGGCCGTTTTTGCCTTCCTGGCCACGAGCGAACCTGATGAATATGACCGTTTCCTGGTCCTTGACGAGACCTACGAGCTCCCCTATGGGAAAAATGAATTCGTGCCACGGGTGGATGCTGCCGACAGCTTGTTCATTGAGCATGGATTGCCGCTTTCCGAAGGATTGGAAGCGGATACGGTAAACATCAGCTACTACGCGGCTCACTGTGGGGGCTATCAATGGGCGGATATTGTTCTTATCCCCCGCAACGATAGCCTTACCAACCTGCAGGTCATCGGGCTGTACTATTGTACGGATGATCAGCAGCGGCGCCCCCTGGCTAAGGCGGAGTTTGAGCGGCAGGTGATTGATAAGATTGATTAGCGTTTTTACAAATTGCAGAGATCGGGGATAACGTGCGACTTCTACGAAGTCGATCTCCTATGGTATTGCAAGGGTTACGAACATGCGACTTCTACGAAGTCGTTCTTCCATAGTGTTGCAGGGGGATACTAAGGTGTGACTCTACCCGGCTATGCCAGGCAGACAGGTTCTACGAAGTCTTCCGGAGTTTTATACAAACTGCTGGTTTTAGCATGCTTAAAAACTGCAGAGATTGGGGGGTAACGTGCGACTTCTACGAAGTCGATCTCCTATGGTATTGCAAGGGTTACGAACGTGCGACTTCTACGAAGTCGTTCTTCCATAGTGTTGCAGGGGGATACTAAGGTGTGACTCTACTTGGCTATGCCAGGCAGACAGGTTCTACGAAGTCTTCCGGAGTTTTATACAAACTGCTGGTTTTAGCATGCTTAAAAACTGCAGAGATTGGGGGGTAACGTGCGACTTCTACGAAGTCGATCTCCTATGGTATTGCCAGGGTTACGAACGTGCGACTTCTACGAAGTCGTTCTTCCATAGTGTTGCAGGGGGATACTAAGGTGTGACTCTACTTGGCTATGCCAGGCAGACAGGTTCTACGAAGTCTTCCGGAGTTTTATACAAACTGCTGGTTTTAGCATGCTTAAAAACTGCAGAGATTGGGGGGTAACATGCGACTTCTACGAAGTCGTTCTTCTTTGGTATTGCCAGGGTTACGAACATGCGACTTCTACGAAGTCGTTCTTCCATAGTGTTGCAGGGGGATACTAAGGTGTGACTCTACCCGGCTATGCCAGGCAGACAGGTTCTACGAAGTCTTCCGGAGTTTTATACAAACTGCTGGTTTTAGCATGCTTAAAAACTGCAGAGATTGGGGGGTAACGTGCGACTTCTACGAAGTCGATCTCCTATGGTATTGCCAGGGTTACGAACGTGCGACTTCTACGAAGTCGTTCTTCCATAGTTTTGCAGGGGGATACTAAGGTGTGACTCTACTTGGCTATGCCAGGCAGACAGGTTCTACGAAGTCTTCCGGAGTTTTATACAAACTGCTGGTTTTAGCATGCTTAAAAACTGCAGAGATTGGGGGGTAACGTGCGACTTCTACGAAGTCGATCTCCTATGGTATTGCCAGGGTTACGAACGTACGACTTCTACGAAGTCGTTCTTCCATAGTGTTGCAGGGGGATACTAAGGTGTGACTCTACTGGTTGTGCCGGGCAGACAGGTTCTACGAAGTCTTCCGGAGTTTTATACAAACTGCTGGTTTTAGCATGCTTAAAAACTGCAGAGATTGGGGGGTAACATGCGACTTCTACGAAGTCGATCTCCTATGGTATTGCAAGGGTTACGAACGTGCGACTTCTACGAAGTCTTTCTTCCATAGTGTTGCAGGGGAATACTAAGGTGTGACTCTACCTGGCTATGCCAGGCAGACAGGTTCTACGAAGTCTTTGGCATTCTTTCCAAGCTATTCATGCCCCTAAGTTTAAAAATGGAATCTACTAAGCTTGTTCCTTTACCTCGAAGGTGGTGGAGTGCTCGAAGTCCCGGAAGTCGACCGCGCTGACACCGGATACGCCTTGCTCGGCCATGTAGACACCGTAGATGGTATCCACGGCTGCCATCGTCAGCTTGTTGTGGGTAACGATGATGAACTGAGAGTCTTTGGAGAATTTCTTGATGATCTTGTTGAATTTCTCGATGTTGGCATCATCCAGTGGGGCGTCCACTTCATCGAAAATACAGAATGGGGCGGGCTTGAGCAGGTACAGCGCAAAGAGCAGTGCGGTGGCCGTGAGCGTCTTTTCGCCACCCGATAGCTGACTGATGGTCTGCGGTCGCTTGCCTTTGGGCTTAGCGACGATTTCAATTTTCGATTCCAGCGGGTCCTCAGGATCCATCAAGATCAGGTCGCAGGTGTCTTCTATGGTAAACAGGCTGCGGAAAACATCGATAAAGTACAAGCGGGCCTTCTCGAAGGACTCCAGAAACTGCAGGGTGGCCGTTTCCTCGATTTCCTTTATGGTGGTTTCCAGGTCTGATTTGGCCTGAAGGATATCGTCCCGCTGTTTGGTGATATTCTCCGCCCGCTCCTTCATCTCATCAAAGGCTTCCACGGCCATGGGGTTGATCTCTCCGTAGTTCTCCAGGCGGCCACGCAGGCGGTCTACTTTCAGGGCGATTTCCTCCTCCGGCATGCCCAGGGTCGGCTCTTCATTAATGATGTCGTTGATCTCAATATTGAATTCGATGCGCAGGCGCTGAGCCACGGAACCTACCTTGTACTTGACATCATTGACCTTATCCTTGAGCGTGTTCACCAGGATTTGTGCGTCCTGCCGCTGCTTATTGAGCTTGCGGAGTTGATCTTCCAGTTCGTTAATGCCACCCCGGGCTTTGTAGTAGGTCTGTTCCGCCTCGGTGAGTTTGGCTTCCCGCTGCTTGCGCAGGTCGTAAGATTCCAGCAGCTGCTTTTGGAGGGCATCGGTGGCATCCTGCAATTCCCGGATTTCGAGCTGCGATTGCTCCAGCTTTTGGGCGTTGCCGGAAACGGTCGTGGTGGCTTCCTGCAGTTGCTTTTCACGGAAGCTCAGTTCCCGCTGTAAGGCCGATACTTTGTTCTGCTGCCGGATGAACTCAATGTTCTTTTCATTGAAGGCCGTGGAAGCGGCACTCATTTTCTCCGCTACATCCCGGTAGGTGATATCGGTGTCGGCAATGCGCTCCTTCAGCAGGCTGACTTCCCGTTTTTTCACCCGGAGCAAGCCATCCATCTCCTCGTTTTCGCGGTCCAGGGATGTGACCCGGTCGGTGTGCCCCTGCAGCTTATCCTCCGCTTCTTTGATGAAGGACTCGAAGTTTTCGAGGCGGGTGGCATGTGCTGTTTTCTCCTGCATCAGCTGATTGAGCTGACGGCGGGCTTCCTGAATTTCCCGCTCGGTACGCCGGGCCTTGAGCTGATCCATGCGGTCCTTGAGGCTGTAATAGGCAGACGATAGCTTGTCTTCCTCCCGTTCCAGCTTCCGGATTTCCTTTTCGAGGACTTCCAGGTTTTTCTTGCGGCCGATTTTTTTGCCTTCAAACAGGCCGATAGACCCGCCCGACACACTGTAGCGCCGCTGAATGAACCGCCCGCTTTTGGAGAGCAGCACATAATCACTGTCCTCTATGGCGCCCTTAATTTCTTCCTGATCAGTTACCAGCACATTTTCCAGCAGGTGGGCCACCAGTTTGCGGTAAGCCGGGTCGGTTTCCACCAAATCGAAAGCCTGTTGGGTATCGGGCAGCATTGCCATCGGCGGCACGTAGCGCTCGAAGGCGTCGAGCAGGAAGAAATTGGCCTTGCCTTTTTGGGTGCTGTTGAGCAGGCGGATGGCTTTATAAGCCGCTTCCAGGTCCGGCACCACGTAGTAGTTCAGGTAGGGCTCGAGGTAGTTCTCGATGGCGACCCTGTAGTCTTCCTTAACGTAGATGAGGTCCGACAGCAGGGGCGTTTCCGAATTCCACTCTTTGGATTTGGCGGTGCTCAGGAACTTAATTGACTCCGGAAAGCCCTCCAGGCTTTCGACCATGCTTTTGGTCAGCTGATACTCATTGCGGCGGGCATCGAGGGTACGGTTGACTTTAGTGCGTTGTTTATTTAGGTCGTCAAGTTCCTGATCGGTTTTTTCGAGCTGCTGTTGGCGTTCCTCCTCGGCTTTTTCGAGGCTTTCCACAGCGGCCTGCCGTTCGGCCTGCTGTGCCTCCAGGGTTTTCATCTTGTCCTGTAGTCCGACAATCTCCGTTTTCCGGCGGTCGATTTCCTCCAGTCCGCGCTTGAGTTCGCGCTGACTGCTTTCAATCTGATTGGTATTGATGGCTTTCTGCTTCTCCAGCTCGAAGGTTTCCCGCTCCAGGGCTTGCTGTTGGCTGACCACCTCGTCCAATCCGGCTTTCAATTGCCCATGGTCTTTTTTGATGGCCGCGAGCTGTTCTTCTGCCTGATTCAGCTCTTCTTCCAGGCGGGCTTCGATCCGCTTTTCGCCATTCAGCTCGGAGCGGTACTGCTCGATGTCTTCTTCCAGCTGCCGGATGCGGACTTTCGCGTTTGCGGTTTCCTGATTGAGCTTTTGCAGGTTGTCTTCCAGGAACTGCTGCTTCTGCTGTTGCATCCGCTTGTCGTTCTCCATACCGCGGATGTTCCCCACCAGGTTGTTCAGCTCGCGTTGGCGTTCGGACAATGCTTGTTCTTTGTCCAGATTGGCTTTACGCTCCTGTTCCAGGGCGGCTTCCCGGGTATTGATTTCCACATCGTACTGCCGGTAGTTGTCCTCCTCCTGCGTCAGCTTCCTGCGTAGTTCTTCCTGCTGCTGTTTGAGGCTGCCGATTTTGAGAATGGCCAGTTCGGTGCTGTAGCTTTTGTACTTTTCCTTGAGTTCGAAGTACTTGCGGGCACGTTTGGCCTGCTTTTCCAGCGATTTCAGGTTGTTGTTGATCTCAAAGAGCAGGTCCTCCACCCGGTCGAGGTCTTCCGAAGTATGCTTCAGCTTATTGAGGGTCTCGCGCTTGCGGACTTTGTACTTGGAAATACCGGCGGCCTGCTCAAACATCTTACGCCGGGAGTTGTCCTTATCGGCCAGGATGTCGTCCACCATCCCCAAGGCGATGATGGCGTAGGAATTGGAGCCAATGCCCGTATCTAGAAAAAGAGAAGTAATGTCCTTGAGGCGGCAGGTGACCCCATTGAGCCGGTACTCGCTGTCCCCGCTGCGGTAAAGCATGCGCGTGATGGTAAGCGTATGATACTCGGTAGGCAGGAGGTTTTTGGTATTCTCAAAGGTCAGGGAGACCGAAGCCACGCCGCCCGCTTTGCGCCGTTTGGTGCCGTTGAAGATCACGCTCGACATGGAGTCCAGGCGGAGTTCCCGGCTTTTCTGTTCTCCGAGCACCCAGCGGATGGCATCCACAATATTCGACTTACCGGAACCATTGGGGCCCACTATGCCAATGACATCCTCCTCGAAGTTGATGACCGTTTCGTTGGCAAAACTCTTGAACCCCTTTATTTCCAGCTGCTTCAATCTCATAGCCCACAAAAATAAAACATTCCGGGACATTGAAAACCGGAGGGGTGGTATATTTTATCCACAATTGGGTGAGAATGTGTAATAAAGACTTAGCGGGTTTTCACTTCTTCTAAGTAATCAGGACTTCTATCGCCTCTGCTTATATGTATAATTCGAACCTCATGTTTCGCCTCAATTATAATGAAAATGATACGGTACGTACCCTTTAACACGAGCACTCAACGATAAGTAATTTCTTCATCGCTCAACTCTTTTACTAAGCCATGTTGATGTGGCATGGTCAACAACTTGTCTAATCCATAAAAGATAGCCTGCCTGACATAGTCAGCGGTATGGTAGGATACATTTTCTTCCAGATATTGTACTATTTGCTGAAAGCCATCTCTAGCCTCAGGCACAATGACTATTCTTTACCTTCCTTGCCCTTCAGCCATTTTTCTGATTCCTTTTTAAGCTCATCAAGTGTAATATATTCACCTCTGTCTGCTGCTTCCACACGAGCTTTGAACTCTCTTCTGGCCACACTGGCATGCATAGGAACACCCTCCACACTATAACCAATGATTGGATCATTTTCCTGCTGCTCGATATAGGCCCCAAACATGGGGTGGGCTACCGCTATAAACTTGTCATCCAATAAATCAATGTACCGATGCAGGTCGGCACGCAATTCTGATGTGTTTGAACTCACCATAAGCATTGTTTGTAGATTCCTAAAGATAACGGTTTTACCGGTGAATCCGTTCTCGGAGCAGCGGGAGTTTGCTGGTTAACTCCGTTTCCACCTCCTTTCCTGTCTACCACTTGTCCTCTACATAGGGCAGGTTTTCTTGTTATTACCTGGTTGATTTTGTTTTGATGATTCATTCCTTTACAAACTTCCGCACCATTTGCTCCGCTCCTACTTGCAAGCGAACCACATATACCCCACTTGGCCAGCCTCCCACATCTAATTGCCAGCTACGGGGTGCCGGGCTCAAGTTCAGGTCTTCTGTGTAAAGCATTTGACCGGATAGGTTTTCAATAATTAGCTTCCCCTCTGTAGTATGAAGCTGTGGTAGCTGAAGGTGAAGTGTTGAGCGGACTGGGTTAGGGAAAAGCTGGAAACTGGCATTTAAACCGCTAATAAAATTAGTGCTTGTCAGAAAAAAGGAAGAGTCTACTTCGATTACCATTTTTCTGACATCTTCTCCAAGGACCTCCCCATTGTACCACGTCTCTGCACCAATAGCAAAGGCATAACGCCCAGGCTCAACCGGACCGTCCCAAACAAATGGTGGGCAGCATGTGATGGTGTCTGTTGCTTCCGGGAAGGTATACCCTCCCTCTGTAAAGGGCAGAAGGTAAGTCCGGACACTATCGTATGCCGTAAATGCTGCAAAGCCTCCATTTGCATGATGGGTTATAGTACCATCTCCCGGGTATTCTAAGTCAATGGCGTACCCAATATATTGTCCCGGGATAGACATACCTGACGGGCTAATCTTTATCCTATTCGTAATCATAAAATTCTTACTTCCTGAATCTTCAATATTTTTAATGCCTTCTACTAAGAAACTATCACAAACAGTAATTGTGTAGGTTTTCTCTATCATAGGATAATTATGAAAGGAGTGATAAACTTCTGCAACCACTCCTTCAATTGGAGTAGAGGATAATGTACCACTCAGGGTATCCAAGGTCCCATCGCCCCAATCAATGATACGCCCTTCAGGACTTCCATTCCCTTCTTTATAAATTAAAAAATATGCATGTGCTAAAGCAGGTGAGAATTGCGCAATGACATCAAGGTCACCGCCTAAAATACCTTGCGCACCTGCATGCAATGGCGCAGCCAAAAAGATCAATAGAAATAGCCGGTTCATAATGGGCCTTTTTGAAATTACTTGTTCTAAAAACTACTCTACCATCACCTGCAAAAGCTGGCTGTTATACCCATCAGACAATCTAATACTGTAAACCCCTGCGGGCCATTGCCGGACATCCAACTGAAGCGGCTCTGGGTTATGTGCTATAGATTTCCGATAAACTTCCTGCCCCCGCATATTGAATACCTGAAGTAACCCGGTATGTTGTATTTGACATTCAACTCGCAAGATTGTACTGGCAGGGTTAGGGAATGCCCGGCAATAAATACCGTCGTTGTTCAGGGTAGTAGTGCTCGTTGCCCTAAGGTCAATTTCCTGGCAAGACGTATGGCTTCCTTGAGCGTTTGTAGCCGTTAAGCAGGCTTCATATAAAGCTGGAAAAATATAGCTGTGCTGTGGATGGCGGCTATTACTGACCGCTCCGTCACCAAAGTCCCAATGCCAGGCATAGGGCTGAAATTTAGAGCCATCATAAAAGTCGATAGCCTGCAAGCTGCTGTCCGTAACGACATAGCTGAATTCGGCTTCCGGAAGCGGAAGGTCTATGCCCAATGTATCACAAGCACCGCCATCCTCAGGGCCAAGGCCATAATATGGGTGGTTGGGCATGGTCCTGAAGTTCAAGCCAGGCAGTTGGATGCCATGCTGTTCTATTTGGCACCCGGCACCTTTATTATTAGGCTGATGAATGACATGGAGCCGGTCCGTAGCACCCGGCGTCGAAATGTAAATTTTGCCATCTGGTGCAAGCTGTGCTAAAAAAAATCGGGTACCAAAATTAGCAGGAGATTCAAACCCATCATATTCTGCAGCGAGAACTTTTGACGCTTCTATATCTTCCGCTTCTAAGTCATACTGATAAATATATCGATGGGAAGAAATGTAAAGAAAACGGCTGTTCTCTGAGATCGCTGCCCCGGCAAAGTAGGCGGTGTCGTTATAGTTTATTACCCTTGGATTGTACAAATAGCCATCACACCGGTCAAAGTCGTAAATTTCAATAAACTGCCCTTCCTCTATCCCGTAGGAGCTAAAACGTACGTATTTTGATCCATCAGGAGTGAAATTTGCTTGACCAACACCAGCAATAAAAATAGTATCTGAATCATATTTATTTACAAAAGCTACTGAATCAGGAGTGATAAGCACAGAGTAATACTGATTATCCATATACTCAGGGACTATAAGCCACCAATCTTGTCCATTAGCGTGCCGACAACCCGTAAGCTGCCCAAAGACTAGAGTGTCATTAACCAATACTTGGTTCTTATTACCAACTTCATAGCCTGTCTCTCCACTTTTTACCTCAGTTAAGTATAAGTTATTACCTGCATATGGGCTTCCAAATTCATCTTCTTCTTCATATTTTGTCATTTCTGTATGCAGGAGATGGAAGCCATCTACAGCTTTAAAAAACAGAGCTGATTGCTGAAGTGAATAAGCCCCGATTTCTATCCAAAAATCAGTATAAGGGTCTGGGTTAAGACCGCTGCCATTTGTAATGGTATCATGTGCAGCATCAGCAATATAAAGCCCATTGGTATAGACTTCAAGCTCCCCTAAAGTATCACAAATACTAGCATTCGTCATCTCAAAATTCATCTGCCTGGTATCTGTAAAAACAGAAACAGGATTTGTATTAAAATCCATTACGGTGCTTGCAAAGGGCGGCCCTCCAATACCATCATAACCGAAAAGCCAGATATGGTCACGCGGCTCACGGGCAAAGGTTTCCTGGGCATATAACTGCGAGAATACTCCCCCCAAGACAAAAAGCAAAAAAAATATAGCTTTCATACTGAAAATTTAATTCGTAGCTGCCGTCAAATAGGCAGCTACGAACGAGTACTTAATTAATTATTTAAGAACCACGACTTTGATTATCTCTGATTTACGCTGACTCTGTATTTGGAGCCAGAGAACGCCAGAAGGAAGAGCACTTATATCCCAAAATCGCTGCCCTTGTCCTCGTAATAAGGATTCCGACCGGACCAACTTCCCATTGACATCAAATAGTCTAAGCAGCCCTTGCTCGGGTATTTCAAACTCTATAGTCAAACTACTCTTAGCAGGATTGGGGAATGCCTTTATGCTTATCGTATTTGCAATTACACCAGTTCCTGGATCAGGGATTGCAAACGCATTATTGCCCAAGCAACCTCCTGTAATATGCCCCCCTTCCAAAATCTTATAAAGGCTCCTTGCCAGAAAAATAGCATTACCACCTTCCAATGGACAGGATTCTGCAAGATTTTCTAATGTACTTAACCAATTAGTAGGAAAGCTGTCACGGCCAGTCTGTTGAAGCCTCGCATGCCCACGCCATATTTGCTTTAAAGCAGTTTCATAAGACAATAGTCCGTGGCAAATCAGGCTGCAATTTTGCCTATAGCCCTGAAGCGCTCGCGGATGGAATTAATTTTTGAAAGCTGTGCGCCGATGCCGAACGTGGCAATAAATCGGTCCAGCAATAAATCGTTGGCATACTGGGTTTTAACGTCTGCCATAGAAAACGCTTTGCGTTCCTGCGGCGGGGCGCTGAGGTAGTATGCTGCTTTAGCAAGCGATACGGCTGTGAGGGCCGTGTTGAGATGGAAGTGCAGCTTTTGCGGACTGCGTGCCTGGCAGTGGGCCAGCCCTGCATGTTGCTTGCCATCCCTGTACAGGAACTCAATCTGAAAGCGGCACTGATAAGCGTGCAGTACCTCTGCGCCATCCATGCCCGTATCGGTGCAGGCATAAATCTTCGCGGATTTTACTTGCCCCTGATCGTCCAAGTGATGTACGATGACAACTTTAGCGTTGCGCTTCCAAGACTGTACATTTACAGTGGCCTGGTAAGCAACCCACGAACCGTCTTCTGCTTGTGCGCATGGCGTGAAATGGTCTTCGCGAAGGGCATAAGGATTGATCCGGCCGTCATATGTTTTAGGGCGCCCCCTTCTTCTTTTCAGCCTTGGCCCATTATAAAGGTAGCGCAGCCTTGCATCCTTGCGCAGGCGGGTGATCAGTTGGAAACCTTCGCCAAGCAGCGTATCCACGAAAGGCTCCCTGGCGAAATAGGCATCCGCAGTGACATACTTGGAAAGCCTCAACAGGGCTTCTTTGCGCTCACAAAGGATACGGGCATAGAAAGCAAGCTGCGATTCCCCCTCTTTCAGGCCTACTGTCTGGACGGCTTCGAGATGGAGGGCTGCTTTGTCCGCCAGGTCCACAGCAGCTATACCCGAAAACTCCAGGCCGCGCAGCTCGCGGCCGGCGCAGCCAGAGTAGAAGTAGCCTATACCCGCTGTATGCTTGCCGCTCTTTGGTACAAAGCAAGGGTCAAAAGCAATAGCCAAGTGCTGCCCAAGCTGCTGCGAAGCCAGCTCAGCATTGAACTCCAGCCAACCGAAGGGGCGGGCGAAGTTCTGACGGTAGGTATCTTCCCCGTATTCGCCCCAGCGCGAAAGGTTGGTGAAGTTGTACCGGCCTCGCACAGCTAGCCATAATGGAAACAAGTGCAGCATAAATCGGTATTGCCAACGGTTATTTGTAGAAATTTTTCGTAATATTTGTTCCGTGAGTGCTTTGACGCTCATAGGGGCAAAGTTGGTTTGAGTGTGTAGGAACTCCCAAATTACAACTTTCCCTTTTTTATGCCTATGCGTCATTTTCCCCACGGACTATTGATAAGAAGTACTAGTGTGCAATTCGTGAATGGCACCTTCTAAGCTGCTAAAGTGATTCATTGCACGGTAATTATAAATACTTTCTTCACGGGCAAGGTCGGATAACAAATTATCAATGGAAGCTAAATAAGCACCTCTAATGGCAGTTACTAAAGTGTCACCTTTTGCTAATGATTGATTAAATAAAAGCACACTATCCCTAAAGCCATTGAGCTTGCCTACTATTCCTGAAAAACGTTCTCTCTCGTATTGCAAAAAATCTAATCTCGAATCTTCATAATCTTGAAATGCTTTGATTAGACCCGTATAACTGGCATTATAAAAGCTATCCACGGGAGTGCTGTACGTAGAGTCAGGGGTAGAATAAATGGTATTAAATAACTTTCTTCGAGCTTCCCAAAGTAAAGTTGTACCATATTGGCTAGCGTACCCGTCTCCTCTAGCTACCATTTCAGCCTTGACCGTACCCAATTGGTCATTTATAAAACCTGCGCATTGTGCAGGAATACCTAATGCAGGTTGAAACCAATCCGTACCAACAATTCCAGTAGCATTTGGAAAAGCAATGCTTGAAGGGTAAAAAGGCAAAGCTGTTTGATGCACTTCAAAAAGTTGACTAGTCAAAGAAATCTGAAAATCGGGCTCAGAAACCTCGTTCATAGCAGCAAAACCAAACAAACCATTGTTGGTGTCCCATTTGTTCCCCCGGTGTATTTGCTGGTCAACATCAAGGTTGTCACGATACCTAAGTCCGGTAACAATAGGTGCAACAAAGTTGGTAGTACTCAAAAGCGTAGGCTCAAATATGCCAGCACAAGCCCCCTTGAAGCTAACTCCAACGCCCATATTTCTGATTGTATTACAATCAAACATAACAGAGGCGCTACTATAAACATCAATACCAATAGCATCAGTATTACTAGAAGTGCCCTCTACTAAATTATCATTTAGTAGAGTATGATGAGCAGCCCTCAAAGCAATACCTAGTCCTGGGTCACCGTTTATAAATTTCACGTGATTATTCCATAATTCATAACCTTGTGCGCCCCTTATAAAAATCCCGTTACTAATCCCACTCAGGTTTACTTCATTGCCAATTATTTTAGCATTCTGTTGTCCTATGCCAAGTTCTTCCACTTCGATACCAAAGATTCCGGTAGAAGTGAGGTGGATTAAATTAGAATTAACAGCTAATTGGTTTAATTGGTTGTTATCTAATAAGGCAATGCCTGTATGCGTTGCCCTAATCTCATTTTGTATAAGGTAAATATTTCCATATCTGAATTTATTGACACTTACACCTGTACTAACATTTGACATTGTATTATTCGTAACCCTTATCTCATCTCCCGGAGAACCATAAGAATAAATTCCAAAATCACAATCATCAAACGTCACATTGGAAGTGTTGGATCCGCAATAAAGGTTATGACGGTCGAATATACCATATCCCATTATGGAGTAAGGTTCACTAGAATCAAATCGGATATCAGAAAAATTAGAGTTTACCACAGAAAGTATCTGTGAACTAGATAGTATACCGTTCCTAAGGAAAGAGAATTCGTTAACCCCTTCACCTTCGACACCAATAAATAACTTTTCTGTTTCAGAAATAATCCCTGAGTAAGCGGATTGACCAATTTCCGGGTCATTTCCTAACGCAGGTAGCAAAGGAGTGCTGCCATCAAAAAGATTATCGAAAAATGGGGCAACCTCAACACGAGGCTGTAGTTGAATTCCAATATGGTTTTGGAGGAAATTTGATTTAGTAATATCTAAGTAAGAATGCCTCATGGCAAATATTGCTGTTTTAGCATCTCTTATTTCTGAATTTGACATAATCAGCCTGGCTCCTCCTTCTACCGATATACCCTCCCAAAGAGCAGTACACCCATCTAATTTAGCACCTGTTAGTTCCAAGGTATTCCCACTTTTTACAATTATTTTGGCATTAGGTTCTATAGACATAGATCCAGAGTATACAAAATCATCGTCTACTATTAAAGTGCCTGATAAACAATAATCTATATTGGAAGAAAGTCCTCCGAAAGACACATAGGTATCACTAATACTGGTTGCTCCAACTGGGCAGCAAAATGATGTACAATTTGCAGGCAATGTAATACTGGGAAAAAACGATGTACTTTGACAAACACCCTCGATCCCTACACTCAATGTTATTGAATAACTTCCATCCCCTGATACGGTATGAGAAATTGATTGCCCGGTTAACGTTGTACCATCGCTGATAGTCCAATTATAGTCAAGAGACTGGTCAGTTTCTACAGCAGTAGCAATAATATCATAATCGCATGCATAGATGACAAAACCAGGGTCATAGCTACCTATAACTTCAACATGTAAATCATCAGTATCTTTACAGAAAACAAAATCTGGTGTTGGATATTCTGTGTTTGGGTCAGGTATATATATTCTTCTTAAAATATAAGACGTGTTAACAGTAGGGCTGACTTGTACTGTAGGTATTGTAGAGCCAGGTTGGCCATCAATAAGTAAAGTCCCGTCGTATTCCCGTTCTAAAGTATAGGAAAGCAGAGGATTGGAAAAGGTTACATCTGAAGCTTCGTACCAGCTATATTCGACCGCCATATCCGATAGCATACAAAACTCATCTCCACCTATAGTAATTGTTTGATTGCAAGAGATTGAAATTGGTTGCCCTGCATCAAAATTGTCTTCGATTAATTCTAACTGGTCTAAAAAAGAGATAACGCCCCCTTCTTGTGTTGTAGAACTTCCTGGTACAAATTGCGGGTAAATCCAAAGAGAAGTTCCTTCAAATTCGCCATTGAATTCAAAACAGGTTGCAAACTTAGTCCAATTTATATCATTTGGGTTGTTTGCAATGTTTTCATAATCAGATTTGAATACCTCTTTATATCCAGATGGATAGGCTTCTACATCTGAGACTAATGTTTTTTCAAAAGGGCAGAATTGATCTGAAATCAAATCATTTATGGATGCAAAGTGCATCTCCATTTCAGCAGTGTTGCCAAAACAGGAATGGAAACCGGATATTAGATAGTTTGATTCGGGCTCAATTGTAACCGGGATATGAATAGATTCCTCAACAACAACTTCACCATTATCAAAATCAATTTGCATATAAGCTACATGCTTCCTTGCTCCATTTACTAAATCAACATATGGGATAAATGAATTAAAATACACATCGGGTGATTCTGTTGCTTTTTCGACTCCAGGAGCCTGAGCACCTGGCAAGCCACCGCATCCTATTGGTAACTTTTCATCATTATTAGTATTAGGGTTATTAAACATGTATGAAAACTCAGGGTTGCAAATCAGGTTGCATGGATTTCTGTTGAAACCATCATCAATAGTTGTCAAACCTCCGTTTTCTACAAATGCACATTCCCCCTCACATACATCTATTGAAATAGTGACTCTAGTCACATTTCCTGCCTTATTGCAAGAGCTAGATGTAGGTATATATCTTAATACACTTATCCCTGGCAGGGCAGAGGAAAAAGTATAAGTACCATCACCATTATTAGTCAGTTGACCTGACCCCACATTTAATTCTAAGAATGCAATCCCATCTACGCCTTCACCATCATTACCGATTAAATCCTCAACACTAAATGTAATATCAACTTGGTCATTTGAAGGGTCGTTGTCACTTAAACATAAATCTCCTGAAAATACATTATTAGTGCAAGCTGGACCAATATCATCAACACCGGCTACATTACAATCACCTATGTTTATTTTATAACCTAAAGCCCTAAGCACCGCCTCTTCATAGGAGCTGTTTATTGAACGACGTTCGTTCGCTTCTAGAGTTGGAGACATTAAAAGGTTTGTTGCCCCGCCGCCGCAAAAATGGCTAAACATACTAGCCCTGTTAATATTTGATGAAGGCACGGTGAAAATATCTAAAGAATTATTTGCAGTCACAAACTGAACACTTGCACCTGCTGCTTGACAGTCTTGATCAAAAGCTGCGCTACTTATGTTTTGGTTAAAGTCTAAATCATATGGTCCATTTTGAATCAAACTATTGCCCGTAGTCAATTCTAAATGAGTATCATATCGATGGTAATTATTGAATACAGGAGCTCCAGTTACGGGATTTAAGGTATTTATGAAAGAGGCAAACCCTAAAACATGAAGAGCTTCATGCCGACAGACGGTGAATAGGTCATGCTTATTTCCATTGGGAAGGGATTGATGGCTAAAATTCCAACCATCAAAACCAGGTGCATTTCCAAAAAAGTTGATCCAAATTTGCCCATGAAAAAGGCCTGATCCAATTGCAGAAGTGGCGTCATTACCTCCATTAATCAATAACCAAGGCATTCCATCTGCCATTTCTCCTTCAAAATACCTGCTGTAAATAAACGGCGAACTGAGCCCTAAAGCACCTCCCCCTTCACTTAAATCTTCATCAGACCTTCCTATTTTTATCCTTACCACAGGATCTTCCTCTCCGCAAGGATTGCTAGTAGGTTCAATTAATCCTGACAGCTCAACAAATACCTCGCACATGGTTCTTCTTGCTATTACACCGTTAGCTCCATCGTCAAACCCTACGCCTGTGCCACCGTTCAATAAATCCTCAAACCGGAGCGCAAAAGGCGAAATATTAAGGTTAAATTCAGTTTGGCAGTCACAGTGGTTAGACTGAGGGAGAAGACCCTGCCATAAACCAGTACTTGGTACCTGTAGCTCCCAAGTAGAATAATGATTCCCAAATCGGTCATAAAAACCATCTGAATTACCTTCAAAATTAAAAATACCTGAACCATGTTTTTCGTACCATCCACAATATGGTATTTCTTGTGCATATATTTCACTGCTTACAAATGGGAGGGTAAATGCCCATACCAAAAGGAGAAGGCCTGCCCTTAATAAGAGTCGCTTTAGTAGCCTTATGCTTCTTAAGACAGTTTTGAATTGTAAATTGGTGCGACTAGTGCATACCAGCACGAAGTTGAAATGTGTTCTCATTTTTATTTTGTCTTAGTTAAAAAAATTACTGTAAGAACATGATGCAAGATGAGCTAACTAGAAACCCAGTTCTTTGAGCGCAATTGAAATAGCTTCAACGAGAATCACATTTTTCCGAAAAATACATTTAAAATAGCGAAACACCAATCAAAACCAGAAACGTCTGAGCCAACCAACATTACTAAATCTTCCTTATTACAAACAAAAAGAGCCTAAATACCCAATAGGCACAATGCTACAGCCATGATCAACATCAATTCCTGAAAAGCGCATGCAACGACTTTACCACACAAACGAAAAAGGATAAAGTAATGGGGGGCTCAAGCCCATATATTTTGTTTTGGGTTTATAAACCACCGAAACCTTACAGGCTATACATTGCGTCAACCGTTACCATTTAGGTTAACACCAAAACGACTACTGCAACAGCTAATCCCACAATAAAATAGATGAATCGCTTTGCCCTTCCGTATTTTTCGATTTCGATGACGGCTTCTTCTTCGTCGCAGGCACCATCTACATAGTCTCTTAGTATTGATCTCAGGGTGTTCATAATTAAAGCATTTGGTTATTTATACGCAATACGAATTGGTTTGCGACATCGGCCACTGACGAAGCGTAGCTTGTCAGGGCAGGCGCAAGCCAATTCTCAGCGTAAATGCTGACCTGCCTGCCGAAGTACCGACACGCAGGCAGGCATTCAGTAGGTTTGCTGCTCCGATCTTTATCGGAGACCACTTAATCGTCAGTATAACAGGTTCCATTGAATAGTTTGGTTTACCGGTGTTAAATATTTGGGCTAGTTCTCATGTATGCGCGCAGGCTTCTTCCCGTTGCCTAACGGTCATGCTAATGGCTGGCCTGATTCGTATGTAGGGCAGTATTCATAGAAACTGAACTACGGCCAAGTGGATGCTACAATATTTTCCCCACTACACGGCAGGGCTCTTTCTTTTAACCTACCTCAGGTGCTTTAACTGCGAACTCAACCTGCTACATAACGAAGGGATGGCTGGACGGCACGGTCGTATTGCAGCGTTGGTCTTTACACTGCGTACAGGCTTGGACTGTTATCCTCTGCTCAGCGGCACTTGGTTTAAGCTACGTGTTGTAGGGGGATGAATGTCTTGCTTACCTGTACGTACCCATTAGGGGAAGCGTACCGTAGCTGCTCATGTCGACAAACACACTGAATTAATTTTGTGAATTTGCTAGACTCAGTTTAGTGTTTACTCACATTAGGATGATTAATTTTTATAACCCTAACACCTTCCTCTTGTATATCTACTCCTTCCATTTGCTCACCTAGTTCCGCCCAAAGATAACTAGGATCTGCTATTAAATATTTTTGCTCATCAATTATTATCATTTCACCGTCCTTTAGTTCTTCAGGAAAGTATATAGCGATATTCATATGTTCACTTTTTGGATAAACTATTGCATACACATCCAAATTAAGCATTCTCTTTACTAAAAACGCAAATAAAATCGACTTGTCATCGCAGTCACTCCCCTTAGCAGCAAGTGTAGCTTCAGGTGAAAGCCATACCTCCTCCCCATAAGCATCTCGATCATCAATATATTTTTCTTGTTGGCACATGCTAAGAAGAAAATTTACTTTATCCAATAAATCAAAATCTTTTAATATCGAGTCTAACCCAATTAGGCTTTTTTCTAAGCTCTGGGAAACGCCAAAATAGGAAAGAGTATCTTTTGTCAGAATAGATGCAACTTCCTTGTTTTGCTTTTTGATGGCAACACTGTCGATCAGTAGGTTAAAATTATAAAAAGCTCCATTGAAATACACGCTCTTTTTAACAATAAAAGCCCTACAGGTATCCTTAGAAAAAACTTCTTTGTTCTGGGTTAAATGATTTTTCTGACTGTTAAATACATATGTTTTCCCAAATCCACTCGAATCTCTTATTGATTCATAGCTCCAAACCAGAATACTTCCAAACCACCCTATCTTAACAAAAAAGAACAACGCTAAAAACATACTTTCTTGCCAAGAGCTAAATCTAAGGTAATCTTGTCTTATATTCATATCAATCAGCATTACACAATGATTTTGCCTTTAAAAAATAATGATAAACAGTCACTCAAATTAGGGACTGGTAAAGTGTCATGGAATCTTAAGTTTTGTAATTGATTATCTTGGAGTTATGTCAATCCTACTATTTCCATTAACGCCATTTAGACTCTCTAACACATTGATATTGATGGGGCTAGTAACTCCTGAACCAGTTAAAAAACCTCTTAACCCAGGTATTACTACATCTCTAATGTCTCTTAATAAATCTGCCCTAGCAGCCGCTGGTTGGGTTGATTTAGTTTCAAAAACAATGTTGATATTGAAACTGGTAACTGTTGCTACTCTCTCCGTTATAATCATTTGGGTTGCAATATCATTAATATTTAAACGTCCGCTATTCAGAGGACTAGTTGGATCAAATACTGCATGATGCGACGGTAAACCTCCACTCGGCGAAAATGAAATTTGTCCGTTAAAAGGGTTAGGAGCACCTATTGCTAAACCAGGTAGCGGACCAGGTGGAGGTGGAGGTGGTGGAAAAATAAGATCAGGTAGTTCAGGCTCCTCCCTTCCAGGAATATCAAGTAGTTTTGGGGTTAAAGTGTTTATAGCAATAGGAGTGTCCATATAGGATTTCTTTTTTTCAATTGATCCCAACCAAGCTTTTTCTCTCAAACCACCGTTGCTCTGAAGCGCAAAAGATTGATACTCGATCTTGACTAAATCACTATTTGGTGGAACTTCATTGACTACATATTGACCATTTCTGGAAATTCCTCTCTGTTCCAATAGAGTATTTAATATCACATCATCTGCTGTTTCAGTTACTATAATAACATGCCCTCTTATTTGTGGTTGCCAATATTCTTTAAAAGCAGACACTGGTTCCCTACCGTCTAAATCAAGAAAAAGAATAGGACTATTCCCAGCAAACTGGTAAGGCGTATACCAAGGATAGCTTCTAGTCAGCGGGTCGACACTCAAAAACCGCCCTATCGCCGGGTTATAAATCCGGAAACCATAATCGTAGTGCGTCAAAGAACTGAACTCGCCGTCGGAATCATTCTCTTTGCCGTTGAAACCGTAGCGGTAATCTCCAAAGTTATACTTTCGGCCCGGCATTTCATAACCAAATGGGTAATAATCAGTGGCGGCCATGAATACGGGGTCGAAGTACTCTGCTTCGTCATCGGCATCCGTGTCTTTGTAGTATTTGCGGTCATTGAGCACAGCCATGACGTTGCCCAGGTGGTTGGATATCTCGTACCGTTTCCAGCCTATACAGAGCTTTTCCTGGTCGCTGAAGTAGGGCGTGTCGTTGAGGTCGTTGCCGTTATGCCAAGTCACATCGGGCTCTACTGACCCCAAGCGGCTACTGCCGTATAGATACTGCTCCGACCAGGTCACCGTATCGCTGTCTTGGTGGTATACTGCCAGGACATTGCCCTGTGCATCTCTTACGTACCAAGTGTATGTCGATAAGCCTGTATTTGTATCATAATTCTCCTTTTTGACCCTGTTCTGGTCAGGTCCATAATCAAAATACACTCTTCTGTCTTCACTTTGGAAGTTCAGCCCCCTGACTTTGCCATAAGCGTTCCAAAAGACTTTGGAACCGGCCTGAGCATCATTGACCAGGTTCCCTGAATCATCATAAGCGTAATTTCCAGATGATTGACTGTCAAAATCCCCTGAAAAAGCACCGCTCCCTATATTGTCATAAACGTAATCGAGAAGGTTTTTGTCCGCAACATAATTATACTCCAAGTTGTCCATCAATGTGCTGAACGTAGACTTCCTGTAAAGCCGGAGTATGTTCCCGTTGGCATCGTAGTTGATGGTGTCTACTCGGTAAGTACCCATCGGGCTGCCCCCACTTTGCCATGCATAGGTGCCTATAGTAATATTATCCCAGCTTTCCATCCTCTTGATCCGGTGTAACTGGTCATAGCGGTAGGCTTACCCCCACGGTTCTCCCAATTGGCGGAAGGACACGCCTTTGAAGCCCCCTGGCTGGAGGTACAATTGAAAAGATAGCACAGGACAATTGCTGTTTTGCTTTTTTGTAACTTCCACCCTGACACAACAAAACAGCGAATCCTATGAAAATAATTGCGCTTGACGGAAGAACGCTTAACCCGGCCCCGGCAACAGACCGGGATTTCGTAAATCGTTTTCCGGTTACCACGGCGCTCAACATTTCATAACCAAAGGGTAATAATCAGTAGCGGCCATAAATAAAGGCTTGTATAGTAGATTCACGAAGGAGCTGCAACGAACACCGCTTTACTGTATACGTGGTGGGTTTAGCGGTAAAGCGTTTAGGATTTCAGCTCGTCAATAATTTCTTCCTGCCTTTGGTGGCTGTGATATATTTTGACCACCAATACCACCAACTCCTCTTTATCTACTGTGTATACTATTTTGTATTCCCACTTCAGCATTCTGCGGAACACGACTTGTTCCGTACTGATTTCCTTGAACGCTTCGTGTGATTCAGGGTAAGTTTCAAGCCGGCCAATAGCCTCCATAATGCCTCGCTTTACATTTGTGGCTACTGTGTTAGACTCCGACCTTCTTAGGTACTGAACAATTTGGCTAAGATCCTGGCGGGCTTTTGGGGTGATCCGGACCTTATACTTCTTTACCATGTGTCTGCTTCTTTTAGGAAGTCTTCCAAAGTAATATATTCCCCGTTTTTTGCAGCTTCCACATCTGCCAGCAGCTCTTCCCGCGCTGTACTTGCCCTGACTGGTGTGCCATCGATTTCGTAACCAATAATCGGGTCTTCTTGCTCTTTAACATAGGTATCCAACATGGAATGGACTACTTTCAAAAAGCTCTCGTCTTTCACTTGCTCCAGGTAAGACTGGATTTCGGCTTTGATTTCTACAGCGCTCATAAGTATTGATTTTGTAGATTCCTAAAGATAACGGTTTTACCGGTGAATCCGTTCTTGGAGCAGCGGGAGTTTGCAGGTTAACTTCGTTTCCACCTCCTTTTCTGTCTACCACTTATCCTCTACATAGGGCAGGTTTTCTGGTTATTACCTGGTTGATTTTGTTTTGATGATTCATTCCTTTACAAACTTCCGCACCATTTGCTCCGCTCCTACTTGCAAGCGAACCACATATACTCCCCTCGGCCAGCCTCCCACATCTAATTGCCAGCTACGGAGTGCCAGGCTCAAGTTCAGGTCTTCTGTGTAAAGCATTTGACCGGATAGGTTTTCAATAATTAGCTTCCCCTCTGTAGTATGAAGCTGTGGTAGCTTAAGGTGAAGTGTTGAGCGGACTGGGTTAGGGAAAAGCTGGAAACTGGCATTTAAACCGCTAATAAAATTAGTGCTTGTCAGAAAAAAGGAAGAGTCTACTTCGATTACCATTTTTCTGACATCTTCTCCAAGGACCTCCCCATTGTACCACGTCTCTGCACCAATAGCAAAGGCATAACGCCCAGGCTCAACCGGACCGTCCCAAACAAATGGTGGGCAGCATGTGATGGTGTCTGTTGCTTCCGGGAAGGTATACCCTTCCTCTGTGAAGGGCAGAAGGTAAGTCCTTACACTATCAAATGCCGTAGCGGCAACGAACCCTCCGTTTGCATGATGCGTTACTGCACCATCTCCAGTATATTCTAAATCGAGAGCTAGGCCCATGTACTGCATTGGGATAGCCATACTCGATGGATTAATCTTTATCGTATTCGTAATTACAAACTCCTCATTTCCTGAATTATCTATATTTTTTATGCCCTCTACGAGGAAGCTATCACGGACAGTGACCGTATATGTTTTTTCCACTAAAGGATAATAATGAAAGGCATGGTAAATTTCTGTGACCACACCTTCAAAGGGAGTTGAAGCTAGTATACCACTCAAGGTATCGAGGGTCCCATCGCCCCAATCAATAATACGCCCTTCTGGGTTGCCATTCCCCTCTTTATATATCACAACATAGGCATGTGCAAAAGCAGGCGAAAATTGCGCAATGACATCGAGGTCTCCGCCTAAAATACCTTGAGCACCTGCATGCAATGGCGCAGCCAAAAAGATCAATAGAAATAGCCGGTTCATAATGGGCCTCTTTGAAATTGCTTGTTCTAAAAACTACTCTACCATCACCTGCAAAAGCTGGCTGTTATACCCATCAGACAATCTAATACTGTAAACCCCTGCGGGCCATTGCCGGACATCCAACTGAAGCGGCTCTGGGTTATGTGCTATAGATTTCCGATAAACTTCCTGCCCCCGCATATTGAATACCTGAAGTAACCCGGTATGTTGTATTTGACATTCAACTCGCAAGATTGTACTGGCAGGGTTAGGGAATGCCCGGCAATAAATACCGTCGTTGTTCAGGGTAGTAGTGCTCGTTGCCCTAAGGTCAATTTCCTGGCAAGACGTATGGCTTCCTTGAGCGTTTGTAGCCGTTAAGCAGGCTTCATATAAAGCTGGAAAAATATAGCTGTGCTGTGGATGGCGGCTATTACTGACCGCTCCGTCACCAAAGTCCCAATGCCAGGCATAGGGCTGAAATTTAGAGCCATCATAAAAGTCGATAGCCTGCAAGCTGCTGTCCGTAACGACATAGCTGAATTCGGCTTCCGGAAGCGGAAGGTCTATGCCCAATGTATCACAAGCACCGCCATCCTCAGGGCCAAGGCCATAATATGGGTGGTTGGGCATGGTCCTGAAGTTCAAGCCAGGCAGTTGGATGCCATGCTGTTCTATTTGGCACCCGGCACCTTTATTATTAGGCTGATGAATGACATGGAGCCGGTCCGTAGCACCCGGCGTCGAAATGTAAATTTTGCCATCTGGTGCAAGCTGTGCTAAAAAAAAACGGGTGCCAAAATTAGCAGGAGATTCAAACCCATCGTATTCTGCAACAAAAACTTTTGACCCTTCTATATCTTCCGCTTCTAAGTCATACTGATAAATATAGCGATAAGAAGAAATGTAAAGAAAGCGGCTGTTCTCTGAGATCGCTGCCCCGGCAAAGTAGGCGGTGTCGTTGTAGTTTATTACCCTTGGATTGTACAAATAGCCATCACACCGGTCAAAGTCGTAAATTTCAATAAACTGCCCGGTATTAATATTATGAGAGTTTATACGTACATATTTAGTTCCATCAGGAGTGAACTGAGCCTGTCCAACTCCCGCAACGAAAAGGGTATCTGAATCATATTTGCCCACTAGTTCTACCGTATCAGGAGTAACTAGAACGGAATAATACCCTTCCCCAAAATACTCTGGTCCTACCATCCACCAGTCTTGCCCATTAGCATGCCGACATGCAGTTAGCTGCCCATATGTAAGAGTATCTTCGATAATCAGTTGATTTTTATTTGTCACAAAAAAATCTTCATTATTGACTTCTATTGAAGTTAGGTACAGGTTCGTACCCATATGTAAATTTGTATCAATTACTTCTCTTAATTCAGTATGCAAAAGATGAAACCCTTTTGAGGAGTCAAAGAATATGGTAGATTGTTGAAGTGAATAAGCTCCTCTTGCAATCCAAAAATCTGTGAATGGCCCAGGGTTTAATCCGCTACCGTTTTCAATGGTATCATGTGCAGCATCAGCAATATAAAGCCCATTGGTATAGACTTCAAGTTCCCCTAAAGCATCACAAATACTAGCATTCGTCATCTCAAAATTCATCTGCCTGGTATCTGTAAAAACAGAAACAGGATTTGTATTAAAATCCATTACGGTGCTTGCAAAGGGCGGCCCTCCAATACCATCATAACCGAAAAGCCAGATATGGTCACGCGGCTCACGGGCAAAGGTTTCCTGGGCATATAACTGTGAGCATACACAACTTATCGTAAATAGCAGAAGAGTGATAATCTTCATTCTGGAAATTTATTTCATATTAGCCATAAATTTGTTCTTCCTTTTTATTTTGCCTTAGATTCCTGAAAAGCATATACAATGACTTTGTCACACAGCGAAAAGGGACAATGAATTGAGGACAAACGCTTAAAAAAGAACTTCCGCCTGCGCCTTGCTATGGCGGACGGAGCAACTCGCCGTCGGAATCATTCTCCGGATTCCAGTTTAGGGCCCCTTCACCCCAAACTGGAATGGAGAAACCGTAGCGGTAGTCTCCAAAGTTATACTTTCTGCACGGCCCCGCCAAATAGACGGGATTTCGCGGCATTGATTGCTCTTGCTATGGCGCTCAACATTTCATAACCAAAGGGGTAATAATCAGTAGCGGCCATAAATACGGAGTCGAAGTACGCATCATCAGCATCCGTGTCTTTGTAGTACTTGCGGTCATTGAGCACGGCCATGACGTTGCCCACCCGCCTTCGCAGAGGCTATGGCGAGCGGAGAGTGGTTGGATATCTCGTACCGTTTCCAGCCTATGCAAAGCTTCTCCTGGTCGCTAAAGTAGGGCGTATCGTTCAGTTGGCATCAAAAAGTCTGGCAAAGAAAACCGAAGGTGCCGTATATTTACTCACAAAAAACGCCAACACATGCAAAAACACACCCCCGCCTCTTTCCAGCGGCAAACACGACCGCTCCTCACCGCTGTGCTGTTCTTAAGCCTCACTTTCCAGGGCTTCGCTCAGGACTCGGACAAGACTCAGTATGGCATCAAAGCCGGCATCAACTTTGCCGAACTCATTGGCGATGATGCGATCCCCGAAAGCGACCGGAAAGAAGGGTACTCCATCGGGGGGTATATGAATTTCAAGCTGTCCAAATCTTTGAAATTGCAGCCGGAAGTCATTTGGTCATTGCAGGGGGAGGACTCCAAAAGCAATGGCCGTTTTAAATTGTCGTATATCAACATTCCGGTGATGCTGAAATGGGTGGAAGGCAACTTTTACAGTGAACTGGGCCCGCAGCTGGGCATCATAACCATATCTTCAACGGAATCTGTGCCGGAATCGCTGGCCCTGGATAATTTCGAGACCTTTGAATTGGCAGTCAATGCGGGGATAGGATACGAGGTTTTTGAAGACTGGACGATCGGCCTTCGGTATTCACAGGCTGTAACGAACCTTATCGAAGGCCTGGATATCAAGGGAAGCGTTTTCTACGTCGGTATTGCTTACCGGATCTTTTAGGCAGAGGGGGGCAAAAAAGGGCAGGTCAGGCGCAAGCCCAAAGACGAAAGGCTGAACAACCCGGAAGTTGCTCAGCCTTTGGCGGATACCGTACATCGCACCATTTGCAGGTGGTGTACCCTTACGGTGGCTCGGGTTGGGCGGTTAAAACCGTCGTTTCCGTCCACGCGCTGTTGCCGTTTTTTTGTTTCATGTTCATGGAATTTTACCTTTAAAAAATTTGTAAAATGGGATTAATACGTACTAAAGGTAATAATTTCCGGCAACGTTTTATAGTGGGTGGACAACCTGTATTCCCTTTATTGCAAAGTTGTCGCTCAAATGGCACTTCTGCCACTACAAAGAAAAGAAAAATGGTGCCCGCGCCCGGCCCCAATCTAGATTCCGGGCCGCTTTAATTCGTCACAGTACCCCACGTCTTAGGAAGCGGTCAGGCTACCAGTCGAGCTGAAAGGTCAGGACAGGCACAATGCTCCCCAGCGTGCCAAATACCCAGTCCCCGAGTATGGGGTCAAAGTTGTAGTTGAGCACATCCTGGTTTTGACGGGAGATGAAATTCTGCACATCAAGCGAAATGTACCAGGCATTCTTCTCATTATCGTGGCGGTAAGCAAAACGCAGGTCGGGGCGGAAGAAGTTGTCTACCCTTATGCTGTAGGGGTTGGCTTCGTCCAGTATTGGGTTCAGAGGGTCGTTGGGATCGCGCACCGGGCTCAGCACCGGTGATATGCGCTGACCGCCGTTGTACATGAGCCGCACACTGCCCTGTATGGTGCCCCGCTGCCCGGTAGGCCATTCTCTACCGCCCATAAAGCTGGTGGCAAAGGTGTTGTCGAAGCGGGTACTGTAGGTTTCTCCGTTGAGCGCCTCATAGGTGGAACTGAAAAGCGAACCCGACAATATATAAAAGGTGCGGTTGCTGAAAAACTGCTCAAAGGTCACATCTAGCCCGTAGTTAGTGCCCGTGCCTTCGCTGACAAGATTGCGGGTGGCAAAACCGTCAATGTGGTTAAGCAGGGAGAAGGTGCTGTTGACATCTGCCGCCACCGGCACATCAAACAGGCGTTGGTAGTAGGCTTCCACCCGCAGCCGTTTATTGGTCCCGACCAATTGATCGTACCCCAGTACAAAATGGTGCGATTTCACCAGGTCCAGGTCCAGATTGGGCTGTTCTCCGTTCACTTGCGTAAAGTAGGACGCCATGGGGACAATCCGGCTGTGCAGCCCGTAAGCCAGGCTGAGGGTAGCGCCCGGCCCGGCCTGATACTGCAACCCTAACCGTGGCTCAGCACTCCAGGTGTCATTCAGGGTGAAAAACATAGCGTGAAGCCCGGCATTGACCGTCCACCGGGGATGCAACTGCCAGCGCACATACCCATATGGCTGTAGCAGCAGGGTACTGCCTTCCTCATCTACATAAGTGGTGAAAGCATCCTCAACCAGATAACGGAAATCGTAATCGTAGCCCATCCGGGTCGCAATGGCGCCGAGCCGCATGGTGGCGCTGGAAGAAAGCTTCCGGTTGTAATAGGAGGTCAGGGTCAGGCGATTGTTGTAGTACAGTTCGTCGTTGATCAGACTGGGCACCTCATTCTGATCGAGGGTGTCATTCTGGTAAAGGATACGCTGCCCCTGTACCGCCAGGCTGGTCTTCAGATAGGATTTGTCATCAATCAGATAGCTGTGGGAAAAACCGACAATCCCCATATCCGTATCAAAGTCGCGGGTGAGGTAGTCGGTGTAAATTTGCCATTCCTGCGGTCCACCCTCTGCCGGGTCGCGGCGCTCATCGCTCAGCCCGCCCATGCCCCAGAAGGAAAACATATGCTTGCCATTTTTGCTTCTGTGGTCGGTTTTGAAGGAGAAATCCTGAAAGGTATTGCTGTCCCGCAGGCTCACCAGCCGAATGCCCAGCGCATTGAGGATGCCAAGGGTGGAGTACCGGTAGTTGAACAAGTAGGAACTCCTCCCCTTCTTAATGGGCCCTTCTGTCGAGAATTCAAGCCCCAGCATACCGGCACGGATGGAATATTCCTGCTGTTCCTTGTTGCCCGACCGGAATTGAATGTCGAACACCCCGGAAAAGGCATTGCCATACATGGCCGGGAAAGCGCCGGTGGAGAAATCCGAATTGCTCAGCACGCTTACGCTAAATATTGAAATCCCGCCACCGGAGGCACCCCGCCGCGCAAAGTGGTTTGGGTTGGGCACGTCGATGCCTTCCACCCGCCAAAGCAAGCCGAAGCCCGGATTACCACGGATAATAAGGTCGTTGCGGGCATCGCGGCTGCCCTGCACGCCGGAGAAGCCCAGGGCCATGCGCATGGGGTCGTTGGCACTTGCGGCATACCGCTGTGTCTCTTCCACGGAGAAGGAGCGGGTGCTGACGATGGAAAGCTCATTGAGGGGTTCGTTGCCATGGCTGCGGGCGGTCACAACCACTTCTTCTGCCATGACCGCCGACTCTGACAGGGCAATCTCCAGCACCAGTTCGCGGGCAGAATTGAGAATCGCATCCTCAGCGATGTAGGGCTCGTACCCCAGGTAAGTGGCTTCAATGCGGTGCCGGCCGGTAGGTACCTTGGCCAACAGAAAATTACCATCAATATCCGTAACGGTGCCCATAGCAGGCTCAACATCTGTAACCTGTACCGCAGCGCCAATCAATGGCTGCCGGGTGTCTTTGTCGACAATTGTCCCGCGGATGGTTTGTGTAGTCGTTTGGGCAGAAAGAGAACCGATTAGCGCTAGAAAAAACCCAAGGTAAAGGATTCGTTTCATGGTGCTTCGTTTTGATTTAAGGGTAAGGTGATAGTGTTTTTTCATTTATTCGATGACAATTCTCAGAACTCAGGCACCACGGAGAGGACACCAATACCATTGTCTGGGATTCATCCTCACTAAGGTAGCATTTAAAAAATTTATTTTTTGATTTTAAATTCCAGGAAAATTCTAGATGAGTAAAGGCTAATTTCGAATAAAACCAAGACATTTCATTTGAACAAAAACTTGTTTTTATCAAAAAGAGGACATAAATTTGCTTTAGCATCAAATGATGGACAAATGAAGAAGCAATCCACCAACCGTCAGTACAACTTTCCGGATGCAGACCTGTACCTGCAGTGCCTGGAGCGCATCAAATATGCCAACCGGGACCGGGAGCAGTTCGAGCAGTATGGCTACACGCTGCAGCGGCTAAAGCAATTCAAAGCCATGTGCGATAAATTCGGGGATTTGCCCGATGATGAGGAATTACTGGGCGATCAGATGGTCACTACCGAGAAGAAGTACGCTGCTGCGGAAAATCTCAAGTCTGCCATTCGCAGCCTAATGACGCGGGTAGCGATCAAGTACAACAACCGGAGCGGGCGTTACCGCAAATTTGGTACAGCCAAAATGGGAGACATGACCGATGCGCAGCTGATCTTCTGCGGCCGGCGTGTGGTACGCGTAGCCCGGCAACAGCTGGACTTCCTGGCAGAGACCGGTGTGAATGAGAACGTCATCCGCCGCGTGGCAGAGGCGACCCGGCAGTTTGAGAAGTCTGTCAATATTCAGCAGGACAAGGTAGCCGACCGGGACATTTCCGTGGAGCGCCGGGTGGAAAAGGGCAACAAGCTGTACGAAGAGCTGATTACCCTTTGCAACATCGGCAAGGACATCTGGGCAGAAAAGGACCCGGTGCGGTACGAGAACTACTGCATTTACGAAAGCAACAACGAGCAGAAAAAAGCCCGTAAGGCGAAACAGGAAAATGCTTAGACACTCCGCTCAATCGGCCGTTCAGGATCGGTAATCCAGTCGCTCCAGGACCCCGGATACAGCTTGGCATCTCCGAAGCCCGCATGATGGTGGGCCAGCAGATTGCGGCAGGCCGTTACGCCCGAGCCACAGTAAAACACCATCTCATCGGCCACATCGTTGCCTACGAGGGTCTGGAACCGTTCCTCCAGTTCATCAGGCGTGAGCCACATCCCCTCTGAATCCACTAAATCCGTATGAGGGAAGTTGGTAGCGCCCGGAATGTGCCCGGCCACAGGGTCAATCGGCTCATCTTCGCCCCGGTAGCGCTCAGGCATTCTGGAGTCCACCAGTAGGAAGTTCTCAGCGCCCAGTCTCCGCTGTACGTGGTCAGCATCCACCACCCAGCTCTCTCTCACGCGGGGCTTAAACACCCGTGGTCCAGCACCCACGATAGCCGTTTCTACCGGATAGCCTTCTGCTTCCCATGCCCGCCATCCGCCATCGAGCACGGCCACGCGATCGTGCCCCAGGTACCGGAGCATCCACCACAGCCTTGCGGCAATAGCCCCGGACCGGTCATCGTACAATACGACCTGAATGCCATCGCTGATGCCCCAGCTGGAAAAGCGCTGTGTCATTTTTACGATTGAAGGCAGGGGGTGACGCCCCGTTTTTCCAGGTACAACCTTGCCAGACAAGTCCCTGTCGAGATGTGCATAACTCGCACCGGGGATGTGGCTCTTTTTATACGCTTCCTCCCCGGCATCCGGATGGCCAAGGCTGTAACGGCAGTCAATAATTACCCAGGTTTGGCGGCCCAGCTTTTCGTGTAATTCTTGTGGACTAATGATGGTGCGGAACATGATTTTCAGGTTTTCTGATGGCGAATATAATCCTTAGAACCCGGTTTGTGAACCCAATTGAATTATTTTAAAGTTCTGTTGGCACCTGTAGCTTTTTTCTGTATATGTTCCTATATTGAATCCCTGAAAAAACAATTCCTGGAATATGCACAATTTCGAAGCCCCAGACCTTCATCAATGGCTGGACGGGCAGCGTACTGCTAATTTTGATCACCTCCCCTACGGTGTCGTCCAAATGGATCATTCCGGTACCGTCCTGGCCTATAACGCCACCGAATCTTCCTATACTGGTGTCGACCCTCAGCAAGCGATTGGCAAACATTTCTTTACAGAAATCGCCCCCTGTACCAATAATTTTCTGGTTGCAGGAAAGTATAATGAGGCGGCACTTGATGAAATCATCGACTACATTTTCACATACGTTCTAAAGCCCACGCCCGTAAGGCTCAGAATGCTTAAAGGAGAAAGCCCAAACATGTACCTCGTGGTTCAAAAACGTTAGTCATCATGGATATCCAGGCCCAAACCCAGCAAATGCTTTCCATCATCTACCAGATTCCGGTAGGTATAGTGCAAACGGATGACCAAGGCACCGTGCAGGAAATGAACGCGATGGCCATACAGTACCTCATGCCTCACTTTATCGCCAACCAACTGACCGGAGAGAACTTGTTTGACCTGCTAGCAATCGTCTTCCCCCATGCACTTGAAGCATTGAGCAATTACCCTAAGTCCTCTGGTAATATCCTGCAGCAGGAACGTTTCAGTGTCACTCAAGGCAGCCAAAATCCCGCCACAGAACAGCATCTCATCCTAACCATCAACCGCTTAGCCGAAAAATCCTTCCTGTTCATCCTCGATGACCTGACGGAGCTCTACAAAAAAGAGCAGGAGTTATTTGCCATTCAACAAGAGCAGGCCGTGGAACGTGGCAAGTTTGAAGTCATCTCTGGTGTGCTGCACGATATTGGGAATGCAGTCGTAGGATTTGGTTCCTACCTGACCAAAGTCAAACAACTGTCCAAGGGCAATGACGCTACTATGCTGAGCAAGCTTGCCCAGTTCTTAAAAGCCAACGAGGCTGCAATCGGTCAGGCTATTGGGGTACCTAAGGCACAGGCTATGGTACAGCTGATCGATGGGCTCAAGGCCAAACAGGAAGACCATATGGTCAAGATGGAAAAGGCCATTACGGATCAAATGAATATTGTCACCCACGTAAAAGATGTGCTCAATATTCAGCGGCAGTACATCGGTTCAGAATCCGGAGAACGCTCCCTCGTCAGCCTCAGGGGTATCATCAACGATGCCCTGGCCATGCAACTGGCTACCCTGGAAAAGCGAAATATCGAAGTCCAGACCTTTATGTCCGATCAGCTGCCTCCTGTAAAAGGCGACCATACGAAGCTCATGCAGGTTTTCCTCAACCTGATCAAAAACAGCGTGGAAGCCATGGATCAGAAAGGCGGTGACGGACATATCCTGACCCTTAAACTTTCAAGAAAACAAGACCACCTGATCGCCAGCGTATCCGATACCGGCACAGGCTTTGACGAGCTGCAAAAACTGCAGCTGTTCCAACGCGGCTTCACCACCAAGCCCATGGGTTCCGGGCTGGGCCTAAACGGTAGCCAATCCATCCTGCAAACCCATAATGCCACTATTGATATAGACAGCCCCGGCCCTGGAAAAGGAGCCACCGTCACCATAACCTATCCCCTGTCAGAACAATAAATAAAAGACCTATGCCTGCACAAGAACTAAATACCCGAGTCCTCGTGATTGATGATGAAGAGATGGTCCGGGACAGCATCAAACAAATCCTGCAACCGGAAACAGCGCCGGAATCGGAAGCGATCGCCGCTGCTGCCGACCTGCTTTTCGACGAGCCGGTAACGGAGCCGGCCCTCACTAGTCATAGCGCGCTAAGTGTTTTCCCTGATTTTACCGTTGACCTGGCTGTAAACGGGAAGCAGGGGTATGAAATGATCAAAGCGGCCTTGGAAGCCGGCAATCCCTACGCCGTTATTTTTCTGGACATGAGGATGCCCGGTTGGGATGGGCTGGAAACAGCTATCCATATCCGGAAAATTGACCAGAAAGCAGAAATCATTATTGTCACAGCCTACTCCGATCATTCCATCGAAGACATTATTTCAAAAGCAGGGCACAACGTAGGCTACCATGTCAAACCCTACGCTTCGGAAGAAATATTGCAGCTGGCCACCAAAGCAGTGTACGAGTATAACCGCATAATCAATCTGGAGTCTCTCATTTCGGTCATTGGCAATATTCAACTGTCGCAAAAGCAGCTGGACCGGCTATTGCAGAATATTGTCGACCAACTCGCCGCCTACATTAACGCGGAATCAGTATTACTGGGCAAATTCAACGAAGAGGGCGAATATATGCCTCTGGCTTCAGTTGGCAAAACAGAAGAACTTCTGGGCATTGACCTGATCCAGCAGCAAATATTGTCTATGAAGAATCAGGACCGCCCGTTTGTGCAAATTGGCAACCTGCTCACCGCTCATATGGAACCCTACGACGTCTTCGCTATCTTGCCTGATGAGTCAAAACTAAGAACAGAGAAATTATATCTGCTCCAGCTCTTTTTGAACAATGCAGCTCAGGCTATACTAAATGCGGAATTGCAGGAAGCATTGATGCGCAAAGAAAAGCTCACTGCTGCCGGAAATGCGGTGGGTATGCTTATGCACGATCTTCGAACCCCCATCAAAAGTATAGCTCTGATTGCCGATATGCTGGACATGCAGGGCGCAGACCAGGAGACGACCAGCCTGTTGAGAGAAGCCGGCAGGCAGGCTTCCGAAATTTTTGATGACTTCCTGGATTACCTTCGGGAAACACCGCTGGAAAAGCAACCTGTAGACCTCAACCTTGCCGTGCAACAGGCCATCAAACTCTGCGAGGACCGTACCCCCGGCCATGGTGTCACCATTGATGTTCAGTCTCCTGAAAGCGTGGAAATAATGGGAGATGGCAGTAAATTAAAGCGAAGTTTAAGCAACCTGATCGGGAATAGCATTGATGCCCTTAATAGCAATAAGGTGGATTCGCCTGTCATAAAAGTGCGCCTGTCGGAATCAGCAAAGTTCGTTCAGATCGTTGTTTCTGATAATGGCCCCGGTATACCTGATGAAATACGCGCCACCCTCTTCGAACCTTTTGTGACTAAAAACAAATCCACCGGTACCGGGCTTGGGCTGGCCATCGTTCGGCAATTTATTGAAGGGCATAACGGATCAGTCACTGTGCATAACGACGAGGGAGCTGTTTTCACACTGCAAATCCCACGCTGCTAATGCAATGGACCGTTGAGCAGGCCCGCCGTGTTATTCTGGACCTGGCCAGGCCAATAACCGGCCTATCTTACACCGGAAACAGTCAGGACTACCGTGCCGGGCAATGCCTGAAAAATGACCTTCAGTTGGAGTCCGTGCAGGTGATGGATTTAGCGGCAAGGGTCAATGCTTATTTTCACATCATGGAGACCAGCCCTGAGAACTACCTGCTTTCTTCTGATGCGGTAGATGACTGGGCACAGAAATGCGTTAAAGCACGCAGCCAGCAATCAGGCCAGATCACCTTCTTTACCTCTGGCACCACTGACGAAGCCCGAACGGTGACGCATCAGCAGGCTTTTGCAGACCGGGAGGTCAACTTTCTGCGCGAACACTTTGGCAATCTTTCCTGCATCATCCCTCTCGTGCCTGCTGCCAGTATCTACGGGTACCTCTACACCATAGCACTTCCACAGGCTGCGGGAGCCCCGGTCTGCTTCCCCTCAGAAGTCCAATGGAATCAGCTTTCCGAAAATGCACTGATCGTTGGCACGCCCTTTACCTGGTCACACCTGATGCGCTCTATGCCCGGCCTGAATATCCGGTCCAAAGGCGTCTGTTCCACCGCTCCACTACCGAACCCGCTGTACGCATCCCTGCTTAGCCGGGGGCTTTCCCTCACGGAGGTCTACGGCGCTACCGAAACCGGAGGCGTTGGGTTGAGGAAAGCTCCAAATACCGCGTTTGAACTCTTCCCTTACTGGACCTTTCAGGACGCAGCTACCCTTATCGATTCCGATACCGGCCATGCCTTTTCTCTTATGGACAAGATCTCAACCGTTGACGACCGCCACTTCACCATACTGCACCGCAAAGACCAAAAATTGAAAATTGCCGGAAAGCTGCTGGATTTGGAGCAACTCCGGAACAAAATCCTGCAACTGGATAATATAAAGCAGTGCAGGCTTTCTGCCAAGCGGCAGTCTGACCGTCTCCTACTGGCTGCAGAGGTGGAATTGACGCAGGACAGCACAGAGGGCAGGGCCCAATTCCGAAGAGCTTTGCGGGCACAACTTTTACCCGCTGAACGCCCGGCTGAAATTCACTTTTGTTCTTAATTTTTCCTTAATCCACCACCCTTTGCTCAATTTGGTCCTGCCTAAACCGTTACTTTTGCAGATGACCGAAAAAATTGAAATACCTATGCTACGGACCGCGATTCTTTTCAGTATGTGCTGCTTTGTTTTTACTGCTACCGCCCAGAAGGGAGAACGATATACGGCTGACTTTATCTTTGAGCGGGGCATCTACCCTACCCTTGCCGACTGGAAAGCCCAAATCCCGGTAAAACCGGAAGAAATCATCGTGGACATCGACCCGCAAAACCGAAAGTTCTTCCAGTATCTCTTTGCTAAGGACCAGTTCCGCTACCCCCGGAATAATGAAATCATTTACCTGAAACCGGAGGATATTTTTGGCTACAGCCCCGATGGGCAGTCCATGTACTACAGCACCAATTACCGCTTCGACATCATTGGCGCCATCTGCCTCCTACAGGAAGTTGACCAGGTAGACCGCTATTCCTCATTTATCAATCCCGGTGACGAGTATAAGGCCGCCCGAAAGGAAGGGACCGGCAAGCTCTATGTACTGGATTTTGAAAGCGGTGAATTTTTCCGCTGCCGTCCCGGCAAGGTGGAAAAAATCTTCAAACAAGACGCAGAGCTGTACCAAAACTACAAGTCGGCTAAGGGGAAACGCAAAGAGAAAATCAAAGCCTTTATCAAGGAGTACAACTTCCGCCACCCAGTATACTTGGGCGAGTAATAACCCGCTCCCTCCATGCTGAAATTCACTGGTCCGGGCAAGTCAGGCCCGGCTGGGAGCAAACATATGCCGTTGGTTTCCCTTTTATAGGTAAACCAAATGAAAATGGAAAACTCCCAAAATTCTACTATTGAACGGCTGCGAGCTGCCGGATTATTCACCAAAGGTGTGGTATATGGACTGGTAGGTATTCTTACCGCTATGTTCGCCATTGGCATGGGTGGGGACATTAAGGGTGTTTCCGGCATTGCCGAGTTCTTCCGCAAACAACCCGGTGGGTTTGTCTTGCTGGGCCTGACAGCGCTTGGCCTGGCCGCCTATGCCCTTTGGAGGCTTTATGAAACCTTCTCTAATTCAGACGCAATCTTTCAGGAAGATGAAAAGAAGACCGGCAAACGCCTTCGGTACTTCTATTCCGCAGTCGTATACGGCCTGCTGGCTTACACCTTTGCCAAACCCCTTTTCGGCGGCAGTTCCGGATCAGGCGGGGACTCCAAACAGGATGCGCTGGGCATGCTGCTTCAACAGTCATGGGGCGTTTACGTGATCGGGGTAATTGCGCTCCTGGTTATCGGCCAGGCGATCTATCAATTCTACCGGGCCTACAGCGGGAAATTTATGAAAAAACTGGATGAGCATCCCGGGCAACATTACAAGAATATTAAAAGAGCAGGCAAAATCGGGTACACCTCCCGGGGCATCGTTTTTGCGCTTATTGCCTTTTTCCTGTACAAAGTAATCAACATGCATTCTGCCGAGGCATTCGAAGGTACGAAAGGAGCGATGCAATACCTGTTGAAATTCGAATACGGCCACATTCTGCTGGCAGCAGTGGCCATCGGGCTGATTGGCTATGGCATCTTTAATATGATGGTTGCCCGTTACACCAAATACGCAACATTAGGATAAAAAAACAAACTTATGAATATCACCAAAGAAGATATCAGGCATCTTGGCATTTCAGCCGCAGCACTTGCTGCCGGGTTTATAGTCAAGAAAACGATGGAAAAAGGCTACCAGAAAGTCTACCGAAAAGATCCACCTGATAAAATTGAAGCGGAGGAACCCGCATGGCTGGAATTGATCTCGTGGACGATAGTGACGGGTATTGTCACCTCGGCCGTCAAAAATGCGATACGCAGAAAAGGGATCAAAACCGAACAGCACCACCTGTAAAGCGTAACAAGACGATACACCACTATTTGGGTGGTCGGCAAAGTGCCCGGCCACCCAACTTTTTTGCCCAAAACTGTACCAAATATCCTCCCGGCGACATCCATTTCTCAACACACGGGCGGATTTTGCGTTTCCATTCTACGAAAAATGATAACATATAAACCATGACACGACTATCCTGCTACACTATAATGGCTGCAATGCTCCTACTCACAGCATGCGGGCAGGCGCAATCCACAGAAAATCGGACTGCTTCCACAACTTCAACTGAAGCTGCAGGCCCCCTTATCGGACTAAACGGCGACACCCTCGACGCGGTGCAAAAAACCGAATCAGAATGGCAGTCTGCCCTTAGCAAAGAAGCCTTTCATGTGCTGCGGGAAGAAGGGACAGAGTATGCCTTCACGGGAAAATACTGGGATAATAAGGAAAAAGGCGTTTACCTCTGCGCCGGTTGCGGGCTACCCTTGTTTTCTTCCGAAACGAAATTCAAGTCCGGCACAGGTTGGCCGAGTTTCTGGGAACTTGTACTGGAATCCAACGTCAACCTCGTAGAAGACCGCAAGTTGGGTATGACCCGAATAGAAGTGGAGTGTGCCCGGTGCGGCGGGCATCAGGGCCATGTATTTGAAGACGGCCCCAAACCTACGGGGCTGCGTTACTGTATCAATTCCGTATCACTGGAATTTAAGCCAGGAGCGAAATTCAAAGCTAAACCATAGATTAAAGGCCGGGAAGTAGCAGATCAGCGCTTCCCATTATCTTTGCCCCGCCCCCGTTTCTTCTGGTTGCGCCGGATGCGGGGATGGTTCCATTCCTCCTTTTGAGCAAATTCCACAATTTGCCGCATAAAAGCCATCATTCCCAGAAAAACCAGGTAGCCTACCGTAAGGACCAGATAAATCCATCGGTAAGACCCCGCCTCATCTATAGACATGGAGGAAGAGAAGTAGGCTACCACACCGGAAAGCACAGCCAGCCCCAGATAGCTGTAAATACTGCGCCCCCAGTATTTGAGCATATTTTCAGAAGCCAGAGAAAACACACTGTTGCCCATAGCGAATAACAGCATAAACGAGGCTGCAGTCATCCAGGGGAAACGCTGAGGAATATCCATCAGCCCTGTTAAATTGATTAACTTTGCAGACAGCACAAAAATTATGACTGCCCCAAAGGTTATAGCGGCTTGGATCACGGGGTCATAGGCCCGGTCAAATACAGATGTCTTCTGGTCGGTGGTATTCATCAAAAGTCACTTGGAGGTGCAGGTGCAGCGGAATACTATACCAACCAACTGTTTTGAATTGGCAAGAAGTAAACCGGAAGCCTCTGAATTCAATATCTAATGGCATTCCCGCATCTTGCTGCACTATGTAAAAATGTAAGAACAAAGCTAAGTCTAAATGGTAAGATTTCTTCCGCCCTTTTTAGTGGCGCTTTGCTTATTTGGAATGATTCCAGATAAACTGCGCGCCCAGCCGGCTTTTGCCATCCACGAAGTGCAGAGTACGGAAAACGAAAGCCCCCTGCAGGGACAGCTGATAACCCTGCAGGGCAATATCGTCACTGCCCGGGGTGATAATTTTTTTGTCATCCAGGCGCCGGAAAGCGATTATGACAACAATGCTCTTACGTCGGAGGCGGTCGTTATCGCCGGGTCTTACTTCGGCAGTCCGGGCGATGTGGTGGAGGTCACAGGCACTGTCCGCGAAGAAGACGGGCTTACGATAATCGCAAGCCCGGGCCTAAGCATCACCAATACCGGCGCAGACCTTCCCCTTCCTTCTCCAATCGTACTTACGGAGAACCTTCCGTCTGCAAATTATACCCCAGTACACAGCCTTGAACGCCTGGAGGGTATGCGCGTAAGCTTTGAAGCGATTGCCAATGGCCCCAGCAGCTCATTTGAAGACGTCCCCCTTCGAATTGGGCCTAACCGGGTCTTCCGTGAACCAGGGATTGAAGCCCCCGGAATAGTGGGACTACCGGAGTGGGATGGCAATCCTGAAATCTTTTGGATGGACCCCAATGGGCTTAATGCTCCAAATCAGCGTTTTTTCAATACGGGCAGCCTGGTTAGCGCAACCGGTATCATGATTGAAGCAGCGCCCCGGTTCTGGAAGGTCCTGGCAGAAACCTACACTTTTACTCCAGGACCAGATGCAGCGCCGGTACGGCCCAAAGCTGCCAACGAGTTTACGGTAGGCTCTCTCAATGCGCTTTTCCTATTGGAAGAAGAGGAGAACATTGAAGTGAAGTACCAAAAGATTGCCCGTTATATAGACGAACAAATGGGGCTACCGGATATCCTGGCTATGCAGGAAGTCGGGTCTTTCACCGAGCTCAACAACCTGGCTTTCTATCTGGAACAGCAAAACCCGCAGGCACAGTACGATGCCTACCTGCTGCCCACCAATCTCGATCTGAAGCTGGGGTACCTGGTTAAGGAGCATTTCACGAATCTTCAGATTAGCCAGTTGGGGACTGAAGAAACCTTTACTTTTAGTGGTGGCCTCCTGCACGATCGGCCTCCATTGCTCCTGCAGGTGGAGCTGCCAACGGGCCCGCCAGTGACTTTACAGGTATTAAACCTCCATCTGCGCTCGCTCATCGGGATAGAGGGCAGTACTGCGGGTTTTGTACGAAACAAGCGCCATCAGCAAGCTATCTCCATTGCCAATATGATTCAGGATTTGCAAACTGCCGGGAATCTTGTGGTGCTCGGAGACTTCAACGCCTTCCAGTTTACCGATGGTTATGTGGATGTCTTCAATCAAATCGCCGGCCTGCCTGGCCTGGGCGCCCAGTTCCCTTTGCTGAACATAGTGGACCCACCACTCTCCGACCAGCTCCAAAGCATTCCTCCGCCCGAACGGTATTCCTATGTTTTTGATGGCAATGCACAGGCCCTTGATCATTGCCTGACCAGCAGCTTCAATGGCCTCACCGTCAATGGCATGCAGTACGCCCGTGGAAATGCGGACTTTCCGGAAGCCTATGAGCTTTCTTTAGCCAATCCGCTCAGCGCATCTGACCACGATGGGCTGGTCCTTTTCCTGGAATCAGAGTTCCCCATTGCCTCCCAGACGGCCACACGCCAAACAGATATCCGGATCCTGACTGCTAATCCGGCACATCCCGGCGCCCCTTTTCTGATTAAAAGCGGTACTATCCTGGAAGACATTAGCCTGTTTAACCTAACCGGCCAGCTGATTGCCAACTGGCAGCCTGAAGACAACCAATATCAAGGCACCTGGCCTGATCTGCCCTTTGGCCTGTACCTTTTAAAAGTACAAAGCCAAAGAGGAATAAAGACGTTTCAGCAAGTGATAACTGAGTAATTAAAAACAGGGCTGCGACCACTGAAGGTTGCAGCCCTGTTTTGGCTCCGCTCTGTGGCGTAGTCTAGAAATTAAACTGCACTCCAAGAGCCGGCAAAATAGGTAGTTGATTGACGCGGCTGTTGGTCACCCGGTCTACATAGAAAATATTTTCCCGGTTGTAAACATTGGTGATACTCAGGTTGATATCCATGGAGGTATGCTTACCGAACTCAATGGTGCGCTTCACAGAAGCGTCAAGGCGATGGTAGAAAGGCAGGCGGCCACCGTTGATCTCATCCGTAAGAATAGTGCCCAAGCCAAAGTTACCGGTCAGGATATTTGTGAAGAGCAGGTTGGTGAAGTCGTTCTGCTCGTAGAAGCCCTGTGTCTGAGTGAAAGGGAACCCGGAGCCCATATTCCAGCGCAGGCTTGCCTCCCAGAGTTTATTTTTACCGAAGGTGTAAACGCCCAGCAGGTTGATATTGTGGCGGCGGTCAAAAATTGTTGGGTACACCTGATTGCCATCATCCCGGGTTACACGGCCTAGTGAGTACGTCGCCCATAGATACCCATTTTGTGCCTGGTAGCGGGCGGACAGGTCAATACCATAGGCTTCGCCAGTTTCCGTAATAAAGTCCGGATCGAAGTCGGACAATTTGTTCCGGTTAATATTAATAAGCTGGGTAAAACGCTTGAGGTAGGGCTCAATATTGATCGTAAGCTGATCGCCCACATCCACCTCCACACCACCAATAGCATGAATAGCCTTTTGAAGGGGCTGGTCCACCGGCTCGTTAGAGGCTGGCTTGAAAAGCGTTTCTTCCGGACCAGCAAGGAAGCCGATAAAGAAGTTGACCACATCCAGGTCGTTAACCGTACTGATCACGTTTTGAGAGTACACCCCTGCTCCAAACTTGATCCGCAGGAAGTCCGTAATGTTATACTTCAGCCCGAAGCGGGGCTCTATAGACATCTCAGACTGGGAAGCGTAGTAGTGCAGGCGCATGCCCGGCTCGATGATCAAATTACCCAGGCGTTGCTTGTATTTGAAGTAGCCCGCAACTTCCGTAGTAAAGCTTTTTTGCTGAATGGTAGACCCAATAAAGTTACGGAAGGTAAAGTCTGTATTAAATCCGGTGAAGTCAAAGCCGTAATCAAAGCGGCTTTTATTACCAAAGTAGGTGAAGTTTAACAGGGCATTAAAGCTGCTAACACCGCTCTGCCGCGGATTGCCATCGGCCTCCTCCAGTGAAATGTCATAGTCAGTAACAGCGACTGTGCCATTCAGGATAACATTAGAATTGGGCGGAATAAGCGTAAAGTTAGCACCGCCGCCAACGTTGGTCCAGTCAAGTTTTGCCAGCCCTACAAAGTCGAACCGGTCGGTGAAGTTAAAGCCAAAAACATTGAGCTTGCTTCCGTTGTCCCCCACAAATGATAATTTCCCATACAGGTCTGTAAAGGTATAGGGCAGGCCAATTTCCCCGACATCCGCCAGTGAAGTGTCCTGAGATGCAAAAGAGAAGAAGGTGGTATCTACTGCATAGTTATAGAATATCTTTGAGGACTGGTCCAGATAAGAGTGCTTACCGGTCAGAATAAAGGAAGTACTGCCCCCGCCATCATCTTTCAACTTTTTTATGGGCCCCTCAATAAGGGCTTTAGTTAAAAAAGGACTGCCGGACACCAGTCCGCTCATGCGTTTTTTGTTCCCTTCTCTGGTCTTAATGTCTACAACCGCCGAAATTCGCCCACCGTGTTCGGCATTAAAGCCTCCGGTAAGGACATCGACGCTCCGCACAGCTTCTGTTTCAAAAACGGAGAACAGGCCTATCGAGTGGAAAGGGTTATAAATAGTCATGCCATCGAGCAGGATCTTATTCTGTACGGGTGACCCTCCGCGAATATACAGTTGCCCCCCCTGATCACCGGAAACGATGATGCCCGGGAGTACAGGCAGGTACTGCGCAATATCCGCTTCACCACCGGTAGATGGCAGAGACTGAATCTGCTTAGCCGTGACGCGCAATTCTGAAACCTTGACATCAGAGCGGGCCTGCTCCCGGCTGCTGGATACATTCACCGTTTCCAGCTCCACCCCACTTGGTGACATAACCAGGCTTTCGTAAACGATTCCGCCTGCCTTGACTTTCACCTCAACGGCAAGACTGTCATAGCCAAGATAGGTAACGACCAGCTTGTATTCACCGGCCGGCACATTGGAAATGGCAAAGAAACCATCAAGGTCGGTATTCGCACCCAGGTCAGTGCCTTGAAGCAACACATTGGCGTAAATAATCGGTTCTCCGGATTCTTCATCATAGATATTCCCACGGACGATACCCCCATTCTGTTGAGCAGAGAGGATAAAACCAAGGAGTACAAAGGGCAGGATCAGTAATTGCTTAAATTTCATGCAGCAGGTTTGTTTTAAAACAAGCACAAAGATAAAGACCTCAACCACTCAAACAAGCCTTTATTTTGTCGTTTTAAACACAAAGTCTTATTGCAAACGCAAACCGGCACAGCCACGTACCTGTGACTGTGCCGGCTTAAATTATAACAGATAAGGCTGCTAGAGCTCCAGTACCCCGGTGCCTAAGCGCAGCACAACGGGCTCAGCACCCGTGCAATCCACAACGGTGGAAGGCTGATTTTTGCCAATACCTCCGTCAACAACCAGGTCGACCTGCTTCCCAAAGTCTTCGTAAATGTCGATCGGATCAGTAAAATACTCCAGTATTTCGTCATCACTTTTGAGGGAAGCTGTCAGAATAGGCCGGTCCAGCCCTTCCACCAGGGCCTGACAGATATTGCTGTCGGGTATACGCACTCCAATTGTCCGTTTGCGGTTTTTGAACATCTTGGGCACTTTATTATTCGAGTTCAAAACGAAGGTAAAAGCGCCCGGCAGATGCTTCTTCATCAACCGGAAGACGGTATTGTCAATTTGCTGTGCATAATCGGCTACCTGACTGATGTCTTTACATATAAAGGAGAGGCGGGCTTTGACCGGGTCTAGCCCCCTGAGTTTACAAATCCGGTCTACGGCCTTTGAATTGAAAATATCGCAGCCCAGCCCGTAGACCGTGTCTGTAGGGTAAATAATGACACCACCTTCCCGGAGCACGTCAACCGCCTGATCGATTTTGCGGCCTTCCGGGTTGTCAGGATTGATTTTTAATAGCATATGGTTTAATTTTTTGGTTGCTTAATCCGGGCAGAGCTTTTGGAGTGGAACCGGTAAAATAAATACCGCCTCCTGCTGCAACCCGCTCAAGTAAAAACGGGAGGCTGCAGCTTGCCAGCTCCAACCTCCCGTTAAGTTAACACAGGGTTAACAAAAGGTCAAATTAATTATCGTATTCATCATCAAAAAGATCGTCATCCAGCATGTTTGCCAGAATATCCCGGAAGGAAAACGCCGATTCCATTACATCCTTATTGACGATATTGAACTCTGCCAGCCCGTGCAGCACCAGCTCCATGAATGGGTAGGCGTCTTCCCCGGATACTTTCAGGTGGCTTTCCACGAGCTTCCGCAGCCCGGCTACGCCATCCAGTGCTTTCCGGAAATCCTTCTCACTGCAATCATTGAGCAGCTCGACTTCATTACCACCCGAAAACCAGGCCCGGATAGTGCCATAGGGATCGCTTTCACGACCTTTCTTGAGCTTATCAGGGTTCGGAAAATGGGCAAGGAAGGATTTCTTTATGGCTTTGCCGATCAGGTTGACCGCCACGCCATAGGGGCCTTCCTGCTCGCCCTCGTAGACCAGTTCCACCTTTCCGGTAATGGCAGGGACCACGCCCCAAAAGTCGGTAATCCGGGCTTTGGCTGTGCTTTCTCCGTTTATCAGCATCCGGCGTTCCACTGTGGAAACGAGGTTTTCGTAGCCTGAGATCGTAAGGCGGGCAGAAACGCCGCTTTTCTCATCTATATATTCGCTGTCACGGGCTTCGAAGGCTACTTGCTCCAGAAGGATTTCAAGTAAATCCGGCACTTCTGTAGCTTCCCGCTGTGCATCCGTAAGCTCGGCCTCCTGCCTGGTAATCTGCCGGGCGATCTCGATTGTCTTGGGATAGTGGGTCAGAATTTGGCTTTCAATACGGTCTTTGAGCGGTGTGATGATACTGCCCCGATTGGTATAGTCCTCAGGGTTTGCCGTAAATACAAACTGAATGTCAAGCGGGAGGCGCAATTTGAAACCCCGGATTTGTATATCGCCTTCCTGCAGAATGTTGAAAAGCGAAACCTGAATACGGGGCTGCAGGTCAGGCAGCTCATTAATCACGAAAATGCTGCGGTGAGAACGGGGCACCAACCCGAAGTGGATGACCCGCTCATCAGAGTAAGACAATTTCAAACTAGCCGCTTTGATGGGATCTACATCACCAATAAGATCTGCTACACTCACATCCGGAGTCGCCAGTTTTTCCACATAGCGCTCCTCACGGTGCACCCATTCAACAGGCGTATCGTCGCCGTGCTCAGCAATAATCGCTTTGGCCTGCCGGGAGATCGGATTTAAGGGGTCGTCGTGCAGATCGCTTCCGCCCACGACAGGCATCCACTCATCCAGCAGATTGACCAGCAGGCGGGCGATCCGCGTTTTCGCTTGTCCGCGCAACCCAAGCAACAGGATATTATGGCGGGACAAAATAGCCCGTTCAATATCGGGAAGTACGGTATCATCGAACCCCAGGATACCTTCGAATACTTTTTCCTTAGCCTGAAGTTTTTGAATCAGATTTTGCCGCAGCTCCTCCTTGATGGAGCGGGACTCGTAACCGCTTTGCTTAAGTTCGCCCAGCGTTTTGATTTGGTTCATGTATTCCGGATTTCACGTGAGAAGTGTATGAGTGAGTGTAACGCCTGAGTGAAAGTATGGTTTAGCAATTTTTTCAACGGCCTGCAAAAGCAATAGGAACTGATGCTATTTATGTACATTTCTTAATATCTTACCCACTGAACCTATTTTTACCCAAAATATGCACAACCGGGAAAAAAGCTCCTGCTGGGTTTTTGCCGGCTTATGGGTCACCATTCTGCTTACTGCCGTGTACTGGCACTTTGCGGGCCGGGACTTCAGCGCGTTTATCCTTCTGAGCGATAACAATATCGAGCAGGTGGCCTTCAATGAAGAGGTAAAGGTCTATCCGCATGACGGCTACGACGGCCAGTTTTTCTATGCATTGGCACTCCACCCTTTTGAAAGGATTACAGCTACTTTCAATCCGCCTTCTGAAAACTCATTGGACCGGCCTTTTGCTTCCGGGATTAGAATAGATAATCCGGTCCTGCGTACCAAGCGCATTGGCTACCCCTTACTTGCCTGGGCAGCAAACGGATTTGGGCAGGGGGGGTATCTGCCATTTGCGCTGGTGCTCATCAACATTCTTGGTATTGGCCTAGCCATCGGCATCTGTTTTCTGCTCACCATGCTATTCAAGGCTCCCTCCTACTATTGCCTGATGCCCCTTGCTTTTATTGGGACATGGATATGCCTTTTCAGAGACCTCTCCGACCACCTTGGTGTTGCCTTTGGGTTACTGAGCCTCTACTTTGTAGTAAAAAAAAGATTTTGGGCTTTTGCCTTGATGGGCACTGCCGCTATGCTCACGAAGGAAACGGTTATTTTCATTTTACTGGGGGGTGCTTTTTCTATAGGGTTGAGCGCCCTTCGGCAAAAACAATACGAGAGGATCATGCTTCTAAGCTTTCCCTTCTTGGCTTATTTAGGATGGAGCACCTTTCTGGGCTGGCACACCCCTTCTGATGGCACGCTGCTCAAACACTTTGACTGGCCCTTTGCCGGAATAGCCCAAGGGTATATCAAAGCTCTGCCGCTTCCCTTATTCTGGTTGGGGACATTTGTGCCCATTGCGCTGATCTCGCTGGAAGGGCTCCTGGAGCTTTGGAAAACCCGGCTACGCAGCTTGTTTCAGCCTGTTACGCTCATTTTTCTCTTCAACCTGGTATTTGTATTGCTGTTATCCAAAGCCATATATGAAGACCCCTTCTCTTTTGCCCGGAACATGCTACCGCTACAATATGCCGCTATGCTGCTTCTGATACAGCAAAAGCAAGGTGTTTCCTGGTTTACAATTGTTGTAAGTGCAGGCACAGCGACTCTGTTTTATTTCGCCTCCATCTTAAATCTATAGCCCGGTCAATACGGATGATCTGAGCATATTCCCGCTTCTTTAGCTACCTCTTGCTCATCATCTCCAATGGCCAGATACTATTTGCTCAGTGCGTGATACCTTTGAAATCCGAAAAAATCGACTAATTTGGCCCCAATAACCCGAAGCGCCCTATATGCCATTCACCATTAAAGCTGAAGCTGCCCGATACCAGGCTATTCTGCCCCTTCGACGGCTATTTCTGGAAAGCCTGCATGCACAGGTATGCTATGAGGCTTGTCATGACCAGGGCTGGGCAGATTATTATCACCTCATTATTGAAAATCAACCGGTAGGCTACGCCGCAGTGAAAGGCATGGAAGAGCTGGGGCACCGGGACACTATCTTTGAGTATTACCTTCTCCCCGGCTACCGGCAGCACGCGGCTCATTTTTTCAGGAAACTAATGGAAAAGACCAATGCGCGGTTTGTAGAGTGCCAGACAAATGAACCGTTGCTGACAGCAGTAGCCCATGCTTTTGCTGAAACGCTGGAAGGAGAACTCTGGCTCTTGTCCGATGACCATGTTACGCACCACCTTCTGCCCGGTGCCCTCTTCCGCAAGCGGCGGGCTACTGAACGCGTCCCCTGGCTAAAGGAGTCGCCAGGCGATTACCTGCTATTGATGGATGAAAAAATAGTAGCAGAAGGAGGCTTGTTGATGCACTACAATCCCCCCTATGCAGATATCCACATGAGTGTGGCTCCTTCCTATCAGGGCCGGGGCATTGGCACCTACTTTGTCCAGGAATTAAAAAGAGCCTGCTATCTTTTGGGGTATTTACCCGTTGCCCGGTGTCAAACGGACAATTCGGCATCCCGGGAAACTTTGCTAAAGGCAGGAATGAAAATTTGCGGTAAAACGCTCTGGGGCCCAATTGCCCGGTAAATTATCGGGCCGGGTCCATCTTCAACCAGCTTTTCAAATCTATTTTGCGCTGCAGGCCATTGTGGTTCATCGGCCGGACCTTACCAAATACTTTGCGTTCTTTCCATGCCCGGTCGTGCAGCCCAAACACCCACAGCACGTTGGCATAACTATTAGGGTCGTTCCCGTCCAGAAAATACTTGTTGTTGAAGTACAAAAGCGTTTGATGGGCATAATCAGGAGTATTGCACCAAGCCAGAATCTGCTTGCCCCAGTACATGCGCATATGGTTGTGCAGGTAGCCGTACTTTTTCATCCGGTTCATACAGGCATTCCAGGCGTCGTCATGGGTGGCTCCGGCTTCCATCTCACTGCGGGTGTAGCGATGAGGGCGCTGATCTCTTTCGTGCTCATCCAGGGTTTGCTGCGCCCATTCGGGCAGCGCACTCAGCTGGTCATACCGGGCGGTGTAGTGCACAAAGTTATGGGCCAGCTCCCGCCGGACCAACAGTTCTTCTCTGAGGGCTTCCGCATTTTCTGAAGGAAGATAGGCTTCAATACGCTTTAAAACATAGGCTGGTGCAATCATTCCCATCGAAAGGTACATACTGAGCTGGGTCACTGCTGGCTGGGTTGGGGACTGCCGCTGATCCTCGTAGGCTTCCAGGTCATTGTGCAGGAAACGGTCAAGCCGGGATTTTGCAGCCGAAAACCCTCCTGTATGATATTTAGCAACCGGGGCGACCGATTGCTCGAATTCTATTTGGTGCAGCAGTTTTTCAGGCTCGCTTATGTTTTCTCCCTTGAGGGACATATTCAGGCTCGACTTGGGTAGCTTGCTGGAGGTAGGTTTGTCCAGGTAGTTGTTGTAGATATCCGTCACTTTAGGCCGAAGCGTTCTGGCGGCGTACTCCCTGTGGCCAGAAGCTGCTTCAACCGGTACAATAAGGTTCCCCTCAATTTGCGTAACCGGGCACTGGGCGACATTCAAAGCGCGCTCTAACCGGTCACGGTCCTCATTGAGATAAGGGCAGTCTGTCACCATAGCGAAAGCCTCTGCAGTCAGGTCTTTTATGCTTTTCCCGATTGGTGCTACCTGCGTGATGCACTTTATTCCCCGGTCAGCCAGGGCTTGTTTTGTTTCCGGTAAGCTTTCCAGAAGGAAAGTAAGGTGGCGGGCATTGAAGTGTTCCTGCCGGGGCTCCAGGCTGATCAGGACGATCAATTTGCTGTCCCTTGCTTCAGCTAAGCCTACAGCATATTCCAATGCATAATTCCAGTGCGCGCGAAAACTCAGGCTCATCCAGTAGAGGACGTATTGCCCCTGATCACGGCAGGAGGACTCACCCAGCAGGTGAACCCGGTCGGGGTGAATATTTTTCATAGCTTACTAATGGTTTCTCAGGGCTTTGATCAGCTCTGATTTATTCATATCAGACCGGCCATCAATGCCGATCTCCTTAGCTTTTTGGTAAAGTTCTTCTTTCGTCCGTTCTTCGTAGGGAGGTGCCTGCCCGCCTTTTTTACCCGTGTTGCTGGCGTTGGCAATACGAGCAGCTTTTTCCTTGCTGTAGCCTTTGTCTCTCAGGGCCTGATACTGTTCTTCATTCTTAATGGAAGGATTCGGCATCTTTTTTCTTTGTAAGCGCAAAACCGAACCCCATGTTCGAAAGAAAGTCAGCCTAAGGTCTCCTGAATGGATCAATCCCGGATTTTCCCGGCAGCCCGCTTGAAGCTGCGCAGGAATTCCCCAAAGGAGTCAAATTCTTTCCGATAGCTCAGTCCCGTGCCTACCTCTAGCCGGCTCCCCCCCCCAATATCGGGTTCCAGGCGCTGATAAATGCGGAGCTTAAGTGTGCGGTCCCGGTTGAGGACGTACTCAATGACCAGGTCATTGCCTACAAAGGTACCACTTGCATCCGGCACACGGGCACTGTTGCCAATATCAACATTGCCACCGACCAGAACAGAGAGCCGGTCATTGAAAAACTCCTGCCGCATCCTCAGCTGAAACTCATCGCCCCGCCGGAAATCCTGGCTCTCGCCAAAGTTGGCCTGATACTGATTGTAGGCGATGTCGAAATCAATGCCGGACAGCGCACTTTGCTCTCCAAAAAACTCAGAAAACAACTCTGTAAGCAAGAGCGACAACTGATTGGACACGAATTCGCTCACCGTATTGTAGAAGATATCAGCCCCCTGTATAGCAATATCCGAAGGTAAAAACTGCCCCACCACAATCAGCCCGAACACCTGACGGTTCAACTCATTGGGATCTTGCCTCAGTATCCGGAGCTTACTGTCGGTAAGCGTCTTAAGCCCGCCGATCAGCTCTGGAAAATCAATATCGAAATTGATAATCGGGCGCAGCAAATCTCCCCGGAGCTCCATGGTCAGTTCCACCTCTGTGGGCTGACTGGCGCCCTGCTTTAAGTCATCGGGCGCATCAATAAGGTATTCCTGTATAAAATTGGCAACCGGCGTAGACAAACCAGCGTATTCTGCCTCCAGCCGAATTTGGGCTTCGAAGGGATCACCGGACCAGGAGATCACCCCGCCCCGATTGATGTCAAAGTCTTTGTTAACAACGTTGTACAGGGTAAAGAGGTACTCTCCTTGTTCGATATTGTAATCTCCAAACATTTCAAACTCCCCGTTTCGGGGTACCAAAATACGGATATTGCCCCTCCCTGTCCCCTTGATGATGTCGCCGGCCTGTTCATCAAAAATGATTTCGCCCTGCGCTTCTTCTGTTATATTAAGATCCATCTCCAGGCTTACGCCATTCAGCTCAGTGTTGCTTTGCTGGTCCAAAGGCACCTCTGCTTCCTGCTTCTTAAAGTTGATAAAGTTTAGCTCGGAAGCGTTGCTACCGTAGCTCACCGGGATCACAAGGCGGGTATCTTTTCCTACCGTGGCGTTGACGTAAATGTCTATTTTCCGTAGCGGTCCATTGAAGGTGACTTCTCCATCTCCCAGGGCATGCCCGTAGAATAAGTCATTGTCCTCTTTGTCTGTATCGAGCGCCAGAAAACGATCAGTATTGATTTCAGCGTTAATGCCCAGGTCCTTTAGATAACTATGGGTAATGCCTCCGGTAATGGTAGCCGTGTTGCCGTACTTGTCTTTGACCACAACGTCCGAGGCATCAAAAAGGAAGTCTCTCGCCTCTATCCGGGCATCATCAAAGTAGTAGCGGGTTTGCAGGAAATCTATGGTAGTCGCCCCATCACGCACTTTGATCTCTCCGTCAATATGGGGCTCCCCGGGAAAGCCAAAAATACTGGCACTGGCATCGAAGTACCCCACCGTATTCTTGATAGTGCCCTCCAGCCAGTATTCTCCGATGTTTACCGGAAAACTCGTGACATCAAGATCGATACTAAAATATTGAGCTTTTTCGCTATCTCCTCCCCTGCGTGCCCGGCGGGTATCTTCCGGATTGAAAAAGCCCTCCGCAATGAGCTGCGAGGTGTCTTTGGTAATTGCCAGATAGCCTTCAAACCGGCTCTTGAGGCCAGCTGCATTCGCATCCAGGCGCAGGGCTCCCCAGTCATCGTCATTCACCCGGAAGGTATCTGCCATAACAGTAGCATTGAGCCCTTCCATCTTAAATATATTATCCACTTCGGCTATCATATTGAAAGGCCCGCCGAAATCCAGTTCTTCATACTCCCAGATGTCATCAATGAAAGAAAAGTCGAAATTACTCAAGGCCAGTTGCAGCCCTTTCTCTCCTTTTGACCGGAGCTGAATGACCCGATCCTCATTTTTGAGACGGAAATGCTCCGTTGTAACATAACCTTTACGGAAAGTGATGTAATTATCCGGTTCAATCTCCCATAACTTTTGCAACAAAACCAGGTTGGAACGCTTGAAGCGCAACTGGTAGTTCAGGCTGTCCAGCAGGTAGAGCTCCGCGTTTAGATTAAGGTTGTCCAGCATAGACAAACCTTCTACCTGATAGGCCAAACCGATATCCAGGGTGTCGCGGTCCAGGTCAGCTAGTACATGAACCGGGGCAAACCGGCGTTTATCATTCAGCACCGGCTCTTCCACCCTGAAATTGATGGAGCCTGCCGAGTCCACGAGCCTTGCGAACAGACCAGCATCATTCAATTCAATATTACCGAACCGGAAGCGGGGTACCCGCAGCTCCACCGTGATGCTGTCTTTTTGATTGTCGAAGTAGCCGTTCAGTGCCACCCCTTCCAGAGGGCCTAGCCTGGGCTCAAACAATCCCAGGACGCCTTTTGTGTCCACAATATCAAAATCGTAAATAAATTCATTCCCCTTTGGCTGCCTCCGTGGCTTTTTCATGCCCAGTCGCTCAAAGAAGCCGTGATGGTTCCGGTCCAGGTAATCCATAAGGGCAGGCCCGATATCCAGTACATCGAACTGCCCAAGCAGGTAGCCGTTCACCAAATCGGAGGCTACGCTGAACCGTTTTCGCCCTCCGGGCTCAAACAGAGAAACAAAGACCACCGAATCCACCTGAATGGTATCCTGATTGCGGTGCAGAATTTCCACGCCCTTTATACGCCCCCGGCCTTCCAGCTCAGATAAGGTACTGTTTTGCAGGTTGAGACTGACATCTCCGGATAAATTGATATCTTTTTGGCTAAGGTTAAGCGGCAATAACGAGAGCTGATTCACCGATGCGAAAAAGTTAAACCGGGGCACACTATCCGTCATATCTACCTGCCCGTTAAACGAAAAGTCGATATGCTCATCCTGAATCAGAAAGTCACCGGAGAATTGGTTCTTTTTCAGTAGCCCAGTCAGATTGGCATTGGTGTAGTTGTAGCCTTTGTAGATGAAACTTTGCACTTCGGCACTGAGGTCAGCGGTCGCCGTTTCTGCCGTCAGCCCTTTACCGTTGCGCACACTGGATGAGAAATTCACAAGCCCGAGGTCCTGATTCTGGGTGAAGCCGCCCAGGTCAAAATCAACGAGAGACAAGCTTCCACTGTAGGAAGCCTCAGCGCGGTTACCAGTCAGGTTACGGACTTTCATATCCATTTCGGCCCGCCCAAGGGCTGAATTGAGCGTTCCATAAGCAATATAATCGGAAAACAGGACATCAAAGCGGCCGGTAAAGTAAAGCCACCCCAGACGGTCGAAGGCCTCCGGAGGCTGAAACTTCGGAAATAGTTGCCGAAGTGCTGTCATATTGGTCCGCAGCTCGTCCAGCTGGAAGTTAATGGTCCGGAAGTCCGGGTAGGTAAGGTCACGGGTCCTCAAATCTCCCTGCGCCACCAGCCGCCGGTTTTCCAGGGCCAGGTACATATCTTCAGCATCCAGGTCATTGACTGTGCCTTCTATCAGCCCGTCGATGTACAGTTTACGGTCCCGGTTATCCCAGAAGAAAGCGTTGGACTTAAGCTTGGGCGCAAAAGTCATAATATCTTTCAAAGTAACGGAAGCATTGCTGAGATGGGCTTCCATTTCCACCTCATCCGGAAAGGACTTGAATGCCTCGTAGGTGTCATATCTGAAAATCAAAGTGTCCCCGATATCACTGTAGGGTGTCTTCAACTGTAGGTCATAAAGCTCGAGCCCCCTGTTCCAGACCCGGCCATTGCCTACAGTCAGGTCTTCCAGCACGAATCCGCTTAAATCCCGAAGGTTGAACTCCTCTACCTGCCCGGAAAAATCAAGGCTATCGGAGCAAAAGGAGAATTCATTGATGCCGATATTAATATCAAAAACATCCATGTGCTGATAGTTGAGCTCGTCCACAGGCCCGTCGTTTTCCGGATCATTACGCCAGTTATGCAGGGAAAACTTACCATCTTTCAGCACAAACTCGCCTATGGTAGCGAAAAAGGGCAAGGGGGAGGCAGCAGTTGGCGTATTGCTGCTCATCGTATCCTGAGGCCAAATGACATAATCGTACTCATCAACCCGAAAATAGGGGCCTTCAAGGATGACGGATTCGGCATGCAGGGTCCGGTCGGGCAGGGAAAACTCATCAAATACAGCGGATCCTTCAGCAAGGTAGATATCCATGTCCTGCCCTCTCGCTTTGTCTTCTTTCAGGAAACGGATTTTACTGAGGGTCAGCCCTTGCACATCCAGATAGAAGGGCCGCTTTTCGCCTGTGGCAGACGAGGTATCCGGCGGGAAGAGGCGGCCCAGCAGCACCTGCATGTTGTTGTAGTCATCATCTGCAGCCTTACGGATATTAACAGTGGCGCTGTCCAGGGCAAGGTCTTCAATAACCAGCCCCCGGCGCAGGTAAACGAGCGGATTGAGGCTGAAATCTGCGTACAGGTATTTGCTGAAGATGGCCGTATCGCCCGGCGTCAGGTCCTCCACATAAAAGTCCTCCAACACCAGCTGGTCCAAAAACTTGATATTCAGACGGTCGATGGAGACCGTAGTTTTCATGGCGTCGCTAAGCGCGGTGGTCACCCGGTCTGCCAGGTAGTTTTGTACAGCAGGGATTTGAAGCACGCCTGACAGGATTAGGAAGAACAGGATAAGCCCTACGGTCAGGCGCCTGGCCCATAGCCAAAGCAGTCGCAGCCACGAGCGGGGCTGAGGCTGTTCTTCCTGCGGTTGCTTTTGTCCTTGATCTTCCATCTACTACGTTCAACCAAACATCCCGCGAATATATTGATTGAATGCCAGATTTAACGTAGAATTAGCATATTTGGCCGGCTACGTTAGCCATGCCTAAAAAAAACCGCAGACAACTGTACGCTGCGGATTGTCCTTTTTAGTCGCTTCATCCCTCTTAAATGCGAGCGGTCAGACCAGCTCTTGAACAGGCGTTATATGCCATTAGAACTCCCGGATTTTGATACTCCGGAAAGACACCCGGTTGCCATGGTCCTGTAGCAGGATATGCCCCTGAGGCAGCTCGCCAAAGTCCGGCCAGTCTTTATACTTACTGTATGCTACCAGTGCCCGGTACATAGGCGTATTCCTTTCGTACTCCAATACCTTGAATCCATTCAGCCAGTGCTCAATGTGGTTTTCTTTGACAATCAACCGGGCCTGATTCCATTCCCCAACCCCACGAAACGGCTTATTCCGGCCTGTTACCGAAAGGTTCCCAGCCGGGATCAGATCGTAAAGGGAGGCCAGCGTGCGGTTGCCTTTTACCCCTTTTTTGGCATCGGGGTGCTTTTGGTCATCCAAAATTTGGTATTCCAGCCCTATGGAAGAACCGGGCCCTTTGTTGAGCTCCGGGTCAACGAAGTATTTGATGCCGCTATTGGCCCCTTCTGTGATTTTAAACTCCAGCATCAGTTCAAAACTGCTGAACTTATCGCGGGTGATGATATCCCCGCCGTTTGTGGACTCTCCACCGTCGGACTCCAGAACGGTAAGTACGCCCTCCTTGATCTCCCAGCCTTTTTCGGGGAAGTCCTCTGCCCGGGCACTGCGCCACCCCTCATTGGTTTTGCCATCCCAAAGCATACGCCAGCCTTTGCTGATTTCATATGGCGTCAGGGAATTCGGAACGTAGTTGAGCTCCATCGCGTGCGGCGCCATTGGCCAGCGGTCTGCTTCCAGGTTGTCCGTTTTGATGCGGATATTGCGCCAGCGGATTTCCCGCCCGGCTTTTTCTTCGTCATTCCCTATCCCATGCACCTGCAGCCCGATGAAGCCGGAAGCCGTCATGTCGTCCACGACATTAGCGGTATTCACTCCGTTGATCCACACCCGGAGTTCATTGCCCACCGCTTCAATCCTGTACTTGTTCCACTGCCCCAACTTATAGGCTGTCCGGGCTTCCGGATTGAGGCTGAGCGGGTAGAGCCACCCACGCCGCCCTTCGTCGTAAATCCCGCCGCTGTAGGCCCGCTGACTGGGATCAGCCTCTGCCTGATAGCCATGCACTCTTCCGTTTTTATACTCCGGCAGGCTATTGCTACGGAACTGAATACCGGAATTGATCGCTGCATCGCCCCACATTTCCAGCTCCAGAATAAAATTGCTGAATATTTCTTTGGTACACAGAAAAGTGTTCGGCGTTTGGGTTTCCGTGACCCCTACAATCACACCGTCCTGTACCTTGTACGACGCAGACCCATTACGTTTTTCCCAACCGCTCAGGTCTTTGCCATTAAACAAATCCCGCCAACCCTCGTCAGATTGGGCCGTCAGAGCAACACTCAGCCCGCCGCTTACGATCAGAAACAATGCCAGTAATTGAATTCGGTTTTTCATTATTATTTTGTTGTTTAAGGGTCAAATTGAGACCAGTCAGGGTAACATAGCGCAGGACACTTGGTCTTTTCCTTAGATGTATTTTGTTCCTGCCCCTGATTTCAAAAGAGGACAAACCATGCCTACTATTGTAACCAAAGATACAGACTTGAAGCAAATGGATAGACGAGACTTCATCAGAAAAAGCAGCATGGCCACAGCAGGGCTCACCTTGGGCTCCCTAAGCATGGCCTCCGGCACATTCTCCAAAAACGAGACCGTACAGCTCGGGGTTATTGGTACCGGAGCAAGGGGCGGAGGGATTATCCGGCTACTGAACAGCATACCGCAATTCAAAACAGTCGCCTGCTGTGATATCCTGCCTTTCCGGCTGGACAGCGCCATGGAAAATGCTGATCAAAAGGCTAAAGCTTATACCGATTACCGCAGGCTGCTGGACGACCCGAATGTGGACGCTGTACTGATTGCCACGCCCCTGTCTATGCATTATGAGATGGCTGTGGCAGCTGCACAGGCAGGCAAGCATGTCTACTGCGAAAAAACCATGACCTACCAAACGTCTGAAGCAGACCGGCTCGTGGAGCAGGTAGAGGCTAATGGCAAGGTTTTCCTTGTTGGGCACCAATACCGCTATCACCCCCTTTACTTCCGGGTGGCCGACCTCATCCGCAGTGGCAAAATTGGCGATATCGCGAATGTTTACATTCAGTGGAACCGGAATGGTGACTGGCGGCGCCCGGTGCCCAAACCCAAATACGAGCGCATGATCAACTGGCGGATGTATACCGAGTATTCCGGCGGGCTGACGGCTGAGCTGCACTCCCACCAAATTGATTTTGTCAACTGGGTACTGGACACTCACCCGGAAAAAGCCGTTGGTTTTGGCGGAATCGACTACTGGAAGGACGGCAGGGAAACGTTTGACAACGTCAATTCTATGTTCAGCTACCCGAACGGCATGAAAGTCAACTGTATTTCCCTGACTTCCAATGCGCACGAAGGGTATCAGATGATTTTCAGGGGCAGCAAGGGCACCATAGAAATGGGGATAGACGAAGGCTGGATCTACTTCGAGCCCCTCAATAAGAAAGAAAAAGGCATGGTTGACGGCGTCTCCGGCGCCACCCTCAACCGCGCCAAAGAGGATAAATACGCCATCCGCTTTGAGCACAAGACCGAAGGCTGGGGCGGCACCCACTATGCGTTCCAGGAATTCTACGAATGCATACGCGACAACCGTGAGCCCGTTTCCAACGTCAGGACCGGTGCTACAACCGCCAAGTGTGTGCGAATGGCAATTGATGCCATGCGGGAGAATAAAGCAGTAGACTGGCCGGGTTAAAAGTTACCAGCACCTTGCTGACGCCCCCTGGTAGATTACAGGATAGAGTGTCTTCGCATGGGGCGGAGCTGCCTCAACTGGCAAAACCGACTTTCGATCGTCCCAAAACGGATTCATCTCGTAAACCTGATGACGGTGGCTCATCTGTTCAAGGTCTAAAGGCCCGTATTCGTGAACCACATGAGGCTGTCCCCAGGCTTCTACCGTATCTGCCGGAATAACTGAAGTGTAGATGATGGAATCGCCATACTCGGTAATCTTATCGCGTTTGCCGGGAATACGGGTTTTGTACTGCGTATAGTTGTTGAGCAACAGATTTCCTGGTCCGGGGGGACGATGATGCTTAGGAACACCCCGGCTAAAACAATGCCAGGAATGCCACTCGGGTATGCGGATGATGTTGCCCTCTACCAGATTGTGCCCACCATCACCGTTGTGGAAATTGACGTCCACCTCAAGGTAATTGCTAATGAGCACATTATACTTTGCGCCGCTTTGGATAGCCAGGTGCCGGATAGCCCTGACTGTATCCTCCGCTAAAAGTACATAGCGACTGTTTTGCTCTATATTAAAGTAGCCATTGCCACGCCCTCCTTTGTTGTAGGCGCCGTCCACCCGGGTTTTTGTGATACTGATATGTTCCGATTCCAGCACCAGAATCGGATCGGTGCCTGAATCCAGAATTTGACAATTCCGTATCCAGGAATTCCGGGCATGGTCAAAGGTGACCTGCGTCACGTACAACTGAAAGTCCTCCCCGGGGTTATTTCGGAACGTCTTTTTCTGCCAGGGGTAGTCGAAATAATCATAATCCACCGGTTGAAAATCCACAACTTCATACTTAACCGTCAGGTTTTCAAGCCCTGCCCAACGGATATTATGAAAGCGGATGCCCGTGATATTATCAAAAGGACTGGGAAAAAACGGGCCTCGCAGTTGATTGCTCAATACCACCTTACTTCGGCTGGCCCCTCTTAGGATAATGCTGTCTTTAAGGTAGAGCGTTTCATGAATTGGATAGACCCCCGGCAGCAGCAGCAGGATGCCTCCCCCCTGCTCTGCAGCGTTATCAATGGCATCCTGCAGATCCTCTCCCGACCTTAATGTGTCTACCACCGAAAAATCATCCGGACCAGGAATGCCGCATTGCACTCCTGCCTGCGCCCAGTGCCACATATCTGGAAAACGAGCATCATACTGTTCCGCATCAAAAGCCCAGCCCCGGTCGCCAAAGGCCTGCCCATACAGTACTGTTCCAGCCACCATCGTAAAGAGGAGAAAAAAAGCCTGCCTCATATTTTTTTGAACAAGGGGGCTCAAAACGAGTCTTTGTCACCGTATACCTGCTCGTTACAAATACAAAATCCGGGGTACCTCTCTCAAAAATTATAAAAATGAAGCACAGCCTTCTTCTTTTCCTCCTGATTGCGACGAGCCTCCTGACCGGCAGTGCTCTGGCACAAGACCCGCATGACTACCTGACGGAGCGGTATGATCAGTTACATTACTCAGAAAAACAAGCTTATTACCGGGAACTGGCCCCCATGTCAGTGGGCGCCGTTTACCTGCCTCGTCCCGGAGAGGGCGAGCAAGAGCTGCGCTGGCATTTTCGCACCATGAAAGAGCTTGGGTTCACCAGCACCAAACAGCTGTTCCCCCCTAATGGTATGACCTTCGAGGAGGCTGCCCTGATTGCCCTGGAGGAAGGCATCTTCCCATGGTGGTACGGAGAAGCCGGCTGGGCACCGATTACCCCGGAAGTCCTGAAAGCTGCGGAGCTGCCTGCCAATATGAGCATTAAGGAAGCCCGGGAGCATCCTAAGATGAAGGCTTATCAAACGGAAGTCCTCCGGAAACGTATTCTCCAGCGGCAGGAACTGGTCAAAGCTACCGGACAGCATGAGCCCGACCCCATCCCCCATCCCAATACTGGCGGCGTAGGGCATAAGCTACCCGACGAAATCAAACCGGTCTTTCTGGACTGGGTCCGAAAGCAGTACGGCAGCATTGACAGCCTCAACTACGCTTACAATATGCACCATGTACTGCTGGCGCCCGGTGGGAGGCCCTTTACATCCTGGGCCGACTTCAACGAGCGTTGGGAACAGATTCCGAATAAGGAGTACCGCCACCTGCGCGACATTTTCCGCTTCAAAGCCGATATGCGCCTGAAATGGACGCAGGAAAATAAAATTGACCGCCACAACGCGTTCGATCCTGTGCCTCCTTACCGGGCCGGAGGCGAAATGGGCATGTTTCTGCCCTTTTCCTGGCGGGGCGTCGATATGGAAGGCATTGCGGAGCTGATGACCCCCAACGGCTCTTTTTACCCTTCCATCCACCTGGCCTGGCATTTCGATGAGGTACAGCATGAGATCACCCGCCCCGTTTACATGCAAGCCGCCCTCACCCACGATTACTTCAAAGGCGGCTGGTCGGCTACCTGGGAGTCTACCGGTGGCCCGCAGCAGTTCAGTGGCGGCAAAGGTGGCAATGGCTTTACCGTGGACGAAGGTATCATCACACAGCTCATGCTCACCTATCTGGCAGCTGGCTACAAGGGGTTTGGGCTATGGTCATGGAGCATGCGCACCGCTGGATGGGAAGCCGGGGAATACGCTCTGCTTGACCGCCACAATAAAGTAACCGAAAAGGCCATCCGCGCTGGTGCCATAGGCAAAGCCGCTCAAAATTACCGTGATGAAATCTGGCAGGGCCACAAGGAGCCTTTTGTTGGAGTGTACACCGACTGGGAAAACGAAGCTTACTGGGCAGCGATGTCCATACAGGGAAGAGATATCTTTAAGCAACTCCCGATTGATGCCCGCACCGGAGTAAGCCGGGCACTCATCAACCATAATGTGCCTTACGAATATGTAACACCTTCAGACCTCCGCGATGGGCTTGCCGGGCGCTACCGCGCCATTTATCTGCCGTTTGTGATCGCGATTGATCCGGAGATCATTGGTATCCTCACTGAATATGTAGAGAATGGAGGCCGGGTAGTCATAGACATGCCCTCTGCCTGGTATGATGAGAACGGTGCCCTGCTCTACTCAGACAAAGGCACCCCCTTTGAAAAGCTGTTTGGCGTAACCATAAATGATTATCAATACGCTGGTATCAACATGGACTACCGGCTGGAAGGACAGCCTCTGCAGGGCTTCACCCTCGATATGACGCCGACTTCTGCTGAAGTAGTCGAGCATTATCACACCGGCGACCCGGCAATCACTGAAAACAAACTGGGCAAAGGCACCGCGGTCATTCTCGGATTTCAGGCCTCTATGGACTGCTTCAAGCCGGGCCAAACGGCAGCAGAAGAGCGGCTAATCAGACATACCCTTGCTGATTACCAGCCATTCTACCGGTGTGAAGGCGCAATTGTCTACCGTATGGCATCGCCGGAAGCAGACCATTATTTCCTCCTCAACGATGGAGAAGCGAAACAGGTCGAACTGGCCTTCGACTACAAGTACCGGAACGCTACCGACGCCATTACCGGCGAATCCCTTAAATTAGGAGCACCGATAGAACTGGAACGCTACAGTGGCCGCTGGCTGCGCTTTGAAAAATAAACCTGTATGAAGTATCTGATCTTTTTCGTTGTGCCCACCTTGCTTTTGGCCGGCTTTACCCTTCGCCCTGAACCGAAAGCAGACACGCCCGAACGGCCCAATATCATCCTCATCCTCACCGATGATCAGGGGCATGGTGACCTGGGCTATCACGGCAACCCATTGATTCACACACCGGTGCTTGATAGCCTGGCCCGGCACAGTGTACGACTGACTGAGTTCTACGTCTCGCCAGTCTGTGCCCCTACCCGGGCCAGCCTTATGACCGGGCGATATGGGCTACGTACCGGAGTTTATGATACCTACGCCGGGGGCGCAACGATGGCAGCAGAGGAGCAAACCATCGCCGAACTACTCAAAACGGCCGGGTACCGCACCGGTGTTTTTGGAAAATGGCACCTCGGAGACAACTATCCCTACCGGCCCAACGATCAGGGATTTGATGAGGCACTGGTGCATGCTGCCGGAGGGCTGGAGCAACCCGGTGACCGCTACGAAAATTTTAGCCGAAAGGGGCAAAGCTACTTCAACCCTCTGCTGGAACATAACGGAAAAGTGGTGCAGGCTGAGGGCTACTGCTCCGATGTTTTCACAGATGCCGCAATTGACTTTGTCCAAACCGGAGGCGATCAGCCTTTCTTCCTGTATTTGGCTTTTAATGCGCCCCATACGCCGCTGGAAGTGCCGGAGGAAGCCTACGAACGCTACCGGGACATGCCCTACCCTTTCGACACCTTCGCCATTCAGGGGTCCAATGAGTTTGAGCGGATGAAGCCGAAGGATATTGAAGCGGCCCGCAAGGTCTATGCCATGGTGTCCAATATCGATGAAAATGTAGGCCGGCTCCGGCAAGCGCTAAAGAGTGCCGGTGTAGCCGACAACACCCTCCTCATTTTTCTGACGGACAACGGGCCACAGCACATCCGCTACAAATCCGGCTTTTACGGGCGCAAGGGATCGGTGTACGAAGGGGGCATACGGGTGCCTTCCTTCTGGCACTTTCCAAAGAAATTCGGCAATCCACGTGACGTACCGGGTATTGCCGCCCATATAGACGTCCTCCCCACCCTGGCTGAACTCACGGGCACTACGCCAGAAGCGACTTTGGATGGCCGGAGCTTTCTGCCTGCCCTTACCGCTAAAGTGGCAGCTGTAGCCGGCGGTCGCACCCTGTTTTTCCAGTGGCAGCGGGGTTATCCGAGGGGATTTCATAATATGGCCGTACGGACAGATTCCTTTAAGTTAGTGGGCAAGTACAGGTTTGAAAAGGCGCCGGATGATTTTGAGCTGTTTGATCTGCGAACAGACCCTTTCGAAACCAAAGATCTAAGTGAGCAATATCCCGAGGTCGTTCAGCAACTGTCCGAACGCTTCCTGGACTGGCAGGCAGAAATGAAAGTAGCTCCCGCCCTGCTCAGAGATCACCCTGTAGCCTTACATACTCCTGAGGGCTACCCCGTGCGCCTGAACCGAAATGACTGGAAAGGGCCCGCCACCAAACTGTGGGACAGCCCTATGGGACATGGCTACTGGACCGTGGAGGTACCGGAGTCCGGAAGCTACGACTTTGAGTTGTTCTTCCATGAAGGCCTGCCCGGGCATGGCAGCCTCAACCTAAAAGTGGGGACGGAGCAACGGGAAGTGATTGTCCGGGACAGTATCACCCAGCGTTTTTCTTTTGACGACCTGCTGCTGAGGGCTGGGCAGTATCGGCTTGACGCCTGGTTTCACTGCTTTTGGCCTGAAGGAGCAAAAGGCACTTATGGACCTTACGATGTTATGGTAAAACAAAAGGATTAACCCTAAATCTGCATTTTCAATCTTTCACCTTCTTCTTGGGTATCTTCTGAATCATAACTCCGATATTAAAAGTAAGACATTTTACCTGATGGCTCCAGTATGAGACAGGCTCTCCCACTTCCGGTCGATCGTTCGTACGATAACCTGTAAAATGGTCGCTCTCTGCATATTGGAAACCCAGACTGAACCATTGATTAAAACAATATTTCAGACCATACCGGTAATAAGAAAAATCGCCAGGGGGATCATCAGAGACGATCCATTGAGGCCCGTCGTCTCCATAACCAGCATCACCTAAATATCCAACCCCAGCGAAAGCATACCATTTCCCCAGCCGGAGTTGAGATTGTAACCCCCAACCATCATAGACACTGTAGCCACGCCCCATATTACTGCTACTAAATCCGGGTATGTGCTCTATGCCCAGATAAACGTTTGGCGTTATTCTGTAGCCTACCGCAAGATTTGACATCGTGTTCGACAGGTCAACCAAAAGCCACCCGGCACTAAATTCTCCATAAATACGCTCTGCAAAGGGCCTTCGCTCGCTTTTTTCATCGCTTTGGGCATGAAGAAAATTCAGGGACGTGGCCAAAATAGCAGCACCTATCATTAGCCGCTTTGTTTTCATGGTTCTTACTTTTAGAGGGTTCAAAAAACAGCGTCCCCATTAATCTTAGTTTGACTTTCTCCATTGTTTCTTAAGCGTATTCGGGGAATTTTCCAAAAGAAATCCAAGGGAGATGGTAAGGGAACGTACACCTGTTTCCCATTCGTAACCGTTACCTGTTTCATCGTAGGCAACCACTTTGTAAGGACCACACGCACCAATCTGGCACCCCAGGCAAAGAAAATTCCAAAAGCAGTGTTTTGCTGCCACACGATAGTAAGGAAACGGTGTCCTACGCTCAGCAGGACCAACAATAAATGGGTCGTCCGTAATATGATAACCTTTACTCATCACGCCCCCACTTACTGAAAAGTACCACTTCCGGACCCGGTATTGATACTGCATACCCCAACCATCAACTGCGGTATTGACTGTACTAATGCTGTAAGACCTCAAAACCGGTACATACTCAAACCCAAGATAATGCCGTGGCCTGATTACAAAACCCAGCCCTACATAGCTCATATCAGAGAACAGGAAATAACCCAAATGTCCTTCTAAATAAAACCGTTCTAAAAACGGCCGGGAGTCCGCCACAGTATCTTTTTGAGCATTTGAAAAGGTGGTTCCGCCAAAGATTAGAAGGGCGATCAATATTTGTTTTGTTTTCATGGTTCTCACTTTTAGAGGTTTCAAAAAACAGTGTTGCTGATTAGACTTAGGTTGGCCTTAACTATTGTTGCTTACAATTAATCGGGAGGATTTTGTAACATGAAACCAAATGTAAGCGCTAGGGACCGCACCGGACCTTCCCACCTTAGAAACCTTGGCTTGCCGGGCGCTGGAAAATCGCTAATGTAGCCCTTAAAGGAACTGCTTTGTGCATATTGACAGCCCACACAGAGCAGCCCCCAAAAGCAATGTTTAATACCTATTCGGAAATAAGTTAGCAGGTCGGGAGTTTCGGTATACGTATACTCGAAGGGGAGATATGTTGAAAAGTCCACCTTATCCAGCTCGCCACCACTTACCAGGAAGTACCATTTTCGCAAACGGTACTGATACTGCAGCCCCCAACCGCCTAAAGCGGATCCACTTTGTATTGAACCTCTGGCTCCAAAGCCAGTAAATTCTGCCCCGAGATAATGATGAGGCGTAATTTTCAAACCGATACCAGCATTAGACATATACACATAGTTGATTAAATCTACCGAGAAAAAGCCAAAATTCCCTTCTAAGTAAAAATAATCGTAAAACGGGCGGGATGCCGCTGCTGAATCCTTCTGGGCATTCGATAAAGTAGTGCTTCCAAAGGCCAGGAAAGCAATCAATAGCAATCTTGTTTTCATTATCTGGGGTTTTGTCATTCAATATATCTATGTCTGTAATATCCCGTACAGCAAGGCCGCAAAAGCACCGCCGGCCAGCGGCCCCACGATAGGAATCCAGGCATAATCCCAGTTACTGCTGCCTTTGTCCTGTATGGGCAGGATCGCATGTGCGATACGTGGCCCCAGGTCACGCGCCGGATTGATGGCGTAGCCGGTGGTGCCGCCCAGGCTGAGGCCAATGGCTAAAACCACAAGGCTAACGGGCAGTGCCCCCAGAGAGCCTAGTCCAACCGGACGGCTCGGATCACCCACCGGAATGTTAGGGCCGGTGAGAAAAAATACAGCAATCAGAAGCACAAATGTGCCGATGATTTCTGAAAAAAGGTTCGCACCGTTATGGCGGATTTGCGGTATGGTGCTAAACGTGGCCAGCTTGAGTACGGGGTCCTTTGTAGTGCGGTAATGCTGAATATAAGTCAGCCACACACAACTTGCACCCGCAGCAGCCCCAAGCACCTGCGCCAGCACGTAGCCCCCAACCTTCGACCAGGCAAACTTACCACCAACTGCCAAAGCAACGGTCACCGCCGGATTGATGTGCGCACCGCTGTAATCCTGCGCCACCAGGACGCCCACAAAGACCGCCATAGCCCAGCCTACCGTGATAACAATCCATCCCCCGCTATGCCCTTTCGTGTCCTGGAGCACAACGTTGGCGACCACACCATTGCCCAGTAAAATGAGCAAAAAAGTACCAATGAATTCTGCGATAAACGGCGTCATAGGTGCTGGTTTTTGCAGGAAAGATATAAAATATTGGTTGTTTAACGGACTGATCATTACAGGTAGTTGTGGAAACCTTCCTTTCTTTAGACTAAGAATATGTTTACATCATTTCGGGACTAATATCCTGATCTATGCTCCGGAGTACTGTTCGTTTTCTGCCCGAAACCGTAGACCATCGCAAACCATCAAGAACGGCCCTACAAAAAACGGGCAGCGCAGTTTGTGCTTTATAAAATGAACTACCATGAAAATTAAAAGGACCCTTTTCTTTCTGACTGCCTTATGGTGGTTTATCCCCGGACAAGCCCAAAATCCGGGTTCTACTACTCCAAATGTCATCTTCATTTACGCCGATGACCTCGGCTACGGCGACCTAAGCTGCTACGGCGCGGACTCCATCCACACGCCTCACCTGGATCAGATGGCGGCAGAAGGCATAAAATTCACCAATTTCTATGTTACATCTCCGGTCTGCTCTCCTTCCCGTACGGGCCTGCTGACGGGCCGTTATCAGGTGCGCTCCGGTGTCACCCGGGTGTTTTTCCCCAACAGCCTTCAGGGCATTGACAGTACCGAATACACGATGGCGGAGTTATTCAAAGAGGCTGGCTATGCAACAGGGATAATTGGCAAATGGCATTTGGGACACCTGCCGCCTTTCCTGCCCATGGAGCATGGCTTTGATTACTGGTTCGGCATTCCGTACAGTAACGATATGGAGTGGAAGCCCCGCAAAGACCCGCCTTTGCCCCTAATGCGCAATGGTAAAATCATCAGTCAGCCCGCGCATCAGCCTACGCTTACCCAACGGTACACCTCTGAGGCAATCAACTTCATCGCGCGACACCGGGAGCAGCCTTTTTTTCTCTATATCCCGCACACCTTCCCACATAAACCCCTGCATGTCTCTGCCGAGTATGCGGGAACTTCGCCTTACGGCAAATACGGGGACGTGGTGCAGGAACTGGACCGCAGCGTGGGGGAAGTACTGAAGGCTTTAAGGGATTTTGGAATCGCAGAAAACACCCTGGTCGTCTTCAGCAGCGATAACGGACCTGCAGCAAAAGGCGGGGGGAAGACCGGTGGGCTCAGGGGGCACAAAGCAACTACCTATGAAGGCGGGGTCAAAGTTCCGACTCTTGCCTGGTGGCCCGGCAAAATCAAACCGGCACAGGATATCGGTGAGCCCATGCTCATGACCGACTGGCTGCCTACCTTTGCCCGGCTCACAGGCAGACAATTGCCCGAGGACCGCCCCTATGATGGCCAGGATATCAGCGAATGGCTGTTAGAGGGCGGGGAACCGCAGAGCCGTGACTTCTTCTTTTATTTTAATGAGAGCCTGCGCAGTATACGGTCCGGCGACTGGAAATACATGCGCCCGGTTCTGGACAATCCTTACCGGCAGCACCTGGAACCGCATGGCCCGATGTTGTTCAACCTGGTAAAGGATCCAAACGAAACCACGAACCTGATGGAAGATTTCCCGGAAAAAGCCCGGGAACTGGAGCAGCGAATGGTGGCATTCGAGCGCCAAATCCAACCGGTACCTGAACCTAAATTAAAGGCTGTCCCCTTTGATGACCCCCGAAAAAAATAACCCGGGCGAGTAACCCGGGTTAGATTATACGACTTTGTCGGCGCAGGAAGAACTGGCAAAAGCATTAGGTTTTGCTTTGAACACAAAGCCCATGCTCAGGATGTAGCCCATCGCCTCCTTGAGTGCCACATTGGACTGGAACTCCGGGTCGGTATTGATGTCGGCATGGACTTCCAGTTCCACGTTGTGCTTGTCCAGCAGGTCACAAAGGCTGTAGGCCACTTCTACCGACTTGGCTACCTCAGTGATCATACGCTCGCGCAGCCCCATACCGGCCCGCTCCCGAGTGTTGTGAATGAACATAAAGCCGCCTTTCTTTTCGCGCAGAAAAACGATGACGCTCGCAAACTCAATGTGCGTACCCCGCACCTGAGAATCGGAACCAATGCAGACCTTCAGGCGGTGCCCGGCAGCTTTCTCCCGAAGAATCGTTTGCTCTACCGCTTCCTTAATAGGCAACTCAATTCTTTCGCCGTTAAGTTTTCGCCATTTCATGAATAGGATGGATTTTTGACTAAAATACAAATTCCCTAAACCACACAGTGTATGGTTTTTGAAAAATAAAACAGAATTAATATTGGATTAACAACCACCCTAACATTAAAATAAAAGGTGAAGGTTCCCGCCAACGGACTTTTTTGCTGAACTTTTATTTGAAATATGAAAAAATTTAGCCCAAAAACACCCTAAATTACTCTTTTTCAAACACTTACAGCTTTGTCTGTAGGTTGTAAAAAATTTCCCATACCGAAAAACACTTGAAAACCCGGCTCTACGCCATCCTGCTTTACGATAACAAAACCGGGGCAATGCTGTTAAATCACTGTGAATTTGGAAAGACCCGAAATAGACATTGTCTGGCTGAAGCGCGACTTGCGCCTTCACGATCATCCGCCTTTGGAAGCAGCTGCGAAAGGTGGGCGGCCCTTGTTGTTACTCTATTGTTTTGAGCCCGGTTTGCTGCGGCATGCCGACTACAGCGACCGGCACTGGCGCTTCGTCTGGCAATCTCTGCAGTGTATGGAATCCCGCTTGCCCGGCACTCTGCTTATCGCGCACCGGGAAGTACTACCGTTGTTCCAGGATTTGTGCACCTACTATCAGGTTCGTAACATTTACAGTCATGAGGAAATCGGTGTAAAGGCTACTTTTGACCGGGATATTGCCTGTGCCAAATGGTTCAAAGAACTGGGTATCAACTGGCAGGAGGTTCCATTTTCAGGTGTGCAAAGAGGGCGCCCCAACCGGGAGGGGTGGCGGGAACAGTGGTATGACTACATTGAGTCTCCGGTACCTTCCTTTCCGGCCGATAAGCTCCGTTTGATTGAGCTTCCGGAAGCTTTACAAAAGATGCTCGCTGGTCCGCCCCTCCCCAAAGCGTACCAAGAGCCTGACGCCACTTTTCAGCCCGGTGGCGAGCGCAATGCGTGGCGGTATCTGCGCAGTTTTTTTAAAGGTGAAAGGATCAACGGCTACTCCCGTATGATTTCCAAGCCACTGGCCAGCCGCCGGTCCTGCAGCCGGATTTCACCCTATCTGGCGTGGGGCAACATCAGTCTGCGGCAAGCATATCAGTACAGCTGGCAGCACCGGCATTTGGTGACGGATAAGCGCGACCTCAACAACTTCCTGTCCCGCCTGCGCTGGCGCGACCATTTTATACAGAAATTTGAAAGCGAGTGCCGAATAGAGTTTGAAAATTTCAACCCCGCCTTTAACCACCTGCGCACCGAAACAGATGAAGCATTGGTAGAAGCCTGGAAGACCGGGCAGACAGGCTTCCCACTGGTAGATGCCGCAATGCGCTGTGTGAACGCCACCGGCTATATCAACTTCCGGATGCGGGCCATGCTGGTTTCCTTCCTTACGCACACCCTGTGGCAGCCCTGGCAGGCAGGAGCGCATCATCTGGCCAGGCAATTCCTGGACTTTGAGCCGGGCATCCACTACCCTCAATTCCAGATGCAGGCCAGCACGACGGGCATTCATACCATCCGGGTTTATAATCCGGTATTTAACTCCCGGAAACATGATCCCCACGGAGACTTTATCCGGCAGTGGGTACCAGAGCTGGCCAGGCTGCCCGATGATTACATTCATGCGCCATGGGAAATCCCCCCACTTGAGCTACAGTTTATTGGTTTTGAGCTGGGGAAGGACTATCCCAATCCGATTGTGGACCTAAAAAAAGCCATGCGCTATGCCAGCGATCAGCTCTGGGGGCTTAAGGACAGTCAAACTGCCCGGAAAGAGGGTGCCCGCATCAAAGCAAGGCATGTGAACCCGGGAGAGCGGCGGCAGGAATAAATACTACAGGTATATGTCCATGATAACCAATACACCGAATAGAAGGCTGGCAATGCCGTTGGTGGTAAAGAAGGCAATATTAACCTTGCTGAGGTCATCCGGGCGTACCAGAGTATGCTGGTAGAAAAGCAATCCGAGAAAAATGGCAGCAGCCAGCCAATGCAGCCACTGAAATTCCGGGTAAGCGGACTGTAGTTGCCAGGCCGCGGCGAGTATAAAAAAGGCGCTTCCGGCATGCAGGAAATTCGAAAGGCGAAGTGCCCCCGGGCGCCCCATTTTCACCGGCACAGAGTTTAGAGACAGGGAGCGGTCGAAGTCATCGTCCTGCAAGGCATAAATGATATCAAAGCCGGACACCCATAGTAAGACAGCCCCCGAATACAGCACCGGGATCAGATCGAACTGCCCCATGACCGAGAGGTAAGCCCCGATCGGGGCGAGTGAGAGCCCCAGCCCAAGCACAAAATGGCAAAGGAAGGTAAACCGCTTGGTGTAACTGTAGCCTAAAATGACCAGCAGGGCTACCGGTGAAAGCAGGAAACACAGGAGGTTAATAAACCAGGTCGTTGCGATGAAAAGCAAGCTGTTGATGAAGACAAAAGACAGAGCAGCTTTGGGGGAGATCACACCAGCTGGAATTTCCCGGGTGGCGGTGCGGGGGTTTTGCTCATCGATATCCCGGTCGAGGTAGCGGTTGAAAGCCATAGCCGCACTACGGGCGAAAACCATGCAAAGTACCACAAGGATAAACAGCCGGAAGCTAAGCCCACCTCCAGACTCGAGGGTAGCCAGAAAGAAGCCAAGCAAAGCGAATGGCAGGGCAAAGATAGTATGGCTGAATTTGACCAGCGAGAGGTAGTTCTTCATGCCGCAAAAATACGAAAGCCCGCAAAACCATACGGATTTGCGGGCCTCTTTATTTATTTGACTATTGAAAGTCTTTTGAGCTTACTGTGTTACTGCAGGAGTAGCATCACCAGCCGCAGGCGTTACATCACCCTTGAGGTAGATGAAGCTCTGTGGTGGGTTGGTATTTGCAGTAATCGTCACCTTCTGGTTACGCTTACCTTTCTTATTCTTAGAGTTGAACTCAACGGTGATTTCGCCGGTAGCACCCGGAGCGATTGGCTCCCGTGGCCAGCTTGGAACAGTACAACCACAGCTGCCTTTAGCATTGCTAAGGATCAACGGCTCGTCGCCGGTGTTGGTAAAAGTATACGTGTGAGAAACTTTCTCGCCTTCGTTAACGGTACCGAAATCGAACTCTGTTTCTTCAAAGGTCATAGTTGTTGTCGGGCCAGCAGGAGCAGCAGGCTGAGCGGCAGCAGGCTGAGCGGCAGCCTGATCAGCAGGCTGTACAGTGTTAGCAGACAGGTCCTCGCGAGCTTCTTCCTGAGCCGCACTCTCGCTGTTGTTACAGCTTGCTACAAAACCTACCGCCAACAGGGCGAACATCAGAACTTTGATTTGCTTCAACATTTTACTTTAGTTTTGGATTTAAGTTAAAAGTGGGAACAATGGGTTTTATAAATAGTTCTCCCGGCCAATTCCCTTTTTTTGAACAGCTACAAAGGTAGGGAATGCTACAGAAGCTCCCGTTAATCAGCATTGAAGTTTTGTTAACGAGCTGTTAATCCGAATTCTTGCCCGTTTGCGTATCATTTTGTGCGCAACCTCCGTGAATCTTTGTCAAAGATATGTAGAAGGTTATCCAACAGGCAGGTATCTTCGTACTAAATCGTTACTTTTAATTTAATGAAAAGCCTCACTGTTACGATATTCCTGTTGCTGGCAGGCCTGACAACCAAATATGCACAGACCGTCAAGCTCGATGAGCTGACCATCGAGGATGGGCTGACGCAGGGTATGATACACGATATCATTCAGGACAGCCTTGGCTTTATGTGGTTTGCCACAAAAGATGGGCTCAACCGCTATGATGGCTATGATTTTAAGTTGTACAGCCATTTCCCCTCAGATTCCTTTTCGCTTTCCGGGCATGTTGTAAATTTTTTATTCGAAGACTCCTATGGAAGGATATGGGTTGGCACGCACAACAACGGGCTTAATATTTTTGACCGCACACAAGAGCGTTTTTACAAACTGGGCTATGACGAGGTGCCAGCTGTTGGGCTCAATTCCAATCGTATATTCAGTGTCGAACAGGAGAATGATAGTATTTTCTGGATAGGCACTGGCCGGGGCTTGTGCCGGCTCGTTGTCCCTGAAGGCGAAGCGCTTTGGGAAGGATTGGAAAGTGCCCAACTCAGCAGCAGAATCAAAAGCTATCCCATCGAGCCTGTCCAAAACCCTAACCTCAACAGTGTAGCCACCTGCCTGTCGCCCGTATCTGATACGCTCTATTTTGCCATCAGCAACCGGCTTTTCCGGTTGGACCGGACCAACTATCGGGAATGGGAAGAGATGTCTGACGAAGTTAATGCCTTTAACATCGAAACCCCCTTCGGTTTCCGAAGCATGGAAATGACCAAAGATGGATATCTGATCTTACCCACTAATCAGGAAATCAAAATTTACCATGAAGGCAAGAGCTGGGATATCCCACTTCCTGAACAACTCCGGGGCTTCCTCCCGGATGTCACCATCGACCAATCAGGTACGGCATGGGGGGTGTCAGCAGGATTGTATAAAATTCACCCTCAGCGGGAACCCGGGCACCAACTTGAAATTCTTTTCACTACTAAGGCTTCTTATTTCACGCCCACTGTATACGTTGACCGTTCAGGGGTCGTATGGCTGGGCACCAATGGCTATGGCATCCGGAAGTACAACCCCTCCAATGCCCGGTTCAACCATTTGATGCCCGGCACCAGTACCCGGCAACTCTATACTGACCTAAAAGGCAGGTGCTGGGTTTGGGTAGCTGTTTCATTGAAGGTTCTGAACCCTGAAGATGGCATATATGAGTTGCCCCCCGGTTTCCCTTCCTGGATAGAGAAAGCCACCTGGGTCATTAACCCGGAGCCTGATATTTTCTGGTTTCATTACCCGATTATTGAAAAACAAACTGCGCTGATAAAAATTAATGAACGAACCGGTGAAGTCCAATCCTATCCCTACACCTGCAAGCCCAACCCCGATTCGCCCCTGCTCATAGACCGTGAAGGCGATATTTGGTTCTCCAGCATGGACGGACAGCTCGTCATTTTCCAGCCTGACACAGAAACTTTTCATTACTACTCCATGTCAGACTGGTTTGACGAACGACAGGAAAACGCCGCCATCACTGCCTTTTACTACGCAGATGAATCGGATGTGGCCTGGGCGGGCACACAGTATGGACTGCTGCGTTTACAGCGCACGTCAACAAACAGCTTTGACCACCGGGTTTACGATTTTGACCACAATAACCCACAGAGTATTAGCGAAAACTATGTACTAAGTATTTGCAGCCGCCCCGGAGAAACCAACAAACTCTGGATTGGCACAAAGGGTGGCGGGTTAAACCAATTGGACACACATACCGGGACCTTCAAAGCGATTACGACAAAAGATGGGCTGCCCAATAATGTAACCTATGGCCTGCTCCCGGATGAGGAAGGCTATCTTTGGATTACCACCAACCGCGGGCTGTCAAGGTACCATCCTGAGCAGGGTACTTTTAAGAACTACACCTCTGCCGATGGGCTTCAAAGCAATGAGTTCAACACTTCGTCCTACCATCGGGCAAGAGACGGGCGTTTCCTTATCGGGGGAGTCAATGGCGTACATGTGTTCCACCCCAAAGAGGTCAAGCTGAGCAGTCTGCCACCCAAAGTTTACCTTACCGGGCTAAACATTAATAACATACCCTGGCGGAAGGCCATTGGGGAAGATAATGCCCTCAAACCTATTGAGTTCATCGGTCATATCCAGCTCAGGCACCATCAGGACCAGCTCTTTTTCCAGTTCGCAGCTCTGGATTACGCCGCATCGCAAAACAACCGGTACCGCTATCAGATGGCCGGGCTGGATGATGCCCCCGTTGATGCGGGGACACGGCGGGAGGTAGCCTATGCCAACCTTGCGCCCGGGCAGTATACTTTTCAGGTGTGGGGTGCCAACAATGAGGATATCTGGAGCACAGAACCAGCAATATTGAAAATCACCATTAGCCCTCCCTGGTGGGCTACCAACTGGGCTTACCTCTTGTACCTGGGGTTGTTTTTTACATTATTTTATGCTGCCTACCGCTTCCAGGTCAACCGGGACCGCCTGAAGACACAGCTGGCTTATGAGCAGCGCGAAGCCGAGCGTCTTGCCGCACTGGACCGGATGAAGTCCAACTTTTTTTCCAATATCACCCATGAATTCCGAACTCCGCTCACGCTGATTTTAGAACCGGCAAGACGGCTTGAGGCACAGCTGAAAAATAAGAATGGCCAAAAATGGGCAGAGCTCATCATCAGCAACAGTGAGCGCATGCTCCAACTGGTGAACCAGCTTTTAGATATCAACCGGCTCGAGGAAGGACTGATCTCCGTAAAGCTGCAGCAGGCAGACCTGAATCAGTTGCTTACCTCCATATTAAAGGACTATGAAGGCGCGGCTCAGGATAAAGCTATTCAACTTGAGCTGGAAATCACCGGACGGCCACACCTTAAGTGGGTGGAGATTGATTCGGAGAAAGTCAGCAAAATTGTTCATAACCTGCTGTCAAATGCTTTAAAATTCACACCGCAGGGCGGTGAGATCACTCTCTCAGCAACCGGTATGCCCGACCGCCAAAAAGTTGAAATCAGCGTAAAGGATACCGGGCCCGGCATTGCCCCGGAGCACCACGAGCGGATATTCGACCGTTTTTACCAGGTTGATGACTCTTCCACAAGGTCTGTCGGCGGGACGGGCATTGGGCTTGCTCTTTGCAATGAGCTGGCGCAAAAGCTTGGCGGCAGTATCCACATGGACAGCGAACCCGGTAAAGGGTCAAGATTCACCCTTCTATTTCCATTGCACTCCATTCTTGACGGCGGTAAGGCTACCGGAGGAGACAGGGCAACCGGTGAAACGCCCCAACAATCCATTCCTGCCGCCCTGCAACAGGGCACTACGATTCTGATAGTAGAAGACAATAAAGACCTCCGCGACTTTTTGTGCAGTATTCTTGGAGAAGACTTTGAACTGACGACTGCACAGGATGGAGTCGAAGGTTTGCAGATGGCCACTGCCACTCAGCCGGATATCATTATCAGCGATGTGATGATGCCACGATTGGATGGTTATGCAATGACGGCTCAGCTGAAAGCGGACATTCGCACCAGCCACATTCCTGTAGTGATGCTGACGGCCAAATCTGCGCTTAAGAGCCGGCTGACCGGGCTCAAAACGGGGGCAGATGCCTATTTGTCCAAGCCATTTTATGCGGAGGAGCTGATGGCTCAAATCCACAATTTGCTGGAGCAGCGCGCCCGGCTGCAGCTATACTTTACAGGAGAAAATGAAGAGGTATCTGCCCCCGATATTCCAGACATTGAACATCAGTTCCTGCAAAAAGCTTACGCCGCAATGGACGACCACCTTGCCGATGAGCAGTTTTCCGTTGAGCAGCTGAGCAATGCCCTCTTCCTCAGCCGGTCTCAGTTGCACCGCAAGCTAAAAGCGCTGACTGGTCAGACTGCATCAGAGTTCCTGCGCAACTACCGGCTTAAAAAAGCCCTGGAGCTGCTTCGCCAACCCGGCCTCTCCATTGGAGAAGTCAGCCATAAAGTTGGCTTTGGCAGCCCTCAGTACTTTGCTACAAAATTTAAGGAAAGATATGGCTACTCTCCCAGCGAAGCCTCTGGAAAAGCCTGATTTCCAGCAAAAAAGACCGCAATGCAACATAAATGAACAAGATTGCAACATATGTTAACGCACTCTATGCCGTTGTACCCTAAATTTGTACTAACAGTTGCCAGAGCACTACTAAACAGTGTGCAACTAAATTGTCCCAACACAACACAAAAGCAACAAGCAAGGGGGAATCGACAAAATATCGATTCAATATTTCGGGAAGCCATTTCGGCTTCCCTTTTTTTATGGGCTGTTTTTCTTATCCGTTAGCAACAGCTGCTTCTTCGGGCAGAAAGAAACGCTTTTTGAGGTAAGGCACGAGATCGCGGTTTTTCAGCGTGGTATTGGACGGACCGGTGCGCCGGAAAAAAATATATTCATATTGGGTAGGAACTTTAGGCTGCTTCTTTTTGCCCTTTTGCTTTTTTGATTTCGGTTTGCCGTTGGCCGCAGGTTGGGGTAAGGCTACGGGCGTAAATACAGGTACCTTGCTTGGCGTGCAGTCGATACGGAGGATTGTTTTTCCATTGATTTCATCACCATATACGTCAATAAGGTCACAATGCTCTTTGCCCAGCTTGTCCAAAATATGGTTAATCAGGCTCGTCACGGCCTGGTCCAGCGACTCCGTATCCAAGCCGTTAAGCCCGAGTACTTCTCCATCATTCTTAATGCCCAGCAGTATACTGCCGCCCTCAGAGTTGAGCATTGCCGCTACCGTTCTGAGTATAACCGCCTTTGCCCCGGGGCTACGATTGTAGGAAGCTTTGAACTCTACTTTAACATTTTCGCCCCGGCTAACCAGTACAGCTGACGAACGCTGCAGGTTGTGAGAAAGGTATTTGATGATCTGATTCGTCAGACGGCGCAATATATTGACTTTGGCTTCTGCTGACAGCTCCTCCTGTTCAAAGAAAACAGAACGGGGAAAGGCCAGCAGTCTGGATTTGTCCAGTGCAACCACGCTGCCTGTCCGGTGCTCGTTGCTAAAAAATGCCACTTCACCAAAGACTTCGCCAGGGTGCATGATCTTGTTGTGATAATTCTGAAGGTGCAGCTCAAAACGGCCTTCCATGATCAGGAAAAAATGCCGCATTTTCTGGTCTGACTGGTCAAATACCAGGCTATTCTTGTGATACGACCGTAGCCTTGCCGAGCGGGCCAGGCATTGCAGGTCTTCCCTTGAAATACCTTCGAAAAGTTGGTGCTCAGCAAGGACAGTAAAGATTTGCTCGTTTGTCATTCTGGTAGATTTTAGGAGATGTACATTTTACAATGGCAATATAACACAAAAAACCTGCTCCAGCACTGCTCAAACGTCAGAAACTTTCTTCCCCTGACTCAAATGCTCAAAACTTCACGAATGGATTGATCCAGAATTCTAATCCCCTGATCAAGCTCCGCCTGCGTAATGGTCAACGGAGGAGCGATACGGAATACTCCGCCGTAGCCTTTGATGCGGACGATGTTCATACTCAGCCCGTTTTTCAGGCATTGCTCTGCAATTTTGCTGCCCAGCTCGGGGTCTGGCGTTTTAGATGCCCGGTCTTTCACAATTTCCATCCCCAGCAACAGCCCCCTGCCTCTGACATCCCCTATGCATTCGTAGCGCTCCTGCAATTCCTCAAGCCCTCTTTTGAGGTGATTCCCCATTTTCTGAGCGCGTTCCTGCATCTTTTCTTCCACCAGAATGGACAGCACCGTCACGCCCACTTCAGCGGGTAATGGATCAGATACATGGGAAGTAACACTGATAAAGCCTTTATCGTAGCAATCCTGCTCCAGCGTGTCGCTGGTAACCACGGCAGAAAGCGGCAGCCCTCCACCGAGCGTTTTGGAGAGCGTAAGAAAATCGGGCACGACCCCACTTTGCTCAAAGCCAAAGTTATCGCCCAGCCGGCCAACTCCGGTTTGAGCCTCATCAAAAATGAGCAGCAGGCCACGGGCATCACAATGCGCTTTCAGGGCTTTCAGGTATTCCGGAGTCAGTTCGATGATGCCCGCCGCACTCAGCACCGGCTCCACAATCACCGCCGCATAAGCCCCAACGGACTGCCGGTCGACGAGGTCCATGCCTACATCGAGACAGGTGTTGTCGCATTGCCCGGAGCAGTGCTTCACCGGGCACCGGTAACTGTTCGGCGCAGGAATAGCGTAACTGCCGGGCATAACCGGGCCATAAGACCGGCGCGTGAGGGAGTAGGTATGGGACTGTGCACCTGCTGTCATGCCATGCCAGGAACCCGTGAACCCAATCACCTCAAAGCCGCCCGTTGCCAGCTTCGCCATACGAATGGCCATTTCATTGGATTCGCCCCCGGTGGAGAGGAACATAGCCCGGGAAAGCTCAGGCGGCAGCAATTCCGCTAAACGCCGGGACAGCTCAATGACGGATGGCGACAACATCGCGCTCAGCAAGTGAATGGAAGACTGTGTGCCCCGGTGCAAGGCCTCCACGATGCGAGGATGGCTGTGGCCAAAGATGGCACACATTTGCCCGGAAGTAAAATCCAATATCTGACGCCCGTCATCGGTATACAGGTAGGCTCCCGATGCTTTGGTGATCAGGACATCACTGAAATTTTCACAGTAGCGGATGAGGTGCTGCTCGGCTTCCTGAAGCCATTCGGGGCGGGTGGACTCGGTGCTCATGCTTTTTTCCGGAAATATCTCCTTTTCCTGATTCCCGGAATAGGAAAAAACGTTTTTTCTGATATTCAGCTATTTCTGCTTACTGAGGTTTTTATGCTGTGGCTTACTCCCCATCCAATTTGATCATCGTACCAAATTCCTCAAGCACGATCTGCGCCCGCAAGTCTCCGCTATCAAGGTCCAGCTGATAGATCACCTTGAAGGGCGGGGATTCGCCATAGCAAAGGTAGCTGTTGCTGGCGGTATGCAGGGTTTGCAGCTGTTCTGACAACTGCCCGATCGCAAGGTTCTCAGCCGATAGCTCAGTGTAGGACAACCCGTCCGCACCCCGGAATTGCACCTCGTACAGCCGATAGCCGAATTGATTCTCCGGGAAGGTCAGGGCAAACATCCGTCCGGCATCCGGGTCTGGGACAAAGCCAAAAAGCCGCTGCGGGAAAGTGTCTCGAGCCACCAGATCCTTCGTAACATTATCGTAAATCGTAGCCGTGTACAGCCGTTCGGTGAACCCCTGATTGACCTGCCCCATGAAAACAAAGTAATTTTCAGAAGGGCTGTAGACGAAGTCGTTCAGCAAATCAAATCCCAGAGGGAAAGTATCCAAAGCTACGCTTAAAGACCGGGCTGCCAGGTCAATACCGTACACGCGCCCTTCCAGCCCGCTGTACAGGAAGTACTCATCGCTGTTCCGGCCCTCCTGTAAGAAGAGGGACCCCTCAATTTTCTGTCCAGTCTCCGGATCATTCAGTGCAAGCCTCGTGGTGTCGAAGGTGGTCAGGTCCTGCACCACCAGATTAACCCCATTGAAATCGGTGTAAAGGTGCCGGTTGCCGGAAAAGTCATTCAGGCGGTTAACCCCAATGGGCAACTGAAAACTCGCTGCGGGCCGTACGGTTTCCGGTATGGTGTCCCAATTGCCGGTTGCTAATTCGATCACAGCTTCCCATCGCTGGTTCACATCATCGCGCTGCATCGTGCTGTACACGCAGCAATTTGGATTATACTCCACTGGCGCACGCATATCGCTATCGTCATCGCATGCCATGTAGGCCAAAGTGGTTAGCGCAAAAAAGAAAAGTAAAAGACGGGATTGGTTCATCATCAGGTGAGCTGCTTTTTGGCAAAGATAGATCATTTTTTCAGGGGAGTAAACCGCTGCACGGCTGAGAATGTTGTTCCTGCCCGATGGAATCCGGGATTTTCGCTACTTTGGCGGCACCGATAAACTGCTGAGTTATGCACCTTATTGTACTTTCCGGCCCTACAGCAAGTGGTAAGACACGGCTCGCCATTCAACTGGCGCAGCACTACGATACCGTTATTGTCTCCGCCGACAGCCGTCAGTTTTTCCGGGAGATGACGATTGGGACCGCCAAGCCTGATACAGAGGAACTGGCAGCCGCTAAACATTACTTTATTAACAGCCACAGCATAGAAACCAACTACAGCGTAGGGCAATACGAGACTGAGGCTCTGGAGTTGCTGCAGGAGCTTTTCACTAAACACGAGGTCGTTATCCTCACCGGCGGCAGCGGGCTCTACCTGAAAGCCGTTTGTGAAGGGCTGGATACTTTTCCGGAAGTCCCCAAAGCGGTGCAGGCAGGTGTGGAGGCCGACTTTCGTGCCCATGGGCTTGCCTACCTGCAGGAAGCCCTTAAAGCCGCCGACCCGGACTACTACGGTGAGGTGGACCTTGACAACCCGCACCGGCTTATACGTGCCTTGTCCGTTTACCGTTCCAGCGGAAAGCCCTTTTCCCGCTTTCGCCAAAAAGCAGCTGGGCAGCGCCCCTTCCACCCTATCTATCTGCAGCTACAGTGGCCAAGAGCAACGCTTTACGAGCGCATCAACCAACGCGTGGACCTGATGCTGAAAGCCGGACTCCTGGAGGAAGCCCGCTCCTTATTCCCTAAACGCCACCTCACTGCCCTGCAGACCGTTGGCTACCAGGAATTATTCGACTACTTCAGCCAGCAAACCGCGCTGGAGGAAGCCGTAGAACTCATCAAGCGCAACAGCCGCCGCTACGCTAAACGGCAGATGACGTGGTTTCGAAGAGATGGGTTTTGGAAGCTTTTCCACCCTTCTGAATGGGATGCGGTCCGAAAATACACAGACCAGGCCATACAATACCGATTGTCATGGTCGCAAGAGCGTCACGAGGACCAGGCAGATGGCAAGCTCTATCAGGAGGACAACTGCATCGCCCGATTTCAACGCACCCTGCGCAAAGATCAAAGCCTGACAGTGGCCCATAAGGCTCCGCCCCTTCCCTTGTCCTGGATACTCTGGCATCAAGTCCGGCTCCTTACGCTGGAGGATGAAGCCGCATTTATGCACACGGACTTGCCCACTGATGAATTAAACTGGCCGATTGCCCTACCGGAAAGCCTCCCAAACTGGATGCAAACCACGATCTCTCCCACGGGCAGTACCTACCGCATCCCCAGATAAGGAAGTCACCAACAAACTATCCCCATCCTTATGCGTTCCCTCTTTGAATCAAGCACCTCAGTGTGCCCTTTTCCAAACCGATGACTGCCCTGTCTGCTGGCACATCGGTTTTCAATTTCCAGACCTTTTCCTAAGCATGAGCCCACTTCAAAGCGTACTTAACGGCTACAGGCAAGTTCCCCGCCATGTCATCTATCTGATTGTGGCGCAGTTTTTTGTGCAGGGCATCAATACGGCTTTCTTTCTGCTCCTCAATTACTACATGGCAGAGGAAGGCTTTGCAGATTATGAAGTCGCGGAAGTACTTTCCTACCGGTTCCTGGCGGTCTTTTGCCTGGCTTTCCCAATCGGTTTGTTCATCAAAGGGCGGCGTTTGAAGCCCTTCTTTTACGTGGCTACGGTTGCCACACCGGTCATGTCGCTGGTGTTGCTGCACGCTATTGGAGAAGGCTGGACGCAGGTGGTGAATGCTTCTGCCATGCTCTGGGGGCTGGCTTATACCTGCATGCAAATCACGGTGCTGCCTTTTATTTTGCTGAATGCCCGCAAAGAGGCCCACTCGGAGGCCATTTCGCTTTCTTTTTTGTCCTTCTCCGGTACCATTTGCCTGATCGGTATTGGTAATTTCATCCTGACTCAGATCGACCCGGCATTTTTTACGGAAAAGCGGGTACTTCAAGGCATCTCTGTTTTGGGGCTCACCGGTGCCTTCTTTGTCTCCCGGATTCGGGTGCCGGAACAGCTGTCGCAAAAAGTACCCTTCCGGAAAGTGCTGCGCGGATATGACTGGGGGACGATTTTCAAAGCCCTCACGCCTACCCTGATCATAGCCGTTGGTGCCGGTTTTACCATACCCGTTATCAATCTGTTTTTCCTCAATGTGCATGGGCTGCCCTCCGATCAGTTCTCGCTGGTAGGCTCCCTGACTTTTTTCCTGGTCGCCATGACGGTGGCCATCATGCCGTATGTCCGGCGCAGTTTCGGATACAAGGTCGCCATTACCTTTTTTCAGTCGGCTTCCATTTTTATGCTGTTTGCCCTGGCCACCACGGAGTACTATGCCCACCTGCCATTTGCCCTGGGCATTGCCATCGGAGCCTATGTGCTGCGACAGCCCCTTATGAGTGCTGCGGCGCCCATGACTTCCGAACTGACGATGTACTACGTAGGCCCCAGAAACCAGGAAATCATGAGTGCCCTCAACGCTTCTGTCTGGTCAGGCAGCTGGTTTGTTTCCATGAAACTGTTCGGCTGGCTGCGGCAAATGGAGTTCCGCTATGTTAGCATTTTCCTGATTACCGTCGCCATGTACATTGTGGGCGTGGCCTGGTATGCCTACCTCATCCGGCAGTATGAACGGGAGCGGCAGGGGGAACATTCTGAAGGTGAGCGAACCAAGCTAAAACCGGTGGAAGCAGGGAATAAAAGCCCGTAAATCCAAGCAAAAAATCTACATCGCCGGAAGCATAAAAAGCAAATCCCGTTTGCCGACAAGAATCATCAGCAGACAGTGACAAAAGTCACCCGCCTGCCCTTCACGGTATCGTACATTTATGGCACAAAACAAACGAAAGACAACTGTTTTTCTAGTTCGCAAAAGGTAAACGGCCCGGGCCGTAACCAATGAAAAAAGCCAAACATGCCGACCGTTAGCACTAAGCCAATGACACAAGGGGCTGTGCCCAATACCTCACCCGCGTGTTACCACTGTGGTGAGCCCTGTGCGCCCACTCATATTCAGCTGGACGACAAAGACTTCTGCTGCGAAGGTTGCAAGACGGTCTTCGAAATACTGGATGATAATGGCATGTGCCGTTATTACGATCTTGATGAGCAGGCTGGTATGAGCCTCAAAGGCAAAAAGCAGGCTGCTTTCGCCTATCTGGACGATCCTGATGTCCGGGAAAAGCTCATCGATTTTGCCAATGACGATCAGACCCGCGTTACCTTCTTCATTCCCGCCATCCACTGCGCTTCCTGCCTTTGGCTGCTGGAAAACCTCTACAAGTTCAATCCTGGCATTCAGGCCACTACCGTCAACTTCGTTAAAAAGGAAGTATACGTCACTTTTGACGAGTCAGTGATCAGCCTCCGGCAACTGGTCGAACTGCTGGACAGCATTGCCTACACGCCTGCCATCAACCTGAGCAATCTGGACGGTAGCCAAAAACCATTGGTCGACCGCTCCTTTTACTACAAATTTGGGGTGGCTGGTTTTGCGTTTGGCAATATCATGCTGCTCAGCTTCCCGGAATACCTGGGACTGGACAAGACCCTGGAAGGCGAGTTTTTCCAGCTGTTTGGGTATCTGAATATCCTTTTAGCCCTGCCCCTGGTCTTTTATTCTGGCAGCGACTACCTCAAATCCGCATGGCTGGGCCTGAAAAACCGCAACCTGAATATTGACGTGCCGATTGCACTGGGCGTATTGACTCTTTTCGGCCGTTCCGCATTCGAAATTCTGACCCATACCGGAGCCGGCTACCTCGACAGCCTTGCCGGGCTCGTTTTTTTCCTGCTGGCTGGCAAATGGTTTCAGCAACGGACGTACCACAGCATCTCTTTCGAACGCGATTATAAGTCTTATTTCCCTATTGCGGCCCATCGCAAAAACGAAGACGGCAGCACCACATCCACCACCCTCGACAAGCTGGACCCGGGCGACATCATAGAAGTCAAAAATGGCGAGCTTATTCCTGCCGATGGTGTCCTGCTTAACGGAGAAGCAGCGATTGACTACAGCTTTGTGACCGGCGAATCCGAACCCGTTGGGCGTAACAGCGGGGAGAAAGTCTATGCCGGGGGGCGGCAAACCGGCAGCAGCATTGAAGTCAGCCTTACCCGCCGCGTTTCCCAGAGCTATCTGACTCAGCTGTGGAACGATGAAGCCTTCACCAAGGCCACCGATTCCCGTACCAGTGAACTCGCTAACCGCGTGGGCAAATACTTCACCTTTGCCATTCTGATTATCGCCTTCACCACGCTGGGCTACTGGCTGCAGTACGATACCGGCCTGGCGGTTAACGCCTTTACAGCAGTACTGATCATCGCCTGCCCCTGTGCCGTGGCCCTTGCAGTGCCCTTTATTTTCGGTAATGCACTGCGCGTGCTGGCCCGCAACCGGTTTTTCCTGAAAAATACGGCAGTAATAGAAGCAGTAAGCAATGTACAATCCATCATTTTTGATAAAACCGGCACCCTCACCGATCGCCATCAGAGTTCGATCCACTTTGAGGGAGCTCCGCTTGATGCCCACGAAAAGCAAATGGTACGTGCTCTGTTAAAGCCTTCAAGTCATACCCTGAGCCAGCAAATCGTAGCCTATCTCAGTGCTGATGAACCGGCTCAGGACACCGCTTTGTACCCGGTATCCAACTGGGAAGAGGTAGTTGGGCAAGGTGTAGCCGGCAACGTATCCCATTATCATTTAAAAGCTGGCTCTGCTGCATTTATGGATAAGAAAGTGGCTGCAGAAAGCGGGGTGTATATCCAAATCAACGGGCAGGTAAGAGGTGCGTTCCGGCTGGAAAACCATTTCCGTACTGGTCTTTGGGAAGTGGTACACTACTTCGCTCAGCACGCACGCCTTTTTCTCCTCTCTGGTGACAACGACCGGGAACGGAGCTTGCTGGAACCTGCATTCGAAGGCAAAGGGGAAATGTTTTTCCGGCAGAGCCCGCAGGACAAGCTGCAATTCGTCCGCAAATTGCAGGCGAAGGGAGAAAATGTGATGATGCTGGGCGACGGGCTGAACGACGCCGGTGCGCTGAAGCAGAGCGATGCAGGAATCGTGGTCGCAGAAAATACCAATAACTTCACCCCGGCCTGTGATGCTATCCTCGATGCAGCCCACTTCGACCGCCTGCCCGACTTCGTTGAGTTTGCGCGTAAGAGTATCCGGCTGGTGTACTATGCCTACGGTTTTGCACTCATCTACAATATTATCGGGCTGAGCTTTGCCGTGCAGGGCGCTTTGTCGCCTATTGTAGCAGCGATTTTGATGCCGCTTAGTTCGATAAGTATCGTGTTGTTTGGGACGTTGTCCAGCAACATCCTGGCCCGTAAGCTGAAGCTTTGAGCGCGGCACATACGCACCAATGACGCTTGCGAACCCAAAAGCACTGGAGTTGTTATGTGATTTTTTACATTTGCGCGATTGCGAACCAATTACCAGAGCCTAGTGGATCCCAAGTCTATCAATATTAAGGATTTCTCCTACGAACTGCCCGAGTCCCGGATTGCTAAATTCCCGTTAGAGGAGCGGGATGCCTCCAAACTGCTGTATTATAATGGCGGAAAAATCGATGCTCATTCCTTTCGGGCGCTACCGGAACTACTGCCCGAGGGCGCACTGCTGGTTTTCAACAACACCAAGGTCATCCACGCCCGACTGCACTTTACCCTGCCCAACGACAAACGGCTGGAGATACTCTGCCTGGAGCCCCTGGCACCGGCTGAATACCAGCAAAACTTTTCCAGTGCGCAGAAAGTGCGCTGGAAATGCCTTGTCGGCGGCAACCGAAAGTGGAAAACCGGTGTAATCGAAAAGACGATCACTACCGAATTGGGGGATGTGCAACTCCAAGCCACCCGGATCGGCCGCATGGAAAACGCCTTCGAAGTTGAATTCGAATGGAATGATGACCGTATAGCATTCGGATCATTACTCGCGGCAGCAGGCATTATCCCCTTGCCCCCTTACCTCAACCGGGAAAACGTGCCGGAAGACGAAGACCGCTACCAAACCGTCTATGCCAAGACCAAAGGCTCGGTGGCAGCGCCTACCGCCGGGCTCCACTTCACGGACCGGGTATTTGATGACCTGAAAGAAAAAGGCATCTCAACACTGGAAGTCACCTTACACGTGGGCGCCGGAACATTTAAGCCGGTATCAGCCGAAGCACTGGCTGACCACCATATGCATGAGGAGAGTATTTACATCAATCTTGCCACACTGAATACGCTCATTGCCCATCTGGAGCGAGGCAAGCCGGTTATTCCGGTCGGCACCACAAGTATGCGGCTGTTGGAAAGCCTGTACTGGCATGGCCAAAGCCTCTGCTCGGGTCAACCGGCATCCTTTATTGATGTCCAACAGTGGACACCCTACGAAGAAGGCAAGCGCCCCTCCACTCTGGAAAGCTTCCAGGCGGTGCGGCAAGCCATGGAAGCCCAACAGCAGGAAACCGTGCAGGGCTACACACAGTTGATCATCGCCCCGGGCTATACCTTCCGGGTTTGCAACGGCATCATCACCAACTTCCATCAGCCACAGAGCACCCTGTTGCTCCTGATCGCCGCACTGATTGGAGAGGACTGGAAAAAGGTCTATGACTTTGCCCTTAGCGAAGGCTTCCGCTTTCTTAGCTATGGAGACAGCAGCTTGCTATTGCCAGGCAGTCAAAACTAAAGCGCTTCCACCAGTTCACTCAGCGCATCTATTGTCACATGGTCCATCACCACTACCTTATACCATTCCGGTTGGGAATGGCTGTCGGGCACAAGCCCAAACTGCTCTGCTGTTTCTCCTGGGATACCGCTTTTGTGGATGGTGACGATATTAGACCCGGGGTGCCGGTAAAACCGGATAGCCCGGCCCCTGAGTTGCTGACACAGCCACTCCGTCCGGTAGTTCAGAATATGGATTTTCTCAAACCAGCCATGCGGGCCGTAGGTCATCAAAATCATCCAAACGGAAATGGCATTTGCCCCCGAGCGGCTTCCGCTTAGTGTGGCGTCAAGTCCCTGCACATATTGGGCTTCCTCAGTATAGGCATATTTCATCCACCCTTTTCGGATCAGGAAAATACCGGTACCATAGGGCGCTTGTACCATCTTGTGGGCATCAAGGGTGATTGAGGTCACCTTAGGGTTGGAAAAATCCAGGGTGTGCTCAATCTTTGAAAAAGGGAAAAAGAATCCGCCGTACGCGCCGTCCACATGCAATTGATAAGGCTGCCCGGTTTCCTCCAATACCTCCATATAAGGCTCAGGATGATCTACCGACCCAAACATGGTGGTCATCATATTACAGACTACGATAAAATACTTAGCCCCGGAGGCCTGCGCTTCGGCAACTGTTTCCCGGATGGCGGAGGCTGTGATGCAGCGATCTTCCGGGCTCGTTGCTACGGCAAAGCCGTGTACGCCAAGCAAATTGGCTGCTTTATGCATAGAGTAATGAGCGTCCGCCGAGCACAGGATAGCAATTTCAGTGGCAGCAGCCCCGTGCTCCCGCATAAAGTAGTTCCGGTAGATCCACATGGCTTGAATATTGGCTTCCGTACCGCCACTGGCTACGTAGCCATCAAACTGCCCCGCTTCTGCTCCATTAAGAATATCCACCGCGCACAGGGCTATCAGCTCCCGCTCAATCTCTTGTGTGCCCGCAAAGAAGCTCTCTGAATCACCCAGGGTATGGCAGCCGATGTGATTGGGGTTTTGTACCAGGGTAGCCAGAAAAGGTGCTTCGCGCAGCATGGCGGCCTGCGGGGTAAAGACCTTCTCATCCAGGTGAGATGCCGGCAAGCCAAGGGGGGAACGCTCTTTGTAATCCACATTATTGCGTAGTGCCTCGAATACCCGCTGATGGATTTGCGCGGGGCTCTGTTTGCTCCAGAATTGCATTTTTGCAGCATAGATACGCAAAATGGGCGGCAATGTGCTACAATGCAGTATTGGCACGAAAGCCCCTGTCAATACTAGACTCCCGAAAGCGCCCTGAGAAAAGGTTTATCGTTTTAGGCACTTTTTTTCAAAAATTCACTGGACATCAGCAGATTATTCACTAAAATTGCATCTGCAAACACAAAATAAAATGAGCAACATTTTTGCTCGTTCTTTTCTTGGTATTCCCTATCGAAAAGGTCGGCAATAAGTAATCACAGCTTTTTTTCACCGCTTTAGCTTGCTTATTTACCAAGCTTGAGTAATTTTATTACTCAATCATGATAGAAACCTTAATATCCTCAAAGACACGAATTAAGCTGCTGATGAAGTTCTTCATCAACAGTAAGACTACGAGCTACCTGCGAGGCTTGCAGCAGGAGTTTGGAGAGTCTTCCAATGCCATCCGTGTGGAACTTAACCGCCTGGAAGAAGCTGGAATGCTTCGCTCAGAGACCGTTGGCAACAAAAAAATGTTTCGGGCCAACGATCAACATCCACTCTTCTTTGAGATACACAATATACTTTTAAAGCAAATTGGCGTAGACCGGGTCGTGGAGCAGGTCATAGAACGCCTGGGCAATGTGGAGCGGGTATACCTGATCGGTGATTTTTCCAGGGGCATAGACAGTACCATCATCGACCTGCTGATTATCGGCACCGTAGACCGGAGCTACCTGCTAAGATTAGTGGAAAAAGCGGAGAAAGTGGTCAATCGGAAAATCCGGTATCTGCTCTACGAAGCAGAAGAGTTTTCCGAAAGCATGCTCGAACGTTTCACGCCCGAGCCTCTTCTACTTTATTTCAATAAAATGGAAATGAACTAGATGCAATATGATGTCGCTATAATCGGTGCCGGCATTGTGGGCCTTGCTACTGCTTATCAGTTGACTGAGAAGCAGCCTGGCCTCCGCGTAGCCGTGGTCGACAAAGCTGCAGGCGTGGCGCAGCATCAGACTGGCAACAACAGTGGCGTCATCCACTCTGGCATTTACTATACGCCCGGTGGCTCCAAGGCGCTCAATTGTGCCCGTGGTTACCGTTACCTGCTTGATTTTGCCCGGGCTCATGGCATTCCGCATGACGTTTGCGGCAAAGTCATTGTCGCCACCCGCCCTGACGAGGTCCCCCGCCTTGAGAAAATACTAAAGACCGGGCAGGCCAACGGCCTGGATGGTATCCGGATGATCAGCCGGGAAGAATGCCGGGAAATAGAGCCTCATGTGAGTGCCATCAAGGCCATATGGGTGCCCCAATCTGGCATTATCAGCTATCGTGCAGTGGCAGAAAAGTATATGGAACTGGCCCAAAACCGGGAAGGAGAGGCCCTGCTGGGGCATAAGGTGCTGGATATTGACCTGCGGCCCGGACAGGGCACCGTTATTACGGACAAGGGGGACATCACCTGCCGGCTGGTCATCAACTGTGCCGGACTGTATTCTGATAAGATTGCGCAGCTGACCATGCCAGAGATTGACCTTCAGATCCTTCCCTTCCGGGGCGAATACTACGAACTGCGCCCGGAGAAACGCTATCTGGTCAACAACCTGATTTACCCGGTGCCCAATCCCAACTTCCCGTTCCTGGGCGTACACTTTACCCGGATGATTGGCGGAGGTATTGAGGCCGGGCCCAATGCAGTGCTTGCTTTTCGGCGGGAAGGGTACAGCCGCTATGACTTTGACCCGGCCGAGCTTTGGGAAACCCTCTCCTACCCGGGCTTTCAGCAAATAGCGCGGAAGTACTGGCGGGATGGGCTGAACGAACTCTACCGGTCCTATTCCAAATCAGCTTTTGTGCGCGCCCTGCAGCATTTGATCCCGGAAATCACCACCGCAGACCTGGTCAGAGGCGGTGCGGGAGTGCGGGCAATGGCCTGCGGCCCGGATGGCACACTCATTGACGATTTCCTGTTTTTGGAAAAGCCTGGTGTCATTAACGTCTGCAACGCCCCAAGCCCGGCTGCCACCGCATCCCTTGCAATTGGGGAAACTGTAGCCGGAAAAGCCCTGAGCCATTTAAATCTCAACTAACGAAAAAAACAATTTCATTATATGTCTGATGTCAAAATGAACATACAAATGGTGGACCTCAAAACACAGTACGAGCGGCTGAAGCCGGAGATCGATGCTGCTGTTCAGGAAGTCCTGCAGTCCTGTGCCTACATCAACGGCCCTGCTGTAAAGTCTTTTAAGGCGCACATGGAATCTTACCTGGACGCCCGCCATGTTATCCCCTGCGCCAATGGTACGGACGCGCTTCAGATCGCGCTCATGGGGGTTGGCCTGCAGCCGGGCGATGAGGTAATTGTGCCTGCCTTCACCTACGTGTCCACAGCCGAAGTCATTGCGCTCCTCAACCTAAAGCCAGTCATGGTGGACGTAGACCCGGACACTTTTAACGTTACAGCTGATCTGGTGGAAGCAGCAATCACGCCAAAAACCAAAGCCGTGGTCCCGGTCAATCTTTTTGGGCAGAGCTGCGACCTTGAGCCTATCATGGAAGTTGCTAAAGCGCATGGGCTATGGGTTATTGAGGACAATGCTCAGGCCATTGGCGCAGACTACACTTTCAAAGACGGACATACTCAGAAAACGGGCACTATCGGCCATATCGGCTGTACCTCTTTCTACCCCTCTAAAAACCTGGGCGCCTACGGAGATGGCGGTGCACTGTATACCAACGATGAAGCGCTGGGACAGCAACTGCAGATGATTGCCAATCACGGACAAGTGAAGCGCTACTACCACGACATGGTGGGCGTCAACTCCCGACTCGATAGCATTCAGGCTGCCATTCTGGATATCAAACTGGCCCACCTCGATGAGTACGCAGCAGCACGGCGGTCTGCTGCAGACTACTATGATCAGGCCTTTGCAGGTATCGAAGGGCTGCAGACGCCGGCACGAGATCCCAAGTCCACTCATGTTTTTCATCAGTACACCCTCAAGGTTGCCAACGGAAAGCGTGACGCCCTGCAAAAACATCTGCAGGAAGCCGGTATCCCCAATATGATCTACTACCCCGTGCCCCTGTACAAGCAAAAAGCTTATCAGCAGGCTATGGACCAGCAGATAGACCACCTTCCCGTTACGGAAGATCTGTGCAATTCAGTGATCTCCCTGCCTATGCATACGGAACTGGATGAACCTACGCTGGCGCATATTGCCGATCAGGTGAAAGCATTTTTCCAAAAATAAAGCACAAACGGCGGAGGATATGCCCTCTGCCGTTCCCCATAGATTCTCCAATCCAAAAAAAGATTAAGACTCCCTAATTATGTTTGATGCACTAAAAAACCGTGAGAAAAAAATCTCCGTTATTGGCCTTGGTTACGTTGGCCTGCCACTCGCCCTGGAATTTGCACGCGACTTTGAAGTGATCGGCTTCGACATCAACGAGGACCGTATCCAAATGATGAAAAACGGCGAGGACCCTTCAGAAGAACTGGAGGGCAGCGCTTTTGACAATAAGCGGATCACCTTCACAGCCGACCCCGCCATGCTCAAAGAAGCCCACTTCCACATTATAGCGGTCCCCACGCCGGTGAGCGAAAGCAAAGTCCCCAACCTCAAGCCTGTACTTTCCGCCTCTGAAACAGTGGGCAAGGTGCTGAAGAAAGGCGACTATGTTATTTTCGAGTCCACTGTGTACCCGGGCTGCACTGAAGAAGACTGCCTGCCTATTTTGGAGGAACTATCGGGACTGAAACTCGGTAAGGACTTCAAAATCGGTTACTCACCCGAACGCATTAATCCGGGTGATAAGGAACGGACCATTGAAAAAATCCTGAAGATTGTCTCCGGAAGCGATGAAGAAGCCCTCCATGAAATATCAAAAACATACGGAGCCATTATAAAAGCAGGCATTTACGAAGCCCCTTCTATCAAAGTTGCAGAGGCGGCGAAAGTGATTGAGAATACGCAGCGCGACCTCAATATCTCATTTGTGAATGAGCTTTCCATCATCTTTGACATGATGGGGATCGACACGAACGAAGTGCTTGAAGCTGCTGGTACCAAATGGAATTTCCTTAAGTTCTCCCCCGGCCTGGTAGGCGGGCACTGCATTGGTGTTGACCCTTACTACCTTACCCATAAAGCTAAACAATTGGGCTATGACCCCCAGGTCATCCTGAGCGGTCGCCGCATCAATGACGGTATGCCTGGTTTTATTGCCAAACGGCTGACCCAAATGCTGATTCAGCGGGGTAAGAACCCTAGTCAGACCAAGGTGCTTATCATGGGGATCACTTTCAAGGAGAATGTGGCGGACATCCGCAACAGCAAAGTGGCTGAACTCGCCAGAGAAATCATGCAGTACTCTATCAATGTACATATTACTGACCCCTACGCCTCCCCCAATGAAGTAGCAAAAGAATACAAGCTGACGTTGGTAGACAATGCCTCAGATGATTATGACGCGGTGATCGTCGCGGTCAACCACATGGAGTATCAATCGCTGGATTTTGAATACTTCAAGTCCATTTGCAAAGAAGACCCCATTGTTATGGACATAAAAGCTATATATAAAAAGCCCGGTGCAGATGCCGGACTGACCTACTGGAGACTCTAGTGGCTCAAGTCCTAAATCCTTGACAACCCAAGCCTTGCCCTTTTGTCCGCTGATGTAACCTAAAAGCCTCGCCGTAGCTTCGGCTACGCCTACGTTTCCAGGCTTCATCAGCGAACAAAATTCCGGTGGCTTAATTATCAGAGACTTAGAACTTGAGCTACTAGCCTTTTGATGAGGCGTTCCCCATAAAATCATAGTCCTGAAATCTTTGTATTTCGTAAAACAAAAAGACCTCCAATGAAGACTGCAATTCAACAACAACCCGAAAACCACCTGAGTAATATCGAAAGCAGATGGTTTGCCATTTATACCAATTACAAGCGCGAAAAAATGGTGGCGGGCCGGCTGAAGAAGAAGGGTATTGAGCATTTTCTCCCGCTTCAAAAAGTCACCCGCAAGTATACCCGAAAGGTTAAACACCTGGAGCTCCCGCTGATCAACTGCTATTTGTTCGTCAAGATCAAAAAGAGCGAGTACATCCGGGTGGTAGAAACGCAGGATGTGCTCAATTTTGTCCGTTTGTCAAAAAACCTGATTTCCATACCGGAGACAGAGATTGATGTTTTGCGTCTTGTCGTCGGAGAAAACATTGAGGTGGAAGCTCAGGAAAGCAGAAGCTTGAGCCTCTGCAACGGTGACGAAGTAGAAATCCTGGGTGGAAGCCTTACCGGAATGAAGGGCATTCTTCTCAACCAAAAGAACGAAAAGAACTTCGTGATCGAACTGGAAAATATGGGCTACTCCCTTATCATGGATATTGACCCGAGCCTGCTCCGGAAAATCAAATCCGGAAGTGCACGGACCGATAACGAGCCCAAAGGTGGCCGTTTTAAGGATTATTTGTAACATTCCTTTAAACTATAGCGTACTGATTATTGGAGTGCAGCATATGCAAATTCTCTTTGGTGGGTTTGCACGGGAAAGTTTTATACCCTAAATTACATGTCACTACTTCAAACCTTTGAAAAGCTACGATACACATTCTTGCGAACAACACTATTGCTCTGTGAACGATGAAGCATTGAGCCGGGTCGGTATTAATACTGCTCTGCCAGGCTTCGGAGCAGTTGTAGCTTTGGCCGAGGTACTGACTTGCCATCTATATCGTTTGCACACCCAACCGACAACATAGACGACGTGCCATTCGTCATTGCTAACTGGCCGTAAAACAACTGTGCCTCACGAGTTGAGGCGTACGGCAATATACGGCTGGTATTAAACATTAGTCAAATATGCATTCTTCATCTTTACAACATAACTTAACACCATGAATATTGCTGTAATTGGAACGGGCTACGTAGGGCTTGTCACTGGTACTTGCTTTGCAGAAACCGGCAATCATGTCATCTGCGTAGACATTGACGAAAAAAAGGTAGAACGCTTAAAGCAGGGGGAAATCCCAATATACGAGCCCGGGCTCGATATTCTCTTTGACCGCAATACCAGACAAGGGCGCCTGAAGTTTACCACCAACCTCAAGGAAGGGATTCAGGGAGCAGAGGTTATTTTCCTGGCGCTGCCTACACCTCCGGGTGAAGATGGGTCCGCCGATCTTTCTTACGTGATGGGCGTAGCAGCTGACCTGTCTGAAATTATTGATGCCTACACTGTGGTAATCGATAAGAGTACCGTACCTGTGGGCACGGCTGAGAAAGTCCATGCGATATTGTCTGATAAGCTTTCTGAAGATTTGTTTGACGTGGTTTCCAACCCGGAATTTCTTCGGGAAGGCGTGGCCGTCGACGACTTCATGCGCCCGGACCGGGTGGTAGTGGGTACGTCTTCTGAGCGTGCAAAGGAAGTCATGTCCAGGCTGTATGAACCTTTCGTGCGTCAGGGCAACCCTGTTTACTTTATGGATGAGCGCTCTGCGGAAATGACTAAATACGCTGCCAACTCTTACCTGGCTACCCGCATTTCATTTATGAATGAGATTGCCAACCTCTGCGAAAAGGTAGGCGCGAATGTAGATATGGTCCGACTGGGCATGGGCAGTGACTCTCGTATTGGGAAACGGTTCCTTTTCCCCGGAGTTGGCTACGGAGGCTCCTGCTTCCCTAAGGATGTTCAGGCCCTGGCCAAAACAGCCGCCGAAAATGGCTATGACTTCAGTATCCTGAACTCAGTCATGGGCGTTAATGACAAGCAAAAACATATTCTCAGCAAAAAAATCATCGGCTACTACGGCGGTGACCTCAGCGGTAAAACCATCGCAGTCTGGGGATTGGCTTTCAAACCCAATACCGATGATATCCGCGAAGCACCTGCGCTTACCATCATTGAAGAACTGCTGAATGCGGGTGCTTCCATCAAAGCCTTTGACCCGGAAGCGATGGAAAACGTCAAGCAGGTATTTGGCGACCGGATACAATTTGCAGAAGAGCAGTACGAAACACTGATTGGCGCGGACAGCCTGGCGGTTATTACCGAGTGGCCGGTATTCCGTACGCCCAGCTATAAAGTGCTCCGGGAACTCCTCAGCGAGCCGGTTATTTTCGATGGCCGCAATATCTATGACCCCAAGGTTATGGAAGCTGAAGGCTTTTACTACGACAGTATCGGCCGAAACAAGGTCGTGCAAAAAGCGGAAGCTTAAACCCCATTCCCCTCCCCGGCTCCTGCCGCGGAGGGGATTTTATTTAACAAGACGAAAGCTTTTAAATCTCAGCCATGAAAAAAATTCTTATAACCGGTGCTGCCGGCTTTTTGGGGTCCCATCTGTGCGACCGCTTCATCAAGGAAGGTTTCCATGTAATTGGGATGGACAACCTCCTGACAGGCAGCCTCGATAACATCAAGCATCTGTTCCCGCTCAAGGAATTTGAATATTACCACCATGATGTTTCGAAGTTCGTGCATGTCCCGGGAGACCTGGATTACATCCTGCACTTCGCCTCACCTGCCAGCCCAATCGACTACCTGAAAATGCCGATCCAAACCCTGAAGGTCGGTGCTTTGGGTACACACAACCTCCTCGGCCTTGCCAAAGCCAAAAACGCCCGTATCCTTGTAGCTTCCACTTCGGAGGTATACGGCGACCCGCTTATCCACCCTCAAAAAGAAGACTACTGGGGCAACGTCAACCCGGTTGGCCCGCGTGGTGTCTACGACGAAGCCAAGCGTTTCCTGGAAGCCATCACCATGGCTTACCACAACTTCCACGGTGTGGAAACCCGGATCATCCGCATTTTTAATACCTATGGCCCGAGAATGCGCGTGAATGATGGCCGCGCACTGCCTGCTTTCTTCTCCCAGGCCATTCGCGGAGAAGGCATCACCGTCTTTGGCGATGGCTCTCAGACCCGCTCTTTCTGCTACGTAGCCGACCTTGTGGAAGGCATCTACCGCCTGCTGATGAGTGACCACCACTTACCGGTAAACATTGGCAACCCGGATGAGATCACCATCAAAGAAGTGGCTGAAGAAGTGGTGAAGCTAGTGGGCAACCCGGATGCAAAAATCACCTACAAGCCACTGCCTAAGGACGACCCGAAGGTCCGGCAGCCGGATATCACCAAAGCCCGGGAAATCCTGGGCTGGGAACCAACGGTAAGCCGGGAAGAAGGCTTGAAAATCACCATGGAATACTTCAGGGAAGTCGTAAAAGTTTAACGGTACTGCCGGGGGAAAGCCCCCGGCAATTTTCCCTACCTTTGCGAGGTTATTGAAAAAACGCAATAATCCTCTATGTTCAACCTGTTCAAAAAAACGCCCCCCCTTGGTGATTTCGCATTCCTCGAAACCGATATGCATTCTCACCTGCTGCCCGGTATTGATGACGGTGCCAAAGATATAGAGGACAGCCTCTCCCTCATCGCTCAACTGCAGGAGATGGGCTATCGCCACCTCATCACCACTCCGCACATTATGGCGGACCTTTATCCAAACACACCGGAAATTATACGGGAGAAACTTGCGGAAGTACGGACTGCCGTAAAGGCTGCCGGGCTGAATGTCACGCTTGATGCTGCCGCTGAGTACCTGATGGACGAAGGCTTTGAGCCTCTGCTCGAGGAGGGTAACCTCCTTGCCCTGCCTGGCAACCGCGTCCTGGTGGAAATGAGTTTCATATCCGCTCCGCCAAAACTGGAGCACTATCTTTTCCGGTTACAAACCAAAGGCTACCGGCCATTACTGGCGCATCCTGAACGCTACCTGTTTTTCCGGGAGGACTTTAATCGATATGCTGAGCTTAAGGACCGTGGCTGTGAATTCCAGCTCAACCTCCTTTCCTTAACCGGATACTATGGCAAACCCACGCGGGAAAATGCCGTAGCACTGCTAAAAGCCGGCCTGATTGACTATTTGGGTACGGACCTGCATCACGACCGGCACGCTGAAAATCTGAGAGCTGCATTGGAAGACCGTAACATAGCCAAACTGCTCAACGATAAAAGTTTCCATAATCCCCAATTGCAGTAATTACTTTGCAACCTGAGCTGCGGCAATCGCCTAACCGTTGTGACCGTATGCTTGCCCTTGCCAAAAAATCCGGGACGCATCCTTCTGCCTTCAAAAAGACTGGTAGCAACCGCTATTTACCTGCGTATGGCCAAGTACCTCTTTTAAGCCTTTGGAAAAATAGGAGGAGTCCTCTGCGAACATTATTTTTGAGAAAGTTCAACGAAAAACCATTCAAACCTGAAGCCATGCAATTGAAGCCTTTACCTGTCCTGCTCTTTCTGAGTCTTACCATAAGTGCTTTTGCACAAAAACCTGCACTCTCCATTGAAGATATTGACCAGTGGAATACTATAGAAAAGGAGGCTATCGCACCCAATGGCAACTGGGTCAGTTACGAACTCACACCTAATCAGGGCGATCCTACCCTAATCCTATACAACCATAGCAAGGCAAAATCCCAGTCCTTTGAGCGGAGCCATAAAGCTGCTTTCAGCGCGGACAGCCGGTTTGTCGCTTTTCAGATCAGCCCGGCAGAGGACACCCTAAAAGCCCAAAAGCGAGCAAAGGTCAAGGACAAAGACCTGCCTAAAGACACACTTTCTGTTTTGGAGCTGGCTAGTGGACGTCAGGAAAAGATACCCCATCTTAAGCGCTTTATCATGCCTGAAAAATGGGAAGGCTGGATGGCCTATCAGCTCTTGCCTGCACCCAGAGATACAGCCCTGCCTGACAGCATAAAAGTAAAGCCAGAAAATAAAAAAAATGGCAGCCTTCTGGTTATCCGCAACCTTAGGACCGGGCAGCAGGATTCCATCCCATTCGTTAAAGACTTCATTGCAGCCGAAGAATCGCCCCGGTTTTTAATTTATTCAACCGGCGATGATTCCACATTCCAGGAAGGCATTTACCTCTATGACGGGCCAGATGCCAAGCTCCACCCCCTGCTCACAGGCAAAGGACACTACACCCAACTGAGCCTGAGCCGGGACGGCAGGCAGGCCGGCTTCCTTGCGCTTCAGGATACGACCGACTTCAGGGTGGTCCCCTACCAGCTTTGGCACTGGAAGAGCCAGCAGGATGAAGCAGTTACTATTGCAGACAGCAGCGCGGCTTTTCTCCCCGAACAATGGCTGATCAGCGAACACGGGCAGCTGAAATTTTCAGAAGATGGCAGCCGGTTATTCTTTGGCACCTGCCCGCCCCCAGTCCTTCAGGACACGGCCTTACTGGAGGAGGAAATTGTTAATGTAGAAGTCTGGGCCAGTCAGGATGCCCGCCTCTACACCCATGAAGAAGAACTGCTGGAGGAAAGAAAAAAGCAAAACTACCTCGCTGTTTTTCATACCGACACCCGCCGCCTGTTGCAACTCGCAGATGAGCAGATGCCTGAGCTGATCCTCGGCAATGAGGGCAACGCACGCTATGCACTGGGCAAAGACGGCTCATCCTACCTCCAATTGCTAAGCTGGGAGGGCTTTCCACAACGGCATGACCTCTATCTGGTAGATGTGGAAAACGGTAAACGCCAGCCTATTGTGAAAAACCTGCCCGGCAATGCCGACCTGTCTCCCATGGGTGACTATGCCTACTGGTATAATGTTGCGGATACCTCGTGGATGGTCTATGATATTGCAGCCCGGCAACCCCGGGAAATTGCCCGGGATATCCCGGTACCACTATATGATGAACTGGATGACCACCCCATGCATCCTTATCCGCATGGAACAGCCGGGTGGACTACCGATGATGATTTCCTTTTGGTGTATGACCGGTATGATGTCTGGCTGGTTGACCCCAGTGGCAGCCTGGCTTCCAACAACCTGACCAAAGGGCGGGCTTCCAAAACACAGTATCGTTACATTAAGCTTGATCCTGAAGAGCGGTCCATAGAGGAAGTAAAACCGATGCTATTCTATACCTTCAGTGAGACAGAGAAGTCCTCCGGCTACACCTGGTTCAATATCCACACGGGCGTCAAGGATCTCGTACAGTTTGGGGCGTATAGCTATGACCGGCAAATTCAAAAAGCACGGGATGTTGATGCTTATCTTTTTTCACGTGAAAATTTTGAGATCTTTCCGGACTTGCTGATCAGCAACGATCATTTATCGAATTTTAAAAAGATCAGTGAGGCCAACCCTCGGCAGCAGGATTTTCGCTGGGGCACTGCTGAGCCCTACCGGTGGACGGGAGCAGATGGTCAGGAGATGGAGGGGATTCTTATCAAGCCGGAAGACTTTGACCCCGGTCTACAATACCCAATGATGACCTATTTCTACGAGCGCTATGCAGACCGCCTTCACCGGCACTGGACGCCCACTTATCCCCGGTCGATCATCAATTTTCCCTTTTATGCCAGCCGGGGTTATGTTATTTTTATTCCGGATGTCCATTACCGGATTGGTTATCCAGGCGAAAGTGCTTTGGATGCGATCACTACCGGCGTCACTTCTTTGCTGGACCAGGGCTTCATCGATAAGGAAAGGCTGGGCGTTCAGGGCCATAGCTGGGGCGGTTATCAGGTAGCCTACCTAATTACCCAAACTGATTTGTTCGCCTGTGCGGAATCCGGAGCACCGGTTGTGAATATGACTTCTGCCTACGGAGGCATCCGATGGGGCAGCGGGCTGAGCCGGATGTTCCAGTATGAGAAGAGCCAAAGCCGGATTGGTGGCACGCTTTGGGAAAAACCGCTCCGTTACATCGAAAACTCTCCGCTGTTCTATGCTGATAAAATCAATACGCCCGTCCTTATCCTGCACAATGATGATGATGGTGCGGTGCCCTGGTATCAGGGTATTGAGTTTTTTGTCGCCCTGCGCCGCCTGGGCAAACCGGCATGGCTACTCAATTATAACGACAACCCACACTGGGTTATGGGCAAAGAAAACCGGAGAGATTTTATGCGCCGGATGCAACAGTTCTTTGACTACTATCTGCTAAACGCCCCGATGCCAAAATGGATGGACAAAGGAGTCCCTCCTCTGGAGCGAGGTATTCATCAGGGGTTTGAGCCAGCAGAAGACCGGCGATAATGATAAATCTGCCAGGAATTGTAAAGGTTTTGGGCCAAAATATAGAATATAGGGCCAAGAGCGGCCACCGGGCTGAAATAGGTCAGGGCCAGCCAAAGGCTAAACATCGTATTCTTGCGCCCGAGCGCCAGACCGGTCTCCAGTGGCAGGTGCCCCCGGCCAAGCCACTCTCCTACCTTGAATTGAAACAAACACAAAGCGGTGATCGCTAAACCGATACCTGCAATAACTCCCAGGCTTTCTGACTGCTGCCCCCTGAAGTAATCAGATGCAGCAGCGGCGGCGATAAAAACATTGACCAGGAACAACCGGAAGGATAAAAATTGGTATTTCCTAATGATACCTGCCCCCGTTATCCAAAGCTTTCTTAGCAGAAGGCTTCCCAGAAGGGGGATAAATATCAGGGAAGCTATGGGCAGCGCAATGTCCCAAAAAGAAAACGCAGCAGCACCCCCACCAAGAATCGCACTGGCGGTAACCGGCAACACCAGCGCAACAATGGGGCTGGTCAATAGTACGGATGTGGTCACAAAACCCACCTCTGCACCCAGAAAGCTGGCAATGACCGGGCCCGCGGCCGCAGTTGGAGCAGAGGCGATAGCGAATACGGCCTCTGCTGCAGCCGGCTGCCACTGGTAAAGAACAAGATAAAAAAATAATGGCAACACAAGGTTTAGCCCCGCCACAAAAATATGCAGCCGGTGAAACAGCCGGAACGAAAGCTTCACCTCAAGGAAGGCAAAGAAGAGCATCACCATTAAATTATAGCGGATTATAAAGGTGAAACGCTCAGCCGAAGGTACACACAGCCCAATCAAAATAGCAACAAGAATAGCAATACTCCTGCCCAACTTAATCCAGATCGTTCAGCATATTCTGCTGCCGGTTACTGAAATTGAACGCCTCAAAAAGGGTGAGTGAAAGGGCTTCCTCCAGATTACCGTATACTTTGTTGTAATCGCGCATACTCGCTTTAATCACTTCAATAGCTTCCGAACGGCCGTAAGTGTGGGTGATTTCGCACTTTGGCTCTTCACCAGGCAACTGTTTGTAAGTTAGAAAGTAATGCTTCAAACGGTTAACTACGGTTTCCGGAATATCGGTGATATCACGCCAGGCACCGTAAACTTCATCTTCACGTAAAACCGCAATAATTTTATCATCAGCCTCGCCTCCGTCTATCATACGGAAGCCACCGATGGGTATAGCCCGTACAATGACGTTACCGTGTGTAATTTCCCTTTCGGTTAGTACACATATATCTAGCGGGTCATCATCGCCTACGATATTTTTTCGGCCGGTCTTTTCCTGGCAATATTCAGCGACCTCATCCTTGCAGTACGTTTGCGGGATAAACCCGTACAGCGCCGGGACGATATTAGAAAATTTCTGCGGCCGGTCAATTTTAAGGTATCCGGTTTTTTTGTCGATTTCGTACTTGACCGTATCCGATGGAATGACCTCAATAAATGAGGTGACTACCTCAGGGGCATCTTCTCCAATAGAGATACCATGCCAAGGGTGCGAAGTGTAACGCAACCCAATCATCTTCCATAATTTATCAAAAGCTTGCTGACTCATTTTCTTTGCTTAGATGAAGTATACAACCACAAGGTAAAGGAAACAAAATAAGGAAACAAAGATTAATCCCCGACCAAAAATTTAGCCTTGACTTTTCCAGTGGTCACATAACGGCAGTTGCTCTTTGAATAATCAGATTGAAACCTGAGATGATACAGCGACTTTATTTTTCGAGACTCTAAAATAAATCATGGCAATCAGGCAAACACCTACCTAAATGAATCGTATTAATATTTTTATCTTTTATCAAAAGCTAATAAAAGAGGTAATGATTGAATGGGCAAACCTGTAATTTTCAATTTAACCCAAACCTGGCTATACCATACAAAACCTTGACAAACACCTTTTTAAATATTATTTTTTTAAAAATTTAATTTTAAGCAAGATTTTATCACCTTAATATCTTTGGCTAGAAACTAATACAAAACAGGCAAGCTATTCCTGCATTAATAATTAAAATGCAGATATAGCTTGCCCATGCTAATGCAAAACAGCAATAGTAAACTTAAAATTCAAGCTCAGGAATCAGCACTTATTCAGGCCTGTTCTTCCATTGGTATATCCTCATCATCATCGTCATCGACAACAATATGGCCCCAGCGAATTCCTTTCTCAATTTTATAAGCACAATTTTCTGAAACACCGAACTGTTTAGCGATTATTTTTCGCTTAGTTTTGCCTCTTTTTAGCAATTTTTTCATCATTCGGACCTGTGTCTCAGTCAATTTATAGTTTTTAGTCCGGGCTGGCCTGCCTTTGTGATTTGGGTTTTTTTTCTGATAAGCTTTCCACTCCTCTTCAGTAGCCCAAGTTAGGTTTGTCCAGTTGTTATTGCTTTTATCGTAGTCCTGATGCAAGATATACTCCTGCTCATCAGATTCCCGATCCACAAAATTTTCTGCAACAAACCGGTGCACATAGACAATGCCGGTGCTGCCGTCTTTAAGCTTTTGGTTGAGCATGACTAATCCGCCCCGGGCTTTGGCTCCTTTGAGCAGCCTTTCCCTTCCGGTAGTCTTTTCAACGCTTTTAATACGGCCAAAACTGGAAATTTGGTAATCGCAGGTTTTGGTTTCCCGCCCGAATTCTACGGGCGCCCATTTTTCGTTCCAAAAGGATTTGACCTTAGGAACATCGTCACCTTTTTGAAGTGCGGCTTCAGAGGTGGATGAATTTGATTTTTGCATAATGTAACACTCAGTTGATATTATCTTTACTTCCCTGTTTTTTTCTAAACGCTAAAAAAATATGGCTTTCAGGGAGGGAAATCCTATTTCAAATTAAAACGATTCTTTTTAAGACCATCCATAAAAACTACAGATCGGAGTCATTGGTGGAGGTCAGGCTAAACATTAGCTTAGACAAATGGTATTTTCAGGGTCACCTGAGTATCAGGAACTTTAACTCAGGCAGGTAATATGGGGTAGATCACTTTTGTCTAGGCTTTTATAGCCTAAACGATTTGTTTTGCCCGCTAAGATAGCTTTTTTCCTTGAAATTAAAGTAAAACACATGTATCATTTTTGAACCCGCTCACACTATTTGATTTCTTGTTCATGCATTTTTTAAATCAAAAAAAGCGGGGACATGGATCAACACCAAAAATAGTACAACTTAGAATCTAATCCTAAAAATCAAACATTGCTTACCGTAAAACAATATATTGTGACAGTAGAAATGATGCTTATCTGCTTTTCTTTAATGTCAGTACTTTACTAAAACAGCCAACAAAAACTTTTGTTTCAATCGCTTAGATTTGTTTGTTTAACGGTTTTAATAAGGAAAGAATTGTGCCTGGCTAACACTATTCGCATTGCTTTATTCTGCATAAGAAGTATTTCAAATGCTTGCCCCGGAACCTGCCAGCCGCGGCCAAAAACCCCATCAGACAAATAATGTGTAACAAAAAGCACGCTTGAATCAAGGAAATGCCCTGTGGCCGGGCAAAATACACCTCTGCCCTCCCCCGAACACCCCGCGGGCCTGAAATCCGAATTATTGTAAATTATACACTAAGTAAAAGCTACAAAATGCGGCGGCGGCCAAGCTTTGCCCAACATGCTTCTTTAATACAAACATTGTCTATTTCACACAAATAATTACTGCCTTTCAAGCGCGTTAAAATAGTATCATCCTTTGTTAATCTAATAGTGGAATCCCCTGCCGATACGCTCTACTTTTGTAATTGTATTTAAAAATGTGCTATTCAATCACTCAAGACCAACAATGACTATGAAAAAGTTAGCAACCCTTACGACGGCAATGATCTTTATGATGAGCGCTGCCACTGCTGCACTTGCCACCGACTATATGCCTTTTATAAAGGTTTCTGCCATTCCTTCTGAAAAGAAATTTGCACTCACCATCACCAACCTCAAAGAGAGTGCTGAAATAAGCCTGCGCGATGGTGCAACAGGTGCATTACTGGCTTCAGAGGAAGCAGATGCTAAAAAGACTTTTGCCAAAGTCTTCAATCTCGACAACCTCGAAACTGGCATGTATTACGTGAGCGTGAAAACCTCTATGCAGGAAATCGTACAGCCCATTACACTGAATAAGTATGGTGTGGAGGCAGACCCTAATAAAATCAGGAAGTTTTACGCGCCTATTTTTAAGGTGCACGGCAACCAGTTCGTCGATGTATCCTACTTTGCCGGCAAACTCGATGATGTCGTAGTGACCATCTTTAACAATAATGGTTCTACAGTCTACAGAGAACGCCTGGACAACGTGTTACTTGTGGAGAAGCGTTACGACCTGAAAACCCTTCCATGGGGACGCTACACTATTCAGGTCGAAACAGAAGCCAATGTATATACCAGGGACTTTGATGTACGGTAACAAAAAAGCCTTGAGCTAATAGAAACTAGTTAGCAAAACCAGTGCAGGTCCGGAAGCGTAATGCCGCCGGACCTGTCTTTTGTTTAATAGAGTGGCTTCTGCCTTCCATTTTTTGGAATCGCCCCTCGCTGACCCAGTTCAATAACCTCAAAATCTTCTATCCTTCCCTGATCAACGGAAAACCTGATGATAGTTTTGACTTTGTGAAAGCCGTGATTGCCGGCAGCCCCGGGATTAACATGCAGTAATCCGAGCTTCTTATCGGGCATCACTTTAAGGATATGGGAATGCCCGCAAATGTACAGATCAGGAGGCGAAGTACTGAGGATTTCCCGAACACGGCGGTTATAACGACCGGGATACCCCCCTATGTGGGTCATGAAAACATCCACGCCTTCAATAGCAAAACGGAGGTCTTCCGGAAAACGCCGACGCAGGGGCGCATCATCAATATTACCGTATACCGCCCTCAACGGGCGAAAAGCCTCTAGCTGGTCAACTACGCTGGCATCACCAATATCTCCGGCATGCCAGATTTCATCACAGGGCTCGAAGTATTTGAATACACTTTCCTCCAGATGGCTGTGGGTGTCCGAAATCAATCCGATGCGCTTCATATTTCAAGGACGATCTTTCCAAACTGTTTGCCCTGGTCCATCCGCTCAAAGGCCTTTGTGGCTTCTGCTATGGGGAATACCTGATCGACTACCGGCTTTATTTTGTGCTTACTGACGAAAGTGGCCATATCCTGAAATTCCTGATCACTGCCCATTGAAGTACCCAGGATAGCAATTTGCTTCCAGAATATAAGCTGTGGGGAAAAGTCAGGCACTTTGCCCTGCGTGCCACCATAAGTCACGATGCGGGCTCCGAAATTACAAATCTTGGGAAAACGGGCAAACCCTGGACCTCCCGCGCTATCTATAATAAGATCAAAGCCACCAGAGGCCTTGCCCAGTGTTTTGTGCCAGTCCTCTTCCCTGTAATTGGCACCTCCCTTAGCGCCCATCTCTATGGCACGCGACAATTTGTCAGCACTACCTGAAGTCACATACACTTCCGCCCCGGCTGCCAGGGCAAACTGAAAGGCAAACAGCGCCACACCTCCGCCTATTCCGGAAATAAGGACTTTATCCCCGGCTTTACAGTTGCCTTTTGTGAATATGGCCCGATAAGCCGTCAGTCCTCCCAGAGGCAGAGCGGCTGCCTCTGCCCAGCTCAGGTGCCCGGGTTTGTCCACCAGGCGGTCTTCCGGCACACTAATTTGTTCGGCCATTGTACCAAACGAAGGCATACCCAGAATGGTATAGTCGGGCTTTTGGTGCTCTTGGTTATCTCCCCAGCCTATATTCGGGTTGATTATTACTTCCCGCCCCTCAGCAATTCCGGCACCATCGGAGCCCAATATGCCAGGCGTTTTGATGCCCGGGTACATGCCCTTGGTAATCCACACATCCCGATGGTTGAGCGCTGCGGCTTTCAGGTGGACTACAACCTCGCCGGCAGCAGGCACGGGGGCTTCAAAATCACGGTAGCCAATAGGCTGCCCTTTTTCTTCCAATACGATGGCTTTCATATTCAAATTTTAATAGGTTGGTTTTGGCACCAAAACATACCCATTTTTTGCATACTCCCCAAAGTCATCGTAACGAATTTGCAAATAACCGCTTTTTCCCCAGGTGCTGCCATAACTGCTCATCACCTCAAACACCTGCTCTACCTCATCGTAGCCCACTACCAACAAGGGATAAACCGCGTCCGGATTGCGGGGGGCTTTCCAGGTTTGCACCCTTACCATTTGCTTAAGTTCCGGGCTGGCATGCAGCTCAATCAGTACCGGATTGCCACGCATCAACGCCTTTTTGGTTTCAAAAACCCGTTGGCGGCCTTTGGTTGTCTCCCGGAACAGGTGCAGGTAATTGTTGATCTGGTATTTTTGCGCCGCATAGACCGAATTGGGCACCGATGGGGCATCATAGGGCATAATGGCGGCGCTCACTGTGCCTTCTCCCGCCAGGAAACGGCAGGCTTCCTCCAGATTTACCGGCTTTCCGGAATTCTCAAGATTGACTGAAATATAATCCGGGCTGAGGTTATCCTTATAATTATTTTCCAGGTTGACGTAAAATTCCAGGCAGGTCGCCAGCGCGTAACTCAGGGCCGAGCCCTTAGCTCCAATTTTACGCACAGGCATCATATATGGCTTGACGCTCTGCTGTACCAGGTTATCGTTAGGATCGATAGCCACGCCCGAAACTACGGGCATCAGGCGGTCAATCCAATCTGCGTCCGTCACACCAAAGGCTACAGCCTCTGTGCTTTTATAAGCCACACTATCGGGCTGCGCGAGCAAGTTGCCGCCCCAAAGAAAGCAACAGAATAATAAGAAAAAGAGTCGATTCATGGTGTCTGATTGATTTTTATTCCCAAACGAAATACCGGGGGGCTTTCGTGCTTTAATCTTGCTTAAAGCGCTGCCGTTCCGTAAATGCCTTGTGCCGCCCTCCGATTTTTTTTGATCTCCACAGCACCATTCCCAAACCTCATACGTTGTATTGAAAAGCAAACGCCTGAACATGAAAATTGCCAAACGCCTACTGATCGCCTTCTTCCTGCTTATCGCCCTTTTCCTTGGAGCTGCCATCGCTATTCCTTACTTCTTCAAAGACGAACTGGTAACGATGGCACGTGAGGAAGCCAACAAAACAGTAAATGCGGAGGTCGACTTCTCGGATGTCAGCCTTTCCCTCCTACGCAGCTTTCCTGATTTCAGCTTGCGGATCGACTCATTTTCTGTGATCGGGAAAGACGCTTTTGAAGGAGTACCACTGGCTAAAGGAGCCTACGCTGCCCTTACCCTCGACCTTATGTCCGTCATCCGGTCCAGCGAGCCGGTAGCGCTAAAGTCTGTCCACCTCGAACAACCCGAACTTAACATCATCGTGCTCAAAAACGGTACGGCCAACTATGACATCACCCTGCCTTCCGATGCCCCTGCCGATACCACCTCTGCCACAGGTGACTACAGTAACCTGGTCATTCAGCTCGCTTCCTACAGCATCGCCAATGGCAGCCTCCTCTATGATGATCATAGCCTGGACACCTACCTTGAAATCAAAGGGCTCAACCATTCCGGCTCTGGCAACTTCACCATCGATGTGTATGACCTCGATACGCATACCGACATCGCCGGGCTGACGGTGGCACAAAGTGGCATCACCTACCTCAATAGCGCCAAAGCGGAACTGGACGCCATTTTCAACATTGACAGCCCCAACAGTAAATACACCCTGAAAGACAACCAACTCACGGTCAATGCTCTGCAACTTAACGCCGATGGTTTTGTGCAGCTTGATGGAGACAATATCAACATGGAACTGGCTTTCAACAGCCCGCAGAACGAATTCCGCCACCTCCTCTCCCTCATACCCAATGCCTACATTGAGGGGTACGAGGACGTAGATGTGACCGGTAAGTTCACCCTGGAGGGTAATGTATCCGGGGCCTACAACGGTACCACGGAAACTTATCCTGCTTTCGCCATCAGCACTTCCGTGAGCGACGGGCGGGTGAAGTACCCTGACCTCCCCCTGAGCATCGACAACATCAATACCAGGGCTAACGTCAACAGCCCCAGCAGCGATTTTAATGACCTGGTGGTGGATGTGCCAAGGTTTTCCATGACCCTGGGCGACAACCCCTTTGAAGCCAGCTTCCGGTTGCGCACGCCAATCAGCGACCCTGACCTACAGGCTTCCGCCAATGGCCGCATCGACCTGGCCGCGCTTAGCCAGGCTTTTCCTATAGAAGGGGTAGAGGAAATGGCGGGGCTAATCATCGCAGACCTTAATATCGACACCCGCCTTTCTGTCATTGAACGGGAAGATTACGAACAAGTCAATATGAATGGCGACCTGCAGGTACAGGGGCTCAAGTATGCCGCCACTGGTCTGCCCACGGTTCAGATACAGGATGCGGCAATGGCCTTTTCTCCACAGTTCGTTGATTTGCGCAATTTCAAGGCTCAGCTGGGCAAAAGTGACCTGCAGGCTTCGGGCCGCATCGATAATCTTCTGGCCTACTTTTCTCCCGAGAAAACCATGACCGGACAGTTAAAAGTCCGCTCAGATTATTTTGATATAGGTGAATGGATGCCCGAAAGCGAGGAAACGGCAGTAAATGGGGTGCCGGACACCACCTCCGCAACAACCACCGGAGAGATATTTGACCGCTTCGATTTTCAACTGGACGCACAGGCCAGGGAAATCGTCTACGACAGCTACACCATTAAAAATGCACTGGCAGTGGGCGATATTCGGCCTAATATCCTTCGCGTCACCGATATCGGAGCTCAAATTGGAGAAAGTGACTTTACCGGCAGGGGGGTGATTACCGGTATTTTCGACTATCTCTTTGAAGATGGCATACTGGGCGGCGACCTGCAACTGAATTCCAACCGGCTCAACCTCAATGAGTTCATGCCGGAGTCAGAAACAACAAATAATGAAACAGCTACGGAGGAAAGCTACGGCGTCATCCCTATACCCCCGAATATTGACATGGAAATGATGGCGACTATCGGCCACCTGACCTACACCAATATTGACCTTAAAAATGTCAGAGGCCACCTGGTCATAGCAGATGAAGCCATTGTTCTGGACAACGTGCGTGCTAACGGCCTGGGTGGTGAACTCGCCATGAGCGGTAGTTACGAAACCACCAATCCGGAAGAACCGGGTTTCAGCTTTAAGTATGATCTTAGTGGCCTGCAATTCCAGGATGCCTTTAGCACTTTCAATACCTTTGAACAACTGGCACCCATAGGCAAGTACATCAAGGGGCGCTTTAACAGTACCCTGATCCTGGACGGCAAACTGGGGCAGGACCTCTACCCCAAGCTCAGCACCATTAACGCTGAGGGCTTTCTGCAAACGATGGATGCTGTTCTCCAGCAATTTAAGCCACTGCAATCCATCGGCAATAAGCTACAAGTACAGGAGCTTAAGGAAAATATCAGTATTAAAAATACTAAGAACTGGTTCGAAATCAACAACGGTACGCTTGAGCTAAAAACCTACGATGCCAAAATCGCCGGCATTGACATGAAAATCGGTGGCACCTACAGCGTTACCGACCTGATGAACCTCGATATCAAAGCGCAAATCCCCCGCGATAAGATGTCCCAAAACGCACTCGGTGCAGCAGCCAACAGTGGCCTCAAACTACTGGAATCTCAAGCCTCTAAACTGGGGCTGAATATCGGACAGAGCGAATTCATTAACGTTGGTATCGACCTGAAAGGCGCCATAGAAGACCCTAAAATTGGCGTTAAGCTACTTGGCTTGGATGGAGAATCAGGCGAGGACAAAGGCTTGGTTGACCAAGCCAAAGACCAGGTAAGGGACCAGGTTAATCAGCAAGTGGAAGAAAGCAAGAAAGCAGCCGAAGCCGCTGCCAAAAAAGCAGCCGACTCATTAAGAAATCTGGCCAAACAGGAGGCAGAAAAAGCCGCCGAAGACCTGAAGGACCAGGCAAAAGAAACCCTAAAAGACAAACTAGGAGAGCAACTCGACTCCACAACTCAGAAAAAAGTCGACGACGTCCTGGACAAAGTAGGTGGCGATGCGACCGATAAGATCAAAGACAACCTGGACAAGTTCAATCCTTTCAAAAAACGAAACAACAGTGGAGGTGGGGGCGGCCGTTAGTCTCTTACCTACTTAAAGCTCGCACCCGCGACTAAAAAGGGCTGCCCGGGTTCCTCAAACCCGGGCAGCCCTTTTTCATGCCCCACTCTGCGAACTTCGCGTGAGCCCCTTTGCGGCCTTCGCGTGAAAACCCAAAACTACATCTCCACCAAAGTAACCCCATCGCCCCCACGCTCCTGAGGCGGATGCGTAATATCCATCGGCACATTATACTCCCGCAGCTTCCGGCGTACCGCTTCCCGCAGCGCGCCACTACCCTTCCCATGCACGATCTCCAGGTGGGCCGCATTAGCAATCAGCGCCTGATCCACAAAATCTTCCACCACCTTCAACGCTTCCTCATAGCGCATGCCCCGGATATCCAGCTTGGGCTGAAAGCTCGCTGTATCCGTGGAGGTCTGAGACTGCACACTTTTGCCGCTTTGCACCTCAAGGGGGGCATTGGCGTGCTGTAAATCCCGCAGCTTAATGGTCATGCGCATCTCCCCCATACGGACCACCGCCCGGTTTTTATCAACAGACTCTACCGTGCCAGTTGCCCCGCCCGTTTTCATTTTCACGAAGTCGCCGGCTTTGATGGCCTCCTTCTTTTTGTCTTTTTCTGTGGGCTCGTAGTAGATTTTTTCGCGCAAGTCTGTGACTTGTTCCGCCAGCTTGCCACGCTGCTGTTTCACCTGCTGGGAAATCCGCTTCGCCTTTTCCAGGTTTTGCTGTTCCTTAATCTCCCGGATGAGGTTTTCCATCTCGCGGTTATCCCTTGAGGTTTGCTGAAGCGCCCACTCCTTGGCTTCCAGTTTGACCTTTTTGCGGCGGTATTCCAGTTCTTTATGGAGCTGCTCGTAGTTCCTGATGAGCGCGTCCAGCTTTTTCTGCTTGTCGGTCAGTTCAGCCAGCTTCTCTTCTGCCTCCTGCTTTTCCTGCTGCAATTCCACGAGCAACTGGTCCACCGCCTTTTCATTTTTGCCAGTGCGGTGCTTGGCATAATTCAGTATTTTGTTACTCAGCCCACTCTTCTCTGCAATCTCAAAAGCATAGGAGCTGCCTGGCCGGCCCACCTGCAATTCATAGGTTGGCGAAAGCGTATCCTTATCAAAATTCATGGAAGCATTGACAATCCCTTTCGTCTTAAAAGCATAAATTTTCAGGTTAGAATAGTGGGTCGTGATTACGCCGTATATCCGCTGCTCATTGAGCTGCCTGAGAATAGACTCGGCAATGGCGCCACCGATTTTTGGATCAGTGCCCGATCCAAATTCATCAATCAGGACCAGTGAATCTTTGTCAGAACGCTCCAGAAAATTACGCATATTTTCCAGGCGAGAACTATAGGTACTCAAATCATCTTCTATAGACTGCTGATCGCCAATATCGGCGAAAAGCGCTTTGAATATGCCCATCTCAGACTCCTGATCCACCGGTACCAGTAGCCCCGATTGCAACATCAGCTGCATCAGGCCGATAGACTTGAGAGTGATCGACTTCCCCCCTGCATTCGGCCCACTGAGCATCAGGATACGATTGCCTTTGAAAAGATTAAAATCAAACGGAACGGTGACTTTGTTCAGGCGCTTATTTTTAAGGTACAAAAGCGGATGCCGCCCCTGCCTTACCCCAAAGTGTGGGTGGCTAAACAGCGTCTTTGGCATTACGGCATTCATCTGCCGGGCCAGGCGTGCCTTAGCCTGTACAAAATCAAAGTGGATGAGGATATCCTGATAGGTGCGGATGTCCTCCCGGTAAGGGCGCAGTTCCGCGCTAAGTTCCCGGAGAATGCGGTAAATCTCCCGCTTTTCGTCCGTTTCCAGGTCAAAAATATCATTATTAATCTCGATAATACCTTCCGGTTCGATAAAAGCCGTCTTACCAGTAGTCGACTCATCGTGAATAATACCCCGGATGCTGCGCTTATGCTCGGAGGGGACACTAAGCACCCTCCGGCCGTTACGAAAGCTCTCAACGTTATCTGTGAGCCAGCCTTTGGAGCGATATTGATTAATGATGACGCGGAATTTTTGCTCCAGCTCTTTTTGCTTGGAGCCCAGCTGACGGCGAATGCGCATCAGTTCCGGAGAGGCGTCCGGGCGGATATTCCCCTCTTCATCAATTACGCCCTCAATAGCCTTGATCAGGTCTTCATTGAAAGATACTTCCCGGATGGCCTTGTAGAGCATGGGGTAAGTTTCCCGCCGCCTCGCATTAAAAAAGCGGAAAACGTCCCGGGTGAACAGCAGGATAAGGTTAAGATTCTGTAACCCCTTGACAGCCAGCACATAGCCTTCTACCTTGAGCATTTCAAGCTCTTCATCTACAGACTCGTAGGCACGCACCGGGAAGTGGTCATTGTGCTCTATTGAACGCGCAAACTCCTGTGCTTCACTCAACGCCACCTCAATTTGTGACTTCCGGTCGGACGGCACCAATTCACGCACTAAAGCCCGGCCAGGCTCACCCATGCACTCCTGCTCCAGCAGGTGCAGTACTTTATCAAACTCTAATTTCTCGAACAGATCTTTCGGTAACAGTTGCATCTTCTTCATTTAGGCAATGCTCAAACAGTAATTCTAAACAGCCGAGTTCCCGCTAGGTTTATTTATTTGCCCAACTGAAATTTTGGGCGGCTAAATTAACTTTTTCCCTTCCCCCAACCTAAATTTGGGGCTTTTCGAATTTAAATCAACCAATTGTGGCGGGCAATACCTACGGACAACTATTCAGGATAACAACTTTTGGGGAATCCCACGGGCGGGCCATCGGGCTGATTTTAGACGGCTGCCCGGCCGGGCTGCAGATTGACGAAGCATTCGTACAGGAGGAGCTCGCACGACGGCGGCCCGGACAGTCCAAAATCGTCACTCAGCGCAAAGAGGCCGACAAAGTGGAATTCCTTTCCGGCGTTTTTGAGGGGGCTACCACCGGCACCCCAATCTCTATGGTGATTTACAATGCCGATGCCCGTTCAAAAGACTACAGCCATATTGCTAATAAGTTCCGCCCTTCCCATGCCGACTTCACCTACCATGCCAAGTGGGGGCGCCGCGATTACCGGGGCGGCGGGCGCTCTTCTGCACGGGAGACCGCTGCGCGGGTTGCCGGGGGCGCTATTGCAAAGCTTTTGCTGCAGCAATACGGCATTGACATCAAAGCTTATGTCACTCAGGTGGGGCACCTTAAATTGGACAAAAGCTATCAGGAACTCAACCTTCAGCTGACCGAGTCTAACCCGGTGCGCTGCCCAGACCCGGAGATGGCCGGTCAGATGGAAGCTTATATCAAGGAAGTACGCAAAGCCGGAGATACGGTGGGCGGCGTCGTGAGTGCCGTAATTACCGGTTGCCCGCCCGGATTGGGCGAACCTGCATTCGACAAACTTCACGCCGATTTGGCGAAAGCCATGCTCAGCATCAATGCCTGCAAAGGGTTCGAATATGGTTCAGGATTCGACGGCGTAAGCATGCGCGGCAGTGAGCACAACGATGTATTCCGTACAGAAGGCGACCGTATCGTCACCGACACGAATCACTCCGGAGGCGTGCAGGGAGGCATTTCCAACGGTATGGATATTTACTTCAGGCTCGCATTCAAGCCGGTGGCCACGATTGTCCCCGCACAGGATTCAGTAAACGAAGCCGGAGAAAAAGTAACGGTAGAAGGCAAAGGGCGGCACGATCCATGCGTAGTGCCCCGGGCAGTCCCCATCGTGGAAGCTATGGCCGCTCTGACACTGGCTGACCATCTGTTGCGGCAACGTACGGCGAGGGTTTAAGGCAGCCCCTGCTCCGCTGATCCGGGCGTCAGCTCATCAAGCTCGCCCATTTTTTTGAGCAGGTCGAAGGTCTCCCGTGCCTCAGCTTCATCCACCACCTGAATGGCAGCGCCAACATGCACGAGCACATAATCGCCCGCTTTGGCTTCCGGTACCATCGTCAGGTTTACCTTTTTCATAATGCCATCGAATGAAACCTTTCCGATACGGAAAGTTTCATCGAGTTCTTCAGTAATGGCAACGAGTTTCCCTGGAATCGCTAAGCACATAATCAGGAATTTTCAGTCTGACGAGCTTCCAGCCACGCGTACCAGGCATCCATACCCTCGCCATTGGTGGCAGAAACTTCCAGAAATTCAATGTGTGGATTGACCCGGCGGGCATAGTCCATCGCCTTTTCCACTTCAAAATTCACGTAAGGCAGCAAGTCAATCTTATTGATCAGGCACAACTGAGCCGAGTGGAACATATCCGGGTATTTGATCGGTTTATCATCACCCTCCGTAGTACTGATGATGACCACCCGGTAGTTTTCGCCAAGATCGAACATCGCCGGGCACACCAGATTGCCTACATTCTCAATAAACAGTAAGCTGCCGTCCCGAGGCTTCAGTTTTTGCAGCGCCTGCTGTACCATATCACTTTCGAGGTGGCAGCCCTGACCGGTATTGACCTGTACGACCGGTACGCCCACCGCGTCAATGCGGTCCGCATCATTAAAGGTTTGCTGATCCCCCTCAATGACATAAAAATCGGTACGGTCTTTCATCTCGCGCAGGGTACGCTCCAGCACGGAGGTCTTTCCTGAGCCGGGAGAACTCACCAGATTAATCGCCAGCATATTTTTGGCAGCAAAATACCCCCGGTTACGCTCAGCCAGCAGCTGATTGCGATGCAGGATGTTCTGCTCCAGTTCCACCACCGCCTGCCTGCCGTGGTCATGGCTATGGTCATGCCCGTGGTGATGATGGTGACCGTGGTCATGATGATGGTCATGCCCATGATGGTGGTGGTCATGGCCATGGGTGTGCTCATGATGGTGGTGGTCATGACCATGGTGATGATGGTGACCGTGGTCGTGATGATGGTCATGCTCATGATGGTGGTGGTCATGCCCTTTCTCAGAAGGCAACGCTACTTTTGGCCCCTGGGCATCACTGCCACATCCGCAAACTCCGCACATATTTATAGTCGTTTAATTATTGGAAGGTGCCGGCTGAGGGGATTCGTCCATGATGAAAGCCATGGACTTCACATTCAGCTCTTTGCCGGCAATGATATTTTTGAAATAGCTGTTGCAGTGAGGGCAGGCATCGAAATGATGCTTCAGCGCAAAAGGTTGTTCACACTCAAGGCATACCGCCTGCCCATCTGTACTTTCAATGATTCGATCAGCCCCTTCGAGGGCGGTACCGGCTACAGCAGAAGGCCAAACGAAATACAGGGACTCCAACTGCACACCAGCCAATGCTCCGATTTGAAGCGTGATGGACTCAATGCGGGAAGCGCCTGACTCCCGGAAAGCCTTTTCTGCTATATCAACAACGCCCAGGGCGATCGACATTTCATGCATTATTCCGCTGCGCTTTTCGGTACACGAAAAACCCGATGACGGCTACAGAAGCCAGTACCATGGGAATGAAATGATCTGGTGATGCCAGATAGTGGAAAAACTGGCCGCCGTGGCCTACACCGTGCCCGCTATGAGCAAAAAGGGTAACGGGCAGAAGTGCCGCAGCGATTGCGATAGGCTTTTTCATAGTTGTAATAGATTTTAGATAAATGCAATGATAAAAAAGGTCAGGAGCGAATATAGTGACTTTTATCACCCCAAAGCCTGATTAGTGTCATAATACCATCAGGCTACACTATTTTATTTTGCAGCACGACTATAAGCAAACAAAAAATGCTGCCAAGATGAAATCCATCAAAAACAAAAGGGAGACCTACCTGCAGAGTGTACTCAAGCAGGGGTACTCCCGCCGCGACTTCATGAAGTTCGCAACTTACATGGCTGCTTACATGGGGCTGGAAACCAGCGTGGTAGGCCAGGTTGCCAGACAGCTGGAAAACACCCCCCGCATCCCGGTCATTTGGGAGCATTATCAGGAATGCACTTGTTGCAGCGAATCCTTCATCCGCTCAGACCATCCTATTGTATCAGATATCATCCTCGATAAGATCTCCCTGGATTACACCTTAACCCTTATGGCAGCATCCGGGCATCAGGCGGAAGCCGCCAAGCATGCCACGATGGAGAAATACCACGGCGAGTACATCCTTTGCGTTGAAGGCTCCGTGCCACTGGGCGACGATGGCAACTACTGCTGTATTGCCGGGCGCACTGCCATTGACCACCTCAAAGAGGCAGCAGAAGGTGCAGCGGTGATTATCGCCTGGGGCAGCTGTGCTTCGAATGGCTGCGTTCAGGCCGCCTACCCTAACCCAACTGAGGCTGTGCCCATCCATAAGATCATCAAAAACAAGCCGATTGTACGCGTACCGGGCTGCCCGCCAATTGGCGAGGTCATGGCTGGTGTGATCGTGCACTACGTCACCTTCGGCACCCTGCCGGAACTCGACCGGCTCAACCGGCCTAAAGCGTTCTATGCCAAGCGTATACATGACAGCTGCTACCGCCGGCCTTACTACGATGCCGGTTTGTTTGCCGAGTCGTTTGATGACGAAAACGCCAAAAAAGGCTACTGTCTCTATAAGGTAGGCTGCCGAGGGCCGATGACCTACAACTCCTGTGGCACCATCAAATGGAACAACGGGGTAAGCTTCCCCATCCAATCCGGCCACGGCTGTATAGGCTGTAGCGAAGATAACTTCTGGGACAACGGGCCTTTCTACGAGCGCATTTCCAGTCTCAACGGGTTCGGTATTGAAGCTTCAGCCGATCAGGTGGGTAAGGCAACCGCTGCCGCCCTTGGTGTCGGTGTTACCGCCCACGCCATAGCCGCAAATGTCGCCAAGCGCAACGAGCTAAAAAATAGCATTGCCGAAGGCACCCGCAACGAGAAACAAGTCAGAGAAGATTAACATTCCCGGTTAACCAATCATAAAACCATGTCAAAGAGAATAGTCGTGGACCCCATCACACGTATTGAGGGCCACCTTCGTATCGAAGTTGAAGTAAAAGACGGCGTCATTTCGGATGCCTGGAGCTCTTCCAGTATGGTGAGGGGCATCGAAAAAATAGTCTGTGGCCGGGACCCGCGCGATGTATGGGCATTCGTACAGCGCACCTGCGGGGTATGTACGACGGTGCATGCCCTGGCTTCGGTGCGCTCCGTAGAGGATGCACTCGATATTGTGGTACCGCCTAACGCGGAAATGGTCCGCAATATGATGGCTACGGCACTGTACATGCACGACCATGTTGTACACTTTTACCACCTTCATGCTCTGGACTGGGTGGATGTGGTAAATGCTCTGAAGGCTGACCCTAAGGCGACTTCCGAACTTGCACAGCGTATTTCGCCCTGGCCCAAAAGCTCACCGGGCTATTTTGCAGACATCAAAAAACGGATTACCCGTTTCGTGGAAAGCGGTCAGCTGGGCATCTTTGCCAACGGCTACTGGGGCCACCCGGGTATGAAACTGCCACCGGAGGCTAATCTGATGGCAGTCGCTCACTACCTGGAAGCCCTGGAATGGCAAAAAGAAATTGTCAAAGTGCATACCATCTTCGGTGGCAAAAACCCACACCCCAACTACCTCGTAGGTGGAATGGCTTGCGCGATCAATACGGAAGACCCCGGCGGACTGAATGCCGAGCGCCTGGCTTATGTCCGGCAATTGCTGGAAGAGGGCAAAAAGTTTGTAGATGAGGTCTACATTCCCGACCTGCTGGCCATCGCTTCCTTCTACAAAGACTGGGGCAGCATCGGCAAAGGCTTCGGCAACTACATGTCCTACGGTGAGTTTCCAACCAATGGATACCGGGACGTTTCCTCCTTCAAATTTCCGCAGGGCGTCATCCTGAACAACGACTTATCCAAAGTCCACGATGTCAACCACCGTGATAATGATGAAATCCGGGAATTTGTCAACAATTCCTGGTACGACTATACCAAAGGGGACGAGGAGTCCCTCCACCCCTGGGAGGGCGAGACCGAGATCAACTATTCCGGGCCCAAACCACCGTACGATTATCTGGATATCGACAAGAAATACAGTTTCATTAAGACCCCACGCTGGAAAGGGCTGCCTATGGAGGTCGGCCCGCTATCCCGTGTCCTGGTCGGTTACGCCCGTGGCAACGAGGAGATCAAAGCGGAGGTAGATGCGGTTTTAAAGCATCTGGATGTACCGGCTGAAGCCCTGTTCTCTACCCTGGGCCGCACGGCTGCCCGCGGCATTTGCGCCAAGCTGACCGCCAACTGGGGCCTGGAATTCTACGATCAGATGATCAACAACATCAAAAACGGAGATACCCGGATGGCAAACACCGAACGCTGGGAACCGGAGACCTGGCCGGCTGAAGCCAAAGGCGTGGGCTATATGGAAGCACCGCGCGGGGCACTAGGCCACTGGATCAAAATTAAGGACGGTAAAACCGAAAATTACCAGCAAGTCGTACCATCCACCTGGAATGCCTCTCCGCGAGACCCTAAAGGGCAACGCTCTTCCTATGAGTCTACCCTTATCGGTACCCCCGTGGCAGATGAAAAACAACCGCTGGAGATTCTGAGGACGATCCACTCCTTTGACCCCTGCATTGCCTGCTCAGTGCACTTGTACGATGAGGAAGGCAAGCATATTTCACAGGTGCGGCATTTGTCTTCCTGCGAAATTTAACCGGAAAAACCTGAGACCATGGCCTCTACAAAAAAAGACCTGACCTTTAAGCGCGTATACGTCTGGGAGTTACCAGTCCGGATTTTCCATTGGGCCAATGCGCTTTGCATCACCGTTTTGGCAGCAACAGGCTTTGTGATTGCCAATCCGCCGGCAATCATGTCCAGTACAGAAGCCAGCGGGCAATTTTGGTTTGGGACAGTGCGCTACATCCATTTCGCCACGGCTTACCTATTCGTAGGAGTTATGCTGCTACGGATTTACTGGGCATTTGTCGGCAACCGTTATGCCAACTGGCGGTCTTTTCTGCCCCTGACCCAAAAGGCCCTCCTGAACATTAGACACGTACTGCAGATCGACATTCTGCTTGGTGTGGACAAGGAGCACCGCCTGGGCAATATTGCGATTGGGCATAATGCTGTTGCTGGTGCCTCTTATGTAGTCCTGTTTTTGTTAGCCCTGGTGCAGGTTGCCACGGGATTTGGGCTGTATGAGCCTATGTCTGCCTTTTTTGTGGCAGACTTATTTGGATGGGTCATCCCCTTGTTTGGAAGCGACTTCACCGTACGGTTTATCCACCACGGGGTGACGTGGCTGATGATTCTCTTCATTATCATCCACGTCTACCTGGTATTCTATCACGACTGGCTGGAAGGCCGGGGTGAAGTGTCCTCTATGTTCAGCGGTTACAAATTTGTACTGTCTGACCGGATCAAGCCGGAAGATACGCTGGAAGGGGAAACCCCACCGGCTCAGGAAGAAGAGCCCTGGAGCGAAGAAGAAAAAACACCGGCAGCAGAAGCACACTAAATCAACATGCGAGAACTCGAAGCAAAACTCAGTCAGCGGATAGCTGCGCCCGATGCCACCGCTCAGCGCCCGTCGATACTCTTGATTGGCATTGGTAATTATCTCATGGGCGATGAGGGTATTGGCGTGCAGTTTATCCAATGGCTGGCTGAAAACAACATACAACTGCCTGATACAGACATCCTTGATGGCGGAGTGGGCGGTTTTACGCTCATGGGGCATTTTGATGCCTACGACAAGGTCATCTTTGTGGATGCGACTATGGACCAAAAGCCGCTGGGAACGGTCTCCCTGATCAAGCCCCGCTTTTCCTCTGATTTCCCGAAAGGGCTCACCGCACACGACTTTGGGCTTAAGGATATGGTAGAATCTATGTACCTCCTGGGCAGGGTCCCGGAGCTTTACCTGTTCACGATCTCTATTGAAGAGATACAGCCTATGACCGTGGCCCTCAGCCCGGAAGTGGAAAACAGCATACCCGTGCTTGCAAAGGAAATAGGGCAACTCATTCAACAGCTGGCAATTCCCAAGATGGTATGACCGATTACCGGTTTGCCAGATTCGGCTCCCCGGCGCCCCCCTTGGAAGGCGCATCTGCCATCGAAGCAGCGGTTGAGGGCCTCAACGAGGGCAGGATTATAGCCATACAGCACCCGTCCGGGTTTCAACTCCTTGCGGACGCCGCCCATTCAAGAGCCATACAGCGGCTCCGGCAGCGCAAGGGCACGCTCCTGCCATTCCCCCTGCTCTACCACGAGCTTTTCATCCTTACCGAAGACCTGGAAGTTGATGCCGCTGATATGCTGGCCCTTCAATCTCCGGAAAACCCCATTGTACTGCTCACCCGCAATGCCGATCCCTTGTCGCCCCTTGCCTTTGATGCCCTTGCCCCCGGTTTGTCCAGAATTGGGGCAACCCTGCCCGGCACTCCGCTGCTCAGGCACCTGATGGCGCATTGGCAAAAGCCAGCCGTTATGAGCAGCGCCAACCGGCATGGTGCGCCACCGGCTACCCATCCGCAGCGGGACCGGACTCAATTGGCAGCGCTCGCTGATGCCATGCTCTTCCAGCTCCCGCCTTACGAAGCCCCAGTGCCGCAACCACCAATCGTCCTTCACAGCCCCATGAACCGCACTGAAATACGCTTCAGGACTGGAACCGAAAGCCAGGCTCCTTTGGATGAGCTGATGGTGATCCGACAGAGGACAAAACTGGAAACCGTCAATAGCCTGGGCCTATTCTGGGATGAGCGGGGTTACCTGCAATACAGGATTACCGGGAGGCATTCCACACCGCTGCTAATTGAAGGTGATTGGGGAGGGTTATTTAAAAATGCCGCAGCGATCTTGCTGGGCCTGTCCGAAGTGCACTATCCATATGAAGCGGTGATGCGCCTGGAGTCCGCTGCCCACGCTTACTTCCGGCACAACTTCCCGAAACTTACCTTATCTTTCCTTCAAGACTGGGATGGAAGAACGGCTATACCAGACTACCTGCTGAAGGCGGTTGCTGAAGCCCATTCGCAAGGACACGAAGCAGCGCTGATCGCTGCCCGGCTTCACCTCTCCATTGCAGATTACGCAGGGCGGCAAGCTGAAGCACAACAGGCCGATAGTATTTTACTGTCTGGCCGGTATTTCAAAAATGCATGGCTGTTGGACCTCATCTGCCGGTTTTGGGGCAGCGCCTACGCGATTGCCTGCTGAGTTTGCAGTGCACTACCCACTTTTTCGGCCAATCCCTGATCCAGCCCACAATCTGTTAGCACCTTCAAATCATCCAGCACCAGGCCCACCACACGTTTTTTGTCGGCCGTAATTTGTGTTTTGACGTGATTGTAAGACTTTAGGGCTTCCCCAAGGTTTCCAAGCATCAGCTGTACGTGCCCGTGGTTGACGAAGGGCTGAGGGTCTGTAGGGTTGAGGGCAACTGCCTTTTGAGCTGGAATCAGGGCCTCGCTAGTTTGTCCGGCCAGCAAAAGTAGCCAGGCCTGAAAAGCATAAGCCTGTGCAAGCTCCTCCTCCATACTTCGATGGCCTGGATGTTGCTGGTGGTAAGTGGCCAACGCATCGACTATTTTGTGCTGCCAGCTGAGTTTCTCATTGTGCTCCAGCGTGGAGAGCTGTTCTTCCTGCCAAAGCGCGATTTCCCGCATCAGCCGGGCGGCTTCAAGCGTGGGATATTGGACATTGGAAAAGAAATCCCGGAAGTACGCTAAGTCGCTTTGCATACTAGCCAGTGCCGGCGATTCCTGCTCTATCTGGCTCAATGCTGATTCTATAACGGGCAGCATCGCCAATCCTTCAGCCTGGTATTGCATATCGGCAGTAAGCTCCAGCAGAGACTGGAAAAGCGTTGCCATATTCAGGGCCGTCACTGCCACGTCGGGCATAAATCCTTCGGGGTGGTCTGCCGCCAGCACCTGACGCTGCCTCAAAGCCCTTTGATAGTACGGCAGCGCCTCTTTGAAGGCCTGTTTTTCATCGTAAAGCACGCCGAGGTTGTGGTAAAGGGTGGCCTGATATGGCAGGAACAAGCCTGGCTGCTGCGTTTCGAGGGCATCGTATTCTTTCAGCGCCCGCTCATAGTTGAGGATAGCTTCCTCCCGCTCTCCCATTTCGGCAAAGAGCACGCCGAGGTTATTGTAGGTATTGGCTACAAATGGCTGAAAGTCTTCCGGCCGTGTTTCAGCAAGGTTATTGTAAGCCTCCAGGGCCTGTGTATAAGACAGGACCGCTTTGCTGTAGGCCCGTTCTTGTTTTTGAGCGAAAGCAAGGTTGTTGTAGCCAGCAGCAATTAAAGGCAGTACCGAGGGGTCATTCGACAAAGCTGCTTCGTAGGCACGGATGCCCTGCTTCCAGTAAAGCTCTGCCATCAAGGGGTCCTCATCGGTGTAACTGTCAGCCAGAGAGGTCAGGGCATTGCCCAGGTAGGGTTGAAAGACAGGTTTCTGTTTGACAAGGCCCTCATAAAGTGCAACGGCCTGCTTGATGCTTTTGCGCCAGTTGTAATGATCGCCGCCACGAGCTGCTGCCTGTGCCCGGTTGAAAACAGTGAGTGCGAGATAGGGTTGGAAAGTAGCTTCGTCGGTCTCTGCCAAAGCCTCATACCGCTTAACGGCAGCCCGGAAATAGGCATCCGCTGCTTTGTACTGCCGCAGGGCAGCCAGCAAATTGCCAAGGTTATTGCTCAAACCTGCCATTTGGTGCCTTTCTTCGGCATTCATTTCCGGTTCGGCTTTTTGGTACGCCTCAAAAGCCTGCTCGTAGTTGCGGACTGCAATATTGGGCTCGCCCTGTTCCTGGTAAATAGCGCCTATGGCGCTGCACACTTGTCCGCAAAGCAATGGGTCTTCACACTGATTCAGTACAGATTCGTAGCTATCGGCGGCCTGCTTCCAGGCTCCACTTTGGTAGTACACCTGGGCTTCCTGCAACAAGTCGTTGATTGAATTTTCCATATTTTCCTGATTTAGAGGCAAGCCTTTTTGACCCAGTCCAGATAGGCCAGGCGAGACATCTCGGTGAAGCCCAGATCGGGTGTATCGATACTTGGTTTTTGAACGTCAATGAAGTGGTAGCCCTGAGCTTGAAGTTGCCGGGCCAGCAAGCTTAGCGACAGCGCCCCGCCCCCTTCCGTACAGCTATACGTATATTCTGCGAAAAAGGCCTTACCAATAGCCACTCCAAAAATACCGCCAACCCAGGTGGTCCCATGCCGGACCTCCAGGGAGTGCGCATAGCCCTGCTCAAATAAAGCCCGGTAGACTGCTGCCATTTGCTCTGTTACCCAGTTTTCGCCCATGGGCGGGGTGTTTTGAGCTTCCTGTATTTGCCGGAGCAGCAGCTCAAAATGCTGATCGAAAGTGACTTCCAAATCCATACGGTAGCCAGGAAGCTGTTCCGGTGGTTCTGCATCCTCCGGCTTCAGAACTAAACGGGGGTCAGGCGACACCACTTGATGAAATCCATGGGGCTGAACCAAAAGTAGATGCCGCTTTGATAGGCATTCAACAGCCGTTCTACGGAGAGGTCTCCCCCTACAGCAATCATTCCCTGTTCGTCGGCAAAGTGTGCCGGTGGAAAGCCTGTATCGGTTTCGCTGAGTTGAAAAAAAGGCATGGCTCTTGCGTATTAATGGTCGAAAAATAAAGAGGGGCTTCCAATTGTCAGATGCGATTTGTCATTGCTCCGATAAAAAGTGTGTAGCGAGTGCTTCCTTCTTCCCCATTTTTCCGCACATTTGGTATCACGGACTTACCTCCCCCCTATTCACTATTATTATCATCTTCGATGAACAGACTAAACTACCTGAAAATGCGTATTTCTGAATGGCCCCGGTTCTGCCTGTTTGGGCTGCTCGTGCTTCTGGCCAGCTGTGGCGGCTCCAACCAAGCTCATAAGCACACAAATGCCCTCGTCAATGAAAACAGCCCTTATCTGCTTCAACACGCTCATAATCCGGTCAATTGGTACCCCTGGGGAGCGGAAGCCCTTCAAAAAGCAAAGGAAGAAGACAAGCTCATCGTCATCAGCGTGGGCTATGCGGCCTGTCACTGGTGCCACGTGATGGAGCACGAATCCTTTGAAGACTCAACAGTAGCCCGTATTATGAATGAAAACTTTGTAGCGATTAAAGTGGACCGGGAAGAGCGCCCGGACGTCGACAATATTTACATGACGGCCTGTCAGCTCGCGGCTGAAGGCGGATGCGGCTGGCCCCTGAATGCCTTTGCGCTGCCCAACGGGCAGCCGGTTTGGGCGGGTACCTACTTCCCGAAAAAAGAATGGCTGGAGGTGCTGAAATACTTCGCTGATTTATACCAAACCGACCGGGATAAGCTGGAGGAGTACGGGCAACTGCTGGCAGAAGGTATCCAATCGGTAAGCCGCCCCAAACCACTGGAGGAATCCTCTGAACTTTCACCGGATGCTTTGCAGACAGGCGCCTCAGCCATCCTTGAACAAGCGGACCTGCAATTCGGAGGGCTAAAAGGTGCGCCCAAGTTCCCCCTACCCTCTGTCTTCCGGTTTTTGCTGCGGCAGCATGTGCTCACTGGTCAGGACAGCCTGCTCCGCTTTGCCACAACCACCCTTGATGCCATGATGAGCGGTGGGCTGTACGACCACCTCGGCGGAGGTTTTGCCCGCTATTCCACCGATACCCAATGGGAAGTGCCCCACTTTGAAAAAATGCTCTACGACAACGCACAGCTCGTCAGCCTCTACAGCGAAGCCTATCAGCTTACCGGTGAGGAAGCCTATAAAACGGTGACGGAAGAAACCCTTGAATTCATCGCCCGGGAAATGACCAGCCCCGAAGGTGGTTTCTACTCCAGCCTTGATGCAGACAGTGAAGGGGATGAAGGACGCTTTTATACCTGGACCGCCGAAGAAGTGACTGCGGTGCTCGGTGAAGGACAGGCAGCCCGGGTTTTCATGGATTATTACAGCTTTCGCCCCGGCGGTAACTGGGAAGGGCGCAACATTTTGATACGAGAAAAAAATGTGCAGAAAATTTTGGATGAGTATAAATTATCTTCGTCTGAGTTAAGTCAAACCATCGCCGATGCCGGGTCAAAACTCTTTACGGCCCGCGCCAAACGCCCCCGCCCCGGGCTGGACGACAAGCAGGTGACTAGCTGGAATGCCATGATGATCAGTGGCTATGCCCATGCCTTTCAGGCGCTGCAAACGCCGGGCTACCGTGATGCCGCCGTCCGTGCTGGTGAACTGCTTCAGGAAAAGCTGGTGCAGGATGAGGGGCGCATCCTCCGTACCTATAAGGACGGACAAGCCAAGATCAACGGCTTTCTGGATGACTATGCCTTTACGATTGAAGCCTTTTTAGACCTGTACGCGATTACCTTTGAGGAAAAGTGGCTGGAACGCGCGGAGGCCCTTGCCCAATATGCCCTTAAGCACTTCTCCGCTGAAGACAGCCCGATGCTGTACTACACCTCCGACCTCGACCCGGCACTCATCGCACGGACAGCTAAGACCGAGGATAATGTCATCCCGTCCGGCAACTCCGCGATGGGCCGCGCCCTGCTGCACCTGGGCACGTACCTTTACGACACCACCTATACCCAGCGGGCCAGGCATATGCTGCAACGCATGGTCGGGGAAATTGAAGAGACCACTGCTCCTTCCTACTTTTCCAACTGGATGAACCTGTACAGCGAGCTGACTTACCCGCTATACGAAGTGGCTATCGTAGGGGAAGCTTTCGCTGAAAGGCGGCAGGCCCTGCAACAGCATTACCTGCCCAATGCTTTATTTCTGGGCGGGGCCGATGAAGGCAGCCTGGAATTGCTAAAAGGGAAGCTGCAGGAAGGGGAAACCTTCATATATGTCTGCCAGAATAAAGTCTGCCAGCTACCGGTGCAGGATGCACAAGCCGCCATTCAGCAAATGCGGAGAGGCAGGTAAACGGTTGTTCTACACCTCAAAGCCTTCCTCGTCCATGACTCTGCCATTGATACAGCGAATGATTCGGGCCGGGAAGTTCTCGATGATTCGGTAATCGTGAGTGGCGAGAAGAACAGCCGTATCGTTATGCTGGGCGAGGCGGCGGAGCAGCAGGAGAATGTCATCTGAGGTTTCGGGGTCGAGGTTGCCGGTGGGTTCGTCGGCAATGAGGAGTTCGGGCTTGTTGAGCAGGGCGCGGGCAATGACTACGCGTTGCTGCTCGCCACCGGAGAGTTGGTGCGGGCGCTTTTGTTCTTTGCCCTTCAGCCCGACCTGTTCGAGCACATCAGACATGCGGCTTCGCATTTTTTGCTCGTCCTTCCAATTGGTTGCTTCGAGCACAAAACGAAGGTTGTCCTCAACGGTACGATCGGAAAGCAGATTGAAATCCTGGAAGACAATGCCCAGCTTGCGGCGCAGCAACGGGATGGTTTTTCGGTTGAGTTTAGCGAGGTCAAAACCAGCCACTTGGCCTTTGCCCGCCCCCGGAGGCAGAGCACCATAGAGCGTTTTGAGCAGGCTTGACTTGCCACTGCCGGTCCGCCCGATGAGATAGACGAACTCGCCTCTGGTGATGTTCAGAGAGACCCCGCCCAGCACCTGATGGTTCATTTGCTCAATGGCCAGATTCTTTAAGTTGACGATAATTCGTTCATTCATAGGCAGGGGCATTTTTTAGGTAGACAAATATAGGCATTGTAAGGGGATCAGCCATTCTATACCACATTTTCTGACAAAAATCATCCCCCGAAAGCCCCCCCTTGACTACCTTTGCAGAATTGACAACGATTTGACCATGCCGGAGCGCCCCGAAGGAACAAACTAACCGTATGTTTGTATTCATTACAGCTTTATCAAATTTAACCAACGCGGAATATCCGGCTTAAAACTGTAGACAAACAGCTAATGTCATGAAGAAAATATATATCATCGCGATCATTATGGTAGGGGTTGCCATCGCTATGCTCACGAGCGCAGCGGATGACATGAGCACTTATGCCACTTTCGCTGACGCAGAACAAAGCGGGGAGCGGGTCAAAATTGCCGGGCAGCTTTCCAAAGATAAGGAAATGCACTATGACCCCGAGACAGACCCTAACTATTTCAGCTTCTACATCAAGGATGCGGAGGGAGATGAGCGCAAGGTAGTCCTGCTTTCGGAAAAACCACAGGACTTTGAGCTTTCTGAGCAGATCGTACTGACCGGCTCTATGAAAGGCGACGAGTTTGTGGCCACTGACATGCTCATGAAGTGCCCTTCCAAATATAAAGAGGAAGAGGTTTACATCAAGAGCGAGGCAGGATAGCTTCAGTTGTTCCTCACCTCAATTGTAAACCCCGGAGCCTCCCGCAGTCTTCGGGGTTTGCTACACTCAGCCGATAACAAAACAGGCAGCCCATAGCGCTGCACCACCTAATTTTCGATCAACGACAATACTCCATGCAAGACATTCAGTACGTAGGCGAACATCTTATCCCCGGGCATATTGGCCAGATGGCGATCATGCTTGGATTCTCTACGGCATTGCTCTCTACGATAGCTTACTTTTTTGCGACACAGCGCCGCGAACAGCCCGCTGAGGCGGCTAACTGGCTCCGGATCGGGAGGTTTTCCTTCCTCATTCACGGCATCGCTGTTTTCACGCTGATTGGTACCATGTTTTACGTGATGATCAATCAGTATTATGAGTATCAGTACGTTCAGGCGCACGTCTCCGAAGATCTGCCTATGAAGTACATTTTCTCCGCTTTTTGGGAAGGGCAGGAAGGCAGCTTTCTGCTTTGGATGTTCTGGCATATCGTGCTCGGCGGTGTCCTCATGGCTACTGGTAAGCGCTGGGAAGCCCCTACCCTCTCACTGCTATCTTCCGTACAGGTCTTTTTGGGTTCTATGATCCTCGGTATTTACATCGGGTTTGGAGACGACCCTATGCGGCTGGGCAGCAATCCTATGATGCTGCTCCGGGATATGGTCGATGCGCCGATTTTCCAGAGTGCTGATTACGTCTCTCAAATTACCGGTACCGGCCTTAACCCCCTGCTGCAAAACTACTGGATGACCATCCACCCGCCCACCTTATTCCTGGGTTTTGCCTCCACTACTATTCCGTTTGCCTACGCCATAGCAGCTCTTTGGACTAATGACCACAAAGCATGGCTGAAGCCTGCCCTGCGCTGGAGCCTCTTTAGTGGTGCCATACTGGGTATCGGTATCCTGATGGGCGGGGCATGGGCCTATGAAGCTCTTAGCTTTGGTGGGTACTGGGCATGGGACCCGGTGGAAAATATGTCGCTGGTGCCCTGGCTTTTCCTCATTGCCGGCATTCATACCAACCTGATTGCCAATGCAACCGGACACTCCATCCGCAGTACGCATATTTTTTATGCCTTGACCTTTATCTTCATTCTGTACTCCACCTTCCTGACCCGGAGTGGGGTACTGGGCGATACCTCGGTGCATGCCTTTACGGAAATGGGGCTGGAAACCCAGCTGATTTTGCTAATTGGTTTTTACATCGCGCTGTCAGCAGTACTGATTGGCAAGCGTTACAACAGTATACCTGCGCCTCAGAAAGAGGAAGCCACTGCCTCCCGGGAGTTTTGGATGTTTATCGGTTCGCTGGTATTGCTGTTCTCAGGCCTCATCATTTCGGCTTCCACTTCCCTGCCGGTGTACAACAAGATCATGACGTACTTTAACCCGGATTACATCGGCCGAGTCATCACTGATCCGGTGCCTCACTACAACAAATACCAAATCTGGATTGCCGTCTTCATCAGTTTGCTTTCCGGCATTAGCCAGTACCTGCGCTTCCGGGAGCCTAACTTTAGCAAGCAGCTTAAGAAATTTAGCATTCATACGGGCGCAGCCATCGGCATTTCTGCTTTGCTGACTTACCTTACGACACTTTGGATCGCCATGAATGCCTGGCAGTACACCGTCATGTTATTCTTCGGTTGGTTTACCATCGTCGCTAATATGGATTACCTCTTTACTGTAGCTAAAGCCCGGCTTAAGATGGCAGGCTCTGCGGTTTCCCACGTTGGTTTCGGTATGATGATCATCGGTATCCTGGCCTCCGGGCTTAATCAGGAGGTGATTTCCAACAATACCTTTGTGATGGAAGGACTGATTGAGGGCGCCACCGAAGACCAGCTGCGCAAAAACGTCATCCTCTTCAAGGATTCGCCTTTGATCATGGGGGATTACGAAGTGACCTATGTTTCTGATACCGTAAGCCAGTTCTCCCGTACCTTCAAAGTGAACTACAAGCGGCGGGATGCTTCAGGGGATGTGGTAGAGGAGTTCAACCTTTATCCGAATATTCTTTACGATAAATCTTTCACCAAGGTAGCAGCCTCCAATCCGTCGACTAAGCGTTACCTGGACCGTGATATTTTCACCCATATTGCTTCCCTGCCACGGGTGGAAATCGATATGGAATACCGCAAAAACCGGGAAGACAGCCTGAACTACAAGGTGTACGAAGCGCTGATCGGAGAGACAATCGCCTTTCAGGACACCGTGCCCATCCGCGATCAGGACACCTTCTTTGTGAAGCTCTTCCGTGCAGAGCTGGTCAGCATTGACCGCGACCCTTCCCATCCTGATTACACCAAGGAAGAAGGAGACCTGCCTATCGGGGCCACCATCCGTATTCAGCGCCTGGATGAAGACAGCGTATTCACTGTTCAGCCGGTGCTGGTCCTGCGGGGTCAAATGCTCTATAGCTATCCGGTACAGATCAATGATATTAGCTCCAAAGTGCGGCTGAGCGAAGGTATTTTTGATGCCGTATTTGGCCGGGAGGTCAATATGGAGTACCAGCCCTTCACCTTTAAGGAGGGAGACCAGATTACGTACAACGGGCACACCATTCAGTTTGCAGGTTTCAACAAGAACCCGGAACATGAGGCCTATGAGCCTCAGGAAGAAGACATTGCCGTAAGCGCAATGATCAGTGTACAGGGGCAAAATGGGGAATCCTATATGGCACAACCGCTTTATCTTATCCGCGGCAGCCGCCCCCTCAACCTGAAAGACGAGATCTCCGAGCTGGGGCTGCACTTCCGCTTCACCGGTATCAACCCACAGGAGGAAACCGTGGAGGTTATGATTGGGCAGGCGGAAACCGGAGGCGAGCACCCGATCCCATTCGAGGTGGCGACAGACTCCCTGCGTGCCGATTATATTGTGCTGGAGGCTATCGAATTCCCGGGCATCAACCTGTTTTGGCTGGGCTCAACGATGATGATGATTGGGCTGTTTATGAGCATGTTAGTGCGGATGCAGCAGCGTCGGCAGGTAGCTTAAACAAAGAACCGCACGACGGTTAAGCGGGCGGAAGTTGGCAAGTGGCCCAGCTTCCGCCCGCTTGTTTTAAAACTGCCCTCGTCCGTCCCCGTTCGTTCGGTTGTAGGGAATGTTCAGGAAGTCCAGTGAGCCAGGTTTTACACGAATGTAAAAGCTGTAGGTGCCGCGAAGTGGCTGCCAGTTGGCGCCTGCTTCCCAGCAGTGGAGATCACGCTGGAAACCTACCGATGGATAAGTAATCCCTTTTCTTACAAAATCGTACCCAAAGTTACCGATATTGATAAACCAGTTGGGCGTCAGCTGTATGCTGCCGCTACAGTTGATGGTGTTTGTGGCGATGAAAAAGGTATCCCGCCCGTCCGGCATCCCCTCCCAGTTGAGGGAAAGGTTGTGGCTGATGCGGAAATTCTCAAACAGACTCAGGAAGTCCTTTTCTTCTACCCGCTGCAGTCCTCTTTCCTGTCTTTCAAGTTCTGCTTCCGCATCATAAATTTCCTCCTCCTTATCGCCCTGGAATAAGGCTCTGATCTTCCCAACGGTCAGGTTGGTATTGAAGCGGGCCGTGGCCTGATCGAAACGCAATAAGCGGTTTTCGGTTTCCCAAAGCAGGTCGTCTACCCGCCGGCCATTCTCGTTGACCCGGTAGGGGTCGAAAGTGGCGCGCAGGCCTACCGTAGTCATGCCTTTGAACATCCGCGTGGTACCCGAAATATTGACCGGGCTCCACTTGAGAGAGTCTGCCGCAAAGTTATAGTTGCCGGAAACGATGATGTTGTCGAAGAGCTTCAGTTTTTCCTCCGTGGAGTCCTTCTTGGAGAAGTACTTCGCTTCAAAAATATTATTGAGGCTGTAGCCAACGCTCATCTGCTGCCCTGCAGTGGATGGGCTGCCAAAAATCCCCCCCTGGAAGATAGAGTAGGTGTCGAACTCATCCCGGGTATTCGGGTCTCTCACCTCCCGGAAATAGCCCAGATCCGGGTTTGTGTAATCAGGAGTGTAACCGAAAGAAATACTGGGCTTCATCACATGGCGGATGCCCCGCAGCCAGCCCTGTCCAAAGCGCATAGTACCGAAAACCTGCGTATTGAGGCTTACGCTGGCATTGAACTGCCGGTAGGCTTCGAAACCGCCCACCTGCCGCTCTGTGATTTCGCCGTAGGAAAGTGTATCCACAAAGTCTATGCCCCTATCTGAAATCGTGTCCAGCTCCAAAGCCGTAGGGTCAAAATCCCGGCGCAGGGTGCGCAGGTACCAGACTTCATCGTAGTTGACCGAAGGGTTGAGGTTGAAGTACTTGAGGACTTTAAAAGAGGTACCTAGATTGGCCCGTTGTTGGACACCAAACTGGGCATTTTCAATTGTTTCCTGCGTAAAAAGCGTGGAATCTTTAGCCTGAAACCGGTTACGGGCCTCCGCATCGTAACGGAAAGTAATGGCTTCATACCACTTCTCAGGCCCGGTCCTGTTTTTGCGCTTGAACGGGTTAATAGCCTGTGTCTGAAACCTTACATTGGGGAAGCTGACTGTAACGTCGCCCGTATTAGAGTTTTGGTTGTGGTTGAAGGAAGCCGTCAGGTTGATAGGCTTGTCCCGCCAGTTTTTTCTAAAGTTCAGGTTGGACCGAAGCTGGTTTTCCAGTACCCGCTGATCGTTGAAGACCCGTTGCTGATAGTTGTTGCTTTGGATATTGATAGAACCACCAAAGTTGATCGTCGGATGAGCGGACTGTGCCTGCTGATGGCTCCATTGAAAGATGAAGGACTTGGGCTGGGAAATGTTACCCTCCAAATCTTCGCTTCTTCGTACGTCGTAGCCGATATTGAAATTACCATTGTACTTATAGCGCTTGTTGTAGTTGGAAAGCGCATTGACCCCCCAGGTCCCTTTAAGGTAAATATTTCCTGTGAGGGACAGATTGAAGTGGTCGCCCAGGGGGAAGTACCAGCCGATGCCTTCCAAACCAAAGCCCCACTGCGGAGAGTACTGGTAATCACGCGGGAACAGCAAGCCCGTTGATCGCCCCTGCGGTATCGGGAAAAACCCAAAGGGTAGCCAAACCGGCGTAGGCACGTTCATGATTTCCAGATTGGAAGGGCCCACCACAACGAGTTTATTGGGAATGACTTTCTGCTTGCGGCTACGGATGCCAAAGTGGGGCTCCTCATGCGTACAGGTGGTAAAAATGGCATTGGAGCTGTACACCACGTTTTGGTCTTCCGCCGTGCTGTCTTGTGCTTCCTGTGTGACGAACTTGGACTTTTGCCCGCGGACCACCACATCATTCTGCGTGGTGACCACATCGTAGACCACCCCTTTTTTTGTCGAAAAATTGTAGCGCATACTATCTGCCGTAAAGCTCTGGCTGGCATCCGAGAACTCCGGCAAACCCGCCGGCCGCCCCAGGCTGTCGGGCATACCCGAAGCGGTCACGATGTTCGTCTTCCAGTCAAAAATGATATGGTCCGCTTTCAGGTTAATGGTGGTATAAGTCACTTCCGCTTCCCCGTACAAGTGCACCCGCTGATTGGCAATATCATAGACCATTGAATCGACAGCTGAGTATTGTACCGGAGCATCGAGAGAATCCTTGGAGAAAGAAATTTCGCGGGTTTCACGCTGGCGGGGCAACAAGGTATCCTTTGGTAGCGTATCTAAAGAGGCCCTTACCTGGTTGGTACTGAACGGCAAGGTATCCCCGGGCATGGCACGGGCTGCGCTGTCCACCTGCATCAGAGCCGATGGCGGCCGTTTATCCTGCTCATTTACAGGCTCCTGCGCCTGTAGATAAGGAAGGCTGCACAGCAGGAATACAATAATTATTAATAACTTTGTCTTCAAGGATACAATTCTAAGTTGTGCTTATGACGAAAGCGGTAACTTTTCTACCAACGCTGTTTCTACTCGCTTTGCCGTTTACCGGTACCGGGTTTAACTTTTCATTATCCTTTCCGGCACCAGCTGTGGCTGAGGCTGCCTGCCATCCGGGTTCCGATCATTCGGAATGTCTGATGCGCAGGCGCGGCAAAGTTATAAAACCTGCCAGATTATCGGAGGATTTCTCACAAGGGATACCACTTCCCTTTCCGGCTTTTCAAAAAGCCCTGGGCTTACCGCCCGATTATCGGATCAAAACCGTAGTCATTGACCCTGGCCATGGCGGGCATGACCCCGGCTGCCTGGGCGGTAATTCCCGGGAGAAACACCTGGCTTTGGCTATTGGGCTGAAGCTGGCTCAGGAGATGCGGCTCCATTATCCAGGCCTTAATGTGATCCTGACGCGAGATTCCGATGTTTTCATCCCACTACACGAACGGGCGGCGATTGCCAACCGCAACGATGCAGACTTATTCATTTCTATCCACTGCAATTATATGCCTGGTTCCTCGGCTACCCACGGAAGCGAGACTTACGTAATGGGCCTGCATACCGCAGAGCATAATCTTAAAGTGGCCAAGCGGGAGAACGCTGCGATCCTGCTGGAGGAAAATTATGAGGCCAACTACGACTATGACCCCAACTCTCCGGAAGGGCATATTATGCTCAATATGTTCCAGAGTGCCTACCTCGAACAAAGTATTCTGTTTGCAGAAAAAGTAGAGGGGCATTTTGCAAAAGCCAACCGCAAGAGCCGGGGTGTCAAGCAGGCCGGCTTCGTAGTCCTTAAGGAAACAACGATGCCGAGTGTGCTGGTGGAAACCGGTTTTCTTAGCAACCGCTCTGAGGAAGCTTACCTGATGACGCCACAGGGCCAGGCGGTGGTGGCCGGAGCGATGCTTGCTGCCTTTGAAGATTACCGGCGGCACGTAGAAAACAGCCCTGAAGCCCAGCCTTTGGCAACCGCACCAGTTGCCGTTCCGGCACGTGTCTTACAGCAGGAAGAGCAGTTTCAGCCCGATCAAAAGCCTGACCCCAACCCGCCGCCTCTGTCTAAGGGGCGCTATCTCGTTGCCCGTTCACCAGAAGCGGCACCCAAGTCCTATACGCCGCCAGCCGAGCCTGATCCTGCCCCTTCTGCTTACCAACGAAAGGTAGAAAGCGTTGAGGTTCGTCCTGAGCCTGCTATACAACCTCTGACCCCACAGCCAGAACCTACCACTGAGGGCCGCCCAATGCTCCGCGTAGTCACCCTATATGATCTGGGCATCAGCCTGCATGTCCAACTGGCAGCTTCCAAAGACCCTTTAGATACCTCTCACCCCAAGTGGGACAATACCGGTTACCTGATCGAGGTGGTCCGGGAAGGAGAATTTTTCAAATACCAGGCCAAGAACTTCACTTCTATTTACCATGCCACACAGGCTAAAGGTTCACTGGAAAACCGAGGGTTTCCGGGGGCTTTCATCGTGGCTTACCGCAATGGCAAACGCATTTCCCTGGATGAAGTGCGGCAGGCATTGGGCGCACCTTAGCCTCTGTATGGACTGGCTATTGAGGTGGCCAAAGGAATCTCCTGCCGACAGCTCCTGCTCTACTGGAGAAGTAAACGGCCGAAAATTACCGTTTTACCCTAAAGGGCTATACCTTTGCGACGCTTAAACTAATACGACCATGTCAAACGAAGTAAAGGTAGGTCTTCTTGCTATTGTAGCCATCGCGGTCTCTTACTGGGGCTATAAATTCATTATGGGCAAAAATGTCTTGCTCAAGTCCAACACTTATAAGGTTTACTACCCAAAGGTAGACCGTATGCAGGTGGGCACACAAGTCTTTATTAATGGTGTCACCGTAGGTAGTGTGGCTAAAGTGGAACTGCTCAATGACGTGGACCGTACTGTAGAGGTGGTCCTCGACCTCATTCCCGATATGACTATTCCTAAAGATACCCGCGCGGTGATTGTAGCGACCGGCTTTATGGGTGGCAAAGCGGTCAAGCTCATGTACGATACGCCCTGTTCCGGCGAAGATTGTGCGGAGCCAGGCGATACACTCGAAGGAGAATTCAGGGGGTTGCTGGACTCTATGGTTGGAGAGGAAGCTGTTGGCGACTACGCCGCCATCCTTCAAAAGAGCCTTCAAAAGGTCATCGACACCCTCAACTACGCCCTGCTCAGCGAAGAAAGCCAATCGCCCATTGCGAATACCATACGTAACCTGGACGCAACGATGGCCAACCTCAACTCTTCCACCGCTCAGCTCGATCAACTCATGCGGCGGTCATCCGGCAACATCGCAAGTTCCCTTAAAAATGTGGAGTCTATAACCGGGAACCTGGAAAAGAACAATGCCAAAATTGCAGCAATTATCGCCAATGCAGACAGTCTGAGCAGTCAGTTGGTAGCTGCCGACCTGGAGAAAACCGTCAACGAGATCAATGCCTCTATTCAGGAGCTGAAAGGCACCCTTGAAAATGCCAACAAGGCAATTGCCGGTGTATCCGGACTGGTTGATGGTATTAAGGAAGGAGAAGGTACCCTGGGGCAACTCATGAAAGATGAAGCCTTGTACCGCAACCTCTCCAACCTGACCCGCGAAGCTGATTCTCTGGTTACCGATTTCCAGGACCGCCCCTACCGGTACATGCCGCTTAAGAGCCGCCGGAGAGTGGAACGTTATGACCGTCAGGACGCTCAAGGGGCCGGGAATTAAGGTAGCGCCCAAAGTGGTACATCACCCAAAGGTGTGCGAGTGCCTGCGTCAGGTTGTAGATTAGCCAGGGCAGGCGCGGCACAAACTCATGGATGGCCGCAATAACATACCGGCCGCCCAGCACACTGCGAAACTCCAGCCAGCCATGGTCCCGGCGCTTCACCAATTGCCCGCCGACAATATAAAACAGTTGCCGGTTGGCATCGCTGCGGTCCGGGATAAACTTTAAGTGCAGTAGTTCAAACCCTCCAATACGAAATACCGTAGTCTGCCCCCGGTGGTCGGCTTTTAGAAGATACCGAAAGTGCCGGGGCAGCCAGGTCTGATATCTTTTGGCTACCCAAATTGCGGTGTGATCGGCCGGGTTAGGCAGTCGCTGTACACTTCTTACCGTATTTTTTTCTTCCCTGCGCTGCTGCTCGTCTGCTAAGGGTAAAGCCGGTAACTGTTCCTCCTCTTTTAGTGCCTGCCTTGCTGCCTCTTCAAAACACTGAGTGGGCGGCACCTCTGCCATCAGTTGATTGGAGCTTCCTTTAAGGTCCCAGCGCAACGTGGCAATCAGCGGGGAGACCACAGTCGGGCTTAGCCCTGAAAACAAAGCCACCCAAAGGCGGGAAAGCCCAGGCAGATTAAAAGGCAGGGCGTAAATCCAGCGCCTCCTGCCCTTCAGTTTCGCCAGCTTTTTGAGCATATCAAAGTAGGTAGTCACCTCTTTCCCCACGATATCATATTCAGCGTTGTAATAGTCAGAATTCCCCAGGACTGCATCAATAACCCTGAGGGTGTCCTCCAATCCGATGGGCTGTGTTTGGGAAGTCGTCCACTTTGGGCACAGCATGAGCGGTAAGCGGTCTACAAGGCGGTCCAGGATCTTGAAGGAAGTCCCGCCCGGCCCTACGATGATTCCCGCCCTAAGAGTGGTCAGCGGAACAGACGTGCTCTCCAGGGTTTTTTCCACTTCAGCACGGCTTCTCAGGGGACGGGCATCCGGCAGCTCCCCCTCCGGCAGTATACCGCTCAGAAAAACAATTTGCTGTACTGCATTGAGCTCTGCCGCCCGAACAAAGTTGTCTGCCAGCAGCAAATCAGTATTGTCGAAGGAGCCTTGGTTGAGGCGGGTGGAAGGGCGCATGGAGTGCACCAGATACAAAGCATAGTGCGCGCCTTTAAGTGCTTCGCGGCTGGCCGAAAGGGAGTATAGATCAACCTGCCGCCATTCCACATTAGGGTCTGCTTTTTCCGGGGACATCGTCTTGCGGCTTAGCGCAATAAACCGGTATTTATGCCGGTATCGGTCCATAAACCAGCGACCAATAAAACCAGTAGCTCCAGCAATAGCGACGGTAGGCTTCATATTCACCAAACGGAGAAGCTAACAGAAGGTTCGCTATTATTCTGACTGGAAAGGCAAAGCGGGCAAAGCATCGTTGCAAAGGCTCCTCAGCTCCCGGGTCGTTTTCTTCAGACGTGGGTGAACGAAATCAGGCGCAATGTCCAGCAGAGGGGCCAGGACAAAGTTGCGCTCATGCAAATGCGGGTGAGGAAGGGTCAGCTGATCACTTTCCCAGATGATGTCACCGTAGTACAAAATATCAATATCGATCAGCCGCTGCCCCCATTTTTGTATTCTTACCCGCCCCATATCAAGTTCGATTTCCAAAACCGTATTCAACAACCCAATAGGGTCAAGGGCGGTTTCCAGTTCCAGGGCCTGATTGAGGAAATCCGGTTGGTCCCGGACACCCCACGCTGCTGTCTCAAAAATTCGGGAAAAGTGAAGGATGGGCCCGACGGTTTCCTTAAGCGCGGATGCCGCGAGTTTGAGGTTTCTGAGCCTGTCGCCCTGATTGCTGCCCGTATGTAAAAAGACCCGTTTCATATTAGTGTGAAGGTAAAGCTTTATTCTGATATCCGGAATTACATCTCTTGCAAGTTGCATTTACAGACCGATCGGTTTATTTTTGTACCAACCATATATGAAACCCATGTCAAAATCAGACCGTACACGCCAGCAAATCATCGAAAAAGCCGCTGCCCTATTCAATCAGCGCGGGTTCGCCGGCACATCAATGGGCGATATCATAAAAGCGACCGGACTGTCTAAAGGCGGCGTTTATGGTAATTTTTCCAGCAAGGAGGATATTGCCGTGGCGGCCTTTCAGCACGCCGTTGATCAGGTGCACCAGCAAGTCCGTGCCCGGACCCGCGTCATTGAGCACCCCATTGATAAACTTAAGGCTGTTGTTTACTTTTATAAAGAGCATGCTGCCCAGCCACCCGTTGAAGGTGGTTGCCCCATACAGAACACCGCTATTGAGGCAGATGACGGCAACCTGCTCCTCAGGGAACATGCCATCAAAGCGGTTAGGATTTGGCACGACCGGATTGTAACCACTCTTAAAACCGGGCAGGAAAAGAGACAGATTCATCCTGATGTATCTCCCGAAGACTTCGCCACCCAGTTTATTGCCACCCTGGAGGGCGGGATCATGCTGGCTCAGCTGCACAAAGAAGACCGGTATTTCAGTCCGGTGGCCCAGTTGCTATTGCAAATGATTGAACAACTCCAACCCTAAATCCTCAAATACATGCCCATCACAAAAGATATCCGCTACCTCTCTTCTGACTATCAGGACCCTTCGCCGGAACAGCCCGTCCAATATCCACCGGTCTTAAAGGTTATCCGGTTTGTGTTTGGCCTGTTTGGGTATATATTCCCCAGAGCCATGGCCAGGCTGGCGTACCGTTTTTTCTCTACGCCCCGCATTCGCGCCCGGCACAAAACCAGTGATGCCCTGCTCGAAAGCGCCCGCTTATTTGAATTTATGTACGGCAGGCAGTTGCTCAAAGGGTATGAATGGGGCTACGGCGGGCGGACTATACTCCTGGTGCATGGATGGGAGTCGCGGGGCACAGCACTGCGGACTTTTGTGCCTCCACTGGTCGAAAAAGGATATCGCGTGGTCGCTTTCGACGGCCCTGCTCACGGGCACTCTGATGGCAAACGGACAAACCTCCCTCACTTTGGCGGAGCTGTCCGGGCCATTATCAATCAAATTGGAGGAGTGCACGGCATTATTACTCACTCCTTCGGGGGTGCTTCCACTGCTTTTGCCCTTTCCAACCTCGATCCTTCCATCAGGGTCGAAAAGCTCGTCCTGATCGGCGTGCCGGACAAAATGGAAAAGGTGCTGAACAACGCTATGGAAACCCTCAATGTCCCGCCACCTACTGCCCAGGAGTTTATCCGGTATATAGAGCAGAAAGTGAAGTTCCCACTCCATCACGCCGACACCTCCAACGCAAAAATCTCAGAAAGTGTGGGAAAAGTGCTGATCGTTCATGATGAAACGGATGTTGTCGTTTCTATTGATGAAGCCCGCTCCGTTTTTGAGGCATGGGACAACGCCAGTCTGCTCATTGCCAATGGCTACGGGCATTACCGGCTCATGAAGAACCCTGATCTCATCCGCGAAGTTGCCGACTTCATTCACGGGAGCTCCTGACCCTGGATTTATGTTGACCATCCGACCGATAAAGAAATGTGAGGGCTGTAGTTTCAAATTTTGATTATTTTTAGCCAAGTTCAAGCCTGATTTAGGCTGGAAAAACAAACATTAACCTGGCAAGCATGAGAATACTTTCCACACTCACTGTACTACTGTTATTGCAATTTGCCCTCTCTGCCCAACCCGTCAATGATGACTGTGATGGTTTAATCGCACTTGGCGCACTCCCGGCTTGTGGTGATGAGATCTATGACAATATCAATGCGACACCTTCCGATATTGGGTCAGGGAACATACCCAACTGTTTCAACGGTGGAAGTGTTGACCGCGATGTGTGGTTTTCCTTTACCACTACCGCTGATATTATTGATGTCACCGTCACCTTGCAGGGCGCCACAGATGGCCCCAACGGCAGCATTCTCAACCCTCAGATCAATATCTACCGTGGTGAGTGTATGTTTGATGGCCTTGCGGACCTTAGCTTCTGTTCTTCTGCTGCAGATGGAGAAGCAACGGCACAGATAGACATCATAGGGCTGACCCCTAACACGACCTACTTCATCCGGGTCAATGATTACTCTCCTACCGGCACACCGAATGCGGGAGATTTCCGTCTCTGCGTGGACGAATACGTCCCAGCTATCAATATTGGTGATGAGACGTTTACTTCTGCCTGCTTCGGCACACTATATGACTCAGGAGGGCCTGATGCTGATTATGGCAACGGGGAGAATGCCACCTTTACCATCACCCCTTCCACTTTATTTGAATGTCTGGAAATTCAGATTCAGGATTTTCAGCTTGAGAACAACTTTGACTTTTTGAATATCTACGCCGGGCCCAATGCCGCCGGCACACTCCTTGGCAGTTACACTGGTGGCAATACGGACCCCATTACCATACAAACCTCAGAACCTTCTGTGACTATAGAGTTTACTTCTGATGGATCGGCCACAGCTCCCGGCTTTGAGCTGACCTGGAATTGCAGCCCCCTGGCCTGCAGTGGTTCTTCTGTTGACAATCCCACTGTGATCAGTGGCTTACCCTTTGAAGGCAGTGGCTTCACAACCTGTGGTGAGGCAGGTACTATTGCGGAAACGCCCTGTGGCCCTACGCCCTTCCTGAATGGGCCGGACGTTGTGTTTTCCTACACTACTGATGGCGGCTTTTGTGCCGATGTGATCGTCAGTGGTGCAGACGCTGGTACGGGTGTGCTTATACTGGATGGCCCTCCTCTTGACCCTGCTACTGAATGTGTGGGCGTTGGAGGCAGTGGCAGTGCCTTCGGGACTAATTTTGAATCGCCTGGCACTTACTATATTATTGTAGCCAACGGCACGGGTTGCACGGAGTTCGATCTCTCCATCACGGAAGCGGAATGCAATCTGCAGCCCTCCCTGCTCAATGCGCTTTGCAATCCGCTCAATGGCTGTATTCCTCCGGATAACCTCCCCTCTGTTTTCACCTTCAATCAAGGGTTTGAGGACATTGCCTTCAATCCAGGCCTAAATGACGGTTGCTGGTTCAATACCGGTTCTGCTGACCCCAATTACTATTGGTTTACTATAGAAGCTCAGGCAGCAGGCCCCTTTGGCTTCACGGTGGAAGCTGCCAACCTGCCTGCGGAAGACTCTGATATTGACTTCCAGGTCTGGGGGCCACTGGACAAGGATGAAGTGTGCAGCGACCCGCAGGCTATTGTAGATTTTGTGGAGAACAATCAACCCATCCGGTCTTCCTATGCTGGTGGTGCCGACCCTACCGGACTAGCCAGTATCCACCCCGTTACCGGAATAGAAGTACTGGATGAACTGGACTGTGCACCAGACCCTAACGGTAACGTTGACGACTTTGCTTCCGTCATTAACTGCCAGCCCGGTGAAGTATATGCGGTATTAATTAATGACTGGGGAGACAATATCCAAAGTGGTGCGATTTCTGTAGACTGGTCTGCTTCTGATCCGGATGTACTTGCCCCAACACCCAGCGAACTCCTCAATAGCGACACCGCGATTTGTCAGGGAGAAAGTGTACAGCTATTCCTGGAAACCTCCGTCAGTAATATCACCTGGCTTAAGGATACTACCACACTGTCGTGCGATGACTGCCCTGATCCATTGGCTACCCCTACTGAGACCACAGAATACGTTGGCTTGGTCGATGCCGTTTGCTATCAGGATACCGTGAGTGTACTGGTACAGGTTTATGATATCGATGCCGGCCCTGACGTAACCGTTTGCCGGAACGAAGAAATTCAAATAGTAGCGGGCAGTAATTTTCTGAATGCCGCTTATGAGTGGGTGCCCCCGACCGGGCTGAGCCTCAGCTGCACCGAATGCCCCGACCCGTTTATCATAGCAGAGGCCGCCGGCACCTACACCCTTCCTGTGACCCTGTTTGCTGACAATTGCACGCTGGAAGATGCCGTCACCATTACGGTACTGGATGCGGAGGCTCCGGTCATAGCTATTTCGCCTGACCTGGATATTTGCCTTGGAGAAACCGTTTCCGTTGGCGGCGCAGCTACCCCTGGCGTAGATTATACCTGGAATGCCACCCCAGGCGGCTTCACCTCAACAGATGCCGACCCTTCGGTCACGCCAGATACGACGACCACTTATTTCGTCAGTGCACAAAACCAGGAATGCCCGGTGCCTTCGCTGGACAGCATAACGGTCAATGTCTCCATTCCACCAATCATTCAGGTGGGCAATGATACCTCGGTTTGTCAGGGAGACCCACTCGTTTTAAGTGAGCTTTTGCCTGAACCAGGCGTTATGTACAATTGGGCCGGACCGGAGAGTATTGAAGACCCTGCTGACCTCAATACGGTTATCTTCCCGCAAAATGAGGGCACCTATACTCTTACCGCCGTGCGCGGTGCCTGCGAGGAGACCGCTTCTGCAGAGGTGGGTATTACACCTATCAATATTGACATCATCGCCGAAGATACGCTCCGGATATGCCGGGGCGAAACAGAGCTGATGTTTGCAGCGGATATCACACCGGCAACCGAAACGCCGGTTTGGACCGCTTCCACACCCGGTTTCGATACGCTTGTGGCTCCCACCCTTACGGCTAGCCCGCAAACGGCTACTACCTACTACGCGGAGGTAGCAGTGGGCAGCACCTGTTTCCGCAAAGACTCTGTTTATGTGGTTGTGGACAGTTTGCCAGCAGCAGGCCTGGGTATTATGCCGTTGGATACGACCGTGTGCGAAGGCGAAATACTAGTGCTGCAATCGCCCTTATATGAACCCTCCGATTTCTCAGGAATTACCTTTGAATGGGGTCCGGAAACCGGTCAGGAGTCTCCCGACTCACTCTACAACCTCGTCATCACGGGAGTAGATACGGTAGAATATTTCAGAGTAACCCAAAATGGCGTTTGTACGGATACGTCCTTCGCACAAATCAATGTGAATCCCACGCCGACAATCACCATCACGCCCTCTGACACATCAATTTGCAATGGCAATAGCGTCGATTTCCAGGCGACCATAAGCGATAACGCCACTTCCTTTGAATGGACCGGCGGAACGGAACAGCTCAGCTGTACGGACTGCCTCAACCCTTCGGCCAACAGCCTGGCCCAAAGCACAACTTTCACCCTTGAGGCATCCGTTGGAGACTGTCCTAATGAAGTCAGCGCCAATGTCATTGTTCTACAACCTGCTCCTTATGACCTGGAAGTTTCGCCCATCATTTGCGAAGGGGAAAGCATACAGCTCATTTTTAATACTGACCCAGGCTACAATTATACCTGGACCGCTACTGACCCGAACTTTGGCACGATTGAAGATGGCGCGCTAACGGTAACGCCAGATTCCACAACCACATACTTCCTCCAGGCCGGCGATGGCATCTGTCCGGACCTGGAAGATCAGGTGCAGGTGCGCGTGGTTCAGGCCGCAGAGATCAATGCAGTCAATGTTTCGCCTACGGACCTTTGCTCTAACGAGGAGGTGACCTTCAGTGTAGATATCGACAATGCAATACCTGAAGACCGCTACGAATGGCTGGACCCGAATGGGAATGAGCTGGCTACCGGGCAAAGCGGCACGTTCGAGCCCACCGTATCCGGTACATATACGCTGATTTATATTAGTGCGGCGGAGTGTGGCACCCTTACGGAGACTTTTGACCTGACCGTTTCCCCTGCCCCAACCGTAGCCCTGGCCAACGACACAACGATCTGCCTCGGGCAGTCCGTGCAGCTCAACTTCGCGGAAGATGAGAATACCACCTACACCTGGACCTCCACTGACCCGCTGTTCAGTGATTTCAATAATCCTCAGCCGGTAGTCACCCCTACGGAGACCACAACCTACACCCTGACAGCAAGCAATGGGGTGTGCGATGACTTTGTGGGCTCCGTTACGGTGGAAGTCATTGGCAACATCCTGCTGGACATCCTGCCCGAAGACTTCTTTATCTGCCCGGGCAGCTCTACCAGCATCATTGCTCAGGCTGTGGGCGGCAGCAGCGAGGAGACCTTCACCTGGACCGGCAGCGATGGCACTGCCTACACCGGGGACAGCATCACGGTTATGCCGGAGGATTCCACCCTCTACACCCTCGTTTACGAAAGCGGCGGCGGCTGTACCACCATTACCGACTCTGTGCTCATTGAGGTAGGCGACGGCGTGTTCCCGACCGGCGCAGAGATTATTCAGGAAGTACCTGGAGACCTCTTTGAAGGGGACTCGATCATCTTAGGCGTCAACTACGGTTCGCCCTTCGACCCCAGCCAGCTGAACTTTACATGGACGGTCCTTTACCAGGACTCCACTACGGCGACCCCACTGGCCAGCGGGCTTGGGCTCGATACCATTCAAACCCAAATCTTCTCTAGCGGGGTACATACTTTCCAGGTGGAAATCACCACCCCCGATGGCTGTTCCTATTTCGCCACCGTGCAAGGGAATTTTATGGAAATTATCGTTGCTGTGCCCAATACCTTTACCCCTAACCGGGATGGCGCCAACGACTTCTTCAATTTCGTAGCACAGGCCAATATCGAGGACCTGGAGGTGCTGGAATTCAAGGTCTACAACCGCTGGGGCCAACTGGTCTACGACAATGAAACGCCGGACGATGGATGGGACGGCAACGCCAATGGAAAGGAGCAACCTACCGAGGTCTACTTCTACCTCATCCGGATTGCCCGCCCGAACGGTTTCGAGCTGGGCACCTTTCAGGGAGATGTGACCCTGGTCCGGTAACGGAAAACAGAAGCTGCAAAAGCGCCATTGAGGACAATCTACCTCAATGGCGCTTTTTTATTTGAGTACCACGGCGGCACGCATAAGGCCCGCAATAGACATAAGGTCCGTTATTTCCCCTCTGTAGACCATTTGCAGCGCCTCCTCAAAAGGCAGCCGTTTCACCTTCAGGTCTTCCGTATCTTCGGGTTGAGCCTGCCCCTGAGTCAGTTGCCGGGCGATGTAGATTTTACCAGCCTCATCGGTTACAGAATTGGAGGTGTGGAAGTCAAGAATGTGCTCCCACTGTGCAGCCTGCAACCCGGTTTCCTCCAGGAGTTCCCGCTTAGCGCTTTCCAAAGGAGCTTCTGCGCCGATGGGGCAGCCCCCTTCAGGGATTTCCCAGCTGTATTCCTCAAGGGTATAGCGGTACTGCCCGACAAGCCAGGTATAGCCTTCCTCATCGATTGGCACAATACCTATGGCTTGATTTTTAAAATGGACGAGCCCGTAAATCCCATCCGTACCGGTGGGCGTGATGACTTTTCGGTGGGTGACCTGAATCCAGGGGTTGTCATAGACTTCTTCATTGGAGAGCGTGGTCCAGGGGTTCTTCATGGTTTTTGTACAAAGATATGTGTATCTTCCCTGAATCAAACCAAGAGATATGACAAAAGCAGCGACGCTCCATCAACTAGACCGTTTGGACCAAGAGTTATCCGCACTGTTCAGTGAGTTGGAATGCTATGATGATACCCGGCTCAACCATCGCCCGTCGGATGGAGGCTGGACTGTCCTGCAAGTGCTCCACCATTTGATTTTAGCGGAGACCGCCTCCCTGGGCTACGTCCGGAAGAAACTTAGTTTTAATCCGATTTTGGATAAAGCCGGAGCAAAAGCGGCTTGGCGTCTATTTGTAGTAGACTTTTACTTCCGAATGCTAACCAAGTTCAAAGCACCGAAGGGCGTAGACCGGTCAGCCCTGCCGGATGAGTCAGTATTTGAAACGACACGTAAACAATGGGAAGCGCAGCGACAGGAATTAAGGCATTACCTGTCTCACCTTCCGGAAGAACGGTTTGACCGGGAGCTTTACAAGCACCCCTTCGCGGGTAAAATGACCTTACGGCAAATGCTGAAATTCTTTGGCATGCACATCAAACGCCATCAAAAGCAAATCAACCGGGTACTGAAAGAGGCTGCTGTTTAGAACAGCGCCCCGGCGATAGCAGCAGTAAGGAAACAAGCGACCGTCCCTCCGATTAGCGCTTTAATGCCAAATTCGGTTAAGGTTTTGCGCTGCCCGGGTGCAATAGCTCCGATGCCGCCAATCTGAATACCAATAGAAGCGAAATTGGCGAAACCACAAAGGGCGTACGTCGCGATCAGCATTGACTTGTAAGACATTTGATCCTTAAGCCCTTCCATGGCGGCGTAGGCGAAGAACTCATTGAGGGTCGTTTTCAGGCCCAGCAACTGCCCGACTACAAGAATATCCTCGGAAGCAACACCCAGCAACCATGCGATGGGCGCAAAAAGCAGCCCCAGTACATATTCCAGGTTAAAGCCCTTAAAGCGTCCATCCGTCTGTTGCTGTACTATTTCATTGAGCCCGGTAGGCCCACCAATCCAGTTGATGAAGATGTAATTGAGCATGGCAATAAATGCTGTAAAAACCAGCAGCATAGCCCCTACGTTGATCGCCAGCTTCAGCCCGTCTGTGGTACCACGCGAGATAGCGTCGAGCAAGTTACTGCCTACCTCCTGCTTAGGGATATCCAGCTTCTGATGCTCCAGGTCAACTTTTTCGGTGGAAGGGAAGAGCATTTTGGCAGCCACAATCGCAGCTGGTGCAGAAATAATTGAAGCCGTGAGCAGGTGGGTGGCGAACATCTGCTTGGCTACCGGATCAGAACCACCGAGGAAGCCCACATAAGCTGCAAATACACCTCCCGCAATTGTTGCCATCCCACCGGTCATCAGACAGAGGATTTCCGACTTATTCATGTCCTCCAGGTAGGGTTTGATCACCAGCGGTGCTTCGGTTTGCCCGATAAAAACATTTGCTGCAGCCGCCAGGCTTTCCGCACCCGTCAGGCGCATAGTTTTCGTCATCACCCAAGCGAACCCTTTAATAATCACTTGCAAAATACCCAGGTAATATAAAACAGATGACAGGGCCGAAAAGAAAATGATAGTGGGCAGCACTTTGAAGGCAAAGATGTAGCCAACAGCAAAAAGCTGACCATCAGCAGCGCCCGGCAGTTCTACGAAATCGGGCCAGTTACCCAGCACGAAATCCGCACCGGCATCTGTAAAATCAAGCACGACCACAAAAAAGCTGGCCACCAGGTCAAAGGCTTTTTTGACTAACGGAACCTTCAGAATAGCCACAGCAAGAACGACTTGCATGCCAATTCCAATGCCCACCAGCCGCCAGTCAATGGCGCGGCGGTTAGCGCTGAGTAAATAGCAGATGCCCAGTAATGCAACGACTCCGAGTCCGCCACGTAAAAGCCCAATGAAAAATTCCATACTTGCCCTGTTGGTTTGAACGGTTCCAAAAGTAAGAAAACTTGGTGATCATCCCGGTTTGCTCCACAATATTTATACTTTTGCCCAAACAGCAATACTGTCATGGCAAAACCTCTGATCATTGGCATTACGGGCGGCAGCGGGTCCGGCAAGACGACCTTCATCCGCCGGCTCAAAGAGCGGTTCTCCGACCACCAGATTTGTGTGGTCTCTCAGGATGACTATTACCGCCCGCGGGAAGAACAACAGCAGGACCTCAAAGGCATATACAACTTCGACCTCCCGGAATCCATTGATGCGGCGGCTTTTGCCCGTGATATTGAGCGTCTGATTGATGGGCAGCCGGTAAAAAGGCAGGAGTACACTTTCAATAACGAGCTCGCGAGTCCCAAAATGCTGACCTTCAGCCCGGCCCCTATCCTCCTGGTGGAAGGCATCTTCATCTATCATTTTCATGAAATCCGCCGCCTGTTTGACATCCGAATCTTCCTGCATGCCAAGGAGAACCTCAAAGTGATCCGCCGCATCAAACGGGATCAGCTCGAACGCAACTACCCGCTGGAGGACGTGCTATATCGTTACGAACACCACGTACTGCCAACCTTTGAGAAATACATTCAGCCTTATATGGATGAGGCAGACATCATCATCAATAACAACCTCCACTTCGACCGGGGCCTGGAAATGCTCACTGGCTACCTGCATCACTACCTGGACTTTGGCCGGGAGAAGTTCAACTTTAAGAAAGAGAAAACGGATAACAAACAATAATTGGGAATGAAGGCTAATTCATAGCCTATAGTTGCCCGGCCGCCAATTTAAGGCCGCCGGGCAAGTGTAAAAGTTCGAAAATATGGCAAAGCCTTTGCAAATCTAAAGTCTGGCCATATGCCTTACAATACCACTATCCGCTGCACGCCGCGGTGCCCACCGGGAGCCTGCGCGACCAGGTAAAACACCCCGGTTTGCTGAAGCAGTCCGGTCACCGTGGCCCTGTTCGATTGAATCGCCAACGCCTTGATCAGCCGCCCCTGACTGTCGAATACCTGAATGCTGCCGCCCAGGAACGGATCGCCAACCTCGTATTCAAACCGGCCAGATGTCGGGTTGGGAAAAACGCTGAAAGCTGGCAAAGCCTGTTGTTCTTCCGTATCCACCACCAAATCCGGGCTAATGACTGTATGTATGGCATCATCGCTGAGGTTTTGATCGCCCGAAACGGCCAGAGTGGCAACGACGCTGTTGAAAGCTCCGGGGGTAAAACCAGACACTTCCGTAAAGGCGTGGAGGTAAGTTTCTCCGGGTGCAATGGTTGCGGCGATAGTCTCCTCAAAAACGAAATCGCCATTAATAAAATAGGCCAGCGTGGGGTTCTGCATATCCTGCGAGCCTGTATTTTCAACCGTAAAGGTAATGCTCTCGAAGACCGGGTTGGCGGGATCGCCATTGGTCGCAACCTGCAAGCCGGTTGCCCGCAGATTATTGAAGGCACTGAGGTGAACATCGCTTTGCTCCACGAGATAGGCATAAATCCGGTAGTGGGGCTCGGTATGAGAACTGCCGTTGTAGCCGGTATTCAGAAAGTTGGTATAGTCTTCCAACACATAATCAAGGGAAAGCGGCGCTCCCGGCGTAGCCAGACTCGTCAGATTGACTGTAAATGGGATGACCTCCTGCCCGGGACACCATCCGGCACGGGAGAACAGCCAGGTCCCCAGCTGATTGGCGCAGGTATTCTGGGCACAATCCGCTTTCCAAAGATGGTGGGGCGTCACTAACGCTCCATCTGCCCAGAGAGAATGAGTCCGGTTGGAAAACTCGGCCGCATTATCGGTATTGCCCTGACCGTGCCCGGAGATGGTCATACGGAGGTGTGTGGATTGTGCCAAAGGGGATACTTCCACCTCCTGCTCAGGTAAATCGTAGCTGATCGCAGGGTCTCCGTATACGAGGTTGGAGGTTTCCCATAAACGGTTGATGCGCTGGTACGAAGGAGCATCCGCTTTTACAAATTCTAAGTCTGCATTCAACAGCCACCCGGAAGCCCCCCAGACCTGTATAAAAGACCGGAACGTAATTGAGCCGCCCATCACAGACTTAAAATCCGTCACATCAATCGTCCAGGGGCCACAGGCAATACCAAATGGGGTGATATATCTTGCAATCTCGAAGGAGCCTTGTGGCGTATCGATGAAAATACTGGCAGGCTGATCCCAGGGGTCACAGCCGGTACCCGGGCAATCCACGGAGAAGTGCAGCAACAACTGCTCGTAGTCTTCCATATTGGCCGGCAGGATAATTTCACGGAACTGCGTCTGCCCCGCTGCACCAAAATTATGCTGCCGGGCATCAAAAACCGTCACGACCGTTCCTCCTTCCGGCCGCTCGTAATTAATCGTAGCAGCATCATTCGTTGCATTGTCATCCTCAGCGTAGCTGATCTGAACGGCAACTTCGTTATCATCGTTGCCGGTAAAATCATAGGGCGCATCAAAGACGAAGGGCTTAGATTCGCCCGCTGCGATGCTGCCTTCATACGTTTGCTCCAACGCTACTTCCCCATTAACCAACAGCTGCACGGCGAATCCGGAAACGGGGTCCACGCCAAAGTTCCGGATCGTACAGCCCACCTTTACCGGTCGCTGATAGATACTGAGGACATCCGGATCGGTGATGGCCGTTACACCTACGTCTGTAGCTGCCAGTACGAAGCCATCTACCCAGCCCTCATCGCCCAGGCCGCCTGCAAAGCTCCCATCACACCCTAAAAGGTTGGAGGTGATAGTACCGGCACCTTCGTTCATGGGCAAATAAGCCGCGAGCCCGGGCTCATTACCGCTGAGCGGTGTTGCCATCGTTTGAATAAGCTCCTGACTGTTCCTGGCCAGGTTCCAAATCCGGACTTCATCAATTACCCCGGACCAGCCTCTGCCCGGAAATCCGGAAGATTCACCGATGGTCACAGGCGAAGCACCCACAACAGGCACTCCGGCATAGGTTTGGCTGCCTTCAGGCACCCCATTGACGTACACTGTGATAGCCCCGGCCGCAACCACCGCAGCCACGTGGTACCACTGATTGGTATTCATAATGGCCGTGGTTTGTGCGGACTGCCACCCGGCGGTGGTCCCCATCACAAAATCCAGCGTACCGTTATTGCCCGCCCGGAGCGCAAACCCCGTACCAGCAGCTCCATCTTTGGTAACAATAGACCCCTGCCAGGCCGCAGGTTTCCATTCTGCCGCGTTGACCCAGGCTTCCACCGTGAAGGATTCCGCAATTTGAAGTTCCGGGGCATCGCAAAGGACCAGGTGGTTGCTTAGGCCATCCAACTGTAGCCCGAAGTTTTGGCTAAATGCCAACGCAGGCATGAGTACAAGTAGAAAAAAATAAAATGATCGTTGCATCGTGAAGATAGTTGACTGTAACAGTCAGGTTAATGATTGAAGTAAGTGCCATTTATAAAAACACACTTGACAGACATAAAATGTAGACTCACGCTATTGCTGAGGCATAACTATGCTGCCTGATTTATGCTTTTCAAAAATCCTAAATCGGTTTAGCTTTCAAAGCTATAAAGGATACGCCAAAAAACAGTTCCTCAGTCCTTCCTCATTGTCTGTGAAGTTACAAACCAGCCTAAAAAACTTTTTCCACTGCTCATTCCTCCAGAATTAGCCGAAAGGTCTCGATGGCATATTTTCCCAGTTTCAACCCGGGCCCGGCAGGTTGTGGATACTCTTCAATTATATTCGTGCGCTCAAACGCCCCAATTTTAAAAAAGGAGCCGACACGGGTGTCTGTAGCAGTGCCTTCCAACTCATACATCCGTAAAATGACGTGATCAGAGTCTTCTGCCCTTTTAATGGCTGAGACCATAACATTTTCCGCATCAACGGAAAAGAAGCTAAGCTTTTCAGGCAAGCTTGCGCGGACTGACCGGTCAGGGTAAATGATGGGCTGCAACGGTTCGTTCTTTTGCTTCGCCACCCGTGGCCCCTCAAGGCTGCCCGTGGGGCTGGAAGTCAGGACATGATGGAAATCGTGGTGCCCAGCCTGGGAGTATTCATTGCCTTCCCCGTGGCAAGATACACGGCTGGCCAAAAGCAAGTGCTGCAGCAACGGCCGCCCCCCATGTTGGCCGGTAGGGTCCACCCAATCGGCAGCAGCCACAGAGGAGCTCAACGTGACCGATATTTCTGTATCTGTGGCTGCTATCCAGTCGATAATCGCGCGTGGGTGTACGTCCTTGCAAAGTGGCGTGTAGCGCTCCCCGGCCGTTTTGATCTCATCTTTGCCTACCCGCACCCGGCCAAAGGGCACTTCATGGGACACCTCTGCGTTATCCATTTTGAGCGGGAAGGCCGTTCTAAACTCCCGAAATAACTCCCCGGACCAATTGCGAAGGGCGGTGTCAAAGTACAGGCGTTTTAATTTGTGGTAGAGCGTAACTTCCTGCAGTACAATAGCGTGCCGGATTTGCTGCTCCAGCCGATACCGGGTATAGACCGGCCCGTTTTCTATTATTACCCAATCCGCCCCGTGCGTACTGACCTGATCGAAACCAATCAGCTCCGGCTGCTGAATATCCCCGAATTCACCGGCTCCATTGCCTGCCGATTGCAGGGTAAAGACCTCTCCGGGCTTGAAGTGGCTACTATCGAACAGATCGCGGCCCAGCGCTTTGTCCTGCACCTGCTGAATGCCGCCCGGCCCAAAATCCACGCGGTAAAAGCCATTTTCATAGCTAGATACAGAAGCGGATTGGGACGTAGTGACCACCGTTGGCTTTTCATTGCGGAGGTAATACGTGGCGTAGCCTACTGCCGGGACTTCTTCGGCAATAAAAGTGAGACCGGCGCTTTTGAGGCTGCCATCATCGTGATAGGCTTCGTTGCAGGTTTGAACGGCCACCTCCTGCCCATCAGCTGAAAAGACCGCAATCTGCCTGAACTGCCCCATCGCAAAGTGGATGTCGACTGTTACCGGGTCGGTGCGGGCCCAGGAAAGGCTATTGAACAGGATGAGCGGAATGCCCTGTCCCTGCCTGGTTTGGATGTGCCTGGCGATAAACGCCGTGCTCTCCCGGAGCAGCCCCTCCCCCATCACTCTGGATTTCACCAGGTTCTCCTTAAAAAGGTTATCGGTAATATCGCCATCGTGGCCGCCCCAGCCGTGGTCGGGATAAATCTTAGCCTTCCACGCTTCGTCAAACTGATCGTAGGGATAAGGCATCTGCTCCGGGCTTAGCAGGTTGGCGATGGTGTAGAATTTTTCCGCTGCAGGAAGTAACTTCGAAGCTTCCCGGCTGGCTGTCAGCGCCTCCCGGTGGCCCGGGCCATGAATGTAAACCCATACATTGGGACGCTCGCCCATAATGGTATCCAACTTAGTAGCCATCTGCGCTGCCTGGGGCATGAATTCGTCCATTGTCATCAGCTCCATATCCGGCAGGTATACCGGCTGGGCCGTACCGTCTGCCCGCTTCAGGGAATCGAAGCCATTCCAGGTATTGATCAGATCGGTATAATCAATGGCCGGCAGCATGTCCTGGCTGGACAGCAGGGGCGCTTGTACCGCTCTCCCTTCGAATCGGTCTGCCCAATACCGGACCTGCGATGCCCCGTATTTCATTTGCTGCCCCCTGCTCTTGGACAGGTAGAGCAGGTCGTTGCCGTAGTGCCCGGGGGAGTAGGTAAAAACCGAGCTGCCATCCGGGCTCGCCCAATGGAACATCCCTTTGGCATGACGGCTGATAACCATGTAGTCTACTCCCGCTTTTTTGAGAATCTGTGGTGTTTGCAGGGACTTGCCCGGCACGTCCACATTCCAATAGACCTTGGAGTCATAGCCCCCGAAGGTCTTTTTCACCCATTTTTTGCCGAGGTAGAGCTGCCGGACCTGGTCTTCAGCATCGTACATGTCTTCGTAAGGGCAATTGTAAGTGGCACCAACGGAAATCAGCTTCCGGTTTAGGAGGGTGGTCAGTTTTTCCTGGGATTCCGGATGGCGTTCGAGGTATTCGCGCAACATCAGCCCGTCTTCGATATCAAAACCATAGTCTTCCCGGACGAAGGCATCCCGGAGAACAGGCGTCAGCAGCAGCGTATCCCGCAGGATGATGCAAACTTCCGGACGATCTACCCAGGCGATGTCCTGATGGCTGGAATTCATAAGGGACACCTGCCCTTTTTCGTACTTACGGTCGAAAAAGTCACTGTAGACTTCAAAAAACTCCGGACGGTAGAGTTTGGCCAAAGTAGCCCTCCACCCCTGCTGATAGTAAGTCATGTGGTGATAAATGAAATCCCCCTTAAGATCAGTAGCGGTCAGGATCCCGTCCTTGTTTTCAAACCTCAATGCTATTTCTGTATCCCCGCACCTGATAGAGAAGCTACGCTGAGGCGGTTTTGTTGCAAAGGCAGTACCGGATAATTCGCCTTTGAGTTCGAATATCCGTGTGGCACTCCGTTTTCCATCGCTGACCAGGTAAACGGGCTGCCCGGCGAAGTGAGCGGGCGCGCCTACGAAAAGCTGACCGTCCCGTTCCCTGATATCGAAGGCCGCCTCGCTTTCAACAGACCGGCGCAGGCGTTCCACCACATCATCCGCTTTAAAAATCATAAACCAGGCATTGGCGTGCTTGCGATGCCCGACAAAACGAAGGCGGACTTTCTCCCCTTTAGCCAGTAAGCCGGCCGGGACCGTTAGCCGGAACAGGCCGAGCCCATCGCCATTAGCATCCCGGCGGATCAGGAGGAATTCGGCCTGAGCCTGATCGGGGCTTTCAGAAACCCTAAGCGTACCATCCTCATTGGCCTGAAAGGTCAGCAACCGGGTGCCGTTGAGATAGACATCGAATGGATGCCGCTGATTGAGGTCGATATCGCTCAAAAAGGCAAAAGTGGCTGTTTTTGGCTTGAAATCTGCCGGTACTGTCCCGGTCAGCAGTTCAAATCCCATCTCACCCGTAGTCGCCCGGGCAATCATGGACACATTGACATCCTCCCTCAGCGAAGGGTAAGCGAAGAACTCAGCGCCGGATAGCATTTCGCTATAGCCTTCCAGGTCCTGTTGACAGCTCTGATACAACTGATAGTTGACATTCAGTTCCTGAAGGTGCCCCTGCCCATTGCCCCCGTGGTCGAAGGCTGATGCCGGAACGCGCCCCTCACCTGCCCATGCTGTGGCCAGCCCGCACAGGAAGAAGCAGATATTGTAAATGGTATGAAATGAGTTGTACTTGATCATATGAATACTGATTTGAGCAGCCCCACTGAATCAGGTGCTTATGCCCCGCAGGATTTACGGATGAGAAGCTGGGTGGGCAAGACCCGCTGCTTGTCCATGCCCGCCCCTTTACGGGCTATTTCATGCACCAGGATTTCCACCGCGAAGCGCCCGATATCCTCCACAGGCTGCTGATTGGCAGTGATGGGCGGCTCTACCAGGTCGAACGCCCCAAGCTCATCAAAACTGATCAGGGCGACCTCACCGGGCACCTCTACGCCCAGTGCCTTCAAAGCTCTAAGGCCCGATGCAGCCAGGTAGTGGGTCGTAAAAACCAGCCCATCTACGGCCCGGGGCCCATGCAACATACTCCGGATAGCTTCCTTCATTTCTGATTCATACTCAAATGGAGAAAGCAGCTTCACCATTTCTGCACGGTATTCAAGCCCCGCGTCCCGAAGCGCCTTTTCGTAACCCAGCTGCCGCTGCTTCATTGCCTCCAGCCCGCTTTGTATACTGACCAGCCCAATGCGCTGACGCCCCTGTTTCAACAAATGCCGGGTCATCTGCTCTGTGCCCCTCAGGTTATCGACAATCACATAATTGGTAGTCAGGCCCGGATAGTGGCGGTCAATCAGCACGAATGGGTACTTCGAACGGTTTAGTTCCTCTATGTCTTCCTGATTCTTTTGGGTGGAAGCAATGATGAGCCCATCTACCTGCCGGTTAAGCATGGAGTACATCAGCTGTTTCTCGGTCTCCGGATCTTCATTCGAACTACTGAAGACTACGTTGTACCCGAGCGCTTTCGCCTTCCGCTCCACGTAGTGCGCAATCGTAGCGTAAAAGATATCCGAGATATTAGGCACAATCAGCCCGATCGTCTCACTTTTCCCAAGGCTTAGCGCTCTCGCCATTTGGTTGGGCTGATAGTGATGCGCCCGGGCGTAGGCCCAGACCCGCTTCTGCGTCTCCTTGCTGATTTTGTTTTCATCCCCTTTGTTGTTAAGCACCATAGATACGGCGGTCTTGGAGAGGTTCAACGCTTCGGCTATATCTTTAAGGAAGATTTTTTTCATTTTTACTAAACCGGTTTAGCTGTTTATCAAAAATAGATAAACTTCTCTTGTTTTCAAAACGCGGATTCAATTTTGTCTATTAAGCGAATTACCCGGTTCACTAACGCAACTGCCCCACCTTGAACGTCCATACATAAGAGGCGGGTGGATTAGCTTGCAATGCCTTGGGCAGGCTTACGGTAAAACCTTCGCCTTCAGGGCTCCAGTCCAGGGGCTTATCGTGCCCAAGGAGCGTCACCGTACTACCTTTGGCGGGCTGATGAGCAGGCAGGGTAATGCGGGCCGGCATAGCTTGTTCGCCGGCTTCTGCCAGGTAGAAGAAGTAGGCGTTTCCATTGTCCTGCTGCGTCATGCAGATGTTACCAGACTTGTAAGGCGGTAAAGGGCGGCTGTTGTAGATACCTTCCCCGTTTACGTCCATCCATGCGCCGAATTCTTCTAACAGTTGGTAAGCGCCTTCCTGCCATTCCCCTTCCGGCGATGGTGCGATGTTGAGCAGGAGATTGCCACCTTTGGCTACAATATCCACGAGCATTTGAATGCCTTCCCGGCCGCTCATATAGGTGGCGTCTGGGGTATAGGACCAGCCGCCGCCGGAAATGATACAGGACTCCCAGGGATAGGGCAGTTCTTTTTCCGGCACGCGGTTCTCGGGCGTAAGGTAGTTCTGGTTTTTGCCGTAAACGGCGCGGTCTACCACGATTAGGCCCGGCTGTTTTTCGCGGGCTTTAGCTACCAGCTCGTCCATGCGGATGTCCTGGGAAACGATGCGGTGTTTGATGAAACCGTTACTGCCTTTATTTTCGGAAAATTTGCCAGCGTAGTTTTCCTCCAGGTTATGCTGGTCGCGCTTTTTCACCCAGCCCCCATCAAGCCAGATGATGTCTACGGCTCCGTAATCGGTGAGCAGTTCCAGCAGCTGATTGTGCGTAAACTGAACGAAGGTTTCCCATTTTTCCGGGTAGAGGGCGGGATCGTAATTCACGTTGCGGTCGAACGGTGGCCAGTAAGGGTCCCAGTAAGCTTCGTGGTGCCAGTCAGGCTTGGAAAAGTAGGCGCCCACCCACAGGTCCTCCGCCCGAAAAGCCTCAAAAATTTCCTTAGTGATATTGGCTTTGGGGTGGCTGCTGAATGCACAGCCTTCGTCCGTGACTTTATAATCGGTATATTTTGAATCAAACATAGAAAACCCATCGTGATGCTTGGTCGTAAAGATCATATAGCGCATGCCCGCATCCTTAGCAGCCTCTGCCCACTTCGCCGGATTGAATTTCACCGGATTGAAAGTTTCCTTCAGGCCTTCATATTCCTTTTTGTAGTCCATGTAATTATCCGCATGGCTGCCCTTTGTGCGTTCACACCAGCCATAATCTTCCGGGCAGATGGACCAGGATTCCACAATGCCCCACTGGCTATAGGGGCCCCAGTGCATCAGCAAGCCAAACTTGATGTCTTGCCACTGCTTCAGCTTTTGCAGGACTAGGGGGTCGGTTTCCGGCACATAGCGCTCGTCTTCTAAGAGGGCCTGACAGTAGGTTGATGAAAGAGAAGCAAACAGAAAAAAGGGGAGGAAGAGTTTTTTCATGCTTAGTGCAGATTTGCAGGTAAAAAATAAATAACAGCATTAATTGCCTGTATAACAGTACTTTAGCAACATAAAATCCTAAAAAATTGAATTACCGTAAAAAAAATTCTAATTGCAGTTTTTTTTAGGGCTTTTTCGTAAAAATTGCCGGTTGCAGCTGATTGCCCGAACACTCCACAAGGTAGGGACAAAAATCCTGACTCTAAAAATGGACTAGCTCATTTGCATGCGCTCCCCGGCACGGCTATCCACCCCCATTTTTTTAAGATAGCGAAAATGAGCGCGAATGGCTTCCCCTAAGGTAAGGTTTTTATAAGGGATGTTGTGCTTATGGCAGGCCTCCTCGATTATCCTGGAAATAGCCGGGTAGTGGATATGGCTGACGCTCGGAAAAAGGTGGTGGGCGGAGTGTGCATTGAATCCGCCAAAAATCAGATTGGCCCATGGGCTTTTGGCATGATAGTCAACGGAAGTGATTAATTGGTGGATGGCCCAGCTGTGCGGCAGGTACCCTCTGGCATCCAGGCTCTGAAAATGGGCCTCATCGGAAAAATGAGAACCGATCAAGCCAAATATGAAGGCATAGGAAAGACAGAAGTGCATCAAAATAAAGCCCGCCAATACCTGCCCGGGTGTATATCCGGAGTATTGTAGCGGCACGATCAGGGCCAGGTAAAGGTAGAGTGCCTTCAGGAGGAAAAAGGCCACGACTTCTGAACGGGGGTGACGGATGTTGCGGAGGTTGGCAAGCCTTTTCTTGTTCAGGATATTGAAGTCCTTATAAAAGACCCAGACCAGCGAATAGAACAGATACAGGAATGGAGCGTACAAATGCTGGTATCGGTGGAAATCATATACGGGGCGGTTCGGAGACAGGCGTAAGACCCGGGTATCATCGATATCGGCATCGCAGCCATCCACATTGGGAAATAGATGGTGGGACTGCACATGCCGGAGCCCCCAAAGGTAAGCACTGGCACCAAGCGCATTGAAGCTGAGGTAAAACAGGAGCTTATTGAGACCTTTGTGCCCACTCAGGGCATTGTGCGCTCCATCGTGCCCGATGTTCAAACCGAACAGCAAGCTGGCAATCCCCCAGCCTATCCAGCATAACCACCACCAGCTTACAGTCAGGCCGCCGGTGAGTATGAGGACGTACAGAAAAACGGATGCCAGCCCATAGATACTCCCCTTGAGCCACACTGCCCAGGTAGCATAGCCATCGTAACCGTTTTGTCTGAAGTAGCCCCTGACTTTTTCGCGGACTTCATTGAAGAAAGCATCTTCATGGCTGCTCTCCTGAAACTTGATGGTTTTCATATTGCTCTTGACTTTGCTGATCGGCTTGGGTACGTGGCGGCATATGCCCCAAATCGTATAAGTGCCGGAAATGAGATACGAGCGCTGCCCACCAGCTCATTTGTTTGTGCGCTACGCCATAGGCTGCTGCCTTATCGATGATGAATTCCGATAGCTTGACGTAGTGCACATGGCATACGGTAGGGAACAAATGATGTGCGGCATGGGAATTAAAGCCCCCGAAGAAGAAATTCCAAACCCTGCTTTTGGGGTGGAAATCAACACAAGTAGCAATTTGGTGCTGTGCCCAGCTTCCCGGCAGGTATCCCTTTTCATCACGGATCGGGAAATCCGCCTCTTGCGCGTGGTGGTTCATGATATTGGTCAGAAGAAAAAAGTAAGACATTACCACATGCAAGGCCAAAAAACCGATTAAGACCGTAGCCCAATGCAAGCCCATCCCAACCGGCAGGACAATCAGGTAGAAGAAATAGAATGCCTTTGCGGCAATCATGCCGAACACTTCCCCCGGTGGATGTTTGATATCCCGGAGGTTGGCCAGGTCTTTCCGGAACAAGTAAGCCCAGTCTTTGATAAAAACCCAGTGCAGGGTGTAGAGTGCATACAGGAAAGGACCGTAGACGTGCTGCCACCGATGATGCCGGAGCAGTGGCCGGTTTGGCGAAAGCCGGATCAAAAAATTATTATCAATATCGATATCACAATGGTCCACATTCGGGAACGGGTGATGAGAATGCACATGCCGAAGCTTCCATAGATAGGCGTCCGTCCCCAGTGGATTGAAGGTGAGGTAATACACCACTTTATTGAAAAGCTTCGAAGAAGTCAGGGCATCGTGGCAGGCATCATGCGAGATATTGAAGGCAATCAGCAGTCCCGATACCCCCATTGAGGCATACAACAGGATGGTCGCGATGCTGGAAAAACCACCAAAAAGGATAAGCGCATAAGCACCCCAGAAGAGCGAAAGGAAGAGCACCCCTTTAACAAGCATTAGGGTATTCGCATAGCGCCCGTTTTTTTGTTTGTCCAGCCATGTCGACACCTCTTTCTGCAACGCCTGAAAAAAAGCATCGTCCCTATTATTGACCCTGAACTTAATCGTCTGCATAACCTGGAATTTAGGAGCAAAGTACCCTGTTTCCGGTACAAAGGCGCTGCTAAAAATCACTTTGCTCCGATTTCCGGAAGTCTGGGCCGGGCCGGAGTTGATCTGTTCAACTGGAGGGAGGTCGGCTGCCTGGGGAAAAGGTTAGTGAGCGATTTAGCCCATTTGGCAAGCAGGGTATTAATACTTGCAATCCCTTTCAATATTCTCCTGGAAATATAATCTTTTGTTCGTTATATCGAACGCACATAGATGACCTAGCCCATGAGCTTTGCTCTTTGAAAGAAATACCCCACAATCGATATTCAGGATTTGCCTTTCGTCAAAACAACTTAACTGTTCTTCAATTTCCTGGCGTGTCAGGGGCGTATGCCCATGAATTATTTTTCTTCCTTGAAGCCAGTCATAATTAACCTTATCATACCAATCTCTTATCCACAACAGTTCTTTATTTTCTGTCAACGGATTCTCCTGACTAAAATCCAAGCCTGCATGCACAGCGATGAAATCATCCTCTAAGTGGTAATAAGGCAATTTTTCACAAAAATCTATATACTCGATTGGAAGCTGGGTCAAATGCTCAATACCAAAACTATTTTTCAATTCTTCGTCTGCCATATCATGCCACCCCTTTACGGTTTCAGCATGATGGTCTGCTAGCAACATTTGTTCATGATTTCCCCTTATTGGATGGACGGCATATCCTTTTTGTTGCAGGCTTATGATTTCATCAATTACCCCCTTTGAATCCGGGCCTCTGTCGACATAATCTCCAAGCAGAAATACTTTATCCCTCTCCCGGTGAATATTGATTTGCTCCAGCAATGCTTTGAAAGTAGCTAAACACCCATGAATATCTCCGATTAATATTTTCCTACTCATTTTCCTTTTCTTACTTACAACGGCATGCCTTTTCTTACCTCCCCCATCCGCGATAGCCTCAGCGGCCGGGCACCGGCACCTGACCAATCTACTTCAATTTACTAATCTTCACTGAAAGTAAAGCTAACCCGGCAGAACCAGGAACGAAACAGCGCCGATTTAGTCCCGGTCTTAGACTTACTTGGTGAGCCCACAAGGCGAACTTTAGTAAGTCTTAACCGGGATCCTATTTATTCTGGATGCGCTCTCTGACAATTGATCTTCTGGATAGCAGTGATTGGTGCAGTGTCGCAGTCCTATCTATTCTGGATCCCTGCAAAGCTACGCAACCCATACAGGCGCTTCACACTGTTCAGCTACTTCGCTAGGCCCGGACTGGAGCACTCCACGCTATTGCAGCACGAGGTGCTCCAGTGCAACAAAAATAGTTCATTAAAGCTAAATCGGCAGAACCAGCCAAAACCATAGCGCCGATTTAGTCCCGGTCTTAGATGTACTTAAACAAGCCTGGAACCAGATAGTACATCTTAACCGGGATCGCCCATACGGGCCTTCGCTGCGCTTCGGCAGTCCTATCTATTCTGGATGCGCTCTTCCCGGTAAAGCTGCGTGACGCTTCGTTGCACTTAGCTACTACGCTAGACCGGGACTTCCGCTTTGCTTCAGCTATCTTTCTAATTGGCAATCTTTCAAATAACGCTAAATCGGCTGCCCCAGCAAAGCCCCAGCGCCGATTTAGTCCCGGTCTTAGACTTACTTGGTGAGCCCTCCTTAAGGCGAACCTTAGTAAGTCTTGAACCGGGATCGCAGTCCTATCTATTCTGGATGCTCGCTACCGGAAAAGCTCACGCTTCCCACGGTATGCCCTTTCTTACGGTGTAAGCGGGCATCTGACCAAAAATACATCATCTATCTATACTCCAATACAAAAAGTAAAGCTAAATCGGCAGGATTAGGACAGAAGTAGCGCCGATTTAGTCCCGGTCTTAGGGGTGTGACGGATTTTTGATGTAATTATTAAGCTGCATACCGCATTCTCTTTTTCCAATATTGCTCATATCTGCCCGCAGACAGCTTGAGCGCACGGACGATAAGCATATCATCGGCATGCACATTAAGCCACCTCATGCCACTACCTCCCAAACGGGCTTTGATCAGCGTCTTGCACCCTGCCTCTACGGTGCCGGAACCGATAGGCAGCCCTTTTTCCTGCATTTGAAAATAATTCATCCGGTGCTGCTGGTTTTCCAGGTATACAACTTGCTGGCGGGCGATTTCGCGCCGCTTCTGCGTCTTGACACCCGCAGCCGCCTGACGCGCGCGCTCCACAACGAGGGCTGCGCCGCCCGGCTCGTTCAGCAGCGTACTCTTTTGCTGGCTTACCCACTGCGCACGTTTTTTGGAGGGCAGGGGCATTACTGCAGCCAGTTTGTAAAGCCGTTCAGTGACGTGGTAGTAGTCCGTTACCTGGTAGTCGGTTAACCGCTCCAGCTGTGTCCAGTTGTCGGGCGCCCCATCTGCAACCCCCACGTAAACCGGCCGTAGCCCAGCCTCTTCGAACTGTGCCTTAAGCCGCTCAGCCTCTTCTTCCAACAGATGGGTGAAAGCCCCTTTTTTCTCTTGCGCGCCAACCCCCAAGTAAATAGAGTGCAGCAACTTGCCCTCATGCCCGTAAAGGCTGATTACGCCGCACATCGCTTCCCGGTAGCCCGGTTTGCGCTTAGGCTTGCCAGGCAGGCCGTCAAGAAGGTGCACCATCGCACCGTCCCGGCTTATGCTCACTGAGCTGACCCCGCAAAGGCTTACCTCTTCCGGCATGGCGTAAGACCAGCGGCTTTCTACTTCTTTAGCGTGGCGGCTGATGCGCAGGCTCACATCACGCACAAGGTCTTTGCTCACTTCGACTTCATGGTGCTCCTTAAACCGGGCTGACACTTTCCTGGCTGAGCCCTCACAATAGTCGCTAGCCAGCAGCTTGGCCAGCCGTGGCGTCGATTTGCCTACTATGCCTGCCGTGCTGTCAGCTGGTACGTAGCTCACGCCGCCACAAACAGGCTGGTAGACGTGGCGCTTGACGCAGACTTTGCCGTAAGGTGTGGACATTAACTTTTTTTTCGCCCCTTGCTCGAAAGGCGCTGCCCTTTGTGGGTGATGGCAGTACCATCCGTATCGAAACGCTCGGCGGCAGCGCGCGTGGCGAGTTTGCCTGCTTCGTTTAGGGCTAGCTGTATCGCTTCTTCCTGGCTCAGCATGCTGCCGTTAAGCTCCATATCAACCTCTATCGTGACCTTACCCCCATCTTGCTTTACTATTCGTGCGCTCATACCTTCTTTTTGCTTTAAGATACGTATCTTTCTGTACATCAAAAATCCGTCACACCCAAATCATAATAAACTACTTGAATATCTTGAAAACAGAGTGCTAAATAAAGAAAACGTTGATTTTTGATTAAGAATTATGAACGAACCGCTAACGGCACCTACACGCAAATGGGGGTTCAGTGCCTTTATGAAAGTGAAGTGATAAATCCAAGTTCTGTACATTTAATGAAGTTCAGTGCTAAACATCCCCACCTGCATGTAGCTGTAAACCGTTATGCCCAATTAAAAAAGGAACAATGAGAATATGGCCTTCGTTTCCTTATTTTTCTTTAAGTATGTATCTTTTTTTTGAGCATTTCGTTGAAATAACTAAGTAGTAAAGATATTCTCATGAACCATATCGAAGACATTTTTGGAAATGAACCCATTGAATTGGTGATAAGGCTTTACCCCTCATCAGTCAAGGCATTTAATAGTGATAATCCACTTTTTCTATTTGAAGAGTTGAAAAAGCAATTGACAGAGACGGAACATGATTGCTTTTTTCAAAACCTGGGAGAGGGAAATCAAAAGGTAATTATCCCCATAGAATCGAAAAATTGTCAAACAGAATTTTTTATTTCATGGCATGAGACAACATTCAGCTATAAGACTTTAACGAAAAGTAAATACAAACCAGTCCTAAAAGAATTCATTTCCCTTCCTGAATCGGATTTCATCCAAGAAAGATGTGCTTTAAAATTTATCGACATTAACGAACCTTATCGTACAAAGGATGAATTAGAGCATCTTTATAAACGTATCTCTGAATTAGAAGTACCAGTAGGAATTGACATCGACAAGGAAAATGAAATCTGGTTCAAGTACATTGATGCCACAAAAAAAATCATAGAAAAAAGACAGCAGCCGTTTGATATTAGAAGGTATTACTCTGTAAAACCAATTGGAGGTGATTTTGAAAAAGCGACCCGATTTAGTTTCAAAGTTGATTTGAAAATTGAAGAAAATAAAGAATATAAAGAGGTCGAGGAAAAACTGAGAGAATTAGATGTTGAAAATCCACGATTTGATAATGAGGGAAGTATTTACTTGACTACTGATGATATTTTTAATGCCTTAGACCCAGTTTTAGAAAAGGAATTTCAGGGTGTTGTTATTAGGGAGAAACAAATTGGTTGTATTGTCAAAATCATTCCAACGAATAAATTGGAAACGATTTTAAAAAATCATGGTGTAAAAAATGTAAAGGTTTATTCAAAAGATGGAAATAATTACGTCACAGGTTTCCGTGGAAATAGACATAAACTTGAATCACTATGTTGGCACTACGGTTATAAGGCAAATATTTATAAAGGAAAATTCAAGGTAGTAAATCACGGAGAAGACATTACCAAGAATATCAAAATAAACAAAAAGCATCGTATCTTCTTCGAAGATGTGGAGTATGGTCACATTCTGCCAAAACCATTTAATAATATATTCAGTCTGTCGAAAGAAGAATTTTTCGATTTGATTTTTTTCAAAACAACGTTAGAAAATATTTATGGAAAAGAAAACGTCATTTTTGCAGTGGATTATGTTTTTGGAAAAAGTCGGAATTTAACAAATGGAAGGTCAGAATATGCTACCTTTGAAAAAGATGTAAAAAGATACTTATACGACTTAGCCTTTTCAGTCAACTACTATGAAAACTCAAATTCAATATTTTTTGAATTTCATAGTGAGTTCGACTTGATGAAAAAAATAGACATCCTGAAAAGTCAAAATATTTTTCATCTGAACTACAATCCCGACGGCTTTAAATACAAAGTCAAAACAAATATCATTTCTCGTAAAACTCACTTAGAAACCGTCAGGACAAGAATAGAAAAATTAGGAGGTGTGGATTTTGAAATTATTGCACCGAAGCAGCATGAAGAAACAGGTGAATGGTTTTATCCAGATACAAAGCGACCAAAAAAATTATTGATTGGAACACTAAATAGAAGAGAATCGAATATCAGCACATTGATATTTACCTTGAATACATTTTACAAAGAGCATAAAAGGGCATTAAAAAAGCTATTAGAATTATCAGACGAAAAAGCTCCAATAAGGAATGTAGAACCTAACTTAATTGGCGATGCTGTTAAAATAGATTGGCTTAGAGAGGCAGTTGGGAAATTGACCAATCCAACGGATAAGCCGAATGGTAAACCTGTCAATCAAAAATTGAAAGACTTCATTTTTGATTCCTCAAAAGCAGAACCAATTTATGACGAATTAAAAATTACAAAAGGCTCAACATTTTGGCGAGAAGTAGAAAACAGCAAATTGTCAAAAACGCTTAATGACTCACAAATAAAAGCCGTTTTAGCTGCTGTTCACAGTACCGATTTATGTTTGCTGCAAGGTCCTCCCGGTACGGGAAAAACAACTGTTATTTCTGAAATTATTTGGCAACAGGTTCGGCAAAATGCCACCAATTCAAATGGTTACAAAATTTTATTAACCTCTGAAACAAATCTTGCCGTTGACAATGCTTTGGAAAAACTGATAGGCGAAAACACGACCATTGTAAAACCGCTAAGATTTGGCAAAAGTGCCAAATTCGAGGAAGAAGGAAAGAAGTATTCTATTGACAGAATTATGAAATGGGTAGATGAAAACTACAATATTGATAGTGATTATGAAAATGAGCAATTGGAAAATGATGAAGATGAAATAGAGGAAGCAGCAGTTGAAGACTTGTCCAATAATGCCGTTCAAAAGTGGATGCTTAGTATAGGTAATCGAGCACAAAAAAGAGCGGATTCCAAATATGCTGAAATTCTTAAAGATTGGCATAAAGACTTGGCTTTGCCAACTACGGAAGTCAAGACTTTATTTAAAGATAAATATTTCAAATATGCTAATGTAATTGGAAGTACTTGTAGTTCTTGTGGGAGTCCGAGGTTCAGACGAGATTATGATACTATGTTTAATGCAAGTTTCAATGGAAAAGCAGCAAAGGAAGTTATTTATCTTATGGAAACATATCCTAATTCGGGCAAGATTTGGAGACTGCTGAACGAAGAACTGGGGATTGACACAGCAAGTACTGACAGAAGTGACTTTCCAGCAATAAAACAAACTCTCGCTGATAAACTAAACATTTATTTTGATACCGTAATCATGGACGAAGCGAGCAAAGCAACTCCGCCCGAAATGGTGCTGCCTTTATGCTTTGGTAAAAAAAGTATCATCATAGGCGACCACAAGCAATTGCCTCCAATGATAAATGACCGAGAGTTTAAAGAGGTACTAATTGAAGAAGCGGAGGACGAGAAATTAGCCGATGAGATAGGTCATAATTATTTAAAGGAATCCCAGTTCAAAAGATTGATTGTGAACCCGAAAGTGTCCCCAACTATTCGGGCAACATTTGATGTTCAGTATAGAATGCACTCCCAAATTGGTGCTTTGATTCAACAGTTTTACCCTGAACTGGAAAACGGATTAGTTTGTGGAATCAAAACAGAAGAAGATGTAAAAGACCTGAATAATAAAGCCTCGCGGTATCATGGATTATATCACGAAGGTTTCATTAAACCACACAAACATGTGATCTGGGTGGATGTGCCTGAACCCGAAGCGAAGGACGGAACTTCGAGGGTAAATGAAACAGAAGTAGAAACAGTTAAACAGGTCTTGAATTATTTAAAAAATTCAGACGGTTACGAAGACTTTCAAAATCATTGGGAAAAGGAAATAGATACAGATAAACGGCTTCAAGAGCAGGAGATTGGAATTATTAGTTTTTATGGCAAGCAAGTACGGAAATTAAATGAGGTGAGTAAGTACGCACAGAAAGAATTAGATATGAAAATCCGTTTAAAAACGGTAGACAAGTTTCAGGGAATGGAACGAAATATAATCATCGTTTCAACAGTCCGAAGCGATAAAATTATTGATTTGGGTACGGGTGAGGCAATCCCAAATGTGCGAGGCAGAGAAGGAAGAAATTACAGTCCGTGGGGCTTTGCCGATTCGCCTGAACGCTTGAATGTCGCTCTTTCGAGGGCAAGGCGGTTGTTGATAGTGGTTGGCAATATCATGCATTTTGCCAATTTTAGAAACAAAGATGGCGAAGCTATTTATCTAAATGTAATCAATCAAATCCCCCCCGAAAATATCATTAATTATAAAACGCTCATCAAATACCAATGACCATAGACAAAGGAAATAAAAAAATCTACGAAACTGTATATCAGCAAAAGGCTTTGACTGAACAGATAGTTGGTGTCACAAGTCATTCATTTCCTTTTGTAAAAGCAAAGTACAAGGCAGTTTGTACCGAAGCGATTGATTTTACCATGTTTGATAAAGTCATTTGCGGTATTCTGCAAATTGACGATATTTTAAGTTTTGAAGAGATTGCTGACATATTAGGTTTGAATGTGGTCAATTGTCCCGAAGAGGGAAGATATATTGATTATGGCGAAAAAGAAATTTTGGAATTCGCCATAAACAGTCTCATTGAATTTAATATGATTGAGACAGGTGACATATACCATTCAAGATGTAGATTGACAGAGATAGGAAAAGAGTATGCAGCAAAAGGCAAAAAGTTTTTGCCTGCAACCGAAAAGGAATTTGAACTCTATTTTGACTTGACCGACCAGAACCACATAAAGGCAAAGAGAAGATTTGGGAAGATAAAAAAGATACCCTCCCAGAAACATAGTTCAGACCTTGATATTGAGACCGAACAATTTGTAAAAGAAGTAGCCAAGACCCAAGTACCCGAAATTTACAATCCTGAGCAGTTAAGAAATTTTACCAATCTTGAATTGAGAGGCTCAACTATTTATAGCCCTGAATTTTCGATAGTAGCATTGGTGTCTTTCATTGATAATTCAGTTCGATTTTTAGCCTTTGATGACAAGCAAGAAATTCATCACCCAATTACTGAGATGATAAATGCGGATGATAATATTGGAAATGAAATACTTGAAAAGTTTGATTTCGAAACCTGCGAGATAACAGAAAAAAATGATATTCAAAAAAGTTATGAGGCAAAGGCGATTAATGTGCAAAAAGAAATCGAAAAACTACTTTCAGGTAAACAGCTAAAAGAAGCATTTGAGAAAAGTAAAGCCTTTTATCTCGAATCAGCAATGATTGATGAGGCATATTTAGAACTAAATTTAGAAGAAGTCTTCGATAAAGAGAGTAGAGAGTTTTGGATGATTTTAAGTGATGTAAGTGAAAATATATTTTCTAAAATTAAAGTAATAATTAACAAGCAATTAAAACCACACAATAGATTATTCATTGTGACCAAAGAAGGGATTTTATCTAGATATGAAGAATATTTGACTAAGTGCTCTATCGAAAACCCTTGGGTGTATTTTAGCTCAGCAAAAGAAATAGAAAGCCCATTTATTCTTTCAAAGAACGGGGAAAATAAATGGGTTATACTTAAAACGCAGTCTTCGATAAAAGTTAAATTTAGAAAAGACTACAAATTGGCTAAACGGGAAGTACTCGTGAAATCATCCAATTTGGATAGCTCAATAATTCAAAAATACAATATTTATAAAGATCTTTTAGGTCATGAATATTTCCATAGAATCGAAGAGGAAATAAAGATTAAACTAAATAACCTTAGCATCAATAAGGGAAGGGTATCAAAAATAGTAATTGGTGATGTTTTGTCACAGCTAAAAATCCTTAAGCTAGAAGGTCTTAGCATCAATAAGGATGGGTTATCAAAAAAGGTAATTAATGATGTTTCGTCACAGCTAAACTCCCTGAAATTTTTCTTGGATAATGAAAAATTAAAAGCAAGAATAAAAGAATTTTTGGAAAATTCTGAAGGCAGAATTCTCATGCTCAAAGGTGATCTAGAGTCCAAACTTGAAGAAGAATTGAAATCTCTTGAAGAAAGATTTAAGGATAATACTTCGTACTTCTCTATTTCAGAATTAAGAAACTTTGAGGATAGCGCTTCCAAAATAATAAACGAAGTTTTTGATGAAAAATCAGACGTTGCCTCAAAGTGCAAGGTACTAGTTGAGGAAGTACAAGGTCAAATAAAGGCACTTAGTAGTGTGCCAAAGAAAACCAAACCTAAAAGAAAAAAACCTAATCGATCAACTAATAAAAAAAGATAAATATGTCATGTTTTGAATCGTCCACCTTTTTGAAAAACCCACAAGTAATGAATAGGCAAGTTTTAATGGATGCTTGCAAAAAACTGGGTTGGAAATACGAAATCAAGCAAGATGAACTAATCGTTTATAATGCAAATCAAAATGCCAATCTACATGGGGAATATGCTTTGAAAGTTCGAGGCAATACTGTTTCTTTCAATAGCTACTATATGAAAAATGGTAGAGAACTTGTGAAGGATTTACAAAGTCAGTTTTATGAACTAAATGTACAATATGCCGAACAAAGCATTTTGCAAGAATTTGAAAAAGCAGGTTTCCGAATGCGTAGAGATTGGGATTTTAGAGCTGATGAGGAAATCGCTAAACAATTTTTTATGGTAGCTGAAACCCGTATGGAGGGGGAAGAAGAACGAGAAACTGTTATAAAGTTTTCGATATTAAAAGACGGAACGGTAGTAACGGATTCCAATTATATCCCTCATGACATTCACGAACTGGCAGATAAGGCAATGGCGGAATTGGATAACGCGTTCGGCACCACTCGAAGAGAAGGATTTGAAATCAAACGCAAGTCTATTCCTGAAAAATACAAGGGTAAAACTTATTGTACCGCATCAGGTCAGATCAAGTCAAATCAAGAAACATCAACTACCAATAAAATTACCATTAAAAGATAATAAAAATGTCAACGGTAGCAACGAATCGATATTTTTTTGAAGATTTAAAGGATATGCTCAAAGCTAACTATCCTTTAATTTATTTGGCGACAACAGAATATAATAGAACGCTTCAATATGTAAGAAGAATTGCTCACACCAATCAATTCGCTTTTAATACATGGGATTGTATAGCTGGATTAGAAATACATGAACAAGATGAGCAAGGAAAGCCAAAGGTTAAAGAACATCCTGACAAAATTAAAGATTACAAAGATGTTCTACAATACATAAGGCGTTCAACACAACAGTCAGGAAAAGAATTATTTTTTTTAGAGGATTTTCACAAATATTTCAGGGAAACTGATGTAGTTGTGATGCTCCGAAAATTGGCGGAGCAGCTAAAATTTTATGATAAACATATATTAATTGTTGGACCTTTTGTGAAGTTTCCACCTGAATTAGAAAAGTTTATTACCGTAGTAAATATTCCTTTACCAGACAGAAATGACTTAGAAAAAAGATTAAATGTCATTTTAAAAAAGGAAGCGCTAAATGACGACTTAAAAAAGTACTTGATTGACTCGGCTTTGGGGATGACTGACATGGAAGCTGATTTAGCATTCAGGTTAGCCAAGCAAAAAAGCGGTTTGAATACCCCCGAAGCTGCCCGAATAGTAGCGAATGAGAAAGAGCAAATAATCAAGAAAAGTGGCATACTCGATTATTTTCAAGTAAATCAAGACTTGGATAAAACAGTAGGAGGACTTGAAAATCTAAAAACTTGGTTAAAGCAAAGAAGCAAAGCTTTTGAGAGTAAAGCCCAACGATTTGGACTGAAAGAACCAAAGGGTATTCTACTATTAGGTGTTCCTGGTTGTGGAAAAAGTTTAACTGCTAAATGTATTGCATCTTTATGGAAACAGCCCCTTTTGAGATTGGATGTCGGTAAAGTTTTTCAAGCGGAAGTGGGAGCGAGTGAGAATAATATTAGACAGGCTATCTATACAGCAGAAGCAGTTGCACCTTGTGTTCTATGGATTGACGAAATTGAAAAAGGGTTAAATGTAGGAGGTGGAGAAAAAGACGGCGGCACAAATTCACGTGTATTCTCGACCATTTTAACTTGGATGCAAGAAAAGACTAAACCTGTTTTCGTAGTGGCAACTGCAAATGACATAAGCCAATTGCCCCCTGAATTTTTAAGGAAAGGAAGGTTTGATGAAATATTTTTTGTGGATTTGCCAAGTTTTGAGGAACGAAAACATATCTTCAAAATCCATTTAGAAAAGAATAATCAAAGTGGGATTGGTGATTTTGATGAGTTAGCAAAAAAATCAAAATTCTTTAACGGTGCTGAGATTGAGGAAGCGGTAAAAGAAGCGATGTTTATTTCATACATCGAAAATCCTGATGTTTCCGAATTGAAAAGTAGTCATGTTATTAAAGCAATAGAACCAATAGTTCCGCTTGCCCAAACTATGAAAAACAAGATAGACGGATTGAGGGAATGGGCTTCGACTAGAGCAAGACCTGCAAGTGCAAAACCAAATACAGAGAAATTAAAAAATGATGAAATTGAAGTGGAAGTTAAACCAGTAAAACAAACTAAGAGGGAGAGAGAGGAGGATATTTTTTAGATGAAAAAAACTGGGTAGAATTCAAGGAAACAACTGTAACTCTTCCCGCCAGAAAAGGGCAACTTGAAAAGCAATAATTACTTACTTTAAGTTGTCCTGTTCTCGTAGGAGTCATTAAAATCAAGAGTTTGGCTGTTGCTGTTTAGTCTACTATTATTAGGGTAAATATTCGATATCTACATTTCTGTCATGCATATGAAGAATACATTTCTCTAACTTGTTATTCTCAAGATAAATGCTTAACCCATAATCCTCACCATTAAAATCAACCCAACCAAATGGCGACATTGCTTCGACACGATAACCGCGTAATACGATTTTACTAGATGAACGACTAACGATATTCATCGGTTTTGATGTCATTTGAACATTATTTTGCCAAATGGGGTGGTTCCCATCCAAGTTATAAACAGTTACGATATATCCTTCGCCTCCTTTGATATTATACCCTTCGCAACCATTTATGTTCGGCTCAACTTTAATCGCTCTAGCCGCACCCCCATGTGGTCCAGATACATGAATGTCATCTTGATATCGAAGATGGTCAGAAGACTTAAACACAAAATCTAATTCTATTTCATTTCCACTTTTTTGACCTTTTTCTTCACCATCAAATATTACTCTTTTCAGCCAACTCTCAACTAAAGAGTCCACTGTACTTTCAAAAATACTTACATATTGATTCTTGAGTTCTTGAAATCTATATCCGTAATTAGCGCTAAAGGTTTTGTGGAATTTGTCTTGTATGTAGCTGCTAAAAACTAAATCATGAACCGTTATATCATGATTATAAGAAAACTCTTTCATGATCTCTTTTGCAAAAAAATGAGTGAATGATGTAAACGGTTCTCTCCCTCTTGACTGCCTTCTATATTCATCCAAGAAGTCAACTAGTGGCAACCTGTCAATAAGAATATATCTATTTTTATCTATAAAATCCGCTGGCTCTCTTCTCTTTAATCGTTCATAAAACTTTCTATCTGAAACGGCTGTGTCTTCTGTCATTGAGCATAGATACCCTTGTACCTGCATTAGTACATCACCTTTAAGCTTATCAAAAAAGACCAACTCGTCATCGTTTCTGCACAATCCTGTAAAAGTTGCAATCATAACCTCATCAGTCAAACTATCAAACGAATAGCTTGGTACGACCTTTTCCATTTCTTTTGATTGTAGGTACTGGCTAACATGAGAAAAATTTGAAGTGTTCTCATTAAAGTTATCATCATCTTCGTCTATAAACATTATTATTTGCGGATAACTCTCTTTTATATAATTTATTAACCCGTCTAATTCTTCCTCAAATGAAGAATCTTTCATTCTCTCTCTTAAGAATGGATTGTTTTTGATTACCAGGTCAACGTTTCTTTTAGCTTTTTGAGTTATTTTGTAGGAAAGTGCAACATTTCCAATTTGATAATTAACTAATGCTAAATAAAATAACACTAATGGCTTTTGAACATGACCTTCTTCGATCATTTTATTGGCGCTAATGAAATGCCTCAGAGCCTTTTCCATTGAACCCTCATCTTGCTTGGTTAAATACTCTTGTCCTTGCTGGATATGAAAAACAGAGTCCATTTTTAGTGATTTTTCATTTGAATTAATCTATAACGAGTGCTTAGTGCATTTTCAATTGTACCTAGCATATTTGTAGCAGAACTATATTTAATAGGTGTACAACTTCAAAAACCAGAATACAGATTTTTATGTAAAAAAATCTGTAGTTAAGCAACTCAAATAAAAGCCATACCTATTCCGAGCATTGTTCCCGACAGACACTTATATATCCGTCCCAATGAAGAAAAAGCCTGATTAAGGGGGGGGTAATTAGAGTGCTCCTATTTAGAAAAAACAGAGCCGTATTGGATGTAAGACCGTAAAGGTATCTCAACTTTTAATTAAAAACAATGATATAAATCAGCGCTAATGTAGCGGTTCTTAGAAAATACCATAACTCAGTTTAAAACACCATTGCACATCAACAAGGGGGGGATAACTTTGCATACAAAGGCTTTTGTTCCACATTCTAAGCAAGTGTAACGAAAACACCTCATTTTGAAACTGACTAAATCAAATGACCACTTCTTTTCAGTCAAACCTTGTTACCCTTTCCTCTCTTATTTCTAAACTGTCTACTATTTTCGTCAATCTGACCGACAGGGCCTTAACCCAATACTTTGATATCGGTTTATCTTCTGTTGAAATAGACTCTTGTAGGTCGTCTACCCACTTCGCAATATTCTTAAGCTTTTCTGATTCCTGAGGAAGTACTGTATTACTAATCGAATGCTTTGTTGGGTAAGTGTGATCAAACAAATCAATAATAAGCATCAATTTATTTGGGTTGTCATTAAACTTTTGCTGAATTACTTCTTGAATTGATTCCAGGCTATGATAAATGATAATGTCACGAAAACTTTCTCTCTCTAAAGTCATGTAGTCAGTCTCTCTAATAACTCGGAGGTTTTCATTTATTTCAACCGTCTTTAGCTCAGAGGCGATTAAACTTTGATAGCGATTTATTTCTTCAAGGAGGTTTTCGGATTCAATTAGTGGGTTGTTAAGGAAACCCTTTGCCTTTTTTATGGCTTTTAAGTCTTCAGTTGAGGCTTCTCTTCTGGTTTTATCGATGTTTTTGAGGAGAAATGCGTTCAAAGTGTCTTTAGAATAACCTTTGATTACTCCACTGCTTGATAGATCGTGGAGGACTTTTGCTCCCTCAATAAACTCTGCAAGATTATAATCTCCCTTTTCAATATGTTGAATCAATTGCGGTAGGCATTCATTGAATTCAGCATCTGACAAGTTGTAGCTTTGCTTAATCTTGTTCAAGACTTGTAAATGAGGGGGCTCTTCTTTTGGCATAAGCTCACTCAGTTCGCTATTGAGCTTATCCGCATCTAAGTATCCGGTTTTCACAAAAGTGAAAATCGCCGGAAAAAAGTGATACGTATCATCGCCCCAGTAATTTTTCTTAAGATAATCCCGGTATGCTTTCCTTTTCTTCTTTTCTGATTCTTCTTCACCTAGATTGTTATCTTCTGGATTGTCTGTAAGAATGTCAAGAACCATTCCATCAGAAACCATCACTACATCATTAGAGTTAGCCTGTAAGACCCATGGAAGGTCTTCTACTGATTGATAATTGCCAAGGTTGCCTCTCTTTTCCTCAAAAGAAAAAAGAATAGTCGAAAGGATCAGCTCCCTAGATAACTGTCTTCGATACCTGCTATCAATTCTTTCTGTGATCAACTCCAAATTATCCAACATGAAGAGTAAAGTCCGCAAGTTTTGCTCTCCTGATAACGATAATTTTCTTTGTAAATACGCCCTGTTGTCTGAAAAGAATTCATGCCCTGGACGCTTTTCTCTTTCATAGAGGTCGATGAAGGCGTTGAACACTGCTACGGGGTTAGATTTGAACTGAAGAGTTCTTCCGATCAATTTCTCCTTGATCTGGTAGTATTTGTTTTCGCCTTCGTTATCTTTCTTGCCCTGATCTTGATCACGTGTCCCCTGAAGAGGTATTATTTCCTTCTCATTACAGATAATGATCACTTTAATCCCTTCATGCTCAACAAAGTTACGGTTAATAAACCCTAAAACATCCTCAGTCTTGAACTCTGCACTGACCCTTTCCAAATCATCAAAACACAACACATGCTTTTCTTTCGAAAAACTCACAAGCTCCTGAATGGCTATACTTGGTAAATCAGTGGGTTTAATGTTTATTTCTTTCGCCGTTTCTCCTACACCTGAGATTATTCTCATTGCACCCACTCCAATTTTGAAGGCAGACTGTAGAGCACCATATGCTATTTTTCCTGTTTTTGTTTTTCCAAAAAACTCAGCAATCCGGTATCTTTCAGCAATCAATTCATTGAAAATATCAGCTGGTTTACGGAGCCCGTTTAATGAGACATATAATAGCTCTTTTCCTGTTTGTTCTATTTTTCCTTTTAGGGTTTCTTTAAAGTAAAAGGTCTTTCCACTTCCCCAATCCCCCGTAATCATGACGGCATAATTGTTGGAAGTGTCAGTATTGACATAATCCAGAATGATTTCTTCTAGGTGTTCCATGTTGGTTAGATGTATGAGGTTAGTAAAAGCCTTGACTGACTGAGTTTTTTAACCCCCTCACCCAAAATCCGCCTCCCAAAGCCGATACAGCAAATCACTAGCCGACAAATGAACCCGGTTAAGCATCGTTGTCTTCTCCTCATAGCTTATTACTCCCCTGGTGAAATCCTGCTTAAGGGTGTTGAGCTGAGCGAGCAAACTGATGACTTGTTGTTCGGTGTCTCGATTGCCAGACAGGTCTTTTTGAATGGACTCCAGCATCTTTAACGCATCTCCGGAGGAGAGGAGCCCTTTGTAATAACGTAAGCGTTCCTTTAATCCGGTTGCTCCTGTCGGCAGGACAGCTTCCTGGGGCAAAAACTTCTTGATCTTTGCGTTATGAATACCTAGCTTGGCTAACTGACCGGTATTCATCGCTATAATCAATTGGTTGGCTGCTGTTTCTTCCATCTCTACAGTCAGCAGTACACTGCCCCGCTCTTTGAGGAGGATATGGATCTTTTTGGATAAGCCCAGCGTTTGCTCCAATTCTTCAATGAGCCATATAATGTCCTCATTGGAGAAGATATCAAAATCAAAGGTCAGCTCTATTTCCATTTGCTGCCGGGAGTAGGAGGGGCCCTCCTGGTCTGCGGCTATTCTTATTTCTGCTACGTCAACGACTTTGGCGGTGCCTTTTCCATTGGGTTGCGGAAGGGTACGGATATTATCTGTGGTGGTGTCTCCCATACCATCGTCGAAGGTCTTGACGAACTCGACAATCTTGTCTGAAATCCGTTCTTCCGTGGCTTCGCTTTCGAAGAAGCCGGGGGGCTCTAATTGCATGTCCTCGATTACGGTGGGAAGGGGGCGCTTGCCGGTGTAAAGGTAATCTTTGACTGCCGTGAGCAGCTTATTGGGGTCGAGCTTTTCTGCACTGGCCAGGTCTTCAAAGGCAATTTGCTTTTCGGCTGTCCAGAAGTTATCGAAGGCGGTGGGGATGTCTTCTGCATCTGCAATCTTTGGCAGCTGCTGCTCGATGAACTTTTTAATAAGCTCTTTCTTGCTGTGCAGCTCGACTTCCCCGCCCAACAGGTCGTAGATCTCCTTCCGCTTCCTGGGTTGGTCTTTCTTTTTGGTTTTGTGCAGGTCGCCCAGGAGTTGGAGGATGTAGCCAACGTTGATCTCTACGCGCTGAATCAGCTCTACTTCAAAATCCAGGTCGTTGAGGATGGAGGTTTTCTGCTTGCTGCGGTCTTCCCGGACTTTGCGGTAAAGGTCGAGGTATTTGCTTTTGTAGTCGGCATATTCCTGTGGGTCGATTACAGGCTCCTCGTCCTGGCCGTATTCATCAAAGCCCGACATGATATTGTTGAGGCGGACGAGCTCCCGGAAGGCTTTGACAAATTCCGCTTCATCGGCTTCGGTTAGCAGCTCGTCTACGCTGCTGACTTCGGGTGCGATGGCTTTTAGTTGCTCCACCGCTTCTTCAAACTTCTCCTTGTAGTGCTCATAGGGCTCAAGAAGGATGTCCTCCACCGGCGTTTTGTTGGAGAACATCTTGATGGCATTATCTGTGGCTTTGCGCAGGTTGCGGAAGCAGTAAATGATGCCGTGGTGCTTCTTGGTGTTGATGATGCGGTTGGTACGCGAAAAGGCCTGAATCAGTCCGTGCTGTTTCAGGTTCTTGTCCACGTACATGGTGTTGACCTTCTTGGCGTCAAAGCCGGTGAGGAACATATTGACGACCAATAGAATGTCTATGCGGTGGGGATGGTGGACCGAGGCGAATTGCTCCTTCTCCCGGTTCTTGAGCTTCTGCCCAATGTCTTTGTAGTAATCGTAAAAGAGCTTGCTGTCTTTGGTCGAGAATTTGGTCTTGTACATCTTGTTGTAATCCGCAATGTACTCGTCGAGCTTGTCCCGGCTGTGGGAGTTGACGGGCTCTTTCTCGTCGAAGGCATCCATAGGGTCGGGGATGTTGCCTTCTTCCACATCCTGGTCTTCCTCGTTGGTGCGGTAGGAGAATATGGTGACAATCCGCAGGTCGTGTTGGCCTTCTTCTTTTTTCTTCTTGAAGAGGTCGTAATACTTGATCAGGATATCAATGCTGCTGACGCAGAAGATGGCGGAGAACAGCCGGTTTTGGGTCTTGCTGTCGTGGTTTTGAATGATAAAGTCCGTGACGGCTTCCAGCCTCGCATCGGCCTCCAGCACTTCCTTGGATTCAATGCCTTCTACCAGCACGTCGGGTTTGTCCTGATCTTCTTCTTTTTCCTTGAAGGTTTTGTAGTAGTCTACGGAGAATTTCAGCACATTCTCATCCCGGATGGCATCGGGTAGGACATACTGATGCAGCCGTTTGTCAAAGAGGTCTTTGGTTGTCCGTTTGCCGAGCTCATTGCGCACCGCGTTTTTGGCAAAGATGGGCGTACCGGTAAACCCAAACATCTGATGGGAATGGAAAAATTCCTTGATGCGCTTGTGGGTTTCTCCAAACTGACTGCGGTGGCACTCGTCAAAGATGAATACGATATGCTTGTCCTGAAGCGGGGCCAGTTGTTTTTTGTAGGCATTTCTGAGAATGGCCCGGTTGAGCTTTTGTATGGTGGTGACGATGAGATCATTCTGCTTGAAATCGCCGGTCTTGGGGTCTTTGTAAGTGTCGGTGAGCTGTTGTACCAGCACCTTGGTATTGTCTGAGCTGTCAACGCTGCCCCGCTGAAAGCCGTCAAACTCCCGTATGGTCTGACTGTCGAGGTCTTTCCGGTCAACTACGAAGACGACCTTATGGACTTTGGGCAGCTTGATCAGGATTTGGCTTGCCTTGAAGCTCGTGAGCGTTTTGCCGGAGCCGGTGGTGTGCCAGATGTAGCCGTTTTTGTCCGTGTCTTTCACCCGGTTGATGATGGCTTCCACGGCGTGGAACTGATACGGGCGCAGCACCATCAGCGTTTGCGTGGTTTGGTGCAGCACGATGTACTTGCAGATCATCTTAGACAGGTGGCACTTCTCCAGGAAGGCATCTGCAAAGTCGGTAAGCTGCGTGATCTTTTTGTTGTCGGTATCCGCCCAGTAATTGGTGAACTTGTAGGGCAGTACCCGCTCTCCGCTATTGGCGAGGTACTTGGTATTGACGCCGTTGCTGATGATGAAAAGCTGAACGTACTGAAACAACCCGTGGGACGACCAAAAGGAATGCCGCTTGTACCGGTTGATTTGGTTGAAGGCTTCTTTCATTTCCAGCCCGCGCCGCTTGAGTTCTATCTGTACGAGGGGCAGCCCATTGATGAGGAGGGTGACGTCGTAGCGGTTTTTGTAGGAGCCTTTGTCCATCGTGACCTGCCGCGTGACCTGAAATTGGTTGCGGCACCAATGCTCGATATTCAGCAGTTGCAGATAGCCGGTATCTCCATTGTCTTTGAGGTAGTCCAGCCGTTCGCGCAGTATCTTCGCCCGTTCGAATACGCCTCCTTTGTCGAGCTTGTTGAGGACTTGCTTGAACTCCTCCGCACTGAGGGAGACTTTATTGTGAATCTCCAGCTGCTTTTTCAAATTGGCCAGCAGGGCAGTCTCATCCGGTATGGGCACAAAGGAGTACCCAAGCGTGCTCGTCAGTTGTTGGACGAGCTTTTGTTCCAGTATTTCTTCGGACTCGGTATTGCTCATGGGGTATGCATCCTTTTAGCTGTTCTCTTTTCAAAATCCTTTAAACAAACATCTTCTCCTTGAGACCCCGCTCGTATCGAATCTGTAGTTTAAGTTGCTTGTCTAGAAGCTCTATTTTTCGATCTAGGCTACCTAAAAAGCCAAGTATTTTCTTCCTGTAAAAAGGAGACGGGACTTTTATTGGAAGATATCTAATATCATTCAAATAAATCATTGGCACTACATGACCAATTACCCTTCTCCTAAAATATGTACTATTGACCTCAATTAGATAAGCTAAATAGTCGATGGCAAAATTTTTATTAGGCTCTATTTCGCAGATAATATGCCCTTCTTCGTTCCCATACTTATCAAGCGTCAATCCTTTTTGTCCATAAATGAGTCTTGGAGCTTTGGCTTTCCGATTCCAGCTTTTTTGTAGCTTACATATAGCGCCTAAAGTGTCATCTTTCCAATCAACAAAACGGCTGCTGCCCTTAGATTCTAATGACATACACTGGAAATAAAAATACTCAGCCACGCCTTTTCTGTATCGGATAAACTGATTGATTTTGCTTTTAAGCTCATCGTTTCTCTTATCTAATGCATCAATAAAGTCATCGATAAGGTTTCCGTTCTCTTTTCTAAATTGATTGCCTAGGCTAGCTAATAAAGACTTTACTTGCTCTTTATCAAACCACTCCTTTTTCTTTTTCTTCACTAAGAAATGCCACAAATCCTCAAAGGCATTATACTGGAGAATCTCTATGCCACTTTTATTCCCTACTATGTAAAAGTGAATTGCTTCATTCCGCTTGAAGGCTAACTGTCTGAAGCTCTCTCCCCCGTTTTTTAGATCTAATTTCAAATCACTTTGAATCAGAGAAAGGCAATCCATAGCTGAAATCGTTTTAGCTTCTCCCTTGATTAGTTTTTCCTTATCAGGAGTCGACTTCTTACTCGGCTTTACCACAAGCTTCCAATCTTCCTGTGCAATGATTGCCTTTAATAATACTTCTATACCGCTCGAAAAGTGAATGATGGAATACTTGTAGTCTTTGTTCTCGAAATCTACAAGAGACTTTATAATGAAATCAATCCCGTTCTCAAATAGCTTTTGAGCAACATCTATCGGTGGGTTATATTTTTTTATTGGTTCCAACTATACGAACATCTTTTGGAGGAGGCCTTTTTTGAATTGTTGAAGCTGTTCGAGCTGGGCGTCTGCCTGATCAATTTTTTGATCAATAATAGCAAGAAAACTAGAAACTTTCGCTTGCTCTTGATGAGATGGTATGATTACCTTGACTTTATAAAAATCTTTTTCACTGATATTCAACAATCCATCCATCCTAGCAGAAGAGGAAATCATCTTTCTGAGCTGCCGATCTAAGTATTTATACAAAAAGAGCTGCTCAAAAAAGCCAGGAACACCGCTTGAAATCTTAAAACTTCTATACACAAATGGAACTAGAGCTTTATCGTAATTTTTGAGTCTGTATATGCATCCATATTGAAAACTCTTCGAGTTTCCACGATTGTAGGAGAACTCGTCTTTTTTGATTATATTATATTTACTGAGACTCGTTCCTGCTATTATCTTGCTAAATCTTTCCATCTGATTTAAAAAGCCATTTCCCGCTGAAATTGTCAAAATTGGGGCATCTAGGCCTTTTGCTTTTTTCTTTATCGGAGTTGCTATCTCCCCCAGTCGTTTCTCCTCCCACTCCGGAAACACCTCCCCATTTTCATCTTTAAACCGGATCTCCTGCTTAAAAATCCGCTGCATCACGCCTTTCTTGTACTGTTCCAGCAGGGCTTTCTTTTTCGTGAGCTGCTGTATCTTGCTGTCTACGGCGGTGAGGAAGGTGGCGATTTTTTGTTGTTCTTCTATTGAAGGTACTTTGAACTTCAGTTCTTCAAATGCTTTCTGACCAAGAGTCTTATTTCGCCCTGCTCCACCAGGAGATGCCAAACCGAGCAGGTGTTTTCCTCTTTTAGTCAAAAAGAAATATAGAATATAATCGAGGTCTAGAACTCCTTTGATTGGTTCATACATTGGGAATCTATGGGATGCTATCATCCCTACTTCCTTCTCAGTCGTTTTAGCAACAGCTTGTTCCCATGCAAAAACAATATTGACAATAAACATTCCTTCTTTGACCCAAAAAACTCTCTTGTTACCTATTGATTTACCTAAGATAGGCTCTTTATAAAAAATCCCTTTACCATGTGAGCGAATCCCTATCTCTTGGTATTCCTCATTTTCAACAACTTCAACTGAATCTGATACCCGGTTTACAATTTGCTGTACAGAAAGTGTACTCCAACCATCATTGAACTCTGGAAATCTCAATCTGGGCGCCATCTTTTTTTCTATCATTTATATGCTGTTAAAACGGCGTATCAATACCGAGCTCCTTACAAAATTGGGTAATCGTTTGATTCGTGGATTCCATCTCTGCATTCAGCTGCTTCAATGAGGCAGACACCTCCGCCAGATCAATCGGCTCCTCCTCCTCAAAGGTATCCACGTAGCGGGGGATGTTGAGGTTGTAGTCATTCTCGGCGATCTCCTCCAGGCTCGCCACGTAGCTGTATTTGTCTATTGTCTTCCGTTCCCGGTAGGTGCTGATAATCTTATCGACTTGTGCATCTGAGAGCAAGTTTTGGTTGGTAGCTTTTTCAAATTCCTGGCTTGCATCAATGAAGAGCACATTCTCACCTTCCTCCCGGCACTTTTTCAGCACCATGATACAGGTTGGGATACTTGTTCCGTAAAAGATATTGGCAGGCAGCCCGATCACTGCATCAAGGTAGTTGCGGTCTTTAATGATGTACTCCCGGATGTGCGCTTCGGAGGAACCCCGAAATAATGCTCCATGGGGCAGTACGCAAGCCATTGTACCGTTTTCGTGCAGGTGGTGAATCATGTGCTGCACGAAGGCAAAGTCGGCTTTGGTCTTTGGTGCCAGCTTTCCGTACTGACTGAAACGGTCGTCCGTCATAAAGACCTGGCTTTGAGACCAATTGGCGGAGAAGGGCGGATTGGCCACCACGGCTTCCGCCCGCAGGTCCTGATGCCGGGGAGCCGGGTTTTCCAGGGTATCATCGTTGTAGATGTCGAATTTGGAAAAATGCACATCGTGCAGGATCATATTCATGCGGCAGAGGTTGTAGGTCGTCGGGTTTTGCTCCTGCCCGTAGAAGTCGCCCACCTCCACCTCCCGGGCCACCCGCAGCAGCAGGGAGCCGGAGCCACAGGTCGGGTCATAGACGGAGCGAAGGCGGGTTTTACCAGTCGTCACAATCTGGGCCAGTATTTTGGACACCTGCTGCGGAGTATAGAACTCCCCCGCTTTCTTACCGGCCCCACTAGCAAATTCACCAATCAGGTATTCATAGGCATCCCCAAGCACATCGGCGTCGATCTCATCCAGTTTGAAGTCGATCTTGGCGAGGTTGCGCAGCACATCTACGATGATCTTATTCCGCGCCTTCACTGTACGCCCCAGCTTGGTAGAGTTGAGGTTGATATCCTCAAAGAGATTGATAAAGTCCTTTTCGCTCTCCGTACCCCGTGTGCTGTTTTCGATATGCCGGAGGATGTCCCGCAGGTCTTCCAGGATAAAGTTGTCGGACGTCTCTGCCTCTTCTTCATCCCCCTCTGCTTCACCATCCACATCCTGCCCCGCAGTGCCCCGCTCCACCAGGCTACTGAACAGCTCGGAAGGTTTTAGGAAATAGCCCAGCGTCTTCAGGGCTTTACTTTCCATCACTTCCAGGTACTTGTCGCCTTCCGCTGTCCCTTCCGGAATATCGGTATAGGACTTGATCGGTGCCCGTTCCAGTTGTTGGTTGGCAAAGTTGTGCATCTTCTCCGAAAGGAACTTGAAGAAGATAAAGCCAAGGATATAGTTGCGGTATTCGTCGGCATTCATTTTGCTGCGGAGGGCGTCCGCAATATTCCAGAGTTGCCGCTCCAGATGTTTTCTTTGTGATTCAGACATGGGTGTGTTATGTTCTTTTGAGTTCGTCGAGGGTTTTGCCGGCTTTGTTTTTCCAGGCTGTCCAGCCATTCACTGGCCTGCCCAGCACCACCATTCCAGCAGTGCTGGCGGAATTGAACAAATGGTCTTTTACAAATTGGAGCTTATCTTCTTTTGGGGTTAAAATTCCGTCGTTCAGTAGCTTCTCCCGAAGCGTAATAATATAATCATGGCAGGAGTTAGTGGTCTCCAACCTTGCATAAGAGCCGCTGTAAATAACAAACCCATCGTCATTCAAATCTCCCTCTGCCGTAATGCCGCTGCCTGAAATAGTGAAAATTTCATCATCTTCCCTTGCAGAGCGGGTAATGGGGTCAAATATTGGATAGCCCAGGGTAGAGAGGAGCATCTTTATGGTTTCGAAGTTATCCAGCAGGTCTGCTTCCACATGCTCCAGGATATGGGGGCGTTTAGGCGTATCGGCGTTTTCCAATTCATACCGATTTGCCGCTTTTGCCTCTTTTATAGCGGTGTGTTCTAAGTAATTGACATGCCCTTTGTTGAAGCTTTTGACCTGGGAGAAGAAGATGACGGCGTGGGTCCAAAATTCTTTGTTCCGGTTATGGCTTTTCAGTCTTTCAAAGCAGTTTTCCCCTTCCCCAATATAGGCTAGAGGTTTAGCTTTACTACTTGACTCCCCGAATAAGAAATAGATGCCAACATTCTTCACTTCATCTCTCTGCCCGGCAAGGTCAAACTTATTCCTGGGAAACAAGATCGCCTTCATCACCCTGTTGTTGATTTGGGCAATTTTGATGCCTCTCGGTGACCCATCGGGCAAAAAGATTAGTATGGACTGTGGTCGGTTCATTGATTCCAGGTTTAAGGTTACCCTGGATTTTTGGTGCTTTTCTAGCCTAATTCCGGAATTAGATTTCCAGCTAAAAGGGGCACTTTTCGTTCGCTAGCCGCTTTATTGTTGTGAAATGATACAAGCTCAGGCGTTAGCACACTTTATCCACTACTTCATTTTGGTAACCTGCAGGGCGTAATTTACTAAGCGCTGGGATAAAAACCGCGGATTGGGAAAGGAATTTGAGTAAGGATTACCAGTTTGGGCAGCAGATGGAGCACTTTGATTAATTCCCGGATAGGGAGCTAAAAAAGATATCGCCCCTTTTTTTGAAATGGATAGGAGGGAGTTGTTCCCCGGATTGATCAAATGTGCCTGCATAGAAGGAACCATGGTCAGGCTTTAATAGATCCTCAAGGGAAAGGTTTTCCAGAAAATCGTATTTATGCATGAGCCGCTTCATCTTTCCAAAGCAAAGGGCATTGTAGAATAGCAATTTCAACTCTGAAGTCGTCATTTGAGCCTGTATCAGGTTGGCGTACCTTTTATATTTACTTTGAATTTGTGCGCTTTGTTCTTCACTGGGAGCGGTAGAGGATAGTTCTTCTGCTTCTTTTTGCTCAATAAAATTGAGGATGTTGAATAAGTGCCGAAAATAATGCCCAAGCTGGTCATGATGCTGCTGGAAAATCTCTGCATAGGCAGCTACAGCAATATCTTTTGGAGATACCTGCATTCCTGTTTGCCTTCTTTTTGCAACCTCTTTGCCTGCTGAAGTGCCCATATTTGCTATGTTCATTGAAACTCCTTGTTCCAGTGTATTGTAACAGTTATGGAGTGCTGAAACGCGAAACTTGAAAAACGGCTTTCTCCTATCCTGGTCATAAAGCTCTTGTCTTATATCCTGTTGTACCTTCAACAAATTAAAAAAGGTGATCTCGAACTGCTGAAGTTGAAAGACCTCTTTGGTTTCGCGCATCTCCTCAATTTGAAGACTCAGCTCTTTACTCTGCATCCGAAGCGCTAAAACGAACAACAAGACTCCAGCCAACGACCAAAGAGAGCCTGTCACTCCACCAATAAAGTCACCGGTAGTTCCTGTAGCAGTTAGATCAATAGGTTCTCCGCCTTGAGCAATATGAAACAGAGGGGAGATTTTTATCAAAAACTGTATAGCGGCATAGCCTCCTATGCCAATTGACAGGATTGAAAAGCCAATTAGTATTGTTCCGAACAAACCATATTTATTCCAAAATTGGTTCCAACGATTGACCATCTTAGTTCTGATTTTGAGAAAAGAGTGCCAGCCTTCCAGCCAGCACTCTACATAAATGTAATTCTACGCCGTTAAAGCACATTCATAGTTTGGGTAATTATCACCTTTCTGGCGATTATTTTCCCATTGCATAGGTTGGAGGTTAGATAGATCATCAGTGCCACCTTTACTTGATGGCTTGATATGATCGATTTCCCAACCATTATTGACTTGCTTACCATAATGGTAACGATACATAATAGCACCACAAGCATCTTTCCGATAAAAGCTGGGATTTTCCCCAGGGATGACTTGACCCTTCTGCCAAACGGCCTCGACTTCACGGTCTGAAAATTTACTGCCAAACCGGTTAGTCCCCGGTTTTCTTAAAAACAAATTCATTTATTTAAGTATTGAAGTTACAGCCTTCGCATTGCTAACTAACGAAGAGGAAGGCACAATAAACTCCGGAGCCAATAAGAAGGGATGAGCGCTTTTAATACTGTAGATTAATCTCTACATTTGTTTATGTCAATAGTTGTTCGACGAGCAAGATGGGTGGTAAGCCCTCTGCGAGTCGCACACTCATCCAGTCCTCGTCAGGTGCTCAGCCTCGCGAGGATTTTTTTGTTTACCGTATTCAATTTTTTGTTTCATCGCAATTTATGCCCAAACATACAGCAAGGCAAGCAAAGTGTGGTAGTATTTTTCCACATATTGTTTATAACTCCCAGCTGAACTGTCTAAATGTTTTAAAAAACACCCCCTCGATAGTCCCGGTCGATTAAAAATTTGGCAAAGGGAGTTTCATTTGAGCATATTCACTTAGGAAGGGTTTGATTGTTGCTCAAAACTTGGCGCTACGCCTTGACTTTCTACTCTGTAGGTCGGGCTAAGCGCCGGGGCCACTCTGCTCCGTAGACTGGCTTCGCTATCGCTGAACTAGGGCCAACACCAAACAGAAACCGACGCGGCTGTAGCGGGACGTCGGGAGCCAGTAGCTGCGATAGGATACACGGCAGCGCTGCGGGTAGTTGTACCACGAGCCGCCGCGGAGCGCGCGGAACCGGGTCTCTTCATCATCGCAAAGCGGATCTTTCACGATACCCTGATCATAGCACTCCTTGTAAAAGGAATTAGAAAATTTATCCAAGCACCATCCCCATACATTGCCAGTCATATCGTGCAGTTGAAATCCGTTGGGGCGCTTAAGACCCACTGCTTTCGTTTCGCCATGACTATTTCCTCTATACCAGCCTATTTCCTTCAGTTGATCGCTCCCGGCGTATTCATAAGGCTCGCCACCACGAGCTGCATATTCCCATTCTGCTTCTGTGGGCAGCCGGTAGGCATACCCGGCAGGGCGGGTGAATTTCGTTGCATTATTCAGCTTTTGCAGGAAGGCCGGCGTGCCATTACCATCCTGATTCCCCTCCACAATATCGAGCCAGGACACCTGCTCTACCGGTCGGTTTTCCCCAATAAACCTGGAGGGGTTATTATTCACCCCCATCACCGCTTTCCAGAGCGCCTGCGTCACCGGGTATTCTCCGATGTAAAAAGGCGAAAGTTCTACTTGGTGGATGGGGCTTTCACTTTTTTCATTACTCCCCATCTCAAACACCCCACCCTCCAAATACCGCATCCGAAAAGCACACCCATTCACCGCCTCCCTATGATATCTTGCCTTTTGCTCCATACTCTCATTTTTCCAAATTTCCGCTCAGCCAGCCTTCTGCACTCCATCGGCCACGGCTATACCGACGACGAAGGACTTTGGGACCAAATATGACTTCGTGTCGGCATAAACTCGTGCGTCGGATTTGTGCGTTACGCCCAAAACTCTCCGTTCCGAGTTTAAGCGCAGTGGCCATTCCGCTCCGTAGGCTGGCTTCGCTACCGCTGAACAGGGGCCAACACCAAACGAAAACCGACAAGGCTGTAGCGGAACGCCGGGTGCCTGGAAAAGCGATAGGATACACGGCAGCCCTGCGGGTCGTCGTCCCACGAGCCACCACGGCCCACGCGGAGCCGGGCCTCTTTATCATCGCAAAGCGGATCTTTAACGATACCCTGATCATAGCACTCCTGATAAAAGGAATCAGAATATTTATCCATACACCATTCCCTTACATTACCACTCATATCATACAGTTGAAAACCGTTCGGACGCTTCAGGCCCACTGCTTTCGTTTCGCCATAGCTATTTCCCCAATACCAGCTTACCTCTTTCAATTGATCGCTCCCGGCGTATTCATAAGGCTCGCCACCTCGTGCTTGACCGCTACCGTAGGCTGCGTCCATACGGACTTGCCGGCTGCCGCGAGCTGCGTACTCCCACTCCGCTTCTGTAGGGAGCCTATGAGCATATCCTTTGGGGCGCGAGGCTTCCGTCCATTCATTGAGCTTTTGCAAAAAAGCAGGCTGACCATCGTTATCCTGATTTCCTTTCACGATATCGATCCAGGATACTCGCTCTACCGGGCGATCATCACCAATAAACTGAGAGGGGTTATTCTCTGCCCCCATCACTGCTTTCCAGAACGCCTGCGTCACGAGGTATTCTCCGATGTAAAAGGGCGAGAGTTCTACTTGGTGGATGAGTCTTTCACGGCTTTTATTACTCCCCATATCAAATATACCGCCAGGCAGGTAGCGCAGGCGGAAGGTATGCTTGTTGATGGTTTCGGTATGATAGTCTCCCTCTTTTGGCATCCGGTATTAGAATTTTAGTAGGCCGCCAGGGACTTGCAGGGGCTGTATTGCAAAGTCTTCTTCTCCTCTCACCACCATGCCATCGCGTTTTTCAATCCGGAAGCCATCTTTGTCTTTTTTCCAAAATTGGAACCACTGTTTTTTGTTATAAAGCACTTGTGCCGCCCGACAGGCAAAGACAAACGACTGCTCTCCTTCTGCCTTTAGGCTAAAACTATTGCCTTGCTTGCGCTCCACACCGGCATGGGCGTCTACGATTTCATTGACGGCTACCTCTAATTTACCTTGATCTTCGCGCTGACAGTTGATGGTGACGGTAAACTGATTGCTACGCAGTACGGAGGTCAGTACATACAGCTCTCCATCTTGCAGCCGCTCCACCGAACGCTCAAAGCCTTTTTGCTTAGGTAGCGATCCTGCCAGAAAATTATCCAGTGCTTGCTCGCTGACCCGCTCTTCTTCGATGTTTTCGTAGGCGAAGGACAAGATCAATCCTCTCATTCCGCTTAGGCTGGCTTGTAGCTTGTCTTCTTTTTGCTGAAAAAACTTGAAGAGGCCACTCAACAAGTCTGCGCCCGCTGACCAATCGGTTTGAAGCAGCTGTTGCCCGCTGAAATCCGGAAGTTGGCGCTCTTTTAACGGAAACGGTGACTCATCTTTTTCGAATAGGTCTAGCAGTAACCCATCGTACTCTTCTAAATGCCCTTTGTGCTCAGTGAGCAAGTGAAGAGGAGCCAAATCAGGCTTCGGCAGCGCTACAAACAAGTAGCCTTGCTCTTCCAGATGGGATTGCAGGTATTTCATCATTGAGGCTTGTTTTTAATGAGTTCTGGAATTTCGTGAATGGGGAATTGGTAGCCATCTGCTGGATACTTTTTCCGCTTTATTGCCGTTTGGGCTACCCGGTGAGCGAAAGCGATGTCTTTGTCATTGAATAGCATTTTGTAGAAATCTCTGGTATATACAACGGCTGCTTCATCGGGAAAGAAATCTTTGGTAACCACTACGTGGTCAGCAAACTCAGCAATCGCCTGGCCGTAGGGCGCAGAATTGCAACAGGATAAAATGACCGTCTCTATTTTTCCCTTTCCATCCGGGTCACTGATGTAGGTTTCAACGATGTCCTTAAAATCTTCAGCGGAAACAGGCTCCGGATCACCAATAGCATTTTCAAAGTACAGTCCTTTCGACTTGGAGCTGTGCAGGGAGAAATGGAGAATGTCGGGTTGATACTTGGTGAGTATATGCAGAAGGTCATCTGTCTCCACACTGGTTTTAATGACTGGCTCTTCGTAGTTGTCCCGATTGTCTGCCAATTGCCGGGCTTCTTCTATGTGCTTGAAGTCTTGCCCAAAATCCAACAGGTTTTTGCCTTTGGGGCTGGAACAGATAAAGAGGATTTTCTTTTTGCCACTATCCGGTCCCGGAGAAGGTGGCGCAGTTGGAGGAGGAGTAGGTGAACCGGCTTCCCGGTCCGCTTCCCCGGCCAAGTCTAAAATAGCAGCTACGATTTGATTTCGTTCAAGGTTCTGCTCTGAATTTGACAGGATACCCATTCGGCTATCCCTTTGAAGCTTGCTGTAGCGGCTTTCTAGCCCTAATACTTCTGCTGATAAACTTGCTGGCACCAAAGCTTTCAAAGCAGCTATAGCATCATCAATTCGACTGCGGGCCACTAGCGCCCTTACCTGATCTACTGTTGGCATATCCTGGTGTTGTTTTTTAGTAGGAGACTGCTCCCAAAGGAAGCAAAAAGTATCAGTATGTAGTTTTTGCAGGAATCGCTGCCCCAGCCACTCTTCACCGTCAAATCCTTCTACCACAAAGTCGAGGCTTTTCAAAAACTTGGCGTTCTTAAAATCCTCGTTGAGGCTTTCGAGTGTTGAGGCGACCATCCCATAAAGTACAGCAAGGTCTTCGCCGTAGAGCGAAAGATTGACAAAATGATTTTGCCAGTCTTCTTTGATGTGCCCGTAGGCATTGGTGTCGGGATGGTGGACCACTACGTTGTCTTTCCACATCAAGCCCCGGTAGATGTGATCCTTAAGCCGCACCATCAGCTTATTGACGGTACCCGCAGGCAGGAAAGGCTGAAAGGCAAAACGCAGCTTCAAAGGCGATGCCTCTTGTGGCAATAACCCTTCATAATCTGGAGCTTCTTTTTCAAGTAAGGCTGGGATGACAAACTCTTGCTCCCGGTAGGCATTCTCCTTTACATACGCCAGGTCATAGGCTTGCAAAAGTTCCAGCAACTTTTCCCTTTCTGGTTCGGAATAATGGCTCCAGATTTGCTTTTCAAACCGCCATTGAGGTACGGGGTTGCGCTCTCCGCTGTCGATCACCTCAAAGACCGCCTGCTTCACCCAATTCGGATTGAGAATGATCCAGTCCTTAAGCTTTTCGTACTCGCCAAAGTAGATGACCGTCCCGATTCTGTCCAGGATGCGGAGCCATGCACGGGCTTCTTTTTCATCCAGGCGGTTTTTACACACCTCAAGGTAGTCCTGATAGGTGATATGCTGCTCTGCTTGCCGTCGCTGCAACGCTTCCATAACCCAGAGCCAGTCTTCATTGTACTGATCGCGGAAGATGCCCTGGCCTACCTTTGGCAACACTCGAGGAATGGCCTTTCGCAAAGCCTCAAAATTGGTCAATTCCTTACAGCTGATCGCGTGGAATTCCTCCACATTCCCAAAACGGTTGTGCGCCCTTTGGTCAATATCCATCCGCTCTTTATCGATCTTGTTCACTATGTGGATGACCGGGCTGGAACGCTTCTGTTCCCGGTCGTAGCTCAGGGCATGCACCAGTGACATCCAATAGTCAAAGGCGACGTAGCTTTCCTTTTCCTCTGGCGTATCATCACAGGCCGTCACAAACAGGTACAAAGATTGCGGGCTAAAGAAGAGCTGCTGAACCTCCCGGTATTTCCCCTGCCCCCCAAAGTCCCAGATATTGAGCTGGAAGTCAATAGGTTCATCCAAGCCTGTCAAATCCTGAGGCAGCTGCTTGAGTTCATAGGGGACAATATCCAAACCAGCAGTGCGGTCCTTTTTCTCCGGCAGAGGTGCTTTCGGGTCTAGCAGTTTTATACGAATAGACGTTTTCCCTACTTCCCCGTTCCCCACCAAGATCATCTTTGCCTGATGCAGGTATTCCCTCTTTTCCTCATCGATTATAGAAAGCAGGTACTGCCGCACATCCTCCACCGAATTATGGCGTTCACCGCTACCCCGGATCGTTTCCGGGATATTCTCGATGGGGTTACCTTCCAGGTAAAGCGTTTCCAAGCCTTCCGGCAGCAAGAACTTTTCCGGCCACTGCTTTAACTGGTTGCCTTCCAGGTCCAGTACAATAAGCTTCGACAGCTTACCACCGATTTGTAGCTCCTGTATACCACTCTTGTACAAATACAGGTATTGTAATGCTTCAAACCCGCTCGGCAGCTCCAAACTAGACAGCCCCTCATTCCCACTCAAGTCCAGCCACCACAGCTTGGGGCAGGCAGAGGCAAAAGAAAACGCTTTCAGCCTGGAGCGGCTTGCATCCAGTTTTTGCAGGGCCGGGCAGTCCGGTAGGTGCAGTGCCTGTATGCCGCTATCGCTGAGGTCGATTTCTTCCAATTGGGGCATAGCTCCGGCAAATTCCAGCGTCTGTAGTACTTTATTATCTGCAAGGTTGAGCAGCTGCAGTTGCTGCAATGACTCGGGTAAATGCAGGCTCGAGAAATCATTTTCCGCCAGGTACAAGCCCTGTAAGCCTGACAGTTCCGGTGCTTCCAGAAAGCTGGTATCTTGCAAGCCCAGCGTGCGCAGCTTCAGACCGGTAAGTGTACCGTCTTTTAACCAATACTGACTATTGTCCTTATCCTTGCGCCCGTAGCGCATGAATGCGTTGAGGTCGGGCGCATCAGATGGAGCGATGGGGATGCGGAGTTGTTGCTCTAGTTTTGCGATGATAGCGGGCTGGGGCATAGGATTACTATTGACATTGATGGAAACTCAAATATAAAAAAGCTTTCGATATCCATTCTGCTTCAATAGTTGATTCCAAATTTTCGCTCCGCTGAACTGAGCCAACACCAAACGAAAACCGACGTTGTAGCTGCGGATTGTCGAGCGCCCATCGCCACGAAAGGACGTACGACAGAGCCGTGGGTAGCCGTCCCAAGAGCCGCCACGGTAGGCGTGGTATTGGGTCGAATCAGGCCCCTGAGGGTCTTCTAGTATGCCCTGTTTTTTACAGGACCCATAGTAATCACTATCGAACCAGTCTTGGCACCATTCAAATATATTTCCACTCATATCGTGCAATCCCAATTCATTTGGTTCCCGAAGACCAACAGGCTTGGATTCTCCATGACTGTTTAAATCGCTCCATCCCGCCTCTTTCAATTGATCGCTACCGGCATATGCAGAGTACGGCCCCGCTGCCTTTGGTTCGTTGGTTTTAAAAAACGACTGCACCTGTTCTGACGAAAGCGCAGTTCTATGCCCACCTTTTGCAGCGTATTCCCACTCTGCTTCCGTTGGTAATCGGAATCCAAAGTTTTTCAAAGCTCCCTCTGCTACCGGATACTGTGTATTCAACCGGGACAGAAAGCTTTGCGATACTTCATCATCTTGCCCTACCTCTACAATCTCCTGCCAAGAGATTTGCTCTACGGGACGTTTATCTCCAACAAAGTGGGAAGGGTTGTGCCCATTCATAACTACTTTCCAGACTGCCTGAGTAACCGGGTATATACCGATGTAGTAACCTTGGGTAATGCGTACCAAATGTTCGGGTTTTTCCCGAGCATAAGCTTCCTCTCTTTCGCTGCCCATCACAAACACGCCCGGGCCTACCCGTACCATATCGTAGTACAAGCCGTTGGGGAGGGGGTGGCGGTAGGAATCGGGGTAGATGTGGGACATAGCGCTTGGTTTTGAATTGGAAAGATAGATATCTTTTTTATTCTGTATCGCTTTAGCACTTTTCATATAGGAAGATGTCTTCCAAGCCTTCTGCTCATGGAACTGAAGTCAATGCCGCTCAAATGTCCTTGAAAGATACAGATGAGGTGTAATGTCCACCACCATAGGTTAGAAATTTATCGGCAGTCCGTAACATTGATACCGGGAATCCGTATACCCCTTTTATACCTAAACAAAGCGAAACCACAAAAATGAACTACGAAGCGCTAGTATTTTATCTACCGTATGGATTGTTAGCTGGATGGTTTGTATTCTCCCTATTTTATCTGATTAAGGCAAACTGGTATCCCGAAAAAGTTAACTCCTACCTATTACAAGGCGTTCCCGGTCTATTCACAACCATAGGCGTTTTTGGAACTTTCCTTGGCATAGCAATTGGTCTGAATGATTTCCAGGTGGATGATATCCAAGGTAGTATTACAGAACTGCTTAATGGAATGAAGCTAGCATTCCTGACCTCCATTATCGGAATCTTTTTATCCTTTGTTTCAGGTTTGTTTATGAGGAGCATACTGCATTCAAAAGGCGATGCAATAAGGCTTCCTACTTCTGAAGAATCCCGGCGATTAGAGGTCTTAAGAGTGGAAGCGGAAAAGCAGCATACATTATTGGAGGCGATATCAAAAAGTCTATCTGAGAACCAAAGGACAATCAAGGAAACAAATGCCGATTCAACTCAAAAACTTCTAAAAGAGATTCAGGATACAAATAAACATCTTATTGAAGCTTCTGAACAGTCGAATAAAAATACCGAGGCGATGGTTAAATCACTGAACGAGAACCATCAACTCATGCGGGATAAATTCACCGAATTTAGCGAATTGATGGCGCAGGCGAATACAGAGGCGCTCCGTGAGGCAATGGAGAGACTGGTTAAAGACTTCAACGATATGTTCAGTGACCTAATCACCAGCCTCGTCAATCAAAACTTCAAGGAACTTAATGAAAGTGTACAGTCGCTCAATAGCTGGCAACAGGAGAACCGTCAACAGGTGGATACCCTGTACAACAAGCTCGACCTCCTGTTGAACCGTACCGATCAATTTACACAGGCGATAGAGGAAAAAGTACCTCTGGCTGTATCACAGTTGGATCAAACGGCAGGCTCACTGCAACGTATGTCTGAGCATGTAGCTGCTATTTCAAGTTCAGAGGGTGAGCTACAGGAAATTCTGAACGCACTGAAAACGGTAATGATAGAAGATGAACGTTTTGTTCAGTTAGGAGATATGGTAACGTCTTCTGTCAATCGTCTTTCAGCAACTTCAGAAAGGCTGGCGGGTGCAGAGAATGCGCTAGCGACTACTACGAACGCGCTAAATGATATTAATTCCTGGCACTATGCCAATCGCGAAGCAGTTGGAGCTCTTGTTGACCGACTAAGCGAAGTTGTTGGTTCTCTGTCTCAAACCGATAGCACCCTTTCAAACATAAGCGGATTAATCAGCCAGTTGGTAGATTCTGAGAGTCAGTTAGCACAAATTTTGACAGAGCTGGAAAATGTGGCACTTGGAGATGGTCAGTTTCAGCAGCTTATGAATAAAATCAAGGATACAGCAACTTTGATGGAAAATGCTTCCAAAAATGCCGAGGAGGAACAAGCCATAATTACAGAATGGCTGCAACGAGAACAAAGTTTGCATAATGCTATGCAATTGTTCAATAGCGCAATAGCAGCCTTGAATTCCCATCTGGCTAATCTTGAAAGAATCAAAATGGAAGAGTGGCAAATCCTGGACAATTCATTTGACAAGCGCATTACAACTGCATTAGACAAAAGCTTCGAGAACCTTGATAGACTAATTATGGAGTACGTGCAATATATCGAGAGCAACAAAACAATTGAGATAACTGTACAAAATCAAAATTAAGGATGAGGAACCTATTCAGTGAAGAACAGCAGTGGGTTTCGATATCGGATATCATGGCAGGGCTTATGATCATCTTTATGTTTATTGCTGTAGCCTATATTCTTGAGGCACAAAAAACAACCAAAGTCGTTGATGATATTGCGAAGACACTAAAGATATCAAAGGATTCACTTCAGTTCGTCTTAACACAAGTGGTGGAAGAACATGACCGCCTTAAAAACCGACAGGATTCTGTAGCGAAAATCATGGGCAACTACAGGAATATGCACAAAGAAGTATATCACCTTTTGCGAGATAAACTGGGGGACGATCTCGACGAATGGGGTGCATTACTTGATAGCACAACATTAACCATTAGCTTTCAGGAGCAAAAGGCAAAATTCTATCCAAGTGAAGCGACCATGCTACCTGATTTCAAAGCAGTACTTAATGAATTTATTGAAAAGTACATCAGTCTGCTAGTTGATGGAGGGTATTGGAAAGAAATAAAGGAAGTCAGAATTGAGGGGCATGCCTACAAATCGAATGAACCTTTTTTGACCATTTTGAAGGGATCACAGGATAGAGCCAGGGTAATCTTAAATAAGGTACGTACCCACCCCACTTATAAAGCATTACCTGACAGTATAAAGGGGGAGCTGGACTTTAAAATGACTACTACCGGGATGGGGTATACACGAATGATTGATATGAACGGCCGCTTTGTGCATAACTCTAATGAAGCACCCTGCCCGGCATGCTCCCGACGAGTAACTTTTTCAGTTGTGACAACCAATGAAGAAGTGGTGATGAAGCTAAATAATCTTTTCAACGATGAATGAGTACGATTTTAGAAATGGTAAGTTCGACACCTACTTGGGGGAACTAATTGGATCGACTCGAGAGGCTCAGGAAGCTCTGGTGATTCGGGGGGCAAGTCCCTCCTTCGATGCTGGCATGACCGGTGCAGGTGTTGTCCTAGATCATGGAGCCTACTTTCTTGCTTCCGGGAATCAGCGTTACCGGTCCTTTTTATAGGCTCTTCGCCATATTTAGTGGATTTTCAAATCAAGTCCTCCGAGTTTGAAATAGATCATCAGGATGAAATTGTGTGGGTTCCGATAGCCTCTGGCAATTCTCTTTATTTCCTGAATCTTTAGGTTCACCCCTTCAGCGAAAGCATTATTTGCCAATCTTTTGAAGTAGGTCTTAATACCGTACCAATGGTCATGGAGCATATTGACAAACTCCTGGATGGGCTTGATCCCGCTGTCCCAAGCCATCTTTATCCACTCATTGAGCGGCTTGAGGCGCTTGGTGAACTGAGCCGCATCGAAAACTTCCCGGAATAGCTCTTTGAGCCGGTAGGCCTGGCCTAGATTGGGGAATGCTTCTTTTAACAAGTCCAGGCGTTGTTGCTGCTTTTGAGATAACTTGCTGGCATTGCGCAGCCATAAATACCGGCTGTGCTTGAGCGCCTCCTTAAACTGCTTTTGTTCTGCTCTTCGAATAGTATCAATAGCTTCATTAAGCTTTTTGACTAAATGAAAGCGGTCAAAAACCATCTCGGCTTGTGGAAGGTAGGACTCACAGGCCGCGATATAGGAGCGTGACATATCTAGAGTCACTGACCGTACTGTAGCCCTGTCTGCGCCACGTGCTTCCATATCGATAAGTGCTTGGCCTACAGCTTTTTGGTCTTTGCCCCGAGATACGCCTACTACCTTTTTAGCTTGCCGGTCACATAGGATGGTCAGGTAGTTGTGCCCTTTCTTTCGTGAGGTCTCATCGACAGACAGGTCCTTGACCGTTCTTAGCTCCTGAGTAGCCAAAGCGTTGCTTACATGGCGGCCCACTATACGGCTAGCTATACGGGAATCAAAGCTGTAGTGGCGGCCAACTGCAGAGGCGCTCATCCCTTTATCCATAAGCTTTAGAACGTCAAGCTCAAACAAAAGGGTAAAGGAGCTGCCCGGCTCAGCCCAGGGCACAGCTACCAGGCGTACCTCTCCTGACTCCGTCTTCACCCGCGGCACACGTGCGTGCAGATAGCAGTCATGTTGGAAAAAACGCAGATGCCGCCAACTCCGCAATTGATGATCGTGCACAGGGCACAGCTCGCCCTCGTACTCAAATTTGACCCGCTTATGGTGGTCTACTTCGATATGGAGTTCCTTTTCTCCCTGTGCTGTATCTCGAAAGTCAATTTTCTTGATATACCAAGGTGATTTTAGCGCTAAGGCTGCTGCAAATAGTTCGGTGTCTTTCATCTGCTAAAAATACGAAACCCACTATTAATGGCGAAGAGCCTTTTTATATCTAAAAAGGTCAAGAGTTGCTAGTTATGGCCTACCTAAACGACACTATTTTCAATGTGAAAAAGTAAAAGGGGGATTACCCTACGTGCCCTCGAATCAGGATTTAGTAAACATCACCTGCAGTGAAACATTTGAATTTTACAAAAAAGTTTCCCTTGATGTTTGCGGATACTGCGAATCTATTTTCAAGGAAAAGACAGCTAAAGATTTGACTGGAAAAAGTTTTGCAGATTTTATTCTTGATATGGAAGAATCAGAAGACAAGGAAACCCGAACTGACAAAAATGGCTATACGCTAAATTGGCAGGAGATCAGCACTGCATTCCGAAAAACGAAAAACTTCACATGCGAAAAGTGTAACATACATATTGCAGACCCCAAATACTATCATTTAATGCATGTTCATCACAAAGTAGCCTACGAGAAAACAAACAATAGTAGAAGTAATCTACAGTGCCTTTGTATCGAATGCCACTCTCAGGTAGATGACAGGCATATAAAGAACTTTAGTACCCTTGAGAAGCAACGAGAAATTCGAGAATTTCGGGAATTTCGCGAGAGGCTTAGAAAAAAACTTTCTGAATTCTGACGTTATTGGAAGATACGCACTGACTCATGTGTAATAAAAAATCAACCAATGACCACCCCAACCGACCTCATCGGCGACATCCACGCCCACGCCGACCGCCTGAAAGCCTTATTGAAAAAGCTCGGCTATGAGCGCAAAGACGGTGCTTACCGCCATCCCGACCGCAAAATCATCTTTGTTGGTGACTATATCGACCGCGGGCCGGACAGCCCGGAGGTGGTGGATATCGTCCGGGCGATGGTGGATGCGGGGAGTGCGGTTGCCTTGTGCGGCAACCACGAGTTCAATGCGATCTGCTACAATACGCCAAAGGAAGGAGGCGGGTACCTGCGGCCGCATACGGCCAAGAATACGCATCAGCATGCCGCTACGCTGGAGCAGTACCGTGACAAGCCGGGCGACTATGACTCGGCTATTGCGTGGTTCAGGACACTACCGCTGTTCCTGGAAACGGAAGACTTACGTGCTGTACATGCCTGCTGGGATGAAGCGGTGATCAGGAAGCTACACAAGACGCTGGGCGGAGCAGTCCTTCCGGAAAGCTTACTGCCCGAAGCGGCAGAAAAGGGTACCGATTTGTACCATTGGGTGGAAGTGACCTGCAAAGGCAGGGAAGCCGACTTGCCGGAAGGCTATAACTTCCACGATAAAGACGGGCACGAGCGGCGCGAAATACGCATCAAGTGGTGGCAAAACCCGGAGGGGCAGTCCTTTCAGGATATGAGCGTCATCCCGGGACTGGGGCTCGACCACCTGCCTTTCCGGGATATTGAGGCCACCCACTACCCTACCGGAAGCCGCCCGGTATTCTTCGGTCACTACTGGCTGAAGGGCACGCCTGAGCTTTTGACGCCCAATGCCTGCTGCCTAGACTATAGCGTGGCGAAGGGCGGGGTGCTCACTGCTTACCGGTTTGATGGGGAGCTGGAACTGAATGAGGGGAAATTGGTTTGGGTGTAGAGGCAGTGGTGGTGCCTGCACCCCTCATAAGCTCTACAACCGCCGAAGCTTAAAAGTATACAAACCATGACGGGTACGGGCCTCAATATGTAGCTTATTGTTGCTAATATGATTCACGCAGGTGAAGTAGGCAAAAGACTCCTGGCCGTAAGGGTCAAAGAAGTACATATCCAGAAAGAACTCGATGTCTGTATCATCACCTTCCCATTGGCGGTCAAAGAAGAGTTCCCATTCTCCGGCGTAGACGATGCCTGAACTGTAGTCATCGTAAATTGCGGTGTAGTCTTCGTAGAATTCGATGATGTCTCCGTTGAACTGATCGATGACGTTGTCTCGGAAGATTTGCCCATGGCCACGGTAGAAGGCTTTATCAAATTCCCACGCGCCAATGAGGCGGTCTTCCTTGCGTTCCAGACGGGCGTAATCTGAGCAGGAAAAGGAGGTGGTGATGATGGCCAGGGCGACTATAAACTGAAGGGTTCTCATGGTGGTCGGGTTTGGTTTAATCTTTACCATAAGATATGCCTTTCAACAACTGACCCCTAGTGCCCGGAAGGGGTTTAATCCCAGTTTAACGGGTATTAAGAACGTGTTAATAATGCCGGAAGTACTATGGATTTGTTAAAATCGGACTGCGGCTTGGAGTGAGGACGGATACCTGGACAAATGCCGGGCTTTTGCAAACAGCGCAATGCCCCTATTCCTGAAAGCGCCACGCCAGCACCCGCGCGCGCTTCTGTCCGGCAGCCAGTGGAATGACCTTCACCGCTTTGGCTCCCGCTTTTTCCAAAGCCTGCCCCAGGGGTTCCACATTTTCTTTTTGGGACACCAGACTGGTAAACCAGCCGATCTGCTGACCGTAGGCCTGGCTCTCCCTGATAAGTTGTAAGAGAAACGACCTTTCCCCACCTTCCGTCCACAGCTCCGCAGGCTGCCCGGCCACAGTTCTGCCTACCTTGCCGAGCTTGAGGTTCTTCCGTTTGCGGGCGTTGGCCTCAGCTGCCTCCGCTTCGGATGCGTAAAAAGGCGGATTGCATACGGTAGCATGGAAGAAATCATGCTCACGGATGATCCCTTCCAAAATAGAGCGGCGATCTTTCTGCTGTCGCAGCCTGATGCCCTTTTGCAGTACCGGATTGATGCCGATCAGGGCTTTCGCTGTTTTCAGCGCAAGCGGATCCACCTCCGTGCCCACCACAGACCAATCGTAAATGCGCTGCCCAAGGATGGCGTAGATCAGGTTGGCGCCCGTGCCGATGTCCAGTATGCGGATATCTTTGCCCCTCAGCAGGGGGCCTCCGGCTGCCAGAAGGTCCGCCAGATGATGTAGATAATCAGCCCGGCCCGGCACTGTCGGGCACAGGTAGCCATCGGGAATGTCCCAGTGCTGCACACCATAGTGCCCGATGAGCAGGGCGGTATTCAGCGCTTTCACGGCTTCCGGGTCCGAAAAGGAGATCGTGGGCTCGCCAGCAGGGTTCTTGGTCACATATGGCTGCAGGGACGGATAGACTTTCGTAAGCCTGTCAAAATCATAACCATCGCGGTGAAGATTGCGGGGATGGAACGTGCTCATAGGAATCGTTTTGTGAAGCCGTACCGGCGGAAGCAAGGTAGCAGATATTCTGGACATGTGAGGTAGCGGTGATACTATTGCTATTCAATATTTCCAGACTTTGGGGCAGCTGATCAAATAACTGCGTGCGCCTCCAGCCGGAAAAGGCGCAAAAGGGAGTGGCCACTAAACTGAGTTTACAGGAGAACATCTATGCATACTACTCATGAGTAATCTAGTGGTCTGTCAGGTGCTAATTTCTGGGTTGAGTGGGAGCGAATTTTGAGGCTAATCAACCTGTCCGTGTCTCGTCGCCTTTTGGCTTTGACTACCGGAGACCGTACTTAGGTACTAAGGTAGGCGGGGTGGATAGCCTGTCCCGCAACATCTGCGGGATTCCCGCGCATAGCAGCGCTATGTTAGGGGTTACCCAACCCTGCCTGGCTGGACACAGTCAGGCAGGGAAGAGTAGCCTCAAAAGTCGCCGCCGGCAACCCTTAGTTTTAGCCTTGACAGGCCACCAGTTACATTTAATCGAGAGTATCCCACCAAAGTGGTGTTTTCAACCGGAAGACAGGAGTGTTATTGCCTACGTTTGCTCCATTTCGTACCTCCTCGTTACCTTCCACTATCATAGCGCGGATCCACTCGCCTTCGTTGAAGAGCGGATTCAGGTTTGTCGGCCTGTTAAGAGAAGGGCCATAGATTTCCTGGCTGTAATCCATTCGTCGCATGTCTACCCAGGTTTCCGGGTTGAAGACCTGCGCGATATACTTTTGCCGCATGATATGGCTAAGTCCGGAGGTGAGGTCATCGAAGTGCTGTTGCACACCATTGTCAACCAAGGTATTCCAATAAGAAGTTATGTCATCACCTGCTACGCCCAACTTGCGCATATTTGCACTCACTCCTTCCTGATAAGCGGCAAGTGCTCCGCCGCTGTCTCCTGAACGAAGCCGTGCTTCCGCTTCTATAAATTTGACTTCTGCGTAGGTGATAAAAGGGAATGGAGAAGTGGGCCGGCTATAAAAACCTCCGGTGACTCTTCCATAGTCATCCCCATTGACTTCTATGCCTCCTGGAACTCCCTGGCCCGGTATCAGGCCTCTGAATTCCCCGTCTGATGGAGCAGGATTCATGATGATCCCAATTCGGGGGTCTAATAAGCTATCGTTGGTGACGGGTGCTGTTTTCATGAGGTCCACAAAAAACTGAGTAAAGGAGAAATAGCGCGGTGCAGTTGCGCTGGTGAAACCACCATATCCTTTATCACTCCAAGGGTTAGCCTCAGTGGCTGTACCGTTATCCAAATAGGGGAATTCCGCATCCATGCCATCCGAATTAAAGGCATTGCTACACGCTTCGATGACTGCCTGAGGATCGTATATGCTTTTTTTGCTTAAGTGATTCAGGTAGCGGGCTTTCAGAGCATAAGCAAAGCGCCGCCACTTATCGATATCCCCTTGATACATGATGTCACCATTGTCCAGATTTAGCCCTTTGGCATTTTCTGTCTCGTTAAAAAGTGCTATTGCTTCATCAAGTTTTTCGATGACTTGGGCATACACTTCTTCCTGAGAATCGAATGCAGGGGTCAAGCGGGCTGTAGTAACGCCATCATAGGCTTCGCTGACCGGGATCGCACCGAGTTGGTCCGTTAGCATTCCAAAAACCAGTGCTTCTAATGTACGGCCAGCTCCTGCATAATGAGGCGCTCCCTCAGCTTTGCCCATCACGACCATATCGACACAGTTGGGGATAGCCCAGGTATAGGAGTTTTGCCAGAAAAAATAGCTAGAGGTAAAGCGCCAGGTTTCTGGTGCGCTAGTTTCATTGCCAGAAGCGGTATATTGGCATACTGCGGAAACCTCTCGGGCCCCTCTCCACATCGCTGCTCCGTTGGTCATTGTTATAGCGCCGATCAAACGGCTCTCCAACGGGATTTCCTGCGGATTGTTAGGATCGGCATTGATGTCAAGAAACTCTTGACATGAACTCAGTAAGAGACCGATTGTCGTAAGAACAATTATATATAAATACTTCATTTCAAAGTAATTTAGTTGAATTAATCATTGATTAAAAGCTCAATCTGAGACCAAAGTCCGCACCTCTGGTCGAAGGGGTGCCCAGGTTGTCCATACCCATAGAGCCTGTCCCAAGGACGCCTGCCCCCCCTGAGCTTACTTCAGGGTCTACGCCCGAATAATCCGTGATGAGGATGAGGTTTCGACCGGTAGCGTACACTTCCAGACCCTTAATATTAATTCGATCCAAAAATGATTTTGGTATGCGATAGGATAAGGTGGCATACCTGAGGCGGTACCAACTGCCGTCTTCTACAAACAGCTGGCCGTTGCCGCGCAGGATAGTCTGGTAGTAGTTTTGGTCCAATACGACTTGCTGGGTATTAGGTTCACCCGTTGATTCGATAATGCCCTCAAATGTAGTGACCGATCCGCGTTCGAGCGTTTTAGTGCTCAACCCATTGCGGACCAGAGCGTTTTCAGTGGCGTTGTAGATATCCCCTCCTATTCGGAAATCCCATAGGAAGGAGAAATTGAAATTCCCAATCTGAAGAGAGTTGGTCAAACCAGCAATGAAATCAGGGTTCCTGTCCCCAATAATTTCTTTAATGGAGCTCACCTGAGGATAGCCCATATCGTCAAGCAATAATTGTCCCTCTTCATTGCGCTTCCATACATCACCGTTGATGCCAAATAGAGACTGTCCCAGGAAACCGGCTCCCTGAGCGACAAAGCCATCTACTGAGGCATCAGACTGCTCTACCCGGTCTAACGTACCTGGAAGCTCCACAACGGTGGAAGTATTCCGGGAGAAGTTGAGGTCTACATTCCATGTGAAGTTGCTCCTTTTTATCGGTGTGGCATTTATCATAAGCTCAATGCCTTCGTTATCTATTCTTCCACCATTGAGATAGGAGATGAAAGAACTGGCTGAAGGAGGTACACGAGTGAAAAGGATTTGATCGTCCGAGCTCATATTGTAGTATGTGAAGTCAACGCCGATCTTTCCTCTGAACAGGCGGATATCCACACCCGTTTCGAATGCGTTGGTGAACTCCGGGCGCAGTGCCGGTGCACCGAAAGCATAGACATTAGCAATAAAACCACGAGGGCCTGCCGTAAAAGAGTTGGTGGTATTAAAGTAAGTATTGCCGAGCACGTGTGGGGGCGCATCTTTACCTACCCGGGTCCATGAAGCACGCAGCTTTGCGTAAGGGATGAAGTCGCTTTCACCATTGACCGCTCCTATCTCATTGAGCAGGTCTGTCAACACAACTCCCCCACTAAAAGAGGGGTAAAAGAAGGAACGATTGGCTACCGGCAATGTAGAAGACCAGTCGTTACGTGCCCGGATATTCAGGAATAATATGGACTTCCAGTCCGCATTAAAATCAGCAAAAGCACCAACGATTCTGCGGCGGGAGCCTCCTGCTGAGATCACCCTTTCGTTTTGGAGAACATTATTGATGCTGGCGAAGGTTGGTACGATGAAGTTGCGGCCGTACCAGTTGGCAGAAGTGTTTCGGGCTGACTCAAGGTTGTGGCCCAAAGCGAGGCTCGTGTTAATATTCCCCCCAAACGATTTCTTGCCTGTAACAACAAGAGTAGAAGTTGTAATCTGATTGAAACGGTCGACTTCTGTGATCGCTCCTTTTTCTTCTCCTCCAATTACGGTGCCTGCACTTCGTATGGAGGTAAACTGCTCATTGTAAAAGTCAGTGCCTGCACGATAGGTTATGTTGAGAAAGGAGAAAGGGTCATAACTTAGGTTGACTGTTGAAATGACACGGTTTACATTGCTGCTTGTCGGATTATTGTATACACTCCAATATGGGTTGTCTACAAACGAAGCATCATTGTCAACACCTAGAAGTGTACGCTGCCTCCCATCTGCAGTGAGATAATTGCGGGCGTCATCATTGAGCGGCCAGTTGTACAATCCTCTGATCGTACCGCCGCCGCCGCCACCTGTCACACCAATGATGTTAGTCTCTGCTATGCCAGATCCACCAAGGGTTGACTGGTTTTGAGAATTGATATAGTTGACGGAACCACCTGCACTAAGGTTTTTAGCGATTTTGCTGTCTGCAGACAACCTGAAAGAAGTCCTGTCAAAACTGGTATTCGGTACTATGCCGTTCTGGTCTAAGCGGCTAGCGGAAAGGTAGAAAGTACTACGTTCGCTACCGCCAGAAGCAGAAATATCGTGGCGCTGTGAAACCGCAGGCTGAAAGAAATTACCAAGGTTATCATATACCGTTTCGTTGGCACCGAACGCAGGGCCCCATGAACTCCGCGCATCGGGGTTGAAGTTGCCATCGATACCTTGCTTATAGGCCGTTTGGAATTCAGGAACCTTATTGACCACATCATAGGAGAAGGCATTACTGTAGTTGATACGGAAAGTTCCTGCCTGTCCTTTTTTAGTAGTAATAATAATGGCTCCCTCTGAAGCACGAAGACCGTATAATACGGCTGCAGCAGGCCCCTTCAGTACAGTCAAAGATGCTATGTCTTCCGGGTTAATATCTATTCCCCGGTTGCTGTTGTTCGTATTTTGAGCGCTAAGCCCTATCCCTCCGCCAACAGGAGAACTATTGTCAATAGGGATGCCATCTACTACGAAGAGAGGCTGGTTGTTACCGCTCAGTGAAGTTCCTCCCCGGATCATAATGACAGAAGAAGCACCAGGTGCCCCACTCGAGTTATTGATCATCACTCCCGCAATTTTCCCCTGCAGGCTGTTAACGATATTGGGCTGCTGAGATTCTACAATAGATTCAGATTGCAGAGTCTGTACTGCATAAGTAAGCGCTTTCTTTTCCTTTCGGATACCCAGAGCAGTCACAACCACTTCTTCAAGGTTCTCGCCATCTGAGGACAGAGCAATATCCAAAACGGACTCAGCCTCTACTATTTGGTCTACACTGGAATACCCTATGTAGGAAAATCGCAAGGTAGAACCTGATTCGGCAGTGATAGCATATCGACCATCGAGGTCTGTAACCGTACCATTACCGTTGCCTATATTTTCTATAGTAGCTCCAATGAGCGGCGCTCCGGTCTCCAAATCTGTTACTGTTCCAGTGATACGGTTTTGTCCAAGGGCAGTTGACACACAAAAAAACAGTAGTACCGGCAATATCCATTGCCTGAAATTCAAATGTTCTTTCATTTCGTTTTGATTGTTTGAATAAAAATATTTACACCTCTCCTCCGGGGGAAGAGCGAGCATTGTGACCATTAACAAAAGCCAGGCTGCCTAACAAACAGCCCCTTTAGGAGGGTTTCTAACAGAGGATAGCGCACACACGTGTTTTCTCACTTCGATAACAATTTAACCGTTAGATTATTACCGCGTTTCTCTTACAAGTATAGGATATTTCGACAATAAAATACAACTGCGCCAAACCAGCCCCTTAAAACACAAATCCTTCATTAACAGGATTTTATACAAATTTGTTGATTTGCTGTTCTGCTGTTGTAGACAAACTGTATATTCTTTTGGCTGTTTTTTTTTACTCTGCCTTCCTCTTTTTGTAAAAAATTTTCTTCTACAAAACCGGTTTTTGTTATTCGTTCCTTTTGCATCAGCTCTCCCAATAATGATAAGATACTCTGCATCGGAAGCCTAAATCCGCTCCCTGTGACACTGACTTTGCCAGGCCTCTGAACGCCCTGTGTTTTAATACCTGGATCATTGACTAAAAGCAAATGAACAGCCCGCAGCCTCACTTTAGCACTAATTGAGCGTACTCGAAGTCATAGAGATTGTAGGGCTGCTATTGCTCCTGCCTTGATCTAAAAAACAAGTTCATTATTTCCTGTGAAAGCCTCCTCTTATCATTGATTTGGAATTGCCTTGCTAAACGGGATTTAGCTTTTTCCACTCCACCGGGCGTTACGAATAACATATCGCTAATTTCCTGATTACTAAAGCCCAAGGCTATAAGTACTACATACTGCAACTGCCGCTTGGATGTATCTGGATATTCCTGAAGGATACGGTCAATAAAGCCAGGGTAATTCTGGTTAAAATCCAAGAGAAAGTTTTCCCAAACAGGCTGTTCGTTAAAGGCCATTTCTACTTTTCGGGTAAGCATAGCTGAATTGCGCCGATAGCGCTCACAAGCATCCAGGACTTTTGCTTTCAGCTGGCTGGACTGTACAGATTGAGTGAGCAGACGTTGTTTTTGACGGGCTAGTTCTTCCTGCTTGGACTTGTTCAGGGTTTCAAGTTGTTGCCTTCTGGCCTCAAGAGCTTCTTTTTTGTACTGCATTTTTTGGCGATAGAAGTAAAAAAGGAAGGATATAAGTAGCAAAACAGCCCCCAGCCCCAACGCGAGAGCATTGGTGTAGTTTGCCCGTTTTCGCAACCACGCCTTTTCTTTTTCCTTTTGATCCAGCATTTGCTGATATTCGGCAACGCGATAGCTAGTAGTCGCATCAGCCAGAATCCGAAGGTTAGTTCTTCTAGCCAGACTATCGCTTATAACTTTGCTTTTGGTTAAGTTTTTGAGTGCTTTCTTGTAAGAACCCAGTTTTTGAAACACTTCTGACCGAAGCGCATACAGATCAAGAGCATCTTCTGTGTAGAAATCAGTACAGTTTAACCCTTCGCTCAGTAAGAATAAGGCTTGTGCCGGTTCCGTATTATATTCCAGCAAAAGTCGGCTATTCCAAATAGCCCATTCCGGATCACATTCCAACTCGTCCTCTTCATAGTAGGTGCGGTATTTTTCCAGATAGTCTATAAACTTCTTCCAGTTTTTTTGCTCATGCGCATGGGAAATGCTTTCGGTGAGCAGGTAATGCTGGTTAAAATCATGCTCTATCGCAACATTCCAGGCTGTATCGAGGTGAGATAAAAAGTTTTTTTCACTTCCTGTTTGGCGATAAACTTGTGCAATATTAAAATGAGCCAGATAGCTAAGGTAGGGATATTCATACAGGCGCGCGGTATCCAAAAGGCTATGAAACGCCTGAATAGCTTGTGGGAAATCTTCCTGCTTTTTATGAATAATTCCAATGTTAAGAAGGGTAACGTGCCTGCTTCTTCTTCCATAAGGCGTATCTGCATATTGCCCATACTCCAAAGCTTGCCTGAAGTACTGCATCGCTGTTTCGTAGTAATCTGTTTTTAAATAGGCTACTCCCAGATTCGACAATAGCGAAAGTGCATTTGCCGGGTGTTTTCTCGGATTTAGAACACTTAAGGATTGTTCATAATAATTAATCGACTTATCAAACTCTCCCTTCATCAAATGGATGTTCGCCAGCAAGCCAAGATCTGTTGCCAGATAGAAGGAATCAGAAAGTATGGAGTCACACTTTAATGCTAAACGGGTGTAGTGAAAGGCAGAGTCATAAGCGCTCCTTCTCAGAAAATGATTGGCCCGATGATTATAATAGTATTGTGCATGCAGCGAAAAGGGTGCAGGTACTACATACTGCTTATTGTAATGTGCAGCCAGGCAGTCCACGTCCGGGCTGCCTTCCGCATCCATCTGTACGATATGAGAAATCAACCGTCCTGCGGAAAAATCAGGAGGTAAAGCATTTATAACTTGCGGACATTCTGCCATCAGGGAGAGAGATAAGCAAACCAGAGTTGCAGCAATAATTATTTTACTCATTCTTATTCAAACCGGAGCCCCTTCCGGGGCAGATTATAGAATATTTATGGCGTGCTGCTCTGTTGTGTTTGCTTCTTAGAAGCTAAAATACAAGTATTTACTGATTTTAAAAAGCCTGTAAAGAACACGTTATAAAAAAATGATAATCAGCGTATTAAACAAATATGTCTGGTTTGTTTCTTCTTACTTTTTCAGTGGATCGCATCAAAACCTAACTCAACTCAGCGCATATTGGAAGTGCCGGAGCAGAAATGACAAAAGACTTCTGAGCGTATAATCCTATCCACTTCAGTGGCGGCACATTTCGCTGATGGCCTATTTTTTTCTAATCATCCAACATATGAAAAGACTAATAAAAGGGTTTAGCCTCCTGTTGATTATCGTTGGGGCGTGCCCTTTAACTGCGCAGGAGGAAACGACCTCTCCCCTTAAGCAATTACTCATTTGGGAAAACACTCAGGAAGAAAGCCTCCTGTCTGTACTTGGCGAGACTTACAGGCCTGTTATCGAAAGTTGGGAAGCCTGCCTTTCCACAGGTGCTTGCAGCGATCTCCCCGTAGATAAGATACAAGATATGCTCCGTGCCACTATAGAGCAACAACTGTATGATAGCACTCGGATGTCAGAGCAGTACCGGGACATCCGAGAATGGATCTCGATCGATACACTGCAAACTATGATTTCTCCTCCCCTATCAGACTCTGTATCGCTGAGATTAACCAGAGTAATGGAATTGCCTGACGAGCCGAGGATGCCCGCTCGCCAGCAATTAAATTCCCCCAAGCCGTTTTGGCTGCAAGTGACCGACGAGCTGCTGATTAACGCAATTGAGGAAGAAGCCATAGAATCTGCTGTTGGAATAATAAAAACAGAGTTGCAGCAGCTGCAGGAAACTGACACTCTTGTTCATATCTTATTCCCAAATGTGAGCCGGCAAATACTCAACTACTCAACAGGTATGCCGGCATCAGTAGCTCTACAGCATTTCAAGGCGGCTCTTGCAGTCGATTATCAGCAACTTGACGCTCGTTTTCCTTATGCCTTGCAACAGACAGGCCGGCTTAGTAGTCAAAGTACTCGGATCATTGAGGAAGGGGAGTATTGGTTAGACCGTTACTGGCAAGGGCATATTGATCCTCCGGTTTTTCCTGGAGATAACGATGAGACCTCTTTTCCGGTCAATAGCTGGCTTTCATTTCTGAATGAGGCTTTCGAAGTAAGTGCCAATCAGCCCCTCCATCCTATCACAATCAAACGCTTGCAGGAGAGTGGCAGAGTAGCCCGGCTGTGCCATTGGTGGGCAGGGCTATATGCCCCCGGGCTTTCCGCACCTTCTGAGATAATGGATAATCTCCCGGATAACTATGTTCAGGGTATGATTAGTTACCATAGATTCGTTAGAAATACCCGGCGGGCAAATTGGAATATACGGCGACCTGAACTACTCCAGGATTTCATCCAAACTTTCCTTGATCTAAGAGGGTGCTTTTTGTCCGTTGAGGATGCTCTTGACGCTGAGCAAATTCTGTCTGCGATTGCCAACCTCAGATACCATAACAAATCGAAGTCAGCTCAGCATAAAGCACTGATGAATATTGCAGAAGAATTAGCTCTTTACAATCATCCGCTTTTGCTTCTACTAGGGAATCTTGCAGTCCAGGATGATTTGGATAGCTTCCAGAAGGTCCTGAAGGAAATCTACCTCCCACATGCCAGTTTTTCCAGCCTTAGAAAGAACAAGCGGACCTACCTTCTGATGGGATATGCAGGCTTGCATTCCGGGATGGAAACAAGCCTTCACCCGGACCGCAACATGAGAGGCCTCCATACAGCGATGGGTATCTGCGCTGGCCCGGCTCTAAGTATGGGTACAGGGAAGTATGCCCATACATTCTTACTACAGATCATTGACCTTGGAGCCCCGTTTTCTTTTCTGATCAAGGATGCGGAAGATATCCGAAGTGGACAGTTTCCCGAAAAGATCAACCTGGAAGCCTTTGTCTCGCCGGGTGCAGGATATTTTCTTGGATTAAAGAACAGCCCGCTTAGCCTGGGGCTTAGTGCCGCTATGGTCAACAACGGCAGGACCGACCCTGGAGGGCAGGAAACTGATATCCTTCGGTTTAATCTGGGTTTGTATCTCGATTTCCCAATATATACGCTGGGACAAGTTCGTCATTCATTCACTCATTTAAAATAACAAATATGCTTTTAAAGAAAACGTTGCTTGTGCTCCTCAGTTTTTGGATACTGACGGTCCATAGTGTGGCACAGACCAGCCAACAAGCTGTATCGTTCACTAACCAAGGTACCGAGAAAATCTGGGTCTACGCTTACCATGAAGGGTGTTTTGAAAGCGCCATCCCTGCGCTTTGTTATAATGACGGTCTTGATGCGGGGCAAGAGGTGAGCTATACGCCACCTGATATTATTCGTAACTGGGATACGTTCAAAGAGGTATTCCAGTTTGTTGGGGATGCACTGATGATTGTTGCCGGGCTTGTAGTTACCGTGGTTACAGCCGGGGCTGGAGCAGAAGTGGAAGCGGGTGCCATCGCAGAAGTAGTAGCTACAACAGGCGCAGAAGCTGGTCTTGATGCCGTTGACGCCGCCGAAGCTATTGAAACTGCAGCAGAAACTACCGAAATGTCTATCGAAACCACCTCGGAAGTCGCTACCGAATTCCCGGAAGTCTTCAGCGCGGCAGAAGATAGTGGTGATGCGGCAGCAGATATGGGCAGCGAAGCTCTTACACAAATGGAAGGGCAGACGGAAGACTTAGCCGATGATGCAGCCGATGGCGCTGATCAGGCAGCGGATGATGATTCCGGAACAGATAGCGGTGATGGCAGCGATCCTGATGGCGATGAAGATACAGACAGTGGTGATGATAGTTCTGATAACCAGGACGATAGTAGTGACGACCAGGATGAGGATGGAGATAATTCTAATGACGAAGACGAAGATGAGGACGAAGATGATTGCAACTCCAATTCTTCAAGTGCTACGAAAAACTTAACCACCGCAAAAAAAGCCATTGCTAAAGCTAAAAGCCTTTATAAGAATATCAAGGCTAAAATCCCTGATCCTATGAAGGAAACCTTCAAAGAACTTCGCAGCCAGTACCAGTTCATTAAAGGTCCGGCAGAACAGCTCTATGCAAAGGTTCTTTCTCCTGACGACGACGACCATCCTATTGATTACGAGTCAGAGGATCCGCCCACTGACGACATGGCTTGCGAGCTAAAGGCCCTAAATAAAATAGCTAAGGACGTAAAGAAGTTAGAGGAAAAAGGATTTAAGCTTATCAAGGATTTAGAAAAGGAAGACCGGCAAAAGGTTAGCCACCTCTATTCTTTGGTACATATGGGGCTTGGTCTGCCAGTTCCAATTCAAACCTGGAGCAAAAACCGGGAATGGTCCTATGTAGTCGAAAGCGAAGGCTACCTTTATACTGCTAAAGCAGGACATATTTCTTTAGACGGCAATACATTTGAGCTGGTCTGGACACCTCCCGGAGACAGCACGAACAATCACGATGTTTACTGGGCAAAATACTCAGGCCCAAGCTACCCTGCAGGTACTTTTTTCAAAGGGAACACTAAGCCTATTCCACAGCTACAGGCACTTCAAGAGAGCTATACAGTAGACAACGACAACCTAATCACGGTAACTAAAACCCCGAGGACAGACAAAAATATTCAGTTTGGGTTTAAAACCAATACCAATGTTACCTGGTGGAAAGGAGTACAAATGCACTACCTTAGCTCAGATGGTACTGAAAAATCTTTGATGATGGAGCTGCAGGGAGACAACCATGAAGAGTGGTGGGCAGTAACGCCACTTTCTGATGTTAATCCAATGAGCCCTTTTATTTTGACTTTTTGGAAAGCTAAAGCATTTGGAGTCCATACAGTAGTCGGGCAGGACCTCTTTACTGTCGAAGGGCTGGTCAATCAAGATGGGAACGGTACAACAGTACAGTTTTTCTGGGAAAATGACATCTAGTGGATTGAGCCGTAAATATTTGACAGTTAAAGATCAGGCACTACAGAAGGCTTAAGCGTGAAAACACTATCAAACAATTCGGTTTAGTCGCACTAGTGGCTTGTCAAAACTAAAGCTCTCGAAAAACTAAATATGATTTTGTGAGACATCCGGATGAAACTGACAGGAGACTAACCCGCGGTTTTGTCCGGATGTCCAGCTTAAGCCAATCCGTAAAGGCTTCAATCCTTCATACCCTGCAAGATGGAATCAATTGGGCGTCAATTTTGATGTAGGAGTTTATCCAAAAACCGGTTCACCAGTATTAGCAGCCCAGATACATTGATGTTTCAACAACCACTCAGGTGGGAATGGCCTACCCTACTGCCTGCAACCTTAGAAAGATTGCCCGGCTTTCGATATGTACACAGGTTTCCCTGAAACTCCCTAATCTATAATTCCCATCTGCTTAGTTGCACGGGGCTTTGCTTCTACGCCGCAAGATAACATAGCAATTACCCACTTCGGGGCTTCAAAATAAGTTTGCAGAATCTGCAAACAAATAAGCCCCACACCAAATACCGGTGCGGGGCGCTTTGAATTAGCACAAAACTATTACGTAATCAGTCAGGAGCAAAAGCGGGGCGTAAAACACCTTACGCCCCGAATGCTATTGCTCGTAGTAAAACATCTTGCAATCGCTATTCCACGATTACCATGCGCTTCGTCGCGCTGTGCGTACCGGTGCTGACCGTGTACTGCACTACGCCTGTCGCCGCCAGCTCAGAAGACTTAACCGTGATGTGGTTGTAGCCTTTAGAGCCATCCTGGCGGTACAGTTTCAGTACCTTGCCGGTTACGTCGCTGATGGTGATCGTCACCTGTGCTGCCTCTGGCAGGTTGAAGCCGATCACAGTCTCGCCCTTGAATGGGTTCGGCTGGTTCTGGTACAGCTCGAAGCCTGCGCCCGCTACAGTACCGGTGCTGAACTCGATCGCTACGTCCTGGAAGCTGCCGTCTTTGCCGTAAGCTTCTGCCTTCGTAACTGCTGAGCTTACGCCCAGTACTTCGCTCAGCATCACGTCGCTGTTTGCGCGCAATACCAGTGTGAACAGCTCTGCATCAGATGCTTCGCCGTTCCAGCTTGTCGTGATCATGCCTTCGCCCAGGTAAGACAGGCCGAAGTTGTCTTCAGTAGCTACACCGCTTACGATGTCTACCAGCTCTACGCCGTTGCTCAGCGTCAGCGTCGCCTGGTAGCCCTCGATGCGTGCCAGCTCAGCAGCTGTGAAGCTTACGCGGTACTCATTGCCCGCCTTCAGCTCCTGCTCGTCTGTCTGCAGTGCAAAAGTGCCTTCGTAGCTGCGCTCGTCAACTACTGCAAAGCTGTTTGCTGCCGCATCACCGTTCACATCACCAATCTTCACGGCTACGAAGTCCGCATCCATGATGCTTGTCGCAGGCAGGTCGTTGATGTTGATCACTTCAGGGAACTGCTCTGCCCATGGGTTAGATGGGTCTGGGAAGACGTAAGCCGTCTCCACAAAGCGCCAGCTGGTGTTGTTAGCGAACTCTGTATCGATAGACAGGATCAGCTTGCGCAGCTGGATCAGGTCCAGAGTTGTGATAGAGCCAGAGTTGTTAACGTCCGCTGCGATACGCTGGTATGGCGTGCTCAGCGGGCCAACGCCCAGGATGTGCTTGCTGATCAGTACCAGGTCGAACGTAGACACACCGTTGAGGTAGTCGCCGTCGCGCTGTGGCGTGATCGTGTAGTCAAGGCCTGATGTCAGGTTCGTGAATACGTAAGCGCCATCGTTCTGAGTCGTCATCGCTGTAGAAGCCTGGCCGGAAAGGCTGACCTGTACATCTTCTACCGGCTCGTTGTCCTCGGTATTGACCGCACCGGCTGCCATTGGTGCTGCTGCACCGCATACGCCCATGTTGTCCTGTACCAGGATGTAAGTCTCGCAGAAGTCGCTGTTGCCAGCTGCGTCGTACGCCCAGATCTCGATCACCAGCGTGCCTTCGTCGTCACAAGTCAGCACAAGGCCGGTCTGGTCAGGGTCGTTAGGCTCGCCTGCACGGTTGATAGAGTACTTGATCGGCTCAGAGCAATCAGTGATCGGAGAAGCGATGAAGTCGCTCGCCCAGATCTCAGCCATGCCTGCACCCGGGTCCGGTAGGTTGTCGCCGTCCTCGTCTACTGGCATCAGCTCGATCGCAATGCCGTTGATGCAAATTGGCGCTGGCGCCTTGCAGTCGATGATGTCGAATGGCAGGATGGCAAGGTCTGAGTTGCCACAGCCGTCCAGTACGTGCACTTCGAACGCGTGGCTGCCGATTGGCAGGTCGTTCACTGTGATCGTGTAGTCTGGGTAAGAACCAGATACCACGCCTGTCAGCTGTACAAGGTCGCCGCTCAGGAATGGGTCAAGGAACACCTTGATCGTCAGGTCGTCTGGCGTACAGTCCTCATCGATGCTGAACGGATAAGTTACGTTCGCATCACAGTTCACGTTGTCCAGGGAGCAGAATGCGTCTGCCTGCGTGAAGCTGATCTCAGGAGCGGTGTCGTCGTATACCTTGATGATCTGAGTGTACTGGTAGTAGCCAGTCTCGTCATACTCGAAGCTGTAGTAGTCGTTCGATACGCCACAGAAGTTGATGCCTGGTACGTTGTTGTCAGGTGTCTCGTCTGTGTCCCGGTCGAAGTAGATCTTGCCGTTCGGGCGTGCAAGCAGCCAGAAGCCGTTGCCGTTGTTCGCAATACGGTCGCCATCGCCTGGAACACCGTTGCAGTCCTCGTCGCGGCCCACGATGTAAGGGTCGCTCTCGCCGTCATACTGGCACCAGTTGATCACCTTCCACGTACGGAAGATCTTGTAGCACTCGTCGCCGGATGCAGAGAACTGCTCGTCGTTGCTTGTCACTGCAAGCAGGTCGCAGCCAAGCTCGTTGTACTCAACGGTGTCTGGCGTTGGCGTGCCACAGTTCGCCTCAGCGTCCTCTGGGAAGTAGATCTCGTAGTTGTGCACCTCATTGATCGTGATCACCTGCACACAGCTGTTTGTGCTGCTCAGGCCGTTCACGTCAGTGACGCGGAAGATACGAGTGATGGAGCCGTAGCCGCACTCCAGGTCAGCGTTCGATGCTACCTGCTGTACAGATGCTACACCGCAGTTGTCTGCGCCCGTCGCCATGCCGAACAGGTCTTCCAGCTGGCCTGCGTCAGATGCGTCGAAGCCGTATGGCAGGCCGTCGCAATCCACAACTACGTTGTCTGGCGCGTCACAGAATGGGTTGATCTTGTCCTCTGGCGTAACGCTCAGCCAGCAGGAGTTCTGGTTGCCGTACTGGTCGGTTACAACCAGTGTGATATCAGATGTAACGCCTACGTCACAGCAGAAGAAGTCGACGAAATCGCCGGTTACGCTGTTCTGCGTGCCGCAAGTGTAAGTGACCGGGTTGAAGTTGTTACGGAAGATCGCGATAGATACATCACCGCAGTTGTCCCATGAGCCTTCGTCCACGTCAGATGCGAACACCCGTGCAAGCGCTGGCTGGCCAGGCACGATGTTGCCGCCGCCGATGCTTACGTTCAGCTGGTCGTCGCATACTGCCACTGGCTCGATCTGGTCGATCACTGAGAATGGGCAGTACAGCTCCGTCTCATTGCCACAGTCGTCTTCTGCCACATAGCGGAAGAAGTGGTCGCCGAATGGGATAGAGGATACAAAACGGTTCGCGCCAGGCTGGATTGTGCGCACCACTACGGTGTCGATCACAAACTGTCCGGTTGGCAGGCCGTACTGGTTGATCACCTCTTCCTCTGTTGTCGTCACGATCTCAGTGTATACCGTTACGTTAGAGCAGTTGTCGCTCACGCTTGGCATTGGCACTTCGAAAGATGCACCGCAAGAGAATGGGCTTGTAGAGTAAGCGATTGGCGTGCCCGCTGGGCAAGACACCTCTGGCGCTGTGTAGTCGCCTACTTTGATCAGCTGGTTCACCAGCAGGCTGCTGCCTGGGTCGCACCAGTCAAAGATGGTCCACTCACGGCGGAACTTGAAGCGGCCTTCGCACTCGTCTACTGTTGGCAGGTCTTCGTAAGAAGCGCCGATGTTGCAGTAATTCGGAGCGATGTCAAAGATGCCGAACGCTGTGAAGATGAACGGATAGCCAGTCAGCTCTGGAGCCGGGTTGCCGTTCGCCAGCGCTGGGTAGTCCTCGTCGCACTCTACTACTGCTGTGAAGCTTGGGAAGTTCACGTCGTCAAGCGTTGGCTTGCGGATCGTGATCTGCTGCTGGCACTCGTCTGTCAGCCCCTGGTCGTCAATAGCAGTGAACGTGCGCGTGATCACTACGTCGCCACAGTCACCTGAAGAAGTGAAGCTGTCCGTCGCTGTGATGTCTACGTTGTTGTCGCAGTTGTCCGTCGCACTTGGCGCGCCTACCCACTGGTAAGTGCCGCTGATGAATGCAGTCTCCTGTGCTACAGAACCTGCGTCGCCGCCGTAGATCTGGTCGAAGTCGTCACAGAACAGCGGGATAGACAGCTGCTCAGTAGTCGATGGCAGGGCAGAGAACGTCGTGTCATACTGGATCGTCCAGTCTGGCAGCATCGTTTCTGTAAAGTTCCATGCGCCTACAAGGCCGTTGCCGTCGCTGAAGATCGTGTGCTCGTAGGAGCCAGTCACGTCTGAGCCAAAGCTGGAAACCAGCACGAAGTAAGTCTCGTACGCACGCAGTGGCAGCGTTACGCGCACTTGTGGGTCGAACAAGCCGCCGATTGGGCCTGCGTTGCCAAGGATGTTGTCATCCGCTGCGTAAAGGATATTCTCACATGGGCTGTCCGCATCAAAGCTGCCCTGGTACAGTGCAGTGAAGCCATCGCCCCAGGAAGTGTTCAGGTAGATCGTGTAGATATCATCTGCGCTCACCTGGAACTCGATGATGTCATAGTACTGTCCGCCTGCAACTGGGCCCGCTCCGTCAAGGAAGCAAGAGTAGTCCGCAAGCTCAAGCTGTGCGTCAGTGGTCTCAAGGGCACCCTGGATCTTCTGTACAGACTCAGAAATCGTCGCTACGTCTGTGTCGTCCGGGCACTCAACAACTGGTGCGGTCTTGTCTTCGCCAGTGATGTATCCCCAGCATGGCTCGAAGCCTGCTACGTCCGGCCCATCAATCTCGTAAATCCACTGCCCGTGCCCGTCAAGGATGTTGCCGTTGGCGGGGTTGTCATCGTTGACGATAGTGATGGCGAAATCGTCTTCCTGCAGGCAGCCAAAGTTGCCTTCCAGCACCATATCTGCTGTGATCACCCGGGAGCAGTTCTCGTCCAGCGTCACGTTGATATCATCGTTGCACGCCAGGTTCGCTTCCGGCGCATCGTCTTGTGTGACAGACACCCCGAAGGCTTCGCTTGTGCTGTTGCCCGCTGCGTCCACCGCCCCTATGCTCACCGTGTACTGGCCAGGGCCCGCTGTGAAGCAGTAGGTAGTGCCGTCTGCCGTCACCTGGATGGCAGCGCCGCCAGGGCCTGTCACCGTTACCGTGGGCACAATATCGCCCTCGCAATCGTCAATGGCCGTAGCCTGGAAGCAGATTTCTGCCTCGTCCGGCCCACAGGGGTCCAGTTCCTCCGTGATGTTCTGCGATGGGTACACGATAACGGGGGCGGAATTGTCTTCGTCCGCGTTCACCGTAATTGTAGCCGTAGCCTCGGTGGTATTGCCGCCGCCATCGGTGTACGTGCCCACGATGGTGTACACGCCAGGGCTCAGGCTCAGGCTCCACGCGAAGTAGCCGTTCGCAGGGCCCGACAGCGCTGCGTCGAATGGGGGCGCTGGCGCTCCGTTCACCGTGAAGCTGGCTGTGCCAAAGTCTTCATCACAGTCGTCTTCCAGCTGTACCGCAAAGCTTACCGCCGCTTCGCCTTCGCAGTTCGGCACCTGGTAGGCCAGGTTGCCGGGCATCGTTATTACCGCCGGCGTGTCCGGGCCTTGCACCACTTCTACAGCATGGCCTATTGTTACCCCTTCGTAGCTGGTAACAATCAGGTAGCTGCCGGCGCTCAGGTTGCCCGTGGCTTCGAAGTACGCATAGCCCTCGTTCACCAGGATGTAGGTGATCTCCAGTGGCGCGCCGCTAATGCTGATCAGCCCGTCGGGCACATCGCCCGCCTGCAGCTCGCAGTCATAAATATGGCCCGAGAAGACGATAAAGCCGTCCTCAGCACAGTCTTCGATCACGAACTGCCCGTTGCCGGACACGTCCACGATCGGCGCAGGGCTCTGCGCCTGCGTGAGGGTGATGTCAAAGCTGTACTGGCTCGTATTGCCATAGTCGTCTGTAGCCTCGTAGACTACTGTGTATACTCCTGGCGCCAGCACATCGCCCGGCTGCGGGCCGCTGATCTGCACCAGCTCCACGTCCAGGCTGCAGTCGTCTATTGCTGATACCTGCCAGTTCACAGGCATGCCGTCTTCGCAGCCCGGGATCTGCACCTGCATGTCGCCAGGGCCGTAGATCTCTGGGGCGCGGTTGTCCACTACCGTAATCTCGTAGGACAGCTCCGTGCTGTTGCCCGCCTCGTCTGTGGCGGTCAGCACCACTGTGTTCGTGCCTATGCCTGCATGGACGCTCACCGCATAGCCGGAGCTCGCCTGTACGGCTGTCGCCCAGGGGGCCGCGCCTGCCACATCGCTCTCAATGCTCACGCTCAGCCCGATGGAACCCACAGCGCTGCAGTTGTCCGTGGTGATCGCCAGCCACTCCAGCTGTACGCCGCACTCCCCTTCAGGGGGCGTATAAGTGAACGACGCGCCAGAGCCCAGCCCTACGCCGCCCTGCGCTGAAACCCCCAGCGACGGGCCTTCCATGTCCTGATTGGACAGCACCACAAAATCTTCCACCTCCAGCGGGAAGCACCCTACGCCGTAGCCGCAGCTCAGCGTATCCAATAGCTCTACCCGGAGGCTGTAGCTGCCTTCGCCAAGCCCGCTCACGCTGAAGCTATTCGCCAGCGTCGTGTCCCCTGCGACCAATATATCACTGCCAGCCTGCTCCAGGTACACCGCGTAGCGGCCCGCACAGCCTGATTCCTCCAGCTCAAACAGTACGCTGCCGTCTGTGCCCCCGGGGCATGCAGGGCCCGCAGCGCTTATGACCGATGCCATTGGCACAGGGTTGCAGTCTGCGTACAGTGGCCCGGTGATGGACACGACATTGCTCGTGCTGATGTTCTCCGTGATCGCAAGGCGGTACTCCTCGCCGTTCTGCAGCGTGCCGTGGGCGATCGTCACGCTCGTTTCTGTCATGTTCACGTAGTCCAGCACCGGGTTGCCCGCGCTGTCTTCTATGTCTACCGTGTACGTCACGCCAGGCTCCCCGCTGACCGGCGACCACTCCAAAGTGATCGAGCCGTCGCAGTTGCAGCTGTACGTGTACGGCACTTCGTAGCCGCCGTCCACTGTGTAGTTCTTCTCCCCTACGCCCAGCGTCACGCACTCCGTGGAACCGCTCGCCGTAATATCGGAGTCCAGCTCTGCTGAGCCGGCCTGATAGCCCGCATACGACCACAGGTTCGGCAGGCTGCCGGCCCATTCGGCACGCCCTTCATAGTCCAGCACGTAGCCGCCCGCCGGGAGCCCGGTGAACAAAAAGCGCCCTTCGATGTCCGACACCACTGTGTCCACGCCGTTGCCCGCGCAGTCCAGCAGCCGCACTTCCGTGTAGCCTAAGCCCGGCTCGCCGGGGCTCTGCAGACCGTCACGGTCGAAGTCCTTCCATGCACGGTCGCCGATCTCGGCACATACCAGCGGCAGGTTGTTGTTCAGCACCAGGTCGCCCGGTGAAAGCACAAACTCCATGTAGAACGGGTTCGCACCGCAGGACGCGTCTTCCATGAAGCCACTCATTGCTTCCTCTGAGCTGCCCACGATTGTAATGCCCGGCTCTGGGTCCAGCTGACCGCTGTCAGTACAGTCCGTGCTGATACCATAGCCGTTTGGTGTTGTTAGTGTCATCGTGTAGACCCCGCTTGCGTCCACAAACCACTGATAGAAGCCTGTAGAGCCGTCCGCGACCATCGTCACATTGCCCGGGCCCGTTACCTGAATGGCCGCACCGCTGATGATCTCGCCCGTATTCTCACAGTAGATGAAGCCCTGTGGGTCCAGCATCTCGCCACCAATGTCCGGGTCGTTCACGTCCGGGATGTAGTCCCCATCTGCATCAAGGAAGACACCGGCGTTCAGGTCATAGACACTCGCTGCTCCCGTCTCCAAAGTAAAGCACCGCTCCCCTTCCAGGGAGTAGTCAGAGTCCAGGCTGTCGATCATGTTGAACTCTACATTGGGGATGGTCAGCACGTAGTCTTCCGCATTGTCCAGCCCTTCAAAGCTGACCTCCATGCAGTAGTCGCCGGCCAGTACCACCTCGAAGAGGTAATAGCCGTCTTCATCTGCCATCTGCACCTCATCAACGGGATTACCGTTGGCATCAGTACCGTACAGGCGTACCTGCACGCCAGCAAGCCCTACTTCACATTCAGAGAAGCCAAATACCGATTCCTCCAATGCTACTCCGTTACTACATTGATTAAATAACCCGTTGCGGTCATTGTCCAGCCAGACGTAGCCGCCAAGGTCGGAGCCGCACAGCTCACCAAAAAACTCTTCGCTACCCCAGGCTTGTGTCGCTTCAAGCCCTACCATCTCACCTTCAATCGCCGCCAGGGGGATGCCATCTTCATTCACTTCCCCAGGGAGGCGGTTTTCTTCATCCAGCTCAAAAAGATTAAACCCACTCTCCGCTTCAACAGCATCCGGGCAAGAATCCCCATCGCTATCTAAGTCAAGGTAGTTAGGTATGCCATCCTCATCTATGTCAAAGGCGTACCCCTCTCCTGCTTCATCTGCATCGGGAATACCATCGTTATCGCTGTCCAAATCGAAATAATCTGGGAGCCCGTCACTATCTGAATCTTGAGGAGTACATGTTTGACCTACCGAAAGCAAGTCAATCGCGGATGTCGAATTGGCGAAAACCAATTCATGAATTCTGACCCCTTCAGTCATTGAAGTATTGACTGAATGTTTGGACCCATCCGGATCTTGCCGGTCAATAAGGATATTTCCATCTATATCTCTCGCAATTACCCGGATAGTCCCTAACCCCGTGACAGGGTCACTCCATACGGAAAAAGCGTCTGTTGTTGATTTCGTAACACCATCTGACTCATAATAGGAAAAACTCACCCCGGAGTTGGGTTGAAAAATCATTTTCCCATCTGTATCACCTTCCTCATCCCAAGTTGGATGATTAATAATATTAAAAAAGGTGGTATTGGGAATAAAGTTAACGGCATCCGTATGCCTAATTAACACCCCTAAAGAATCTAAGTAGGCATCCATAGATTGATTACCTGTACTCAGCCCCCCCGTTAGGTTGACACTAAAACCATCAATACAGGTAAGCTCTCCCAATTCAATACTAGTTGGAATACCATCTCCATCATCATCGCTATCCAAAAAGTCAGGTGTACCATTACCATCCGTATCCGTATTTTCATCCTGCTCAACCTCGTTCAAAAGACCATCATTGTCACAATCGGCGAATGCCCAAAGTGAACCTTTTGCCAGGGTTACCGATGCAAACTCGTAATCGCATGGCTCAAGCGGATCGGTAAGATCTTCAACCTCAGTACCATCTATAACTCCATCTCTATCTGTATCTGGGTTGTAAGGATCAGTGCCCGCTTCCAGCTCCTCTGAATTCGTCAAACCATCATCATCACAGTCACCCGCAGCCCAGATTTCATTTTCCGCATCGTAACCCGCGTAGTTAGGGCTTTGTGCAGGGTCGCAGGGATCCATCGGGTCAGTATTATCTTCATCCTCATCGCCATCTGAAATGCCATCTCCATCGGTATCAACATTACAAATCGTGAGCGTAGTTGACTGAGAACCGCAACCGGTGCTTGTGATTGCACCAATGTCCAATGAAAATGTTCCGCACCCCGGACCTGTTACTGTTATACTGTTGTCACAGTCATCAAATGTCATATTCGTCAATGTACCTACTGGTGTCCAGCTACTACCACAGACTACACCGTCACATTCACTAAATGTTTCCTGATTCAAGAAAAATTTGTCATTCTGAGCTCCACGTACTTCTTTCTGTAAATTTGATGCCAACCCAACCGGGCAACACTCTTTTAAAATAGAGATAGCTTTACCCCTATTATCTGGGGGTAGACCCGGGTTCGCTGCAGCTGTACCAACGTACGCCATAGTGTTTGCATCGAATGCCGAAATACAATCCGTAGCCGCGTTGTCCGTAAAATTTGACAAATAAAGCCGATCCGTAGCCTCAGACCAAGCCAAACCTATCCCTGCACACCAAGGTGTCGTACCACATATACCATCAAGAGTTTGTGAAATATACCCTCCTGAAGCATCATATTTAATAATATAGGTCAATGTTCCTCCATCTACATTAGATTTAACCACATAGATGTTCCCGGAATTATCACCTACAACACCAAAGACACTTTCAAAGGTATTGGGTAAAAAATTCTCCCCGGGATTCACCACTTCGTTAGTACCTCTTGTGATTAGTGGGTCGATACAAGCACCTGTACCTGCTATCCCCGCTTCTAATTCAGCTCGTGTAAAAACCCATACTTTATGACTCCCCCCGCGCTGTGCAGCATAAACCGTTTCCGTCACGGGGTTATAAGATAAACCCCATAAATTACCTTCAGCACCATTTAGACAAAGCTGTCCCAGGTTTTCACCTGTACAGGAGTTAAAAGCAGTAGGACCACCACTAGTATTCACATACAATGTGTTTCCTATACCAAATATATTCTGGTGATCTCCAAAGTTAAGAATAGTTGTTGGACCTGTAGGGCTGATGGCTCCATCGCAATCAAATTCACGTATTGCACTATTTCCAACGTTTGCACCAATAAATAATCTACCGTTCAAATCAGTCCCTAAACCATGTGGACTAGGCATTTCTGACACCCCCGTACCTGGATACCAGTGCTGGGCCGGCGGAGCACCTCCATTGACTCCTACCACTTCTGTAAGCGCAACTTCAGCCCCTACTTCGAACTTTAAAACTGAACCAATAGCTGGCTCGTTGAGGTAAACGTACTCCGTACAGTCACAACTCTGCCCAAAAGAAACTGACGCGGAGGAAATTGCAAAGAAGAGGACTAGTAAGAAGCTATTTTGGCTCAACCTTCGAGTTGAATTTGAGAGTTGAGTAATCATGAGTGAAGTTGTGTTTTGACAAACACGGTTTTTGTGCACATTTTTTGAGTAAATCTTCATGTGATTTTAGTTTTGTTGTATTGTGCTATTTGCTTAGCAACAGACTTCCAGATACTCTCTTCAAACATCATAGGACCTACCGCTACTTCTTCCAAGAATATTCTCCCCAGGCGCTATCGGACCTGCCCCCTGAGAACATAACGATAAGATCAGACAGACACTCGCCTGCCAGGGAATCCGAACTAACAGGCTGCCCCATCTACTACGGCCATTACACGCAATGTTTCGCTTCGCCAGTTCTACCATTGTCTTTTGTCCTTGTTTTTTCATAAGCTTATGATTTTTGTTGAAAACTTGAAGATTCTCTTTCGTAATAAGAATTCAGGACAATTATATTGACATAACCAGGGCAGGAGGGTCAATATCGCCAACAATTTCGATGCAGGACGAGCGAAAAAATGGAACATGGAGGCACGAAATTTCATAGCAGCAAAGGAAATGATGCAGTCAGCCTGCTTTTGCAGACAGCCTGTTCATTAAACTTGGTAAGAAAAGAAACCACTCCTAGTGCTCTGTGTAGGGCTCTTTTCTCCTTTCTATTCGTTTCGTGTTCGTCTATCCTATCCTTATGAAAAGAGAGAATTATAGGTCCCTTTTTTGAAATCGAGGCTCAGCAGTGCTTTGATTGAGGAAAAGCTGCTCGTTCAAAATGCTCAGTAGCTTAAGTACACAGCGTACCGGTAAAGCCCGCCCTCTCAGTGGATACACAAGAAGTGGCAGAATAAAATAATTAAAGTTATATTTGGCATCTTTTTAAAAAAACAGCAGTGGATTGGGCACGTCAAACCAGTGCAATGGTAAGGATCTCATGAGTGCAAAGAGTAATTCTGGCTTAATTCAGGTAAAGTCTAGATTATCAAGCAATTACTATTTCACTGGCCTTTTTACATGGCCACGTGCAAAGTGATTTATGGCTCTTTACCACTTTTAGAGTGTAGTGCCTCCCCCCTGACTTTCACCCCTTTCTCCCGCTAAGCACAAACACGGATTCCACTTCAAGTGATTGACAACCAAAAGCTTGAAATCAATTGAGATTTATTTGATCAAATGATCGAGAAATGCTTTGTATATTAAGAAGCAGTTAAGTCTCATTTTTTTCTTCTTAGATTCGGACAGGTAAATACACTAGCATCTATTATTTGTGTTCACCTTTAAAAATCAGAATATGCACAAACTCAGCAGCTGCCTGCTCTTGATATCCTTACTTTATTCAAGCAGAATATTGGGAAATGACACCCTTCTTACAAAAGTCTTCACTTATAACGAGTCAATTGGCACCATTGCTAATGATAGCAATGGTAATATCTTTGCATCTTTCAGCACAGGTGTATACTACGTTGATGGCGACAGTGGCGCAACTCGTCTTTATGACTCAGATTTCAATGGTCATATCTTTTTCCTCGACAGCCTCTATTATGAAAAGTGCCCCTGCGAATATGATGTCCAAGTCAAAATCAGCAACTTGAAGCAAAGCTACCTTTCGTGGCTCGATCAACTCCCCTCCTCCGATTTGCACCCTATGCCAACTGTAGCTGTAGATAGCTCTTCAAACTTCTATGTTGCAACAGATTATCACATTTACAAATTTAAGGTTTTACATTCTTTTGACAGAAGTCTTCGTGCTCATTCTGTGCGCGGTATTGCGTTCTGGAATAAAGATTTCTATTACAATACATACGATGGCTTATTCAAGGGTGCTAAAGTTTTAGATACATGTATAATTGGAGGAACCCTTTATCAAAACTCATCAGGTCAGCTTTATGTCACAGAAGGCCCCAACCTTTACAGCATAAAAGATAGAGGTATACAAAGGCTCACGCTTAGTGAGGACATCATTGGACTAGAGGACGGAGATGGCCCTAACATAACCCAAATAATACAAACTCCAGAGAGTGATTGGCTCATAGGTACAACTAATGGACTCGCCATAAGAACACCTGACAATATCTCCTATCTACTCAAAGGAAGCTGTATCGAAGGGATAACTCCAGCTAAAAATGGCTTCATCCTTTCTACTTCAGAGGATATCGTACTACTGACAAAAGACTATAAAGCAAAGCCCTACGGCTTACCAAAGTACTACTACAACCAGACCATTGCTCACGGTAATGCACTAATTACAGCAACGGATCAGGGGCTTTTTCTTTTCGATACCAAGAATCACTCTATGATTCCATTGTTACAAAGCTTACAAGTCGATAAACCAATTAAAGCTCAAAACATTATCAAGGACAAATCAGGCTTCCTTTGGTGCGGTACTAATTACGGACTATATCACATTGATTTATCTGACTATTCATTTCAAAGCTATCTGGAGAAAGTAGATTTCAACAAACGCTCCCTTTTCCAAAATGACGGTACTATCTACATGGGTTCAATCAGTGGTGTATATTCTTGGAAGCCTAATGATTTCCATAAGCTCACTAATAGTGACGCCTCGAAAAGCGATACAATCGCTACATTAGCTCCTTCATATCCTAATGGTATGATTATCTCTATCCTCACTGCCACTGCGATCGGGCTCCTGACTATCGCCGTGTTTATCTCTAAACGACATTTGAAAAGTCAAGACAGTCCCCCTCTAATCAACAACTTACCATCCTCATTCGAAACCCAAATAGACGACTATATCAATCAAAACATCCACAATGTCACAGTTGATACAATTTGTGCTCACTTCGATATAACAAAACGAGAGCTCTATCGGAAACTTAAACATCTTCTTCTCCCCTCTCCCGGTCAGTTAATTCGCGAAAAGAGGCAGGAACTCATTTTTAAAGTCCTCGATACTAATCCAGAAACTGATATTGAAACCCTTGCAAATATGGTTGGGTATTCAAAACGTCATGTTCAAAACATTTTAGACTCACATAATACAATAGAATCGGGGACATCCAGTAAATAAGCGCTCCCAATTCGAACCCGTGACTTAGTTGGTAAAACTAAACATCAGCCCTGATTATTAACCAGAATAGGCCCGGGGCCTGCTCACTAAGGCTTCTCCTGCTTTGCCAGCAGTTGAGTTGACTCGTATTCGCCTACCGCCGATTAGGTATCTGGGCTTCTTACAGCTCTGTGGAATTACGCCTGCATGCCATACAAAACAATCGAGTAGGAGATGAGGGCAGGCGCAAGCCCGGCCTTATCGTCCTCTCACACCACCGAGCGTACTCTCGTACTCGGCGGTTTCTTTAGACGTGTAACCGGGAGTAGACGTTCATCACATCAATTAAGCCTTGATCAGCGAACCAGCTGTTGTTCATTCCTTCATACGCCGCTGGGGTGCATGCCTTTCGCCACCATCCTCGGCGGCTAGCCGCAGTTGTCCAGCTTCGATTCTTTGGAATGCCCAACTTTTGCAGCCATCTGGCTATTCCGATGGCTCGCTTGCATTGCTTGAGGCGATAACATCGCAGTCGGTGTTTGAGCCAACTACACAGGCTCGCTAGCTTCTTTCTCATCTTTGCATATCGGAAGTAATACAGCCAACCTTGCATGCGTCGGTTGACCTGCGCGATGAGCTGGTCAAAGCTGCAGCCTCGGTTGCGACGGGTAACCTGACGTAGTTTGCCTTTCAGCCGGTCCTCGCTGGGCCAGGTTAAGATCAAACTCCCGTCTACATTGATCCCGTGGCCTAGGAAATTGATGCCCCAACACTTTACTATCCGGCTCTTTTGGCGATTCACTTTTAGCCTCAATTTGCCTTCCAGATAGTTGATCAGACTGTTTTGTACCCGTTCAGCGGAGCATTCGCTGCCTACCAGTACGATCACATCGTCAGCATAACGTACAAAGCAGTGCCCTCGTCTTTCCAACTCCTTGTCCAGTTCGTCTAGTACGATGTTGGACAGCAGTGGGGACAGGGGGCCGCCTTGCGGCGTACCTTTGATGCGTTGATTCATCCCCCCCCTTCCAGCATCCCTGCCTTGAGGAAGCGATGTATCAGTTTGAGCAGGCGTTTATCCCCGATCCGGGTACTTAACAGGTGTAATAGTCGATCATGATTGACCTCATCGAAAAACTTGGCTAGGTCCAGATCCACCACGTACCTCTTGCCTGACCCCACATATGCTCCGGCTTGTTGTAGAGCCTGGCGTGCACTGCGCCCAGGCCGAAAACCATAGCTGTAATCGGAGAATATGCGTTCATAACGGGGGCTGAGTACCTGCAAGATCGCCTGTTGTACCAGACGGTCTTTTACTGTGGGGATACCCAATTGGCAGTAGCTCCCCCTAGGCTTTGGTATCTTTACTCCCCGTACTGCGCTGGGATAGTATTTACCATTTAGCAAGTCTTGACGAAGTGCTTCGTGGTGGCGGCTGAACCACTCCTGCAGTCCCTCAACCTCCATCCCATCTACTCCGCCTCGCCCGCCGTTTGAGATTACTCTGCGGCAAGCTTGGCTTAAATTTGACAGATCCGCTATGCGGCCCATCAAATCTACGGTCAAGGCTCGTTCTTTCTTACAATCCGCAAGCCACTCCTCGGTTCGTTTATTCGCAGCAACGCTTACGTTCGCACCGCTCCAAACCAACCCATCTGCTTGCCATTCGTCTAGCTCTGCTAGACTTATCTGACTGCCCTGATGTTTTGCTGAGTTCTTCATGGCTTGCCGCCTGTTAAAAAAAACTGCCTTGGTTTAAAGATTCGGTCCTTCCTTCCCGTAAAAAAAACGGTCCGTACTATGACCTCGACTGACTTCTCCTCCCCTCTCGGGGCCGGAGACCTCCCATGGTAAGTATGCCTCTTTTCCGTGAATTGCGCCGGATTTACCTAAGTTGGTTACGGAAGGCTTTCGGGCGTCTCCGTTTATTGCCGGATTACCCCCAACTTCGGCCTTATATCCGATTCCTGTTCGTCACAACCCACTTTTGCTACGGGCTTCCTTCAGATTCCACCTCACGGTGGACACCCTTGCCCTTCGCTAACGGTTCCCAGCCTTCTGGGCCCGCTCAGGTCTTACATCTTAAAATGACAGGCATGCATAACTCACAAAAAGCCCCACACCAAATACCGGTGCGGGGCGCTTTGAATTAGCACAAAACTGTCTCACAATCACGAGTAAAAGCAGGGCGTGAAAATACAACACGCCCCGCTAAATTATACTCCCAATACAAATCGTGTGACTGCTATTCCACAATCACCATATGCTTCGTCGCGCTGTGCGTACCGGTGCTGACCGTGTACTGCACTACGCCAGTCGCCGCCAGCTCGGAAGACTTAACCGTGATGTGGTTGTAGCCTTTAGAGCCATCCTGGCGGTACAGTTTCAGTACCTTGCCGGTTACGTCGCTGATGGTGATCGTCACCTGTGCTGCCTCTGGCAGGTTGAAGCCAATCACAGTCTCGCCCTTGAATGGGTTCGGCTGGTTCTGGTACAGCTCGAACCTGTCCGCCGAAGCTGTAGCGGAGGCGGAGCCAAACTCGATCGCTACGTCCTGGAAGCTGCCGTCTTTGCCGTAAGCTTCTGCCTTCGTAACTGCTGAGCTTACGCCCAGTACTTCGCTCAGCATCACGTCGCTGTTTGCGCGCAATACCAGTGTGAACAGCTCAATGCCCGTTGGCGCCTTCGCGGAAGCTCCGGACGCCCAGTGCCAGCTTGTCGTGATCATGCCTTCGCCCAGGTAAGCCAGGCCGAAGTTGTCTTCAGTAGCTACACCGCTTACGATGTCTACCAGCTCTACGCCGTTGCTCAGCGTCAGCGTCGCCTGGTAGCCCTCGATGCGTGCCAGCTCAGCAGCTGTGAAGCTTACGCGGTACTCGTTGCCCGCCTTCAGCTCCTGCTCGTCTGTCTGCAGCGCGAAAGCGCCTTCGTAGCTGCGCTCGTCAACTACTGCAAAGCTGTTCGCTGTTGCATCTCCGTTCACATCACCAATCTTCACCGCTACGAAGTCCGCATCTGTGATGCTGGTCGCAGGCAGGTCGTTGATGTTGATCACTTCCGGGAACTGCTCTGCCCATGGGTTAGATGGGTCTGGGAAGACGTAAGCTTCCTCTACAAAGCGCCAGCTGGTGTTGTTAGCGAACTCTGTATCGATGGACAGGATCAGCTTGCGCAGCTGGATCAAGTCCAGAGTAGTGATAGAGCCAGAGTTGTTAACGTCCGCTGCGATGCGCTGGTATGGCGTGCTCAGCGGGCCAACGCCCAGGATGTGCTTGCTGATCAGTACCAGGTCGAACGTAGACACACCGTTGAGGTAGTCGCCGTCGCGCTGTGGCGTGATCGTGTAGTCAAGCCCTGATGTCAGGTTCGTGAATACGTAAGCGCCGTCGTTCTGAGTTGTCATCGCTGTAGAAGCCTGGCCGGAAAGGCTCACTTCTACCTGCTCTACAGGCTCGTTGTTCTCGGTATTGACCGCACCGGCTGCAAGTGGGCTGGACCCGCCGCATACGCCCATGTTGTCCTGTACCAGGATGTACGTCTCGCAGAAGTCGCTGTTGCCCGCTGCATCGTACGCCCAGATCTCGATCACCAGCGTGCCTTCGTCGTCACAGGTCAGCACAAGGCCGGTCTGGTCAGGGCCGTTAGGCTCGCCTGCGCGGTTGATGGAGTACTTGATCGGCTCAGAGCAGTCTGTGATTGGGGAAGCAACGAAGTCGCTCGCCCAGATCTCAGCCATGCCGGCGCCCGGGTCTGGCAGGTTGTCGCCGTCCTCGTCTACTGGCATCAGCTCAATTGCAATGCCGTTCAGGCAGAATGGCGCTGGCGCCTTGCAGTCGATGATGTCGAATGGCAGGATGGCAAGGTCAGAGTTGCCGCAGCCGTCCAGTACGTGCACTTCGAACGCGTGGCTGCCGATTGGCAGGCCGTTCACTGTGATCGTGTAGTCTGGGTAGGAGCCAGATACCACGCCTGTCAGCTCCACAAGGTCGCCGCTCAGGAATGGGTCCAGGAACACCTTGATCGTCAGGTCGTCCGGCGTACAGTCCTCTTCGATGCTGAACGGATAAGTCACGTTCGCGTCACAGTTCACGTTGTCCAGTGAGCAGAATGCGTCTGGCGCAGTGAAGCTGATCTCAGGCGCTGTGTCGTCGTATACCTTGATGATCTGAGTGTACTGGTAGTAGCCCGTCTCATCGTAGTCAAAGTCGTAGTAGTCATTGGAAGTGCCGCAGAAGTTGAACCCTGGCACGTTGTTGCTAGGCGTCTCGTCTGTGTCCTGGTCGAAGTAGATCTTGCCGTTCGGGCGTGCAAGCAGCCAGAAGCCGTTGCCGTTGTTCGCAATGCGGTCGCCGTCGCCTGGCGTGCCGTTGCAGTCCTCGTCGCGGCCTACGATGTAGGGGTCGCTCTCGCCGTCATACTGGCACCAGTTGATCACCTTCCACGTACGGAAGATCTTGTAGCACTCGTCGCCGGATGCAGAGAACTGCTCGTCGCTGCTTGTCACTGCAAGCAGGTCACAGCCAAGCTCGTTGTACTCAACGGTGTCTGGCGTTGGCGTACCACAGTTCGCCTCAGCATCTTCAGGGAAGTAGATCTCGTAGTTGTGCACCTCATTGATCGTGATCACCTGCACACAGCTGTTCGTGCTGCTCAGGCCGTTCACGTCAGTGACGCGGAAGATACGAGTGATAGAGCCGTAGCCGCACTCCAGGTCAGCGTTCGCTGCTACCTGCTGTACGTCTGCTACGCCGCAGTTGTCTGCGCCAGTCGCCATGCCGAACAGGCCTTCCAGCTGATCTGCGTCAGATGCGTCGAAGCCGTATGGCAGGCCGTCGCAATCCACAACTACGTTGTCTGGCGCATCACAGAATGGGTTGATCTTGTCCTCTGGCGTAACGCTCAGCCAGCAGGAGTTCTGGTTGCCGTACTGGTCCGTCACCACCAGTGTGATATCAGATGTAACGCCTACGTCACAGCAGAAGAAGTCGACGAAATCGCCGGTTACGCTGTTCTGCGTGCCGCAAGTGTAAGTGACCGGGTTGAAGTTGTTGCGGAAGATCGCGATAGATACATCGCCGCAGTTGTCCCAGGAGCCTTCGTCAACGTCAGATGCGAACACCCGTGCTAGCGCTGGCTGGCCAGGCACGATGTTGCCGCCGCCGATGCTTACGTTCAGCTGGTCGTCGCATACTGCCACTGGCTCGATCTCGTCGATTACGGAGAATGGGCAGTACAGCTCTGTCTCATTGCCGCAGTCGTCTTCTGCCACATAGCGGAAGAAGTGGCCGCCGAATGGGATAGAGGATACAAAACGGTTCGCGCCAGGCTGGATTGTGCGCACCACTACGGTGTCAATCACGAACTGGCCAGTTGGCAGGCCGTACTGGTTGATCACCTCTTCCTCTGTTGTCGTCACGATCTCGGTGTATACCGTTACGTTAGAGCAGTTGTCGCTCACGCTTGGCATTGGCACTTCGAAAGATGCACCGCAAGAGAATGGGCTTGTAGAGTAAGCGATTGGCGTGCCCGCTGGGCAAGACACCTCTGGCGCTGTGTAGTCGCCTACTTTGATCAGCTGGTTAGCGATCAATGAGCTGCCTGGGTCGCACCAGTCAAAGATAGTCCACTCACGGCGGAACTTGAAGCGGCCTTCGCACTCGTCTACTGTTGGCAGGTCTTCGTAAGAAGCGCCGATGTTGCAGTAATTCGGAGCGATGTCAAAGATGCCGAACGCTGTGAAGATGAACGGATAGCCGGTCAGCTCTGGAGCCGGGTTGCCGTTCGCTAGCGTTGGGAAGTCTTCGTCGCACTCTACCACTGCTGTGAAGCTTGGGAAGTTCACGTCGTCAAGCGTTGGCTTGCGGATCGTGATCTGCTGCTGGCACTCGTCTGTCAGCCCCTGGTCGTCAATAGCAGTGAACGTGCGCGTGATCACTACGTCGCCACAGTCACCTGAAGAAGTGAAGCTGTCCGTCGCTGTGATGTCTACGTTGTCGTCGCAGTTGTCCGTCGCACTTGGCGCGCCTACCCACTGGTAAGTGCCGCTGATGAATGCGGTCTCCTGTGCTACAGAACCTGCGTCGCCGCCGTAGATCTGGCCGAAGTCGTCACAGAACAGCGGGATAGACAGCTGCTCAGTAGTCGATGGCAGTGCAGAGAACGTCGTGTCATACTGGATCGTCCAGTCTGGCAGCATCGTTTCTGTAAAGTTCCATGCGCCTACAAGGCCGTTGCCGTCGCTGAAGATCGTGTGCTCGTAGGAGCCCGTCACGTCTGAGCCGAAGCTGGAAACCAGCACGAAGTACGTCTCGTATGCACGCAGTGGCAGCGTCACGCGCACCTGTGGGTCGAACAAGCCGCCGATCGGGCCTGCGTTGCCAAGGATGTTGTCGTCCGCTGCGTAAAGGATATTCTCACATGGGCTGTCCGCGTCGAAGCTGCCCTGGTACAGTGCAGTGAAGCCGTCGCCCCATGAGGTGTTCAGGTAGATCGTGTAGATATCATCGGCGCTCACCTGGAACTCGATGATGTCGTAGTACTGCCCGCCTGCAACTGGGCCTGCTCCGTCAAGGAAGCAAGAGTAGTCCGCAAGCTCAAGCTGTGCGTCAGTCGTCTCCAGGGCGCCCTGGATCTTCTGTACAGACTCAGAGATTGTCGCTACGTCTGTGTCGTCCGGGCAATCAACAACTGGTGCTGTCTTGTCTTCGCCAGTAATGAAGCCCCAGCATGGCTCGAAGCCTGCTACGTCCGGCCCATCAATCTCGTAAATCCACTGCCCGTGCCCGTCAAGGATGTTGCCGTTGGCGGGGTTGTCATCGTTGACGATAGTGATGGCGAAATCGTCTTCCTGCAGGCAGCCGAAGTTGCCTTCCAGCACCATATCTGCTGTGATAACGCGCGAGCAGTTCTCATCCAGCGTTACGTTGATGTCATCGTTGCACGCCAGGTTCGCTTCCGGCGCATCGTCTTGTGTGACAGACACCCCGAAGGCTTCGCTTGTGCTGTTGCCCGCTGCGTCCACCGCGCCTATGCTCACCGTGTACTGGCCAGGGCCCGCTGTGAAGCAGTAGGTAGTGCCGTCTGCCGTCACCTGGATGGCAGCGCCGCCAGGGCCTGTCACCGTTACCGTGGGCACAATATCGCCCTCGCAATCGTCAATGGCCGTAGCCTGGAAGCAGATTTCTGCCTCGTCCGGCCCACAGGGGTCCAGTTCCTCCGTGATGTTCTGCGATGGGTACACGATGATTGGGGCGGAATTGTCTTCGTCCGCGTTCACCGTAATTGTAGCCGTAGCCTCGGTGGTATTGCCGCCGCCATCGGTGTACGTGCCCACGATGGTGTACACGCCAGGTGGCAGGCTCAGGCTCCACGCGAAGTAGCCGTTCGCAGGGCCCGACAGCGTTGCGTCGAATGGGGGCGCTGGCGCTCCGTTCACCGTGAAGCTGGCTGTGCCAAAGTCTTCATCGCAGTCGTCTTCCAGCTGTACCGCAAAGCTTACCGCTGCTTCGCCTTCGCAGTTCGGCACCTGGTAGGCCAGGTTGCCGGGCATCGTTATTACCGCCGGCGTGTCCGGGTCTTGCACCACTTCTACAGCATGGCCTATTGTTACCCCTTCGTAGCTGGTAACGATCAGGTAGCTGCCCGCGCTCAGGTTGCCCGTGGCTTCGAAGTACGCATAGCCCTCGTTCACCAGGATGTAGGTGATCTCCAGTGGCGCACCGCTGATGCTGATCAGCCCGTCGGGCACATCGCCCGGCTGCAGCTCGCAGTCATAAATATGGCCTGAAAAGACGATAAAGCCGTCCTCAGCACAGTCTTCGATCACGAACTGCCCGTTGCCGGACACGTCCACGATCGGTGCCGGGCTCTGCGCCTGCGTGAGGGTGATGTCAAAGCTGTACTGGCTCGTATTGCCGTAGCCGTCTGTAGCCTCGTAGACTACTGTGTAGGTGCCTGGCGCCAGCACATCGCCCGGCTGCGGGCCGCTGATCTGCTCCAGCTCCACGTCCAGGCTGCAGTCGTCTATTGCTGATACCTGCCAGTTCACAGGGGCGCTGTCTTCGCAGCCCGGGATCTGCACCTGCATGTCGCCAGGGCCGTAGATCTCCGGGGCGCGGCTGTCCACTACCGTGATCTCGTAGGACAGCTCCGTGCTGTTGCCCGCCTCGTCTGTGGCGGTCAGCACCACTGTGTTCGTGCCTATGCCTGCGTGCAGGCTCACCGAATAAACGACCGTCTCCGTCTGGCCGCTACTCCAATTGAGCGCATTAATCAGCAATTGGCGCAGGTTAGCGTCGTTAGCAATTTCTGTAGCTCCATTGGTACCATTGAACGAGAAAACACGGCCAGACTGATATGCCCAGCCAGCCATTCCCACAGCTGTATAGTCATAGCCATCATATGAGGCTGCCATATCGTAAAAGACAGTAGCCCCAGCTTTTGCCGTAAATAAGGAAACCGTACCGCTCGCATCCGAGGGAGTAAATACAAAAGAGCTTGACAAACCATCATTGACTAATGGCTCACTATTCACGCTGGTGTAAGTGACATCTGCTTCCCCTAAATAGTCTTCACCGTTTATCTCAGCTAAATCTACCGGAAGAATAGGCAATAAAGCATCCCATGATCCACTGCCTGTATTATAAGCTGCATTCCATACTGACCACTCAGAAGTGACCAGGCCTCCGCCATTCTCAACGTAAGCAGTTAAATTAGCAGCTGCCTCTGCCGAAAGTGGGTTATTCCAGTTAAAGTTCGCCTGTAAAAAGACCACATCATAGGCGGATAAGTCTTCTGTACCGTCCATTTCCCAAAACTCTTCCCCTAGTGTAACCGAGAGCCTACCGGTAGACTCCAGTTGCGCTACCATCAAATTATCATTAGATGCATCGCCTGAGGAAAGTAAGTATACTGACGTGACCGTACTGCCCTGGCTTGAAAGGGGCGCTACCGTCACCGTCGCCCACGGGCTTACGCCTGCAACATCGCTCTCGATGCTCACGCTCAGCGGGATGGAACCCGCTGCGCTGCAGTTGTCCGTGGCGACCGCCAGCCACTCCAGCTGTACGCCGCACTCCCCTTCTGGGGGCGTATAAGTGAACGACGCGCCAGAGCCCAGCCCTACGCCGCCCTGCGCTGAAACCTCCAGCGACGGGCCTTCCATGTCCTGATTGGACAGCACCACAAAATCTTCCACCTCCAGCGGGAAGCACCCTACGCCGTAGCCGCAGCTCAGCGTGTCCAATAGCTCTACCCGGAGGCTGTAGCTGCCTTCGCCAAGCCCGCTCACGCTGAAGCTATTCGCCAGCGTCGTGTCCGCTGCAACCAATATATCGCTGCCAGCCTGCTCCAGGTACACCGCGTAGCGGCCCGCACAGCCTGATTCTTCCAGCTCAAACAATACGCTGCCGTCTGTGCCGCCGGGGCACGCAGGGCCCGCAGCGCTTATGACCGATGCCATTGGCACAGGGTTGCAGTCTGCGTACAGTGGCCCGGTGATGGACACCACATTGCTCGTACTGATGTTCTCCGTGATCGCAAGGCGGTACTCCTCGCCGTTCTGCAGCGTGCCGTGGGCGATCGTCACGCTCGTTTCTGTCATGTTCACGTAGTCCAGCACCGGGTTGCCCGCGCTGTCTTCTATGTCTACCGTGTACGTCACGCCAGGCTCCCCGCTGATCGGCGACCACTCCAAAGTGATCGAGCCGTCGCAGTTGCAGCTGTACGTGTACGGCACTTCGTAGCCGCCGTCCACTGTGTAGTTCTTCTCCCCTACGCCCAGCGTCACGCACTCCGTGGAACCGCTCGCCGTAATATCGGAGTCCAGCTCCGCTGCGCCGGCCTGATAGCCCGCATACGACCACAGGTTCGGCAGGCTGCCGGCCCATTCGGCACGCCCTTCGTAGTCCAGCACGTAGCCGCCCGCAGGAAGCCCGGTGAACAAAAAGCGCCCTTCGATGTCCGACACCACTGTGTCCACGCCGTTGCCCGAGCAGTCCAGCAGCCGCACTTCCGTGAAGCCTAAGCCCGGCTCGCCGGGGCTCTGCAGACCGTCACGGTCGAAGTCCTTCCATGCACGGTCGCCGATCTCGGCACATACCAACGGCAGGTTGTTGTTCAGCACCAGGTCGCCCGGTGAAAGCACAAACTCCATGTAGAATGGGTTCGCACCGCAGGACGCGTCTTCCATGAAGCCGCTCATCGCTTCTTCCGAGCTGCCCACAATCGTGATGCCCGGCTCGGGGTCCAGCTGCCCGCTGTCGGTGCAGTCCGTGCTGATATCATACCCAGCCGGGGCATTCAGTGTCATCGTGTAGGTCCCGCTTGCGTCCACAAACCACTGATAGAAGCCCGTAGAGCCGTCCGCGACCATCGTCACATTGCCCGGGCCCGTCACCTCAATGGTTGCTCCGCTGATGATCTCGCCACTGTTCTCACAGTAGATGAAGCCCTGTGGGTCCAGCATCTCGCCGCCAATGTCCGGGTCGTTCACGTCCGGGATAAAGTCGCCGTCCGCATCAAGGAAGACACCGGCGTTCAGGTCATAGACGTTCTCCGCACCGGTCTCCAAAGTAAAGCAACGCTCCCCTTCCAGGGAGTAGTCGGAGTCCAGGCTGTCGATAGCGTTGAACTCTACATTAGGTATGGTCAGCACGTAGTCTTCCGCATTGTCCAGCCCCTCGAAGCTAATCTCCATGCAGTAGTCGCCCGCCAGCACCAGCTCGAAGAGGTAGTAACCGTCAGCATCGGCTGTCTGCAACGTGTCGATTTCCCGCCCGATAATATCGGTACCGTACAGGCGTACCTGTACGCCGGGCAGCACTTCTTCAGAAGAAGGCATGGAGCTTGTGCCCGGCAGCGAGGCTTCCTGCTGCAGGAACAAGCCGTTGCGGTCGTTGTCCAGCCAGACAAAGCCCCCAAGGTCGGAGCCGCAGAGCTCATCGAACAGCTCATCGTCCAGCCACTTATCTGTGATCGACAGGCCGGCAGGACCCTCCTCAACAGCTGCTGTGGAAGGTGTATTGGCCTCATTCCCTTCATCTCCACCGGCGTCTAATACCGCCAGCGGTATGCCATTTTCATCAACACCGCCCAAAAAGCGGCCATCGTTGTCCAGCGCCGCAGGGCTGAAATCCCCGCTCGCTTCCACCGCGTCAAAGCAGCCGTCCCCGTCGCTGTCCAGGTCCAGGTGGTTCGGGATGCCGTCTCCGTCTATGTCGGCCACAAATGCAAAGCTAGGACATGACCTTAGACTAATATCGTCCAATGCAAAGTCATTACCTCCTCCAGCTGGCGCAAAACTGATCAGCTCAACTGTAACAGTAGGAGTCGTCGCCTCAAACTCAAGACTATATTCAGTCCAGGTTAACGTATCAACTGCTGGGAAGAACAACTGCCCCGTTTGGTTGGAAGCAAGGGTAACTCCTTCTGAATCAGAAACTCGAAATTCAAGATTTGGCCTGTTACTTCCCGGGTAGCAATTCGCGCAAAAATCAGCAACCCAGGCAGAAAAGACATGGTTCTTTCCCACTTCCAGGCCCGTAACGGGTTGCCGAAAAGCAACCTCTCCAGGGTTAGCACCATTAATCATCAACATGCCTCCATCTCTGACATCACTGCCCTGCGTAGTATGATCGCCTCCCTGAATTCCCCAGCCTCCTCCGGATAGCCTTACATTAGAAATCACAGCGTACTGCCCATCAACTACCACTCTCAAAGAAGGATCAAAATCACTTGTTGATCCAGGGTCAAAATTCCCATCATTGAGCCAAGTGTAGGTGTAGCCGGGGATCAAACTGCTTGACAAAGAGTCTCCATCACCAACTCCTATAGCGCCATTATAGATTTCTGAAGTATTTAAAGCCTCTGCCTCGCTATTCGCACCCGGGGTGCCAAAGTCGTTAAGAAAAAACTGTGTCCCTCCTGTACCACAACTGTAAACACCTTCTACACTATCCAAAATACCATCATTATCACTATCCAGGTCAAAGAAGTCAACGACTCCGTCGCCGTCTGTATCCGTATTCTCGTCCTGCTCATCCTCATTGGTCAGCCCGTCGCCATCACAATCGGCGGCAGCCCACAGGGCGCCTTTAGGCAGCGTAACCGATGCAAACTCGTATTCGCAGGGCTCCAGCGGATCAGTAGAATCTGTCATTGCTTCCTGCCCGTCCGTTACACCGTCATCGTCTGTATCCGCATTGTAGGGGTCAGTGCCCAGCTCCAGTTCATCCGCATTCGTCAGCCCGTCGGCATCACAATCGGCTGTTGCCCAGATTTCATTGGTTGAAACATAGCCTTCATAGCCTTCCGCCTGCACAGGGTCACAGGAGTCTAGTGGGTCAGAGGACTGCTCGTCCTCAGCTGAGTCGCTCACGCCGTCTCCGTCGGTATCGCCCAGATAAGGATCGGTGCCCAAAGCAACTTCTTCTCCATTCGTCAGCCCGTCCTCATCGCAGTCGTCGGCAGCCCAGGTGGCATTGTCTGCATCGTAGCCTGTGTAGCCGGGGTCTTGCGCGGGTGCACAAACATCAACAGCTGTATTCACTCCATCCGGAGTACAAGCACCAAAGCTTTCTGCATAACCAAAGTAAAAGTTGCTATAATTCTCCTCTACCGGATAGGTAAAATCAATTGAGGTATGGGTCCCGGGTACACGTAAAATAACCCGGCCTTCCATTCCTGTAATTGAGGTAGAGTCTTCCTGGGTTACATTTTGTGACCACTCAACTTCTACCGGCACTTCAAATAGAATGCTCACTGCAATTTCAGGGCTACCCACTGAAGAGAAAAGAAACACTGGGTTCTCTATCGGCTCATCAAAGGTCAATGTGTTATTATTAATCTTGGTGTTTCGGATTACCGGATTTATTGGTGGTACATTGTAAGACTGAGGAAAAACGCCAGAATTAGCAATGCCCCCATTTAACACCACAGGCGTGCTGGAAGTGTAAGTGAAACCTATATCATTAATTAAACCAGACACTGTGTTCTCATCTTCCTGGGTGAATTCTCCTGCCCAGAAAAAGTAATACCCACAGCTTTCCTCAAAGTCGCTCACCCCATCCCCATCGGTGTCTTCATTGTAGGGGTCTGTGCCGAGGTCCAGTTCTTCCTCATTGGTCAGCCCGTCCCCGTCGCAGTCTTCTTCCAGCCAAAACAGATTTTCTGCATTGTAATCAGTATAACCGGGTTCTTGCATAGGGCTGCAAGCCTGAAGGTAATCCGGTGTGCCATCCTCGTCGGCATCGATCGGATTGTCCGGGTCGGGCCCAGCCTCCGTGAGGTCGTCAATGCCATCGCCATCGCAGTCGGTCGGCTCCACGAAAATCTCTACCACCTCGGAGGGCTGCAGGGTCTCGAAGTCGAGGTTATCAAAAGACGCCCTGAGGCGGAACCAGGTCGTGGTCTCCAATTCTCCCGGATTCAGGCTAAGCGAAGTAGCGCCCATAACGTTTTCCCACCCTGCTTCGTCATCAGGGTCCGACATATTGGACTGCCACTGATAGAATAAGGTGGCAGGGCCTGTTTCCTGTTCGGCTGTGATCTCGGCACCCTCCGTACGCCAGCAAATGGCCTGCTGCTCGCCGGCAGTAATGACCGGTGCTTCGTATGGTACGCCCAGGGCAAAAGCCTGATAATCGTCGGGGACGAAGGGTGTTGTCCGGATAAATGCAAAAATAGGATTTACTTCTGTTTCAACTGGCCCAAGATCAGCCCACTCTTCCCCTGTCCAACCAACACAAGTAAGGTCAGCCGGATTGATGCTCTCACCTACATCGAAGAAGCCTTCGCCTAAAACGAAAACAACAAACGCAGAATCCTGACCTATAATATCCCAGTAACCTGCATCAGAAACCAATCCGATGCCCTCGCCCAGGCTCGATCTGGAAAAAGGTGCACCTTGCGGTAAGGTAGCTGCGGTAGGATCGCCTGCAAAGAAAGCAGCCTTAAACATGCTTACCCCACAATCTACCGGTGCAGCTGAAGCAAGGTATATACCACCCCGCACCCCATCGTCACTGAGTAATAGCTCTAAACTGGGAAAACCTTCTTCCGACTCGAAGCTTGTCCAGCCTGCGTAACCATCAATGCCCGCAGTAGGGAAAAAACCTGGTGATGGAATAGGTATCTTGACATCACCTACAAAGTGCACAAAATCGTCTGTTTGAGTCCGATCTGTGATGATGCTTCCTTTATCACCTGGACTGTCCCACTCTCCTAAAATCTGCCATTCTCCCTGCAAGTGAATATCTCTGAACTGCTCCACATTATACATCCTGATGGGTGCATTGGCGTAGATATCGGTCTTGACCAGGCTGGTATCAAAGACATTATCGCCCTGCTCTGCCCCCATTGCATCACAGGGGTCATCGTAGACAGCCATACAGTCTTCGCCTGTCTCAGAGAACCCTCCGTCGTTGACAATGACGCTCACGGAGGTGTAGTGCACCGTACCCGAATTAAGGAAGTGCCCATCGGCAGTCACCCTGAGGGTGTCAAAGAAGAACGCCTGTTCCCCTTCGACGGACTCGCAACCGGTAATGGTGTGCTGAGCCCATGTCAACCCTGGCCAACTCAGTAGGAGAGCCAGCCAGAATAGTGTTAACCTTCTTTTCATGATCAAATTAATTTGTTGATTAGCTTTTAAAAATCTATTTCTCTTGCCGTGCATCCAGCCACAGCAATAAGGAAGGCAAATCGACAGCCCTCCTGAGCAAACGGCCGGATGCATCCGCCACAAAAAGCGTCGGGGTACCCGTTATGCCGTAATTCACAAAATTATCTCCGTTGAAGCCCTGCCCGTCGAACAGTTGCTGCTCCCAGGGGAAAGCCGAAGCGGTATCTTCAAAAGTGAGCCGATCGGTATCTGCACTGATGGTAATGACCTCCACTCCTGCCTGCCTAATGGCATCATAGTTGGCCATTAGTTGCTGCAGCATGATTTCGCAAGGGCCGCAGGTGCTTTGGTAGAACACCAGCAACTTTAGCCGCCCTTCCTCCGCATTCCAGGCCAGGGGTCTACCATCCGCTTCAAGCAGAGCAGGCACTTCTGCCCCCACAGCCACCTGATTGGCTTTCAGCAGATACTCCGGTGTGCGGAGCAGCCGGTCGCTTTGCATCATGGCATCCGATAGCTGCTGCAGCACTTCCTCTTTTCCAAACTTGGTGAGGTAGCGTGCGAACAGCTCGCAGAAGGAAGTAAAGGCTTCGGGGCTTGCTATGCGGTCAAGGATCTGCAGAGCACCCTGATGCAGCAGGCTGTCCGTTTGGAGGAGCTGGGTATGTAGTTGTACCCAACTGTATATCACCCCGGACCAATGATTGGAAGTGTACAGGTCCATCCAATCCATCTCCTTTTCCAGAAAAGTGGCTGCCTCTCGTGCCAGGACTTCCTCCTTCTGCCCAAGGGCAGTGCCCTGCCCCCGGGTGAATTGGACGATTTCCAGAAAGCGGGCCGCATACAAAGGACTTTGGCGGAGGGTGTCCTGCAGCTTGGCATAGGTTTGAGCAAGGGCTGCTGCCTCCGCGCTGAAAACGGACGCAAGCGGCTCATCCGGCCCGTACAACTGCAGAGCTGCCTGCATGACCGAGTACCGGTCTCTCAGCCGCTGCTGACGGCGGTGGTGCTCCCGGAGAAAGCGGTTCTCTACTGAACCTTCAAAGGTGATGCGCTCCTCCGTTGGCTGCTCGTCGGGACAGACAATCTGAAAGTCCTCCCCATTGAGCACCATGTCTACCCCTCCGCCCTTACGGAGCATCCACCGCCCCATACCGCGGTAACCGCTGTAGGCTGCCGGCCAATCGATAAACAGGGTATCGCCTTCCGGCATACGCCCGCTGAGAATGGTATCCTGCCCATCACCCTGCGGCAACAGAAAGTCCCACTCCTGTCCGGCAAAGTGCGGAAAGTAGATGCTGATACGCTGAGCGGTAGCCGCATTAGCTATGAATAACATACCTACGAGCAGCCATCCGCTTAACGGAGACGCTCCCAATGACTTGCTAATCCAGGTACCATATTGCAGCCCGTTGAAATTGACCATCAATCCTTTATACATCGGACAGAATTTCCACCGCCTCTATAATCATCGTACCTGTTCACACCATTTGATGAAATGTAGAGCGATCGAGCATCATTTTCATTAACGCTACTAGACCAAACACTAGCCCCGTTTACACCATAGTAGTCTCCGTCATAACCCCGATATCCCCCAGTTGGCAATTTGAGCACAGAGCTGAAAGCCCCTGCAATATCTTGGGATTCCCAGGATGCGATTTCCTCATCCCATTCCGCTTCAGTAGGCACCCGATATCCTTGAGGACAAGGGTTGTTCGTCCCGTTAACCCCCTGCCATAAATCTGCGTTAGGGGTAGAACGCCAATCTTCATTTGAAATAAAATCACCGTGTTCAGGTGTATCAGAATCACTTTGGATCTCTGTTGTTTCCGAAGTAGTCACTCCATCCCCATCATAACGGTTAATGCACTCATGCCCATCAGCTGAACGCCCCCACTGGAAAAGCGAGCCGTAAGCCTCTGCATCATCGACGCTCGTTGCGGCGCGGCTGGCCCCCAGGTTTCGGTCCATCCACGTTTTCCCTGTGGTGGGGTTGGTGACATCTACAATTGCAGTCGTACTACAAGAGTTTGTAACATCAGGTGTGCCAGGGCAAACAATAGGCTCCCAGCTCGGGCTATCCGGTGTGCCCAAATTAATTTCCAGACAGACGGTAGTGGTATTGAAAAGCATCAGGCTTGTGGCCGGGCTTGTGATCTCATCCCGCTGCGCAGTGGTCATACGCGGGAACAGCACCCCTTTACCAGTGCTCTGCACATCGAGCATGCTACTGTTGTCAGGAGTAGCGCCACCGATAATGGTTTGGGCGACAAGTACCCCTCCCGGGCAAAGGCTGAATATTGTAATAAGGAGCAGTACGGCACGGGCATAGAAACTGCCCCCGTAGCGCTGATTTGATTGTAAGTACATTTTGTTTAATATTGTTGTTTTACCAATTGCAGGAAAACGTATTTATCGTTCCCCTGCGTAGAATGGATAAGCAGATCTCAGTTCCTGCCTTTAGTCTTTGATGCAGCGGACCGCCATGCCTGTAGCAGAGTTAAAAAGGGTAACCTCCCCCTGTAGAATATCTAGACGATACATCCGATCTTCTCCATTCGTATCACTGGACCAGTACCAGCCTTGTTCAGTTGGATTAAAAATATTTGCGGTAAAGGCGTCGCGAATACCCGTAGTCACCAGTTTAAGGGGAGAACCATAAGCCCCAGCTGTGTTACTCGAAGACCAGCTTGCAATCTCTGCCTCCCACTCTGCTTTAGTGGGCAAACGGTAACCCGTTGGGCAGGGATTATTGACCCCATCGACGCCCTGCCATAGATTCGTACTTTGAGGAGACAACCAATTGTACGGAGATCCAGTATTGATTTTTTTTCCATCCCATGTATTTCCCAAGTTAGGCGTTGCAGTGGTTGCGATTGTTGACGTCGTAGCACTGTTCCGGCACTGATGCCCTTCGCTAAAGCGTCCCCACTGGAATAAGCTTCCTGCAGCCTCCGCATCGGTAGAGGAAGTAGCAGCCCTTGACGCCCCCAGGTTACGGTCCATCCATGTTTTGCCCGTCACGGGGTTGGTCACATCCACAATAAGGGTGGGGCTGGAAGGGTCACAACTGTTAGGAACTACATTAGGAAGGTTTAAGTCCACCTGACAGGACTGCCCTCCAATTTCCAATTGGAAAGAAGCCTCCCCCGAGCCCATAAAGCTGCCCGACAGGGTGAGCGTCAGCGAGCTGTCCCCTTCCGCTACTGTACCTGCTGCCAGATTGGCCGTCAGCCCCGCCAGGCCGCCGGAAGCAATAGATTGGGCGCTGTAAGGCCCCCCATTCCCTCCTGTGTACGGAATAGAAACCGAGGCGTCTGACACTTCTTCACCAGACAGCAATACTCCCGATAAGGAAGCATCATCGCAGGAAAGGGACGCTACCTGAGCAACCCGGCAGATCACCTCCACCCAGGAAGGGCTTTCCGGCGTACCGGCATTCATCTCCAGGCATATAGAAGTGGTATTGAAAATCATCAGCCCGGAAGCCGGGCTTTCCACCGCATCGCGCTCTGACTCGCTGAGACGGGGGAAAAGGACGCCCTGTTCTGTGCTCCTAATATCCAAAATAGCAGACTCGTCGGGAGCCGTCAGGCCTCCTATGACGGTTTGTGCAGATGTGGACAGCGTGTGCAGCAGCAGTACGGCAAGGGCCATCACTGTGCGAATTGAAGGCGGGAATAGTACTTCCCTTTTTGCCCGGTTGGGCTGTGTGTTATTCGTGTACATTGATTTTTGTTTTTGAGTTGAGGACTAAATCCAACAGAACTGTTACTGCCCGGACTCCGCAGGAGTTTCATCTGTAACTACAGACTCTTGTTCCTCCAGGCATGCGATAGCCGACCAGGCTGGTGTATCAGTGCTGCCCAGGTTGATTTCCAGACATCCGGAAGTGGTATTGAAGAGCATCAGGCTCAGTGCCGGATTAGCAATTGCGTCTCGCTGTGTCGCTGTCATCCGGGGGAAGAGCACGCCAGCATCCGTACTTTGAATGTCTAATATGGCGGAGGCATCGGGGTCTTCCCCACCTACGGCAGTCTGTGCATTAAGAGCAGAGCTGGTCAGCATCATGCCCAGCAGGAGTACGGTAACCGACATAGCATGGGCTACCGCAAAGCCGGTACGCTTGTACCTTTTGGTCTGATTTTTCATTGTGGTGTCTTGATTTTATCAATGAGTATTATAATTGCTGTATGAATCAGATTACCTGATTGAACAGGTACAATAATACGCCTGAAGAGCCTTGGATTTAAAACTACACAACTGAAAGAAACGCCAACGCAGTAGAAAAAAAAGCAGGAGCCTGGCAGAAATTTCGATAACAGTACACGGTTTTGACTATATACGCATTGTAAGCTATGTAATATCAGCCCGAACCGCATTCAGCTCAACCTGTTAAAAGCCTATCCAAACTCAGTTTCCGAAATTTCGAATAACACATAACAATGATTATCAATCCTTAACAAGTTAAACAAAAAAAACATACACCTGACCAACATCTCTTTTAACTTAATTTTCGGGCACCTTTATGAACACTTTAGTGGATTTGTAGACTTTGTGTAGTATCTTGAATTAAGTTTTATTACCCGAACAAATATGCAGAAACACAATACCTGGCTCATTTTCTTGTGCCTGATTAATTTCTACTCACTACTTGGCAATGATACCCTTTTGGTAAAGGTATTTTCCTACGAAAACGCTATCAATACTATAGCCCATGATGAAAAGGGCACTGTATATGCCTCTTTTGATTCTGGAGTATATGCACTAGACACCAACAATGGCGATTTAGTGCTCCACGATCCATCCTTTAATGGCTGCATCTACTATACAGATCGCCTTATTTATCTTAATCCAGAAACCGAGTACTTCGTCTATCCCTTGATAGACTCCATTAAGATGATAAATCTTAGGTGGCTGGCGCACCTCCCTCCCTCAGATTTGCAGTCTGTGCTCACTGTGGCTGTTGACAGCCTGGGTTACCATTATGTAGCTACCGACTACCATATTTACAAGTTCCGAATAGAAAAAGCCATCAACAAGATTTTGCCCATCTATTCTATACGAGGCATACAGCCTTACAAAGGTGAAACCTATCTAAATACTTACAATGGGCTATTTAGAGATGATAACTTAATCAACCCTCTAATCATCGGAGGAGATTTATTCCTTTCTGCCTCCAAAGAGCTTTTTGCTTCTTCTGGCCGGCAACTGTTACGAATCGAAGGAACCGAAAGCCACGTGGTTGATCTTGGAGATGATCTTGCACATTGGATAGAAGCCGATTGGCGCAATATCATTCAAATTGAACAAAACCAAGATGGTGCCTGGTTAATCGGTACGGACAAGGGACTCGCCGTAGTACAGCCCGATACAATCCTTTTTTTACTTCCGGATATCAGTATTGAAGAAATCAGGCCGATACGGAACGGTCATTTGTTAGCAACCTCCCAAGATATGTTCCTGCTTCATCCTGATCTTACCCTAACCCCTTTCCAGTTTCCGCCTAAATACTATAACCAATCCATAAACCAGGGAGATAAACTCCTGCTTGCCACTGATTCAGGGCTCTACCAATTCAGCCCACACTCCCCCGAAGTCCGGCCTGTTTTAACGAAGACCTCCAAAGGGGCCGTTATCAAAGTCCAAAGTATGGTTAAAGATGAGCTGGGTTTTCTGTGGTGTGGCACCAACAACGGGCTTTATCAGGTTGATCTGACGGATTATTCCCATAAATATTACCTCGACAAAGTAGAATTTAACAAGCGCTCCTTTTACAGGAACAGGGACACCATTTATATGGGTGCGATAGATGGATTATACACCTGGGCTCCGTCTGACTTCACCGACCCCACACTAGGCAGGCAGCCATATCCTTCAGCTGTCACAAGTAAGCGGGAAGAGACCGGACTCAGGAAGTTATATTTAATTTTACTTTTACTTGTGGCTACAGCTTCCAGTTTCCTGTTCTTAATGCGGCGGAAGAAAAATACAACCCAAGCCCCCCCGTACGAGCAGCCCCTTTCCCCGCCCTCAGCAGCAGACCGGAAAGCACTGATTGATGAATTTATCCATTCCAATATCAATACCGTAACGGTACACAGCCTTTGTGAGTTTTTGGACCTTAAAAAGAATGAACTCTATGCCCTAACGAGAACCCTGTATCGTAAAACTCCAGGTCAGCTCATTAGAGAAAAACGCAAAGCAATCGTCTTGGAAACTTATAAAAACAACCCTGAAACGCCTATAGATGAGCTAGCTAGCATTGTGGGGTATTCAGAACGACATATTCAAAACATTTTGGATACAGAGTAATCATTAGGCAATAAGATGATTGCGGTATCTCCACCTCCGAATTCGTCCCGTATGCCTGACCTTTCTATTATTTTCCAGATTACGTCCAGTACCCTGCTGGCTGATATGCCATAATTTCAAAAATCCTGAGCTGTTGGGCTATATGTATTTAGCCACTCAGTGCACTTATCCCCACCCTTAAGATTGCATAAATGGTCTCTTTTCCGGGACAGGGTATCCGCCTTTTGGAGTTTCCCTCTTTTTACATAATCCACCTAACACGACCGTTTCGTTTCGCTTATGCTACACGCCTTATAATCACACTAAGGCTTCTCCTGCTTTGCCGGCAGTAGAGTGGCCTCGTATTCGCTTCCCGCCGATTAGGTATCTGGGCTTCTTACAGCCCTGCGCTTACGGAACATGCCTGCATGTCATGCAAACAAAAAGCCCCACACCAAATACCGGTGCGGGGCGCTTTGAATGAGCATAAACTATTACGTAATCAGTCAGGAGCAAAAGTGGGGCGTAAAGCACCTTACGCCCCGCATGCTAATGCTCGTAGTAAAACATCTTACAATCGCTATTCCACGATGACCATCCGCTTCGTCGCGCTGTGCGTACCGGTGCTGACCGTGTACTGCACTACGCCTGTCGCCGCCAGCTCAGAAGACTTAACCGTGATGTGGTTGTAGCCCTTAGAGCCATCCTGGCGGTACAGTTTCAGTACCTTGCCGGTTACGTCGCTGATGGTGATCGTCACCTGTGCTGCCTCTGGCAGGTTGAAGCCGATCACAGTCTCGCCCTTGAATGGGTTCGGCTGGTTCTGGTACAGCTCGAACCTGTCCGCCGAAGCTGTAGCGGAGGCGGAGCCAAACTCGATCGCTACGTCCTGGAAGCTGCCGTCTTTGCCGTAAGCTTCTGCCTTCGTAACTGCTGAGCTTACGCCCAGTACTTCGCTCAGCATCACGTCGCTGTTGGCGCGCAATACCAGTGTGAACAGCTCAATGCCCGTTGGCGCCTTCGCTGAAGCTCCGGACGCCCAGTGCCAGCTTGTCGTGATCATGCCTTCGCCCAGGTAAGACAGGCCGAAGTTGTCTTCAGTAGCTACACCGCTTACGATGTCTACCAGCTCTACGCCGTTGCTCAGCGTCAGCGTCGCCTGGTAGCCCTCGATGCGTGCCAGCTCAGCAGCTGTGAAGCTTACGCGGTACTCGTTGCCCGCCTTCAGCTCCTGCTCGTCTGTCTGCAGCGCGAAAGCGCCTTCGTAGCTGCGCTCGTCAACTACTGCAAAGCTGTTCGCTGTTGCATCTCCGTTCACATCACCAATCTTCACCGCTACGAAGTCCGCATCTGTGATGCTGGTCGCAGGCAGGTCGTTGATGTTGATCACTTCCGGGAACTGCTCTGCCCATGGGTTAGATGGGTCTGGGAAGACGTAAGCCGTCTCCACAAAGCGCCAGCTGGTGTTGTTAGCGAACTCTGTATCGATAGACAGGATCAGCTTGCGCAGCTGGATCAGGTCCAGAGTTGTGATAGAGCCAGAGTTGTTAACGTCCGCTGCGATACGCTGGTATGGCGTGCTCAGCGGGCCAACGCCCAGGATGTGCTTGCTGATCAGTACCAGGTCGAACGTAGACACACCGTTGAGGTAGTCGCCGTCGCGCTGTGGCGTGATCGTGTAGTCAAGGCCTGATGTCAGGTTCGTGAATACGTAAGCGCCGTCGTTCTGAGTCGTCATCGCTGTAGAAGCCTGGCCGGAAAGGCTGACCTGTACATCTTCTACCGGCTCGTTGTCCTCGGTATTGACTGCACCGGCTGCCATTGGTGCTGCTGCACCGCATACGCCCATGTTGTCCTGTACCAGGATGTACGTCTCGCAGAAGTCGCTGTTGCCAGCTGCGTCGTACGCCCAGATCTCGATCACCAGCGTGCCTTCGTCGTCGCAAGTCAGCACAAGGCCGGTCTGGTCAGGGTTGTTAGGCTCGCCTACGCGGTTGATAGAGTACTTGATTGGCTCAGAGCAGTCGCCCGCCTGAGTGGAGAAGTCGACAAAGTCGCTCGCCCAGATCTCAGCCATGCCTGCGCCCGGGTCCGGCAGGTTGTCGCCGTCCTCGTCTACTGGCATCAGCTCGATCGCAATGCCGTTCAGGCAGAATGGCGCTGGCGCCTTGCAGTCGATGATGTCGAATGGCAGGATCGCAAGGTCTGAGTTGCCACAGCCGTCCAGTACGTGCACTTCGAACGCGTGGCTGCCGATTGGCAGGCCGTTCACTGTGATCGTGTAGTCTGGGTAAGAACCAGATACCACGCCTGTCAGCTCCACAAGGTCACCGCTCAGGAATGGGTCAAGGAACACCTTGATCGTCAGGTCGTCTGGCGTACAGTCCTCATCGATGCTGAACGGATAAGTCACGTTCGCATCACAGTTCACGTTGTCCAGTGAGCAGAATGCGCCTGCCTGCGTGAAGCTGATCTCAGGAGCGGTGTCGTCGTATACCTTGATGATCTGAGTGTACTGGTAGTAGCCAGTCTCGTCATACTCGAAGCTGTAGTAGTCATTCGATACGCCACAGAAGTTGATGCCTGGTACGTTGTTGTCAGGTGTCTCGTCTGTGTCCTGGTCGAAGTAGATCTTGCCGTTCGGGCGTGCAAGCAGCCAGAAGCCGTTGCCGTTGTTCGCAATACGGTCGCCATCGCCTGGCGTTCCGTTGCAGTCCTCGTCGCGGCCTACGATGTAAGGGTCGCTCTCGCCGTCGTACTGGCACCAGTTGATCACCTTCCACGTACGGAAGATCTTGTAGCACTCGTCGCCGGATGCAGAGAACTGCTCGTCGCTGCTTGTCACTGCAAGCAGGCCGCAGCCAAGCTCGTTGTACTCAACGGTGTCTGGTGTTGGCGTGCCGCAGTTCGCCTCAGCATCTTCAGGGAAGTAGATCTCGTAGTTGTGCACCTCATTGATCGTGATCACCTGCACACAGCTGTTCGTGCTGCTCAGGCCGTTCACGTCAGTGACGCGGAAGATACGAGTGATAGAGCCGTAGCCGCACTCCAGGTCAGCGTTCGCTGCTACCTGCTGTACGTCTGCTACGCCGCAGTTGTCTGCGCCAGTCGCCATGCCGAACAGGTCTTCCAGCTGATCTGCGTCAGATGCGTCGAAGCCGTATGGCAGGCCGTCGCAATCCACAACTACGTTGTCTGGCGCATCACAGAATGGGTTGATCTTGTCCTCTGGCGTAACGCTCAGCCAGCAGGAGTTCTGGTTGCCGTACTGGTCCGTCACCACCAGTGTGATATCAGATGTAACGCCTACGTCACAGCAGAAGAAGTCGACGAAATCGCCGGTTACGCTGTTCTGCGTGCCGCAAGTGTAAGTGACCGGGTTGAAGTTGTTGCGGAAGATCGCGATAGATACATCGCCGCAGTTGTCCCAGGAGCCTTCGTCAACGTCAGATGCGAACACCCGTGCTAGCGCTGGCTGGCCAGGCACGATGTTGCCGCCGCCGATGCTTACGTTCAGCTGGTCGTCGCATACTGCCACTGGCTCGATCTCGTCGATTACGGAGAATGGGCAGTACAGCTCTGTCTCATTGCCGCAGTCGTCTTCTGCCACATAGCGGAAGAAGTGGCCGCCGAATGGGATAGAGGATACAAAACGGTTCGCGCCAGGCTGGATTGTGCGCACCACTACGGTGTCAATCACGAACTGGCCAGTTGGCAGGCCGTACTGGTTGATGACTTCTTCCTCTGTTGTCGTCACGATCTCAGTGTATACCGTTACGTTAGAGCAGTTGTCGCTCACGCTTGGCATAGGCACTTCGAAAGATGCACCGCAAGAGAATGGGCTTGTAGAGTAAGCGATTGGCGTGCCCGCTGGGCAAGACACCTCTGGCGCTGTGTAGTCGCCTACTTTGATCAGCTGGTTAGCGATCAATGAGCTGCCTGGGTCGCACCAGTCAAAGATAGTCCACTCACGGCGGAACTTGAAGCGGCCTTCGCACTCGTCTACTGTTGGCAGGTCTTCGTAAGAAGCGCCGATGTTGCAGTAATTCGGAGCGATGTCAAAGATGCCGAACGCTGTGAAGATGAACGGATAGCCAGTCAGCTCTGGAGCCGGGTTGCCGTTCGCCAGCGTTGGGAAGTCTTCGTCGCACTCTACCACTGCTGTGAAGCTTGGGAAGTTCACGTCGTCAAGCGTTGGCTTGCGGATCGTGATCTGCTGCTGGCACTCGTCTGTCAGGCCCTGGTCGTCAGTAGCCGTGAAGGAGCGCGTGATTACTACGTCGCCGCAGTCGCCGGAAGCTGTGAAGCTGTCCGTCGCTGTGATGCCTACGTTGTTGTCGCAGTTGTCCGTCGCACTTGGCGCGCCTACCCACTGGTAAGTGCCGCTGATGAATGCAGTCTCCTGTGCTACAGAACCTGCGTCGCCGCCGTAGATCTGGCCGAAGTCGTCACAGAACAGCGGGATAGACAGCTGCTCAGTAGTCGATGGCAGGGCAGAGAACGTCGTGTCATACTGGATCGTCCAGTCTGGCAGCATCGTTTCTGTAAAGTTCCATGCGCCTACAAGGCCGTTGCCGTCGCTGAAGATCGTGTGCTCGTAGGAGCCAGTCACGTCTGAGCCAAAGCTGGAAACCAGCACGAAGTAAGTCTCGTACGCACGCAGTGGCAGCGTTACGCGAACCTGTGGGTCGAACAAGCCGCCGATTGGGCCTGCGTTGCCAAGGATGTTGTCGTCCGCTGCGTAAAGGATATTCTCACATGGGCTGTCCGCATCAAAGCTGCCCTGGTACAGTGCAGTGAAGCCATCGCCCCAGGAAGTGTTCAGGTAGATCGTGTAGATATCATCTGCGCTCACCTGGAACTCGATGATGTCATAGTACTGTCCGCCTGCAACTGGGCCCGCTCCGTCAAGGAAGCAAGAGTAGTCCGCAAGCTCAAGCTGTGCGTCAGTGGTCTCCAGGGCACCCTGGATCTTCTGTACAGACTCAGAAATCGTCGCTACGTCTGTGTCGTCCGGGCACTCAACAACTGGTGCTGTCTTGTCTTCGCCGGTAACAAAGCCCCAGCATGGCTCGAAGCCTGCTACTGGTTGTGTTGACGGCTCAAAAGTGAAGTTAGAAACTGTTGCTTCTGCCCCAAGAGGGAAGAAGCCATCAACCTGCAGGATGAAGACAAGTACGTCACCCGCATTCAGGTCGAAAGATTCTGAACCTTCTGCTGTACCATCTGGGCCAACAGTACCAACAGTACCATCGCTAGCTAAGATAGTCTCAGTAATATTACCGTTTGCATCAATTACGTAACCAAACAGCTCAAACAGTGCACCCCCTGGGAACTCATTTGTGAAGAACGTCCAGTCGAAGGATACAGTCCCTGACTCTGGCATGGCGATAGCTGCATTAGCTACACTGGTAGTAACGGGGTCGCCAGGAGAACCAAGCTCAAGTACATCACCGTTGAAGCCAACAGTCATCGCAGGATCGTTAACAATCAGGTCCCAATTACCTGGCGCAAAATCACCAGTGAAGCCAATCGTTGGCTGAGCCTGGTCAGCAAGTGCAATCTCATAGATGAACTGGCCGTGACCGTCCAGGATATTGCCGTTCGCAGGGTTGTCGTCGTTTACGATGGTAACCGTAAAGTCAGACTCCTCGAAGCAGCCAAAGTTGCCTTCCAGTACCATGTCCGCAGTGATTACGCGTGAGCAGTTGTCGTCAAGCGTAACGTTAATATCGTCGTTGCAAGCCAGGTTCTCCTGTGGTGCAGGCGCCTGAGTTACGTTGATAGAGAAGGACTCCGTGCGGCTGTTGCCAGCTGCATCAGTCGCTGTAATTGTAATTGTGTGCACGCCAGGGCCGCCCATGAATACATAGCCGCCTGGAGTTGTTGTCACTGTACCTGTACCTGAAGAAACAGTTACAGTTGGGTCAAGGTCGCCATCGCAGTTGTCGATCGCTGTAATCTGGAAAATCTGGGAAGCAACAGCGGCTTCAATACATGGGTCCAGTGCGATGTTGATGTTCTGCGATGGGTACACGATGATTGGGGCCGAATTGTCTTCGTCCGCATTCACCGTGACCGTAGCCGTAGCCTCGGTGGTATTGCCGCCGCCATCCGTGTACGTGCCCACGATGGTGTACACGCCCGGGCTCAGGCTCAGGCTCCACGCGAAGTAGCCGTTTGCAGGGTCCGACAGCCCTGCGTCGAATGGGGGCGCTGGCGCTCCGTTCACCGTGAAGCTCGCGCTGCTGAAGTCTTGGTCGCAGTCGTCTTCCAGCTGTACCGCAAAGCTTACCGCCGCTTCGCCTTCGCAATTCGGCACCTGGTAGGCCAGGTTGCCGGGCATTGTCATTACCGCCGGCGTATCAGCATCTTGCACCACTTCTACAGCATGCTCAATGCTCACGCCTTCGTAGCTGGTAACGATCAGGTAACTGCCCGAGCTCAGGCTGCCCGTGGCTTCGAAGTACGCATAGCCCTCGTCCACCTGGATGTAGGTGAGCTCCAATGGCGCACCGCTGATGCTGATCAGCCCGTCCAGCACATCGCCCGGCTGAAGCTCACAGTCGTAGATATGGCCCGAGAAGACGATGAAGCCGTCCTCCGCACAGTCTTCGATCACGAACTGCCCGTTGCCGGACACGTCAACGATCGGCGCAGGGCTCTGCGCCTGCGTGAGGGTGATGTCAAAGCTATACTGGCTCGTATTGCCATAGCCGTCTGTAGCCTCGTAGGCCACCGTATACATGCCCGGTGCAAGGGCGCTGCCGCTTTCGGGGCCGCTGACCTGCTCCAGTATTACATCCAGGCCGCAGTCGTCTATTGCTGATACCTGCCAGTTCACAGGGGCGCTGTCTTCGCAGCCCGGGATCTGCACCTGCATGTCGCCGGGGCCGTAGATCTCCGGGGCGCGGCTGTCCACTACCGTAATTTCGTAGGACAGCTCCGTGCTGTTGCCCGCCTCATCTGTGGCGGCCAGCACCACGGTGTTCGTGCCTATGCCCGCATGGACGCTCACCGCATAGCCGGAGCTCGTCTGCACGGCTGCCGCCCACGGGCTCACGCCTGCTACATCGCTCTCTATGCTCACGCTCAGCCCGATGGAACCCACAGCGCTGCAGTTGTCCGTGGTGATCGCCAGCCACTCCAGCTGTACGCCGCACTCCCCTTCTGGGGGCGTATAAGTGAACGACGCGCCAGAGCCCAGCCCTACGCCGCCCTGCGCTGAAACCTCCAGCGACGGGCCTTCCAGGTCCTGATTGGACAGCACCACAAAATCTTCCACCTCCAGCGGGAAGCACCCTACGCCGTAGCCGCAGCTCAGCGTATCCAATAGCTCTACCCGGAGGCTGTAGCTGCCTTCGCCAAGGCCGCTCACGCTGAAGCTATTCGCCAGCGTCGTGTCCCCTGCGACCAATATATCACTGCCAGCCTGCTCCAGGTACACCGCGTAGCGGCCCGCACAGCCTGATTCTTCCAGCTCAAACAATACGCTGCCGTCTGTGCCGCCGGGGCACGCAGGGCCCGCAGCGCTTATGACCGATGCCATTGGCACAGGGTTGCAGTCTGCGTACAGTGGCCCGGTGATGGACACCACATTGCTCGTGCTGATGTTCTCCGTGATCGCAAGGCGGTACTCCTCGCCGTTCTGCAGCGTGCCGTGGGCGATCGTCACGCTCGTTTCTGTCATGTTCACGTAGTCCAGCACCGGGTTGCCCGCGCTGTCTTCTATGTCTACCGTGTACGTCACGCCAGGCTCCCCGCTGATCGGCGACCACTCCAAAGTGATCGAGCCGTCGCAGTTGCAGCTGTACGTGTACGGCACTTCGTAGCCGCCGTCCACTGTGTAGTTCTTCTCCCCTACGCCCAGCGTCACGCACTCCGTGGAACCGCTCGCCGTAATATCGGAGTCCAGCTCCGCTGCGCCGGCCTGATAGCCCGCATACGACCACAGGTTCGGCAGGCTGCCGGCCCATTCGGCACGCCCTTCGTAGTCCAGCACGTAGCCGCCCGCCGGGAGCCCGGTGAACAAAAAGCGCCCTTCGATGTCCGACACCACTGTGTCCACGCCGTTGCCCGAGCAGTCCAGCAGCCGCACTTCCGTGTAGCCTAAGCCCGGCTCGCCGGGGCTCTGCAGACCGTCACGGTCGAAGTCCTTCCATGCACGGTCGCCGATCTCGGCACATACCAGCGGCAGGTTGTTGTTCAGCACCAGGTCGCCCGGTGAAAGCACAAACTCCATGTAGAACGGGTTCGCACCGCAGGACGCGTCTTCCATGAAGCCGCTCATCGCTTCTTCCGAGCTGCCCACAATCGTGATGCCCGGCTCGGGGTCCAGCTGGCCGCTGTCGGTGCAGTCCGTGCTGATATCATACCCAGCCGGGGCATTCAGTGTCATCGTGTAGACCCCGCTTGCGTCCACAAACCACTGATAGAAGCCCGTAGAGCCGTCCGCGACCATCGTCACATTGCCCGGGCCCGTTACCTCAATGGTTCCACCGCTGATGATCTCGCCCGTATTCTCACAGTAGATGAAGCCCTGTGGGTCCAGCATCTCGCCACCAATGTCCGGGTCGATCACGTCCGGGATAAAGTCACCGTCCGCATCAAGGAAAACGCCCGCGTTGAGGTCATAGACACTCGCTGCTCCCGCCTCCAAAGTGAAGCACAGCTCCCCTTCCAGAGAGTAGTCGGAGTCTTGCTCGTCCAGTGCATCGCCTTCCACATCAGGAATAGTCAGCACATAGTCTTCCGCACTGTCCAGCCCCTCGAAGCTAACCTCCATGCAGTACTCGCCGCCCAGCACCAGCTCAAAGAGGTAATAGCCGTCAGCGTCCGCGGTCTGCACCTCGTCAACAGGATTTCCATTGAGGTCGGTACCGTAAAGGCGTACCTGTACGCCGGGCAAAGTATTTTCATTGTCCGGAAGATTAGCATAAGCTTCGCCTAATGCCGCAAGCACAGGGGCTGCGTCAGTATTCCCATCCTGGCTGAAGAAACCGTTGCGGTCGTTATCCAGCCAAACATATCCCCCAATGTCCGAACCACAGAATTCTCCTGCAATTTCGTTGCTGCTCCAGGCTTCTGCCGCAGCAAAGCCTTCCATCCCTGCCGTAAGCGGGACACCATTTTCATCCACACCACCTGGAATGCGCCCTTCACTATCCAGATCTGCCGGAGTCAAGTCATCGCTAGCCTCCACGGCATCAAAGCAGCCGTCGCCATCACTATCCAAATCGCGGAAGTTGAGGATGCTGTCCCCATCTATATCGGCCGCAATCATAGCAAGGAAAGCAGTATTCTCATTGCCCTGACCAGTACCTTGTTCTGTTGCATCCAGCAGCCCGTCGTTGTCGCTGTCCAGATCAAAACAATCCGGGGCAAGGTCACCGTCCGTGTCTATAGTCTCATCTCCTTCCACTTCATTGCTCAGCCCGTCGCCATCGCAATCTTCGTTGGCCCATGCTTCGCCTTTCGGCAGCGTGACCGAACTATACACGTAATCACAGATTTCCAGCGGGCTGCTGCTATCAGCTACTTCGGAACCATCTGTGACACCATCCCCATCGGTATCCGCTTCTAACGGATTGGTACTGTATGTATCTGCCTCCTCGGCATTCGTCAGCCCGTCGCCGTCACAGTCGCTCATATTCCAATCTGTTGCCGGCGCAACGCTTTGGCTGCCCAGCACAAAAGAACAGGCATCCGTCGGGGAGGTCATATCAGATACTTCCGTGCCGTCAATGACGCCGTCGCCGTCCGTATCAGCAGCAAAACTATCTGTGCCCAGCTCATCCTCTTCCGCATTCGTCAGCCCGTCGCCGTCACAGTCCGCATCAGGCCCGGAAACGGTGACCGTTACCTCACAGCTGTTGCTGTTGCCACTGCCATCCGTTGCCGTCAGGGATACGGATACCTCACCGATATCCGAGCAGCTAAAGGAGGTCTGCGACAGTTGCAGCATCGGTGAGCCACAGTTGTCTGTGGTTCCTGTATCAACGTCCGAAACGTCAATCGAAGCCGCGCCCATTTCATCTAGCGATACGGGTACATCAGTACAAGCCATTACCGGAGATATCGTATCCAGTACTGTTACTGTAAGCATGCAACTATCAATATTATCGCTCCCATCTGTAGCGATCAATACAATAGAAACACCACTAGCTGACTGTGGGCTTCGGAAGCCTTCGCCGCTATCGAGTATAGCCTCGGTATTCAAAGACAAATCATCACAGGTAAATGTACTATCCGATAATGACAGGCTGACCAAACCACAGGCGTCCGTTGAGCCACCATCTGCCTGTGCAGTGCTGATCGTTCCTTCGCCAGCGTTATCCAGATATACCGTCAGATCCGTACAGGACGCTACCGGAGCGATCGTATCCAGTACTGTTATCATCGACATACAACTACCAGAACCGGAAGCGGCAGTAGCACCCTCTGTGACAATTAAGGTTACTTCCTTCTGCCCCAAATCACCGCAGGTAAATGTACTATCCGATAACGACAGGCTGACCGAACCACAGTTGTCCGCTGAGCCGCCATCTGCCTGTGCAGCGCTGATCGTTCCTTCGCCAGCGTTATCCAGATACACCGTCAGATCCGCACAGGACGCTACCGGAGCGATCGTATCCAGTACTGTTATCATCGACATACAGCTATCAGAACCAGAGGAAGCAGTAGCACCCTCTGTGACAATTAAGGTTACTTCCTGCTGCCCCAAATCACCGCAGGTAAATGTACTATCCGATAACGACAGGCTGACCGAACCACAGTTGTCCGTTGAGCCACCATCTGCCTGTGCAGCGCTGATGTTTCCTTCGCCAGCATTATCCAGATACACTGTCAGATCCGTACAAGACGCTACCGGAGCGATCGTATCCAGTACTGTTACTGTAAGCATGCAACTATCAATATTATCGCTCCCATCTGTAGCGATCAATACAACAGAAACACCGCTAGCTGACTCTGGGCTTCGGAAGCCTGCGCCACTACCGAGTATAGCCTCGGTATTCAAAGACAAATCATCACAGGTAAATGTACTATCCGATAACGACAGGCTGACCGAACCACAGTTGTCCGTTGAGCCACCATCTGCCTGTGCAGTGCTGATCGTTCCTTCGCCAGCGTTATCCAGATATACCGTCAGATCCGTACAGGACGCTACCGGAGCGATCGTGTCTAATACCGTCACTATAGCTGAGCAAGTGTCAGTATTGTTAGCGCTATCTGTTGTCGTCAAGACCACAGTATTCTCACCCTGTTCATCACAACTGAAGGCGGTTTGGGACAGTGATAGCGTCAAGGTATCGCAACTAATCATACTGCCAGCCCCAATATCGCCTGACATGATATTGGCCTCGCCCGATGCATCCAGATAAGCAGTAATATCCATACAAACTGCAGTAGGCAGTAAGGTATCCAACCCTGGAATCGGATTAACTTCTGGTACCGCTCCAATTGCATCGTAAGTCAGAGCAGACAGGTAGGGGTAGGATATGGTACCTGCACTGTCAACGATGCGCCAAATTTCATCATTGCCGTTATTGGTTTCTCCTTCGAAATCCCAGCCAGCAGCTGTAAAGAGGTCTGCTGTTTTCATCTCACAGGTTGTTTTTCCCTCGTCAGCAGCGCTACCAGATTGACCAGACAACTCCGCATCCCAAAAACTATTAGAAACCATTCCTGAATTTATATCGAAGAGCCCGGCAACCGAGTTCGTTTCAATTGCAACGTAGGTGTTTCCGACCAGCCCATCGTTTTGGTAAACCAACCCAGACCCTTGAGTAATACTCCCGGTTACATATGCATTATTGATCTGCCCGCTGAGGCTAAACACAGCCAAACCAGCCCCAAAAGAAAAGTTAACGTGTGCAGCTGATTCCTCTATCTTGCCTGTTAGTAACAAGCTAATGCCTGAAGGCAAAAAAGGTGGCGAGGGAGTGGCTAGCGTTGACGTTACAGTCGCAAAGCATCTACTGACTTCTCCAGCGTTGAGCAACGATATACCAACAGGCGAGCCCTGATCACTACTTTGAATATGAGCCCGGCTGTCTGTAACTAATGTATTTATACCGAGACAGCCTGCAATTCCAGCACCCAATAGCTCGTTTTGTATATGTGTAGTAAGGAAAGAGAGCTGCGTATTCGTTGCTCGTGATTCCAAAACAGCACCAACAACACCTCCCCCCATACGTATGGTACCTGAAGCTGAGATACTATCAATCTGGCTATTGTGGACAAAACCGGCTAGTATACCGTTAGGGAACAACGGCAGGTTATCCCCCGCAAACATAATACTACTTCCCACTATGGCACTATCCAACTTTAGGTTGTGCACCGCAGCACCGCCAAGAGATTGCAGGCTATCCAAAAAGCTAGGATCAATTATAACTGAAGGGATAAAATCTTCTTCATCCGCCTTCATCAGGTTCGCCCCTTCGAAGGCCCCCAATGCAAAGAAAAGCCCGTTGCCATAAGAAAGGCCATTATCGATTTGCAGATCGTTGATGCTGTATCCTTGTCCATCAAAATGCCCGGTGAACCCAGTAACGGTACCGGTGCCATTTAAAACATCCCCGTCCATGGTACCGATTGGAAGCCATCCGGAACCAGCTACGTATTCCTGATAACCGCTGCTGTTTTTATCCAGGTCATTAATCAGTATAAAATGTGCATCCATCCTGAATCGGACGTTGTGCAGGTGCTCCCAGTCCTTAATCTGATAAGGCGATGCTGCAGTGCCCAAGCCAGCGAAAAAGAGGGGGGATGACTCGTAAGCCCCTAAATCCACTGTGCCTTCCTGAAGGCGGGCATTGCCTGCCAGGTCTTTTTCCAAATTGGTGGCGTAACCATTATCGCCTAAATTGACCAGTGGCGAGATTTTGCTTAGCGCAAAGTTTCCTTCTGCAGTAGGCGTATCGTCTACTGCATCAAATGTAAAGTCTTCAAATGCTGCATCCTCGAAGTCGTCAGCAGTAAAAAGCGTATTTACAGAAAGGTCTCCGCTTACCGACATACGATCTTCTCCATGTTCAAAATAGCAATTGAAGATATCGATATCACCAGCTGCATCGATAATACCATCGCTGCCATCATTGGCATCATTGCCAAAACTAATGCAATTGTAGAGGGTCGCTTTAGAACTAGATCCGGTCTCGATCACACAACCGTCATCATCTGCGTAGTTCCCTGCAAATGTAGTGTTGTATACCCAAAACTGAGTGTCATCCGGTCCCATCAATGCCGCACCATCATCATAAACCGTATTGCCCGAAAACAGACAGCTTTCCAAAAATACAATGATATCGCCATTATCACCATCTACATCGAAATAGAAAGTGCCATCTTCTCCTTCATTGCCTTGTACCAAACATTCTGCAAACAAAACAACCGGAGGTACAGGGCAATCCGAATTCATATAAACTGCGGCACCCTCGTCTTCAGTATCCGTGAGCAGGTTGTTGTTAAGCTTTGTACGAACAATCCTAATGGAGTCTCCCAAGGTCCCCTCATCCAAATCAAAATAACATGCACCCCCACTGCCGTCAATTTCGTTATTGGAAATGTCGCAATCATATACCGAAATAGCTTCCTTAGAGGCGATCCCTCCTCCGTCATCGCCAGCAGTGTTATGGTGTATTTTCACATCCCGGAGCACACAATTGGTGCCACTAAAGACTACAACAGCATTGTCATTATAGATACCGCTGCCGTCTACCGCCTGATTTTGAGATATATCACAGCTACTGATTCTGATTATACCACCGTTATAAACTGCACCGCCATCTTCAGCTTCGTTCTGAAAGATATTGCAGCCACTGATCCAAATTGAACCATTGCTGTAAACCGCACCACCATTGAGTACTGCAGTATTACCGTACAGCATGAGGTCTTGCAGGACAACTCCGGAAGTCGAATCCGTGGCAAAATTCGAATTAAAAACTCCCGCACCATTGCCGTAGAAGAAGTTATCCGAACGATCTGCATAACCGCCGGTAATGTGAAGCCCTTTTAGAAGGGTAAAGTCGCTGACAGGCCCAAATGTTACGACGTTGTATACATTATCTGTGTTGGTTGCAGGGTCACCAATATTTCCAGAGAGGATGGTCGGGTAAGCCGCAGTATCCTGAGCGGTCAAAGCAGATGCGCCCGAAGGGAGGGATCCGTAAATGGAAACGCCAGATGCAACCCGGAAGGAAGCTTCCCGGTCGGTACCGGAAGTTGGCAGGTATTCTCCGGCCGCAACCCATACCTGATCGCCTGAACTCGCCCTGGCCAGCGCATCCTGAAGGCTATTATATGCATTGACCCAGGAAGTACCATTGTTCAGCCCGGTTGCATTGAGGTCCACATAAAACACTTCCTCTATATTGGGATTGACGGTCTTAATACCGGTTGTTTCTGAAGTGCCATCATCAAAAACGTACGAGAACGAAAGAGGAGCCGTAACCCCATTGGCATTATGATAGGTGATGTGCTGAACAATATCATTCAGCATCCTTTGTGAGACAATTACCCGGGAACTCCCTTCAAAGTTTAGGGTCATTTGATGACCTGTATTGTCATATTGGCCAATGTAATACTCCTGTGTAAAGATAGAATCGTTGCGCAGGCTAAACAGAATGCTTTCTTCCAATTGAAAATAATCATCAGTATTGACGCCGCCTTGCCGCTCAATCTGCAGGGTACTCCCATTGTAAAATCCCTGTCCGGCATTCAAAACCTGAAGGTCGGGATCTGAAATAAGCACCCTACTGTCTAAAAAAATGGTGTCGGCGTAGTACTCCCCTAAAAGCTCAAGGTTGGTAAAAGTCGTGGGCGTATTGCCCATCATCGCCTCATAAGCAGGCTCTACAAAGAAAAGATAATCCGTATAGGCACCGTCCAAGCCTACACCAGATAGTAAAGCCGTCCCTGTTCCTTTACCGGTGTACAACGTTGTGCCAATACCCGCGTAACCCGTTGTGTTCCGGACCGGATAACCAGCTACACTATTATCGTCAAAAAAGAAGTACCAGCGCTGCTCAGGCAATACCCCCTGTGGGTTGATGGTTAATATCGCATCATCACTACTCGGATGGGTACCGACACCTCGGTCATCGCCACAACCAAACACGGTATCTACAACACCAAAAACCGTCTTTATACCGTCAGCCCCTGTGCGACTGTAGGTAGCCAAAAGCTCTTCTGCTATATTGGCAAAGGTATAATATCCATGTACGTCATCGTATGTTTCTCCAGCTATTTCCACACCTACTTGCACAGTAGCTTCGCCCGCTGCCATACCCCCAATAGAAAAAGCGTAATCACTTTCGTCCAAATCGTTGCTGACCACGTGTAGTTCAGCCACTCGATCCATATCTACAGGAGTAAGGTCTTCCGGACCGGACAAGGCTGAAACAGGAGCAAAAGTAACCATAAACGAAATGCTTTCTCCCCCTCCGATCGCCACTGGGAAGGTTATGCCGCTGATACTAAAATCGGTGCTATTATCACCGTCGAAGTAGATATTCGAAACATTAATAATCCCCGAATTATCCGTATTAGAAATCTGATATTCAATACTGGGATGGAGATTGGCATCGTTACCGATAAAACCCACACCGTAATCGGTACCAGCACCTGCGCTGATCGTGGTTGAACCGGAAGCAATTACATTGCTATCGTAGGATAATTCAATTTCCCCGGGTGCGGGAGTCTGTGCCCTGCCCTGGAAAACCCAAAACAGCGCCAAAACAAACGTTAGTAAACCTACTCGTTTCATGAGATTGTGCATATTATGATTTGTTAATGTACTATTACCCAAGCCCCGGTAACAACCTGTTTAAGCGACTACCGGGCTGAAACGACTGTTGATACCGGCAAAACACATCAACGAAATCATCTCTGCTGTAAAGGCTCGTACCAAAAAAAGTATTCTTATACTTTGTACTTCTGGCACTGTAAAATTAGCTCATTACCCATATTGCCCGCTTCCCAAATCTTTGAATCCTGCTCCCAAATCTTTGAAAATCTGCTCCCAAATCTTTGAAAACCTACTCCCAAATCTTTGAAATGGTTCTAAAATCAAGGGCTCAAGGGCATTAAGACAATCAAAGAGTTCCTCGTGTTTACTCTTCCTCAAGACTGGCATTGTATAAATATTGGCTGGGCGTCAATCCGGTTTGCTGCTTGAACAAACGGTAAAAAGTGGACTTACTGTTGAACCCACAGTTCTCAATAAGCTGATCGAGGACTACCTCTCCCCTGCTTTCAATCATCAGTTTCTGCGCTTCCTCAATACGAAATTGGTTGATGAAGGTATTGAAGTTCTTATACGCATATTGATTGATGGCCTGTGAAATGTAAGTTTCATTGGTATTGAGCTGTTTCGCTAGCTCGCTTAACGTCAGAGTTGGGTTTTTGTACAATTTCAAGCCATCGACCAATGCATTGATGTCAAGAAAGAGCTGTTCCAGCCGGTCAACGCTTTCTATACTGGCTTCTTCCGCTGTGAGATGAGCCTTTTCCGCGTCCTTATCTGTACCGGCAACCTGCTCTAGCGGTGCTATATCCGGAACCTCATGCGGGTACGCTGAATGCGTTTGCCTAAGGGCATTTTTATTTTTTTTGTAAAGCGACCGTACTAGCCGTCGATTTTTAAAATACAGCAGGCTCAATACCAGTAATCCGGTCAAAGCAACAGCCAAGCTTACCCCTATTAGGATCAGGAACCGTTGATTCTGCTGCAGCTCATAGGCCTGCTGTTTGATTTGGCTCATGTGTCGCTCATGCTCATAGAGCGACTTTAATTCTGTGAACCTTGCAGCAGCTGTACTCGATGCGAATTCTTCCTTATACCGGACGTAGTGCTCAAGCTGAGCCTTGAACTGATCGTAATCGCCCAAAACAGCAAAGAGGTCGAGCAGCTCAATCATAGCTCGCTCGATGAGATCATTTGCTTTTGCCTGCTGAAATAATTGTAATGCATTTTTCTTTAAATCAACCGCTTGGCCATACTTCCCATTTTGTACAGCATGATCTGCCTGATTGATCAGGATACTCCCTAAAAAGAGGATATTTCCAACCTGCCTCGCCTGATCTATCGCTATCTCGTAGTAGGATTCTGCCTTTGTGTTTTGGCCTACTACAGAGTAATATACGCCGAGGTTATTGTTCATTTGTGCAACCCCAAGCCTGTAGCCTTTTGCTGAAAACAACTCCAGCGCACGTTCTGTATAGGCTTTAAAAAACTCCCAGTCCTCCGCCTTCTTAGTCGTCACAGCCAAATTTTGGCAGCACAATGCCATATTCAGGGTATCCCCAAGTACTTCAAAGAACCTTAGTGCCTTGTTCAATATCTTCTCACCCTGCAACAACTCCCCGTTTTTGACCTCTAACAGCCCTATATTAATCCAACTTTGCCCTATGCTTAGCGAATCGTTGAGCTCCTCCGCAGCTTTTAATGACGCGTTGTAAGCCTCAATAGATTTACCCGGGTAACCTTGGTAATCATAGTTGATACCAAGGTTGTTCCAACAGGCGCCAGCGAACTCAATATCTTGAGCTGCATAATCGGTTTCCAGGGCTTTTAGATAACTATCGATCGATAAGTATAGCTCCCCCCTGTAATAATGGTACAGACCATATAAATAGTAACTCTTAGCGAGCAGAGAGTCTTTTCCATTTTGTACCGCTGTTTCATAGAAAGCGTCAATCAGTGGCTCTGCCTTATCCATCTCTTCCGGGAGCAGTGCCTTTATTGTTTCATACGATAATTCCTGCTCTTTCGTTTCTTCGGCACTGACTGGAATTACCACTCCTAAAAAAAGAATAATAACCACGGAAAAGAGCTCATAGCTTTTGGCCAGATTGATCATAAAAATATTTGTGCATATTATTTAATTGCAAAACAGGTTCAGGACCGAAGGCTGACTTACTATATGACGACCCTCTTAAAAACCTAAACTTATTTCACCACTAGCTTCGCTTGTGCAGCGCTGAGCGACACAAACAGAGCTCCAAAAGAATTGATACCGCCATTTAAGAACGGCTTGCAAAATTTTGAATCCAGTACAAACATATTCAAAAAGGTGCAATTCTCTATTGCACAACTTATTGATTGTGCTCTACCCGATGGTTATGAGTGAGGTTTGAAAAAAGCGAGTAAAAATAAGATTTCGTGGTTCACCATAACTACAAAACATATTTTCTCTCATGAATTTACATCCACTTGTAGACTTGCGTAAAAATAAGACTGTTCCTCTTCCTTCAATAAACCCATTTCTTTTCCTAATAGCATGCTGACTTTCCGTGCTGACCAGGCCCTTATCTTTAGTGGTGGCGGGAGCTTTGCCCTATCGGTATCTCTGGGGTAGCCCTTTATCAGGCGGTATATACTTTGAAAAGATCCGGTGAAGCCTTGTTCTTTGATTTCCCTCCATAATTGATTGCCATTGCTCTCACCCTGGTTCTATCTTTCACTAATGTAATCTTCGTAACCTGTTATTTCAGTGTTCTGTCCTCGCAAGGCAGCTTCCGGATATTCTTCGTATTTCAAATACCGCTTGATGGTTTGCCGGTGCAAGCCCGTCTGCCGATGAATCGATTTAATGGAAGCCCCCTACTCCTGCAAGCTTTTCACTTTCTTGAAATTCAGCTCGAACTTGGGCTCAGTAGTAACCTTAATCGGATTTAATCCTTTGGCTTCGTATACAGGAGTGCTTCGTCTTTGGCTTTTCCCCTCAGCTTCGCTTCAGCAATATCTTCCGCAGACAGACGGAGTTCCTGGTTGTGCTTGTCCAGCATTCTCTTGAAGGCATCCCCAAGGTTCTGCAATAAATGCCAACGGTCTGCAACCTGTATTGCACCTGGGACTCGAGCCCTAGCCCCCTGGAAGCCAGCCTTGACCCTGCATTGCCCTCAAGGGCTAACCCAATGGCATTGAGATGCTTGTTCAATCTGCCTGTCCGCCTGGCATAAGGCTCCAGCTCTTTACCTAACCGCTCAGCAAATATCTTACGGTGGCACGCTGGATTGGAACAATAGATTTTTCTTATCCTTACCAGGCCTCTTACTGGCTCCCCAGTCCAAGGCAAATCCAATAGCTTCCTGGTATAGGTGCTATATATACGGGTGCTTTTTGTTCCACATTCCGGGCAAATCCAGTGCTGTAACTTTGATTGTAGGTGCAATACAAAGCAATCCGCTTTCTTCACCAGCCCGCATAATCCCGGAATATTGGAGTCAGGGAGTTGCAAATCGGCTAACATATACTAAATATACCTAGTGATTTTGGAGCTGGACCTCCTGCCCTTCCGGGACGCTGAGACCGCCCACTACCCTACCGGAAGCCGCCCGGTATTCTTCGGGCACTACTGGCTGAAGGGTACGCCCCCGCTTTTCCAGAGCCTGCCCCAGGGGTTCCACATTATCTTTTTGGGAAAACAGACTGGTAAACCAGCCGATCTGCTGACCGTAGGTCCGGCTCTCCCAGATGATTTGCAGGAGAAACGTGCGAGAGCTCACTAAATCAAGCCAACCAATGGGACTGGAAGATGCTATTTTAAAAGAAGTGCGCGAACAGGGCATCGAACGCCGTGTGCTTTTGCCTTAAAGCAAAAAAGGCCATAGATATGAATTGGTTGGATTAGGAAATTGGAGAAATCGAAACTTATGGGGAACCACGGTAGAGAACATTAAAGAACTATTGCCTAACATCTTTTCATTCTCTGCCTGCAAACCTAAACATACCCATGACCATGAAAACAAACTATACTAATACACCATAGAATATTTGATTATTCAGTGAGACTAACGGTTCCTTAGCTAAACAAGATGAAAATCAACATTACCATTCTTCAAAAAACTATGCACTATTAAAAATTGACATATTTAACTAAATTGGAACCGATAGACTCACAAGGGCTAATTCGTTCATTAGCCCTACCGAAGCTTACTAATGCAAAGAAAAGAATCAGAACATATTGACCCACTTACAAATGCCCTTCTTTGCTCCTCGATAAAACAAAAATAGAAGAATCAAAGGGTCACATAATGTGTATACTTACTTTTTGTGACAATGAAACATAATTATTTGCGCTGCCTTATCCTTTATTACAGGCCTAAAATTTTACAAAACAACTCACAAACAAAATATCATACCGACCCCTCCAGACAAACACCCTCTTGCCGACCTTCTCTTCTCTTTACAAATGAAAATTAATTTAATGTATGTGACACTGATTATCGCATATATTGCGCTCTAAAAGGACAATTTTCAACAACCAGTGCTCTGTCAGGATTGAAGTATTGGGTTGCCTGTGGCGACTTTCCGAGCACGCTTTGCGTTGGAGCCCGCCCCTAAGCAGCACTGCTATCTCACGATGCTGCGGGACGGGATAAGGTATCTTACCACCATAGTTTGTGATCCGATCCAACAGGCCTGTTATTTCACCGATATTTCATCCACAAAAAGCCAGGCATCCCCTTCCCGAATATGCCAGTCCGGAAGCACAGCGCGGTTGGTTGCTGAGATCTTTATAAAGGCAACCCATTGTTCTTCAAAGGCGGTTTCTATCCTCTTAATTACCGGATCTCTTTCTTTGGACGTGGCCACTGACGTCTCTAATACCGGAGTAAAGTTTTGACCGTCCTCCGAGATAGAGATGTCTACCCGGGTGGGCAGCATAACGGAAGTGGCGCTGATGTGCTGAAAAAAGTTCAGCCCCACATAGGAGAGCTTCTTCGGGCCTCCTAAATCGATTTTTACATCAAAATCCTTTTTTGGAAACCCCTGCCAGTTGGGATCATCGCCCCGGGCTATTGCAAATCTATTGTTGACCAGGGCTTTGTCCCCTCCACCACTGTAGGTTTCGTGATATGGGTTCGTGTAGATTACTTCGCACTGCTCTCCAAATCCGGTGGAAAACAGTTTTTGCAGCGGGAAACCAATTGGAATGCCCTTTCTGAAGCATTGTGCCTTCACTTCAATTGGGCTCGTGTAGGTGATGGGGCTGGTATACCGTTTGGAATCCATTGTGGGTTCTGAACCATCAAGGGTATACCTGATTTCGTATAAGCCCAACTCGTTTTTCAGGCTCAGACTGAAGGTGGCGCTGCCTTTGTCGTAAGCCACTTCATAATCAGGAGAGAGAGCGCTGCAGGCAAAATGGTACCCCAAATCTGAGAGCCGGTCAAAATGAACATCCATTTTCTCAATAAAACCTGATTGGCTTTTCTGTGCGGGAGGGGTCCAAAGAACTTCGGAAAGGGCGCACAGCCTCGGCAGCATCATGTACTGAGCGTGCCGTAATGTCCTGACCTGCTCCGTCCATAGGTTCGCCTGACCGCCGAGAATATGGTGCTCTTTCCCCGGTTCGATTTCATCCGGAACAGGGTCGAAATTATAAACGCTGAGCAGGTTGTTGTAGCCGCCCCAGGAAGGTGGCTCAAATTCGCTTTTACCCTGGCTATGGTCGAAGTATAGAGGAGACCCCGGCGACAATACGACATCATGCCCGGCATTGGCCGCTTCCACGCCTCCTTTTACGCCTCTCCAGGACATGACCGTTGCTCTTTCCGGCAGGCCACCTTCCAGAATTTCGTCCCAGCCAATCAGTTTTTTGCCTTTGGAATGAATAAAGGCTTCCATTCTCTTCACAAAGTAGCTTTGCAGCTCCTCTCCACTCTGCAAATTTTCCACCTGCATCCTGCGCCTGCATTTTGGGCACTGCAGCCAGCCCTCTTTTCCTACTTCATCCCCTCCAATATGCAGATACTCCCCAGGGAATAACTCCACTACCTCGCTTATGATGTTTTGCAGGAACTCGAAGGTCTTTTCATTGCCCGCGCAATAAACGCCAGGTGCCCCCTGCCCATCGCAAGCCAGCTCGGGATAGCATTGTAAGGCCGCTTCCGAGTGCCCGGGCATCTCAATCTCCGGGATGATATCTATATACCGGTCCGCAGCATAGGCTACGATTTCCTGAATGTCTGCTTTTGTGTAATAACCGCCATAGACCTCCCCTTCTGCATGCTGGTCCGCCGTTTCAAAGTCTTCCCAGGGTTGCTTTCCGGCTTTCACTTTCCGCCAGGCCCCTCTTCTTGTAAGCTCCGGATAGCGCTCTGTTTCGATCCGCCAGCCGATCCCGTCCACCAAGTGCCAATGGAACTTATTCATCTTGTGCATGGCCAGAATATCGATCACTTTTTTCACGGAGTCCTTTGGAAAAAAATGCCGGGACACATCCAACATCATCCCTCTCCACAAGAAGGCTGGCTTGTCCTGAATGCGCACAAAGCGAAGTACCGGGGCTTTAACTACAGCCTGCGGGCTCATCAATTGCTTCAGGGTTTGAATACCATAGAAGAGCCCCTGTTCCGTACTGCTTTCAATCAGTATACCTGATTCGGAAACAGTCAGTTGATAAGCACCCGGCACCTCTGTCCCGGATTTTACCAGGTGAATGGCATTTGCCTGATCTTCTGTAGCTGTTTTCAAATCTAACCGGAAGCGGTCTTTGAGAAAAGCCTGCAGTTCTTCCGCCAGCTTCTGCCCGTTACCGGTAGCGGGTACTACCAATACCGTATTTGTATTGACTTCGAATACCCCCTGCTGGTATTCAATTTCAGCCGGTTGGGGAATAATGCCGGGCGTAGGTGGGCCAGCCTGCTGACAGCCCATCAGGACAACAATCAGGAAGCACAATAATAGTGTATTTTTCATGCGAAGTCGTTTCATTTCAGGGCTACTGAGGAAGCCCCCCGTTTGCTTTATCAACAGTGGCCATGGACAGCCACAGGGGCTGAAAATACCTAAATTCGGGCATATAGGATTCCGGGATAAACCTGCTGCAATAGCGGGGCAGTGGCTTTTAACTGCCTGGGGTATCCTGCCGAAAGAATTGACCCCATGTAGCCTTACCTGGACTACCTGGAGTTTGCTTCACAATCAGAAGTATTTGACAAATGGCCCTGTCTCGGTGAGATAGGGAGTGTAAGGTTTGAAATTAATCCAGAGGAGGGAAAATCCATTCTTAAATATAGTGCCATGTTAGCATCTCTAATGATAGCCAAGTCCAAAAAGGGATTAATAAGCACTGGTTGAGGGGCAAACTTCAAATGTTTAACCGGTCATGCCCTTCGATCTCACGAATCCAATATGAGCGCATCTTAGCGGGGAGGCAACAGCATAAGCCTTCTTTAGGCATTTTATCACTCCAACTGGATATTCGGCTTTACTGGTTTGAGGTTGAGGAGCTGAACCTGTGGCTTTACCTTGATGGAAAAAGTCACAGGTACGAATTGGCTTGACTAAAAATCAGAGTAATTGACAGCCTGGGGGGCTGATAGAAAATGTAAAAGAGCTATTTCCAAATATCTTTTCCTTCTCTACCTATAAGCCTAAACATACCCATGACCATGAAAACAGAATTACCTATAATCCATAACAAATTATTGTAAAGAGTGAGCCTAACGGTTCCTTAGCAATACAACATAAACAAGTAACATAACTCATTCTCCAAAAACTATGCACAATTAATTGGCTGGGCTGTATTGCTGAGAGCGGAACCGAAAGACTCTCCTTAGGCTAATGCGTTTATTAGACCATACCGAGGCATACCAATGAAGAGAAAAGGATTCAGAGCAGATTGACCTGCTTACAAATGCTCTTCTATGATTCTCAGTAGCCTAAAATTAAAAGAGCATCGAAGAAGTATAATACAAATACTTACTTTTTGTGACAATAAAAAACAATTTCACACCTCGAAGAAGCCTTGCTATTTTCACAAAATACACAAGGGAGCTAAACATAATTTCCCCAAGCAAATTGCATGTTATCCCACCGTCTTTTCATTGATTTTACAAATGTGAAATATTTAAATATCAGTGACATTAACAGATGGCTGTATTCTGATTGTCTACCAATCAAAATACCTTAGATATTCTAAATTTCCTCCCAGTGCTCTGTCAAGTGTAAAAAATAGGGTAAGTCCATTAGGGATGCTATGTTAGCATCTCTATTAAGGCCTTATCAATGTAACATCTCCTTTTAGCAGCTGAAGACGGTCGTCACTTAGGCGGCACTGTACAAAGTAGAGATATACTCCTGTATGCATCCGCTCATCTCTGAATGTACCATCCCAACCGTGGAGGGAGCTGTTTGGCGGGAAGTCCTGTTGTTGATAAAGCTGATTGCCCCAACGGTCGAACACCTGAAAATCTTCTACATTTATGACATCTTCACCTCCATATACGATGAGGCGGTCGTTAACGCCATCATCATTGGGGCTAAATGCATTAGGGACAAACACCTTGCCATCGATCGGCTCAACTGTGATTGTGATGAGATCTGTACCGCTACAGCCATTATCGGAAAAAGCAGTCAGCACATAGGTAGTTGTCTCAGCTGGAATAGCAAAGGTGCTAGGGCTGTTTGGCGCGCTTAGGCCAGCAGATGGTGACCAGATAACGCTATCTATCGTAGATGTTGCTTCAGGGTCAAGCAGAACACTATCACCCGCCTGTATGCTAAGGTCTGCACCTAGGTTTACAATTAATGCTTCCCCTTCCTCTAAAGTAAGTCCACTGCTCATCTGACAACCGTTACTGTCTGTGATAATAGCGGTATAACTGCCAGCATTTTGCCCACTGAGGATATACGGGAATGTATTGCCCATGTTGTATGTCGACCCGTTGAAATCCATGCTATAGGGAGGTGTCCCTCCAAAAACCGAATCAATGATGACTTCTCCACTACTGTCACCAAGACAAACCGGATGAATAGCGGTTACACCAAACTGTAATTCAGAAGGCGCTGAAATCATAACTTCTCCTGCAGCGGTGCAGTTCTCGGCATCTGTCACCACCACCTGATAGCTCCCGCTCTGTAACCCTGAAAGGGTTTCCTGCCCATCAAACGTATCCACGTTCCAGTCGATAGCGTAAGGAGCAACCCCTCCGGTAATTTCAAGATTAATGATGCCGTCATTGCTATTGAAACAGCTGGGGGCTGTAGCTATAAGCAGTACCTCAAGCGCACAGCTGGGCCCGGAAATCTCAGTGCTGCAATCTGCAGTACAGCCATTGGCGTCTGTAAGTTGAAAGATGTAATTCCCTTCTGATAAATCATCCAAGGTATAGTTCCCGGTGTCGATTGCCAATACACCGCTGACCGGCCCAGAATAGCTGAGCTCATAGGGCGGTGTCCCTCCATCTATTGTTAAGCTGGCTATACCATCAGTACCTCCTACCGTGGAGACCGGTGCTAACTCCGAACAGCTAAGGGTCAGGGGTGCGGGTTCTGTGAGCGCAATAGCCGCCTCCGCGGAACAGCCCAAGGTATCAGTTACCACCACGCTGTAGTTGCCTGGCGGGAGGCTTTCCAGTGTGCTCATTCCATCATAATCATCAATGTTCCAGTCGATAGTAAAGGGTGCAGCCCCATCAAAGATCAGTAATGACAACTCGCCATCAGCTGCACTATTGCATGATATTCCGGTGCTGTCAAAGCTGATGCTCAGGCTGCATGGAATTTCACCCAGGCAATCGCAGCTCTCCTGTATCGCATCTCCTTCTGACAACGGGTTCCCATCATCACAGGGCGCACCAACTTCATCTATTCCTGCACAAAAGTTAGCATGTGCGCCTTGCCAGGGCATCATCGGGTTATTGATGGACGAAAAAACATCCAAGCCGCATATGAAAGCAGGAAAAAAACAGGATAGATTATTATTGTTGCAATAGAATACATCCAGCTCCGGAAGGTAAGCTAAATCAGGTATCGGCCCTGTTAGCTCATTGCCAGCCACAGTCAATTCCCGAAGTACGGGTGTATTTGAAAACGCGGGTATCATACCGGATAGGCTGTTGTCAGCACAGTGGAAAATTTCCAGCAATGGAAGGTTTGTGAAATCCGGGATGTTTCCAGTCAGGGAATTATTCATACACCGAAACCGGTAGACCTGAGGAGTAGCCGAAAAGTCAGGAATTTCTCCTTCCAACTGATTCTGGCCTATTTCCAGCCACTCCAGGTTTGGCAGGTCGGTAAAATCAGGTATTGTCCCCACCAGCATATTCCCCATCAGGATTAACTCTCGCAAATTGGGCAGACTCGTAAAATCCGGGATGGTACCAGACAGCTCATTATTAGCACAGTGAAGTATTTCGAGCAGAGGCATATTGCTAAAGTCCGGAAGGCTACCCGTCAATTGATTATCCATAGCTCTAAATCGCTGCAGGGCTGGGAGGCTTGAGAAGTCAGGAATTTCTCCTTCCAACTGATTGAAACCTAACTCCAACTGGCTTAGGAAGGGTAAATTTAAATCAGGTATTGTCCCTGCCAGGGCATTATTATCAAGGATGAGGCTAATCACTCTGCCGTTGTTATCGCAACCGATGCCGTACCAGGTACAGGGGTCACAATTTTCGCCAATTTGACCTTCTGCCCAGCCCGTATTGTCATCCCACGCTGCACCATTCGTTTGATTATAAAGAACCATGAGAGCATCATAATCCGGGTGTGGGCAATTTAAATTGATGATGGATGTACGATCTGGTAAGTGAGCTCCTGTTGTAGTGATTACGAGAATAATAAGTACAGAGATCGAGTAACTTCGGATACATTTGAGCATATTCATAAAACTTAATGTTGGGGTTCAGTATAATATTTGTAGGGCACAAATATATTCAAAAAATTAAGCCTTCTTGTTTAGGCATACCGCCCTGCGCGGCTGACCTGCTGTTATTCGGACTCTCAACAGACTGCCAATAATATAAATGAGCACTGCCCATCTCATTGCATCAGCGAGATACGAGGAACTGTTATTGTTGTGCCGAAGGTTTTGCGGTTGGTGGAAAGCATACGGCTCTCCGCCTTTTATAACAATGGGATATCCCCGCTTAACGCTAAATCATTTACACTGGCCGTTAAGTTGAAATCAAAAGCAAAAACAACGGGAGGTGAGAATTTGATGGCGAGCCAGGCGGAGTTTGTGGACTGCGATGAGCTGTCGCCGCCTGATGTCCCAACGACTTAACGGTCCGAAAGCGAAGTGCAGACTTTAAGCTCTATTTCCCACCATCACGGGCAACGCGTCTCCCCCGTTGGCGGGGACTGGCGGGTGAACCTACCCCATTCTCCTCCACCCATCTTAAAATAATCGCCGAAACATCATCAATCCGATTCAGCACCTCCCAGTTGGTGAAACGAAGTACGGTAAAGCCCACTGACTCAAGATCACGGTCTCTTTGTCGATCCCGTTCTGCCGCTTCCTCCGTTTCGTGAGTAATACCATCTACTTCAATGACCAGGCGCAAATCAAGGCATGCAAAGTCCGCGATGTAGTTCAGTATGGGGCGCTGCCGACGGAAGGTGTACCCTTTCACATTTCTGGCCCGGAGGACATACTTCCAAAGGCAAGCCTCTGCTTTGGTCATGTTCTTGCGCAGCTTGTTGGCATAAGGCTGGAGCCTTTTATTGTAGTGGTAGTTGTTTTGTGGAGAGGCGGGTTCCATAGGGGTATCTTTTGTCCGTTTAAAGATACTGCCTGTTTGCCTGGTTGTCAACTCTTTTCAGGGAATTGGTTCTAGTACCTCCTCCTGCCCCCCTTGCCCCGGCGCTATAGCAGCCAGGCGAAAGCGCCCAGAGGGGGAAAGGCGCTGCGCTTGAGGTGGGGGCGTTGGAGTTCAATGCAGAGCTTTCACGCTTCATACACACCGTGCACCGCAACGCCTGCCTGGCTCAAGTCCAAAAGCGAAGGGCGGACTTAGGCTCCACTCACCAACATCACGGGCAACACCTCTCCCCCGTGCCCCGACGCTGTAGCCAGCTATGGCGCAAGCGTCTGGTTCCTAAATCCTGACAAGCTTCGCTTCGTCATGGACGGGAGCTGGGGGTGGATGTTCCTCCCCCTTACCCCCTCAGGAGGGGGAAAATGCGTTGCGCTTAGAGCGGGAGTCTTGTAGCTTAGCGTGACCGTTCCACGCGCCATACACGGCATGCCCGGCTCGTGCCCAAAAGCGAAGCCCAAACCTCATCCTTGCTTCCCAACACCACGGGCAACACCTCTCCCCCGCTGGCGGGGGCCGGGGGGTGGACTCAACGCTATCCCATCTCATTAATGCCGTCAACCTTTTTTAGGAGATGACAGAGAGAGGTGGGGGTGACTAAAAAAAGACCTTCATCTCTTCCGGGCAGTACCGGCTCGTAAGCGAGCAAATCCAAAGTCTGGGAAGAATGACCGGCGGCTGGCTTAAAAAATTATAAGACATCAGGAGGGACGTTCACTAACGCTACTAGCCCCGCCTTTTGCCGATGTATTTGGCATCTGCCTCAAGGCAGCAGCACCGGACGGCCATCGGACTATACTGAATGCACGCTCTGACTGGCAACTTCACCTAGCCAGACGCTGGCTTACAGCACTGGGCTGTGCATACTCCCGGGCAAGACGGAACCCGTTGTTGTTGTTCCGATTCGTAGGATTGTTCCTGTTGCGATTTGCAACGCGGGTGTTCCTAGTGTTGTTGTTCCAGGAACCGCCGCGGAGCACCCGACGACTACCTTGCTAACATGACCGCCCATTCAAATTTACAAAAATTTTGAAAATCCGGCTTCGCCGGATAGAAGAAAAAGAATAAAAGAGAAAAGGGTAACTTAGTCCCGGGCAAGACGGAACCCGCCGTCGTAGTACCGAAACGAAGGATCGTACCCGCTGCGACTTGCAACGCGGGTGATCCCAGTGAAGTAGACCCAGGAACCGCCGCGGAGCACCCGACGACCGCATTCGCCGCCATCATCTTCCAGCCAGGCACTCCCATACTCCGGCGCTCCCTTATAATCCTCATGCCAGCAATCCCCTACCCACTCCCACACATTCCCACTCATATCATGCAGCCCCAACTGATTGGGCTGCTTCTGCCCCACCTCGTGCGTACGGCCACCGCTATTGTCACCATACCAAGCTACCACGTCAATATCATCACTGCCGCTGTATAAAAACTCATCCTTCGCACCTGCTTCCCCGCCCCGTGCCGCGTATTCCCACTCTGCCTCGGTGGGCAGGCGGTAATTTTGACCCGTTTTTTGGCTCAGCCAGTCTGCATAAGCAACAGCATTGTTCCAAGATACTCCTACGATCGGCAGATTGACTGCCTCTCGGCTGTAACCTTTTGACTTATAATAATCATCAGAGCCAGTTTCTACATTATAGTCATTTCCGGGCTCCAACCATTCAGGGTGATTTGCTCCCGTTTCTTCGACAAATGCGAGGTATTGCCCTACTGTTACCTCGTGCACACTCATATAAAATGCACCCACGGTCACTTTGTGAGCGGGTCGTTCATTATCACCGCAATCCCCATCCCGCTCGGCGCTCGCGCAGCCCATGGTAAAGGTACCGCCCGGCACCCGCACCATCTCCAGTCCGACTTCGCCCTCCGTGGCTTCGTCGGACGGAGGTGGGCATCCTTGTCTTGCCTCCACCCCAGCCTCCTCCGGGCAACGGTCATCAATATCCGGTATACCGTCACCATCGGTATCGGGGCAGCCACGCAGAGCTTCGGGGCCGGCTTCTTCCGGGCAGCGGTCGGAGGTGTTGGGGATGCCGTCGCCGTCGGTATCGGCTTCATTAGGATCGTCGTTCAATACGGTTTGTTGGAATGTATGGGTGACAAGCGCCACCGGATCTGCTTCCGCATCGGCAATTTGCAACTGGAAACTCCCAATCGGGCCATCTCCGCTCATCACCTGTGCCTGCCAGTTGGCAGGGGAAGTGTCTTCCGACAGCTCAAAGGTGTAGTATCCCTGCGCGTCGGTCTCCAGGGAAGGCTCCGGGAGATTCGGGATACGCAGGGGCGTATTCGCCAGGGGCTCCTCAGAGAGGCTACCCATAACACGTCCGCGATATCGGCGCAGCGGGCAGTCCCCGCCCACACAGCGCCCGGTGGGGTCAATGCGGAAGAGGCGGCCGTTTTTGGCGACTTCGGCTTCGTCATTGTCATCAAATTCGCTGGCGAGGTTGTACCGGGCGGTCAGGACGACCTCCCCGCGTATGTCGCGATAGCCGTACAGACCGGTGGATCTGTCTTCAAAGAGGAGAAGCTTATCTTCATCCGTGCAGGCGGCAGGGGGTTGTATAGTTACGGTATTTTGCCAGATGGCTTCGTCCGTTCCACATCTATTCGCTACCCGGAGCTGCACGGTATAGGTGCCGGGCTTAGTGTAAGTCACTGTAGGCTGTCGCTGCCGGCTTTGCTGCCCGTTCCCAAAATCCCAGGAGTAGTCTGCGGCGCCCTGTACGTCCGGGCGTGGGGCAAAGCGGTAGGGCGGGCAAACGGTAATGGAGTCAAAACCGCCAGATAGAATGCGGGGGGGTACACTTAGCGTTATGAGCTGCGACCGCTTCTGATAACCACGCTGCCCTTTGCCACATCGCCCAAAGGACAACACCTCTACCTCCAGCTGCCCGCCGCCGACCTCGTACCGGTGCCCGATGGTGTCTGCCTGCGACAGGGTATCTACCTCCCCGTCCCCCCATCGTACGAAGTACTCCTCAATGGCTTGCCCGGCGGGCACGATCCGCAAGCGCAGGGTGTCCCCACGACAGAGGTCTGTGCCGTTCAACCACTCCAACTCCGGAGGTGTAAGGCATTCGGCAAGCGGTATGCCGTATTCGTTTTGTGGGGACAGCAGCGTCAGCAGGTTCGGCTCCAGTGACCAGTCTTCAAAGAAACCGGCAGGTAATGCGTTAAGAGCCCGCCGGGCAGCAGCACGGTCCTCACGGTAGAAATCAATCAGCCCCAGCGCATGCCGGGCAGCGGGCAGGGTATCTACCTGCTCAAAGAAAGCGGCAGCGGTACCCAACCACACTTCGTCCCCTTCCTGCAAAAAACGATGGTAATCCAACAAACCCTGATGGTAAAGGGTAATGCTTGTGTTGGAGGCAGCAAGGGGGTAGTTGCCTCCGCGCAGACCACTGGCCCGGCGGAAGTCAGCCAGCAGAGACTCCAGGTCTTGCGCAGCTGGCAGCTCTTCTCCTCCCCGCAGGCTGTCCCAGGCCACGACCGCCCGGTTGTGGTAAATCAGAGCACTATCAGGCTGCGGGCGCTGCTCCCAGAAAGGATTGTAGACGGACCCTTCCGTACCACTACGGTCCACATAGCCGTCAAAGGTGCCGACCATCGCTCCCAGTAGCAATAGCAGGGAGGTGGTGGTTAGCGCCCGGTAGAAATCAGCATTCAGCAGGCGCCGCCCCAGTCGTGGCTTACGGTCTTCTCTCGATGGTTTTTGCAGGAAGGTGCTCAGCTGTTGCGTACGGCCGGTAGCACGAGACAGCGCTTCTTCCAGTTCTGCCTGCTGTTGCTTATTCAGGGCGTGCCCCTCCAGCAAGTGGAAGAGCGCCTCTTTATTGGTGGCATCATCCGGGGCTGTCAGGAAGTTTTGCATGGCCAGCTGCACCTGAAGCTTATAACTGGCGTGCCCGCCTTCTACCGCAGGAGCTACAGCTTCCAGCTCTTCAGCCAGAGCAGCCCGGGCTTTGCGCTCCGTCTCCTTATCCAGGTCGGCCAGCAACTTCAGGCGCAGACGGGGCTGAATGGGATGCCCCTGTAGTACCGGCAGGCGGGACAGCAGCAGCATATTGTCGAAGGTGACCGGTGCGCCTATGGCTTTGCCTATAGCCAGCGTCAGCGGCCAGGTGGGCTGCGGGTAAACCAGCGCGGCTTTGAACCAGGTGAATACTTCAGGGTGATCAGCGAAGTAAGCTTTGTAGGTCGATAAGCGGTTCCAGCGGCGGTAGTTGGTTTCCGGAGGCAGGGGCGGCTGATTGTGAGCAGTCTGCCATTGGTTGAAACCAGGCATGGCGCGTTCGTCTTCCTCATCGTGGTCTTCTTCCAGGTAAGCCATCGCAGCTTGTACCCCTGCGGTATCGCTTGGGAAGACCGCCATCAGGTCGTAGAGGACCGCTTCCCGGTAAGTCCAGTCATTGGCAGACAACGGCGTGAGCAGCAACCGGCTTTTCCAGCGGCGGTAGGTGCCCGACAGCTCGGGGCGTACCCGGTGCTCCTCTTCAGCTGTGGGATCGAGCAAAGCATGGGCATTTCCGAGCACCAGCAAGCGGTGGTGCGGGTACAAACGCTGCAGTTGCTCCAGGCGCAGCCCATTGGGATGATGGGCATTCCAGAAACGATCGGGGAGTTTATTGTACCAAAATGCCGCCACATGTACGTCCTGCTCCTTCAGAAAATCGAGCAGGTATCGGTACAACTGTGCCTGATGGCTGTTAGGCGCTTGCTCATCAATCAGGAAAAGATAGTTGGGCGGAACTGTGGTACGACGGAATTGCACGGCCGGAAAGCCGCCGCCTTCGATCGTCTGCTGAATAGTGGCCGGTAAATCCAGTTCCTGCCTGACGCCCTCCTGCCGCAGCCGCAGAATACGGGCCAGCCGATACAGCTCTGGCCCCGGGCGCAGGAGCTCGTCCTGTGCCCGGAACGGGATTTCGTACGGAGGCTGATCAGCATGTGCAAAACGGGCTTTCAATGCCGCTGACTTTTCCTCAGGAGCCGGTGGTGGTGGTGGTTTCTGGAATAACCACCGGCCCCAAAACCAAACCGCCAGGACAAGGATGGTCAACAGTGCCCACCAGGTGCCTTTCGAAAAATGTAGCCCCATTGGCACCCGCTCATCCTTCTGTACCGGCAGATAAGCCAGAAATGCGTTTAGCTTGCCCACCGACAGGTCTTGTTGAGCGGTGCTTTCACAAAAGGCTTGAGTACGGTCATCGACAATACGCAAACGGACAGTGTACCCACCAGCTTTTTCATACCGGTGCTGCACAGTGTAGCCCTCCGCTTCGGTACCGTCCCCAAATTTCCACTCGTACCGGTAGCCTTCCTGCTCGGCAGCAACAGGACGGAACCGGAGACGCTCCTGTACCGAAGCACTCTCCGGCACTTCAAAGCTGGCATCCGGAGGGGTAGCGCACACCACTCTGACCGATGCGGAAAAGGTATCCTGATTTTCTTCTGCCGCTGCAATCAACAACAGCTTTTTGTTGTAACTGCCGCTAATGGTATCTATTCGGAATATCCAGCGGACCGGATCGTCATACCTGTTCTCTACACTGCCAGTAACGGCATCCTGTAATTCCCACCTGAACCGGGTCGTTGTTGTATCGTATCCCCCACTTTGATTGTCCGCACGGAAGGGTTCCCCCAGCGTAATCACAGGATCGTGGCTCACCTTGAGCAGCCGGGGCGCCTGCTCCGCTCTGTTGGAAAGCACGTACCACAGCCCTCCTCCTGCGAGTAGCAACAACGCTCCAAGCAAGGCAACCCAGGCACTACGGGACAATCTTTCCCACCATCGGGGCGGGGGTTCAGGTACAGGGGGCGGCTCGTATTTCCGGCTTTCTTCCAGGAACTGATCGAATAGGGCATAAAAAGCCTGTTGCTCCTCCGCATTGGTCACCAGCACCGGTGCCATCCGGTATTTGAGCTGATCCACCCGATTTAGCTCCTTCGCACCAAACTGCTCCAAAATCCGCCACAGTTGCAGGCGCTGCCGGGGGCTTATCTGGTAGCCCGAAGCTTCCAGCCGCTGAATCAGGGATTCAAGGGGTAGTGGATTGGTATTTGGTGGTAGTTGGTTCAAAAGACGTTTTGATCTGGGGAATTAGTTTATGATGTGGTAAGCTGTTCCTTTAAATAGGACTGCACCGCTTCCAGGTCTTCCTTGGTTTTCACCAATACAGAGAGGTTGTGGAGCAGCATTTCCTGCTGTTTTTTACGACCTTGCTCCATATATTTTTGCAATTCCAGAATACGCAGCCAGGCAATCAATTCAGCTGTGGCTGGCGATTTGCGCACAGCAGCCCCCCGGATCTGCTCAAAGATGCGGATCAGGTCTTTTAGCGCCTCCTCTGTGTAGCCCGTACTTCCACTCAATTGGGACTGCGCAATCTGTAACAGCTTATCCGATTTGGGGAACTCAATATGAAAAAAGACACAGCGCCGCAGGAAAGCATCAGGCAGGTTTTTCTCCGAGTTAGACGTCATGATAACGACCACCTGTTCAGAAGCGCCTGCGGATACCTCATAGTTGTCCTGCTCCTTAATCCGGAAGGTATATGCCTCAATCTCGTTGAGGATATCGTTGGTAAAGTCACGGGGCGCTTTGTCAATCTCATCGACCAGCACCACCGCACTTTCCGGCTTTTCCGGCAATGCAGTCTTGAATTTACTGGTATCTACAGCTCCTGGGTTGGTACCTGCAATAGCCCGCCCCAGCGCCTGCAATTCAATAAAATCAGCTGTACCGGGAGCCGCTTCATTATCCTGCCGCTTGATATTGGCTGTTTGGAAATGAGAGACTGCATCATAGGTATAAAACAAGTCACGGGCGGTGGAAGTCGTCTTGGTGTTGAACACCAGCGGCTTTGAGCGAAAGGTACTATCAGGTGCTTTGCTCAGCTCATGTGCAATTTTAGAAGCCAGCAGGGTTTTGCCTGTCCCCGGCTCCCCGGTAAGCAACAGCGGCTGACCGAGGGCAATGGCCACTTCAACAGCACTGCGCAGGCCATCCTGCAGGATATACCCTTCCGGGTCGAAGGCGGTACGGGAAAACTTTCGGTTCAGTATTTTCATGATGTGGGGTGGTTTATCGTGTCAATCAGTCGCTGCAGCTCGACCACAACGTCATCCATATAATAAATATCCTCTGTTTTGAAGTAGTCCGTATACTTCGTGCGGCGAGGAAGTTGTTTTTTGTAGCGGTTAAACCACTGCTTGAGGTCTTTTTCTCCAAGGCTGTTCAACTCCGGAAGAATTTGTACTCGGCGGCCACCGGCCCGGATAGCCGTTTTTACTTCACCTTTCACCTCACTGTCCTCTTCTTCGAACTCAATACCAAAAAAGAAAAAGAATCCGGGGGCCTCTGGCGGGAGAGTAGAACCACAAAATTCATCAATAAACCAAGTCACCACCTGTGGGGTAATTTCCTTATTCCAATCCATTTCAGGGATCATCAGGTAGCAGCAGACGTAATCCTGAGCCTGCAGGCTTTGCAACCGGGCACTGTGCTGCCAGAGGTACTTCAGGTCACGTTGCAGCATTGGGCCGCAGGTATGGGTATCGACACCAAAGACGGTGAACAGCTGGGAAAGCACCTCTATTTTGTAGGCTTCAATATTGTCATTGAGTTCCAGATAGATGGTCTCTGCCTGCTCTACTTTACAACGTGCACGGAGGTTAGGGTCAAGATAATCCTTCATCACGCCACGCAGCTCATAGGCAAAGCGTTCGACCAGCGCCTCGTGCTCATGCCGGTCAAAGCCATAGATATAGAGGAAGTTCACCTGATGTTCCTGTGCATACTCGATCCCCTTGAACTGCGTATTCTGCTCCTTCCGGTCGCAAGTAAGCCGGTGATGGTCATGCAACTTCGCCGCGGGCTTTTTAGAAGAGGATTTTTCAACAGAAGACTTCGCGGTAAGCAAGTCTTCCAGCTCTCGTTTGGCAGCAGCCAGCTTAGGCTTTAACTCATTCAGTTCGTGCTCAATTTTGAACTTCGCACTGGCATCAATAGCAAGGATAAGCTCTTCTTCAAGCAGGGAGATCTTACGTTGCATAATTTTGCAACGCCGTTCCAGACCATCTATTTCTTCCTGCTTGTAGCTCATAGTTTACCTCTACCGGGGCATATTTTGAGTAAATATATAATTTTCTCAAACAATGGCTGAATGTTTCAGGGAAAGCTTCGTTTTCAGAAGTGATTACTCCTTTCCAAAATCTCCGGAAAACGGATACTAACGAACAGCCCGTTAGTAACCGATACGGTTTATTCAATGTCACAATAAAAAGAATAAATGGTGGCCCTCCCAGCCACAGCAGCCCAACCAAAGCCCAAGCCCCTGCAAATCATCTCACATCCCAAAGCGAACACCAGAAGCTCGAAATCAGGAGAAATATAGCGCCCACTCTTTCATTCACCAGACCAAACAAAAGAAGCCCGGGCACTCCCATACCCAGGCTTCCCAATGTTCTTCGAAACGCCCCCCTACCCCTCAGCCGTTTGCTTAGCCTCGGCACGGATGCGCGCTTGTTCGGCCTTCCGTTTTTCTTCGTTGTAGCGGGTTTGCATGACCACGTTGCCGCTCGTGTGCAACATCCGGAAGCCATTGCCAAGCTGCCGCTGATACATGGCGAGGTCGCGGATCACCTTTTCGGAAATATTGCTGAGGTCTGCTACCTTCTCAGTGGTCGACCGGCTCATGTCGATCTCGATCTGCTGATCACCGAATTCTACGGTGAGGCGCAGGTCTTTGTGGCCGACCGCCTCTGTTTCCAGGGCTTTGGCCTGATCGCCCAGCGATTCGGTGTAGCCCATCTTGATCTTGAATTCCTGGTACTCCAGGTCTTGTTCCTCTCTGGTGATCTTGGAGAGCTGCTCGCGCTCGCCGGCCAGTTCGTTGCGGCGCCTGGCGATGACTTCCAGCTTCGCTTTCGATTGTTTATCCATTGCTAAATTGTATTTGGTGAGAAAAATTGATTAGACAGATCGTTGCAGGTTCAGCCAGAAACGGCCGAAGTGTTTGAGCTTTTTAAAGGGGTAGCCGTTGCGGTTTTCCACCCAAAGCTCTATGTCGTTGAGCGCCTGCACAAAGGTGGACCTGATATCATGCATCCCCTCAGCGTCCAGCAGGCTTTCATCACTGAGCCGGTTGTAGCCCTGCGTTTCCTTCGCCGCTCTGAGGGCCTCCTTTATCGCCTGGGCGCGGTCGGCTTCTTCGGTAAGAAAAAGATGGTGCAGGTAGTACCGGCGGTCGTCCGGCTGGAAGTTGACGATGGTTTCATAACCACGGATCTCCCCGTCTTCATCCGTGTACTTGAGAATGGTCTCAAAGACAAAGGTGCCCCGCCGGTGCCGCTGGGCATGGTAAGTGGTCGTAACGTGTAGAAAGCGGATGTCGCGTACGCGCTTGCGGATAATGCCCCGCTCTTGCAGTCTTTTCAGTACCCCCATAAATTTTTTACCCTTAGTAAGGAGGTTGTGACTTGTTGCGAAAATAGCAATTTTTGTGAAGAGTAACAACAAATCTTATGGCAACAACCGAACAAGAGGCAAAAACCGGGCCACCCAGCCACGAGCACAACCCAACGGCATCGGAGCCGGTGGAGGCTTTTCTCCGGGCTTTCGAGGCGGGCAAACGGGGCTCTGCTCTCAAATTGTTGAACGAACAGCAGGTGTACATCATCGATGCCGATTACCTGCAGAGACAGGCCGACTATACCGAACAGCTGGAGCAAAATTACCGCACCCTGGAAAAGGCGCTGCTGGAGGTGCGCGAAGAACGTGATATCCTTCTCAAAGGCTTGTATGGTATTTACAGCCGCTTCGGGTTCGTGGTGGAGGCCGTCAAAAAGGGGATGGCACATAAGGGGGCTATGAAGGGCTCCCGGCTGATCTCAGGGGTAATGAAGGCGTTCCACTTTCAGCAATCGGAATCGAAGGAGGAAGACCTCGCCACCGGCAATATCATCGTGAGCGTCATTGCGGCTATCCGCAAAAATCTGCACAACATCACGGACAACTTCGGAGAACTGGGGGATCAGCTGACACCGGGGCTCCGGGTGCTCGAAAAACACGAGATCATACCACCACTCAACAGCCTGGAAATCGATAAAGATGAAGCATAGCTTTTTCGGCAAGCCTAAAGAGCTGCCCAAACCGGTGAGCGAGGACGAAATCACAAAGCCTTCCTTTGAACCTGAACCAATCGGGGAACAGACCGACTACGAGGAAGTGGGCGATGAACCGGAGGTGGACCCGCTGGATGAAATGCTGGGCCATGTGCCGGAGGACCTGCAACAGGAGGAAGAAGCCATAGAAGCGCAGGAAAAGGAGGCTGCTGCCAATAAGGAAGACCCGCCTGCGGAGGCAGTACCGGCATGCGATGTGAAAGCCGAGCAGGAGCTCAATGCCGAACTGGTCCTTGTCGCTTTTGAAGGGGCCCGCCACCTGATTTACTCTTTTCTGTACAGCCGGACGGTCAGCGGCAGTGACCTGAAAACCATCAGGCGGATCACCCGGCAGCTTTCCATGAAAAACAACCGGTCTGCAGCGGAGCAGGAGCTCTTGGAACAGCTATGGGGTTATGTCGAAAAGCATGAGCAAATGCGCCATGATTTCCTCGACCGCCTCGCCTGGAAGGACAAACAACGGGAAACCCTGGCCAAACTGGTCGAGCTGGAGCTCCGCAAGCGGGCGCTGCGGGGGCAGGCGAATATCACGAAGTGGGCGGTAATCGGCTCCTTGCTCATCAATGAGGCTAACGCCGTGGGTAGCCTGGTGGAAGCCCGAATGACGAAACCGGACCTCGATACCATCGACTGGTCGGTGGTCCGCAAGGCAGGAATCGAAGTGTAACCTATGGGAACGAGAGCCAACCGGAAGAAAACAGGTGCCAGAGATTATCGGTCCTATCTGCTCATCGGCGGTAAAGGGCAGGGCAAATCGACCCTGCTGATTGACCTGGTGGAAGAATACCTGCAATCCTTTGCCAATACCTACAGCGATGGTGTCTATCCCCGGGCTTTCATCCATGACATGAGCTCCAGCCGGGCATTTCGCCACCTCCCTACCGTGGAGCAGGCGTGCCAGAAACTGGAGCTCGACCTGGAAGACCCGCTGGAACTGCTCACCCTCAAGGATAAAAAAGGGCAGCCGGTTTGGAAAAAGGGCGCCCTGCGCTACGTGTGCCGCAAGGGGCGTGAAATTCAGCACATGCATGAAATGCTGGCGGCTCACTTCCGCAACGGCATGGTGGTCTTCGATGAGTGGACCACCTACGTACGGGCCAATCCGCCGGACTGGCAGATTGATATCGTGAACAACCACCGGAACTACGGGCTGGAGGTGTTCTTCGTCTGCCATCAGATCATGCGGGTGCCCCTCTTTTTTATCCGTGGCGATATGATTGCCAAAATCATCCTCTTCAAAACCGGCGAGAGCGAGCTGGAATACCGGCAGTTCCGGCGCTACAGCTGTGCCGAACAGCTATGGAAAGCCTATGAGCGGGTACTGGCAGCCCCGGAGACCAATAAATGGGTACAGTATCATGAAATAATCGATGTGTGATGGAACCTAAAAACTCAACCTTTCAGCCTACGCCCCCCGGTCAAAGCAAGCCCAAACGCCTGTTGGAGGTGCGCTGCAATGGCAGCTTTGTTTACAAAACCGAAATCAGGCAGGCCCTGAACCTGGAACGGCGCAGCCATTGGAACAGCGAGATACAACTGCTCAAAGCCACCTGTGAGGGGTTTTGGGAAACCTATCAGCCATACCTGCACCGCACACAGGTCACTACCGAAATAGCCCGCACGATTATCGAAACCATTCTCAAACGGGCCGGGGAGGATATCGAACTGAAATTCTGCTGGGCCGAATAGGCCAACGTCATTTTCGTACTTGCAACATTTGGACCGGTACAGCCACAGGCTGGCCGGTTTTTTTATGCCCTGGCCCACACAAAAACGGCGCCACACGTTGCCAATCGTGCGCTATCGTCCCCATACTGCTCAACATGATTTTGCCCCCTGGCCGTTGCCGTAGATTTGAAACTGATTCAAGCCAACAAAAGCTATCGAAAACTAAAACATCATCCAAGATGAATAACATGCTCAAGCGGGCACTGGAGCAGGACATGCGCAAAAAACAAGCCTCGGGCTATGTGGCGCGCAGCGTTGCGCCTGGTGTCGCCTCTCGTCTCGGTGCGCAGGGCGCATCCCAATCCAAGGTGGTCACTCCTGAACGTGGCGCGAATGTGAACATGCAGGTGCCGACCGGGCAGCCTGTAGTCCCCACTTCCATACCGAATGGCCTGGCGGTGGAGGAATCCGTAACCGTGCACATCGACCTCACAGGACAGGGCAATACCCTGACCAAGGAGCGGATCATCCTCTTTGATGAGGGCAACTACTTCTCCGCAGCCAACGGCATTGCCTCCAAGTACCCGGCGGGCACCGTTTACATCGGCTCTCCCTCCAACAACCGTTACCCTTCATGGGTCGGCGGGCTCTGCGGCTGGACCTACCTCTTCGCAGGGATTAAAATGGACATCGCCGCCACTGCCGGTGCTGCCGCCTCTGCACAACTGCAGTTTCAGGAGAAAATGAACTACCATGTCCTGAATACCCGGGACCAGATCTCAAGCGAGCTGGAGGTGTCCAACTTCAACGACCCCGGCAACTTTGACCGGGACGTACGGGTGATCCCGCTGACCGACCGCAAAGCGCGATTCGACCGGGAGACCGCCCTGGAGTTTTACGCCTACCACGGGCTGCACATCATCCTTACTTTCTGGATGATCGGCCGGGCGCGCGACTAAGCCGCCCCAAACGGAACACACTTATTTTTCAACCGAGCGAGTGTAATGGACGCAGGAATTATTGACGCTATCCTTTTGAATAATCCCTTCGCTGTCAGCGATAAGCTGGCAGCATTGGGGCTTATTCGGAATGACGGGGAGTACTCGCCTGAAGACCTGAAGATGGTCATCCACCAACGGGTGGCAGAACTGCCGGATGAGGATGGTACCGACTTTGCCCTGCAAATACTGGACGTGCCCATCGACCTGTCTGGCGATCAGGCGGACTACCTGCTTGAGTACCATGTCCAAAATGGCAACCGGATGGCACTGCAACAGGAACTGCAACGGGCCGGTGCGCCGGAACGCTATACCGGCGGCCCGCTTGCGCAAATGAAAGTGCTGGGCTGGCCCCTGCCGGATGTGGCAGTAGCTATGGGCCTGGTCTTCATGATTGTCCTGATCATCGCTCTGATCAAAAAAATCTGATTATGCTAAGGAAGTATAAAATGCAAATCATCATTGGTACGGCCATCATCGCAGCGTTGGCGCTGGGCTACTATTTTTTCAGAAAAAAGAAAGCCAGCGGCGGCTCCAGGCCGGCAATAGGCGAAGAAGCCCCAAACAGTAAGCTCACGGACATGAAGACGGAGACCGACAAGTTCAACGTCGACCGCGCCATGGCTTACCTCAACTAGCGCTGGCACGATGAGCAAATTTGCAAAAGCAACCCTCCTGATCGTGGCTATCCTGGTACTCCTGGGCGTGGCGGGCTATGTCCTGCAACAACGGCAAAACAAGGTAGATCCCGGCCGGCCGGGCGCTATGGGCAATATGCCCTGCGTGCGGGTAAACCGGGAACGCTTCGGTCCCTGGAACCCCGATGCCATCCCCAGCGGCGACCTCAACCGCATGGCCCAACAGTTCCTCAAGGGGGACAGCCAGCGGAACGGCAGCATCGTGGGGGGCTTTTTCAAAGCAATCGACGTCTACCCAAACGAGAACCGCGCGAAGTTCTACGAGCAGGAGATCAAAACCTATGCCGCTACCGTAGCCCTGCCCCACTGGGACGTACTGATTGGGGAGCTGGCTTGCGACAATAACGCGATTGCATGAGCCCGCTAATGCCATACGACTATCCTCAGTTTTTCCATGGGCGCCCCCCCTGGGTGAAACCGGTAGTGATTGGCGTGGTGGCTATCCTGGTCTTGCTGGCCCTTTACTTTCTGGTAAGGGCAGTTGGCAAGTCGCTGGGGCTAAGCTCAAAAAACGAGCCGCCCATCCGCTTTGACGTGGAAGACATCAACTTCCAGCCGGGCGATGGGCCGGTGACTAATTTTGATGTGGAGCCCTGGGTGTCTGAACTGCACGATGTGCTCACCGCAACCTACCTGTTTGGCTTCGGCATCAGCAAGCGTTGCGACACCTACCGCCGCATCAGTGCCCTGAACCTGAACCAGCTCCGGGCCCTCAACTTCGCCTATGAAGCCGCCCACGGCAGGACCATACGGGAAGCCATGCGCAAAACCTGGGATTCCGGGTGCATGGTGTTCGGGAGCGTCGGCACCGACTACGGCGATTTACTGGAAACACAGCTCGAACGAATTGAATCCTGATGCTGCCACTGACCGAACAAGAAAAGAAGTTTTTGGTGATAAGCCTGGTTGCCTCGCTGGCAGCCGCCCTCATCAAACATTATATCATCGTAATATTTGACCCGCGATCATGAAAAATTCCTGGAAACATTACGCTGCCCTGGCTTTGGTCACCGTCGTGGCAACCGTCACGGCCGGCCTCATCGTCGACTACTTCCAAGAGCGTAAGCTGAGAAAGCTTATGGCGGAAGGGAGCCTGCCGGTGAACGATCAGGCAGCAGCATAAGCCATACACTATGAATGACATCATCCCCACTCAATACGGCGTCGAAGTGAGCCTGGACCGGCAATCAGCCAATTATTTCGGGCTGGCTGTAGGCGCACTGATCGCTGCTGGCATTATCCTCGGCATTGTGTCGGGCGTACTGATCAGCCGGACGATTAGCTAAGGGTGCTTTTTTGGAAACGGATACCGCCGCTGCCAATAGGCCGGCTGGGACAAATCTTTGCTGTTATGCTATCGCTAGTTTCATGCAGCCGCTTTTCCCGGATTATTCACGGCATGGAGTTGAAATTAAATTTTAACTCCATGCCGCGCTGATTTTATCAAAACTACTCCTTGGCTCCCGGTCGGAATAGAATTAATTTTTCTTCGCCAAGAATTTTTTCTCATTTTGCCGGAAAAAAGCCGAAAATGATGAGCCAAGGGCATAGCCTTCCCTCCAGGGCTTGCCCCTGTAGAAAAAACCCCCTCCTTGTTGACACCTGGCTGGCGAGCCACTAACACTGCATCATTACTTCTCGGAACAGGTTCTGTTGGGAAAAGGCTCGCGAAAAACGAATGTGTATCCTGCGAACCGTTTCATGAACCTGGGCAGCTACTTTTAGCAGATATAGCCGGATAGACTGTACCGACCAGGCCCAGGCTTTGGCATGAGCCGTTTTCCGGATCAGTCCCCGTAAATTGCGCAACAACTCATAAGCCAGGCACGACAGCATTAGCCGGAAGAAGTTGGCACTGAAACGATGGCAACTGAGCCGGTCTGAAAAACACATGTTCTTCACTTCCTTGATCCGGTTTTCAGAGGCCTCTCCGCGTTGCACATAAAAATCTTTGTATAGCTCTTCGGCATCGTCGTCGGCAAAGTTGCTAACGATAAAACGCAGATTCATGCCTTTGCCCGTCGATTCAATTTTGGCATATACTTGCTGAGGGTTATCCCAGGAATCAGCCTGGTAACTGAAGGGCCCTACAAACTTTTGATGCCGGGCCCCCTTTTGCCCATAGTGCTTATTGACCCGGTCATAAGATTTCCGGACCGCCGCTTTCAGGCGGGGGTTAGATGTAAGGCCAATGCAAAAATCAAGGTCTTGCTCCTCCACTACCTCATAAAAACCAGGGCAGGAAAACCCGCCATCAGCCCGGACGATAATTTGAATATCCCCAAAGCGCTGGCGGATTTTCCTGGCGATTACCCGCAAAAACCTGTCATTCCATTTATTGGAGTGTACGTTGCCGGGGCGCAATACCGGCAGGATGATTTGCCCCGTTTCCCCATCTATATAAAACAGCTCATTGAGCATCCACTGCCAGTAGTAGCCGTGAAACAAACTGCCCTGCTGATCTCCATGGGTAGGGTCGTCGGTACAATCCACATCAATGATCACATACTCTTTATCAGTGGGCAAACTAGCCACATACCGGTCAACCCACCACTCAGCCAGCCGGTACACGGCGCCCATGTTCAGGCTGTTTTCCAGGCGGCTCAGCGTTGGTTGAGAACACAAGCCGTTATCCATTAGAGCTTTCAGCAAGGGGTCTTCCCTGAGGTAATCTACATCATTACAATCTTCGTAACCGCAAGCCAGCAGCATTACCCGTTGCATTATCAGCTCTTCAACACTGTAAGTGATCAGCTCAGGGTCGCGCCGGTCGGGGACCTGCTCACTGAACGCTTTGATCAATTTTGATCTTCTCGCCAGTTTGTACAGAAGGCTAAAGCCTCCATCTGAGCTGGTTTCCTGGCCCGAAAAATCGAAGGTGTATTGTTTTTTATTCTGATAAAAAGCCGTATTTTTATTACTCATTTTTGGGTATGGAGTTTTTATATTTTTTAAAGCCTAAGCAACTCTAATATAAGAACTTATACCCTTTTTTTATGCCTTGCCGTGAATAATCCGGGTTTTCGCGGACCTGGCCACCAGATGATGACCCTTTGGATGCGGTTATTGCCGGATTAGATACGGGCACAGGCACGGTGGATGCCACAGGGAGCCTGGGCACTGAGGTCCGGGCAGCCATCAAACGCAATGGCGTGCCCATAGAAACCACACCGGCTGAGATCAATACCGGCAACAATCAGATTCCATTCACCAGCACACTGCAGAACGGCGATGTGGTTTGCGTGCAGGCCTCCAACAACGGCTTCCTGGCACTTGACGAGGACTGCCGCACCATCCCTACTCCGCGCTTCGGCTTTGTGCCGGTAAACTGAATGCTATGATCCTGATCAGCTTACAAGATTGCAAGCCTGCTTTTCCCAACTGCACAGGCACGGATAATGCGCAGGCCGTCTTCACCTTTACGGACGTGGATGGGCATACCGGCACGGTCAGGGTTTCGGGCAGTATCGCAGCCTTCAACGCCATTTCAGACACTTTCTATCTGGCGGTGGATGGCAGCAGCGGCATTACAACTGAAGTAAACCCCGGCGGGGCCCTGACTGTGGAAGCTGCCTTCGGGCCGGGTTTCAACATCAGCCACAACAAAACGGTGAGCATGAAAGTCACCGATTGCGCCGGGTACGAAAGCGTGGAAGAAGTGGTGGGCTATACCGATGCCGTAATGACCCACAACAACGAGTTCATCAAAGTCGATGACGACCATTATCTGATCTTCATATAACGAACCGCATGGCTTGCATTATCACAGGCAAAAAACCCTCACAGCTCGATGACCCGGCAGTAGCCGTGGACAATTCGGCCTGGCTGATCCTCGAAACCAGCGATGGGAAAGTCGTTAGGATCCACCCTTCGGAACTCACCTACCTGGTCGGTCCGGAATGGGAGGCTTTTATCGCCCCCGACTTTTCGGGTACGACGCTAACCATCCCACTGACAGAAAACAACGGCAAACTGCCCGATGATGACGACCAGATTTTTGTGGAAGTCAATGGCTTGTCCAGCCATATCGGCGCTCATTGGATCCCCGTCCGTAATGCAGGGTCCACACCTGACGCAATCGAGTTCACAGGAGCTAAAGCCAATGACCGCATCAGTGTCCGCTTTCCACGGTCAGCCTAATTATCCCTCAGCAAATACTCTCCAGACGATGAATAAGCTACTTTTCACCCTTGCGGCCCTACTGCTGGGCACCACCTTGAGCCTGGCTCAGGAAAACCGGATCAAGCCGCATAAGAACATCATTAAGGCACCCGGCTCAAACTATGTGATGCTGTCGGATGGCGCAGGCGACTTCCAAATCGTCCCGGCATACAGCTTGCCAGTGGGCACCGGCTGAGATGTGGTGACGGCTTTCACCTACAACGGCAATGACCTCGCCATCACCACCGATCAGGATGTCTTTGCCGTCAACGTCAATGCCGGCACAGTAGAAACAACCGTGCCCATCAGCATCAACGGCACCGCCTACCCGAGCGGCACCGATATCCAAACCCTCCTCGGCGCGATCGGTACCGCCATCGACAATATCGGGCTCGTGGATAACGGGGATGGCACCTACACCTTCACCGACACCAATGGCAATACCGTAACCATCAATGCGGGAGGCAGCGCTGCATCTGCCTCCAATGGGCTGAACGATTGGGATGCCTCCTCAGCGACAGACATAGAGTTGGGCGGGGATATGGAACGGCATACGACCGTCAATGGTGTGCGGTTCGACCTGGACTGGGAATCTTTTTTAAACTATCGCATCACCGATCTGCAGGGGCAGTTCATTGCCGCTACGGATACCATTGGCGGCAATCAGGGGCAGATCTTCATTGGGCCAGCTACGAATATGATGCGGTCCACCAATTATACATTGGGCAACAAGGCAGAGGTCTACACCACCCTGGCCGGGGCCACTACCATACGCCATTCTGCTATCGACAACTCCTATCCTTCCATTGTCAATGTGTCTCCCGTTAGCATGGAGTTTACCCGCAAGGCATTGGCAGATACCTCGCGCTTCGTCTTCAGCCAGGACAGCGCCATCTTGCAAACGACGCAGCCCCTGGACCTGTCCAGTGACTCCGGGATTTCCTTCTTTGGCGGGAAATACGAATGGCCCAACGCCACGCCCGGGCCAGGCCAGAAAGTCATGGTCTGGAATAGCGGTACGCCCAGCTTTCAAGATTATGCAACCGGAGGCGGTGGCAGCGCACCAACGATTGCAGCCATCAGCGGTGGGGGGGCAACTATTATGGTCAAATACACCGGCACCGCCCCTACCCTTTCCGGCAGCGCAGGCAACTGGACCATCACAGTCCCGGCCGGTACTATGCTCGACTGGTTCCGGTGGAATGGCAACAACTCCTTTTTGACTGCCGGTGGCGACATGAATATTACCGTGCAGTGGTTAGGTGTAACTTTTAATACCTCACAAGCCGATGCCGTCATCCCTGACATCACCCTTGTGGAGCGCACTACGACTTTGAACCAACAGCTTGATGTGCAGGGGGCGGGCTGGAATGTCACCTGTCCTAATGCAGGCATTGGCGGCGGGGCCACTACGTCCGTTATTAGCGGGCTGAATGGGTTTGGGGGCGACTGGACGGTCATTGGTGAATTTTAACGCTGGTGAGATGCAAAAATATACCTTGCTATTATTGGCACTCTTGTCCGGGCTACCCCTGCTTGCCCAGGTAGACACGCTGTACGCGGAAATGGCTGGCACCTGCACGTTTGGTGACGTGACGGCAGCCGATTCAGATACCTATACCTTCGACATTTTTTTCACGGACCAGGGCAGCGAATACTCCGCAACGGATATTAAAGTCGGGCATGTGATTATCGACGGCAACAAGAATAAATACGTTGTAACGGCCATAAATGTGCAGAGTTTCTTTCTCACCAACATCACTGCCGATTGCGTGGGCGGCGATTGCCCTGCGCCATTCGGGAAAGGGCAAATCACGAAAACGACCCCAAACTTCGGATTTGATTTATTCACTCCGGATAACCAGAATGGCCTTTCGCAAATCATCAAAGCCTCTTTAGAAAGCTCCAACTGGCTCAAGCTGGACCAAGTGCTGGCCAACCTGGCCGCAGCCACCATATATGGCTTTTACATCAATCATATTGAGGCCGGCAACGGAGGTGTCCCTTTAGGCGCACCATACAAAGCCAGCCTCGGGAACACCATGGGCATGCCCTGGGGCACCCTCATCATCCGGACACAATAATCTTCTAAACATCAACATACTATGAAACAGCTATTTTACATCGCCGCGCTACTGCTTTTCGCACAGGCGGCTTTTGCCCAAAGCATTACCGGCGGTTCCGGGGTCTGCGTGGTCGACGGCGACCCGGACAACATCCCTTCCATGCAGCAGCAGGACGCGCGCTACGAGTGCGTGATGGCCTGGGACAATACCAATCAGGCCCTCTACCTCTATGACTCCACAGCGGCCTCGGGCAACCGGTGGACCGCCGTGCCCTTGTCTGATGTGGTGGATACCGACACCCGCCTGGACAACCCACGGGTATCCGGTACCGACCTGGTCTTTGACCTGTACGATGAAAAGACCGATACCGACATCGGGGACATCTCTGTACCGATTATCGACATCGCCCCCGTGCAGGGGGTAACTGCCGGTACGGGCATCAGCATTACCGATGACGGCAACGGCAACTTCACCATTACCAACACCGCTACTTCCAACGGCACGGACGAGCTGCAGACGCTGTCCAACACCTTCCCCGATGGGGCGACCGGGCGCTTCACCCTCAGCGACGGGGGCGGCAGCGTAGACGTGGTGGAAGGCACCGCTATTGACATCGCCGATGACGGGTCCGGTAATATACAGATCACCAACACCGCGCCCGACCAAACAGTGGGCGTTACCGGGGGCACCGGCATCAGCGTATCCGGCACGTACCCCAACTTTACGATCACCAACAGCAGCCCCTCGAATGCTACGGACGAGGTGCAGGACCTCAGCCTGGCCGGCAACACCCTGAGCCTGACTCAGGATGCCACCCCGGTCGACCTGAGCGCCTACCTGGACAATACCGATACACAGGACCTGTCCATCTCCGGCAACGACCTGAGCCTGACCGATGGGGGCACCGTGACCATTGATGGCGATGCCAATAACGAGGCACAGACCATCTCGATCGGCGTGGCTACGGGCACCGCAGCAGTAAGCCTTTCAGACGTGGACGCCATTGACGGGGGCACCGTTAGCTTCATTGAAGGGGACGGTATACAGATCACTTCCAACGGCAGTAACGGCGCCAATATCATCAATACCGAATTCGCGGCGGTGGAAGCCGATGACCATGCCGATGCGGGCGTGCAGGGCGTAGCCATCGGGGAGTACTTCTACACCTCGGCGGGCAATACCATGGGGCTGCCGGCCGGCACCAAGGTGCGCCGCGCATTCTAACAAACCTATTTTGTAACCGGGCAACACTCATCCATGAAGTTTTATGCCTTCGTTCTGCTGGCCTGCTTTTCGGCCCTCCAGGTAAAAGGGCAGGCCCTGGCCGGGGGCGCTGGGGTGTGCAAGACCACCGGCGACCCCGACAACATCCTGAGCATGCAGACGCAGAACCAGGAATACGGCTGCTCTATCGCTTTTGACACCGTCAACAGCGTGGTGTACGTCTATGACGCTACAGCGCCCATGGGCAGCCGGTGGGAGGTCTATGCCCCTTCCGGCAGCGGCGGCGGTATCTGGCAGGTACAAAACTCTACCAGCCTGGCTGCCGACAATACCTCCAATAACTACCACCGGGGCAGTATTGGCATTGGGGATTTCAGCAGCACGACCATTGGCGCGAGCTTCCATTTGTACAGCCCGAATATGACGATGCGCCTCAGCGACAGCTGCAGTACCGATCAGTGCGCGACGCCCCTGCTGGAGTTCTACCGGGGGCGCAATACGAGCCTGCTGGGGCGGGTGGGCTATCTGAGCAGTTCAGACAATGACTTTTCATTCATCAACAACCTGGCGGCCGGCAAGCTGAAGTTCGGCACCGACGCTACGGTCAAACTGGAGCTGCTCGCCAGCGGGCAGGCCCGGCTCAACCAGTACACGTCCAGCACGGCATTCACCGGCACCGCCGCCGGTTACCTGGCCTTTGATGCCAACGGCTATTTGATCACGGACTCCGGCACGGGCGGCAATACTTCTTTTGCCGCCCTGTCGGATACGCCGGGCAGTTATACGGGGCAGAGCGGGCAGTATGTGCGCGTAAATGCCACAGAAAACGGGCTGGAATTTGCTGCCGTAGCCGGTGGCGGGGCCAGCGCCTTCACCGGGCTGAGCGATACGCCCGCTTCCCTGAGCGGGGAGGGCAGCAAGTATGTGCGCGTCAACGCAGGCGGCACTGCCTTAGAATTTGCTACGGTCACGCCGGGCGGTGGCAGCGGCTACCCGGCCGTGCAGGTCCCCAACGACAGCCTCACCTTGCGCTACGACTTCGGCGGGCAGGAAGAGGGGCTGTTCAAAGTCAATATGGGCACCCGCGACCGCTGGGAGGTCGTGCCCTCCAGCCCTGCATCCGGCGTGGCAGCGGAGTATTCCCTGATGTTTACCGAAGTCGGGCTCAACGACACGGTGACCTTCCCGGACGAGTTCCTGTATGTCCTGGACAGCATGCCCATCGGCAGCATCAACCTGAAAAGCAGCCTGATCCAGGACTTCTGGTACGATGGGCAGTACTACTGGACGTATGGCAGCCTGGGCAATAGCCTGATTGGCGTACCGACCTGCTCGGACGGCGTACAGAACGGGGACGAAACCGGCGTGGACTGCGGCGGCAGCTGCCCGTCTTCCTGCGGCGGTGGCGGCCCGGGCTATGATGCCGATTATCAGGCGGTACTGGATTATGCCACCACTCAGGGCTATACGCTGCCCAGCCAGACGGTGCGGGACTCCGGCAATGGCGGTGTCCCGGAAAAATCGTAAATTGCGATAAAAGCAACTTTTATGAAAAAGAATGAAGATCAGCTAAGCATGAAAAACCTGGGGATGATCAAGATGCACCCCGCCACCATTAAGGAGCTCCGCGAGATGTACGAGGCCTACGAAAGGAACCTCCCGGAAGGAGAAACGAAGCTGGACAAAGGAGAGTTTTTCGGGCTTCACTACGAAAAAGTGATGGCCGCTTATTCTGACTTGTACACCCGGCACAAACTGCAGCAGGCACAACTCGACAGCGCCCAAACGGCGGCTTATCCGGACGAACCTCAGGTGACCGAAGAGGAGCAGCCCGAGGACGGCCCGGCTAATCCGGAAACGGAAGAAATCAACATCCTGCACCGGCAGGTCCGCAAGCTGGAGAAGCGGCTCGACAAAGCTCAGAACGGTGAAATCAACTGGCCCGCCATCATTGCCGCAGTTACTGCAGTGCTCTTTTCCATAGGCGCCGTTTTCATTGCCATGCAAATCCGAAACAAGGTAAAAAGCCATGAGTAACATACAGACTTACCTCCCTCAGGCAGCAGCGGAGACCACGAGCTATGCTATGGTGTCCAGCTCCAGTCAGATGCTGCGGGAGAACTTCACCGTAGGCGAGTTCTACAACCCCAAAACGGGCCTGCCCGCCCACCCTCTTGCCATCAAAGTCATTGACGCGGTGCAGTACCTGCGCACCAGGTTCGGAATGCCCATCCGCATCACCAGCACCTATCGCAACTACATCCCCAGCGGGCCGGGCGTAGTGGGAGCTGCCACACACTCCCCCCACATGCTTGCGCAAGCCATCGACTTCCAGTTTATCGGCAGCAAGCGCGAAGTCAACACCATCTACATCGAGCTGCGCGACGACTTCGACAACAAAGGCCCCGTCTTTCAGGAGTTGTGGGAAATGGGCATACGCGGGTTCGGCAGCTACGACACCTTCCTTCACCTCGACTGCGTACAAAGCGAGCTCTACCCCGTATTCGCCGCCAAGCGGACCCGCCGCCACCAGGGCCAGCTCTACAGCCGCTGGAACAGCATGAAAACCCTGCGCAACCTCAACCTTAGCCCAACCAATGTTGTACTCGATACCATCCTCGTCACCGCCGGAGAAATACGCGGTATGTTTGCCGAGCTCGGCAATGCGGAGGACCGCGGCAGAGACATTCAGTCCCGGCATATCCGGACCATAGCCTTAGTCATTGGGGCCCTCACTACTGTGGGTTATTTGAGTTACCGGTATTTTGGTTTGTTTCAGTCTAATTAGATGGCTCCGCCAGTTGCCAGATTAGCGCGGAGCGCCTCTCCTCCCAACTTACGGCTCAAATGCTTCATGGCCTTACCCATGCGCATAGGATAGCCAGCCTTTAGGTTATAACCCTTAGGCTTTTGGTTCTATTTACATTCGAGACATACAAAATAGCTACCCACAAGCTTCCTCCGTCAGCCTGATGGCACAACAGACAGGTACAACTCTTTGATTATCAACTCTCGTTTACTCCAGGTATACACTTAAAAACTGCAGTCAGCTATTTAAGGATCCCTGCGTTTTCTTAATGTACGCCTCGGCTTAATTAAGTTTCGAACGGTTTTCTTTAAATTGCGTAACCTTTACTAAAGTTGCCATGGAGAATTTTAAAGCCGGCAATTACATAAGTCAAGGGACTTTCAAAAGCTATCGTTTTGATTAATCAGAATGGCTCATAAAGTGCTACTGCAAGGAGTTCGAGAAAACACAAGATTCCAGGTCAGTTTCGTACGAGTCAAAACTGGATCGGAGGTGCTTCTCTTTCAGACGCAGTATTGAACCCTCTGCCACATACAGAAGTGCATAGACTGATGGGAGATGCAGAGAAGTTTTCCCGTAATGATGAAATGAGATTGCCTCACCTACTAAAAGCAAACACATGCAACAGATCTCTTTTTGGAAAACATGGGTAGCAGCCGGCTTACTGATGGCGATGCACGCAGCAGGCACAGCACAGGAAGGTGAGCTCACGCTTGATGACCTGTTCGCAACGCCAAAACTGACGGGAACAACTCCGTCCCGGCCTGCGTGGGCACCGAACAGCGGGCACTTCGCCTTTTCCTGGAGTGAGCCTGGAAATCCCGGGCGTGGGCTCTGGGTATCTACAAGCGATGGGAAGGAAGTGCGCCTCCGTTCCGATACGGCCTCCGCGTCCGTGCGCGATGTAGCCTGGGCCGATGCGAACACCATCGTTAGCCTGCGAGGTGGCCACCTATGGCTAACATCGCTGAGCCAGGGTGAGGATATCCAGTTGATGCCCGTCGAGGCAGGTGCACATAACCTGTCGATATCGCCAAACGGCAAACAGGCGGCATATATCAGCAACGGTGACCTGTGGCTTGCGGACTTCACCTCCAAGCAGAATCGACAGCTCACCGAGATCGGCATCGCCAGTCTTTCGAACTTACCGAAAGGGCGTTACAGCCGGCCGGAACGTGAAATCGGCCCGGGCATCTGGAGCGGGCCAACGTACAAGTGGTCCCCGGATGGCAAGACCATCGCGATTCATGTCGTTGACCGGCGCGAGATGCGAAAGGTGCCCTTCCCGGATTACCTCGCTTCCGAAACCAATCCCAATGAGGTCCGCCGGGGTTACCCGGGCGATCCAAACGAGATTCGAAGGGTGGGCCTGCTCGATGTGGAAAGCGGTAACATTACGTACCTCGACTTGCCAGACCCGCAGGCCAATCAGGTCATCGACTTCAACTGGTCACCGGACGGTACGCTGCTGGTGGATATTGCATCCGACACGGCGGTTGAACGTAAGCTGTTTGTCGTTGCACCCGGAGAAAGCCAGGTGCGTGAGATTTGGCGGGGAGTTCGGGAGAGCCGTATGTACACCTCATTTGGGTCTGCCTGGCATCCGGATGGAAAGCAGGTCGTATTTTTAAGCGATATGGGCGATCGCTACGGCCTTTATACCATCGATGCCTCACCGTCCAGAGATCGTCCGCAGCTCCTGACTGATCCGTCCTACGATGTGCTGTCCGGTCCAAGTGTTGCTGGTGATGCCCTGTTTTATGCAGGCAACGGCGTTAATCCGTACGAACAACACGTGTACCGCCTGAATCTGTCCGGTGGCGATCGCGAGCAAGTGACGCGTCTTCCCGGCCGCAACGATGGCTACCCCTCACCGGATGGGCGGCACCTGGTGTTCATGCACAGCAACGACACCTCACCGCCCGAGCTTTACGTGGTAAGCAGCGAAGGTGGCGACGCTACGCGAATAACCCACTCGCCCTTGCCCGCCTTCACGGAGCGGACCTGGGCGGCTGCGGAATACGTCAGCTTTCCCAGTCTTGTGGATGACTATACCCTGCATGCGCGGATTCTCAAGCCTGCCAACATGCAGCCCGGTAAGCAATATCCGGTGCTGTTTGGGCCCGTGTATTCGAATACAGCGAGGAACCGCTGGGCCGGCAACTACAGCCTCGTACAGCAGCTATTGGCTAAGAAGGGATATGTTATTGTGCAGGTGGATTCACGTGGCAGCAACGGTTATGGCCGGGCATTCCGGGAAGAATTCCTGCTGGGCTTTGCCGGCCAGGACATTGAGGATTATGCCAGTGCCGTTGCCTACATGGAGTCACAGGATTATGTCGACCCCGACCGCATCGGCATCTGGGGCAGCAGTTACGGTGGCACCCTCTCCGTTTATTCATTATTGATGAAGCCGGGCTTATTCCAGGTAGGTGTTGCGGCAGCGGCGGCGGTTGACCCGGCGTTCTTCGGCACGGACGACGTTGCGATCGTTCGTACCCCACAGACCCACCCGGAGATTTTCGAAAGAAAAGCAGTCAACTATGCAGCGAATCTGGAGGATAAACTCCTGTTCATCCACGGCATGCAGGACCATGTGGTTCCCTTCAAGACCACAGCCGCGTTAGCGGAAGAGCTGATTAAACAAGGCAAGGACTTCGACTTTGCGTTTGCACCGGGTGCGACGCATGGATGGAGCCGTGAACGGAACTACGATCGCTACCTGTTTGGCAAGATCATCGAATACTTTGACCGGCACCTGGCTGTGCCATCTGAGTAGAGGTTGGTGTAGCCTTCCCCGGGAATCGGGCAACTTAACGGTGACAGACCAAGCATTTTAAGTTGCTGTGAAAACAATAAAAATGAAGATAGAGCTGAATGATTTAGACCCGATTGAGCGGTTTAGTTATAAGGTTGTTGCACAGGGAGGGAGAGATGCAAGTGGAAATCGTGTGATAAAAGACGAAGATTTGCCGATTTACCTGGGGTCGGTTAGGAATTCAACGATTGAAGGCATTGAATACTTAATAATAGCATCTGACTTACAAGGGAATGTTTTTGAGGAAAACAAGCCAAGATTACTAGGCGAAGTTTTACCGGATTTCTTACAACTGTTGTTTGAGATTGAGTTTGAAGGCGTAGACAGAGAACGAGTTGGCGTTTTATTATGTGGAGATTTGTATGCCAGGCCTGATAAAAGAGGGGGGCTTGGAGATGTAAAAAATGTATGGAGAGCGTTCAATGACAAATTTGGATTTGTTGCCGGAGTCGCTGGAAATCATGATGATTTTGGAGAACCCGAAGCGTTTAAGTCTTTTGTCCGGGAAGAAGGGATTTACTATTTGCATAACCATGTTAGAAAAGTAAAAGCGCTGAAAATTGGGGGCCTAAGTGGAATCATAGGACGCCCTGATAAGCCTTTTAGAAATGACGAAAGTGAGCACTTAAAGGAATTGAAAAAGCTGCTTTTGGCACAACCTGACTTTATCTTACTCCATGAAGGGCCAAATAACGTTAATCCGGAATTACCCGGAAACCATAAAATCAGAGCGGTGCTGGAGCGTTCAAAAAGGAATGTTGTTTGTTGTGGCCATAACTATTGGGATCGCCCCTTAATTGAAATGGACAATGGCACACAAATATTAAATGTGGACTCCAGGTGTATTATCCTGAAAATCGAAAAATAAAAACAGCAGGAAAAGGCATATTGGGTGCTGTACTTAGTCTGGGTTTTGGTAACTTGGTCAGTGGTGCAGCGGGGCGAATAAAAACCGTTACTTAGAGCCTGCCTCCTCACCTAGCCGGTCTATTTATCCGGTAACTAAAATCAAAAAAATCGACATGAATATAAATCCGGTCAAGTTAATCCTGATGATTCTTGTTTCCAGCAGCTTGATTTCTTGCAATGGGCAAGGGAAACCTGAGCCTGAAAATGCTGAAATCATACCTTTTGAAATCGGCAAAAAGGTCACGGAGCTTGATAACCAAATTTGGAAAGTTTATCAGGACACAAAAGGGGACTTTTGGTTCGGCAGCAACGGAAAAGGTATTTATCACTATGATGGCAAAAAGCTAAAGCAATTTACGACGAGCGATGGATTGGTTCATAATCAGGTGCGGGGAATTCAGGAAGATACAAAGGGCAATATTTATATAGAAACGCCTATCGGTGTGAGCAAGTTTGACGGAACAAAATTGACGACCCTAAAGGTTATAAAATCACCAGACAGCAAATGGAAAAATGAACCAACTGATTTGTGGTTCAATGGGATTGGTGATTATTTATATCGTTTTGACGGAGAGTGGCTTCATGATTTATCGCTTCCCCGGCAAGATTCTTTACTCTATAGCATGGATCCTAATATGCCTCTTGAAGAAATGCAGTACAACCCTTATACTGTTTATGGCATTGACAAGGATAGAGATGGAAATGTCTGGTTCGGCACAATCAATGCAGGGGCGTTTCGCTTTGATGGAAAATCATTTTTGTGGATTGGCGAAAAGGAACTCTCAACGCTTCCGGATGGAAGGGTACCCGGTGTGCGCTCAATGATTCAAGATAAAGACGGATATTTCTGGCTAAGCAATTTTTATAGTAAATACAAAATCAACCCTGACCCAAGCAAAGGATATGAAAAGGTGAAGGCTGTAGCTTTGCCCAAAGAAATAGTGAAAGATAAAATCCTGTATTTCAACTCTGGAATTACAGATAAAGAAGGGAATTTATGGATGACAACTTATGGCGGTGGAGTTTGGAAATATGATGGAGAATCGCTTTCCAACCTGGAAATACACAACGGAATTGAAACTATCCTTCTTGTTTCCATTTACCAAGACAGCAACGGGACGCTTTGGCTAGGAACGAATAATGACGGGGTGTATAAACAAAATGGAGAAGCTTTCGAAAAGTTTGTACCGAAGGTATAAAAGCAGCCAACAGCCGGGTAGATGGCCCGACAGTCGCCAGATTAGCGGGGAGCGCCTTTCACACCAACTCACGGCTTGCTGATGCTTCATGAGCCAGAGTCCGGCGCCTCACGGAGCTCCCCCATTGGCTGGAATTTCAAAAAAGCACATTCAACCTAAAAGGGAATGAACCATTGCACGATAATTATTTTGAACCCCCTCGGTTACTTTTACCTTGTCTTGATTGAAACCTGCTTCTGAAATGGAGTACATAGCTGCATTGTGCTTCCTTAAATTCTTATCGCTCCATAAAATGATCTCTGTAATCACAGGAGCTAACTCTATTCCTTTCTCGGTTAATAAATAAATGTTTTCCTTTTTGTTGTCGGGTAGCTTTTGTTTCGATATCAGCTCGTTCCCCTCTAACCACTTTAATCTTGAAGACAAAATGCCCGGTGCAATTCCTTCTGGAGAACTGGAGAATTCTTTGAACGTTTTCTTCCCCTGAACTAACATATCCCGAACGATCAAAAGCGACCACTTGTCACCTAGAATATCTAAAGTGGAGGCAATTGGACAACCGGAGCGGAAAGTATTTTTCATTTTTTACTACTGTTTTGATAGCAATGAAAACTTTTGATTACTTTTGCTACTGAATTAATAGCAAAATTAACAAAAGGAATGGAAAAAGGGTCATTTTTAGCCATTAAGAGCCAGCCAAAACATATACGCATTGGCATCTGGGCAAGTATCGTATCAGCTGTCATGCTGATTGGAATTGGTGTTTTTTGGATAGCGCACCCTGCTGCTGCCGAAGGTTCATTTTCCATAGTTCCAGATTCAGATGCTGCCCTGCGATTTGCAAAAATTCTCGCCATTTTCAAAGCCGTTGGAGATGTTCTTCCACCCATTTTCGTTTTGCTGGCTATCTATTTTCAACAATTCAGATTGGCAGGTTACTTCCATTTAATCACGTTTTTCTTAGTGATTGTTGTGGATATGTTGGTGTGGGGCAGTTTCGTTCCTAACGTTGGCGCAACAGATATAATACAACATATCCCCTTTGCTATTCCAATAATTATTGCTGCTTATTGCTTTCTCAAACCAACCTCTAAAACACCCTGATAATGCTACTATTCATTCGTGTTTTCCTGGTGCTGTATGGACTTATTGCTGCCGCCACAGGATTTATGGGCACCACTGCAAAATACAATTCTGCCGTAACGGACCCAATGACAGACAATAACCATCGCTATGTGGCTGCTATTTGGATGGCTACCTCTTTGGCGTTTTTCTATGTGGCTTGGAATCCGTCAGAAACGGCCTTATTCCGCTTCTTAATGGTGGCTGTTTTCATTGGTGGTCTTGTCAGAGCTGCGGCATTGGTCAACTACCCTGCTACCCCCTTTTTCATTTTTCTTATTCTAATTGAATTAATTCCAACTACCCTGATGCTTTGGTTTCAGGCCAAACTACTCAATTCAGGTTCACTTTAAACTAAAATTTGAATGAAACAGTCGAATCAAAAAGTACTGATCACAGGTGGAGGATCAGGTATTGGGCTTGCCTTAGCCATGAAGTTCCTGGAGAATGACCATACCGTCATCATAACGGGCCGAAATCTCGATAAACTTAAAAAAGTAAAACAGGAAAATCCTGAAATCCATATCTACCAAAGTGATGTAACAGATGAGGCAGCAGTGAGAACGCTGGCAGGTGATGTTCAACAAAAGTTTGGCGGCATTGATGTCCTTGTCAATAATGCAGGCATCATGAACTTAGTCGATACCGGAAACGAAAGCAATGACCTGCAAAAACAAATGCAGGAAATTGAAATCAACTACAATTCGCCCATTAGAATGTTGCATTATTTCCTTCCGCTGCTTAAAAAAAGTAAGAACGCAGTATTGGTCAATGTCTCTTCAGGATTGGCTTATGTGCCTTTTGCTCAAGCACCCGTTTATTCGGGCACAAAATCAGCCTTGCATTTTTGGACATTAGGTATTCGCCCGCAACTGAAACCTCATGGTATTAAAGTTATTGAACTTTTACCACCAGTCGTAGACACTCCCTTAGCACACGGAGCAGACATTGCCGAAGACGATAATTTGAAACCAATGCCACCCGAAAAATTAGCAACGATTTTTTGGAAGGATTTCATTAACGGCAAAGAAGAAATCACGCCAGGAATTTCTAAACAACTGAAATTCATGAGCCGACTTGCTCCAAAATTCATATTCAAACAACTCAATAAACAAGCTGTACCAAACACAATTTAAAATGATGGACAATTTTACGATTATCAACTTGCAAGCCATAACAGGCACAATTGCAATAATTCTTGCTTTCCAGTGGTGGATAAAACCACGCCTTGCCAACCTATCCATTCAGGATGCACTTTTACCCTTCGTTTTCCTTAATACGTTTCGGTATTTAGGCTTGTCCTTTATGGCAAAAGAGCAGTTTTATGACGGCTTTCCTGCCGAATTTCTAAACACAGTCGGCGTATTAGACTTCACCACGGCTGTTTTAGCAATCATAACCGCTATTGGCCTAAAAAATAAGTGGCGTTTTGCCATTCCGCTGGTTTGGATATTCAACCTCGTAGGATTTGGAGATTTAATTACCGCTTTTCCGCAATTCTTTGGCCTGGAACTTTACAATCAAAACCTTGGCTTCATTTGGCTGATGTTTGTGACCTATGGTTTAGCGACATTCCTAAGCCACATCTACATCTTCATCAGGCTTTTCAAAAACTTACGAAAGAAGTAACTATGAACAAGAAAATAATAACAGCAGTACTTGTAGTCTTCAGCTTTTCCCTGTTTAGAAATGGATATGCTCAGGACGTATATTCAGGGGAAAACACAAAACCTGAAAAAGACATTTCGGCAGATTTTCCTTTCGTGTCTAAATTCATAGACATAGGGGCCGAGAAAATCCACTATGTAGAATCGGGCGAAGGCGATCCGGTATTATTGCTTCACGGTTTACCTGCCAACGCCTACCTGTGGCGAAATATCATACCCAATATTGATAGCAATAAAAAGGTCATTGCATTGGATTTCCTGGGTTTTGGCAAATCCAGTTTTCCAGAAGACCGTGATGTTTCAATTGAAGTGCAGTACAAAATGCTGACTGATTTTATTGAAGCGAAACAACTCAAAAATGTCACGCTTTTCATTCAGGACATTGGCTCATTAGTAGGGATGTTGTATGCCATAAGAGCACCACAAAACGTAAAGGGCATAGCACTTTTTGAGGCCCCGTTTATGCCTGCCGAAGTGATGTACGACCAACTGCCTTTCAGTTTTAAAGCCTTTATGCGCATTACCAGAACCACAAAGGGAAATGAAAAATGGATGGTGAAGCGAAATTTTGCAGGCAAAAAACTGGCTGTGAATTTCTTCACGGGAAGAAAACTCCCCAGGGAAGCCTATAAGTACTACACTCAACCTTGGGATGAAAAAGAAAGACGCTACGCTATAACCAATGGGCCAGACCCGGCCGTGTTGTCTTATACCAAAGGCAAGGGAGAAAGTGATTTTGCAGCTATGCTGGACACGATTTCAAACGGAATGAAAGCAACAGAGATTCCGATTTTATATTTCTACGCAAAAAAGGGGTTGGTCAACCAAAGAGAAGCAGTAGAATACGCTAAAGGAAACTTCAAAAATGCAACCTATTTGTACTTGGGCAAAGGGAAACACTTTTTAACTGAAAGCCACCCAAAACAAATGAGCCAAAAGTTCAATGAATGGTTTGAAACGCTATAAAGACGAAGAAACCACAGCCCATCGAGTAGGCAGCCGTGAGCTTTGAAGCCCACGGTGCGCCTCGGGCACTCTCCAGCCAGCCGGATTTTCATATGCGCATTGGTTTTTTGACTGCCAGGCCTATTTTTGTTTGAAGGGAGTTTTAGGTTAGGATAATTTTGGGGGAGGAGGTATCTTGAGGGGTTGGGTTTGGCCGTGCATTATTAAGTTATACGCAATACGAACTGATTTGCGACATCGCCCACTGACGAAGCATAGCTTGTCAGGGCAAGCATTGAGTAGGTTTGCTATTGCAAACCACTTAATCGTCAGTATACCTGGTCATGGAAAATGAAAAAATTGTAGCATGTTGAAAAAATTGCATCTCAAGAGAACAGCTTTATTAACTGACCTTTCGCACGCGAAAGGTTATGATAATTGAAAAAATTAGCAGTACTCAGGGTGCTTGGCACAGCAAGCCCACTCAGTGCATGGCACTGAAAAAGCACTCGCATGAACAAGTTAATCAAGGCCTTACCCCAAAAGAGGGGTGGCTAGCCCATCCGGCGGTCCAATTTTAGGGACATAGGCTTTGAGCCTTTGCACCTCTTGAAAAGCCGCCCTGAGGGCATTGACATAAATTTTGGTTTTTAGGGCAAAGTGGTTGGTCTGCTCTTTTGCAGCCAGCAGTTCGAGTTTAGTCCAGGCAATCATGGCAGCAAAAACATGGTTGCACTGGGATGTCTCGTGCTTGGTGGGGGACTTTTCCAGCCCCACGTTTTGTTTGAGCGATTTGTGGAATACCTCCACTCCCCAGCGTGTCCCGTAGGTTGTGCAGATAGCTGGGCCGCTTAGCTCCAGATCGTTGGTGACCAGGTACAAGTCTCCAGTTGAGCCGTCTTGGTTTATAAAGACCTGCTTGACCAACTGGACTTGGAAATCCAGCCCTTTGAGGTAAACAGTAATGGCCTGGCCTGCTTGCAGTTCTAGCCCGTCGACTCGGTGGAACTTGCCTTCCAGCTTGTCTTCCATGCTAAGGGCGACCTTGCGGTTGCTCTTCAAGGCACTGATGAAATGCTTGCCCAGCTCATAATGCACGAACTCGAAGTTCTCCTTGGCAGCAAACCAAGTGTCCCATACCACATAGCGGAAGGGCACGCGGTTGTATTTGACAAGGGCAAAAAGCTGGTCGCGCAGCATCTCGTTCTTGCTGCGGGGGCTGCGCTTCTTTACCTGCCCGCTTTTGGCATCCACGTATTCTTGCGACTTGCGCACGATCTCAAAAGCAACAGGCAGCTCTATGCCCTGTGGGCTCTGGTAAAGGAAATTCAGGATGTTGATCCCTTTGGTGTGCCCCGCTTTCGGCTTCTTGGAGTGGTCCCAGTGCCAAGTGACCACTTCATTCTCCGTAGAGTGCGGCTTCTCCTCGATCGTGTCATCTATCTTGATGACCGCGTCCGGGTGCTCCACTTTACGTACCAAAGGCTTTATGCAACGCCAATAGTCCTTTGCCGTGAAGGCTTCCTGCCCTAAAAAACGGCTGATCTTGTCATGGCTCAGTGCCTGATCGGTCAGCTCGGACAAGCCGGTGGCTGTCGCCATGCGAAACGATGCCAGCAGGTAGTCCGAATACAAGTCAAGTAACTTTGGGTCTTTCATCTTGCGCTCCTTTGAGCTGCAAGATAACTGCCCCAACATTATTAATCAATTTTCCAAATCTTTCGCGTGCGAAAGGTCAGTTATTAACAGCTTTGATTCTAGTTGCACTTGCAGCTTTTAGAAAAATTTCGCCCCATTCCTTACCCAAGCAAAATTTGCAATTTTTCAAGGTGAACATTGAAGAAATGTACAATGATGACGAATATCAATTAATACTCAGAAATCCGGTAAATTGCCCAAACCGGTTCTTTCTGACCTGCGAAGAAAGCAGTGTAAATACGTTGTTAAAAGAGTTTTCTCCTGTTTTACTTGAAGCTAAAAAAGACACTACTATAACAATCAAAGGCCATGGCGACTTGAAAAACAAAATTCAAATTAAACTCAAACTGGGTGATCCTAATATTCCCCTTCAAACGACAACTGTACTAAAAAGCCTTCCGTTCCCAAAAGGTAAGAGCTATAAACTATTGCAAGGAAATAATTCGGGGCCTACGCATAATTCAAATTTATCAAGATATGCTTTTGATTTTACCATGAGTACCGGAGATACTGTTACATCAACTCAAAACGGCTATGTTGTCGGGGTTATTGACGGTTACGAGGGGTGGGGCCATAGTGATAAATGGAAACCCTATGCAAATCAAGTTATGATATACGATGCTTCAACTCACTTATTTACAATGTATGGCCACCTAAAGCAAAATAGCAGCATGGTAGAAGTAGGCGAGTTTATTACCATGGGGCAACCCATTGCATTAAGTGGTCAAACAGGGCAGGCTTCGGAAGAACATCTACATTTCAATGTATTGCAAGCTGATGATAGCAAAGGAGGGTTGAAATCGTATCCTTTGGACTCGATTGGAAATTACAAAGTCAATAAGCTAAAGCGTTATCAGACGATGAGCAACTAAGCTGAAAGAGGTCAGCATAAAAAACCAAGCTGCACGGCAGGGCACGATGCCATACAGTGCAGCTTGGAATCTAAGCGCTTCTATTGTGAGGGGGCAGATTACTGCCGTACCACCTTCAGCACTTCCCGGTAGCCCTGCTCGTCCCGCACTTCCAGAAAATACAAGCCGCGGGGCAGATTAGAGTCGTCAAAGCTATGGTTGATGGCTCCGGCAGGGAGCTGCAATTGCCGTAGGGGCTGCCCAAGCTCGTTGAGGAGTATAGCTGTTGCTTCCAATTCAAGGGGCTGCTCAAAGTCGAGGGTGAAAGCACCGGAAGTCGGGTTGGGAGATACGCGCGCCCGCTGCACATCGGACAGGGCATCTGCAATCGGTCCGGTGTTCGGAGCAGACAGGTTCATGCCAGACATGAAGTTGACTTTGTCAAAGGTGGCTGTTGCCGTTCCGAAGGGGTTGGTGGAGAAGACGACCAGGCCCATTTCCACGCAATCGCCCATAGGGAGTTCTGCCTGATGGAACTTAATCCACTTGCTGCCATTCTTATAAAACCCGTTTATCCGATCGCCATTACGTACCAGGCGAAGCATGAAAGGAAAAGAAGCATATGTCGTATTGGATTCATTCTGCCCATTGTCTGTATAACGGACCTCCCTACGCAACAGGCTCGTCAGGTTACTGTATATACCAATCATTCTGGCGCCCGGAGCGCTGCTCTCGCGTATCATGAGGCCTGCGTAGCCACCTTCCACGCTTTCGATGCGGGCTTGTATACCGCCATTGCCACAGAGTGGCAGGGAAGCAAAAGCCATGTTATCTGAGGTATTGGGGATGAGGTGGTAGCCATCGGCACTGATGGTGTATTCCCCAGGACCGGCCACGCAGGGGTCAAAGTTATAGCTGTTGCCGCTGCCCGGATCCCCGATATCGGTAGCGGTCCAGGGAGACGGCAGATCGTTGGGCAGGATGACGGTGACGGTGGCGGTACATTCATCTGTATCACCATTGCCATCGGATACAGTGAGCGTTACAGTATTATCACCCAGGTCTGAGCAACTAAAAGAGGAAGGGCTGACGGAGCTGGAAGTAACTCCAATCGAGCCATCGTCTACAGCATTGGCATTTATGCTTGCCGAGCCGTCTCCCTGCAGTGCAACTGTAGCATCTTTGCAGACTGCCTGAAGGGGATTACAGATGAATTCGATTTGGGCAACTGAATTACACCCATCCTTATTCGCATTAATATTAAAATTGACTCCATCGGGATTTTCGAGCTCATTACAGAAAGACTCTATGCTACAGGAAGAGAGTTGGGGATTTTGTTGAATAGCCACACTTGGGCCAACAATAGTAGTGAGGTTTGCCAACCCATCGATATCTGTCAAAGTAGAGTTATTTCTAATAATTATTTGTTGACCAACATAAGTCAAATTAGCCAAAGCGTCTAGATCCTTCAGCGTAGAGTTGTCCCGAATTACTAAGCCGTTGATGGTAGTCAGGTTTTCCAAACCATCAAGAGATTCTAGTTTAGGGTTATTCTGACTAGTTAAAGTTCCCCCTACAGTAGTTACACCCTCAAGGTCAGACAGATCTTCCAGATTGGTGTTATCACTTAAGATAAGACTTCCAGTAGTAGAAATGAGGTTCTCAAGACCAGACAGATTCTGTAGGGTAGTACTCTTGATCTGGAAATCACCGCCCACACTATTAATAAAAGAGAGACCAGAAATGTCAGTAATACCAGACCCAAATATAGTTAAGGATGCTGGTATGTTGGGGCAATTGGAATAATCAGCAACAAAATCATCAACTTTTGCCTGTGTATTCAAAAAATTAGAAAACTGCGGGCACTGAGCATGCAGCACTTGCGCAACAAGCAACCATAGGGGAATTAACAGTAATAGCTTTCTCATTAAAAAAAATTAATAAGTGAACAATAGAATCAATAAGGGGGGAGTAATCTGATCCGGTGCCATCATCAGACAGCACTATCGATATGGGTTTGGCAATACTGGTTAAACTTGCCTCTTCAAATAAGAACTTAAGCGGGTGCTGAACTTTGCTTTTAGCAGCTCAAAGCCAGACGGCGCTACAGGCTGTCGCTTTGTCGAGATTCCTGACAGAGAGGGGGCGTACGTACGTGATTAACAGCTTCGGTAAGCAACCTAAATCGTTAGGTTATTACCGTATTTCAATCTCAAATATGCCACATTTCAACTATACAGCAAAACGGCACCAACGTAGCCTTAAGAACGAAAACCTACTCATTTACAAGCAATTATACAACTCTGTTAATTTGCCGTTCCTGAGTTGTAGACAAATTGTAGACTCTTTTCGCAGATTTTCATGCTGTTCTGGGGGCATTTTACGTGAAAATTTTTCGTCAGGAAAAATCACACTGCGTATTGAGGCAATCTTCTGGCCGGTTTTCCTAAGCTAAAAACCAGGTAAGAATTGATGACAACAACACAGGATCATTATCCGCCACAAGCGCTACATACACCAAGGGCAAAGCCATCTGAAAGCCAGTCTGTCCGGATGTGGATATTGTGGATGCTATTGGTAAACTTGGCCTGACGGGAGGTAAGCTTGTTTTGGGCGCAGGGGGAGGAACTCGAAATTCAACCTATAGCCTGGTATTGTACAATTCATTTGATTGCCTGGGCTATATTTGGAGCAGGTTCGTAATGAAGATCAAGGAATTGTGCCCGCTTGCTGTGCCAGAATGCCCGGCAGAGTTCTGGCTAAAAAAAGATAACACCTGAGCCTGCCCCCCATTTCTGCGGGGTTCATAAGTCCTTAGTTAACAATAGCCTGAATCGCTGCTATCCGCAGCGCTGACTCTTATTGCAGAACCGGAAACTCAGCTAATTAACAAAATCGAGATCTTTACGCAGGGAGCGCAGCGTTGGCTGAAAACCAAAAAAAAGCAAGGCGCTATTTTAATAAGCACCTTGCCAAACTAACAACTCCCAACACTTCTTCTATTTCATAATCACCATCCGCTTTGTGGCGCTGTTCTCGCCGATACGGATGGTGTGTCCTACTACGCCTGCTGCCACGAGTTCAGAAGGCTTAACCTAGATATGTTTGCACCCTTTTATGCATACCATCTCAGGGGTAAACCTTTAGGTCCTTGCTTAGCTGTACTGCCTTTGCCGGGTCGGAACCGAGCGCCGTCTCGCCCTTAAATGGGTTTGGCTGGTTCTCGTACAGCGCAAAACCTGCGTGCCAGCTACTGTGCCGCTACTGTACTCTACCGCTAAGCTAGCGCCCTTACCGTAAGCTTCAACTTTCGCAACTATTGAGCTCACGCTAAGCTCTCCACTCTGTACAACATAGCTGTACACGATGAAGCCTTAAGCCAGGTAGAGACCAGTCTAAAGTTATATTCTGTTGCAGCACAGAATACGATGTGTTAGAGAGAAATTCCAGAAAAGCACTAGTGCTTTCGAATAGTGCTCAGGGAGTTTGAGCATGTAAAAATACTCTTCACTGTGCGAGAGTACTTTTACTTAAGGAGGGTATTAAATATTCCTTTTTTATTAGAAGCAGTGCTCTAAAAGATACGAATATACCTCTAGTAATAATTGTAAATGACACATAAGTAAACATAAAGTGAGGTTGAGCTCCTTTTTCCTGGAAACCTACAAACCAATACAGAAGCATAACCTATTCAAATATGCACAAAATAATTACGCTTGGAGTGTGGCTCCAAGAGGAGCCCAAACACTCACTAAGGCTCATGTAGTATTAAAGCCTATTTAAGTTTACCAATGCAGAAAACTGAAAACAACTATGCACTTACGATTCGTCGTTCTTTAGCGCTTTTGCATAAGCAAAGCTATTGTGACTTTTAAATTACAATAACCTATGAACTGAATATCTGTGACGATGCAAAAGAACAGCTCTCAAAAAAAACCACAACCATTTAAAATAAAATTTTATATAAATCAATAATTAAAAATATTGTTTCTACAAATACGCCAAAACACCTTTCCCTCTATATTTTATTCGCCTGCCAAATACGTATTATCTAAATGTGAGTGACATTAGTTAGTGGTAGTGCAGGCATTCGCCCTTAATGCCCTTGTAGCTGTAGATATATCCTTAGATACTCTCTTTCTTTGCAGGTAGGTTTCCGAATGTATAACCGCCTTCACAGGCTCGGCATAGGGAAGGCACCATTATCCAAATCCTGCGTGCCTTGCTCCAGGAATAGACCTGTCAGCGCACAGATATCACATTGAGCTCCACGCAGTCTATATAACCGTATGTAGGAATGATATTTGACTAGAGTTTATTAAGGTAGGTTTTGCATAGGGTATGGATGAGTATTTTTTGCCAGCTCTGCATCTCACATCTGGCTTTTCTCTAAACCTTTATGACCCTAAAAACCCGTTCACCAACCCACACAAAATATATGCCTGCCCCCAGGAAAGAGAGGTCCAGCTCAGCCTCATCCGAGAAGCCTTGCCTCAGGTGGATCCGTCCCAGCATATCAACTACCTGTAGGGTATGCTGCCCCTGTGCGGCAACATGGAGCCGGTCGGTAAAGGGATTCGGGTAGACCTGTACCTGAGCCTGTACTTCCTCCTGAGCAGGCACCGGAATGTCACAGTCATTGGTAAAGCCCTGGCAATAGGAACGGTACGCCACCGTACAATCCAGGACAAAAGGGTTCGGCTTGCTATCCTGATAATCAGCGATTGCGAAGGTCCTCTCCCACTCCTGCAGGTCCACAGGGTCCTTACCATGCCATTCGCAGAGCGTCTCCCGCTGGAGTTCGAAAAAGCCGGGGTCTGCTTCAAGTGCATCCTCTTCGTACATGGTGTAAAAGTAGAAGACCGCACGGGCCGCGTTGCCCTTGTGGGATTCCCTTGGCTCGAACATTCCATTAACTCTCTCGCTACAGGCGTCAACGTCTGATGATGGAATATTACTCTGGGTCTGGTCAAAGTAGTACCAGGACGTCGTCTCATCATCATCGATCTCTCCGAAAGGGAAGTTGCTCCTGCCGGTATTCACTGCGGCCCTGACCGGGAACAAATGGTGCATATCCGAGTAGGGGTTACCGTTATCTTCATCTGCTCCTTTACTTCTTGGGTACGTATGTTCGGCATTGATACCATTTGAGGACCCGTTCATAAACAGGTGCGTCGAAGGGTCTACACCGGGCGGCAAGTAAAGCCTATGACCGGAATAGACACAGCTCACGCTATCGTTTACGTTAAACAGCGTCCCGTACATGAAGTCCCTGGCTTCACCGTAATCAAGGACAGTCCATGGCTTGTACTCGCTAACGACTTCTGTCAGCAATTCATCCTCTGTTAAATCAGGGAATACGGGTGTGTGCGATTGAGCCTGCAACGGCGTGTAGAACGATAGAAGAAACAGGCAGGCCGTAATAGGCGAGGCCTTGGATACTATACGCATAACAAGGTATAAAAAGCTGAGCCAATCTTTAGTCATGTGTAGTGCTGGGTTAGCCCGCCAAGGTAGTCAAATCCACAGTCCCTAAATACCTAAAAGGAAGATGTTGTGACTACATTAAGAAAGGCCCCTGCTGCTTCCGGATAAAGGTAGCGCTGCGCTGGGCTTACAGCCTTGAAGAAGAGCCAGCACACTCCGGAATACACACCACCCGCAATTGCACCCATCCCCTTAAAACTCCATGCTAGCAGCACAAAAATTACTAAGGGCGTTTCACTATAAAATTGCGCATAAAGCAACTAATGATTAATTTAGTGGCACCGAAGAGCTGCAATCATTTTTTGGTTGTGACGAACCGCAGCTAATGGGGGAAACGCCTCTCCCCTCTTCAGGGGAAGGCGCTTTCTTTTTTTTTCAAAAGGATAGCAGTTTACAAATACTGCTAATGGCAAGTTTCAATTTATTCGCAGGTAAAATCCTTCAGATTGAGGGGGGCTACAACAGCAACCGCAACTGGCAGGAGAACTATCTGGACGACGTGTTTATCGGTACCAAGTACGGCATTACGCCGGCTACGCTGGCCCACTACCTCCGCCGCCATCCCACGCAGCAGGAAATGAAAAACCTGACGAAGGACGTGGCACTGGACATCTACGAGCAGGAGTACTGGGACCGCTATCGCCTCGATGAATTCGATAGCCAGGATTTGGCAGAAATCGTGGCGGACGGCATCATTCAGCACGGCCCCGGTAACGAAGGGGACACCGGTGGGGTCACCTTGCTGCAGCAAACCCTCAACGACCTGGGGGAAGACCTCGAAGTCGATGGCATACTGGGGAGCCTGACCGTAGCGGCCACCAACCGGCAGAGCAAAATCAACGGCGGGCTCCTATATAACCTTTACCGGGACTCCCGCTTGAAATACTACGAATGGCTTGCCCTGCAAGACCCACGAAAGCTCAGCGTACTACCGGGCTGGAAAAACCGCATCAATAACCACTTTCCGGAAAAAGAAGACGGCGCCGTCATCGTCACCGCCTCCAAGTTCCCCGTAGACCGCCTCATCGAAGTGGCGGTAGCAAAGTATGGCTGGGGCTGGATTATTGCTGCGGCCGTGCTGCTGCCAGTCACTGCGTATGCGGTGTACCAGCTCTTTTTCCGGAATGAAAAACCAGCCGCCGCATGAAAAGCCTGTTCGCCCAATCAGGAGAAAAGCCAATCGCCAAGCCTTACGAGCCCCGGCCCAAGATGCCTAAGCCGCTCTTGACTACGGAACAGGCCTTCTACATCGTGATAGGAATAATACTTCTAATGCCTGTTGCTGGTACTTTTTTGTACCGGCGAGGGCATCTGCTAGCAGGCCGGATTTTGATAGGGCTATTTATCCTACTGATCCTCATCAACCTGCTGGGCACTAGCCAAATCGGAGCAAAGAAATAAATTATGACCAACCGGCAAGCCTACGAGCTCAACCGACAGATCGAAGCCTTGATTGACCAAAAAGGCATAAACCCAACTGCATATTCAGCAGATGAGAAAGCCATGCTTAGCCAGTATTCCGGCTACGGCGGGCTAGACCAGTTTTTGGAAGAATCGAACGCGGGGATCCTCTACGAGTTTTTCACGCCTGTGCCCATCGTCAAAAAGATGTGGGGGCTGGCCCTGAAGCTCGGCTTCGAGGGCGGCGAAGTCCTGGAACCGGCAGCAGGCAATGGGGTATTCCTTGCTCAGGTGCCCGCCCGGCAATACCTGGAACGGGATGCCGTAGTGACCGCCATCGAGCCGCAGCAGTACAGCTATGCCATTCTCCGCATCCTCTACCCGGAAGCCCGGGCCATTCAGGGCGTCTTCGAGCAGCAATTTATCAATGAGCGCATTAACGAAAGCGTGCGCAGCAATGTAAAGCCCGTCTATGACCTCATCATCGGCAACCCGCCCTACGGCTCTATACGCGGGCTATCGGGCGGCAAGTACATGAATATGGGCGAAAAGCAGTACACCAATGCCCATGCCTACGACGAATACTTCATCCGGCGCGGGATCGACTTGCTCAAGCCCGGTGGCATCCTGATCTACATCATCGGCTCAGAAGTGGCCAACGGCGGCGTGCCTTTCCTTCAGCGCGGCAACAGCCAGGTAAAGGAGGAAATTGCATCCCGCGCCACTCTCTCGGACGCCTACCGCCTGCCCAACGGTGTATTCGACCGCACCGACGTACTGAGCGACATCGTTTGTTTCACCAAAAACGCAGCATAATGGACGCACAAGACTTACTCAATGACCTGAAAACCGCCATCAACGAGCAGCTGGACCAGTGCGAGGAAGACGAGACCGGCACCTTCACCCCAAAGGTGTGCAGCTTCATCAACAAGCCCGGCGGGCGGGAGAAAATCGTGCAGCTCGTGGTCAACTACGTGGCAGAAGAAGGCATGACCATTGCCGAGGCGATCGACCACATCGAGCGTGACTTTAATGACAATTTAATGGAGCACTAATGACCGTACTTGGCAAAAAGATCATCCTTTCCATGCCCAACGGCGAGAAGCGCGATGCCCGGTTCGCTATTGTGGAGCTGGACAGCGTGCTGGCTTCCCACAACGAGCTGACCTTTGCGCCTACTCCCGGCTACCCGGTAAACGAGCAGGGGCAGAACGTGAACGACCGCAACTACGAGGACGACGTAGCGGCACAGGAGCGGGTGCGGGACAATGCCCGCAGGCTTGACCCTTACCGCCTGCTGACTACGAGCAGGACACCATCGGGCAGCCCCATCGTCGCCGGGCAGCAGATTGGCGGCAAGTGGATTGTCGTCTCCGGCAACAACCGCACCATGAGCACCAAGCTTGCGGCAAGCCGGCACCCGGAGAACTATAAAGCCTACGTGGATGCGCTGTGCGAAGAACTGGAAGCCTTTGGTTTTTCAACTACGGGCAAAACCGAAAGGATAGACTGCCAGAACGGCAAACTGATTTACCTGCCCACGGGCGATGATTTCAGCATCAACAACGATGCCTATCACTTCCGGCAGCCTCTGCTCGTGCGGATCGACTACGGCTTCCCGGCTTTTCAGACCCGGGAGCTGGCCAAGTATAACCAAAGCACCATGAAGGGCAAGCGGGCGGTGGACAAAACCATCGAGCGCAGCAACAGCCTGCGGGAAAACCCGCTGTGCCAAACCCGCATCCCGGCTATGCTCGACCAGCACGACCGCATGAGCGATTTTTACGCCGACCGGACGGCCCAAAAGCAGATGCTCGAAGCCCTGCTACAGTGCAACATCATCACGGAGCAGTCCGTCCCCGAATATTATGACGAGGGCTACTTCACAAACGCCGGGAAAGAACTCGTAGAGTCAGTCCTGGCGGGCGTAGTGCTGGAAAAAGCGGCATTGAAAGCCGCCGAGCGGGACGGTATCAAGCAAGCCCGTCGAGTGGTGGTATATGCCATGCCCGTACTGGTCAGCAACAGCACTTTGCCCGGCAGCGCTAACCTGATACCCCACATCAACGATGCCATCCTGTACCTGAACGAGATGAAAGCCAGCGGGCTCCCTTTCGACCAGTTTATCAATCAGGGCGCTCTGTTCTCAGAAAAGGAGTGGCACCCAAGGGCGATCTACCTGAGCCGCCTGATGTCCCAGGGGCAGCGCAAGTTCAAAACCGCCATCAAGGCGTTCAACGAGAGCGTGCGGCGTAACACCGGGGCAGCGCTGTTTTCTGACGAGAACGTCACCCCTGAAGAAGCATTCCAGGCTTATGTGATAGGCAGCATACCGGCAGAGGAAGCCCGGCTGATCGAAGCGTATGCCAACGCCCCCAGGCAGCCCAAAAGCCGCTATCCAGACTGGCTCTTCGTTGGCAACATGGGCGGCAGCACGGTCTACGCCGACCGCCGAAAACGCAAAAACGGCGACTACCTGAGCATTGCCCACCTCAACCCGTACAATGGCGAAGTCACCCGGCTGATTAAGCCAACCGACAAGGATTACAGCCAAGACTATGAACTCGTTTACCAGCTCGCGGAAGAGGATGGGGCTGACCTGCAACCGGCTGAGGAGGCTATAGAAACCTACCGCGTTTACCGCTATTTTTTGGATATGCTCACCGAAAAGTTTGGCGCATTGCTCCAATCGGAAGCATGGGATATTTTGCAGAGATACCTGGATAGCGAGCCCAGGGGGCTGATGGTAGACGAAGTGGTCAAAAAACAAATGGTACACGCGCTGGCCCCCATGATATTTGAAGGGCAGTTCACTGTAAAAGAACTAAAAGCGGCACTCGATGAAACGCTGGAAGGCCTGAACCCCGGCCTGCCTGATTATGGCAAATATAACGGTACCGGCTACCATATCCGCGACTACATAATGGACTATGTGGAAATGGAGGCCAACGGAATGATCGGAACAGAAAACGAAAGGCTCTCCAGCCTGGAAGAAGAGGGCGAAGCCCTGCGGGAGGAAGCACGTTCTCTCCTGATGCGGCTGCACAAAGATTATGCTGCCGCCCCGTTCCGGTATTATGAAGACACCCTGCCCCGGATAACCTCGCCCGAAAAGGTGGAAGAAGCCCACCAAATGCTAAGCGAGCTGAAGCAGATCGACAGCAAGGAAGCCTTTAAAGCCTATTTCGACGGCAAAGTTGGCCTACCTAAAGATGAGCGGTATGGCGATGACATAACTCCTGATACCCGCCCCGGCGATTACTTTGTATCTGTGCATGACCAAGGGCAAAAGCCAAGGCTGGCTCTTGGCCCTTTTAAAACCCACAAAGAGGCCATCAACCAGGTAGAGGCAGTCCGGCAATATATGCTGGAGGCTGACCCCCAAGGCCATTTTTATGGCTACGGCACAGCCCGGCAGGAAGAAGGCAGCGGCAATAATGGATTACTCAATAACCGCCTGGGCTACGGCACAATTAACCGGATATCTATGGAAAGCGGAATACCAAGAAAGACAGAAATTATTGTGGCCCACGGCATACAAGTGAAGCTTATTGACCACGGCGGAAGAGAGAATAAATGCCGGATGCCCGGAGGCGATTTCCGGATTTTAAGCCTGCAAGCCACGTCCGGCAGCAACCCCTACATGCAGGACTATTACAAAGCCGTTTGCGAAGCCGCCCGAAGGTACGGCGGAGTATATTACGAAATGGATGGCCCATTGCAAGAGATCGTCAATAAGCTGAAGGGCGGGGCATTAGAAAACGGGAAGCCGTCTATTGAAATTTTGGCGGGTTCACACACGCTCACTTGCGGGCGTGCTTACTACAAAATCAACTATATAGGCGATATCCTCCCTCCCCCTGTCATGACTTCTTACGAAGAGATATTCATGGACGAATTTGGCATTTCTCAAGCCGTAGCCCATGAGATATGGCAGCGGGCAGTATATGAATATGGCCGCCCCCTTGATGATGTCAGCCGGGCAGAGCTAATCCGGCGCGGCAGGAGCCAGCTCCAATCCTATGAGTATGAGCGCAGCGAAGAAGGTTACAAGTATTTGCAGCAACTCAGCCGGGAGATGTTCGCCAAGGAAAAGAAGCCCCGAATAGAAAGCAAGCCTTCCCCCAAAGAGGCCACCACCAAACTACTGCTGGCGAAAGCCAAAAAGAAAAAGAAGCTCCAACTCCTAAAATTAGCGTAGCGTGATAGAAGCAATCATCAACGACAACTGGTATGTCCAGAACCCGGAAAAGATACTTGGCCAGCCTTACCTCACAACCGGAAGGTACACGCAAGGCGAAAAAACTGTAACTAAGTATCGGGGCACATTTGAAGATGTAATGCGCATCCCGGGCGTAGCTTATGAAGCGGCTAATATGCTCTCGCCCCATATTTCCAGCGAGCATAGCGATACAGATGCAGCAAGGCTCAGAGTAGTGCAAAGCGGCAATGTCCGCCGTGCGCTTAAGCAATCCAAAAAAGAGCAAAGCGCCCGCAATCAGGCCAAAGCCGGAGAGCTGGATTTGATCACCTTTGACGAGATCGACCAGCTGTACAACAAACACCTGACGGATGCCCAAAAGGAAGTCTTTGTCTGGTACCAAACCAAGGTGCTGGGGCGTGCTATGGAAGGCGGGTGGAAGAAATACTACAACCCCGCTGCTCTGTCCAAAAAAGTAGTGCCCCTGGAGTGGGCCAAACAAGAGCTGGTGTACTGGTTTGACGATGGTTTCCTGCCAGCCTTCATCTACCTGTCCGGCAATATCGCCGAGCGCCGCGAGATGCTCGGCCAGGACCAGCCGAAGATTGAAAGCATGAAAGACGGCAAAGCCATCTTTGAGCAGCAGTCTGCCGCCCTTGGCCAGGTATGGAACCGGGTTACGGTGCGCCGCAAGCGCCTCGATGCTGAGCGGATGGAAGACCGCCTGATCATTAAGCCGGCCAGCAACCTGGCCAAAAGCTATACCATCAGGCACCTGAAAGGCGAAGTCCGGCTCAAAGCCAAAATCCGGCAGAACGGGCAGATCGACTACAGCCGTGCTTTGCAAAGAGGCATACAGCAGGAGCTCAAAGAGCCAATCTCCCTGCAGGGCGCGTTCGTGCTGTGGATGAGCGAGAATGCCCGGGAGCTGGGCATCCGGCGCGGGCTGACCTGGCGTTCCATCAAGGAGCTCTACCTGGAAAGCCGCAAGCGCGGGAAAGACGAAGACGTGCAAGAGTTCAAGCGCAACAAGTCCGCTGCCCAGCAAGAGGGCATCCGCCTGTTCTCGGACTTCCTGGCTAAAGCCATTACCGATGAAGACCGGGAAGCCATTGAGCGCATCTGGAATGAGCGCTACAATAGCGAAGTGCCGGTAGACCTGGGCCAGGTGCCCATCGGCTTTACCATGGCCCGCATCTATAACGGCATGGAAATGGACATTCGCCCGGAAAAGCGGGAGGCCGTTGCTTTTGCCCAGATCAGGGGCGCGGGCTGCCTGGCCTACGGCGTGGGGCTGGGCAAGACCTGGTGCGCTATTTTCATCGCCGCCCAGTTCCTCGAAAACGGCTGGTGCAAGCGGCCCTTCTTTGTACTGCCCAATCAGGTCTACAAACAGTTCATGGGCGAGTGCAGGGGCATACTGCCGCACATCCCCCAAAATGACCTGTACAACCTCAGCGAAGATTACCTTGAAAATATCCCGGAGGAGGGGCCCATGCCCGAAGGCTCCATCACTTTCCTGACCTATCAGGGCTTCAAGCGGGTGGGGCTGGACGATATGCAGGAACTGAACTTCTTCGGGGAGCTGATGTCCATCCTCGACCAGGAGGACCACCTGGCAACGGGCAAAGCTGCCGACAAAGCCTACGAGCGCCTCAAAAACAAGGTCGGGGGGCTGATCGGCGTATCGCAGATGGGCGCACGCGCCAATATCGACCGCATGGGGCTCGACATGATGGTGGTGGACGAAGCGCACAGCGCTAAGAAGATTTTCACCACCGTCAAGGCCGAGGAGGAGGAGAACCTGGACAACGAAAAGCGCATCAAGCGCTACGATATCAGCTCCGGGGAGCCCTCCGCTATGGGGCTCAAAACCTTTATGATCGCACAGTACGTCCAAAAGGTGAACCCCACCGGCAACGTCCTGCTGCTGACCTCCACGCCCTTTACCAACTCGCCCATGGAAATTTACTCCATGATCAGCCTGGTGGGGCTGCGCTATTTGCAGGAGCTGCAGCTGAAGAACCTCAAGCAGTTCTTCGACCAGTTTGTCAATACGTCCAATGAGCTGGTCTTCACCATTGCCCTCAACCCGGAGTTCAAGGACGTATTCGTGGGCTTTTCCAACCTAGATGCCCTTCAGTCCATCATCCGGCGGTTCTTTCTGTACAAGCAGTCGACCAAAAACCTCAAGCGGCCCAACAAGATCGTCCTGCCCCTGCGCCGCAAGGTGGTCAACGGCATGGAGATCAGGCTCGGCGGGGACGAGACGATTGAAACGGTACTGCCATTCAACGCTTACCAAAAGGAACGTATGGACAGCATCCTGGCCTACGCTGCCGGGCAGATTAGCGTCAATGAGGCTTGCCAAAACGCCAAGGTGGACTCAGACGACAACGGGGGCGGCGTGCGCATGCTCCGTGCGGCAGGCATGGCCAGAAAAGTAGCCTTCTCGCCCTACATTTTGGAGTGCGATGAAGAAACGAAGAACCCCGGCTCCCCCAAAGCCTTCATCGAAAGCTCGGCAAAGCTGGAGTTCATCACCGGCTGCATCCGCAGCGTGAAAGCCTACCATGAGCAACAGGGCTCGCCTATGTCCGGGCAGATCATCTACAGCAATATGGGCGTGGAGTTCTTCCCCCTGCTGCGCGATTACCTGATCGAAAAGGTGGGCTTCCAACCGCACGAGGTGGGCATCATCGTTAGTGAAAGCCGCATGAAAAAGATGGGCTTCAAGGATAAGCAGACGGTGCAGAATGCCTTCCTGGGCCGCCGGTTCAACCCGGTTACCCGCGATTATGAAGACATCCCCCACGAGTTCCGCTGCAAAGTGCTCATCGGCAGCGCCACCATACGCGAGGGCATCAACCTTCAGCGCTACGCCTCCTGCCTTTATATCCTGGAGCTGCCCTGGAACCCCACCGACGTCAATCAGCTCGAAGGCCGGCTTTGGCGGCAGGGCAATATCCACCGCAGCGTGCGCATCGTCAACCCGCTCATGGAGGACAGCATGGACATCTTCATGTTCCAAAAGCTGGAAGAGAAAACTGCCCGCATCAACGCCATTTGGGACTTTGACAACAATCAGAGTACGCTGGACACCCGCGACTTTGACCCGTCAGAGCTTAAGTACGTCCTGATCAAAGACCCCTTCCGTATCGCGGAGCTGGAAGCCAAAGAGCGCAGCCTGGAACTGGAAGACGAGATCGTTGCCATTGACTCCCAGCTCACCACCCTGGAAGGGCTGCACAACGACCGCTATCAGGCATTCAACCGTTTGGAAGAGGTTGCAGAGGCGGTAAGCTACTACCGCGGCCTGCCGGAGGGCGCAGCGCAAGACCCCGACGAGATGCGGCGGCAGGTTTCCTATATCCTGCGCGCCAAAAAGCTCAAAGACGGGCGGCTGGTAGAAACGCTGCGCGAAGAGGTAGAGCGGGGCTACAAAATCAGCCATTACTACCGCAACCCCTACGAGGATGCCTGGATAAAGCCTGCCGGGGTAACGCCCCCTTATTGGTACTCCAACTGGAAAAAGAGCGTAGCGAAGTACAACCGGGCCGTAGTGGAAATCCTCAAGCCCAAAGGGCTGGACGACTCCGAAGAGGCCATCAAACAAGCGGTTGAGCAGCTCCAGGCAGAAAAAGAACAGAAGAAAAAAGAAAAGGAGGGCCTGCTCAAGGCAGAGCGCCTGCAGGAAAGGGCCGAAGAGATCAGGCTGAAAAAGGAAGCCGAGGGCATCGCTGCGGCTTCCATCGACGCGCGGGTGGCACAGTTCGCACAGCTCAACTACATGCTCGATGACCTGCGCGTGGAAGAGCCCCAGGAAGCCCTGGCCGGGGAGGCGGAGAACGCCCCTTACCGGCCCGGCGAAACGGTACGCTTCAACGATGGCAAAGCCCGGGTCGAGAAAGCCTTCCTGGGCAGCAACGGCAAGCACTACTACCTCGTCCGGCAGGGCGCCTACACCGAGCTGGCTATTGAGGGTGAGCTTTCGCCCAACACCCAAAAACAAGAGCAGCGCCTGTCACTGGGCGGCACGCAAAAAGCCCGGCTGCCCCAGCCTGCCATGGCTCAGCCTGCTACCGCTCAGCCTGCTGCCAGAACAAGGATACTGCTGGCCAAAGCCAGAAAACGCAAAAAACTAAAACTGCTGCAGCTCGCAGCCTAAAACTTGAACAGCTATGAAATCTAAGGCACAAGCGTACCTCAAAACGATGGGCATGGACACCGCAAGCCTGCCCCAGAAATACCAGGAAAACTTTGAAGCCATGCGGGACTTCGAGGAAATACTCGATATCGCGGCGCCCGGTTCTGAAGACTACAAAGAAGCCCTGGCTGAGTGGGAGGACTACGACGAGCAGATCCTCGCGGCATTGAAAAAGGACTACCCGGCACAGCAAGGCTACGGTGGCACCCTGCGCTGGAACTGGGTCAAGGAAGGGGAAGAAGTGCGGGTGGACTGGGACCACCCCGAACGGTACGTAGACGGGCGGTATTACATTATGCTGCCCAAACCAGCCGAGGGCAAGCTTGCCACTTACGAAAAAGTAGGCGAAGGCGATATCGAATTCCCCGGGCAGGATAAAAGAATACAGGAACTGCTCGCCCGCGCACCGCAGTGGGTGAAAGCCAAGACGCCCAACCCGGAGGAAAAAGAGGGGCTGGCTAATGCCAACCGTGAGTTCCGGCAGTACATGCAGAACCGGGAGAGGGAACGCACAAAGCTCCCGGATTCATTGCCCTACATGAAGGGCGACAAAATCGTCGATGTAAAAGGCAGAGAGCACAAAGTCTACCTCGTGGTCGATGATGTCCCCTTTGCCATCTCCACCCGCCACCAAAGAGACGATGGGCACAAGCTCACCTTCCTGGAATACTACGACCGGGAGGCCAAGCTTTGGAAAAACGACGGCGAGCCTTACTATCATACACACGCGCCAACTGAAGCGGAGATCCGCGCCCGCCCCCGAGGCTTCTTTGAAGCGCGCCCCGAAAGTATGCCCCCGGTGGATGAAAAAGGCAACCGCCGTATTGACAGCCAAGCCCTGGACGCCCTGGAGGCGCACCTGGAAAAGCTGCCGCAGACCAAAGACATGCACTCGGAGTACGGCGAATACACCGATGAGCGGAAGCAGCTACACGACAAGATCATCAAGGAAGAAATCGAAGGCAATACCTGCATCCGCCGCGAAGCCCCAATCGCTATACTGACCGGCGGGCTGCCGGGCTCCGGTAAGTCGACCTACATCCGCAATAACAAGGACTGGATGGACAACCCGGCCATCTTCAAAGTTGATGCAGACGACATCCGCGCCAAGCTGCCGGAATACGAAGGGTGGAATGCTTCTCAGACCCACAGCGAAACGCAGGATATCGTCAAAACCCTGCTCGGCAAGGTGGGCAAATTCGGCTGCAGTTATGATGTCATTTACGATGGCACCATGAACAAATCGAAAAAGTACAAGCCCCTCATCGAAGTGCTCAAAAAGGAAGGCTACCGGGTGTTCATCATGTTCCTGAAAGTCGATAAGGCGACCAGCCTGGAACGGGCAATGGGGCGCTATCAGAAGTCCGGGCGCTACGTCCCCCGTTTTGTCATCGAAGAGGGCGTTCAAAATGGGCTGACGGCCTTTGAAGAGCTCAAGGGCATGGTAGACGGCTACGTGCTGATCGACGGCAAAACTCAAAAAGTGCTGGAAAAAGGCGGTGCCGAAATCCCCGACGACCGGGACTACAGCAAGCTGGACGATCAGCAGCCCAAAAAAACAAGCAAGCCCAAGCCCGGCAAAAAAGCCAAAAAGGTCTACAAGAAAGACTACTACGCTGCGATGGACAAAGCCCATCCGGGGCTCAGCAAAGCCCAGGTCAAAGGCATGAAGCAAAAGGAGTACGAAGCGCTGATGGACAAGCTGGAGCAGGGCGCGAAGGATATGGGGCTTACGGCAAAAAAAGCATCAGAGTATGCGGAGGCTTACGTGAGTGTGCATTTGCCGAAAGGCAGCACGGCCCAAAAGCCTAAAGGGTTCGCGCCGCCTCCCTCTATGGAAGTCTTTCTGGTCATGGACCAGCCGGAAGAGCCGGGGCAGTATGATCTGGAAGATGCCGACCTCTACCTGTCCAAAGAAAAAGCCCTGTCCAATAAAGACGAAGGCATAGCCGTGCGGGCTTCGCTCGATATTGAACAGTGGATGGAAGACAACGAACTCTCTTTCGAGTCTGAAAAAGACTTATTGAAAGAAGTGCAGCAACCGGGCTGGTCATGGGATGGTGTGGTGTCTATTGAGGAGGAAATTGATTACCCGGAGTACACGCTCCCGGAAAGCATCAAAGCCTACGGGGTACTTAGTTTCGTAGACAAGGAAGAAGATTACTATGAATACGATACACTGTCAATCGAGTTCGACAAGGGCCTTGTCGTTAAAACAGCGAAGGATTTAGGCCAGTGGGCGGTCGAACTAGAGTTCAAAGCCGCAAAGTGGCTGGACAGGCTCAAACAAGAGGGCGGCCCGGTTCCTGTAATACAGTCTGTGGAAGACCTGAAAACCGAAATCCGGGGCGGAGGGTATGAGTACGATGAGGGCATCGTTACTATCGGCAAGGTATTGCACAACCCGGACGACCTTTCCAATTTGAGAAAAAGCACGGGCACTGAGCCTTCAGCGGGCACTGAGCCTTCCTTTTCCTGGCTTACCGCTACGGACACCTCCAAGCTGATGCCCATTCTCAACCACTGCCAGGAGTACGCCCTGGAGGTGGACAAGGACTTGCCCGTGCAGCTCAAAGGCACCGGCAAGGAAAGCATAACGGTAACCGCTCAGAAAGGGGAATACCTGATCTTTGACGATAAAGGGCATCTGGTCTACGTGATGAATGCGGCAAGCTTCAAGCGTAAGTGCATCGAAAATACCACGCTGGAGGAGCACCTCAAGACAAAGCATCAGGGTGCCCCCAAATCCGGGCGAAGGAACCTGCCGCCGCAGCTGGAAAAATACCGGGGCGTATTTGGGGACTACGATGGGGACGGCGTATTGAACGTGGACGATCCTGACCCCTACACCCCCGGTGATGGGAAGCAGACGGTGGAAGAAGTCAAGCTGGCCGATGAGATCGAAAAGATCATCGACTTCCGAAAGGACTATGATACTGCCCGAAATGAATTTGTGGAGATCCTCAAAAAGCATGCGGAGGGCGAGACGGACATCCTCAGCCGTACCAAAACCCCATACTCCATCATCAACAAGCTGCGCCGCAAGCGCCTGGCCGGCAAAAAAGGCTTAACAGATGTGATCGGCACCATGGTCGTCTTCCCTGACCAGAAAAGCCTGGAAGATTTCAAGGACAAGGTCAATGCCGGGAAGCTGGGCGAAGTCCTGGAATTCGATGATTACTACAAAAAGCCACAGGCAGGCTACCGCGCCTACCACTGGAATGTCGTCTACAAAGGCTCACCGGTGGAGATACAAGCTAAGACCGAGCGGGTGAAGAAGATCGCCAAAGCTAACCATACCCTCTATAAGGAAGGCAAAGACGATGCCGAAAAGCTGGGCGCGCTGATGCTCCTGGCCAATCAGGCAGACAAAGGCGATCAGGCGGCCATGAAGAAGATCGACCCGGTGCTGAAAGACCCTAAGGCACTCAAACAGTACCTGACGGAGAAGAAGATGGACACCACCAAGGCAACCAAACAGCCGGATGCGCCCAAGGCAGACAAACAGTCAGCCACACCTAAGGCTGCCGCCAAACCGGCCCCAAAAGCACCCACCAAAGCCACGCCTGAGGGGAGCTGTACAGCCGAAGAGCTGACCACCGCTCAAAAGGTTGCTAAAATTATGAAGATGGTAGACGAGAACACCATGATCTGGTCGGACATCTTCGACCGCAAAAAGTGGAAGAAAACCCAGGAAATTGAAGGCATCTACGAGTTACGCGCGCAGGAGGACAAGGGAAAGATCCTGGTGAAAGCCCGGGACTGGAGCGCGCGGGGCAAAAAGGAGGAGATCAAGTGGTACAGCCTTTGCATCGACTCCTACCGCCTCACCAGAACGGAGGCGCCCTCGGCGGGCAGCTACAAGAGCGTTGTCAGCAAAAGCCAGCTGCAGGCGGCCTACACCACCAAAGGCGAACAGAAATACCGGAAGTGCGCCGCGCTGCACTCGGAGCTGGCCAAATGCCGTATGAAAGGCAACTGCACCACAGAACAGCGCGAACGCTACAAAAAGGAAGTGGACACCTGCGGTAACCTGGCCAAAACCAAAGTAGGCGTGCCCAGGTACCTATCCTATTTGCATGGAGAAACTCAAAAGCGCAGAAAAAAGGGCGAGGCATACAGTGACGCACTCGCCCGGGTGGCCGAAGAGCTGCGCAAAGCAGCTGCGTAGATTCAAAAGACTACTGAATAGGAAAGCGGTTACACTGCTGGACTGTGGGTTGAAGCGAAAAGGGCTTCAGCCCGCTGAATCAGGTCGACAGGGTTTTGCTCGGTCATATAGCAAATCGCCAGAAAGCGGTCCAGATCCAGCTGGTACTGGCCATTTTTGATGCGGCTCATGCCAGACTTGTTGATCCCAATCTTTTGGGCAATGGCTGTGCTGGTGTACCCTTTCTCCTTGTAACTTTTGATCATGAGCCGGACGATAGCCTGGCCGATCAGTTCTGCTTTCCAATTTTCAGTGGTTCTCTCTTTTTCCATCTTAAGTGGCTTTCATTATTTGAAGTGTTCAAATTGCTCCGCTTTCTCCGCAACATCCATATTGCCCGAACGGAAGTAAACGGACAAGCTCGAAATGTTTTTCCACCCTCCCAGCATTTTAATTCCATGCTGGCTCATGCCCTGCATGTCCAGATTCGTTGCCGCACTTCTTCGTGCAGTGTGCATGCTAATGACCTGGTATTTGGGGACCAGCTCGTTGTTTTGTTCTACCAGTGCGTTAATGCCGGCAATCTCCGCAACTTCCCGGATTTTACTATTTCTCCAGCCGTTGCTGTAGGCAGAGCAATCATAATTGTGTTTCTCCAGTATCTCTTTGGCCTTTTGCTTAACAGGTACAATGACCTGTGTCTTCGTCTTTTTGTTTCTTCCGACATAAAACATTTTGCCGTTTTTCTCCATGAAATTCGACCTGGAGATAGCCGACAAATCACTGTTTCTCAGCAGAAAATAATAAGCCAGCAGAAAGAAGTCCCGTACAGTATCCAGTGTCTCTCCCAGCTCGGAAGCCGGGACATTCTCCATCAACGCTATTTCATCGGGCGTCAGATAGGTCTTGGGGGCCGTCTTGTTTTGACTGCACCTGACTTTTTCAATATGGGGATTGTCAACCCGTTGTTGCTTGGCTGCATTCCTGACTCTGGAAAGATGGAGGGAAGCCGCTGACTTCTTATACCCCATGCTCTTCATGTAGCGGACAAAGTCATCCGCCCAGTTGGCATCAATGGATCCAATTTTGGAGGTAATGGAATACTCGTTATCAAACTGCTTGATGCGATTGATCGTGCAGTGGTACAATTTTATAGTTTTGGGACTGTATTCCTCCTGGTTCAGGTCAATGTATTCTTCCAAAGCTTCCGTTACCAGCTTATTTTCGGCTTTGGTCTTTCCAAAATCCTGAAATGTCCCGCCATTGAGGAAGTGCTCTTCCACCTCTAGTTTCCGGGCTCTGATTTTAGCATTATACAACTTTGCGCTGGGGTGCTTAGCCTTGACGGCCTGTTTAGCCTTATCCCAGTACTCAGGTTCAATGTAAATACTATCAACCTTGAAATAACGTACGACGCCTTTAAGATTCACATATATCTTAACTGCCGCTGTTCCATCCTTTCGGGGCTGAGCCCATAATACTGTTCGAATCGTCACTTGGTCTGTCTGTTTTACTTAAAAATGGCTTAAAAAAATGCTGGATAAAAATAAGCAGGATAAAACAAAATCAAGCAAAAATAAACCAAATAAATTCAAATTAAGATTTTCTGTTTTCCGGCGAAAAAGTTGGAAAACAAATCTCGTATTTGCAAAGTGCGTCTCTGTTTCACGAATATAAGGATATTTAACCAAAGTGGAACCCAGAGGTAAGTAACTGATAGACAGAAGTATGGAAAGATATTTTTTCGGAGAACGCTACAAATTACATATTATATTAGAATGTATTTGTCTGTTTTGCACAGCGATGTGCCGCAATATTGGGGCGTGTAGAAAGACTGAGGAAATGTAGAGGCGGAGAATGATGTACTTTGCAGGTAAAAGATCATGTGTCGGCTCCTAAAGACTTAAAGTCACTAAAATCTCCTGTCTGAATCAGAATGCAGTCTTTTCAATGAACAAATATAAGCAAGCGCTCACGTAGCAAAACCTCGGCTTAAATTAGATTGATAAAAACGGGACGCCACCCAACAGCAACGCCCCATTTTTTATCATTCTTTTAGCTGTTTTACTGCTTCACCAACCGAAGCGTTTCCACCGTCACTCCATCCACCATGAGGTGGGCGAAGTAGGTACCTGCGCTCAGCTTTTCGCCGAAGCGGAACTGCCCGGCAGCCGAATGCAGTTGCTGACGCTCCACTTCCTGCCCCAGGGCATTGAAGAGGATCAGATCAGCGCGTGCTGCTGTTTGCGGTACCTCATAGCTAACCGTGAAGGCACCTTTGGCAGGGTTCGGGAAAGCCTCGAGCTGAACACCTGCAGACAAGTCTTCAGTATTGGAAGGCATACCCATTTCTTCGATCAGCACCTTATCTATACCGGCTTCCACTAAATGACCCTCTGCCTGATCGTCGGAAGTAGTAATCACCAGGCGCATTTCATCAGTCAGCTCGATGAGATCGGCAAGGTTGACCTGCTGTATTTTGCGCCAGAGGCTAAGGGATTGGGTAATCGTAGCTATCTCGACTTCGTCTGTTCCATTAGTGATGCTAATGACAAGCTCATCATTCGGAGTAGACCCACCACCAGCATTAAAAAACCAATAACTCAAAGAAAGCACCGGTATATCGTAATTGGACAGGTCCATAAAAGGAGAGCGCAACACTACGCTGCCATTGTCCACATCATCGTTGCCTGCACCTCCACCGGCGTTGCCTGTAGAATAACAGCTGAAGCCCAGGTCATCGGGAGCATCGGAACCAGGATGTGACTGAGCGCCCTGATATTCCGTTCCTACTGGTATGCCCAGTTCCCACTGCCCTGTAGGCGAGGTGGCGCCGGTCAGCCAGTCGAAGTCAAACAGAAAGTCGTCCTGATAACCCGTTTCGAGGGCAACGGTTACTTCTGTATTGTTGCTCAAATCCACATCCTCAAGCACGGCATGCAGGTAGCCCCAAGAGCCGGCTACTACCTGATAAGTGCCCTCTGTGATATTATTGAAGGTAAAGTTACCGCTTGCGTCTGCTACGGTATTGAAAGTAAAGGTCTCATTGAAGGCCTGCACCAATGCGCCCGGCACCGGCTGACCGTCTCCATCGCGCACGGCTTGTCCGGTAATGGAATACTGCTGCAGGGGCACGAGGTCGACATCCAGTTCAGTGAGTACGCCGTTGTCCAGGTCCACCTGCAGGGTCTTTGACTGATAGCCGGGCTTTTCAAAAGTGACCGCAAAGGTACCTGCCAGCACCTGTCCGGTAGCGTAGGCACCAAATGGGTCAGATTCGCCAAAGTTGGGCTGCTCGGAGTCGATGACTACCGTAGCACCGTTAATGGGGGCCTGTGTAATGGAATCCCGAACAATGCCCTCCAGCCAGCAGGCTCTCTTGAAGTCGGGCTGCAATACATAAAGCCCGTTGTTGATATCAGTTACCAGTACCGTTTGGGAAGGCAGGAAAGGGTACAAGCCCCAGGCTCCGCTAAAGCCGCCATCCGAACCCAGCCAGGTATCGTAATTACCTACCTCGATAAGATTGGTTGGGCGGGAACCATCCACTACTTTTCCACCATCTGTATAGTAGGAAATCAGCAGGTAGTCATCCCAAACATGAACGTTATGCGGAATCACGCCTGAGCCAACGGTTGCCACTGGCCGGTATTGGTCCAGCTCTTCAATTTCAGAAAGATCAGTAATATCATAGGCCGCTACCGGAGCGTTTGCTACTTCATCCGTTGTAAAGGCCACTGTTTCTGATTCATTTAACCAAATATTGTGGGTGAAGGAAAAAGGAGTACCCTTTGTACCGAGCGCCTGAATATTCTCTTTATCAGTGACGTCGTAGACGGTCATGTTGCCCACATAGATTTCAGAGGAGTACATTTTGTTGCTTACCACGTAAACGTCGTGCGCATAAATAGGCGGTGCAGGCACTACGAATTCCGGTTCACCGTCTTCCGTATCCACATTCAGGATGAGCATACCTCCGCTGTTCAGGTTACAACCTGCCAGGTAAGCATAGCCGAATTCATCGATATAGATGTTATGGCAAGTTTCCAGCGTGCCCAGCCCGGGCAGATCGGGTGTCCAATGGTAGTAAGGTGCTGCTTCGGGCAGTTGCGACAGGTCGATCACTGTAACACCTTCAGTGGTACCGCCCTGATCGGTAGTGATGTAGGCAAAATGCCCCCAGGTTTTCATGTCCCGCCATGTGGAGAACTGCCCGGGAATACGGGCCACTTCCACGGCATTCTCGGGGTCTTCCAGGGAGACGATGGAAACGCCCAGCTGAAGCCCGACGATCGCATATTCGATGCCCGTCTCAGGGTCTGCCCAGCCCCAGATGTCATTCAGGCCGGTATCGTTGTATTGTACCTGAGATAGGAGTTCCATATTCAGTTGAGCTACAGAATAGGTAGCTGTCATTGCAAGGAATGACAAGAGTAAAAGTGCTTTCTTCATACTTTTTTTTAGCATTAGGTGGAAAAGTGTGGTGACTGGCTTTCGCCAAAACAAGCTTCCGATAGTTGTAAATTTAGCGGTCAAATATAACCAGCTTAATGGCAATTCCACCATTTAGCTCCGTTGGACCACTGCAATTGTTAGTCGGCTGACACATATGAGCCTTTCTTTTTCATCTGTGATACGGATTTCCCAAATGTGGAGCTTGCGCCCAATGCGCAGTGGAGTCGCCCGACCGCTCACCCGACCCCTCGTGGCGGAGCGAAGGTGATTGGCATTGATCTCTACTCCAACAGCCATGTGGGTCTCTATGTTGGGTATGCAAAGCTGAGAGGCCACGCTACCTATGGTTTCTGCTAAAGCTACAGACGCCCCACCGTGCAACAACCGGGCGGGCTGTACGGTGCGATGATCGACCGGCATAGTCGCTTCCAGGTAATTGTCTCCAAAGTCCGTGAACACAATATCTAAATGGTCAACCAGGGTATTTTGACAAATTTGCTGGATGCCCTCCAGAGTAAATTCCTGTTTCCAAATCATAGTGGTTAAGTGTTATTCGTTCTGAGATGATTATCTTGCGCACAAAAAGTGAAGCAGGTTGTCTTTCTATCACCCGCCCACCCGCTCAGGGGCGGTATTGCATCGAGCACGGAGCGCCTCGCGCAGGAACTGCAGCAGCATGGCTACGGGGTCCGCATCCTTTCTTTCAGCTTGCAGTACCCGGGCTTCCTCTTCCCTGGCAAGACTCAATATACAGACGACCCGCCCCCTGCCAGATTACAGATTGAGCCCGTAATTAATTCCATCAACCCCTTAAACTGGATAAAGGTTGGCCGAAAATTGAAAGCGCTGGCTCCTGACCTCATTATTGTCCGCTACTGGCTCCCCTTTATGGGGCCAGCCCTGGGCACCATCCTCCGTATCGGTGGCGGGGCTGCACGTACTAAAGTGGTGGCAATCACCGACAACGTAGTTCCCCACGAGCACCGTCCTGGCGATAAGGCCTTCACCCGGTATTTCCTTAATGCCGTGGATGCCTGCGTGGTCATGTCCCGCGCTGTCAAGGCCGATATCCGAGCCTTTTCGAAAGAGATGCCAGTGGCCTACATCCCCCACCCCATTTACGACAACTATGGGCCAATGGTGGAACGGGATGCCGCCCTTGAGCAACTGGGCTTGCCAAAGGACCAGCACTATCTGCTGTTCTTCGGCTTTATCCGGGGATATAAAGGGCTTGACCTGCTGCTTCAGGCGATGGCATTGCCGGAAGTGAGCACACTTGGCGTGAAACTTATTGTCGCCGGTGAATTTTACGACGATCCGGAACCTTATCAACAACTCATTGCCGGGCAAGGGCTGGAAGAGCAGATCGTTTTGCGAAATGCCTACATTCCCAACAGCGAGGTGGGCGCCTACTTTGGCGCAGCAGACCTCGTGGTGCAACCTTATAAAACCGCAACTCAGAGCGGCATTTCCCAGCTGGCTTTCCACTTTGGCAAACCAATGGTGGTCACCCGGGTGGGTGGTCTGCCGGAAATCGTGCAGCATGGCAAGGAAGGTTATGTGGTGGACGTGAGCCCCGAAGCGATTGCCACAGCGATTGCCGATTTTTACCACAACCAACAGCAGGAAAGCATGGAAACCGCAGTAAAAGCCGGCCGCAGCCGATTCTCCTGGGAAAATATGGTGCGCGGCATAGAAGCCCTCATCCGCCAATAAAACAGATAATAATGCAATCCACGATAAAAGAAGCCATACAGGCAAGTATTAAAGCCAAAACCTCTTTGCTGCAGGATGCTAAGCTGCTGCAGGAAATAGAAACCGTGGCTCAGGCGTGCATTGAGGTGTACCGGCGTGACGGCAAAGTCCTGTTTTGCGGCAACGGGGGCAGCGCTGCCGACGCGCAGCACCTGGCTGCCGAGCTATCCGGCCGTTTCTACTTCGACCGCCCACCGCTGTTTGCAGAAGCCCTGCATGTCAATACGTCTTTTGTTACGGCTGTTGGCAATGATTATGGCTACGATGCGATTTACGCCCGCATGGTGGAGGCAGCTGGCCGAAAGGGAGACCTGCTGTTTGCCATGTCTACCTCCGGCAATTCGCCCAACGTCCTACTGGCAGCACAAAAGGCCAGGAGCCTGGGGCTGAAAGTGGTCGCCATGACCGGTCAGAGCGGCGGCAAACTCCGGGATACAGCAGACTATCTGCTCAACGCGCCCAGCAGAGATACCCCTCGCATACAGGAATGCCACATGCTGATGGGACATACTATTTGTCAGCTGGTGGAAGCTGCATTATTTACACGCCCCCGTACATCTTAAACTGCCCGAAGCGTTGCTTTTGGGCTGCTTCAGAGCAGGCGAAGAGCATCGCCTCGGCTATTTCCGCCGGCCTCACCCACTGGCTGAAATCGGCATCCGACATCGCATCCCGGTTGGCCGGGGTGTCGATGATGCTGGGCAGAATGGTGACCGCCTGTACGTTGCGCTCTGCACCTTCCACATTGACGATATCGGCGAGTTGTAAAACCAAACCTTTGGACAAGCTGTAGGCGACCAGGGCTGCTGCTGCTTCCGGATCCGTTGCCGGTCGTGCACCAATCAGGATGATCCGCCCACCTTCCGCCATCTTGGGCAAGGCGTTTTGTACCGAATGGAAGGCTGTTTTGAAATTCAGCGACAGCATTTTATCCAGGTCTGCTTCCGAAGTGTCAGCCAGCTTGCCCATAGCAAAGCCACCGACCAGAAAGATAGCGGCATGAATGTTTTCCTGATTGGCGAAAAATCCGGCGACCGCTTTCCCGTCCATAACATCAAGGGGTTGGATGCGCAGTTCTGCCGGGCTGCCCGTAGCTGATTTCAGGCGATCGATCTGGTCCGGGTGACCGGGCTGCGTCAGGGCAGTGACTTCGTATCCGGCTTCTAAAAACTTTTGGGTAACAGCAGTGCCCAGCCCACCTGCGGCACCGGTTATGATGGCTTGCTTTTTCATTTTGTTGTTTTGGAATAGAAGGTGGGTAACGCCCGAAATGTTTAAATTGCCCACTCAACAACAACCTCTAAATCCAGAGCCATGCCCTACTCTGCCCTCTTCCTCGACCGCGACGGTGTCATCAATACCCGCATCCCGGGCGGGTACGTCAGCCATCCCGATGAATTTGAATGGATGCCCGGCAACCCGGAGGCCATCGCGCAGCTTCGGCCCCTATTCGATTATTTTTTTGTCGTGACCAATCAGCAGGGTATCGGCAAGGGGCTGATGACCCTGGCAGAGCTTGAGGCGGTACACGGACACATGTGCGCAGGCCTGGAAAAGGCAGGTGCCCTGCCCGACCGCATTTACACCTGCCCCGATCTCAAAACAGTGCCCAACAACTGCCGTAAGCCCAGCCCAAAAATGGGACACCAGGCCAAAGCGGACTTCCCAAATATTGACTTCAGCCGTTCTGTCATGGTGGGGGATTCCCTCTCCGATCTCCAATTCGGGCACAACCTGGGCATGCGCAACGTATGGGTGACGGGAAAAGCGGAAGATGAGGCTGGAATCCGGGCGGCAATCGAGGAGGGGCTGCCGGTTTGGCAAACCATTCAAACCCTTCAGGTACTGCCAAATTTACTCACCTGAACGCCTCTCATTTTCAAATCTGCCTTTCAGGCGCTTTACGCACTCCGCACCCCACCCTCCGCGCACTCCGCGTGAAAAACCCTCCTCCGCAACCCTTTGCGTGCCCTCTTCCGCGGCCTTCGCGTGAACCCCCTTTTACCTAAAATCACCATTTCCGCAACAATTGCCCACCCTCAGCCCATCGGAAAAACGTATTTTAGCCCCTCAAACCACATTTACACGACCATGCAACTGTTTCGATTCCTCCTTCTGATGGCCCTGATGGGGCTCTTTACAAGCCTCCACGCCCAAAACCCCGGCGCCGACCACGGCAACAAATTTGAGCAACTGGGCACCCTCATTACTCCGCCCAACAGCTACCACGCCTGGGATGGCGCCCCCGGCCCCGACTACTGGCAGCAGCGGGCCGACTACGAAATCGACTGCACCCTCAATACCGAGGAACAGCGCCTCGACGGCAGCGAGTGGATCACCTATTACAACCATTCCCCTCAGCCCCTGCGCTACCTGTGGCTCCAACTGGACGAAAACCAGCACTCCCCAAAAAATGACAACCAATACTTCGACCCCAGCTCCATCAAACCTGTGATGAGCGAATACGAACTCAAAGCTCTGGAAACCTGGCGCGGGCGGGATAAATACGGCGTCAATATCGAAGCCGTAGCCGATGAGAACGGCCAGGCGCTGGAGTATACCATCAATCAGACCATGATGCGCGTGGAACTGCCTGAAACCCTGGGCCCGGGCGAACACTTCCGCTTCCGGGTGGACTGGCATTACTACATCGTGGACCGGGTGTACCTCAATCACCTGCTCGAGGCTACCGGCAATGCCGCTACCCTGCCCCGGGGCGGGTACGAGTACTTTCCGGAGGACGACAACTACCTCTACACCATCACCCAATGGTACCCCCGACTTTGCGCTTACACCGATTTTGAAGGCTGGCAAAACAATCAGTTCACCGGCCGGGGCGAGTTTGCGCTGACCTTTGGCGACTATACCGTGCGCATTACGTTACCGGAAGACCACATGGTCGGCTCCACCGGAGCATGCCTCAATTATGCGGATGTGCTTACGCCAAAACAGTTGGAGCGCTGGGAAGCCGCCCAGACCGCAGACACTCCTGTAGAAATCGTCACCCTGAAGGAAGCCAAAGCCCAGGAAAAAGCGAAACCAGCTAAGAAAACCCAAACCTGGATTTACCACGCCAATCAGGTGCGGGATTTTGCCTGGACCGCCAGCCGCAAGTTCATTTGGGATGCCATGCCGCACTACAACAGCGATGGCAAACGGGTGATGTGCATGAGCTATTACCCCAAAGAGGCCTACCCCATCTACAGCCGCTACTCTACCAAAGCGGTAGCCCACACCCTGAAGACCTATTCCAAATACAGCATTCCCTATCCGTACCCCACTGCCATTTCAGTGGAGGCCAGCAACGGGATGGAATACCCCATGATCTGCTTCAACCCCGGCCGCGCCGAGCCCGATGGCACCTACACGGAAATAGCAAAGAAGAGCGCCATTTCGGTCATCATCCACGAGGTGGGCCACAACTACTACCCGATGATCATCAACAGCGATGAGCGGCAGTGGGCCTGGTTTGACGAGGGGCTGAATACCTTCGTGCAGTTCCTGGCCGAGCGGGAATTCGATGCCGATTACCAAAGCTGGGCAGGGCCGCCTCATCAGATTACGGCCTATATGAGCATGCCGAAAGGGCAACTGGAGCCCATCATGACCAACAGTGAAAACATCAAGGATTATTTCTCAAATGCCTACCTCAAGCCAGCCACCGCCCTCAACATCCTGCGGGAAACCATCATGGGGCGGGAGCTGTTCGATTACGCCTTTCGGGAATATGGCCGCCGCTGGGCATTCAAACACCCCACACCGGCCGACTTCTTCCGGACGATGGAGGATGCGAGCGGCGTGGACCTCGACTGGTTCTGGCGGGGCTGGTTCTACAGTACGGACTATGTGGATATTGCCCTGGACAGTGTCAAATGGTACAAAGTCGATCTGGAAAATGACCCCGAACGCCGGGAAATCACCCAACCCGTGCGGGCCTCCAAGCCTTTCCGGGACCTTTCCCAAATCCGCAATGAAGAAGCAGGTATCGTCCCTGCCGATGAGGAAGACCCTGAACTGCAGGATTTTTACAGCAACTACAGGCCCTGGGAAACGGCAGACAGCGTGACACAGCAGAAAATTGTGATCTACGATGAGCCCTTCAGCAAGAAGGAAAAACAGCAGCAGTTTGGCGATAAGAACTACTACGAGCTGCACTTCAGCAACAAAGGCGGGCTCGTCATGCCAGTCATTATACAGTGGACCTACGAGGACGGCAGCACTGAGATCGACCGTATCCCTGCCCAGATCTGGCGCAAGAACGAATCGGCCTTCACCAAGGTTTTCGTCAGGGAAAAGCAGGTCAAAGCTATTGAAATCGACCCCTTCCGGGAAACAGCAGACGCCGGGCTGAGCAATAACAGCTGGCCACTACGGCAGGTCCCATCCCGGTTCCAGGTCTTTAAAAAGCATAAAATCGAGAGTGGGAAAAACCCCATGCAACGTGCCAATGGGAAATAACCCTTTTTGTAAAACAACCCAGCCATCATGAGCCCAACCCTAGAAACAGCAAGGTTTATCCTGAGAAAGCCGGAGGAGCAGGATGCTCAGGGGTTTTTCGATTTAGATTCCGATCCTGAGGTTCACAAATACCTGGGGAACAACCCCATCAAAACAATGGATCAGGCCCATGATACGATTGCCTATGTCCGCAATCAGTACGACCAATACGGCATAGGCAGATGGGCGGTAATTGACAAAGCCACGCAGGACTTCGTCGGCTGGTCAGGGCTAAAATTCGAGACCACCGTGCGTACTGATATGGACTATTACGACCTTGGCTACCGGCTCAGGCGGCAGTACTGGGGGCAGGGCATTGCGACGGAGACTTCCCTGGCGGCATTGGAATATGGCTTTGAAACACTGAAGTTAGAGGAGATTTTCGCTGGCGCCCATGTCGACAATATCGGCTCCAACAAAGTATTGCAGAAGGTAGGGCTCCGGCTGATTGAGGTATTTGAATTTGACGGAGATGAGCACAATTGGTACGGGATCAGCAAGTCTGAATGGCTGGAAAAGAAGCACGCTTAGCCAAACGAGTTATTGGCCATTCATAACGCTGATAAATTACCCCGCTTTGTATCAACAGCTATTGAAAAACCCCGGCTTGGCAAGTCAAACCGGGGCTTTTCATATTCCTTTGGTAATAGGTTACTGGCACTTTTCATTATAGTCCTCAATAACCTTCAGATGGATTTTCTCCCGAATGTCATTCGTCTTATTAGCAAGTCTTGCCAGCGTTCCCTTATCTTTTTTATCGCCTCCGATTACATCGTAAGCACCACTCTTGTATTGCTCAACCACATCAGGGCAATCCTTAAGCTCCTCTTCCACTTTCATATCGGCGACAAGAGTCAGCTTACCTTTGTCACCGATACGGTAGACTGGCTGCGGCGTCAAATGTGGTGTGTAATCATAATCACCGCTTGTTACCGGCGGTGGTGCCGAATAATAGTGGTAGATGGTAACCTTACCGTCCTTTATCTTCCGGAAGAAACGGGTTCGGGCGATCATATTAGTTCCTACAGCAGTCATATCTGAGTACTTCGCAGATACGTATGTCAAATCCTCATAGTCGTAGCCATCAATATCTTTAGGTCCGTACTTTTCAAAATCCTTATTTTTAACCTTATCCTTCTTGAGAAATTTTTCAGCCTCAATAAATTTGAAGTCGTCCTGATAAGCCCAGGGAGAAGTGTACTCCCCGTTATCGCTCCGATAGGTGATCGTCTTTATATACCCCTCCGTTTTTTTACCTTTTTGGTAAATAGCGCCGGGGACAACGCCTTCTTTTTTCATTTTAGCAGCCAAATCGTCCTGAGCGGCTACATCAAAACTCATCATCAAAGCCATCAGGCTAAGCAACAAGGGTAGATACTTCATGATAAAAATGATAATTTGGAACGCTTATCCGTTTTACTTGAATTTTGGGAGGAAGTCAACGAGAGAAACGCATCCTAAGTTAATGAAACAATGTCAGAAGCAAAAATATAAAATATCCTCCGTTACTCAAAAGGTTCTGCTTACATTCAGTTCCCAAAAAATGCCTTATCAAAAATAGAAAATAATGCTCTTTTTCCGCTTGTTTCTGGTCCTGACCATCGCCATACCATTGCGCGCGCAGGTAGACCCCCAAAATATCCAAATCGCCCGCGACCAATGGGGGGTGCCCCACATTTTTGCCCCTACGGATGCTGAAGTCGCCTACGGGCTCGCCTGGGCTTCTGCCGAGGATGACTTTCTCACCATGCAAAAGCAGCTGCTGCCCGCTAAGGGGCTGATGGGGCAGGTCTTTGGCAAACAAGGCGCTCAGCTTGATGTGATTGTGCACCTGCTGGGCGCAAGAAAAACGACCCGGGAGCGCTACACCACCGACCTCAGCCCGGATTTCCGGAAGATTCTCGAAGCTTATGCCGATGGGCTCAACGCCTATGCCGCCAGGCACCCAAAGGAAGTCCTCCACCGCAAGCTTTTCCCGGTGGATGGGCAGGACCTTATCCCCTCCTACATGCTCGGTCTGGCACTGCTTTCGCAAATTGATGAGCCACTGAGTGAAATTTTCAGTGGGAAAATTGGTGAGGAAGTGAGTCAGGAAAGAGGCTCCAATGCCGCCGCCATCGCCCCGCATAAAACGACAACCGGCGAGACCTTTCTGCTTGCCAATTCTCACCAACCGCTGGAAGGGCTCTACTCCTGGTACGAGGCTCATGTGTGCAGTGAAGAGGGCTGGAATATGCTGGGCGCGAATTTCCCCGGGGGCGTTAGCCTGTTCCTGGGTACCAATCCCTACCTCGGCTGGGCGCATACCGTCAATTATCCCGATTTTACAGATATCTACAAACTGAAGATGCACCCGGAACGGAAACTGGCTTACCGTTTTAATGGAGAATGGCTGGAACTGCAGCCCGACTTTTACAAGGCACGCATCCGGCTGCTGGGCTTTCTGCCCGCAGGCAAAAAACAAAAATTTTACCAGAGCAAATACGGCATAACTTTCGAAACGCCCAATGGGTTCTTCGCCCTGCGCACCGTTGCCAATCAGACCATCAAAGCACCAGAGCAGTGGTACCGCATGAATAAAGCCCGGAACTGGGATGAATTCCGGGCGGCGCTGGACCTGCAGGGCATCACCTGTACCAACATCGTTTATGCGGACCGAGAAGGGCATATTTATCACCTCGGGAATGGGCTGCTGCCCAAACGAGACCCCAACTACGACTGGTCAGGCATACTGCCCGGCGACACTTCCGCCACCCTATGGGAGAATGACTTTTACCCGGTAGACCAGCTGGTGCAGGTACTTGACCCGCCTTCAGGTTATGTCTACAACTGCAACCACACTCCCTTCCGGAGTACCGCTCCCGAAGACAACCCTGACACCACTGCCATACCGCCCCACATGGGTTACAAACGCCCCAACGACCTCACCAACCGGGGCGCCCGCTTCCAGGCTTTGATGCAGCAATACGATCAGGTAAGCTACGAGGACTTCAAGCGCATCAAGTACGATCAGGCTTATGAGCAGCCCATGGTAGCTGTACCCTGGTTTGAGCCCATATTCCATCTCAACCCTGATGATTATCCGGATATTCAGGAGCAAATCCGGCTGCTGCGGGATTGGGACCGGGTGGCAGATGCAAATAGCGAGGCCGCTGCCACGGCCATTCTTGCCTATTACCACCTGGAATCTGCGCTAAAATCCGGACAGTCAGTACTGGAACTGGACACCCTTCCAGAGAAAGAGCTTGCGGAAGCCCTGCGATTCGCGCAGGAGCATTTTGTTGAGCACTTTGGGCAACCTACAGTTCGTCTCGGCAAGCTACAGCAGCACCGCCGGGGCAACGTTAGCCTGCCCATGGGCGGCGGCCCGGATGTACTCGCCGCAGTACGTAGCGAATTGCAAAAGGATGGCCGCCTGCGCCCGGTCTCCGGTGATTCCTATATACAGTTTGTCCGCTACAGTGAGGAAGGGGTTCAAATTGAAAGCATCAACGCCTACGGAGCTTCCGCCCGCCCCGACAGCCCGCACTATACCGACCAAATGCAGCGATTCACCAGCCAGGAACTTAAGCCGATGACGCTGGATAAGGAGGCGGTGTTGGATGAAGCGTTGCGGGTGTATCATCCGGAGTAGGCCCTGCTTTATTGTTCATCCAGAAAGGCAGCCATAGCCTCACAAACCGCCTCCGGCTCTTCTACAGATGAGGTATGGCCGGCGTGGGGTATGATGCGCAATTGGGCATTTGGAATGTGCTCAGCAAGGTATTCTGATTTGGCGGGAACGGTGGCAACATCCTCTTCCCCGACCAATACCAGCGTTGGGCACTGAATATTAGCTAAGGCCCCGGGTGGTACTGCTTCCCGCTCAATGACGCCTTCCACCGCACGCGTAATGCTCCGGCTGTTGCGGGTCAGTTGCTGCTCCCAATATTTTCTGAGCGAACGCCGGTTTGGGTCCTGCAGAAAGGATGGGCCAAACATGATTTTCATGACCGGGCGCTTGACCGCCCAAACGCCCAGCATTTTCACGATCCGGTTGAGCATCCGGTAACGCGGGATGTTCTCTTCAGGCTCTGCCTGGGCAGAAGTATCTATAAGTGTCAATGACTGGACTCGATCCGGGTGCCGACTGGCAAGGCGCAGCCCGACAAAGCCGCCCATACTCAGCCCCGCGAAGTGGCAACGATCAATTTTCAGCGCATCAAGCAGAGCCACAGCATCCCTGGTGAGCGTGTCCATGTCGTACCCACCCTCTGTAACTGAACTCTGCCCCTGCCCCCGGTGGTCGTAGGCGATGACCCGGTATCGGTCTTTAAAAAACGTAATTTGATCAGCAAACATGCGACTGCTCCAAAGCAAGCCATGAGCAAACAGCAGGGTTTCCGTTCCCTGACCATGCTCTTCGTAGTAAAGTTCCGTTTGATTGACGTATATCCTGGGCATATTTTTCATAAAAGATACGCATTTCTGTGGATTTCTCCGCCCCCGCAGATAATCCCGCTGCACCATAGGGTTACAAATGCCTACCGCCCGCACACTTTAAATAGTACTTTGGCAAAAACGATAAAAATGCGCATTGATGCCCACCAACATTTTTGGGAATATGACCCGGTTGCCTATCCCTGGATTTCTGAGGCGATGCCTAAACTCCGGAAGGACCGCCTGCCCACTGACCTTAGCCCTTTACTGAAAGAGGAAGGCATGGGTGGCTGTGTGGCGGTACAGGCCCGGCAATCTCCCGAAGAAACTGACTTTCTGCTACATCTTACTCAGCAACATGCTTTCATTAAAGGTGTGGTGGGATGGATTGACTTGCAGGCACCTGATGTAGCACAAACCCTGGACCATTACCAAAGCAACTCTTTGCTCAGAGGGATGCGCCATATTGTTCAGGACGAACCGGATGATGAGTTTCTGCTTCGCCCGGACTTTCTGCGTGGTGTGCAAAAACTGGGACAGCAGGGCTATACCTATGACATCCTCGTCTTCGAGCGCCACCTCCCGGTAGTGCTAAAGTTCCTGGATGCCTGCCCCGATCAGCCTTTTGTGCTGGACCATTTGGGAAAGCCTGTCATAGAAGGAGGGCCCAGTCCGCTTTGGACAGACCATATCCGGTCCATCGCCGCCCACCCTAACGTTTACTGCAAGCTATCCGGGCTCGTCACCGAAGCAGACTGGAACAACTGGCAACAAGAGGACTTCTACCCTTTCCTGGATATCGCGATGGAAGCATTTGGGCCCGAGCGGCTGATGATTGGCTCAGACTGGCCGGTATGTCTGCTTGCCGCTGATTCCTACCACGAAACAGTGAATGTAGTGCAGACGTACCTCCGGCAATACGCCCCGGAAGCCCAACCGGCTATTCTGGGGGCAACGGCCACCCAATTTTACCAACTTAACTAAAAAACCATGGACTTAAACCTAAAAGATAAAGTATTCCTCGTCACCGGTGGCGCAAGCGGCATAGGGGCCGGCATCAGCCGGGCATTGGTAGCGGAAGGCGCCCTGCCCGTCATCGTGGGCCGTAATAAAGCTAAAGGGGATGCTATCCTGGAGGAACTGGGCACGGGCTTTCAAATTGTAAAAAACCTGGGCACCGCAGAGAGCTGCCGCGAGGTCGTCGAAGAAGCCCTTCAGCTTACCGGCAGAGTGGACGGACTGGTGAATAACGCCGGTGCCAATGATGGCGTGGGGCTGGAAGATGGGAGCCCGGAAGCCTGGATCAACTCTCTGCAAAAGAACCTGCACCATTATTATTATTTGGCACACTACCTGCTCCCCGAGCTTAAGCAGCGTAAAGGCAGTATTATCAATGTCAGTTCTAAAACCGCCGTAACCGGACAGGGCAATACTTCTGCTTACGCTGCCGCAAAGGGCGCCCAACTGGCTCTCACCCGGGAGTGGGCGGTGGAACTCCTCCCCTACCACATTCGCGTCAATGCCCTGGTGCCTGCCGAGGTGATGACCCCGCTCTACCGGACCTGGCTTGATACCTTCGATGACCCTGCAGCCAAACAGCGGAGTATCGAAAGTAAAATCCCGCTCGGACAACGAATGACGACCTGTGAAGAGATGGCAGACATGGCCCTCTTCCTACTCTCCCACCGCGCCTCCCACATCACCGGGCAGCATTTCTTTATCGATGGCGGCTACGTCCACCTGGACCGTGCCCTCTAAATACAGCTGATGAAAACGTACTGCTATACCCTCGACCTGAAAGACGCCCCGGCACTCATCGCGGAATACGAACGCTACCACGAAGCTGTCTGGCCGGAAATCCTCGACAGCATAACAGGCAGCGGTATCCGGCATATGACCATCTACCGCTGGTCCAACCGCCTGTGTATGATCATGGAAACGGAGGATGACTTCGACCCGGCAGAAAAAGCCCGTCTTGATGCGGCCAATCCTAAGGTACAGGAGTGGGAAACCCTAATGTGGGACTACCAGCAAGCGCTGCCGGGAGTACAGGCAGGTACAAAATGGGTGGAAATGAAACCCATTTTCAGGCTGTAGGTCAATTTTAAGTCTTATATTGACGATCCTCGCCAACAATATCTGGCGTTAACCCTTCGGCATTATGAGATTAGTACAACACAAGCAGGAAGCGTATTGGTTTTACCGCTTTCTATCCATCTTTTACGACAAAATTGTCAATCCGCTTTTCTGGACGGTCCCCATGCGGGACAAGGCGCTGCAGCTCGGGCAATTGCAGGAGGCCGGCATCACGGTTGCAGATGTAGGCTCAGGCACCGGCTTTAACACAGAGGGGATTGTAAAGATCGTTCCTCCCCAACAGGTCACCTGCGTGGATCAAAGCCCGCACCAAATGTCAAAGGCGAAAGCCAAACCTGAACTACTGGGATGCACCTTCCTTCAGGGGGATGCCGAAAACCTTCCCCTGCCTTCCAATAGCTTCGACCGCTATGTCTCTGCGGGGAGTATCGAATACTGGCCAGACCCCGCAAAAGGCATACGCGAAGCCTACCGGATAGTGAAGCCTGGCGGGCTTGCCCTGATGATTGGCCCTTTGGAGCCGGCTAATCCCGTGGGGCGGTTTATCGCAGAACTCTGGATGCTTTTTCCCAAAGAAGAAGAATACTGGCAATGGTTCCGGGAGGCAGGCTTTGAGGACCTGCAAGTCTGCTATGTCAAGCCGCAGTGGGTGGATGGCAAAGGGAAATATGGCATTGCACTGGCCGGCCGTAAACCGCTGACCGCAAACACAGGGCAATCCGAACCCCCTATACCTGAAACTGAGCCTGAGCCTGAAAAAATGGGCCCGGGCAGGCGTTTGCTCATGATCCTCCGGGTACTGATTGGGTCGCTGGCAGGATTCCTTTTCATACCGGCAGCCCTGCTGGGCTACGTCCGCATGGCTTTTACTGATCAGTCGCATATCCCGGAAGCCGAGCGGGAGCGCCTCAACCGGTATCAAATTGCGGCGCTGATCGTTACAGCACTACTGATCATCCTGCTTATTGCTTTGTTTCGGTAAAACAATTGATTCATCCCGTAAAATTACTGCCCGTGCTCAATGACAAGATCGCTCACTTTTATGACCGCTCCACTCAGGTATGGCTCGATACCTGGGGAGAGCATATGCATCATGGTTACTACGGCGAGGGGCCTTCCGGCAAAGACCACCGGCAGGCACAGCTTGACCTGGTCAATGTGATGTTGGAATGGGGCAGCCTACAGCAGGCTTCCCGGATTTTGGATGCCGGCTGTGGCGTAGGCGGCAGCTCCCGGTATTTGGCGGAGAAACTGCAGGCAAAGCATGTCCTGGGCTGCACCCTGAGTACCGTACAGGCAGAGCGCGGCACCGCCTACAACCGGGAAGCAGCCCTGAGCAATATTGTAAAAACCGAAGCCCGGGATATGATGTCCCTTCGCCCTGAGGATGGCCCGTTTGACTTGGTTTGGTCCATGGAAAGCGCAGAACATATTGAGGACAAAGCCCAAATGCTACAGTTGTTTTATAACTTGCTGGCACCCGGAGGAAAACTCCTCATGGCTACCTGGTGCCACCGCGAAACTCCACCGCCCCTAACCTCAAAGGACGAACAGATCCTCAGCCGTATCCGGCATTTGTACCACCTTCCGCCTTTGGCTCCTCTGTCAAGGCTGCGGCAGGATGCAGAAAAAGCTGGTTTCACCGGTTTGCAAACGGATGACTGGAGTGCTCAGGTAGCTCCCTTCTGGCAGGCGGTGATCCAGTCTGCCCTGAAACTGAAAAGCCTGAGTGGGTTGCTCAAAGCCGGCCTGCCCACCATCCGCGGGGCACTGGCCATGCGGCATATGACCCGGGGGTTTAAGCAGGGGACGATCTGCTTTGGGGTTCTGCAAGCTCAAAAACCTGTGTAATCTTATGATGGACTTCATCCGTTTTAGCCGGCCGCATACGATTATTGGTACAAGCCTGAGTGTACTGGCACTTTACGTGCTCGCCCTTAGCTACGCGGGTAATGAAACAGGAGACTGGAACATCTTCCTGACCGCCTGGGTCAGCTGCCTGGGTGCCAATATTTTCATCGTTGGCCTCAATCAGCTGACAGATATCGAAATCGACCGCATCAATAAGCCTTACCTGCCGCTCGCCTCGGGTGCTTACACTGTACGTACCGGACAAGCCATTATTGGTATTGCACTATTTATTGCGCTTGCCCTTGCCGTGTACGGAGGGCCCTATCTGATGTGGACCGTTGGGCTGAGCTTGCTGCTGGGCATCGCCTATTCCCTGCCTCCGCTCCGATTGAAACGGTTTCACTTCTGGGCGGCCTTCTGCATTATTACGGTGCGCGGGCTGATCGTCAATCTGCTTTTGTTCCTCCACTTTTACAATCAACTGAGCGGAGATACGGCACTTCCGCCCATCATTATATGGCTCACTGTTGCCATTTTCATTTACGGGCTCATTATTGCCTGGTTTAAGGACATGCCGGATACGGCAGGAGATGAGGCCCACCGTATTCAGACATTATCGATCAAAGTCGGCCTCAGGCGCGTTTTTTGGATTGGCAACAGCCTCCTGGGCTGTTTATTCCTCCTACTGGCCACCCTTCCTCTATGGGCTGACCTTCAGGTACATCATTTGCTCTTTGGCCTGGGGCACCTGAGCCTGTTATTGGGTTTTCTCCTCCTGGCCAGCCGGGTAGACCTCTCGGAAAAGGCGTCCATCATGCGCTACTATCAGGCCGTGTGGGGGCTGTTCTTTTTGGAATATGGCTTGTTCGCCACAGCCGGGTGGCTCGCCTGATGCAAAAAATGAAAGGAGCGCTGGGAAGTTGAATAACCCGGCGCTCCTTCGATCCTTTCAATTTAATCAATCTACTGCTTAATCACGGGCCAGGCACCGCGGGCTGTTGCCGTACGCAATTCCACCCAATAGATGCCTGAGGGCAGCTGTCCAAGTGCAAGCGGCAATTGCCACTGCTGATGGGCAACCGGCACCCGTCCCGATTGCAGCACCTGCCCCAGCGGGCTTACGAGCGACCACTGCAGTTCGGGTACTTCAAAGCCATTGCCCTCCATCATCAAAGGGCCGTTCGTGGGGTTAGGCGAAAGCCGTACAGCCCAGTCCGCCGGGAAGCTGCCTACACCGGAAACCATAACGGTGACGCTTTGCACTTCGGTCTGACAGCCGTTGATGTCCATCACTATTACCTCGTACACTCCATTGGGCAGGCCGGTAATGGAGGACGGGCTATTGAAGTTAGCCCCTCCGTCAATACTGTATACATAGGGTGGCGTACCACCAGAGGCTGCAATAGTAATCGCATCTTCAACGACTTCAACGGCCGCCTCAAGCAGTGCGGGCGAAGTAATCTCAATTGCGGCACTATAAATAAACCCTTCGCTGTCCTGGATTTCCAGATTATAAATACCAGGATCAAGATCTGAAAATACCGGGCTGCCTCCAAAGCCTCCCTCATTGAGCTGGTAAGTGTAAGGGGCTATGCCACCGGTTACATTTTGTACCTGAATGGCTCCATCGCCATCACCGGCGCAGGATACATTTTGCACCTCAATGCTGGCATCAACAATGATATTGACGTTGGCATCAACCGCAACGGTACAGCCATTTGCATCCACTACAAGAGCGGTATAGTCTCCATTGTCCAGCCCGGTGAAAACACCGGAGGGTTCAAAAGTATCCCCACCGTCTATGCTGAAGGCGTAAGGCGGCGTACCTCCTGATACCTGCAGGGTCAGGGTATTGTCCTCCACATCAGCTGCCAGCTCCAGCACCGGGGGCTCTCCCACCACAATTCCCGTTACCTGGAAGGAACTGCCATTAGCATCGGTGACGATTATGGTATAGGGGCCGGCCGACAGGTTTTCAAATACGCTACTGCTTTGTGCATCCCCACCGTTCAGACTATAGGTATAGGGAGGCGAACCACCCTCTACTCCATTCACATTGATGCGCCCATCTGCCGCACCAGCACAGCTGACCTCCACTACGGATGCAGCAGCACTTGTGATGATATTGATTGTTGCCTGTCCCGCAACCGTGCAGCCATTCGCATCTTCTATCACAATAGCATAGGTGCCGTTAGGCAGCCCGGCAAATATGAAGTCATCGCCAAATGTCGCTCCGCCATCAATGCTGTAGCTATAGGGCGGTGTACCACCCTCAGCCAACAAGGCGAGGTCATTAAGTGTAGCCTCTGCGGATAAGGTAAGTGGGGCCGGAGCACCAACCAATAAGCCAGCTATTTGGAACAGATTGCCATTCGCATCCGTAATTGTAAGCGCATACTCCTCTGCGGGCAAGTTTTCAAATACCGGGCTGTCCTGCGCAGGCCCTGTTCCCAACTGATAGGTATAAGGGGCTTCCCCTCCTTCTATAGAGACCACCGTCAGGCTACCATCGGCGGTATTGCTGCAGGAAGCATCGGTGATACTGAACTCTGCGGCAACAATCAGGTTGATGGTGATGCTACCTGTAACCGAACAGTTATTCGCATCAAGGACTTCCAGCTCGTAGGTCTCGTTTGGCAGGTCGTTGAACGCCGAAGCTGCGCCAAAAGTGGCGCCACCATCAATACTGTATTGATAGGGCGGTGTACCACCTGTGGCGGAAAGAGTTAGATCGTTACCGGTTAGACCGGTACTGAACTGCAGCGGATCCGGTGCGCCGACCTCTATATTATCCAACTGCAACACGCTACCGTTCGCATCCGTAATCAGCAGGTTATAATTGCCGGCAGGTAAAGCCGTGAACTCCGGGCCCGGCTGGGTGTCCCCTCCATTAAGGCTATAGCTGTAAGGCTCTACCCCACCCTGAATATTCGTAGCAGTGATACTGCCATCGGCGGCACCGGCACAACTGTTATCCGTTACCGAAAAGGCTGCACTTTGCAACAAATTCACTTCCAGTTCAAGGGAAGCCAAACAGCCATTGGCATCCTCCGCTACGATACTGTAGACCGCATTGGGCAGCCCGTCGAAGGAGGACTCCGGACCAAAGACCACACCACCGTCCAGGCTGTACTCATAAGGTGCTGTACCACCTGAAGCTTCCAGCACCAGTGTATTGACCGATAAGCCTGCGGACAGCTCCAGCGGGTCGGGTTCCTGCAGGTCTACCGAAGGCAGGGTAATCTCCTGCCCGGAATCATCACTTACAATGATGGTATATACACCGGCCCCAAGCCCTTCGAAAACAGGGTTATCCTGCGGGGTGCCTGCATTCAGGGCAAAAACATAAGGTGGCAGCCCACCGGCTACGGCAACTTCAATCGCACCATCCGTATCGCCGGCACAACGAAGCGGGTTTGTTATGCTTACCAGGGCCGAAAGCACGGAAGGCTCAAGTATCAGCAGTTCGAAGACCTCGCCCGGGCGCCATCCGCCTTCTGTATCGGTGAGATCGAACATAAAATGGTCGGCTGTGGCAGCGCTCCCATTGTGCTGATAGGACAGCAGCCCGCTATTGATATCAGCCTGGCTGAACACATCACCGATAGAAAGTACCCCGATGCCGTTCAGTTGCAATGTCCCATGCTCAGGGAGAGCGGTCAACACATAGGCTATATCTTCCGGAGCAAGGGCGCCCTTCTCAAAAGCCAGAAAATCAGCAGTAATGGTCTCCTGCTGTGCATAAGGGACTTCCAGTGTTTGATTAGCTAAAACTTCTGCAGGATCTGGCACATCGGAAGGGGGACAGGCTTCAATCGACCATGACACCAGGTTTCCACCATCCTGATTGAAGGCATCGCTAATGGTGAGGGTCCAGGTCCCGGAAGCTGGTAAGCCTGCAAAAGCAGACAGTGGGTCTAGAGACTGGAAGTTGCCGGAAATACCATAGGGCCCGCTCGCCTCACACGAATTCTCGAAATCAGCAGCGGTGAGTAATGCCTCATCATCGAAACCCACCAGCATATTATCCTGAGAGCACCCGAAGTCTGACCCCGGGACGCCCGGCTGATCAAACAAGGTGACGGATGGGCCACCTTCGTACGAAAGGGTCGCAGAGAGGTCGCCAAGCCAGGTATGATCGATAGCTAAGCCTATATTGAGGTCCTGTATCGTAAAGTCGCCATCAGTAGCCAGTGTGGTGGTGAATTCACCCGATCCGCTGGGTGGGATCACCAAATCAGGTTCGGCATCGGTGTAAACCGTGCAGTTGTTACCGAGGGTTTGAAAACTTGACCATACCGGATCAGGAGACCCGCCGCATTCATTAACGGGTATAGCCCTCCAGTAGTAGACGGTGAATTCATCGAGCCCTGACAGCTCATAAGCCGTATCTAAGACGGTCTCTTCGATGACTGTGTTTGCACCAAATGCCGGCGAGGTAGCGACCTCCAGCAGATAATGATCTGCAAAAGCAGAGGCTGACCAGTTGACTGTAGGGTTCAAGGGCACCGATTGGGCGCCCGCAGCCGGTGCGGCAGGAATGGCCGCTACAGGGGCACCCGCAGCGACGTCCAGAGTAAGCTCTATGCTCTTGCTGACAGAGGGGCTGACCGCCACAAGGGAGAGTTCATACACGCCCGAAGCGGCATCCGCCAGATTGCTGATGGTAAGAATACTTGAGGCGTTTGCCCCGACCGGATTGGCACTAAAAGTAGCCGTGGCGCCATCCGGAAGCCCGGTCACCGACAAATTCAGCATTTCAGAAAACCCGGCAACCGGAGTGGTAAAAATTTCAAACGTAGCACTTTCGTCATTGCACAGCGCCTGAGCTAAAGGTGTGGAGGCCATCAAGACTGTCGGACTGGGCGGCAGCTGAATTTCGAAATCCACATCTGAGATATCATAGAAAATGCTACCGGAAGCGACCACCTGAATCCTTGCCGTGCTCGTCAGTTCAAGCGGAACGAGAATCTCCTGCTCCCCATCGTTAGGCACGCCCTGAGCCAGTAGCACCGGATAAGTGAAGCCACCATCTTTGGACAGGTAAATGTCCACAGCGCTGCAATTCACCGGTGCACCATCGGTACCCGCTACATCCCATGTGACGGTCTCCAGATCGCCTACTTCCCAGACTACACTGGTATTGGGCTGCTGTACTACAAATGGGCCGGCGTCATCAGAAAAAACCAGCTCTACATCCGTAGCTTTCACGCATCCGCCCCCCGGGAAATTGTCCCGGACGGAGCACCGGAAGCTCATGGTTCGGGAAACGGAAGGCAACACCTCCCAGGTATCTTGTGTATTGGCAACCACTGCATTCAAATTGGGAAAATAGCGCACCGGATCAGGAGTTGGCGATAAGGACCGGAAAGCCGGCCCACCTGTACTGGCAGAAACCGGAGGCATCGTTGCTATCTCATTATCCATTTGTTCCCAGCAATAGGTCAATGCATCCCCTTCAGCATCCATCGCTTGTGCCTTGAGGAAAAAAGGCGTGGATACAGGCAGGAACAGCACGTCCTCCTCATCTGTGAGTATTGGCCCTGTATTCCCGACATCAATCAGCTCCGGGCAGGTGCTGCCAGCGCCGAACTCTATCGTGTTCGTAACCTCCTGTATGCTGATGGCATGGAAGTGGTCGTCGCTATTGTTTTGAACGTTAGGGCTGCAAATCCCGGCGTACCCCATAATCGTGGAGGCGCTGCCAGGTTCCATGGCTGCAGCAGCCACCCGGTTACAATTATTGTTCTGGGTATGATTTGCGCCAAACTGATGACCAAACTCGTGGGCTACATAATCAATGTAAAACGGATCATTGACTGGAGATGGTAACCCTGTAACGCCACGGGCCTTTCGGTTGGTGCAAATAGAAGCCAGAGAGGCCACACCACCTCCACTTGTGCTGAACACATGCCCGACATCATAATTATCGAAGCCCACCAGGCCATCTACGACACCCTGGTTCTCGCTCAGCAGCGTACCGGCGCTGTTATTGGTGAAGGGGTCTGTGGCGCCATCCAGAAAAATCACCTGATCCGTTTCGTCAATGAGCTCCATGTGCACCGTGAAGTCCCGCTCATAAACGCCGTTTACCCGGGTCATGGCAACGTTGTAGGCGGCAAGCACATCTGGCACTGTCCCTCCATGAAACTGTGCATACTCGCCTGTACAGGCAATAGCAAGCCGGTAGTTACGCAGGGAACAATCGCCGAGCAACGCTGCGGGCGCTGTGTCTGAATGACCGGCAGTACTGGCTGCATCGGTATCCATCCGGCAGCTGAATTCATTACCGGGGATGCCGTTATAGTCAGATTTGTAATACACCTGATAGTAGCGGGTTTGCCCTTCTGAGAAGACATCAATGAAAACCGTACTGTGCAGCCCGGACAGAATCATGGCGTGGAAGCCCTTGTGAGTATACCCAAAACGGGCATAGGCAGTGCCATCCTCCGGGCTATAGGCCGCAAAGGAGCGCATCCCGGGATACCGGGCGGACAAGCCTTCCGACATCACCGGTGCCTCTACGACTTTAAAAGTACGGTTGTGCCCGTTGGGCAGAGGCAATTCCAGGGATATCGCGTTAGCTCTGGCATCAGGCGTGTGCCACATTGGAGCTTCAGACAAAGCAGAGATCACCGCTTCCATATCTACACTGATGATCCGGGCCTCATCGGGCTGTATCTGACGGGTACCGCCAAGCCGCTGCGCGTCCTGCAAATGGGCATCTTTAAACCATTGTTGTGCGGATGAAAAATGAGGGAGGGTTAAAAACAGGCATAGCAATGCAAGTGGGTAGAGCGTTTTTTTCATGCTTACTTGTGTTTTGTGCACCATTTACAAGCGCTGCAAATGGTCAAATGGGTTATAAAAGTCTTGATATAGTGTTGCCGGTAAGTGGTCGTTAGGAGGGCTCACAATTTAGGAAAAAGAAATTATATTTTCGAAACTCTGCCAGACTAAATACGCCATCAGGATGGCCAGGTGAATCTTGCCTGACAAGTTTTTTTATTTCATATGCTTAAGGTAGGTGCCAAGGTGCTGCCTCATGAATTGTTCCGGGTCCCATACTCCTCTCAGCTGCCCTCTTTTGTCTGCACGCCAGACGTAAACACTGGCCTCTACCCATTGATCATCCCGTAAAACGGGGACTGCTGTTTTTATGTAATCCTCATCCTCATAGGCATCTAGTATGGCGTGCTCCGCCGGTGAAAGCCCATGTAGCAGCAAGCCCTGAACTTCAGAGGCAGGCTGTGGGAATACAGCAGGATACGGCTGCACGTTAGCCCCATCGTGTATCGAAAAACGATGATAATCAGGAAGTGTGGCAGCCGATGAGCCGGGCAGGCGGCCGAGCAGTATATGCAGGATTTCCGGAAAGAGCAAGGTACCGTAAACGAACAAGGGGCGCATTTCAGAAAGCTTCATTAAATTAAAAAGGGCTGAACAAAGCGGTAAACACTTTCATTCAGCCCTTTCAACAGCAACAGATGCTGTCAGATTTTATTACTGAGACTGCAGTTGCTCAATCGCACCCTCTGTACCACCTACCATCATGCTTGTTACGATGCAAAGCACGAACAGAGCAATGGCGAGGTACCAAGTCGCTTTCTCAATAAAATCGGTAGACTTGGCTGCGCCAAACATCTGATTGGCTTGCGTTCCACCAAAGGTGGAGTCAACGCCACCGCCCTTAGGGTTCTGGATCAAAACTGCGCCCATCAGTAGCACACAGACAAGGGCAATCAGTACAGTCATGGTAGTCAGCATATCTTAATCGCTTTTTATATTCAAAATTTGCTGCGCAAAGTAATCACTTTTTTCTGGAAAAACCAACATCAGGCGGCGATACATTTCTTCGGCTTTTTCGTGCTGCCCCTGCTGTGCCAGCACTCTGGCCAGCGTTTCGGAGACAAGGTTGCCGTTTTCAGTTATGCTCTGCAGCACAATTTCATCTACCTTACTATTGGGATTAGCTTTTTTCTCCTTTTTTTGCGTTTTCCGGTTGTCCTCCATTTTTTTGGACTCCATGATTTCGCTAAGCTGAGTCTGTATATCCGGGGGCTGGAATTGTGCAACCCAGCTGCTGAAGGAACTCTTGGGGCGTGGAGAGGGCTTAGGCCCATGCAATGGCTCATGAGGCGCCATACGGTCTGCACCAGGTGACTCTTCCTGCTCGGAATAAGTAACCTGGCTGATAAGCCCCGCTACGGCTACTGCATCGGCTATGGCGTTAAAAAAGGAGGCTTCAAGTGAGGGATCGCCCACTTGTTCCTCGGCTATGCCACTGAAATATGGCTCCTCCAGTTCGGGATGAGCAGCTCCGTCCGGTGTAACTTCATTCAGAGCGGACTCTAAGGCCTGCAGTTCCTGGTTTTTCCAGGCTTCAATATCCGTTTCCTGTCCATTCAGTTCATCTGCCATTGAAAGGTTAAGTTCTTCACCCACACCAGCAGCAGGCGTATCGCTTTCGGGGCTATGATCTGCCTCACCGGGGGCATCGGTATCGAAACCAAAATCAAGTTCCAGAACAGATTCTGAGGGTTCAGGGTTAATATCCAAATCAGAGAGCTCCAGGGCTTCTGCAGGTTTTTCTTCAAGGCTGTTCAGTTCCAGATAATCCTCTGAAAGCTGAAAAACCTCTTCTTCCGGTGCCGTTTCCAGATAGGCTTCAACTTCTGCATAAAGCAGGCTGCGATCGCTCGTGGTTGCCGCCACCCTTGCCAGTACAGTATCCCAGTCCTGACGACGGTCCTGCAGGCTTTTTCTCAGCAGCAGCAGCTGTAGCGGCTGGCAGAAAGGATACTGCATCGCCATGGTTTTCAGCTCCTCGTAGGGCAGCTGATGCAGCAAAGATCGGTCTTGCAGATATCGGCTAAAGGTTTCGGCATTCATAATTTGAGATACATTGATTATGCATTAGGCTCCCTGCAATAATTAAAGCCTTTGTTCCAGCCAAACAAATTAAGAAAAACTTCCTTTAAATCAAACTTTCGTTTTCAGGAAGGCCACAAGCTTGCGCACGGCCTGCCCGCGGTGGCTGATGCTGCTTTTCTCTTCAGCAGACATTTGTGCGAAAGTGCGGTTGAAGCCATCAGGCATAAAGACAGGATCATAGCCAAACCCCTGATTGCCTTTCTTATGGTGGATGATTTGCCCTTCCACTGTACCTTCGAACTGATGCTCTTTCCCATCAATGATAAGGCTGATCACAGTATGGAAACGCGCCTTGCGGTCCTCCTCCCCTTTCATATTGGCAAGCAGCAGGCTCATGTTGGCTTCATCGTCGTGGGCAGGGCCAGCATAGCGTGCAGAGTAAACGCCTGGTTCGCCATTCAGCGCATCCACTTCCAGTCCGGTGTCTTCAGAGAAACAATCGACCTTGTAATTTTTGTACACGTACCAGGCTTTTTCCGAGGCGTTGCCGGCAATAGTGGGGCTGGTTTCCGGCAGCTCTTCATCGCAGCCGATATCCTTAAGCCCCTGAATTTCAATTTTGCCTTCCAGCAACTGGCTGACTTCAGATATTTTGTTGGGGTTGCCGGTTGCAAATACAATAGACTGCATGTAGTATAATTAGGTTTTGTTTAATTGATTTAAACGTGAAAGCAAGCTTTGAGGGTTCGCCAAAGCTGGCCGGACTTTTCTTTCCCGCCCGCCTGCCGCTCCTCAAATATATCAGCGATGCTGTCGGTAAGGATAAAAGAGGTCGTGCCGAAGTGCACAGGCTGATAAGGGTGCAGTTGAAAATGCAAACCCAGCCGTTTGCCACTGACTCCGAAAAGAAAAACGAATTTCGCCGTTTTGCTTCCCTCCACCCGGCTGAAACTAATGGATTCCTCTTTTGTTAAACAGATGTGTTTTGCCTGTTGTGCGAGGTCAATTTTTGCAGCGCCGAACACTTTGGCCAGAAAGCCTTCTATTTCTTCCTGCTGCGCCACTTCGGCCTCGTACCATACCCAAATGCCCTTATCTCCTGCTCCTTTGACGCCATTTTTAGGCTGAGCTTGCTCCGGAACAGGAAAAAGATGGAAATCTAAAAAGGTGGATTTCAAAATTTTTGATTTAAATTAAGGTTTTACACCAAATAATCAATAAGAAAAGATATGGATTTATTCCAAATATAGAATAATTGTAATTTTTTCTTATTTTCGCATAAAAAATATTGCAGATGAAATTTAATATAAAAATCACGAAAGCTCAAAATTCACAGCTCGGACAAGTGGATTTTGACGACATTCCTTTCGGACGGGTATTTTCAGATCACATGTTTGTAGCCGACTACAAAGATGGCGAATGGCATTCGCCAAGAATTGTTCCTTTCGGCCGGTTTGAAATGCACCCTGCTGCGATGGTCCTTCACTACGGGCAAGCGATTTTTGAAGGGATGAAAGCCTCTAAATCTCACGATGGCACGCCTTTCTTCCTTCGCCCCGAGATGCATGCCAAACGGCTCAACAACTCAGCCCGCCGCATGTGCATGCCCGAAGTCCCCGAAGCGCTGTTTCTTGAAGCTCTTCATACGCTGGTCGACCTGGATAGCGACTGGATCCCGCCGCAGGAAGGCAGTGCGCTTTACATCCGCCCTTATATGTTTGCTACAGATGAATTCATCGGAGTAAAGCCATCTGCGACTTACCGGTTTATCATTTTCACCGGGCCTGTAGGCCCTTACTACCCCAAACCAGTAAGCCTGATAGCAGACAGGCAATTCGCCCGTGCAGCCGTACAAGGCGGTACAGGAGAGGCCAAAGTCGCCGGCAATTACGCCGCTTCTCTTCTTCCTGCCAAACTGGCGAATGAGAAAGGCTACGATCAGGTCATGTGGCTGGACAGCCGTGAGTTCAAGTACATTCAGGAAGTGGGCACTATGAATATCTTCTTCGTGATCGACGGCACTGTAGTGACCCCGAAACTGGACGGCGGTATCCTGCCTGGCATCACCCGGGACACGATCCTCAAACTGCTGCCTGAGCATGGGTATAAAGTGGAAGAGCGCCCTATCGCAATTGACGAGCTGGTAGACGCCTACAAAGCCGGCAAATTACAGGAAGTATTTGGCTCCGGTACGGCTGCGGTGGTGGCTCATGTTTCGAAGGTCGCTTACGATGGCTTTGAGATGGAGCTTCCGCCGGTGGAAGAACGCAAGGTCGGGCCGTTCATCAAAGCTCAAATCGATGGCATGCGTTCGGGCAAAATTGAAGATAAGCACGGCTGGATTGTTCCTGTACAGGGGCAGGCTGTGAATGCATAAGCTTATTTGACTTGATGCAAACGACAGGGGCACTGCCAAAACAGCTGCCCCTGTTTTTTTTAGGATTACTCTAAACCTCAATCTGATGAAAAAACTATGGCCTTTTCTGTTTTTAGCAATCCTTATATATAGTTGTCAGCCGGAAGCCGCTCCGGCCGACCCGGACGCCTATCCTGCACGCACGCCCAATGGCATTAACGTGGTCGTGGAAATCCCCGCCGGCACCAACATAAAGATAGAATATCAAAAAAATAGTCAGCGCTTCGAAGCGGATCAACGCGACGGAAAAGACAGGCAGATTGACTTTCTCCCCTACCCTGGCAACTACGGCTTTATCCCATCCACTCAAATGGACAAAGCGGCAGGTGGTGATGGAGACCCCCTGGATGTACTGCTGCTCTGTGCAGCTTTGCCTACCGGCACTGTAGTTGAGGCGCGCGCCATTGGTGCCCTGCAGCTCATGGATGAAGGCGAACTGGACACTAAGGTCATCGCTATTCCTACGGATGCCACGCTGCAGACCATCACACCTGAGGATTTCACCGATTTCAGCATCCATTATGATGGCGCGCGCCACATCATTGAAACCTGGTTTTTGTACTACGACGGGCTGGGCACCAATACCTTTGAAGGCTGGTTGGACGAATCGAAAACTTTAGCCCTCATTGCACACTACGAACAGTAAAGCACCGTTAGTGTTTTCTGGAAGAAACGCGGGCTGCAGCCGTTTTTAAATAAACCCAAAATTTGACTCCGAAAAGCCAAATTTTATTTTGCGGAGTGGAAAATAAAAACGACTTTAGCCCCCGAAATTCTATTGTCGGTAACCGGATGGGGAAATCCTAACCAAGCCAAACAAATAGGACCATTTATGATCAAAAGACGCCTATCTTCAATTCTGGTCTTCCTGACCTTTTTTTCTGCGCTCCAGGCCCAAACCGGAGACACAGACTTCATGCGTAGTACGGGGAAGATCTACGTCGTAGTCGCCGTCATCCTGGCCATATTTGCCGGTCTTGTCCTTTTCCTCATTTACCTCGACAGGAAACTAACCAAATTAGAGAACCAAATTAAGGACAATGATTGATCTCGAACCGAAATCACAAACGAGCTTCTATCAGAGTGTTCAAAACTACTTTGAAAAAGCAGCACAGCACACGGGCCTGCACCGTGGGCTTCTGGACCAGATCCGGGAATGTAACGCCGTTTACCAAATCCGCTTCCCCGTCAAAGTAGGCAATGAGTACAAAGTCATCGAAGCTTACCGTGTACAGCACAGCCACCACCGTACCCCTACCAAAGGCGGTATCCGTTACAGTAATCACGTTAATCAGGAAGAGGTGATGGCACTGGCAACGCTGATGACGTACAAATGTGCCATCGTTGATGTTCCCTTCGGAGGTGCCAAGGGTGGAGTAAAAATCAACCCCTGGGAGTTCACGCCTTCGCAGCTGGAGAAGATTACCCGCCGTTACACCACCGAACTGATACGCCGGAACATGATCGGCCCTTCTGTGGATGTACCCGCGCCCGATTACGGGACCGGCTCCCGGGAGATGGCCTGGATTTATGACACCTACCGCACCTTTAAGGGCGATGACATTGATGCTGCTGGTTGTGTTACGGGCAAACCCGTGAACCAAAGTGGTATCCGTGGCCGGACGGAAGCAACTGGCCGGGGTGTGTTCTACGGTATCCGCGAAGCCTGCGATCAGGTGGAGGATATGAAAAAACTGGGGCTGGAACCGGGTATTGCAGGCAAGAAGATTGTACTGCAGGGCCTTGGTAATGTGGGCTCCTACACCGCTACCATTTCGCAGGACGAAGGCGATGCGATCATCGTGGGCGTGGGCGAAGTGGAAGGTGCTATTTATAATGAGAATGGCATCGACATTCACGAATTGCTGAAATTCCGAAAAGAAACCGGCTCCATCCTTGGTTTCCCCGGTGCCCAAAATCTGGACAAAAAGGACCGCACCCGGGTACTGGAGTTCGAGTGCGACATCCTGATCCCTGCGGCACTGGAAAATCAGATCACGACCGAAAATGCACACCGCATCAAGGCGAAAATCATCGCTGAGGCGGCCAACGGTCCGATTACATCTATGGCAGAGGAAGTACTTCTTAAGAATGGCAAGCTGATCATTCCTGATGTATACCTCAACGCCGGCGGTGTGACGGTTTCTTACTTTGAATGGCTCAAGAACCTGTCGCACATGCGCTTTGGCCGTATGGAGAAACGCTTCAATCAGCAAATCAACCAAAACCTGGTTGACCTGATCGAGCGGACAACCGGAAAGAGCGTGACCGACCGGGAGCGTATGATGGTTGCCCGCGGCGCGGAAGAAATCGACCTGGTCCGCTCCGGGCTCGAAGAGACGATGATCACTGCTTATCAGCAGATTCGGGAGATCATGATGCGCAAGCGCAAGGTGGAAGATCTGCGGACGGCCTCCTTCGTAAGCGCGATCAACAAGATCAGCAGCGACTACCTGTCGCTTGGAATTTTCCCATAAACTGCGGAGCATTCCTCAATATACAACGTACAGCGGGCACCCAAAACGTGCCCGCTGTCTAAACATACACCCTTAGTATATTTGGCGAAAAGCTATTTTGCAAAATATTTTATTATCAAATACCCCTATGAGGTTTGCAATTAGCTGTTTTTGTCAATATATTGGAGCGGTTTTGTAAAAACTGAATAATCAACAGGAAAATGTCGGACAAACTGGACAAAATTGACCTCAAAATTCTGAAAATCCTTCAGGAAAGCAGCAAAATTACTAACCTGGAGCTTTCCAAGCGTATTGGTCTTTCCCCCGCTCCCACCCTGGAGCGTGTGAAGAAGCTTGAAAACTCTACCGTAATTGAAAGCTACCACGCCAAGGTTAATCCGCAGTCAATCGGATTGAACGTTAAGACCTTCGTACTGGTATCCCTGGCCTGGCAAAAGGAAAATGCCCTCAACCACTTCCTTGAGAAAATCAAGGAAATCGAGGAAATCACGGAATGCTACATCATCACCGGGGAAGCGGACTTCCTGATCAAGATCGTTTGCAAGGATATTCCAACCTACGAAAAACTCTTGTTCAAGACACTTTCACAGATTGATGAAATTGAGCGCCTTAAGACGCTCATGACCCTTTCCACTGTAAAAGACGCCAAAGTCCTACCTTACCGCTACGAGTAAGCGCCCGGCATACTATGGCATGACACACCGATCACAGCCGTTGCTGAATTACCTACAGCAACGGCTTTGCGTTTTGTAGTTGGCACAACTTCTATTATGGCAGCAAAGCAACACCATACCATGCTGTGGTCTGTTCGGTCTCCCGACCTGATGGCACCGTCCTACCTCTTTGGCACCATGCATGTCAGAGACCACCGCGCCTATACCTTTTATGAACAAGCCTGCCGCTGCATAGACCAATGCGAAGCGATGGCGCTGGAGTTCGACTTGGGCCGTATGGATCAGGATACTCAGGCGGTTATTATGCAACAGGTGCCTGCTCAGTCTTTGGAAGCCCTGCTGCCCTCTCGTAAACTGGAGAAAATCCGGAAGTTCTTCCTGCGGGCGCTGAGCGTAGACATATTTCCGCTGCGGCAGCTGTCCCCTTTGCTGGTCAGCAACATCATCAACGAGCGCCTGCTGGAAGAAGACCACCCTATAGCGCTGGATGAAATGCTATGGCAATACGCCCGTCAGGCAGACAAAACCATACTGGGCATTGAAACCTACGAAGAGCAGCTGAAGGTACTGCAAAAAATCCCACCGGAAGTGCAGGCACAGTCTATTGTCGCTATGGCACGCCATTTCAGGCAGCACCGGCGGCATTTGCTCCGGTTGGCGGCATTGTATGCAGCAGGCAATCTCCCTCAGTTGCATCAATCGTCAAAGCGCAGCCTTTCCGGTATGCGGTATCCCATGTTGTACCGGCGCAATGCCATTATGGCGGAGCGTATCGGAAAGATGATCGCCGGACAGCCCGTATTTTGCGCAGTTGGCGCCGGCCACCTGTACGGCGGCAAAGGCGTGCTCCGCCTGTTGAAAAAGCAAGGGCTTAGCGTTGCTCCTGTGCCACCTCAATAAACGCCCGGTCTTTCTTAGGCAGCTTAGAAACCACAAGATCATAGGAGTGATCAATCAGTTTGAGCAACAAAGCCTCCTCCAGTCCATCTTCGAAGTAAACCGTATTCCAGTGCTTTTTATTCATATGCCATCCCGGAATGATTTGATGATGCTCCTCCCGCAACTGCTGTGCCCACTCCGGGTCACACTTGAGGTTGACCCGAAAGGCCTCCTCATCCAGTCCGGTAGCCGCAAATATTTTGCCCATTACCTTAAAGACCAGGGTATCCGGCCCAAAGGGAAGGGTCTCCTCCACGCCCGGTTTATTGAGGCAATAGGCCCGGAAAGCTTCGATATTCATGGTGTTCTTTTTCCCTCAAGTTAATCGTTTGGCAGGAAAGCACAACGACATTTTGTGGCTTGATATTTTTTTTATCTTTGGGGCGTCCAAAATCCACCCACACAGGCCCCGTAGTTCAAGGGATAGAATAGGTGTTTCCTAAACACTAGATCCAGGTTCGAGTCCTGGCGGGGCCACCAGGCCACAACAGGACGAGAAGCCTGTCCCGGTCTAGCGAAGTAGGCCCATAAGGCCGTCACGCAGCTTTACCGGGAAGTCCTGGCGGGGCCACCAGAGTACCTATAAAATAAAGGCTTCAGCGCCGCTTGCGTAAACATTCACGAAAACACGGTGTCTGAACGCCCTATTTTACAGCATTTTACGCTAAAATGCAATCCTTTTTAATTTCTGCCCTCTCCTCCCCTGCCCGGCACAACTTCACAGACTATTTGTCAGAAGACTTTGCGGGTGCATTATCGTACTCTGAAGGGAACCATTCCGGAAGATAGTTTGTATATTAGCCGTATCCGGCAGGGAAAAGACTCTTCTGTTCGGTAAGCATCTATTAACACTACAGGGTACTTCTTTCGGAAAAACCCCTGTTAAAAAGTGTTAAAATTCCAAGTTCTTTGACATTAACTGATTGATAAACAGAGCAATGCAAAGGTTGCTGTCAGAGAGTATATCCAGTCCAGAGTAGGATTAAGACCCCTCAATTCCCTTAATAGGCGTATTGTACTGCCGCGTCAGAGAGTATATCCAGTCCAGAGTAGGATTAAGACTTATGGAATACTGGAGGAGTATTATATGTGTGTACTACGTCAGAGAGTATATCCAGTCCAGAGTAGGATTAAGACTTTGGCGTCCAGCTTTTGCGCCATTGGGTACAGCTTGCTGTCAGAGAGTATATCCAGTCCAGAGTAGGATTAAGACGCCCAAAGCGTTGCCGCCTTAGGATGATTCATCAGTAGGTCAGAGAGTATATCCAGTCCAGAGTAGGATTAAGACATTGTTTTTTCTTCTTTGGCTCCAATTTCTGGGCGTCAGAGAGTATATCCAGTCCAGAGTAGGATTAAGACTGTTTAGTCCTCCAAGCTTTCCAAGTAAAGGTCCTCAAGTCAGAGAGTATATCCAGTCCAGAGTAGGATTAAGACTACAGGTACGTCAAGTCAGCAACCCCCGCCACAACGGTCAGAGAGTATATCCAGTCCAGAGTAGGATTAAGACCAACGAAAAGCCTCTAGGAACTTGCAGGCAAATTTGTGTCAGAGTACATATCCAGTCCAGAGTAGGATTAAGACTGAATGTTGAAAATCACCCCGTTCAGAATCTGACAGTCAGAGCGTATATCCAGTCCAGATGGCTGCGTGCACCGCACGCAAAGCCATGCAGACCAAAGCATCGCTTTGCGTCAGTAGTAGGATCCGCTCGTTTATCTTTCAGTTAATGTCTATTGGTAAGTTTAGAAAGCACCATATTACTGCATACGGCTGGCTGTAATCACAGTTTACGCCAGCTCCTTACAAGCTTCCGCCAGCCAGGCAAACTCACTTCAGAAGCGATTTATAGAGCTTTTTGCGTACTGCGGACAACGTTGTCCGGGGTGAGCCAGAAGTTATTATTCAGTCAGCCAGACTACGTTTGTAGCGTAGGCAAGGTCTGCGTTAAGCAGAAAAGCTGTCAAAAATATTTCCGGAAATTTTTCGCACGTTTCAAACAAAAGCATGTTTCGAGATGTTAGCTTCGTACTTGCTCCGCAGAGCTTCACTGCGTAACTGCAACCGCTGCTTGCCAGCATCGCTTACAGGCACTTCGTTCCGTCAGCTTCGCACCGACTATGTCAGTACTGACAACGTGGTCCGTTCTTGCTACAATTGTTGTAGCGGGGTTTCTATGTCAGTTAGAAATACTTCTATAGCCAGGCTGTAATGACCATGTTTCCATCTGATTGACTTCCGTTTTAAGACACTGTCAACTCCTTCGCAATCATCTCCGCTTGTTTCAGTACCGTTTCCGTTGCCAGTTTTTGCATATCCGGCGGATAGCCGAATTGCCGGAGCGTTCGCTTAATGATGACTTTTAGTTTAGCCCGGACACTTTCTTTTATGGTCCAGTCTATGGAAGCGTTTTGCCTTACGCGCTCGGTCAGAATGACGGCGAGCTCCCGGAGCGTATCTTGCTGCATGAGCTGCCTGGCAGAGTCGTTGTTCGATACTGCGGTGTAAAAGGCGTACTCAAAGTCCGTCAAGCCAAGCTTACTGGCTTCGCTGTCCATGTTTATGATTTCCTTACTGAGCTTGATCAGCTCCTCCATCACCTCAGCGGCTGTCAAAATCTTGTTGTGGTATTTCTTGATGGAGTTTTCCAGCATCTCCTGGAGCGACTTGCTTTGTACCAGGTTCTTCTTCGACCGAGCCTTGATCTCATCGTTGAGGAGCTTTTTCATCACCTCCAGGGCAACGTTTTTGTGCTCCATCCCTTTCAGTTCTATCAGAAACTCTTCTGATAGAATGGAAATATCGGGCTTCTTTATGCCTGCGGCATCGAAGACATCAATGACTTGCTCTGAGACTAAAGCTTGATCGATGACCTGACGGATGGTGGTTTCGATTTCTTCGTCTGTTCGACCGGTACCTGTTTGGTCAAATTTTGCTAAACGGGCTTTCACTGCCTGGAAAAACGAAACCTCGTCTTTCAAGTCCATGGCTTGCTCGTGAGGCACGGCTATGGCAAATGCCTTGGACAGCGCGGTGACTTCGTTGATGAAGCGCCGCTTTCCGTCTTCCTGCTGCAGAATGTGTTCCTCAGCGGCTAAGATCATATTCAGCTTTTCCCGTGTATCTGCTGCAAAGTAGTTTTCATAGGGGAAGCCATAGAACATATCAGAAACTACTTCCAGTTTCTCCAATACCAGTGCAACCGCCTGTAGCTGCGCAATTGCCGGATCGCCTTTGCCCCCTGCGTCGGAATAAAAAGTCAGGGCTTTTTTTAAATCAGATGCGATGCCCAGGTAGTCAACTACGAGCCCGCCCGGTTTGTCTTTGTACACCCGGTTCACCCTGGCAATAGCCTGCATGAGGTTGTGCCCTTTCATTGGCTTGTCGATGTAGAGCGTGTGCATGCTCGGCGCATCAAAGCCGGTGAGCCACATATCCCGGACGATGACCAGCTTTAGCTCGTCTTCGGGGTCTTTCATACGGTCGGCAAGGGTGTGGCGTTGTTGCTTGGTAGTATGATGCTGTTGCATCTTCGGACCATCCGAAGACGATGCGGTCATGACGACCTTTATTACGCCTTTGCTCAAATCATCTGAATGCCACTCGGGCTTTAGTTTTATGATTTCTTCGTATAAATCGGCTGCAATCCTCCTGGACATGGCGACGATCATGCCTTTGCCTTCAAAGACTTCCTGCCGATGCCCGAAGTGCTGTATGATATCATTGGCTACATTCTTTATACGGTCTTTGCTGCCGATCAGCGCTTCCAGCTGTGTCCATTTGGCTTTCGCTTTCTGAGTGTCGGTCAGTTCTGCCTGATCGAGGGTGTTGTCCAGCTCCTCAATGAGCTTTTTGCCGGCTTCGCTGAGGTTGACTTTTGCTAAACGGCTTTCGTAGTAGATACGGACTGTTGCGCCGTCTTCAACCGCCTGTGCGATGTCGTATACGTCGATGTAGTTCCCGAAAACTGCGGGGGTGTTCACATCGGTGCTTTCGATAGGTGTACCCGTAAAGCCGATGTAGGTCGCATTGGGCAGTGCATCGCGCATGTATTTGGCAAAGCCATAGACGATCTTTTTACCAATAACATTACCTTCTTCGTCTTTGTCATCTACCGTCTTTGCTTTGAAGCCATACTGTGTCCGGTGGGCTTCGTCGGCAAGCACAACGATATTCTCCCGCTCCGAAAGGGTCTCATATACATTCCCTTCCTCAGGGGAGAACTTCTGAATAGTGGTGAAGATTACCCCGCCGGAAGCAACTTTAAGCTTTTCTTTCAGATCGTCCCGGTTTTCAACTTGCTTAGGGTCTTGCCGCAGGAGCTGTGTGGAGGAGGCGAAGGTATCAAAGAGCTGATCGTCCAGGTCGTTACGGTCGGTGATGACCACCACTGTCGGGTTATCCAGTGCTAATACGATTTTACCGGTAAAGAAGACCATGGAGAGGGACTTGCCACTGCCTTGTGTATGCCATACGACTCCACCTTTCCGGTCCCCTTTAGGCTGGGATTTCACGCCCGGCACCCCGTAGCTTTCCGGCGACTCCATCGCCATGCTGAGCGGCGTTTCTTCCTTGACTGAGTAACCCGTAGCCCGCAGTGCGGACTCCACCGCCCGGTTTACCGCATAGTATTGGTGGTATGCAGCCAGCTTTTTAATGGTCGAAATGGTGGTGATGCCGGTTTCGCTGTCCTCTTTTTTTGATTTCTCAAAGACGATGAAGTGGCGGACTAAGTCCAGCAGCGTTTCCTTATTGAGCATTCCATTGATGAGTGTCTCCATCTGGCTCACCAGGTGTGACGCTTCCTCCTTGCCGTCGGCTGATTTCCAAGCCATGAAGCGGCTCATGCCGGACGATAGGGTTCCTGCACGTGCTTCCAATCCATCAGAAATCACGGTGAAGGCGTTGTAGGTGAAGAGGCTGGGAATAGTGGCTTTGTAGGTCTCTATTTGTCGAAAAGCAGATTTGATCGTAGCGTTTTCATCGGCTGCGTTCTTTAGCTCTATGACCACCAGGGGTATACCATTAACAAAAAGGACGACGTCTGGGCGTTTGTTGACCCCGTCCTCAATGACCGTAAACTGATTGGCAACGATGAAGTCGTTATTTTCTGGCGTTTCAAAATCAATGAGCGAAACCAGATCCCCTCTTTGCTGCCCGTCTTTTTGGTAAGTGACCTTAATGCCTTCGGTCAGCAGGCGGTGGAAGGTTTCGTTGTTCGTCAACAGCTCGGGTGAGTGGATGCGCTCTATTTCCTTAATCGCTTCCTCTTGTGCTGCTGCCGGTACGGTGGGATTGATGCGCCTGACGGCGGCTGCTATCCGGCTGTTCAGCAAAACATCTTCGTAAGAGCTACGCTCCGGATGGTCCCCATCGTGGGCAATACTTGGAGCGTAGAGGTATTCATAGCCCAGCTCTTCCAGGAGTTTAATGGCGAAGTCTTCTATGGTATTTTCGGTGATTCGTGTCATATCAACTCGGAATAAGTCCTGTTTTTAGCTCCGGCTTTTCTTTTATTGTACCGGTACCCCCCCTCATATGTCCACCCGTACCTCCCCACTCATCAGCTTCGGCAGCAGGGTATCCCGTAGGGCGGTAAGGGTGCGGATTTGGGTTTGGTTGGATTTGATTTTCTTGAAAAGTTGATTGACGACAGAATTGAATTCGCTCACTTGGGATTCTGATTCAACATAAAAAGCAATACTTCTTAAGTTGCCTAAAGAAATGTATTCTTGAGTACTGCCGCTGCGATTTTCATGAATAAATTGACTACCTAAATCTGATTTTAACCACAAATAAGTAAAGTATCTCCATTTAGGATTTTGGGAAGTCTTGAACAAACCGATGTTTTTAATAGCATAATCTACGCTGTCAGATTCTTCTAAAAACAAATTCCCAATTGTGCCAATCATAGAAAACAATATGTCGCCTTTCTCAACCTTGCTTCTTTTATTAACAGCCAAATAGTCTTCTTCAGAAATAAAATAGGCATTTTTAAAATCGATATAGTTAGGCTTTAGATGGCGAGATGTAATTAATTTTTTGCCTAACTCTTGCTTTTTAGGTGAATCATGAGTGCCGTCTCTAACTTCAAAAAGAGATTCAATATTAACTTCCTCCCACCCCTCATCCGCTTCCTCCACAAACCACTGCCTAAACAGCGTCTCCGCCATCTGCTCCAACGTCCGGTTTTGGCGGTGGAGGAGGTCGATTTTGTCGTCTAGGCTTTTCAGAATCTCAACAATGCCATTTTGAGTATCCCTGTCTGGAACAGGTAGCTGTAAAGTTTTCAAACTTGATTGATAAATCGCTGGTACGGAACTTCCGCTTGATATTGAAAGCAGCTGTGCCCTTCCAATAGAAGAAGACAAGTAATAAAAACCGTAAAGTGGTGATATAACTCCCCTAGAACGCAGTAATACCACGGAAGGGTTTAGAGTACCTTCACCATATTCTTTATGGTAAATTCCAACTTCTGCTAAGTTTCCACGACACACCACTAAGACATCTTCGGGTTTGAGCATTATTTCGGGCGATTCTTCATATTTTACCCTGCTTAGATGTTTGACATCAGAAAGATCAAGAAATAGTTCAGAATTAATTTCCCTACCACCAACCACGATTGGTCCTGAATCCACAAGATCAGTTCTTTTGTAGCCTTTCCAACCAATCCTACCTTGAACTTGGAAAAGTTCTTCTATAGAATATCCCTTCCACTCACTCATCAATTTTCACTTTTTGAAGGTTAGTGAATGGATAGGTGTCGCCCCCTAACAGCTTGGTTTTATTTCCTGATCTCATGCGAGGAAAACAATTTAAGGTGTTATTTGTCAGTGGTTTATATGTATTTATTTCCCAATTCATTTTTGGTTTATTTCTTTTTGAATGTATGCACAGTGATCCACTTCTCATTCAGGTGGCTAAAGTCGCCATCGGTGGTTATCAGTTCTGCTTTAGCGGCACGCGCCAGGGCGGCGATCCAGACGTCATTTTGCCCGATGCCAATGGAGTGCCCGAGCTTGTTTCCCGGCAGGGTATTCTTGCTGTAATTCCAAATTGTGGCGTAGGCGTTCATGAGCTCATCATCCACAGCCGCGATATCGACCACGATCATTTTCTCCACGAGTTTTTTCAGGCGTTTCACCTTACTCGCCCCCCACTGCTGCCGCTGCACAAAGCCTTGCATTTCGCCAACCGTCACGGAAGCAATAATGGGGACCGCGTCTTTAGCCAGCAAGCTAAGACTGTCTTCCACTTGCCGTGCCAGGTCAGAGTGCCGGACGTAGTGCAGCAGAATACTGGTGTCGAGTACATACTTTCGCATCAGTCGAGCGTTTTAAGCAGTTCTTCAAACTCCTCATCGGTCTCCTCGCCAGGCCACTTGCCCACAATATCAGCTAGCGGGTTGCTGCCTTTTTCCCTGATTTGCCGGGCGATCTGCATATCGACGGTTTCGGACTTAGGGCGCTTTGAAAAGAAGTCATCCCCTGCGCCTGGCTCAAAGACGCGTTCGATTTCAATAACGGACCTACCCCTGGGCTTGAAGTGGCTAGTCCCCGTGATGGTTATTTCTTTCCCCCAAAAGGGAGCAATGTCCTCGGAGGACAGGTCATCCGATAAAAAACCGTCCACGATGCCTTCTGCTGTTTTGATTTTCACTTTCAGCTTAGAATATTGGAGCAGCTCTACAATCCCATTGAGCACCACCGGCTGCGGGTCGGGTATTTCATCTTCCAAGACTTTGATCTTCGTAAAGTCCTTTTGCGTAAGCTCTAATACGGGCAAACTGCCTTGATTGGAGAAGCGCATGGTTTCCCCCTCGGATAGAAACGCTTTTTTCAGGCTCTTAAGCTCGCGCAGCAGTGGTTTGTCCAAAAGCTCTTGTGGGTCCTCATCCGTTAGGGCGTATTGAAAAGACTTGATGAATAAAGACATGGGGGTCTCAGCGGGCAATTCAGCCTGCGCCTCCGCCCTGAAGATATCGGTTTGGTAGGGCTCAAGCGTTTTTTCAAATGGCTCGGTAGACAGGCATAAAACCGTGCTCCCTTCTTTGATATCAGTCAAAGTGACCTTGAGCGCATTTTGCAGGGAGACTTTCTTCCGCCCTTTTGTGAGGCTGATACCCCTGAGGCGGATTTGCAATGCCCCCTCAGATATCCTCCGGATGCCTTCTGCAATTTTTGCCAACCGCCCGAGATCAATCGCGCCCTTGGCTTCAACCGCATTATCTATTTTGATCTCATAGTTCATATGGCTGAATTTTCTTCGATTTTTATTTTCGCTAAATTTTGGCGTATCCGCTCATTCAGCTCCGCTTCCTCTTTCAGTTGCGCCTCAAACTCCGCTTTCAGGCTCGCAAAGCGCTCACCGAAGTCAAAGTCATCTTCTTCCTCCGCCAAGCCCACGTACCGTCCGGGCGTGAGCACATAGTCCAGCTCTGCCACCCGCTCTTTGGGCACTGCCGCACAGAAGCCTTTAACGTCTTCGTACTTGCCGTCCGGGTTGCGCCAGTTATGGTAAGTGCTGGAGATTTGGTCCATATCCTCATAAGTCAGGATACGGGTCCTGCGGTTGATCAGTTCCCCCATATTCCGGGCATCAATAAAAAGGATTTCTCCCCTCCGGTCGCGGAACTTCCCATTGCTGCGGTTACGGCTCATAAACCAAAGCGAAGCCGGAATTTGCGTATTCAGGAATAGCTTAGCCGGCAGATTGACGATGCAATCAATGAGGTCCGCTTCTATCAATTCCTTCCGGATATCGCCCTCGCCGCCACTCTTGGAGGTCAAAGCCCCTTTTGCCAGGACAAAGCCCGCCTGTCCGCTGGGTGCCAGGTGATAGAGGAAGTGCTGAATCCAGGCGTAGTTGGCATTTCCGGTAGGCGGCACCCCGTATTTCCAGCGCCCATCCTTGCGCAGCAGGTCACCACTCCAGTCACTGACATTAAACGGGGGATTCGCGATGATGTAATCTGCTTTCAGGTCTTTGTGGGCATCATTCAGGAAAGAGCCCTCGTTGTTCCACTTCACCTGCGAGCTGTCGATTCCCCTGATGGCGAGGTTCATTTTTGCCAGCCGCCAGGTCGTTTGGTTACTCTCCTGCCCGTAGATGGAAATATCATTGATGCGTCCTTGGTGGCTCGTTACAAACTCCTCAGACTGTACAAACATCCCTCCGGAGCCACAGCAAGGGTCGTATACGCGCCCCTTGTAAGGCTCCAGCATCTGCACCAAAAGCTCAACGACACTTCTTGGGGTGTAGAACTGTCCGCCTTTCTTACCCTCTGCCAGCGCAAACTCACCCAGGAAATACTCGAAGACATGCCCGAGGACATCCGCGGAGCGGGATTTGGTATCGCCCAGGGCGATATTACTTATCAGATCAATGAGTTCACCCAAACTGGTTGGGTCTAGGTTCTGCCGGGCATAGACCTTCGGAAGCACCCCTTTCAGAGATTTATTTTCTCCCTCAATGGCAGTCATTGCGTCATCAACAAATTTCCCAATCTTAGAGTGTTTTGCTTTTGACATAAGAAAATTCCAGCGCGCATCTTCCGGGACGAAAAATACATTTTCGGCTTTATACTCGTCTTTATCTTCCGGATCAGCACCGGCGTATTCGCCTTCACCGGCTTTGAGCTTTTCGTACAGTTCCTCAAAGGCATCAGAGATATACTTGAGGAAGATCAGCCCCAGGACAACGTGCTTGTACTCTGCTGCGTCGATGTTTTTCCGGAGCTTATCTGCTGCTTTCCAGAGTTGAGTTTCTAACGGCTCTTCTGTAGATGTTTTCTTCTTTTTCGCCATGTAGACTGATTCTTTAGGAGGGTTTGAGCTTATTTACGGTTAAACCTGGACAAGGTTACAGTTTTAGTGGAGACCAAGACGAGGAATTGCACAGCGCTGCCCCAGGAAAGCGTCCTTTTTGAGGTTAATCTGCATATAGTGGATTCGAGTTGGTCAGGGGTGAAGATAGGATGTTTGGGGGAAAGTTGGAAGTGAAGGGGATGTATTCGTTGCTTAAAACCTGCTGGGACGGGTTCAACTGAAGCAAGACTTCTCAGAGGGCGTTAAGCTGGACCTTTCCTTTCTGGGGCCGGGGATGTACCTGGTGTGGGTTGGGGAGCGGGGGTTTAGGGTTTTGAAGTAGGCGTAAACTAGCTGTAGTACGGAGCGTAGCGGGGGTAGGGGTGGGTGTGCTCATTCCTCTTGATTTGGTGATACAATAACACCAAACCTAAGAGAAAACCAGCTCTAATGCACTGGAAAACAAAACCTTATGAGTAAAAAACAGGGTGGTTTTGTTCAACGTTACGCATACCTGACATAGCCAGCTTTTGCTGGCTATGGGCAGGTATGCATTGTTCGCTTCTCGCCTTCTTTTTCAACTTTCTTCAAGTTCAATTACGTCAATGAAAGTAAGAAGTTTATATCTTATTTTACTACTTGACCTTGATATTGTATCATAGTCAATAAAGCCAAGCAATTCTTGTTTTTTTAGTTGACTCCATTCTCCCTTAATTGCAATAAAAGTTTTGTCTGTATCATGTGAAAACAATTTTCTTCTTAAATTCAATATTTGAAAACAATCTGCAAGTTTATCATCGGATACAAGATTTTTTAACTTCTCAATAGAAATATTATCTTTTTCAGTCTTACTCTGTTCTTTAAGAGCCGCTATCTCCTCTTTTAAGAATTGAATTTCATCAAGAAGTGATTTTTTAAATTTTTGTTGTTCAACATTTTCACTCTTCTCTTCTGAATCAGATTCTTGAATTTTTGCAGGAGGAAGTTCCTTTGGAGTTCCAATCATTGTAGCTCCACTTACTGCCATTGATTGTAATGGGATAAATGATTGCAATATTATTGTTCCCCTTTTCCCAAGTTTTTTAGTTTTCGATTTTGGCAACCTTTTGAAACCATTTGATTCTTTGTCAAGAGGTTTTAGCTCTGATTTATTATCTTCATTTAGCTCCCGTTGAGTTCTTAAAAATTTCAGTAATATCTCAACCTTACTAATTCTTGATGTAATATCTTTTTCTAAGCATAGTTCAATTATTTTATTTCATTGCCGTACACTTTTAGTTTACGGGAAGTTCTTTGAAAATTGGAAAGAAAGATTCATAGCATGCCTGACATAAAATCGGACAGCTCTCAGTCCAATCTGAAACACGGACAAGCTGTCGATTCGGTCTTTACGGCAGAATTTGCCCAACTGAGCTGAGGTTCGGGCATCAAACTCGAACAAGATACAGATGATGAAAGCCAGGCTAGCCACGATCAAGAGATTGAACAAGGTTTGAGGCTCTTCAATCCTGGTTTTATGAATGTGGAATCCGCGAGATTTGATATCGCCGAAAAAGGTTTCAATGTGATACCTCTTTCGGTAATATGTTTCGGCTTGTGGGCCATATTCCAAGCTGGTCAACAGATACAAAGGTCGGTCATATCGGGTCCGGTCATGCCAGAACAAGACATTGACTGGCCCAAACCCTTGCTTAGCCACATACATTTGGGGCAGGAACAAGCTTTTTTGACCGATACTTGCGGCCAAATGGCCAAAAGCCGAAGCATGCTCCATGTTCGGATGATCGGCTACCAAAGTATCCTTCGCCGTTTTTAGCACGTACTCCCAACCGTGAGCCAAACAAGACTGTTGCAACTCGCAGCCGTCGAATTCGGCATCTCCCAGCAGGAAAATCCGGCAATCCTGTTCCAGGATACTGTCCATAAGCATCGCCACTTGACCGATAATGGCCACGTGCATGTGTTCCGGGAAATGGCCTTTGGGAGCTTTACGAACTACCCAACAAATGGGAATGGCTCGCCTGCGCCAGATTACACTGACCATCAGCGCCATGCAGTCTTTGCCCACACAGGAGCCATCGATGGCCAGAACTAACTCTCCAGCCTTGCTCAGAGAGTGGAGAATCGGAAGAAGGTAGGGTATAAAGTGTACCGTGACATCGGTCCACTTATTTTGCAACCAACGCTTGGCCTTCTTGACCCGACTTTCCAGGTCGGTAGGGTCTTCCATATGGCGGCCCAACTCTGATAAAGATGCCCGGCCACCTTTGATTAAGGCACCTAATAAACCAGATAAGACAGTTAATCGACGCAAGGCGTTGCCTTGTGGAATCTCAGATTGATGCTTTATCAACCATTTTTTAGATCTTTGCAGAACGACATTTTGCAAGGGTTTTCTGTAAAGATTTTAAAATCTCAGAAAACCCTTATTTTTTCTGTCTCTCTTTCCAAACTTTCAATGAACTTTTTGCCGAGCTAAAAGTGTACGGCAATGAATATTTTATCATAAGGTTTTGGAATTCCTGAAACATCTACCTCTTTTGATAAAATTTGTTTAGCAATTTCAAGGGGAGAATCACCTCTTTCTCTTGTTCCAAATGGTAATTCTTTTTTGAAAAATTCATAGAGCATTACTCCAAATGACCATAAATCAGTCATCGTACCAACGAAAACATCCTTAGTTCCAAGTAATTCAGGAGCCATGTATTCTATTGTCCCAAATGTCTTATTAAATCTTGCAGTTGCTACCAATTCCTTATTCGCTTGACTACCAATATTGGTTAGTAAATCGGTTAGCAATGGAATAAATTTACCTTTCTCTGATTTCTTTATTAGAATATTTGCTGGCTTTAAATCTCGATGAATTATCCCTTTGTCATGAATATATTTTAAACCTTCAAGTATCCCAACGAAAAAATCATTTATCTCACTTAATTTTTTAGTTTCATTGTCAAATGTCCAAGTAGCCAAACTTCCTGAGTCAGCTAAATCCATAATGGTAGCAAAATAGATTTTCCTTTTTCTTGAAAAAACTCCCCAATCATAATATCCGACTACATTAGTATGGTCAAATTGCTCTATTTTTTGGAATTCCAACTGTAGCTTCTGTATGTTATTTGAGGGTGTAGTATATGAAAAAACTCTTTCTGTTATATCTACAACCTTTATTGCAACATCAGTTTTCAAGGTTTTATCTTTCCCGATATAAACTTGACCTTCACCACCTCTGCCAAGAAGATTTTCTTTGCCTTCTAAATTGACTTCATATCTTTCATTTATCAGGGTGGTCATTTTATATTTCGTTTTTATTTTTTCTTTTTCTTGGTGGAAGCGAACGGTTGGCATAGCCGCAGGCCGACGTCAGGAGGCTTGTCGGCTATGCTGTGTGTGTGCCCGGAATGGGCTCCCCTCGCTATAAAGATAGCGAGTTTTCTAAGTGGTGCAAGTCCACTGGTAGCGAGTTGGTGAAGCTACCTAGCAAGCCGCAAGGGCGCGTGAGGTGACTCCGGGTCTAAAGTAAGCGGGACTGCAAATGCTGGTACGGACGAACAGGAACCGTATAAGAGGCTGTTCAGGGTGGTCAAGGCAGCACATCATGTCAAAGGCCGCAACCAACAAACCCTGAGCAGTAGATACGGCCGGGATCAGCAGAAAGAGGGAGGTCTTACCCGGGGAGGCCTTGAACTAGGTTCGGTATTCCTATAGATCAAGAAGTCAGCCGAAGGCATAGTAGGGAGGCAAACCGGGATAAACGGGGGACCGCCATCGTTGCTAGTAACCGTTCCCGAGAGGCTAGCCTGAAGGCCTGAACGTGAATCGCCGGAACAACCGGTGGGTGTGGGATCGACTTGGATCGCCGACCGCTTTGCGGGGCGTAGTTAGTCCTACAGCTACCGCAAGGAAAGGCAAGAAATTTTGTTTTATGTTTTCATTACTTAACCGGATTTTGAGCAAGGACAACTTGCGAAGGGCCTACGACCGCGTCGTGGGTAACCGGGGAAGTAGTGGAGTAGACGGAGTTGGCGTAGACGACCTAGCGGGGTATTTACGCGAACACTGGTCGCGCATTGAAGCGGAAATACGCGCTGGCACCTACCGCCCTGCGGCGGTCCGGGGCGTAGAAATTCCGAAACCGAACGGAGGTACCCGTTTATTAGGTATTCCTACGACGACGGACCGCTTCATTCAGCAGGCCATTCATCAAGTTTTGTCACCGATTTTCGACAAGGACTTTTCACCCTTCAGTTATGGTTTTCGTCCAGGACGGAGTGCCCACCAGGCATTGCGACAGGCAAAGCGTAACATCAATGAAGGATTCCAGGACATTATTGATCTGGACCTGAAAAGTTTCTTCGACGAAGTCAACCACAGCCTATTGTTGAAACTGCTGAAGCACAAGGTAAAGGACCCTGTTCTATTGAAACTGATTCGTAGCTTTCTCAGCTCCGGCTTATTGCTCGGCGGGCTGGTTAGCCAGCGGGACAAGGGAACGCCCCAGGGCGGACCACTTAGCCCATTGCTGTCTAACATCCTACTGGACGAGCTGGACAAGGAACTTGCCCAACGTGGTCATCGCTTTATCCGCTATGCGGACGATTGCAGTATTTTCCTGCAATCAAAGCGAGCCGCCCACCGGGTATTGCGCTCAATCACCCGTTTCATAGAAGAGGAACTGCGCCTATTGGTGAACAAGGACAAGACGACGATCTGTCGTCCGGTCCGTTTTGAGTTGTTGGGCTATGGATTTATTTCATCTTACCGCAAAGGCGCGAAGGGGAAATATAACCTACGGGTAGCGCCGAAATCTTGGAAGCGATTAAAGCTCAAGATCAAGGCACTTACGCGTAAAACCAGCCCAATTCCATTTGAAGAACGCATTCAACGCCTCAACTCCCTGATGTACGGATGGCTGGGCTATTTTCAGCTAGGCAAAATGTGGGGTAAGTTGAGAGCTCTGGATGGCTGGATCAGAAACCGCTTGCGGTACTGCATCTGGAAACAATGGAAGAAACCCAATCGCCGCATGCGTGCCTTCCGCCAACTCGGCATCGAAGCCGGAATGGCCTACGCCTGGTCCCGCTCCCGGATGGGTGGTTGGGCCATCGCACAATCGCCCATCATGGGCTTAACCGTCACCAAGGAAAGACTAGACAAACGCGGCTATAAATCTTTCCTCGATTATTATGAACAACTTTTCCATGGTTCACGAACCGCTTAGTACGAGGTCCGTACGCTAAGTGGTGTGAGAGGGATAAGGAGTGGTAATTTTGCCGCTCCTTACCCTACTCGATTAGCTCTTTGTGCTCGTTCATTTATTGACACTTTACACCTTCTTCAAGTCTAAATATTCAACAATCTTGTTCCTGAGGCGATTTCTTAAAAGTGAACTTACTGGATAATAAATAACTCCCAACCCAATTAGAACTAATCCAAAAACTGAGAAGAACTTATCATTTTCAGTATTAGATAGTGTCAGTATCGTAATAATGCTCCCTCCAAGGATAGCAAGAATAGCAAAGATTGGCAATAGGGAATTTGGTTTTACTACTAATTTCACCAATGTTCTATTTTCTTTTTGCGTTATTTCCCCTTTTAAGTAAGCGGATTTTCTTCTTAAATTAGGCATATTCCAGCCAATAACATTCAATTTGTCATAAGCTACAAATTCATTATTATTCGTAAATTTTCCTTTAAAGATTAAAGCTTTTTGTTCAAAAAGATTGTCAAACTTTTCCTTTAACCTGTCCTTGTTAAGATTTGAAGAGTAACTTACTTCCTGAGTATTTAAAATTCCGTGTATTAATTTCATATTATATTTCTTTTTGCATAAGAGCTAACTCGTTTACAAACTCAACTCCTCTTCCTCTCCAACCTCGTGCTCTTACTTACTCAAGGCACAAGTATTTCAGCATGTAAACGGAAGCTGACAAGGAAAACATCATCTGTTCTTCTAGAAAATAGGCTAAGCGGTAGGATTGATCTTCAACAATGAAGATAGAGAAATAACTCGAACCCTAAAATCTTTATTGCGGATTACACATAGTTTTTTTAGCCATTGACCACCGTCCCCGTAAACGCAAGCGCTATAACGCTCTGTACCTCACAGACAAAAGCGCCCACCACTTCACACAGACCACCCCCCACCGTTCGTGGCGGTGGGATATCCCCCCGCTTAACGCAAAATCATTTACAATGGCAGTTAAGTCGAAATCAAAAGCGAAGACAACGGAATTTGAGAAGCTCGTAGCGAGCTACGCTGAGCGTGTGAACAACGGTGAGCTGACACCGCTAAAGGCGGTGCAGTACCGCGAGTTTGGCGACGACAAGGGCTACTTTATTGTGGTCGATGAGGAGCAGGACCTGACGGGCACGATCTGGGTCAACGACTCGACGGTGCCGGACAAGTTCCGCACGTCGGCAGGCAAAGAGATTACGTTGGTCACGGAAGAAGGCGAGGAAGTCCTGGAGCTTCAGGCTCGCGGGATGAAGCACAAGCTGTACTTCTTCGCCACTGCGGTGGGTGAAGAAGGCGGTTACCTGTCGCTGGACAACGAAGACCTGGAAGAGATTATGCTTCCCGCTGACGCTGTGGAAGCAGCATTGGAAATCGTCATCGCCGACTAGCGATGCCGCGCTGGCTCCTAACGGAGCTGGCGCATTTCCTCTTATACAGGCTCGATCTGCAATTCTATACCACCTGCGGACAACGTCACTACTTACGCTCACCACGTTGTCAGCATCCGGTCTACGTCGTCAGTTACGCTCACCACGTTGTCAGGAGGCGTACAAGCGCACTTTCCTAACAACCTGATTACGTCTTCAGCGCAGGCTGTAAGTTGGCTCAGAGGGCGTGTATGAGACTGTGACGAGAGCGGTGATGGGACGCAGACGAGAGCGCAGACGAGAGCGGGAGGCGAGAATGCAAACGAGAGCGGGAGGCTGCCCTCACGCCCGCCTTTTCGCTCCCATTTACTCATCCATTAAACCCACACGGATATGACTATCAAGGAAATCCTGCAGCGGATCGACAAGATCGACGCTGCGATAAAGTCAGGCAACGACCCTGACAAGGAGCTTGCTACGCTCCGCAACGACTTGCAAGCGATAGCTGACGAGGCACAGATGGCGCTAAGAACAGGCGCTGAGCTGAAGCCTGGAGCTAAGCCGAAGAGCTAATAATACCCTGTTACTGCACCTGGTCTGCGTTGTTGGCTCTGCGCTGATAACGTAGTCCGGGTGCCTTTCAAACCACAGACTATGTTCAAGAGTGTCATCAAAAGCATAAGCACTGCTGAGCGTTTTGCGCAGGTATTTGCGCAGGACCCTCAACAGCAGTTTGAAGAGTGGCTGCTGGACCAGGCAATCAGCTCTTCAGCCGAACTTGCCCGTACCTGGGCATTCGACGACTCTACCGGGCACTCCAAGACCGTGTCCAACGTGTAATCCTCCAGAACAGTATCTCAAAAAATGGAACTTAACTCAAGCGGCCCATGGCGTTGCCATGGGCCGCTGTAATTTTTGCCCTGCTCAAAAAGCACAGTCCACCCTATACCTTTGGACCGGGTATAGCAGGGCTCCTCATTTACCATTACTGTCCGGGTGCTGTCCGGGTGCCTTCGCCTGCCCTTTTATCAACCTTCCTCTCTTACCCCTTCATTTACAGCTATTTATCAAATACAGCAGAAAGGGTGTTCAATTTGAGCCTCAGGTGATGGTCTCCCGCTGAAAACAACTTTTGACAAATAAGATAAAAGTCATTTTGTCCTGTTTTTGTCCGGTTCGCTTTGTAAGAAACACATGTACAAAAGGTGAACTTTACCCCGATATAAATACGCACGACCTAAAAGACGGAACCCTTTACTTGTCTTGATTCCTAAGAGGCTTACGCTCTTTATCGCTGCTACCCCGGTCTTTTTACTGCTTTCAATATAGCAGGACCAGTTTGAGGTTTTCGCAGCCTAAAGAAAAGACTACAGCTTGTTTTGAATTGCAAAATGTAATAACAAATCTAATCTACACTATGAAAAAAAGACTTCTACCTAACCCCTATACTCTATGGTCCGCTTTACGAAAGGAAAGTAGCCCAACAAACGCTCCTTCTACCCGTAGTCGGGGAGGGCTCACGCAGTTATTCCTACTTTTTAGTCTTTTTCTGACCTTATCGGTGTATGCGAAGTCCTCTATCCCTGATTTTTCTACAGCCACCGACAATCTGTATTTGAATAACGAATCCACAACAGGCGTTTCGGGAGGCGCCCTCCATTTCGATGGCGTGGACGACCATGTGGCCACCTGCACCAGCACGACTTTGGCCGATGATGATGTGGTGACTTGTGAAGTGACGAGTAACGACCCTTGCGCCGACCCGACCCTCGCGGTGAACGATGGAATTATGATGGAAGTGAGCGCTGCGAGCATCCCCGGCGCAGCGCTGCATTTTGATGGCGTGGACGACCATGTGGTCACCACCCTCAACGGCCCATCCGGAAACAGTGCCCGAACCGTGGAGGCTTGGGTTAAGACCACAAGCACGGCAGGAGGAACTATTTTAGATTACGGAGTCGCAAGTCCCAATGGTACCAGGTTCGGTTTTTTTGTTCAGGGAAATGGACGATTGTCTTTCATCGTTGGCGGTGGCTCTGCTAACACTACCTTTACAACAGTTAACAACGGAAATTGGCACCATGTAGCACTTACCTTCGATCCTGAAGATAATAATACAGTACGTTTTTACTTTGACGGCGCCTTATTCTATAGCATTGTTGCCCAGGTAGTGCCAAACACTACGAGTAACCCTATCCTGATAGGTAAGCCAATTTTTTTCTCGCCTGCCTTTTCTTATGACAACTACTTCGACGGCTCCATTGACGAAGTCCGTATCTGGAACCGTGCCCTCTCTGAGTGCGAAATCCAGAACAACTACACCTGCGAGCTTTTTGACCCCACCAACCAGACAGGGCTGCTGGCCTATTACCAGTCTAATCAGGGAGTGGCAGAAGCAGACAATACAGGAGAAATCACTTTGGCGGATGCGAGTGGAAATAGTCAAACGGGGACTTTGACCAACTTTGACCTTTCGGGTGCTACTTCCAACTGGATAACTCCGGGCGGTGTAGCATCAGGTGGGATGTGCAGCGAATTTATCCTTCCTGTCCCTGCCATTTCAATCGCCGCCGACCCCGGCAACAACATCACCCCCGGCACCTCCGTCACCTTCACCGCCACCCCGACCAACGGCGGAAGCACCCCTGCCTACCAATGGAAAGTAAACGGCACGAACGTCGGCACTGACCAAGACGCCTACACCGATGCCGCTTTGGCCAATGGCGATGTGGTGACTTGTGAAATGACGAGCAGCGATGCTTGCGCCGACCCGATGATGGCCACGAGTAATGCGGTGACGATGGAGGTAATCACACCGGAATGTACCAGCGTGCAAATCACGACCGCCTGTAGTGGTTTTAGTGGCCTCTACCTTTATGAAGGTATGTATCAAGGTGGAGCCTATTGGGCCCATTCTGAAGATGGTACCGAGATTTACTTTGATGGCGACCAGTGGATTTTGGAAGATTGGTTTTACAATCCTTCCACATCCTTGCCATTGCCTCCCACCACCGGATGGCTGCCCACTCCGGGGGGAGGCTGTGATGCCCAGCCCATCACCAATTTTGAAATCATCCAATTTAATGGGCCGCCAGAGGTCACCATTAGCGTTGACCCCAGCGATGCCATCGAGCAAGGCACCAATGCCACGTTCACGGCGATACCGCTCTACGGGGGCGACACCCCTGTCTATCAATGGAAATTGAACGGCAACCCCGTAGGAACGAACAGCGACACCTACGCCAATGCCGCTTTGGCAGACGGCGATATGGTGACTTGCGAATTGACCAGCAACGACCCTTGTCTCACCTCCACCATGGCCACCAGCAATGTGATTACGATGGAGGTCGTTGTGTGCAATGACCCATTGACGGCCTCGGTCGCCATAGCTGCCGACCCAAGTGGCAGCCTGGCCGCAGGTGCCAGCGTAACCTTTACCGCCACCCCGACGAACGGTGGCACCTCGCCCGTTTACCAATGGAAAGTGAACGGAGGCCCTGTTGGCACAAACAGCAATACCTTCACTACCGACGCTTTGGAAGATGGCGATGTGGTCACTTGCGACATGAATACCCACAACCCTTGTGCCGGCCCGCCAACGGTGACGAGCAACGCCGTAACGATGGAGGTCGGCGCCTTCCCTACTCCTTCTTTTACCGGGCTGGACGAAAACTATTGCGACCTGGATGCTCCGGTCATCCTAAGCGGTAACCTGCCCGCTGCTTTGGGCAGTTTTTCCGGTCCCGGTATCACCGATAATGGGAATGGCACGGCTACTTTCACGCCCGGCAATGCCATTGGCACGGGGACCATCAGTTACGCGACCACTACCATCGGTACTGGAGGCTGGGCAAGCGTTTCCGCCGGTTCGTTCCATACTATCGGCTTAAGAACCGACGGCACGCTCTGGGCCTGGGGTGATAATGAAGACTATGGCCAATACGGAATTGGCAGCTTTGTGAGTAGTGAAATCCCTGTTCAGATAGGTACGGATACGGATTGGGCCAAAGTAACCACTGGTGATAATTTCACCATAGCCCTTAAAACAGACGGCACCCTGTGGGCATGGGGACGAAATAATCGTGGCCAATTGGGAATAGGCTCTTTCATGGATAGCAACATCCCCGTGCAAATTGGGAGCGACACCGACTGGGCCAGTATCAGCGCAAGGAGGTTTCATGCCGTTGCCTTAAAAACGGACGGCACACTATGGGCTTGGGGATATAATGTTTTTGGACAATTGGGCGATGGCACCAATACCAACCGTGATGCGCCGGTGCAAATTGGGAGTGACAATGACTGGGCCAGCGCTGGTGCAGGAGGACTTTTTACCCTCGCTACAAAAACGGATGGTACCCTTTGGTCATGGGGGCGTAATGAACAAGGGCAATTAGGAAATGGCAACAATACCGACACCAATATCCCAGGACAAGTCGGTTCAGCCACGGACTGGGCCAAGGTGGTGCCCGGCGATTTCGAGGCATTTGCCTTAAAAACAAATGGCTCGCTGTGGGCATGGGGACTGAACACGGATGGACAACTTGGAATAGGGAACAACACCAACCAAAACGCCCCGGTACAGGTAGGTACCGATACGGATTGGGTCACCATGGACGCTGATTATTCTTGCCATGCCATTAAATCAGACGGCACACTCTGGGCATGGGGTCAGAACTGGGCTGGGCAGCTTGGTGATGGTTCATCTGGTGCCCCTATCAATACCCCTAAACAAATCGGCACCATCAGCGATTGGGCCCTTGTCTCGAGGGGGAATGGAAATGCCTTCGCCATCAGAAGCAATGGCAGCCTTTATGCCGCTGGGACCAATAACTATTTCCAGCTCGGCGATGGTACCGATATGAATAGAAATACTTTCACGAAAGTAATATCTGCTGTTTTCACGGCTGATGTGACCGTCGAAGTTTGCGTGGATTTTGCCGGACTTGACCCAACCTACTGTGCAGATGACAGCCCTGTCACGCTTACAGGCAACCGGGCGCCCGAAGGCACTTTCAGCGGCCCCGGCATCACCGACAACGGGGATGGCACAGCCACTTTTGACCCCGCTGGGGCCGGGGCAGGTGGTACGGTCACTTATACTTTTGGGTCAGCTATCTGGGCAAAAATGTCCGCAGGTAGTTACCATTCCTTAGGCGTTAAAACAGATGGTACCTTATGGGGCTGGGGCTATAATGATGACGGGGGACTGGGCAACGGCACTTATGATGACACCACCGTACCCGTACAATCTGGCGCCAGCACTGATTGGGCAAATGTTTCGGCCGGTCACCGTCATAGCTTAGGGGTAAAAACCGACGGCACACTGTGGGGCTGGGGCTATAATGATGACGGGGAGCTGGGCAGCGCAGGATGTTACAACCCCAACCCGCTGCAATTATTCCCAGGCACGGACTGGGTACAAGTGGAGGCAGGATATTATATGAGCTTTGCCCTGAAATCTGATGGTACACTTTGGGCCTGGGGGTATAATAGATATGGACTTTTTGGCGACGGTACCACTGATGATAGCGATACACCCGTTCAGGTCGGCACAGCCACCGATTGGGCAAGCATTTCTACCAATCCTTATGGCAAATATGCACTGGCCATCAAAACGGATGGTACGCTATGGGCCTGGGGCTCTGATAATGATTATGGACAGTTTGGTACTGGTGACACCGACAATAGCCTGGTGCCCATACAGTCAGGTACTGCCACCGATTGGGCAAAAGTGGATGCGGGCGTCTATCACTCAGTAGGTCTCAAGACTGATGGCACTGCCTGGTGCTGGGGCTATAATGGCGAAGGCGAATTGGGCAACGGTACCTATGATGATAGCGACACACCTGTTCAGGTAGGTACTGGCACTGATTGGGCAGACATGACGACAGGATATTATTGTACCAATGCCGTAAAAACAGATGGCACGCTTTGGGGCTGGGGATACAATGGATATGGCCTGTTGGGCAACGGTACTACTGATGATACCAACGTCCCTGTACAATCAGGGACTGACATGGATTGGATAGAGGTCACAGGGAGCTATGAGGCATATAGTTCATTAGGATTAAAATCAAATGGCAACCTGTACGGCTGGGGCTACAATGAGTATGGACAGATTGGAAATGGCACGACTGACGAGACCGAAGTACCCGCACTTACAGGTTCGTTAGTTACGTTGATAGAAGAGCCTAAATCAGTCGTGGTCGTGCCCGGTGTGACGGGTATCACCAGTGCCGGTTTTGATTCCTGCAATGGCAATTTGACCTACGTCAATGAGGATGATTATACGACGGGCAGCATCACCGTCAATTTCACGAGCATCCCTGCATCGGGTACTTTGGACCTGAGCGGCACCAGGCTGCTGAGTACAGCATCGGTGGATGTAACCACATTGAGCGGAACTTCGCACACTTTTTACGGGGTACAAATGGCTACTACCGGGACGGAGGTGGAAATAACCGCTTCCTTCTCGGCCAGCACCTGTGATGCCTCCACCATGATTTCGACGCCATTCCCCTGCAGCCGCTACGTGTTCACCGGAACCGGCAACTGGGACGTGCCCGAAAATTGGCAGGACAACAACCAGCCCGAAACAAGTGGCAACAACCGCCATTTCACCTACTTGGGCGATGCCGTAATTTATCCCGGCATGAGCTTTTCGAGTATCGGGGATTCGGTAGTAGTAGCCATGGGCGGTTCGCTGGACATCCAGAAAGCCGTGACTTTTAGTAAGTCCGATGCCTCTGTCAATGGCACGGGTGGTTTTGAAAATAACGGTACGGTTACCCTCACGGGCAACGGCACGGCGACCTTCCCGAACATGGACTTGTACAATAACGGCGACTTAACCATCAACGGTGGCTCCAACGGCCTTACCATGAGCGGTGCTGCCAATCTGTTCAATACGGGGACTATCACCAACCTGAAAAAGCTGGACTCTTATGCCAACATCACGAACTACGCTACCGGGGTGATGGACAACCAGGCCGATATTTACTTCAGTTCCGGGGTATTCACCAATGAGGGTGAGTTTACCCACAACTGGCCGGGCAACAGCCTTTACTGGTACATGGGGGTCAATAACAGCGGCACTTTTAACGTAGTAGCAGGTACAATTGAATTTGGCCAGTTTCAAAACGCTTACTTTACCAATTCGGGTACCGTGACCAACAGTGGCACCTCCATTTTCAATGGAAGCCTTACCGTGACCAATGAGGCCAGTGGAACTTTCAGCAATGGGGGCACCATGACCCTGCAAAAGGGAATGACCCAAAACGGGGATTTTCTCAACGATGTGGGCGGCACCCTGAATATCGAATATGGCAATGTGGGCTTGGAAAACAACGGGACGCTCACCAACGAAGGAACCATCGAGCAGAAGCACGCAGCCTTCGTCAGGAACAACAACCTGATATACCAAAACGCCACGATGATCTGCTCATCAGTTTCCTTCTTCGAGAACAACGACAGCCTGCTGGTTCCCGCAGGGGCTACCATCAATATTACGGGGTCTAACTATGTGTTCAACAATACGGCTACCGGCACGTTCGTCCTCGATGGCACCATGACGGCAAGTAACCCAACCTCCAGTCAATTTTCCAACAATGGCATCCTGAAGGGTACGGGTACATTGGACAACAGTGCCGGACGCACATTGGACAACGACGCCATGGGCAGCATCCAGCCGGGTGACAGCCCTGGTACACTGACCATCAACCAGCTGAATACGACAGGTGCTATCGATATCGAAATCGGTGGGACTATGCCAGATACAGAGTACGACGTACTTGCTCTCCCGACCAGTTCCACACTGGGCGGTACGCTCAACGTGACGCTCGTGGATGGCTTCGAACCGGCCTGCGGCGATGCTTTCGATATCATCACCCATGCCTCAAACACAGGCACTTTCTCCACGGTCAATCTACCCGCTGGTTTTTCGATTGAATACCTGACCGATAAAGTGACACTTACTTATGGTCAAATTGGTATCACCATCGACAACATCAGTGATGCCGAATGCAACAACACCACCTGCACCACCGACGATACTTACACTGCCGATGTGACGGTGACCTACAGCGAAAAACCTGCCAGCGGCACCCTCTCGCTCAATGGTCCGAACGTCATCAGTAGTGAGGTGGTCAATGTATCTGGTACCGATGCTACATCATACACTTTCATCGGCGTGGAGATGCTGGCCGATGGCGGTGATATTGACCTGACAGCCACCTTCTCTGAGGGGTGCAGTTACAGTGATGATGAAATCGGTACGGCCCCCGAATGCAGTGGGGAGTTTATCCCATCTGACATCACCGTCTCCGGTTTTGGCTGCTTTGGGCCAAACGGCACTTACGCCTATATTGGCATGCCGAATGGCGCTCCGGTTTGGGAGTCCGCAAATGGTTTCTTCATTATGTGGGACGGGGCATCTTCTGAATGGCTGATTGGCGGAGTTGGTCAAGTATGGTCCTCCAACCCGAACGGCTCCGTTGACAACCTTCCCTGCACGACTGGCTGGACTGACCCGCAAGGTTGTGCATTATCCTCGGGATCTATTGCCCTGAGCGGCGGCTGTGGCAGCCTCAGTGGCGGCAGTGGCCCAGCTTGCGACATCACCGACATCAGCCTCGACAACACCAGCGGCTGCGACGACAACGGCACAATCGATGACACCGATGACTACTTCACCACAGACATAACGGTGACCTTTGCTTATGCGCCAACTGATGGCACCCTGACGTTGAAGCTGGGGAATACGACTCTGGCGACTACGGAGGCCGATCTGACCTGTACAACTACTTATACTTTTACAGGAGTGCAACTGCCTTCAGATGGCAACGATGTTATCCTGACAGCCGAGTTTTCATCAGACTGTAGTTTCACCAGTGCTACGCTCATAACTGCGCCTGAGCCCTGCTCCTGCGTACCAACATCTGACTTTACAGCATGCCCTGGCGAGCTTTCTGTAAATGTAGATCCGGATGCCTGTTCAGCCTTGGTGAGCTACGATGCAATAGCAAATGGCATACCAGAACCAAGCTACAATTATGTGTTCTCAGGTGCGACTATTGCGAATGGTGAAGGAACGGGAAGTAGCAGCGCTTTTGAAGTAGGCACAACAGAGGTTGTTATTACAGGTACGAACGATTGCGGCTCAGCAACCTGCGAATTCAGCATCACGGTCATCGATAATATTGCCCCTGAGGCTCGATGCCAGAACCGGACCATTCAGTTGGATGCGGGAGGAAGTGCGAGTATTGCTCCCGATGAGGTGAACAACAACTCTACAGACGCTTGCGGTATCGCCAGCCTGACGCTTAGCCCTATGCATTTCAACTGTGAGGATCTGGGCCAAAACATGGTGACCCTGACGGCTACCGATGTAAATGGCAACTCCGCTTTGTGCATGGCAACAGTAACCGTGGAAATCGGTACTGCCCTGCCCCTTCCGTGGACTGCCAATGATATCGGCGATCAGGGCGATGGCAGCAGCTACACCTACGACCCCTGTACCGGTGATAACCCGGACCTTGGCGACTTCAATATCAACACCGGAGGGTACAACCTTATTCCACAGGACAGCGACAACCTGGCTTTTGCCAGCGTACCCCTGTGCGGCAACGGCGGTATTCAGGCCCGCATCGAGAACGTTCAGGGCGGCTACGCCGGGCTCATGATCCGGGAGAGTAGTGCCCCGGGCGCAAAGATGATTGCTATTTATTCCAACCTCACCAATTTGATACGGCGTGAAATCCGGACTGAGGAAAATGGGGTACGGTCCTCAGACCTATTGTATGCTTCATTCCCATACTGGCTGAGACTGAGACGTCAGGGAGACTACATCCGCGCCTTCTATCGCAATACAGATAATGGCGACTGGCAGCTGTTCCATCAGGCCTACCTGCCGATGGACAACTGCGTGGAAATGGGGCTGGCAGTATTTACCACCGATCCGAATGGGGATGCCAGTGCATCCTTTGGCATGGTCCGTTACCGCAGCCAGGTCAATGCGAACCTCTCGGCTCCTGACAACCTGATATGGGAAACGGAAATTCCTGAATTGCCAAAAGCCACCGTATCGCCTAATCCGGTGCAGGATGCCTTTACCCTGCACTTCAGCAGGCCTCTCCCTGCGGAGGGTACCGCTACCTTGTTCAATGAGTTCGGCCAGCACGTAGCCCGGCAGACCCTGCGTACCGGTGAAACGGAGCTGCTATGGGATACCGGGAACCTGCCCGCCGGGATGTACTTCCTTGAAACCATAACAGACGATGGCTACCGGGAGATACTGAAAGTGGTACGCCAGTAGCGCTAAACTTTATATCCATTTGAGTTAATCCCGAATCCTGGCTATTGCCTGGGTTCGGGATTTTCTGTCAAGTCAGCCCCTGCCCCGCAATACCACTGGAGAACGCCCCCTATCCTCTCCTAATTGAGCTTCTGATGAGCAATGATCTGCTCCGAAAGAGGAACTCTAACCCCGCCAACTGACTATAAACACTCCCTGATTGTTGAAAAAGAGTACGCTCAGGAACTAATCCGCTATCCTGCATTGTTGGTATTGAAATTTCCAGCTGTGTGCTGTAATACCCAAACAGCCATATTCACTGCCACCATTGAACCAGGAAGCAATGCTGATTAGTAATAACTATGACAATAAACCGCAGGCATAAACATTCAACAAAGCCAAAGTGCTGAGAAAACCCACACCAATGAAATACATCGCCAAAAGCCTCCCCAAAAAAGGGAAACTTAAAAATGGAGACCACTTCGGCTTTTACGAAGACGAGCAGGTACAGATTGCCTGTGTGGCGGATGGCGTAGGTGGAAACGCCTGCGACTGGAAAGCATCGGAACAGGCCTGTGAGGACCTGGTCTATTTTTATAAGAATGAATTTGCAGATTTAGGCGTGCGGGAGGGTATCGCACAGAGCCTGAGGAAGACCTTCGCCAGGATATATTGGACCAAAGGTCAATGCGAGGGTATGCTGACTACCCTGGTGGCCGTTATCATTGATCGGCAGTCACGGGAATATTTCTACTTCGGGATTGGAGATAGCCTGATCCTTAAATTTGAAGAGGGCGCAATTGAAGAACTGACTCCGGAATGCGAATTCCGCATACAGCCCGACTTACTGCCGTCCAGGGTGAAAAGCGGAGGCTCTTTAAAGGAAGGGACCTGCTTTGCCCTAATGTCTGACGGGGTCTCCACGAACCGGAAAAACTACAAACAGGAAATTGCCCTCGTTTTGGGTTCCGAAAACTGGGAGAGCAAATTTGACGAAATCATGTACCTGAACCAGTTGACCCAATTTGATGATATGACACTCCTGCTGCTGAAGGATTAATTGAGGTCAGCCGGGAGCTTAAATCACAGCGATATGCAACAATATATTTATGGTATAAACGATCGGGACCTTCACGACGAAGGCATCAAAACTCAGCGGCCCTCTGCTGTTCCGGAATACTTATTTTGGTATTCCCTGCGAGGGTGGCATTTCACCTTTATTGAAGTCCAGATACTCGAAAACCCCGAATTGCTGGAGACGGAGATAGAAGTAGTTCTATACAATCCGGAGCAGCAAGCCATCTTTCAAAAAAGCATACAGTATTTTGCAGACTTTTATGGCCATGAATCCTTTGATGCAGATCGGGATTTGGTAGGACGAAGGGTAATGATTCACGTTCCGGCATACCATCCGGGCCAACTTGGGGATGTATTGTCTGAAGCCCAGGTAAAAATGCTGGAGACGGAGATGTGGGCAGGAAACCGATTATGGATTTTCACCATTTTTGCGCTTCGGGAGGGCATTAATGTCGAGTGGCAAGAGGACCACCACAAGTCGTTGTTTCATTTTTTTACTGGTGGCAATACTTTGGTGATATCATTTCAACGAAGGCGTTGGAGGGGATCAACCCATTTTTCTTCCTTTCAGAAGAGGAAATTAGAAAGATAGATGAAAATCAACCACTTAACCTAAGCCTCTATGAGCCTAGCCCTAATTCTGATGTAAGAATCCTGAAATGGGATAGAAAGGACACAGGGGCCCCGGAATATTTTTACGTAAACAGTTTCCGGGCAGGAGAAACGATTTATTTAATCCTCAATTACATTCATAAAAACAGCTATGAAAGACTGGGGTGGGAAGAGTTGAAACTTCACACAAAAACCTATTTTTCACAGGCTTCTTAACTTACAAAGCCGTTTACAGCTGCCAGAGCAGCTGTAAATTGCGCCCCCCAAATGAAATACCAAAGAATGAAAGTAGAACTCTCGAAGCAGTCCTATAAAGACCCGGAGAAAAACAGGAACGGTGATTTTTGTACGTTTGAGCTTCTGGAAAACGGGCACCTGGCTGTTTTGGCCCTGGCGGATGGTGTGGGGAGCAGCCCCTGTGACTGGAAAGCTTCAATGGTCAGTTGCCAAAAATTCATCGAAGCCTTTAAGGCGGATACCAATGAGGATATCACTGAGCGCTTTTTGCAAGCCCTGAAAGCCGCTAATCAGGAAGTCTTGCTAACCACAGACCGGTGCGAGGGGATGAAAACCACTTTCTGCGGGGTGGTATGGGACATCGGGAAGAAAAAAGTGCACTACACCAGCATTGGAGATTCAAGGATTTATGCCTTTTCGAATAACAAGGTGAGCCAAATCAGCACCGATGAAGTAAAATCCGTTATCCTCCGGAAAAAAGATGGTAAACCCATGATTGTTTCGGGCATAGCCGTTACCGCAGAAGGCATAACCAATGTCATGGGTAGCCAACAGGTTAGTTTCGGAATTGAAACAAAAGACACGGAGGGTATTGATGGTATGGTGTTATCAACCGATGGATTCCATGGGTTGTCCACCACCTTTGAAGAAGATATTAAGGAGGCCCTCAATGCCATTAGCCTGGAGCAGGGGCTGATGCAGGTTTATCAAAAATACAAGGATCTGCAAAATGATGATATGACAATTCTTGCGCTAAGAAAAGTAAAAGAAGGTAATAATTACTCAGAGATCCTCGCCACCATTTTGAATAATGGGCCGATCCCGGAGATGAACAATTTTGAGCTATCCAAAGTGTTACTGCGCGGAATAGAAGAAGGGATACAGGAACAGGATGCTGACAAGGCAAGCAAGCTGATTGCTCTTTGCGAAACAAAGCGAATCGACCTCGGAAGAGAAGAAACCGGAAATTTGATTTCCCTAATGTTCAGGGTGAATTTCCAAAACGGAGGAGTGTACCAGAAGCTCATGAGTTTGATGCGGTCCAGTAAAGCATAAGCTCTGCATCAACAAAGAAAATTGCCTTTGTATTAGGTTCCAAAATCGAAAAAGCGAAGCACATGCCTCGCAACCACTTGCAATGTTTCAGGCTAAGATTGCAGTATTTTGCTGCAATTGTTATAATTTTAGGCTTTAAATTACAAAGGCATTAACTAATATGAGACTCTCTTTTTTATCGTTGGGGCTCTTCTTTAGCCTATCTCTGTTCGGGCAGCATAGAATTGCTATTTTTAATGTACAGACCACCGCCGGTTCTATAGCAGGCCTGGGACAGGTCAGTAGTCAGATCGTTGCCCATTATGCAAGCGATGACCGCTTCATCGTCATCGACAAAGCCAACATACAGCTCATTAAAGACGAGCAGGACCGCCAAAAATCTGAAGAATTCATTGACGGCTATATCGTTAATCAGGGCAAGCAGGAAGGCTTTGAGTATTGCTACTACCCGATTTATGACAAAAAGGAAAAGCTTCTTTCGGTCAAAGTGTATGATATTGAAAAAGGGATGGTCATATCAAACCAGGAAGTAAAACTGGGACACACCATCCTTGGTACACCCAAAAACCTGCAGTCTGCCATCAACAAAGTCATCGAAAAAGTAAATGCAGATTGCTTTGAATTGAGGTATGAGATCCTGAGGTGCACAGACAAAAAAATGAAGTCAAAAGCAAAAAATCTACTTTTTGCAATTGGCTACAATCAAAGAGCTAAGGAAAAAGATACCTACGAAATTTACAAGCTCGTAGTAGAGTCCGTTGGTGGCAAAGAATACGAACGCAAAGAAGTGATTGCCATGGGCGAAATCGATGAAATTCAGGATGCTAACTTCTCTATCCTGAAAGTCACCAAAAATGGTGAAGCAGTAATGAATGCGCTGAACGCTAATAAACAGCTATACGGAGCATTAATCCGATAATATTTTTATACAAACAAAAACATTATAACAAATCATGAAAAGCCAACTCACCAGCCTACTCGTCCTGGTAACTGTCTATGCTTTCTCTCAAAACTTTGGCACCGCTGTACTCATGGATACAGCTCCCAACAAGGGGGAATTCAACAAGATTTTTGTTCAGGCCATCGTAGAAAAGTACAACAATCAAAGCCCCCCACATACCGAATTTTATACCTGGAATGAAAACCCCGAATCCAATCCGGAACCCATCGAAGCGCTGAACGGCGAGGGTTTTGGTACAATCCCCATCAAACAAGCACTCTACCTCGATACCCAGTTCAGTTTTGAAAAAACACTGAAAACCAATTATCAGGTAGATACTTTAGGCAATGTCTTGCAGATGTTTGTCTACTACCCGCATAAGATAGGGCCGCGGCTTAAGATGATTGACCTGCCTACCTCGGAAGTTATCGCGGTGTATGCCTTTGATACCAAAGACTGGGGAATTCAGGAACATTATCAGGTAACCGACTTCAAAAAGTATTTTGGAGACAACCCGAAACTACTGGAGCGCAACAGAAAGGTCTTTAATGAAAAAATGAAGGCTTTCAAAAAAGCGGAACTCAAACGTATTGATGAATTTTATACCAAAAAAGTCCAATCGTATGGCAAAAATATAGACCTCGCAAGACTGGTCAAAGCTTCCGGAGACAAACGATTATTTAAAGTGGATGAATTCACGCTGGATGAAAAAGATAAATGGGGTGAGCTCTACTTAGATGCCAAATCTACCGAAAACATTGCCAAAGGCGATGTTTTGAGTATGTATCAGCTTTCTAAATATGGAGACTTTGAAATGTATACCTCGGTTTCCGGCTTTTCCATAGTGGAAGTAACCCAGGCTGGGCCGGACCGGACGAAAGCCGTGCCTTCTGTATTTGCTAAGAAAAAGATGACCGAAGCCCTGCAAAGCGGAGACGAAATTGTATTCGCAAGAAGCACGGCTTTGATCAATGAAGCGAATCGCAGGGATGAGCCTATGAAGCGCGTACAAGTCAAAGGGGAGTGCTTTATGTGCGAGCTGTACCTGGAAAGCATCCTGTTGGATGTGGCGACTACAAAGCTTATAGAACGAAACTTTGACCAGCAGCGCAGCTATTTCACAGACCAGTATACCGCTGAAAAATTCATGGACTTCAAAATGGAAGCCGTACAGGATAAACAAGAGGGTGTGGAAGTGATTTTTGAAAAAACTTCAACCGGAATGAAAGCAACGGATGTACAAACCGGAAGGATTGTGGGATTGGAGCACGAAGAAGCCAGCGGGGTCGGCGGGCTGCTCAAGCTACCGCCTAACAGGAAAGTACAGATCGTCAATATGTGCATGGATATCATGAATAAAGACCTGGAAATCCTGGAAATCACCAAAGAGAAAAAAGGTAAAATCAAGGAGTTTTTGGGTTACAGTGCCTTTGGGTTTGAGAATATCTCAACTTTATACATCATGAAAATCACCGAGGAAACGGTTGGCGGAAGAACGGTAGAAAGAGAAGAAGAAATAGGGCAAGTGTGGGCAAAAAGAAAGAAAACGAACACCATTGCGGAAGTTAAGGTCACGAAAGGTGAGAAGGAACTACAGCAGGCATTGGACAACGGTGATAAAATCAGATTTAAAGTCAGATATTAAAGGCATATGAAGTACCCATTCGGTTTTTTAGTGCTTGTTCTGCTCTTATGGAGTTGCAGCAAAACCATAATCCCCTACGAGCGAACAGGAAAAGTTAACGCCATAAGCCACGAGAATGCCATCGTCGTGCTCAGCAGTCAGGGGCAGGCGGAGCACCTGGACAAAGCCGTCTACCATGCGGAGCGGAATGCCTTCGAAAATTTGCTTTTCAAAGGCATTCCCAACACCAATCAGGAATCACCAATGGTCCCCAATGAATATCTGGCCCTTGAAGACAATGGTGTTATACTGGAAAGACTGCTGGTAAATCAGGGCTATAAACGGTTTATTATGGACTCCTACACTAGCCACTCTTCAGCTTCCCGGGGAGTCACCTTTGTGGATCAGGTCATAAAAATAGACCTAAGAAGTTTAAGAAACTTCTTACAAGATGAAGGCATCACGAAAAAATTTGGACTCTAGTCTCCTCAACCTATCTCTATGAAACAGCTACTGACAATCTTATTCATATGCTTCCTGGCCGAAAGCCTGACTGCACAGGAACAACCGACGATTCAGCCCACGATCATGGTCATTCCTTTCGCCAAAGAGGGCAATAGCACCAGGAAAGCCTATGAGTACAGCGAACTCAACAGAATAGCTATCACCAAAGTGAAGGAAGCATTTGACCAAAGAGGCGTAAACACCATCGACTTCAGGGCGAAGCTAAAGCAGCTGCAAAACGCTGAAGCTCTGACGGAAGACCAGGAAATGACGCTTAAAGACGAGGTCATTAAAATGTCCGGCGCTGATATTTATGTGGAAGTAGAGGCCAATAAAGACCGTACTAACACTGGCAACAGCGTTACCTGTATCCTGACTGCTTACGATGCCTTTTCCGGTGAGTCATTGGCGAACAAGGTATCCTCCAGTCCGAAATTTAATACTGAAAACTTCGAAAAGCTTACGCAAAAAGCCATCGAAGCCGAAGTGGACAACCTGCTCAACACCATACAGGAAAAATTCAACGACATGGTTGAAAACGGCCGCACAATTACCATGGAAGTGGGCATTGAAATCGGTACAGACTTCAACCTGGACACAGAAGTAGACGACAGCGGCTACTACCTCTCTGAACTGATCGAAGAATGGGTTGCTGAAAACGCCCACAAACATTATTTCCATATACAGGGGCAAAGCGAAACTAAAATAATATTCGATATCATAAAAGTACCTCTCAAAGATGATATGGGCAGAAACTACCGGATTTCAACATTTGCGACAGACTTCAGGCGGCACTTCCGGGAAAAAGGTATCAAAGCAGACCGAACCATCACCGGTAGCGCCATTACCATCACCCTTTCAAGCCTCTGATCATGAGAATAATGGTATCCGTAATGTTGACGCTGCTCTTTGGCAGCCCTTTTGCTTTCGCGCAGGAAGCCAAACCGAGCCTCGTAGTAGGACAGGTAGAAATAGAGGACAATGCCTTCGCAGCTCGCGGAGTAAAGCAGAAACTGGAAAACAGACTAAAAAAGGACTACGATGTACTATCCTCCAGCTACATCACACTGCATGTAACAGGCAACTTCGGTGAGATGCACACCATCAATGGTATGGATACCTACACCGTCGCTGATGCAGATTTGACCTACTCCCTGTCTGCTGAGGGGCTGCCAAACCGCAGCAAAACGCTTTCCATCAAATGCAAAGGCACCAATGAGAAAGACCTGGCTACCAAATTAGGCACTACCATGGCTAGAGACAGGGCGCATTATGATGAGGTCCATGCCTTTATACAGGAATACATTCAGGAAAACCTTGGAACCTGCACAAAAATAACAAGCGTCATTAATGAACGGCTCGCCAACCATGAAATGGCAAAAGCGAACAGCTTGCTGGGATACTATGATGCCCTAAGCAATTGTCAGGAAGCTAAAAGCAATGCGGAGCAGGCCATACTGGATAAGCATCAGGCCTACGCCTGTGATGTCATCATTAAAAAGAGTACCATTCTTGCCAATAGCGGCTCCCGGCAGGACCTCAGCAAAGCCATCGATATGCTCCTGATGGTCCCTCCTGATGCGCCTTGCGCAGAAAAGGCCATTTCGGTTTCAGAATTGGTCAGCAAAAAAGCCAAAGAGCTGGACGGCTACTCTACGCAGCAGCTTCAGAAACAACTCGTCATCATTAATTCTATCACTCCCGCAGACTGGAAGGCCTGGTACCGGGAAAACTACTCTAAAATCTATTAAATGATTCGTACTTTCAGCAAAGTATGGATCCACGCACTCAGCAACGTTATCTCGGCTGCCTCGCCACCCCACCACTCTGGAAAGGCACGACCGTCTCCCCTTTCCGGCAAATAGCGCTTGCGCTAAGCCCTGAGCCTTTGGAGGAGCAAGCTTCCTTTGATCAGTACCGGCTTGGCAAACTGGCGGAGGCTTTCGTTTTTCATGCGTTAAAGAAGCGCCCTTCGGTCTCCTGGATTTGCGACAATCTTCAAATACATCAGGACAAACGAACGGTGGGTGAAATCGATGCCCTGTTTTACCTCGAAGGCCAGCCCGTTCACCTCGAAGTGGCGTACAAGTTTTACCTCTTCGATACCCTTGAAAAACACGAAACACCTTTAGGTGCCTGGATTGGGCCCAACCGAAAGGACCGTTTGGTACAGAAACTGAAAAAGCTGCACCGCAAACAATTCCCCCTTTTGCACAGTGAAGTAACAAGTACGTACCTGAAACCATACGGGTTGGTGGCCGGGGCGCTGGAACAAAGGCTATGCTTTAAGGCACAACTCTTTTTGCCTTATCAGCAACAGGAACTTGACGTTGCCCCACTTAACCAGGACTGTATTGCGGGCTGTTACTTAACCCTGCCTGAATTAGAGGCCTTCCGGAATGCAGCTTTCTTCATCCCGCAAAAGCCCGACTGGCTGATCTCGCCTCACCCTAAGGTACAATGGCTCCCCTACCCTGAGGCCCGCCCGATTCTAAAAACCGAAACAGATCAGAAACGGTCACCCATGGTTTGGGTGCGGCAGAACAGCGGTAAAATAATCAGATGCTTTGTTGTGTTCTGGTGATCCGCTTCAGGCATTCACGCCAACCTTTTATCGGTCAAAGGATGGTGTTCGTCAAATCCTGTTGCGACAGACCGGCAATTCAGGTATTTTTAAGTGGTAATTTTTCACCATTAAATCACCTGAATCAACATGAAAAAACACTACCTCATTCTCCTTCTTTCCCTGATCACTTCATTTGCAGGCAAAGCCCAGCTACAGCCTGGCGATTGGGCAACCCCTTTCACCCTAACTGATATCTATGGCAATGACCACAGGCTCTACGATTACCTTAGCGAAGGCAAACCCGTGGTAATGATCATCTCAGCAACGTGGTGCGCGCCCTGTTGGAATTTGCATACAAGTGGTGTAATGGAAGAAGTCTATGAAACCTATGGCCCGGATGGCAGCGACGAAATCATGGTCCTTTTCATAGAGGGGGACCCCAGCACTTCCTACGAACAACTCACCGGGCAAGCCTGGCCCTCACAAGGCAACTGGATCAATGGCACCCCCTACCCTATAATTGATGTGGAAGACTTTCAGCTTCAGGCGGCTTATGGTTTGCTGGGGTACCCCACGGTGGTCATGATCTGTCCTGATATGCAAGTAAAAGTTCCGCAGATGTGGTCTGGAATAAATACCTGGACTGTCAACTACGTGGTCAGTCAGGCTTTTTCCTGCAATGATGAGCCTCTACTGGAACAGGACGCGGCCATTCACACCTATGAAATCGGCAACAGCTCCTGCTACGATGGTTTTGTCAGCGCTAACCTCTACAACACAGGCAGCGAACCGCTAACCGCTGCTACAATAGAACTTCGGCGCGATGGAGAACTTGTAGACACTTACGATTGGATTGGCGAATTGCCTACCGGTGCAGAAGCACCTGTCCTTTTTGAAAACGTAGACTTACAGCCGGGACTGAATACCTTCTCCCTGGTACTCCCTTCTGACGATGATGACCTTTCCAACAACGAGGTCCTGGTACCTTTCGTCAAAGCCCCTCTTGTCTCTGTGAACCTTGATCTTTATATCCAATCTGACAGCGATGCAGAAGACCATAACAACCGCTGGCAAATTGTCGATGAGAATGGCAATGCGGTAGCAGAAGGTACTCTGGCCAACAGTACCTATGAAGAAGTTAGCCTGTCCCTTGAAGCGGAAGGCTGCTATGAACTGCGATTCTACGATGAGGAAGGTGACGGCATCAATGAAGGCGGGTTTATTCTCGTGTTGGATGAGTATGGCACCTCTATTGCCGACATTAGTAATTTTCAGGGTACAGAAGTATTTGTGAAGTTTTTGGCTGCAGCCAATGTGAGCAGTACTCCTAATGCGGAAGCGGTAGCCGGGTGGTCCGTCTTCCCAAACCCCACAAAGGATTTGGTGCAGGTGCAGTATGTGCTGAATGAAAGTAGCCCGGTGCAACTCAACTTCATCAATGCTACAGGCCAAGCCCTCCTCACACAGGAGTTCACGACACTGCCTTCCGGCACGCATCAGGCAGCATTTGACCTGAGCGGCCTGCCGGGCGGCCTATACCGGGTCCAAATCATAACTCAGGACGGGACAAGCACGAAAAATGTAGTAAAGCAGTAGGAAACAACGCTGAAAAAGCCCCGGAAGAAATTTCTGCCGGGGCTTTTTGCCTGCGATACAACAACCGGAAGGAAAGAAGCGCTGCACTAGTTTACATCCATGCCCCGCACCACACGGGACAGTACACCCGGCAGAAAACGCTTTAGGTAAATACCCATAATTTCCTTACCGCCAATGTAAGCCTCTTCTTTCTTTTTATAGATCGCCAGCAGTGCTTTTCGGGCAAAATCATTGGGCTCCAGCCCCTGTTTCGTCGTTTGTGCCATCTTATTGTTAGGGGAACCATCGCCAGTCAGCGCGTTGATGCTTACATTGGTGTGCACATAGCCTGGGCAAATCAGGGTCACCTGAATGTTTTTGTCATAGACCTCCGCCCTCAGGCAATCAAAAAAACCGTGCAGTGCATGCTTGGAGGCCGCATACGCAGATCTTCGTGGCGTGCCAATTTTGCCCATCACACTACTGATGGCAACAATCTGCCCCTGCTTACGGCGCGACATGTACGGCAGTACTGCCTTCGTTACCGCCACCGTACCGATGAAGTTGACATCCATGATCTTTTGGTCTACTGACAAATCTGTATCCGCCACAAGGGAGCGCTGAGAGATACCCGCATTATTGACCAGCACATCAATCTTACCGAAATGGTTGATCGCCCGGGCAGTTATACCAGAAACCTTATCGTATTCCGTGACATCCATCGGCAGGAGCAATACCCGGCTGCTACGGGGGCAATTTTGCTGCACGCGCTCCAATTCCTGTTCATTACGGGCAGACAATACCAGATCTGCTCCGTGCTCAGCAAAAGCATACGCTAAATGCTCGCCTATTCCGGAAGAAGCCCCCGTAATCCAAATCACTTTGTCCTTAAAATGCATCCCTCGTTTTTTTTGCAAATTAACCGAAAAAAGTCGAATCCTCAGATGCTGCCTCCAAAATCTCTCTTAGGGGCACCTTCGAAACCCACAAAACGACATTGCAACTGTAAACGATTTGATCTTTTGCAAAAAGCCTTAAATTACCTTCCCATAACCCTGAGGCGCCTGCAAAAAGGCTACCTCCGATCCGCACATCAAACTATGAAGACCATTTATTTTGTCAGACATGCAAAATCCAGTTGGGAGGATGCCAGTTTAAGAGATTTTCAAAGGCCCCTGAATAAGCGGGGGCTCAGGGACGCACCATTCATGGGCAAGCTGCTGCATGCCAAGGGCTTAGCCCCTGACCGCATCATCACAAGCCCTGCCGTTCGCGCCCGTACTACTGCTAAATGCTATGCTGCAGCATTTCAATACCCGGAAGCCCAGGTGCAGGAGGAGCCCCTCATTTACGAAGCCTTCCCGGAAGATATTTTGCGGCTGATCGAAAAGTTTGATCCTGCATGGAAAGTGGTGTACCTTTTCGGGCACAACCCTACCTGGACCACGATAGCCAATTCCTTTGCCGAGACTTTTATTGCCAATATTCCGACCTGTGGGACGTTTAGAGTAGATGCGGAAGTGGACGACTGGGCTGCATTTACCGCTCAAACCGGCCGCCTGAGTGAATTTCATTACCCTAAACAGTATTTTTCCTGATGCGATATCCTGCCTATTTATTGCTAACCTGCTTCCTTGGTTTATGGTGTTCTGGCTGTCATACCCCAGAAGAAAAACCTACTATGCCAGAGGAAAAGCTGGTTGAGGTGCTGGCTGATATCCATATTGCAGAAGCTGCCCTGCAGGCCCTCAGAGGGCAAACCAAAGACAGCATGTCTCAGGCCTATTACCAGCAAATCTACACCATACACGGGGTAGACTCAGTGGAGGTGCAGGAAACCCTGGAAACCATGCGCGAAAAACCGGCAGAAATGAAGGACCTCTATGACAAGGTGATGGAGCGCGTGGAACAACTCAACGCCAAGGCCAAAAAACCGGAAGAGCGGGACTGACCTCCATTTCTTAACATATACTTAATGCCTCATTCGCTAAATCCAGCTGTCGAAGCCATTAACTTTGACGGCATGCGACTTTGGCTACTCTATATAGCCCCTTTTTCAACCAATCCTCACATAGATGGACCCTGTCAAAATTCTCATTGTGGATGATGAACCAGATATACTTGATTTCATCCGGTATAATCTCGTTAAGGAAGGATTTGAAGTCTTTACCGCATCCAATGGGGAAGATGGCATCAAGACTGCCGAACAAGTCAAACCCCGCCTGATCATCCTGGATATCATGATGCCAAAAATGGACGGCGTGGAAGTCTGCCGGCAGTTGCGTAACAAGCCGGAGTTCGAAAGTACACTGATCACCTTCCTCACTGCGCGGGAGGAGGACTATTCCCAAATTGCAGCGCTTGATGTTGGCGGTGATGATTACATTACCAAACCCATCCGCCCCAGGGTATTCCTCAGCCGTATCAAAGCATTGCTGAGGCGCTCCGAACGCCGGGAAGAGGAACGGGAAGAACCGAACACCCTCTCCATAGGAGACCTCATCATTGACCGGGACCGGGTCACCGTTACCAAGGGGGAAGAGGTTATCGAACTGGCCAAAAAGGAATTCGAGCTCCTTTTCCTGCTCGTTTCCAAGCCAGGCAAAGTCTTTTCCAGAGAGGAAATCTTCAACAAAGTATGGGGCACCGATGTCATCGTCGGCAACCGCACCATCGATGTTCATATCCGGAAGCTTCGGGAAAAGATTGGAGACCACTACATCAAGACCATCAAAGGTATTGGCTATAAGTTTGAGTTTTAAGCCCGGTACAGCCGCCTCATAATCCCCTTTAAAGATAACCACCGCAACCTAATGCTGAAAAACCCTACGCCACAGCAAATCGCACAAATTGTAGCGCTGTATATTACGGTTTCTTCCCTATTGGTCTGGGGCGTGCTTGAGGGCTTCCGTGCCCGCTTTGAGCTCACCTGGATGTTCACCCTGGCACTGCTTGGCATAGCCCTTTTTGCTTCTGCTTACCTGATTACCATTTTTTACCTGCGTAAGTATATCTACCGCAAGATCAAACTCATCTATAAAACCATCCATAAGCACAAAGTCTCCCCACAGGAGAAAAATAAGAACATTGACGTGCGCGAAAACATCATTGATGAGGTAGAAAAACAAGTCGCAGAATGGGCCGAACAACAACAGGAGGAACTGGACAAGTATAAGGCATGGGCGGAGTACCGCCGCAACTTTGTTGGCGACATCTCCCACGAGCTCAAAACACCTATTTTCAATATTCAGGGCTACCTTCATACCCTCCTCGACGGGGCACTGGAAGACCCGAACGTTAACACCACCTTTCTCAAAAAAGCCGCCAAAAACCTGGAACGCCTGCACATCATAGTGGAGGATCTGGAAGCCATTTCCCGCCTCGAATCCGGAGAGCTGATGCTGGAAATTCAAAGCTTCGACATACACGCCCTGGCAGCAGAGGTTTTTGAAGATCTGGAGTTCAAGGCCAAGCAGCGCAACATCACCCTGGAGTTTAAGGATGGGGCTTCTCAGGGCTTCAAGGTGCAGGCTGACCGGGAAAGCATCCGTCAGGTGCTGACCAACCTGGTAAGCAATTCCATCAAGTACGGGGAAGAAAATGGACGCACCCGCATCGGTTTCTATGATATGGACGGTAACATCCTCATCGAAGTCGCGGACAATGGGCTGGGCATCCCCAAAAAACACCTCAACCACGTCTTCGACCGCTTCTACCGGGTGGACAAAAGCCGTTCCAGAGAACGTGGCGGCTCGGGACTGGGCTTGTCCATTGTGAAGCACATCATTGAGGCGCACAAGCAGACCATCAATGTACGCAGTACGCCCGGCCTGGGCTCTACTTTTGGCTTCACCCTCAAAAAAGGCACTTAATTTGACGGCTACCTGATCAGGTTAACTTCTCCTGACCGCTCCACAGCAACGCCATTGCCTCTTTCCACTACCAAATGGTACCCGTAGACTCCTGATGGTGCCGGCTCTCCTTTGTACAGCCCATCCCAGCCAATCTGACTGGCAGGAAGCCGGAAGTCGCTTGCTTCATAAACCAGGCTGCCCCAGCGGTTAAAAACGCGGAGGCTGACCCCCCGGACAAATTCCGGACCGGCGTAGGGCCGGAGCACATCATTGATACCATCGTTATTCGGTGAAAAGGCCGTAGGTACATAAATCCGCTCCACATTATTCACTTCCACTACGATCCTTGCCGTAACGGTACAGCCTTCACTCGTTAGGCCGGTAACGGTGTAGGTGGTGGTACGCTCCGGGCTCACCCTCACCGTTGCACAACCCTGGCATACTGCCGGCTCCCAAACCAGACTATCGGGCAGCTCCATGCCTGCGTCCAGCGGTTGCGCTACCAGGTCGATAGAATCGCCTGGGATAATGATAGGCTCATCCCCCTGCCCGGGTGAGAACAGCCGAAAACCTGCCGGAGCCTCAGATTCTAAGTCAAATAGCGCAACTCCCTCACAGCCACCGCCATCCTGAACACGCAGGCTGTAACTCCCTGCTTCCAGCCCCGTAAACGAAGGAGACTGCTGCAACGGTTGGTCATTTATGCCAAATAAATAGGGCGCCTGACCACCAACGACACTATCCACGCTTAGGCTTCCGGTACCATCAGGCGTGCACCCCGGATTAGTGACACTGACGACCAATTCAGGGGTAGCGCGGTTGTCGGCTACAGTTATAGTGTCGGCATTGGCACATCCGGTGCTCGTATTCGTAACTTCCAGCACGTAATCGCCCGCTTCCGAGGCAGTGGGGTTGGCGATGCCTGTATCAGAAAGCACGCCTCCATCCAGGGTCGTCCATGTATAAGCAAACCCGGCCATAGCGGGGCTGCCAACAACGACCTCATCGGTATCGCAGTCCAGGCTGTATGGCCCACCGGTTTCCACCATTGGAACCGGAAGGATATCCAGGTTGAAAAAGGCTGAGTCCGGCTGGCAAATGCCATTGTTTTGCAGGTAGGCAATTTGAACCGCTCCCGGAATAGCCAGTTGCGCCAGGTTTAATTGTCCGGTGGAGGCATCAAGTGCATCATCGGGCACACCTCCTCCTGTAACCGCCCATGTCCCTCCTGTGTCAGCTCCGGCCAGAATGGCGCTCAGCTCTAACAGACTGTCCAGTCCTGCGCAAAAGTCCAGATCTTTCCCCACCCCGGCAGCTGGAAAAGGCACGACAGTAAATTCCAGAGCCGGAAAGGGGCCATCGTAGGTACAGGCCGGGGCACTACTGTCAGAAAAGCTGGAAATGGCGATGCTCCCGCTGCCGGGAACCGGCACAGACAAGGTGTTCTCCCCGGCTTGCAACCCAGGGAGGGTACTCGTCAGGCCGTTGTAAGTATACTCCAAAGTAAAGGGGCCCGGGCTTTCTGTCTCAATCAGCAGGGCCAGGTCCAGAGGCGACCCTTCGCAAATCTCGGTTGCCCCTTCCAGTTCCAACGTGTAACCCGGGCATTCCAGCGTGGTGCACCCTCCGGAATAAACATCACTCAGACAACCTTCTGCTGACAAAGCAAACAACTCGTAATTGACCTGCTGATTCTCCGTCAGCCCTTCGATAAGATAGGTCGTATCGGAAGTGAAGGTCCCTACCGGCCCGTCGAGTACATCTATTTGGTAAGTGCTTGCCCCCATCGTAGGCGACCAGGATAACAGAATACTGTTCGCAGTAGCCTCACAATCTACAGAGGGTACTGTGCCCGGCGTTTCGCCCACGGTGATGGTTAGCTCCGCAGTGGCTTCACAAACCGGGCCAAAGCTGATGTCGTCGAGTGCAAAGTCGTTGCCTGTAGACTCACTGTTGACATTGGTGATACAAATTTCCACATCAGTGGCGCCCCCCGAATTCCAGGTGGCATAGAAGGGTACCCACTCGCAGGTCACCGGGGTGGCTGCTGCGGTATTGCCCAACAAAACCCCATCGAAGGAGAACTGCAGATTCGCAGGGTTTTCGGTAGTCACGGAAGCGACCCAGGCCGAAAAGGCATAGTCTGTACCGGGCGTAACGCTCACCACCTGACACCAGACGTCGTTTTGCTGATCGGAGCTGTTCACCACCATCATATTGCCATTGCCGGTGGTGTGGTCGCCGCAGGGGGCAAAGTCCTCATGGGTAGACATCGGGTTGTTGCTAATCAGGTACTCACCTTCGTTATGCAGGGGCCCGTTTGGCCCACCGCTCCCCTGCCCGTAATCGGTAGTAAACCCTACATTACCCAGCGCAAAGTCACCGTTGAAAATGAGGTTTTCGCCTATCGCCTGGGCAGTGATGGTGTAGGTTTGGGTCGTTGCCGGTGTTGCGGTTGTCACGGCAGCTGATGGGTCGGCCAGCCCTGTAGAGGGCGACCATTGAAAACTAAACGGAGTAGTAGAAAAAGAAGCAGCAACCGGCACTGGCTCGCCAGGCGTACACAGTGTGGTGTCCGCTGATACCTCGATGGTGAAATTATCACAATCCTGAGCAAAACCTACCCTTCCAAACAGCAGCAACAAGAGACAAAAGCCTGCTAAGCGAATATTCATAGCGATTCATTTTTTCGGAAACAAAAAGCATAAGGAGCCCGGCCTGTACTATAGATCAGACCGCCCGTTTCCAATACCTGGAAATTGATTTAAGGCTGACCGGGGTAATAAAGATTGGAGATTTGATTTGTTGCTGTAGTAGCGGCAAAGATATAACAATCTGCCATAAGTACAGCCCGGTTGAAATGAAGCTTTACGGAACGGTCGGTTTCGGCCTGTTAAAATACAAATGCCCCGAAAGCCATTATTTCGCTTCCGGGGCATACTGCAATCAGTACCTAAGGCACTTACTTGCTATTTACTGATTCTCATTGAGCGGAATCGGGAACTGCTGGAAAACCTGATCACCAGGCCGGTCAATCGGCAGGTTATCCGCATTCAGCAAACCATAGCGGCGCAGGTCAAACATACGGTGCCCTTCCGCCCAGAAAGAATAGCGGCGGTTGTACAGCATTTCGTCGATCAGTGCATCGCGGTTAACATCTCCATCATAATCGCCCAGTCCATGCGCATTGCGGATCACATTGAGGGCCGTCACTGCATCATCCAGGCTACCTTCCTGAATGCTCGCTTCCGCATAGATCAGGATCAGCTCCTCGTTACGGATGATATCGATTGACGAAAGCGCAGACTCATACAGGGCTGTCTCATGCGTACCATTCAGCCCGTCCTGAGAGGTAGCATCCACCCGTGGGCGGAACTTCGACAAACGCATATCGCCTTCCCGGATATCTTCGATATAGGAGTCGTGGACAATAATTTGGTCGCCGCTCTGCCCTGGAATTTTGAATACCGGATTCAGTACATCACCGGAAGCGGTGCTGAAGATCATTTCCGGCCCGACAGTGATATCGCCATCCAGGTCCAGGAAGGAATCCTCCAGGTAGCTGAGCGCATTACCGTATTGCTGTGCATAGGTAGCCGCCCGGGCTGCTATAGCGCGGTTAAACTCAGCATAACCTTCCGGTGTATCAAAGCCGCCGGCATAGCCTGCCGAGAGTGCAAAATGGAATTCGGCACCCTGAAGATCATCATAGGCATCGTCCAGCAGGCTGAAAATCTCAGTGAAAGCATCTGCTTTGCTGACAAATGGCCCGAGGTTTTCCGGGTCGGCAACATCCACCCGGATACCGTTATCGTTGAGGCGCATGAGCTCCTGCAGGAACATCAGTGCTTTAACGGTTCTTGCATAGCCACGGTAGCCGGCGAGCTCTGCTTCAGAAGCCCCCTGAGCATTGGGAAGTGCATCCAGCAACAGATTAACGTTCTTCACTACCTGATAACGGGTCCCCCATGGCGCAGTAAGATAAAAGGTGTTATTATCCAGGCTGCGTCCTTCTTTGCCCAGCAGGTCCTCTGTATTACGAGGGTCTGCATCAAACAGATATAGCTCCCGGGCGACTGAACCCGTGGAGGTAATATACGTATCCCAGGCCGTCCGCATCCGGGCTTCTGCCCCGTAGACCAAGAGGTCCAGCTCATTAGGCTCTGCCTCGGAAAGAATAGCGCTCACACTAGGCGCGTTGGGATCAAACTGCTCGTCGATGGTACAGGCACCAAGGACCAGCAGGCATAATGTGCTTATGATCAGATTTATATTTTTCATAGGAATGTTTCCTTTTAAATTCAAAAATAGATTGGTCTGGTCTGATTAAAATTCAGCAGTAACGTGGAAGTAAGCCTGACGCGTACTTGGGAAAGGCGTTACCTCAATCCCCGTCGACAGACCGGTAGTTCCTTTGGTGGATACTTCCGGGTCGTAGCTGCTGTAGTCAGTCAGTGTAAGCAGGTTACGGCCGGAAACACCAACACGCAGACGGCTAATGGTATTGCTGAATTTAGGCAGGGTGTAGTACAGACCAACCTCACGCAAACGGAAGTAGGAAGCATCCTCTACAAACCCGACCAGATCGGCATACTCCTCAGGTGTTGTACCACCAAGGTTGGTTAGCAGGCGGGACAGATTGAGTACATCGCCTCCTTCTTTCCAATGGGTCAGGAAGGTAAAGTCGATGTTATTGCCAATCTTAATCTGGTTAAACCAGCCCAACTGGAAGTCAGGCTCCACATCACCAATGGTTACAGGGCCCTCTGCACCATTACCCTTTAGCTGTGTGATAGGCTCGCCTTCTTCAACAAAGAAAGTACCCAGGCCCAAACCAAACGCAACACCGGTTGGAACAAATGGCGGCACGCCCAGGCGAGTCACTTCCGAGCGGTTGTACCAGTAGTTTACTGTAGAGTTCCACTGGAATTTCTCACGATTGACCGGAGTGAAGCCCAGCTGTACCTCCAAGCCCTGGTTACGAAGGTCAAAATCGCTCCGGCTTTCATCCGCCCAGCCTGTAGAAGATGGGATGTCAAAGTCATAAAGCAGGTTCTCTACATCACGGATGTAGTAAGTTACGCCAAGATTCAGTTTGTTGTTCAGGATACCAAAGTCAGCTCCAAATTCCAGTTCCTGAGAAGTTTCAGGCTCCAGGTTTGGATTACCAAGACTACCACCTGCACGGATACCTACCTGTCCACCAATATTAGTGGAAGCCAGCGTCGTGAACAGCGAACCGAATGAAGCACTGCTGCCCGTTTCACCGTAAGCAACCCGCAGCTTAAACTGATTCATGCTATTGATGCTCCAGAAGTCAAAGTTGGCTACGTTGACCGCCAGCGATGCCCTCGGGAAAGCAAAAAACTGGTTGGGATCACCGTTCAGACTCGACTTGTCAAAGCGGATACCCACCGTACCGATGATCTTGTCATCCCAGTTGACTTGCTCCTGAGCGACAATACCGAAGTCTTCTTCCGTTGCCCGGGCCTGGCTGATTTGCTGTGCACCGGAGTTCTGAAGGTTCGTCTGACCGGGGATCAACTGTGTAGCCCGGTTGAGGACCAGATCCCGGTCAAAGTTCAGATAGGTCATACCAATCTGCGTATTAAAATTGATATTGCTCTCTGTGTAGTGGTCCAGCACTGCAAAAGCCTGATAGTTATAGTTCAGCAAGCCATTGCGGCCCTCACCAATAAAGCCGTTGTTGCCGCCTGCCTGCGCCTGATGGGTCTCCGGCACATAAACGGAAGTCTCATTCATCAGAAAATCAACGCCCACATTACCCGTCAGCTTAAAGATCGTACGGTCCGTCTGATAGAGGTTAACTTCCATATTCGCACCGGAAATGAAGCGGTTGTTGCGCTCTTCGTTCCAGGTATTGTCGCGTACAAAAATGGGGTTGCCCGCCGCGTTAGGGTTCGTCGGGTAGTTGCCCAGCGCATCCGGGAACAGGTTCACCCAGTCACGGGTGAATGCCAGATTGTAGCCATAGCTCAGGCCGCCCTCGTTTTCATTACCGGTAAAGCTCCGGCTCGCAAAAGAGTTGATGTAGTTGGCATTAACGCCCATTTTGATCTTATCAGAAATGCGGTGGTCCACATTCAAACGCATGGAGAAGCGCTCAAAGCCAGTATTTTCAATAATGCCTTCCTCATCCCGGTAGCTGGTGTTGAAGTAGAACGTCGTTTTCTCATTACCACCGGAAATGGACATACGGGAATCTGTAATGAAGCCGTCATTGCCATAAATTTCCTGCTCGTAGTCAAAGACTTCACCATCTGCTACAGCACGCTCGAAGCGAGCCCGCTCATCCGGACCGAAGGCTTCTTCCACTTCAGCAGCCGTGTACTGACGGCGGCCTACGAAGCGCTGAATGGTGTTCACACCAAAGTCCTGCTCGAAGCGTACCTTGGTTTTTCCAGCCTGCCCCTGCTTGGTCGTAATGATAACCACACCGGCATTTGCCCGGGTACCATAAATAGCAGCGGCTGAAGCGCCCTTCAGCACCTCAATGCTTTCAATATCCTCAGGGTTTAGGTCAGCCAGACGGTTGGAAGCATTCTCCTCAGAGCCGGAGTTCGCACCGGAGGCAAAACGCAAGCCACTTGGAATTTCAGCATTGCTGATGTATACCCCGTCGATAATAAACAGCGGCTGGTTGTTACCGGTCAGGGAGGAAATACCCCGCAGGCGCATAGCAATACCACCACCGGGCGCACCGGAGCTGGAAATAATGTTCACGCCGGTCATCTTACCGTACAAAGCACCATCTATCGTTTGCTGAGTGGTCACCTCGGTAAGTTCCTGGCTCGAAATGGTAGATACGTTGTTCGCCAGATTGGAGCGTTTCACACCAGAAGCAAGGCCCGTCACCACCACCTCTTCGAGATCGGCTATGTCTTCTTCCAGGGTAACATTCAGGCGGTTGTTGTCCGGAGTAGCCTCTATTTCCTGGGAGGCAAAGCCGGTGTAGGAGAACAGAAGGACAGCACGCTCTCCTTTGACATTTAGATTAAAGTCACCGTTAAAATCAGTAACGGTACCTGTTGTGGAACCTTTGACAATGATAGAAACCCCAATCAGAGGTTCTCCACTCCCATCGGTTACGTTGCCAGTCACATTGAACTGAGCCATTGCTGTTGCCGTAGTGAACAGCAAAGCCAGCAGCATGCTGAACTTTGTAGCGTAATTCATACAATTTTGAGTTTAATGAACTAATGAATGCAAAGCACGGTGGCATTAAGCCACTTTGACATAATAATAGAGCCACGTACACATCCGTGGCACATGGTTTTTATACTGCTGAACTGAAAAAGCCAGACAGCTTCCGGTCTTATGAATCGCTAATTTTGCTTGTGTCCCAATAACCTGACGGGCTGGAACCGGGGTGCAGATTTGTGATTTAGCCCTGCTGTTAGTTGGGGGATAAATATAGTAAATTTTCTCACGCTTACATTTTTCTTCTATTTTTTTCGATAAAATTGGCAATTCGCCCGTCAATAATTGGCAAATACCTCTTCAAAACAAACAATGCAGAATACACTCATTTTCAAAGTGATAAATATCAGCCAGGCCAAACTTTGGCATCCCGGTGATATCACCTAATATTGACGCTTAATTCTAAAGAGATGGAACTGATTTTCCAACGACTACGGCCTCACTGGCCTGCTTTAAGCATCGCAATCGCCTTTTTATTGGCCCATTCATTCGGTCTGTACCGGGCTGTCTTGGGGCTGGGGCCGGGCGAATCTGTGGCGCTGACTATTCTTCTGATCACAGCACTTTTCTGGATTACAGAAACAGTCCCCCTTTATATTACGAGTATGGGGGTACTGGCAATGAGTGTCCTTTGGCTGCTCCCCGTCCTCGAAGGACTAGGCAAAACAGCAGAAAAGGATGATTTCCTTCAAGCCTTTTTTGGAGATATCACCCTTTTATTCATGGGTGGCTTTGTGTTGTCTGCTCTGCTCAACAAATTCGGGCTGGCACGCCGCATCGCCAACTGGATGATCCAAAAGACCGGCAGTGCGCCCGAACGGGTACTCCTGGGCCTGATTGCCATATCTGCACTCTTGTCCATGTGGATGAGCAATACAGCTACAGCTGCAATGATGTTTGCTATTGTGGGGCCCCTGATTCTTCAAATCCCGGCAGGGTCTGCCTTTTCCAAAGCCATCGCTCTGGCCATTCCCTTTGCCTGTAATATTGGCGGGCTGGGTACGCCTATTGGTACGCCGCCCAACGCCATCGCCATGGAATACCTCAACCGGGCGGGCATAGAAATTTCCTTCGCCCTTTGGATGATCATCAGTATTCCACTATTGCTACTGTTGCTTGCGGCGCTTTGGCAACTGTTGCTGCGGCTCTATCCTCCCGGAGAAATTGAAATTACCATAGACGAAGACCCTGCCTCAGCCGATAACTTTACCGTGAGACAAAAGATTGTCATGGTCATATTCGTCCTAACCATTCTGGGCTGGCTTACCGGTGGAATGACAGGGCTCAGCACTGGTTTTGTAGGGCTGTTGTGCATTATCACCAGCTTCGGTATTGGTTTGCTCAATACGGCCGATTTCCGGAATATATCCTGGGACATTCTGTTTATGCTCGGTGGTGGCCTTTGCCTGGGTGTGGTGCTCGATGAAAGCGGCCTGACCGATACGATCGCTCATGCCCTACCTATGGACCAGGGATTCCTGTTTGTCTTTGCTATTCTACTCCTTATGGCGGCCGGCATGACTACCGTGATGAGCAATACAGCTACGGCCAACCTCCTGATACCGGTTGCCGTCTCTCTGCCTGGCAATGAGCTGCTGTTCTCCATTGCTATTGCTATCATGTGTTCCACGTCCATGGCACTGCCTGTGAGTACCCCGCCCAACGCAATTGCTTTCGGTTCCGGCCTATTGCAGGCAAAGGATATGCTAATTGCAGGCCTTATCCTAACTTTATTGGCTTTGATCGGTACTGCGATCACAAGTATTTTCTATATTCCCCTATTCTTTTAAACCCTAACCTATGGAACTTCACGCTCAGCATTGCCAATTTTGTGATTCCACGGATATGAGGAATATCCTGGTCCGGAAAATCGGCGAGTCAGATAAGGTTTTTGTGCAGTGCCAGTCCTGCGGGTCATTCGTGGCCAGTTATGTGATTGCCCCCCTGGGCTACTACCACCACGGCAAAGGGTATGATTCCTTCCTGCGGGGCATACACCGAAGCGGCGAGTTCATGAGCGGCAGAAATATTGCCCGCATGTTCGAAGACCGCAAAGAGCAGGATATCGAAGAGTTTAAGGAGGTCCTGCGGCTAATCCAAAAGAAGGACCATATCGATGATCCAAAAGAAAACCCCGGAGAAAAACAGTAATCTCCGGGGTTTTAAACCTTTTTACACTCAGCCTGCCTAACCTTTGTTCTGCAGCTTCGCCCAGGTATCCCGCAGCGTCACCGTCCGGTTGAATACCCAATGGTCAGCCGTCGAGTCAGGATCCACGCAGTAGTAGCCCATCCTTAAGAACTGGAATTGCTGCCCGGCTTCCAGGTTTCCAACATTAGGCTCCACATACGCCTCTTCGAGTATCTTCAGCGATTCCGGATTGAGGAACTCCAGGAAATCCTTGTCCTCGTGGCGGTCTGGCGTAGGATCGGTAAACAGGCGGTCATAAAGCCGCACTTCTGCCTTTCGTGCATGTGCAATGGAAACCCAGTGAAGGGTGCCTTTCGCCTTGATGCCGGAAGTGTCATCACCGGAACGGCTGTCTGGGTAGTACGTGCAGTGTACTTCCTTAATCTCGCCCGTAGCCTCATCCTTTACATAATCCTCGCAGTGCAGAATATATGCGCCTTTCAGGCGGACATCACGACCAGGCCCCATCCGAAAGAACTTCTTCGGCGGGTCTTCCATAAAGTCTTTGCGCTCGATATAAATCTCTCTGGAGAATGGCATTTCCCGGGTGCCCATCGACTCATCCTCCGGGTTGTTCTCCACTTCCATTTGCTCTACCTGCCCTTCCGGATAGTTGGTGATTACCACCTTGAGCGGATCAAGCACCGCCATAATTCGCGGAGCGGTCTTATTCAGTTCATCGCGCACACAAAATTCGAGCAGGTTGAGATCAATAAGGTTTTCCCGCTTTGTCGTACCGGCTTTGTTGCAAAATGTCCGGATAGCCATTGGTGGATAGCCCCGGCGGCGCATACCGGAAAGCGTTGGCATACGGGGATCATCCCAGCCGTGCACGTGGTCTTCCTTGACCAGCCGGAGCAGCTTTCGCTTACTTGTGATCATATAGGCCACGTTCATACGCGCAAACTCAATCTGCCGGCTGGGGAAGATTTCCAGCTTTTCGATGAGCCAGTTGTACAATGGCCGATGGTGGAAAAACTCCAGCGAACATAAGCTGTGGGTAATGCCCTCAATGGAATCCGATTGCCCATGCGCGAAGTCGTACATGGGATAAATGTTCCAATCACTGCCAGTACGGTGGTGGTCTTCCCGCTTAATACGGTAGAGCACCGGGTCGCGGAGCAACAGGTTGTCGTGGCCCATATCGATTTTAGCGCGCAGTACCTTGGAACCGTCAGGAAACTTCCCGTCCTTCATCCCTTCAAAAAGCTCCAGGTTTTCTTCCACGCTGCGGTTCCGGTAGGGGCTTTCCTTACCCGGTACGCCAATATCCCCTTTCTGCTCCGCAATTTCCTCAGCAGAGGAGTCGTCTACATAGGCCAGGCCTTTCCGGATGAGGTCCACTGCAAACTGGTACAACTGCGAAAAGTAATCGGAGGTGAACAAAGCCTCCCCTTCCCAGTCAAAACCCAGCCATTTAACATCGCGCTTGATGCTCTCCACGTATTCGGTTTCCTCCGTACTGGGGTTGGTATCGTCAAAGCGGAGGTTGGTTTTACCGCCGTACCGTTGAGCAATTTCGAAATTGACCGTTATAGCCTTGGCATGCCCGATATGCAGGTAGCCGTTAGGCTCCGGTGGGAAACGGGTATGTACGCGCCCGCCATGCTTGCCATTTTTGATATCTTCTTCAATGATTTGCTCAATGAAGTTTAGAGATTCTTTGGTTTCGTTGCTCATATCTTTAGATTCTAATAGTCTTTTTGGGAAATCGGCGGTTTACATCCGGGCTGGCATTTCGATGCCCAGGAGTTGCATCCCGGTCTTCAGCGTATGCGCCACCGCCTGTGACAATTTCAGCCGGAAGGCTTTAGCCGCATCCGACTCTGCATTCAGAATACTGAAGTCGTGATAGAACCGGTGGTACTGTTTCGCCAGATCATAACAGTAATTGGCCACGCCTGAAGGATCATAATTAGCCGCAGCTTCCTGAATCACAGCAGGAAAGGCATACAACTGGCCAGCCAGAGCCTTTTCGATGGTTTCCAGTGTCGCGTATTCAGCGGCTGCCTGCAGATCCTGTTCTCCGCCTTTGCGCAGCACCGACTGAATCCGCACATAGGCGTTTTGCACATAGGGCCCGGTCTGCCCCTGCATGTCCACCGATTCCTTGGGGTCAAATACCATCCGCTTCTGCGGCTGCACCTTGATGATGAAAAACTTCAGCGCCGCCAGTCCGATTTGCCGGATGATGGCTTCCCGTTCCTCTGTATTCAGATCATTGAGGGTATCCCGTTCTTCTGTATTTTGCCGGGCCTCAGCAATTACTTCAGCCATCAGGTCATCCGCGTCCACCACGGTTCCTTCCCGGCTCTTCATTTTGCCGGAAGGCAGGTCAACCATGCCGTAGCTGAGGTGGTAAAGCCCTTCAGCATAGGGCTCGCCCAGCCGCTTCAGGGTCTCAAACAAGACCTTGAAGTGATAGTCCTGCTCATCGGCTACCACGTAGACCATTTTGTCCACGCCGAAATCTTTGTACCGTTCCTGTGCTGTACCGATATCCTGAGTGATGTAAACGGAGGTGCCGTCACTCCGCAGCACCAGCTTATGATCAAGCTTGGCATCCGTCAGGTCAATCCATACCGAGCCATCCTCCTTTTCGTAGAAAATCCCCTTCTGAAGGCCCGTCTTGATCGTGTCTTTGCCAAGCAGATATGTATCAGACTCGTAGTACAATTTGTCAAATTCCACACCTAGCCGTTCATAGGTCTCGTCGAAGCCTTCGTATACCCAGCCGTTCATCTGCTTCCAAAGCGCGATCACCTCTTCATCGCCTGCTTCCCACTTCAACAGCATAGCTTTGGCAGCCTGCCCGAGCTCACTGTGTTCGTTGAAGTAAGTGTTTTTATAAATCGTTCCGAAAAAATGCTTTTCCAGCGTGTATTCAGCCGGCTCAAAGCCTTTGCCTTCCCGCTCTGCTTTCGCCATAGCTTTGCGGGCTTTCTCGTCCAGCGTTTTCTCCGCTTTTTTCACAGCCTTCTCATCCGCTTTCCAGGCTGCGAATACCTGCTGTCCGGCTTCGGAAGCCTGCCAGGTTTTGTATTCTTCCTTGAAGGCCTGCTCAAACTTTACATAGAAATGCCCTACGAAGTGGTCAGGCTTCTGACCGGCGGAGGCAGGTGTGGCTGCATTTCCAAACCGCTGCCAGGCCAGCATGCTTTTGCAAATGGCAATGCCCCGGTCGTTGACCACCTGCACTTTCACCACCTCATAGCCAGCCGCGTCCAGGATTTGGGAAGTCGACCAGCCCAGCAGGATATTCCGGATGTGGCCCAGGTGCAACGGCTTGTTGGTGTTAGGGGAAGAGAACTCTATCATCACCTTTTGCCCGTTAGCCGGCAAGCGGCCAAAGTCTTCTTTCGCATAGATATCGCCTACAAAAGCTGCCCAGAAGCTATCGCTGACTTCCAGATTAAGGAAACCTTTGATCACATTGAAATCGGCAACATGCGCCACCTGATCTTTCAGGTACTGCCCCAGTTCTTCCCCAATTTGTTCCGGCTTTTTGCGCGCTATCTTCGTGTAGGGGAATACCACCACGGTATAGTCGCCCTCAAACTCTTTGCGTGTCGGAGACAAGGTCACGGAATCAGCGGTAACGTCAGCATCATAAAGGCTTTTAACAGCCTGTACTACGCCAGATTGAATCGTTTCTATAATATTCATCTAATAAGGGTATTGCGGCAAAGCGCCAAAAGTATCAATTTTTGAGGAGTTTCGTGCAGCTTTCTGCAGCCCATTTGCATAACCGTATCAGGCGCGGGGAGAAGTACGCCTGAGTATGATTTTGCCGGGGATGCACTCTGAATCGCCGGTATTGCCGCTCCAGGGGCCTTCGAGCTTATCCTCCTTACCCTGAGATACGATGAAAAGAGTGGCTTGCTTAAAGCACCACTCCATGTTTTCGTGCTTCCAGTGATCAATGATCTTACTTTCCTCCCAGTGAATGGCTTTATCGCCAACCAACTGCCCTTCCAGCTTCATTTCCGCAAAAATATCTCCATATTTAACGTAGGAACGACCGGTGATTTTATTCCCTTCCTGTTGCAGGTAAAGCGTAAAATCATACTCCGGGGCGTACCCTCCTGTATTTTGAGTGAGAGTGCCAGTCCAAGTACCAGTGAAGTCATATTGGGCTTGAGTAAGCGCCGGAAAGACCAGGATCAGTAGTAGATAAGACCATTTCATAGCAGCATGCAAATTAGATTTCTTACATTTTCAGGAACCGGGTTGACTGGACAACACCTCAGTCTGGTGGGTAGTTCCCTTCAAGCTAAAAACGAAGATCAGGCTTGTTCATCCGCAGTATGGCCAAAGAAGCTGAAAATGGTTTTCCCGTAATGCCGCTCCTGCTCGTAGTTAGGGTGATCCTGATAACTGTGGTTGGGGTTGTGCTCCATCACAAACAAGCCATCAGCTGCTAACAGGCCATGCTCAAATACCAGATCAGGGATGCTGTCAATAACGGGCAAACCATAAGGCGGGCCGGCAAAGATGTAATCGTACTGCTGGCCGTCCAGCGGCATAAATTTAAATACGTCACTATGCACGATCCGGAGTTGGTCTTCGATTCCCAGCTCCTGTGCCGTTTTTTTAACAAACTTGACACATCCTGGAAACTTATCCACATACGTAACATCACGGCAGCCCCGGGAAATAAACTCATAGCTGTGATTGCCCGTGCCACCAAAAAGGTCAAGAACCCTCAGAGATTCAAAGTCAAACGTGTTGTAAAGGATATTGAACAACCCCTCTTTGGCAAAGTCAGTGGTAGGCCGGGTGGGCCAGTTCTTCGCTGGCGGGTTAAAGCGCCGTCCTTTAAAGGCTCCTCCTATAATGCGCATAGACAGATTATTATAGCAAGCTCAGGCTGAGCAAATCAAAGTATTGGTAAGCCACCTCGCGGTCGTTTTCCAAATCAAACTTAAAAATGGCCCGGGTGTCCATAAACTCCATGAGGGGAAGATAACGGGCAAGCAAGCGATAGATTTCGGAGGCCTCGACCAATTGGCCACTCAGATACACCCGCGTGGATTCTGCGCTAAGCCCGGCCTGTTCGAAGACCAGCATAGCGTAATAGACAAAATCTTTGGCGCTCCGGTAACGGTAGGCATTGAAAAAAGCCAGAGCCCCATTCTGCAGTACGCTGGCAAAAAGATGCCCATCCAACAGGTGAAAATAGGCTCCATCTTTATGATTGACCAACCGGCGCTGTCCTTCCAGAAGCACATGGCCCAGATGGAAAATCCTGCAACCCGAAAAGAGGCGGCGGGCAGCCGCTTCGAGCGAATCTTCCACCGCATAAACAAAACAGGTATGGAGTGATGCCACCTGATCGGCAAGGACGGTATCCCGATCCGAAAGCCGGGTAGTACCTTCCAGATAAGTGAGGTGGTCATCCGGGTTGTAAAGCCGGTCCGGAACAATGACCTGCCTCGGGGTGGCAAAAGCCAGGCGGATGTTCCGAAAGGAGGCAGATAAGAGCTCATCCTTTCGGTGAAGCTGCTCCAGCATATCCGCATCTAAGGGCCTATCTTCAAGGCTATACTGCCGAAGCGCCAGAAGCCGCTGCTGATCGCTAAGTATGGCAAAACCAAAACTGTCCACCCCCACAAGGATGGACAGTTCATAGGTCTTCGTATGACTTGCTTCAAAAGTTGGCGATATGAGCTGTTGGATTATCTTTCCCAATTGCCGGAGAGGTTTGGTGCATTCATGTTACCAAACTTCAGTACGCTATTGGGGTCATAGCCGCTGTCATAACGAGCAAAGCGGGGGTCCTTAAAGGCACCCATAAACTCTTTGCGGCGCACGCCCACTTCAACAACAGGTACCGTTGTGCTTTGGTAGGTAATGGTATCCGCTTTGATATCAAAGGATTGACCACGACCGTAAGGGACATAACGCAGAGAATCTAATGACATTCCCATCACCGCACGAATGGAATCATAGGCAGGGAGATAAGTCGTGTCATAAATGATTTTACCGGTAAAGTTCGGATCATCAGGGTCACCAATCACTTTAACAATGGCAAAGCTGTCGTTCTTCAAGACATAAGATAAAGAATCAAAGGATGGCGCAAACCCGCCTTTGATGTTCCGGAAGGCTTCCTGAGCCGTACGAATCTTCATCAGTTTGTCAATCACAGCATTTTCCCGCTTTTCTTTCTCGGCTTTAAAAGCGATAGGCTCCTGAATACTGCTGATCAGTACCCAGACCAAACCTACTACGATGGCGGCTAGAATCAGGTTAATGACTATTCTCATTTTTCGGTTTGTTTTGACGCAAGTATAAATAATTTCCCCCGAAAAACTGGTATCAGCCCACGAGCAATTTTACCCTATCGTGGCAGAAAGGCACTGGCTCAGACCTTCCCGGAACAAATCTTGCTGACCTTCAGCCTGCTAGCTAATGACAGGCCAACCCTGCTTATTCTCCAATTCGGCAGCTCCCGTTGTAGGTTGCGCCTTCTTCCACGGACATGCGTTTGGCCTGTATATCTCCTTTAATTTTTGCGGTACTGGTAAGCTGCAAAGCCCCATCCACCGTGAGATTGCCCGTAATCCGGCCTGAAATAACGGCTGTACCTGCCTTTACCTCGCCATCAATAGCTCCTTTCTCACCCACTACGAGGCGCTTGCTGCAGTGAACGGTCCCTTGTACGGAGCCATCAAGCCGGATGTTCTCTTCTGATTTAAAATCGCCTTCAATGTGCGTGCCGGGCGATACCACACAGTTAGCATCTGTGCCGCGCAGAGCAGCTGATGAAGCGTTAGATGCTGATGGTTGCTTTTTCTTTCTTAATGCTGGCGCTGCCATAATCTATACTGATTTTGGGATTGTTACTTATGTTTGCAGTCAATGAAATAAATTCAGCAATATGCCTACCACCATACTGGCGATAGAGTCCTCCTGCGATGATACTTCTGCTTCTGTGCTTATGGATGGGAAAATCCTGAGCAATTGTGTTGCCAGTCAGGATGCGCATCGTTTATACGGAGGGGTCGTGCCCGAGGTTGCATCCCGCGCTCACCAAATTAATATTATTCCGGTTGTGGACCTGGCCATCAGGCAGGCAGGGATCAAAAAAACCGACCTTGATGCAGTAGCCTTCACCCGGGGCCCGGGCCTGATGGGCTCCCTCATTGTAGGGGTCGCTTTCGCTAAATCGCTGGCTCTCAGCCTGGATATTCCGCTTATTGAGGTCAACCACATGGATGCGCATGTACTGGCACATTTTGCGGAGGCCCCCAAGCCCCGATTCCCTTTCCTCTGCCTGACCGTTTCGGGTGGGCATACCCAAATCGTTAAAGTGGATGCGCCTGACCGCATGGAAGTCCTCGGACAAACCCTGGACGATGCGGCAGGAGAAGCCTTTGACAAAACCGGAAAATTGCTTGGGCTGGAATACCCTGCCGGGCCAATCATTGATAAGCTGGCCCAACAAGGCAAACCTGTTTACGACTTTCCGGAACCGAGGATACCGGATCTGGACTTCAGTTTCAGCGGGCTGAAAACCTCCATTCTTTACTTTCTAAAGGAACAAATTAAAGAGGACCCGGACTTTATTCAGCATCACCTGAGTGACATCTGTGCCTCCGTACAGGACCGTATCGTCAGCATCCTGCTCAAGCGGCTACGCAAGGCAGCCCGGCGCACCGGGATCAAAGAAATCGCTATTGCCGGTGGCGTGTCCGCCAACTCGGCTTTACGGAGTGGACTGGCGGAAATGGGGCAAAAAGAAGGCTGGCAGACTTATATTCCCAAATTTGAATACTGTACCGATAATGCGGCTATGATTGCCGTTGCGGGCTATTTTAAATATCAGGCCGGGCAATTCACAGATCAGTCGGTGCAGCCGGCAGCCCGGTTTTGATGGATTGGTGAAAATCTTTTGCTAAAAAGACGCAATCAGCTTAGCCTTCATCGACTGGAACTCTTCTTCAGAGAGGATGCCTTCGTCCCGTAGTTTGCCCAGCTCCCGCAGGCGGTCAAGCACGTCTTCCTTACTTTTAGGCGGTTCGGTTGCAGCGGCACCGGTAGCCTCCGGCTGAGTGTAATCTGCCGGATTGTCCTTTACTGCTTCCTCAGTGGTTGGTTTCGACGTCTTCTCTTTACGCAACTGCTCTGCTACTTTTTTACCTTTCTCAAACTGCTCCTTGTACATCTTCTTCAGTCGGGCAGGGTCAAAGTCTAAAATGGTGCCACCTGACTCATAATGCCGCTTAAATACCTGCCCGAGGGCGTAGGTAGAAGCACCAGCAAATACGGAAACCGTAATGCCGCCTACTACTGAACCAACCACCGGGATCATTTTCGCAAGGCTGCCGGCGCCGATCCTGGCCAGGGTAGAGCTCGTCAGGGAAGTGACAATCGCTTTGCCCTGCGTCTCTGAGAAATCCACATCGTACACCTTGCTCATTTGCCGGATCATATCCAACTGTACCGCGCTGACTGCAAAAATATCAGCAATCAGCACCGGAATCAGGCCGGAGCCCATTGACCATACCACGTGGTTACGAATAATGGTGTCAACGTGTTTGCTCCGCTCGCTTGTTGATTCGCTCATAAACTGCGATTTTACTTTTTTGATACCGTAATCGAAGAAATCTTTCGGTTCCATAGACTGAATTGATTCGGTTCCAATAATAAGTGCTTTTGCCTGAAGCTGCCACTTTTTTCGACTACTATCCGAAAAACAGCGATTGGCATGCTGGGAACAGGCCCGCTTGCTTTTATCTTAAACAACACGAACACCCCCTGGTTCTGTCCTCCATATTGTGCCTTATTTGGAGCGCACTCACCATAAATTCAGTAATTCATCTGATATTCGCTGGTGTTCGTCCAGGCGCCTGCAATCGAAACCCTTGCCCGGCGTTTCCCTTATGCGAATCCTCCGGAACGCACTTTACCGGCTTTGGCAAGCACCTCCGCAGCGGTAGCTGTCACCGCTACAAACTGCCGAAAGTGCAGCCGTATATTTTTTTTCCGTCCCGAAGGAGTATATTTGCGCGTTACCAAAAGTAAATCAACACGGCATGGGTTTCTTTCTCTTTTTATTGATCAGCTATATTCTGCTCTCCATCAGCCTTTTCTTTTTGTTTCCCAAGGCGGGGGTAGATGGGTGGAAGGGCCTGGTCCCTGGCCTGAATTTTGTGGAATGGTGCAAGCTCATCGGCCGGAAAGGTACGCATGCTGCCTGGCTGCTTTTCCCTATTGTCAATATCTTCATCTATGCCGGTATGGCCATCGATATGGTGCGCTCGTTCCGGCACTATGGTTTTCTGGACAGTGTGCTGGCGGTGCTTTTCGCGCCCTTTTACTTTTTTTACCTGGCTTTCAAGCCGGAGGAACAGTACGATGGCCCCACACTGATCAAAGAGGCGGAGTACAAACAACAACTTCTGGAAGCACAGGAGGAGAACCAAACCCGCAAGCTGAAGAAACTACAGAGCAGCAACCCTTACCATAAGTCTCAGGTCAGGGAATGGGCGGAGGCGGTGATTTTTGCTGTATTTGCAGCCGCTTTCATCCGGATGTTCCTGATCGAAGCCTACGTTATCCCAACTTCTTCTATGGAGGGATCCTTGCTGGTTGGGGATTTTCTGTTTGTCAGTAAAGCCCACTATGGCATCCGTACGCCGGAAACGGTGGCCATGATCCCGCTGCTGCATAACCGTGCGCCGGTTATCGACGCAGAGTCGTACCTGAAAAAGCCCAAGCTGCCTTACTACCGCCTGCCTGCTCTCGAAAGCATTGACCGTAACGATCCCATTGTTTTCAACTATCCGGAGGGAGATAGCGTCTACATTTTCCCTGGCCGGACCTGGAGCATACACGATTACAATAGGGGCGCTATCCCGCCACAGTACGCCCGGCAGATCAAGACGGGCAATAAGAAGCTGGTCGTCCGCCCTATGGACAAAAAGGACCACTATATTAAGCGCGCAATTGCAGTAGGTGGCGACAGCCTGGAAATCCGCGACCGGCAGGTGTACATCAATGGGCAACCGGCAGATAACCCGGAGCACCTGCAGTATATGTATCAGGTGACCTTCCCCAATGCAGCGATCAATACCCGTCAGTTTTCAGACTGGGGCATCTCTTCGGAGGACATCATCGCTCAGCAGGGCAATACCACTTTCATTATCGTTCTTTCCAATGAACAAAAAGCCAAAATCCAGGGCCTGGACGAAGGCATCACTATGGAGCCTATGAACATCGGTGAACTGGATACCAACCCGGAGAAGCTCTTCCCGCACGACCCGAAAAACTTCCCCGGCTGGACAGTGGACAACTACGGGCCGGTTTATGTGCCTGAAAAAGGGGCCACAATAAAGGTCAGCCCTGAAAACATTAGCCTCTACAAACGCATTATTGGAGTGTACGAAGGCAACGAGCTCGCAATCCGGGACGGAAAGATTTTCATCAACGGGGAAGAAACGGACGAGTACACCTTCAAAATGAATTATTACTGGGCTATGGGCGACAACCGGCACAACTCTGAAGACAGCCGGGTTTGGGGCTTTGTCCCCGAAGACCACATCGTCGGAAAGCCTATCATCATCTGGTTCTCTACAAAAGAAGGGTCGATTGGCAACGGCATCAACTGGAGCCGCCTCTTCAAGTATGTAGGTAACCTGAAATAAAACAGCTGCATGGTTGACGCCTTCATCGAAAACCCTCTATTGCTATTATTCGTAGTAGCTGGCCTGGGCTACGGTGTGGGCAGTATCCGGATACGCGGCAGCAACCTCGGTGTAGCCGCGGTACTGTTCGTCGGGCTTGGCGTTGGCGGGCTCAGCCCGGAGCTCCATATTCCGGATATTATCATCTTTCTGGGGCTGGCCATGTTTGTTTACACGATTGGGCTAAGCAGCGGGCCCAGCTTTTTCGCTACGTTCCGGCAACGGGGGTCAAGGGATATTGTATTTGTGATCGTCATGCTCACCCTTTCGGCATCCATTGCCTTCGGGCTGCATTTCCTGTTCAGCTTCGATGCCAGCACCACCTCCGGGCTGTACGCAGGCAGCACGACCAATACCCCTGCATTGGCTGGTTTGCTGGATGCCATAAGCAATGCTAATCTGAGCAGCGTTGACTCCAAATCGATGAGCGAACGCGCTGTAATTGGCTACTCCCTCTCCTACCCTATGGGCGTCATCGGGGTGATGATTGCGATCAATGTCATGCACCGGTTGCTGAAGATCGACTACCTGGCTGAGGAGCGGGAACTCAAGCAAGAATACCCGGTGCGGCAAACGGTGACCAGCAAGACGGTAGAAATCACCCAACCTGATGTTACCGGTATCCCGCTGCGGGATTTGAAGCGGAAACTCAATGCAAATGTGGTTTTTGGCCGGTTGGTCCGGGGAGATGAGACCCTCCTGACCAATTACGATACCAACTTACAGGTTGGTGATCAGGTTGCCTTGATCGCCGATGAGGAGGAAATTGAACGGGTTACTCAGCTACTCGGTAAAAATATGCCTTTCCGCCTGTCCTCCGACCGGTCGGAATATGACACCCGCCGGATATTTGTCTCCAATCCTGATATTGCGGGCGAGCGCCTGTCTACCCTCAACCTCAACGAGCGATTTGCCGCCATCATCACCCGCGTAAGAAGAGGCGATATTGACCTGCTGGCCAACTCTAAGCTTGTGCTGGAGCTGGGCGACCGGGTCCGCTTTGTAGCCCGCCGGCAGGACATCCCCAAGATTTCCAAACTCTTCGGGGACTCCTACGATGCCCTCAGCCGCATCAACCTGCTAAGTTTTGGGCTGGGCATGGCCCTTGGCCTGCTGTTGGGCATGATTACCTTTCAATTGCCCGGCGATGCTTCCTTTAAGCTGGGGTTTGCTGGTGGGCCTATCATCGTGGCGCTAATCCTTGGAGCGCTGAGGCGTACGGGCCCAATTGTCTGGACGTTGCCCTATAGCGCTAACCTGACGCTCCGGCAGATTGGCCTGATCCTGCTCCTGGCAGGAGTGGGCGTGAATTCCGGGCACACCTTCGTGGATACCGTTGCGCAGGGCGGCGGCGGTATTATTTTCCTGGCTGGTACCATCATCAGTTTTATCACGGCTATTGCGACCCTGTTCATCGGTTACAAACTACTGAAGATACCCTTCAGTTTCCTGACGGGTATGGTGGCCAGTCAGCCGGCGGTACTCGATTTTGCCCTGGAGAAAGCAGGTAATAAACTGCCCAATATTGGCTTCACGTTGATGTTGCCCGTATCTTTAATTACCAAAATCGTCTACGTTCAATTCCTATTCGCTTTATTGCGATAAACCCTCCAAGTCTATGAATTTTACAGGCAAACGAGTTCTGATTACGGGCGGCTCCCGTGGTATCGGCAAAGCTACGGCTCAGGCTTTTGCGGAAGCAGGTGCACGCGTGGCCATCAATTTCAACAGCAATAAAGTTGCTGCGACCGATGCCATCAACAGCCTTACTGGCGAAGGCCACTTTGCGGTCCGGGCCAATATCAGCCATCCGGAAGCGGTGGAACGCATGGTGGAAGCAGTAGCTGGAGAAATGGGCGGTATCGATATCCTGGTCAATAACGCGGGGGTTTTCATACCTCACCCGATTGCCGAAGTGAGTTATCAGGCATGGCAGGAAGCCTGGCAACAGACCCTGGACACCAATCTGACGGGGGCCGCGAATGTCACCTACTGCGTTGCGCAACAGATGATTGAGCAGGGCGGCGGACGTATCGTTTTCGTATCCTCCCGTGGCGCCTTCCGCGGAGAGCCTACGCACCCTGCCTATGGTGCATCAAAAGCCGGCATGAATGCTTTGGCACAGTCCCTGGCGCAAGCGCTGGCACCTCACAATATTTTCATTGGTACGCTGGCTCCAGGTTTTGTGGAAACAGACATGACAACGGAGCACCTGCAGGGCGAAAGCGGGGATGCCATCCGCAGTCAAATCCCAAATGGCAGAGTCGCCCAACCTGAGGAAATGGCGCATTGTATCCTTTTTTTGGCTTCTGAACAAGCCATGTATACCACTGGCTGCATCTTGGATGCAAACGGCGCATCTTACCTGAGGTAAATGCAAGGGATAAACAGAATGCAGATTTGATGGGGTTCCCTCCCCAAAGCTCAGTAGATCAATTCCCCCGAGCTAGTTTCCCCAGTTCTTGTTGCAGCCACCATTGGTCAAAAAGTGGCCTGACTGTTGTCATTTGCTGCTCAATTTTTTGGTGGCGCCGCTGGTACTGAGCGGTACTAAGATAAGGGCTCCGCTCTTGCAGGTCAGCAATTCGTTTACAGATTTTGAGGAAATTAATGATCGACTTTCGATAGTCTGCCGCCACCTCGCGATTGCGTTGCATTCTGATCTTGCAGGCGTCCAGGAAGTAATGAAAGGAAAAATAGTCTTTTTGGGCCAGGTAGATTTTCAGGAGCATAATACTTCCATTAATATCATAGTATCGGTCAGTAAACTGGACTTCGCGCAAGAGATCCACCGCCTTGTCATAAGTCTTTGTGGTGTAATAAAACTGTGCTAAGGAGTAATTATAGATATTGTCGGCTTGGACAGGAGACAGGTACTGTCGATAATCCTCCAGAAACTCTCGTATCCATGGAAAAGCTTCTAGCTGTAGCCCGAGAGTGATGATATTCTTAAAATCATTAGCAGGAAAAATACCGTCCAGTAAGAATAAGCCACGGTCCAGCTGATACTGGTAGAGCTTCAACAGGTGTTGTGAAAAATCTCGCTGCCCCCCGTTGATCTGACGAATACAGTAATTCTGTGCATAGCGGTAAATCTCACGCATTTCTTCAGGAGGGAAAGTGGAAGGATGTACCAACAGCAAGTCGACAAATTCCTGGTAATCTTCCATCGAAAAATCCGCCTGTAAACTGCGCCAAACCTGCCAGTAAATCGCAATAGCGGGAACCTCGCGGAATCGGGTTTCCTGTTTAATGACCTTTAATATTTCGGGTAATAAATGCGGCGCATACTCGGCTTGAATAATTCGGTTGCGATTGAGCATTTCGCAGGCAAGCCGTAGTTTTTGTATAATAAAATAATGATCCAACGCATCCGATTGTCGTTGCAAGGCAGGATCATAGCGGCGTTCCTGCTGCCGGCCAAAAAAGCGGTCCTGCTCCTGAGCCAGTAGATAAGTTCTTTCAAAGTATTCCGCATCGCGATAAGGGTACTGCTCCAGGGATTCTTTTGCTGGGTTAAGGAACAATTGAAAATCATGATCAGATTTCCGCTCCTGCAATTGCCTGAGAAACAGCAATTCCTCCCATTGCCGATTAGCTTGTTGCTGCACCAGCCAGCTCTGCAAAGCCACGTAAAGGGCGTTGCACTGTTTGCGCAGATAATTGCCCGAAAAGCCTCTGCCCCGAAAGCTTTTTTTAAAAACTGCCATTTTTTCAAGCGCTACTGCGGGAAAATCCGGATGGTACGACAACAGCACAGCCAACAACTTTTGAGGCGCACTGTTACCTGATGGGGATCGGGAAGTTAGCCACTGCGCAAAATCTTTCGCTTCTTTGGGTGAAAGGCTTTGAAGCAGACGTACAACTTTGGTATTATTTAAGGAATTATCCCCCACTGACAATCACTTTATATCACTGATAATCAACTTTTAATAAAAAAGTCTTTTCTAAAGATAAGGAATAATTATCAATCAATGTATTTTATTGAATCCTAATAAACCTGCATGTTTGTAATCGTCGATAGAAGGCTCCTCCAACAATGAGCAGCCACCATGACTTTCTAACATCAAAAAATGTGCATTATGCGTTGTAAACTATTCCCCATTCTCTTTACCCTACTGAGCTATTCGTTTCTGCAGGCACAAACGGAAGTCAGTGGTGGCATTTTCAATCCGGTTGTCTGGTCTCAGTCAGGAAGCCCATACCTCGTCACCGGAGATGTAGTGGTCTTCCCGGGTGCAAGCTTAACTATTGAGCCTGGCGTTGAGGTTCAGTTTACTGAAAATACGGGCATTGAACTTCGATCGGGTTCTATATTCGCCAATGGCACAGCAACTGAACCCTTGTTGTTCACCCTGGCCCCTACTACACCACAAGAGAGCACCTGGCAAGGCATCTTCAGTACCACCCCTCTATGGACTACCATCGCGATGGAGTTTAGCCACTTCACTATGGAATATGCAGACAAAGGAATAAAATACAATGGTGGTGGCTATCGATTCGTCAATGATGCCACCTTCCAATTCAATACTGTAGCCATCGAGCACGGCGATGAGGGTTACGATTGGCCGACTATGACCAACTGCAACTTCTCTGACAATACTGTAGGGGTGCGCGGGCGAGCGGCCTTCTTTAATTGTAATTTCAGCAATAACGAACGTGCTACTGAAGACCTTTATACTTTTTCGGATGGCAGCGAAGGCGCACGGGTCGTAGATTGTATCTTCACCAATAATGAGTTCTGCTTCATCAATAATAACATCGTCATCAACCGGGCCATTATCCGGAACTCTACTTTTCAGGATAACGGTCAGGTAGCCACAGCCCTATTAATCGATGCGGACAGCTCCTCTTTCATTGGCAGTACGGAGTATGGAATTTATGCCTACCGGACCAATATCCGCAACTGTTTTTTTTCGGATAATGCGCTGGGGGTCCGAACTACGGAGACTTCCCCGGAAAGCAATATCATTAATAATACCTTTACCAACAATACCATTGGTATTCAGCTGGATGGTCCGGGAGCTATCGTCCGAAACAATACTATTTGTGACAATGACAGCATCGGCATTTATATCGCTACGCCCAATAATGTCAACATCTCTCAGAATTGCTGGTGCACAACTGAGTTAACAGATATCCACGATGCTATCTTTGATGCCAACGATGATGTAGCCTCCGGCATTGCCGTTTTCTTACCGCTGGATATGGAATGCCTCGGTCCGCTTTTCTACGCTGGCGACATCAACAGCGATGGGATTGCTAACGCCTGGGATTTACTCAATATTGGTGTTCATTTCGGGCAGGAAGGACCGGCACATGAGGAACCTAATACCAGCTGGACTGGACTGGAAGTACAAGACTGGGATGCAACTACCATCAATGGCCTAAACCTTAAGCATGCTGATGCGGATGGCAACGGGCTCATTGACGAGGGTGATGCCGAAGTCCTAGCGATCAATTATGACCGTTTTCATAACTACTCCGCCGATCTGCCTGCAGTTTACAATGATGATGGCCCTTATGAGCTGCATTTGGAACTCCCTGAAATTATCGTCCCGAACCAATCCCTGTCCCTGCCACTGAGTATAGGCAATATCGGCAATCCGCTACCTGATTTTTACGGTATTGCCTTTGCCATAGCTGCTGATACCAAATTCTTTGAGACTGGTTCCTTTAGCCTTGATTTTACGGATTCCTGGTTAGGTTCAGAAGAAGAGCTGCTGTACATCTTCCAGGAAGCTCCCGACAAAAACCTTATCGAAGTAGCTATCGTCCGCAAAGATGGGCAAGCCGTCAGCGGTGAAGGCCTAATTGCCGAACTTAACTTTGTGATGAGCGAAGACCTGATCATCTCCATTCAGTCGGCTGGATTCGGTAACGAAGTATTACCCTATCTGGATCTGGTCGATGTGGCAGCTATCACTCACGAAGGTATCCATATCAACACCACTTATACGCCTCAGGAAATCACGAACAGTGAGGAACAAACACTAAATCCAACAACCATTTCTCCGTTCCCCAACCCAAGCAGCAATCGTATTTTCCTGCGTGGTGAAGCGGAATTCGTTAAATCCTACCGCTTGCTCAACGCACAGGGACAGGTAGTGCAGAATGGAACACTTCCTGCCAATGGAATCATGGTTGCCGGTCTAACCACTGGGCTTTACACGCTGGAATGCCTAACCGAAAAAGGCTTGAGTGCCCATAAAATTATGATTCAATAAGCTGTCCAGGAATCAGATACCATTCGAACCAGAGCAGGTAATGATCTGCTCTGGTTTTATAAATCAGGAATGACCATGGATAATGGCGGGGCTAAAGGTGCTTGGTGGCTTCCCGGATGGTAAGCGTGGGTAGTTGAGGGTTCTGGCGGACAAAACCACGAACGCTTTCGGGTGCCGTTCGGGCGTATTGCCGGAGCGCCCAGCCTGCACCTTTCTGCACAAAAAACTCCGTGCTGTCCGCCCGGCGGAGGATGTAGCGGAAAAGGCGATCGGTGTCTGTCTTTTCTTTATACCCCAACTGGAAAATGATTGCGGCACGTTGAAACCAAAAGTCGTCAGATTCTATCCACCGGTCAGGGTAATCTTTTTGGTACTCCGGGAAGCGCAATAAGAGCCCACCGGCAATTTTGGGAGAAAGGAAATCGACGGTATCCCACCAACAATTCCGGGGAATTAGTTCTTCCACGAGATCCAGAAAATCAGGGGTAAGCCTTCGGAGTGACTTTTGCAGCAAATCGTTGACGGCATATTGCAGCTCCCGGCGGGCATCAGGTTTGAAACACAACCGGCATACAGCTTTTAGCTCCGCTCCTTCCGGCATGCCCACAGAAGCGATATGGTTTTTGACGATAGCTTTGCGCTCCGGAGTTTTGATCCCATAAAACCGGGCGTTGTGTTTCATATAGGCCTCCATCTGAGCAGCTTGCCCGGGGTTAGCGTTGGCTTGAAAGGCATCCTTTAGCAGGCTTACATAGGCTTCGGGGGTGGTCATAAATGCTGTATAGCTTCGATAATTTCGGCTTCCGCCATGGGTCGCATATAAACATTCAGCAATTTGTCCGCAGCTTTTTTCAGGCGGGCAGCACCAAAATGCAGTTGCCCTTTCGACATCCCATAAGCGATGACTTGCCCGGAGGCCCGCCGCGGAATATTCAACCCACTGAAGTGGCGGTCACTGGAGTACAATTTAGTGATTACATTGGAATCATCCAGCCAAAGGAAGGCCTCCTGGCTTTCGAAACTATCGGTATTGGCAATAATTTTGGCGGTCACCATGACCTTAGCATCTTTTCGGGCGTAAAAATGACCACACTGATACCAGGAGCAGCGCTGCACCGCAAAGCCAAAGTAACGCCGGTTTCCTACCTTGCGTACTTCCACCTGGGTTTTGACCGGGCGCCAGTCGAGTAAAGTATTACTCTTTACAGAACGTATCGTAGGCAGGCTGCGGGCGAATAGTTTAGCGCTGCCCGGAGGATGAACGCTGTGCGGGCTTACCGGAATTTCCATCATCACCGGCTCGCTGAGTTGCAAAGGGGCACCGTCCTTAAATATGTTGAACTGTACCTGGCTGACCGCATCCACAACGCGATCTTCCGAAGCGGTGGGCCGTGCAGCAAGCAGATGCTCAAGCGGGCTGCTGATTTCTGTAAGCCGGACCTGAATCTGTCCGTCAATCCGTTGACCGGTGGTAGTGGAAAGCGAATGCGCGGGGAAAGTAAGACGGGTCCCTTTTTCCCCAACGATAGTGCTGTTGCGGGCAGCATTGATCAGAAAGGCCTGCTCAGGCGGGCGGTGTTTCAAGAAAAACTCCTCCAATGTCCGATAGGGGCTGCCTGAATAGGTCAGCACCCTGGGTACGTGGCCAGGTATCATACTTTTTTGTTTTCTCATAGTTGGACTTGTACGGTTAGCCATACATGCCCGGTAAATTAGACCGTAATAGTTAACTGTGCGCTGCCTGTAGCCAACGCAGGGACATATTCAGGGAGGTAAATGCCAAAGCAGCTAAACTAAGTGACTATTGATGCACAACCGGCATGCAAGGCGCATCCGTAGCCTGCTGCTTGTTCAATCTGGAATAGGAATGTATGCTTGAACGGGGAGTATATGGAGGGTATAGCAGCTTTTACGGCACTGCAATAGCAAAGGTTGCAAAAAAGTCACCATTTTTCTCCCTACGCCAAAGCAATAGGGTGTGATTCATAGTGCCTTTCAAAGATACTAAGATTAGAGGGGTTATTCAAGGAATAATTTTCTCCTTGTGCAGGTAAGTTATAAAGGCCGTACCAGCCATTAATTCGCATTAGTCAGGAATAGCTACGGCGATGGTGCCTGTTGCTTCGGCTGTTTTCCAGGGCGCACCGGCCTCATCGTATAGCTGGCACTGAAAACGGATGCCCAACTGAAGGGTTGGCTGTCCGAGGCTGTTGTTTTCGTAAGGCCCGGCACTTTCAATACTGAAACTGAATGACGGAGCCTGGCTACCTGCTGCGGTGGAATAGAGGTTGCCCTGCTCATCTTGATACCGGATGACTACTCCACTGGAGGGCCCCGGGATCACTACTGTATTTATTTCAGTTTCTATGCCGCCGTCTATGCGATTGCGGCAAACTGAAGCTTGCTGTAAAAGAATGGTCTGGCAGGAGGCGGCGATGCAATCATCCGGAAACAGCCCCTCTAAACAAAGCGTAAACTGACCGGTACCCTGTGGGGGTAAAAAGCTAAAAATGGAACCGGGTTGACTAATAATAGAGTCTTGCCAAATAAGCTGCTCGGGGGCCCCACCCTGATCATACGTTGCCACGATAAGCGAATCAAAGAGAATCGTAGTGTCAACGGTAAAGCTCACCTCACAACCCTGCTGAACGGTGTTAAAAGAGAAACTTTTTCTGGTATAGCTTTGGCAGTCGCCCTCTGTAATGGTGGTAAGCTCCACCTCATAGGTCCCCGGTCCCGGAATTTCTTTTTCCACGGTAGAGGTACCTGCCGCGGAACCATCATAAAAAGCCCATTCATGGCTGAGGGCCGGTGCGCCGGCAGAGTGGCTGGAATTAGCAGTGAGATTAAGCGTGTAGGTCGTATCGGTAATTATAGTTCCGGGCTGTATGAATGGGACCTGCCCTACGCCCAGCAGGCTATCCAGGGCGGCAATGCTACCACTGAACTCAAACTGCCAGCCGGGAGCGCAGTCCGTGGAGCAATCTAATTCTTCCAGGCGGCTTAACGACTGTAAATTCCCATCGTTGGTAGGGGACAATTCTGTAAACATAAAATAATTGTCTACTCCGGCAGCCAACTCAAATGCAGTACTGTCGAGATTGCCCTCCAAGCGAAATACAGGATCACCATCGGTGGGCTCCGGCAGCTCCGTCGGATCGCATGCCATAAAGGCAAGCACCATACTCCCAAAAAGCACCACTGCCCATCTGTAATTTACCATAGTTTGTATTTAAGCATCAGATCAAATGAAACCGGGGATAACCGGGGCTGTTCAGGGGCCATTTCTGTAAGGATGGGGGTAATGCTATACTGCACACGCCCTGCCAGCTGTAGATTGGGAAAGATTTCAAATGTATACCCTGCCTGTGCCCGGAACAGCCATTGGGAAAGCCCCTCTGTTGCGATCCACCCTTCTGAAATAGCAGAAACCGGCCCGTAATCCAGCTCAGCTTCCGGCTTTTGCGCCTGCTCCAGCTGTCCCCTTGCACCAAACAGATACGTAGCACCAGCACCGGCGTGCAACTGATGACGGCCAAGCGCATAGGTGGCACCCGCATTAACATCGACATAGTGCAGACTGTTGGCCCTCAGTTCAAACGCATTTTCTGTAAGGCCGAACCCGTAGGTCCGCTGCAGGGAGGCTTGCGTTGGCAGACCAGACAACGGCCTGATCCGGTATAATCCTTCGGCGTAAAGCCCGAAGCCATCACGCCCCGGCCAGCTTGCGCCCAACCCCAACAGTGCACCAGCCTGATTGCCCTGAGCAGGCAGGCTGCCTCCCAATATCGTTTGTACAGACCAGCGCTTGCGGACCGGCCAGCAAGGATCCGGTAATTCGCCCACATCCCTGCGACTTCCTCCTTCCACCGCAAATGAGAGCACAGGCATTGGATCAAAAACGGCGACCATTTGCCTTTCCGGCTGTTGCTCTTCCTGACTTTCCATCGCTACAGGAGGGGCAGTGGACTCAGCGGCAGGTGCTTTTCCCGGTGAGATTAGCGTTTTAAAGATATCATTTTCGAGTTTAAAAGCTTCAGCCTGAACACTGCGTTCGACCGGCTTTGGAGCGCTATTTGCGGGTTGGGCTATCTGTGGCGGTTTTACACTGCCAGTGGATGCAGCCGATAAGACAGGCTCTTTTTTATCGCCAGCGGCAGCGGCCTCTGCTGAATCAACAAGCTTTTCAAGACCGGCAGCCTGATCAGGCTCTGCAGAGACATCAGTTGATAGCGAGCGCTCCACCGCCTTCTTTTCTGCAACCGGTTTTTCTGATAATGTCGCAGAAGCAGTGGATCCTGGCTTCGATGTAGAAGGCCATAGGGCAACGACCACTACCGCTAGTGCAATGGCCAATAACCCGGACCGCCACCACCAGATCGCCCCGCGCCGGGCATCGCGGTCATCCAGTAATTGCTGAGCGGCAACCCAGTGCGCTTCGTTGAAGGGCAAGTCCCGCCCATCCATTTTCTTCCTGAAAAATTCGTCCATTGGTTCCATCATCACACGATCTTTGAAGCATTCATAGCGTTGCGTATCATTTCCTGTAGTTTTTTGCGGGCTGAAGCCAAATGCCAGCGGGAAGTCCCCTCACTGATGTCCAGCATCTTACTAATTTCCGTATGCGGATAACCATCTATTGCAAATAAGTTGAACACCTTGGAACTCATTGGGGGCAATTGGCGGATAAAGCCTTCCAGTTGCTCCGCGTCAAACTGTTTGTCTGCCTCATTGTAATCCACCCCGCCCTGCGCTTCCGGCAGGTCTTGGATAGAGGTGGAGGCGATTAATTCTTTAACCTTCCGGTTCTTACGGAAATCGTCAATCAAGGTGTTAATAGTAATCCGCTTAGCCCATGCCGCAAAGGGCACATGCCCGGGTAGCCGGTCCAGGTTATCCAGAATTTTCAGGAAAGCCTGATTGAGCATGGCTGCCGCATCCGGTTCGTTTTTTCGGTAGCGAAGACAAACCCCCATGAGCAAAGGATAGCAGAGCCGGTAAAGGGCAAACTGTGCCTTCCGGTTTCCATTCTGGCAATCCTTGATCAGCTTCGGGTCTATTTCCAAGCTATACTAATAGGTTGTTCTGGTGTAAAATAGCAAAAACCGGGCTCAACCGGGTATTCCCTGATTGAGCCCGTATCGTAAAGGGTGTTATTGTTTCATCCACTTTTGGGTCAGCAGCTGACCTTCTGCGGTGACTTGCAGGTAGTACATTCCTGCAGGCAGTGTGCTTACGTCAAGCGTAGTAGTGGTGCTACTCATCTCTACATTCGTGCGGCTAAGGACCATCTGCCCTTGCGCATTCCACACCTGAATAGCGCCCTGCCCCTGCATTTCGGCAGCAACCACCTTTAGCGTGGAGGTTGCCGGGTTAGGGAAAACAGACAGTACAGCTTCCGCAGCCAGCTTGTCCGTATCGGTGATGCTTTCTTCTCCGATTTCAAAATAAAGGCCTTCTGCACCTGGGTTATCCTCGCTCAGGGTGACCCAATAGTACTGCTGCTCGTATCCCATGTGCTCAATGACCACTTTGTAGGTACCGTACGCCAGGCTTGGGAACATAAATTCGCCATTGGCATCGGTGTAGGTATAGCTTACCGGATTTTCTTCTTCGTCCAGCAGAATTATGGAAACACCTTCCATCGGTTCACTGCCCCGGACTTCGATCTCACCAGATTGTAAGTTCGCGCCATCTGCAACGTAGCCACCGATAAATCCTGGACCACCAGGGTTGTCGCCGGGGATCAGGGTGAAATTGAAAGAGCCCCAGCCATTAAATGGCAGGGTGACCGTATTGGCTTCGTCCCACCAAAGGACATGGCTGTAGTAAGTTGGCAGATGGTTTTCATACCCATTCGTACCGGGTGCCAGCGCAGCCTTGATCAGGTACTCACCGGCAGGCTGTGCATCAAACTTGTAATACGCTGCGCCCTCAAAGCCCAGGCTCTCCATTTCCGTAGTGTCTACGGCCGTAAGGGTGCCTTCTTCCTCATCGTACACAATCAGATAAACCCAACCTTCCATCTCACCACCGTTAATACTGTCGGGCAGGTAAACATACCCGTCAATGATGAAGGGTGCTGAGGGGTTAATGATAAAAATACAATCCGTGGAAGTACAACCATCGTCGGTCGTTATGGTCACACAGTAGTTGCCAGGCTCTACGTCCTGAATGGTTGCTGTAGTCGCTCCGGTACTCCAGTTATAGGTAACTGCCCCGGTCGCCCCGGAAACAACGGCTTCCAACATCGTACCATTCTGAACTGTGATAATCTCAACAGAGCAGGAGTCTGTCCCGCCCTGATACCAGTAAGTAGCCGTGGCCGTGCAACCTGCAGCGTCAGTAACGGTAACAGAATAGAAGTTCACATTCGGGTCTATATCTGTTGAAGAAAAGGTGGATCCCGTATTCCAGTTGTACGCAAAGGGCGCAACGCCTTCCGGAAATGCCTGTAGTTCCATGCCCCATGCACCTATCTCGATACTAACGCCACATGGGGTCGGGAAGTAATCTGCGCAGGCCGTAGCTTCGCAGCCTTCTGCATCCGTAGTGGTCACACAGTAGGTCCCTGCTTCTGTTACTTCGATAGAGGAAGTCGCCTCACCTGTACTCCAGGAGTAATCAATCGCGCCCAACCCGTAAGCAAAGGCTTCGATTTCCAACCCGGCAGCGGTTGAGGTAGAAACCAGATTGACCACGCAAGTGGAATCTGAACCGTTGCCTCCGGTTGCATCATAACATGCAGTGGACGTACACCCTAAGGCATCGGTAACCGTAGCGCAGTATAGCCCACTGCCATCTGGCACAATACTCTGAGTGGTTGCTCCCGTGCTCCATTCGTAGCTAAACGGCGCTACTCCAATCATTGTGGCAGCCACTACATTATCCTGCCAGTCCGGATAAACAAAAGCCTGACAGGTAATCTGAACATCACAGTAAGTGAAGTCAATAACCACCTCACTATTTCCCGGGAACCAAGTCCCGTCACCAAAGAGGAAGTTTTGATCACAATTGGTTATCCTGGCGTATGCCCATCCCTGCGTATCGGCATCATCGAGGGTGAACTCAACCGAGTAGGCGCCGTTTTCATCGGTAAGGGCAACAGCGGATAAAAAGCCGCCGCTTATCAGAGAGTCGGTAAAGACTTCAACGACCAGTGCTTCTACCGGCGTGCCATCTGTATTGGCAACCGTTCCACTGACGGTCACCTGATTCTGAGCAAAAACAAAAACGCTTAGTAAAAGCGCGGTTGTTATTGTAATAATCTTCTTCATGTTCGTTTTTTGTACTACAGTTGTTGATAATTCATTCAGCTTTGCAAAGCTTTCAGTTACCTTCACGGGCAATTTGGGTGAAGCGTTGGGTTAGAAAAGAAAAAAATATTTTTTTATGAGACCACTGGCAGAACGGATGCGCCCCCGCCAATTGGCAGATTACGTAGGGCAGCAACATTTAGTAGGACCGGGCGCGGTCTTGCAGCAGGCTATTGAGTCTGGCCAAATCCCGTCCTTTATACTTTGGGGGCAGCCGGGCATCGGCAAGACCACCCTGGCGAAAATCATCGCCAACGAGCTTGACCGGCCCTTTCACACCTTGTCAGCGATCAACTCCGGCGTGAAGGATGTGCGCGAAACCATTCAGCGGGCAAAAAGCCAGCGCTTTTTCGATAGCCCCAACCCAATCCTGTTCATCGATGAGATCCACCGCTTTAGCAAATCCCAGCAGGACTCCCTGCTCGGGGCAGTAGAGGAAGGCGTCATCACGCTTATTGGAGCCACTACGGAAAACCCTTCCTTTGAGGTCATCCCGGCCCTCCTCTCCCGCTGCCAGGTGTATGTGCTGGAACCACTTAGCAAGGAAGAACTGATCGGGCTTATTGAGCGGGCCCTCAAAGAAGATGAGTTTTTGAAAGGGCAGAAAATCAACATCAAAGATTATGATGCCATACTCCTCCACTCCGGTGGAGACGCCCGAAAGCTTTACAACATTCTGGAATTGGTGACGAATTACGGCAAGGCGTCCGAGCCCATCACCGTGACCAATGAAATGGTGACCCAAAAGTTACAGCAGAATATCAGCCGGTACGATAAAGGCGGAGAGCAGCACTATGATATCATATCGGCCTTTATCAAATCCATCCGGGGCAGCGATCCAAATGGAGCCGTCTATTGGCTTGCCCGCATGATCGAAGGAGGGGAAGATGTGAAGTTTATTGCCCGTCGGCTGCTGATATCAGCGGCAGAAGATATTGGTTTGGCCAACCCCAATGCCCTCCTGATGGCAACCACCACTTTCCAGGCCGTGCAGGCGGTCGGACTGCCCGAAGGCCGGATTATTTTATCCCAGGCGGCTATCTACCTGGCCAGCTCCCCAAAGAGCAACTCGGCCTATATGGCTATCAATCAGGCCCAGCAGCTGGTCCGGCAGACGGGCAGCCTACCAGTGCCCCTGCACCTCCGTAACGCCCCCACTAAACTGATGAAAGACCTGGACTATGGCAAGGACTATAAATACAGCCACGATTTCCCAGGCAACTTTGTACAGCAGGATTTCCTCCCGGATCAACTAAAGGGGCAAAAGCTTTTCGAGCCGCAGGATAATGCCGCAGAGCAGAAGTTGAAGCGGCAGCTGAAAGAGTGGTGGAGCGATTGGTACGGATATTAAAAAAGGCTGTGCGAAAAGCACAGCCTTAGCTTATAATCCCATGAACATATCTAAAAAAATCTCACGAATAGTACGTATCCAAACGTAAACGACCTTTGTTTAACCTAGTTGGAATCGTACTCTTGTATTTTAATCGGAGATTATAAAAAATAGTAAGCCGTTCAGCCATTGTAGCGAACGGCTCACTACTAACAAATTATAATCCCATGAACATATTCAAATCTTAGTGGTGAAAGGTGTTTTGCAGCCCGTTGACAACATTTCTTCCCTCTCACACTACAAATATTCAACATTATCCAGGGAAGAACAAAGACAAAAACAAGGGTTTGTGAAAAATGAAAACGGCGAATCCGCAGCAGAAGCCAAGAATAAACAGGCAGTAGGAAGTTAGCTTGTGAAAAAAACTCAGGATCGCACAAAAAAAAGTCGCACATTTCTGTGCGACTCAATAGCAATGATTATAATTCCACGAATGTATATACAATGAATGTATTACCAAGTTTGATGCGCTATTAACGCTTTGCAGGTACAAAATAGTATATATTTTTCCTGCATACTTCCCGATACACCCTCTTTTTTCGATGATTTACGAAATGAAAGGCTTAACGGGGAAAGGACAATCCGGCATGCTTTACCGGATCACCTGGAATTTCTTGTTGACCACACCGCGCTCGGTGTAGGCAGATAAAACGTAGATACCATTGGCAAAGTCCCCTACAGATATCTGCATGCGGTTCGTCAGCACATTATCGGAGTCGAACATTGGGCGGCCAGTCAGGTCATGCACCACGATGCGTTCGAAGTCCTGCTGCCCGTTCAGGTGGACATTGATGAAGTCCCGGTTGGTCGGGTTTGGATAAAGTTTCAACTGATCAGCATCAAGCGGCTCATCTTTCGCTTCCTCATCCAAACGGATGTGGATCGTTGCCCCACCTATATTGATGCCGTAAGAACTGCCACTACCATTCATAACGGTAGAAGAACCGCCGCCAACCTGCAGGGCTAGTGCCCCGTCGTCGTCACGGAAGCCGTCCAAATCGTCAGAAATAATAAAACTTACAGCCCCAATTGTACCATATCCATTCGCAGCGATTGCATTGGTACGGGTAAAGCCAGCATTAAGCGTACCCTCCTGATCATCCCGCTGCATATACAAAATGGGCGAATTGTAGGTCACCCAGCTGTTGGATTCAAAATCAACGAATACGGAGCCTGGTACCACCAGGTCTGAATTATAAGAGAATGGGAAAGTAAACCCATAGACATTCTCTGCCGGATTACCGGGCGTTCCCATTTTCATTTTCAGTTCTACCAAATCGCCCGGGCTGACATAAAGGTCACCTTCCAGCACGATCTCGTCTTCATAAAACGGGATAACGGAAGCCGTCATAGAGTGGGCATTACCATAAAAGTTACTAATGGCCGTGGTATCTGCAGCGGTAATCAGGCTATCCCCATCTGTATCGAGGTGCTTCAGGTCGATAGGCAGGTTTTGGAATGGGTCATTCCAGTCATCACCATACTTGCCGTACCAAAGGTCAGGGTTAGCATCGGCACGTGGGACACCTACCTCACCAATTGCCCAACCGATTGTCAGCAGGTCCTCCATATCCACAATGCCGTCAAAGTTGGCATCGCCGGACCATATACAATCATCAAAACACATGGGTTCGGAGCCGTCTCCTATATTCAGGATATCGATATCAATTTTCACCGTCTTCAGATAAGCGCAGCTGCCATTGATCTTAACGCAGTATTCCAGTTCAATTTCATCCAGCCCGCTGTCTACACCATCATTAGGAGTGTAGATTATGAGGTTATGACCGGTGATTGGCTGACCCAATATGGTTGTATCCACTTCACCTTCCAGGAAAATGGTAGACCCCAGGTTACCGCTCTCGATAATATCAAAGGAATAGGACTGAATAGGCACGCTGTAGCCCACCACAAGTGGGGTCAGCTTGGGCGTACTCATCCGGAAATTGGTAGCAGAAGGCTCGTATTTGCTTACAAAGACGTACACCGTTGCCGATTCAGACTGACTGCCGGTACCGCCCGGAGGACAGGAAGTATAAGTAAACCAATCTACGCCGGTAAAGCCTGCCGGCGGTGTGTAGCGGAATACGCCCCGCCCGTCAGCCTGAGGATTGTAGGAGGCGGTCCCATACTCTGGCTGAGCCTGCAACTGCACGCAGCTGGCATCTGAACCAAAGAAGTCATTCTCCAAAGCATCAATTTCCACCTGCCCTTCAAAAGGCGTCATATGGAACTCGTCATCAACCGCGAAGGAATTATCCTCCAGGTCCATCACGTCAATTTCAATAACTTTATCGGCGCCCTGATAATCAAAGGCGAGGTAATCAGTACCAACAAAGTCGGTGTTCGGCTCGTAATATGGAATAAACCCATCATTCGTATAGGTACCTTCAGCAGGTGACTGTGTTAGTGTATACTCCTGAGGGATAAAAACCGGGAGCGTTGTATTCTTTTTTGTAAAAAGTCTTGTTGTGTCTGATTGCCTTGCATTCTGGCCCAATACGCTGATGCTTACGGTGCCATTATCACAGGTCCCTGTACTGTCACAAGCGACATAGTTAAGGTAGGCCGTACCTTCAAAATCTGTACTCGGGGTGAAGGTAATTGTACCATCCGTTGCTGAATAAGTGGCGAAGCCGTTGTTGGCCAGCGGAATATTCTTGAGGTAAATAATTCCGGTGGTCGTCAGGTCATTCTGCAGCACGTCGATACTAACCGGTGTGTTGATGTTGGTGGTCGCGTGATCGTGAAGGCACTCCACCGCTGAAGCCTTGACGACAATGTGAAAATTAACTTGCTCGTAAGAAAAGACATTGGTCCAGACCAGCATCGTGAAATCATCTGCCCCCATCTGCCCATCCGTACGTGTATAGGTCAACTCGTAGTTGAAAGGGGAAACTTCCGTCCAGCTTACAGAGCCATACTCAGGTGCAGAAACCAATGCCGGATCGTTTGGCTCGGAGGTAAAGGAAAGTGTGGTGTTGATCTGATGGTACCCCTGGGACTCATAAATCGTGTCCCTCACCGTAGTCTGACTAAGCCCCAACGCAGGGAGCCCCAGCAGAACGAGGAGCAGGATTAGATTTTGCTTTCGTAAAAATACATTCATGGATTGTGAATTTGTTCCCTTTGCCGTGGACTCAAAGAGACGTGCATTGCTATTGTATGACTAAAATACAACAATTCTGTTAATTCTACGCTATTTAGGAGGCTCTGTTTCGAAATAGGTCCTGAATTTTTTCTCCCCTAGCCCTAAAATCAAAACCCCTAAATGGCATTTGATGCCAAAAAAGGTATCAGTTGTGAAAAAAATATCGTTACTTTTGTAAGGCTCAGACTTCGGAGGGTGCGCCTGAGTAGATTTGATGTAGTTTCCTATTCGTTGCTATCGACAAATATATACAATCTGATGGACATGTACAATAGTAAGCTGTTTGCAATTTTAATGCACTTCGATAAGTACGAACAGAACCGGTGCCGGAAGTACATTCAGTCGCCCTATTTCAACAGAAGCGAGGAACTACTTACCCTGTACGAGGCCTTTCTCAAGGCTATCAACAGCAGTAAAAAGAACGGCGGGCTGGATAAAACCTATTTGTGGTCATTGCTTCAGCCGGATAAGCCCTACGATGATGTAAGGTTCCGAAAATACTGCTCAGATTTGCTAAAGCTGGTGGAAGGGTACTTATCTCAGCAGATATATGAGAAAAACCCTGTAGAACAGGCTACTTATTTTATGCAGGCTGTGGAGAGTAAGAAACTGGAAAAACTTTCTTCTACTGCAGTACGCACTGCTAAAAGGCTGTCAAAGAAATCAAAATACAGATCTGCTGATTTCTATTTAAAACAATATCAGATAGAACAAACCCTCTATGATTTAACCGAGTTTGAGACCAAACGTTCGCACAGGACTAATATTGAACAAATTGCACTCAATCTCGATGTTTTTTACCTGGCCGAAAAGCTCCGTATTTTATGTGCTGCAATCACACAGAAAAGTTTCGTTAAAATAGATTATGATTTCCTCTTTGTACAAGAAATCATAAAAACTTTAAACGAAGACGATTTTGATGCTTATCCTCCTATTGCTTTATATCATCAGATTTACCTCACTTTAACAGAAGCTGAAAATGAGAATCATTACCATATACTAAGAAATTTGCTGACTAAATATGGTAGTCTCTTCCCACCCAGAGAAGCCAAAGACGTGCTCTACATGGCCGCTCAGAATTATTGTATCAGAAAGATTAACCAAGGAAACAGGCAATTCACCCAAGAGCTTTTCAATCTCTACAAAGACATTTTATCAAAGGATATATTGGTTGAAGAAGGTGAATTATCACCATGGTATTTCAAAAACATAGTAAATATTGCCTTAAGAGTAGGTGAATATGACTGGGCCGAAAACTTCATTAATCAGTATTCTTCGATGCTTCCGGAGTTGTTACGTGAAAACTCCCTGACCTACAATCTTGCTCAAGTTTTCTTTTTCAGAAAAGAGTACGATAAAGTACTTGAGCAACTCAGAAATGTCGAATACGACGACGTTGCCTACAACCTCGGCTCCAAGGCCATGCTCCTGGCCACCTACTACGAAACAGATGAAATGGAACCGCTGTACAGCCTTTTCGAAAGTTTCCGCGCCTACCTTAACCGGCATAAAGACATACCGGTCAACCGCCGAAAAAACTATGGCAACCTCATCCGCTTCACCCGGAAACTAACCCGGATCATGCCGGGCGATCAGTCTGCTGTCGATAAATTTAAGAAGGAACTGAAAGAGACAAAAAACGTTGCCAGCCTCAACTGGCTCAAAGAAAAGCTTGCCGAGCTGGAGGACTAACCACCTCCTCCCCGCACCAACGGCAAAGAGCAACACCGAAAGGAACCGCCCGTAGCCGGTGCCCCGTCAAAGGGAATGCGGATAACCCGCAGCCCGATACGTTCCATTTCCTGATTGACCCGCTCGCAGGCCGGATGGTCACGGCTGATGACCGCCTCGGGGCTAATGCTGAGGACGTTGGTCGCCAGGGCCGCCTGCTCTTCTTTTCGGACCTCAATCCATTGGTAATCTTTTCGTATTACCTCAGGCACTTCGCGGAATCCATCCGGGTAGATCAGGCAGTGGTTTTGGCCTACCGGGTTGAAGGTGCAATCGAGATGCAACACGTTTTCGCCTTCAGAAAGAGGCCGGCAGTGTACCGGAACGACTTCAAATTCATGCCCGAAGGTGGCCCTCAGGAAAACCAGGCCGGCCTCATTTGTACGCTGGGAAAGCCCCACCAGCAAGCGTCCTTTGTCTACCATAATGTCTCCGCCTTCCATCAGGGCAGCGGGGTCATCAGGGATGATCAGATTGGGCTCCTCCCCTCCCCGACTGAGAATGAATGGGAATACACCGGCAATTTCGTACCGCCGGCTACGGCGCGCCATGTTACACATCAAAAACCGCTGCCCTATCGTCACACCGATATCGCGGGGCGTCAGCTGGTCGTAGACCATTTTGCCCACATAGGCCGGTTCGTAAACCGTAACCCCTTCTGCCTCAAGGGCCGAGCGGAAAGCCTGGAATTCAGACCGCAGGGTGGCTTCATCGGGCAGCCCTTTTTTCTGGTCTTCATTCACAATTTCCTCATAGGCTGAATGCGCCCGGTAGCCTTCGTAACGGCCAATAATCACTTCTCTTAATGGTGCGGTCTCTGCGTATTGCTGGAAAGCATTCTGTATCATGTGGTAAAAAAGCTATTCATTTGATAAGGTGCCAAAGCAGGGGCGGTCTCTGCCAGATCATAGAATGCCTGCTGTACGGCGGATAAATTGGCGGCAACCACACGGCGCTGCCCGGTCCGGACTTTCCCGCCGAGCACCGGGTTTTCGCGGCGTTTCCGCCCAATGATTTGCTGTACGGTACGGAGCAGCCCCGGGTATCCTTTGAGTAGTCTTCGGGTAGTGCCCTGCGCCTTAATGCCGTGCCCGGTCACAATAGCTACGGCGGATTCCCCGAAGCGTAATTTCCGGCGGCTCCTCAACTGTTCCACCGCGGCCATAGCGATATAGGAGGCCGGCTCCGGCAATACCCCATGCTTTAGCGCCAATCTGCGCTCCCGGTGCAAAAAGCGGACCATCACCTTGCGGATATTCTGCGTCCCTACTTCCACCGCAGTGCCCCCGGATTCAAGTACGGCTTTGGCGGCTTCCACCGAGTCGTACCCTTCTTCGGCCACGATAATGCTGCCAATTTTTGCATCCTGTTCCTGCAAGCCTGAAAGATCGCACGCAACCGGTACTTCCTGTTCCTGCATCCGGACCGCTTTGCAAATGGGATTGGCATTAGCAATGCCCGCTACCACCATTCGGGGCAGTTTATCTGTTATCCCGAGGTGCTTAAGCTCTTTGAAGCCTTCCCATATGCCCGCCAGATTGCTGCCGTTGGCGGAAGGCACAATGACGACATCGGGGATCGGTTCATGCATCTGTGATTCCAGCTGCCGGGCGATTTCCACCGCTGTGGTTTTGTCGCCCTGTACCCGGTAGGGGTTGCGGACCGCCCAGTTGTCAAAGCCGGCTTCCTCGAAGACATTGGCTTCGTTCAGGCCTACAAACAGCCGGAAGCCCTCCTCAAAGGACGTGCTTGCTTTGCCCAGCACCACCACGTCGGAGCCGCATTTCTGAATGTAGGTGATCTTTTCTGCGTAGGTGTCCCCCGGCACGAAGGTGATGAGCTGCAACCCTTGCTGCCGGGCAAACAATGCCGCGCTGGCTGCCGCGTTCCCCGAAGAGTAAATTACCGCTTTTCTTCGCTTGCGCCGCCGGGTATTGAGCAGGCAGGACAAGGTCTCCCGGTCCTTAAAGCAGCCACTTGGGTTTTGCCCCTCATCCTTGATAAACACCTGTACTCCAGACTTTTTGCTAAAGGATTTCAGGAGGTGAAGGGGCGTTAGACCGACTTTCAGGTTGATGCCACCGGCGTATTTCCGGTTGGGCAATAGCGGGTACTGCAACATCCCCCGCTCATCCTCAAAGCAATAATTCTGAAAAGCTGCTTTCACTTCCGCTATTTCCTGCCGGTTGAGCTGGAAGCGAAGCCCAAGGGCGCGGTAGGCATGCGCCGGCTCCTCTGCAATGCAGGAGCAGGTGTAGTTGGCTGTGTTGTTTTCTGCCCCACAGTACAGGCACCGTTTCCACTGGTCCAAAAGGTTGGCTTTGGTTAAGAATCTTTGGTTGCCTTTAATTTAGCAGAAAAATTGGATTTTCCAATTTTGAGGTGGGCAGGGTTTGCATAACAAGTCGCACAAAACAGAAAGTGATACCGCAGATTATAAACGCCATACCAAGTGACCACTAGCCATCAATACCGGGGGCGGCAACCCTCTGTATTGAAGCGCCATGCTGCCGGGGTAGAGCTTCCCGCTCTGCTCCAGCTTATCCAAGAGAGGCAAACAGCAAATGCTGCCAGGCTATTCAAAAATTGTAATTTGTTATGCAAACGTTGGCAGGTATAGCAGGCTTGGAAACCCGTCAGGCAGGTAAGGGGCACAAAAAAAGCGCAACAATCAGTACGACTGTTACGCTTTTACTTAGTAGCGGGAGCAGGACTCGAACCTGCGACCTCCGGGTTATGAGCCCGACGAGCTACCTACTGCTCTACCCCGCGATTTTAGTTTTAACACGCCACATCTTTCGTAGCGGACTGCAAATATAGGGGAGATATTTTTTCCATGCAAGCTTAGAGTCAAAAAAATCGTGCGCTTTTTGTTAGCCCCTTGATAATCAAGACAGAGCGCCCCAAAAAAGGCTTTTGTCGGACATACATTTATAATTGTGTTTCTAAACCGGGATGAAACCTTACTTTTGTCAAAACACCCACAAATATGAAGCGACGAATACTCTATCCCCTGCTACTGCTACTTTTGCAAACTGCTGCCTTTGGGCAAGACCCTTGTGCCGAAGGGCAAATCTCGGTCACGGTTGAAGTGCAAACCGACAGCTATGGTTACGAAACGGCATGGACAGTATCCGATCAAGCGGGTACCGTGTACGGATCGGCCAGCTTTTTTGATTACGCCAACCACAGTTTTTATCAGTCTACTTTTTGTGTACCCGACTCTACCTGCCTTCGGTTCCGGATTCAGGACAGCTTTGGGGACGGCATTTTTGCCCCTGGCTTCTACCGGTTGATTGTTGGGCAGGATACCCTTGCCGAGGGCGGGCAGAACTTTACAGAGGAAGCTGCCCACAGTTTCAACTGCGCGCCCGGGGAAGAATGTGATTCTGCCGTGCCCGTCTCTGAAGGGTTTTATACCGCTCATTATGACGACAGCTGGTATGCCTTCACCCCGGATTCGGTGGGTACTTACCTCATTTCCACTTGTGGCCTGAATGATTGTGATACCAAGATTTGGATTTATGATGGCTGTGGGGGGGAGATAGCCGAGGATAACCAAGGCACCATATTTTATAATAACGATGAGGGAGATTGTGCGCCCGCAGCTACGGTGGAAGCTTTTTTTGACCCGGCATTCACCTATTACATTCGGATCGGGGACCACGAAAACGCCTGTGCAGACAGCATCAACTGGGAATTGACCTACCTTGGCCCGGTGGTAGGCTGTACCGACCCCAACGCCTGCAACTTCAACCCACTGGCCACCGTTGACGATGGCTCCTGCCTGCCACAGGGCGACCCCAATTGCCCGGCTGCGCCTGACCTCGTTGTCGATCAGGGCATTCTCGCCTCCAGTATTTATCTGTCGACCATCAACTCCACCGACCCCTGCCTGATCGAAGAGGGCTGCCTGCATGGCTATGGGCAGCGCGATATTGTCCGCTTTACCACCTGGATTGCCAATGAAGGGGAGCTCGACTACTTTATTGGGCAACCCAGTACAGACAATACACAGTTCACTTACGACAACTGCCATGAACACTTCCACTACGATGGCTACGCCGAGTACGTACTCTACCAGGAAGATGGCACGGAAATCCCGATTGGCTTTAAAAACGGATTCTGCGTGATCGACCTCGGCTGCACCACCGGCTCCCCGCAGTATGGCTGCAACAACATGGGCATCACGGCTGGTTGTCATGACATATACAGTTCCGCTCTGGAGTGCCAGTGGATAGATGTGACCGATGTACCAGACGGGCGCTACATCTTCGTCACCCGTGTCAACTGGGATAATGCCCCCGACAAGCTGGGCCGCATTGAAAAAGATACCCTCAACAACTGGGCACAGGTTTGCATCCTTTTAGACCGTTCTTCCGGCAGCCTGGAAATGAGCCTCGATGAGGAATGCGATCCCTACATCGACTGCGAAGGCACCCCTTATGGCAATGCTGTAATTGACTGTGAAGGCAACTGTGGCGGCACTACCCTGCGCGGCGACCTCGATCAAAACGGCAATCAGGAAACGGCCGATGCCTACGCCTACGTTGGGCATGCGCTGGATGGTGACCTGACTCCCACGCCATGTAATGACCTCAACGAAGATGGCCGCATCACCGTTTACGATGCCAGTCTGTTATCCAACTGCTATCTGTATGGCACGCTGCACCCGCATACCGGAGGAGGCGCGCATGACCACTGCAACTTTCCGGCGGGCGTACTGAACACCACGGACACCACCCTGCTCACCATTCTTGATACCAATTTCGAGGAAGGCTACGTGGATATCGGGCTCTACAATTCCTCTGCCCGGATCAATGCTTACCAATTTACGATGGAGGGCGTGGTCGTGCAGCAAGTGGAAAATCTGGTGGACGATGCCATTTACCCGATCTCACCCTATGGTGCCGGGCAAACCGTCATCGGTATTTCCTACCAGGATTCAACCATTAACAAAAGTAATGCTTTCCAGCCCCTCTGCCGGGTGCATTTCAGTGAAGTCACGGAGGATTTCATTTGCATATCTGTTATTGATGAGATCATCAACCTCGATCAGGAGCAGACCGTCACTTACCTGCTGGACCCTTGTGTGGAATACGAGGCCCCTACCGGCACCCGGGATCTGATTCAACAATTAGAGGCAAAGGTCGTTCCCAACCCCGCTTCCGGGCCAGCTTCGCTTCAGTTTAAGAATCCTGCCGGAGATGTTTACCAACTGGAGGTGCGGAACGCCAACGGGCAGTTGCTCTATGCTCAGTCCATCGCTGGCAACTCCGTTGAATTACCCACTGCACAATGGCCCGCCGGATTGTACTTTTACCGCCTGAGCAGCCATCAACGGCAAGGCAGCGGCCGGTTTAGCATACAATAATTACTTGCCTTAAAAACACGAAACCGCCTGGCGCGCAATGCACCAGGCGGTTTTGTTATTTTGATCCTTCACCAAAGGGATTAGAGCTTCACCCACTTTTGGACGATACGGTAGCTTTCACCATCCAGCACCACCTGATAAACACCGGCTGCCCAGCTTTCCGTATTCAGGTTCAGTAGTTGGGCACCAGGGCTCAACACCACTTCCTGCCGCAGCACTTCCTGTCCGGTAAGGGCCGTTACGCTAAGGGCTGCAGGCCCGGCAGTCGCTACAGCTACTTCAAGCGTGACCGCCTCCCTTCCGGGGTTGGGATAAACCTTGAGTTGATTTCCAAGGCTAACAGGAGCTGATGTATTCACCAGCGCCTCCCCAATTATGATATTGTCCAGATGGATTTTATCGCCACGGTTAAAAGGGTCGGCTTCCTGGCTTATCCCGGTACGGGTCTCAAAACAAACCTCTACCTTTTGGCCAGCGTAGGGTAAGAGGCTTACCTGCCGTGCCTCAAAGGGGCCAGGTACTATGGTCTCCGGCTTGAGCGTGAGAGAAGCCGAATCGCCATTCACCAGCACCCGGAGCGCGGAAGCGAATGGGGTACTGCCCTGCACCCCATTGGCCAGGAACACCGGCGACCAGCTTTGCTGCAAGTCGAATTGCAGCAGCGGGTCCTCCACATTAGTCAGGTCCGCACAGAAACAGACCCGCGCCCCATAATCAGGATTCACCTTCCAAACGTTGCTGCCTATTGGCAGGGTGTACGCCCCCTGCTGATAGGCTTCAAAACTGTTTGTACCCGTTATAAGCAGCCCAAACCCACCTGTGAAGGCGGCACTTTCTGAGAAGCTGACCTGAGCCAAAGGGCCCGCATCTACAAAGAAGGAGTCCTGAGAAGCTGCTCCTGCCTCAAAGGTGAGCACGCCGTAGTCGACCACCGGGACCGGATTGGAGGCCGGCGCTAATGCCAGCGTGTCATTCTGATTGAGAAAGTCAGAAGGGTAAGCCACCCAGGCATCAATAGTATTAGCATTCTGAATGGGAATATCAACCGGAGTCTGGAAGTTGTAAAAGAAACTTTCTCCCCGGATAGTCGTCACCGGTACCGTGCCTTCTTCAGCAACGATGGCCCCATCATTCAGCTGATAATGCAAGGTGATGGGCGTGCCCGCCGCTATAGAATCGCAGCCATTAAACCGCACCTCCACTTCGACAGTCTCTGCTCCCATAAAGCAGGCGGAAACCGGGTGGCGGACCGATTCCACACTGAGGTCGGAGTTCTGAGCCAGAATATTCTCGATCGCAACAGTGAGCGTATCATTCGCGGCAATATTGTCTGGCCCATAGGCGGCCCATACCTTAATTTCATGCGTTGCCGGCTCGGCAAGTGCGGCGGCTGGCATACTAAACGTAAAACTCAGGATGTCCTGATGCACCAAAGCTTCTTCCAGGACCAAAGTATCCTCTAAAACAGCACCATCGTTGACCTGAAAGGCCAGTGGAATTGCCGTTCCTGCGCCCGCATCAGTGAAGCAGCTGGTGTAGGCCAGTTCGACGGTTAAGAAAGTTTCTTCCGGCAAGCCACAGGACAGGGAGTCAAGATTGGATATGGACAGCGGCTGCAGGTCCGAATCGGCAAAAGGCGTACCTACTCCTACTGCGTACCAGGCATTGGTGACCTGAACCACCGGGGCCGAGCAAGGCCCAAACAGGTCCTCCGCCGACTGAATAGCCCCAAGGCGGGCATCATAATGGTTGGAAGACTCTGTGAGGTAGTACCGCAGGTTGTGGAAAGCAATCAGGGCTGCTGTATCCATGCCCAGACCAGCCACATTGAAGGTGTCTAAACGGTCATTGACTCCGTTGCCGCCCTCGGTCAGGAGGTAAAACCAGTGGTTTTGCACGCCGCTGTTGGTGTGCACCCCGCCGTTATCGCCCGAGCTGGTAAACCAGTGCTGCCCCAGGTAAGTGTCCGGGTGGCCGTCTTCTTTGGTGTCCTGCATATTCCGGAAGCCGTTGCCTTGCTGATCCGCATCCTCCGCAATGGTCCAGTCTGCCAGCTCCGGGGAGGCATAGAATTCGATGACGGTGCCAAAAATATCGCTGTAAGACTCGTTCAGTGCACCGCTTTCGTCCTGATAAATCAGGTTGGCGTTGCTTTGGGTAATGCCGTGCATGAATTCATGGGCAACCACATCGGTAGTGGCCAGAGAAGTGAAGCTTGTGCCATTGCCATCGCCAAAAAGTGCCCAGTCGCCATTCCAAAAGGCATTAATCACATCCCGCTCGTAATGCACGTAGCTGATCAGCGCCATGCTATCGCCATCCACCCCGATATAACCGAAGTGCTCGGCAAAGTAGTCAAAGGTGGCAGCGGCTGCCCAGTGCGCGTCGGTTGCTACTTCATCCTGATTGGCGTTAAAATTATCCCAGAAGTTATCATCGTCCAGAAAATCTTCGGCTTGTTCAGCATCATCACCGCGCAGCATGTTGTAGGTTTCAATACCGTGCCCGCGGGTGGTTTCCACCAACCGGAACTGCCCATTGTCCATAGAGTCGGTCATAATGGTGCGCTGCCCGCTGTATTTGGTTTCGGCTGTGCCCGGTGTATTATGAGTATGCAATAGGTTGATGCGGTTGAGTACCGTACCGTCTTTGGCATTGATAAAAACCAGCTCCCGTTGCAGCGGTCGCTGAGCGTTTATGGTCATCCGGTAAGCCAATGTCAATCCGCTACGGGCACTCGCACGTGTGCCCGCCCATACCAGTTCAGGCTTTGGCAGGTAGGTAGCGTTGGGATCGCGGCGCACCTTTCTTAGCATTCCCTCCAGCCCTTCGTTTTCCCAGGCGTACACTTCAGCCGGGACAACCGACAGCGCCTGATCCAATGCTTCTTCCGGCGACAAAACCGGCACCCCCTGAACGGAAGGCCAATCTTTAGGCCATTGACCATTAATCAGAGTAGCCTGGCCCTGCCTCGTGTGCACGTACAACTGACTGCTCTGAACGGGAAAGCCCTGGTAAGACAACTGGTAAAGATGGTGGCTTCTCTCTCCTTCTTCACGGATTTTCACCCGTTGCCACACTGCACCCTGTGGCCAGTTTTGCATGTTTTCAAAATAGCGCAGCGCTTCTTCAGCTCCAAGCGCAATACCAGGCCTGACCCGCAGCCAGTTTTGGTGGCCTTCAACCGGTACGAACGGGTTATCTGCCAGAGCCGGGCCGGAAGGCAGCTGCCGGAACCCCAATCCCATAACTACGGCTACACTTAAAAGGAATAATAGTTGCTTTTTCATACTATAGTTTACAATCACAGAAATGATTCAGAGACAACCTAAAGTTGCAACATTAAATCCTGACTTTTGTCAATTTTCCGGAAAAAATCAAGCGCTTCTTTTAAGTCAGGGCTTTACTCTTCTGCAAAAAAAGCCTATTTTACGGCTCTAAAGGAGTTCCCCTACTCCCCCAAACGAATATGCACAATGAATTCCAGGAAGTACCGCTTAACCTTCTTTGTCTCTGTCTCCTTTATTGGGGCCATGTTCATTTTCTATTTCCTGTCCCTCCAAAATGCCCTCAAACAGAACAAGGACAGTGCTGCTCTCATCAATCTTGCCGGGCGGCAAAGGACACATTCTCAGAAAATTGCGCTTCAATCCCTTCGTTTCTTCTATGAAATCCCCCAGGAAGACCAGGAGGTCATCCGGCAGAATTTAAGAGAGAGTATTTCCCGCTTTACCGATGCCCACCTTTACCTGTTTGATGCCAGCCCAGGCAACAATTTCCACAATCCACTGAATGATTCCCTGACCTTTGCCATTAACAACGGCATAGAGGATGCCCGAATGCGCCTGATCAGCAATGCCTATGCTATTGGTTTTGAGGGAGAGAAGGAGCCTTCCAGATTGAAGATGCTCTTTGAGGACCAACAGACTTTTTTATCAGGGATGGAGCAAATTGTCAACCGCTACGAATACAACAGCAGTGCTCAGAATGACCGGCTGATTGTGCTCAACCGTACGCTGCTGGTTCTGAGCTTGTGCCTGGTGGGGTTCATCGCCACCTTTATCATGTACCCGCTGTTGGGACAAATTGCCTCGTACACTAAAAAATTAAGAAGCCTGAATGACCACCTCCGGAACAGCAATGAAGAACTGGGCAAAGCACAGAGCGAACTGGTTGTCCAGGTCAATGCCATGAAGTCTATCAACTCTGCTCTGAATTTGAATGCGTTGGTGTCCGCAACGGACAAAAACGGCAAAATCATTGAGGTCAACTCCAAATTTTCAGAAATTTCCGGTTATTCAGAAGCAGAACTGCTAGGCAATGACCACCGGATGATTAACTCGGGCTACCACGATAAAGCTTTTTGGAAAGACATGTGGGATACCATTGATCAGGGCGAAATCTGGCGGGGTATTGTCAGGAACAAAGCCAAAGATGGATCATTTTACTGGGTGGACTCCACCATCACGCCGATTAAGGGAAAAGACGGACAGATCGAAAAATACCTGTCTATCCGGCAGGATGTCACGCAACGCATTCAGTATGAGGAAGAGCTCAAAGCCTCTAAGGAACGGGCAGAGGCTGCTAATATCGCCAAGTCTTCTTTCCTGGCCAACATGAGCCATGAAATCCGTACGCCACTCAACAGCGTTATCGGCTTCACAGACCTGCTGCTGAAGACCAGGCTCAATGAAACCCAACAGCAGTATATGAGCCTCATCCATCAGTCGGGCAACATTCTGCTGGACCTGATCAACGACATCCTGGATTTCTCAAAAATCGAAGCAGGCAAGCTGGAGCTTTCCTACGAACGAACCGACCTCTGGGAGCTGGTCAGTCAGGTAGGCGATATCGTCAAGTATAAAGTCAATGAGAAGGGTATCGAACTACTGCTCAACCTCTCTCCCAACCTGCCCCGCTATGCATGGGTAGACCCGGTACGCATCCGGCAAATCCTGGTCAATCTGGTTGGGAATGCCGTCAAGTTCACGGAAGAGGGCGAAATAGAAATCGGTATTTCTGCCCTGCCGGGCAAAGATGAAAATGGTTATCAGGGGCTTCGGTTTGTAGTCCGTGACACTGGTATTGGCATCGCCGAAGAACGAAAAGATAAAATCCTGGAAGCTTTTACTCAGGAAGACAACTCCACCACCCGTAAGTATGGGGGCACAGGGCTCGGGCTCACGATCTCCAACAAACTCCTGCACCTGATGGGGTCTCAGCTTGAAATCCAAAGCCGATTGAACCTGGGGAGTACCTTTTCCTTTGTGGTTTACTTACAAACTGAAGAAGGAGACTGCAATCAATGGGATGGGCTTTCAGATATCGAACATGTGCTTATTGTTGATGACAACCCCAACAACCTCCATATTCTCAGGGAAATGCTGCACCTGCAACAGATTTATACTTCCTCTGCATCAAATGGGATCGCTGCGCTTGAAAAACTGAAACACGATAGCAGTATTGACGTCCTGATCACCGATTATCATATGCCTTATATGGATGGCATTGAGGTCATAAGGAGAATCAGGGAAGAACTGGAGCTTACAGCCGATGACCTCAAAATCATTCTGTTGCATAGTGCTTCAGATGACCGCTTAATCAACAAAGCCTGCAAAAAACATAAGGTCTTGCAGCAAATCAATAAGCCAATTACTATTCGACGCCTGTTTGATGCCTTATCGCTAGTCAACCGGCAGGAAGAGGCGATGCCGGCAGTCATCGCGAGTGCTCCGGCACCTCCTGTAACGGTAAAGAGCCAATCACTTACCATACTGATCGTTGATGACAACCACGTCAACGTCATCCTGGCTCGTGAACTCATCAACAATATCCTCGATCAGGTAACAATCCATACGGCGGGTAATGGCAAATCTGCCATTGATAAATTCCAGGAGGTTCAGCCCGACCTTGTACTGATGGATGTCCAAATGCCTATACTCAACGGTTATCAGGCAACGCAGGCTATACGGGAATCCGAACGAAATGGCCGCACCCCGATTATCGCGCTGACCGCCGGCACTATCAAAGGAGAACGGGAACGTTGCCTGAAGGCAGGTATGGATGACTACCTGAGCAAACCGATAACCGCCAGTCAGCTTCAGCAAATGCTGGAAAAATGGCTGGAAACACAACAAGGAAGAGATGCCGAAGAACCGGGTGAAGCTGCTTCGGCTACAACACCAAAATCTTCAACGCCGGTTTTCAACCGAAGTACTCTATTGGAACGATTTGGCGGGAATGAAGCCATTTTAGAGGAAGTCATTGAGGAAATTTGGAGCATTGTACGGTCCGGCGAACTCCGGAAAGACGCAGAAGCGCTTCAATTGGCTATCCAAAACCAAGCTCCTGAGCAAGAGGTCAAAAGGCACGCCCACAAAATTAAGGGTACGGGGCTGACCGCTTCCTTCGACCGGTTGGCAAAATACGCCATTGACCTTGAGGACCTTTCTCCCTACGAGACAGGAACAGCGCAAATGCTTTCTAACCGCATCGCAAATGAAGTGGAAGTACTGGAGGAGATGGCCAGTAAACCGGCCTAAGCCAGGAGAGTGCATTAATGGCAGTGAACAACACGGGCTTATCTTTCGTGACGATGAGCGTGTGCCCGTACTGAGCTGCCCCTCCCCCCCATCTGCCCTCTGACTCATGTACGTACTTTTCAGCAGCTGAAAAAAGAGGCACTATCCGAAGTTATCAGATAGTGCCTGCAGATTTATTTCATTAACGAGAATGGTATATCAAGGCCAGCATAAGGTGCTATAAACCATACGCTTTTAATACCTCACCTGATTTAGCCACATTCAGAGTATCCGCAGCTCTTGCAGATGAGACAGCCTTCCTTGTAAATCAGCCCGTCGGCATCATTGCAACTGGGGCAGGCACTTTCAGCAGCTTTGGTGCCATCGGGTACGAACTGCTTTAGCGCACGCACCACGCCATTTTTCCAGGTATTGATGTAGTCTTCCTCAACATTGAGCCCTTCAACCAAATCCACCACATACGGGATAGGCATGCCATGACGGAGCACTCCGGAAATCAGCTTGGCGTAGTTCCAGTATTCTTTGTCAAAGGAGCGGGACAGCCCCTCTATCGTCACCCGGTAGCCCTGCTTGTCTTCAAACTGCAGATCGTAGCGGTTGTGGCCCTCATCATCTGTATTTTTCATCACCCAACCTTTTGTCACGTAGCCTGGAATAATAAAAATATCCTCCGACTTGCCGGTAAAGATTTCGTAGGGGCGGTTGGCATACAATCCAATTACCGCAATCCAATCCTCGGCATTGTTCTTGAACCGGACCACGGCTGCTTCGAGCACCTCGGGACGCTTAGGCGGCATTGTCTCCTGAAACTCATTAGCGGCACCTGTTTTCTTTTCCTTATCGGATACCAACACGCCGGAGCGGGAGCCGTCACGGTAGATGGTGCAGCCCTTGCACCCTTCTTTCCATGCTGTTTCGTAGATTTTCTGCACCATTTCCACAGAAGTTTCTTCCGGTATATTGACCGTTACGCTAATCGAATGGTCTACCCACTTCTGAATTGCCCCCTGCATTTTCACCTTTTGCACCCAGTCCACATCGTTGGCTGTAGCCAAATGGTAAGGGGACTGCTCGATGATCGGGTCCAGTTCTTCCGAAGGCATCCGGCGGACCTTCTCCACATCGTAGCCATTAGCTTCCAGCCAAACCAGGAATTTATGGTGGAAAACATTATATTCTTCCCAGTGGTCGCCTACTTCATCGATAAAGGTTACGTTGGCTTCCTTATCGTTCGGATTGACCTTACGGCGGCGCTTGTATGTAATCAGGAAGGCCGGTTCGATGCCGCTGGCCGTCTGTGTCATCAGGCTCGTAGTACCGGTGGGCGCGATGGTCAGCAAGGCAATATTGCGGCGGCCGTGAGCCAGCATTTCTTCATACAATGCCGGGTCTGCTTCGCGCAAACGATTGATGAAAGGATTGTCAGATTCGCGTTCCGCATCGAAAACAGGGAATGCGCCCCGCTCTTTTGCCATAATTGCAGAGGAGCGGTAAGCATTGACGGCCAGCGTACGGTGAACGTCAACGGAGAAGCTGATCGCTTCATCACTGCCATAGCGTAGACCCAGCGAAGCCAGCATATCGCCTTCTGCGGTGATGCCTACGCCGGTACGACGGCCCTGCACACAGGTTTTGCGGATCTTTTTCCACAGCTCGTATTCGGTCGCTTTGATGTCTTCTGCTTCCGGGTCCTTCTCTATTTTCTCCAGAATCCGGTCAATTTTTTCAATTTCCAGATCAATGATATCATCCATGATCCGCTGAGCCATCTGTACGTGCTGCCCGAATTTTTCAAAATCGAACTTAGCCTCAGGCGTGAAAGGGTTTTCCACGTAACTGTACAGGTTGATAGCCAACAGGCGGCAGCTATCGTAGGGGCAAAGGGGAATTTCCCCGCAAGGGTTTGTTGAAATGGTACGGTAGCCCAGATCGGCATAGCAGTCCGGCACCGACTCCCGAATAATCGTATCCCAGAAAAGGACTCCGGGCTCAGCCGACTTCCAGGCGTTCTGAATGATTTTCTTCCAGAGCTTCTGAGCGTCAACGTCTTTCCTGAAATCCGGGTTTGGCGAATCCACCGGGTACTGCTGTTGATAAGGCTTGCCTTCGATAGCTGCTTTCATAAAGGCATCGTCGATCCGGACCGAAACATTAGCCCCGGTCACTTTGCCCTGCTCCAGCTTGGCATCAATAAAGCCTTCTGCATCCGGATGGCGGCTGGAAACTGTCAGCATCAATGCCCCCCTGCGGCCGTCCTGCGCCACCTCACGGGTGGAGTTGGAGTAGCGCTCCATGAATGGCACAATACCTGTGGAAGAAAGGGCACTGTTCATAACCGGCGAGCCTTTAGGGCGCAGGTGGGAAAGATCCTGCCCCACACCGCCCCGGCGCTTCATCAGCTGCACCTGCTCTTCATCCGCCTTGGCAATACCGCCGTAGGAATCTGCGCCGCTGCCAATAACGAAGCAATTGGACAAAGAGGAAATCTGGAATGGGTTGCCAATGCCAGCCATTGGGCTACCCTGTGGAACGATGTACTTGAAATCCTTTAAAACAGCGTAGACTTCTTCCTCACTAAGGGGCTCGGGGTAACGGGTCTCAACACGGGCTATTTCAGCAGCGATACGGCGGTGCATATCATCTGGTGTGCGCTCGTAAATATTACCGTAGGAATCTTTCAGGGCATATTTATTTACCCATACATTGGCGGCGAGGTCATCGCCATTGAAGTACTCCACTGAAGCCTTCAGGGCTTCTTCGAAGGTGTACTTCTTAGTGTAAGACTTAACTTTTGGGGTCGAAACTGCTGGCGTCTCCATTTTAATATCTGTTTGGCTGGTTTTGGTAAAACTATTTTGGCAATCCACAGGCTTAATTCGCCTGGAATTGTGTTAGCAATGATTATTTAAATTGGTGACCGTTTTGGCCATTTTAAGGCGGAAACCCAGACCGTACCCAAGCGTAAGCCTGACATCAGGCGACACACAGGGCTCAGGCCTTCTCTCATTTAGGGTGGTTATTCTTGCTTGAAGTTGGGAAGCTCTGTTATCTACGATAAATGTAAGGGCCTTATTTTAAAAATGCGTGCAAGAAGTGGTAGTAGTTTTCCACAAAATGTTGATAACCTGGCCTGCCACTCTACAAAACCCGCTGTATCAAACGGATGAGCAGAGAAAGCAAAACGCTGATCAGGATCATCGTTGTGACGGGAAAATAGAACCGGCCATTTTCCCCTTCCACCCGAATATCGCCGGGTAAGCGGCCCAGCCAACTCAGTTTGTCGCCAAAGAAGTAAACAATTACGCCTGCCAAAACGATGAAAAGACCAAAGTAGATAATTAATTTCCCGGTTGAAGGCATAAGGAAGCGTGAAGGAGCTTAATAAAACAGGGTCCGGCAAAACCGGACCCCGTGCAGTGGGCATTACTGGATTCGAACCAGTGACCTCTGCCCTGTCAAGGCAGCGCTCTAAACCAACTGAGCTAAATGCCCTAATTTTGAATTGGTTGGCAAAGATAAATAACCTCCCCGCTAATATGCAAGATTTACCCTAAAAATTTACCCGTGGGAAAATCGAAAAATCTTGCCTAGTTTAGTGGGCCAAACATCAATGAAAATTAATATGAAGATTAAACTGACTCTTTTTGCTCTTAGCCTTGGCTTTTTTACTTTCTCCTGCAAGTCATCGGCTGAGCTGGCACAGAAGTACGAAACCGCACAGCAGGAACTGGACAACTGCCGCGAAAAATCACAACACTACGCTGCCAAGGCCGAAGATATGAGCCGGGAAGCCAACAGCTATCAGGAAAAAATGGCCGAAATGCAGCAGGAGTACGGAAATATGCGTAACGAACTCGCAGAAGCACAGGCTGCCCTGGAATCCGTTACCCGCGAACTGCAGGCTACCTCCGATGACTACGGCACGTGGTTCCGCGTGCAGATTGGTGCTTATCAGGACCCAAAGATCGACTCTGATTTACAGACCAACGAGGATGGTTTGGGCGTCAAGACTATGGATGGCCTCCAGAAAATCGTCCTTGGGCGCTTCCGGGATTACCAGAAAGCCAAGCAGCTGCAATCTCAAATCCAAAACCTTGGCATCAAGGATGCCTGGATCGCCTCCTATGAAGATGGTGTACGGGTACCTATCGAGCAGGTTATCGGCAACTAAAGCCAACAGAAATCATACACTTAAACAGGCTGTCCGGACCACTCCGGATGGCCTGTTGCACTTTTAGCCAGCTACCCCAACCGGCAGGATTTCCTTGAGCTTTGCCACGACCTGATCCACTTCAGCCCTGGTATTCAGGTGAGAAAAGCTGAACCGCATGGTCTTACGGGGCGAATCTCCGTGCAGGGCACTGACCACATGAGAGCCCGCATCGGCTCCTGAGCTGCACGCACTGCCCCCGGAAACACTAATGCCGGCAATATCAAGGCTAAGCAACAACAGCTCCGCTTTAGGCGAGGGTGGAAAACTAACGCTCAGTAGCTTGTAATGACCGTTTTGGGCATCCCCATTAAACTCCAGGTCATCGAAATTGGCTTCCAGCTGTTCGCGCAGATAATCGCGCAGTTCGGTTATTTTGGCACGGCGCTCCGGCAATTCCGCGTAGGCCAGCTGCAGGGCTTTTGCCATGCCCAAAATACCATAGATATTTTCGGTGCCCCCCCGCATGTTGCGTTCCTGTGCCCCCCCGTCAATGAAAGGCTTCACAGTATTATCGCCATTGATGTATACAAAGCCTGCGCCTTTCGGGCCATGGAACTTGTGAGCCGCCCCGGTCAAAAAAGCTATTGGCGTTTTGGATACATTGATCGGGTAATAGCCGATCGCCTGTACGGTATCAGAATGAAAGAGCGCACCATGCTCCTGGCATAAGGCAGCTATGCCTTCCATATCAATCAGGGTGCCAATTTCGTTATTGGCGTACATGAGGGAAACCAGGGTCTTCTGATCACTATCAGACAAAAGTGCTTTAAGGTGTGCCATATCTATCCGGCCCGCCTGATCGGTATTCACCTCAACGCGCTCTATTTGGTGCTCCCGCTGCAGCGCATCAATAGAATGGAGCACGCAGTGGTGCTCTAGTGGACTGCTGATGATACGAGTAACGCCAAGGTCCCTAACCGCACATTTCAAAGCCATATTATTCGACTCTGAGCCGCCGGAGGTGAAGAAGATTTCACCAATCGAAGCACCCAGCTGCTCCGCAATCGTCCGCCGGGCCTGCTCTATCACCGACCGGGCTGTACGCCCTTCGTTGTGGATGGAGGAAGGATTGCCATAGTAAGTCCCCATCGCTTCGGTCATTACCTGTATGACCTCCGGGAGTAGCGGAGTGGTCGCAGCGTTGTCAAAATAAATACGGTCCATGTTATGCCATTTTTGCACTAAACCAGCGAGCAACCCGTTCGGTTTCATCGCCTGCAAAGTCTTTATGCTGATACTCGTTTGTCGTGGGGTTGTACGCATAGTCCTTCGCCCACTCCTCATGATGATTATGCACCGCCTCAATGGCATCAAGAATGGCATCCATCTCCGCATCGGTCATGACCGGGTGAATGGACATCCGTATCCAGCCGGGCTTGTGGGTCAGCACACCCTGACTGATTTCATCGGTGATAGACTTGGAATACTGCTGATCCACATTGAGGAGGTAGTGCCCGTAGGTGCCGGCACAGGAGCAACCACCCCGGGTTTGTACCCCAAATTTATCATTGAGCAGCTTGACGCCCAGGTTATAGTGCAGCCCGTCAATATAAAAAGAGACCACGCCGAGGCGGTCTCGCAGGTGAGGCGCGAGGATATGCAGGTTGGGTAATTGATCCAGGCGTTTCCAAACCCGGTTGAGCAGCTCATGCTCCCGGGCAAGGATGTTATCCACGCCCATTTCCTCTTTGAGCCGGACGCAATAGGCGACCTTGATGGTTTGCAGAAAAGGCGGTGTGCCGCCGTCTTCCCGCGCTTCAATTTCGTCGATATACTTATGCCCGCCCCAGGGGTTGGTCCAGTCTACCGTGCCGCCGCCGGGGTTATCGGGCACCCGGTTGGTGTACAGCTTGGGATCAAAGACCAGGATACCCGTTGAGCCGGGCCCGCCCAGGAATTTGTGGGGAGAGAAGTAGATGGCATCGAGGTGCTGTAAAGGCTCCGCCGGCCGCATATTGATATCAATATAAGGTGCAGAACAGGCAAAATCCACAAAACACAGCCCACCCTGTTCGTGCATCAGCCCGGCAATCTCGTGGTAAGGCGTCTTCAGCCCTGTCACATTGGAACAGGACGTGATGGCCGCGATCTTTGTCTTCCGGTTTTGGTACTGCTGCAGCAGCGTTTTCAGGTGCTCCAGGTCCACCAAACCTTCCGGCGTAGGCCTGATGACCTCTACGTCCGCCAGCGTCTCCAGCCATGAGGTCTGATTGGAATGGTGCTCCATGTGAGTACAAAAGATGATCGCCCGTTCTTCCTCCGGCACCTCTACCCGGTCGCGGAACTTCTCGTGCACCTTCAGCCCGAGGATACGCTGAAACTTATTGACCACTCCGGTCATACCAGAGTTGGAGGAAATCAGCACGTCCTTTGGCCTGGCCCCCACATGGGCCTTGATGATCTCCTTGGCTTTGTGGTAAGCCATCGTCATGGAAGTCCCTGTGACGGAGGTTTCCGTATGCGTATTGGCTACGAACGGCCCAATTTCCTGCATCAGCCATTCTTCGATGGGTTTGTACAGGCGGCCGCTTGCCGTCCAGTCTGCATAGAGGATACGCCTGGGGCCATCGGGGGTATCGAAGACAAAGTCCTGCCCGATGACATTTTTGCGGTACGGCGCGAAGTAAGTTTCTAAAGAGGTAGTGGTTAGGGCTTCCATAACTAAAGGTTTTATACGATCAATTCGAGGGCAGCTGATTTCATGCGGTCCGCAAAAGCCTGGGCAGCTTCCGGGCTTTGCCCTTCGGCATAAACACGGATGATAGGCTCAGTATTCGACTTGCGCAAGTGTACCCATCCATCGGCAAAATCAATTTTCAGGCCATCGATCGTACTGTAATCTTCTGACTTAAACCTGTTTTCCAGGTCTTTCAGCAGGCCGTCCACGTCAATCTGTGGCGTTAGCTCAATGCGGTCTTTGACCATATGGTATTCCGGGTAGCTAGCTTTTAGGGCGCTTGCCGTTTGGCCAGATTTTGCCAGGAGGGTCAGGAAAATAGCCACACCGGCCATAGCATCCCGGCCGTAGTGCAAACCGGGCACAATGACCCCGCCGTTGCCTTCCCCACCGATTACAGCATTGCGGTTTTTCATTTCCGTGACTACATTCACTTCGCCCACCGCACTGGCAAAGTACTGTCCGCCGTGGCGCTCCGTGATGTCGCGCAGAGCACGGGTGGAAGACAGGTTAGAAACGGTATTGCCCGGTTGCTGCTGCAGGATGTAATCCGCGACGGCTACCAGGGTGTATTCTTCGCCAAACATGCTGCCATCTTCGCAGACAAAAGCAAGGCGGTCCACATCCGGGTCTACTGCGACCCCAAGGTCCGCCTTTAGTTCGACCACCTCCCGGCTCAGATCCTTGAGGTGCTTGGGCAGCGGCTCCGGGTTGTGTGCAAAGCGGCCGTTAGGCTTTTTGTTAAGCAACTCCACTTCGCAGCCCAGGGCTTTGAGCAATGGCGGCATTGCTACCGAGCCGGAACTATTGATGCAGTCGACCACCACCCTGTACTTTTTGCTTTTGACCAGCGCTGCGTCCACATAAGGCAAATCAAGGATTGCTTTTACGTGCCGCTTGATGTAGCGGTCATCGTGCAGGACTTTCCCAAGCTCTTCCACCCCGGCATATTCTATATCACCACTATCGATGATTTCCAGCAAGGCTTCCCCATCTGCTTTTGAGATAAATTCGCCTTTGTCGTTGAGGAACTTGAGTGCATTCCATTCGCGTGGGTTGTGGCTGGCTGTAATGACGATACCAGCCCCGGCTTCTTCCATCGTCACGGCCATTTCCACAGTGGGGGTGGTGGAAAGGCCCAGATCGACCACATCAATGCCCATAGCACGCAGGGTAGCGCTGGCCAGTTCATTAACGATAGAGCCTGAGATACGGCCATCCCGGCCAATAACCACTTTAGGCTTTGCCCCTTTACTGAGCAGCCAATGCCCGAAGGCGGCTGTGGATTCCACTATATCCTGAGGGGTCAGGTTGTTGCCAGCTTTGCCGCCAATGGTGCCCCGGATTCCTGAGATTGATTTGATAAGTGCCAAGAGATAGATGTAGTTTGATTTGCGGGTAAAAATAGAAAAATTAGCGTGCAAATCGCAGCGGCCATAAACGGCTTGACTCTGGAAAACTTGCGAAGTTTCGGTATAAACCTTATTTTACCAAACGCAATTCTTTATTCTGCTAACCAAAACCAAGATACTATGGCACGTTCGAGAAGACAACAAAAAATTGCAACTAAGGACAAACGGGAAGGCAAGCGTATTCTGAATATTTTTCTGATTTCGACGCTGGCTTTATTAGCCCTGATGTACATTATTTTCCAGACAGCTTAGGTTTTACTTCACAGCGGACCCATACTGCAGGTTGCAGGGGCGCATTCCAGCCTTTGTAGACTGTGGTATCGGTCTGTAAGGTATCCAGTTGCGGCGGGAGCCAGCTCTGAGGCGCCAGGATTACGGTTCCGGCCTGCTGCGCGCTGACTGCCTGCTGCAGGGAAGCGGCATTGCTCAAAACTGCCGTATTGGAATTTGCGGCATAGGCGTACGTCGCTACTCCCGGGAAAGCCCCTTCTCCCCTGCCAACGATAAACTGATCTGCCGGCTTGGGGAAAGGCCCTTCCGGCTCTATGATTTCCTGTGCCCAGTTGCGCTGCACTTCCAGCAACGGGCTAAATTGGATCCAGAAGAAGGTGGTCAGCAGTACGCCGCTCATGATAGTCCCAAGGCGGGCATAAGAAGCTCGTGCGCCTACGAACCCCACCACCGCGACAAAACTCCACACCCAATACAGTCCACCCGTAGCCAGCCCGGCCTGAAAGCCCAGCCCGCGAAACTGCACAAAGCTTCCAATCATAAACAGGATCAGGAAACAAGCTGCAGCAACGAGGTGCAGCACCGCCCCCGCTTTGACCAGCCCCCGGTGCGGATACCCTTTGTGGAAATAGTTGCGCATCTGCCGGGCCGCAACCATGGCCAGCAAAGGCTGCAGCGCAAGGCTGTGCCCCAGCAAGGCAAAAATCAATGCCCCCATGTAGAGCACCGCTTGCTCATCCCGTTTGCCCAACCGTTGGCTATGCTCCACGATGCCGCCCAGCACAAGCCCCAGAAAAGGGAGTATGCCTACGGCATTCACCCAAAGGAATCTTCCTGTGCGGAAACCTATATAAAAGGTTTCTCCCGCTGTATCCAGCCATTGCAAGGCATAAAGCCCGCCTGCCGTCAGCAGGCCCATTGCCCAGGGATTGAGGCGAAGGAGCCGACGCCCATCCGCATGCACAAAATAAAGGAAGGCTCCTGTACCCAGCAGGAAGATCAGCGACTGCAAAGGCTGTACCCATATTGCCAGTGCAGCAAGGGCATAGAAACTCAACTGCCAGCTCAGCTGCGGCTGCTTCAGATAACGGATCATAGCCGCATACGCCAGCCACTGCAACATCATAGCCCAGATATCTCCGGAAGCGACTTTGCCCAGATTTGACATCAGCAAAGAAGAGGCAGCCAGCGCCAGCGTATTTAGTACAATCTCTGTACCCACCAGACGGCGGGCAAAAATATAGTAAGCGGTCAATCCAAGAATCACCGCTATAGCTCCGGAAAACCTGAGAAAGAAAGGGTCAAGTGTATCGCCCATCAGCAAAGCAGCCAGCTGCTCGTGAAAAGTGGGCCCTGCCACATTATGCTGAATTTGCCAGGCCAGCATGGCTTCCACGCCATCCCAGATGGTGGTCATCCCATTGCCAACCAGCAGGTTGACGACCAGCAAAAGTAAAGCGATAGCGTACAAATAAGAAGTCTTGGCTGTCATGTAGATGTGAGTTTGCAGGTGCAAAGAAAACCATCATTTGCCAAACGCGGGAATGGATAACTGGTTTAAAATTGCCTACTTTGTGGCCGCCTGCTGCAACCAGCGTCTAAATAGCGAACGATGACCAACTTATCCGTACTTATCGAAGCGCAATACCTGCCGCCTGTACAGTACTTTTCGGTACTGGCACAAGTGAAAACGGTTTACCTCGAAGCTCAGGAGCACTATCAAAAACGCAGCTACCGAAACCGGGCATATTTGGCTGGCGCTAACGGGCCGATGCTGCTTTCTGTCCCCCTCAAAAAGGGCAAGCACCAACAGATGCCCATTCATCAGGTGAAGGTGGACTATAAAAAGCCCTGGTTTGGCGAACACTGGCACAGTATCAAATCCGCTTACGGGAAATCCCCGTTCTTCGAATTCTATGCCGAGCCTATCGAGGCCATCCTGCGCAGTAAACCGGATAACCTTTTTGACCTCAACCGGGCATTGCTTGTTCAGCTGCTCAGGGCACTTCAACTGGAAATCGACATTCGGCAGACTGCTGATTACGGAGCTGTTCCGGAAGGCACCCTCGACCTGCGCGAGGCCATCCACCCCAAACACCCAAAGCTGGATTTCGAACCTCTGCCCTACCCGCAGGTATTTCAGGAACGGCATGGGTTTATCCCGAATTTGAGTATTTTAGACCTGCTTTTCTGTACCGGGCCTCAGGCGCCGCTGCTGCTAAAGCAATTTGCTGATCAAAACCCCATCGTGTGACTCCACTGATCAATAAACATTTACAGGCCTATCGGGCACAGGTTGACGAAATCGTCAAAGACCTGCATGAACTGGCCATACGTATAGACAGTGAGGAGCTGACGCAGACCGTTAGTGACCTCCGAAGCCGCATTCACGAACCCTTTATGTTTGTGATAGTCGGGGAAGTGAAAGCCGGAAAAAGCAGTTTCATCAACGCCCTGCTCGATACCGGCAAGGAGGTAACCAAAGTCGCCCCTCAGCCGATGACCGATACCATTCAGCAGATTCTCTATGGGGAGGAAGCCGAACAGGTGCAGATCAACCCTTACCTAAAGAAAATCCTGTTGCCCGTTGAGATCCTAAAGGAAATTGCCATCGTGGACACCCCGGGCACCAATACTATCGTGGAGCACCATCAGGAGATCACCGAGAGCTTTATCCCGGCTTCTGACCTGATCGTCTTCGTATTTGAAGCCAAAAACCCCTACCGGCAGTCCGCCTGGCAGTTTTTTGACTACATCCACAGCGACTGGCGCAAGAAAATCATTTTTGTGCTGCAGCAAAAAGACCTCATGCCTGCCGAAGACCTCGAAGTTAACCGCAACGGGGTGATGGAATATGCGGAAAAGCAGGGTATTAAAGACCCGGTGGTATTCACCGTTTCCGCCAAACAGGAGCAGGAAGGGCAAAAGGAAGAAAGTGGCTTTGCGCCAGTACGTTCCTACATCAATCAGCACATTACCGGAGGCAGAGCGCCCATCCTAAAGCTCAACAACAACATCGACACCGCTGCGAATATCAACGACCGGATTTCGGCAGGGGTTGCCCTTCGTCAGAAACAGTACGAGGCCGACACTGAATTCCGCAACGACATCCGGGAGACGTTGGTCAAGCAGGAAGCCAAAAGCCTGAAACAGGTAGACGTGCTGGTAGAGAATATGATTGCCGGTTACGAGCGCATCACCCGCAGCAAAAAACAGGAGCTGAGCGACGGGCTTTCGTTCTTCCCCTTACTCCGGCGATCGGTTGTATCCATTTTCAGCAAAAAAGCATCCCTGAAGGAATGGCTGGAAGACCTGGCCCGGGAGCTCGAAACCGACCTGAATAAAGAGCTCAAAGCGAAACTCAATGACGGCGTGGTGGACCTGGCCGACAGCATTCAGCAAATGGCCAAGATGATCGACCTGAAAATCAGAAGCAGCGAGACCATCCTTCGGGATGACCATGAGCTGTTTAGCGATATCGCCGAGAAACGCAATAATATCCTCCGGGAACTGCAGGAACAGTTTACCCGATTCGTGAGCCGGACAGAGAACTTCACAGACGAGAGCCTTTTCCCGGACAAAAGCTCCGTTTCACCAAGCCTGGCGGCAAGCAGTGGCCTGGCGGTAATTGGTATTGTGCTGGCGGCGGTGACGCAAGGGGCTGTTTTTGACATCACCGGGGGCATTCTCACCACAGTAGGCCTGATTTTCGCAGGCTTTACCACCTCCTCCAAACGCAAACAAGTACTGCGTGAATTCAGTAAGGAAATTGACAAGGGTGGCACCCGGCTGGAAGAGGAAGTCAGCACTAACCTCAAGACCTATATTACGAATCTGCGCAGCCGCATTGATGAGAACTTCGTCAAATTCGACCTGCTGCTGGAAAAGGAAGGCGAGCAGATTGAAAAACTCACCGCCCGCAGTACAAATATTACAGCCAGGCTGGAAACCCTTCAGGCCTCCGTTGCAAGCGATTCGGCACCTCCTGAAGCAGAAGAGGAATAAAGCCCTACAGGAAATGCTGTAGTTCCTGGTACACCAGGTCTACCGGCAGCCCCATAATATTGGCGTAAGTGCCTTCAATTTTGTTGATCTTGCAAAGCCCGATCCATTCCTGAATGGCGTAAGCTCCTGCCTTATCGTAAGGTTGATACTTGTCGATGTAAAAGTCGATCTCCTCATCCGAAAGCTTATCAAAATGGACCCGGGAGACGCCGGAAAAGACCCGCTCCTGTTTCGCATTCGCCAGACAAACCCCGGTAATAACGGTATGCTCACGCCCTGACAATTCCCGGAGGATGCGCTGCGCATCAGCCCGGTCTTTGGGCTTTTCGTAGATCACGCCATCGAGAATCACTACGGAATCAGCCCCCAACAGCACCCCATTGCCTTGCAGCGCATGCATCGATGCCCGGACCTTTTTCTGAGCCAGAAAGGGAGCGACTTCCTCCACCGGCATTTCATCCGGATAGTCTTCGGGTACATCCTGTGGCTTTATGGTAAATGGAAAGCCCGCCTGCTCCAAAAGTTGGCGGCGGCGGGGAGATTTGGACACCAGAATGATCGGGAGTTCCAATGTTTGCATAGGTCAGTTAAAATTTAAGTTACAGCAAAAAACAGCAGCAAAATCAGCCCACTGAGCATAATCAGTTTGGCCATTGTGCTCACCCGGTGGTAATCGGCAGGTACCTTTGCCCGGAACAACCAAAACAGACTCAGCCCAAGCGGGGCGATCAACGCTACAGTCACGTATAGATGGCTTAAAAGCGTGAAAAGTTCGCCCTGATGCACCACCATCGCCACAATCAAGGCCAGCAACCCCACGCCAATGGCTGCCGCCAGCCCCTTTGCAGTGTTCATACCCCAGATGACTGGTACGGTGCGGCATTGTGCACTCCGGTCTCCTTCCACGTCTTCCATATCCTTGATCAGCTCCCGGTACAGGTTGGACCCGAACGCAAAAATCAGGTACCACACCATGATCACGGCCAGCTGAGCGGCCAGCTTCGGATCGACGGCAGCCAGCTTAGCAAACCCTTCACGCTCCGCGAACCAGACTATACCTGGCACCCCTGCACAAAACAGCGAAACCAGCAGATTGCCCCACAACGGCAGCTTCTTGAGCTGGTAGGAATACCAAAACAACAGCCCTGCCCCTGCCGGATAAATCGCTACCAGCGGCATATTTTGCACACTCAGCGCCAGGTAAAATGCCAGAAAGAAACCCAGCAGAATAGTGGAAAAATAGAGCCAATAGGCCGTTTGCTTCCGGATGTACCGCCCAAGCACTACTTTTTCGGGACGGTTTTGCAGGTCAATGCGGAAATCGATAACGTCATTAATGATGTAGCCCGCTGAGGTGATCAGGAGGGTGTCGAGCACAAATAACCAGAAAGTCCTCGGCGGCAGGGTTAATCCGATGCCGTATTGCTCAAATGCAGGTTGTAACAGTGCTCCGTAAACCAGGTACTGAGTCAACCCCACGATAATAAGATTAGGCAGGCGGATCAGGCGCAGGAAGGCATAAAATACGTTCATCATCTATACTTCTGGCCATTCCTGATTGAGGCGGAGTACTTTCTCGATCACATCACGTGCACAGCCAGCTCCTCCCTTCAGGGGGGAAATGTAGGTCGCTACTTCGAAAAGCTCCGGCTGAGCATCGGTGGGGCAGGTAGGCACCCACACCCGCCGCATCACCGGCAGATCAGGCAGGTCGTCTCCCATGTACAGGATTTTTCGCTCATCCAGCCCGTATTTATCGATGTAGTCCTCGTAGGCCGATAATTTATCGCTTATACCCGTATAAATATCCTTTATCCCCAGGCCTTCCAGCCGCAAGCGGACGCCTTCTGACCGCCCTCCGGTAATCACCGCCACATTAAAGCCCTGCCGGACGGCAGTTTTGAGCGCATAGCCGTCCCGGATGCTCATACTGCGGAGGAGCTGCCCTTCCTCTGTGACCAGGACCTGACTGTTGGTGAGTACCCCATCGACATCGAAAATAAAGGTCTCAATGTCCTTGAATTGTTCCAGTTGATTCATTTTGGCTTTTCGATTTACTTCAACAAATGTACAGGAATAGGGTAAGAACTTGGCGAATAAATGAGGAGGATTCAATATATTCCCATCCGCGGAATTTTCTCAACAAAGCAGGCCGGCGGTTATGGCCTGCTTCAAAATACAGTCAACATGTTCAAAGCCAGCATTTATCAGGAACGCCGAAAGCGATTACAAGCCTCTGTTCCCGGCGGCCTTATTTTACTCCCCGGCAACAACGAAAGCCCGATGAATTGCGCAGACAACGTCTACCGCTTCCGGCAGGATAGCAGCTTCCTGTATTACTTTGGGATCAATCAGCCGGGAGTAGCCGGAGTATTAGATGCCGATTCCGGAGAAGCCCTTTTGTTCGCTCCTGAAATGACTGTGGAGCACGTGGTATGGATGGGACCGCAGCCCGGGCTGAGTGATCTCAAAACCCTGTCAGGCACAGAACAGGCACTGCCCGTGGAGCAATTGGAGGAATTGCTAAAAAAAGCCAGGGCAGACGGGCGCACTATTCACTTCCTCCCCCCCTACCGGGCTGACCGCAGCCTGCAATTAAGCCGGTGGCTGAGCACGCCCGTTGAGGCATTGCAACCTTCTGAAGCATTGATCAAAGCCATCGTTGCGCAGCGGTCCGTCAAGTCGGCAGAGGAAATTGCCGAAATCGAATCCGCACTGGCGATCACCCGCCAAATGCACATTCAGGCGACCAAAACCGCCCAACCTGGTATGAAGGAAGCACAACTGGCTGGTATGGTGGAAGGCATTGCGCTGGCCACAGAAGGCGCCCTTGCCTACCCCGCCATTCTTACGGTTAATGGCCAGACCCTTCACAACCACTACCACGGCAATATCATGAAAGAGGGCGACCTCGTCCTCTGCGACTTTGGAGCAGCAGCTCCCAGGACCGACTACGCCAGCGATATCACCCGTACCTTCCCGGTCAGCTCCACCTTTACAGACCGGCAGAAAGCGATTTACCAGATTGTTCTGGATGCGGAGGAACAAGCCATTCAGGCCATCAAACCCGGTGTGCCTTACAAAGACATCCACTTGCTGGCGGCGAAGATCATCACTACCGGACTGACCCAACTGGGGCTTATGAAAGGCGATGCCGATACTGCCGTGGAAGCGGGCGCGCACGCTTTATTCTTCCCCCACGGCCTGGGCCACATGATGGGGCTGGATGTGCACGATATGGAAGATTTGGGCGAAGATTATATAGGCTATACCGATGATCTCAAACGCAGTCCACAGTTCGGTTTAAAATCACTGCGCCTGGCCCGTGCCCTGCAACCTGGCTTTGTCCTCACAGTAGAGCCTGGCATTTACTTTATTCCGGAGCTCATCGCCCAGTGGAAAGCAGAAGGGCAACATGCTGAATTTATCAATTATGACAAAGTGGAAGCTTACCTCGACTTTGGCGGCATCCGGATCGAAGACAACGTACTGGTTACCGAAGAGGGCCACCGGGTGCTGGGCCCACCCATTCCAAAGACCATCGAGGAAATTGAGGCTTTGCGGAGGGGTTAATCGTTTTTGAATACCCGCTTGAGAAAGGGCTCGTGCTCCCCGGCTGCCTGTTGCTGTGCATTTTCCGCTTTATCGGTCTTTTTCATGGCACGTTTTTCGGCACGGGTGGCGCGGCGTTCGGCTTTAATGGCTTCCTTGCGCAATCTTGCGGCCCGTTCTCTGGCTTCAGCAGCCTTCCGGTCTTTTTTGGCGGCGCGGTGGTCATCTTTTGCTTCCCGGTGATCCGACTTGAGGTCCTGTTGCCTGGCTTTGTTGCCGAAGAGGCGCTCTTGCAGGCTTGCAGGCTTTGCTTCCGTGGACTGTTCTGTGGTGTCCTTTTTTCCTTTAAAAAGCTGGGCATGGGCGGCAGGCATGGATAGCAAAAAGGCAAAACTGGTAAGTAAAAGAATGGAATAGCGCATGTGCTCGTTTTTTATTTCTTCCATAACGAGGCTTCTGGATAGAATCTTATCTTGCAGGGGCTGAAATTCATGATGATGATTATGGCTTCGGGATTGCTGCCTCTAAAGGAAATCATGGATAAGATTGTGTCTCACACCTGTAATCTGTCTGCCCATCCTCTAAGTACGACAAAGCGTACACTGATGACGCTCATCTTACTGATGACACTGATCTGCCACACTGAGCCCGCCTCAAATACAAAACATACCCTATATTTGCCAATCACAGCCACTACCCTTGCGCTGTGCTTTTTTAACCGGCAACCACTAACAAAATGGCCAAGCAGCAGCCTCCAAAGGCAACACACCCCGTACACGTTTCCGAAACCACCACCGGCGATCGATACCCCGATGTTTATGATATCCTTTCACCGGATACTTTTGACCGCGCGACTTATAAAGGCAACCTCCTGCTCGTTACCACAAAAAACGGCGTTGCCCTGCGCATTCAGGCTGTATCAGATGACATAATGCGGTTTCGTTATGCCCCGGAAGGACAATTCGAAACAGACTTTTCCTATGCCCTTGACCCTAATGCTGCCTACCAATCGCCGGACCTCACCTTTAGTGAAGAAGAGGAGCATCTTACCCTACGCACCAACAGCCTGATTTGCCAGATCGCTAAGGACGGGCTTAAGGTCGCCATGTATGATAATCCCGGTAACACCCTGCTCTGTGAAGACGCTGCCCCCTATGCCTGCAGGAAAAGCATCCTTAACGGCATAGAACAGGTGAGCATTACCCAAAAAGCACCCTCTGAAACCGCCTACTACGGGCTGGGCGACAAGAGTGGAACCCTTAACCTCCGCGGGCAACGGCTGCAGCACTGGAATACCGACTCCTTTGGTTACGGAAAGGACACCGACCCGCTTTACCGGACCATTCCTTTTTTCTTCGGGCTTCAGGAAGGAAAAGGTTATGGGATCTTTCTGCACAATTCTTACCGTACGCACTTTGACTTTGCCCAAACCAATGATGGAGAGGTTCTGCTTAAGGCGGATGGTGGAGAAATGGACTATTTCTTTATCGCCGGCCCCGGGCTCACAGATGTTGCTCAACGCTATGCCTGGCTGACTGGCCGCCCGGAGATGCCCCCCATGTGGGCACTGGGCTTTCACCAATGCCGCTGGAGCTATTACCCGGAAGAACGGGTCTATGAAATCGCAAAGGAATTCCGGGACCGGCAAATCCCCTGCGACGCCATCTATCTGGATATCGACTATATGGACGGCTACCGCTGCTTCACCTGGGATGAGGAGCATTTCCCCAAACCGGCAAAAATGATCAAAGACCTGCGTAATCAGGGCTTTCACACCATCGTCATGATTGACCCGGGTATTCGGGTCGACCCCGAATACCATGTGTACAAAGAGGGTATAGAAAAAGACATGTTCTGCTACCGCACCTCCGGTGAGCTTATGCGTGGCCCGGTATGGCCGCAGGATTGTGTCTTCCCGGACTTCACCCGCCCGGAAGTGCGCGAGTGGTGGGGCCCGCTCTACGAGCAATTGTACAACGAACAGGGGGTCAGTGGCTTTTGGAATGATATGAATGAACCGGCTGTCTTCAAGGTCAACATCGCTACCTTCCCGGATAATGTGCGCCACGATTACGACGGGCACCCCTGCGACCACCGCAAAGCGCATAATGTGTATGGGCAGCAAATGTCCCGTGCTACCTTCGAGGGCCTAAAAAACCTACAGCCCCAAAAGCGCCCCTTTGTCCTCACCCGGGCCACCTACAGCGGCGGACAGCGCTACGCCAGTGTCTGGACAGGCGATAATATTGCCAGTTGGGAGCACCTCCGACTGGCCAACATTCAATGCCAGCGGCTGAGCATATCCGGTTTTTCTTTCGTGGGCACAGATGTAGGAGGCTTCAGCCAGCAACCGGATGGAGAACTGTTTGCGCGGTGGATGCAGCTGGCTGCTTTTCACCCGCTCTACAGGGTGCACTCCATGGGCAACAACGTGGATGGAGCTGCCGAAGCCGATGCGGATGCCATTCACGAAGCAGAGCGTGCCAACCGTATGGACCAGGAGCCATGGTCATTCGGAGAGCCCTACACAAGCATCTCCAAAACTGCTGTAGAACTCCGCTACCAATTGCTTCCTTATCTGTATACCGCTTTCCGGCAATACACACAGGATGGCCGCCCGGTGCTGCGCAGCCTGGCCTTTGCCGATCAGGCGAATCCGGAGGTCAAAGACCGGGAGGCAGAATTCCTCTTTGGGGAACATTTGTTGGTGGTGCCGCTACTGGAAGCAGGTGTTACGCAGGCCGAGGGCTATCTCCCGGCTGGCGAGTGGTACGATTACTACAGCGGAGTACGCTATCAGGGGCGGCAATTGGTAAAGAATGCCTGCGGATTGGAGCGCATCCCGCTTTATGTGAAGGCGGGGGCAGTCATCCCCCACTATCCTGTACAGCAATATACCGGTGAGAAAAACTTCGATCAAATTACTTTAAAGGCTTTTGCCGGCAACGGCCAAAGCGAGCTTTACGAAGATGCCGGCGATGGTTATGCCTATCAGGAAGAAGCTTACCGGCTTAGCAGTTTCAATATGCAGCAGGACAAAGGGCAACTTACCCTGCGACAGGTACAGACAGGGACTTACGAACCCGGCTACCTCACTTACCGGGTGGAACTCTTTGGCCTGACAGGCAAGCCCGCCAAAGCGACCTGTGACGGGGAAGACCTAAAAACAGAAGCGCTGGAGCAGGGCGGATTTGCCTGTACCCTCCCCGCTGGTTTTCATGAACTTGTGGTGCGATAGACTGTTGGAGGCAGAAAAAAGATGAGACCGCTTTTTTGGCTTTTCCTAATCACAAGTACTATGCTGACCGGACAAACTACCATTGAAACCTTCCATCCCACCCAACTCGATTGGCAAATCGTTAATGACGGTGTCATGGGGGGCATTTCCAAAAGCCGGATGACCGTAAATGCTGAGAGTTACGGGCAGTTCTCCGGTACAGTTTCACTGGAAAATAACGGTGGCTTTGCTTCCTGCCGGGCAACTGTTGAAAAGATTGACATGAGTGGGACCCGGGGCGTACGCCTTAGGGTACGGGGTGACGGGCAGCGCTATGATTTCAGGGTACGGCTGAGTGGCCCTTACAGCCGGGTCTCTTACCGGGCGGGCTTTACAGCTAATGACGGCGACTGGCATACAGTAGAATTGCCCTGGAGTGCCTTCGAGCCCACCTTTAGAGGACGAACGTTAAATGATGTGCCTCCGATTACACCTGATGACATTAGGGAGGTAGGTTTTCTAATCGCCGATAAGCAAGCCGGCCCATTTCAGTTGGAAATTGACAAAATTTCGGCCTATTTGGATTGATGCCCCTCAACCTGCTGCGCGACAGTTTGGAGGCCTGCTTCTGAAATCCAGCCATGTTCAAAGGCATGCCGGGCCACCCTAAGCGTATCGTCTGATAAGCATACCTTGCCTTCCAGATGAGGGTGGTCAGCGTACAGCGCATGTATGGTCTCGCTGTTTTTGCGGTTGGTTACATCCCGGATGTAGACAGCCAGCACCCGGCCGGGGTGAGACTCTGATAGCTGAGCATACAGTTGTGCATCGTGCTGCCCGCTATCCCCTATCAGAATGAACTTTAAATCGGGAAAGACTTCCATAAGATGCCGCGCTTTGTCCAGTTTATGCGAATGCGTGCCGCCACCTGTCCTGAAAAAGTCTTTTAACCCCGACTTGAGGGCCTGCAACAGGAAAATGCCTTTGGGGATGTTCCTGGCCTGACAAAAGTCGACCAGAAAATCATACAAATTCCACTCGCTGCTGCTGATAAAAAAAATCGGGTTGTTGCAGTCCCCTTCTTTACCTGCACAAAGGGACTGATAAAACGCAGGGACGCCCGGAAAAGGCAACCGGGTAGCCGCATTTTTGGTGAGGATCAATCTCAGCTTCCGAAAAGTCTCCGTAGCGTGGGAAACCAGAATCGTATCGTCTACATCAGAGATCACCCCAAACTCATGGGTACCATGACTGATGTAGACCTCTTCCTGGTGCTCAAGAAAAGATGGGCCCTTATCAAGCGGGTTGTGGACCCTAAATGCCACCGGGTGCCAGCCTTCCGGAAGCTTGTGCGGCCCTTCTGCCAGCAGCTCAAACTGCCCCCGCTCATCAGTCCGCACCTGATAGCTCTGCCCGTTAAACTGAATATCTACCTTTGTATCAGGGATGGTTGTACTGAGATAGCGGCTCAGCATGGCCCGCAGATTACGCCAAAGGCTATCGCCTGGCTCCGGATCATAAAGCAGGCGGTCGTCCAGTACATGCCCTCTTACGAATACCCGGTCAGGCGTACCATAACCCCGGTAAGCCAGGACCACCGGCGGGGTTTCCATACCTAACCACTTCTTTATGTTAAGGCTTATATGTCGGCTCAGTAAACTCATATTAGCGGCCAGCGCACAAGTGCAGGCCATACCGGTTTTATCTTTATGGAGAAAATACTTTTCGTAATCAACCCCATCAGCGGGGGCAATGAAAAAGAGGACTGTAAAGCAACCGTAGAAAAGTGGTGGCAACAACATCAACTCAACGGACAGTGGATGGAAACCACCGGAGAGGGTGACCTTGAACGGATCAACACCTTAATACAGGAAGAAAAACCTGAAACAGTAGTCGCCTGTGGAGGTGATGGCACCGTCAATCTCGTAGCCCGTGCCCTGCTTGGGACGCCCATAAATATGGGGATCTTACCACTGGGCTCTGCCAACGGCCTTGCTACAGAACTTTGTATTCCCGGAAACGTGCCCAAGGCGCTCGATGTTCTGCTGGAGGGCCAACCTTTACCGCTTGACGGGCTGCTTATCAACGGAAAACATCACGCGTTCCACCTGGCGGATGCAGGGTATAACGCACGTCTTGTTCAGGAATTCGAATCCGGTGATCAACGCGGTCAACTGGGGTACGCACGTAGCTTCCTCCGCGTCGCCCGCAACCGCCCACTGGCCAAATTCAAAATTCGGACCGACCAAAAAACCTTTAGCCGCCGAAGTGTTATGGCTACTTTCGCCAATGCACGCCGCTATGGCACTGGCGCTATCGTTAACCCGGATGGCCGGACCGACGACGGGCAGTTCGAACTATGCCTCTTCCTGCCCTGGCCACGTTGGTACCTGGTATGGATGAGCGTGCTGTTCTTTATTGGGCAGATTGATAAATCGCGCTACGTGAAGATTATCCCATGCCGCACCCTGCAGCTTGAGGCAGACCGCCCAATGCCATTACAGGTGGACGGAGAATTGGTGGGGGAAGCCCGTTCGATTTCGGTTGAGGTCTTGAAAGATAAGGTACAGGTGCTTCGGCCAGCAGAGGATTGAACGGATCTGCAAACTAAGAGTATGACTCCGGTATTTGAAACCCACTCAATCCACTGTGTTAGTTCTGTCCATTACGACAACCGCCCCTTGAAATCCTCATACCCGAAGCGCTTGACCACCTCCAGCTCGCCATCCTCCCGCCACATACAAATGTCGGGATGCCTGACACCATTGAATGTGGTGGTCTTCACCATGGTATAGTGGATCATATCCCAAAACACCAGGCGGTCGCCCGGCTCAAGGGGGCGGTCGAAGTGATAGGCCTGCTTATAATCGCCGGCCAGGCAGCTCACCCCACCGATGCGGTAGGTATACAGCCCCTCTCCTTCCGGCTTACTGCCGATAATCTTCGGCAGGTAGGGCATCTCCAGCGTATCCGGCATGTGCGCGGTGAAGGAGGCGTCAATGATAGCGGTGCGCACGCCCCGGTTTTCCACCACATCCAGCACAGTGGTCACCAGCTCCCCTGTCTCCCAGGCGATGGCGCTGCCCGGCTCCATAATGACTTCCAGCCCGGTGCGCTCGCGGAATTTTTGCAAGAGCTGAATAAGATGGGGGATGTCGTACCCCTGCCGCGTCATCAGGTGGCCACCGCCAAAGTTGACCCACTTCAGCTGCGGGAAGAAGCGCCCAAAGTGGTGTTCGAAAGCCGCCAGGACTTTCTCCAAATCAAAGGAGCTCGATTCGCAGAGGGTATGGAAGTGCAGCCCCTCCACGCCTTCCGGCAAGCGCTCGCCCAGCCCGTCCGGCGCGATGCCTAGGCGGGAGCCGGGTGCGGCCGGGTTGTAGAGGTCCGTTTCCACCTCAGAGTATTCCGGGTTGACACGCAGGCCGGCGGATACCTTATGACCGGCTTTCGCCAAATGCCCGGCGTGGCGTTCGTATTCGGCTACCGAATTGAAGGTAAGGTGGCTGCTGTACTTCAGGATTTCTTCCAGTTCGCCCGGGATGTACGCCGGTGAATAAGTATGCGCCCGCACGCCCATCTCTTCGTAAATCAGCCGGGCTTCATGCAGGGAACTGGCGGTAGCGCCTTTCAGGTACTGCTTTACCAGTGGGAAGACCCGCCACATGGAAAATCCTTTGAGGGCCAGTATTACCGACACGCCAGCGCGCTCCTGCACGCTGCTAATGAGCTCAAGGTTGCGGCGCAGGCGGCTTTCGTCGAGCAGGAAGGACGGGGAGGGGGCTTGTGCGTAGTTGATCATATTATTTTTTGAAAATTACAGCAGAATCGTTTATGATTTACTACCCTACTGCATACTCTGTGAGCGTTCGGCTGTGCGGGGAATGAAATCCAATGACGATATCTGACTTTGGAATACCTTTAGACTCCAGCTCGTCTCCCAGCTTGAGGTCTGTGCCGTTATGTTGTATCCAGACCTTACCATCCGATTTAACATCTATGTGGACAAAACTGCCGTACTCCCAGTGGCCGTTTTCCCAGCCTACAGAAAACAGAAGAAAATGCCCTCGCTCTTTATCCAGGATCAGTTGCGTTTCGACTGCTTCATCAGAGGGTATCATTGCATAGATATCTTCCACCAGAGTCTTTACCACTGCCTTGTATTTCGCTACTTTATCCATTGGTGGATTGCTTTAGTGTTCTCATCAAAAATAATCATTTTAAGGCTATAGCGCTCAGCCAGTTTCCTGAAAAACCCATCTTCGAAGAACCGCTCGTAAAAATCACCAGGCATAGCCATGTATAGGTGCCGATCAGGATCCTTTTCTTCAAGGGCATTGAAATAAATAATAAATTGTCCTAAGGCGTCTTCAAATTCATCCAAATCAGAAGCACCGAGAAAGCTTTTAATTTCCACTGCAATCTTCAAGCCTTCTTTCTCAGCTCCAATTACTGCTTTCTCGACGCCCAGATCAATAAAGCTTTTCCTGCGCCCTACCCGAATAAAAAAGGGATCATGGGTAATCTTCCCCCCTTCCGCTTCGAGTGCAGACTTGACATGACCATGGTAAAAGTCTTTCGCAGGCATTTGAATATCGCTTTACAGTTCTAAATCTACTCCTGTCTCCTCCTGCCAGGGCAGACCCATCTCTCCCAGCTTGTCCAGGAACGGGTCCGGGTTGAATTCTTCTACGTTGAAAACGCCGGCACCGCCCCATTGTCCGGTCAGCACCATCATAGCGCCGAGTGCAGCGGGCACACCGGTGGTGTAGGAAACGCCCTGCGCGCCTGTTTCGTCAAAGGCGGCCTGATGGCTGCAGTTGTTCCAGATGTAGTAGGTCTTCTCTCTACCGTCCTTGATGCCTTTAATGCGGCAGCCGATGGAGGTCTGCCCCGTATAGTTTTCGCCCAGCCCACCGGGGTCAGGCAATACGGCTTTGAGGAATTCGAGCGGGATCACGTCCATGCCTTTGTACTTCACAGGCTCAATGCCTGCCATGCCGATATTCTGAATCACGCGTAAGTGGGTCAGGTATTCCTGCCCAAAGGTCATCCAGAAGCGGGCGCGCTTGAGGGTTGGGAAGTTCTTGACCAGCGACTCCAGTTCCTCGTGGTAAATAAGGTAGGAATCTTTGGGACCAATGTCCGGATAGTTGAGCACCTTCATGATTTCATGAGGCTCGGTTTCCACCCACTGTCCATTTTCCCAGTAGCGGCCTTTTTGTGTGACTTCCCGGATGTTGATCTCGGGGTTGAAGTTGGTGGCAAAGGCTTTGCCATGGTCGCCTGCATTGCAGTCCACAATATCGAGGTAGTGCATCTCATCAAAGTGGTGCTTAGCGGCCCGGGCGGTGAAGATGCTTGTCACGCCGGGGTCAAAACCACAGCCCAAAACCGCGGTCAGGCCGGCTTCCTTAAAGCGGTCCTGATAAGCCCACTGCCAGCTGTATTCAAACTTCGCCTCATCTTTGGGCTCGTAGTTGGCGGTATCGAGGTAATGAACCCCGGTTTGCAGGCAGGCCTCCATAATGGTCAGGTCCTGATAGGGCAGCGCAACGTGCAACACCAATGCCGGTTGGAAGGAGTTGATCAGCGCGACAAGTTCCGGTACATTATCCGCATCCACCTGTGCGGTCTGCATTTTGGTGTGCCCGGTGGCTTTCTGTGCATCCGCTACAATAGCATCGCACTTGGATTTGGTACGGCTGGCGAGCATGATCTCGGAAAATACCTCCGGATGCTGCGCGCATTTGTAAGTAACGACCCGGCCTACTCCGCCGGCCCCGATGATGAGTACTTTTGACATTATCTATTTTTGGTTTTTATCCAATGAATGGATTGCTTCTTAATTTCCCGTTTGCATAAAGCTGGCATGCTTGAATATCTGCCTCTTCTAAATCCGGAAACGCTTCCAGGATATCAGCAATACGATCTCCACCCGCCAGGTATTCCAAAATAGCCCCAACCGGATACCTCATGCCGCGGATACATAGCTTACTATGACAGACCTTAGGATCAATTACAATACGTTCCAGAATAGTCTCTTTTTCCATAATCCGGTATTTTACAGATATTGCACCTTCATTGCTGAAGCAGTCACACTATTAACAAAGATAAATGGGAAATAGCAACTCCAAAGCAGAAAAAATCAAAAACTTCGACCCCAACGGTGTCGGGCTGAAAAACGGCCATTTTATCGGGCTGCCCTTCGGGGAGCAGGACGCGCAGATCGTGCTGCTACCGGTGCCCTGGGATGTGACCGTTTCCTACGGGGCAGGTACGGCTACCGGGCCGGCCAATATCCTCGAGGCCTCTCCGCAGCTCGATCTTTACGACCCGGATGTACCGGAGGCCTGGAAGATGGGCTTGTTTATGCGGCAGCCCGACGAATTCTGGCTCCATCGTTCTCAGGAACTCCGGCCAGGTGCCGCCCGCTACATCGAGCAGCTGGAAGAAGGGCTACCTGTGGATGAGGCTACGCTCACGCACATCAACCAAGCCTGCACCGAACTCAAAGCCTGGGTGAAAGCAGAAACCACTGCCCTGCTCAAACAGGGCAAAGCCGTTGGCATAGTGGGGGGAGAGCATAGCGTGCCCCTTGGCTTTCTGGAAGCCCTTTCCGAGCGCCATCCGGGCTTTGGTGTACTGCAAATTGATGCGCACATGGACCTCAGGGCCGCCTACGAGGGCTTCACCTACTCCCATGCCTCTATTTTCTATAATGCCCTCCGGTTGGAAGGACTGGCACAACTCACACAGGTGGGCATACGCGACTACTGTGAGGCAGAAGCAAAACTGGCAGATCAGGATAGCCGCTGTACGGTATTTTTCAATCACGACCTGAACAGAAGAGCATTCGAAGGCGATACCTGGACCAACTTATGCCGGGAAATGGTAGACACCCTGCCCGAAAAAGTGTATATCAGTTTCGATATCGACGGGCTATTGCCGGAACTCTGCCCAAACACCGGCACACCGGTACCGGGCGGGCTTACGTTTGATCAGGCTATCTACCTGCTGCAAGCGGTAGTGGAAAGCGGCCGCAACATCATTGGCTTCGATCTTTGCGAAACCGCCGGTCATCCTCACGAATGGGACGCCAATGTCGGAGCCCGAATACTATATAAACTCGCTAACCTCATGGGCAAAAGCCAGGGGCTGCAAACCGGTTAAGGAGCACCAGGAACTTTATGCTTTGATTTTCTGTTAGTTATATTGTAAAGGGCAATTGCGCTGTCGCTGCAAACTTCTGACAAGTGTGCTTATTCTTACCCGGAGCCTGGCTCCGATGGATAGCGTTGCCCAATTTTTTTTGAATAGAAAATCGAATCTATGCTCATTATTGATGTGAAAAGCGGAGAAAATATTGACCGCGCCCTGAAGCGCTATAAGCGGAAGCACCGTAAAGTAGGCGTCCTTCAGGAAGTCCGTAGGCGCAAACATTTTACCAAACCCTCTGTAGAACGCCGCAAAGAAGTGCTTAAAGCCGCCTACATTTTGAAGAAACAAGAGGATGAAAATTAAAATTCTCGCGAAGACCGCCCACTGAGGCGGTTTTTTTATGCCCCACGGTTAGCCAGCCCCCATTTTAGAATTTCTTCCAAAACCGGTTCCAAAGACTGCCCTTTCTCCGTCAGCCGATATTCTACGCGCGGCGGTACTTCGGGGTAAGCTTCTCTGCATACCAGTCCATCCTCCTGCAACTCCCCAAGCTGCTTGGACAGCATCCGGTCGGAAACCTTCCCTACCCGGTCGCGCAGGGTACCAAACCTTACTGGTCCTTCCGATAGCTGCCAGATGATGGCGGCCTTCCATCGCCCTCCTATCATGGATAAGGTATAAGTTACCGGGCACTGTAGTAGCTCCTGCTCATTCTCGTAGTTGGTAGAGGTCACTTTTCTTTCTTCCATAGCTTGGTAGTTTGACGGTAATAAATGATACCATTTTCTTTAATGAATCATAATGGTATCATTCATTCCCATCACTTACAAATTTGTTAGCATATCAAAACTTACAAAAGGTAAGTAAAGCTATTACTTTTGTAGCGAACAACAAAAAAGAACTATGAAAATCGCATTATTTGGAGGAACCGGAGGCACAGGGAAGGAATTTCTAAAAAAGGCTTTGGAGGAAGGCTATCAGGTTAAGATGCTGGCCCGCACCCCCTCAAAAGTAAGTACAAATTCGCCTCAGCTGGAAATTGTAAAGGGCGATGTGCTCAACGCAGGAGATGTAAGCCGGACGGTGGAAGGTACGGACGTTGTGGTTAGTCTTTTCGGACATGTTAAAGGGTCACCCAAATGGCTGCAAAGCGACGGCACTTTTAATTTTTTAAGTGCAATGAAGACTTATGGCGTAAAAAAAATCATCAGCTTGTCGGGGGGCGGACTGCCTTTTGAGAAAGACCAGCCAAAGTTTCCGGACAAGCTCATCCGGTTTATCATGAAAGTAGCGGTACCCAAGGTATTGAATGACGCTGTACGCCATGCCGAAGTTTTGAAGGAAAGCGGTCAGAAATGGGTGATTGTCCGCGGACCACGCCTGACGGACGAGCCCGAGAAGGGATCCTACCGCGTAGGGTGGGTAGGCGTCAATGCCAGTACCAGTATCGGGCGGGCTGATTTAGCAGATTTTATACTTACACAAGTGGGAAGTGATGAGTACATTCACCAAATGCCTTTTGTAAGCTACTAGAAATTTGGTACCTTAAAATACCGAAAATATTAAACATGAATATCCTCATTACCGGCGCTACAGGGACCGTAGGAAAGTCCGTTGTCCGTTATCTTCAGCAAGCTTCATCAGAGCATCGTCTGTTTTTTGCGGTGAGACGTCCTGCGATTGCACGCCATGAGATTGCTGCCAAGACCTGGCAATTAAGACAATTCGATTTTGAGGATATTTACAGTTATCAGCCCGCGCTGAAGGATATCGACCGGCTTTTTTTACTCCGTCCACCCAATCTGACTGACATCAAAGGGTATATTTTGCCCTTGCTGAAAGCTGCTGTTAAAGCGGAAGCAAAGCTGATCGTCTTTTTGTCTATTCAGAGTGCAGATAAAAACAAGTGGACGCCTCACTATAAAATTGAACAAGCCATTGAGCAGAGCGGGCTGAATTACATTTTTCTGCGCCCTGGTTTTTTTATGCAAAATTTTCTTCAGGAAATCAAAGAAGATATTGTGCAGCGCAATGAGATTTTCGTGCCGGCAGGGAGCAATCGCTTTTCTTTTATTGATACGGAAGAATTAGCCGAAGTGGCTGCAAGAGTATTGCTTGAAGGGACTGATGCGCCTCAAAAGTATACGCTTACGGGCACGTCTCCTATGGATTACTACCGGGTAGCCACTATAGCATCAGAATCACTGGACCGCCGAATACGCTACAGCAACCCTAATCCGCTGTGGTTTATCATTAAGAAACTAATCCGGGGGCGCAAGCTGATGTTTGCCTTTATACAGGTGGTGCTCTACCGGTTCAACCGGGTCCCTCCTTCGGATCAGTACCGGCATACATTGCAACGCCTGCTTCACCGTCCTCCCAAATCGCTCAACGCCTTTTTCCTGGAGCATAGAGATGAACTAACGCCTTAGCTCATTTACTGTTCCAGCAGCAAGTAAGACCAGGGATTGAGGTTCATGCTCATTTCCGGGGTAAGCTTAACGGTGCTGTTTGCAAAGACATTGGTGTATTCCCCGGCCAGGCCTTTCTGGCTCAGGGTGAAGGTTTGAGGCTCCTCGCTCAGGTTGAGCAAGACCACTACCTGATGCGCCCCTTTTACGCGCCGGTAGGCGTAGATTTCTTCTGTTGCATTTTCAACGGTAATGCGCTCCAGGACACCGCCGGCAAGCCCGTTGCCCAATGCCGGGTTGCTGTGCTTCAGATCGAGCAGTGTTTTATAAAACCTTGTCTTTTTGAACCCATTCCAGGGGATGGTATCTTTTTCAAAAAACTTCAGGCGGTGATTGAGCCCGGCTTCCTGCCCGCTGTACATCAAAGGCATGCCATCAATGGTGAAGGCCAGAACAGCCATAGCATCTGCTGCGGGCCCCATGCGCTCCTCTATAGTGCCTTGCCATGAGTTCTCATCATGGTTCGTTAGAAAGTTCATAAAGTAGCCCCGGTTGTATACTTCTGCTTTTTTAGCCAGGACCGTATCAATAGCTAGTGGAGACCGCTCGCCTTTGGCAATGGCGTTCATCAGATGGTGAAATTCCCAGCCATAATTCATAGCGAACCATTCCTCATTCCGGTGAGGCGGATGGTCAGACTCTGCCAGCATAAACAGCCCGGGGTTTGCGGCTCTCAACCGTGGAACTGCCTGTGCCCAGAAATCATCGGGCACCTCTCCCGCCACATCACAACGAAATCCATCTACACCTACCTCTTCCAGCCAGAATAACATCTCACCGATCATAGCTTCTCGAAGCGCTGCATTATCATAATTCAAATCGGCTACATCAGTCCAGCCCCAGGATTCTCCGGTTTTCGGATCAACAGGGTCTATCACATTGCCCATGCTGTCCTGAGTATAGTACTCGGGATGCTCGGTAATCCAGGGATGATCCCAACCGGTATGATTGGGTACCCAATCCAGAACCGCCCGCATGTCCATGTCGTGAATGGTTTTCACCAATGCCTTAAATTCTTCCATTGTACCAAAAGCAGGGTTCACTGCCGTATAATCCGCAACGGCATAATAACTGCCCAGGCTGCCTTTGCGCCGGGCCTCAGAAATGGGGTACACAGGCATAAACCAAAGAATATCCACCCCCATTTCCTTCAGGCGGGGCAGGTGTTTGGCAAAAGCCTCCAGCGTACCCGAAGGCGTATATTGCCGTACATTGACTTCGTAGATGTTTGCCCGTGCCGCCCACTCAGGTGTGGCAGCAGAAGGCAGCAGATCCGGCTGTTCCATAGGCTCAGATGAATTGTCAGCTTCAGCCTCTCCCCCGCTACCGCAGGCAGACAGAGAAAGTACAGTCAGAAGAAAGAACAGGCTTCTCATGGTAATAGAATTTAAGACCAGTTATTCAGCAACACCAAACTGCTGTCGGGTGGGTCGGGTCAGCAAGCTGATTGCTTTAAGAATAGCCCCTTCCGTTTTTGAATCTTTGATGCCTGCCCAGGTCATCGTATCATTTTCCTGATTAATGCCCTGTATCTCCCATTGTTCATCCTGACGGTCGTCAATATTATCAAACTGCAATATCTTCTTACCATCCTGATTCAGCAGGCGCCAGGAGCCATGGCCTGTTTTATCTTCCCAGCGGCCCGTTTCGTAGGTGCCATCTGCAGACAACTTAAACCAGCGCCCCTTATTGGCCAGGCGAGTCGCTTTATCATCTACAACATAGTATTCCCACACCCAGAAATCGGTGGTCAGGGTATTAACCAGTGCAGAGGGCTCCGCTGCTACCGGAGGCTGAAAGGAACCTTTCATAGCTATTCCTTCGCCGGATGTATTCGTTTCAGCTGCCGTTGGCGCTGAGGTGGTTTCCGTACCGGCCTCACCTGCAGGTTTATCGTCTGTACAGGCCAGTAATCCAAAAATCAAAAGCAAAGACCAGCTTAATCGTCTCATATCGCGAAGATGGTTTAAATTTTGGTCGGGAAGATAAAATGAAGCCCCCACTTTACAAAGTAGGGGCTTAAGGTTTGTTTTAACAGAACAGGTGAATTAACACTACCCCTGCCGGTGTACCACTGCGGCTTCAACCGTACCGTTGGCAGGCAGCTCCCGGCGCTCGCCATAGAGCATAATTTCCAATGGCTTATTGGTATGATTGATGATTTGCGTTTGCTCTCCGGCTACTTTTACCTCCAGATAGTACCCCCGGAAGCGCACCTTAAAGGCGTAAGATTGCCAGTTTTTGGTAATGAACGGGCTGAACTGCACCGTATCATTAAAGACCCGCATACCACCGAAGCCTTTGACGAAAGCCATCCATGTACCTGCCATACTTGTAATGTGGCAGCCGTCTTCGGTATCGTTATTGTAATCATCAAGGTCAAGGCGGGCGGTGCGCAGGTACATCTCGTAGGCTTTCTCCTCCCGGCCCAGCAGTGCGCCAAGGATCACGTGCACGCAGGGGGACAGTGATGACTCATGCACGGTGCGTGGCTCATAGAAGTCGAAGTTACGGCGGATGGTATCCGTATCGAAGTGGTCTTCGAAGAAATAAAGCCCCTGCAATACATCGGCCTGCTTAATAAAGACCGAGCGCAGGATACGGTCCCACGACCAGTTTTGGTTAATGGGGCGGTCTTCCGGTTTCAGGTCATCCACCGTGAGCAGTTCCTTGTCGAGGAAGCCATCATGCTGCACTAAAATGCCCAGTTCATCGTCCTTCGGCAGGTAGATATTACCGGCAATGTCTTTCCATTTTCCGGTCTCGGTGTTCCGGTAGAATTTGATCTTTTCTTCAATCTCCTGGTAGCGCTCCGGGTGGTTTTGCGCTACGTATTCAATAGCCTCCATGGCATACTCCAAACACCACTTGGCGATGTAGTTGGTGTACCAGTTGTTGTTGACGTTGTTCTCATACTCGTTCGGGCCGGTAACGCCGTGCATCATGTACTGTCCGTTGCGCTTGGAGAAATGCACCCGCTGTGCCCAAAAGCGTGCAATGCCGATGAGGACTTCCAGCCCATACTCGCTGAGGTACTCCTGCTCGCCGGTGTAGCGGATGTAATCATAAATCGCGTAGGCAATGGCGCCATTCCGGTGAATTTCCTCAAAGGTGATCTCCCATTCATTGTGGGATTCCTCGCCGTTCATCGTCACCATGGGGTAAAGCGCAGCACCGTCGGTGAAGCCGAGTTTTTCGGCGTTTTCGATGGCTTTTTGCAAATGCTTGTACCGGTAGACCAGCAGGTTGCGAGCCACGGACTGATCAGCGGTAGCCAGGTAGAAGGGGAAGCAGTAGGCTTCGGTATCCCAATACGTGCTGCCCCCGTACTTCTCGCCAGTGAAGCCTTTCGGGCCGATGTTCAGGCGCTCATCCTCGCCGGTGTAAGTTTGGTACAGCTGGAAAATATTGAACCTGATGCCCTGCTGAGCGGCTACATCGCCTTCGATGCGTATATCCGCTTCTTCCCATTTATTGCCCCAGGCAATAGCCTGCTCGCGTAGCAGGGACTGGAAGCCTTCTTTATAAGCTTCCTTCACCGCCGCCTTGCAGCGGTCCATCAGTTCTTTTTTCTTATAATTGAGAGAGGTGACGTTGGCGGCATACTTGTAAATGACCGTGGTCTCCCCCTCTTTGCAGGCCAGGTCTACCGAACAGGCCACATATTTCTCCTTTTCGATGCGGTAGGCGTCGAAGTCCACTTCCTTTCCGCCCTGCTCGATTCTAAACTTCATGCCCGTGCAAGCCTGAAAAGCGGTTTTCTTCGTTTCAGCTGTCACATAGCCCTGCCGGCGCTTGACTTTCTTGTCGACCTCCACCCAGAATTTCTCATCGTAGTTGGAATCTTCGTTTTCGACGTCAAAATCCACGTAAGGCGTAATATTGATGGGGCTGGAAAAGTCCAGAGGCGTGATGCGATACTCCAGGGCGGCAATCTCATCGCGGACGATGCTGCAGAAACGTTTAGCTTCCACCTTCACCCGCCGGCCGCTCTTCATTTTTGCCGTAAAGGTACGCAGCAGGTAGCCTTCCTTCATATTCAGCTCGCGGCGGAAGTCTTCCACTTTGCATTCTGCGAGGTCAAGGGCTTCCCCGTCAAAGTCGATATTGATGCCCGCCCAGCTGGAAGCGTTGAGTACTTTGGCAAAGTATTCCGGATAGCCGATCTTCCACCAGCCTACCTTGGTTTTGTCGGGATAGTAAATGCCCGCCAGGTAGTTGCCCGGCAGCGTATCGCCGGAGTACTGCTCCTCGAAGTTGGCGCGTTGCCCGAAGCGGCCGTTACCGATGCTGAAAATACTTTCGGAAATACGGTTGTATTCCGGGATGAAGCCTTCTTCGATAATGCTCCACTCGTCGTGTTTCAAATATTCCTTCATATTGGTTTAGGCTTTTCGTGTTATTGAATGGCTGCTGCGGGCAGGGCCTGCAGGATATCGTTAGGGGTGAGGTTTGTAAAATCAGGTACCACATGATGGGCGTGCTTCAGGTTGTCGCCACCTACGCCGACGGCATAGAAACCGCCGGAAAGCGCAGCGTCCACGCCTTTTTCGGCATCTTCAAAAACCACGCATTCGTTGGGTTTCAGCCCCATGGCCTCCGCGCCCATCTCAAAAACCTGTGGGTCAGGTTTGCTGCGGGTGAGTTTGTTGCCATCGATGATGACTTCGAAGCGGTCTTTCAATCCGATTTGCTCAAGGATAGTAGTGGCGTTCTTGCTGCTTGAGCCTACCGCCAGTTTCAGCCCTTGTGCCTCAGCAGCGTCCAGGAAGGGCAGGATGCCTTCCAGTATTTCGGAATCGTCCATCTTCAGAATGTACTCCCGGTACCACTCGTTCTTTTGGGTAGCCAGCTCCTGCTTTTCGGCCACTGTTTTTTCCACGCCGCCCCATTCCAGGATAAGATCGAGAGATTCCATACGACTGACCCCTTTGAGCTTCTCGTTTTCTTCTTCGGTGAAATCCGAGCCCACTGCATTTGCCATTCGCCTCCAGGCGATAAAGTGATATTTGGCGGTGTCTACAATCACACCGTCCAAATCAAAAATAAAAGCTTTGATCATGCTTAACAATTCGTATTTGCGCCCTAAGATAAGGGATTTTTTGAGGGCGGGAAAGGATAGTGTTTTAATTACACTTAGAAAACAAATAATGTAAAACTAGCAGAATTTCCCGAACGACTTAATTGTGACGCGTTACTCATTTCGGTATCATCTTAAGTGTACCTGTCAAACAATTTCAAGAATACCGTGCTGCTCACTCTCGCTTAATGCCAATATTTGCTGTCGATTACGAATAACCAATTCCTGAATATGACTAGTAGATTGGTTACCAATCCTAAGTAAAACGATTTTCGGCGGAAATCCTTTTTGGGCTAAAAAGTGATAAAAATCGTCGTCATTTGTCACAATAATAGCATCATTAGCTTTCGCCCAATTCCATATTTCGATATCACTAGCTGGTATAGGAAGCCCGCACTATTCTACATGATGGATTTGTTCGAAGTGAGGCGTAAGCAACCTTATTAGTCGCCAGGAAATATTGGCATCTAACAATAAATTCATTTCAGGCAGCTATGATCTGAGAAACCTGCTCTCTATAAGCTGCAAAGGATAATGCAGCCAAAATATGCTCCTGACGGAGAGAAGGAAAGTCATTCAAAATATCCTCATAACTCATACCTGATGCCAACCATTGCAAAATATCTCCAACAGCAATTCTAGTCCCTTTAATGCAAGGCTTGCCAAAGCGGATATTAGGATTGATACTTATGTATTGTTGAAGGTTTTCCATTTTTATATTTACTATTCACTTGATTGAAACTATAATAGAGTCAAGATAATTCATTCCAGACTAAAAACAAAGTCTCAACAGTTGCCTGTTTTTGGATTATACTGACTTCAGGATGTTTTCAACTTAAAGACATCTTTGAAAAAGAAACAGCCAAGGCTGAGGTTGAGCTTTAAGCATGGAAGCGCAAATGTAAAAGCTTCGAAAAACCTACTAAAAGCCCAACATCAACCCTGACATGTCTGATAGACTTGAGTGCTTAAATCACCCCCAGCTCCTTCCCCACCTTCGTGAAGGCAGCAATCGCCTTATCCAGGTGCACCCGGTCATGAGCAGCCGACAGTTGAGTCCGGATACGGGCTTTGCCTTTAGGTACTACCGGATAGAAGAAGCCGATCACGTAGATACCTTCATCGAGCAGGCGGTTGGCGAAGTCCTGCGACAGCTTGGCATCGTATAGCATAATGGGCACGATGGGCGCCTCCCCGGGCAGAATATCGAAACCGGCGGCAGTCATTTCTTTACGGAAGTAGGTGGTATTGTCCTCCAGCTTGTCGCGCAGCTCGGTAGACTTGCTCAGGATGTCAAACACCTCAATGGAAGCGCCTACAATTGCCGGTGCCAGGGTATTGGAAAACAGGTACGGGCGGGAACGCTGCCGCAGCATGTCCACAATTTCTTTCTTTGCGGCTGTGAAGCCACCGGAAGCACCACCCAGCGCCTTACCAAGCGTACCGGTGATGATGTCCACCCGGCCCATAACATTATGGAATTCATGAGTACCCCGGCCAGTCTTGCCGATAAAGCCGGTGGCGTGGCAGTCATCGACCATTACCATGGCGTCATACTTGTCTGCCAGGTCGCAAATTTCATTCAGTTTAGCAATATCCCCATCCATAGAAAATACCCCATCTGTAGCGATCAGGCGGCGGCGGGAAGACTGGGCTTCCTTGAGTTTTTCCTCCAGGTCAGCCATATCGCTGTGCTTGTAGCGGTAACGGGATGCTTTGCACAGGCGGATGCCGTCAATAATGGAGGCATGGTTGAGCTCATCTGAAATGATGGCGTCCTCCTTAGTGAGCAGGGGCTCAAATAACCCGCCATTAGCATCAAAAGCCGCTGCGTAGAGGATGGTGTCTTCCATGCCCAGGAAGTCGGCGATTTTATGCTCCAGTTCTTTATGAATGTCCTGCGTACCACAAATAAACCGCACGCTCGACATCCCGAAACCATGGGTATCGATAGCATCCTTGGCGGCTTTGAGGATATCCGGATGGGACGATAGCCCGAGGTAGTTATTGGCACAGAAGTTCAGGACTTCGCCGGTGCTCTGTGTCTTGATAGCCGCCGATTGCGGAGTCGTGATGATCCGCTCTTCCTTGTACAGGCCGGCTTCTTTGATTTCACTAAGTTCCTGCTCCAGGGCAGGCTCTACATTCTTATACATAAGTTGAAGTTGAGTGCTTTAGAAATTGAATATTTATAATGCCGCGGACGCCATTTCCCGCAAATTAGCGAGCATATCCCTGGTCATATCCGGGAGGTTATAGGCAGGCTTCCAGCCCCAATCAGCCCGGGCCTCTGCGTCATCAATATTTTCCGGCCAGCTTTCAGCAATCTTTTGCCGGAAATCGGGCTCGTAGGCGACTTCAAAACCGGGCACTTCTGCCTGTATGGCAGCAGTAATTTCAGCGGGTGTGAAGTTCATGCCAGAGATGTTGTAGGAGGTCCTGATTTTAATCTGTTCTGCTGGCGCATCCATGATTTCAATGGTCGCCCGCACCGCATCGTCCATGTACATCATGGGCAGGCGGGCGTGATCAGCCAGGAAACAGGTATAGCGCTCCCCGCGTACCGCATGGTGGAAGATATCCACTGCATAGTCCGTCGTGCCGCCCCCCGGCATCGACTGATAGCCTACGATGCCCGGATAACGCACCGATCGCACGTCGACGCCAAACTTTTGGTAAAAATAATTGCTCCAGTGCTCGCCGGCTACCTTACTGATACCATAGACGGTCTGGGGCTGCAGTACCGCATGTTGGGGGGTGTCAATTTTGGGCGTTTCCCCACCGTACACTGCAATAGAGCTGGGGTTGAAGACTTTACAGCCAAATTTTTTAGCCGCTTCCAGGACATTGAACAGGCCCGACATATTGACCTCCCAGGCCCACTGTGGATTCAGCTCGCCTTTGGCCGATAGAATAGCAGCGAGATGATAAATCTGGGTGACGCCCCTGCTCCCGACAAGCTCGAACATCGCATTGCGGTCGAGCACATCAAGGGTTTCAAAAGGGAAATCGTAAGCAGCCGGCTCGCGGATGTCTGTAGACAGGACATTAGCGGTGCCAAACCGTTCACGAAGGGCTTGCCCGAGCACGGTACCGATCTGGCCGTTCGCGCCCGTAATGAGGATGGTTTCGGTTTTCATATAATTTGGTCAGTGCTATAAAATACTTCGGCTTTTCATGGTTAGATGAACCGCCTACAGCTTAATAACGCAGTAAAACAGCTGCGGTTTTGGTTATCTTAGCCCGGGTCCGGAACAGCGTCCAGAAACCGGTAGCTCTTCGCTTCGTAGTCCATCCAGCAGCAGTAGTTTTCCCGACCGTTAGTGACCATAAGGTAGGGCACCTGCAGGCTGGAATTGTACCAGGAGACCTGCTCAAATACCGCCTGACTAATCTTTACCTGCGGTGCCTTGCACTCAATAAGCAGGTAGGGCTTTACCTCTTTATCATAAACCAGCAGATCGAACCGCCGGTCCAGGGTATTGACCTTCAGCCCCCGCTCCATGGAAATGCGGTTGCTGTTGTATCCCCGCTCTTGCAAAAGGTACTCCAGTATCAGCTGCCGTACCATCTCCTCAGGCTGCAGTACCAGCCACTTTTTTCGGATGCGGTCAAAGATAAGCCGTTTATCGGCCTGGCGCTTCACCCGAAGCTGATCTTTGTAACGGAGCAAGTCAATATTTATCTCCATGCAGCCCGGTTATCGTACGATTACTTTTTCCTGTCGCAGCACCTGTCCCTGTGGGCCCTGAAGACAAATCCAGTATATACCGGCTTGTTTAGGCAAGGTTACCATACTGCGGCCGGCTCGTAACAGTTGCTGCCCCAACTGCTGCCCGCTGGCATTGTACCAGCTGACAGAGAGTTCCTCCTGTTGCTCAAGGCCTGCAACAGAGACCTCTACGGCCGATTGAGTTGGATTGGGGAAAACGCTGAAGCCGTAGATACCTTCCGCTTCCTCATAAGAGGTCAGCAGCCAGGCATCAAACAACGCCTGCAGGGAATCGATGGGCTCCACGCCAGCGGGCGCTTCAGCTACATTGAGCTCCAGCCAGGGATTATCCAGGTCATCATCGGGCTTAAACACCCGCAAAAAGGCAGAAGTCGAAGACGTCCCGGCATCCAGGCAACGGGCATCCGCTCCGGGGATATTGGCGCCCTGCATGGCGGCCATAAGGCGTTCCGCAAGGGTACCTTGTGTATTTAGGAAACCTGATTCCATACCCTCCAGTACTTCCGGGCCTAGCAGGATATTGCCCTGTATCGCATAGTTGGCTCCGAGGAGGTGCCCCTTCCAGTCATCAGCATTCTGACCGGTGAAAGCTGCTACTTCCGGTTCACCAAGAGCATTCAGGGCTGCTACCCCGTACTGCCGGTACTCCGGGTTGAAATTCTGCGAAAAGCAGGCATCATTTGCGACCAGCCAGTCGATGACTTCCTGCGGCGTATTGCCTTCGGACAAGCGAGCCACTCCGTTATCCAAATTGATGTGGGGATTAACACAAATATAAGCCTGTGCATTAATCCCGCCCCGCCCCGGAATAATCCCGCTCAGCAAAATCACCCCGCCCAGGCTGCCAATGCCTTCCACGCAAGTGGCACCGGCACTGCCTACCTCACCCGTAGCCGGATCAACGGCCACAATCGAGAAAGTATCCTGTGACCAGGTGCTTTGCGCGGCCAACAAAAACAGCAACCCTGTCCAAATTACAGATTTCATACTATTGGATGATCAGTTTACGGCTTATGGTTTCCAATCCATCGGTTAGCTGAAGCCAGTAAGCACCAGCAGCTAACTGCAAACGGGGCAGCGCGAAGGTATGTTCCCCAGCTGACAGTGCCCCGCTGAATATATTGCGCACTCGCTGCCCATTGCTGTTCATGAGCACCACCTGAGCACCAGGGAGCGGCTGTTGGAGCTCAAGGGATACCGTCATATCCGATACAGCCGGCGTAGGGAATACCTCAAGGCTGGCCCGGGATTCAAAATCAGGGGCCGCCGTCAGCATAGACTCCCGCACCTGATTGGTATTGAGCACCTCAAATCCTCCGGCATTGCCACGCCAAAGTACAGCGGCCACGATAAGGCTGTTGTTGCCCAGGTTATCCGTATTGATATCCTGCACCTGCAGGTCATTGATTGCTATGCTGTAGCGTTTTTCCACCTCATCGCCCGCATTCGCGCCACCGCTTGCGATGGTTTCTCCAAAAGCTGTACCCGTCATAGAATGGCGGAGTACGTTTTTGTGCTCTGCCATTGCCCCCTGCCCGGATTGATTAGCAATAACGGTAGGCTCAATGAGATAGACAGAAAGATTAACCGACTCTCCGTCAATACCTTCGAAGAAATGCGTCTTCGTCTGCACGATAAGACTGTCGTCCGTGACTTGTGCCAGTAGTCCTGTTTGGGCTATGGGCTGCATATCATTGAAATCATCAACTGTTGTGGCTGCATCCTGACGAACCGTTGCGATATTGGTGCTCGTAACGCCGAGGTTTTCGGTATTCAGGAAGAAAACCGGCTGCCCGAAGCCACCGAGTGCGGTTGTGAGTTCATTGGAGACACTGTTGGTCAGGATGCTGCTGCCAAAGTGGGCGGCAACCACCAGCGCCTCTGACTGATTGTCCGCCAGCAGGTCACGGAACAGTTCCCAGCCGTAGCCACCGCATTTGGGACACCAGGTGGCCGTACGCTTGGTTATGAGCGGGTGATGGGTCTGAGGGACTTCAATCTCCTGTGCCAGCAGCGGCAGGGTCAAAACAAACAGGCAAAAAAGTAAAAAGGCTCGTTTCATAGCAGTCTGTATTTTGAGGTAAAAGTACGGGGAATTCCGGCAATAAAAAACCATGGGGCTACACTTCCAGCCCATGCCAGCGTTGAGAGCGCATGTACCACAAGACAATGCCCATCATCACAATCCAATAGAGGATTTCAGAAGCCCACGCCCAGGGTAGCCCCAGGTTGGTATGGTTGACGACGATGTAGATGTATGCGAGGTAGACAACGGCGCAGATGGTCTGTATGACCAGCCCGAAGAAGGTCGCTCCCGTCCCGGCCAATCCATTAAAATACACACTACCGATACTGAAGGCCGTCAGAATGCCCACCAGCACATAGAAAACCGGTTGTGCGTCGGAAATCAGCGACATGTCAGCCCCGCCCAGGAGCGGATACAGCAGTTCGTGCGGGTAAAGGACCACCGGAAGAGTCAGCACCATCGTAGTCAGCCAACAGATTTTTGCTGTCTTCCAGATGATGGGAACGACCGCCTGCCGCTTGCGCTGCCCTATGAAGTTGCTCACCATCGTATTCACCCCACTGGCAAAGCCCCAGGTGGGGATAGACAGAATAAGGTAGACCATGCGCACCAGATTGGTAATGGCCAGTTCGCGTTCGCCCAGGTTCTCCACAATACCAAAGAAGACGAACCAGCTGCCCAGCCCGACAAAAGACTGCGCCACAATGGGCAGGGCCAGCTTGTACTGCTGCCTGATAAGCTCCAGGTCCACGTTGGGCAGCTTGAACAGCCGGTAGCGGTGCGCTTCCCGGTCAAAGAAAATGTATACCATAAATACGGCAAAGGCAACAACTTCCGCGATTGTGCTCGCCAGTCCGGCCCCCGCAATGCCCATGGCCGGCAAGCCCCAGTGCCCGAAGATCAGCCCGTAGTTGAGCGCAATATTGACAATGCCCAGAATAATAGTATCCACAATAATAAAGGTGGTCCTGGCCACCCCGGTATACAGCGCAATTACAGCCACCCCGGTATAACTGAAAAAGACGCCCCAGGAGCGGGTATCCAGGTATTCCAGGCTTTTCGTGAAAACGACTTCCGAATTGACAAACAGCCCGAAAAAGTAGTAGCAGCCGTACTGCATGATAAAAAACATGACCACTGCCAGCGCCAGCTCGAAGTAGACCATAGAGTAGAACGTCCGCCCCACTTCTTCCAGGGTGCCTTCTCCTGCCCGGCGCGCGATCATAATCTGCCCGCCCCGTGAGAACCCATAGCCAATGGCAGCGATGACCAGATAGAAGACGCCTACGAAGCCAATAGAGGCAAAGTCCTCCTCGCTCAGGTGGTACAAAAACACGCTATCGCTAAGCGCCACCACGTTCTGTGCGGCGCTGCCCAACATGATAGGAGCCGAAATGGAGAGGATCTGCCGATATGACGTGCGTAGGCGCATGGGTGGCAAAAGTAGGCAGGCAGAAAATGATTAGCACTAATTTACCCTCAATTTTCAAAATTTTCCTGCAATCTTTGATACTTACATTCATTTATCGTGTCTCTTACTAAACTTTCACCGGACCTTAATTTTTAATCATGAGATTATCTACTTTCCTGATGGCGCTAATGCTAACGGCTGCGCTGCTGTCCTGCGGGAACGACCCCGCTGGCCAAACCGAAAAAACAACCAGCAAGATGTACGAAAAAACCGGGCTTGAACTTCCACAAGCCGCCAAAAAACCTAAAGAACTTACCATTCACGGGGATACACGCATAGACGACTACTACTGGCTCAACCAAAGGGAGGACGAAGAAGTACTCGCCTATCTGAATGCGGAAAACACTTACACCAAAAGCATGATGAGCCACCTGGATACCTTCCAGGAAAAGCTCTATCAGGAAATCATTGGCCGGATTAAGCCGGATGATACCTCCGTACCCTACAAGGATAATGGCTATTTTTATATTACCCGGTTCGAAAAAGAAAAGGAGTACCCGATTTACAGCCGCAAAAAAGGCAGCCTTGATGCCCCGGAGGAGATTATGCTCAACGCCAATGAACTGGCGGAGGGTTTTGATTACTTCAATATTGGCGGTCGGGAAGTCAGCCCCGACAACCGCCTGCTGGCCTACGGGGAAGACACCCTAAGCCGCCGCATTTACACCCTCCGCTTCAAAAATCTGGAAACCGGAGAGATGCTGCCCGATGCCATCCCCGGCACTACCGGAAGTGCGGTGTGGGCCAATGATAACGAAACGGTATTTTACACCCTCAAGGACGAGACCACGCTGCGCAGTCATAGGGTCATGCGCCACCGCCTCGGCACACCAATTGAGGAAGATGTGGAAGTCTACAGTGAAGACGATGCCACCTTCCTGGCATTTGCCTACAAAACCAAATCGGATAAATATATCGTAGTGGGCTCCTATGCTACCCTTAGCCAGGAATACCGGGTTCTGGACGCCAATAAGCCTGAAGGGGAATTCCGCATTATTCAGCCCCGGGAACGCGGGCTGGAGTACAGCATAGCCCACTTTGGCGGCCATTTTTACATCCGGACCAACCTGGATGCCCAAAACTTCCGGCTCATGAAAACACCGGAAGAAAAGACTACAAAGGACAACTGGGAAGAAGTCATCCCCCACCGCAAAGATGTGCTGCTGGAAGACATGGAAATCTTCAAGGACTACCTCGTGCTCTCTGAGCGCAAGGCCGGCATCACTCAGCTACGGGTACGCCCTTGGGAAGGTGAAGAGCACTACATCGACTTCGGGGAGGACGCCTATCTGGCTTACACGTCCGTCAATCCGGAATTTGATACTAAAATTCTGCGCATTGGCTACACGTCCATGACTACCCCCAATACCACTTACGACTACGACATGGAAGGGCGGACCTTCGAACTGCTCAAGCAGCAGGAAGTGGTCGGCGGCTTCAACCCGGAGGAGTACCAATCAGAGCGGCTGATGGTCAAAGCCCGGGACGGCGTGGAAGTGCCCGTCTCCATGGTGTACCGCAAAGGCTTCAAAAAGGATGGCACTCAGCCCCTGCTACTGTACGGCTACGGTTCCTACGGCAACAGCATGGAGCCCTACTTCAGCTCGGTGCGCCTTAGCCTGCTCGACCGGGGCTTCGCCTATGCTATTGCCCACATTCGGGGCGGGGAGGAAATGGGCCGCCACTGGTACGAAGATGGCAAGTTGCTTAACAAGAAAAACACCTTTACTGATTTCATTGACGTTGCAGACCACCTCGTTGCCGAAAACTACACCAGCAAAGAGCAGTTGTTTGCCATGGGCGGCAGCGCCGGCGGCTTGCTGATGGGCGCGGTAATCAATATGCGCCCCGACCTTTGGAAAGGCGTAATCGCGGCGGTCCCCTTTGTGGATGTGGTCACAACGATGCTCGACGAGTCTATCCCGCTGACGACCGGTGAGTTTGACGAATGGGGCAATCCAAAAGACAAAACCTACTACGAATACATCAAGTCCTACTCGCCCTACGATAATGTGGAAGCTAAGGAATACCCGGCTATGATGGTCACGACCGGGCTGCACGACTCTCAGGTGCAATACTGGGAGCCCGCCAAGTGGGTTGCCAAGCTTCGTGAAGTCAAAACCGATCAGAACCCGCTGCTGCTGCATACCAATATGGAGGCAGGCCACGGGGGCGCTTCGGGCCGCTACCAACGCTATAAGGAAACCGCTATGGAGTATGCCTTCCTGCTTGATTTGGCTGGCCGGGCAGAAGTGACAGAGCCCGTTAAGGATTAAGAAGTAGTAAAACTGTTTTTGCAAGCGGGAGCGCTTCACCTTCTTCGAAGGTTAGAGCGCTCCCGCTTACGTTACCACGCTCTACGCTTCAAAATTGCCTGTTTCTGACACCCCTGCCTGAACCAAGTCAGGGTTTCTGCCATTTATTAAATTGGATTGGTGCAATACTTCCCGGACTAAGTCTGAATAACAAATTGCACTTTTTGAATAGCCTGGCAGCATTTGTTGTTTGCCTTTTGGATAAGCTGGAGCAGAGCGGGAAGCTCTACCCCAGCAGCCCTAGCGCTTAAGTGCAGAGGTTTGCCTTTCTGTTTTGTGCAATTTGTTATACACGCCCGGACGCAAAGCCCGTTTCAGGAAACCTTATTTTTCCGTATATTGCCCAATTACCCTAACCAATTCTCAAATTATCTCAAATCGTTATTTGTATGAGTGTTGAAACCATCAATAATCTGCAGCTCATTAAAGAAAGTGCGCGCGACTTCGCTGAAAACTACATCCGTCCTCACGTTATGGAATGGGACGAGTCCCAGGAGTTCCCGGTAGAAGTGTTCCAGCAAATGGGACAGTATGGCTTCCTCGGCGTATTGGTTCCGGAAAAATACAACGGTTCCGGGCTGGGCTATCAGGAATACATCACCGTGATCGAAGAGATCGGTAAGGTATGCGGATCGATTGGGCTTTCCGTGGCTGCCCACAACTCTCTGTGCACCAATCATATCCTGATGTTTGGTAATGAGGAGCAAAAGCTAAAGTACCTGCCCAAACTGGCTACCGGCGAATTTATCGGTGCCTGGGGCCTTACAGAGCCCAATACCGGGAGTGATGCCGGGCGCATGAAGACTGTCGCAGAACAAGATGGCGACTATTACGTGCTCAACGGCGCCAAGAACTTCATCACCCACGGCAAATCGGGCCACGTAGCCGTTGTGATTGCCCGTACCGGCGAGCCACTGGACAGCCACGGTATGACCGCCTTCATCATTGAACGGGGCACACCGGGCTTCGAAGCCGGCAAAAAGGAAAACAAGCTGGGCATGCGCGCCAGCGAAACGGCAGAGCTGATCTTCAATGACTGCCGGGTGCACAAAAGCCAAATTCTCGGTGAGGTAGGCGATGGCTTCATTCAGTCCATGAAAATCCTGGATGGCGGCCGGATCTCCATTGCTGCTCTCGCACTTGGCATTGCCAAAGGCGCCTACGAGGCATCCGTACAATACTCCAAGGAGCGGCAACAGTTTGGCAAGCCGATTTCTTCTTTCCAGGCCATCGGCTTCAAGTTGGCTGATATGGCGACTAAAATCCAGGCAGCTGAGCTGCTCACCCGCAAAGCCGGGCGCATGAAAGACAATGGCGAGCGGGTAACCAAAGTGTCCGCTATGGCCAAGTACTACGCTTCTGAAGCTTCCGTGGCGATTGCCAATGAGGCTGTTCAGATATTTGGTGGCTATGGCTACATTAAAGATTTCCCTGTGGAGAAATACTACCGGGACGCCAAACTTTGCACCATCGGAGAAGGCACTTCTGAGATTCAGAAACTGGTCATCTCCCGCGAGGTGTTGAAAGAAGGGTAAACCGGCAATTGGGAAACCAGCATGTTCGCTGGTTTCCCAATTCTGATTTCTACCCTTTCAAAAGCACGCCACACTGCGCTCTACCCGCCCAGCCAAGTCCGAAAATCACTTACCCGGTCCCGGCTTACAGTCGTCTCTTCCCCATCCTGCAGCTTAATTTTCAGACGGGCATTGGAGTAAACCGTCGTTTGGTCAATCGCCTCAATGTGGACGATGTACTGCCGGTTGGTCCGGAAGAAGTGCTTTGGATCAAGCAGCGCTTCGAGTTCCTCCAGGGTGTACTCCAGCGCATGCTTTTTTCCGTCAGCGTGGCGGATCCAGGTTGTTTTATGCTCCGTAAATAGATATCTGATGTCTTCTGCCCGAATACTCAGGAACTGATGCCCTGTTTTCACCACAAAACGCTCTTTGTATTGCCTTTGCATGGATTGCAGCAACTGCTCCACCTGCTTTAGCTGAACCGTAGGCTGCCCAAATTTCTCCTTCAAATCTTCATACTGTGCCAGCGCCTGCTCCAGGTCGGCCTTTCCAATGGGTTTGAGCAAATAGTCAATGCTGTTGACTTTGAAGGCTTTCAGCGTGTACTGATCGTAAGCCGTCGTGAAAATGACCGGACAGGGCACCTTTACCGATTCAAATACCTGAAAACTCGCCCCATCTGCCAGCTGAATATCAAAGAAAGCCAGATCAGGCCGGACACCGGTACTAAAATAGCTCACTGCATCCTCTACAGTGTCTAAAATGGCCAGGATTTCAATATCAGGCCGCAATTTTTCCAGCATTAGCTGCAGGCGCTCTGCTGCGAGTGCTTCGTCTTCCAGGATGAGTGCACGCATTATTGTTCGTTGAGTTGAAGGATAGGTACTTTGACAGAGAAAGTGTTGTTCTCTGTCTTCACTTCCAGGGACTGCCCGCACAGATAGCGGTAGCGTTCCTGAATATTAGGCAGCCCTACGCCCAGGGAGGTCTGCTGATTTCCCTTTAGCTGAAGGGAATTTTTGATCGTTAGCGTCCCATTTTGCCGGGTGATCGACAGGTGCAGGGGCTGCTTTTTGGAAGCGATGTTGTGTTTTACTGCATTCTCCGCCAACATTTGAAGAGTCAGGGGCACTACGGCATCGGTTGGCTCCACGTCCACTGCGGTCTCCACTTTCAGCGATTCTCCAAACCGGATTTCCAGCAGGAAGAGGTAGGCTTTGAGCATTTCCATCTCCTGCTCCAGTGAAATCAGCTCCTGTTGCTGCGTTTCCAGAACATAGCGGTACACTTTAGACAGCTGTTGGATGAACTCCGCCGCGAGATCGGCATCTTTATAGACCAGGTTAGACAACACATTGAAACTGTTGAACAGAAAATGTGGATTCACCTGGTTTTTGAGGGCTTCATACTTGGCTGCCAGGGCGGCCCGTTTATGCTCCTCGGCTTCCTTGAATGAGGCTTTCCAGGCGAGGAAAAAGCCGCGGCCATGCAGGAAAGTCCCCACGAATAAAGTAATCAGCACTACCGTCAGCGGGAAGGTATAGCCCACATTTCTCAGAGCCTGCAAAGGAGCGATGCCGTAAACCAGGCCTGCATAAAGGAAAAGCACCAGCATGGCCACAACGAGCGAATAGAGCACCATCAGTACCAGGCTTACTACTACCCTTTTTGCGGGGGCTTCCAGCCAGGGTATTTTAGTGTCTAACCACTCTACCAGCATTCCGCTACCTATTCCGATGAGTACCCAAAGGATACCGTTCACCGTGAAATTGGACAGAAATTCCACCCACTCCCCTTCGGCAAGCAAATACCAGCCGAAGGTAAGAGTGATTGCCCCCCCGCCCAGCAGGAATTGTTTGAGGAGGCTTTTCCACCTCAGGTCTCGCGTCCAGCTAGCATCTCGATTTGCCATTATTTTTCTTCTTTTTCCAGTTTAGCAGTAGCCTGTTCCAGTAGTTGCTTGTTGAAATAGCTGCCCCAGGCTGGGTGCATTGGCGACGCAGGCTCGTAGCTTTCGAACCGTTCCGCTGCTTTTTCCAAATAAGGCAATGCGCGCGCCGGGCCGCCGCCATACATAGCAGGCATATAAAACAAGTGCATGCCCATCAGATGGTAAGCTCTTGGATGATCAGGCCCGGCTTCGATAGCTGTTTGGTAAGCGGCTACGCTCTGCGGGCTGTACATTGGCCCATTCCCCATAGGGTCCGCCCAGATATGCCCTGTGTAAATATAACCCTGCAGGGCGAGAATTTCCGGATTTTCGGGAGAGATCTCTTTGGCTTTATCCAATGCGCTCTGCGCTTTTTCCAGGAAAGCGGTGATTTGGTCCGGCTTGCCCTGCTGCATAGCGCCTACCGCTTGCATGATGTGGCAGTAAGACTGATAGTAGGCCGGCAGCCACTCGCCTTCCGGAGCAGCAGCGGTGATGCGCTCGAAGGTATTGGCCGGAGCGGAAAAGTCGCGGGTTTGCTCGGCCGCCTGCAGCTCGCCCACTGCTTTTTCCATGGCGGCGGTGTACCGGTCGTTTTGTGCGAAGGTGGAAATGGACAATGCTAAGCTGAAAAGAATGATTAAAGCTCTCATGATAGTTGGATTTTTATGATGTAAAAAATTAGTTGCTAAAGGTGCTGCCTTCGCCTATGGAGACAAAGACGCCCACGAAAAAGAACCTTGGGGCCGGCGGGCGGATAGCCGTGGAAGTAAACCGCCCGTTGGGGTCCGGCTGATTGCCGAAACGCTCCCCGAAGGACTGCTCAAACCCGAGCACATTACTCACTGAGGCGTGCACGATGGTAAAGTGCCCAAACAGCTCGGTCAGGTAACTCAGGTTTAGGCTGAGGTCCTGGAAAGTTGGGGTACGCAAATCGTTAAACCGGGGGGTATTTGGATCGTCATAGGGGCGTGGGCTGCCGAGCGTGTAAGTTAGCCCCACATTAGTCTGTAGCTCCTGAATCCAGTGCTTGTAGACCACCGACAGGTTGTGCTTTGCCGCAAAATCAGGCGTGGCAGCCACCGGAAAATCTTCATAGTGGCGCTCCGTATCCAGGTAAGAATAGGATACCCAGAAGTCGCCGTTGGGAATGCTCACCCGGTCCCGATAGAATAAGTCAAGCCCGCGGGCGTAGCCCTCACCGGAGTTCTCTGCCAGCCAGGGAGTGCCGGCAGGAAACTGCACCAGGTTTTGATATTCCTTATGGTAAAGCTCAGCGCGGATCGTACGCCCCCCTTTGCGGTACTGATAGTTGACCAGATAATGATCGGCCCGCTCCGGGCTCAGGTTTTGGGTAAACCGCAGCCAGTCTTGCTGTGGCGCCTGGTAAAAATGCCCGTAGGCGAAGGCAAACTGTCCGCCCTGACCAGCTTTATAGGCCAGGGAAAGGCGCGGGGACAACCGGTTGGCGTCAAGCAGATTGTACCGCTCTGCCCGAAGTCCTGCCCGCAGGGCAATTTTTTCACCCAGGTAGCCTTCCGTTTCTGCGAAAGCGGAGATATAGTCCTCCTGAAAGGCACTTTGGATGTCCGATTCTGTGTCCTGATAGTGCTCGTCAAAGTCACTGTGTATCCACTCGGTCCCGAGCTTTAGGGCCCAGTCGTTTTCAAAGTAGCGGATGGCAACGGCGCGGCCCTGCATCATGGCGTTTGACCGGTCAACCGAAAAATGCTGATCAATGCGCTCACTATCGTATCCGGCGGCAAGGCCTGCGTCCAATTGCCATTCCTCATCAATCAGCTGATGGTAGGTAGCGCTGCCATAGTAGTTGTCGTTTTGCAGGCTCAGCAGGGACTGCTCTGTGGGATTTTCCGGCAAGGGGTGCCGCATGGAGAAGCCCGACCACTGTGCATTGGCCTGTGCTTTGAGCAGAGCGCCATTGCTCATTTTTTGGCGGAAGCCCACCTGAGCCCCCTGTGCCGTGACCGGGTCCTCCCAGTCGATATTCTGAGGGACGAGCCGGGTGTAGGGGCCAAGGTTGGTATAGTCCACGCCTGCCGAAAGTGCGCTGTTTTCCCAACGCTCGGTATGGCTAACCCCCGCCCCGATAGTCATCATAGACAAGCTTGTAACGGAAGCTTCCGGCAGGTCTTTGGTTTGCAAAACCAGGGCGGAGGAAAGGGCATCGCCGTATGCGGCAGAGTAACCGCCTGTGCTAAAGGAAGTCCCTTTGAACAGGAAGGGGGAAAAGCGCCCACGGACCGGCAGATCCGGCACATTGCTCGTGTAAGGATTGGGCACCCGAAGCCCGTCAATAAAGGTTTGTGTCTCATGGGCATCACCGCCGCGTACAAATATGCGCCCGTCTTCAGCATTGGACTGCGTGCCCGGCAGGGTATTGAGGGCGGCTACGATATTGCCGTTGGAGCCCGCCGTGGTGACGATGTCGATGGGCTTCAGCAATACCGCTTTTTTCTCATCGCTCGCCTCAAAAGCCCCTGCAGAGATGACGACCTGCTGCAGTTCGCTGGCCTGTGGTTTCAGGCGGAATTCAAGCCAAAGGCTGTCCTTACCGGTGGGGATCTGCTTTTCAAGCTGCTGAAAACCGATGTAGGACACCACAAGCGTCAGGCTGTCGCCGGGCAGGTAAGGCAGGTGGAATTGTCCATCCGCATCCGTGGAAGTGCCATCGAAAGTGCCTTTGATGTACAAGTTCGCTCCTACTGCCGGGTCTGTTTTGCCAGTCAGTACCCGCCCGGCCAGGATGGACTGCCCGTTCAGGGCGGTAGTCAGGATTAGAAATGCAGCAAGGAAAAATGTCGGTTTCATCTCGGTTGCTTTTGATCCAAAACTGCTGGTTATACAGCGTTTGGGCAAAAACAACTGGCTGAATTGCACTCAGAGGTGGCTGAATTGCAAATTAGCGTATTGGAATCAACCGCGTAAAATAAATAACCTGCTCCGCCTGCACCAAAGCCACGTACTGCCCCGGTGGCACTTCAGACAATCGCAGGGTGTTGCTCCCTTGTGCTAGAGCATAGCTTGCCACGCCCTTGCCATCAATACTGAACACCTGGCAGGTGAGGCTGTCGGGAAGACCGGGCGGCACTTTTATCGAAAGGGTACGGTTCCCCAGGTAATTTAGCTGAACAGCGGGCGTTTCCTGTATGGGTTGTGGTTCAACGGATGTCGTTGCTGCCCCAAACCAGTCCATACCGCCATTGTCCAAAACGGCTCCGCTGAAATCGAAAAAGGTAGCATTCTCCTTATGCGAGCCCTGCCCCCAGGGGGTATGGCAATCCGTACTCACCCAGGCCGGCTCCCAATAGAAAAGCCCGGAACCACCATTGCTGCGGACTGCTGCATCCAAGTCCAGCATCCATTGTTTTTGGGCCTGCGGGCTGATCGGGGCGTAGTCCGGGTGGGCGGTGGTAAGAATATTGGAAGCCTCATCTGCCCAATCCAACGTCCAGGGATATCCGGTTTCGAAGATCATTACTTCCTTGTCCGGATAGGCTTCCCGAAGGCTGCTGATAATGCTGCCCGTTTGTTGAATGGTGGCGGGCATGTGCCACTGCCAGTAATACGAAAGCCCGATGATGTCAAAATCCGTAACGCCATGATCGCTGAAGCCTTCCATCAGCCAGTGGGCATTAGTGGGGCCGGCAATGTGCAGGGCAGTGCGGATATTTTGCCCGGTTGCGGCTTCCACATCGGCCACAGCCTGTAGTCCGGTTTGAAACAGGGGGCCATTGCGGTCCCAGTCTAGCACCCAGCCAGCATCATTCACGGCGATGGGCAACAGGATTCCCCGGTTGGTTTCATTGCCCACCTGTACCATTTCCGGGAGCAGCCCGCGCCCGTGCATCGCCATGAGGGTGCCGTGGATGTAGTTGTACAAAGAATCCTGCAGTACCGGCAGATCATCAGCCACCGGTGCCCAGGCGGCGGGTATCCACTGCCGGCCAGGGTCTGCCCAAAAGTCAGACAGGTGAAAGTCCAGCAGGATTTGCATACCCGCTGCCCTCGCCCGCTCTGCTGAACGGCAAACGTCTTCAAAATCGCTGTAGCGCCGCCCGGCGTTGAGGGTGTCATACCAGCTTGGCGTATGCCAGAGGCGTAAGCGGACGATATCACAGCCCGCATTGGCGAACAAAGCGTAGGGGTCTTGGGCCTCCCCGTTCAAACTGAAGACGGCTCCGCAATCTTCCATTTCATTGACGTAGGATAAATCTGCTCCCCGGAGGAAATCTTCCTGGGCGCTGCCCCAAAAAGGCAGCAGCAGCGCGATGAAACAAAGCCGGTAAAGCATTCTAAACATGTTGATCAATTAAAATCCGATTCCTGTCCGTCTCTGCCAATGCAACACTCGCCGGAGCTTTGACTGCTTCTTTTGCTTCCTGAGCCAGTTTCAGTCTCCTGGCTTTTAGGGCTTCTGTATCACATGTACGTCGTCAGCGTCACCCAGGGATTATGCGCATTGGCTACTTTGGATTCCCCTCACTATCGGTCTCAAGAATAAACAAATTAGTCTCTGACAGAGCAGTAATCTCTCTCCTGACATTGCCAAGCACTAACAAATCGCCATTGGCCTTTTCTACTACTTTGAAAGCTGCATCAGATTCAGTGCCACCATAAACCTTATCCCAAATAATCTCACCTTGGCGATCAACTTTTGTAAGCATCACATCAAATTCTCCATTCCCATAGCTAGAGGTATTCGCTAGTAAAAGATAATGACCATCAAGTGTTTGAATCCCTCCTACAGAGATATCCAAACGCTCTCCTTCAAATTTTCGCTCCCAAATTACATTTCCAGCGGTATCCATTCTTATCAACACCACATCGTATCCTAAGGAAAAGCTAACCATGATTTCATCATCCTGCACGCTTACAATACGGGCGGAATTGGGGTAAACCGGTCCTGATTCTACAATCGTTTCCTGCCAGATTAAATTACCTTCCAAATCAAATTTAAATGAGCGCTTTCCAATAGAATGCACCAATAGCACAAAATACAACTTTTGGAATATTTTTCGGGATTCATCCTTAAAAGGATTCAAGGCTTATAACGCTCAGACTGACTGAGAAGGCTCCGAATTTCATAGGTTTTGGTTTCGGTTAGGCTTCAAGGTAGCTATTTTAGAGCAACTCAGTTGACGCAGAGGAGAAGTGTGCGTAACAAATAGCACTACTTGAAAGCCTGGCAGCATTCGTGGATAAGCTGGAGCAGAGCGGAAAGCTCTACCCCAGCAGCTATTGCGCTTAAATACAGAGGGTTGCATCCCTGATGTTGATAGCCGGTAGTCACTTTCTGTTTTGTGCAGTTCGTTATACACACAAAGGGGAAATGCCCCCCTAAGTATGAAACAGATTTCGCGCAGCTCTTTGCGAGCTTCGCGTGACACTTTGCGGACGCTGCGTGCCCCCCTTCCCGCACGGTTCCGCCAAAAAATTTCGGCTTTTCGACCTGATCCGGCACATCAGGCCTCCATGATGAACTTTTCAATCTGATCATTATGGACACGGGCCTGCACATGTTTGGAGTCTTCAAATAAAACGGCCTGCCGAAGGCTTGGGAATATTCTTTTAGCCCGTTTGATCATTCTTTCACCGGGGAATACCAAATCCTGTTTGGCGGCAAAGAGGGTGACCGGCGTCCGGATACGGCCCGCTTCTTTTTTTGAAATGACGGGGACCGGTGTGAAATCCATTTCAAAATGGAGGAATACCTGTGAAAGAAATGCCAGCGCGAACGGGTCATCATCGGTGAAGATTTCACTTAAAAACCGGCGGATATGCTTTGGCTTCGCTGTTTTCATATACCGTTTCATTGGAATAAACATCTTCCAGAGCAACTTCAGCGGGTTGCCGTTGACAATATAAGCGGGAGCAGCCAGGTAGGCGGCTTTGATACGGGATTCATCAAAAGCCAGGGTTTTGAGTATGATCAGCCCCCCGAAGGAAAAGCCAGCCAGGGTGACGTCTTCCAGCTCAAGGTGGATAAGCAGCTCGTTCATCCACTGCCCATAGGACAAGTCGGACATACTCAGGCGCTCTCCTTTGCTTTTATTAGGTTGTGCCGGGACATCCACCGCGTAGACCCGGTATTTTTTGGTCAGGTTGGGATAGGTTTCCAGGGCGATTGGGGCGCAGCCGTTGGACCCATGCACAATCATGAGCGGAGGCCCATCGACCGGGCCGGTGACCAGCAGGTGGGTTTCTCCAAATTGGGTACGTACGGTTTGTGACTGGTATTCAATACCGAGGTCTTGCAGTTTTTGATCGTACAGGGACAAGACTGCTGCCCGGCCCGCTTCAGATTTAAAAAATGTGGACATTTTGTTTTATTTTGAATTGAATTGCGGCCGTTTTATCAGCAACCACAGGGCGAACCCCAGCTCTCCTATGGTCATTGGGACCGCTAAGATATTTTCAATAGTGCCCCAGGGCAAATTCGGTGCAATGCCAAGAAGGTTTTGCAAATGAAGTAAAGTGTAGCTGCATCCTGCAATCAGGAGCAAAATTCCCCAAATCCAATGCCCAGCCTTTGTCTGCCGGACTAACAAACCCAACGCTGCCAGGTGTAGCCCAAACAGTATCAGCCCGAGCGACCAGGTATCCTCAAAGGATTCCAGTTGAAGCAATACTTGCTGATTCAGCAGGTCCGGGGAAAGGCTTGCACCGTTATCCAGTAAAGCGGTAGCAGAGAGCAGGTCGCCAATAGCCATTTCCAAAAAACCAGTGTAAGCCAGCCGCAACATAGCGGCCAGAAGGGCCAGGCCGGGATGAGTACTTTTAAACAGCAGGTACAAAGACCAGGCAGCCACTACGTCACATAAGGCAATGAACAACCAGCCGGCAATGCCTGCCCTGAAGACAGGCAGGGCATTTTTGATATTGGTGATCGTTTGTACCGGGGCTGAAAAGTCAACCAGCGTCGTCCAGACGTAACCGTAGGAAAATCCGGCAGCCAGCGCCATGGCAACGATAGTACCGCCTGCGATGGCAGCATAATTATAATTGGGGTTCATCCTTAAAGATTTGAAGGGTTGGATTTATTCGGCAGAGGTGATGACCACATTGCCTTTTTTACGTCCGGCGGCAATATAGGTGTGGGCTTCCGCAACTTTTTCGAGTGGATATTGCCGGTCGATGACCATTTTGAGCTTACCGGCTTCGTAGATTTCGATGAGCTCCTTGAGCATGCCGCGCAGTTCTTCGTCCGACCGCAAGCCGGTGGCTGCAAAAACCGCCTTCCTGCCGCCCGTGATATTGGTGGCCAACATTTGCAGCAGCAGTGGCAGCCCCAACACCGGGCAGAGGTATTGCCCGTTGTCCTTAAGCACTGGCTTACAGGCGTTGAAAGAACTTTTGCCCACGGTATCGTAGATGAAATCATAGGTTTCTGTGCCTTTCGTAAAATCCTTGCGGGTATAGTCGATCACCTCATCGGCTCCCAGAGCGCGCACCAGGCCAAGATTGCGGGTACTGCAAACAGCGGTCACTTTGGCACCCAGAAATTTAGCCAGTTGAACGGCTGCAGTGCCCAGGCTGCCCGAAGCACCGTTGACCAGCACATGTTGCCCCGGCTGTAATTTAGCCAGGTGGCGAAGGTAATTCCAGGAGGTGATGGCCCCGTCGCAAAATGGGGCAGCCTCAGCGTAGCTCAACTGATCGGGCATCAAACTGATGACCCCGGATTCCGGAACGGCAACGTATTCTGCGTTGGTGCTAAAGCCCAGAGTGGTTTCGCCAAACACGCGGTCGCCCGGCTGAAACTTTGTCACCTCCGCCCCTACTGCCTCCACCTGACCGGCAAAGCCTGTGCCCGGAATCGGATGCTTTGGTTTGGTAAGCCCCAGCATCAACCGCCCAAAGTAGGGCGTGCCAGTCCGCATCATGCCGTCGGCAGTGGTAGCGGAGGAGGCGTGTACCCGGATGAGAACTTCGTGGGGTTGGGGAGCAGGCTTGTCCACCTCCTGAAAAGTCAAAACGTCGGGGGAACCGTAGCCCGTCATGACGACGGCTTTCATTTTCAATGCAGTCATGATAGTGGTGTTTTTCTGATTCATGATGCAAAGAAAGCCCCTTTAGCAGGGCGCTGCGTTCTGAAAAAGCAGGCAGACGTTCGGATTTATATTCCCGAACCGGAATCCGCACTTTTCAGGAAAGCCCGGGGCGTCATACCGGTTGCCTTCTTGAAATAGGTGTTGAAGACCGTCTTGGAGTTGAATCCACTCTCATAAGCCAGCCCGAGCAGAGAGATGTGTGCATTGGCCGGATCGAGGGCGAGCTTTTTGAAGTGCGCCACGCGATATTCGTTGATGAAGGTGTTGTAGTTTTTGCCCAGGCTCTCGTTGAGCAGCCAGGACAATTTATTGGGGTGGACTTCGATCTGCTCGGCCAGGCTGCGCAGGGATAAGCCCGGATTCAGGTAGGGTTCTTCCTCCTCCATGAATTGCAGGAGCCGCTGACGGTATTCTTCCGAGGTAGCTTCATCCAGCAAAGCTGATTTTTGTTCGGCATCTTCTTCCCGCCCCCCTCTGCCGTATAGGCGTTCATGGAAAACCTGATAGCGGGGGTCACGGCTCAGCCTTTTGGACAATTGTCCGCTGTAGCTCAGCAGCAACACGGAGGAATTAAGCTTGAGGGCCTCTTCCAGCCATTCGAAGGCAGCATCCGCCTCCTCAAGACAGGCATAAGCCATAAACAGGTAGGAATGCGCCTGAAAAGCAGCTGGTTTTGCCGCTTCAGCCCGGAGTAATTCCAGGGTGGCGGCCGCTTCCTTTTGGTGCCCGGCCAGGATATGCGCTATGCAAATGATGCCCAGCTTATCACCCTCTACCGTAATATCCTTTGGAATCTGATGGATAAAATCGAGAGTCTCCTGATAATGCCCTTCCATAAGCAGGCAGTAAGACCGCTGTACGTAAGCGGGTATATTATTGGGGTTGGCTTGCAGGCAGGCATCAAGCTGCCGGAGTGCACTTTTGTAATCGCCGTTGCGGTAATCAAAAAAAGCTTTGAAAAACAGGGTTTCCTGCGAGAGCGGGTCGATGAGGAGTGCCAGCCCCAGGTGTTCTTCCGCTTCCTTCATGCTGCCCTCCAGGGTATAGAGAAAAGCGACAAACTGCTGCGCTTCCGGATAATTGGGCTTCAAGCGGATGGATTCCAGGGCGTGCTCAAAAGCTTTCGCAAAGTCACACTCCGTGAAAAAAGCCAGGTTGGCCAGCTGATAATGTACCCCGGCGTTTTTAGGGTTGAGCTCGAAGGCTTGTTGCGTGTAGGCCGCAGCTTTCTGCCAGCCTTCACCCGGATCCATAAACTGCGTGGTCGCCAAAAAGCCATAAGCATCCGCGAGGCCTACGTAGGATTCAGTGTGCCGGGGATCCAGCACAATGGCTTTCTCAAAGAGCTCAATGGCTTTTTTGACATCAGACGGGTTCCATTGATTGTGGTAGTACCGGGCTTTCAGGGCGTAGGCATAGGCATCAAGGCTGTCGGTTTGAGGCTCCACGAGGTGGTCTTCAATTTCGAAGTGCCCGAACTGTTCGCGGAGTTTGTCAGCAATCAAGAGGCTAATCTCATCCTGTATGGCGAAAATATCATCCAGCTGCCGGTCCCAGGTCTCCGACCAAAAGTGGAAATCCTCCTCGGCCTGCACAAGCTGCGCCATGATGCGGACTTTACGCCCGGAGAGCCGGATGCTGCCTTCCAGAATGACCTCTACGCCAAGCTGTTGGGCAATGTCCCTGACAGCCATCGCCTGCCCCTTAAACTGAAAAGAGGAAGTCCGGGAAGTGACTTTGAGCTGTTCGATACGGGCAAGGGCATTAATGATCTCCTCTGTGATGCCGTCACAGAAATATTCATTGTCGGGGTCCGGGCTGCGGTTGACGAAAGGGAGGACAGCGATGGTGTTGGAAGTCATGCCTTGTGAAGTATGAGTAGGCAATAAAGATAGTACTTTATATCTTTACCGCTCAATCATAAACTATGCCGGCATTACCCGCTGCGTTTGAAGCACGCATGCAAGACCAACTGGGCCCTGACTGGGCTGCCTTTGCGGAAGCCCTCAACAGCCCGGCTCCGGTGAGCATCAATTACAACCGGGCCAAAACGGAAGCGCCCATTTATGAAGGCTCCCCTGTGCTTTGGAACCGCACTGCGCAGTATCTGCCGGAACGCCCCTCCTTCACATTAGACCCACACTTTCACGCTGGCCGCTACTATGTGCAGGAAGCCGGTTCTATGTTTCTGGCCTATGTGGTGGAGCAGCTTCGGCAGGAGCAGGATTTCAGCACCGCGCTGGACCTCTGCGGGGCACCGGGCGGCAAGACCACTGTGCTCCTCAATGCCCTCCCTGATGATTGCATTGTGGTGGCCAATGAGGTGATTAAAAGCCGCTACGCCATTCTTAGAGAGAACCTGGCCAAATGGGGGCGGGCCAATGTGATTGCGACGCATGCGGATAGTGAGCGCTTTTCGCCCCTGGCGCGCCGGTTCGACCTGGTGGTGGTGGACGCCCCCTGCTCCGGTGAGGGCTTGTTCCGCAAAACGCCAGATGCCACAAAGGAGTGGAATCCTGAAAATGTGGCCACTTGTGAAAGCCGGCAACAGGATATCCTTGATAATACGCTGCCCCTCATCGCGCCGGGTGGCATCCTCATCTACAGTACCTGTACCTATAATGAGGGGGAAAACGACGATCAGGTGGCCCGAATCCTTGAAAAAGGAGGCTTTGAGACCGTCTCTTTTGATTTGCCGGAAGACTGGGGAATTACGCCTACTGGCCTGGGGTACCAGTTTTACCCGCACCGCACCCGCAGCGAAGGGTTCTACCTGGCGGTGCTGCGCAAAGAGGGAAAAGCAACCAACCGGTCAACAAAGACCCCACTGCGCTATTTCACGAAAGTGCCTAAGGCTACTGAACAGGCTGCCCTATCCTGGCTCGACCCTGAAGCCCAACTCAATATCCTTACCACCCCAAAGGGGCAACTGTATGCCGTGCCGGAGGGCGCACTTCCACTACTCAGCATCTTATCGCAAAGCCTGCCCAGACTAGACCCTGGCACGCCGGTGGGGCTAATGAAAGGCAAGCACCTGATACCGGACCACGCCCTGAGCCTATCCCTGCACCTGCACCCGGATACGCCCGTAGCGGACCTCGACCAAGACACCGCACTGGACTATTTGCGCAAAGCGGCCCTCCCTGCCCGCCCCGGGCAAAAAGGCTGGCACCTGATGCGTTACGATGGCTGGGGCATTGGCTGGGGCAAGATGCTGCCCAACCGGGTCAATAATTACTTTCCCAATCACCTGAAAATCAAACTTCAGTCTTTCACCACGCGGACGGTGGAGGATTCAGCCCCTGACCTTAGCGATAAGAAGTAGACGCCGGAGGGTAAGTTTGTAAGGTTTAATTCCAGGTAATCAATTCGGTTGCGGGCGGTTAGGCTTTTCATTAATCTGCCGCTGCTGTCATAAACCTGAACCTCACTGTCTTTCAGGAAAAGCCCGTCACTTTCAAGGATAAGCAGCCCGGAGGTGGGGTTAGGATAGGCCCGCACCTCAAAACTGCTCCTCTTTAGGGGGTCACATTCGGTCCCGTTCAGGTAATAGTAGCGGGTCTGGCCAATGAGGTTGCCGGATACATCAAAGTTATGGATGGATTTTAAAACACCGTCGCAAAAGTAGGCATACTGATCCTCCAGCTGACTTTCTGACTCAACCGCTCCATTGTGCAGATGGTAAAAAGTACTATTCCTGATAGCCGTTTGAATACGCCCGCCTTCGTACTCATATGCCGTTGTAATCTGATAGCTTGGTCTAAGTCCGGGTTCAGGGCCTCCCGGGTCCACGAGATAGGATGAAAGCACTTGGTTACCATAATCATCGTACGCAAAAAGGAAAGCTTCTTCCTGCATATAATCACTAATGTTGGTCCATGCGCGGATAAGATTTCCAAATTCATCGACTTCCTGCTCTCTTCTGCCTCCGATCACCCACTCGCCGTTTTGCAAAATGTACACTTCCTCAGTGGTCAGCCTTCCCTCATGGGTAAAAAGTGAGCGCTGCCGGAGATTAGGCATTCCGTCCTCCCCGAAAGAGAAGTACAACACAGCGTCTTTTTGCCCGGAGGCAGCATCAAAATGAGTAACCTCCAGGCGGTCCGCTACCCCTTCTCGGAATGTTCTTCGTTCCTCTTTCGCCATCCCCCCGTCATCGTAGTAGAAGTAATCCCATTGGTAGGTACGCTGCAGAGCGCCGTTGTCTCCCGGGTTTTCACCAGTGGTTCGGAGCAGTTTGCCCTCAGGCAGATAATCGTAAGTCTCCCGTTGTACCAATGTCAATGTGCTATCCCCAAATTCGCAGGAGTACCAGGTTTTGGTTTTTACCTGCTCCCCTCCTTCGTAGGTATACTGAATACGCTCTACCGGTAGCCAGGACTGAGTGACATCATCGTAGCCGAGCGTTTCTTCTATCCATAATTGCTGGGTATAGGCAAAGGCACCCATTAACAGACTTAATGCCAGGGTGAAAATCAGGCGAGTGATTAGCATACATTTTCCATTTTGAGAAAAATAGTGGAATATCTGCTTCGGATCAAGTAATCCCTGCCTTAACACAACGCTAACTGTGTGGAATGCATCTTTTCTTTTGTAATATTGTAATTTTGTATAGTAAACCGCACAGGAAGTTCAAAACCGAAAATACATTTATGAGACAATTCAGCATTCTTTTTGCATTCCTGCTCATGGGCACTTTCGCATGCGCACAGGATGATTACAAAGCAACCAAAGCCGGATGGCTGGTGGATATTGATGAAGCCTACAAGATTTCGCAAGAGACGGGCAAGCCCATCCTGGCCAATTTTACCGGCAGTGACTGGTGCGGTTGGTGCAAACGTCTGGATGCCGCTGTATTCCAAAAGCCGGATTTCAAAAAGTGGGCCAATGAAAATGTGGTACTACTAGAGCTGGACTTCCCACGCCGCAAGCAAATCCCCGAAGAAATCCGTCAGCAGAACTATTCTTTGCAGCAGAGCTTTGGCGTGCGCGGCTACCCTACTATCTGGGTATTCAATCTGAACCGCAACAAAGAGTCGGGCAATTACGAAATAGAAGCACTTGGCAAAACCGGCTATACCCCAACCGTAGAGCAGTTTACCGGTGGTGTGGAACAGATGATTGCCAAAGGCAAATAAGTAAATAGAAAGATTATTCTGAAAGAGGATTGGGAAGCCCGATTGCCGTTTTCCAATCCTTTTTCATTATTGCTCCAACCAGTTCTACTGTCCCTTACCCCTTCCGGTTTATTTTTCCGGCTCCGTTACCCTGTTCCAGATATCCACGTAGATTTTCCAGTTTCCCTCCACCTTTTTCCAAATGATGACGTATTTCCCCTGCCAGCTTGATTCCTCTCCGTTGGCGCGGCGGGTACGCCCCTCATAGTAGCCGATATCGTAAGCGGTGTCACCTAAAATATTAATTTCTTCCGGCTTGATTTTGTGGTAAGGGACCGTAACGCCCTCCGGCAGAACCCAGCGTTCCCTGATGGCAGTCCGGCCTTCAATAATTTTAGTGCCGGCGGGCATTATTTTCCCATCCCTGGTGTATGCATTGGCGATAGCGTCATAATCGCCGTTCATGTAGGCCTGGGAAAAAGCATCAATATGCTTCAGGATGCTTTGGATTTCGGTAGAGTCCCCCGTATAGACCTGAGCATGCAGCGAACAGGTGAAACAGGCAACAAGAACAGAAAGCATTACAAATTTCATCGCGGGTGATTTTATTTTGGCGAAAAGACCAGAGGTTTACTGAATTTTCTTGTAGAGCCCAAAATCCGTCTTTAGGGCCCGGATGCCTTCGCCCCCCTGAATGGCGTAGTCCATCTTCATCCGGAAGGCCCGGAGTTCGCCGGGAATAGCCCATGCGAACCTGAAGGTTTCCGTAATTTTATCCCCCGCCTCCAGCATCGTCCCGTTCAGGCTTTGGCTTTTGCCCACTGAGCGGTCGCCCGTGTGCAGCAATTCCATTTCGCCCAGCTTCACCGGTTTGCCTGTCCGGTTGGTCAGGGTCATTTCCATCAGAATCATGTTTTGGGTGTGGCTGAGGGTATGAATTTCGAAGGGCAAGTCACGGTTGCCGGAGATTTTGCTGACATCATACTTGGCGATCAACGCGCCCGGCTCCAGGGTTACCACTTTTTTCAGGTCTGTTTTGGGCATTTCCCTGGTTACATCCGAGAGCACCCGGCTGGCTTCTTCATTGATCTTCGTTTCTGCTACCGACTGGTTTGGAGGCACGATGGCCCTGGTTTCAGGTGTTACCCGGTTGGGTTTGGTAGCGGGCTTTTTCTCCGGGGTTATGCTTGCAGCTTCCGGCTTTTCTACGGTTTCAGGTATAATTTCCCGCTCCGTCTTTGCTGCCGCAGGCTCCTGAGCTTCCCCAAACTGCCCTCTGATAAAAATGAGCGCTCCCACGGCGACTACCGCTGCGATCAGCATCGTGACCCATCTGGGAAGCCCCTGACTGGGCGGGGCGGTGGAAGCTGTTGCCTGCTGCCGTACCACCGGTACCTCTTCTTTTTGCTCTGCCTTATCGAGCAGGCGCAGGACCGCATCGTTGATCCGGTTGTGCTCCAGTTGGGCCTCAGCAGTCGATAGCAGGCCTTTCATTTCCCGCTCGCGCAGGGTCTCGTAGCGGGCGCGGACCATCATCCATTCATCGTAGAGCGGGGTCTTTTCCAGAGGCTCCCGGAGCATGTCTATGGCCTCGCGGGTTTTGCCGTTGATGAGGCGTTCCTTGGCTTGTTCGTAGTGCATGCGGTTTTCAGGTGGTTGGTTCGGGGTGAAAAATACGGAATTTTGGGGAGGTTTTTTGGGGTTCACGCAAAGAGCGCGGAGAGGAGGGCGCAAAGCACGCAGAGAAGGGGGGCAAAAGGGCACAGCGTCAAAAAACCATCGCAAATCGCGCGATTTGCGATGGTTGACCGTTGGAAATTGCGCGAATTGTGCTGTTTTTATATCTTTATAATAAAAATGATAGCGCGAGCCCTTGCACCGACCCTTTTAGAGGAACTACAGCACTCCAATAAAATAATCATTCTGTACGGCAGCCGTCAGGTTGGCAAAACAACGCTAATTAATGACCTCATTCAAAAGTTAAACTATAAAACGCTCAAAGTCAATGCCGATAGTGGGGAGGATCTATCCGTATTGTCCAGCCGGTCTCCTGAAGCACTCAAACGGTTCATTGGTGAAGCGGATTTGCTCTTTATTGATGAAGCACAACGCATTACCGATATCGGTATCAACCTGAAAATCATACATGACACCATGCCCGAAAAGCGTGTCATCGTTACCGGTTCATCTTCCCTGGACCTGGCCAATCGGATCTCAGAACCACTGACCGGGCGTACCTGGACCTACACGCTATTCCCCATTTCCTTTCGGGAATGGCTGGAGCATAACCAAATTTCTTCCGGGCTCAACATCGCAAAGCTTGAAGGCTTGATGCTTTTCGGCTCCTACCCTGAAGCCATTACATTGGAAGGAACGCAACGGAAAGTACAATACCTTAACGAGTTAAAACAGGCCTACCTCTACAAAGATGTACTGGCACTGGGTAACATTCGCTATCCTGAGAAACTCAATCAGTTAGTTCAATTGCTGGCTTACCAGATGGGACAGTTCGTATCCATTCAGGAACTCGCTAAAAGCCTGAAAGTCAATCGAGACACGATCAACAACTACATTGACCTTTTAGAAAAGGGGTTTGTCCTTTTCCGGCTCGGGGGCTTCAGCCGAAACCTTCGCAAAGAAATGACAAAAATGAACAAGATTTATTTTTATGACCTAGGCGTACGCAATGCAGTTATCAATGACTTCAGCCCCATTCACCTGCGGAAGGACAAGGGAAGCCTTTGGGAAAACTTTCTGATCGCTGAACGCAAAAAGCACCTAAGCTATACCCTTCAATTTGCAAATACTTACTTCTGGAATACCCACACTGGTGCAGAAATTGACTACGTGGAGGAAATGGGCGGCCACCTGAACGGCTTCGAGTTCAAGTGGAATCCCAAAAAGTACCGCAACAGCTACGCTCCCTGGCAGAATGCCTACCCTGAAGCCCGTTACCAATGCATCACGCCCGAACAGGTTCTTGACTTTATCTAAAGAACAGCCCCGAGCCTACAAAATTCTCCCCGCCCCGCCAGTCGGGCATGAACTGATACCGGGGCCAGCCATTTTCGGATTTTTCGCCATCACGGTCCTGCACCACCATATTGAAACGGATGGAGCGCCAGTTCTCACCTTGCCGCTCTGTGAGGTAGGACATAGGGATGGCCGCTTCCAGCACATAGACGCCTTCGGCTTCCACCCGGCAGCGGTATTCGGCACCTTCCGGCAATTTATCCTCATAAAAAATCGAAGCCGGCAGTTCCTTCGTTTCCGGTGCCACCGTGAACAGGATAGAATTTTCGTACCACCCCTGCCCCGTCCGGCTGGCACTAACTGCGGCAGGCTCGGCATTCACCACAAATCCGATGAAGTCCTGCTGCCAGGAGACTTCAGCGGTATCAACCATGATCTGATCGTCCTCCACCCGGGCGGCGATGTAGAGGTAGTCGTCGTCATAGCCAAGGTTGAAGCGGGCATTCAGGCTTTCGCCGGGCAAGTCCTGCAGGGTATAAGGCAGGTTCGCCCATTCCTTCAGCTTTCCGTCCACCTTGACACGCTTTGGTGCCTGCTCCAATAGGTACTTCTGTGCCGGGCGGAGATTGAAGGAGAAAGGGATGGACAGGTCCGGGAAGTCTTCGGTGTCAAAGCTCACCTCTGCTTTCAGGGGCAGGGCTTCCAGGTTGGAGAGTGCGGTTTCGCCTTTGCGTGCTTTTAGGTCTACTAGCAGGGTGTCTACGGAATTAGGCGCTACCGTCATTTCAGGCGCACTCAGCACACCTGTCAGCCCCCAGCTGAACTGCTGATCCCACTTCACCTGCATGGGCACGTTTTGATCATTGAAGATTTTGACCACCATTTGTGCCTCCTCAAAAGCAGCGCCTTCCATCAGCAGCGGCTCCACACGGATGGGGCGCTGGGCGGTGATGGTTTTCACAAAGTCGCTGGACGCAGAAGTGACCACATTTTCATCCCAGATACCATCGAGGAGCAGGTTCGCCAGCACCGGGCCCTCTTCTGTCATCGTCACCCACACCACATGGTCAAACTCACCCAGCTGCGGGCCACGCAGGGCACTCCCGCCTCCGGTAGTCGCCAGCATGAAGTAGCGCCCGTTATTACGCTCGTACTTCACATAGTGGTGATGGTGCCCTACAAAAACGGTATGCTTGCGGTTGGCAAGCAGCTTCTCCACATCCACCCAGCGCTCGGTGTCTTTGAGGATCCACAGCGGTTGGTGCATGAAGAGGAAGGTCCAGCGCACCTCTTCATTTTCCGCCAGTACCTGCTCAATGTATTCGTATTGTTCGTCCGAGATCGTCCCCCGGTTGGAGCCCCGGTACTGGTCTTCGGAGTTGAGGCAGAGGAACAGCACATCCTTATAGATAAAGTGGTAGTAAGTCTGCCCGAACCGCTCCAGGTACACCCGCTCCATGACTTCGTTGGTGATGTCATGATTGCCGGGCACATAGAAAAACGGCATCTGTAGCTGGGCTGTAAAGCCGGTGAACTCTTCCCACTGCCGCTGCAGTTCCATCGTGTCCTTCGTGTACCCCTCGATCAGATCCCCAACCGACATCACGAACTCCGGCTGCAGCAGATTCAGCTTGCGCACCCCGTCCATGAATACGCCCGGGCGGTGCCCGCCGGTCCGGTCGGTGACGATGGCAAACTGAAACTGGCAGTCGTCATTATTCAGCTCCAGGCTGGTGAAGGGGTGGGGCCCGGCGGTAGTATCAATGCGCAGGGTGTCGGAGGTGCAGTTTTGACTGTATGCGGATACCGTTATCAGCAAAGCGAAGGTCAGGAGGCAAAATTGGCGGTACATGTTGTTTTTGAGGCTAAAATACGGGGTTTTGGGTTAATTGGGGGTTAAGTTTTGCCGGAGTTCCCTCATATCCCCAAAATTCCGTATCATTACCCCACAATGTTCAGCCCCCACACAAGCGACACCACATGAACAAAAAACACCTCTCCGAACGCGACATCTGCACCCAATACATCACCCCCGCTGTACAGCAGGCCGGATGGGACTTGCGCCGTCAGGTACGTGAAGAAGTGACTTTCACCGACGGGCGCATCATCGTGCAGGGGCGCATGCATACGCGGGGGCGGCGGAAGCGGGCCGACTACATCCTCTACTACAAGCCTAATCTGCCGCTGGCGATTATCGAGGCGAAAGACAATAACAAATCGGTGGGCGCGGGCATGCAGCAGGCGCTGGTGTATGCGGAGATTCTGGATATCCCCTTTGTGTTTTCTTCCAATGGCGATGCTTTTGTGTTTCACGATAAGACGGTGACGGATGGGGCACGGGAGCAGGAAATACCGCTGGAAGCCTTCCCTACCCCACGGTGGCTGTGGAAGAAATACCTGTCGTACAAAGGATTGGAAGCGCCTAAAGCGCAGGAGATCGTAGCGCAGGATTACCCTCAGGATGAGAGCGGCAAAAGTCCGCGTTACTACCAGCAGATTGCCATCAACCGGACGCTGGAGGCAGTGGCGAAGGGGCAGGACCGGATTTTACTGGTAATGGCTACCGGGACGGGTAAGACCTACACGGCTTTCAACATCATCTGGCGGCTGTGGAAGTCGGGCGTGAAAAAGCGGATCCTCTTTTTGGCGGACCGGAATGCGCTGCTGACACAGACCAAAAATGGGGACTTCTCGCCTTTCGGCAATGACATTATGCACATCATCAAGAACCGGCGCATCGACAAGTCCTATCAGATTTACTTTGCGCTATACCAGGGGCTGACGGGCAAGGAGGAGTCCATGAATGCGTATAAGGAGTTTAGCCGCGATTTCTTCGACCTGGTCATCATCGATGAGTGCCACCGGGGCAGCGCGGCGGAGGCTTCGGCCTGGCGGCAAGTACTGGACTATTTTGACCAAGCCACGCAAATTGGGCTGACGGCTACGCCCAAAGAGACGCGCGATATTTCCAATATCTCCTACTTCGGCGAACCGGTGTACACCTATTCGCTAAAGCAGGGCATTGACGACGGTTTCCTCGCGCCTTACAAAGTGGTGCGGGTATCGACTTCTGTAGACGATAGCTGGCGGCCGACCAAAGGGCTAACCGACAAGTACGGCTACGAGGTGGAAGACCGCATTTACAACCTAAAGGACTACGACCGCAACCTCGTCATCGACGGGCGGACACAGGTGGTCGCCAAGCGCATTTCGGATTACCTCAAACAGGTAGACCGGTATGCGAAAACCATCGTTTTCTGCGTAGATATCGACCATGCCAACCGCATGCGGCAGGCGCTCATCAATGAGAATGCCGACCTCGTGGCAAAGCACCCGAATTACGTGGTAAAAATCACCGGAGACGATGAAATTGGCAAGCGTGAGCTCGACAACTTCATGGATGTGGAGGAACACTTCCCGGTCATTGCCACCACTTCCAAGATGCTCACCACCGGCGTGGATACCAAAATGGTCAAGCTCATCGTGCTGGAAGCCAATATTGGCTCCATGACCGAATTCAAGCAGATTATCGGGCGGGGTACGCGCATACGGGAAGCCGAGGGGAAGGTCTACTTCACCATTATGGACTTCCGCAAAGCGACCAACCTATTTGCGGATCCTGACTTTGACGGGGAGCCGGTGCAGATCTACGAGCCGGGGCCGGAGGAGGACGTAGTGCCACCGGATGTGGTAGAGGATATAGTAGAAGCAGCCGCCGAAGCTGCCCGGAAGGCGCAAAGCCGGCCCGACATCAGCATCAAAGACGAACCGGAAAAGCGCCGCAAATTCCACATCAACAACGTGGAAGTCACCCTGGCGCACGAGCGGGTGCAGTACTATGGCGCAGACGGCAAGCTCATCACCGAGTCCCTCCGGGATTATACCAAGAAAAACGTCCGCCGGGAGTTTGCTTCCCTCGACACCTTCGTGCAAAAATGGCACAGCAGCCCTCAAAAGGAAGCCCTGGTCAAAGAACTGGCCGAGCAGGGCGTCCTCATCGAAGCCCTGCGGGAGGAAGTCGGGCAGGATTTGGACGAATTCGACCTCATCTGCCACATCGCTTTCGATCAGCCACCGCTTACGCGCAAAGAGCGGGCCAATAGCGTACGCAAACGCAACTACTTCGCCAAATACAGTGGCTTGGCCAAAGACGTACTCGGCAAGCTCTTGGAAAAATACGAAGCAGAAGGTATCTTCCCGCTCGAAAAACGCGAAGTGCTGCAGGTACAGCCGCTCAATGAAATGGGCTCCCCCATCGAACTCGTCCGCGCCTTCGGCTCCGCAAAAGCCTTTGACGCCGCCGTACGGGAACTCGAAGCCGAACTTTACAAAAGCGCGTGACCGAAATGCCTCTGGTTAAAAGGCCTATGCTTTAGCCCCTTCGCCCCTGACTTCGGAGAAGTCATACCTTTGTAACCCCAAGACCAAGCTTAAACCCGACCTCAGCGAGGTCGCACAACCATAACCAATGAGCAGTATCACCTCCATCATCAAAAGCGTGCGCGACATCATGCGCAAAGACACCGGCGTAGACGGCGACGCACAACGCATCTCCCAAATGGTATGGATGCTCTTCCTCAAAATCTTCGCTGACCAGGAAGCCGAGTGGGAACTCCTCAACCCCGACTACCAAAGCCCCGTCCCCGAGCCCCTGCGCTGGCAAAACTGGGCCGAAGACGACGAAGGCCTCACCGGCGATGCCCTCATGGACTTCATCAACAACGAGCTCTTCCCCACCCTGAAGGAACTCGACCGCAACCTCGGCCCACAGGCCAAAATCGTACGCGCCGTCTTCGAAGACACCTACAACTACATGAAGAACGGCACCCTCTTCCGGCAGGTGATCAACGAAATTGACAAGATCGACTTCAACAGCAGCAAAGACCGCCACCTCTTCAATGACCTCTACGAGACCATCCTCAAGGAACTGCAATCGGCCGGCTCCTCCGGAGAATACTACACGCCCCGGGCCGTCACCCAATTCATGGTCGACATCCTCAACCCCCAACTGGGCGAAACCGTGCTCGACCCCGCCTGCGGCACCGGCGGCTTCCTCACCTGCACCATCGATCATCTCGATAAGCAGATACAAAAGCCCAGCCAACGCAAAACCTTACAACAGACCGTACGCGGAGTAGAGAAAAAGCCCCTGCCCCACCTGCTTTGCACCACCAACCTCATGCTGCACGGCTTTGAAGTGCCCGGCGTCAAGCGCGGCAACTACCTCGCCAAGCCCTACAGCGACTGGGGCGCGAACGACAAAGTCGACATCATTCTTACCAATCCACCCTTTGGTGGGGTGGAGGAAGACGGCACAGAGACCAACTTCCCGCAGAAATTCCGTACTAAGGAAACCGCCGACCTTTTCCTCGCCCTCATCATCCGGCTGCTGAAGGATGGCGGACGGGCGGCCGTGGTCCTGCCCGATGGCACCCTTTTCGGGGAAGGCGTCAAGACCCGCCTCAAGGAAGAACTGCTGGCCCGCTGCAACCTCCACACCATCGTACGCCTGCCCAATGGCGTCTTCAATCCCTACACGAGCATCAAGACCAACCTGCTCTTCTTTGAGAAAGGCAGCCCGACCAAGGACATCTGGTACTACGAGCACCCCTACCCGGATGGGGTGAAGAGCTACAACAAAACCCGCCCCATCCATATCAAAGAGTTTGATGCGGAGAAAGCCTGGTGGGGCCAACGGGAGGAAAACAAGCACGCCTGGCGCGTCCCCTTACAGGACATCATCGACCGCAACTACAACCTCGACATCAAGAACCCGCACGAGGAAGCCGATGACCTGGGCACGCCCGAGGAACTGCTGACCGAATACCAGCAAGCCGAACAAGACATCCGCCAATTGCAAGATAAAATCGTAGCCGTACTCCAAAACGCCCTGCAAGCATGACCCACCTGCTCCAATACTTCCCGCAGCTCAGCCTGCGCCCCGAGAACCTGCCCGAACTGCGCAGCCTTATCCTGCAACTGGCCGTGGAGGGCAAGCTGACCGCCGAGTGGCGGAAGGCAAATCCGGATGTAGAACCGGCTTCCGAGCTATTAGCCCGCATTGAGACGGAAAAGGCGGCGCTGGTGAAGGCGAAGCAGATTAAAAAGAGTAAGCCGCTGCCGCCGGTGAGCGAGGAGGAAATGCCGTTTGAATTGCCGGAGGGTTGGGTTTGGTTAAGACTAGGAGAGTTCACCCATAACTTTGGCCAGAAAAAACCGGAAGATGATTTTAGCTATATTGATGTAGGTACAATCGATAACAAAATTGGCAGAATTTCAAATGACGTTGCAGTTGTTCCTTCCGAAGAAGCTCCTTCAAGGGCCAGAAAGATAATCCGAAAAGGATGTGTGCTTTATTCCACAGTACGCCCGTACTTAATGAATATAGTAGTAGTTGATCAGGAATTCACTCCTGAACCTATTGCGAGTACTGCATTTGCTGTGTTAAATCCATTTTGTAAAATCTCACCAGAGTATCTTTTTTATTCTTTGAGGTCCAACTTTTTTAATGCGTATGTGGAATCCAAAATGAAAGGTGTGGCTTACCCTGCAATTAATGACAAAAAATTGATGAATGCTCCCATTCCACTCCCACCCCTACCCGAACAACAAGCCATCGTCCAAACCGTAGACGCCCTGCTACAAGAGCTCGACCGACTGCAGCAGCGCACCGAGACCCGCCTGCAGCTCAAGGCCGACTACGCCACCGCCGCACTGCGCCGCCTCACCACCGCCCCGGCAGTGGGCCCGGCCTGGGAGGCCCTGGCCCCGCACTTCCGCACCTTCTTCGATGAAACGGGCAATGTACAGGCCCTGCGCGCCGCCATCCTGCAGCTGGCCGTACAGGGCAAGCTCACCGCCCACTGGCGCAAAGCGCATCCCGATGTGGAGCCCGCCACCGAGCTGCTGTCCCGCATACAGGCGGAAAAGGCAGCCCTGGTGAAGGCGAAGAAAATCAAAAAGGAGAAGCCCCTGCCGCCGGTGGATATGGATGAGGTGCCGTTTGGGGTGCCGGAGGGGTGGGTTTGGTGCCGGATGATAAATATTTTTAGGTTTATCGATTACAGAGGAAAGACGCCAAAAAAAATTTCGGAAGGCATTCGGCTTTTAACTGCCAAAAATGTTCGACCTGGCTTTTTGAAGCTGGAACCCGAAGAGTTCATGAGTGAAGAAGAATACATTAATTGGATGACAAGAGGCTTTCCACGCAAAGGAGATCTATTATTTACTACTGAAGCTCCTCTGGGAAACGTGTGCCAACTTAGTCTTGATGAAAAGGTAGGTCTAGCGCAAAGAATAATCACCCTACAGCCTTATATCACAGAAATACAAAACAAGTTTTTAATGTACTCTATTATGAGCGATGGAATACAGGAGTCAATTAAACAAAAAGCAACGGGAATGACTGCACGAGGCATAAAGGCAAGCAAATTAAAACGACTTATTATCCCCCTCCCGCCCCTCCCCGAGCAGCACGCCATCGTACAGGCGGTGGAGGAATTACTGGGTTTGTGCACGGCATTGGAGGAAGCTGCCGGGCGGCGGGATGTGGTGTTGGGGGATTGGGTGCGGGCGGTGGTGGCTGGGGGGTAGGATCATTTAAGCTCTTTTCCACTTCTTTGCAGGGACCTACAGCAGAACATTGCCTCATGTGACCAGCAAAAAACACAAAATGAGTATATTGCATATGGTTTTTCTACATATTCAATAACGGGCTATACAGTTCTCTAATCCCTGGTTTATGCTGTCATTCAATATTACGAACTGGATTTTCTACAACTCTTTTGTATTCGTAGGGAGCATTTGCCTATTGTTTGCCGTTCTTTCAAAGATTATTTCCAGAAGCTCTTCTGTTTCTGTAGGTAAATATGGCAAGGCAAGAATAAGTAAAAGCAGGATTGTCAGGCGCAGATCGGCAATCAGCACCTACTCATTCTTCGTACTCGGGATAGCCCTGTTGCTTATTGGGTTCCGGGATAAATTTGATTATGGTAAAACATCTGAATCAAGTGGTATCAGCAGAAGCAAGCTGTTAGAGGTTTTTAAGAAATGTACTCGTTTTCGGGAAGGCTACTGCTTGTGTCGTACCTATGACCAACAATCAACCTGGGTACTGGTTAGAAAGTCAGACGGCATGCAAAGTGATAAAATCGAATTTCCCGATGCTCTAAAAGTCATTGGTATCGACAACTTCCAAGATGGCAAAGCAGCCGTTATTGGCGTACCGATAGGTCCTAAGGAAAAGGTAGCAGAGATCGATACACTTGGGCGTGTCTATTTTTTTCGAAGTGGATAGCCTCATAAATGCCACAGAAGTACTGCCTGTTGCGAATAGATTAAGAAAACCGTATTTTGCATAATCAAGACCCGACCCGCCTCTTCCGGTTTCAGCGCAATGCGTAGGTTTGGCGGGTTTTCTGTTTTTGCGCTTGTGCTTAAAACAGAGCATATCAACACACCTATAATCGCAGGAATGCCCCGGCTGTCACCAGGAGGTGCTGCCAGGGCATCATAATTACTACAGGCTGTTCTTTATTGTTTTACCAAGGGCAGGCTGACGAGCTGACTGCCCGTATTGACATGCACGTGGTACATACCAGCGGGGAGCCCTTCCAGGAGTAGGTCCACCGTGGCAGCACCATCTGCCACCTGCTTTTCGACAAGGGGCTGCCCGAGCTGATTGACCACACTAACGAGCGCCGGTGCACTGAGGGGCTCCGGCAGTTGCAGCTGCACCTGATGGGTGGCGGGGTTAGGCACAAGCTTAGCTTTAATGGCGCTATCCTGCTGAGCAATAGCCAGGGTTGGCGCCGGTCCTTCGCTGAGATAATTACCGGGGAGAGAACGGCTAACTCGAATATTACGGAATACGGCTTCAACATTGCTTGTATGCGGAAACGTATAGGCTGCGATGCCGACATTATAGCAAGAGTATGGGAAATAGATAGGATTACCAAGTGAAATCCAAGTATCCCCGTACCCTCTAGTGAAAGTCCGAAGGTAGTTCCCTTCTTTTATGATAGCCACAGAACCAACTATGGTACTGTTGGAAGCAATGTGGTTTTTCACGCTAACAGGGGCACCTTCAGTTCCTCTTACTATTGTTTGATGGACAAGTCCATTACCCTTAAAAAAACCCACAACTGGGGCGGAAGGGGTATCACCAGCTCTAACGACTACTCCTGCATAGCCACCACTTGCATATTCAATATTTGTAAATACAAAGCCATTTCCACTGTGGCAAACTGAACCGGTTATTGTAGCTAAATTATCAAATGCAGCTCCATTTGTCGTTTGGGCGCCGGTCGTGATCGTATACCATTCTGTTCCGCAGCCATCAAAACTGTAGGTACTGCCAGAGCCCTGAGAACCAATGTCCTGTGCAGAGTAGGGGCTGGGTATCTCATTAGCCGTGACATTCAAGTTAGCCTGGCAGGTATCTGACAAACCGTTTTCATCGGTAACAACAAGATTGACTTCATGATTGCCAACTTCAAAAAAGCTATCTTCTTCCAAAAGAGAAAAAGTAAGACCGAATATAGTCGGATTGGGGTTGTTAGCGAAATCAAAGAATGATAGTGCGAATGGTGGTGGAATTGGTAAGCAAAAGGGGTAGACATCAAAAATATCTGCATCCAAATCCTTACAAACCGCAACAGGAGGATTGCCACAAAATTTGGAATCCCCACTAATCGTCCAGTTATATTGGTCAATCAGTACCTGCCGGCTGGCTTCGGAAGCACAGTAGGTCAGGTCCGAGGCACCAAGCGAAATACCTTGCGGTGGCGAAGACAGATTCGCCCAACTGGTGAGCGTAGCGTCATAATTTTCTGTGCTCATGCCACTTGAAGAAAGCATATTAAACATATTGGATATATTGGATATATCCCAGCTTCCGAGATTTTGATCGAATGCGGTGGCACCTTGAAACATAAAGTTAGCAAATTCCACGCTCGATACGTCCCAATTGCCAATATCCTGATTAAAGGAGGTGTTATCCTGGAATACCTGATACATTTGAGTTACGTTAGAAACATCCCAATCGCCTATGGCTCCGTTAAAAGAAGAATTGGCAAACATGCTATTCATATTTACAACGTTGGACATATCCCAGTGATTTAGCGAGCTCACCTGCAAGGAGGAACAGCCGTCAAACATATTAGAGCAATCAAGGTTTGGAGTCGATAATACAGGAGCATAGAATTCATCAACAGACCTTAAGTGATTAGCACCCAAAAACATCCAGCTACAGTTATTCCATGTTACTTCTCCCCAATCTTCGACACTGACAAGCTGTTTCGAGGCGTCTTTTATTTCAAATTCTACTTCCCCATCGCCGTAAAGCATAACTTCATAAACGCCGGGAGTGCTGTAAACATGTCCCAGGGATAAGCCCCACCCTAGTGGGTGCTCAAATAACGTATCAATTGTGCCGTCACGCTCCCAATCGATACCGAGAGTTCCTTCTCCTGACCAGTTAATATTTTTTAGTTCCGCCTGATTCGGGTCACCCGTAATGGATTGGTGTGTCCCACGGGTGTCAATTTTGATGATAAAAGGGAGTTTAGTGAAAGTGGTAGATTGGGCGCTGCCTTGCCGGGCCTGAAGGCAAACCACCACACAAGCTAATATCAGTGCCCATGAATTAATACTACAAAAGGTCATTTTCATTTTTGCATATTTGTTTGAAATTAAAAACATAACACCTACGGTACATAGGTGCGAGTAAGCAGCCGTAAAGCTAGAAGAACATATTAGGATACCCTACGAAAAGTCGGCTCCACCACATTTAACTAAAGAGTTGTTTATCAAACTCTTAACCCAAACGGTAGACAAAAAATAGATCTGTTTTCCGGGCACTCTTCGAAAAAATCAGAATATCAAGCCCTGTTTGAAAGGCTGCCGTGGGCTTATCTGTGGTTTGGGGAAGGCTTATGCTCTTAGCTATTCCCTGTCAAACAAAAAAGCCCCCTCCTCCCGGAAAGGGCCTGATAATAAATTGGGGTTATACATAGAAACCTTTTGACGCCAGGCAGGCGGGTGTTTGGGTTAGAAGTCCTGCCGGCACCGGTCATCGGCAGGCCGGGGAAAGGGGTTTTAGGTGTTTTCCGGGCTGGTTAAATGACCTTACTGTTATATACAGAAAGGACGGCGGCGTCACACCTGACCATAGGATTTTTTCGAAAAAAGAAGGTTGGGGAGGCGAAAAGCGCAAAAAATGAAGAAAATCGGCCTTGAAGCGTGACACATCAGGCGTTGCGGTATATATTAATGATCAAGCACTAAACCACTATTTATGTCGTCAGACGAGGAGATCATCGCTATGCTGCAGCAGGATGAGTCAAGGGGCACAACGCTGGTCTATGAAAAATGCTACCCGTACTTTATCGGCCGGGCAAGGCGCGAGGTACAACGGGCACAACTGGAGGACGCAGAGGACGCCTTCCAGGAGACCATCATGGTTTTTATCCTGAAATTTATCCGTACCGGGCGGATTCGGGTGGAAAATGGCCAGCTGATCGGCCTGTGGGTACCACTGCGGAAATTCATAGCTAAAATTGGCCTTCGTATCCTGGTCCGGGCTCTGCCCAAGCCGGGACTGCCGCCCCCGCCCCCTGCCGATGCTCCGGAATCGGAAGCACTCGTTGAGCGGGCGTTAAAGGCTTTTGGCCAACTGAAGCACCCCTGTCAACGGCTGGTGTTTTACAAAGTTGCGCTGAACCTGGAGGCAAAGGAGATCGCATCCATCCTGCAAATGGAAACCCGGGAGGAAACGCCGATCAGGGAAGGGACCATCCGCACCCGGCTTTACCGGTGCATGGAAAAACTTCGAAATTTTTACCGCTAACGCTTTCGGCTGTATAATCAATAACCGCTCCAAAGCAAAAAAACTGGCTACATGAACAATGAATTTGATCCCATAACAGAACAGGAACAGGATTTGATTTTCCGGTACTACGAGGGAGAAATGTCTGAAGTGGACAAACAGGAATTCACACAGCTGCTCGGTAAGGACAACTTCCGGCAGGCCTGGGAGCAGCAGGCTTACCTTCAAAAGGGGCTTAGCCGTGAACTACAGGACGAGGACCTGCGCAAAACTATCAAGGCCGTTGCAGACCGCTACCACGAAGCGGAGGCAAGGCGGGCGAAAACGGCCGCTGCTGAAGTCAGGCCCCTTTCTACAGCCAACCGGCCGGCCCGGATTTTGCTATGGGCGGCGGGCTTTCTGCTGATGGTAGCGCTTGGCGGAGTGCTATGGGCCAATCTGAATTACTCCGACTCGGCTATTGCGCAGTCCTTCCAGGAACCCTTGCTGAGCACGATCGTAAGGAGTGCGGAAGCCGAGCAGCAGGTGTTCCGCGCCGGACGGCAGGATTTCTTCAACGGCCGGTATCAGCAAGCAGAAGAGGCCATGATGCAAATCAGCCCCGAAAGCCCCAACTTCCCGGAGGCTCAGGCACTGCTGGCCTACAGCCTTTTCTACCAGAAAAAGTACGAGCCGGCCCTCCAATACTTCGATCAGCTGCTGCAGGTGCATTTCAGCCAACTCCCGGAGGCTTACAAAAGTGAAGAAAAACTGCGGTGGTCCCGGCTGCTCGCCCTGCTGGGCATAGGGGCCGAAGACAGCCTGCGCTTCCGGGAAGAACTGGACTTTTTCCTAAAGGGCAAAAGCACCTTTTATGCACAGAAGGCAGAACGACTGCGTCAAAAGCTCGACAGCCCGTTCCGTATCGTCCTGTTCGATTAGAACTTAGAGAATCCATACCTAAGCCCTTGCGCTCCGGTCACGCTGCAACCGGCGAAAACCCCAAATCAGGATTACAGCAAGTAGAACACCGGCAGCAATCGGCTTCCGCCAACCGGCTCCTTTAGACAACACCGGCGACATGCTCCCAATCGCCACACAGGAGGACCAGTAGTATGGGTGAGCTTCCACGTCCCCTACCCTGCGCACATAATCGCGCTTGGCAAGGGTCAGCGCAAGGTGCTTGGGCATACCGTTGCGGAGGTTGCGGTAAAAGCCTTGCATAATCTGCGTCGTATGCCCGCTCGATACCTCCCAGAGCGTGGTAATCAGGCTCCGGGCACCTCCGTAAGAAAAGCCCCGGGCCATACTGAGCATGCCCTGCCCGCGCCGGATTTCGCCAATACCGGCATTGCAAACGCTGGTCACGACCATGTCCTGCCGCATGGGCAACCGGTATAATTCGTGCAGGTACAAGGCACTGTCCCTTCCGGCCTGCCCGGGCTGTAACATAAAGCGCGACCGGCTGGGATACCGGTTGCTGAGTTGCCCGTGAGCGGTGTAATGATGGAAGCGGTAGTCGCCTCCCACGGCCTCCAGCTCTTGCTTGTTGGAACGCTCCCAGAGCGGGTGCACAAACCAATGGAACAGGTTGAAAAAGGAAAACTCATCCTGAATGACTTCGATTTCCTCCTCAAAACCGGCTCCGTTCAATGCCAAAAGCTCCCGGGGGCGGCGGTCGTGGCGGTGTGCAGCGATCATTTCTTCCAACAGGCTTTCTGAGCTGCAGTAGCTCAGCGCCAGGTCTTCTACCAGATAGTTATAGCTGGGGTTACGGTAATAACCGTATTCGGATTCGGGCACCGGCCGGGTCAGCAGCGCATCAAAGGGTAGTACGTTCAGGATATCGTCGGGGATAATGATGAGCTGTTGTGGCATACCGGATCCCAACGTATTCAGTGGCGCGATCAACCATTCGTAAAGCTGATGGGCCCGGTGGGCGTAAATGGCTTTAGCGGTCCCGGAAGGGTAATCCGCTTTAAGCTGCTTCAAATAAGCGTCTTCCCCATCGTAAAATGGAAGGTAGATAGCGTGCACCATTTCCTGCACAGCTTTCGCCAAATAGGCCCTGGGTATGGGCAGGGTGAAGACTTCAGGGGCAGCGCCCGGCCGGAGGTAAAACATCCAGGTGGAATCTTCCCCTACGAAGAACTCCAACAGAGCCTGACCAGGGCGAAGGTGTTCCAGGGCTGAGCCCACCGTGGCTGTGGTGGTATCAAACTTGGCGGCATAGTAGCGTGGTGCCTCTTCCTCCAGCTTTTTCATCAGCGCCTTCCAGCCTGCCTGCGCACGGTACAGGCGTTGCTTGAGGGTATCCCGTACGGCCCCGCTCTGTTCTGACTCGTGCAATTGCTCTGACAAGTACTGAATATCAAATTTCAGCAGCCGTTCCCGTTGTAGCAGGTCGCCGGGCAGATCAAAATCGCTGACCTGCGCATCCCGGAAAGCCTCCAGCAACAGTAAGTCCTTGCTGCGCTCAGAGACGGAAAAGGCATAGTTGATGTAGAAAGTATCGCTGGGAATTTGCCGGTGCAGGGCATAGCTGACCTCGATAGCGGTTTCGAAAAGCCCGTAGCACTCTTCCATCAGGTATTGTTTATCGTAATCGCCGATGTACCCGCTTTTGATGTGGGCGGCCAGGCGCAGCCCGCGGTCGGCCGCCTCCCATGCGCAATACAGGCTGCTCTTGTCTTCAAAGCTATAATACACCTCCGCCAGCCGGTACAAAGCCAGGAGTAAGGTCTTTTGGTCGTAGGCTGTGTCCAGTCCATTGGGCAACCTGCAGTAGCCGCTTCCCGGTGAGCGCCCGGCCAGTTGCTGAACAGCCGCCTCATAATATTCCAGGGCCTCCCCCATTCGCCCCCGCTTCCGGTTCATGTCCCCAATGGCCAGATAGGTCTGCGCGGTTTGTTGATTGCGGACCTGATAGCGATCGTGCTCCAGGGCCAGATGAAAATAGTAAGCGGCATTGTCCCAATCTTCCATTTGGGTGTAAGTGATGCCCAGCTCCCGGTAAGTTTCGGTTCGGAAAGGGTCTTTGGGCAGCTGATAAGACAGCGATGTGCGCAGTAACCGCAGCGCTGCATTGACCTCGCCTAATTTTCGGTGCAGATCGGCGTACGCATTGCAGGTGTTGATGAGGCGGTTGGTATCTGCTTGTGCGGCCACGTTGGAAAAAAGCGCCAGAGAAGTTTCATAATGCCCCTTGGCCTTTGGGTAATCTTCCATTTCCTTGTACACATCACCAAAGTGCTTATGGACCAGCCCTTTATAGGTGGCTTCGGCTTCAAAGGAATCTGCAAAGACAAGGCTCCGCTCCAGATGCCCGAGCGCAAGGTCGTATTGCCCCTGCTTCTTATAGATATTTCCGAGGTGCAGATGGTCATTGGAATAATAACTGTACAGCTTCAAGGGGATGGAATCCAGGATTTCCAGGTGGCGGTTGAAAACGGCTTTGCTCTGTTCGAAGGCACCGATTTTGTTGTAGTAGTTGCCCAGATTGGTGTCGTTCCAAAGGTGGACAAAAAAGATGTAGTCCTCTTCCAGGCTGACATGGCCGGCTGTAAACAAAGAGTCCAGCTCCCGGTAGGTGGCCAGATAGGCGCGCATGGCGTCCATTTTATTGGCAACATCCGATTTGCGGCGAAAGAGATGGAACACCGCATCATGGTCTCCCGCCTCATACTGAACGCGGATTAGAGAGTCAAGCAAGCGGGCGGCGCAGGGGAAGTCATTGTGTTGCCTGCAAGCGCTCATACGTTGCTCTAAGGCTTCGGATAAAGCAAACTGCCCCGGCAAATTTACCGGGGCATGCATCAGGCACCAACTAAGGCAAAAAAATTGAAAAATAGGTTTCATAACTGGGGTTTAGTGCCTATCGTGGTGGCTGGAAATCAAAGCTGGTGAAAAAATCAGATATCTCGCTTCCTTCCGCCCCTTTAGCATAAAAAGCAGCCGCTCCCTGATAATCGGGTTGTAGCATCGTCATTTCTACCCGGACCTGACCGCCTGGTAAAGCCTTAACTTCAGTTGGCTTAGCGATAAGCGCTCCTTCCGCAGATTCCAATGAAAATGTATGCTTTTCGAAAGGCGCAGGAAGCAACAGGACGAGCTGATCCCTTTTTAGTCGGATTTCCCGGCATTTGCCGGCCACTTCACAGGGCGGTGGAGGCGGGCACTCCGGAATACATGGGGCCCAACTGGCAATAGCACCCCGGGCTCTGTCAATTATATCCTTGATGTGCTTATATTGTTGATTCTCTTCCCTTTGCTTATCTACTGTACTTCGGAGTCCCTCCAATTCTTTTGCAATGACCGTTGCCGCTTTAGGGTCTTCAAGTAGCCGTTGGCTGTACGCATCCAGGCGCATGGAGACTTGCTCGAGGACCAATTGATTTTTTTCCTGGGCCATACTGAAATCAGGGTACAATGTATAAGTATCGACCTCGGTCACGGCTGTTTGGGTCTGGCAGGAATACAGGGCAAACAGGGACAGCAAGCCCCATAACATGGGTTTGAAAAATAGGTTGGTCATGACTGTTTTGAGTTTATTTAGGAATAAGTTATCGTATACGAGATATTCGTTCTCTACCTACCCTATACCGCAGTACAGCGGTTCGTCACACTATTTTTTTATTTTTTTTGAGGGTGCTGTTCGACAGCTTGTCTTTTCCGGATGAGACTGGGAAGTATAAGTGGCCCGCACCTCAGCGAAGATACGGGTCTAACATTGTACAAGATACAATATCCGTTCTGGAAATCAAAGAAGTTTCGGCACGGCGGGCTGTGTTAGGCCCCTGCGTACCACCGCTCCCGCATCCCCACCAACACCCCATTCACCCGCTCCATGTCCACCGCCGCCGGCAGGGTACTTTGGGCGTAAGCCTCCTCCAGTTCCGCCATTTTATCTTCTGCCATCCCGAGCAAGGTATCGTAATCGTACTTCCCCCGGCGAATGTCCAGCAATTCGGCCCGGTTCGGCCGGCGCACGCGGATGATGCCCTCGCGCAGAATTTCAATGCCCATATCCAGCAGGCGGAAGGTGTGCATCATATTTTTGGAATCGTACTCGGCGCCGTGGGCGAGGTTGGTTTGGTAGCGGGCTTCGTTGCGTTCCTCCACCCAGTTCCAGTAGGCTTTGTAGTCCTTGCAGTAGGTGGCGTAGCCGTCCTTGTTGAAGTGGAGGTAGCCGAGGATTTCCGCGCCTTTTGGAATGCTGCTGAGCGACAGGTCGTTGGAGTTAGGCTTACGGAGGATACCGGCGTAGTCCAGATCGCCTGTGGTATCGTAATGAATGGCGTAGACCTCCCGGAAGTGCGGGATAGCAGAGAGGCCGCAGCGGGACTGCTCCAGCCCATTGTCGTCCAGCCATTGCCGCAGGGGGACGGAGCCGTTGCCTTTGATCACGTAACAGAAATCCAAAGGCGTCTGCCGCTCCCTGGGCATGGGATTGACGATTTTCTTATTCAGCCCACGGGCTTTTTTGATCTGTGCGTAGGCGTAGCCGCCAAAGGTGTCTTTGCACTTTTTGGAGAGGAAGAGCTCCGGGCTCAGGTGGTCCATGATGGGGTGACGGTAGCGGATGCATTCCGGTGGTGTAGCCAGCAGCTCCAGCATATTGGGGTTGTTCTTGGCCAGGAGTTCCACGAAACGGCCGAGCTCGTAGTAGACCGTATCATTCGTATCGTCCGCTACCTGTGGGGTGTAGCTAAAGCTGTAGAATTCCGGTTGCGGGAGGATGAAAACGCCCCGGATGTCGGTATCGGAAGTGGGCAAATCGGTACCGTAGGCGCGGCTGCCGGTGATGCAGTCGTAGAGTAAAAGGTCAGGGTTAGATTGAAGGTCTTTGTAGGTCATTTCTTCTCTTTCTACAGCAAGTATACTGACGATTAAGTGGTTTGCCACAGCAAACCTACTCAATGCCTGCCTGCGTGTCGGTACTTCGGCAGGCAGGTCAGCATTCACGCTAAGAAGTAGCTTGCCCCGGTGTTGCAAATCCAAGATCCCGACATTTATCGTCGGTGACCACTTCGTATTGCGTATAACATGGAACATATGAAACAGAGTTCCCTGTCTGTCTGCTTAGCTATCTACGACCCGCTAGATTATTCTTCTTCGAGAACGTCTATCATCTCATTAATTGTGATAAGAAAAGGTGGGAGTTCGTTTCTTATAACATCCCAGACTATATTAATATCTACTCCAAAATATTCGTGTACTAGCATATTTCGTAAACCAACTATCTGCCTCCAGGGTATATTGGGATACTGTTTTCTCAATTCATCGGATAGTCGGTTGGATGCTTCTCCAATTACTTCTAGTTGACGGATGGAAGCATTGTATATCATTGAGTTCGCCTCAAATGCTTCGAAATTAACGCCATCTACATATGACAGCACTTCGATAATTGCCTCTTTGATGTGCAAGAGGCGAACTTTGTCCCCCAATCTACTTTTCATAGATCAAGCGCTTATCTTTTTCAATTAGCGGAGCAATATGTTTTGATAAAGCCTTGGTAGAAACCAAGTCCACCTTCTTTTTTAACAAATCTTCTAGCGCCAGTTGCATTTCTATGAACAGAAGACCTATACCTTCTTTATACTCTAAGTCTACCAATATATCAACATCACTATTAGCGTCAGCTTCTGCTTTAGCATAAGAGCCAAACAAATAGGCTCGCTTGACCGGTTGTTGGCTGAAGTATCGTTGAATAATATCGATATGTTGTTGTTTAAGCTGCATACAAAACTTATTAACCAGAAAAGTACAATTAATTCTCACTAATTACAAGCGCCCGTTACCAAAGCTCAACCTGCTCCGCAAACGGAATCCGCTTGATCTCCAACAGCTGTCTATCTTTACGCTGCCGCTCTGCGGTTAGGGCTTGCGGATGCATCTGGCAGACGCACCCCAGGTTTGGCACATTACAGAAAAAACAAAAAAGGCAGCCCGAAGGCCGCCTTCCCAAGATAGTTGCAATTATATCCAGGCTGTAGAAGCCTATTTAAAATTCTTAATTACACCCCAACTGCTCCTGAGACAGCGGGTCGTTATTCGGGAAGCAATTGCCCGACAGGACTTCTTCCGGTACAAACCGGTCCAGATTGGGGTCGTAAAGGCCGTGCTCCAGGAATTCCACGAGGTCGGTAATTTCCTGCGCTGTGAGGTTCAGCGGGTGGAAGAAGGGAGAAATTTGTGTTTCCGGCACCCGGTCATTTTCGGGTACGCCTTCATTGAAGTATTCCACAACGGACCGCAGGGAATGCCGGCTGCTGCCATGGAAATAAAAGGGCGAATTTTTCATATTGTAGAGCTGAGGCACTTTAAACTTGTAGAAATCCGCTTCAAATCCGGTAAAGCCGCCCCGCCCGAAGTTCCGGATATCGTTGGGACCGGTAGCAAAAGCACCGGATTCCCACAGATCGCGCACTCCGAGGGCATGAAACTCGTTACTGCTCAGTGCGGCGCCTTTGTGGCAGCGGTAACACCCGGCTTTAGTGAAAAAGACCATTGCGCCTGCTTTTTCCTGATCGCTCATGGCATTTTCCTCACCGCGCACCCAGCGCTGAAAGGGCGCCTCCGTGGTGGTCAGCGACCGCAGGTAAGCGGAAAGAGCAAAGCTCGTCGTGAGTGGAGAATAGCGGTCCCCTTCCGGGAAATCCGCAAAGGCAGCATCGTACATCGGCAGATAGCCCAGGGTGTCGAGCCAGCTGATCGTCACCCGCATGCGGTGCAGGGCAAGCCCTTCGATAATTTGAGCCTCCAGCCCATCCAGCCCCCGCTCGTTGACTTCGGCGTCGCCCACCCAGGCGTGTTCAGTGCCTTTGTTGACGTGATTAGCGCCAAACTTACCGCTCCAGGTGGAGTTGGTAACAAAAGCTGTATTGAGCACACTGAGTGGACGAGCGCCTTGCACGTCAAGCTCTTCTTCGGCGTAGTCGATGAGTTTGCCTCTGCTTTCCCCGTTTTGGCCAAACCCTACGCCTCCGTCTGCGATGCCTTGCTTTGCACCAGGCATGAACCCGGCGGAAGGCACGTGGCAACTGCCACAGGAGTAAGTGCCCTTACCACCTTCGTGCATGGCATCGGCTGCCAGGCCGGTCTCAAAAAAGAGCATCCGGCCCAATTCTATTTTTTCTCTGGTTAATGGATTGCCCACTCCTGCCGGAACAGCACCTAATGCTGTTTCACTATCGGGCAAACGGAAGTAATCTAATGAACCGTCCGGTGACAGTTCCACCAACCGCCGCTCCAAACGGGTATCCAGTGGATTAGGTAATTGCTCGCTGGTACAGCCGGCCAAAAAAGCCAGTACAGCAAATATCAATAATACTAATGTTTGTCTTGATTGTGCTTTCATGGTGCTGAGCGGGGGGCTGTGTTTTGAGATTCACCGGGGGGAGGGATATAATATAGTACGGGGAGGCGGACCTGATGTTTCATCTTTTAATATTTTTTTATCAATAGCCCTGACCGGGAACCTTCACTTCGGCATATTCCAAGAAATAACATGCTGTTAACCTGTAGCCCTTTACCTTTGCGGAAAAATGCGCGGCTACCTGCTTTCTTTACTATTTTCAGTTGGTTTTTTGGCTGTTTTTCATGCCTGCAAGCCTACTGCCGGGCCATCCCAATCTACCCCTATCGGAGAGGAATGGGCCCGCATCCACTGCGCTGCCTGCCATCAATACCCCGAGCCGGAGCTACTGCCCAAATCAACATGGGCCGCCCACGTACTGCCCCGAATGGGCTACTTTCTGGGGCATTATCCGGACGCCGACACCCGTCAGCAACTCATTGAAAGCGGACCGGGAGGGCAGGCGGTGAAAGCCCGCCGGATTTTCCCCGAACAACCGCTGATTGATTCGGCAACCTGGCTGGCTATTCAGGGCTTTTACCTGGAAAATGCACCCACCGTATGGGACCTGCCTGCTATACTAGCATTGGACACTACCTCACTTTTTCAGGCCCGCTTTCCCGACTACTTCCTCTCCCCTCCATCCACCACCCTGATCGATGCCTTTCCAGGAGGGCTATACCTGGGCGATGCCAACAAAGAACGGCTGATGGTCTTCGACCAAAACCTACAGCTCCGGCAACAAGCCAAAGTCCGGGAAGGGGCGGTCAGCCTGCAAGACAACCCCGCCGATCTGCTCCTGACGGTCATGGGCTCCTTCTCCCCTACGGATGCGCCCGAAGGTTTTCTGCTTCAATTGCCAAAAGGCGGTGGGCAGCCTCCCCAAATCCTCATCGACAGCCTGCAACGGCCCGTGCATAGTGCCTATGCTGATCTGAACGGTGACGGCCGCATGGATGTGGTGATTGCCGAATTTGCCAAATGGACCGGACGGCTGGCCTGGTGGGAACAACATCCGGATGGCACCTTTACCCCACACACCCTGCGCGCGCAGCCCGGCGCCATCAAAACCGCCATTCAGGACTTTAACGGGGATGGACAGCCGGATATCCTGGCGCTCTTCGGGCAGGGCGATGAGGGGTTCTGGCTGTATGAAAATCAGGGCAATGCCACCTTCCGGGAAAAATCAATCCTTCGCCTGCCGGCCTCCTACGGCTCAAGCACCTTCCGTTTGCTCGACTATAATAAGGACGGGCATACCGACATTCTCTACACGGCTGGCGATAATGCCGACTACCCGCCTGTGCTGAAGCCTTACCATGGTATCTATCTATTCGAAAATAATGGAGAGTTGGGGTTTGAGCAGGCCTTTTTTCAGCCACTGCCCGGTGCTTACGATGCCATTCCCGGGGATTTTGATCAGGATGGAGACCTTGACCTGGCAGCGATCTCTTTTTTCCCGGATTTCAAGCGGCAGCCGGAAGCCGGTTTTGTCTTTTTTGAAAATCTGGGCGGCTGGACCATGCAGGCTTCCACCTTTCCACAATCCAAGCTTGGAAGATGGATCGTCATGGACAGTGCCGATATCGACTCAGATGGGGACGACGACCTGGTTTTGGGGTCCCTCGCCTTTGAAGTTGTTCCGGATCGTGGAGAAATAGAAGGCTGGGTGCAGAAGGGCATCCCGTTTGTGGTGCTTGAGAATCAGCTAAAGTAGAGGGGCAACTGCCTCATTTTTTACTATTTTAGTTCAAAAATTGAGCACAGCAATAACTCCAATGCGGTCTTCCGCCCTTGATGCCCTCCGTGGGCTGGCCATTATCGGTATGATCCTATCCGGTCATATTGCGCACGGCGGTGTGCTGCCCGCATGGATGCACCACGCACAGGTACCGCCTCCTGAACATCAGTTCACCCCTGGTATAGCAGGCATAACCTGGGTGGATTTGGTTTTTCCGATGTTTCTTTTTGCCATGGGGATGGCTTTTCCGTTTTCCCTGCGCAGCCGGTTGGGGAAAGGCGTGGCGGAGTGGCGTATCGTCTTACAGGCCTTCAAGCGGTGGGGCTGGTTGTTCTTTTTTGCCTTGTTCTACCAGCATCTGATCCCGCAATACATGACAAGCAGCCCGGGCACCGTGGAGCAACTGCTGGCTTTGGGGGGCTTTGTGCTGCTGTTTGCCATCTATGGCACGCACCCGCGCATACGGCAGTGGAAGTACCACGAACACTTTAATACCCTCGGGCTCTTACTGGCCATTGCGTACCTGCTATTGCTACCCGGTGAGCCCAAACCCGGGGACAGCCGCTACTTATCACTGGAACGGACCGACATCATCATCCTAATCTTGTCCAACGTTGCTTTCTTTGGCGCAGTGGCCTGGCTGTTGACCCGCAACAACGTGCTGCCCCGGCTGGCCCTTCTGGCAGTACTGCTCGCCCTTCGCCTCAGCCAATCTGCCGGCGACAACTGGACTGCTGTGCTTTGGAACGGCTCTCCCCTGCCCTGGTTCTTCAATTTTAGCTTTTTACAGTACCTGCATATCGTGCTTGCCGGATCCATTGTGGGTGATTTGGCACAAGCCTATGCTGCCAAAAGAGAGACCGGCGATGGTTCTTCCTCTCTGACTGCTACCGGATGGCTGATGGTCGCCCTGGTCATTTTATCTCTTACTGGTCTATTTGGCCGCTGGGGTTTTCCGTTGTTCCTGCTGCAGTTAGGCATTTTGACTCTTACAGCCCTACTGCTTCGAAAAGACGGCTCTACCACCGCCCGCTTCCTGCGCCAATTGCTGGCCTGGGGCAGTGCCTTCCTAATCATAGGTATGGCTTTTGAGCCCTACGAAGGTGGCATTCGGAAGGATCACGCCACAATGAGCTACTACTACGTGACTGCCGGGCTGTCCACCTTCCTGTTTATAGCCTTCTTCCTCTTGCTCGACCACTACCGGGCACGGGGCTGGCAGTGGCTGACCCGTACGGGCCGCAACCCGATGATAGCCTACGTAGCTCCCTGGCTGCTGGTGTGGCCAATCTTAAAAATTTCCGGGCTTGCCGGCTTTGTGGAGGGTATGAATGGCAATGCGCTGCTGGGATTGCTTCGGGGCGTCGTCATTACCGGGCTGTCGCTGTTGGCTACGGTGGCACTGACGCGTTGGGGGTGGCGGTGGAAGACGTAAGTGGCGATCTGTGTTAAACAGCCACTAACCATACTTTTGATCAACAACGGTTATTAGTTAGAGCCTAAGCCTGTAGCCTTTAGATCGTATGCCAGTTTTTCCGAAAAGCGAATAGCACTTTTCTTATCCAGATGGTGGAGTCCATCGTGGTAAGTGTACTCGTCGCCCAGAGGCGCGTAGTTCAGGTAATGCACATTAGCCTGCCCCGCAATCCTTTCCAAAAACGGGTCCAAAAACGGAGCAAAAGTCTGTTCATAGGCCCAAACCTGACCAGGCAACGGCATGCGTACAATGGCCACCTCTCCCTTTTCCTGCAGTTCACGGACCAGTAGCTCAAACGCTGCTTCGCGCTCCGGCGAGGGCACAAGTGCGTTTCGTTCTGAGCGCTTTTTAAAAGCCGGCCCTATTTCTTCCGGTGCCAGTAACCGGGGAGGGTCAATGCGAATCCCCCAACCGTCTTCTTTAGTTTTACTGACTTCACCCCTGCCTTTGCCCCTGTCAAGCAGAACATTGAGCAATGGCTCCTCCATATTTCCGCTACGAAGCAAGTACTCCAGATTGGGGTCCATATTGACAAAGTAGAGGTCATAAACCCTAAAATCCGACTCTCTTGGCGCCTTTGCTAATTTGAAATCCATCAACGATGAGGGCGAAACAACAAGTATAAACAATGATTCAGCGTTGCCCCGGGCTAACTTCCGTTTCAGAAAACGGTTGTAATACGGTCCATAGGGCGAATGCACCCCTGTAAATGCTAGATTTAAAAACGCCCCTTCGAGCTCTAAAGCTGATTTTATTACCGTAGGCGCTACCCCGCGGAATGCTCTTGAGTCGCCCGCAACAAAATGATCGGCAGGCTGAGTTAGTTTTCGGTAAAAAGGATCATTTTCTGGCACCTCCCGAAGTTGAATCAGCAAGAAGGGAAGCAGGGTACAGCAAAACAAAAAAGTCAATTTAGATACAACAGTCAATGCTTGTTTCATACTTCAATTTCGTTAGAACTCAAAATAGATAAACGCCTGTTGCTCCGGTACTCTCAGATACAAAATCAAATTGATGAGCAGTACATAAAAGCCTAAACGTGCCCACCAGGGTATCTGGCGGAAATAGGCATCAATATCCTGCCCCCTAAACAATCGGTGCATCACATCCATAAATATCAACATACCTGCTGCGATTAAAAAATCTCTTACGCCCACAATATCCGCTATGCTTTCGTGCAGTTGAATAGGGCTAACCTTCGGCAACTGCCCAATGAGCATAAAGGCGTCCTGAATATTCACCGCCCGGAAAAAGATAATGCTTACCACCGCCAGGTTAAAAAACAACGCAAAATCAACCAGCCAGCGTATTGGTTTCCCCTTAGACAATCCGAATTGGCTCAACCACCGGTCGGCGGGCTTTGACAGCAAGGCTTCCAGTGCCACAAACAAGCCATTCAACCCGCCCCAGATCAGGAATGTCCACTCTGCTCCGTGCCAGATGCCGTTCAGCGTAAAGGAAATGACCGTGGCGACGAGTATCCACGCCATACCCCGCCCCATAGGGGTCAGCTGAAAAAATACGTAGTCCCGGAACCAGTTGGTCAGCGTGATGTGCCAGCCCCGCCAGAACTTATTGAAAGAGGTAATGGCATACACCCGGTTTTCAAAGTTTTGCGACAAGCGCACACCCAGTATCCGCGCGCTGCCAATGGCTATATCCGTGTAGGCAGAAAAATCACAGAAAATCTGGAACAGAAAAAAGACCGATGCCAGCCATACCGTAAACCCTTCGTACTGTGCCGGGTGCCCGTAAACCTCGTCCACAAAGAGCGCCAGGCGGTCCGCAATGACCAGTTTTTTGAAGAGCCCCCAGAGGATGAGCTGAAGCCCGCCCACTATTCGTTGATAATCGAATTGGTAGTTAAAATGAAACTGGGAAAGTAAATCCCGGGAGCGCTCAATAGGACCAGCCACCAGCTGCGGAAAAAAGCTCACGTACAGCGCATAACGCCCCAGGTGGCGCTCGGCTTTCGTAAAGCCCTTGTACACATCAATGGTGTACGCCATCGTCTGAAAGGTGTAAAAGGAAATCCCCACCGGCAGGAGTATATCCAAATGGTAGGCTTCGAACTCCGGCTGAAACAGGCGGGCCACTTTAGCCGCCTCCCCGCTCAGAAAATTGAAATACTTAAAGGTGAACAACAACCCCAGATTGGCCACGATGCTGAGCCATAGCCATGCCTTTTTTCGTTGCCGGTTGGCAGCCCCCTCTATCTGCAAGGCAGCTGTATAGTCAATCAGCGTGGACCCCACAATCAGCCAGATGTACCAGGGGTTCCAGTCCATGTAAAAGTAATAACTGGCCACCAGCAACCACGCCCAGCGGAAACGCACCGGCGTAAGGAAAAACACCAGGGCGACAATCGGCAAAAAGAGGTAGTAATCCAGGGATGTAAATAACATGGCTGCTGCTTAGGCGTGGTTTTCCTGATATTGCCTGAGCAAATGCTCGGCCAGCTCCTGTATGGAATCAAACGCCCAAAAGGTGTCCGGGGTGAGCCGGAGCTTCAGCCAGTCTGACAGCTCATCGGAGATAAAGACCGCATCCACGGATTCCAGCGGATAGGCTTTCACGGGGTCAGTGGCTTTGATCTGGGCTACTGGCATTTTTACTTTTTCGGCAATTTGCTGCTGCAGCCATTGCACGATAGCTGGCACGCCAAATTCAGCCGTTCCCGGCTCCGGAACAGGACCTGCACTGATAGCCGTTGCTTCAGGTTGAATCCACTCGTGCATTATCCTAAGGGCGCCGTTTTGGTAATCCTCCCGGGCCGCATAGCGTTGCACCTTGCCGCTTGAGGTCTTTGGCAGGCTCATAGGCCGGATCAGCGCGATCGCGTAGGGCTGAATTTCAAACACTTCGCTCACCGCCTGACGTATGGCGTCCACCACCTCCTGCTCGTCCGCATTGCGCCACTCGGTACGGCGGACTTCCTGTACGAGGACGAGGCGCTCACGGCCTGATTTTTCTATTGCAAAGGCTGCACAGCCGTTGTCCTGAAGGGCAGGATGGGCATGCTCCACCACCTCTTCAATATCATCCGGGTAGTAATTGGCGCCCCGGATGATAATCAGGTCTTTTTCCCGTCCGGTAATGAACAACTCCCCATCCATCAGGAAGCCCATGTCACCGGTGCGGAGGTAGGGGCCATCACCGGTAGCTGTATAATTGTCGAAGATATCCTTGCTTTCCGCAGGCCGTTCCCAGTACCCGGAAGCAATAGAGTTGATATAGCTGACCCAGATTTCCCCTTCCGTGCCCTCCGGGCAGGGCTCCGTGGTACCGGCAGCAATAATAACCACCTTAGCTCCGTTTACTGGCTCTCCATTACTGACCTGTACCTGCTCGGGATTAGCGCCTTGCAGCGCCGGGTCATCCCATGCCAGTAGAGATTGGCCGGATTCGGGAGCTTTGACTTTCGCCTTTTTATCCAGAGCAGAGGTGGTTACAATCAGGGTGGCTTCTGCCAGGCCAAAGGAAGGCAGGAATCCGGTTTTGGGGAATCCCACCGGGCCAAAACGCTCACAGAAGGCTTGAATGGTCCGCCACCGTACCCGCTCGGAGCCGGAAACCACACTACGAATACTGCTGAGGTCTATATTTTCAAGTTGCTCGTCCGCAATTTTCTCGCAACATAGGTCAAAGGCAAAATTGGGGCCAAGTATAAATTCTGCCCGATATCGGGTTGCGGCCATCAACCAACGTACCGGTCGCTGTATGAAATGTACCGGCGCCATAAAGTAGCACTCCACATTACCGAGAACGAAGTAAGAAAGCATGGAAATCAGACCCATATCGTGGTACATAGGAATCCAGGAAACCACTCGCTTCAGGTTAGGGATGTGAGTCTGCATACAGCCGTAAACATTGGCCATAACATTCTCATGCCGGATGATGACCCCCTTAGGGTCACCCGTAGAGCCGGAAGTATACTGCAGGTAGGCCACATCGTCAAGGCCTACCTGATGCGGCACCCATTCGGCAGGCGTACCTGTCAATTCCTCCATAGGCAGGAAGGTGTAAGCGGAGAAATCTTCCCGCATGCCTTCCATATACTCCACCCCTTTCTGGTCTGCCAGAATAAACCTGGCATCACAGTCCTTCATAATAGCTTGCAGCCGAAGTAGGTTCCGGTTATTACGGGGGGGGTAGGCAGGCACGGCAATCACACCGGCGTAGAAACAGCCAAATAAGGCAATCAGATACTCTATCCCCTGCGGAAAAAGCAAAAGCAGCCGCTCCCCCTTCAGCCCCCGTGCCTGCAAATGAGCCGCTACACACCGGGCCTGTTCATCAAAGAGGCGATGGCTCAGTGGCTGCTCATCAGACACGCCATCCCTCAAAAAAATGAAAGGCGTGAACTCAGGTGCCTCTTTTGCACGACGCTGTAACAGGTCAACGAGATTTTCCATATCGGAGAAAATGTGGTATCTGATTAATGTTTATCTGGCAAAACTCGTATTTTTTTCCGTAGTTTCGATGAAAACTACTGCCCCTTTATGAAAGAAGCACTGTTCTGGATTTTCATCATCATCTTCTCCCTCACTGCGATCATCACCCTGCTTGGGATTACAGGCGTTATTAAAACCATCAAGGAAAACTACCTGAATGCCCTCTTTACGGCACTCATCCTGGAAGTCGTCGCTGCAGTAGTCCTGCTCTTTCAGAATACCGATTTCCTAACAGGCCCCATAGAGGATGGGCCTTGCCTGGAGGAGGTGATTACCCGATCCGGCCTTGCGGCACAGGCGGGGCAGGCTGCCAACGCCTCAGATTTTTTGGTGGAACAACTCAAACGCCTGTCTGTCCTGGATGCCGCAACGGGCGATCAGGCCCTGCTCGCCGCCCAGTTGCAGGAGCGGGATTCCCTGCTGAAGGCTGCCAATACCGAAATTGAAGCGCTGGAGACTGAACTCAAACAGTTGGGGCAGCAGTTTTATACCAAAATCACCAAGCTACGCAACTATATCAGCCAGTACGGCGGCTTCATCAACCTGGCCTGGCGGGCAGAAGAAAAAGCATCCGTATACCGCCTGTTGATTGAAATCTTTGGGGATATGGGCCTCATTCAGGATGAAAACACGCTTTACACTGGTGAAGACCGTGCCCAGATCAACTTTGCCGCTGTACGGTCTATTTACAAGGAATACAAAGTCAGCCTGCAGCAAGCCGTCGATAGCGACACCAAAGTTTACGTAGGCGAATACGATACCATTTTGTTTATCCGGACCTACCTCAACCAAACGGCCTACTGATCCATTTTTAATAGCAAAGGGAAACCCCTAACTTCGCGCCAAAATTACATAACCGATAAAACCAGTGATATGGCTAATGCATATTTCACACCGCCACCTGCGGTCAACGAACCTTCTCTGAGCTACGCACCCGGCACTCCGGAACGGGAAGCCCTCAAGGAGACGCTCAAAGCCATGAAGGCAGAACAGCGGGATGTCCCCATGACCATCGGCGGGAAAAAAATTACAACTGACACCAAAATTGCCATGCACCCTCCGCATGAGCTAAAGCATACCCTGGGCCACTACTACAAGGGTGGCCCGGAGCACGTCAATATGGCCATTGATGCTGCATTGGAAGCTAAGCCGGCCTGGGAGGCTATGCCCTGGCAGGAACGCGCTGCCATTTTCCTGCGCGCTGCCGACCTCATCTCCGGCCCTTACCGCTACAAAATGAACGCGGCTACGATGCTGGGACAGTCCAAGACACCCCATCAGTCTGAAATTGAGGCGGTGGCTGAGATCGCCGACTTCTTCCGCTTCAATGTGCAGTACATGACCGAGATGTACGAAGACCAGCCGCTGAGCGAGCCAGAGTCTGCAATCTGGAACCGGGTGGAATACCGGCCGCTGGAGGGCTTTGTCTTTGCCATTACGCCGTTCAACTTCACCGCCATTGCCGGCAACCTGCCCGGTGCGCCTGCCCTCCTTGGCAACACCGTCGTCTGGAAGCCTGCAGAAACTCAGATTTATTCCGCAGGCCTGCTGATGGAGGTACTGGAAGCCGCCGGTCTGCCGGATGGCGTCATCAACCTGGTGCTGGTAGACGGACCCGTTGCCGGTGATATTATTTTTGAGCACAAGGACTTCGCCGGGCTGCACTTCACCGGAAGCACAAAAGTCTTTCAAAGCCTTTGGCAAACCATCGGAAAAAACCTGCCCAAATACCGCAGTTACCCACGCATCGTTGGCGAAACAGGCGGTAAGGACTTCCTCGTTATGCACCCTTCCTCTGATGTGCAGCAGGTGGTGACCGCTTTGGTCCGTGGTGCCTATGAGTATCAGGGTCAAAAATGCTCTGCTGCTTCCCGTGCCTACCTGCCCAAAAGCAAATGGCCTGCGCTCAAAGAGGGGCTGATCAGGGACATCAAAACGGTGAAAATGGGTACCGTGGAGGACTTCAGCAACTTCATGGGTGCCGTGATCGATGAGCGGGCTTTTGACAAAATTGCCAACTACATCGAAATCGCTAAAAAGAGCGATGAAGCCGAAATCATCGTGGGTGGTGGCTATGATAAATCGGAAGGCTACTTCATAGAGCCCACGGTCATCGTAACCGGCAATCCGCACTTCACCACTATGGAGGAGGAAATTTTTGGCCCGGTACTGACCATCTACGTGTACGAAGATGAGGACTTCGAGGCAACGCTTGATCTTGTGGATAGCACCTCTCCTTACGCCCTTACCGGTGCGGTATTCTCCAACGACCGCTACGCGGCACACAAAGCGATCGAGCGCCTGCGCCATTCGGCAGGTAATTTCTACATCAACGATAAGCCTACCGGTGCGGTGGTCGGACAGCAGCCTTTCGGTGGTGCCAGAGGTTCGGGTACGAACGACAAAGCCGGCTCCATCATCAACCTCTACCGTTGGGTCTCTGCCCGCTCTATCAAGGAGAACTTTAATCCACCTTCGGATTACCGCTATCCTTACATGGGCTAACCGCAAACGTAATGACAAGCTAAAAAGCCCGGGGCAGCCAATGGCCGCTCCGGGTATTTTTTTAAGACCGTGTTGGGATTTTGGTCTTCTAGTCGAAAACTAACAATTTTTTGTTTAGACAAGAGCCGAAAACCGGAGTCCGTACGGATGAGGATTTTCGGGGCGAAGTATAAGCAAAAAAGTGTCCCGGTGCACCGGGACAGACCGATTACTAAAGTCCCAACACGGTCTAAGGCGTCACCGTGACTGCCTGAGCGATCTCTACTTCCTTAAAAGGCAATTGCACCCGGCCCACGCAGGTATAGACGCCCGGATTGACCAGCTGCCCGTTCACCCGCCCATCCCATTGCACAGCTGACAAGGGGCCCGAGGCTTCGTAAATCAGCCCACCGTACCGGTCGTATACCTGAAAGATCAGGACTTCAGCATTTCCTGTTAAGGGAGTGTATAGCTGAAGTACATCATTGCGCCCGTCACCATTGGGGGAGAAAGCGGTGGGCAGATAAACCGGGCAATCTGCAGCGACAATGACCGAATCCATCGTAGCCATACACCCATTGGGCGGTTCAACAGCCACGGTATAAACACCGGGCGAAAGCGCTTCAAACTGTGGCTCAGCCTGAAAGGGACCGCCCGATAAACTAAATTGAAGGCTATCGCCTACCGCCGCTACACGAATTTTTCCATTCGGCTGATCACAATCTGAGGGTTCCACTTCCAGACTAAGGAACTCTGCAGTGTCTTTTACCTCCAATACCAGAAGCCGGTCCAGCCCGCAGTCTCCCGCACTATCAATTTGGTAACGGTGCGTACCCGCGGTAGTGAAGCCTTCAAATGCCTCCCCTGCACAGATGGAAGCATAGAGTGTATCCTTATCCGGGCAGCAAAGGGGTGATTTTTCATCCGGAAAATACGGCACATCCACCATCTGATGATTGGCTTCTGCCAGCCAGGGCTGCAAGAATGCCCCACCGGAGCGGCTGTTCCAGGCTATAGCCGCTGGCTCCAGCTGACCAGATACGGACAAGCAATTTTCAGGGGCTTCCCACCAGTTTTCCGGCCATTGCAGAAAGGCGGCATCACCGGCAGTGCTACCAACCGGGAAAGTACTACCCGTTGCAGCGATGGTACCTGCAGGCCCGGGAATCAGTTGCAGAATGACTTCCTTACCCTTCCCAATTCTTCGGCATTCAGCAAGCGTTCCATCTGCTTCAATCAGCAACCAAAGGCCCGTACCCTCTACCCCACCCGATGCTTCGAAGCGATTGGCTGCGACTACTACCCGGCCGTCTGCCTGTTGATACCCTCCGGAGGCCTCCAGCAAATTTGCCCCCTCGGGATCGTGGAAACGCCGGGCTAGGACCTGATTGCCATTCTCGTCCGCCCATACCAATAATAAATCAGGGGTATCCGCACCTACAGTGCCCACCAAAAGGCACCCCTCTTCCAGCGGGATAATCTGGCGGAAGCTGCAGGGCTGATTGTCCGTTACCGTCATAGAATACCAGGACAAGGGCTGACCAGCCGTATTCAGCGTAACCCAAAAGGCTTCCTCGGTGCCATCCGCAAGAGAAGCAGCCCCCGCAATCCAAAACCGGCCGGCGTGCTCCAATCCGTGTGCCGGAAATATCCAGTCCAGACTTTCATGACGAAGCTGTGTCCCCCAGATGGGACTACCGTTGTCCTGCAGCAGCGTGACGTATGCCGGGCGGTCCTGTCCTACGGCCTCATGCATCACCACAACGATATTGCCGGATTCAGTTGTAAAAACAGCATCCGCATGTTCATCGTCCCCGCCGGTGGTACGGCCAAAGTAGCGGCTCCAGCCAATGGTGCCATCGGATTCAAAATAATGCAGAAAAACATCATCAATCACATTGGGATTACCAGGCTCCACCATCCGGCCCAGGACAAGGACACCATCCTGATGGGGCGCCAGATCGTTGATAAGATCACGCCCGGGCGTACCTACAGCTCTGGCCCAAAGCATATTGCCACTCGCATCCAGCTTAAGGAGCACGGCATTCTCCCCACCAATCTCGGCTTGCACCTGAAGCAGGAGATAGAAGGCGTTGTTGTGCCAGACTATTCGCTGACCCGTTTCAGGGCGCTCAGTGCCCAGCACCTGAATATGGGTCTGCCCGAAGCCAGGCAAACCACAAAAAAACAGGAGGGAAATTAATAACGGGGCTTTCATGAAAGAGGTGTTACTTGAAAAAAGAACGAGGATTTTCGGGCGGTAGTGCCAAAGTTAAGAAGCCCAATTTCAATCGCCCAACCTAATTTTCAATCAGGAAGCCTTACCTTTCCGCACCAACTGATGCAGCGATTATGCCGAAACAATCTACCTTTTACGATGACCGTCCGGAAGATTTGCAAGCCTATATCCGAAATATTAGCAACAACCGGCATCCCCTGAGCCTGCTCCTGGCAGGCATTACCGACGTGCGGAATATCGGCAGCCTTTTCCGCCTGGCTGATGCGGCACGCCTGGCCCACCTTTACTTCTATGGGCCGGCGGAGCTGCTGGAACACCGCAAAGTGAGGCGGGTCGCCCGGGCTACCTTAGACTATGTACCCCATAGCGTGGTGGACCTCGAAAGCGCTCAGGCTCTCGCCGAAGACCATATTTTTTTGGGTTTGGAAATCACGGATCAAAGCCTGCCTTATACGCAGGTGGAAGCGCAGGCGGAAACCGTCTTGGTGGTCGGACAGGAAGCGCATGGTATCCCACCGGAAATACTGGAGTTATGCCGTCAAACCATGCACCTGCCCATGTACGGGGTCAATACCTCAATGAATGTGGCAATGGCAGCGGGGATAGCGGTCTATGATCAGATCAGGCAGTTGAAAACACACTAAAGTTCTTCCACCCACCCTTCAATGAAGAGCACCTCCGCTTTTCGCTGATTGCTGAAGTAGACTTTGACTTTCTTTTTGAAATAGCCCAGGTCGCGGGCATCGTAGGTGACAGCGATGACGCCTGTGGAATCCGGTTCGATTGGCACTTCGTCCCATTCCGGTACTGTGCAGCCACAGGAAGTCCGGACATTATCGATGACCACAGGCTCACCACTGACGTTCCGGAAAACAAATTCATGGGTCGAAGGCTGATTTCGAATGAGGTCGCCCATTTCATGGGAGGTCTCCCCCTCCCACTCGACTACTGATCCTATCAGGAACAAACAGGCTGACATAAAAATTAAAAGTCGCATAGCTGATTTTTTAAGACCGGAAGATCCGGGAAGCAATTAAAAATCAAGCTTCGTCCTCTTCCGTTTCAGAAGCCTTGCGCAAAACATCCCAGGTATGGTCTGCCAACAGCTCCACCGTGGCTACAAAGCGATAAGGCGGGTTAGGGCCCCACTCTTCCGGGCTGACCATGGAGAGCACATATTCGCTGCCGTCCCGGCGCTCGTACAGGTGGTAAACAAAGCCAATCAAGGGCTCAAAATTCATTTGAGCATTATAGATTTGCTCGGATATGGAGATGCGGTCCTGAATACCTTTAGCCTGTTGCGCCAGCAGCTCTATCTGCTTGCGGATTTGCTCCAGTTGCATATCCGATTGCTTATACATGGCTTTGACCGCCCTGCCCTTCACCTTTCCTTTGTCGATGGGTTTGATCTCCACACCGCTTACGGTGTGGGCATAGGGCAGGTTGTGCGGGTTTTCCGCGATTTTGTCCGGGTCAATGGGGTTGATAAATTCTTCCTTCTTTTCGCTCATACAAGCTTTTTCAGATTATATAAACGTAAAAATCAATTTGGCCCGGGTATTGTTCAAAATCATTTGCCCTCAAGTAAAAACAGCGCCCGAATAATGCCCGGGCGCTGCTGCGTAGTTTGCTCTGTCTATTAGCGGTTCCTATCTCAGCTGGAAGCTGCTTGTGCCGGCGAGGTAGCCTTTGTTGTAGATTTCCACCTCGTAGTTACCCTCCTGAAATGCTTCGCTTGGAGCCCAGGTGAGGCAGAGGCGCTGCTCGTCGCGGTCGTAGTCTACTTCCTTGATCATGGTGTAACGGATTTGCTCCCCGTTGGCATTATTAACAAAAACGCCTGACCCCATAGACTCCACCGCGAGGGTCTCTCCCAGCGGGTTGACAATACGGATCAGGAATTCCTCCACGCCAGATTCAGCCACCTGATTGGCAGTGGTGTTGAAACATACCTTCAGCTGATCTACGTTCTTGGCGCTCCGGCGGGAAGTCGTTTTGCCATTGTCCCGAAGCTTCAGGCCTTCTGCCTCTACATTCGTTACTTTGACCACAGAGGCGATATTTACCTTCTTAGCCAGGCGAGCCCGGTCGGCTTCAACAGCCTCCTTCTCGCTGACCAGTGCCGCACGGGCGGAGGACAGTTCCATATTGCGCATGCGGGCAGAGTCGAGGTTGGAGTTCAAAGAATAGTTCTCCTGGCTCAGGGCGGCAGTCCGCTCTGTAAGCTCCTCGTTTTCCTGACGGAGCTGATTGATTTCCGCCAGATATTGCTCAACCTTAGCGTTCATACCATTGATCTGCTTACGGGCTTCTGCCAGTTGACGGCTATCGCGGAGGAGTACATCGATACGGTCTTTCGACTCCTTAAGCTCCGCCTTTTGGGCTTCGATGAGTGCGTTGAGCTCTTCATTGCTGCCGCGCATCTCTTCCAGCTCAGAAAGGGCCTCGTAGTACTGCTTTTCCAGTTCAGCCTTCAGCTGCTCCGATTCATTCAGCTCGTAGGTCAGGCTGTCGTTAGCGTTGTTCTTGTTGACCAGGCTAATCACCAGTACAATACACACGATGGCCAGCACTGCGATGGTAGCGATTGCTGCAATTTTCAACTTTTGTTGCCCGTCATCTTTCTTGCCAGGTCCGGGATTAGGCGTTGGGCCGGAAGGATTAGGCGTTGGATTGGTGGTTGACATAATAGAATCGTTAGTTTGTTAGAAGTGTCAGGTTTGAGACGCAAAGCCATGCTGGGCGTCACTTACTAAACACGGCATTAACGAGTGCCATGGGCGAACTATTGCCCAAGCGAAAAAAAAGTAGGCCAAAAGCTACGCTTCCAGTGCCTGTGCCAGGTCCTGCCGGATATCCTCCACATGCTCCAACCCTACAGAAACCCGGATCATACCCGGCCCTATGCCTACGGATGACCGGTCAGCCTGAGAAAGCTTCGAGTGGGTCGTTGTAGCCGGGTGGGTGACGATAGTGCGCGTATCCCCCAGGTTAGAAGACAGGGAGCACATCTGAATGCGGCTCAGAAACTGCCGGCCAGCTTCCAGCCCTCCTTTCAGGTCAAATGCAACGATACCTCCTCCATGCTTCATCTGCCTTTTAGCCAGGGCATACTGTGGATGGCTTTCGAGGTGCGGATAGTGTACCCGCTCCACTTCCGGTCGTGCTTCCAGCCATTTGGCTATTTCCAGGGCGTTGGCGCAATGCCGGTCCATGCGCACACTTAGGGTTTCCAGGCTTTTCGATAACACCCATGCATTGAAAGGGGACATGGCAGGGCCCGTATGCCGGCAGAAAAACCGCAGTTCTTCGATTAAGTCAGCCTTCCCTGCGACGATACCGCCAAGGACTCTCCCCTGCCCGTCCATCCATTTGGTAGCGGAATGCACAATGAGCCCGGCACCATACCGGCCGGGCTGCTGCAAATAAGGCGTGGCGAAGCAGTTGTCTACGTTGAAAATAAGGCCATACGCTTTCGCAAAATCGCCCGCTGCCTCAAGGTCTATCAGTTGAAGGCCGGGATTGGAAGGCGTTTCCAGGACCAGCATCTTAGTGGATGGCTGCAGATGCGCTGCCCAGCTGCCCACATCGAGCGGGTCTACGTAAGAATGCGTGATGCCCCACCGCGGCAGGAGCTCTGTAAGGATTTGATGAGTCGAGCCAAAAACTGCGCGGGAAGCCAGTACATGATCACCCGCCTTTAAAAAAGCGGCCATACTCGCAAATACCGCCGACATACCGGAAGCCAACGCAAAGCCATCTTCTGCGCCTTCCATTTTACAAATCTTATGGATCAGCTCGTCAGTATTCGGGTTGCTGTAGCGACTGTAGATGTTATCATCAGTACCGCCCTGAAAAGCCAGCTCCATCTGTTCCGGACCGGGGAAAACAAAGCTGGAAGTCAGGAAAAGTGGCGCACTGTGCTCCCGTTGCTCCGTGCGCTTCATCTGCCCGCGGATGGCATTGGTTTCAAAATGGTTAGAGGACATAAGCGATTTTAATTTCCTATAAAACCTATAGAGTAAAAATAATTTATCAAATTTGCACCGGCAAAAGCGAGGGCAGCAGACACAAGCGGGCAAAGGTTTGGGCAAATAGTAAAAAACCTATTTCTTTGCGATTCATTTGTGTGTCAATTGTTAAACGTATTCCGGGGCGGCCAACATCAGCAACAAGGCTGACAAGCACTCGCCAATTCCAGAAAACACCTGTACGGTGGCCACTCCGGGTACAAAAAGGACCCGTTTTGACAGAACATATCCACCCTATTTTCGACCGCCTGCTGCAGCGCAGTGACCGGGAGCGAAGGCTTGGCCAACGGAGTAAAGTCCTATGGCTCACCGGCTTGTCCGGATCAGGCAAAAGCACCATTGCTCAGCATTTGGAACGCTACCTTTATAATAATGGTTTCTTTGCGCAGGTGCTCGATGGGGACAACATCCGCAGCGGTATTAATAACAACCTCAGTTTCAGCCCGGAAGACCGGCAGGAAAACATCCGCCGCATTGCGGAAATAGCCCGGCTGTACCTGGACAGCGGTATTATCACCCTCAACTCATTCATCAGCCCAACTGTGGAAATCAGAGAGATGGCTCGTCAGATTATCGGGCCGGAAGACTTCCTGGAGATTTACATCAATGCTCCTTTGGAAGTCTGTGAGTCCCGCGATGTCAAAGGGCTTTACGAAAAAGCGAGAGCCGGGCAGATCAAAGGTTTCACCGGCATTGACGCGCCCTACGAGCCCCCCCTCCACCCGGCACTTGAAATCAAAACCGACGAACAGTCCCTGGAAGAGAGCGTGGAGGCGGTCTTCCAGTTTCTAAAACCACATATTGAATTATCTAAAGCATAACCACAGTTGCTCTTCCTCTCAGGAGCCACCTGTTCATTATCGCGAATAACCCTACAATTATGAGTTATCATCTCAATCACCTCAAAGAGCTGGAATCAGAATCCATCTTTATTATGCGCGAAGTAGCGGCTCAGTTTGAGCGCCCCGTGCTCATGTTTTCCGGTGGCAAGGATTCCATTTTGATGGTGCACCTGGCCCGAAAGGCCTTTTACCCGGCTAATATCCCTTTCCCTCTGTTGCATGTAGATACCGGGCACAACTTCCCGGAAACGATCGAATACCGGGATAAACTGGTCGAAGAGACGGGTGCCCGCCTGATTGTTGGCTCCGTGCAGGAGGCCATAGACAGCGGCGCTATCGCAGAAGAAAAAGGGTACAACGCCAGCCGCAACTACCTGCAAACCCATGTCCTGCTCGAAGAGCTGGAGAAAGGCAAATTCGATGCAGCCCTCGGTGGTGCCCGCAGGGACGAAGAGAAAGCACGTGCCAAAGAGCGCTTCTTCTCCCACCGCGATGAGTTTGGGCAATGGGACCCCAAGAATCAGCGCCCGGAGCTCTGGAACCTCTTCAACGGTAAGAAAAACTACGGGGAGCACTTCCGCATCTTCCCCATCAGCAACTGGACGGAGCTGGATGTGTGGATGTACCTGGCTATGGAAGGCGTAGAGCTGCCGAGCCTATACTTTGCCCATGAGCGCCCCGTTTTTGCCCGGGAAGGTACCCTGCTCGCAGATTGCGAATACATCCACAAGCGCCCGGAAGAAGAAGCAGCAGTGGAAACCCGCATGGTACGCTGCCGGACAATTGGCGATATGACCTGCACCGGCGTTTGGGAGTCTGAGGCCAAAACCATTGAGGATATCATCAAGGAAGTCTCCATTGCCCGTAAAACAGAACGTGGCGGCCGGACTGACGATAAGCGCTCTGAAACAGCTATGGAAGACCGGAAGAAACAAGGTTACTTCTAGACTCCCTAATCGATCAATCAAAGAAAAACAAAAGAAATGGATAATTACGATAATATGGAACTGCTCCGGTTCACCACAGCGGGCAGTGTAGACGACGGCAAGTCTACCCTCATCGGGCGGCTGCTGTACGATAGCAAATCTATTTTTGAAGATCAGTACGATGCGGTACGGGAAAGCAGTGAAAGGCGGGGGGAAGAAGGCGTTAACCTGGCCCTCCTCACCGATGGCCTGAAGGCTGAACGCGAACAGGGCATTACCATCGACGTGGCCTACCGCTATTTCTCAACGCCCAAGCGCAAATTCATCATCGCGGACACCCCGGGCCACATTCAGTACACCCGAAATATGGTGACCGGGGCTTCTACGGCTAACGTTGCACTCATCCTCATTGATGCCCGCCGGGGCGTACTGGAACAAACCCGCCGGCATGCCTTTATCGCATCCCTGCTGCAAATCCCGCACCTTGTCGTATGTATCAATAAGATGGACCTCGTCGACTATTCGGAGGAGACTTACGAAAAGATCAAGCAGGACTTCGAGGAGTTTTCCTACAAGCTGAATGTCAACGACGTCCACTTCATCCCCATCTCTGCACTAAAGGGGGATAACGTAGTGACCAAGTCCGAAAACACCCCCTGGTACGACGGATCCACCCTGCTCTACTATCTGGAAAATGTACACATCGGCAGCGACCACAACTTCATTGACTGCCGCTTCCCGGTACAGTATGTGGTGCGGCCCAACTCTGATGACTACCATGATTACCGGGGCTATGCCGGACGCATCGCCGGTGGCATCTTCAAAAAAGGAGATGATGTGATGCTGCTGCCTTCCGGATTCACCAGTAAAATCAAAAAGATTGACACCTTTGACGGGGAAGTCGATGAAGCATACCCGCCCATGTCGGTGACCCTCCTGCTGGAGGACGACCTGGATTTAAGCCGGGGCGACATGATTGTGCGGGAAAACAATCAGCCTGAAGTGGAGCAGGACCTGGAAATCATGGTGTGCTGGTTCGCTGACCGCCCGCTGCAACCCCGGGGAAAGTACGCTGTTCTTCATACCACCAAAGAGGTGCGCTGTATTGTCAAGGAGATTCGGTACAAACTGGACATCAATACTCTCCACCGCAACGAAGAAGACAAGACGATCGGTATGAACGACATCGCACGTGTGGTGATACGGACCACCAAGCCGCTCTATTACGATGCCTACCGCAAGAACCGCATTACCGGCAGCGTCATCTTCGTGGATGAAGGGACAAATGAAACAGTGGGTGCGGGCATGATCATTTAAACCCGAAGGTACATTCCCATTTCAACCTTTGCCGCCTGTCTGAATTCGGTTTTCAGACAGGCGGCTTTTTTATGTTCCGGAAGCATCACTTGCTAAAATCAGAGATTAAAAAACCAAAGCAGGCAATCTCGCGTTTTGACAACATATTCGTTTTCGCAAAACCCGATAGCTATGAAACACCTTGCCCTCTACACCTTCCTGTTGTATTTATTTAGCCCCGGTTTCCCTTTGCTTGCTCAGACGCCCCAGATTACAGATTTCAGGCTGGACGGCGATGCCCGCCAATCAGGCGAGAATTGCATCACCCTAACCCCTGATCATCAGTGGTCTTCCGGATCAATTTGGTACAAGAAAGCCATCAGTCTCAAGTCTTCCTTTGACATGCAGTTACGCGTTATGCTCGGGTGTAAAGACCGGGACGGGGCGGATGGCATGGTCTTTGTTTTCCACCCTTATGCCGAACGGACCGGGTACCGGGGGGAAGGCATGGGCTTTGCGGGGCTGAATCCGGCTATTGGCATCGAAATTGACACCTGGCAAAATGAGCACCTGGGCGACCCCTGGGAAGACCATGTGGCTATTCTCAGGGACGGCAGTGTGAATCATGGCTTCAACCTGGCTGGCCCCAACCGTATACCCAACATTGAAGATTGCCGGGAGCATGACCTAAACATCAATTGGAATGCGGACTCCCGCACCTTGAGTGTACGCATAGACGGAAAAGAGGTGATTTCGCTGCAGCGTGACCTGGTCAGGACGATCTTCAGGGGCAAAGACAAGGTGTACTGGGGCGTTACCTCCGCCACCGGCAATTACAACAACCGTCAGGCTGTTTGCTTTGAAAAGCTGGAATTTGAGCTGGTGGAAGAACTGCCCACGCTGGAACTACAGGGGCAAAAGCTAAAGGAACTGATGCGCGGGCGATTTATCACCCTGGACCATATTCAGTTTGAGTCCGGTGGAGCACAACTGACGCCGGCATCCCGTCAGGAACTGGATGAACTGGCGCGGATTATGAAAGCGCATCCGGACATGCAACTGGACATCATCGGGCATACCGATAACGTGGGCTCAGCTGCGACCAATTTATCATTATCAGAAAAACGATCGAGAGCGGTGGCGGAATACCTGAAGCAAAAAGGCATCTCCCCAAAACGGCTCAACTCCCGGGGCATGGGAGAAAAATACCCCAGCCACTCTAATGATACGCAGTCCGGACGCTTGCGCAACCGCCGAGTAGAACTACGGCTGCTTGAGCCTATTGCGTAGTATCAGAGCAATCCTTAGCGGCAACGCCCTCCTTTCAGGTGGTAACTGGAAGCTCCGGTTTGCTCAACGTCGAGCCCGTAAATGGTTTCCAAAACCTGTAGAAAATCTGGCAAAGGATCTCCTGCAATTTCGGTAGATAATGCACACGATTGCAGGTCTTGGCTACCCAGTTTGAATTCGACTTTATAATACCGGCCAATTTCCTGCAGGGCATTGCCCAGCTCTGCATTACGAAAGACTAGTTTCTGGCTATGCCATCCCTGCGCGTTGAGCTCTGACACAGGCTTCTTGACCAGCTTTAGCTCATCGGAGCTAAAAACACCTCGTTCCTTAGGCTTTAGTTCCACCTGCTGCCCGGCTTGTGCATTTTCCATGCGCACCAGGCCTTCGGTTACTTCCACCTCAACGGTAGGTTCTTCCGGATAAGCCCGTAGGTTGAATGCCGTACCCAGAACTGTTGTACGCACTCCATTAGAATGAATCACAAAGGGACGATCGGGATCGGGTGCCACCTTGAAATATGCTTCGCCGGAGAGAGAGACCTGTCTTTGGCCGTCAACAATATCAAAACTCAGGTAAGAGTCCTCATTGAGGTAAACAGCAGAGGCATCAGGCAGAGCGACCTCCAATTGTTCCGCCGGACCGGTAGTGAAGGCCAGGGCAGACGCGCCCTGCCCACGGTTGATCAGCCAGAGCGTACCAATGGCTATTACCAGTGCAATCGCTGCAGCAATACTCATCCAACTCCGGGACGTTGAAGTCAGCCGGACGGTTTGGGTATCCCTGGCCTGATCAGCATCCATGCGGGACTTCAGTCGGGAGAACCCTTTGTCCACATCCGGCTCATAACCGGATTGATAGGACAGGCTCTCCGACCACAGCTCTTCCAGCTCCCGATGCAGCCCGGGGTCCTGCTGATTGCGAAGGGCATCTTCATCTTCCGGTAGCAGCTGACCAGTTTGCTGCCGGTGAAACAATGATATATATTGTGATAATTTCATTCTCATTTGATTCATTCGTCAATAGGACACAGGCATAACCGCCCTCCCCTATCTTATATTTTCCTTTTTCAGAATAATGCCTGAAATGTCATCTGCCCGCCCAAACGTGACATTTACTGCCCATTTCAGGCTTCCTTCCCCGGATTGAACTTTAACATTTCCCGGAGTATCTTCAGCGCTTTCGCCATCTGATTTTCTACCGTCTTTGGCGAAATCTCCAGTTGCTCTGCTATTTCCCGGTAACTCATATCTTCAAACCTGCTGAGCACGAATATAATCCGGCATCGCTCCGGTAACGCGTCAATAGCTGCATCTATTCTTGATTGCAAATGCTCCGCAGCCAAAAGTTCCGGGGCAGTAGCTTCTGAACTCTTCTGCACAGGCGCCTGCGCTTCCTCAGTGAACTTTATGCGCTGATCGCGGACGTAATTCAGGGCTTTGTTCACAGCTGCCCGCCGCAGATAGCCCTTCAGCGATGAAGCAACCTGAATGCGGTCCCGCTTCCGCCAAAGCTCATAAAACACATCCTGGGCCAGGTCTTCCACGAGATTGCTATCCGGAATGATTTTATACACCGCTTTGCAAATATAGGCGTAGTACTGTCTGAAAATCAGCTCAATGCCTCTCTCATCCCCCTGATTCAGCAAATCCAGTAACTCCTGATCTGTCGGTTGCTGTTGCAATTTAAATCATGCTTTTAAGATAGTAAGCCAGTAACTGGCCAGGACAGCTGCAAAAGCTGCTTACTTATTCCCAACCACAAGATAATACATCCCCAGAACATAGACGGTACTGGTTTGAACGCTGCCAAATATTCAGCTTGATCTTTTGAATAAGTAAAAATAATCGAATACCTTAGTCGGCATTATTCAACTAAGTGCTTCAAAAAACTTCTTGTAGATACCGATAACGACTTTAAACCAAACTTTACACCTGCAAGCAAGATGCCTGAGCTGGCCCTGAACAAAATGGCTCTCCGGCAAAGGCAAATCACTCACAACCATGAAGAAACTTCTCTTTTTTATCCTCAGCCTTTTTGCCCCTTTTGCAATCTGGGCGCAAGATGGTGGCTCAACTATTGATGACAAAATCAACTCTGTGATGGAGCCGCTCACCCAGGTGGTGGAGAGCGTCGTATTCGTCCCCATTACGGTAGCAGGCTTTACCATACCTTTTGTGCTGGTCTGGCTCATCGCCGGAGCACTCATTTTTACGATTTATACTGGCTTTGTGAATATCAGGGCTTTTGGTCACGCCATCAACGTGGTACGCGGTAAGTATGATGACCCGAATGACGCAGGTGAGGTTTCTCATTTCCAGGCACTTACAGCCGCACTTTCGGGTACTGTTGGAATCGGCAATATTGCCGGGGTAGCCATCGCAGTATCGGTTGGCGGGCCTGGTGCCACCTTCTGGATGATCGTTGCCGGCATATTCGGGATGACGTCGAAGTTCGTGGAATGCTCCCTGGGCGTTATGTACCGGAACTACAACGTCGATGGCTCCGTTTCCGGTGGCCCTATGTACTACCTCGATAAAGGCTTTAAGGAAAAAGGGCCCACTATGGGCGTCATCGGTAAAGTGCTGGCCGTGCTTTTTGCGATCGCCTGTATTGGTGGTTCATTCGGTGGTGGCAATATGGTGCAGGTCAATCAGGCCGCACAGCAATTCATTGACGTAACCGGCGGAAAGGAGAGCTTTATTGCGGACAGCTCCTGGATGTTCGGCGCGGTTATGGCCGTCATTGTAGCCATCATTATCATCGGAGGTATCAAATCTATTGCCCGGGTGACCGACAAGATTGTCCCATTCATGGTGGGCATTTATGTGTTGGGCGCAATTGTCGTATTGGCCTACCATTACGCAGATATTCCTGCTGCCTTTGGAGAAATCATTGGTGGCGCCTTCAACTCAGATGCCCTCTACGGCGGCTTCATCGGTGTGCTGATACAGGGCTTCCGGCGTGCCGCATTTTCAAATGAAGCAGGTGTGGGCTCTGCTTCTATTGCCCACTCGGCAGTACGCACAGACGAGCCGATCTCGGAAGGTGTTGTAGCGCTTCTTGAGCCTTTTATTGACACCGTTGTCATTTGCACGATGACCGCTTTAGTTATTGTTATCACCAACTACGGCGGCATTGGAGCTGAGCAGGCTTTCCTGAGCGACCAAAATGGCGACCTGGATGGCATCACGCTGACTTCTTCCGCTTTCGAAACGGTGATGGCCTGGTTCCCGCCTATTCTTTCCGTGGCGGTTATTCTTTTCGCTCTGTCCACTATGATCAGCTGGTCTTACTACGGCCTGAAGGCGTGGACTTACCTCTTCGGGGAGAACAAAACCAATGAGTTGATCTACAAGGCAATATTCTGTGCCTTCGTAGTAATTGGTTCAGCGATCTCTGCCAAAAGCGTATTCGACTTTGGCGATGCGATGATCTTTGCGATGTGCTTCCCTAATGTGATGGGGCTTTATGTACTCATGCCCAATGTGATGCGGGCCTACAAGGATTATATGAGACGGATTAAGTCCGGGGAAATAGCAACTACAAAGTAAAATAGCAAAGGGCGCATCAGCTACTAAAACTGATGCGCTCTTTTGCTTTACAGCGGCTGCAAATCAGGTGCGACCCACCGTGACCTGGCCCTGACCGACTGTAGTAAACTTTCGCTAAAAAAGGTTTTTGGATAGGCGGATGCCGACTGGGGGGACTGTAGGAACTCACTCAAAGCCTCATCATAATTCAGATGTGGATGCGCCTCCAGAAAGTGCTTCAAAACAGTGATCCAGAATACAGTGAGCGTTTCGTGATAGCCCGCTTCGGGAGTGTTTTGATGCCCGAGGTATAAATTGTAGGCAATAATGCCAGTTCGCATCCGGCAAAGCGCCTCCTCTTCTCCTTGGTGGAACAAGTACCAAAGCGCCACCTTCAAATGTGCCTCATGCGTCCATCCTTCTTCCGGTATGGTATGCCTTTCAAAACCACGCACTAACTTTTCAACAGGAGGCAGCGCTGGTTCCGGGATAAACTCCTCAGGTACCAGCGAAAAACTGAATGAGTCCGTATTCTTACCTTCGAACCGGTAATGCCGGCGGGCATAGCCTTCTCTGCGAAAGCCAAATTTATGCAACAGCCTCATAGATGCCCAGTTGTCAACCGCAGTCAAGGCTTCGATTCGCTCCAGCCCGAGTTCTTCAAAGCCAAACTTCAGGGTGACCGGCAGCAACTCCTGCATAAATCCCTGCCCACGGTCTTCCGTATCGTACAGACTGTAGCCAATTTCTGCCCGTAGGTGCCGACGAAAGATAATGTGATAGGAAAAGTCTCCGATCAGCTTCCCGGTATCTTTACGGTACAACAACCAGTTGTGCATGCTCAGACGCGGATTGTCCAGGCCATAGGTCAGGAAGCGCTCTTTAATGCCAGCATACATTTCTGGTGTGAGGCAATTGAGGGCTGCCCCCAGCGTCTCGTCATCATGTTTGGAAGTCAATGCTTTAAAGGAAGCCGGATTAAGCGTACGAAGGAGGAGCCGCCCGGTTTCTAGTGCAGGCAAATTCAAATCAGGCATGCCATTATTGTTTTTGAAAAAACCCTCACCTGTATTATGAAGTTCCCCCCCAGGGCATTTTAAGGCTTTTATCAAGCCATGACACCTTTGGGAGATACTGAATGTAGTACCAAAACATAGCAATTAAAACCCCCAAAAATGCCCCCAGGTAGACGTCTTTAAAGAAATGCTGAGTGAGGTAAATCCGGGACAAGCCTACGATGAGTGCCAGCAGGAAAAACAAGGCACCGGTAGACTTTTTATTTGGCGCACAGAAGGCCATAAAGGCAAAAAGAGCGAAGCCTGCCATCGTATGGCCGCTTGGAAAACTGGTAGCGCCCGAGTGCACTTTGATGCCTTCCACCAGGTTGAGCTGCCCGGCGATGCCCAGTTTCTCAAAATAGGCAAAGGGGCGGTCGTGCGCAAAGAAAGACTTTATCACATAAGAAATAACAGATACGCTAAAACCAAGCAGTGGCAGTGCAATTGCATGCCTGAATTTTATAAACAACAAGACCAGTCCGGCCGCAATGAACCCGATGGGCTCGCCAAGCTTAGTGCCGTTCACAAACAGAAGGTCCAGCAACCCGCTTCGGTGCCGGCTGAAAAACCAAACAAAAGCACCGGTTTCCATCAGGAATAACAATACAGCTCCGAATAAAAGAAATTGAACCATACCGGAAAAAAACCAGCGGTTCGTTTGCCATAAATCAGACAGCGGCGTCATGCTCGGCTTTTCGTTTTTTGAATAAGTTGATGATGGCTTTGAAAAAACTAGCGTACTGATCGATGTTGACCAGCTTGCTGTCATTCATCGCCTTGCGGGTCAGCAAAACCCCAATGGGAAAAAGCACAGTACAGGGTACCCAGGCTGCAACCGCAGCGGGAAGCACGAAGGATTCAGCAATTTTGCGGCAGAAAATAGTCAGTACAATAAAGACCATAAAAAAGATGATGGAGATCAGAATGGGGTATCCGAAACCACCTTTGCGTACAATAGCACCCATAGGTGCGCCGATAAAGACGAAAATAAAACACACCAGTGCCATACTGTATTTGGTGTGAAGCTCATAAATGTGCTGAACCCGGCTTTCCTGCAACCGGTCAATCGAGCGGGTGGCGGATTCGGCATGCGCCTGTATGCTGCGGATAAAAGACTTGGACTTATTGACCAACCTCAGGCGCTCTGATTCCGTGAACAGCATCAGGATACTCTCGTACTCTTCAACCGGTTTCTCAATCTCCTGCTTGATGGGCCGCCCTTCAAAGGACTTGATGGGTTTACGGTTGATTTTTTCATCTGGTGCGAATGCCGGTTGCTGGTCATCGGTTTCAGCATCCCCGACAACGTTTTCAGCCTCAGTAGAGTCAGCCTCCTCATTCTGTTCCTCTGCAGCCTCACTCGCTTTGGCTTCCAGGTTTTCCTCCTCCGCTCTGATCCGTTCGGCTTCTGCTGCGGCCAGTTTATCTTCTTCATCCGGATTATCCAGGAAGGTGCTGTCCAGCTCCAGCAAATCAAAGTAGGAACTAAACTGATTGGAAATGCCTACCTCTCGGCGCCGGATCTTTTGCTCCAGTGAGTCTACTGCATCGGCCAGCTGACCGCTTGTCAGCATACTCCGGTTGGACTTAAAAAGGTCTTCGTTGGTCCGGTTAAGGTTGAACTCACTCAAGTCGAAGACTTTGTACCAGCTTTTGAAATTAGTGCGCACAAACGGATAGGACCGGCTGTTGCCAGAACCTGATGGATCCCCCTCCATATACTGATGGCCGTTGTGGAGGTTCATCATAAAGTAGCTGCCATCTTCGGTAGCGTACATTTCGCCATCACTGGCTATAATCTGGGAAAGCTGCCCTTTGTTGGCATCGGTATGATCATAAATCAGTACATCCTCTATACGCTTTCCATCGCCGGGCTTATTACCAATATGGATGGCATACCCGTCAAAGTCATCATTGAAAATACCGGCCTCCAGGCGCAGGGCAGGCTTCTGCTTCTGAATATCGTACATCCGGGAGCCAAATTTGAGGTTCGCTACCGGAATGAGGTTGTTCGAACAGAAAAAGGAAGCCAGAACGGCAAAAAAACCAAACCCAATCATGGGCCGCATGATGCGGGCCAGGGACACACCCGCAGACTTGAAGCTGGACAGCTCATACCGCTCTGCCATGTTCCCCATTACCATCACGGAGGAAATCAGCACCGCCAGCGGCAGGGCCATTGGCACCAGGGAGAGGCTTTTGTACCCCATCAGCTCCAGGATGATAAACAACCCCAGGCCCTTGCCCGCTATATCATCAATATACAGCCACAGTACCTGCATCACCAAAACGAACATCGCAATCATGAACGTCACAATGAAAGGCGGGATAAAACTCTTGATCAGTAAGCGGTCGACAATCTTCATAGATTCACAATAGACTTTCTGCGTTGCGCAAAGGTACAACGTCTCATAACAACTCTATATGGTGTGCCAAAGGTTGACTTTATATTAACTTTAAATTTTTTCCGGCATGGCTGTAACTTTCCGTTAACCCTTGCCGTCACCTTAGTGAACGCAGCTTAGAGACGGAAACAAAATAAGTTAGACCGTTTGAGTTTTTGGGCAATTTCATTAGCAGCTGAAAACTTGGAAGCTGAGTTGATCCCGGTTAACCGGGAAACAAAAACCTAAAGAGAAAACGGTCTAACTTATTTCCGTCAAACTACTTAGAGAGCGTAATGAACCTGGAAACTTTCAAATCAGACATACTGCCCATCAAAACCAAACTCTACCGGGTCGCCCTTCGCATAACGGGGAACCCACAGGAGGCAGAGGATGTGGTGCAGGAAACCCTGATCAAAGTCTGGGAACAACGCCAGGAGCTGAGTACAGTCCGCAACATCGAAGCCTGGTGTATGCAGCTGACCAAAAACCGGTCCATCGACAAGCGCCGCCTTCGGTTCAACCAAAACGAAGGGCTGGACGGTGCCTACAGGCTGAGCAGCTCAGCACATACGCCCGATCAGCAAGCGGAACTCTCGGACAGCTACCTGCAAATTCAGAAACTGATGCAGGAACTGCCCGAAAACCAAAGAATGGCCATGCAGCTCCGGGATGTGGATGGGTTTACCTATCAGGAAATCTCTGACACCCTGGAAATGCCCCTGGCACAGGTAAAAACGAATATTTTCAGAGCTCGGAAGAGCATCCGAAATAAATTAACCGCCTTATGGACCACCAATTGATACGGCAATTACTAGACCGCTACTTCGAAGGGCAGACGAGCCTTGAAGAAGAAGCCCAACTCCGGCGTGCGTTTCAGCGCAAAGACCTGCCGGAAGATCTAAAGGGGTACCGCCCCTTGTTTGGGTACCTGGAGCAAAATGCCGCCCCGGAACTGGGCGATGCCTTTGACGCCAAATTACTGGCGGAACTGCAGCCTCAGGAAGCCAAAGTCCGGCACCTTTCTGCCAGAACATGGGTATTGCGGGTAGCAGCCGCTGTAGCCCTTGCCATCGGCGCTTTCTGGATGTACGAAGGCTATCAGCCCGCGCAGCATCAGGAAGTGGCCGGCGTTGACTGGTCCAAATACGAAGTGGAAGACCCCAAACAGGCGTTTGCGATTACCAGCAGCGCACTGAAAAGGGCGTCCTTAGAACTCAATCAGGGAACAGATGTGGCTGCTCAGGGCTTTGAGCGCAACCTCAAAGAGATCAGCCGCTTTTTTGAATAACCAACCTTTACTCATCCGATTGTTTATCCGTAAATTTTGAATCATGAAGACCTCAAAGTGGATTTTTACCGCCTTGATGCTGGGCATCGTCAGCATCGCCTCAGCGCAGACCTCCAATGCCAATGCCATTGACAAGTACTTTCAGCAATACCTTGACGACGACCGCTTCACCGTGGTCTACATCAGCTCCAAACTGATGAGCATGTTCGGAAAGCTGGATGTGGAATCTATGGAAATGGACGACAACGAGACCGCTGCCATTATTGACCTGGCCTCCGACCTCAAGGGCATCCGAATCCTCGTCGCAGAGGAAAATGGTGCCGGCTTTTACAAGGAAGCCAAGCAGAAGATCAATACCACCGAATACGAAATTCTCATGACTGTCCGTAATGCCGACGAGCAAAACGTCGACTTCCTGGTCAAGGAAGACGCCGCCGGCACTATGGAAGAACTCCTGCTGCTGGTCGGCGGTGGGGAAGAGTTCGTGCTGATGAGCTTTGTAGGCAAAATCGACATGGAGAAAATCTCCAGACTCATCAATGAGTTTGACGACAACGAAGAGCCTGCCGAGCAGAAACAGTAAAATAATCTGTCAAAGCCATGGTTGGGGTCTTGTACCCCACCAATGCTGTTTACTCCACCACAAACCCAACCGCTATGAGACTGCCTATTCTTATTTTTTGTGCAGCAGCTTTTGCTTTTACTTCCTGCAGCAGCCCCAAAACAACAGCTCAGTTTTACCAAACCCACAAAAAGCAGCCCGGAGTAGTCAACTTCAAGCTGCCCGGCTGGGTCATGTGGCTGGGCGGAGGCATTGTATACAACAGTGTGAAAGACGAGGAAACCAAAGTAGCCCTGCGCTATGCCCGTAAGATTGGCAAGTTCCGTATGCTGGCTTCTGAAAAGGGGGCAGCCCTGCCAGAGTCCGAACTCAAAGCTTTTGTCAGGAACATTCAGGACAATGGGTACGAAGACCTGTTGCAGGTGGACAGTGAAGGCTCTTCCGTCCGGATCATGGCACGAGACAACCGCAATAAAATCAAGAACCTGTTGCTACTGGTCCGTGATGAAGATGGCTTTGTGTTTATGGATATGAAGTCCCGGATCAAATACTCGGAGATTTCAGACCTCATCAATTACTTCATCAAAATGGGCGAGCAGAAAGAGGAAAAGGAAGAAGCAGAACAACCCGAGCCTGCCCCTGTTATCCCAAGGGTATAACCCTATTTAAATCACCCGAAACCACTCTATATCATGCGAGATTTCATTCTATTGTGCCTGTTGGCCCTCATTCCGGTATTTGGCATGAGCCAAACTCATTTCATCTCTGAGTTTTATGATCAGTACAAAGACCAGGATCAGGTCAGCCATATCGACATCCAAGGCTGGCTACTCAAGCTGAAAATCAATGCGGAGGAAGCAGAAGGTGCAGAAAAAATCATTGATAAAATCACTCAGCTGCGCATCCTGACGATGGACGATGGCAACCTCGTCACGCCGAAGGAGTACCAAAAGCTGCTGAAGAACATGCGCAAAAACGGCTTCGAAGAGCTCTTCCGGGTGCGCGAAGGCCATGAAGATGTGGGGCTCTACATCCGGGAGGAAAATAAAAAGGTCACCAACGTCCTGTTGACCGTTCACGGACAGGACAACTTCATCCTGCTCAGTCTGGAAGGTCTGCTGAAGTTCAGCGATCTTAATGACCTGCATCTGGACATTGAAGGCATGGAGCACTTTGAAAACCTGCCAGACAAAAAGGAAGATATTCCACGTGTGTAATCCGTTCTTGTAGATCATTCACCCGACCCTTACCCCGGGCAACCTTAGTTGTCCGGGGTATTTTGATTTGCCCCTGAATGCAGAGATTTTATTTATCTTTCGCCTAAAACATGCGGTTTACCCTTTTCACCCTCTGCCTTTTTGCCCTCAATGTGGTGTTTGCCCAAAACCCGGTTCCTGCCACTCCCGCCCAATCCCGTATCCAAAGTTATGCCCAACGGCAGTCTCTTCGGGACGCTTCCATCGCCAATGCTATTGAATTTCGCAATGTGGGCCCAACCGTGATGAGCGGGCGCGTGGCCGATATTGACGTTTGGGAGGAAGACCCCACCCATTTTTACGTCGCTTATGCCTCCGGGGGGCTCTGGAAAACGGAAAACAACGGCCTTTCTTTCACGCCTTTGTTTGAAAAGGAAGTGGTCATGACGATTGGAGACATCGCAGTGGACTGGAAAACCGGCACCATCTGGGTAGGCACGGGAGAAGTCAATGCCAGCCGCTCTTCCTATGCAGGCACCGGCATTTACAAAAGTACCGATGAGGGCAAAACCTGGACACACCTCGGCCTGCCGGAGACCCATCACATTGGCCGCATCCTCCTGCACCCCGATGACCCGAATATCGCCTGGGTAGCTGCCCTTGGACATCTCTATTCTTCCAATCCCGAACGGGGTCTTTATAAAACCACTGATGGTGGCAAATCCTGGGACCGCACCCTCTACGCCGGCCCGGAAACCGGTGTGGTTGACCTCATCATGGAGCCGGGCAACCCTGACGTGCTTTACGCCGCCACCTGGCAACGGGAACGGCGAGCCTGGAACTTCGTGGAGTCCGGTGCAGCATCTGCCATTTACAAAAGTACGGACGGAGGCAATACCTGGACCCGCCTGACGAACATCAACAGCGGATTTCCTACCGGCGAAGGTGCCGGGCGCATCGGCCTTGATATCATACAGGCAGATGGCAACACCATACTCTACGCCGCTATCGACAACTACGGCCGCCGCCCCGCTAAGGAAAAAGAAGATGAACTGACTAAGGCTGAACTGCGCACCATGTCCAAAGAAGCTTTCCTCGAACTCCCACCCTATCAAATCAAAGCCTACCTGCGCAGCAATGGCTTCCCTAAAAAATACGACCTGGAGACGGTACTGGAAATGGTCAAAACAGATGAAATCACTCCACAGGACCTGGTGGCCTACGTGGAGGATGCCAACTCCCTGCTCTTTGACACCCCAGTCATCGGGCTGGAAGTCTACCGCTCCGATAACGGCGGGCGGACCTGGAAGAAAACTCACGATGATTATATCGATCAGGTCTACAATTCCTACGGCTATTACTTTGGGCAAATCCGGGTGGCCCCACAGGACCCTAATCAGATTTTCGTGATGGGCGTACCCGTACTACGCTCCGATGATGGCGGTAAGACCTGGACCAATATCATGCAAGACAACGTACATGCCGACCACCACGCCCTTTGGATTAATCCCAACCGGCCGGAGCACCTTATTCTGGGCAACGATGGTGGCATCAATATTTCCTACGACAACGGTGCGCATTGGGCCAAATGTAACAGCCCGGCTGTCGGACAATTTTATACGGTTGCCGTTGACCATGCCGAGCCCTACCGGATTTACGGAGGACTACAGGACAACGGTGTTTGGATGGGCCCCAGCACTTATGAAGCAAGCGATCGCTGGCACGCCACCGGGCAGTATCCCTACAAGGAAATCATGGGCGGGGATGGCATGCAGGTCGCCATTGATCCAAGAGACAACCAAACCGTGTATACCGGGTTCCAGTTTGGCAACTATTTCCGCATCAACACTTCCACAGAAAAAACCACCTACATTACGCCTAAGCCCGACCTGGGAGAGCGCCCCTACCGCTGGAACTGGCAGGCGCCTATCCACTTGTCCATCCATAATCCCGATATTCTGTACATGGGCGCTCATAAAATGCTGCGCTCTATGGACCAGGGTGAGCATTTTGAAGAAATTTCCGGAGACCTCACACAGGGCGGAGTTACCGGCGATGTGCCCTATGGTACCCTCAGCAGCATTCATGAATCGCCCCTGCAATTCGGGCTGTTGTACACTGGCTCTGATGACGGGACGGTGCACCTGAGCCGGGACGGAGGCTTTAGCTGGTCCAACATCACCAGTAACCTGCCCGGAGATTTGTGGGTGAGCCGGGTGCAAGCCTCTGCCCATCAGAAAAGCCGGGTGTATGTAGCACTGAATGGCTACCGGTGGGATGACTTCACGCCTTACCTCTACGTCTCAGAAGACTATGGAAGTACCTGGCAGCGTATTGGAACAGACCTGCCTCTGGAGCCGGTAAATGTCATTCGGGAAGACCCGGAGCACCCTGAGCTGCTCTACGTAGGTACAGATCATGGCTTGTATATTTCCCTGGACAAAGGCAAGCACTTTATGCTGCTCGACAACAACCTGCCTGCCGTAGCCGTCCATGACCTGGCGATTCAAAATACTGCTAAGGAATTGGTGGTGGGCACCCACGGCCGGTCCATTTACGTCGGGCGCATTAAAGAGCTCCAGCAACTGGACAGCAGCCTGATGGCAAAGGCACTCCACGCCTTCCCGCCTGACCCCATCCGGTACCGCTCCAATTGGGGCAAAAAGTCGGTTTGGGAGCAGACCATACCCGAGGCGCAAATTCCGGTGTATGCCAACAGGCCAGGTAAGGCTTCCGTAACAGTTTCCACCCCGGACAGTCTGGAGCTGCAAAATTTTGAGGTTCAACTTTCAAAAGGGCTAAACTATATTGCTTACGGCCTTACAATTAGCGAGGAAATTCTGGATGAGTATAATGAAACACTAAATAAAGACAGAAAGTCAGACGAGAAGCCGGTCCGTATCAAAGTCATGGACAACGGCAATGCCTATTTATACAGGGGGAATTACAGCCTGGAGATCCAATTTGGAGAGCAGACCGTGCAGGAAACGCTGAAATTGGAATAAAACGTATAAAAAAACTTGACCCTCAACAATTTATTGCCGATTTTGAATGTTAATATGATCTTAACCAACTTCTTGTTTGTTAAGAGCTTGTTGGGATTTTGCTTTTGAAGCGAACGAAGCCAAATTTTATTCTGATCAAGGCGTGATGAGGGAGCATAGCCTTAGCTACGTGACCGAAGAACAACGAAGAGCAGGACAAAATTTGGCAAGAGCAGCCCGAAGTGTAAAATCCAAACAAGCTCTTAAAACAAAGTCCACTAAACAAAACGCATATGCGCTTCTACATGATTTTCGGCCTGTTCCTGATGACGACAGGCTTATCGGCACAGCAATACAGCAGCCGTTACGCTTCTTCCTCCAACAACAGCGAGACTGGTACAGCGGTCTACTATGCCGACTATCTTCACGGCCGCATTACCGCTATGGGCGAGGTATACCGGCGCGAAGAATACACGGCTGCGCACAAAACTTACCCTAAAGGCACCTTGCTAAAGGTAACCCGCCTGGATAACGGCCTGTCTACCGTGGTGCGGGTCAATGACCGCGGCCCGTTCGTAGAGGGCCTTATGATTGATATTTCCAAAGCGGCAGCAATGGATATTGGGCTGCTCAGAGATGGTAAAGCTCAGGTCCGCATAGAGCCGGTCGGCCATTCTGACCAAAACCCCAGAGGGGGCCAGCTGACTGCTCAAACCACCGCCCGGTCAGCCCCCCAATCCTACGATAGCTACGCCAGCCGGAGTAACCGTGTGCCCGCTTACAGTTCCTCTTCCTATGAGCCTCAGTACCCGGCAGCTGCCACTCAAAACAGCTATGCCAGCCGCAGTACCAATACTTCTGACTACACGGCGAAGGGGGGTACTAACCGTTATTCCGCTTACAATTCCGCACCACCGGTTGGGCGGGCTTACAGCAATGAAAACATGGCTTACAGCCAGCCTACACAATCGGGCAGGACCTACACCGAGCCTTACAGCAACAATGCGAACCTGACTGCAAAGGGTGGCTACCCCACTAATCAGCCCCAATCGTACGGACAGGTCGGTGGCTCACTCGCCAGCCGTGCGCCGGGCGCGGCACAAACTTCTTCCGGTAGCAGCACCTCAGCCACGACCCTACCACGCGGCACTCAGGGCTACGCTGTGCAAGTCGGCTCCTACCGAAATGCAGAAAATGCTGCCCGCCAGGTAGAAGAGTTGCAGGCTAAAGGATTAAGCAATGTCTTTATCATGGATTCCAACGGGCTCCAAAAAGTAGTCATTGCTGCATTCCCCCAAAAGGCAGCTGCACAAAACTACCTGGACGACCTCCGCCGGTCCTTTATGATTGACGGATTAGTCACGATGATCCGGTAATATCTCGGTTACCGGAGCGGCGTAAAGGTTTACGCCGCTCCGGTATTTACATTCACTTCTCCCCTTCCCTACCTTTTCCACAGGCTATTCGCCACATTTTCCCTACATTTATGTAATTCGGCCCTGCCTTGCTGCGTATTAGTAAGGTAACGGGCGGTATTATTCAGCACCCCGCCTTCCCAAAAGACAAATTCTATGTTAAAACGCATTATTTCGGGGCTTTTCGCCGCACTGCTGTGCTCCGCCCCCTTATTTTCCCAAACGCCAAAACCAGTTATGAACGACAACAGCCCATACGCCGATGCCTGGGCCAAAATAGACTCGCTGGAGCAGAATGGCCTGCCCCGGTCGGCACTTGAGGCCACCGAAGCACTCTACCAGCAAGCTAAAGCGGATGATGAACCAGCCGAATGGGTCAAAACCATCATCTACCTCAATAAATTCCAAAGCCAAATCGAAGAAGAAGGCTTGGCGGAAGCGATCCGCCGTGTGCAATCGGAAGCCGATTCGGCTTCTTTTCCTGTAAAACCGGTGCTCCATACCTTGCTGGCGGGCCTGTATCAGCGCTACCTGGAGGAAAACCGCTGGACAATCAGTCAGCGTACCACCATTTCCGGAGAACGCCCGGAGGATATCAGCCTCTGGACTACCCGTGACCTGTTGGATGAAACGGCAAAGCAATACCTTTTGTCTGTACAGGGCCAGGGTTTACTCAACATCCCCATTGAAGAATGGGCGCCCATCACCACCCCCAGCAGCCCGGCTACCGAAGGGCTGCGCCCAACGCTTTACGACTTCCTCATGCACCGGGCTATTGACTACTTCTCCAACGACCAGTCGTACCTCAACGAACCGGTGTACAAGTACGTACTCCGGGAGGAAGCCGCTCTCGCTCCTGCCCAAACTTTTGTCGAAACCAGCTTCAGCGGACAAGACTCAGCAGCGTATACCCTTCAGGTACTCCATCTCCTGCAAAACTTACTGCGTGTGCGGCTGGAGAATGACAATGCTGCGGCTTTGCTCGACCTGGACCTCAAACGCCTGCAGTTTGCTTACCAAAAGCTGGTCAATGCCGAAAAAGAATCCCTGTATACCCAGGCCCTGCAACGCACTATTGAGCAATATCAGGGCACACCTGAAGTTATGCAGGCCTGGTATGCTTTAGCGCAGCATTATCAGCAACTTGGGCAAAGTTACCAACCCTTTGGCGATACCACGCACCGCTGGAAAGCAAAGGAGGCCCTGGATTTGACAACTAAGGCGCTCAAGAACTACCCCGACCATTATTGGGCTCAACCCATTAAAAACCTACAGGCCAAGCTTCTGGACCAACAACTTACCCTACAGGCTGAAGAAGTTTACCTTCCTAACCAGTCGATGCTCTTCTCCCTCACCTACCGAAATACGGATTCGTTATACTACCGGCTCATCCCCCTTGCCCCGGAAGATGCCTTCCAACTAGAGCGCAACCGGGGGGAAGAAACGCTCGAAATCCTGAAAAGCAAAGCGCCACGGCTTGAGGGACACTTCAAGCTACCGGATGAAGGCGACCTGCAACAGCACCGAACCGAATTTGCCCTTGACGGGCAAGGGTTCGGCAGTTACGCCCTCCTCTATGCTACCAATGAAGATTTTGATGAGGCTGCTGAAGTTAGTGCGGCTTTTTTCAGCATTTCTGAACTGGGCGCACTCTATCAACGTGCCGACAACCAAATACTGGTCGCCCACCGGGAGAATGGGCAGCCCCTGGCTGGCGTGGAACTACAGTTCTTCACCACCCGGTACAATCGACGGAAAAATCAGCAGGAGCTTGTCCCGCATAGCAAAGCCCAAACCAACGCCATGGGCATGGCTTCCCTTCCCGGTGACGACAGGCAGTCATTTGTCATACAGCTCACACGCGGCGCAGATGTGCAAATCCTGGGCCGGGGCTTCTCTAATTACCAGTCTTACGACAGAGATATCCGGACAGAAACCACTCATTTTTTCCTGGACCGCTCCATTTACCGGCCCGGGCAAACCATCTACTTCAAAGCCCTTGCTTTAACCAAAGACGCGAATGACCTCCCGGCTATCCTGCCCAATCAGTCCATCACGCTGACATTCCGGGATGCCAACCGGCAGGAAGTGGAAACCCTGGAATTGGAAACCAACGAATTTGGTACTGTACAGGGCAACTTCACGGCACCGCAGGGTGGCCTGCTGGGGCAAATGTCTATACAGTCCAGCCCGGGAGGAAGTACGCATTTTTTCTCTGTAGAAGAATACAAACGCCCCAAATTTGAAGTGGAGCTCCAACCGCTGGATGGCCAGCCGGGACTGGGCGACATCGTAACGGTTTCCGGTATGGCCAAAGCCTACGCCGGCAACGTAATTGATGGGGCAAAAGTCACCTACCGGGTGGAGCGCAATGCCCGTTTCCCCTGGTCTTCCTGGTGGTACCGTATGCCAAGCAGCAGTAGTATGGAAATCGCGAATGGCGTTGCACAAACAGGTCCTGACGGCAGCTTCTCCATCGAATTCCCTGCGCTGCCTGACCCCACCATCAGCCCCGACAACCGCCCGGAATACACCTATACCGTAACAGTGGATGTTACCGATGCCAATGGTGAGACCCGATCCGCTACCCGATCCGTGCGCCTGGGCTACCTGCAGCTCAAGGCTGAAATGGACCTCCCGGCTCAGGCAGACCTGGCTGATCCCATGATGGCACTACAGCTCTATGCCCAAAACCTCGATGGCAATCCTACTGCTGCCGGTGGTGATCTAATCATAACCGCACTGGCACCGCCGCCACGCGCGCTGGTGGAGCGCTACTGGGAACGCCCGGACTACTACCTGCTGGAGGAGGCAGAATTTGTACAGCGTTTTCCTCACCTGCCCTATGCAGATGAAAATGAGCAGCGAAACTGGAAAACCACAGGTACTGTTTTCGAAGAATCGGTAGAAGTCAATGGCCAAGACACCCTCTTCCTTAATTTTTCCGGCTGGAAGACCGGCCACTACCGCGCCACGCTCCGTCTGCGGGACGAAAGCGGCGAAACGGTAGAGTCCATCAAGTATTTTGCACTGTTTGACAGCAAAAAACAACGCCTGCCCGATGGCATGGTAGCCTGGGAAAAGTCAGCTAAAGAAGGCCCTTTCCAACCCGGCGACACCTACCAGCACCTGCTGGGCAGCGCCACAGCGGAAATCCCCTACCTGATCGAAGTAGAAGACCGCAGTGGAACGATCCGGCAGGAATGGCTGAAAGCAGCGCGCTGGCAACGGATCAACCAGAAGATTGAGGAAAAAGACCGGGGCAATTTATTCCTCCATATTCAGGGTATGCAGTACAACCGCTTCTTCAAATTCCAGCAGCAAATCACGGTGCCCTGGAGCAACAAGGAACTCAAAATCACCTATCAGACCTTCCGGGATAAGCTACTGCCCGGAGCGGAAGAAACATGGGAGCTCAAAATCAGCGGCCCGGAGAAGGAAGCAGTAGCGGCGGAATTGGTGGCGGGCATGTATGATGCTTCGCTGGATGCTTACCGCATGCACAACTGGCATTTCAGCCCTTTCCCAAGTGCTTACAGCCGTTCGAACTGGGCACAGCAGGGTTTTTCAGCCGACTATGGCCGTTCCTTTTTCTACAACAGAGGGGCTTACTTTAGCGCTGATGCACGGCAGTACCGGGAGCTCGACTGGCACAATTGGAACCGTTGGTATAGGTTTGCCCGGGGGAATGTACCTGTAATGGCCGAATCGCGGGCTTTTGATGACGGAGCTGTCGAATTCAGTGATCAGATAGCCAATTACTCTTCTAAATCAGTAGAAAAAACTGCCGCCGCTCCGGAAGCCGCTATGGCAGCACCGGAAGCCGATACGATGGCTAATGCCGAACCGGAAGCCCCTAAACCCGAGCCAGTCATCCGCCGCAACCTAAAGGAAACGGTCTTTTTCTTTCCGCAACTGCGTACCGATGAGGCGGGCAATATCATTCTGCAGTTCAAAATGAACGAAGCCCTTACGCGCTGGAAATTCCTGGCCTTTGCCCATACGACCTCCCTGCAGTATGCCCTTTCGGAGCAGGAGGTGGTCACGCAAAAGCAGTTGATGGTACAGCCCAACGCGCCCCGCTTTGTGCGTCAGGGCGACCGCATTGCCTTTACCGCTAAGGTGAGCAACCTGTCGGAAGGACCATTGCAGGGCACCGCACGCCTTCAATTGTTCGATGCGGTGAGCATGGAGCCCATTGATGCGTTGTTTGGAAATACCGATCAGGAGCAGCCCTTTACGGCCGAAGCAGGGCAGTCACAGGGGCTTTCGTGGATGCTTGAAGTGCCGGAAGATTTCACCGGCGCGATCGTCCACCGGGTCACAGCTGAGGCCGGCAGCTATGCCGATGGGGAAGAAAGTGCCCTGCCGGTGCTGACCAACCGGACCCTCGTCACGGAAACGATGCCTCTGCCGATCAGTGGGGCAGCAAGTAAGACCTTCGACTTTAGCGCCATGAAAAAGGCGCAGCAGTCCAAAACACTACAGCAGCATCAGTTCACCCTGGAGTTCACCTCCAACCCGGCCTGGTACGCAGTGAAGGCACTCCCCTACCTCATGGAGTACCCCCACGAATGCACTGAGCAAATTTTCAGCCGCTACTACGCCAACAGCCTGGCCTCGTCCGTGGCGAATCAGTACCCGGAAGTGCAGCGTGTGTTCGAGCAGTGGCGCTCAACCGATGCCCTGCTAAGCGAACTGGAGCAAAACCAGGACCTGAAAAACATCATTCTGGAGCAGACGCCCTGGGTACGCAATGCCCAAAGCGAAACCGCACAGCGCAAACGCATCGGCCTGCTGTTCGACCTCAACCGCATGGGGTACGAAAAAGCGGAGGCCCTGAATAAGCTCAAAGAACGCCAATCCGCTAACGGTGGGTTCTCCTGGTTCCCCGGCGGGCGCGAAAGCTGGTACATCACGCAGTACCTGGTGGAAGGCTTGGCACGGCTGCAGCTGCTTGGCGTAGAAGACATTGCGAATGACCGCAACGCCCGGAACATCATGGAGCGCGGCCTCGCCTTTGTCGATGAAGAAATGGCAGATTACTACACTAAGGCTATGGCCAGAAAGGATAGCCTGCTGCCAAATATCGCCATTCACTACCTCTACACCCGATCCCTTACCGCTGATCAGGAACTTTCCGGGACTGCGAAGGAGGCATTCAACTTCTACCTGAACCAGGCTGAGGATAAGTGGTTAGAGCGCAACCTCTACGAACAGGCTATGCTGGCAGTGGTCTTCCAAAAGCAGGATATGCCGGAACAAGCCACCAAAGTCATGAAGTCCCTGCGCGAGCGTGCCCTGCACAACGAGGAAATGGGCATGTACTGGAAGTACGATTATGGCTTCTATTGGTATCAGCTGCCAATTGAAACCCATGCCATGCTCATCGAGGCCTTCGCTACCGTTGCTAAGGATGAGGAAGCGGTGGAGCAACTCAAAGTGTGGCTGCTAAAAAACAAACAGACCAACCACTGGGAGACTACCAAGGCCACTGCCAGTGCGGTCTACGCTATGCTCCGCTTCGGCGAAAACTGGCTGGCTTACGACGAGCCCGTGCAGGTCTCCTTCCCGAAGCTGGATAAAGATGTCTACCAGGCACAACTCACAGAAGCGCAAAAAAACGCTGAGGCAGGCACTGGTTATTTCAAAACCCAATGGGACGGCAAAGCTGTTCAGCCGGGCTTCCGTCAAATCAAGGTGGACAACCCTAACCCCGGCATTGCCTGGGGTGCCGCCTACTGGCAGTACTTTGAAGACCTGGATAAAGTGGAAACCTTCAAGTCCACACCGCTGGTGATGAACCGTACGCTCTACCGGGAAGAGCTAAGCGACACCGGCCCCATTTTGGTACCGGTCACGCCCGAAATGGCGCTGCAACCTGGCGATAAGCTTGTGGTGCGCATCGATATCAAGGTGGACCGGGCGATGGAGTACGTCCACCTGCAGGACATGCGGGCAAGTGGCCTGGAGCCGGTCAATGTACTTAGCCGGTATCAATGGCAGGGAGGACTCGGCTATTACCAAAGTACCCGGGATGCCTCTACCGACTTCTTTATTTCGTACCTGCCTAAAGGAACCTATACGCTGGAATACCCGCTGCGGGTCAGCCATCGCGGGGATTTCACCAACGGCATGGCGCGCCTGCAGTGCATGTACGCGCCGGAATTCAGCAGCCATTCAGCCGGGGTGCGATTGAAGGTGGAGTAGATTTGCGTATTGCTATTGAAACAGGATCGTAATATCTTGCGAACAGCATAACCCACGCCTATGATTACCTCATTGGACCAACTGGATTTGCACAAAAAGTATTCTTACGCGGACTACCTGACTTGGAACCTCAGGGAGCGGGTGGAGCTATTAAGGGGGTATGTACGCAAAATGGCGCCCGCCCCCAGCGATGAACATCAGCGGATCAGCAGTTTTCTTCATGGGACAATATGGTATCACTTGCGGCAAAAGGAATGTGAAGTCCGGCATGCGCCCTATGATGTCCGGCTCATCATCCCATCTGATACGCCCCTGTCCAGCCGGAGAAGAAAAAGCTCCACCGCCCTGTCAGATGAAGAGATAGAAACAGTGGTCCAACCGGATATCCTGGTGGTGTGCGACCCCTCAAAAATTGATGACCGGGGCTGCCTGGGCGCTCCGGACCTGATTATTGAAATCCTCTCCCGGGGTAATAACAAGGAGGATACCGAAGAAAAATTTACCATCTACGAATCCGCTGGCGTCCCGGAATATTGGATTGTTCACCCTTATGAGCAAACGATTACCGTTTACCGTCCGGACAGCAGTGGCCGATACGCGGGGTCACGCCCTTTCGCACCCGGTAGCCAACTCACTTCGGAGATCCTGAAGGAACTGGAGATACCGGTTGCGGAAGTTTTTAGCCGAAAGTAGTTTTACTTCGTGGTTTTATAATCGGTGGAAGCGCTAATCCCTCCGTGATCAAAAACTTCCTCAGGTCCGGACAATAAAATCTCATCCAGGAAAATCCAGCTTTTGCCGCCCGGATTAGGGTGCCAGTCCGGGTTGCGCAAGGGGCTGCGGACTTCCACTTTCACATAGCGGGCCTCCACCGGATCAAATGCGATCGGGAAGTATTTCAGCTCCGTTTCAACCACTTCCTTATCAATCGTTGGCCAGTCTGCCCTGCCTACCTCCCGGAACTGCTGCCCATCCGCAGAGACGGAGACGACGGCGCTTTTCGGGAAGAAAATCCAGCTGACCGGTCTGGACAAAGCGCTAATGGTGACTTCATTAACGGAGGTGAGCTCCGGCAATTCCATCACCGCGCTCATGTGCTCCCCTTCGTACCCCAACCAGTTGCCAGTTGTAAAGACTGCTGTGCCTTTTTGCAAGTCGACCAGGGATGCTCCTCCATTTGCCTGAAATTTCCCGGAAGGGGGATTGAGCAGTCGCCCTGTTTTCGCCCGTAGCCCGGCTTTCACAAATCGGGCGGAGGACACCTCGCTGTCATTCCAGCCTGACTTTACGGCAAAGGCCTGCACCTCTGCGGTCTTTCGCAGGATAAGAGAATCCGGGAAGAGGGGCGAGCCAGGTCCCGGAGGCGTTCCGTCAATGGTGTAGCGCACCTCTACGCCTTTAAAGTTGGAGATAGCCCGCACGACGATGGAGTCATGGAATAGCGTGGAAGCGGCCTCCAGCAGAGGTGGGTTAAGCGCAGCCGTCCCGAAGACTTCCCGGTCTGCTTCCTGTTGCACAACCACCTGCGGGTGCGCCTCTTTCCATTCGGTCAGCCCGGCATCAGAAACGGCCGTTTGCCACAGGTAGACTTGCTTCAGCTCCGGCAATTGCCCGATTGCCTTCAGCCCTGCATCAGTCACGGCCGTCCCGTACAGGTTGAGCACCTGCAAGTGAGGCAGCTCCGCCAGAAAGCCCAGCCCCGCATCCGTAATCCGGGTGCCTTGCAGCTGGAGCTTTTTCAGGTTGGTAAACGCTGCGAGCTGATCCGACAGCTGATCCGAAAAGTTACTGTGCCCACAGTGAAGTTCAATGACCCGGTCAGCATACTTGCGAAGGGGCGCAAAACTACGGGCAATGATCGCCGTATCCCGCGCCATATCCACCAGCAAAAAGGGGCTTTCTTCCGCAGCTAGTGCCACACGCAGGCCTTGTGCATTCAGTTGTTGGACCGTTTCAAGCGGCATAGGCTGTAAATCCAGCTTCGCCCAGTGATCTGCCGGGGCCTGATAAGCTTCCAGGAGAGTGGCTACCGCGGCTCTGTCCTCCATATCTTTCACCTTGCAGTCGAAACAGGCACCATTGCCCATCCACCATTCCAGCAGTTGGATTTCGCCCGCTGACAATTGAGGTTTGCCCTCCGGAGGCATGTGCTCCTCCACTTCCATCGGCAAATGCACGCGCTCCAGCAAAAGGCTCTGAGCCGGCACTGCGGTATTGAACAACGGCCCGCTATCGCCTCCTGCCATTAGCCCCGCCTGATCGGTGAGGACCAGCCCGCCCTTTGATTTGGAAGGCTTGTGGCAGCCGGTGCACTTTTGGTCCATGATGGGTTGTATGATGAGGTCGTAGACCAGCGCTTCTTCGATGTTTTCCACCGTTTGGGGCGCTGACGGTTTTTCGAAAAGGTAATCGGTACCGTGGGTCATTGCACCGCCGAAGTGCCCGGCAGCGAACAAAGCCAAGCCACAAACCCACAGCAGGTAGGGGTACAGTTTGGTCAGCAATCGGGTAAATTCCAGATGCCCGAGGAAGAGCAGCAGGGCACTGATTGTAGTTGCAATCCCTAACCAACGGTGGTACTGCAGGAGGTTTTCCTCATACCCTCCTTCCTCCGCCAGCCACCAGCCGGTAGCCGCTGCCACTATGGAAGCCAGCGTGCCCAGCAGCAGGGAAAGCCCAATGGCCGGTTGGTAGTTATTGTGTTTCTGCCATCGTTGCAGCCCCTCCATTAGCATTCCCAGCAACAGGAAGCCGATAGGCAGGTGAACAATCAGTGGGTGCAAACGGGCTAAATTGATGGAAAGAACGTCCATGATCAGGGCTTTTGAGTCAGCAAAATTTCATCCAGAAAAATCCAGGCCGGTCGGCCGGCACCATCGTGCCAATCGGGCAACTGCCGGGCAAGCACAAGGACCTCCAGGGTATCAGAGCTCCGGGGTTTCAGTGGCACCTCCAAAAAGTGATACTGTGTAGGCCCACCAGGCTCAGGGCGTGCAGTTTCAATCTGCCCAATCTGTTCTCCGGCATCATAAACTTTTACAACCGCCGGGGGCATAATCCAGGCACCGGCATTGTCCAGCAGACTGAATACCAGCATATTGGCTTTTCCGGCTTCCGGGGCATTCAACTGCATGCGCAGGGTATCTGTTTCCCAACCCAGCCATGCCTTGGGGGTAGCTGCAAAATTCAGGGCGCCTTTTTGGCGGTCGGTCAAAGCAGATAAGCCGGCTCCGGTGTATTGAGGCGCGGGCCTTGGGGTGGCATTCGTAATGCTTAGCGGCTGGTTGTATTTCAGGCTGCGAACAGCTATACTCACTTGCGGGCTGTCTTCAAAGTCCGGGTGAAAAGCTTTTGCGCTAACGGTAGCCGATTGAGATAAAGCAAGCGGCCCTTTGTAAACAGAGCTGTTTGAACCCACCGGGCTTCCATCCAGGGTATACCGCAGCTCCACGCCGGGGTAATCCAGTTCCAGGCGTACCGTTGTGGTTTCAGTAAAAAACACCGAATCCACTACAGCCTGGGGCGGGCTCAGTTGTATCCGGGGCTGCGCTAAAGCCAGCCCGCTACATAGCATCAAAAATATAAAGTACATGCGCCTCATACCCGGGTAAGTTTTATGGGATAGGTAAATCCGGCATTCCACTGCGCTACGTAGAGATTCTCATCCTCGTCCACGCATACATCGTGGGGGTGCGTGAAGACGCGCAAGACCTGATACATCGGCCGGAGCTGATCCTCTTCATAGACAGGAGCCACGCCGCCGGGTGCAGAGACCAGCCGGTTATGTTCATCCAAAATCGAAACAAACCCGGTACCGCTGCTGCCATCGCCCGACCAGATCGTGGCCAGGTACACATTAGAGCCGTGCACCACGGGGCGGCAAATGTATGCACCGGGCAGATCGATGACCCCTTTCAGCGCGCCATCCATACCAAAGCGCTTCAACTGATTCTGCTGACGGGCGGTGATGAGCAATTCCGGAGCCTGCCCGCGTTGGTCGATGCAGATACCGTGGGCGTTCAGGAACTGCGCCTCGCCCTCGCCTTTGCCTCCAAAGACATTCAGCAGCTCGCCTTTTTGATTGTAATGCAAAATGTACTGACTGCCGTATCCATCGGCTATATACACATCACCATTATCCGCCACTGCTGTTTCCGTGGGGATATATTGGGAGGGGGAATCATAAACCCCGGATGCTTTAGGGTACGCCCAGGCCCAGACGACTCTCCCGTTCAGCGTAGTCTTAATCACCTCGTGCCGCTCCGTATCAGTGATGTAGAGGAACTCCTCCCCGCCCTCATCTTTGAGCGTCAGGCCGTGGGCTCCGGGAAAATCGGTACCCCAGGCATCTAAAAGCCGGCCATCACGATTATAGATCAGGACGTTGTTGCGGGTGTGATTGGTCAGCAAAATGATCCGCCCCTGCTTGTCCTGTACCAGTTCGTGGCAGTCTTTCACCGGGTAAAACTGTGCATTCAGCGCGCCCCAGTTAAGGTCAACTTTATACCTGAAGTCGCCATGCCCGAGTACCAGCTCGCCCCGGCTCGTCCAGGAAACCAGCCCCATACCAGCCGCTGCCCAGAGGCTGCTTTTGAGAAATTCACGTCTTTTCATCATGCCAACAGGTCTTTAACCACATGCCCTTCCACATCAGTGAGCCGGAAGCGCCGCCCCTGATATTTGTAGGTCAGTTGTTCGTGATCGATGCCCAGCAGGTGTAGCATCGTAGCCTGAAAATCGTGGACATGCACCGGGTTTTCAGTGATGTTGTAGCCGAAATCATCGGTGTCGCCGTATACGATACCGGGCTTAATGCCGCCTCCTGCCATCCACATGGTAAAGCAGCGGGGGTGGTGGTCGCGCCCGTAGTTGGTATCGGTGAGTGTGCCCTGTGAGTAATTGGTGCGGCCGAACTCTCCGCCCCAGATGATCAGAGTGTCATCCAACATGCCCCGCTGTTTGAGGTCCATCACGAGTGCAGCGGATGCCTGATCCACATCTTTGGCTTGTTTGGCGATGGCGGTGGGCAGGTTTTCATGCTGATCCCAGCCCATGTGGTAGAGCTGAATGAAGCGGACGCCCTTCTCGGCCAGCCGCCGGGCCAGCAGGCAGTTGGCTGCGTAGGTGCCGGGCGTCATCGCATCCGGGCCATACATCTGGTAAATGTAGTCCGGCTCGTCCTCTACGCTCATCACATCAGGCACGGAAGTCTGCATCCGGTAGGCCATCTCGTATTGCGCGATCCGGCTTTGAATTTCCGGGTCCTGTGTTTCTTCGTGGTGCATGCTGTTGAGGGCTTCCAGTTTATCCAGCATCTTACGACGTCCGGAACGCCCCAGCCCCGCCGGGTCATTGAGGTAAAGCACCGGGTCTTTCGCTGCCCGGAACTGCACGCCCTGATGCAGGGAATGCAAAAAGCCGTTGCCCCACAAGCGGGAATAGAGCGGCTGTCCGTTCGGGCGGCCGGTACCCCGGGACAGGAGTACGGTAAAGGCAGGCAAATTTTCATTATCGCTGCCCAAACCATAACTCAGCCAGGAGCCAATACTTGGCCGCCCCGGCTGCTGAGATCCGGTTTGGAAGAAGGTGATGGCCGGGTCGTGATTGATCGCCTCCGTGTACATGGACTTTACGATGCACAGCTCGTCGGCAATCTTGGAGGTATAAGGCAGCAGGTCACTAATCCAGGCACCACTCTGCCCATGCTGCTGAAAGCCAAACTGAGAGCCCACCAACGGGAAGCTGTCCTGCCCGGAGGTCATGCCCGTCAGGCGCTGCCCCTGCCGGACGGATTCCGGAAGGTCTTCACCACGCCGCTTTTGCAGCAAGGGTTTATAATCAAACAATTCGAGCTGTGAAGGCCCTCCGCTTTGGAACAGGTAGATAATCCGCTTGGCTTTCGCCGGATGGTGCAGGGCTTTCAGTACGCCTTCTATCCCCTGCCCGGATTCGGTAATAATGCCTTTGTCATTGGCCCGGAAGCAGCGCAGCCCGAGCAAAGAGCCCAAAGCGGCAGACCCAAGCCCTAAGGCGGTTTTGGAGAGGAAAGCGCGGCGGTTCAGTTGTAAGGATCGTTCTTCGAATGGATTCATTGGTCATTGTTTTAGCCACGAGTGATCGCCTCGTCCAGGTTAAAAATAGTGTTCGCCACCAGGGTGTAGGCGGCCATATCTGCAAGCGGCAGGGTGTCCGGGAGGGTGTAAGCCCCAACCGACAGATAAGACTTTGCCTCTTCCTGCTTTTCCGTATAAGCCGCCCGCTCTTCTTCAAAGTAATCCAGCAACAATTGCAGCTCTGCTTCTTCCGGACTGGCAGAGGTAACAGCACGGAACATGAAGGCAATTCGCTCTGCAGCATCTGCCCCACCCTGTTCCCAGGCCTGCAGCGCAAGTGCTTTACTGGCTTCTAGCACCTGCGGGTCATTGAGCAGCAGCAAAGCCTGCAGGGGCGTATTGGTCTCCTGCCGCTTGACAGAGCACAGATCGCGGGAAGGGGCGTCCATAATCAGCATGCCAGGCGGGGGGACGGTACGTTTCCAGAAAGTATACAAGCTTTTGCGGTAGCGGTCGGGGCCCTCACTGACCATGTAGCGGGCTGTACTTCCGCCTCCGCCTCCGGTGGTTTCTTCCCACAACCCTGCCGGCTGATAGGGCTTGACACTTGGGCCGCCCACTTCCTCATTGAGCAGTCCACTGACTGCGAATGCCTGATCCCGGATCATCTCGGCTTGGAGCCGCAGGCGGGGCGCACGGGCCAGCCAGCGGTTTTCGGGGTCTTGTTCCAGCAGTTCAGGGCTGGCCGCTGCGGTTTGCTGATAGGTAGCCGAAAGCGCCATATAGCGGAGCATAGCTTTGACATCCCAGCCCTCCTCCCGGAACTTGATGGCCAGGAAGTCCAGCAACTCCGGGTGCGTAGGCAGCGCGCCCTGATTGCCAAAATCAAAGGGGGTGGCTACGATGCCCGTTCCAAACAGCTGCTGCCAGAGCCGGTTTACCGTTACCCTGCCGGTCAGGGGATTCTCCGGAGTAAACAGCCACTGCGCCAGGCCCAGCCGGTTATTGGGCGCCCCTTCCGGGATTGGAGGCAGCTGTGCAGGAACGGCAGGTTGTACCTCGTCTCCGTACTGATCGTATTTGCCCCGGTTGAGGATATAGGTCTTGCGTGGTTGTTCCTGCTCTTCCATCACCATCAGGTCAATGTACGGCAGGCTGTCCCGGTTGTTGATGAAGGTGACAATGCCTTCTATCTCTTCCTGCGTGATCCGGACCGATGGCTTGGGCGCATAGCGGAAGTTCTGATTGAGCTGCCCTACAAAGCCTTTCTCCGGGATGGTATTGAAATAACCGTAGAGGCTGAAATAGTCCTTTTGGCTGATAGGGTCGTACTTATGGTCGTGGCATTTGGCACACTCCATAGTCAGTCCAAGAAAAGCAGTGCCTAAGGTCTGTGCGCGGTCCGCCACATACTCTACCCTGTATTCTTCATCAATAACGCCCCCTTCGGCCGTAATTTTATGATTGCGGTTGAACCCGGTGGCGATACGCTGCTCGAGGGTAGGCTCCGGCAGCAGATCACCGGCCAGCTGCCAGGTGACGAACTGATCGTAGGGCATATTTTCCTTGAAAGCATGAATAACCCAATCACGCCAGGGCCACATCACCCGCTCGAAGTCATCCTGATAGCCGTGGGTGTCGGCATACCGGGCGATGTCCATCCAGTCCAGGGCCATGCGCTCAGCGTAGGCGGTGGAGTTGAGAAAGGTATCCACCAGGCGCGCCCAGGCATCCGGGCGGTCGTCCCCAACGAATGCGTCGATTTCTTCCAATGTAGGTGGTAAGCCCCGCAGGTCAAAGGAGAGACGGCGGATGAGCTTGGCTTTTTCCGCTTTTGAGGAAGGCTGCAGCCCCTGTTCCTGCAGTTTGGCGTAAACAAAGTGATCGATCTCATTCTGCGCCCAGCCCGCCCCGGCTTCGGGCACTTCAGGCATTTCCGGAGGCAGGAACGCCCAGTGTTTTTTCCACTCTGCCCCCTGCTCCACCCACTGGCGCAGCAGCGCTTTTTCGTGTTCGGTAAGGGTCAGGTTAGATTCCGGAGGCGGCATGATTTCCTGCGGGTCATCGGTATAAATCCGCTGTATGAGGGTACTCTGCTCCGGATTGCCAGGCACCAGAGCGTAGTGGTCTTGCGCCTTGCCCAATGCTGCGAAAGCATGGGCTTCGGTATGCAGCCCCAGCCCGCCTTCCCGGGTAGCCTCGTCCGGCCCGTGGCACTTAAAACAGCGGTCGGACAGGATGGGCTTGATGTGGAAGTTGAAATCTACTACTTCCGGCAGGGTGGCGGCTGTCAGCGTTGGGTCTGTAGTAGACGCTTGCTCACAGCTAAAAAACAGGGCGGTGCAAAGAACAGCAAAGCAACAGGATTTCAATGTTGACATTTCGGATGGCTTTTTTGACTTGTATCATGATGCTTTCTTAGCATCACACCAAACCAGTCTTTAATTTTTGCTAAACCGGTTTAGCGGTTAATCAAAAGTATGAATTTTACCGATGCTCCCAAAGAAATTTGGTGGAATTATATTGGATTTGTCACCCTTGCGGCGGTAGAATAATATATCCTCGCAGGCTCATTGGTCCGGTTGGGGTTGATGCTTTCAGAAACCTTGCTGGCAAAGCATGAAGTACGGCTATTTTTCTTCCGACCATTTCTGGTATATTTTTTTAAGCTCTTCCCCCTTCTCAGGATATTGGTCTATCACATTTTCTGACTCCCCAGCATCATCCGTCAGGTTGACTAAGAAAAGTCCATCCGCAACCGGCTCCCAGGGCGCATCTGTGTTGCCTGCCGGGTCAATGGGGGCATACAGCAGCTTCCAGTCGCCTTTGCGGACCGCCCACCGGTGGGGGCCTTCCCAAATCAGATGTTCATGGGGTGAGGGAGCATCTTTTTCAAGGACATCTCGTAGAGACCGGCCTTCCAGGTGACCGGAAATATTTTCCGCGCCTGCATAATCCAGTACGGTCGGAAACCAGTCCATGCCCGCCGCCATTTGATCCCGTACCAGCCCGGCAGGAATTGCCTTAGGATAGCTAATCATAGCCGGCACACGGATGCCTGCTTCGAATAAGGAGAACTTACAGCCGCGGTAAGGGCCCGCGTAGCCCCCGCCCCCAAAGGTGCGGACTTCGGTGCTGTGCCCGTGGTCGGACTGTAAAATAACGATGGTGTTTTCCCGAAGCCCGTAGCGGTCTAACTGATCCATCAGGCCGCCCAGGCTCTCGTCAATCGTGCTGATGAATGCGGCATATTCTTTCCGGGGCGATGGCAAATCCGCATAGTATTCCCGCCACTGCGATTTAGCCTGCAAAGGGTAATGCGGCATATTGATGGCATAGTACAGGAAGAAAGGCGCCTGCCGGTGCGCCCGGATATAATCGTGGGCTTCCTGCTCCATCAGGTCAAGGAAGAATTCCCCATCGTGCCAGACTTCTTCCCCGTTTCGCCAGAGGTCATGCCGGTTGGGGCCGTTCCAGTAGAAGAAGTGGGAATAGTTGTCAATGCAGCCGCCCATGTGCCCAAAAGAATAGTCGAATCCCTGGGCGTTTGGCATTTTATCAGGCTGATAGCCCAGGTGCCATTTGCCGATGTGTGCGGTTTGGTAACCTTCTGCCTTTAGGGCCTCTGCCAGCGTGAAGGCTTCTCCGGGCAGCCCTTCGTGAGCGCCCGGCTGTGAGGTAGCGTTGTTGTTCAACCCGGCTTTAGTGGGCGTCATCCCGGTCAGCAGGGACGCCCGGGAGGGAGAACAGACCGAGGAGCCCGCATAAAATTGCGTGAAACGCACGCCGCTTGCTGCCAGCGCATCCATATTGGGCGTGTACAAATCCGGGGCGCCGTAGCAGCCCATATCGAGGGTGCCCTGATCATCGGTGTAAATGAGGATGACGTTGGGGCGCTGCTGAGCTTTCGCAGTATTCCAAATCCCTAGTGCCAGGAGGGCTATAAACAAGCGTATCATTTCAGGTAGTTTTCCAGTTCCGGATCGGTAGATAATGAGTACGGGCGGGCGGCAGCATCGGTAGCCCATTCCCGGTTGGGGGCTGCGCCCATTTGGAATTGCAGTTCTCCTCCAGCCTGCACTGCATCGTAGTCCAGCCAGGTATAAGGATGAGGCTTGCCGTTGAGGCTCGCCTGCTGTATATAGATATTTTCGGGGCTGTTGCCCGCAGCACTGACCCGGAAGGTATTGCCATTCTCCAACTGCAGCTCCACTGACTCAAAAAGCGGGCTGCCCAGCACATACTGAGGCGTGCCCGGGCATACCGGATAGAAGCCCATAGCGCTGAAGACGAACCAGGCGGAAGTCTGCCCGTTGTCCTCATCGCCACAGTACCCATCGGGTGCGGGTTGATAGAGCTTTTCCATGACTTCCCGGGACCGGGCCTGTGCCTTCCAGGGCTGACCGGCAAAATTGTACAGGTAAATCATGTGCTGTATGGGCTGATTGCCATGCGCATAATTACCCATATTGACAATCTGCATCTCCCGGATTTCGTGAATGGTGAAGCCGTAGTAGCTGTCGTCAAACTTAGGAGGCATGGTGAACACCTCATCGAGCCGGGCTGCGAAGGCTTCCTCCCCGCCCATCAATTCCATCAGGCCCGCAATATCATGAAAGACCGACCAGGTATAGTGCAGGCTGTTGCCTTCCGTAAAGGCATCGCCCCACTTAAGCGGATTGAAGGGTGATTGAAATGCACCGTTCTCCAATTTACCGCGCATCCACCCGGTTTCCGGGTCAAAGAGGTTGCGGTAACGCTGACTTTGCTGATAAAAGCGTTTGGCCACTTCCGTCTTGCCCATGGCGCGGGCCATCTCCGCCAGGGTGAAGTCTGCGTAGGCGTACTCCAGGGTGCGGGCCGCATTTTCATTGATCCCCACATCGTAGGGCACATACCCCAGCTTGTTGTAGTAATCCACACCGGCCCGCCCAACTGACTGTACGGGGCGCCCTTCATCCTGATCAGCATTCTTGAGCATGGCATCGAGCAGCAATTCCGCATTATACCCTTCCACGCCTTTGAGGTAGGCATCAGCGATAATAGGCGTTGAATTCGAACCAATCATACAATCCCGGTGCCCGGGGCTTGCCCATTCCGGCAGCCAGCCCGATTCCACGTAAGTGTTTTCCAGCCCCTGCATGATCCGGCTGTTCAGCTCAGGGTACATGAGGTTAAAAAAAGGAAAAACCGCCCGGAAAGTATCCCAAAAACCGTTGTCGGTGTAGAGGTATCCGGGGCGGACTTCTCCGTTATAAGGACTGTAGTGTATGATTTGCCCGTTTTCATCAATTTCGTGCAGAGTGCGCGGGAACAGGAGCAACCGGTACAGACAAGAGTAGAAGGTCTGTATATCGGCTTCTTTTCCGCCTGACACTTTGATGCGGCTCAGCTCGTCCTGCCAGCGGTCGTGACCGGCTTGTTTGATAGCTTCAAAGGTAGCCCTGCCGATTTCCTGATCGAGGTTGCGCTGTGCCTGCTCGGGGCTGATGAAGGAAGACGCCACCTTCACGTTTACCTGCTCGCCCCGCTCCGTTGCAAAGCCTACGATTGCCCCAACGTGATCGCCTTCACTGTCCAGGGTATTCGGCATAAGCTGCCAGCCATCGCCCCAGGTGTGGTGGACGGAAAAATCCTTATCGAACTCCGCTACAAAGTAGTTGTGGAAATTGTCAGGCACGCCACCGTGGTTGTTGCGACAGTAGCCGATGATCTTCCGCTCTTCCGGCAAAATTTTCACCATGGAGCCCCGGAAGAAGCCATCGAGCAGAATGTACGCCGAGTCTGTTTCCGGGAAAGTAAAGCGAAATTGCACCGCCCTTTCCGTTGGGGCCATCTCGGTCACCACATCGTAGTCGGCAAGGTATACCTTGTAATAATGTGGCTGTACCACTTCCGCTTTGTGCGAAAACCAGGACGCCCGCTCCTCTTCCTGAAATTTCAGCGTGCCCGTCACCGGCATGAGGGAGAAAGCCGCATAGTCATTAATCCAGGGGCTGGGCTGATGGGTCTGCTTGAAGCCCCGGATTTTATACGCATCGTACTGATAGGTCCAGCCATCACCCATTTTGTTAGTCATTGGCGTCCAAAAATTCATGCCCCAGGGCATCGCAATCGCCGGATAGGTATTGCCATTGGACAGGCTGAATTCGGAATCGGTGCCCATGAGCGGATTGACGTAGCTCACGTAGTCTACGGGCTCGCTGGCAGGGCTTTCAGCCGCCTCAGAAGTAGTACAGGCTGGCATCAAAGCCAGCCCGGCCATACAAAAAAGGGAGATGTAAATGATGTACTTCATATTCGTTTAGTTGAGAATAACTTCGTCCAGGAAAGTCCACAATTCATTGCCCCGTGCTCCGTGCCATTCCGGAGGAGCACCGTAGTTGTACACTTTGACTTTCACGTATCGGTATTGCCCGGGTTCGAGGTCCAGCTTGTAGCGGTAAACCTTAAGCTCATGCTCTTCCTGAGGCGGCAGATCCAGGCTGCCGATGGGCTGCAGGGCGCCGGGCTGATTCCCGGCCAGCACTTCGATTTTATCCGGTGGAAAAATGTAAGATTGGGTATCCTTGAGGGCGCCCACTTCCAGTTCCTTAACATTAGTAGGCTCCCCGAAGTCAATATCCAGAAAGATGTTGTCTTTGATGCCGGTCCAGCGGTTGTCGTTGTAGCTCTCGGAACCAATTTCCTGATCAAAAATCAGCTCTGCGCCCTCCTTTCCGTAGGGAAAGTCGTGCTGCGCTACGCTGTATTTGGGATAGCCGGCCGGCAATCCTGCCAAAATGCTCTGGTAATAGGGCTTTTCAAAGAAGGCACTTGGATTGAGCCCTTCCTCGTAGGCGATGGCCTTTACCGTGGTGTTTTCCCGAATGGTGAATGGGCCGTTGTAAGGCGTGCTGCTGTCGTCTGGTTCGCTCCCATCCAGGGTGTAGTAGATCTTAGCGTCCTTGTTTTTGGAAGCCAGCTCAATGGTACGCTCGGTCCGGAAAAAGGCACCGGGCGCCACATCATAGGGCGCAGGTGTGCCCACCACCGGAATTTCCGCCATAGCGGTGTCCTCAAAGTCGCCGGGGAAGGTCGCTGCCGGGTCACTGCCCCATTGCTTATTGGGCTCGGGGCCGAGTTCGAAGACCAGCTCGCCCCCCTGCATGATCGTTTTGTAATCGATGTAGTTCTTTTCATAGGGCTGCCCGTTGAGGGTGACGGACTGCACATAAATATTTTCCGTCGAAACGTTGTTGGCCAGAATGGTAAAGTCATCGCCGCTTTCAAGATGGATGACCGCTTTGGGATGAAGAGGCGCGGTCAGCTGGAAAACCCCATCGCCCGGTGCCACCTGATACATTCCCAGCGCGCTGAGCATATACCAGGCCGACATCTGCCCCAGGTCTTCGTTGTTGATGAAGCCTTCCTGCGGATTGGGGTGGTACATAGTGGTCAGTACTTCATTGATGTAGCGCTGTGCCAGCCAGGGCTTGCCCACGTAGTTGAACAGGTAAGGCATATGGTGCCCGGGCTCATCCCCGTGCCCGTACTTCCCGATAAATCCGGAAATATCCACATGCTGATGCCCTTCAAGGGGCGATTCATTTTGAAAAACCCCCTGTAGCCACTGCGCATAAGCCTCCCGTCCGCCGTGGAGCTGCATCACGCCTTTCATATCGTGGGGGGAGTAAGCCGAATACGCCCAGATATTGCCCGAGATGTAATGCCCTTTGAGGGAATTCCACTTCGTTGTATCCAGCAGCAGGTGCTCTCCGGTAGCCGTGATGGGCATAAAATAGCCCGTTTGCGGGTCGAAAAAATTGCGGTAGCCGATCGCACGGCGGTCAAATAAAGTTTGGTCTTTCGTTTTGCCCAGCTTCTCGGCTACCCGGGCTATCGCCCAATCGCAATAATTCTGTTCTGTGGTTTTAGAAACCGATACGCCGGTCTCTGCGGTCACATATCCGTATTTGAGGTATTCGTCCATGCCGTTGAGGTCGCTCACCTGACTGTGCTTGGTGCGGTCAAAAGCAGCATAGCGGATGGCTTCGTAAGCAGCTTCCACATCCACTCCTGGGATGTCCTTCAGCACGGCATCCGCTACGGGTGAAACGGCGCTGTAACCGATCATGCAGCGGTTGTCGTAGCCCAGGCACTCCCAGCTTGGCAGGCCTACATCATCCACGGCTACCCGCGAGGACAGGCTGTTTACAAACCCGGCTGTCTTTTCCGTTTCAATGATGGTAAAGAGGGGGTGTAAGCCGCGGTAAGTATCCCAGGTGGAGAAATTACTGTACTGCGGGATATCACTTTGGCGCACCTTTCCCTCAACGTAGTACCGCCCGTCCGCATCAGAGATGAGGTTGGGAGAGATAAAGGCGTGGTAGAGCCCGGTGTAAAACAACTTCATCTGACGGTCGGTCGCGCCCTCAATTTCGATTTTGCTCAGGACCTTCGCCCATTCCCGGCGGGCATTTTCGTGGGCCAGATCGAATCCGTCCACCGCTTCGGCTTCAAAATTAGCTTTGGCGCCCTCTATGGAAATGGAGGACAGCGCCAGGTGGACTTCCACGCTTTCCCCGGGTGCCAGATCGAAGCGGACTTGCCCAAGCAGACCTTTCCCACTGCCTTTATTACCTTCTACCGGCTCCCCTTTGCGTACCAGGTTAAAGCCAGCCACCGGTTGGGAAAATTTTGCATAGAAGTACTGCGTCCGGTCTCCTGCCGACCAGCCATCACAATCTTTATAGCCAACCAGCTCGGTATCGGAAATCAGCTCCAGGTAGGTGTCCTGTATGTTTTCGTTGATTTGATGATTGGGATCGAAGAGCAGGTAATCCTCCCCTTCCCCATTGAAGGTATAGCGGTGATAGCCCATGCGCGTACCTGCTGTAAGTTCCACCAGTACCTCTTCCTCGTGCAGCAGCAGTTTATAATACCCGGCTGAGGCCGATTCGTTATCGTGGGAAAACCGGGCACGGTAGCCTGAATCGGCCTTTCCGTCCTCCCCTGAGCTCGTATGCGCCTCCCGGGCAGGCATCACCAGGATATCCCCCAGACCGGACAAGCCAGGCCCGCTAATGTGCGTATGTGCAAAGCCTTTAACGATGGTATCGTTGTAGTGATAGCCGGAGCAATAGTCCCAGGACTTATACTCATTGGAAGGGCTCAGCTGCACCATCCCAAAGGGCGTCGTCGCTCCGGGAAAGGTGTGCCCGGTGCCGCCCGTGCCAATCATGGGGTCCACAAAAGGCAGGTACTTTTCACCGGATGGTGCAGCTTGCTCATTTGAGCTGCCACTGCAGGCAGCCATCATAACCATCAGCAAGAGAAGGATTAGATTTTTCTGCATCGTTGAGTATTGCATTATTCGGTATAGGAATCATAGACGGACAGCAGGCGGACCGGCGGCCAGCCATGCTCCGGTGGTTCGGGCAAGGTGAGTTCCACTGTTTTAGGCTCACCAGGGCAGAGATCAAAGAAGTTGTCGGAGAAATTGCCCGGCAGGCCTTCCAGGCTGATGTACAGCCCCATCACCAACACACTGGATTGTAAGGTAACGCTGAGTTGCGCCCCATTGGCCTCTGTACTGACTTTAACCTTAGGCGCAGGCAGGTGCAAATCGCGGGCAGGCACCAGATAGGCCGTGTGGTCGTAGACGACCGCTTCTGTATCAGATAGCTGTATCCTTATCCACAAATCAGCGGCATCGTAGTCTGCTGCTGCTGTTTTCAACTCTTCCAGCCCGACCAGCGCTTTACCGTTAGCCGGCACATTCAGGCTTTTCTCCTCCAGCCACAGGCGTTCGCCAGTCAGGCGGTAGAGCCCGATGCTCAGGCGCAGGCGTTTATCCTGAGGCTCATCGGAAACCACCGTGACCGACCATTCCTCTTCATCTGTTTCCAATACCGCCAGTAAGGGGCTGAACGCCTGCCGGACCGCATAATGCAGGGCTTTCCATTGCCCGTAGTAGTCGATGCCTGCCCAGGACGCCACCGGCCAGCAGTCATTGAGCTGCCAGTAGAGCGTGCCCATACAGAAGGGCTTGGCTTTGCGGTGGGCTTCGATAGCAATACGTATTCCCTCCGCCTGCAGTAGTTGGCTAAGGTAGAGGAAGGTTTCAAAGTCTTTAGGCTCCCGGTAGTGCTGCAGCAGGTACTTACGTATAATGCCGTTGCCCCGGGGATGCTTTTGGTGGAGCTGCATGACCGGCGACTCAATCGACCAGTCTTCAGGCTCTGCATAACGCCGGACCGAATCCAGCAGTGGGAAGGACTGAAACCCATACTCGCTCATGAAGCGGGGCACCGCCCATTTGTAGGTGGAAAATGGCGCTTCTTCGTGCCAAACACCCCAATAGTGGACATCGCCTTTATCGTAATTATCGTGGTCAGAATAATCGTATACCGGTGAAGAAGGCAGGTAATCGCGTGTCGGATCGTTCCCCTCTACAAGTTCAGGCAGGACTGCTTCAAACAGCCGCTCGTAATCATCAGCCATAAGCTGGCAGTCCGATTCGTTGTAGCCATATTCTTTTTGCCAGCCCCAGTGCTGCCAGCCCACGGCGATTTCGTTATTGCCACACCATAGTGCCAGGCTCGGGTGCCCTTTCAAACGGTGGATATTGTAAATGGCTTCGGCTCTGATATTGTCCAGAAAATCAGGATCGCCCGGGTACATGGTGCAGGCAAACATAAAATCCTGCCACACCATAATGCCGTACTCATCGGCCAGGTCGTAAAAGAGGTCAGATTCATAAATGCCGCCGCCCCAAATGCGCACCATATTCATGTTGGCAGCCGCCATGTCCTCAAATACCTGCCGGTAATGAGCTTCCGTGGGCCGGTCCAGAAAACTGTCCTGCGGGATATAGTTGGCTCCTTTGGCGAATAGAGGCTGCCCGTTGACCTCAAAATGGAAGCTGCGGCCCTCCTCGTCGGCCTCTCGTATGAGCTGTATAGTGCACAAACCAAACCGGCCCGGCTTTTGATCGATGGTCTCAGCAGCATGCTTCAACTGCCAGTTCAAATCGTAAAGCACCGGCTCTCCCCAACTGCGGGGCCACCAATAGTCTGCGCCCTGCAAGGCCACGTCAAAAGCAATCGTATGCTCACCGGGCTGCAGCTGAACGGTATGCTCAAAAACCCAGCGACCCTGACCGATATTCAGCGCTACAGTATATGCGCCGGCTATCGAAGTGACTACCGTTACCTCTGCACGTGCCACACCTCCTGTTTCGGTAAGGGATTGGGTGACCAGATTGGCCGTCTTCATTCGGGCCGTATCAAAACTAATCAGCTCCACCGGGCGCCAAACGCCGGAAGTCACAAACCTTGGGCCCCAGTCCCATCCATAATGATAAGGTGCCTTGCGGGTAAATACGCTTAGCTTTTCCTCGGCGTGGTCATTGCCCGCCGGGTAGGTAAAACCAACTGCCTCTGCCTTTGCCTGCACCTCCCGAATAGGCGAACGAAAGCGGATATGCAACTCATTGGTACCGATTTGAAGTATAGTGCCAACCTCTGCCTCGTAACCAAGGAACATATTTTGTGCTTTCAGGATGAGCTGCCCGTTCAGGAAAACATCTGCATAAGTGTCCAATCCATAAAAGACCATCATATGCCGGCCCAGTTCAAGCCTGCCCTCCTCTATCTCGAAAGTGGTTTGGTACTCCCAGTCCTCTTTCTCTATCCATTGCAATTCATTTTCATTAGTACGATAAAAGGGGTCCGGGATACGCTCCTGCCGCAGGAGGTCAGAAAAGTTATTCCCTGGCACTTGTGCAGGCAGCCACTCCATATCACCTGCTTTTCGAAAAGCCCAGTTCTGAAACAGAGGGGTGCGCACCAGCCTTGATGCAGAGGTTGTTTGATGTTGATAGTTTGTGTGAGGCATGTCGTTCTTAAGTAGTAGTGCAATCGGTCTGATAGCCAGCTACAGCTTTCATTAGGCCCACTGCGTAGTTTGAGATATTTGGGCTATGAAATTACTAAAAAAAGTAAAAACCAGCAATAAAGCGCATATTTTTTGCCGATTTTAACTCAAAAATGCACAAACAAGAAAAAACCCGCAAGTTTTTACGTACTTTAGTCCGTGCTAACCGGCAGCCCCACCAACCAAACAAAACCTGCCGCAACCACAGAAACTATGCTAAAGGAAGAACGGCAGAGCATGATTCTGGAAATCATTAATCTGCGGAATAAAATCAAGTCAACGGAGCTGAGTGAACACCTGGGGGTCTCAGAAGATACTGTACGGCGTGATCTCCGTGAACTGGCAGAAGGCGGCTTTATAAAAAAGGTGCACGGCGGTGCACTGGCCAATCCTAAAACGCCGGAGGCTGTCCATCGTCAAAATGGTACCCCCAGCCCGGAAGCAACGCTTATTGCTCAGAAAGCAACCACCCTGCTTCGTGATGGCATGGTGCTGCTCATGGACGGAGGGCCGGTTACCCTTTCCCTCATCGACCAAATCCCGGCAGAACTGGAACTCACGATTTTCACTAACTCCATCGCTGCTGCCGAACGCCTGGCAACGCTTCCCAACATCAGCACCTACCTCCTGGGCGGCAAAATCACGGGGCGCAACCGGCTCACCGCAGGTGTGGAAGTCGTACGGGCTATTGAAGAATTGCACGCTCACCTTTGCCTCATCAATGCCTCAAGCCTGCACGAAACAATAGGCCTAACGAGCAACAACCGGGACATCGCAACCGTCAAACGAGCCATGATCGCCTCCTCTGCCCACACCGCAGTATGCTGCCCCTCTGAGCACCTGGGCCAGATACAGCCTTTTAAAGTAGCCAAACTTAATGGGTTTTCAATACTGATCACTGATCTGTTGCCCGAAGATTCCGCCCTGGAGGGCATGAATGGGCAGGACTTGCAAATACTATAATCTACTAAAAACCACCTGCTTCATGTATACGAAACGGTACCTCCTGAAATACATTTGCTTCATCGCTCTTCTTCCCGGGGCCATAAGCACGACTGCGCAATCCCCGTCAGACTGGGTCAATCCGTTTATTGGCACCTCTAACTTTGGTGCCACTCACCCCGGTGCACAGTACCCGCATGCACTGGCTTCCGTCACTCCCTTCAATGTAGCCTTCCGCGAAGGGGCCGAAAACCCTATCGAAAAGGACGCAGGCTGGAACTCCCGGTCCTACATTCAGGAAAATGGCTTCCTCACCGGTTTCAGCCACGCCAACCTTAGTGGGGTGGGCTGCCCGGAACTGGGTGTTTTGCTCCTGATGCCCACCACCGGCGAGCGCCGTTTCGACCCGGCAGCATACGGCAGCACTTATCAGGACGAGGAAGCCTCTCCAGGCTACTACAGTTGCTACCTTAATGAATATGACATCAAGGCTGAAGTAAGCAGCACACTACGTACCGGCATCAGCCGCTATACCTTCCCTGCGGGAGAATCGCACATCCTGCTCAACCTCGGCCTCGGGCTGACTAACGAAAACGGCGGCATGGTCAAAGTCAACTCCCCTCAGGAAGTGGAAGGCTACCGCATGATTGGCACCTTCTGCTATAACCCGGAAGACGTGCGCCCGGTCTATTTCGTGGCACAGCTCAGCCGGCCTTCACAATCTTTTGGTACCTGGAAGAAAATGCCTGAATACAAAGGCCCCGAAGGCGCGTGGACCAAGTACAACAACACCTGGAAACCCTATGAAGGCTTTACACAGGAAATGGCCGGCGATGATGTTGGCGCCTACTTCTCCTTCGAAACGCAGGCAGGCGAATCCATTGAGGTCAGGCTAGGCATTTCCTACGTCAGCATTGAGAATGCCCGGGCCAATCTGGAAGCCGAACAACCTGGCTTTGACTTTGAGGGCGTCCGAAAAGCCAGCAGGGACCGCTGGGATGAACTCCTGGGCAGAGCGCAGGTGAAAGGCACAGATGAGCAGAAAACTTTGTTCTACACCGCTCTTTATCATAGCCTTATCCACCCTAATATCCTGCAGGACGTGAACGGGGAATACCCCCTCATGGAGCAGCCCGGCGTGGGCAAAATGGAAGACGGGCGAAACAGGTACACTGTTTTTTCTCTCTGGGATACCTACCGGAATGTCCATCCTCTGCTCAGCCTCCTCTACCCTGACCTGCAGGAAGAGATGGTACAGACGATGGTGGACATGTACGAAGAAAGCGGGTGGCTGCCTAAATGGGAGCTCCTGAGCATGGAAACCAATGTAATGGTAGGCGACCCCGCCACCCCCGTGATTGCCGACACCTATCTGCGGGGCATCCGAGGGTTTAATGTTGAGAAAGCCTATGCCGCTGCCTGGAAAGCCGCCACCACTCCGGAAGCAGAGAACCCGCTGCGCCCGGACTTTGATGCCTACGCCCGGCTGGGGTATGTGCCTATGGACGGAGAAGATCTGTACGGTGGCAGTGTGTCTACCGCTCTCGAATATTATCTTTCAGACTGGACACTCGCCCAACTGGCTAAAGCTCTGGGCAAAACGGCCGATGCCAACCTGCTGGAAAGCCGGGCAAAAGGGTACCTGCACTATTTCGACCCCGAAACCGGCATGCTGCGTCCCAAATATGCAGATGGGCGCTTCTACGAAAACTTTGACCCCGAAGAAGGTAAAAACTTCGAGCCAGTGACAGGCTTTGTAGAGGGCACCGCCTGGCAGTACCGCTTTTATGTACCCCATGACATCCCTTTCCTGATTGACACCCTCGGCGGAAGAGATGCCTTTGTTAAAGCCCTGACGGCCTGCTTTGCCGATGATCAGTACGATGTGGCCAACGAACCGGATATTACCTACCCATTCCTTTACAACTATGTGCCTGGTGCCGAATGGCGTACCCAAAAGCAAGTATTGGACATCATTGACAAGCATTACACCAATACACCCGGCGGCATTCCCGGCAACGACGATACCGGCACCCTCTCCACCTGGCTCGTGTTTAGCATGATGGGGCTCTATCCGGTCTGTCCTGCCGATATGGACTACGCGGTCTTCACCCCCGCTATGGAGGAAGTCCGCCTGCAATTACACCCGGATTACTACCCGGGCCGGGAACTGGTAATACAGGCGCCCCGCAAAGAGCAGAGCGCTATCTACATCAAAAAAGCCCGCTTTGAAGGGCAACCGCTCGAACGGCTGTTCCTGAGCCACCAGAAGCTGGTGGAAGGCGGTACGCTCCAACTTGACCTTACGACCAAACCTAAAAAGAAACAATAATGATAAAGCACATTTACTTTTGGATAGCCGCATTAATCCTGCCTGCCAGTCTGCTGGCACAACAGCACGAACTCTACCAATTCAGCCCCCGGCAGTACGTTTGCCAATACGTGGAAAGCCCGCTTACCATTGATGGCAAACTGGATGAGAAAGCCTGGAAGCAAGCCGAATCCACGGATAAGTTCATGGACATAGAAGGCACCATCAGGCCCCTGCCCTACTACGATACGAAGGCAAAAATGCTTTGGGACTCCCAGTATTTCTACATTGCCGTAGAGCTGGAGGAGCCCCACCTCTGGGCGACTTACGACCAAAGAGACATGGTCATTTTTCATGAGAACGACTTTGAAGTGTTCATTGATCCGGATGGGGACACTCATCACTATTATGAGCTGGAAATCAACGCTCTGGGTACGCTGTGGGACCTCATTCTCACCCGCCCCTACCGCGATGGCGGGCAGCCTGTTGATGCCTGGGATATCAAAGGGCTGCAATCCGGCGTACACCTGAACGGCACCCTTAACAACCCGGATGATGAAGATGAAGGCTGGACGGTGGAACTGGCCTTCCCATGGTCGGTCCTTGAAGAGCTGGCTCCACACCCTGGGCCCCCCAACGATCAGGAAATCTGGCGGGTTAACTTTTCAAGAGTGCAATGGCGCACCGAAGCGAAAGATGGCCAATATGTAAAGGAAAAAGACCCGGCCACCGGACAGCCCTACCCCGAGCACAACTGGGTGTGGTCCCCACAGGGCGCTATTGCCATGCATCAACCGGAAACCTGGGGGCTGGTACAGTTTTCCTCTACACCTGCAGGCAAGCGGGCACGATTTAACGGGCAGCCCAATCTGGAAGCCATCCGCTGGCAGCTGCGGCAGCTGTACTATAAACAGCATGCCTGGAAGGAAGCCAACGGCACTTTCACCGATGACCCGGCTCAGCTCGGGCTGGAAGGCGAGCCCATTCAGGTTGTCGCCGGAGCCGACTTCTTTTTGGCCATTTACGAGTTGGGCGACCTGAAACTGCGGATCCGGGAAGACGGGAAACTTGACCACATGCTGCCAAAGGAAGACGAGGAATAAACGAACCACGAATGCTACAATCGCCCTACATAGAAGTACCGGAATCGGAAGGCGCCTGCTGGGGCAGCTGGCCTGCCATTGGCAAGGCACTGAAGCAGCATCTTCAGCAGTTGGACAAGGCTAAAACCATATTGGCTGTAGAGTGCTACCCCGGCACCTACGCCAGTATAGATATGGGCTTCCTGAAGTCAACGCTTTCGCCCAATGTGGTGTGCCGGGCAGAGGACCTTTTCCTGGAGGAAAATGAAATCCGGCAGCGCATAGGTACGGGCTTTGCCAAAACACCAAGAGCAGATGCAAACCTGCCCACAACGGTTGCGTCTTACTTCGATCCCCAAAAACTGACCTCCATTCAGGAAACCATTGCTGAGATTGAAAGCGGCATCATCCTTGTCCACGGTGTGGGGGCCCACCTGGTTGCCCGGCCCGATGTACTCGTATACTCGGATGTCAGCCGTTACGAACTGATTCAGCGGCTCAGGCGAAAAGACATCACCAATATCGGCGTAGATAACCGGGAGCTGGGCTACGATTTGCAATATGCCTGGAGCTATTTCATTGACTGGCCCCTGGGCGACCACATCAAGCAGCAACTTTTACCTGCCTGCGACTACATACTGGAGACCAACAACTGGCAACGACCGAAAATGGTGGCAGGAGATGCCATCAGAAGAGGGTTTGAGCTGGCCCTTGAGCGCCCGGTTTATCCTTCTCCTTTTTTCGACCCGGAGCTATGGGATGAAACCAGCCCACGACAACAACCGGGTGAGCTGGGCGTCAATTTCCACCTGCGGGTAGAAGAGGACAATCTGCTTTTTAAAATATGTGACCAGCTGATCGAAGCTCCCGTTGTTAATCTCTTGTTCTACAAGTCCAAAGAATTCCTCGGGGCCGGCATCCGCCAAATCTATGGAGACCGGCTGCCCTTTTACATTCAGTTTTTCGACCACCTTCAGCAGCAACTCCCTGATATCAATTACTATCCTGACCCTTCGGCCATGGCCCGGTATTTTGGCAAAACTGCCCGGCACCAAGACTACTACTATGTGGTAAAGGCGCGCAAAAATGCCACACTTTTGGCTGGAGCCATAGCCACGGAAGCGATTGCCGACCAAAAACAATATATAGACGCCAAGGAGTGGGCAAAATCACTCCAAGCCTTCCCTCTCGAAAAAGGTTCGGTTGCCTGTATTGCAGCGGGTGTGGTGCATAGCACAGGTACTGGTTGCCAGCTACTTAATATCGGGATCGCTTCTCCTTTTTTCAGGCAGCACCTGATCAGCAAAAAGACGGGTAAAAGGCCGCACCTGAGCGCGCCCGAGAAAGATATGGCCGGCCACCTCTACCCCTTGGCTCCTGCCCTGTCTCAGCCTGTTTCAATAGAAAGTGCTCCCTATGAAGACCACTTCCTGGAACTGCAACAGTTGTCGGGGGGTGAAAGACTGGAACTGGCAGCTGCCAACCAAGTGCGGGCAATATGCGTGGTGGAAGGCACTACAGCATGGCTTACTTACGGTGATGGCGACCGTTACCAGCTGCTCTTTGGTCAAGTTGTGCTGTTGCCGGCCCGCCTGCAACGGCTCGTCTGGGAAGCACCACCCGAAACCACTGCCATCCTGATCACTATTAAAGCCTGATCAGACCACGAGTGCGTACTTATCCTCCCGCTCCAGATAATACCTGGCGTTCTCGGCCACTACGATATCCAGGGGCAGGTGCTGAATGGCATCCACTTCCTTATCGAAAATGAGTTTCTGTACGACGCTCGTCAGGCTGAGATAGCCCTGCTCCACCGGGTTTTGGTTGATCAGGAACTGTATGGCGCCTTTTTTCAGGTAAGCGATATTTTCCGGTAGCAGATCGAAGCCTACGATCCGGATATCCTGAAGTGCCTCCTGCCCCAATGCGTCCAGAATTTTATACGCCCGGGAGTTTGTGACAAAAAAGCCCTTTAGCTCAGGCTGTTCTCTTAAGAGTTCAAGCAGGAAAGCCCGCAGGGCTTTTTTGTTTTCAAAAGCCTCAAAAACCACCTTTTCCACCCGGTTACGGTCGCCCATGCCCTGCGCCTGAAAGTAATCTTCTAATCCCTGAGCCTTGTCAGAAAGATGCTTTGCATTAGCAGGTTCCTTAGAGAGGTTGACCACAGCTACCCGTCCGGTCGGCCCCATGCTGAAGCTCAGCAGTTTGCCTGCCAGCACCCCGCTTTGGTAGGAATTCTGTCCAACGTAAGTCAGCACATTCTCACCCGAGAGCTCCGTATTGAACAGAGACACCGTAATTCCAAGCCGGGCACAAGCCTCGAGCAATTCGTTGGCGGCCTTGAGGAATACCGGAGGAAAGACAAGAGCTTCGGGCATGGTTTTGAGCGCGACTTTGGCTTTTTGGGCAAAGTCAGCCTGGTCAAAAAGGTTGAAATAAAAATGCTCAAGCTCCACTCCATAGTGCTTTACCGAATGCCAGGCTTTGTTCACCCCAACATTGGGCAACTCCCAGTAAGGGTCAATGCTGGGGTCCGGCATTAGCAGCGCGATACGCATAATTTTGCGGGTGGCAAGGGTACGGGCAATGATATTGGGCTCATAGCCCAACTCTTCCATCACGGCTTTCACTCTTGCCCGTTTCTCCGGCGAAACGTTCCCTCTGTTGTGAATGACCCGGTCAACAGTGCCCGTGGAGACTTTTGCTTTTTTAGCAATGTCCTTTATTCGAATTCGATTTCCCATTAGTCCTATTAGGTTGTAGCCTATTAAAACGTGTAACTGCAATCTCTGCAATTACAACAGCCGGGTGAGCAGGCGCAGGGGCTATAATACGTATAAAATTGGATATGTGTCCGAACACAGCGTTAAAATATTTCAAATTACTCGCTTAAAACTAGAAAAAATTATACTTTTGTAGACGTAAGCATAATTTTTCAAGTATTGCCCTTCATGTTTGGGCAGTTAATCCAATAGCATCTTGAGCACTCTTGCGCTAGGCGTAGATATAGGAGGAACGAGCACCAAGCTAAGCTTGGTGGACCGCTCGGGCGTCATCTTACAGCGTGCTGTATTTCCCACGCAAAGTAACGGGCAAACAGACTACCCAACTGCTTTGGTAGAGGCTATGCAAAAATTGCTGCAGTACGCGCCTTATCCCCTTGAAGGTATTGGTGTAGGTGCTCCCGGTTGCGATCCCGTCTCCGGCTATATCAGCTATGCGGTCAACCTTCCTTTTTCTACGCCCTTCCCAATAAGGGATTTTTTGTCCCAAAAACTGTGTGCGCACACAGTATTGGTAAAGGACTCTACCGCAGCTGCATTGGGCGAAAAAATGTGGGGCGGTGCCCGGCAAATGGAGAACTTCGTCCTGGTGGCACTGGGCACTGGGCTGGGCAGTGCTTTTTATATCAACGGAAAAATAGTGGAAGGCGGGCACGGGCTGGCCAGCGAACTGGGCCATACCATAGCAGTGCCAGATGGCCGGAAGTGCTCCTGCGGGCGCCACGGCTGCCTGGAGACCTACGTCTCCGCAACGGGCCTGCGCAGGACCTGCCAGGCTCTAATGGGCCAGGAAATCATCCCCAGTGCCCTTCGGGAGCTGCCCCAATCGGCACTGACCGCCAAGACTATTTCCCTGGCAGCAAAGGAAGGTGATCCCCTGGCACAAATGGCTCTCGAGGATTTATCCCGGCGACTGGGCCATGCTCTGGCGGCTATAGTTTTGCAGACCGACCCCGAAGGCATCTTTTTATCAGGAGGGCTTTCCAATGCCGGTCCAATGCTCGCTGAGCGGGTGGCGCACCATATGAATGCACAGCTATTGCCAGCCTTCCGGGGCAAGGTGAAAGTAGAAGTTTCCCGTTTAGGCGCAGATACCGCAGGCACACTGGGAGCAGCAGCACAAGTCTATCTTGGCGCCCCGGTCACCTAAACAGACAAACAGAATAGAAGAAATCAAAACCGAAAACTCAAGTTCACTTATGAGGAATTTTCTGAAATACCAGCTGCGATCTGTAGAAAAGATGCGGACTACGGTTTGGCCCAAAGCTACAGATGGCTCCGTTCATGTAGCTAAGTCGATTGCCCTCGCCATACGGCAGCGCCAACAGGAGAACAAGCACATTGTGCTCGGGCTCGCAACCGGCTCCTCTCCTATCCAGGTATACCGGGAGTTGGTGCGCATGCACAAGGAAGAAGACCTGAGCTTCAGAAATGTCATCACTTTCAACCTTGATGAGTACTATCCTATGCAGCCCAATGCCCGGCAGAGCTACGTGCGCTTCATGAATGAACATCTGTTCGACCACATTGACATCCAAAAGAAAAACATCCACATTCCGGATGGCACCCTTGAAATGGACGATGTGGAATCCTATTGCGAAGAGTACGAGCGTAAAATAAAATACTACGGAGGCATTGATATCCAACTTCTGGGTATAGGACGGACGGGGCATATCGGGTTCAATGAGCCGGGCTCCTGGGAGACCTCTGTTACCCGCATGGTACGCCTTGATGCCCTGACCCGCCGGGATGCTGCCAAAGACTTCGACCGGGAGGAAGATATTCCCTACCGGGCCATCACTATGGGAATTCAGACCATTATGGAAGCCCGCAAGATCTTCCTGCTGGGCTGGGGGCAGCACAAAGCCGCGATTCTCCAAAAAGCTGTCGAGGAGGAAATTACACCCAATATCCCTTCCACTTTCCTGCAAAAGCACAAAGATGTCAGCGTTCATCTGGACTACGGTGCAGCGGAGCTGCTGACCCGCTTCGAGGCGCCCTGGCTCATTGGTATTTGCAACTGGGATGAGGACCTCATTTGCAAAGCTGTAACCTGGCTGTCGAGAAAAGTGCAAAAGCCTATTCTCAAACTCACTACAGAAGACTACGCTGAGAATGGCCTAAGCGACCTTACGATAGAACACGCTTCGGCTTACAATATCAACATACGGATTTTCAACCGCCTGCAGCATACTATCTCTGGCTGGCCGGGCGGAAAACCGGATGCTGATGATACCACCCGCCCTGAACGCAAAACCCCTTCCAAAAAGCGGGTCATTATATTCAGCCCACACCCGGATGACGATGTCATTTCAATGGGCGGTACTTTTCAGCGGCTTGTTGAGCAGGGGCATGAAGTGCATGTAGCCTACCAGACATCCGGAAATATTGCTGTGCACGATCACCATGCCCGCCACTTTCTGGAATTCTGCATTGAGCTGATGGACGCCGAGAAAGGCGACTATAAGGAACTTGACGCCCGGGTACGCCAGATGCTGAAGCAGGTGATTACTAAAGATACCAACAGCATAGCCGCACAGGAAACCCGCCTCGTCAAAGGGCTGGTCAGACGAGGGGAAGCAAGGGCGGGAGCCCGTCTCTGCGGATTGGGCGATGAGCAAATCCACTTCCTGGATATGCCGTTTTATGAAACTGGCCGTACTCGCAAAAAGCCTCTGGGCGAACAGGATATTCAGATTATCGTAGACCTGATGGAAAAGATTAAGCCCCATCAGGTGTATGCTGCAGGTGACCTGGCAGACCCACACGGTACCCATGCCACCTGCCTGGAGGCCATCTTCCAGGCTTATGACCGGATCAAGCAAAAAGACTGGGCACAGGACGCATGGCTATGGCTCTACCGCGGCGCATGGCATGAATGGCCGGTACATGAAATCGAAATGGCCGTGCCTATCAGCCCGGTGGAACTTCTTAAGAAGCGGGATGCCATCTTCATGCATCAGTCCCAAAAAGACCGCCCGCCATTCCCCGGCAATGACTCCCGGGAGTTTTGGCAGCGTGCCGAAGACCGGAACAAGCACCTGGCCAATCAGTACCGCGCTTTGGGCCTGGCAGAGTATGAAGCCATGGAAGCCTTTAGCCGCTGGAAGTTTGACTGGCAGACTGGCGAAAAGCCTGTAAAAGCGGCCAGGGAAGCCCCTGAGCCGGATTCAAAGCGAAAAAAAGCGAAAGCAAAGGCCTAAGCCACTATTAAGAATTTAAGTTTCATACACTATTTTTCAGAGAGGAAGGCCCTGCGCCTTCCTTCTTTTGTAAATTGGCAGCACGAAACAAAATAACATTTCATGCAACGTACTATTCCCATTTTTATCCCCCTCCTTGCCCTCATGCTGGCTATAGCATTGCCGGCTTCTGCGCAGGACCAGAAGAACAAGGATAAAACCACTCAGGAAGATAAAAGAAGAGAAAAAGAAAAAGCAATGCGGGAACGGATCAAAAACATCCCCCCGGAGCAGCTTGTGGAGCCCACGGTCATTCCACAACCGCAAACCATAAAGGTGACTAAAAACCAGGCTGCGATCATCGGCAATGACGTTACGATCGAATTTGACAAAGAAGACAAAGCTCTTGCTACAGCTGTGCAACATCTGGAGCGGTGGCTTACCGGGCAGCGCCTGGACCCTACACCCAGCGGGCAGAAGGCAGCAAAAATCAGAATACGGATTGTTGACTCCCTGGAACAACAGGAGGCTTACCGCCTGTTAGTCAATAAGAATGGCGTCAATATTTCAGCCTCTGATGCTGCAGGGGTCTTTTACGGTATTCAAAGCCTCATACAACTCAGCGAGCCCTGGGAAATCATGAGAACACGCCTGCTGAAACTGCCCATGGCATTTATACAGGACAAACCAGCATTTAGCTACCGGGGCATGCACCTCGATGTTGGCAGGCATATGTTCCCCGTTGAGTCAGTCAAGTCTTACATCGACATGCTGGCCCGTTACAAGATGAACCGCTTCCACTGGCACCTGACCGAGGACCAGGGCTGGCGTATTGAAATCAAGCAGTACCCCAAATTGCAGGAAGTGGCTGCTTACCGCAAGGAAACGCTGAAAGGGCACTACAGCGATCAGCCCCATCAGTTTGATGGAAAGCGATACGGCGGGTTCTACACACAGGAAGAAGTCAAAGAAATTGTCCGCTATGCTCAGGAACGCTTTATCACCGTGATTCCGGAAATTGAACTGCCCGGACACGCTCAGGCTGCCATTGCGGCCTACCCCGAACTGGGATGTACGGGCAAACCGGTGGAAGTCGCTACCAAATGGGGGATTTTTGAAGATGTGTACTGCCCCTCCGAAGAGACGTTCACCTTTCTCGAAAATGTCCTGACAGAAGTCATGGCCCTTTTCCCAAGCGAATACATCCATATTGGCGGCGATGAGTGCCCTAAGACACAGTGGGAACAGAGCGAGCTTTGCCAGCAAATCATCGGGGAGGAAGGCTTGAAGGACGAACACGAATTGCAGTCCTGGTTCATCCAACGGATTGAACGCTTCCTCAACAGCAAGGGCCGGCAGATCATCGGCTGGGACGAGATTCTGGAAGGTGGCCTGGCCCCTAATGCCACTGTCATGAGCTGGAGGGGCGAAGCTGGCGGAATCGAAGCTGCTAAGCAGGGGCATGACGTGGTGATGACGCCTACTACCTATTGCTATTTCGACTACTATCAGTCTAACCATCCGGATGAGCCCCTGGCCATCGGCGGATATTTGCCCCTGGATAAAGTATACAACTACTATCCGGTACCGGAAGAACTGAGCGAGGAGGAGGCTAAGCACATACTTGGTGCGCAGGGCAATGTCTGGACAGAGTACATCCCCACGCCTTCCAAACTGCAGTACATGGCCTACCCCAGGATGCAGGCACTGTCTGAAGTGGTCTGGACGGGTAAGAAAAAGCCAGGCTACAGCAACTTCGTAAAGCGCCTCAGCCACCATCTCAAATGGATGGAAAAAGAAGGCATCAACGCTGCCAACCACATTTACGATGTAGACCTGAAGGTGGTAGGCGGCCAGGGAGCCCCCCTCAGAATATCGGTAAGCAATGCGGCGGAAGAAGGCCGGTTTGCGGTTACCAAAGCGCCAGCAACTGGCAATGCCGACTTCCCCTACACGGAGCCCTTTGAACCGGAATCCGGAATGTATACCGTACAGGGCTACGTGAAGGGCGTTAAGACAGGCCGCCCCGCAACCCTTCAGTTTGAAGGGCACCTCGCAGCTGGCCAGAAGCTTACGCTGGAGAGCAAGCCACACCCCAAATACAACGGCGGTCAACCACAAGTGGCCCTCAATGGCGTGAATGGCAGCGACGAAAGATATGGCGATTCAGAATGGCTGGGCTTTGAAGGAGAAGACTTCGTCGGCACCATCGAGTGGGAAAAACTGCAGGTTGCCAACAAAGTCAGCCTTCGATTTTTCCATAGCCCCGGCCAATGGATCTATGTGCCCAAAAGCATAGAAATCAGTACCTGGGACGAATCGGCCCAAACCTGGAAAGCGGCAGGTAACAGTACCGTAAAAACCCCGGACGGCAAAATTGCCACAGTCGAAATTGACCTCGGGTCCATACGTACCTCAAAACTTCGGGTGGCGATCAAAAACTACGGCAACATCGAAGCAGGTAAGCAAGGCGCCGGCCACGAAGCCTGGCTCTTTGTCGATGAGATCAGAATAGATTAGCCAAAGGGGGCAGCCCGGATAAAACCAGGCTGCCCCTATTTTTCAAAACGAAACCAACGCACACGACTTATGAATCTCGCAGGACTTGACTGGGGCATTATTGGTGCCTTTTTTGTGATTTCACTAGCTATTGGCCTGATTGTTTCAAGGCAGTCGGGCAAGAATTACAAGGAATTTTTTCTCTCGGGCAGGGGCATGCCCTGGTGGTTGCTCGGTATCTCTATGGTTGCTACCACTTTCTCGGCAGATACCCCCAACCTGGTCACGGACATCGTCCGCAACAACGGCGTAGCCGGCAACTGGGTGTGGTGGGCGTTTCTGCTTACCGGTATGCTCACGGTCTTCGTCTATGCCCGGCTGTGGCGAAGGTCTGGTATCATGACCGACCTTGAATTCTACGAGCTGCGCTATCACGGCAAAACAGCTGCTTTCCTACGAGGTTTTCGAGCCATCTATCTGGGGGTATTCTTCAATATTATGATCATGGCTACGGTGACGCTGGCGGCTATTAAGATTGGTGGCGTCATGCTTGGGCTGAGCCCGCTTCAGACCGTGCTGATTGCTTCAGCTGTGACGGTGGTCTATACCTCACTGGGCGGACTTCGCGGAGTGATTCTGACCGACTTTTTCCAGTTTATCCTGGCGATGGTAGGCATCATCTGGGCGGCTATAGTCATCGTCAACCTGCCTGAAGTTGGCGGGCTGGACAAGCTTTTCAGCCATGAGGAGGTGCGCACCAAGCTGCACCTGCTGCCCGATTTCAACGACAGCAGCCAGCTTATCCCATTATTCATTCTTCCACTTGCTGTGCAGTGGTGGAGCGTTTGGTACCCTGGTGCAGAACCAGGCGGGGGCGGCTATATCGTGCAGCGTATGCTTTCTGCCAAGGATGAGAAAAATGCCGTAGGGGCTACCCTGTTGTTCAATATTGCCCACTACGCCCTGCGCCCCTGGCCCTGGATTCTCATTGCACTGGCTTCAATTATTGTCTTTCCTGATCTGGAATCCCTTCGTCAGGCGTTCCCCAATATAAATGAGCAAGTTGTCAAAGACGACCTGGCTTTTCCAGCCATGCTGACCTACCTGCCCAGTGGCCTTTTAGGGCTTGTTATTGCCTCACTGATTGCAGCGTTTATGTCGACTTTATCCACCCATCTCAACTGGGGCGCCTCTTATATCGTGCACGACTTTTACCGCCGGTTCATCAATGAGAAAGCCTCCGAAAAAACACTGGTCCGCCTGGGGCGCTGGTCTACCGTGGGGCTGATGGTGCTTACTGCGCTTTTTGCACTGGTTTTGGAAAATGCCCTTCAGGCCTTCAATATTCTCTTGCAAATTGGCGCAGGCACCGGTCTGATTTTCATTCTGCGCTGGTTCTGGTGGCGGATCAATGCATACAGCGAAATTGCGGCGATGGTCGTCTCTTTCCTAATGGCCATTTATCTGGAAGTTTTGCACCCCGGTGAGCTGGCCAGCCATACCAAACTACTGCTTGGAGTAGGTGTGACAACGGCAAGCTGGATAATCGTTACTTTCCTTACGCCACCTACTGACCATAAGACGTTGTTATCTTTTTACCAACTCATCAAGCCCTCCCCCGGTGGCTGGCGCCCGGTCATCGATCAGGCCAAAGCTGAGGGTGCGCTGACGGAAGCCGATGTTGTGCCAGGCAAACTGCCTATGGAAATTGCAGCTATGGTCATTGCCTGCTTCACTGTTTATGCCGCGCTTTTTGCCACTGGATTCTGGATTTACGGCAATACTGCTTCCGCAATAGTTGCCACTGGGGTAGCTGCCACAGGTTCTGGTTTACTGATGGTATTTTGGCGGCGGCTGAATGCCCTGAGACAGGTATAAAATCAGGCTGTAAGGACGTTGGCTCCGGCTTTAGATGAATAGGATTTTCCGATTCAAAAAAACATTCCTATTTTGGGTGCCAACCAACAAACCACTGACCCACATGGCCAACGTCCTTACCCACAGCCTTTTTACCGAATTTGACATCCATTTGTTCCGAAGCGGCACCCATTTTAAGCTGTACGAAAAACTGGGCAGCCACCTCCTTGAAGTGGACGGGCAAGCCGGCACCTATTTTGCTGTATGGGCGCCCAATGCACAGGCGGTTTCCGTGATCGGGAATTTTAACTACTGGAACAGGGAGAGCCACGCTCTTATGCCCCGATGGGATGGTTCCGGTATCTGGGAAGGGTTTATTCCTGGTATTGGCAAGGGAGAACTTTACAAGTATCATGTCCATGCCAAAGACGGCCGCCATCTTGAAAAAGGAGACCCCTTTGCGCTGTTCTGGGAAATCCCGCCTAATACTGCTTCTGTAGTTTGGGACATCAGCGACTATGCATGGCAGGATAAAAACTGGATGGACGAACGCAAGGACATCTCCGGGCTGGACAAGCCTTACTCCGTGTACGAGGTCCACATGGGTACCTGGAAAAAGACCCACGGAGGGCTGCGCAGCCTTAGCTATAAGGAGATGGCCGATGAGATGGTCGCCTACGTGAAGGAGATGGGCTTTACCCATGTGGAATTCCTGCCGGTCATGGAGCACCCCTACTTCCCGAGCTGGGGCTATCAAATCACGGGCTACTTTGCCCCAACAAGCCGGTACGGCACACCACAGGAGTTTATGCACCTTGTGGACGCCTTCCATCAGGCCGGCATTGGTATCATTCTGGACTGGGTACCTTCCCACTTCCCAACCGATGCGCATGGACTGGCAGATTTTGACGGCACGCACCTCTATGATCATGCGGATCCACGCAAGGGGTTCCACCCCGACTGGAAGAGTGCCATTTTCAACTATGGCCGGCACGAAGTTAAGGCCTTCCTGATTTCCAATGCCCTGTTCTGGCTGGACCGTTACCACATCGACGGGCTAAGGGTGGATGCGGTGGCTTCCATGCTGTACCTTGACTACTCCCGGGAAGAAGGCGAATGGATTCCAAACATCCACGGTGGCAATGAGAACCTGGAAGCGATTGCTTTCCTGAGAGAATTCAATGAGACTGTCTATAAGGAATTTCCGGATACGATTACCATTGCGGAGGAATCAACCGCCTGGACGGGCGTATCCCGGCCTACCTTTGAAGGCGGCTTAGGGTTTGGGCAGAAATGGATGATGGGCTGGATGCACGACACCCTCAGCTATTTCAAAAACGATCCTATACACCGGCAATACCACCACGGGGAGATTACTTTCAGCCTGGTCTATGCCTTTAGCGAAAACTTCATGCTGCCGCTTTCCCATGATGAGGTCGTACACGGCAAAGGCCCCATCATGGACCGCATGCCGGGCGATGAATGGCAGCGCTTTGCCAACCTACGGCTGCTGTACGGCTATATGTTTACCCACCCGGGCACACAGCTGCTATTCATGGGCGATGAGTTTGGGCAAACCAGCGAGTGGAATATCGAGAGGGGGCTGGAGTGGTGGCTGACGGAGCATGATTTCCATAAAGGAGTGCAGACCTGGATCAAAGCATTAAACGGCTACTACCGTAATGCCCCTGCCCTGCACCAAAAACAGTTCAGTCCCGAAGGCTTTCAGTGGATTGATCACAACGACAATCAAAACAGCACCATTTCCTACCTCCGCTACGGAGAAGACAAAGATCAGCCTATAGCGGTCATTTGCAATTTCACACCGGTTGCCCGCCCGGGATATAAAATCGGTTTGCCGCTGCACGGCAACTGGAAGGAAGTCCTGAACAGCGACGCCAAAGCCTACGGCGGATCAGGAGACCACCACAATACCAAAATCATCAAAACAACGCAGGAAACCTATCACGGCAGGCCTTACTCTGCGGAAGTGACCCTGCCTCCCCTTGGTATTATTGTGCTGGAACTGGACAAAGCTATTGCACCAACAGCAACAAAAACGGCGGCTAAAAAGAAGGCCCCTGCCAAAGCCGCTGTCAAACCCAAAACCACTAAAAAGGCGACTAAAAAAGAAAAATCGAAGTAAATCCACTACCTTCGGGCTGCCTGCAAGACTGTATATCGGTTGATGCAGGCAACCCAGGATTACTTACCAAACGATCAGGATTTATTCCTGCTCAGCCCTAACGCTTTTTTAACTGGAAAAGCGTAGACATGGCAAAAACAGCATTGATTACCGGCAGCAGCAGCGGTATAGGTCTCGGTATTGCCCGCTCCTTCGCGGAGGCAGGGTATAATCTCGTATTTAACGGGCTGGAAGACAATGGCGCAGAAATTGCCGCAGGCGTTGCATCGGAGTTTGGTATCGAAGCCTACTTCTCCCCTACCAATTTAATGGACCCTGCAGCCATCAGGAAGATGGTTGAAGAGGCGGAGTCCCGCTTCGGCGGAGTGGATGTCCTGGTGAATAACGCCGGTGTGCAGTACGTCGCCCCCATAGAGGAATTTCCGGAAAGCAAATGGGACCTCATCCTTGGGGTCAACCTCAGTGCGGCCTTTCATGCCACCAAAGCCGTCTGGCCAGGCATGCAAAGCCGGGGCTTCGGGCGGATTATCAATATCGCGTCTGTGCACGGGCTTAAGGCATCTCCTTTCAAAACAGCTTATGTAGCAGCCAAGCATGGCATGGTCGGCCTGACCAAGGTGCTGGCATTAGAGGGAGCAGAACACGGCATTACCGCCAACGCCATCTGCCCCGGCTATGTAAAGACCCCGCTGGTTGAAAAACAGATTCCGGAGCAGGCCAAATCCCATGGCATGACCGAGGAAGAGGTCACGGAAAAGGTCTTCCTTAAAGCTCATGCGGTCAAAGACTTTGTAAAGGTGGAAACCCTGGGCGCGCTGGCTCTCTTTCTGGCGGGTGAAGGCGCAGCCACCGTTACCGGTACCGCTATTCCGGTAGATGGAGGCTGGGCGGCAAGGTAACAGGACATCAGGAAACTAAGATAAAGACGACACAATATGGAAGGGAAGAAGTTAGCATTAGCCCTGCAGGGTGGCGGTTCGCACGGTGCCATTACCTGGGGGGTGCTGGACCGGCTGCTGGAAGAGGAAAACATAGACCTTGAAGGCTTTTCGGGTACAAGTGCGGGCGCCATGAATGCAGCCGTATTAGCCTACGGGCTTCACATCTCCGGGCGGGATAAAGCGAAATCCCTGCTCGACCAGTTTTGGCGCCGGGTAGCGGAATCAGCGGCTTTGTCTCCGGTACAGCCTGCTCTCTGGGATTTGCTCTTTGGTGGTGGAAATATGGATTACTCCCCGGGCTTTATGGCAGCAGAAGCCGCAAGTATGTTTGTTTCGCCCTATCAGTTCAATCCGATGGGCATCAACCCTTTGCGGGATATCCTGGCAGATATTGTCGACTTTGAAGCCCTGCGGCATTGCAAGGTCACGCAGTTGTTTGTCTGTGCAACAAATGTAAGGCGGGGGCGGGCAAAGGTATTCGACCTGCCCCATATTTCGGTGGATGCGGTAATGGCTTCAGCCTGTCTGCCGGAAGTTTTCAAAGCCGTTACCATCGATGGCGAAGACTACTGGGACGGCGGTTTCATGGGTAATCCCCCCATTTACCCTCTCATTGATGCCGGCTGTCAGGATATCCTGCTGGTGCAGATCAATCCTATCAATATCGACCGGACGCCTCAGACCTCCTCAGAAATCCGGGACCGGATCAATGAGCTGAGCTTTAATTCCAGCCTGATGCTGGAGATGCGGCGCATCGCGTTTGTGGACAAACTATTGTCATCTGGTGTAGACCTCGGAGCGCCTTTCCACAAAGTCTTCATCCACCACATCAATCCGGAAGCCGAAGTGCAGGGGCTGAACCTCTCCAGCAAGCTCAACGCCAACTGGCAGTTCCTCCTCCGGCTCAAAGCCATTGGCCGGGAGAAGGCAGAAGCCTGGCTTGCCCGGCACAGCGATCAGGTTGGCGTGGCATCGAGCTGTAACATACGGGAGACTTTTCTGTAGGACTATTCTTCCGGTGGAAAAAGAAACTGCCCGGACGCCCGGTCCCAGTGCAGCTTGATCTCCTCCCGGCGAAGGCGGTCAAAGGCCGGGCAGGCAACCTGCTCCTCCGGGCTGGCAGAATCCCCGCAGTAGTAAAAACGCTTTCCGGTGAAGACGGAGGCTGTGAGTGTAGTGCCTTGCTGCGGTAAATCCAGCAGCACCGGCAAGGCTTCTTCCAGTATTTTCGGATCCTCAGCATAGTCCGGTTCCAGGAAATCAAAAACAGATAGTGCGCCCAGCGTGTGCTCTGTCCAATCGTACTGATCGGGATGCTCCGGGCGAAGGAAATGGTATTCCTGAGTAGCACTAAACCCATCATAGGCTTTTTTGCTCACGGCGATCATGGGGTTGCCGTTGGCCAGTCGAAAGAGGACGACCTGTACGTGATAGGTGCCGCCACCGGTGCCTTCGTCAATGATTTCAATGAAGCCGTTCTTTAGGTCTACTGTCGCGTCGACTTCCATTTCAAGGGTGGATTCTGCTATCCATTTATTCTCCTTTTGGGTTAGCTCATAGGGGCTGTTGTAGGGTGGCTCAAGGCTTCGATAGTAATCCAGTACGTTCTTCCGCTTATCCGTTTCGGCTCCAGGAGCTTCATCGGATGGCGGTGAGGAGGCTTCGGGCTGCTCCTGAATGGCTTCGGCGGTATCTGTGTCGGTTGCAGGTGCCTTTGACACATCCTGACCTGTTCCTCCTGAGCAGGCCATAAGGGCAACACTCAGGAATGCCCAGGTTATAATTTTCATGGAAAGATGCATAGCTTGATTTTATCGGAATAATTGAACTTCTCCTTCGTAAAGTGTGGTAAATCCATCCACCCAGCGGACCTGTACGATGTAAGCGTAAACGCCTGCCGCTGCCGTTTCCCCCCTCGTGGTGCCATCCCATGCTGATACGCCATCTTTGGCTTCGAAGACCAGCCCGCCCCAACGGTCGTAAACCTGAAAGTTGAGCACCTCCGCAATGCCGGCTCCCGGATAAATTTCGAAGCGGTCGTTGATGCCATCTTCATTCGGGGAAAATGCATTGGGAATGTACACCTGACGGGTGCCATCCACTTGCAGGAACAGCTCAGCGGAGTAGGTACAGCCGCCCTCCAGCGTTAAGGTCAGCTCAACATCCACGGAGCTGGTGGCCAGCAACCTGGGGTTAGGGCAGGTCGTACAACTCAGCACAGCGCCGGAGTCCGCCACCCACTGAAAAGTTGATAAGGCAGGATCAATTGGAACATTGGAAATAATTTCCAACTGCACGGAATCTCCAAAGGAAGCAGGATTGGGCTGAGCCAGCAGGTCGATAGCCAGGTTATTTGGCTCTGCCAGGGTCAGTGATACCGTTGTATCGCAGTTGTTGCTGTTGGTAATGGTTACTTCATATAGCCCCGACGCTAAGCCTTCGAATACCGGCTCGGTTTGTCCGGCACCGCCATTGAGGGCAAAAGTATAAGGCGAAGTGCTGCCACTCAGCCCTGAAAATTCGATAAGGCCCGTAGCTTCTCCCGGACAAGCCGGATCTACGGTTTCCACCTGAAAATTAATGGGGGGCACATCCGGTAAAGCGATGCTATCCTGCGAAATGGAGCATCCGGTAGCGTCTGTAACCGTGTAGGCGTACAAGCCGGGCAGTAGCCCGTTTATAGTCGCTGTACTTTCGTTGAAAGGCTGCCCGTTGCGGGACCACTCGAACTGATAAGGCGTGATGCCGCCAGTTACCTCCAGTGTCAAAATACCAGATGCCTGCCCCTGACAGTTAGGTGGGCTCACATTTGCTTCAGCCTGAGGTACATCAGGAGCGGCCAAAAAGAAAGTGGAGGTCGAAAAACAATCCGCTCCTACTGTAATGATGGCCTCATAACTTCCATCTGATAAGTTTTCGATTGTTTGTACGCCTTCTGCAATGAGGTTACCCTCGCTATCGAACCACTCAATAGCGCTCGCGGGATCCCCCCCTGACAGATTGATGGTGATAGCACCATTGTTTTCCCCACAATTTGGCGGCACAACTTCCGCCCCGACATCCGGTAATTCGAGAATATCTACGTTGATCTCATCGGTGACTACTCCACATGTGGTGGTGAGTTCCAATGTGTAGGTGCCATCTTCAGTCACCATGATTTGCGGCGTAGTGGCCCCATTGCTCCAGGTATAGTCACCCGGCACTTCAAAGACAGGGCCCAGCGTCACAGGTTCGCCGTCACACACTTCCAAATCTGGCCCCAGTGCTACAGCATCTTCCGGCGTCACCACCGAAATGGAATCTACAGCAGTACATTCGTCCTGAGTGACCGTCACGCTGTAAATTCCAGAGGCATTCACGGTGAATGTGGAATCCGTAGAACCATCCTGCCACTGATAGACGGCGGTGCTGTCCAGCACCGGATCGAGCAACAAGCTCGCACCGCTGCAAATTAGCGTGTCGTTGCCAAGGTCCAGCGTAAAGGAACTGTTATTTGGATTGATGGAAAAATCCTGATCGGAAACATTCACATCAAGGTCGGTAGAGGCTGTCAACGTACTGCCAACGAAGGAGATTGGGGCCACGTCCAGGTTGACAGGAGTAAGAAAAGCATCCGGCAGAGGATCGGCGCAGATGCCCTGCCCTTGTTCGTCCACCTTCACCAAACGGAACCCATCGCGGTCATAGAGATCCTCATAAACGTAAGCATAGTAGCCCTCGGAAGTGACCGTGAGCGGGCTTCCACCAAACCGGAAAGGGCCGCTCAAAAAGCCCTCTTCTGCAAGCTCAAGCCCCCACAGCATTTCCCCATCCTTACTGATTTTTGCAAGGGCGGGGCGGATGTCTCCGGAGTTATCCACATCCGTACCGCCTACGAATAAAATATGGTCATCGGGCGTTACGATCAAGTCTTCTGCCTGTCCGTAAAAAGAATAATTGAACCCGTTAAATTCTACAGTTACCTGGTCTTCCACCAAGGTGGCTACCCTGGACCAAACTACGGAACCGTCAAGATTAATCCGGGAAATAACAGCGCCCTGCGGGCCACCAAAAGCCGCATCACTCAGGGAAGTCCCCTGCAGCAGCGCAAAGGTGCCATCCAGAAGGGGTACAATCTGCACACCGGCACTGTTGAACCCCTGATAAGAATAGGTATTAGCCCAGAGCTGTTCGCCCTGTTCATTAAGGCGGACGACAAAAGTCTCGCTATCAAAATTCGAACCAATGCTCCCCGTCACCAGGTACCCGCCCGCAGGCACCTCCGCCACATCATACCCGGTAGCACCCTGTCCGGCTACCGGATAATACTGCCCCCATTCCACAGCTCCTGAGGCATCATACTTGACCAGATAAAGCGCTGTTTCAAAACTCGGGCTGTGATGGCCAGCAAAGATATAGCCACCATCAGAGGTCTGAAGCCCGGCATACCCCCGTTCCAAAAGGTCAGGATTGCCCGGGAACTGTGACCATTGCAGGGTGCCATCAGCATTGCCTTTGGCCAGAAAGCCATCAAAATAGACGGTCGTGGACGTGCCGGAAAGCACGAAGCCGCCATCTTCCGTTGAGCTGATGTCGGTTATAGACTGGAAAGTCCCGGGATCATATTCCTGCGACCATACCATTTGGTTGGTATTGTCGATACGGGCGACTATTGCATCGTTGGCATTGCCGACAGGGTTATTAAAGCCATTAGCTACAGAGCCAAGCACATAAATACTGCCATCCGGCCCGGCAGTTGCGGCCAAAGCCCGCACGGAATCCCCTGTAGTGCATTCCACGCGGAACTCTCCCAGCTGAGCGTTAAGATGACCGACAAAAAAGAGCGTAACAAGTGTAGAGAGTAGTAATTGCTTCATGGAATTGGTGTTGTCAAGTGTTGAAGGTGCGCTACAAATTATTTCCAGTTATGTTGCAGCATGATCTGATAGATCAGAGATTTGGCATGTTCCTGACTTACACCGGTAAGGACCAGTGTAGCCTGCCGGAACAGCGCGATCGTAGTAGCTGGATAAACGCCGGTTTCACCGGGAAACCAGGCCATTGGCACACTAGTCCCCTGCAGGATTTCATAGCCAGCGCCGGCATTGTGCTCCTGCCATTCCCCGGCAATGATTTGCAACTGTGGAATGTCTTGTGCGGGTGCAGGATCGTAAAGATAGAAATGCAGCATTTGGATCTCTGCCCGTGCAGGCATGGTGAAAATGCAGGCCGACTTTTCGTTCCGCCCGGCGGCAACCGGCGTCACCTTGCGGACCGGCTCCTGAACGGTCTCCTGAATGGTCTCCAGGGCCAGCAGCGCTGATGCCTGCGGGAGCGGTGCCTGCTGAGGGTTATTCCCACAACTTAACAGGAGAAGAATCAGAGAAGGAAAGACAAGCAGTGTTTTCATGGCTTTTTTTATGGCAAATTTACAAAAGCCACTGCAAAAAAGGCGTCGCCCAGCGGTAACGGGCACGATAGATTTCAAAATAAGGAACAGGAAGCGCCCGAAACCCATTCAGGACCGGGGCTACGTTAGGCATGGTGCTGCCGCAAAAATTAAAGGCTTCACTCCCCTGCTCAGCACCGGCTTGTATAGCCTGCCACATCAGCCAGGGAAATGCCCCGCTCTCCCGGGCACCTTTCCCGTTACCCGCGGTGATGGGGTAAGTAACGCCTTCGGTATGCATCAGGTACACCCCGCTGTGGACCGTTCCGTCCTGATGACGTGCCAGGAGCAATTGCACATCGCCAAACTTCCGGGCGGGCCCATCCATTTGCTGCAGCAAAGACAAGGTGACCGGTGCAGACAGCCCCTGCCGGTCAAAGGTATGCTCGATGATAGACACCAATGCATTCAGATCTGAACTCTCTTCCAACTCCAAGACCTTCTCTCCTTCCTTGATGCTGTACTTTACCGAGCGGTTGAAGCGGCGGTGGACCGTTTCCCTATCCGAAAGTCCCGGCACCACAAAGTGATACCGCAGTTGAGCCTGAAAGCCTTTCCAAAGCAGGGGCATCCAGTTTTTGGTCCCATGGTGCAGTTTCTGAATGTGCCCCCAGTGCCCGGGCAGTTGTTCCAGGAGTTGCGGAATGACCTGCCGGTCGAAGGTGAACTGATCCGCCGGAGCAAGGGAATCATACGCCCGATACCGCCACAAGCCAAGGTAGGGCGTCAGTGGTGGCGTTAGCAGGAAAGGTATGCCTTTAACACGCCGGATATGGTAGGGCAATGCTGCTGCCAATTCGCCTTTCTTATCCTCAGCGAGCGCTACACCCCAGTTGTCCGGGCCGCATACCGCATCCAGCCACCAGGGGTGATTGAAGGCAGGAACGGCCTGGTCCCGGCAGAATTCCTGGTATACTGGTTTTGGCGACAATATTATTTAGGTTTATTGGCAAAAAGCCTACTGCCATATCAATGATGGGGCTGAGAAGACAAGACGTTTTCCCGGTTAGACTATCTTAGGAACGTTTAAATAATAACTTCACCATTTATGACTGCTTCTTTTTGCGCTGGTCTGCGTTGCTCATCAGTCAGGTAGCTTTGGCTATCTTCTTTCTTCGCGCCTTGCCCAGCACAAAAATAACCGACTCAAAATGTCGAATCTATTTTTTAACGTTCCTTAATTGAAATCCACAAGGTCAATCTCAAAAACCAGCACAGACCCGGCCGGGATAGTCCCGACAGCCCGATTGCCGTAGCCCAGATTGGATGGGCAATACAGGGTAACCTCTCCTCCTTTCCCTACCAATGGGATGCCGATCTGCCAGGCGGGAATTAAGTTTCTAAGCGGAAAAGTAATGGTACTGCTGCCCGGTGTCTGATCAAAAACGTGCCCGTCCAGCAGGGTGCCTTTGTAGCGCACGGTGACAGAATCCGTGAGCTCAGGCCGTTCACTCGAACCCGGCGTCTGAATTTGGTAGTACAAGCCGGACTCGTGCCGGTCAGCCGTCAGGTTGTTCTCTGCCAGGAAGTCCAGGATTTTCTCTTCATCAGGCCGGTCATCGGTCTCCTTGTTGCAGGCGATCAGCGCAATGCCTAAAAGCATCGCGAACACATATTTTAGCTTCATCTTCAAAATGATAAGTTTGAATGTAAAACTACAAAAATAGTAAAGGTGCCGGACAGGTACTTGCAAAAACCGTAGTAGCTGCAAATCTGACAGAGAAGAGACTAAAAGCTACGGCCAGGATTATTCCATACCTGACATTTTCTTGTTTTGATGGCTTTTTATATTTTTACCCCGTATTATCCCCTGCCTCTTTATATAGTCACCAAAACTATGACGGACACGCATACTAAAGTTAGCGTACAGAGCCCTGATTAGCGCTCATAATCAACACTAATTTCAAACACTTGCTGAAAAACACTAAACAGTAGCCTTGTAATGCAACCCATTACAATGCCGCTGCGTACTAACTGGAACTATACCCATTTATAACTAAACAAATATGCAGATGTACACCTTTAAAACCTTCACGCCTATGCGCGTGGCACACCATTATGCGTTAATGGGCCAACTATGGCGCGCTGGTCTCATTTTGGTTTCCTTTTCTTTAATTCCTTTTTACACGCTGGCTCAATGCACCCCTGCTACTGGTGTGGAAAGCTTTGAGAACAACTTGGGGCAAATAGCCTCCGCACCGGGTGCATTATATGGTATCGCAGAATGTTATGGATTTACTATAGCTGGAGGATTTGGCACTTCTACCATATCTAGTAACGGGGAGACTATTGAACTGTCAAACCCCTTCGGCATCGGATATTTCGATATTGGTTCCTCTGATTTTTCAGCGTTCAATCTGGAAAGTTTCGTGTTTTCAAGACAAGATGAATCTTACGATGGAGATATGATCATTTATGGTTTGAAAGATGGAAATCTTGTTAACGGAGCTGAAGAAACAGTCACGATAAATGGAACTTCTTCCCAAACAGTTGACCTAAGTTCCAATTCAGGATTTCAAAACATTGAGGGCATAAGGCTAACCTTTCCCGACCGTGACCCAACCGGCATCTTTGAAATCCATCAGATCGAAATTTCAGCCCCTGGAAATGGTTGCCCGGAAAACACCAAAGGCGCTATCGAAAATGCCAGTGGCTGCATTGAATGCGACAACTATGATGTAGGTGAACAGTTCGAGCTCGATGGCGAATGTTACACCGTAGTAGACCGCGCTATGCTGGAAACCATGATTGCCAACGATGAAGACCTTACCAAAGTCTGTGTCTCCAAGGTGACTGATATGTCAGATTTATTTTTTGGGGCGGATTCCTTCAACCAGGACATTAGCAATTGGGATGTGTCAAATGTCACGAATATGGCGGGGATGTTTAAAGGTGCTTTCATTTTTAACCAGAACATTGGTAACTGGGATGTATCCGGAGTAACCGATATGAACAATATGTTCAATTTTGCTAATGACTTCAACCAAGATATCGGAGACTGGAATGTGTCAAATGTAGTCAATATGAATGCCATGTTATATGAAAACTATATCTTTAGCCAGGACCTGTCAGGTTGGTGCGTAGAGCATATCCCCTCTGAACCGAATAATTTCGCAGATTTCACTAATCTTACCAGTGCTCAAAAACCAGTGTGGGGTGCTGCTTGTACAGGTAGCTGCCCGCCCAATAACTCAGGTGCAGCATTTAATGCCAACGGCTGCCTGGAGTGCGATAATTACAATGTGGGCGACCAATTTGAACTCGATGGCGAATGTTACACTGTAGTAGACCGCACTATGCTGGAAACTATGATTGCCAACGATGAAGACCTTACCAAAGTCTGCGTTTCCAAGGTGACCAATATGCTGACGCTGTTTATCAATCAGGCCAGTTTTGACCAGGACATCAGCAGTTGGGATGTATCTAACGTTACCAATATGGCGGGCATGTTCCTGGGGGCTTCCTCCTTTGATCAACCCATTGGCAACTGGGAGGTATCGAATGTAACCGATATGTTTGGCATGTTCCAGGGGGCCTCTGCCTTTGATCAGGACATCGGGGACTGGGATGTGTCCAATGTCACGCTGATGAATAATATGTTCGGTCAGGCTTCTGCTTTCGACCAGGATATCGGGGACTGGAATGTAGCCAATGTGACCAATATGCAAGGGATGTTCTTCCAGGCCTCCGCCTTTAACCAGGATATTGGGGGCTGGAATGTCGGCAACGTTACCAGCATGTTTGGTATGTTTGGAGAGGCGACTATGTTTGATCAGGATATTGGGGGCTGGAATGTGGGCAGCGTTACCAACATGAACAATATGTTTGGTGGTGCTTCGGCCTTCAATCAAGACCTTAATGACTGGAACGTCGCAAATGTCACCAACATGGCGGGTATGTTTTTCCAGGCTTCAGCCTTCAACGGAGCCATAGGTAACTGGGAAGTAGGAAACGTGACGAATATGGCGGGCATGTTTGGAGATGCCTCCAAATTCAATCAGGATATTGGGGACTGGAATGTAGCAAGCGTAACCGACATGAATGGGATGTTCGGGAGAGCCTCCGACTTTGATCAGGATATTGGGGATTGGAAGGTGGTCAACGTTACGAATATGGCGGGCATGTTCTTCGAAGCCTCCTCTTTTAACCAAAGCCTTAACGATTGGAAGGTGTCGGGTGTCACCAATATGGCGGGGATGTTCGCAGAGGCGATAACCTTTGACGGAGCCATCGGCAACTGGGACGTGTCTGCCGTGACCAATACGAACAATATGTTCCAGGGTGCCTCGGCTTTCAATCAGGACATTGGCGATTGGGATGTTAAAAACATTGCCAATGCAGCGGGGATGTTCTTTGATGCGGCTGCCTTTAACCAGGACCTTGGACTTTGGGATGTGTCCGGTATGACCGATATGACCGGGATGTTCGGAGATACCCCCCTCTTCAATCAGGACTTATCCAACTGGTGCGTCACTCAATTCAATAGCGAACCTGACGGCTTTGCTATCAATAGTGCCCTTACCGATTCCAATAAGCCAGACTGGGGCACTTCCTGTAATCCAAAGGTGATAAGTGTGAGCGTTCCAAGCGATTCTACGTATGGTTTGGGTACGGTTCTGGAGTTTGTTGTGAATTTCAACAGGATCGTCATCGTATCGGGCACGCCTCAGCTATCCATTAGCCTGGATGGCTCAACAGTACAGGCGGATTATGCTTCAGGGACAGGCACCAAAGCACTGATCTTTACCTACATGGTCGCATACGGTGATGAAGACACAGACGGCATCACCGTAACCCCTACCCTGGGCCTGAACGAAGGCACTATGACAGGCGTTTGGGGGTCTGATGCAGACCTGGCTCTATCGGGCGTGGGAGCGACCGATAATGTTTTGGTAGATGCCGTTCCGCCAGTTGCGGCCTGCCTCAGCCCTATTGTAGAATTAGGGCCCAACGGCACCTACACGCTACAGGAAAGCGACGTCTTTGATGCAATTGGGAGCAGCGATAACGGCTCAATTGAATCCGTCGATTTCGAAGGCAATACTTACACCTGCGATGATACGGAGATGCAATTCGATGTGCTGGTCACCGTAGAGGATGGAGGCGGAAACACTGATCAGTGTGTCGCTCAGGTTTCGGTGAAGGCCGGGGAAGCTTTACCAACTCCATGGGTCAGCAACGACATCGGCAGCCCGGGCGAAAGCAGCATCTTCGGCTATGACCCTTGTGCTACGGACAACCCCGGGCGGGGTGAATTTGCCATCTCCACGGTTGGCTATAACCTGATCCCCAATACTTCTGATGAAGTAGGTTTAATTTGGCAGAGCCTTTGCGGCAACGGGGGGATTCAAGCTAAAATTGAAAGTGTCAGCAATGGCTATGCAGGGCTAATGATCAGAGAGAGCAATGCACCGGGCGCTAAGATGGTAGCCGTGTATTCCAATCTGTCCAGCCTTCTTCGGCGGGAGCTGCGCACCGTGGATAATGGGCCGCGCACTTCCAACACTTCATGGGCACCTTTCGCTACCTGGCTCCGCTTAAGAAGAAATGGCGATTATATCCGCGCCCTTTACCGCAATACAAACACTGGCAGCTGGCAGCTATTCCATCAGGTATACCTCCCCATGGACGAGTGTGTCGAAATGGGGCTGGCCGTATTTACAACGGACCCAAATGGGGATGCCAGTGCCGTATTCAGCAATGTAAATACGCGCAGCCAGGTCAGCAGCAACTTTTCCATTCCGGACTGGGGCAATGAGGTGACCGCAGTTTCTGTGTGTAGTGCAACGATTTTCCCTAACCCGGCATCCGGGCAGTTCACACTCTCGTTCAACAAACCGCTGCATGTAGCCGGCACCGCAACCTTGCTTAATGAACTGGGGCAGCGGGTTCGGCAATTTGACCTGTATGCAGGCGACCTGGAAATTGATGGCGACCTCTCAGGGCTCCCTCCGGGGCTCTACTTACTCCGAACTGCCACAAGTGATGGGTATCAGGAAACGCTGAAATTGTTGAAACAGTAGGCTTTTAAAAGCGAAAAGTAAAACAGGTGGGCAGGGCGATTAGGCGCTGTCTACCTGTTCCCTTTGTGCCTGATATCTTCTGCCCCCCTTTATTTTGGTTGGAGCAAGTCCGTTTAAAAAACTCAACTTAGTTGACGCCCGGCAGTCGTATTATTGCCAGATTTTATCTACTTTTAGTCCATAATCTCAATTCCCCCTCTCCCCCCTTTCCAATTGCTGTCACCTGCAGTGATCTAGCTTTTTAAATTTACAGTGCAATACATTGATGGCATTAAATAGTCTACACGAAATTCAAACACCCGGAACAAACCTAAACAAATAGGTAACCTGTTCCAACGCCACTGCGTACTAACAGGAGCTATACTACCCTGGGTCACGAGAAGTGAAATGTTGACGACTATATTTTTGAGCCCTGTAAGGCAAAAAGCACAGGCATCCGTGCAGACGGCGAGCATTTTTAACGCAGCAGGGTACAAAAAGAAAAAGTCAAAAATCACTTATTGTGCCCGGCGGGAGTCTATACCCGTTTATAACTAAACAAATATGCACATGTACACGGTTAAAACCCTCACGCCTATCCGCGTGACACGCCTCACTGCATCGATAGGGCACTTATGGCGCTTCTGTCTTATGCTATTCTTTTTCACTTCAATGCCTTATGCACTATTGTCTCAGTGTACTCCTGCTACCGGCACGGAGAGCTTTGAGAATAATTTAGAGACTATAGCGACAGGGACAGGAACACAATCCGGCATTGCAGAGTGTTACGAGTTCAAGGTTTTTTCATTTTTTGGCACTTCTACCATATCAAGTGATGGGCAGGACATAAAACTGTCGAACGACCAATCTGTCGGTTACTTTGAAATTGGCTCTTCAGATGGATCTGCATTTAAACTGGAGAATTTCGTATTCCTTAAACAAAGCTCTACCTATGATGGTAATATGACGATTACAGGTTACAAAGATGGCGAACAGGCACAAGGTGCTGAGACGACCATACCGGTAGGTGATTTTAACAACCAGACCGCTGATCTCAGTTCCAATACCTCCTTCGGAAATATTGATAAAATCCGGCTTACGTTTAGTTCAACTAATGCCAATGGCGTTTTCTTATTCCGGGAAATCACTATTGCGGACCCCGTAGACTGTAACCTTACAGATACAGAAGACCCGGTGGTGACCTGCCCGCCTTCCCCGGCCGTCGCAATAGCTACGGTTAATTTAGTGCAATTTGGAGGTTCTGCAGGAGATATAACGTATACGATAACCAATTCAAACGGAAATGTTATTGGTAGTGGTGCTTCTATTTTCGGAAATACTAGCTCAGAGGTTCAGTTGCCTTGTGATGCGGATTATAATTTTAACATTACAAATTTTGTAGATTGTGGCTGCGCGGTTCAGGGATTAAACCTAAGCGTAGACGGCACAACAGTTCTTGCTTTGGGGACAAATAACCCTGCCATAGAAGTAAAAAGCTACCCCTTTACTGTTGATCCCTGCAACATAACCATACCAAATGGGGAATGCACAATCGACCTTACCAATCTTAACCCCATTGGGACACCTTCTGATAATTGTGATACGGACCCAGCGGTCTCCTGGGAACTTACCGGAGCAACAACCGGGTCAGGCAATGGTTATTTCAACCAAAACGGGGCACAGCCTTTCAATGCAGGCACCACCACCCTCACCTATACGGTTGAGGACAATAATAGCAATACAGCCACCTGTAATACAGTGATTGTAGTGGAGGGTAGCGCTGGGCCTGATGCAAGCTTCAGCTACAGTGCAGCAGCCTATTGTGCCAATGATGCAGACCCTTTACCAACCATTACCGGCGAACAGGGAGGGACTTTCAGCAGTACAGCAGGCCTCAGCCTCGATGCCAACACCGGTGAGATTGATATTTCAAATTCTACACCAGCTACTTATACGGTCACTTATACCGTGGCCGGTACAAACTGTGACGGTACCTCTAATGTGGAAGTTACCATAAATGCAGCTGACGATCCAGGCTTCAGCTATAGTCCCGACCCCTTCTGCGCCAATGATAATGACCCAACGCCAGCGGTCATCGGTCTTTCCGGCGGTACGTTTTCTTCTTCGAGTGGCTTGAGTATTAATCCATCTACCGGTGAAATTGACGTCAGTGCTTCCACACCCGGTGTATACACCGTGACTTACATGACCTCCGGCAGCTGCCCAAATTCAGCCACCGATCAGGTCGAAGTCTTCAGCGTTCCCACCCTTGAATTCACCAATCCCGGAGATTTCTGTATCGACGCTGGCGTACAAACCGGGCTAAGTGGCGCAAGCCCTGCCGGCGGGACTTACTCTGGTACGGGTATTACCGATAACGGGGATGGCACCTTCGACCTCAACCCGGTCGTAGCGGGAACCGGCAACCTGAATATTACCTACACGCTAACGACCAATGACGGCTGCACGGTCGACATTAGCACAGCAATCAGTATCGACCCGGCCTGCGGCTGCCTCGACGAAGAAACCAATTATTTCTATTGCTATGATGCCAACGAAACGAACCAGGTCGCCTTTGAGGTTTGTGGTTCTTCCGGGCTCTACCCGGTAGCCAAAATCAATCAGGGGATCTTTGCCAATGATGGAGATCAGCTGACTATTTATGAGGGAGTCTCAGGCAGTGGAATCAGCGGGTCCGAGGTATTCTCCGGAAGCGGGGACGTATCGAACCAGCAATTTGTAGGCACTACTACCGGACAGTGTTTGATTTTTGTGATCAACTCCGGTGCCAGCGGCAGTTGTTTGCCGGAAGGCACTACCAACCTCCCTCTTGTAGTTTGCGGCAGCGAAACCGCAGTCAGTAATGCCTTTACCGCACTATCAGATTTATGTATAGATGCGGGGGAACAAACCGGGCTTTCAGGCGGTAGTCCTTCCGGAGGGGTATACAGTGGGCCGGGCGTTTCCGATGATGGCAATGGCCAGACCTACTCTTTTAACCCTACCGCAGCGGGCGTGGGTACGCATACCCTGTCTTACACTGTCAACAATCAGGTGCTGGAAGACGATGTAGAAGTATTTGACCTTCCGGCTGTCACCTTCGACGATCCAACAGCAGTTTGCCTGAATGACGGGGCACTAAGCAGCCTTGGTGGCGGCAACCCCACGGGCGGCGAATACTCTGGCCCCGGGGTAACGGACAACAACGATGGTTCGAGCTTTACGTTTGACCCGCAGGAAGCAGGGGTAGGCCTGCATACACTCACTTACACCTATACCGATGGCAACGGATGTGCCAACAGCACTACTGCAACCATCGAAGTTCTGGCCCTTCCCAATGTTAACTTTTCTGCTCCGGCAGACCTTTGTGTAAACGCAGGTGTACAGTCCGCTTTAAGCGGCGGTAGTCCGGCTGGAGGCACCTACAGCGGGCCCGGCGTAGCCGACGATGGCAATGGGCAGACGTACACTTTTGACCCGGCTACCGCAGGTGCAGGTATGCATACCATTACCTACACTTACACAGATAACAGTGGATGTACCAACACGGCAACCGATCAGGTTGAAGTATTCACGCTCCCCGGTTTATCTTTTACTGCTTTAGATGACCTGTGCATTGATGCGGGTCAACAAACCGGGCTGGGCAGCGGCACACCAACCGGAGGAACATACAGTGGCACGGGGGTATCTGATGATGGCAACGGAGAAACCTACAGCTTTGACCCCTCGGCAGCCGGAGTGGGCATGCACGACATTACCTATTCCTATACTGATGGCAATGGCTGCACCAATACCACGACTGATCAGGTTACCGTATTTGCACTGCCCTCTGTTTCATTTGCTGCGCCTGCAGGCCTTTGTGTGGATAGCGGGGTGCAAATGGGCTTAAGTGGTGGAACGCCTACCGGAGGCCTCTACAGCGGCACCGGTGTGAGCGACGGCGGTAATGGATCAACTTTTATCTTTGACCCTTCAGTGGCTGGGGTAGGCATGCATACGATCACCTATTCCTACACCGATGGCAATGGCTGCACCAACAGTGCTGAAGATCAGATCACCATTTTCGAATTGCCAAATGTCGGATTTAATGACCCGGGCGACTTTTGCGCGGATGCCGGGGTACAAAATGGCTTGAACGGTGGCACCCCTTCCGGCGGCATCTACAGTGGTACCGGCGTGAGTGACGATGGCAACGGCCAAACCTTCTCCTTTGATCCCAGTCAGGCAGGTATAGGCCAGCACGAGCTGACCTACACCTACACAGATGGAAACGGGTGCTCCAACAGCCAATCAGTAACGGTGGAAGTCAACAGCACCCTAAATGTCACCCTGACCGACCCGGAAGACGTTTGTACCAATGAGGGCATTCAAACCGGCCTTGGAGGCGGACTACCGGCGGGTGGCGTATATTCCGGGCCAGGAGTAGCAGACGATGGAAACGGAACAACCTACAGCTTTGATCCGGTAGTAGCTGGCGTAGGGCAGCACACTATCACCTACAACGTGACCAGCAATGATGGATGTGAAGGCTCCGATATGGTAACCATTGAAGTCTTTGATGCCCCAAAAGCTGCCCTTGAAAACCCAGGGGATTTCTGTCTGAATGATGGCATTCAAACTGGTTTGAGCGGGGGAACCGAAGCCGGTGGCGTGTATGCCGGCCCGGGGATAACAGATAATAATGACGGCACCTTCGACTTCGACCCGCAAACTGCCGGGGCCGGGCAACATACGCTCACCTATACCATTACAACCAACGATGGCTGTACAGATGATGCCAGCCAAATCTTTGAAGTCTTCGAGTTGCCAACGGTAACCCTGGAAGACTACGACAGCCGCTGTCCTAATGACGGGCTTGCAACCCTCGGTGGAGGGCTCCCTCAGGGCGGCACCTACTCCGGTGAGGGCGTTTCTGATAATGGAAATGGGATCAACTTTGAATTCGACCCTCAAAGTGCAGGCGTGGGAATGCATACCATCACCTACACTTACACCTCTGCGGATGGGTGTACCGTTGAAGCTACGGCCAGCCTTGAAGTTGATGATACTGGGAATCCCGAATTCACGCTCTGCCCGGGACAGCAGGAAGTAGATATGGAAGCCGGACTCTGCTACGGATTGGTGCCCGATCTGACTGGGATTGTTGCAGCCACTGACGACTGCGGCACACCTGAACTCTCTCAGGACATACAAGCAGGCACCTCATTTGGCAGCGCCCATTTAGAAGAGCAGATCGTTACTGTCACGGCAACGGACGGAGCCGGAAAAAAAGCAACCTGCGAAATCACGCTGCAGTTAATGGACAATCAACCTCCTCAACCACATTGCAAAACCGGCGTTGTTAACCTCAATGCTGAAGGCACGTATGAATTGACCCTTGCCGACATTTACGATGCCAATCTTAGCAGCGACAACTGCGGGGCAGTGGAGGTAACGGATTTTGAAGTATACTCCCTGGATTGCGATGATGCCAATACCACACTTCAGCTTAATGTTACAGTGGAGGACGAGGCCGGAAACCCCGCAAATTGCCAGGCCAGCATTTTAGTATCTGATGAGGCGGAGCTCCCTAATCAGTGGCAATCGACCGACCTTGGAAGTTCCAACAATTCAGGCACTTACTCTTTTGCTCCATGTTCCAGCGATGTGCCTGGCAACGGTGATATTACCATCAGTGGCAGTGCCAATGGCAATACCAGCTTCAATGGAGACAATGCTGCTTTTGCAAGTCAGACGTTATGTGGTAATGAGATTGGTATGCAAGCTAAAATTACTGTAAATAACGGAAGCGGTTACGGAGGTATTATGATGCGGGAGACTTTGGATAGTGACTCAAAACAAGTTGCATTATTTACCAACAACAGCGCCCTGGTCCGCAGAGAAGTCCGATATAACACCGGCGGCGCAAAGGATATTTCGCATATTTCGGCCCCCTTTTCCTTCTACTTAAGGCTTAAGAAACAAGGCAACCTAATTCGTCAGTTCGTTAGTACAAGCGGTGATAACTTTTCGGCAATAGGGGCCGTACAAATAGACCTGGGGCAATGCCCGGAAGTCGGCCTGGCCGTTTTCTCCAATGATAACAATCCAGTCGACGTTACTTTCTCCGAGATACGAACCAGAGGACAAGCGCCACAAAGCAGCCCAGGGCTGCCGCTGATGAGTCAAAATACGAACCTCCCAGGGGAAGCGGTGGTTTATCCTAATCCTGCGAGGGACCAATTCACGCTGGAATTGGGCCAGCCCCTTTCCGAAATGGCAGAGGTGGCCGTATTCAATCAGTTTGGGCAATTTGTAGCTAAATGGCAGATGGCTGCTGGTGAAGTTTCCAGCGAGTGTCACACTTCTCACTGGGCGCCGGGTGTATATTACCTGCAGATCAATGCAACCAACCGTAATTTTGCTCCGATAAAGATTGTTACAACAAGATAACTCCGATTTAAACCAGCTATGCATTGACAGAGGCTTAGGGAAAGATACCCTAAGCCTCTTTTTCGGAAAATTTCACACTGACCAAAAATAAAATCGCACCTGTCTTCCAGCTATTGAAGTATTTAATACTTATATTTGAGGTATTGAAAGCTCTTTTTTACTCCCTGTCCGGAAGCTTTCTTCCTCTATGATCTAACACTAAAACAGCCTTTCCAACAAGGTAAAAACACTTTTGACAAAGCGGGAAACGCCGCCATATGTCCTTGACATATATGGCATTGGTTTTTTTAGCTAATCCGAAATTGGCAATCATACCCGCAGCTCAAAAGTTAAGCCCCCTTTCCGTGTGTTCGGAAAGGCAGTAAATCATAATCGAAAAAAGTCACCATGCTGAGCACAAAGAACCGCCTAGCCCAATGGATCCCTGCTGCACTGCTAGTCGCTGTAGCGGTTTTGTCCCCGGAATTCATCGTCGCCCAATGCGATGCAGGGGAAGAATTTTACAGCTATTGCTACACCCTACCGGAAGTCAACACTACGGCCTTTGAAGTCTGCCCCGATGACCCTACTGCAACAGTAGAAGCCGAAATTATACAGGCTGGTTTTCTGCATAACCCACCAACGTTTGTTGCGACGCTCACCGTATATGAAGGCTCCATCGCCCCTGGAAATATTGTTTTCGGCCCAGCTGGTACTGGAGTGGCTGGAGAAACCCTCACTTCGACCAATGCCGGTGACTGCCTGATTTTCGTCATCAATGCTTCCAATAGTTTTGGGGTCAGCTGCCAAAGCGGTGGGGTTAATACCGAACTACAGGTTTGCGCCAGCGACGTTGGCGGTACGGCACCGGTTACCTTCTTCGCCCCCAATGACCTGTGTGAAACCGATGGGGTACAAAGTGGCCTCAGTGGCGGTATGCCTACCGGTGGTATCTACTCCGGTGATGGCGTGAACGACAACGAAGACGGCACCTATGATTTCAATCCTGCAACAGCAGGCGTGGGCATTACAACAATCACCTATACCGTAGGCGGCAATTCCGCCATGGATGATGTGGAGGTTTTCGCTTCCCCAATGGCTTCCTTTATTGCACCCGCAGATGTTTGCATCGATGCAGGCCTACAAACGGGACTCAGCGGCGGTTCGCCCTCCGGCGGAACCTACAGCGGTCCGGGCGTAACGGATAATGGGGATGGCACCTATGACTTCAATCCGGGTATTGCCGGGCTTGGTGTCCATACCATCTCCTATACTATTCCGGGTATTTGCGAAGAAACTGCCATGGACGACATCGAAGTTTTAGCAGCCTGTGGCTGCCCGGTTGGGCAATCTTCGTTTTTCTATTGCTACGACAACAATGAATCGAATACCGTCGCCTTTGAAGTATGCCCTACTGCCGGGCAGTCACCGAAGGCCACCATCACGGCTGGGACGATTGGTTCCTTTTTCACTATGGACGGTGATGTGCTCCACGTATACAGCGGCACTTCCGGTTCTGGTACTTCCGGCACACTGGTTTCCGGCCCTCTTACCGGAGACCTAAGCAATACTGTCATTAACGGTCCCGCAGCTGATGAGTGCCTGATTTTCGTAATCTCCTCAGGCCCCATTGGCAGCTGTGCCACTGGAAATGGCTTACCATTGGAAACCGGACTGGCTGTTTGCGGCGAAAACGTCGCTCCGGAGGTTAACGTTATGGCTTTGGCAGATTTGTGCATCACTGCCGGCATTCAAACCGGGTTGTCAGGTGGCAATCCGGAAGGAGGGGTCTACAGTGGGCCCGGCGTTTCTGATGATGGCAATGGCATGACTTACTCATTCAACCCTGCCAGTGCAGGTGTTGGGGTACATACCATCACTTACACCTTTGGCGGTGAAATGGGAACGGATGAGGTGGAAGTGTTCGAGTCCGGGGTCGTCAGTTTAACCGCTTTGGCAGATTTATGCGTAGATGCCGGATTACAACAAGATCTTACCGGCGGCACCCCGGCAGGTGGTACCTACAGTGGCCCCGGTGTAACAGATAACGGCAACGGCACCTACGATTTCAACCCGGGCGTTGCCGGGGTCGGCATACATACCCTTTCCTACACGCAGCCAGGTGGCTGTGAGGAGGCGGCTATGGATGATGTGGAGGTAACTGAAGCCTGTGGCTGCCCTTCAGGACAGCTATCCCGTTACGCCTGTTTTGGCAACAATCAGGCAGAAGGCACCATTTTTGAAATCTGCCCGGATGCCGGCAAGGTAGGCCAAGCCAACATTATCGCAGGAACCCTCGGTTTGGACGATGTGCTCACGGTTTACCAGGGGTCCACCGGTGGTGGTTCAACCATACTCTTTGGCCCTGCAACCGGCACCAACCTTAGCGGCGAAACCATTACTGGTACGGCGATTGACGAATGCCTGATTTTTGTATTGTCTACCGGCCCTTTTACCAGTTGCCAGGATGGCTTTGAAGCAGCGATACAGGTATGCGGGCAAAGTACAGAGCCAAATCTTGCCTTTACAGCTCCCGAAGATGTTAATATTGATACTCCCACCCTGACCGGGCAAGGGGGCGGTACGCCTACCGGTGGTGTTTACAGCGGCCCCGGCGTTTCTGATGATGGCAATGGCATGACGTACTCTTTTAATCCTGCTGGAGCGGGCGTTGGGGTGCATACGATTACCTACACCGTTAACGGATCAATGGTGAGTGACGATATTGAAGTCTTTGATATACTTCCTTCTTTTTCTTCCGCATTTTCACCCAACGATATTGGACCTTTAAGTTCCAGCCGTTTGACTTTTACAATAGACAATACGGGTTCTCCTAATCCACTGACCGGAATATCGTTTACGAATACGCTGCCAAGTGGCCTGGTCATCGCTGATGCGCCGGGATTAGAAACGACTTGCTCTGGGGGTGCACTGAGCGGGCCTTCCGGTGGTACAACTTTAACTTATACCGATGGCGAGTTGACTGCAGGAGCAAGTTGTACGGTATCCATTAATGTCGTTAGTACCTCTGCATCCGCTGCTACTATTACCAACACCTCTGGTGATCTTACCTCAGAACGGGGTAATAGTGGCAACACCATGGCCGATATCCAAATAAATGTTTCAAGGCCTGGATTCTATAAGAATTTTGCCCCAGGCAGTGTAACCGTTGGACAGCCCAGCCGGCTGACCTTAACCGTTGACAACACGCTCAATACTAATAACGTTCAGAATATTTCATTTACGGATCCTTTGCCAGTCGGTATGGTTGCTGCATCGCCTTCCAACTTTGAGACTGATTGTGAAGGCTTTACCGTAGGTTCCTTTTCACAGCCTGCAACGATTACATTATCAGAAGATGGCACCAGCCTAAATGCCTTTGGCATTTTTCTTGATGCAGGCGCAACCTGCTCCGTTTCCTTTGATGTTGTTCCGGAACTGGGGGTGGAAACGCTTGAAAACGTAACGAGTGCGCTTGGCACACAAACTGGCTCCTCCGGTTTTGCTACTGCCACACTTAACGTGAACCAGCCCGGTGAGGTTTTTCTTGAAAAGTCTTTCAGTAATGACCCAGTCGGCCCCGGGGATCAGGTGGACCTGACTTTTACCATTTCTAACTTTAGCAGAGATCAAGCGCTAACGGATATCAGTTTCACCGATGATCTGGATGCTACATTATCCGGTCTGGTTGCAGTAGGCTTACCTCAAAGTGACGTTTGCGGCACGGGCTCAACGTTGAGCGGGACGAATACCCTTACCCTCACCGGTGGTAATCTCCCATCGGAAGGCAGCTGTACTTTTACGGTAACACTACAAGTTCCTGCGGGAGCCGCCACAGGCATTTATCCTAACACGACGAGCGCTATAACTGCGAATACATCTGGAGGGGCGATCTCTGGTGACCCTGCTCAGGATAATCTGGCGATCAAAATTGTACCTAATTTCACAAAAACCTTTCAAAGTACTGAAGCTGTGCCAGGAAGTACGGTTGATTTGGAATTCTCTCTAACCAACCCCAATGCCACTGAGGCAATGACAGGAATAGGCTTCACTGATAACCTTGGGGATTTTCTTTCAGGTGTTGAAGTGCTTTCAGGCCTGGGGGCAAATCTTTGCGGGTCCGGGTCATTGGTAACTACTCCTACTGTAAGCGGCTCGCTTACCCTTCAGCTGACAGGAGGGAACCTCCCCCCGGCAGGAAATTGCACTTTCACTGTAACATTAAAGATCCAGGAGGGAACCCTAGGCGGAACCTATACGAATACGACCTCATTACTGTCCTCCACCACTAACGGAGAGACCACATTTAGTGCCGGAGCCAGCGATGACCTTACGATACTCCCTGCCCCTAGAATCACCAAATCCATAGTAGAGGGAGCCATCCTTGCCGGAGAAACAGCTACGCTTGAATTTACGATTGACTACACGGACGAGGCGACCTACAATGCGACCAATATCAGCTTTACAGATGACCTGGATGCGTTCCTCAGCGGGACCGTCGTTTCGGGGCCACTGCCCACCAATCCATGCGGGACCGGCTCGGCAATCACGGGCACTTCTAATTTGGAACTAACCGGTGGAGAACTGAGCCCCGGTGGATCGTGCACCTTCCAGGTGACCATCCAAACCCCGGCAAGCGTTCTGCCCGGAGTGTATACCAATACCACATCCCCGCTCAATTCCACTATCAACGAACTTAGTGCATCCAGCCTGGCAGGAACAGATCAGCTGATTATTTCGGGTCTTGAAGCTAGCCTGACTGTCCTCAATAACCCTGTGGTGGCAGGTGACCTGGCGACATTAGAATTCAGCTTTGAGAACGTCAGTACTGTTGATTTAACTAATATGGTCTTCACCCTTTCATTGCCATCCGGATTCTCAGCAGAAGGCTTGCCTGAAAGTGACGTCGTTGGCATCGGTAGCCAAATCAGCGGGACAACGACGTTAACCCTCAACGGAGGTAATTTGACACCCGGTACATCCGAAACCTTTACCGTGAATGTCCGTGTGCCGGCAAGCGCCGATGATAACCAATACGGATTGGTCACCTCTCAGATTTCATCAGACTTTGATGGTATTGCTACTACTTTACCTCCGCTGAATACAACGTTGGAGGTGCAGTCTGAATTAATAGGCATTGAAAAAACCTTCCTGCCCAATTCCACCGTTCCCGGCGGCACCGTTGAGGTTATTTATACCCTGACTAACCTCAGTGATGCGTACGATCTGGAAAACATTGAATTCACAGATGATTTTGATGCCGCTTTATCCGGGCTCTCCATTGCAATGCTCCCGGTGGCGCCCTGTGGAGGCAATGCCACAGGAACCAGTGTACTCAATATTTCGGGAGCCTCTGTTACAGCGGGGAATTCCTGTATGTTTACCGTGACGCTTCAGGTCCCTGATCCTGCGGACGGTGGTATTTATACCAGTACCTCCTCTGCCCTGACCGGCAGCACCGTAGGCGATGGTTACACCGTCACCGGAAGCCCTGCAACCGATGAGCTGACCATAGAGTCCATAAATTTGGAAAAGTCCTTCCCTGGGGTTTCTGTCATTGCCGGAAACAGTACCACGCTTCAATTCACCCTGACCAATAATGGTGCTACCGAGGTCTCCGGCATTAGTTTTACAGATGACCTTTCCGCTATGGTTTCAGGGCTCACCTTTAGTGGCTCCGCGCAGACCAATATCTGTGGTACCGGCTCGGTGCTTAGTGGTTCAGGATCTACCCTGCTCTCCTTTACAGGAGGTATACTCGCTCCCGGTAGCAATTGCACCTTTTCAGTGGAATTAGATGCCGCTTGTGATATCTCCTCTGATACCTATACGAATACCACCTCTTTAGTATCAAGCAATGGACTATCCGTAGGAGAGCCAGCTACGGCAGACCTGGAAATACAGGCTGAAAACATTCCTCCCGATATTACGTGCCCGGAAAACATTACCATCGAGTGCGACGAGAGTACAATGCCTTCCAACACCGGTATGGCAACCGCTACTGACAACTGCACCTCGGGCTTAACGCCGGATTACGAAGATGAGGATATGCTCACCAATGGGTTGGGCACCATCGAACGGACCTGGAGCGTCATGGATGACGCAGGGAACAGCGACGATTGCGTGCAGGTCATCACCATACAGGACACCACCGACCCCGAGTTCACCAGCTTCCCGATGGATGCCGAAGTGGAATGTGGGGCAAGCACTGACCCGGCCAGTACCGGAACCCCTGTGGCAGAGGACAACTGTTCCACCCCTACGCCAGAATACGAAGACGGAGCTATGACGGACGGGTGTGGAAGCACCGGCTCCTTCGAGCGTACCTGGACGGCTACCGACAATGCTGGCAATATGGTGATGCAAGTTCAGACCATTACTATTGTGGATAATACCCAACCTGTATTCACTGATTTCCCGGCAAATACTACAGTGGAGTGCGGCGAAAGTACTGATCCTGCCGATACAGGAATGCCTGGTGGTACGGATGTTTGTGGTATGGTTACGATTAATTTCAGCGATGCTTTTGCGGAAGATTGCGGTGACACGGGTATCATCACCCGTACCTGGACGGCTACTGATGAGTGTGGCAACGTTCGGGAGCAGGATCAGTTGATCACCATCGAGGATACGACGCCGCCAAGCCTGAGCTGCCCGGATGATATCGTAGAAACGAATACCGCTGGCACCTGCGGTACTGTGGTTACCTTTATGGCTACTGCCAATGATGCCTGCAGTAGTGAAGTTATGATTACCTACAGTCAGGATCCGGGCACAGTATTCGCTGTAGGTGAAACCACTGTCACCGTCAATGCAACCGACGCCTGCAACCTGATGGCAGATGAGTGTACCTTTACGGTAACGGTTAATGATGCAGAAGACCCGGAAATCACTTGTCCTGACAACATTACGATTGAATGCGATGAGAGCACCCTGCCCGCCAACACCGGTATGGCAACTGCTACCGACAACTGCACCTCTGGCTTAATGCCGGATTACGAAGATGAGGATATGCTCACCAATGGTCTTGGCACGATCGAACGGACCTGGAGTGTAATGGATGACACGGGGAACAGCAATGAATGCATGCAAACGATTACCATTCAGGATACCACCGACCCCGAGTTCACCAGCTTCCCAATGGATGCTGAGGTGGAATGCGGCCAAAGCACCGACCCTGCCAGTACAGGTATGCCGGTGGCAGCGGATAACTGCTCCTCCCCTATGCCCACCTATGAAGACGGGCCAATGACAGATGGGTGCGGGGACACCGGCTCCTTTGAGCGCACCTGGACGGCTACGGATAATGTCGGCAACTCCGTCATGCAGGTACAAACCATTACTATTGTCGACAACACCGCGCCGGAGTTTACCAGCTTCCCAATGGACACAGAAGTAGAATGTGGACAAAGTACCGATCCGGCCAGTACCGGTATGCCTTCCGGGGACGACCTATGCGGTACCATTGACATCAATTACGAGGATAGCTTCTCCGGAGCCTGTGGTAATTCCGGAGTCATTACACGAACCTGGACCATAACTGATGCATGCGGCAACAGCGACGAGCAAGACCAGATGATCACCATTGAAGACACGACACCGCCCGTGCTCACCTGCCCGGACAATATAACGGTAAGCAATGATGAAGGAGACTGCGGAGCCATTGTCACTTTTGCCGCTGAGGCGAATGACAACTGCGGTTCTGTCATGGTGAACTATAGCACAGCACCAGGCAGTTTCTTTGAAGTTGGTACAACAATAGTTGAAGTCAATGGTGCTGACGCCTGCAATAACCCTGCTATGAGCTGTACCTTCAACGTCACGGTAAATGATACAGAAGCGCCGGTCCCAGTTTGTTTGGATACAGAAATCATTATCGAACCCGATGGCACCTTCGAAGTACCGATTGAAGATGTCATTGACTTGAGTGCCAGCACAGACAATTGTGAGTTGGGTATGGCAGAAATAGAAACAACAATGATCACCTGTGATGAATCAGGAAGCGTTGTGCCTGTGGAAGTCAATCTGTCAGACGCCGCAGGCAACGTTGCGAGCTGCACGGCTATGCTATTGGTCAATACCGGTGATGCCCTGCCCGAACCCTGGGAGAGTGCGGATATTGGCGAAAGTACGAGCGGCAACACTTATGCTTATAACCCCTGCGGAGAACAGTTTTCCATTACTTCTACGGCCCAAAACACCACATTCCAGACGGAAGACGACCAGGCCTACATCAGCATTGAGCTGTGTGGTGATTTTGGCATGCAGGTACGCGTGGACAGCCTTCTTGGAGACAGCGGGTACGGTGGGATTATGATCCGGGAAAATAATGACCCTGGCGCCAAGCAAGTTAGCGTACTTTCCAATCTTACTAACCTGGTGCGCTGGGAGCATCGTCAGAATACGGATGGCTTTAAACAGACCGCTCTTTATTATAAACCCTTCCCTGTTTTCTTACGATTAATACGTAGGGGGAATCTCGTCAGAGCGCTGTACAGTAACAGCGGTAGTAATTTCCAACTCATTAGTGTCGTGGAAATTAACATGAACGAATGCCTGAAAATTGGTTTGACTGCTTTCTCCAATGACCCGTTTGGCACAACCCGTGCCGTATTTGGAGATGTTAAATACCGGGTACTGAATAACAATACCCTCTCTCAGGAAGATAAGGAATGGCTGGAAGGCGAAGTAGCAGAACAAGCCCCCACCTTCGGCATTTCGGACGAAAACATACAACTTTATCCAAACCCTGCGACCGAACAGCTTACGCTGGAATGGCAAAAGCCGGTGGAACAGCCTGTGAACCTCATTTTACATAACGAACTGGGGCAAGCCATCGAGACCCGAATCCTTGAGCCAGGCAGCATTCAAACCACCTGGGATGTCAGTCAGCTGGCAACCGGGCTGTACCTGATTGAGGTTAGGGCAGCAGACGGTCAGGCGCAGTTGCTCCGGTTTATCAAGACGAAGTAAAACAAGAGCCATTTTCTTCAAGCCCCGGTAGTACCGTAGTATTACCGGGGCTGTTTTATTGGGTTTTCCTGAATGGATATTATTACTTTTGCGCAGCAAATTGTTGAAAGTCTTAATACGCACAATATGAAACCAATACTAATAGCCGTTTTGGCCCTTTTTATCATGGGCTGCAATTCTCCGGCTTCTCAGGGAGCCAGCAACACGAACGATAGTGCCCCAACTCCCGCTACACCTATGGCTGTCCGCGACAATTCTCCCGCTGAGGCCCCGGACATCACACTTACGCTTTCCGGCATACAGGCCGGCAGCCCCGTATCCCTCATCGGTCACCTCAACGAACAGCGCTTCCGGGCCGACTCTACAGTTGTGGGACAGGGTGGCGTTATTCATTTTCAAAGATCAGAGCCCTATCTGCCTGGCTTCTACTACATTCTTATTCCTCAGCAGGCGGTGGTCCAACTCCTGATTGATAAAGACCAGACGATGCAGCTTCAGGCGGATGCCGGTGATGTGGTTGGCACCATGCAGGTGGAAGGGAATCTCGAAAATGAGATACTGTACCAAAACCTGCAATTTGAGCAAAACCAGTCCCCAAAATTTGATGCCATCTCCAGCCAGCTGCAGGGCCTGCAGAAGGGATCTGCAGAATACGAGCGCCTTACCGCCGAACGGAGCGCACTGATACAGGAGCGCAAAGCACACCTGCAAAGCCTGTTTGAGCAATATCCTAACACCTTCTTCACCAGCTACAAACGTGCCGGGCAAAATCCGGACCTCCGCGAGCCCAAACGCCCGGATGGCAGCATCGATACCGAAGCACAGGTATACTACTTCCGGCAGGACTTTTGGAATGGCGTGGACTTTACCGATGAGCGCCTGTTGGGCACGCCCGTCATTTTCAATAAGCTCAACCGGTACATCACCGAACTAACGGCTCAAAACCCGGATTCTCTGAGAGCTGCCACTAAATTCCTGATGGATAAAGTGGTTGACAACGAAGCCACTAAAGAGTACCTCAAATTCTTCGCCAACTGGATTACCCTGAAGTATGAGCCAACTAAGACTACGCTCATGGATGCAGAGGCGATGTATGTATTTATGGTGCAAAACTACTTTACAAAGGAGCGGGCATTTTGGTCAGACTCCATGAATATATACGGCTTGCAGCAGCGGGCCGAGGAAATGGCAGGCAGTCTGGTTGGCCATAAAGCGCCCAATGTGACTTCCTTTGCTCCTGATGGTTCCGAGAAAACACTGCTTGACCTTAAAGCGCCTTACCTGATCGTTTACATGTACAACCCTACCTGTGAGCACTGCATGGAGCAAACGCCCAAACTGGTCAACTTCTACCGGGAGTGGAAAAACAAAGGCGTCGATGTCTACGGTATCGCATTGGATACCGACCAAAAGGAATGGACAGATTACATTAAGAAAACTGGCATGAGCTGGACCAATGTCTTCGACCCTTCCAACCGTTCCATCTACGGCAAATACTACGTAGATGTCACACCCGAGATCTATGTAATCGGGCCTGACCGGAAGATTATCGCTAAAAATATTAAGGTCAACCAGATTGAGGAAGTCATCCGGCGAGACAAAGAGCAGAGATAGTGCACAGGCATTTCTGGTCTACTAAAACAACAGCATGACTACCTACGGGGTACCTCCTGAAAAAATCAGGAGGTACTTTTTTTTGCTATCAGGAAAAGATAGACACCCAAAGAACCAATCGATGCTCATTTTTTCCTATCTTGAGTACGTATTTCTTTGAACAAGCACCACTACCGATTGCTTCCCGGAAAATCCGGGATCTTCACAACAAACACTTCGTACAGCCAGCCTTAGTATTTCATTATCTTGCATGAACATGCGGGTTTTTGTCCTATAACAAATCATTGACCACTCAAATATTTATACCATGGCCCTAAGACGCTTTACAATAACCCCGCTTTTAGTAGCGACGCTATTGTGCAACCTTAGTCTATCAGCTCAGGAGTATGTCAACAGCATTGGCGTAAACGCTTCCCAAACGGAGTTTACCGTAAATATGGTTGCGCCGGATGCATTCCTTATGGAAATCAGCGGCCCCTCGGATTATTACTGGCGTGCTGAAGTTGCCGACCAAAAAGATATTACCATTGGCAACACCCTGCCCGATGGGGAGCTGATGCCTGACGGTCAGTACACCCTTCAGGTAACGCCAATCTTCAAACTCTCCGAAGCGCAGAGAGCAGAACTACAGGCCATTAGAGCGCAACAGGATGAAGAAGCCCTTAAAGCCTTCCGGACATTGCATCAATTGCCCTCATCGGTAGAGCGCTACACGGTCTACTATCAAATTCAGGACGGTAAATTTGCAGACCCCAACCTCAAGGAACCCAAGGCAGCGCACTATGCCTATCAGTGGGACCACCAAGCTGCCCCGCAATTTATTGATCCACCTGCGACCTTTGCCAGCATCACTCATAAAAAGCTTCACTACGCAAAGCGAATCTTGGCCCAGGCAGAACCGATAGCCACCGACAACACCCCACTGGCAGAAGATGCCCAGGTTTTTGTTCAGGATGTCATCATTCAGGGCAGTAGCTGTGTTGGGGTTGATTGTGTCAACGGGGAATCTTTTGGTTTCGATACGCAGCGCTATAAGGAAAATAACCTCCGTATTCATTTTAATGACACTAGTAACAGTGCCTCATTCCCTTCAGCGGATTGGCGGATTACTATCAATGACTCTTCAAATGGCGGTGCCAACTACTTCAGCATTGATGATGCAACATCCGGGCGGTCGCCTTTCCGGATTGAAGCTTCCGCTCCCTCCAATGCTCTGTATGTCGATAATGGCGGAGATGTAGGCTTCGGTACATCCACACCGGTTGTCGAAATGCACTCCAAGGATGGAGACACCCCTACACTACGCTTCGAACAGGATGGCTCAAGTGGCTGGGCTCCTCAAACCTGGGATATTGCAGGAAATGAAACGAATTTCTTCATCCGCGATGTTACAGGAGGCTCCAGTCTACCCTTCAAAATCAAACCAGGCGCAGATGACAACAGCCTGGTAATTAATAACGACAATAATATTGGGATCGGCACACAAACCCCAACTTCCAAGTTACAACTGGAGTCTGGCAACTTGTACCTCAAATCAGGTAATGTTGGGATAAATACTGTCCCAAACGCTTCAACTGGCCTTACCGTTCAGGGAGGTGCCAACATTTCGGGCAATTCGCTTTTTTCCGGAAATCTCACCGTTCTTACCTCTTCCGGTTTTTCTGTTTTTAATGGGATGTTCGAACCCATGATGGTCCTGGATGGGACTACAGGATTTCTTGGCCTGGGGGATCTGCCTTCGGTTGGCCACTTACTTACATTGGGTGCGGATGATGCCGTAAAGCCCGGTGGCGGTTCTTGGAGCACGCCCTCCGACCGCAGGCTGAAGGAGGATATCCGAAATTTCGAAGACGGTCTTGAATTGCTCATGAGTATTCGCCCGGTCCGATACCGCTACAATGGCAAACTGAATATGCCTACTGATAAAGATTATATTGGCATTATTGCACAGGAAATGCAGGAACTCGCGCCCTATGCTGTCCGCTCCCTGAATTTAGAATCTGATCAGGAGGAAAGCAAAGGCTATCTTGCCTTCGACGACACGCCTCTCATATATATTACCATCAATGCTATACAGGAACAGCAGGCAGTCATCGAGGCACAACAGCAGGAAATCGATGAACTGAAGGCTCAACTTTCAGAAATGGAGGCCCTCAAAGCTCAAATGGAGGCCCTTTCTGTTATGGTTGGTCAATTACAGGAGCAGCAGCAAGCCGGGGCTACACCGGCTGCTTCAGCAGCTCGTACAAAAAAATAAAATCACCGGAAACGCTAAAATCAAAAGCGAACAAGACCATGAAAAATACAATTACGTTCATCATCATGCTATGCCTGGTCATCGCCGGAACGCCTCTCCTGGCCCAGGAGCAGACAACCGTGCTTAATAATGGCAGATCGGCAGGTATGACTCCATCACCAGTCCAAAAGTCCGGTACTCCAACCAATGACCGGTCGCATGAGAATTCAGATCAGGACTGGGATGTCCACAGAAACCTCCCAAAACAGAAGGAGGAAACCCTGGTATACCCGCAGGATGTCCTGGTACTACAGGACGAGCTTTTCAATACGTCCTCCCGGCAGGAAGTAGTAGAGCAACTAGAAGCCATGAAAGCACTGCTGCGGCAACTACAGGCAGATCAGGAAGCGCTGAAACGCGAAAACGAAATTTTCCGCCGCAGTCTTGCATCCTGTTGCGCTGCTGATGAAACCGGCCTTGGCGTCAAAGATGCCTACCTGTTACAGAATGCCCCAAATCCTTTCATCAACAACACCCGCATTGAGTACTTCGTACCCCGCAACCTGGGCAGTGCGGTCATTGAACTGCGCGATATCAAAGGCGCATTGATTGCTTCCTACCCGGTGCAGCCCGGCAAAAGCAGCCTGAATATTGACCGCAACAACCTCGATGCCGGTAGCTACCTCTACGCTTTGGTAGTGGACGGCCAGATGGTAGATACCAAAGTGATGATTTTCAAGCCCTAGAAAAGCAAGGCCTTGTTTATAATGGCAGGTTCCAGTAGATGGGGCCTGCCATTCTTGGTTCCTTCAAAAAAGACCTGCAAAATGCTCAAGTATATTTACCTGCTTATCCTTTCTTTCCTGGCTTCCCCATTCCTAACCGTTGCACAGGTTGTCTTTTCAGAACAAGCGCAGTCTATCGGCTTTGACCATGACTTTAAAGCCCGGGCCCTGATGGGTGGCGGTGCCGCCTTTTTTGATTACGACAACGATGGGGATGAAGATATGTACGTCACCAGCGGCCTCAACAAAGATGAGCTTTACCGCAATAACGGTAATGGAACTTTCACAAAAATCCAGGCTGATATCGGCTTAAACATCACCCTGAATTACAATACGATGGGGGTAACCACCGGGGACATCGACAATGACGGAGACCGTGATATTTTCATAGCCACCTGGGAGCGCTTTGAGGGGTCTGAGCAGCCGGATGCCCGCAGCCTCCTGTTCTTAAATAATGGCGATGGTACCTTCACCGAAATCGGAGAGCAGGCTGGCATTACGCACGAAGCCTTCGCGATGGGCGCCGTTTTCCTGGATTACAATAAAGACGGTTTCCTGGATGTCTATGTCCTGAATCATATTCAGGAGGTCATTTTTACCTATGACGAATTTGGAGCCGTAGACGGGCTTGCCCACGAATGTTACCCCAACTTCCTTTACCTGAATAATGGTGACCTCACCTTTACCGAAGTAGCGGCCGAGCTCGGTGTGGATGACCTCGGCTGTACCATAGCCGCCATCGCTTCTGATTATGACCTGGATAATGATCTGGACCTTTATCTGGCCAACGACTTCGGTCCGTTCATTGTCCCTAACGGGCTATTTGAAAACAACTACCCGGAAGACAGCTTCTCCGATGTCAGCGAACCAACCGGGACCGGCATAGAAGTTTTTGGTATGGGCATTGCTGCCGGCGATTATGACCACGATCAGGACCTGGATTACTACATCACCAATATCGGGCGCAACATCCTGCTCGAAAATCAAAACGACATCTTTGCAGACCGGACTACGGAAGCCGGCGTGGAAAATGCGACGGTCCCTGAAGAAGACAACCTGAATACTACAGGCTGGGGTACCGCTTTCTTCGATGTCAATAATGACACCTGGGAAGACCTCTACGTCGCCAATGGCAGGATACCCACACTCCCGGCTTTTGCAACCGCCATCAATGACCCGGATAAGCTCTATCTGAATAACGGCGACAAAACCTTCACGGATATTAGCGATGAAGCCGGGGTGAGCGATCCGCGCTACGTTCATGGTATGGCCTACTCGGATTATGATGAAGATGGTGACCTGGACATTGTAACTGTAGTGCTGGACGAGCTGGGCGGCTACTCCAAATTCTACGTCAATGAAACCGAAAACGACCACCACCACCTGCAGCTTCACCTAATTGGTGTGGAAACCAACCGCGATGCCTTCGGCAGCCGGGCCTGGGTCTATACAGACAGCCTCGTGCTCGTCAAGGAAATTTACGGGGGTGGTGCAAGCCATGCCTCTCAGCACACGAGCGTACTGCACTTTGGGCTGGGCGACAACGCTACTGTGGACTCTGTCCGGATTGAATGGACCAACGGCCATGTGGATTTGATTGAGAACCCGGAAGTCGATAAGCGCCACACAATCGTGGAAGGCGTGGAAGTCACCACTACCGATGCCGGGAAAGCCGAACTGGGCATTGTAGCCGCTCCCAACCCCTTCACAGACCACCTGGAGTTGATTGCTGGCAGAAATTGGACTGGCACTACCCTTTCGGTCCGCCTAATGAGTTTGGAGGGGCGTGCAGTGTTCCATCAGGAGCTGCCGTTCACCGGACAGACTCAGCTGGACCTGCCTGATGGGTTGGCGAAGGGGATGTACTTGCTGGAGCTAATAGCGGCTGATGGCACCCGGGATATTTTTAAGGTGATTAAACAATAGTTAAAAACCCTATGCAATCCCTCATTCATAAAACACCGCCTCCACCACAGCCTCTCGCCTGCTCCGGCTAACGGGGATCTTGTGCGCCCCGATTTCCAGCCGGTTGCCGTCGAGTGCCTGTACCTTGTTTTTGGCCACGATGAAGGATTTGTGGACCCGCAGAAAGTGCGTGGCGGGCAGTAATTCCTCCAGGTCTTTGAGGCTGGCCAGGGTGACGTGGCGAGCGTCCCGGCACACAATGCGCACGTACTCCTTCAGCCCTTCGATAAACAGAATATCCTCAAACGGAATACGGACTACTTTCCCATCTACCTTGACGGAAAAATAGTCTTTGCTTTCCTGCGGCACCATGGCTGGTACGGCCGGGCGCAAGAGCTCTTTCGCCTTATTCACCGCTTGCAAAAAACGCTCAAAGGAGAAGGGCTTGAGCAGGTAATCCACGGCATTGAGCTCGAAGGCTTCCACCGCATAATCAGCATAAGCCGTGGTGAAGATGGTCACTGGCGGGTGCTTCAGGGTGCGGAGCAGGTGATTGCCGCTTAGGGTAGGCATTTGAATATCCAGAAACAACAGCTCAATATCCCCTTCCTGCAACCGTTGGGCAGCTTCCAAAGGGGATTTAAGCCGCCCCGATAAGGTTAAACCCGGTACCTGTTCGATGTAGTGCTCAAGCAAGTTGAGGGCCAGGAACTCGTCGTCAACGATAAGGGTAGTAATGGGTTTAGCCATGGTGGGATGGGTTTTGTGTGGACAAGGGCAGAGACAGCTGCACCCGGAATTGATCAACCCCTGGAAGTATGCTCAGCTTGTAGGCATCCTTATACTTGAGTTGCAGTCGCTTTCGGATATTTTGCAGCCCAACCCCGCCAGTTTTGTCTTTTTGCTGGGCATCATCCTTGCTATTGAAGGTCTCGAATTGAAGCTGTTCTTCGCGGATGCCAAGCCGGATTTGGGCAAAGGCGTCAGGATTGCTGTCGAAGTCGCAGTGCTTGAAGCAGTTTTCCACCAGCGGGATCAAAATCATGGGCTCCAGCCAATAGGGCTCCGGATCACCTTCAATTTGAAGATCAATGACTAAACTCGTCTCACTACGCATTTGAAACAGAGCGATGTATTCTTCGATTTGGTGGATTTCCTGCTTGAGCTGTACCCGGTCGTTACGCCCATCGTACACCACATACCGCAGCAAATTGGACAAACGCAGCACCATAGGAGCAGTCTGATCGGATTTCACGACAGCCAGGGAGTAAATGTTGTTCAGGGTATTGAAGAGGAAATGCGGATTGATCTGTGCACGCAGGAATTGCAGCTGTGCTTCCTGCTGCTCCTGAATGATGGCCTGGGCTTCCCGCTCACGCTCGTAGCGGTTCACCAACACCTGATAGAAGGTACTGACTACCAACACGGCTATGCTCGTCGCAATCGCGCCCACAACCCAGCCCTGCTGCTCATTTTGCAAAAAAGCTTCCCGCCCGATTTCCGGAAAAAGGGAATTGAAGGCCACTCTGAGGCAAACTACCCCTCCCAGAAGAACCGTGTTCAGCAGCACATACCTCAGATAATGCCCCTTTTCAAAAAAACGATTGACCAAAAACAGATTCACGTAAAACAGTACCATCATGGGCACCGTATTCAGCAAGCCGCGGACCAAACTAAGCCCAAGGGAAAAGTAGCCAGTGAAAATAATACCGTACAACACCACAATAGATACCCAGGCGCTAACCTGAATAGCCATCTTAAGCCGGTCGGTAATATGCCAGGGGCTAATATCCATAGGTCTTACAGCTTTCCTTCAAAGGTACACAATGCCCCGCCTTTCCCGCAGCACTTTCAATGAATAGCCGGATTTCTTCAACCAATGGTATTTCAGTCTTCTCCCTACCGTTCGTTGAAAAAGGCAGGCCATTGGTTGAAGGGATTTTCGATGCCGCTCAAAACCCTGCATGTTTGTACCGAATCATTCAACCACACCAAAATCAAACATCATGAAAATCAAGTTTCAGTCTGTTCTTTTCGTTTTTGCCTTCTTTGCACTCGGTACACTCACCACTTCCTGCGACAAGGAAGCAACCGACACCACCCCGGAAAACCTCAAACAGCCCACCGAAGAAGATGCCGTAGATGCCATGACCGGTGCCCTTCAAGCCTCCACCGAAGGCATGGCGCAGGAAATCGACGCCACTGCCGACCTGGCCGAATCCTACACGGAAAAGTCCGGCGGCTCCCCCTGCGGCGAAACGTTCGATTCCACCTTCGTCCGCAGCGTCAATGAAACCAATATCACCGCTGAATATGCCTTCACCTGGGAATGGAGCCTGGACTGCAACGCTGCGGACATCCCACTGGGGCTCAACTTAGCAACCACATCTTCCGGCACCTACGAAACCAGCCGCATGCTATCGGAAGATGCATCGAGCAGTACCTGGACCGTTGATAACCTCTTCACCGGAGCGAATTATGTCTTTAATGGCACTTTCGAGCGCACCGGAGCACAGGAGTCTAAAGTCCGCAATCAGAATGCCTTTACCTCTGTCATCACCATTGAGGTGGATGACCTGAATATCGACAAGGGGACCAAGCAAATCAAGTCTGGTATCGCCGAGGCCACCATCGTCATCACAGGCTCGGGTGGGAACACGCAAACCTTTTCCGGCGACCTGGTCTTTAACGGCGATGGTTCCGTCACCCTGATCATCAACGGCAATTCCTATACCATTGACCTCTTTTAATCCCTGATAATCCCATGAGCCAACCACTATGAACACCCTTTTTTGAACCTTACCCCATATTTGCCTTCTGCCCCGGGCTGTCTGAAAACGGCAGCCCGGTTTTTCCAAAAAACAAACATCATGCATTACCTCATCGAACACTTCGGGCTGCTCCCCGGATGGATGCTGGCCGCCTTTGCTATTTTCTTCCGTTATCTTGTCTTTGCAGGCTTGGCGTTTCTACTCTTTTACCGCTTCGGCCATACGTTCTTCCGCCACCTGAAAATTCAAAACCGCACTGCCGAACAGCGTCACATGCTGGCAGAAATTTTGCACTCCGGCTACAGCGCGCTGATCTTTGGGTTAATTGGCGTAGGGCTCTATTTCATGCGAACAGCGGGGTACACTGAGATTTATACCGACTGGAATGCCTATGGGGCTTGGTACATCCCCATTTCCTTCCTGTTGCTCCTGGTCCTGCACGACACTTATTTCTACTGGGTGCACCGGCTTATGCACCATCCCCGTTTATTTAAACGGCTCCACCGGGTCCACCATCAGTCTTTCAATCCAACGCCCTGGGCTTCCTTGTCTTTCCACCCACTTGAAGCAATTGTGGAAATAGCCATTCTTCCCATCGCAGCATTGATCATCCCTTTCCACCCACTAGTGCTGTTTCTCTTTGCCACCTGGTCCCTGCTTTGGAATGTGTTGGGGCACCTGGGGTACGAAATTTTCCCGGCAGGGTTTGTTCACCACCCCGTTTTTCGGTGGTTCAACACCTCCACGCACCACAATATGCACCACGAACGGTCGGGCTGCAACTACGGGCTCTATTTCAATTTCTGGGACACGGTGATGAACACCAACCATAAGAATTACCACGCTACTTTCGACCACATCACCAATCCGGAGATACAAAAAGAACCTAAAACAGTAAGCCGCGGACAGTTCCGGTAGAGCCCCAAAGCAACACCCACAGACCATCCACCGTCTTTATATGCAGGCAATACCGACTTAAACCGCTAAATCAATGACTATAAAATACTTATCCCTTGCTGTTTCCCTCCTCTTTTCTCTATGGGTAGAGGCACAGGAAAACTATGGCACCCCGGAGGAACGTGCCAACTACCAGACGGATCAGATGAAGGAAGCCCTGCCTTTACTTCCGCATCAGATTGAACAGGTCCATCAACTGAATCTAAAGTACGCGCGCATTGTACAGCGGGAAGTCATTGATACAGGCATGAATCACTTCTCTGCCTACTTTTATATGCAGAACCTTGTGGACAATAAGGAAAAAGAATTATTCCCCCTCCTTTCCGAACCGCAGATCAAAGCTTACCTAAAACTCAAATCAGCGGTGGTCTAATCTCTAATCAACAGATTTTTCGGATGACCCAATTCATTTCTAGCATCCTACTCTAATACAGAAGCCGCCTCACTGATAAACAACACCAAAAACAAGGAATATTTATCATTTCAAAAGTCCAATAGTTTGGTGAAACTGAGACAGGACCAAAATCCCCACAGTTATGAAAAAGCCATTCCTTTCATCTTTGGTTTTTGCGCTTGTGCTGGCGGTTTTGAGCTCCGGTTGCGCCACTATAGCCGGGGCTATTATCGGTGGCATTGCAGCACCATCTTACGATGACGCTACCTACGCCGTGACTTACGAAGAGCTACAAAAGCTGAATCAGCGTACAGAAATAGTCATATACACTAAGGAGGAAATTACTTTCACGGGTAACTACCTGAAAGCTACTCCACCGGAGCCTGAACACCCGCTTTCCGGAGTCACCATCCGGGCGAAAGGCAATGAAATTGTGATTCCCTGGGGAAATATTGAAAAGGTTGAAGCGAAGGAAAGAAATATCACCAAAGGAGTTTTTCTTGGCCTGGCTGCGGGAGCTGCAATTGATGTTGCGACTATTGTACTTATGGTAAGTACCTGGGAGTTTAACTTCGATCCGGATTGGGACGGAATTTAAGCTGTTCAATATCCTGCCAGTGCGGCCAGACCGGATTAATTGATCGTATTTCCACGCATAAGTCTTTTTGGTACCTGATCTTTAGGTGTTAACAATTTGCGCCGAAATCCACTAGGCAGAAATCGACCAACAAGCCTTTTTAGTCCTACTCCACCGAAACTGGTCTTTTCTCATTTCCATCAGAAGATTAATCCTCCGATGGCGCTAACAACAGTGCATCCACCCGGCGCTCATACCGGCGCTGCCGACGCCGTTCATTCAAAGCCTGCAGGTACTCATCGAAGCGGATGTCAAAGCCGAGATTCAGGAAAAGTGGCGTGGCCTGCGCAGCGGTGGCATTGACAGGAACCCCTACCGAAGCATTCAGGTCCAGCTGATTGAAAAAGGTGAGCCCCAGGCCGCCGGCAATCATGGGGCGGTTGAAATCCGGAGTGGTGCCGGTGTTAGCCAGATTGTACAGCAGGCCCGTACCGTAAAGCAGCAGGTGCAGGTTGCTCACCGTTGGCGCTTTGGCGGGCTCCAGCCGTACATACGATTTGCCCCAGTACCGGAAAGTCTCCTGCCGCCCGAAGCTGTTGATGTAAGCCCAATCCAGCAGATTGACCTTGAGGCCGATCTTCTCGCCGGCGAAGGTGTAATTGCGCAGGCTTTCGCCATTCTGCAAGGATAGCCCGTCCGGGAAGTGGGCATTGTTCACCCCCACGTTGAAGATAAAAGACAGTGGCCGCCACCGGTCATAATTAATGTTTTGCAAAGAAACCAGAAAGCTTTCCACGTCAAAATCCAGAGCTTCATTCTCCTGAAATCCTTCAAGGATCTCGGTATAGCTGCGCAACAGACTGATAATTTTGTTAAGGGCGGCTTTGGTGTCCTGATTGGGAAAGATATCGCTCAGCCCGGCCAGGGCATTCAGGTAGTCATCGTAAGTGGCCGCCTGATCAAATTCGTACAACTTAGCCATGAGCCGGAACAGCAGATGGTCGCGCAGTGCTTCGTAATCAAAGGGGAAGCCCTGCTCAAAGGCGGTTTTGACCAGCGACTGCAGCAGGGTGTTCAGCTCGAAGTAGGTGTCAATGAAGTACTGTGAGTTTTTGGCCAGGCGCTCCAGGACCGGCAGCACGTCGTTATAGAGCTCAAAGATGAGATCAGACAGCGCACCGGGGCTAATGTTATCCAAATCGAGCTGTTGCAGTTGCCCCAGAAAAGACAGCAAGACCTGTAGTTCCTCTGCCGAAAGCTCCGCCCTGCCTTGTTCGCCTATCGCCCGCCGGATGTACTGCCGCACACTATCGAGCTGAGCGCCAATAGCATCATTGTTGCGAAGCCCGGCAGCGCTTTCCAAATCCAGCCCCATGGAAGCCCCGTTTACTTTAAAGTTGGTCGTACGGAACAGATAATTGATCAGGCCGATGTAGTCAATCAGATTGGATAAGCGGCTCTGCACACGATTATACACAGCATCTGCCAAAGGCTTCCTGACCGTATCCGTCAGGGTGAGATAAGTATTCAGTGCTTCACTGCCGGAATTGCGATACATAGTGCGGAGCAGCCCCAACTCCTGCAAAGTCGGTTCATTGCGCACGGCCTCGCTGACGATATCCAGCAACAGCGCTTTAAACGCTGTAGTCAGGCTATCCTCCGAAAATGTAATAGCGGCGGACCTGGCTATCAGCCCCTGCCCGGGCCGCTCCCCGGAGACCGCCAGCTGAAAACGCGCAAAAGTCTGACCTGCCATCGCCGCGCCGGTCTTCTGCCCTCCATAGGCTTCAGCCAAAGCCACCAACTCCGGATCGCAGAGAGCGAAGTAGTAGTCGGAAAGCGCATAGACAAAGACCAGGTTGACCGTATTCTCATAAATATTGCGGGTACGGGTCTCGGCATTGCGCTCTTCCAGTACCGTATTGATGATGTTATCGAGGTAGATGTAATTTAATCCGCCTGCTTCCTCTATCCGCCCCAGGAACATATTTTTGATCAGCCGGACACGCACTTCGGCCTGCTTGTCGGCGATGACCGAGGCGATGACCTCAGCGTCCAGAGTACCCTTTCCAAAACTCAGCCCACCCAGCCCAATCTGAAGGCTCGGCGCCTGATGCTGAAAGGTAGATTGTGCGGAAAGACCAAGGGGCAGGATAAAAAACAGCAGTAACAGGTGTCGCATAGTGCTCGTATTTGAGCACCTAAATTACATAAAATAAAGCATTATATATCCACCCAAAAACAGCCCGATCACCGTGATGCTTTCCCATCCCGCATTAGCAAGCCCTTCCCGCTGCCGGTGCAGCATACCCAACAACAGGGTGCCGGCGAGCAAAATTCCAAGGGACAACACAAAGGCTTCTGCATTGCCTACCTCATGGTAAATAGAACCTTCCTGATAAGCCGTATCGGCAAAAGCCAAAAACAGCACATCGAAGCTGTTACCGCCGATGATATTGGCTACAGCTAAAGTCAGCGCCCCCTGACGTACGGCCGCAATGGAAATAACCAGCTCGGGCAGGGAAGTCGCTACCGCGGTAAACAAAGCCCCCACAAAAGACTGCGACAGTCCTGATTGATTGGCAATGACCACAGCGACCTTCGCCACGAAATACCCCGCTACCCCCACTACTGCCGCCGAGAGCAAAAACCGGGTTAAAAGCAGGGGCTTATTGACCTGCTCCAGGTCATCATCCGGCTCATCTTCCACGGTTTCCCGGGTATGAATGGGCTCCCACATAGGCGACTTCCTGGCTTTGGCGACCAGGCGGGTACCCAGGACGTAAATCAACAGGAGCAAAACCGAAGCGGGGTGTATGTTCCAAAGGGTGAGGTCCGGGCCCGACATCACCAGGAGCACGAAAGTAAGCATCAACATGAGCAAAATGCCTTGCATCAGATTGGACAGGGAAGCCGAGGCATGCTCCAGGTTTGCCCGCCGGTAGGTCAGGTCCGCCACCGCTAAAAATACCGTTTGAGCAGCTATCCCACCTACGGCATTGCTAAACGACAGGTGCGCGTGCCCGTCCCAGGCTGCCGTCACAGAGGTCATCACGCCGGACAAGGAGGAGATACCCCCCAGCAGCACGCCACCAATGAGGGCCTCTCCCAGTCCGGTGAGATCAGCAATCCGGTCCCCGGCACGGGTAAGGACAGTCCCGGCAGTAGCAATAAGGGCAGCGAGCCCCAGGAAGGCAAAAATGGCAGTGCTAAGCGTCAAAGTGGTCTTTTACTAAGGAAAGCGGGAACGGAGAAGATGTTCGAGCGGTTGTAATAGTTGTATGCGGACCATCATACTGCAAAAGAAATTATCTATATTACTACCTGATATGGAACATTCAATCTTCGAAACCAACCGCACAGCCTTGCAATCGATATGCGAAAAGTACCGTGTATCGAAACTATTTGCTTTTGGTTCAGTGACGACGGTACGCTTCGATTATGACAAAAGCGATTTGGACCTCATGGTAGAACTTGAGCATATGCCCCCCATTCAGAAAGGAGAATACTTAATGGCAATCTGGAATGAATTAGAACAACTATTCGGAAGAAAGGTCGACCTGCTAACAGACCAACCTATTCAGAATCCTTACTTTAGATCTGAAGTTTTTTCAACACGCCAACCGATAACTATTTGATTCACAATTACGATGGTATGGACATGACTATTGTTTGGGCAATCGTCAAAAAATACCTTTCAATATTAAAAGAAGCTGCCCAACAGGGTTTAAAGTAGAAAATACCCTTACCTTTGCGGCTTTATTTAATGGCACATTTCCGTGCCCCCAAGCGTAACATTCATGCTGACCGTACATAACCTTGGCTTGCAATACGGCAAGCGCGTCCTTTTTGATGAGGTCAACCTCAAATTCACCCGTGGCAACTGCTACGGTGTCATCGGTGCCAATGGCGCCGGTAAATCCACTTTCCTGAAAATCCTCTCCGGGGAAATCGCTGCCAACCGGGGCGGTGTGGACATCGAGCCGGGCAACCGTATGGCTGTTCTGAAACAGAACCACTTTGAATACGAGGAAGAGCAAGTGCTCGATACCGTTATCATGGGCCACCGGGAGATGTACGACATCATGGTGCGCAAAAATGCCATCTACATGGACCCCGATGCCACGGAAGCCGATGGCCTGCTGGCCGCTGAGCTGGAAAACAAGTTTGGGGAAATGGGCGGCTGGAATGCCGAGAGCGATGCGGCCGAACTGCTTAGCAACCTGGGCATACACGAGTCCCTCCACTACCGCCAAATGAAAGACCTCAGCGGTGGAGAAAAGGTGAAGGTGCTCCTGGCGCAGTCCCTGTTCAGCAATCCGGACATCCTCCTGCTCGATGAGCCTACCAACGACCTTGATGCGGAAACCGTTACCTGGCTGGCCGACTTTCTGGCTGACTTTAAGAATATGGTGATCGTGGTGTCCCACGACCGTTACTTCCTGGACATGGTCTGTACGCATGTGGTGGATATCGACTTCAAGCGCATCAAAATCTTCACCGGCAACTATACCTTCTGGTACGAGTCCAGCCTGCTTATGGCTCAGCAGATGGCCAATAAGAATAAGAAGATCGAACAGAAGCGCAAGGAGATGCAGGAATTCATTCAGCGCTTTAGCGCTAATGCCTCAAAATCCAAGCAAGCCACGTCTCGTAAAAAGGCTTTGGAAAAACTCAACCTGGAAGACATTCAGCCTTCGAGCCGAAAATACCCTTACATCAACTTCAAAATGGAACGCGAGCCAGGCGACCAAATCCTGAAGGTCGAGAACCTAAGCCTGCAGGGTACGGATGGCACACCCCTCTTCTCCAATGTAAGCTTCACCATGAACAAAGGGGAGAAAATTGCCCTCATGGGCCGCAATGCCACAGCGCTGACGGCTTTCTTCGATGTCATGGCAGGCAAGGCGCAGGCAGATGGAGGCACCATTGAATTTGGCAAAACCATCAACGTAGGCTATCTGCCTAACGAAAACGACGAGTACTTCACCGGTAAGGGCGACCTCGACCTTATCAACTGGCTGCGGCAATACTCTGAAGATCCGGACGAGCAGTTTATCCGGGGCTTCCTGGGCCGCATGTTGTTCTCAGGTGAAGAAGTGCTTAAGAAAGCCTCGGTCCTATCGGGCGGGGAAAAGGTACGCTGCATGCTGTCCAAGATCATGCTCACCCACCCTAACTTTATCCTCATGGATGAGCCGACTAACCACCTTGACCTGGAGTCCATCACGGCACTTAACAACGCCATGACAGACTTCAAGGGCAATATGATTTTTACCTCCCATGACCACAAACTGACGGAGACCGTGGCCAACCGCATCATCGAGATCACCCCCAACGGCATTATCGACAGCCTGATGAACTTCGATGACTACCTGCGGTCAGATGCGATACATGCGCAGCGGGACGAACTCTATGCTAGCGTGACGGCTTAAAATCAGAACTACCAGTCCGTAAAGGCAGCGTTGAAAATATCCTCCATCATCTGCTGACTGATGGTGCTGATGGCCTCTTCCTCTACATCTGCCAGGGCCTGGGAAGTACCGAAGTCGAAGAAAAAGGAGAAGGGGCGCTTGCGTTCCCAGCTTTTTTCTTCATTGACATTATTGATGTACTGCACCGCTACTTCTATAGTTAAGCGGTTGATACTTGTTACTTCCCCGGGCTGCGGGGCTTCAGACGTCACCGTATAGCGCGTCACGGTACCTTCAAAAGAGATATCCGGATCGATTTCCTCCAGTGTCAGGCGGGATTCGGTCCGGATTTTTTCTTTCAGGTCTTCCGTCAGGCGTATGGCAATCGTAGGCTCCGCGTTGAGTGCGGTAATGTCAAATTGGTCTACGAAGTAGGTCTTCACCTGCGAATAGTCGATGCTTATACCCTTAAAGGAGTAGCACCCGGAGGCTGAGAAAATAGCCAGGGCCGCTAAGCCCAGTAATAATTGGCGCATGCTTTTTGCGGTAAAGGTATTGAATCCCGCTTAAAAGGCCACTCCTCTTTGCTTTCTCTTAACAGCTGAGACGAACCGGCGGCTGTTTCTTCTTCTCACAACAAGGCTGTACTGATTAGGCTCCTCCGCGCCCGCCCCTGCCGGGAATCTGTCCAATCTGTTTCCCACTCAACATATTAGGGCCGGCTAAACAAAACTTTAAGGTCCTGGCCCAATACCTTCACTAATCCCCCAGCGGTAGTCACCACCAGTTGTTCCCCCTCAGGGCTCCAGTCCAAACCCCAAAGGTATTGGTCTTTCAGGGCATGACCGAGCAATTTCCCATCAACAGACCAGAGGCGGATACCATCACTTGCGGAAGCCAGCATCTTACCATCAGGCGACCAGCGCAGATTGCGGTATTCCGCCCGGCTTTTTTGGATGGATTTTATTAATGCTCCATTGGGTTTACGGAATTGCAACAATGGGGGCAGCTTTTGTTCAGAATCGCCATAGTCCCCCAATGCCAGGAAAGTACCAGAAGGATGCCAGGCTACAGATAGTATTAATACCGGCGTATCGCGGTGGGCAATCGTTTCCACACCTTCCGTTTCCAGGTTGTAGAAGCCCAGCTTGGAACCTACAGTAACGATCTGCTGTCCATCCGGATGCCAGCTTAAACCCGTAATGGCTTTGGGGTCGACTTTGACCTGTCGCTCCAAGGCGCCCTGAGGCGTGTAGAGACTCAGGTAACCTTCATTGTCGCCCAAAGCCAGCCACTGGCCGTCCGGGCTCCAGGCCACAGCCCTTGCTCCTTCAGGTGATACGCTCGGCAATTCGGTCTTCTGCTTGGTCTCCATATCAATGATCACGCTGGTTTTAGGCGTAAGGTGCAGGGTAACAGCAAGTTTAGGCAGTGTAGGATGCCAGGCGGTATTAGTAATAGTCTGCGGAAAGGAATGCTGTTCTGCGACTTTCCAGGTATCAGAAGACCAAATCGTGAGGACTTCACCATTGCCTCCCGAGGCTACATATTGTCCGTCCGGGCTCCACGCGGCAGTCCAGATGATGGTTTCAAAAGTGTACTCCGGCAAGGGCGTTTTGCAAGCGAATAGACCGGTGAATAGGAGTGCCAGGACGAGGTAGTTTTTCATATCGGGTGATTTTGGGATAAAAATAGACTACTGCCACCCATCAGGCTGATAAAAAATCACGATTACCATATCGTTAACACTGCCGCGCAGCGCGCTTTTCCGTATACTAGTGCTTTCCAAAATCTGCTTTTCAAACCATGATCGACCGCAAAGACTTCCACCGCCATGCACCTGATATTACCAACTGGATACAGCAGTACTTCGACCAATTGGAGAAACTGCCCGTAAAATCACAGGTAGTGCCCGGTGATATCTACAAGCAAATTCCGGATCAAATGCCTGAATCCGGAGAGCCGCTAGAGGCTATCCTGCAAGATTTGGACCGGATTATCCTGCCCGGTATGACCCATTGGCAGCACCCCAACTTCCACGCCTACTTCCCTGCCAACAGTTCTGTGGAGTCGGTCTACGCCGAAATGATGACCGCTGCCATGGGCGCACAGTGTATGATTTGGGAAACATCCCCGGCTGCCGCGGAACTGGAAGAGCGTATGATGGAATGGCTGCAGCGAGCGATGGGCATCCCAAAAGACTGGGAAGGGGTCATTCAGGATACGGCTTCTTCCGCGACCCTCGTGGCTATTCTGACGGCCCGGGAAAAGGTGACCAACTTCGAAGCCAATGAAAATGGTGTGCCGCCCAATCTGCGCGTTTATTGCTCCACACAAACCCACTCCTCGATTGAAAAGGCAGTAAAAATAGCCGGTATCGGCCGTAAAAACCTGGTCAAAATCCCTGTGGATGAGCAAATGCGGATGCGGGCGGATGCCCTTGATGCACAGATTCAGCAAGATATGGAATCGGGCTACCTTCCCTGTTGTGTGGTCACTGCTGTGGGCACTACCGGCACCGTTGCCGTAGACCCCATCCCTGAGATCAGCGCTATCTGCGCCCGGCATAACGTATGGCACCACATTGATGCGGCCTATGCTGGTTCTGCCCTCATTTTACCAGAGTACCAATGGATGATTGAGGGGATGGAACAGGCCGACAGCTTTGTCTTCAATCCGCACAAATGGCTGTTTACCAATTTCGACTGCACGGCTTACTATGTGAAAGATGCCGATATGCTGGTGCGTACTTTTGATATCCTGCCGGAGTACCTCAAGACCCGCACCCGCGGGCAGGTCAATGACTACCGGGACTGGGGTATCCCGCTCGGTCGGCGCTTCCGGGCACTGAAGCTGTGGTTTGTCATGCGCAGCTTTGGGCTAAAAGGCATGCAGGAGCGGCTACGGCAACATATTGTACTCAATACCCAGTTTGCAGAATGGGTCGAACAGTCAGAGAACTTTGAGCTGCTTCTCCCCCCCTTTCTCAACTTCACCTGCTTCCGCTACCGGCCGGATGGTCAGACGGAAGAAGCCCTCAACGCCCTCAACCAGGCATTGGTGGAAAGGGTGAATCAGCGGGGTAAGCTGTTCCTGACACACACCAAAATTGAGGACCAGTATGTTCTGCGTATGGTTTTCGGGCAGACTTATGTTGAAAAACGGCACATGGAAGCCGCCCGGGCAGAATTACAGACAGTTGCAGCATCGCTTGGAACCTGACCAGCCCCTGTACCTATCCTATGGCCGCCTAAACCTCAACACTCAGTAATTCCCCCAACGCCAGAAATCCTTCACGCCATTCTTCGTCCTGGAAAGTACGCTTTCCGGACTGGTAGTCCTGCAGCAATGAAAAGTAGAGATTTTGGCTTTGCCAATATTCCATGGAAATATCCAGCTGACTAATGGTTTGCAAAACCGCAACCAGGGTCTGCAGTTGGTCTGATCCCGTTTCCCCACTTTGCAGTTGCTGCAACTCACGGAATACCCGTTCCTCGACCACAAGCTTAAAGGCCTGCTCGTTGGCAAGGGGCACATTCCAGCGGCGGAACTCGGCATGTATGCGGCGCAACTCACGGCGGTTTAGGCTTCCATTCTCAAAAACCTCCAGGAGGTCGTGATTAAGCACAAAAGCAACTGCGCTCCGGTAATATTCGGGCACCGGAATATCACTTACCGCCATACCCATCATTAACTGATAATTGTCTTCGTAAATATCGCGAAGCGCTTTTTCCACCTGCCCCTGGCTATCCTCGGTGATTTGCTGCAGTATTTTGCGCTTTTCATCGGTAAAAAGTTCCCAGATAGAGAATTTCTCCTGACCGAAGTAGGTCTGCATTAGCCCGATCACTTCACCCAGATTGGTGCTCCGGAAGGCTGCTTTGGCAGCTTCTGCCATTTGATCGAAATCCGCCCGGCTCATGTCCAGGGAAATATTGCCGATGATGTTTTGCTGCCCCAGGTAAAGTACCGCAAAACTGAATTGCTTGCGGGACAACGTGGTTTTGGACTGCACCATCGTCCGGCCCACAGCCAGCCGGTATTTCCCGGCAGAAAGCCGGTAGAAACTTTCGCTATCCGCGATATAGTTGAAGAACTCCAGGTGCTCCGGATACTCTTCAAAAATAGAGGAAGCAGCGTAGTGCATACCTACCCGCATAAGGTCAACCCGGGCAGGAGCGATGTACTTTTGGTAGCTTTCTGCTGCATTTTTGTAAACGTTGCTGGGTATTTGCTCCAGTCTGGAGACAAATTCATCGTGCAAATCTACTTCTGCCACCTGTATGGCGTAGTGGATGGCGCGGTTGGCATACTGCAGAATTTGATTGGTTTCAATACCTGACACCTCATCGAAGAACCAACCGCAGCTGGTAAACATGAGCATGGCGTGGCGTTGCAGCTCCATCAGCCGGAGCAGTTGTGTCAATGCTTCCTCGTCCAGGCTTTTTTTGGCGTGTGCCCTTACAAAAGCATCCACTGAGTTGTCATTGCGGTCCAGGAGCACCTGAATATAGTCATTGCGGGCCGCCCATGGGTCTTTCAGCAGTTTCCCGGCTTCTGCTTCGTAGACAGGCATCAACTGGTCGCGCAGCCAGTTGAGCGTTTCCCGCAGTGGTGCCCGCCAGTCTTGTGTCCAGGTAGGCCGGCCGCCAGTATTGCAGCCACAATTGGACCGCCAGCGCTCCACCCCATGCACACAACTCCAGGAGCTATTCTCATGAATCTGTACCTCATAGGTTGGCGGATGGAGCTCCATGTACTGACCATAGTTAGTCACCGTAGCTATTCCCTGCTCTTCGATAGAGCGCAGACAGGCAGCCAGCGCCATTTCGCCGTGCCGGTGATGATGACCATAACTTTCGCCATCGGTAGCGATATGGGCCAGCAGTGGCTCTTCTGTATCTGTAAAGGCTTCCCGAAAGCGGTTCGCAAAGACCGTACCATTGTTCAACAGCCCTTCAAAAGCTACGCCCTGCGCAATGCCGCCGTGATAGAAAAACAGGGTGATCGTTTTGCCGGAAGGCAGCTGGCAAAGGTAAGGCCGGCGGGTATCCACAGCTGCATGCCCCTGTTCTTCCCAGTCTGCTGCGCCGATTTTCCGGATTGCTTTGGCCTGTCGGGGCGCCAGTACAGTGAATTGGATCCCTTGTTCTGCCAGGACCTCCAGGGTTTCCGTATCCACCGCGGTTTCGGCCAGCCACATCCCTTCAGGCATACGCTGAAAACGGTGCTTAAAGTCTGCGATGCCCCAGGCAATTTGCGTTTCCTTGTCGCGGCGGTTACAGAGCGGCAGGATGAGGTGGCTGTGCGCCTGCGCCATAGCCGAACCATGCCCGCCAAAAATGGACTGGCTTTCGCGGTCCGCCATCAGGATACGGGCGTAGGTCTTGGGGTCGGCCTTTTCCATCCACGACAACAAGGTGGGCCCAAAATTGAAACTGATGCGGGCGTAATTATTGACGATATCAATGATACGCTGCATTCCATTGAGCACGCGGGCAGCCGCATTGGGCGCATAACACTCGAAGTTGATCCGCTCGTTCCAGTCGTGAAAAGGGGCAGCAGAATCCTGTACTTCCACCGTTTCCAGCCAGGGATTTTCCCGGGGTGGTTGGTAGAAGTGGCCGTGAATACACACGTATCTTTTAGAGGTGGTCATCTTTATAACTTGAGTTGATCTCAACGAAGGTAAGAACTTAGTGTAATACCCAAAATAAAGAAAGTATTCCCGGATTGAGGACCAATTCCCTATCTTAGCTTAAAAATTACCCATGCGCTTTTTGATTGCTTGCCTGACGTTATTGATTTTGAGCGCCTGCTCAGGAGAAAAGCCCCCAAAAGAGGATGAGGTGACTTTGTTTTCATCAGACTGGGATAGCACGACAGCCCTGGTAACCGATCAGGTTACAGGGATTCTGAAAGCTCAGGAGAGCGCTCAGGAATTGCTTAGTGCTCTTGATACGCTGCCGGAGGGTCCCGCGACGGATATTAAAACGCGGCTTGAAAAGGAATTGCAAGCACTAGGCGAAGCATCTGAAGCTTCATTTGCTTTTGTCAACCGGTGGCAGGAAGGCGCTACCCGCCTAAATGCCATCAAAGAAAGCGGAAACGGAACCCTCTCTGCGTCCGACCTGAAGGAACTGCAGCAACTCAAACAGGAAGGGCAGCAACAGGCTAAAGCCTGGGCTACCCAACTGGACTCAGCACGGATTCTTTTTGAAGAGGCCAGGATGATCCTGGAATAATTCGCGGATTATCCCCACAAATCTGACAGCGTGTAAGGGCTACCTTCCATAGCCCAAAAACTCCCGTCTACAAAGCGGTACTCCGGGCCAATCTGGGCAATAAACTGTATATCCTCTACGCTTAGTTCTACCTTAGCAGCGTTCAGGTTCTCCGCAATGCGCCCTGCGTTGGTCGACTTCGGGATAACTGCAGTGCCACGGTGTACCGCCCAGCTGATCAGGACCTGCCCGGGCGTACAATCGCGCTTTTCGGCTACTTTCTTTACTGCCGGGTGCTCCAGCAGCAGAGGCTCGTCGTCTTTCTTAATTGCTGAAGAACGGTCCTTAGACCCCAGGGGCGAATAGGCTGTCAGGTGCAGGCCGAGTTCCTTGCAGCCTTTCACCAGTTCATCCTGTGGCAGGAAAGGGTGCAATTCTACCTGATTCATCTCGGGCTTGATCCGGCTGTTCTCCACCAGGTGCTTCACTCGCTCCAATTTGAAGTTGGATACGCCAATGTGGCGTACCAGCCCCTGATCTACTGCGGCTTCCATGCCCTGCCAGGTTTCGGCTACCGGCACTTCGGACAGGCTCAGAAAATCATCGCTGCCTTTTGGGAACATCACCCCCGGCTGCAAAGCAACGGGCCAGTGCATGAGGAAAAGATCAAGGTAATCCAGCTGCAGGTCAGACAGGGTCTTCCGTAATGCCGGAATGACATCGTCCCTGCGGTGGGCATCATTCCAAAGCTTGGAAGTCACCCAAAGTTCTTTACGGGTCAGGACGCCCTCTTTGATCGCATCCCTAATCGCGTTGCCTACTTCTTTCTCATTGCCATAGATGGGGGCATAGTCAATGTGGCGATACCCGGTTTTCAGGGCGGTCAGCACCGCTTCGTATACTTCTCCGGGCTTGGATTTCCAGGTACCCAGTCCAATGATGGGCATTTTGTCGTTGTGGGAAAAGTTTAGTGTCTTCATACTATCCCGAACTGCAAATGCCCGGTGAATGTTTGGCAAAACACCCCGGGCATTTGATCTTATTGCCACACCTGAACGGCTTTAATAATCAGTCTTGATGGTTTTGTCAAAAGGCACTCTGAACTGATAGCCCACATTCTCATCCAAATCATCGCTGAGCACATCCACGCCGTAGCGTACCTTGCGGGGGTCATCATAGACAAAGGTACCAAACATGCGGTCCCAAAGCGAGAAGATATTGCCGTAGTTGGAGTCGGTCCATGGCCGCTCAAAGTGATGGTGGAACTTATGCATATTGGGCGTAATGAACAGCAGGCTCAGCGGCTTATCCAGCCAGGCCGGCACAGTGATATTGGCATGCGTGAGGTAGGTGAACAGGATGGTGGCAATGCGATAAAACAAGTAAAACGCCAATGGGATGCCGAAGACGATCACACCAAACAACGCAAAGACCTCCCGGATGACATAATCGCCAGGATGGTGCCGGGTGCCTGTGGTGGCGTCCACTTTCGTATCGCTGTGGTGAACCAGGTGGAATTTCCACATCCACTTCACCTTATGCAGCAGGTAGTGAGCAACGTACTGCGCGACCAGGTCCAGGAGCATCACCGCCAGAATCAGTTCTGCCCAGACCGGCAAATCCAGCCAGTACAGCAGCCCGAATTCATACTGTGCCCCCCAGATAAACACCCCGGCAGTGGCGAAGGTGAACAGCAAATTGATCACCAGAGAAGTGCTGAGGAAGATGAGGTTGACCCCGGCGTGCTTCCACTTTTTATAATTGAGGGTGACCAGCGGCACGGCACCTTCCAGTACCCAACTGACAGACAAACAGGCGAAAACCCAGGCCAGCTTTTGCCAGGCTGGCATGGTTTCAAAAAATGCGAGAAAATTTTCCATAGTTTACCGGTGTTCATTTTGTACAAAATTAAGAAAACCGATAATTATATGGGCAATAAAAATGTCAAAGGCCCGGCACAAAAGGATTGCACCGGGCCGTAGCTAATTCACAATAAAACAATCTTTAAAAAAGCTTGCCTTACAGTTCTGTGATTTGCTCTTCAAATTCCGTCATTGGCAGATTGGTTTCCACCAGTGCCTTGTAGCCGCCCTTGATGTTAACTACGTCGTTGTAGCCGCGGGACTTCAGGATGGAAGCCGTGATCATGGAGCGGTAGCCCCCTGCACAGTGCAGGAAGTAGCGCTTATCGCGGCTTACCTCGCTCATATTGCTGTTGATGAAGTCGAGCGGGAAGTTTTGGGCACCGACGATATGCTGAGCGTTATACTCGCTGGCTTTACGTACATCCAGTACGTTCATACCTTCTTTGTCAAACCGGTCAGCCAGGTCGGCAGCTGTTACCTCTTCAACCGCATCCACTTCTTCACCGGCTGCTGTCCAGGCTTCGAAGCCGCCTTCCAGGTAACCGATTGGGTTATCATAGCCTACGCGGGCCAGACGGGTTACCACCTCCTTCTGACGGCCCTCATCGGCAACAACCAGAATGGGGATCTGCAGGTCCGTAATCAGCGCACCTACCCACATCGCGAAGTTATCGTCAATACCGATGAAGATCGAGCCAGGGATAAAGCCATTGGCAAAGTCATCCTGATGACGGGTATCAATCACCAGTGCTTCTTCCTCTGCCCATGCGGCTTTAAAGGCGCGCACGCTCAGCGGATTGAGGCCTTTGGCAAGGATGTCGTCGATGGAATCATAGCCCATTTTGTTCATCACCGCGTTCTTGGGGAAGTACTGTGGAGGCGCCACCAAGCCATCGGTCACTTCCTTCACAAATTCCTCACGGGTCATAGGTTGCAGGGCGTAGTTGGTTTTCTTCTGATCGCCCAGGTAGCCCCAGGTCTCAGAACTCATCTTTTTACCACAGGCAGAACCGGCACCGTGGCCAGGATACACAATCACCTCGTCCGAGAGAGGCATAATCTTGTTGCGGAGGCTGTCAAACAGATGGCCGGCGAGGTCCTCGCGGGACAAATCGGTTTTAACCGCCAAATCAGGGCGGCCTACATCACCCAGGAAGAGGGTATCACCCGTAAATATCGCATGTTCCTTGCCTTCTTCATCAAATAAGAGGAAAGTGGAAGATTCCATCGTATGGCCAGGTGTATGCAGCACTTTTACGATAACATTACCAACTTTCAGTTCTTCGCCATCGGTAGCTATATGCGCTTCGAAGTTTGGCTTGGCAGTAGGGCCAAATACGATAGTGGCGCCGGTTTTATTGGCCAGGTCCAGGTGGCCGGAAACAAAATCCGCATGGAAGTGCGTCTCCAAAACGTACTTGATGCGTGCACCATCAGCTTCTGCGCGCTCGATGTAAGGATCCGTTTCGCGCAAAGGGTCGATAATTACAGCTTCGCCATTGCTTTCAATGTAATAAGCCGCTTCGGCCAGACATCCGGTATATATTTGTTCTACTTTCATTGGTTAAAAAATTTTACAAGGTTTGGACTGAAGTAATAGATTATTGTCTTAAAATATGATCATTCATTCATGATTCAGGGTAAAAAAATACCCAGGCTTTCTGCTCAGGGGCAACGGTTGTGGTGCTTGCAAATCATTATTCAAATATTGTTTCTGATTACGATTACAAATTAAGGGGGTTTGGGAGGCGGGGTTTGTGATCTAGATCAAATAACAAGGTGACTTTGGTCAGGCAGGCATTGACATTTGTCACCGCTTTCCGTAAGGGACAAAAAATCGCCGGGCAGCGGAGGTAAGGTGACAATAGAATGCTGCTGCCCGGCGTAAGAGGCAAAGGCTGGATTAACTGAGAAGCTCCGTGAGCGGAACTGATGTATATATAAAGCCTCTGCCAAAGCGCTATTTCCAAAAGATGAAGGGGAATAGCGATCAGTAAACATTAGTGGTCTGTGCTCCCCGTTTCAGATCAATGATGATTCGTAACTTGTTCTTTGTATTTCAACAGTTGCCGCTTCACTTTATCAGCAGCACCGGCTACAGCCTTTTCGAAAGCATCGCTGTGGTCCTCGGCAAAAAAAGTATGGCCGGGCACCGTCAGGCGCAGTTCCACAATCTGATCTTCCGGCTGGCGGTGGCGCTTTTCCCCAATCTTGAGGTAAACCTCCGCTTCCGTAATCCGATCTGAATAATTGGCTAATTTGCTGACTTTCTCTTCAATAACACCATTTAGGTATTCGTTTACCTCGAAGGTGGAATTCACTTGTACTTTCATAAGTTCAATTTTCTAGTTCGGTTAGGCTGGTTGATTTCGGCAGCGGTTAGGGCTGCGGTCTCGTCCTTTTTAAGTTTCTGGTGGATTCCGTTTTAGTGATTTAATACTTCCAAGGTATGCCCTCACAGCTGGGGGCGCATTGACAAAGATCAGTTGCAGTAGTTGATCCTTATCACTACCTTTATAGCGGTCTGAAAATCAGGCTCCACAGAATGGGAAAACTATGAGATGGCATTTGATTATCGGTTGGCTCCTCGCCCCGGGGGTACTTTTTGCACAAAATTTGGGCGGCCAGTGGGAAGGGCATCTTTCTCAGGGCGGCAAAACCGATACCTTTGTATACCGCGTCCAATTACAGCAGTCCGGCACCTCTCTGAACGGCGAAGCCTACTCCGCCACCGCTGACGGGCAGCACACCGCCCGGTTTCTCCTTACTGGTTTCTGGGATGGGCAAAAGCTCATTCTTCAGGAGGTGGAACAGATCGAGCCCGCATCGCCTCAGTGGTGCATTAAATACGCGACCCTCCGGGCAGGAGAGCAGGACGGCATCCCTACCCTGTCCGGCCCCTGGCGCGCCGATGGCTGCACGCCAGGTCAACTCTTCCTTCAGCGCCCGGTCAAAACCATACAGGATACGGTCGTACAGGAAATAAAGCCTACGGTTGCCGGTAAGTGGACAGGCACGCTTTCTCAGTCCGACCGCGACTATGGCTTCTACTTCGAAGTGGACCTGGGGCCACGCGGGCTGGGTGGCTCCTATATCGTATCTGAAGGCAACGGCGGCAGCGCTCATATGGACCTCGAGTATACCTACAACGCCAACAGCAACGAACTGCACTTTCAGGAAGGCTCCGTTATAAAAAAGGAGGACCCGGCCTGGCCCTGGTGCATTAAATCGGGCGACCTGGCTTACCGACGTGAGGGCAGCCGCCTCGTACTGGAGGGAACCTGGAAAGGGTATATTGAGGGGTATGATTTGGAATCCGGCCCCTGCGCCAGTGGCGCCCTATACCTTGAGAAGCCAATACTGACCAGGGAAATCGTACAAACCCGGCAGGCCATTGCCGAACCTTATCAGCTGGAAAATCAGCGGCAGATCAAAGTCCAGCGGGTTCTGGAAGTGAGCAGCCCGAATATCCGGATCAAAATTTGGGACAATGGAACCGTGGACGGCGATGTCGCTACGCTCTTCCTCAACGGAGAGCGTATCCTCAATCAGCACCGCGTTTCTAAGCGGCGCATCGGCATTCCCGTTACGCTTTCGCAAACCGACAACTTTCTCGTCCTCCACGCAGACGACCTCGGCGACATACGGCCCAATACCGTGGCCGTCTCCGTAGATGACGGGGAGCGCGAACAGGTCATCATCGTAAGCTCCAACCTGGAAGAGAGCGGAGCCGTAATGATCAAACAATTCCGGGTGGATTAATCCTCAGGCGCCAAATTTCGATAAAGCCCTCACAGGCAGGTATAAAAAATCCGGTCAGCTTTCCACAAAGGGAAAACTGACCGGATAATATGCTATCAGCGAATTGCTGAATATTTCTTACTTCACGCGCGCACGCTCCTTGATACGAGCTTTCTTGCCCACGAGGTCCCGCAGGTAGTACAGCTTGGCACGGCGTACTTTACCACGCTTCAGTATCTTAATGTCAACAATATTCGGTGAAACGATCGGGAAGATACGTTCTACACCAATGCCGCTGGAGGTCTTCCGAACGGTGAACATCAGGTTGCTGCCATGGCCTTTGATCTTAATCACATCGCCACGGAAGTCCTGGATACGTTCCTTATCGCCCTCTACAATTTTGTAGCTTACTACAATATTGTCACCGGGGCGGAAAGTTGGAAAGTCTTTCTTTGCCAACAGCTGATCTTCTACAAACTTAATAGCGTCCATCGTACTGATATTTGAAAATTGTCAGGGTCCTTCAATTAGACGTGCAAAGGTAAACCAATAATTTTGAAAAACCTAAAGCGAAACAAAAAAATCAACAAAAACAGAAAGCTGCCGGAGCTCCTGCCAAAACACAACCTTTCCGAATTAATGCCCCCGGCAGTTGCCAACCTCGACGGATGCACTATATTTGCGCAGCGAAAACAGCTACAAAGATTATGGACGTAAAAATTACCGTTGTAGACCGGCAGGGAGAAGCCCACGAGCTTGAAGCCCCTACAGACATGAACATGAACCTCATGGAGGTCTGCAAGGCGTATGAGCTACCGGTAAAAGGCACCTGCGGCGGCATGGCACTCTGCTCTACCTGCCACGTTTATGTGGAAAGCGATCATGAGCTGCCCGAAATGGGCGAAAACGAAGAGGACATGCTCGATCAGGCTTTCTTTGTGGAAGACAACTCCCGCCTGGGGTGTCAGCTCCGCATCACGCCTGAGCTCAATGGACTGAAGGTGCAGTTGGCTCCTGAAGACGAAGAAGCCTAGCTTAAGTCCCGGGAATTGGCTATCTTGTCATAAATGACGGACACAATTCCCGAAACATGAAGACTATAATCAGTTTTGCGCTTTCCCTATTTTTCCTATCAAATTTATTTACTCAGACAGACACCCTTAGCGGAGTTCTCAACCACTACAGCCCTGTATCCGCTATTGACACCTGTACCGCCCGCCTGACCGTAGGCAGTGCCGCCAATTTTCAGCAGGGCGATACCCTGTTAATTGCCCAAATGCAGGGCGCGGCCATCTCTGTTGCCGACAATTCCCAGTTTGGGTCTCTGACGGAGCTGGGTACAGCAGGCATCTGGGAGCAGGCTGTCATTCAGGAGGTTCAGGGAAATGACCTGTTGCTCACTCAGTCTTTGCTTCACACCTATAATATAGCTGGCAATGTACAGGTGGTGAGTATCCCCTATTACGAACAGGCTCTAGTCACCGATTCGGTAGCCGCCCAGGCCTGGGACGGGCAAACCGGTGGCATCCTGGCCTTCCGGGCAGGTACGCTTACGCTGAATGGGCGCCTTACTGCAACGGGAAAAGGGTTCCGGGGCGGGAGCGCTGCCCTTAATTACGATGGGAGCTGTACCTGGCTGATCAACTATGAGGACTACCGCTTCGGAGCCAACAGCATTCGCGGCGGGCTTAAGGGAGAAGGCATAGGCGGCGTACCAACGGCCTGGCCACGGGGCAGAGGTGCGGCTGCCAACGGGGGCGGAGGCGGCAACGACCATAATGCCGGTGGAGGCGGTGGGGCGCTACTCACTGCCGGCGGCCGGGGCGGGGAAAATGACAACCCTAACTTCCTGGGCTGCAAAGGGTTTGGAGAAGGTGCCGCAGGCTGGTCTTTGCCCAACAATAGCCGGCTCTTCCTGGGCGGGGGCGGCGGAGCCGGCCATGGCAATAATAACGTAGCTACGGACGGTGGAAAAGGTGGAGGCATCATTTTGCTGGAAGCCGGCCAAATCATAAGCAATAACGGAGTCATTGTAACGAATGGAGAACATGCCCAAAACGCCGGAGGCGATGGTGCCGGCGGGGGCGGCGCAGGTGGCATGATCCTGCTGAATGCCAACAACATCAACGGCCCAATCACCTTTTCTGCGATGGGCGGCAACGGCGGTAGCGCCAACAACAACAATCAGGATCAGTGCTTCGGCCCGGGCGGCGGTGGCAGCGGAGGCTACATCGGCGCACCCGAAGGTTTTGAGACCGATATCCTGTTAAATGGCGGAGCGCCCGGGCTCTCCCTCAATTCCTCCGAATGCCCGGAATCACCAAACGGAGCCACTCCGGGTACAGATGGCTTACTTGAAGGCCCGCTGACCTTCCCGTTTAGCACCATCCCAATACCACAGCCTCCTATAGTCGCTACCGATCAGGATACGCTTACTGCTTGTGCAGAAACCCTTACCCTAAGCGCACTGCCCGACGGAAGTTTCAATACCCTGATCTGGGAATTCGACAACGGCAACGGTTTTATGCCTGTGCCTGATAATGCCGACTATGATGGGGTCAACACCCCCAACCTGCTCCTCAACACCCCGGCTGCTTCCGCTGGCTTGAGCTTCCGCCTGTCGGCAATCTCCAGCTGCTTCCCGCCAGTTTACAGCAGTGTGATTGAAGTGACAAGCGGGGCCCCACCTCTACCTGACTTTACGGTGGACCTGAATGGCCTGACCGCTACCTTTTCTCCGGTCAGCATGGATGCAATATCCTACACCTGGAATTTTGGGGATGGAAATACTTCCTCCTCTGCCGGGGTGGCTCATACTTACCCTTCCTCTGGTGTTTACACTGTCACCCTAACGGTCACCAACGCCTGTGGGACCGCCACTTCTGAGCAAACCATTACCGTAGGCAGTGCGCCCGTGCCGGACTTTGGCGTGAGCGGTAGCAGCAGTGGCTGTGCCCCACGGAGCATTGGCTTCGTCAATCAGTCCACAGGTACCTTTGACAGCCTGCTTTGGGCTTTTCCCGGAGGTACGCCTGCTTCTTCCACGCAGCCAAATCCCACAATTACCTATGAGACGCCGGGGACTTATGATGTCAGCCTTACCCTGTTTAGTGCCTTTGCCCCACAACAGGCGACCATTCAAGACCAAGTCATCATTTATATCCGGCCCACCGCCGCCTTTACCTATGATACGGATGATCTGACCGTCACTTTTACCAATTTGTCAACGGATGCTGATTTCTTCTCCTGGAACTTTGGAGACGGGGAAACAAGCACAGCAGAGGACCCGGTACATACTTTTCCCGGTCCCGGCACTTATGATGTTACCCTCAACGCGTCTAACCCCAACTGCTCCCGCGCAGTAACGGAGACGATCTTCCTACAGCCTTCTTCCACAACGGCCACCGATCAGAAGCGGCAAATATGGCTGTCGCCCAATCCTGCAGGCAACCAAACCTGCCTGCAGGCTGTCCCGGAGTTGCAGCTCCCACTCCCCTGGCAATGCTTCAACGCTACCGGGCAGCTTGTGGCCGAGGGTACCTTGCGGCAAATACCGGGATGTATTTCACTGAAAGGATGGACAGGAGGGACCCACTATATCAAGATTTTAAGTAAAGAAAACGTGTACCTTTTGCAGCTTATCGTACAGTAAGTTTACCGCCGGCTAAGGTTATACCGGGCTACGGCCTGATGCTTCCGCCCGTAGCCAATACCCTGCATGAGCACGCTGGAGCCCAGCAGCGCCCAACTCCAGTTTGGCTGATCGGTGCGCACGACGTAAAAACAACTGGCAAAGACAGCCGCTGAGCCCCAGTGCCACCACTGCCCTTTCCGCCAGGACCGCCAGGCTTCGCGATCTGACCGTAGCATAGCCTTGAGCTCCCGCTGCCTGAGGTAATCGCCTTCCAGCTGATACCGCTGCCCACCCCACCAGGTGTCTTTGATTTGGATGGTATCCGGTAAAAATAAGTGAGCATGCGCTACAGCAGGAGGCTGAGCACAGGCAAGCCCTGTTCCACAGAGCAGGATTAGCATCATCCAGAACTGCTTCATCTTTTTTAGAACCAATTTCCGGGAAAAACGATAATAGCAATTGTCTTATCCTGCCAAATTATCCGGCTAATAATAACTGTCCAACATGGAAGGCAGTTTCCTCCAGGCGGCTTGCTGTTTCCTGCAGTGCTGTTTCCAGGTCAACCGGACGATTTTGGATGGAGAATGCCGCTTGCAGCCCAATGGAGCGGACGGCTTCCGGGCTGGCCTGAAGAGCACCGCACAGAGCAATCACCGGCACAGCTTTTTGGCGTGCACGTAGAGTGATGCCCTTGATGAGCTTGCCTCTGAGTGTTTGTTCGTCCAGGCGCCCTTCCCCGGTGATAACCAGGTCGGCCTGATCAAGGGCGGTTTCAAAACCCGCCACCTCCATGATGGTTTCAATACCTGGTTTCAATGAAGCGCCAAGATAGGTGAGGCACCCGGCCCCCATGCCTCCGGCAGCGCCACTGCCCGGTACTTCGGCTATGGGTTTTCCGGCAAGCTTTTCCATTTGCGGAGCGATATGCCGCAGACCGGCATCCAGCAACTCCACTGCTGCCGGATCGGCTCCTTTCTGAGGTGCGAAAACCCGGGCAGCGCCATGCTCGCCAAAAAGCGGGTTATCCACATCGCATAGGGTAATGATCTCAATCTGCCGCGGATCCAGGAACAGCATGCGGTCATCAATACGATGTACTTTCACGAGGTTCTCCCCCACCGGCTCCAGTTCGTGGCCCTGTCTGTCCAGAAAACGGTAACCCAGGGCAGCAGCCATGCCCATACCCGCATCATTAGTGGCACTTCCACCAAGACCCAGGATAATCTTTTCCGCCCCCCGTCCCATAGCAGCGATGATTAGAGCGCCGGTGCCCATTGTGGAGGTCCTAAGCGGGTTTCGTTCTTCTGGTTTCAGCAACTGAAGCCCGGAAGCCGAAGCCATTTCGATAAATGCAGTCTTACCATCACCAGACATACCATACGGTGCCATCACAGGCTCAAAAAGTGGATTGCTGGCGCGGTCTTCCACCATCTGCCCTCCGGTATGGTGCGCCAGTATAGCAGCGGTGCCTTCGCCCCCATCAGCCAGTGGCATAAGGGTTACCCGAAATTGATCATTGGCAGTTTTCAGCCCTTTTTCAATAGCCTGGCAAACTGCTTCGGCGGGCAGTGCATCTTTGAAAGTATCACTGGCAATCAGGATGCGCATAGTACAGTCATTTAAACGAAAGTAACCAAAAGTGCCCTATTCCAAAAGCAAATGGCGAAGGTAAGGCTCCAGACCAAGCTCATTATCGAGTTCCAGCTTATTCTTAAGACGGTACCGCGCCATATTCACTGCTTTTTCGCTCACCCCCTGAGTAGACGCAATCTCCATAGTCGAAGCCCCCAGGGCGATAAGAATAGCGTAGCGTAGCTGTGTTTTTGTCAAATCCGGAGCTTTTTCTGACAATGACTTGAAAAAGCCGGGGTAGGATAAAAGAAAAGGCTCTACAAAATCGGTCTTCTCTGTATAATCATGTATTAAAACACTCAGCTTTCGCTTCAGCAAAGACGGGTTGGATTCATAGCGCTCTATTGCATCCATAGCATTATTTTTCAACTGTGCAGCTCCGATACCACTCTGCAAGGCATTCTGACGCTGCACTTTGAGCTGTTTATCCAGCTGCTCGCTGTGTTTTCTGGCTGCCTGTGCTTTTGCTCTTGCCTCTGCCACCCTTTTTTGGTTACTGCGAAGAAGCATGCCCAGGGTAATCAGTGCTGCAATAGCAAACAACAAAGCTGCACCAAGGTAGAGGCGGTTCCGCTCCAGTAATGTGGCTCTTAACTCAGCTGCCTGTGCGACACGCTCGGCCTGGTCTCGTTGGTTCTTAAAAGTTTCCAATTCATAGATAGCTGCCATTTCCTCCACGCGTAGCTGTTTACTTAGGTGCTGAAAAGCGTTATGCCTGCGACCTAATTCACGCATTTCAATCGAGGCAAGACCTGCATCCCCCTTCAGAAGAAGAGCCTTGACCCGGGACTCTGATAACGCTACCCGGGACTGTGCATCCTCGCGAGCCAGACCTTCGGCCAGGTCAATAGCAGCAAGAGCCTGATCTGGCTGATTTAAAGCAAGATGGTACTCAATCTTCATGAAGTAAAAGTCGTACGAGAGTGAAGTCCTCTTATTTAATTCATAACGCCGCAGGCTATCCAGCACATACTCAGCACGGGCGTATTGCTGCTTACCTAAGTATATTCTGAAAGCAGCCTCTGTGTAAGCGGGCAACAGATAATTGAACTCTTCCATATACAGGTCAAGCTCTTCCAGTAATGCTTCACCTCTTTCCCAATCCTCCTGTAAACCAGCCACTTCTATTTGATTAATCAAACTTAATACCATGGGGTAGGCGCCGTCCTCAATAGCCGAGGCTTTTTCCCGTACCTCTGTAAAAATAGAGTCAGCAACTTGGTACATATCCCGACGAAAATAGGTAAGCCCTATATTATTTAGCACTACCGCCTTTTCCTGCTCAGAGATAAGCGTCTCTGTTTTTCCTGCTAATTGCTGACTGAGCAAAAGATATTGGTAAGCCGCTTCATATTTTTTACTATTCAGATAAACCATGCTGAGGTTACTGTAAACCAGATAAAGCCGGCGTTGATCTTCTGCCTGATCGAAGAACACAATTGCTTTGCGATATGCGGATTCAGCAAGGCTTTTCTCCCCATTTGCGAAGTAAGCATTGCCCCTCGACAGCCAGTACCCTCCTTTGATTTGGACAGAATTCGTTTTGTCAGCCAGGGATTTGTACTCATCAAGTACGCCTTCTATCACTTCCGTTTTACCGCTGTACAACACCATTCTAAGCCGGGCTTTATGGTATTCGTACTGAAGAGAATCTGATGGGAAAAACAAGCTTCTGTAAAGGCTGTCATAGCATTCTGCCTCTGGGCTACCGGTTTTTTCTGCCTGTTGCAAGAGTTCAAGCAGGCGGCTGGGTGAATAGGTGTTATCCTGTTCACTGAGGCTGTTTCCACAGGGGGTATCTATTTCTGTTTGCCCGAAAGACCAGCTTTGAAGGGGCAACACCAAAAAAATAATACTGAATAGAGCCAATTGCTGGATGCCCTGCCTGCAATGGCAGAGACATAACGACAAACACTGCCGTTTCATACGTTTACTGTGCATATCTGTTCCTTATAAGGAACTAAGTTAGTTTTTTTTCCCATCCTTCCCAAAAAACGACCCAATCGAATTGTGTAACCCTACAGTAAGGATCGTTCGTATTCGTGTTGCAAACAGCAAATGAGAGCATTCTTTATTTATCATTGCTGAAAGGGCACATAAGGATCAGATAAAAAAAAACTGGTGCCCAACAGGCCACCAGCTTTAACATAAAATTACCCAAACAGAATGAGAAGTCTTCCCCCCGGGAAGCTAACCTTCTTTGATTAGCTTCCATATCAGGAGGAGTAATTAAGAGAGGAGCGCATTCGTACTCACTGAAAACTTAGATCTAATTAGTAAAGCTTAGTCGTTATTCATAGTTCTTATTAATGTAGACCCGTATATTCTTTTTCAAACATAAGGGGGATTCTCAAAACATCAAAGAAATTAGCCTAAAGGTTAAAATATCATAAGTCGTTGATTTACTTCATTTTAAATTATTTTGTAGAGCGAAAATGCCCGCTTGTAGATTCACCGTTAACGATTTGCGCGGGATTTATCAAAAAAAGTAAGGCATTTCAAAGCATATTCAGCCGAAAAAACAATGGCTGGTATACACTTAAGCATACCAGCCGAAAATAATGCACAAATAAAACGCCCACAAAAACCTCAAGCTATCGTAGCTGCTGCACCAACTCTATCTTATTCGCACACTATTATTCTTACCAACTGACCGGGGCTTCCGGCAGACCTGCATTGGACGGTGTACACGCCTGCCGGAAGCCCCTCCATATCCAGTTTCAATTGCTGCTGCCCGGCCTCCGCTTGCTGAACCGGCAGGGCCAACTGCCCCAGCGGGCCATATATCCGTACTTCCGCTTCTGCCTCCAGAGGTACCGCCCATTCCAGTACCGCAGCGCCAGCCGTTGGGTTGGGCCAGATAATCAGCCCGTTGCCAGAGCCGGATGTATGGTTCGTGACCGGAGGCGACCACACCTGCTGCTCCAGTACCACGACCCGCACCTTGCTCACCGAACCTGACATGCTGCCCGATGGGTCCACCGTAAAGCCCCCCACTCCCACTTCAAAACAGCTCCCCGATGGCTGTGGTATTGATACCGCCGCCAGGTTCAGCCACCCTGCGCCCAGTATCTGATAACGCCCGCGCCACGTCCCGTTGAAATATTCCAGGCGGATCTTTTTCGCATTCGGCGCATCCAGCAGCGTAACTTCACGCAGGGCACCGTCTGCTCCGCGGACTTCCCAGCGCAACAGCCCGCTGCCATTCCAATATAAGCCGACCATAGCCGCATCGGGCAACAGGCTGCTCCGCACGCTCAGCCCAATATAGCTGTCCCCGGAGACCGTGCCCAGGTCCAACTGCAGCCCACCTTTGCTCGCACAAAACGGCTGGTGCACAAACAGGTAGCCGTCTGGGCTGCCGCCACTGCCTGAATGATACCCCCCTGACCATAGGTTCAGCGTCCCGTTATCCGTACAGATGTCCCACGTGGCACTGCCCGGTGAACCGTTCAGCCCCGTCACCGACCACTCCGGTGGCAGCCCCGGGCTCTGCTGTACGCTCACCGTGGAGGTGCAGGACGACTCGTTCCCATTTACATCTATCGACGTGACCTGTACTTCGTACGTGCATGTTGGGCATAGTTGGAAAAAAACAATTACAGAGCGGTCAATACCTTATTTCTTGAACTGCAAAAGTAAAAAAGTAAATGTGGTAGTCAACAGCAGGGTAAAAAACACCTGTTTCACCTGCAACATAGGAACGATGTACAACTACAGGTGCAACAGCGCTTGGAGCTCGCGCTCATCTGCACCTTCAAAGATTGGCTGATGAAACCGATGCAGTTTTTGCAGCAGATTCAGCAACTGCTGCTTTTCAGCCATTGTCAGGTCACCCGTCACCACTTCCCCCATCGGTATAATGCGGGCATTTGCTTCTGCCACTACCTTCCGCCCCTTGTCGCTCAGCCGGACCAGCTTGGCGCGGCGGTCCTCCGGGTTGGAAAGCTCTTCGATGTAGCCTTGCTTCTTCAGGCGCTTGAGCACTTCGGTGCCCGTGGATTTCTCCAAAATATTTTTCTGGATCAGGACCGACTTGGTCAGGGGTTCTTCCTGCTCCAGAGTGGCCAGAAATGCCCAATCTGTCATGGAATACAGATCAAGGTGGCGGAAGATACGCCGGGCGTAGTAGGCCGCATAATTGGCCATAAAACCGAAGAACATGGATATCAAACCGTCGGTATTAGGCGGCAAAACTGCCGGCTGCGGAGCAGCTTCCCCCTGCTGCTGCAACCATTCTCCAAAGGCAACCGGGGAGAGGGTTTTGTCCTTATCCTGCTCCTGGAAAGCTCCCAGCCAGTCGAGTACCTGCTTGGCATCTTCGATTTTCATAAAGTTCTATTTTGAACTAAAAAAGTTTGATATCATATAAACACTTTCAAAAACAGAATGTTCTGCTGGCATAAATAACAAATCCATCACCACGACAAAACGACATAATGAAAGTTCAACATTTATTGACTTTATGGCTTGGATTGCTGCTAAGCCCTGCGCTTTGGGCCCAGTCGGGCATCATTAAGGGGCAGGTGACCGATGCCCTGAACAATGAACCTATCGCTTTTGCTAATGTGCTTTTGCTGGGTACCGACATTGGTACTACGACTGACATAGACGGCAATTTCGAAATCACCGGGCTGGAGCCGAAATTGTACGATGTGCGCGCTTCTTACCTGGGCTATACCAATAAGACAGAGTATGAAGTGCAAGTGACCAACTCCAAGCCCGCCATCGTCAATCTGGCGCTAAGCGAGTCTGCCCAGGATCTGGAGGAAGTGGTCGTCAAAGCTTCGCCATTCACCAAAACAGAAGAAAGCCCGCTTTCCCTGCGCACCATAGGGGTGGCCGAAATTCAGCGGAATCCGGGGGGCAACCGGGATATCTCCCGGGTCATTCAAACCCTCCCCGGTGTGACTACTCCCGCCGGCTTTCGAAACGACCTTATCATCAGAGGCGGTGCACCTAATGAAAACCGCTTCTACCTGGATGATGTGGAAGTACCAACTATCAACCACTTTGCCACGCAGGGGGCTTCCGGCGGGCCGGTAGGATTGATCAATGTGAATTTCATCCGGGAGGTAGAGTTTTACAGTGGTGCCTTCCCGGCCAACCGGGGCAACACCCTGAGTTCAGTTTTGGAGTTCAAGCAGCGCGATGGGCGGGATGACCGCATTGGTGGCACCTTCCTGATGAGTGCTACGGATGTGGGCGTGACTCTGGAGGGCCCTATTGGAGACAAAACCACTTTCCTGGCTTCCGTTCGCCGGTCGTACCTGCAGTTCCTCTTTGATGTGATCGGACTTCCGTTTTTGCCGACTTACAATGACTTTCAGGTAAAGGTGAAGCACAAGTTTAATAAGAAAAACGAGCTGACCTTCATTGGGCTGGGCGCCCTTGATCAATTTCAACTCAACCTGGATGCCAACGAGACCGAAGAGCAACAATTTCTGCTCAATCAGCTGCCAGTCTCCCCACAGTGGAACTACACCAACGGCCTTGTCTATAAACACTACGCCGACAATGGCTTCTGGACCTTTGTGGTCAGCCGGAATATGCTCAATAACGAGAGCGAAAAATACCTGGACAACGACGACAGCAGCGAGGAGAACCTGACCCTGCGCTACAAATCCCAGGAAATTGAAAACAAGCTGCGGGTGGAGCATGATATCCGCTTTGGCGACTTCAAGCTCAACTATGGCCTGGGCTATCAGTATGTAAAGTATAACGTGAGCACTTTCAACCGCATCTTCACCAGCGCCGGGCCACAGACCATCGACTTTGCCTCCAACTTTGACCTTAACCGCTACGAATTATTTGCACAGGGCAGCCAAAAGTTTCTGGATGAGCGCCTGACCCTCTCCCTGGGCTTCCGGATGGATGCCAATGACTACAGTACCGAGATGAGCAACCTGGGGCAGCAGTTCTCGCCACGCTTCTCTGCTTCTTATGCCCTGACTGAACGCCTGGCAGTCAACTTCAACACCGGCATTTATTACCAGCTGCCCCCTTACACCATACTGGGCTATCAGGAGGACGGCGTGTTCGTGAACCGGGAGAATGGCATTAAGTACATCCGAAACGATCATGTGGTGGCTGGATTCGAATACAACACGGCTTCCAATTCCAAAATTTCCATCGAGGGCTACTACAAATACTATTATGACTACCCTTTCCTGCTGCGCGACAGCCTGACGCTGGCTAACCTTGGGGGCGATTTCGGAGTACTGGGCAATGAGCCGGTTGTGCCTCGTTCTGAGGGGCGCAGCTACGGCATCGAGTTTCTCTTTCAGCAGCGCCTCTACAAGGGGTTCTACGGTATTGCTTCCTACACCCTGGGCTGGAGTGAGTTTGAGGACAAGAATGGCAACTTTGTGCCTTCCTCCTGGGATGCCCGCCACATCGCCAACGTAGTCGTCGGCAAGCGCTTTGAGAAAAACTGGGAAGTGGGGGTTAACTGGCGCTTCCAGACCGGGCTGCCTTTCACGCCTTTCGACCGGCAGGCCTCCGCCCTCGTCCTCAACTGGCAGGCTAACGGCCGGGGCATTCGCGACTTCGATCAGCTCAATACCCGTCGTGCCGACCTGGTCAGTGCTATTGACATCCGGGTAGATAAAAAGTGGTTTTTCGACAAATGGAGCCTGAATATCTTCCTCGATATCGAGAACGTTACCGGCAATGGCGTAGGCCAGGATCAGCTCATCCTGGATCGCCCGCTGGATGAAAACGGGCAACCAATCGGCGGAGGTATCATCACCAATCCGGATGCGCCCATCAATCAGCAGCAGTTCCGGCTCAAGACCATTAATGATGCTACGGGTACGGTGGTCCCGAGTATCGGCCTTCAAATTGAAATTTAGCATTACCGGCAACCGGTTGTCAGGCGAGTTTAGTAACTTCGACGCCTGACAACTGGTTTTGATGAAAGAAAAGCCTGATAAAGACTACCTCCTCGGCAAATTGCGCTTCCTCCCGCTGCCTTTGCAGGAAGTACTCATCCATAATGGCCGCCTGGAGCAGTTTCCGGCAGGTGCTACCCTGCTTCGGGAAGGGCAGTACGTAAGTGCGATTCCGCTGGTGCTGGAAGGCCGCCTCAAAGTTTACGCCGAGGTGGAAGCCAAAAGGCTCCTGCTGTACTACATCCGGCCAGAGGAGAGCTGCGTGATGTCCTTCAGTGCAGTGCTGGAAGACCGCCCGAGCAGTATTGTAGCCGAAGTAGAGGAAGATGCGGTGGTGCTGCTTTTGCCCAGTGGACAGATTCACGGATGGTTGCGCCACTACCCTATGCTGAATCAGCTGTTTTTCCGGCAATACCAGCGCCGGTATACAGAACTGTTGAAAAATATTGAACAGGTGCTTTTCCACCGTCTTCCCGACCGATTGCTTGCCTACCTCAACGACCGTATACGCCTCACCGGAAAATCAAAACTCAACCTCACCCACCGCCAAATTGCCGAGGACCTGGGCTCTGCCAGAGAGGTCATTACCCGGACACTCAAAAAGCTCGAAGCCGAGGGCAGTGTACGCCTGCTGGAGGAGGGCATTGAAGTCCTTTAAGTTTTTTCCCGAGTGGTGACTGCGGTCACCTGCTTCCTCCTCAGCCTGCCCTTATCTTTGAATCAATTAAAATACAGTGCCCATGAATCCCCGCAAAATTGCAAAGCTCATCGCAGTCTGCCTGACTTGCCTGCTTTTAATTTGGGGCATGGTTGCATTGATTCAACTCATTAAAACCTAATACGTCATGAAAAAGAACATGGGAAACACCGACAAGCTGGTCCGGGTCATCATTGCTGTAATCATCGCTGCTCTGTACTTCACGAATACCATTACAGGCACTTTGGGTATTGTTTTATTGGTGCTGGCGGGCGTTTTTGTACTCACGAGCGTCATTAGCTTTTGCCCGCTCTATGCGCCCTTTGGACTGAGTACCTGCAAAAGGGCGTAAGTTTTTCACTTCGAAACCACATACTAAAAAAGCCGCTTCCAGAGTACCCGGGCGGCTTTTCAATTTCTTTACAGGACTAGCACTATTCAGCGTATTCCGTAGGTATTTCTGAGTGGTTTTGCTCGAAATTCATGTCAATTATCCGAACGGCAATATAGGAACCGATCAGGCTCACCGCAATACCCTCCGTGAAGACAAACAGGCTGGCTGTGAATGGGTTGAAGTACTTTCCAATCGGAATGGTATCCTGAATATAATTCATGAAAGTATCGTCGCCAATAAGGTAAAACATAACAAAAGCGGTGAACGGCAATACCCCGATAATGGAGGCATACATTCCGGTTACCACACCGGACACATAATTATTAACAGTATCCGGATTCTCGCGCCGGTAGCGGCGGATGGCCATATAGAGTAATCCAATGTGCGCAAAACCGTTGAGTATCCTCAGGTTATAATTTCGGATTTGAATGACCTCGTGCATTAATAAAAATAGCCCGACAAAACTGGCTAATAATAACAGTCCGTACTTAATTGCAATCTTATTCATATCGTGATGCTTGATTTCTTATAAAACTGGAAATCAGGCACCTATGTTTACAAACTGCCGTTACGAGTTCAAAATTGGTGCCGGAACCCAATGCTGTTGCCGGTGAAGGAAAGCCCTTGCAGCAGGGGCTGCAGGTCGTCATTGCCACTCGCCTGCCAGAAGTAGGCGGCCAGGTCAAAAACAAACAGGAACCCGCCCTGAAGGAGGATGGATTTCCCAAATCCCCGCAGGCGCTCCGGCTTTTCCTCGGTGTTTTTAGCACGCTCTATCAGATAGGCACCGCCCAGCATGTACCCTACGTCCAGCCCGGCATTGAACAGGAAGATTTTCTGTACGCTATGCTGCTCATTGATGCTCTCGGCCAGGCTTAGGGCAGAGGGGTCACCTTTAGTGGCAGCGATGTACCCGGCGGTGGCCAGGCCCAGGTTGACCAGGTTCCAGCCGGCATTCATCCCATGGAAATAGCGGCTCTCGCCGGTCCGCTGACTGGCTAATGTGGCACCGAGGGCGATATTGCCTACCGCCCAGCCCCCCAGGACCATCATGCTGGTTTTCTGTTTCTGCAGGCGATTTTGGTTGAAATCGGTCAGGGCATTGGTCTGCGCATAGCCCAGCATCAGAAAATTGAAGAAAGTGAAAGTGAGGAGGATCCGCTTGGTTGGCATAGCTTCGGTTTTTGATGTAAGAAATCTTCCCGGGCGGGGAATGTTCATCAAAACTTCAGATAATACTGCCTGCAGTGGGATTCTGCAGGCAGTACTTTCTTAGTCTTCCCGAAGAATGGCCACCCCCCAGGGCTCCAGCGGAAGTACGGTCTGCCCATTGTACTTTTTGCCCGTCAGCAGATCCGTGCTGCGCATGACTGGCCCTGCGGTCGTTTGAGGCTCGGGGCTGTAGTTGAAAACGTAGTGCAGGACGGCTCCCTGCCCGTTTACGCCTTTGCGGATGATAACAGGGAAGTGTGTATTTGGGCGCTCTACTCCTGCCTCGCCCACTGCGTCAGCGATCAGTTTTTGCATAATCGCAGGGGAGGGCCACGCTCCAATGTAGGTGGCCTGCCCTTTGCCATACCGGTTTTGAGTAATGCAGGCGTACCTGCCCCAGTGAGGATGATCGTAGCGCCCCAGCACCTCCGCTCCTTCGGGGGTTAGCAGTTCCGCCCAGATGGAGACATAATTGTCCGATTCCCCCACCCCGAACGGGTCGTTCTTTAACGGCAGGCGGTCAATACCTGTGAACTGCTGATAGGAAAACCCTAAAGTTCCCCTAAGCATTGCGGGCTGCCGCTCCATGTGCACCTGTACGTGCTCATCCGTGAACCCGCTTTTGAAACCATAAAGGATATGCCCGCCGTTTTCCACGTAAGCATTAAGCTTTTCGAGCTCAGCATCAGAAGCGGTGTAGAGCGGAGGCACAAGCAACAGTTTGTACCGGCTCAGGTCATCCACGGTATGGTCAGCGAAATCTGCCTCTACATTCATTTTGTAAAGGGTTTCGTACCAGTTGCGCACGATATCGTTATAGTCCATCTGTTTGCTGAAGGCAAATTCCTTAAGGGAAGTAAGCGCTTCATTGCTGAAGTAGATGGCGACTTCATTGTCTTTTTTAAGATTTACCAGGGCCGGGCTGAGCTCTTCAAGTTCGGCTGCGACCTCCTTTGCTTCGAGATAAGTGGGGTTGGGCTCCATATCGTGAGAGAGCAGTCCTTTCCAGTAAGTCTCTGCACTGTTATGAATGGAGTGCCAGTGCCAGTACATTACCGCGTTGGCTCCATTGGCGAGGTGGCTGTAGGCTTGAGTGCGGAGTTGCCCTGGGTACAGCAACTCCTGATTGGAAGGACCAAGGATGCTCTGCGCGGAGGTTTCCACCACCAGGTAGTTGTCCTGCTTCATAGAGCGGGCCAGGTCACCTCCAAAAGCAATCATAACTCCGTCGAGGCGGTCACCGGTGCCATGGTAGATATCGATACCGGCAATATCCATAGCCCGGGCGGCTTCAAAGTGGTCTACGCTAGCCTGTATGGCATAGCTGCCGCTGCGCCAGTCCATATCGAAGTTTTGCGTCACGAACTGATGCGGCTGCTTGTATTCGTTGACAATATCCACCTGCCAGGCCAGATATTCCGTCACGAGCAGGCGGCGGAATTTTTCGAACTCATTGCGCAGGCTGCCGTTGATGGTACCGATGGTGGAAGGCATGTCCGCCCAGTCAAAAACAGAGTTGCTCCAGTAGTGCAGCCCAAAGGCTTTGTTCATGGCTTCCGGCTCACCGAATTTAGCCTTCAGGTATGCCACAAACTGCGCCTGAACATTGGCGCCTTCCGCACCGTAGTGTTTGGTTTCATTATCGACCTGAAAGCCGATCACCGCCGGGTGGCGGGCCGTAGTTTCCATCTGCCTGCGAATGATACGCTCGGCATGGAACCGGAAAGCCGGATTGGAAATATCCATAATCTGCCGGGCGCCATAGGGGCGTTGCCCGTTTTTGTTGGTGAGCAAAATGTCAGGATGTTTTTTAGCCAGCCAGGAAGGTATAGCGTAAGTGGGCGTACCAATAATTACCTTTAGCCCATAGGCATGCAGCGTGTCAAGGATGCGGGTAAGGTAATCCGTTTTGAACACACCGTCCTGCGGCTCCTGATAAGCCCAGGTCGATTCCCCAATGCGCACCACATTGATCCCGCAGTCTTTCATCATTGCAGCATCTTCCGACAGGCGGTCGGTGGGCAGGTATTCGTAATAATAAGCCACCCCATATAGGATTTCGTCCATTTTGCCAGGGGTAAAAGCAGGTTGTGCCCACACAGAGGCACTAACAGCGCTAAATAGCGTCAAAAAAAGGAGAAGTCGCAGTAATTGCATCATGTTTTAGTGGTTTTGAGCCTGTTTTCACCTGTCAATATAGCGGACTGGCATACAGGTGAGCACAGGATGCGCCTTCACTTTATAAGAACCGCAACCCGGCTTAGTGTACTTTTTACAAGAATACCTGTACTTTCCGGTGAATTCCGGTTATTTTTGCAGCCTCATTAAAAACCATTCTGTATGATTGGCCAATTGAAAGACAATAAAATACAACTCAAGCGCATCTACATCGAGTCTACACTCCCGGACGCCCTGCAGCCCCTGAAGGTGCTCGCCAACAACATCTGGTGGTCCTGGAACAAGGAGGCCATCGCGCTTTTCGAGTACATTGATAAGGAGCAGTACATTGCGCTGCGCTACAACCCCGTTGCCCTGCTGGAGCAGCTTTCGCCAAAGCGGGCCGAAGAACTGGTGAATGACAAGGACTTTCTTCAGCGCCTGCAAGGTGTGGTCAGGGAATTCGAAGCCTACATAGCAGTCAGCCCGGAAGCGGGCAGCCCAAAGATTGCTTACTTCAGCATGGAATACGGGCTGCACATCTCCCTGCGCCTGTACTCCGGAGGGCTTGGCGTGCTGGCCGGCGACTACCTGAAGGAAGCTTCGGACGACAATTCCAATATGGTGGCTGTAGGCTTGCTGTACCGCTATGGCTACTTCGAGCAGGCCATCTCCCTGCACGGCGATCAGATCAACAACTTCCCGCCACAGAAATTCACCAAACTGCCCATTCAGCCGGTACGCGATGAACAGGGCGAGTGGGTAAAAATCAGCGTCGGGCTAAAGGGCCGTATGGTCTACGCCAAAGTCTGGGAGCTCAAAGTAGGCCGGATATCGCTCTACCTGCTCGACACGGACATTGATGAGAATGATTGGCACGACCGCTCCCTGACCCACCAACTGTACGGCGGGGACAATGAGCACCGCCTGCGCCAGGAAATCCTCCTGGGCATTGGGGGTATCCGTGCCCTGCGGGCTTTAGGGCACGATGATGCCGATATCTACCACTGCAACGAAGGCCACGCGGCATTCCTCAACCTGGAGCGCCTGAAGAATTACATTCAGCACGAGGGCATGAGCTACGAAATGGCACTGGAAACGGTGCGTTCCTCTTCCCTCTTCACCACCCACACTCCGGTGCCGGCCGGGCACGACTATTTCCACGAAGACCTGCTGCGCGAATATCTTTACAGCTATGCAGCGGAACTCGGCATCGAATGGCAGCGGTTCGTCGCCCTGGGCAAAATTGACCCGCACAACCACGATGAGCTGTTTTCTATGAGCCACCTGGCCATCCGCCTTTCACAGGAGGTCAATGGGGTAAGCGAACTGCACGGGGCGGTCTCTCAGAAGATGTTCAAAGTACTTTACCCGGGCTACCACCCCGAGGAGCTCCACCTGGGATACGTGACCAACTCTGTCCACTACCCGACCTGGATTGCGAAAGAATGGAATGACCTTTACCTGGAAAACTTCGGCAACGGCTTCCTCCGCGATCAGTCCAACAAGGAATACTGGCGTAAAATCCACAATGTCCCTTCTGAGCAGATCATGGGCATCCGCCGCAAGCTTAAGGCCCGCCTGCTCGACTATGTGCGGGAGACTATGCAGGAAGACCTGACCCGCCGGGGCGAGAACCCACGCAGCATTTTTGAGCTGATCAATGCCATCAAGGACAACGCGCTGGTGATTGGCTTTGCGCGCCGGTTTGCCACTTACAAAAGGGCCCACCTGTTGTTCACCAACCTGGAGCGCCTGAGCAGCATCGTCAGCAACAGTGACCGACCGATCATCTTCCTGTTTGCCGGTAAGGCCCACCCGGCTGATGGCGGTGGACAAGGGCTGATCAAGCACATCATTGACGTATCCAAGCGCCCGGAATTCCGCGGCAAGGTGATCTTCCTCGAGAATTACAACATGGAGATGGCCAAGCTGCTGGTACAGGGCGTGGATATTTGGCTCAACACCCCTACCCGCCCGAAGGAGGCTTCCGGTACAAGCGGTATGAAAGCGGCTCTGAACGGCGTGATGAACTTCAGCGTGCTCGATGGCTGGTGGGCAGAAGGCTACCGCCCGGATGCAGGCTGGGCCCTGCCGCTGGAGCGCACCTACGACAATCAGGACCTCCAAAATGAGCTGGACGCCGAGTCCATCTACAATATCCTGGAGTTTGATATCCTGCCCACCTACTACGAGCAGGATGAGAACGGCATTTCCGAAAAGTGGGTCAGCTACATCCGGCAGATCATCGCGGAGGTCGCCCCCGATTTCACCATGAAGCGGATGCTCGACCACTACTACGAGCGCTTCTACCACAAGCTGGCTGAGCGGGGCCGTGCCCTCCGTGCCGACAACTACGCCGGTGCACGTCAGGTAGCAAAGTGGAAGCATACGATGGAGCAGCGCTGGGACCGCATCGAGCTGGCGCAAGCCGATACCTTCGACAGCGATAACCGCGCCCTGCAGGTCGGCGAGCACTTTTACGCTGACCTCAAGCTCTACCTCAATGGAGTGTCTGCCGAAGACGTAGGCGTGGAAGTCGTTTTCTTCAGCCGCGTGGATGAAGAAGTCCTGAAGCTTCAATTCAAGGAAGAGCTGGAACTGAAGGAAGTCAAAGACGGCGTCGCCACCTACCACTGCGAGCTGGATCCCAAGCTGGCGGGTGTGTACGAATACGGTTTCCGGGCCTTCCCGAAATCCGGTCAGCTGGCGCACCGTCAGGACCTGCCTCTGGTGAAGTGGTTGTAGAATAGTATTTTGAAAATGCAGCGGCCGTGCCACTCTTGTAGTTGTGGCACGGCCGTTTTTTTTTATTGACTTCTACAGCCTGAGTTTTGATGCTGCCCCAACTCCTTTAAAAGCATTGTCCTTTTACCTTTAATTGGAGGTATTTATTACTTCTTGACCGGCACTAATTTATAACAGATCAAATTAGTAACTTGAAAATCAATTAAGATCAGGCTATATTGCCTTGAACAATAGCTATGAGATGGAAAATAATCAATGCTTGGGCGATGCCGTCTTCCGGGCCCGCAGCCTTTACCGCCTTGCAGACCCTACCTACCGTTTCGACAATGCTACACACTGCCAACCCAATGCTGCCTTGCGGGCGCCAAAAGCAACCGAACCGCTTGACTTTACGCTCTTTCCCAACCCCACCTCCGGTCTTACGGTGCTACAATTTAACACGCCGATCACTGGCCGGAGCAGTGTCACCCTCTACAGCCTTCAGGGGCAGCCGGTACTACAACAAACGGCAAGAGAAGGCGCACAGCATATCCTGCTGGAAACAGCGGCTCTGCCTGGCGGGACTTACTTTTGCAGGGTGATGGGAGTTGATGGAGTGACCGTTGTGAAGAAGTTGGTGAAGTTATAAAGTGTGAGGGCTATCCGTAGCTTTAGCGAATAGCCCTTGCTGACTAAAGCGTATACCATGAAAAAGTATTTATATGCAATTGGTTTTCTGCTATGCGTAGTAGCGGGAGCAGCACAAAAGCACGATTACATCTGGTTGCAGGGATATGATAGTGATGCTGGTGAGCCAGGAATCGAAGCGAGCATACTTGATTTTAATTTTTCTCCGGTAAAGGTGGACAGTATAAGAACTGGTGGTGGTTTTTTCGTCAGCAGTACATCCATCGCAGACCAAGAAGGCGTTTTGCAATTTTATACCGATGGATGCGACATCTACAACACTGCTCATTATGTCATGGAAAATGGAGACAGTATAAACCCTGGAGCGGTTCACCAACTCCAATGCGAAGAAATAGGATATGGCTACACCGCCGGCCGTCAAAGCAGCTTAATCCTGCCCATGCCGGGCAGCGACAGCCTCTACTACCTCTTCCACAAGCGGATCATTTATCAGGAAGAGCCGGTCTTTGATGTCATCACCGACCGTATCCTTTATTCTGTGGTGGATATGAGCGCCAATCAGGGGCTGGGCCGGGTGGTGGAGAAAAATGTTGCCCTTTTTGAGGAACCTACCGTCTACGGGCAATTAACCGCAGTAAAGCACGCCAATGGCGAAGACTGGTGGATTGTCAATGCCTTGGACCAATCAGATGAGTATGTTTTTTTCCTGTTCGATAGTAGTGGGCCCTCTTTTTCGCATACCCAGGTTATAGGTAATATAAGCAGTAGCAGTGGCTCTTCAGGCGGGCAGGCCAACTTCTCCCCCAATGGCCGCTACTACGCCCGCTACAGTGCCGACGGGCTCTTCCTCATGGAACTTGACCGGCAGGCCGGGGCGCTGAGTGCGTTTCAGCATATCCCCATACCGGACGTGAATGCGCTAGGCGGGGTTGCCTTTTCCCCCAATTCTGAGCTGTGCTACGTCAGCGCCTTTGATACCATTATGCAGTTTGACCTCATGGCACCGGATATTGAAGCTTCCGGCACCGTTGTCGCAGTTTACGATGGCAATCAAGAGTTATTTGCTACTACATTTGGAAATGCACTGTTAGCGCCAGACTGTAAAATTTATATCAACACTTTTGCCAATGTGAAAACCCTCCATATCATCCACCAGCCTAATGAGAGAGGCACAGCTTGTTTTGTTGAACAACATGCCTTAGATTTACCTTTTTGGCACGATACTGCTCTGCCCAATTTCCCCAACTATCGCCTCGGCCCCCTAATCCCCGGCGAGGCACCGCCTCCGCCCTGCGAAACGGTGGTGAGCACGCCTACGGTGCCTCCACAGGCTGGGGCGGGCTTTAGCCTCTACCCCAACCCCACCTCCGGGCTTACGACGGTGGAGTTCAGCACCCCGCTTTCCGGCAGGGCAAATGTCACCCTCTACAGCCTTCAGGGTCAGCCGGTACTACAACAAACAGCAGGAGAAGGCGCACAGCATATCCTGCTGGAAACAGCGGCTCTGCCCGGTGGGACTTACTTTTGCAGGGTGATGGGAGCTAATGGAGTGATGGGTATGAAGAAGTTGGTGAAGTTATAATGGTAAGCGTTTCCTGACTTTGAGGTCAGTCGCTTCATTGATACCTGTACAGAACGGTCAGCTAAATGGCGCTCGATCTGTCAGAAAAGTACAATGATAGCGGGGCAGAAAAAAGGTAGCCGGACTTGAAAATTTACCTTTGCTTTTTGGGATAAGCAGGCATTAAGTCAAACGAAGAAATTGGGAAAATTGCCGGCTACCATTGTATGTTGCTACCGTTCTGCCCCTGCGAAATTTGGGAAACGCAAAAGCAGAAACCATATTTAGGGTAAACCGTGGTAATCTGTTGAGAACAAGGTGGGAAGGCCAAATCCTCAGGCACCAACGGCATGACCACTCTGCCATCAGCCGTAGCTGATGGGCAGATTAGGTCGTCTTGTAGTTAGTTGCTCTTCCGGACTTGGGGGGAAGTCGGCTACTAATCCCGGAAATAGATCAGTAGTTCAGGTTTAAGACTCCCCTTGATTTTGATTTGCTGCCCAAAGAAACGAAAAAAATCAAATATTCTTTTCTTTAATTCAAATTAGTGTGCATCGTACATTGCAAGCATAATAACAAATTGCACTTTTTGGATAAGCTGGAGCAGAGCGGGAAGCTCTACCCCAGCAGCCATAGCGCTTAAATGCAGATGGTTGTCCCCTGGTATTTATGGCTTAAGGCTCTAGTGGTCAGTATATAATCTACGGTATCACTTTCTGTTTGTGCAAATTGTTATACACACTTTGAAATAATGACCGGCAGAGGAGGCTCTTACCCCTCCCCACCGGTCAAGGGCGTCATGGGATTATACAGGTTTTAGGTATCGTTCATTGCTTTATCCGCTGAGGTTTTTAAACGTTACGGATTAGGGGGAAAATTTTGGGAAAAGTTTTTTGTGGTTCACGCAGAGGCCGCGGAGGGGGGCACACAGAGAACGCAAAGCAAAATCCCCCCCCCTTTGCGCCCTCTGCGTGAAACCTTCCCCTACTTTTTAAACCGGTAAATCCCTATCCGGGCAGGGACTTCCGGGAAAAACCAGTAAATTTCGGTTGCAGACGTAACATGCTTTCAAAAAACACGATCAATGAGTGAAAGCTACTCAGAAGACAATGCGCTGCTGGAGCAACTGCGCAGCGGTGACCAAAATGCATGGCGGAACCTGTACGAAGAGGTCCGCTCCCCCTTCCGGTTGTACTTCATCCGGTACGGGACGGCACCGGAGGTCGCCACAGAGATGTTCCAGGAAGCCATGGTCATTCTCAACCGGAATATCCGGACCGGGAAGCTTCAGGCGCCGCTGAAAAGTGCCCTTCGTACCTATATCATAGGGATCGGCCGGGTGCTGCTGATGCGCAAAGGGACAGACACGCAGCAATGGGAAGGAGAGATTCCGGAAATCCCCATCCTTCCCGAGGTGGAAGACCAACAGGAACGCAAGGCCAAAGCTCAGCTTGCCCGGCAATTGCTGGACCGCCTGGGCTCGCCCTGCCGCGAACTGCTGGAGCTGTTTTACCTCAAAAACTATGTCATGGAAGCCATCGCCAGGGAGCTGGACTTGCCGTCTCCCGGAGCTGCCAGACGCCGCAAACACGATTGCCTCCGCAAAATGCGGGAGCTGATGACTGCTTGATGCCACTTTAATTCATTGATCATGGACGCAGAAAATTGGACTACAGAACAGATTGAAGCTTACCTCCGTCAGGCGCTGCCCGCCCCGGAACAGGCGAAGCTCAAAGCCGACCTGGAGCAGGACGAACAGCTGCGTGGTGAAGTGGCTGCTTACCAACGGGTGCTGGAAGGGCTGGACGCCTTGCAGGAAGAAAACTTCCGGGCCCAACTGGACATCTGGTCGGCCGAAACAGCTGCGAATGACCAGACAGAACTTATTACCTGGTACCTGGAGGGGCAGTTGAAGCCTGAGGGACAACAAATGGTGGAGGCCCGAATGGCGGCAGACCCGGCTTTCCGGGAAGAGGTAATGGCTTATCAGCAGCTCATCGGCGGCATGGAGGCGGCGCAGGATGAAGATTTCCGCAGCAAATTGGAGGATTGGGAGGCTGGAAGGGCTCAGCAGACAGATTCCGGGAACACACTGAAGGTCGTCAGCCGCCGGCCCCTGTGGCAGTATGCAGCGGCGGCGGTCGGAGCATTGCTCATCGCGCTCTCCACCTTCAGCCTTTACCTTAAGGTCAACTACAGCGGGCCCGCACTAAGCCGTGCTTACTATGAGTCGCCCATTTCCGAGCGCACGATGGGCGGAGAAAATGCCGAAAGCACACCCCTGCAAGAAAGAATGGACTTTGCGCACCGCCAACTGATTGGGAAGGAATACAACGCCGCATTTATGGCATTTGACAGTCTGATGCGGGAAATCCCCCGCTCTAACCTGGATGATTTCAACAAAACCCTGCTGCTGGAACAGGCAGGCTGGAACCGCCTCCTCGCTGCCACTGCTATGGATAACCCGCCTATTGATGTCATTGCGGAGGCACGGCGAATTCGTAAAACACCCAGCCATGAGTACGCCGGCAAAGCGGAACAGTTGCTGAATGATTTGGAGTCGCGCTGGTACCGGTGGGCGAATTAGTGGCTCAAGTCCTAAATAACACCCCCTAAAACGACAATTCTTATTGATTCCCCGGAGGATTTTCGCCATACTGAGCCCGGTAATCCTCAATATATTGTGCTTCTTTTTCTTCTGCTGCTCTTCTACCTTTTATGCCAGTCAGTATGATTTGGCTAAAGAACCTGGCCCAACCCACTACGCGATTATATAGCCTGACTTGTTCATTAGCCCTGGGAGAAGATCCATCTTTATTGAGCGGCCTTCCACAAACACCATACTTGTATATCCCCTTTCGCTTTCGGTCCTGTATAGCATAAAGGTGGTGATCGTTCTCGTTACTATGGCTGTTTCCGTGTTTAGACGACATCATTTCAAAGGTTATCCAGCCAACTTTTCCCACCCCATCCATCCCGGTTAGAATAGGTTTCGTAGCTCATGGCAGGAAGATAGTCCCATTCAGCCCCGGTCTTTTTCTCGAAGGCCAGACCTGCCAGGTAAAGCAGCGGCTCGAAGGTATACTCCCGGGGCATTTTAGCCGGATCGCGAAGCACTGCCCGGTAAAACGCCTCTCCATTCGCAACAACACAAGCCCGTGCATACAAAAAGGTATCCACGGAGAAATTTTGGTCTCCGCCATAAGCGTAAGTACCAATTTGCTCAGCGTAAGCTTGCTTGTCCAAATAAAATAGCTTTTCGGCAAGTATATCCTGAAAGCGCTCTATATCTCTTACCGGGAACTTTGACAGCTCTTCCACTGCGGGTGCCAGTATAGCCTCATCGTTTTCCCCCTTTGACCAATCCAATGTTTCAATTATGCTCCAAAACTGTGATTCGCTCATTGCCTTTACTTCTCCATCCTCGTGCACGATAATTTCCAGCCGCGCATTATTATAGCGTTCCTTAAGCTTTCTGATCCACTCTGGATTTAAGTCTTCTATGCTTATTTGTAGTTTGGTCAGCATATTCAAAAATTAAATTTGCTCCATAAAATAGACTATTTCAACTGAATTATCAATTGACCATCCGAATTCTTTCCTTCCAGCCATTTAACGCGGTCTGTTTTCGAAAGTAATCTATGCTAAACAGGAGGAAGCTTTGTTACAGCTGAAAACGCCAGTACACCACGCCCAGCAGCAGGCCACTAATCACCACACTCCACAACAGCAGGCGGGAGCCCCCACCGGCAGCAGGCAGCTTCCCCGGTTTGCCCACCGCATGAAAAGCCGCCCAGTAAACCGGGTGCGCCCCTAATTTACCACCGGAAATCACCTGCTCCAACTTTGCTGAGCGCAGGGCTGCAGAGCGGGCCTGACCGGCACTCAAACCGGTGTAAAAGGTTTCCATCACATGGGAGCTTTCATCGTCATTAATGGACCACAGAGAAGAGATCACACTGTTGGCACCAGCCGCCAGGAAACTCCGCGCCAGGTTGATGACGCCTTCCCCATCGTACCATTGGCCCACAAAGGTCTCGCACCCATTCAGCACGACCATTTCAGCCTGCAAAGGCAGCAGGTAAATGTCTTTCACGAAAAGTGAATCATAGCCGCCCTTCCCATCTGCAAAAACGATGAAGGAAAAATTGCCCGTTTCCGTATTGGCTTGTGCATGGGTGGAAAAGTGCAGCACACCGGCCTCTCCTGCCACCGCCTGCAATTGCGCCCGCGTCGCATCCGGACCTAAGAATGCCTGCCCCCTGAAGAGACTGGCTATAGCTGCCGCCTGTGGCTGATTATGAGCCAATGCCCCAAACCCGCCCCTGCCGTCAAAATCCGGTGCGAAGGCCACAAGCCCCTTTCCCTTCACCGCACGCTGCTGCACCGTACGCTGGAAAGTCGCAGCGTAAGCATAACTGATTTCGTAACGGTTGATCAGGTATGGCATCGCAGAGAAATTGCAATGACCGGCCGGCCCCGTCAAAAGCGCATCAAAGGGCAGAAGCCCCAGCACCCCGCCCGGCACAATGATCAACTGCTCCGGCAGCTCCAACTGCGCTTCAAGAGGCGATATCAATACCTCATACAATTCGTGCCCCACCTGCCGGTATACTTGGCAGAGCGCCTGCCGGTCAGCGCTGCTAAACTGAAACCCCTCGATTGCAGAACGCCACGTGCTTACTTGCTCCGTCAGCGGATAAGAGGCATCCAGAGGAATGACCTCCAACTGATCTTGAGTAATCACAAAAGCACAGCTCAGGCTGCTGCCGGTAAAGTACTCCACCAGCGCCTGCCCCGGCTGTAGCAAATCCTGCTGTACCTCTGCCAGCGTAGCCACCTCCAGGTCGTATTTGCGCTGGTAATAATCCGGGTAATGCTGTTCCAGGCTATCGATCCAGGCGGCGTAAGCCTGCCGGTGCCCGAACAACGCTGCTTCAGCTTCCTCCAGTGAGCCTGCTTTGCCTTCCTCCAATTGCAGGCGGAACCACTTTTCTTCAACATCAGCCAGGGCTTGCTGAAGCGCCCGCTCTCTTTGCAGGACCGCAGCAGGCAGGTCAGCCTGTCTTTCGGCATTGGCCTTTTGCATGGCTTCCCGCAACAACAAGCTTTTGCTCTGCTCCGCCAGCTCAAACGCTGCTTCCTTGTAGCCCAGCTGACGAGTCTGTGCCCAAAGTTCCAAAGCGGCGCGGACACCAAGCTCCGTCCGCGCCCGGATGCCCTGCACACTCGACAGCTTAGCCGATTCGCCCTGATAGCGGCGGCGCAGCATTTGCTCGACTTCAAAAATCAGCTTGCAGGCTTGCAGAACAGGCTCCAGTTTCTCCTGCCCGCCCTCCTGTTCGTACCATGCCCACAGGCTATTCGCCCAGCCGGTCAGGGCTTCTGAGAAGGTATTTTCGGCATAGAGCAACTCCAGCGCGGGCAATTCCTGCCAGTGATTAAATCGGTAGCCGGGCAGCAAGGCCTCCATAGCCGATTGGTGGCACGCTGCGGCTGTCTGATAAGCCCCTTTTTGCCGCAGCATCTCGCCTTTGTCTACCAGCAGTTTCCCCAGGGAGCGTCGGTAGCTGACCTCGCCGGAGGTGCGCAGGATGGCTTCGCCTTCGGCAAAATCCTGCGCGGAGGCTGCCCATCGTTGGAGTGCTGCATTGATGCTGCCCCGGACATTCCAGAGGGAGCCCTCCCACTCGCGAAGGTAAGCAGGTGGCACCTGTTCCACTTTCGGCAAATGGGCAAACGCAGCGTCAATAGCGTGCAGTGCCGCTTCGTGCCGGCCCAACACCCCAAGCACCCTCGCCCGTGCGCTATGCAGCAGCACCAGGTCTTTGGCCGAAAGGTTTTCCAGATTCAGGGCTGCTTCAATATGCCCCAAGGCAGCATCCGGCTCCCCAGCCAATTCCTCCGCGATAGCCAGGTCATTCAGGACTTTGGCCTGAGCAGCAGTACGGCCGGTATCTTTAAAGAAACGGTAAGCCGTACGGAGCAGCCCGATGGCGGTCTGAAAATCACCGAAGCGGCTGTACAGGTTGGCTAAGGGCCGATAGATGTAGTTGACCGTGTAGTAGTCTTCTTCTTCAAAATGCCGCTGGAAGAGCCGGCTGGCCGTTTCGTATTGCACAAGGGCGTTTTGATAATCGTCCTGATAGTGCAGATGCATATACCCCAGGTTGACATGCAGCCAGATTAAGGCATCCCACTCCTCCGGGGTATCCGGTGAGCGGCCGAAATCCTTTTTTAGCCCTTGCTGCATCACCAGTACCGACTGTTGCACAGCATCTGCCCAGTCACTTTGCCGCAGAGCCTTGCCTGCTTCCTTGTACAATTTCAGCCAGCCTTCCAGGTCGTCAGTATTTTGGAAAGCCGCTCCGGCATTCTCCAGCATTGCGAAAAAACAATCCCGGTCTTGCTCATCGATAGCGGCGATAGCCTGTGCCTGGTAAACTTGTCCAAGGGAATCCAGGCCAACGGATGCATGGGCCGATAGAAAAGGAAGTAGGGCGAAACAAAGCAGGAGCCCCTGAATCGTAGTTTTCATAAGAAGGAGGGTTGTGCGAAAAACTTAAGAAAATGGGTTACCCCAGCCAGTCATCGCTGTAGAACGCCAGTAAAATGGCGCCAATGACGACTACCAGAAGCAGCAAAAACAGCCACAGTGGCATTCCCAGCACCGTGATACCTTCTGCCATTTTCACCTCACAAACAGTACAGCTAAGCGCCAAGTCATTGGCAGCGATACCAGCCTCGTCAATCAGGGTAACGGTGCCCCGCGGAGTGCACACTTCACTATTGTAGGTGTCGGGGGGCGCATTTTCATCCCTGAAGGCTATGCAAGCCTGTGTAGGAGGCAGCGTGCCAATATCGGTGCCCGAACGGGTATACGCCAGAAAGGAAAAGTAGCCGGAACGTGCAGCCAGGCTTTTGTGCTCACTCGTGCCTGCAAGCCTTAGCTTGGGAAAAGTGACTGTCAGCGTATTGGCAGCAGTGTCTTTCTCAATATCAAAAGTTTCAATCCCCGGCGCTACAGAAAACAGTTCCTGATCGGAAATGCTGGCCACATCCACAGCAGCAGGCAGCGGTATGCGCACTTTTACCGCACCGGTTGCCCCGGCCCCTTCATTCTCAAAGGCGACCTTGATCAACAGTTTTTGCCCGGCAAGGCTCGTATCCGGGCAGGCGCACGCCCAAAGCTCAATGAGGTTCGGATCATAGGACCTGCGGACGCTCTGCATGGCGCTCGTGTAAGCTGCCGGCTGCAACTCCCCAAGTGTCAACGTACCCGATGGGTCTCCTAAAGTGGCAAGTGGTATGCCTTGCTCTAACAGGGCAGACAGGTTAAGCTTGCTTACCCCTTCCGCTTCTTCAGCACTCAGCTGAGGAAAGCTGAAGTTACCGGGTTCCAGCAACAGCACTGCAGCGTAGCTGGCCGCACCGGAACCACCTTCCGGAATAGAGTCATAATGTACATTCCGGTTGAAGACAGGCAGGAAGAAATGTTGCTCCTGACCGGGCTGAAGACCGGATACCCGAAAGACCTGAAGGGCCCGATAGGTATTCCCGGAACTGGTACCTGACAGGTCTACGGCATCATAAGTATCTAATCTGAGTGCATTGGGCAAGTCAGGCATTTCAGAACTTTGCTCAATGAAGGCATCAGTTTCTGATATTGAGAACTCCAGCTTCTCAATGACACCTGCTCCTTTCTTCTTCAGGCGCCTGGCGGTTTCAACGGTGAGTTTGCTTTCGTGAAAAAGCAGTAAATACCCATTATATGGCGCTGCCGCGGACACAATACCATTGCTGTCGTTTTTCACAGAGACGGTCAGCACGGTTCGGCCATTGGGTATCAGTGCCGGATGATCAGGGGTGATCGCGATAAGCGCCGTATCGGGAACAGCTTTGGTTTTGTCCGGGGTTGCTGCTGCAACAGTCGGGCCTGTTCCGGACACAATTTTGGGGGGCGGGTCACCATCTTCATCACTGTAAATAGCTTTGGAGAAGACCACCGCTTCGGCCGTAGCACCGCCAAGGGTTGCGCCATCAAAGCCATGAGACTGCTGGAATACCGTATTAGCTTCATCAGCAGTGTAAAACTGGCCATCGTTAAAAATCAGGAAAAGCTGCCGGTATGGCTGGGGCACATCGGTCCCTTCAAGTGGGGACAGAGGGGCAAGATTGAGGGTAAGAACGGCCGGATCATCGGCATCCTTAAGGTTACCGGTAATTTGGGCAATCGCTGTTCCTTCAAATAAACACAGGAAGGAACCTACCCAACCCAGGGTAAGGAGGAAAGATTTCAAGTTCATAGTTGCTCGTGGTTTTTAGGTGTCGGCAATTGCCGCGGTATATATGTTTGGCAGGAGGCCTTTGCATGGTAACGCTTTTGGGCTTGCACCAAAGCCTCCTGTACTGCCTCTAAAATACGACTTTTTCAGGACCACCGGGCAGGCACACCGTTTGTCCCTCCGATATAACGACGGCCTTTGTCCCGATGGCTTTCATTTGGTTTTTCGCTTGGTTTTTTAGTTGCTGCAAAAAAAAGAACTGGGCAGTGGTTTAACCCCTACCCAGCCCGGAATAATAGCAACTATCTACTTATCTCCAATTAGGTTGTGCCCACCGTTGTGGACGCGCCCTTCTGAAAATAAAACACCCTAAATTCTTCAGCTGCCTGATTCGGCAGTTAGATCTTGTTCATAGTTTTTTCAGGTTCTAACCCGAACTCCGGAGAGCGGAGCCGACTGCCCCGGAGGACAATACGGCTGCACATTTGCTCTACGAAAATTTTCTCATAGTAAGTTTCTAACCTTAGTAGTGCCCCGTGTTTCAAATAACGTTGTTGACTAATTACAGTTACAAATGTAGGGGGATTGCACGCACCGCTCAAACCACCGATTCCACTCACTTTAAACTTCTAACAAAGAAAAAACGCTTATATTTATACTCAAATACATTTATAAAAATCACAAAACCCTGAATTACAAATCTTTAAAAACCCCCAACACCAGAGTTTTGATTAAATTCCTAAGCCTTCTAAAAAAACTTAAATTATTTAAAAAAAGCACAAACCAACCCAAGGAACGGTGGCTAAAACCAAAGAAGCGGCACGAATAACCTATTATACGGCAACATGAAGCATCAAAATGACCTGTTCGACCTCATACAATCCATGTCAAAATCCGAAAAGCGCTACTTTTCACTGGATGCAAAGAAAAGCGGGCGCAGCAGCAGCCGTTACCTGGACCTCTTTAAGGCCATCAACCGGATGGAAGCCTATGAGGAAGAAAAGCTACAGCAAAAATTTGGCAACAGCCTGCCCACCGATAAGCACTACCTGTATAACGCGATCCTGAAAAGCATGCGGGACTATAACAGCTCCAAATCCAAAGCCGCCCGGATCAAGGAAATGCTGCTCGACGCTAAATACCTTTATAAAAGAGGGCTATACCACCAGAGCGAGGAGCGGCTGGGGCAAGCCAAAGCTTTGGCCAGGGACCTGGACGATCAGCTGGCGCTTCTGGAGATCAGCCGGGAGCAGCTGAATTATGTCTGGACAATGAAGCAGGGCGACTACGGTTCGCAAATTGAAGATCTGCTGGCAGACAAAGATGAGTACATACACCATATTAACGAGGAGCTTCGCTACCTTTCCCTGGCTTATAAGATACAGGTAGCCAAAGAGCAGCATCAGGCAACAGACCGAAAGGCAAGCAGTGCTGCTTATGCAGAACAACTGCAGGCACAATCTGCCCCCCTGCCTTCTACCGCTCATGCGCAGCGCCGGTTTTTGCAAAGCCATGCTTTGCTTAATGACCTGATTGGCGATGTGGAACAAGCCAACACCTACTATGCTAAGATGGTCGAGTGGTGGGATGAGTACCCCCACATCAAGGACGAAGAATACAACCGCTATCTGGCCGATGCCTTCAACCTGCTACATGCCTCCTACAGTCAGAAAAAGTATGATCAGTTTGAGCAGTTGCTGACCAAAATACAGCAGGAGGAAGCAGGCAGCTACCACGATCAGGTGTTGGTTTTCAAACAACTGACCAACTACCAACTGCTTTATCACATCAACCTCGGGATTGAAGAGGGGTATGAGCGCTTACTGCAACGGGTAGAGGAAGGCATCGCCACCTATAAATTGAATCCGGTGAGCCAACTGATTATTGCCTTCAACGTTACGGTCCTTTTGCTCATCCTTGAGCAGCATAAGGAATGCCGGTCATGGGCAGACAAAGTATTGCAACACTACAACCGGAAAGTCGAAAGCGAGCAGTTCCGCCTGGCCACCCTGCTCATCCGCCTCATGGCCACTTATTCATTGGATGACATCGACGAATTCGACTCCGGACTGCGGGCCCTTCAGCGCAGCATACGACAACAGAAAACCGAAACCCCGACCCGCTTCTTCCGAGCCTGCTCTTCCTATTTAAGGAAACTGTACGATCAGCCTGCCGGTAACCGGAGGAGCATCATGGAGGAGTTTTCCAGCCTCATCGGGCAGTACAAAACGGACCCGCCTGAGCGTATCCCCCTCGGACTGGATGACCTGGTACTGAACTGGCTGGAAAGCAGACAGACATCCAAGCCGCTAAGGTTGGTATTTAGAGATCAAGCTAAAAAAAGTAATTAACGATCCGGTGAATCCGTATCTGCCAAAATCATGCTTTTAACGACGATCGAATTGCCTTTGCGCTGAATGTTGAGCACCCGGCCGTCCAACTCAAAAAACACCAGTTCCGGCTTATAGTCATATTCAGCATTATTGCTGCGGACCTCTACCTCTGTGGCGCCAACAAAAGACAGCACCCGCCGCCGCCGGTGGTAAGCCGCCGACCAAACTGTTTTTTCAGTTGAAAGCTTCACCTCCGTTTTGGACCGGCTGAAGCCAATCTGCCGGCCATCTTCCAGTTCGATGCGCTCTGGTGAAGCCGGGGCCTCAAAATCGGTAGCTACAGTGAGCTGCCCCTTGAGCACGCCAATGAGGATGCCCTTTTTATTGTCTAACGAAAAAGGAATAGCCCGGTCATTATCGATCAGGTAAAGGGTATCCATCTCTGTAGAGAAGGTAATGTTGTTGATCATGGTGTAGACGTTTTGCTTGATGATCTTTAAGGTTCCCGGCCCGTTGGGTGGTCCAAAAAGCAGCTGAGACAGCCAATTGAAAAGACGACGGAGGGGTTCCATAGTATGTAAAGTAAGTCTTTGCCAAAATTAACAAAAAAGCCCTTCGCGGGAAAGCAAAGGGCTGTAGAGTTCTATTGGTATTTTGCGTGTTATGAAGTTTTCTTTCGCTTACGGCGGGTTTTAAACATCTCCACGACTTCTTTCTCCTTGAGGAATCCAAGATCCTGGAAGGTTGTGGCTACAAACTTCTTGATATCCTGATAGTCCTTTCCGCGCTTGTCGGTGTATTTTTTCAGCAGCTTGCCCACGTATTCCAGGCTCAGCTCCTTGAGCTGCTGATTGAACTGCTGATTGGCGAAAATATTCATGTAGACCGGATAGAGCTTGGAAATCTCAAACAGTTCCGGGTAGTCAGTTTCCTCCAGGTTGCTGATCAGGCGGTTAAAATAGCCGTAAATGGTCTGCCGCAGGCACTCATTGATGTTGCTGAGCCCCTGATATTGAACATAAAATGCTTTTACCGCCTCTTGCGCTTCATCTGTAGTATAACCCTTGCTGTGCACTTCGTCGAGCAGGTCATAATATTTGGAGAGATCATCTTTGATTTTATGGTCCATTACCGATGATATCCGCTTATCAGCATCGGGGTCGATAACCACTTCCTCTTTCAAATGCAGCTCCAGGAGGTATTCCAGGTATTGCTCCTGAAAATCATCCATGCTTTGGCGCACCTCATTGAAATGCTTCCGCAAGTGGTCGAGGTCATCGCCTTCCAGATTAAAGAAAGAAGCATAGAGCACCAGCACTTCGAGGTGCTCACGGTGGCCCTTGAAATCTTTATTCTCCACAAAACTGCGCAGGTGCGGTATGATGCTGCTGTTATCATAGTTGCCGTCTACTCGGTAAAGCAGGAATCGCTTGAGTGGCGAGTAGAGGGTTTTCAGGTCGGACAGCGCTTCCGGGAACTCTGCAGACATAAAGTTCTCGCTCCGGAACTGCCGCTGATAGCGCTGATAACCTCTGACGCGTTCTTCCAGCACACGATAGCGGTCCAGCTTTTGTCCCTGCAGGAAGTAACGGACCCGCTTGTTGTCCACTTCGTTAATCAGGTTGGTCACCCAGATATCGCTGCTCAGCGCAAAGCCCATTTGGATAGACTGCCCGATCCGCTTACGCAGCAGGTCAAAATTAGCAGAATTGCAAATAGCCATCAGGACTTCCTTAAAATGCTCCTGCGTACGGGTGTACTTCATCAGCGCAACATCCACTTCTCCGCGCAAAACAGTGAAGCCAAGAATTTTCGGCAGGAAAAGCCCCTCAAACTCCGGTTGCAAAAGGAGGGTCTCGAGGGCGATCAGTTGCAGGGGATGTGCTCCCGCCACTTCATCGTAGACCATTGCGATACGGGGCTCGAACATCTCTTTGAGCTGCATATACTGCTCTTCCTCTTCTTCTTCAAGATAGGCCTGCAGTTCATCGGACTCCTGAATCTCAGCGCCCAGGGCTTCCAGTTTGGTTTTATACGCTTCGGCTAACGCTTGCATGAATGTATATTTTAAAAACAAACCTGATAGTGCAAATTAATGCACTACCAGGTCAGATATTATAGAATTAAAGTATTGCCTTGGTTTTGAATTGCAAATATAACTTAATGTGGGATAAAGCGCAAAGCTTTCTTATGAATATTATCCACATCAGTTCGCAAAATGGCAAGAGGGTTTACCTATACCCGGCAAACCCTCTTGTTTCATCCTTGAGGAAAAAATTAAGACTAATCTTCTTTTTTCTCTTCTTCGGCAGGTTGCTCTTCAGAGGCTGTTTCTTCAGCAGCAGGAGTCTCTTCAGCAGCAGCTGCTGCTTCAGTACTTTCTTCTGCTGCTTCAGCAGTTTCAGCAGGAGCTTCTTCCTCTTCGGGCTCAGGGGCCGGAGGAGGAGGTGGAGGCGTACCAGATAGCTTAGCCAGTAAATCCGCACGCTCAGCAGCAGTTTGCTCAAAGCGGGCAGCAATTTTAGACTCCTTCGCGTCGATCCACTCCTGATATTTGGCTTCAGCCTGCTCCTCTGTGAGGGCACCTTTAGCAACTCCACGCATCAGGTGGCGCTTGTAGTACACGCCTTTGAAGCGCAGGATAGCACGTACGGTATCCGTAGGCTGTGCACCCTTTTGCAACCAATCAAAAGCTTTTTCCCGGTCGATCTCAATCGTCGCAGGCTTTGTCATCGGGTTGTAAGAACCCAGTCGTTCGATGAAGCGACCATCGCGCGGTGCGCGTCCGTCTGCGACAACGATGTGGTAGAAAGGACGCTTGCGGCGGCCCTTTCTTTGTAAACGCATCTTAACTGCCATTGGCTTGTTAAAATTATTGTGGTGAAAACGTACCCGCGTAACTTGAATATCAAGCGGCGGGTTTTTAACGGGTGCAAAGGTAAGGCAATTAGTTGGATTGTTCAAGCTTAGCCCGGCAACAAAATCAAAGACAAATTTAGCGTGTCACAAATTGACGAATAAACGTACACCAATTATTTCTAAATTAAGCCTACCTTTAAGTTTAGCTTATCCCTGAAACCCACCCCCTTTCTACCTGTCGGATTGATCAGTTTATTTTGCGTATTTTTCCGTTATTAATTTGCACCAGGCCTCTTATTGGAGAAAGGCCGTGCGGATTCAAATATCCAAGACCCAGATAACATGTGCAGGTTGGCGAATATTAGCCTTTGGACGATTTTGGTACTGCTTACACTCGCTGGAAGCCACCGGTCTGAGCGCTACAGCTATGCCTTGCCCACAGGCAGTATTGTCACCGACAATACCTACACCGTTGAGGAGCTGGTGCAGGACATCTTCGTGGATGGCGCCTGCAATACCATTACCAACATACAAGCTATTGGCCACGAGGAAGGCATTGGGTATTTTGAACAAGGCAGCAGCAGTATCGGGATGGAACGGGGCGTCATCCTCGCCACCGGCCCCATTGAGAATGCCCACGGCCCCAACAATTATACTGATTTGTCCGGCTACTTTGAAGATGCCTCCGGCGACCCGGACCTCAACAGCCTGGCGACCGGGCAGGTTAAAGATGCAGTGGGGATCGAATTTGATTTTATGCCGCTTGACTCTGTAGTAGCCTTCCGCTATATTTTTGCGTCTGAAGAATACTGCGAATTTGTCGGAAGTATCTACAACGATGTCTTCGGGTTCTTCATCTCAGGGCCTGGTATCAATGGTGCGTTTTCCAATAATGCCCAAAACGTTGCCATCCTCCCGGGTACATCTGATTTCGTATCCATCAACAACGTTAATTATGCGGATAACCCCCACCTTTACGTCCACAATGAACTGGCAACGGATGCTAATGTATGCGACCTACCGACACCGACCGGCACTTACCATCCGTTTATTGAATACGATGGATTCACCACCAAGCTTACAGCCATTCTGAACCTCATCCCCTGCGAGACCTACCATATACGGCTGGTCGTTTCTGATGTGGGGGACTACTATTTTGATTCGGCGGTTTTCCTGGAGGCAGAAAGCTTTAACCTGGGCGGCGAAGTGCAGGTGAGAGCTGGCACAGGAATTACAGCACAAGCGCCGGCCCCGGAAGGGTGCCCCGGCAATTACTTCGTGTTTGAGAGAGCCCCGGGTTCGGACAACACCGCCCCGCTTTCTGTCAGTTATCTGGTCAGCAGCAGCAGTACCGCTGAGGAGGGTATCGACTTCCCGGTTCTACCCGGCAGTATCACCATTCCCGCCTTTCAGAATTATGCCACCCTGCCCGTTGACCTGATCAATGACGGGCTGGGAGAGCCACTGGAGCATATTGACCTTAAGCTCGATATTCCCTGCGCCTGCTATTCTGACTCCACCACGATGTACATCACGGACAGCCCGGGCTTCGAGCTTTCTGTCCCGGATATAGCCGTATGTGAGGGTGGGACCAATACGATGTCGGCAGAAATAAGCGGCGGCACAGGTACCTTCACTTATGCATGGAGCAACGGCCAGAACAGCAGCTCGATCACCGTATCCGGTGAGCAACCCACACCTTATTATCTGACCGTGACTGATGCCTGTGGGAATGTGGAAACGGATTCCGCCAGTACCTACACTACACCTCCACCCACTGCTTACATAAGTGGAGAGGAGCTTATTTGCGAAGGAGACACCGCCTGGCTGACAATCAGCCTTGAGGGCAGTCCGCCATGGTCAATTGGTTATGAGGTGGAAGGTGAACCATTTCAAGTGAACAACATCCAACAGTCGCCCTATCTGCTCCCTACTACTTTGCGGGGCTCTCATCAGCTGACCCGCGTGGCTGACTTAGGCTGCGAGGGCGAAGTTGGGGGCAGCGCATGGGTGGAAGTAAACGCCATTACGATAACCGCAGAGCTTACCAACGCTTCCTGCTCGGCCGGTACAGATGGCAGAGTTAAGGTAAGCCTCGGCGGAGGCACGCCTCCCTATGACTGGTTCTGGCTGGATACGCCCGAGCCTGATTTGGAAAGAGAACAGCTAAGCCCGGGCGCTTACACAATTATAATAACGGATGACAGTGGCTGTGAGAAGGAGGCGACTTTCGAAATTAACGCTCCCCCGCCCCTGCTGCCTTTGCAGTTTGACTGTGAATCCATTAGCTCCGGCTCAATTAAAGCCAGTGCCAGCGGTGGCACTCCCCCCTATCAGTATGCTATCAATGGCGGCACTTTTAGCGGTCCTGCAATTTTGGATCAACTCACGCCGGGCGAGCATTATCTGATCACTATTCAGGATGCCATGGGCTGTGAAGTCGAACAGGCCACGCTCTGGCCGGCTGCCTATGAACGCATTGCAGACCTGCCAGCTTTAATGGAATTGAAATCAGGCCTGACCGATACGCTACAACCCCAATATAACATACCTCTCAACCTGATCTCAAGTATTCGGTGGTCACCGGCTAACGGCTTGAGCTGTACAGACTGCCCATTCCCTACCGTACAGCTTTCTCAGCCCGAAACCTACACCTTGCGGGTGGTTGACCTCTATGGCTGCTCCACGGAGCTGACGATTGCAATCACCCTTGATGAGTCGGTTGATATCTATGTCCCCACTGCTTTTTCTCCAAATGGTGACCACGTCAACGACCGGCTGAACATCTATGCCAATACCTCACAGGTAGAGAAGGTTCTGATTTTCCGGATTTTCGACCGTTGGGGAGGCCTGATGTTCGAAAACAAAGACTTTCCGCCCAACCGGGAACAGCTGGGATGGGATGGCACTTTCCGCGGACAGCAGATGGACCCCGGCGTGTATACTTACATGGCGATCCTGGAGCTAACCTCCGGTGGTCGGAAAACGATTGGCGGGCACGTCCTGCTAATGCAGTAAGTTATGACCTACCCTTCTTCATCAAGGAATGGCTCATCTGTAATATGGATGGGCCGGTTGATACTCTCCTGAAGGGAGATAAAGGTTTCGGTACGTTGTATACCATTGATTTTCTGCACCTTATCATGCAAGACATCCCGCAGGTGTTTGGTATCCCGGCAAACGATGGTTGCAAAAATGGAATACAACCCGGTTGTGTAGTGAGCCGCTACCACCTCCGGAATTTTAGCGAGGTCTCTTGCCACATCTTCATAAAGGGAGCTTTTATCAAGATAAATCCCAAGGAACGCAGAAATATCGTAACCCAGTTTACTCGGGTCGACTGCCAGGTTATACCCCTTTACGATGCCCGCATCCTCCAGCTTTTTCATGCGCACATGAATAGTGCCACCGGACACAAAGAGCTGCTTGGCGATATCGGTATATGGTTTCTTAGCATTCCGCATCAGGATAGACAGAATTTTTCTGTCCAGGTCATCAATTTCAGTTCCTTTAGCCATACATTATCATTTCTTCAGAGACAGGGAGGGTTATTTGAATAGCGCTCAAAATAAACGAATATTCCTGAATTAAATTAACATTCTTCAAATAACCGTTCGTTTACGAACTAGTTCGTCATGCACGAAACATCTGGCTATTTTTTAGCTTCTAACAATTGCCTGCCGGATAGTGTACGTTTGGCCGCTGATTTTGCCTGATGATTCTCAAGGTCAGCTCAAAATAATTGGTACTTTTGCGAATAAATCATTGGATAACTATGAACTCTATGCGCATTTCCAACTCCTTTATGCTGTGTATTGGCCTGATGCTGCTAGCGGTTTCCTGTACAGAGGAGCCGCAGAATATTCAGGAACTTTTACCTGGCAGGTGGGAATTACAGCAGGCAACCCGCAATGGTGAGCCGACCCGGTCGCTGGCTGATCTTTACTACGAATTTGACGCCGATGGCAGCATGCGGACCAATCTGCCGGTAGCTAAAGGCGAAAGCGACTATCAAATCTCTGGTCAAAGTATTGAGCAAAACCAGGATGGCAATATTATCGCATATACCGTTGCTTCCATCACCGACAGCACACTCGTCCTGCAAACTGAACTTAGAAATACGCCCTTCCAATTCAACCTGCTGCGGGCTATCCCTAACCAAGAATAAAATTCCACTATGGCCTCACTAAAGGTGATTGTTGCCTCTCTCAATCCCGTAAAGCAGGCTGCAGCCCGGCAAGCTTTCGAGCAAGCCTTTCCGGATATGGCCATTTCTATCACCGGAGTGGATGTCCCTTCAGGTGTCCGGGATCAGCCCATGACAGACGCGGAGACGCTCCTCGGGGCACGGCAAAGAGCGCAGCGGGCCCAGCAGGAACAACCACATGCTGACTTTTGGGTAGGCCTGGAGGGTGGCGTGGCCGATGCACAGGGGTTAGGGCTTCAAGCCTTTGGCTGGATGTGTGTGCGCACCGATAGCCGGGAATACAGTGCCCGAAGTGCCAGCTTCCCGCTTCCAAGAGCAGCAGTGGCGGCTATTGAAGGCGGCGAGGAACTTGGGCCGGTCATGGATGGCCTTTTCAAAGAGCAAAACACCAAACACAAAGGTGGTGCCGTAGGCCTGCTCACCAATGGGCTTGTGAGCCGGGAAGCCCTCTATATCCAACCACTGATTTTTGCGCTTATCCCCTTTATGCACGAGCCGTTGTTCTGATGGCTGCCATCCGCTGAAGCCGCATCCGGTGGTGCCGCTGTAGCAAAACCGGATAGAAGTTGCCCAGGAAATTGATGAACAGGCATAAAATACCCAGTACAGGCTGTACGAAAAAAACAATATATGTGCCAACTGCACTCAAGAGTACAAAAGGAAGAAGGTGCCCGAACTCTGCCTTTTTCGACTGCTCAGCAAGATGCTTCAGCCCATCGGCACGGCCGTTAAAATACCTTTGCTGCTTCGCTTTGCTGCGCCACAGCGTAGCCAACAGTAACTTCCGGAAATGCTCCACCCCAAAGGCCTGATAAAGCCGCTTCAACTGACCGGGGTTAGCAATATGGTAGTACCGGGCCGGCAGTAACCTTTGTGTAGGCAGGGCAAAACCGGCAAACGCAAATATGCCGGTTATAAACATGTTGATCACCCAGGCCAGAAATACGGCCGGCCAAAAGCTAATATCTGCATAGTAATCCATGCCGGACAGCAGCCCAAAAGACTGAAAAACTAAAAATGCAGAAGCCAGGACCAGCAGGGTCTGCTTTAACACCTGCTGTAAGGTAGATTTGTACGGCATAAAAGATTGACTTTTTTAAGCGGGCCAATTGTCTGTTACCAAAATACAACTTTTTCCTTTTCCTTTTTTTTATTAAAAAGACATCTCATTCAGGAGTTCAAAAGTTGCAATTACGAACGCCGGGCTGACATTCACCCGTTTTTCCCGCCCTTGGGCTGGCTTAACTGCTATCTTTATTGTAAGTTGTAAGACTCAAACGCTATACCATGAAAAAGTTTATCCTAACCATGATCACCAGCCTTTGCTTTACGCTCGGGCTCTTCGCAATAGACGCCAGTATCTCCTTTGCGACTTTCAGGACGCCGGATAATCCTTACATCGAAGTTTACCTGCACATTGCCGGGCAAACGGTAACCTTCAATGAGATGCCCGATAGCCTGTACCAGGCAAATGTAGAAGTGGTTATTCTCTTCAAGCAGGGAGAGGAGATTGTCAAATTTGACAAGTATGCCCTCAACAGTCCGCTGACCAAAACCCGGATTGATTTCATCGATCTCAAGCGTTTTGCACTTGAACCTGGCGACTACAACCTCGTGGTCGCCGTTTCTGACCTCAACGAGAAGGACAATGCCAAAGAGTACAATACCAACTTCAGCATTGGCTTCCCCGAAACAGAAATATGCCAGTCAGGGCTGACCCTGCTTTCCAGCTACACAAAAGCCGAGCCCGGACAAAATAACATGTTTGTCAAGAACGGTATCAAAATGGAGCCCCTGCCTTTTAACTTCTACAGCCGCCACGCTTCCCGACTGATTTTTTATAATGAAGTTTACAATTCTGACCAGGCGTTGGGTGAGGACTACCTCGTCAGCTATTCTGTGGAGCCTGCCAACAAAGAAAACGCCAAACCCATCATGATCGGGCATAAACGGCAGAAACCCGCCCCCATTGTCCCTGTACTTATTGGCATGGACATCACTGAGCTCCCCTCCGGCAATTACAACCTGATTGTGGAAGTGCGTGACCGCACCAAAGGGCTCCTTAGCAGTAAGACCGTCTTTTTCCAGCGCAGCAACCCATTCCTGGAGGAGGCCCCCATCGAAATGGTAGACTTCGATGTAAAGGAAGAGTTCGTTCAGCTACTGGATGCGGAAGAGCTGGAGTATAGCCTTCGCGCACTGACACCGAAGATGCCACAAAATGATGTGGAGGCGGTGAATACCATGATCAAATCAGAGAACCTCGAAGCACAACGGCTATACCTGTTCAGCTACTGGGCCGGGCAGTCCCCTAATAATCCTAAGACCGCTTACGATAAGTATATGGAGATTGCCGCAGCAGTCGATAAAATGTACGACAGCGGCTTCCGCCACGGCTTTGAAACCGACCGCGGATACTACTACCTCAAATATGGCCAGCCCGATGATATGGAAATGCGGGATCAGGAACCCTCTGCGCCACCCTACGAGATTTGGACCTATTACGAATTCCCGTACACCAATCAGAATAACGTGAAGTTCGTTTTCTACAACCCGTCCCTTTCTCCGGGAGACTACGTCTTGCTCCACTCCACTGCTATTGGCGAACGTAACAATCCGGGCTGGCTCAGAGAGCTTTACCGTGATGCGCCAGCCAACGAGCTCAACGGGAATGACCCCTTCGGCGGCACCGATGTGATGGACAACTTCAACCGGAACGCCAGCCGGGTCTTCCGGGACTACTAATTTACGGTATGCAGGACGACATGTGGAAACCTGTGCTGAGCATAAACGGCACAGGTTTTCTTTTTATCCCCGGGCAAAGGTAACGATCATGGGCGTTGAGCCTCCAAAGCCATCCGCCACATAAAAGGTGAGCTGCATTTCCGAAGACCGGATATAGTTGATCACCCCCGGGCTTCCGCCCCATACGCTGGAATACAGGTAAATATTTTGACCTTCAATAGAATACGTTTGCTGCTCTGTGCCGGCCGGGCTGTAGACAGAGACCTGACCATTACTGCTGAAGGAATACACGTACTCCGAGAGGTCGGTCCCGTATTGTCCGGCCAAATCAGACAGAGACTGCCCGTTCATCACGATATCCTCTACTGCCCAGTCACCGAGGATGAGCTCCTGTGGGGTGGCAGCAGGCTTAGCCGCCGCAGGCTTGCCCTGACCGGAAGACGCTCTTTCCGCAGGAGGCATTTGCTGTACGCTTTCCGGCGACTGGTAAACCGGTTCATCGGTATAGAGCTCTTCTTCTGGCAGCAGGTTGCCAATGACCCCCAAAATGATGAAAAACAGGGCAAACCCTCCAATCCATTTCAGCAGGGTTCCGCCCCAGTTGCCCTTTTGTTTTTTTGGCAGTGTTGCTGTTTTGGCACCCCGGGTGGTGGTTTTGGCGTAAGCTGTCTCTCGCGAAGCAGCCGGAGCCGGGCTATTGAGCCGTTGCCGGCAAACCCTGATCAGGTCTTCCAGCTTGGGGTCATCGCCATGTTGGGCTGCCTCATTGAAATACTGCAGGGCCAGGCGGTAGTTCTCACGCCCCATCGCTGCTTTGCCATTATTGAGGCTCCGCACAAAGGCAATCCCATTAGTGCAAAGGTTGATCTGCTCCTCCACGTAGGTGTAATCCGGTGCAAAGCCCGCCATGAAATACTGCAGGCTTTCCCGGTATTTTTCCCGGGCGCCCTCCATCTCCTCCTTTTGAAAAAGGCGTTCCGCTTCATCAACGAGTGCCTGATACTGTTCCTGAATACCTTCGCGCTCTGCATCTTTTTGCGCAAGCTGCTCCAGCACCTTACGGCGGTCTTCCTGCTGCGCCTCCAGAGCATCCAGGCGTTTTTGGGCGGCTTCCAGGTATTTGCCCTTACCGGCATACTGTTTGAGGTAATTGCGGTAGGCCAGCTCATTATCTTTTTGCCGGGCATTTTCCCAGATGGTGTCCTCCCTTAAAACCAGGAGTTGCTGACTAGCCCGCCGGGCAAATTTCCCGCCCGGATAATCATTGAGATAGGCCTCGTAAGCAGAAACGGTCCCTTCCTGCTCCACTTTGCCCCACAGCTCATCCTCACTCACTTTGAGGTGAAAGATGAACTCTCCGCCCCGGTCGCTGGAATTCTGCAACCGCCCGTCAATTGGTGCTTGTTGGGATAACTTTGGAATATGTTCCTTGACGTACTGCACCAAAGCGGTCGTATTCAGAGCAGGGGCCGTATTATCACGTAGCCGGCTGATCAGCAGGTCTGCAAAGGGGCTGTGCTGCCCCGGCGCACCATCTGACACCACCTCTAAACGGCCGGAGCAAATGACCCGGCGCGATGGGAAGTGCTCATCCACAGAGGCGTTGCGTGTACTGGTTAGCAGCGAACCTGAAAAGCAGGAGTCCACAATCAGCAGGATGTGCTGCCCTTCCAACGCATTGACCCGCTTCAGGATATTGGCATTGGAAATATAGGTTTCTTCAGCACCCTTGCGGGCATCTTGGGGCACCCAGTAACCTTCGTCGAAATCCTGATCGAAGTAGCCGTGCCCGGAGTAGTAAATAATCAGACTGTCGTGAGGGCCCATCCCGCGCTTCAGCTCCCGAAGTACATTGTAGATACCACCTTCGGAGGCGTCCTCATTGAAGAGCTTGCGGACATCGCCCTCTTCAAACTGATACTGCTGGCAAAGGACGTTGGCGAAGGTGCGGGCATCACGCACAGCATTGTGCAGCGCCGGCCAGTGCGCGTAGTTATCGATGCCAACTACTAAAAGGTGGTTTTTCCCTTTGGCGGGATCAAAAGCAGGTATGGCGGATTCCAGGTCTAGCCCTCGGTTGCCCATGGTTTTTGGGTTTTAGCGTTGTGCCCTGAAAGATAAGGATTTCCGGTGACAAATGTGCTGCAGGGGTTTGGGTAGGGGGAGTGGGGTCCACGCAGAGGGCGCACAAGTTTTCGCAAAATACGCAAAGCCAGAGCAGACACCCCCGCTTACCGAACTTTGCGCTCCTCTTTGCACTCGTTGCGTGAAGACGCCTTACTTCCCTAAAGCCGATTCCCGCAACCGCTGCAGGAAAGGTGAGGCAAAAATAAAGTCTTGCAGCGTCTCATTATCACTTTCCAGGACCTCGCCCCTGTGCCCCCGCCAGGCTATCTCACCCTGATAGAGCAGAATGATATTCTCGCCAATTTCCATCACCGAATTCATGTCGTGGGTGTTGATCACTGTGGTGATGTTCTTCTCTTTGGTAATGTCCAGGATCAGCTCGTCAATGACAATAGACGTTTTCGGGTCAAGCCCGGAGTTGGGCTCATCACAAAAGAGGTAGCGCGGATTGAGCACGATGGCCCTGGCAATGCCCACCCGCTTTTGCATCCCCCCACTGATTTCAGAAGGGAAGCTATCGTTGACCCCGGAGAGGCTGACCCGCTCCAGGCAGGAGTCCACCTGTTTGCGTTTCTCCTTGTAGGTCATATTGGTAAACATATCGAGCGGGAAACGGATATTCTCCTCCACCGTCATAGAGTCAAAGAGGGCCGAAGCCTGAAAAAGCATGCCCACCTGCATACGGATGGTACGCACCTCCTTTTTATTCAAGTTGAAAAAGTTGGTATCTCCGTACCAAACCTCACCGGAAGTAGGTTGCAACAAGCCGACCAATAGCTTGAGCAATACCGTTTTACCCGCACCACTGCGCCCAATAATCAGGTTGGTCTTACCCTGGTAAAACTCAGTGGTAATCCCTTTCAGTACTTCCTTTTCGTCAAAGGACTTGAAGATATCTTTCGTCCGGATCATAAGCCTTGCTTAACTCGTCAGAATTACGGCCAGCAGGTAGTCGGCCACCAAAATCAAAATGTCGCTAAAGACCACAGCGTTAGTACTGGCCTGCCCCAGCTCAATACTGCCGCCCCGCACGTGGTACCCCTGATAGCAGGACACCGTTGTAAGGATAAAAGAGAACACGACCGCCTTGATGAACATCATCGTCACATTAAAGGGGTCGAAAAAGGAGCGCAGCCCTTTTATGTAATCGGCATCTGCCATAACGCCCGTAGGCACGGAAGCCAGATACCCCCCAATAATGCTGATAAATGCACCCACCGCCACCAGCATGGGAATCACCACCAGCGCCGCAATCACTTTGGGCATAATAAGGTAAGCTGCGGTATTGACGCCCATGATTTCCATCGCATCGATGTGCTCCTTTTGGCGCATGCCCCCGATTTCAGAAGCGATGTTGGAGCCCACCTTGCCCGCCAGTACCAGACAGGTAAAAGTTGGTGCCAGCTCAATAATTGTCATGTCCCGTACCACATAGCCGATGTAGTAGACTGGCACAAGCGTACCATCCAGCTGATAGGAAAACTGCACCGCCGTTACCGCACCAATAAAGATGGCAATCAGACCAACGATAAACAGAGAACCAATACCGATGTCATTCATCTGCCGCATCGTCTCCCTGTAATACATGGAAACTTTCTCGGGCCGGGATATCGCCGTACCAAGCATCATCACATAGCGGCCAAAATGGTAGAGTATATTTTTTAAAAACATGAGCCTTATTATAAAAGACGGAAACAAAATAAGTTAGACCGTTTGCGGTTTTGCGAAATTTTATAAGCGACTGAAAACTTGGAAGTTGCGTTAAAATTTCGCAAAACCTAAAGAGAAAACGGTCTGGCTTATTGCCGTCAAACTACTAAGTCTTGCGCAACTTCACCGCGCAAATGTAGAAGCTTTATCCCAAAAATGGGCAGCTTCCTGCCTTTAATTAGGCAAACCGCGCTTTTTGCATACCCGTACAAACAATACGTTGCTCCCATTCGTTGCTCCCATTATGGACCAACGCCCCACACTCCTTCTGACCGGCGCCACCAAAGGCATCGGCCGGGCTATTGCAGATCGCTTTGCACCGCATTGTGCCCGTATGGCGCTCATTGCCCGTACTGCAGCTGACCTGCAAACAGTTCGGCAGGAACTCCAAACCATCGCCCCGGAATGCCGCATTGAAGTATTCCCCTGTGACCTTGCAGATGCAGAAGCCGTACAGAATCTCTGCCAAACCCTGAAAGCCGGCTACGAAACCGTTGATATCCTTATCAATAACGCCGGCGCCTACCTGCCCGGCACCCTTTTGGAGGAACCCAACGGTACCCTGGAACACATGATGGCGGTCAATCTCTACGCGCCCTACCACCTGAGCCGGGCTGTATGGCACCAAATGCCCCGGGGCAGCCATATCTTCAATATCGCCTCCGTAGCCAGCCGGGAAGGGTATATTGGAAAGGGCTCCTACGGCATCACCAAAGCCGCCCTGTTGTCCTTCCACCACAGCATGCGTTACGAGCTCAAAGATAAAGGTATAAGAACAACTGCTATCCTGCCAGGCCCGACCTGGTCTGATTCCTGGACCGGCGCCGACCTGCCAGCGGACCGCCTGCTACAAGCTTCCGAAGTAGCCGAAGCCATTTGGAGCGCCTGGCAACTACCGCCCAATGCCGTTATTGAAGAAATCACCATCCGCCCCCAACTGGGCGATTTATAAAATACTGACAATATGAAAAACATCATCATCACCGGGGCCAGCCGGGGCATCGGGCGCGATACCGCCCTGCAACTCGCCAAAAACGGCCACCGCGTCCTCGCCCTGTCCCGCAACGAAGCCGCACTGAAGGAACTCCAACAGGAAGCCGGAGACAACCTGCACTACCTCGCCTACGACATCACCTCCCCGGATGCCCGCCCCCTGCTCGAAATCGTAGAGCCCTGGGGCACCGTAGACGTACTGATCAACAACGCCGGCTACCTGCTTAACAAGCCCTTCCACGAGACCACCGGCACCGACTGGGAAAACGTCATGAGCGTCAACTTCCACGGGCCCGTCCACCTGCTGCAAATGCTGCGCCCCTTCCTGCAGGCCGCCGAAAAAGCCCACGTCCTCAATATCGGCAGTATGGGAGGCTATCAGGGCAGTTCCAAGTTCCCGGGCTTGCTCGCCTACAGCGTCAGCAAGGCCGCCATCGCCACCCTCACGGAGTGCCTGGCGGAAGAATGGAAAGACTCTGGCGTATGCGTCAACTGCCTGGCGCTGGGTGCGGTGCAGACCGAAATGCTGGCTGCGGCCTTCCCGGGCATGCAGGCGCCAGTGAGCAGTGCGCAAATGGGTGGTTTTTTGAGCTACTTTGCCCTACAGGGGCACCACTTTTTTAATGGGAAGGTGTTGCCGGTTTCGGTGTCTACGCCCTAGTGGCTTAGGGTGCTGTTTCCCACAGTGCCCTAAGTTCCGCTTTCAGTTTTTTTTAAACACATAGGCACATAGAGCACATAGCCAGACAATTTAACCCTATGTTCACTATGTCCCTATGTGTTTCCATCCCCATCCAAAGCCGCCACCCGCTCCCGCACCGTCTCCAAATACCCCCCAACCTGCCCCCACTGCGTCCGCTCGTACAGCTTTTCCCAGACCGTTATGGATTTATCGTAGAAAACTTTGGCTTTGACTGTATCTTCCTTCGCCAGGTACAACTCTGCCAGCTTGTAGTAGGAAATAGCGAGCCCGTTTTCTAAATTTGCGTTGTGCGGGTTGTCGGCATAAAGCTCCTCACCGAGTTTTGAACGTTTCAAGAAGAAGTCGAGTGCTTTGTCGAATTGCCCTTTGGCTTGATAGATATCGCCGAGCCTTTCATACGAGATGGCCAAGCCGTTTTTCAGCCCTTCATTGTGCGGGTTGCCCGCATAAAGCTCCTCCATCAAGTCGCGGTATTTCAAAAAGAAGTCGAGTGCTTGGTCGAATTGCCCTTTGGCTTTATAGATATCGCCGAGCTTTTCATACGAGATGGCCAATCCGTTTTTCAGCCCTTCGTTGTGCAGGTTGTCGGCATAAAGCTCCTCACCGAGTTTTGAACGTTTCAAGAAGAAGTCGAGTGCTTTGTCGAATTGCCCTTTGGCTTGATAGATATCGCCGAGCCTTTCATACGAGATGGCCAATCCGTTTTTCAGCCCTTCGTTGTGCGGGTTGTCGGCATAAAGCTCCTCCGTTAGTTTCAAGTCTTTCAAGAAGAAGTCGAGCGCTTTGTCGAATTGCCCTTTGGCTTTATAGATCTCGCCGAGCTTTTCATACGAGATGGCCAAGCCGTTTTTCAACCCTTCGTTGTGGGGGTTGTCGGCATAAAGCTCCCTAAAAATCTTCAACATTTTTTTATATGATGCTTCGGCTTCTTTGTAGCCACCAAGCGCCTTATAGCAATCTCCTAATCGTTGTAGGACTTCTCCCTCCTCATATTTACCGTCGTATCCTTTTGCCGTTAAACTACCTAACATAGCGTAGTATTGTTGATAGGCTCTGAAGGCTTTCTCAAGTTGTCCGTTATCTCGTAAAACATCCCCCAGAGTTATCAAAAATCCGGCCTTCAAACTAGAGTCTTCTGCTGTGGCTAGCGCCTTCAAACCTAAGCGAGCATGCTTCTCTGCTTCTAAATATTCTCCGGCTTTGTAAGCTATTTCAGCCAATTGCTTTAGAAGTTGCGGATTGGTTGCATCGAAGGCCTCGTCATACGCTTCCAGCAGTTCTGCAGCTTGCTTGTGCAAATCCAACTCACTGTATTTAGTCGCTAGCGGCAGGGCAATCTCCCTTGCAATTCGGTGAGCGGAGTACCCCTTTTGCCTCGCTTCCTTTAGCTGGGATTCCAGCAGGTTCACCTGTAGGCGTAGCCGTTTGTAATCCTCGCTGCTCCGATAGTCTTCGCGAAAGCGGCTTTGCAAATGCGGTGTGTCGGCTTCCAGTTCGGGCTGATAGGTGAAGAAAAAGACAGAGCGGCGGCGCTGCGCGAATAAGTCAGCGGCGCGGTTAGCCAATAAAGATAGATTACGTCGGCTAAGCCAAAAGACTACTGGCAAGCTCAACTTATTCATTGCCTCACGAGCGTAATTGAGTTCATCTACGAAAGTAGCGCCCTCTGGGAGGAGTTCTCCGGTGCTGATGTCTCTTGACATTAATTCATCTATGCCTTGAACTAGTAAGGCATCAGGCTGCCTCTCAGCTATTGTGTCTTCGATTTGAGTACGGATAGAGCGGTTAGGGTCTTTTTCTAATCGCAAGACAGTTAGCTTTTTCCCTTTATTACGCAGAATTTCAGCTAGTTTCCATTTGATTTCTGATTCCAATGGCTGGTAGTCCGCTGTAGCGAATACATAACCATGTTCGTGCTCCCGGCTCAGAAAACGTGCCAGACCATTAATTAATCCAAAATAAGCTGTTTGATCCTGTTTGGCTTGATCACTCATCGATCCGTTTCCTTTCTCTTAAAATATCTACCACTACGGGATGTACATCGGTCCAACCTTCCCCGTTGTAACCGAGTATGCAAAGATTCTGGCGCAGATGCATTACTGGCAGTGTATTATCTACCTTCTTAGTCTCACTATTATGAAGCTCGACTAGTACTTTGTAATAAAGGTCAGCGGAATATTTCTCTCCATCAATAATGTTATCGGCAATATTGTTGTCGTATTCATTTTTCAAGCGCTGGATGGCGAGCGCTACATCTTCATTCAAAATAGCTTCACGTTCCAGGTCCAGGGCGCTTTCCGCCGCCTCCTGTATCATCAAGAACAAATCGCGTATACAACCACCACTTTTGCGAATGAGTTGGTCGAGTAGTTCTTCCGCTCCAAAAAGAGTATCGGTATCCATTCGCGCTGATACAATATCCCTCATAACTTGCATCCCCACCTCATTTTCTGAGCCGTCCCGATTCTTGATTTTTATCATGGGCAGCTCGTAGGGATCAGAAAAATAGTTCTTGATGTCATTGAACCGAACATGGTAATACAGCGCAATGGGGAAAGTAAAAATGACATTGGTCTGCAGTTGAGTAAGCTGATTGGTATAGTTGAAAAACAAATCTTCAGCCCTTTGAAGAGGGATTTTATCCAGATCCTCAATAATGATGACCATGTCTTTAAGACCTATCTCGTCAAGTTTAAAGCTGATTTCACGGATAAGGTTATTGCAATGCTCAATAAGGTCAGATAGCTTGGGTTCTATATTCCGCTTGAGCGTTTCTTTTAACTGCCGGCTGCTTTTGGCTGTTGCTCTGAATTTTGCGAAGAAACTTTTCAGATAGGGTATTCCGATTTTGCCTTCAGCACCGACTTCGCCTTCTACACTAATATTATATTTTTCCCGAATTTCTTTTACTTCTTCACTAACCATCCAATTTTGAATACTATCGATCAGCTCCTGCCGGATCGACAAATTCTTTTCATCTGCCACCGTAAACAACTTTTCCATTGTAACAATGAATAGCTCTATATAATTGAGATGAACGGGATCAAGTTCGTCCTGCACAGAGTAATTCAGCACCAAAAACTGATGAGAAATATCCATCTGAAGATGGTTTAGCTCTGTACTTTTTCCACAGCCCTTGTACCCAACAAACAGGAAGTGCTCATAAGAGTCAGGCAACTTCTTTAGCAATCTGGCTATACGTTGCCTGGGGTCTCTCGTTCCTCGCGCAGGCTTCGTCTTTTGGTAAAACTCCTCCATTTCAGAAATTCGGAGCGGCTCCCCCCGAAAAGCCTGGTAAACATCATCTAGAGTGCTAGCCTTTCTCAACGCTTTCATAAATCAGAATTTGTCCAAAATTAACAGAAATACCCAAAATCCCCTACATTAACGCTAAAACACCCACCATGCAAATCGCCATAGAAATCTCCATGTACCCCTTCCGGCCCAACTACGAGCAGCCTATCCTGAATTTTATCGGGCTACTGAAAGATGAGGACGGGCTGCGTGTACAAGTCAACGACATGAGTACCCAAATCTTCGGGGACTTTGATACGGTCATGCCCAGGCTGCAAACGGCCATGAAGCAAGCCTTCACCGAAGAGCATACCACCGTAATGGTGATGAAAGTGCTGCATGTGCCGGAATAAACGGAGCCACTGCTGGGGAGCTCCCCTCCCGGTGCTTTACCGGGATCCGGCAGGTTTGCAAAAAGTACCCGGAGCAGAGCGGGAAGCTCTACCCCAGGGCCAACAGACCTTGTTTTTTGTATCTTGTCCCAATGAGCAATCTAAAAAGACGGCTAAGCTATTTAGGCCCCGGCTTTATCGTGGCAGCCACCGGCGTGGGCGCTGGCGACCTGATTGCCGCCTCCCTAGCCGGGGCGCGATATGGCACCGTCATCCTTTGGGCAGTGCTGCTGGGCGGTCTGCTGAAGTTTGTGCTCAACGAAGGCATCGCCCGCTGGCAACTGGCAACCGGAGAAACCCTCCTGCAGGGCTGGATCAAACACCTGCCTAAGTGGGTATCCTATTACTTTTTAATTTACCTGATGCTGTGGTCTTTTGTAGTAGCTGGCGCTCTGATTTCCTTCTGCGGGCTTGCCGCGCAGACCCTTCTGCCTATTCATGAAAATGAAAGCACCGGCACATTGATCTGGGGTGCCCTGCAATCGGGCCTGGCCGTGCTCCTCGTCCTTGGCGGCAGCTATCAGCTGCTGGAGCGGTTGATGAAATTATTCATTGGGCTTATGTTTGCAGTAGTCATTAGTAGTGCCTGGGGACTGGCACCGGACTGGGGAGATGTCGGAATGGCTCTGCTTTACCCGCGCCTGCCCAATGATCCCAAAGCCGTAATACTCACCCTCGGGCTGATCGGCGGCGTAGGCGGCAGTGTGACGCTGCTAAGCTATGCCTACTGGCTTTCCGAAAAAGGATGGAGCCAGGCGGGTTTCATGAAGCACGCCCGTATTGATCTGGGAATCGCCTACACGCTGAGCAGCCTGTTTGGGGTTGCACTGGTGATTATTGCCGCAGGAGTCAGCCCGGAACAGGTCAATGGCTACGGGATGATCCTGAGCCTGGCCGAGCAACTGGGCACCGTGACCGGCCCGGTAGGCCGATGGGGGTTCCTCGTTGGCTTTTGGGGTGCGGTATTTTCTTCCATGCTGGGCGTATGGGATGGAGTGCCTTATCTTTTTGCAGACTTCGTCCGGAATGTCCGAAAACGCCCCACTACCCAGGAGCTCCTCCGCCCTACCCTGCCCTACCGGCTGTTCCTGGGCTACCTGGCGATACCGCCCCTGATCATCGTTTGGTGGAGCAAACCTGCCTGGATTGGCATTCTATACGCCGTGACGGGCGCCTTTTTCATGCCCTTCCTGGCGGCCATTCTCATCTACATGAACAACCGCTCCTCCTGGCTGGGCAATGCCCGAAACGGCTGGCTGGCTAATGCCGGGCTGATCCTCAGCCTGCTGCTCTTTCTGGCTCTTTTCTTAACCAAAATCATCTGAAAACTATGCTCAATATTGACCAACTTCGGGCAGATACCCCCGGCGTGCAGCACCGTATCCACCTCAACAACGCTGGCGCCAGCCTCATGCCGCGACCGGTCCTGGAAGCGGCACAGCAACACCTTCAACTGGAGTCTGAAATCGGTGGATATGAGGCTGCCGCCCTTGTCCGGGAGCAAAGTATCGGCTTTTACGAGTCCGTTGCCCAACTGCTGAATGCCAAACCAGACCAAATCGCCTGGTCCGGCAGCGCTACGCAGGCGTACAATACGGCCCTATCTGCTATCCCTTTTCAGGCAGGAGACACCATTCTGACTACCGAAGACGACTATGTGTCCAATCAGATCGCCTTTCTGCAACTGGTCAAACGGCATCACCTCCAACTCATCCGCGCCCGGACCCTCCCCGAAGGCGGCGTGGATACCGGCCAGCTGAAAGCGCTGATCCGGCAACATCGCCCCAGGCTCGTAGCGGTCACTCACGTGCCCACCAATTCCGGCTTGGTGCAAAACATCATGGGCATAGGCGAAGTCTGCAGGGCCAATGGTGCGTACTACCTCGTCGATGCCTGTCAGTCTGCCGGACAACTGCCATTGGATGTGCAAGCCATTGCGTGCGATTTCCTGACGGCCACCTTCCGGAAATTCCTCCGGGGGCCGCGCGGGGGCGGTTTTTTGTATATCTCAGAACGGGTGCTGGAAGCGGGGCTGGAGCCAAAATTTATGGACCTCCACAGCGCTGCCTGGACGGCTCCGAATGCCTACCGCCCAAGGAAAAGTGCCGTGCGTTTTGAAACCTGGGAGCGCTCCTATGCCCTGGTGCTTGCCGCCCGGGCTGCCACCAATTACACAATCGAACTGGGGTTGACGGCTATTGCAGAGCAGATCAGTATGCTGGCAGCCCACCTCAGGCAAAGGCTCAGTCAGCTTGAGCATGTCCGGGTGCTCGATCAGGGGCAACAGCTATGCGGCATAGTCACCCTTTCCATTGAGGGGCTGAGTGCCAGGGGGGTTATCCCTGCCCTGAACCAAAAAGGCGTCAATGCTTCTGTTTCCGGGAAAGGAGGAGCGGTTATCGACTTTGAAAAGAAAGGCGTGGACTGGGCGCTGCGATTCTCTCCCCACTATTACAACACGACTGCAGAGCTGGACCGGGCGGTGGAAGCCTTAAAGCAATTGCCTACTCAATAACCTGCTGCCTATGCTACCCAAAACCCTGCCCGGAGGCCCACAACTTGACCTGCTACGCCCGGAACTGCCCCACAGCGGTGCGTTGTACCAGCTAATCGACCGAAGCCGGGCTGAACTTGAACCCTGGATGGCCTGGGTAAAACAAATCCATACGGAAAAAGACGTCCACCGTTTTTTATTTGACGCCATACGTTTCAATGAAGGTCAGCAACGTTGCACTTTTTTGGTACGTGCGGAAGGACAGATAGCTGGTCTTGTCAGCCTGGTCCGCATCGAATGGGAGCACCACCGGGCTGAATTAGGCTATTGGCTCGGCAGTAGTTTTCAGGGCCGGGGACTGGCCACAAAATCCTGCCATTGCCTGCTCAACTATGCCTTTGAAGAACTCTGCCTCAACCGCATTTCGCTGCGGTCAACACAAGACAATCAGCGCTCTATAGCTTTAGCCAACCGATTAGGCTTTACCGCCGAAGGCCGGCTCCGGGAAGCCCTCCTCAAAGAAGAGGCTTACCAACACCTTCAACTATTCAGTATCCTGCGCCGGGAGTGGAAAATGAAAAATTTCTGATTTTCTTCCTGAATTGATTTGTTTGCAACAAAAATTTGTTTTAACTTGCGCTCAAGTTGATTGTTTTTGTTTATTACAACCCGCTTTTCCCCCGGGCTGCATGCATTGGCCCGGATAAAGATAAGCGCGAATTAAATCCTCAAAATTATGATCCGAGAAGACAGGCGGCAATTGAATGAAAGATTTATTACGGTTTTCAATATGTTGGAAGAACGTGGCGAGATCGTCAAAAATGACCGAAATGGCAAAGGGATGGGCGATTTTGCAGAACGCATCCTCGGCAACCGTGCCTATGGTCATATTATTCGTGCTTTCCTCAACCCGGATGACAAGCGTTGCATTGATTACCGCCACGCCCGCGCCCTGTGCCGGGAGTATGGGGTAAATGAGTCTTACATGATCGATGGAGAGGGCGAGCCTTTTGGGCTTGAAGCGCCTAAATACGATCAGGTAATGGAGGAAGCGCCAGGAATGGGCGGCAACATTATGTTCACCACCACGGAAGCCTTTGCGGGCTCTACAGTGAGCGCAGAAAGCTTCACGAAAGAAGAAAATACCTTCTTCAGTATTCCGGGGCTTTCCGGTGCCAGCCTTGTCGCTTTTCCAATCAACGGTAACAGTATGGAACCGGTCATTCTCGACGGGGACATGGTGATCTGCAGAGAGATCAGTGGGCTGCACGAGATACGTGACAACAAAATCTATGCCGTTAAGAACAATGGGCAGCTTTGGGTAAAGTACGTACAGCGTGTAACCGACAGCCGGGGCAGGGTTACGCATCTTAAGCTGATCTCTGCTAATCACCTGGAGCACGATCCTTTCGTGGAGGACGTTGGACCGTACACCCGCTTGTATGAAGTAGTCCGCCGGATTAGCGATCTTTAGGCCTGCCCGGGCCTTTACCCGTGGCAACAACGTATCTGCACCTTGATTCCTGGAAGGTGAGTGGACAAAACCGAACGCTCATTTCCAAGCGAATCTTGATGCACAATTAAGCCAAATTTACATAGTACTGGTCAGCACTAACATCAGTTGGGCTGCAACTGTAGCCTCGTTTTTCGGGCAACAGAATAGCCGGTCTGTGTTTATCAAGAATAATATCCTGCTGTTTTTTGATTGGCCTCCCGGGTAATGGACCCGGGAGTTTTTTGTTTTGATTGATCACCTTCTCCTCTTCCCACATCGTTATGCCACCTGCACGGATAACAAGCTGGCCGCTGCGGCAAAGCACCTGCTTTTCCACCTCATAACTTCTTCAGTACCACTTACAGTAGCTCCAAATTTTTATCCAGCCTTTACATTTTTTTACCTATTTTTGATCGTCTGGTCTAGCAATAACGAATTAAGCGAAGCCAGATCGTCGCAGCGCCAAGCCAACTACAACAGCAATTTTATGACGACAGTTGAAATCAGGCCGAGGTTCCAGCGGCAGCATCCCGCCACCGCCGAACAGGTGATACATCGCCTTAGCGAGGCTTTAAAAAACAGCGACGGCAGCATTAAGGGCTCCGTCATGGACCACCACATTGTGCTGCGCATGCCTGTGGAGCAACAGCATTACTGGTCCCCTCAGTTAAGCCTCACGATCGAGGACAACATGGAGGGGGGGGCACTAATCCGCGGGCTCTACGGGCCACGCCCTTCTGTTTGGCTCATGTTTGTTTTTCTTTACTCTTCTCTTGGAGCAATCAGCCTCTTCATCGGAATCACCGGTTTTTCTCAATTGAGCCTGGGCATGTCTGCTCCTGCACTTTGGGCTTTACCAGTAGCCGCAGGAATCGCTTTGATATTGTACCTTTTTGCGAAAGCTGGTGAGCGCCTTGGTAAAGACGAAATGCACCGGCTCCGAAACTTTATGGATGCCGCGTTGGTTGAAACAGAAGCAAAAGCCAGTATCCGTGAAGTTTCCGACGCTTAAAGACCTTCAGCAGTACGTTCCACAGACCGGTCGTTTGGACTGGATCGGCAAACGGCCGGAAAAGAAAAGCCCTTTGGTGCCTTGCCTTTCCGCCACCATTACTCTGGATGAAGGTATTGTAGGCGACCACTACAGCCGCAAAGGTGGAAAACGGCAAGTCACTCTCATTCAGGCAGAACACCTGCATACTATCGGGGCTATTTTGAACCGGGAACCCATTGACCCCGGGCTTGCCCGCCGCAATCTCGTCGTATCCCGTATCAATCTGCTCTCCCTTATAAAACAGCAAGTGCAGATCGGTGCTGAAGTCATCCTCGAAATTACCGGCAATTGCCACCCCTGCTCCCGGATGGAAGAAAACCTGGGCGATGGAGGCTATGCCGCCATGAGAGGGCACGGTGGGGTGACAGCACGAGTAGTCCACGGCGGAACGATTCAACAGGGAGACCCTGTTCGTATTTTTGAACCTAAAACTCAGTCCCATGCCTAAATCTGTAGAAATTCTCTGCCCAAAATGTGACTGGAAACCCGATGGACGCGCCTGGTGGATGTGTACCTGCGGGCACCTCTGGAATACTTTTGAAACCGGAGGGCGCTGCCCTGCCTGCAGAAAGCAATGGGAGGAGACCCAATGCCCAAACGATGGCGGTGGTTGTGGCGCTATTAGCCCACACCTCGACTGGTACCGCGGCCTGGACGACTGGCTTATCGAAGAGCTGGAGCAAATCACTATTCTGTCGCCGGCTTGATCCCTTCAAACGTTAAGGAGCTTCCGCTTTCTCCTAAATAATAGTAACTTTGAAGACTGTTCCATTAATCCCAAGGACATTAGAAATATGCGGCGGACCTGTTTCCTGTTTTGCTTGGCCCTGTTGAGTGGCACACCTCTTCTTTTCGCGCAGCCCTGCGGGCTTACAGACACCCTCGGTATTGCTGTCAACTCCAGCCCCGCTTACACTTATGAGGTTTTCGATATTTTTAATGACGACTTAAGCGCCGCTGATCAGGGCATTTGTGGTATAGACATCCGCTTTGCCCATCAGTACGTAGACAACCTTGTACTCACGCTCACCTCTCCCAACGGCCAATCTGTCACTCTGATCGGTCCGGATACCGACCAGCAATTTGAATTCACCTTTGGATCGATTTGGGATATTAGCTTTGTGCCCTGTTTGGAAGTCCCTGCCCCGGACCCCGGCTCCCTTTTTGGCTGGGACAACAACCAAACCGGCAATTTTTCCAATCTGAACTTTTACAATGGGTCTTATTATCCCTTCCAGGGCTGCCTGGAAGATTTCAATACGGGCCCTGCCAATGGCACATGGACCATTAGTATTGAAAACACCCCCTCAGATTACATCGGAGAAATCACCTATTTCCAAATCCAGTTCTGTGATGCCCGTGGCCTGGACTGTTGCTTTGCTGAAGGGGGCAACTTATTTGCAGATGACCTCCTCACCTGCGAAGGGGATACCATACTCGATATCGATCCACTTCTGGCATTCGATAACGGGCAAACCCCTGACACCGCAATCTATGGCTATACGTACCTCCTGGGGCAGGATGGCATCTTCATTGACACTACTGATCACCCTGACCTGACTGGCTTTGCACCGGGCAGTTATCAAATCTGCGGGCTAAGCTATCAATTGGAAGACCTCGACAGCCTTCCTGAACCTGATGGAATGCTAACGCTCGATAGTATCCGAAACAACCTCACCGGCCTGGAGCCCCGCTTTTGCGGAGAATTGAGCGACAGCTGTGTTCAGGTCACTATTGTACCGCTTCCAACTACCGAGCTGATCGAGGATACCATCTGCCTTGGCGACAGCCTGGTAGTCGGAGATACTACACTGACCAGTACCGGCTTTTACGAAATCGAACTGCTCAGCTTTGCCGGGTGCGACAGCCTGGTACAAATAGACCTGACGGTACTCCCCCCAGTTGAGACGAATCTGACCGATACCCTTTGCCCGGGACAGTTTATTGCGATTGGGCCCAACATTTATAATACAACAGGGATCTTCCGCGATACCCTCCCCTCCACTGCCGGGTGCGACAGCATCATCATCCTTGACCTGACTGTACTGCCGCCCAATATTGTGGACACTACAGTCACCATTTGTCAGGGGGAAAGCTTTTCGGTTGGAGACAGCCTCCTTACCGAGGCGGGAAGCTATAGCTTTTTCCTGACCTCCACTCAGAACTGCGACAGCACGCTTAATATAATAGTGGAAGTGCTGGCACCAAATGCCAGTATCGCCCCTGCCTTTGATCTGACCTGCATCACCACTGAGGTCAACCTTGACGGAACTGCCTCCACACCGTCCGGGCAACTCACTTACCAATGGTATGCAACAGACGGCACTCCTCTTGGTACGAACGCCACCCAAACCGTAAACCTGGCAGGAGATTATGTGCTGGAAGTGAGTCAAATGTCCACCGATATGACTGTTTGCACAGACTTTGACACCCTGACCGTTCAAATTGACACCATCCCTCCCACTGCAGATGCCGGCCCCCCGGACACCCTGAACTGTACACAAGGCCAGGTCAGTCTCGGAACATTGGCAGTGCCTAATCCGGACCACACGTACTTCTGGTTCACACCAGGTGGCAATATTACCAGCGATATTTTCCAGCCTACCGCTGTTGCCAATGAACCTGGTGATTATTTTCTAGTGGTCACCGACATAGACAATCGCTGCAGTGACACGTCTATGACTATTGTTCTGGAAGACCAGTCCCTCCCGGTTGTGAGCCCCGGCTCCGACACGGTATTATCCTGCCTGAACCCCGAAATCCTTTTGGATGGGAGTGGTTCTTCCACCGGAGATGAATTCGCCTACGAGTGGAGGGACGCAGCCGGCAATCTTATACAAAATGGTACAACCCTTTTCCCAACAGTCAGTCAAGGCGGCACCTATCAATTGATGGTGGAGAACACCCTGACCAATTGCCGGGATTCGGCTACGGTAGAAGTGAACTACGACACCATTGCACCACGGATCACACTCCCGCTCCCGGACACCATTACCTGTACCCAGCCTACTGTGGGTATTGCAGCAACTGTGACGGGTGCCGGGGCAGCTCCCACATACAACTGGACGTCGTTAGGTGGCAATATACTGACTGATCCGGCTATTCTGAATATTACTGTAGATGTAGGGGCTCTTTACTCCCTGACTGCAGAAAACACGCTAAATGGCTGCCGGGATACCGCTACTGTAGCGGTGCAGGAAGATGTTACTGTTACCAACGCCGTTTTGGCCACGCCCGATACGCTGGACTGTTCCCAACCGAGTATTACCCTGGATGGTACGGGTTCTTCTTCCGGGCCGGACATCCTGTACACCTGGTCCGGCAATCCTCAACCACCGGTCAGTACTAATGGCTTCAATGCAACCGTAGACGCCCCCGGCACCTACCAGCTTATTGTAACCAATACCGCAAATGCCTGTGCCGATACGGCCATGGTCAATGTTGCGCTGGATACACTCCAACCACTATCAACTGCCGGACCGGACCGCACCCTTACTTGCGACAGCACTTTGGTCACACTCGATGGCACAGGTTCGAGCACAGGCCCTCAGTACGACTACGACTGGGTGGAAATCTTTGGTACGGGCCTGGTGGATACGAGCACGCTTCAGGCTACCGTTGCCAGCCCGGGTGTGTACATGCTGGTGGTGACTGATACTCAAAATGGTTGCCTCGATACTTCCTTTGCTATTGTCAACATTGACACCTTATCCCCAACCGCAGCTATTGCAACGCCCCTGCGGCTCAATTGCATCTTGCCGGAAGTTATGCTCGACGGCACCAATTCTGACGAGGGCACCGGATTTAGCTTTGAATGGAGCTCAGCCGACATCAGCAACTTTGTCAGCGGCATAAATACACTGATGCCTACAGTCAATGCCCCAGGCCTCTATCAGCTTGAGATTGAAAATGACAGTACCGGCTGCACCCGGATTGCTGAGGTGGAAGTATTGCAGGACACCCTCCCTCCAGTGGCTGATGCCGGAGCTGATACGCTCATTAACTGCTACCAACCCACTGTGTTAATCGGCAGCAACAGCAGCAGTGGAGGCGCAGATATACTTTATAGTTGGTCCGGGCCAACGGGAGGCATCTCTGGCCCTGCAAATGGACAATTCGCTGAAGTTAATGCCCAGGGCACCTACATCATTAACGTACGCAACACGACTACGGGCTGTGAGGCAGCAGATACCGTTTTTGTGGCAGCAGACTTCAGCTTCCCGGTTGCCAGCGCAGGCCCGGACCAGGAATTAGGCTGTGCCATTCCCGAAGTAACGCTAAACGGTACAGGCAGTACCACCCTCAACACTATTTTCGAATGGACAGGCCCCTGCCTGTCTGGTGATGCTACCGCTCAGGACATTTCTGCTACCTGCGACGGGCTTTACATCCTGTCTGTTACCGATACCCTCAACGGCTGTACCGAAAGAGATACGGCCGTCGTAACCCGGGACCCACTGAGCCCTAATGCCATTCTACCGGACAGCATTGCACTGTCTTGTCTGGAAGGGACAGCCCTGCTTGATGCCACAGCCTCGGAAGGCGACACATTTAGCTGGTTTTTCAATGGGGTGCCGATATCGCCCGGAGGGCTTAGCTTCACGATTGATAGTGCAGGTATTTATACCTTAATAGCCAATAATTCAGCCGGCGACTGCCCGGATACCGCTTCCGTGGCGGCTACCCTGGACTGTAGCCCTGCCCTCCAGATTGCGGCACCCGATACACTAACTTGCGCTATCACCACAATCACCCTGAATGCAACAGGTACGGAGTCCGGGCCAAACCTCACTTACACCTGGCTGGCCCCAGGCCCTGATTGTATAGAATCCGGAGGCAGCACCCTACAGCCAATCGTACGCTGCCCAGGCATTTATCAGCTCATTGCCACCAATACCACCTTCAGCCTCAGCGATACTCTAGCTGTTATTGTGCCTTCCAACACCCTGCCCCCCATAGCGGAAGCCGGGCCGGGTGACACCCTGACCTGCCCGGAACCTACAACGATTCTAAGTGCTACCGGGTCAACCGTTGGGCCAGGCATTGGCTATACCTGGACCAAGCTGGACGATGAAACTTTTGTCAAAGACAGCTTTAGCATCTTCGTGAATGATGCCAGTACTTATTTCCTGACCGTGATCGACAGCACAAACGGCTGTTTCGCAGAAGACATCGTTGTCGTACAGCGCAGTAATAATCTGCCGGATATTAATTTCAGCTCCACGATCATCCCCTGTATGCAGGACTCTTTTTGGTTGCAGGCTTTTGTAGTGCCCCAAGGCCCACAGTATATTTATGAATGGGAAGGCGGGATCATTCTGGATAGTGCGGATAGCCTTGCGGTACTGCTCGACACAGCGGGCGTAGTGCGTTTGACAGTCACCAACCCTGCCAATAACTGTTCCAGCTTCCGGGACGTGACTGTTATACAGCAGGAGTGCGTGCCCTGCATTGACAGTATCCCGGCAGATACCCTGACCTGTGCCGCTCCGCAAGTCACCCTCAGCGGTAGCTTTTGCGAGCCTTGTATTGGTTGTACCGTTGAATGGACTACCATGAACGGGAATATACTCAGCGCCCCCGACAGCCTCTCCATTGTGGTGGACCAGCCGGGGCTATATACCCTGAATGCGACCGACACCCTGGGTTTTTCTGCAAAAGTTACCGTTAATGTAGCTGAGTTTTCCAGTCCACCTGAGCTAACCCTGAGCCCGAACCAGGAACTAAACTGCAAAGACACCCTGGCCACCCTGACCGTCTCCGGAATGCCCGGCACTTTATTCACCTACCAATGGTCAAGTGAAAACGCACCACTGCCTGAAGCAGACACCCTCCCTTCCATTGTGGTCACTCACCCCGGGCTTTTCTCCGTACTGGTTACCGATTTATCGACAGGCTGCGAAAATACTGGAGAGATCGAGGTTATAGCCGATACCGTTCCCCCTTTAGCTGATGCCGGGCCTGCACAGGCCCTGACTTGTGAGCAACCTACTGTCACCCTCGATGGCAGCGGCTCTGCCTTTGGCAATGCCATACAATACGCCTGGAGTGGCCCTTCGGTAAACATCCCTGGCGGAACGACCTTTAACCCTTCCGTCAATACGCCAGGCTGGTATGAGCTTATGGTTACGGATACCACGACTGGCTGCACTAATTTGGACAGTGTTTTCGTGAGCCAAAATACGGACCTGCCAGCAGTACCTTCCATTCCGGATACAGTGCTGACTTGTGCGTCGCCTTCTGTATTGCTACAGGGCAGTATTCCAAATAATACAGGTTATAGTTCCTGCTGGTACCGCCTGAATGCCAGCGGGGTGCCCACCGGCCCTTGCGTACCAACGCTTGATATTGATGTCAGCCTGCCAGGGCAGTATGGATTTGAAGTTCAAAATGACACTTCAGGTTGTACCAGCATGGTGACGGTGATCGTAGACCTCGACACCCTCGCTCCGGCATTGGAAGTAGCAGATACCCTGCTGTTCCCCTGCAATAATGACAGCATTAGTATTACCGCAACAGCTACGCCGGCAGCATTGGTGACGTATCAATGGAGCAGCCCGGGCGGCCTGCCGGTACAGCAGCCGGATCAGGCTACCGCTACTGTTTTTCAGCCTGGCGTTTATCAGGTGCAGATTGAACGGGTAGACAATGGCTGCTCCACTGCACAGCTGGTCTGGGTGAACGCTGACGACCGGGTCCCGGAAGTTACTGCCGGGGCAGATACGATAATCACCTGCAACAACGACCCTATACGGCTCAGTGTGGACCTTAATACGGATAGTGGGCAGAGCGACCTGCAATGGACAACTCCTAACGGGCAAATCTTATCCGGGCCCCAAACCGCTACTCCACAAATAAGTGAGCCCGGTTGGTATTTCGTATCTGTTACTGACCCGGAAAGCGGCTGTAGCGCAATAGACTCCACCTGGGTTGCCAATGGCCGCATCGCCCCAGAAGCAGCTCTAACCAACCCGGGATTGCTTACGCTCAATTGCGATGCAGACAGCCTTTTGCTTGATGCTACTGCCACCACTGGCGGCACAGGCGCTGGCTTTTCTTACGAATGGCGGCGCGGCGCTTTCAATACTATTGGCAGTACCGCTCAGCAATGGGTAGCGGAAGTCGGAAACTACCGGCTGCTCGTTCAGGATGAAGGCTCCGGTTGCCGGGACACACTGCTTTTTCAAGTCGACGGAGATTTCGAACCGCCTGTCGCTGACCTGACCACCCCAAACCGGCTCAACTGTACCGTCACATCCATTGTGCTGGACGGTAGCGGGTCAGAAAGTGGCCCTAACCTGGTGTATACCTGGCTGGACAGCAATGAGCTCGTGCTCGCTCAGGATACGCTGAGGCTGACCGTGAGCACGCCAGGCGCATACACCCTGCAAGTCACTAATGAGTCCAATGGCTGCTCATCCTTTGAAACAGTGGAAGTGGAAAGTGATGCAGACTTCCCGGAAATCAATATCGCAGTACCGGAACAGCTCAGCTGTAGCCGGACCAACGTCACGCTAAACGGCAGTGCTTCCACCGGCAACGGCCCCTTGCTCTTCAACTGGGCTGCGGAAGCGGGCGGCATACTGACAGGGCCTACCGGACAGCCCACTGCAACAGCTACCGCCGAAGGCTCGTACGTATTAAGCCTTACGGATCAAAGCAATGGGTGTACAGTGGTGGATACGATAGAGGTCACCGCCTCCTCTCCCCTGATCACTGATGTCAACTGGCTGGCACAAAGCCCATCCTGCCCCGGGGACCGCGATGGCAACATCCTGCTGGATTCGGTAGCAGGGGGTACCCCACCTTTCCTATCGGGTATCAACGGAGGAGCGCTGTCCGCCGATAACGCCTTCGTCAATCTGGCAGCAGGCACCTACCCTATCCTGCTTGAGGATGCTAATGGCTGTCAGTGGGACTCAACGGTGACGATTATGGTCTCGAGTGGCATCGATATTGAACTTGGGCCAGATACCACCATACAGCTTGGGCAGCAAATCAGCCTTGCTGCGGTTGTGGAAACCGGGACGCCGGACTCTGTCTGGTGGTGGCCTGCCCCGGGCATTCAGGAAGGCTTGTCTTACACGGTCGCACCAATGCTAACTACTATTTATCAGGTTTGGGCAGTAGATGTGAATGGGTGCGTGGACCAGGCTGCTGTCACCGTGAAGGTACTTAAGGAAACACCCGTTTATGCGCCAACGGTGTTCTCACCCAATGGCGACAACATCAATGACCGTTTCCTGCTCTACAGCCGGGATGGGCTCGGTACGCTCGAAGTATTCCGGATTTTTGACCGATGGGGCAACCTCGTGCATCAAGCCAAAGATTGCCCGCTTAATGATGAAGCTTGTGGGTGGGACGGAACGTTCAGAGGAAGCGAGATGGATAGTGATATTTTCACCTTCTATGCAGAGATTAACCTGTCAGGAGGAGGCACCACCATTATTTCAGGTGATGTCCTCCTTTTGCGGTAAGCCTAAGCCAGTATTTTCACCAGTTCAACAATGCCTGTAATAATGTTTTGAATACCGATGGCCATGACCAGGAAGCCCATGATTCGGCTTAGCGCGTTTAGTCCGGCGACACCCAGTACCTTTTGCAAATAAGGGGAATACCGGAGTACACTATACACAATAGCGCCCATAGCTACCACTACAGCTGAAATAACCAGTCTTGGCTCCCAGGTCGTATGTTCAGCCTGAATGCTGATCAGGTAAGAAATAGACCCTGGCCCTGAAAGCAGCGGCATCGCCATTGGTGAGAAGGAAATATCGTCCTTGGTCAGCGCTTCCTGTTTCACTTTTTTGTCTACCGCCCGCCCTTCGGCAAACTTTCCGCTCATGAGAGAGTACCCGGACAGGAGAATGACCAATCCTCCGGCAATACGCATCGCATTGATGCTAATGCCAAAAAAGCTTAGAATGAGCGAACCGGCCAGGAAAAAAGTCAGCAGAATCAAAGTGAAGTAAAGGCTGGTATGCAAAGCCGTCTGCGTCCGCTCCTGTTTGGTGTAATGCGGAGTCATCCCCAGAAATACCGGAATCGCTCCAAGCGGATTTACCATGGAAAATAAGGACGCCAGCACTGCTAAAAACAGCTCTAACATGATTGTGTATACTTTTTGGGTGGCAAAAACCACTCTTGTTTAAAATTTAATTCCGAATCAAGCAAGATAAAACCGAAAATCAAAATAATTGCCGGTCAAGCTACACTTAAGTCTTCATATACACTTGTTGTCTTCTGAAAGTTTCCCTACCTATGTTAAATTTTCAAAGTTTTTGACCTAAAACACTGTACTAAAAAAAATAAAAAAGGGGAGCAGAAAAGACTGCTCCCCAGAAAAACACCTAAAACCCATATTCTTTACATGAAATATTTCATGCCATATTTTATTTGATGCGGAATGTTGAGCCAATTGCAGTTTTCCTGCTAATTGGCTTCAACGTCATTCCCCTTGTAATTGAACGGTTTTTTTTGCTCTGCGTTCAGAGAAAGATCACCGTTTTAGTTACAACCCTTTAGACTGAGGGAAACAACAAAGTCACACATTTTTTTATTTTTTTTACGCAACCGTAAAAGTAAAACAAGTCTACCTTATTTGCAGTGATATCTATCACGAATTTTTACAATGCCGTCTCCAAAACAGTTTTTTCAATGGAAAGATTTGACAATCCAGATAAATTCCTCCACGATGCCTGGCACCTGCTGATTAAAGCAGCGATTAAGCGGAAAGGCGATTACCAGAAACCCAGCGTAGCAACTATTGACACTGATGGTTTTGCCCGTCAGCGCGTGATCGTATTGCGCGAAGTGGACTTGCAAAACCGGCAGCTTACCTTTTTCACGGATGCCCGCTCCCCAAAAGTGGGGGATCTTAGAAATCACCCCTATTTGTCTTGTCTCTTTTGGGATGAACGCAAAAAGGTCCAAATCCGAATGAACGGAAAGGCCATTCTGGAACAAGGTTCGGAAAGTTGCCGTCAATACTGGGACCGCCTTCCGGTACAGGGGCGTTCCAGCTATGCCTCCCTTAATGCACCAGGTACCCCTCAGGTGACAGACAAGGTGACTTTGCCTGATCATTGGCACGATGAGATGGACCTGCAGGAAACGGCCTACGCCTTTGAGCACTTTATGGTCATCAGGTCTCAGGTTTACAGAGCAGACCTTTTGCACTTGCACCACGAGGGGCACCAAAGGGCTAAGTTTAGCTATCAGGATGGCGCATGGGCTGGAAGCTGGGTGGCACCCTGAGGCTCATTCTTTTTTTCGATAGACCAGAAGATTACCGCTTGCAGGCCGCTGCTTAGCGGGCGGGGTCGAGACGAAGCGGTGCTTTCAGCCTTTTCTCATCCCGAATCAACTCCACCTCCACCAAATCTCCCGGTTCATACTTTTCAAGAATCAGGATCAGGTCGTTAGTAGATTTAACGGCTTCACCATCAATCCCGGTGATAATATCTCCCAGGACAATACTACCATAACGGTCGCGCATCGTTGGGCGGATACCGGCTTTTTCTGCACCACTGCCTTTGATCACGTCAATAACGAGTGCGCCGTCCAATCCCAGACGCTCCACAATCTGCGGCCTGGCCAGCTCCACGCCCAGAGAGGGCCGCTTGAGCCGTCCAAACTCAATAAGCTCCGGCACCACCCAGCTGACTACGTCGACTGGAATGGAGAAGCCAATCCCGGCTGAAGCACCGGAAGGGCTGTAAATCGCGGTATTCACTCCTATGAGGCGGCCAGAGCTGTCCAGGAGCGGTCCTCCGGAGTTACCAGGGTTGATGGCAGCGTCCGTTTGTATGACATCACGGATCGGAATTCCTGCTACGGATTCTATTTCCCGGCCCAGCGCACTCACAATACCTGTGGTTAGGGTTTGGTCCAGTCCGAAGGGGTTGCCAATGGCATAAACCGACTGCCCGACCTGCAAATTATCGGAAGTGCCAACCGGCATTGGCCGCAGGGTGTTCCGGGGCGCTTCGATACGCAATACGGCCAGGTCCTTCTCCGGAGCGACGCCAACCGGCACTGCTTCCCAGGTACTGCGGTCAGCCAGGGTAACCGTAGCCCGGTCTGCACCTTGTATCACATGGTAATTGGTTATGATATGCCCTTTGTAGTCCCAAACGAAACCCGAGCCACTGCCTCTCGGGATTTCAGTAATATTCCGGCTGAAGTAATCCCGCCGCACATTGGTGGTGGTAATGTAGCATACCGAAGGTGCTGCTTCTTCAAACAACCGGATATTGGCGCGCTCCTGGGGATTGAGCCCATTAGAGGCGGCAGGTTCACGGGTGGAGGGCAAGTTGGCCGTCGCGTCCGTTTCCGAAGCCTTAGGGTCAGAAGTTTCGGCTAATTCCTCCGATGGTGTTCCACCTGGCAAGTCAGCATCTGCCCGGGAAGTCCACGCAGCACCGGCAAAAAAACCACAGCCGAGTAAAGCCAGCCAGATGAATAGGCTAAATCGATTGTTCATATCCATTAAGTTTTACGTTTTTTCTTTTTCGCTGCCGGGAACAGGATATTATTCAGAATCAGGCGATAGCCCGGCGATTTAGGGTGCAAGCTAAGGTCTGTCTCCGGGTCCTGTACATAATGGCGGTAGTCTTCCGGATCGTGCCCGCCGTAAAAAGAGAAAAATCCCTGACCATATTCACTATGCAGGTAACGCGCTTCTTTAGCAGGTTTGTTCTCTCCCAGCACCAAAATATTCGATTTGATATTTTGGTTACGGAAGGCGGTCGTTTGCCCCATAAACCCTTTTACCGTGCGGGTGTGATTCTGGGTAAGCATGGTAGGGACAGGGTCCCATTTTGCAGAAAAATCGAATAAAGTAAAGTAGTCCTGTTCAGGGTTGATCCGCCGCCCACGGGAGTGGTCAATATCCGAATATTCGTACTCCAGAGGGTTCCGCTCCAGTTGGAAGTCCTCAAAGGCAAATGTCTTGGAGTAGTCCAGCTTGGATTGGGCGTTGGGATCCACAGGGTCGCCATCGTACATCTCGGCGCAGATATCCACCCCTTCAGCTGCCAATGCGATGTCATAGGTATCGGTGGCAGAGCACATAGCGAACATAAAGCCGCCGCCTACTACATACTCTTTAATGCGTTTCACTACCGCCAGCTTGAGCTGGGAGACTTTGGTGAAACCCAGGTCATAAGCCAGTTCTTCCATCTTACGCTGATTTTCCCGGTACCAGGTCTGATTGTGGTAGGTGCGGTAGAAACGGCCGTACTGCCCCGTGAAATCTTCATGGTGGAGGTGAAGCCAGTCGTATTCGGTTAGCTCATCGTTGAGCACCTCACGATCGTAGATGGTTTCATAGGGAATCTCCGCGTAAGTCAGGACGAGCGTCACGGCATCGTCCCATGGTTGTATTTTTTCGCCCCGGGCATTGAAGTCGGGTGTGTAGACGGCAATCTTAGGCGCTTTTTCAAGCTTGATCGCCTCCATATTGACTTCCGGGTCAGCGATCTCATTCAGGATATTGTTGAACTGTCCATCAGCCACCACTTCATAGGATACGCCCCGGGTCAGGCATTCCTTTTCAAAAGTCCGGTTGTAGGGGAAAGCAAAACTGCCCCCCCGGTAATTAAGCAACCACCAGGCTTCCACATTGCTGGACAGCACCCAGTAGGTAATGCCGTAGGCTTTAAGGTGGTCCTTTTGGGTCTCATGGTCCATAGGCAACAGGATGTAAGAAGCCTGTACCTGAGCGGCCAGGAGTAGGAAAAACGCGATCTGCACTAATTTCTTCATGAATACTTCATATTTCTTTTGCCGTGGGCTAGCCCCCCGGTCCAACATTTTACGACACACAATTGTATACTAAACTCGTAATATAAGATATTAAACGAACAGGCTCCCAAATGTATGTCTCAGTTAGTGTTTTAACAAAATACTAACAGGAGGTTCAGGTGGTCTCCTGAAAAATCCGTTATTATTGTGTGCTCTGACGATGAGCGCAGCAAAATAAAAGAATTGATGGACAATATTAGCTTTCAGTATCCGGTATGGTATTTATTCCTCTGCCTTGCGTTGGGTGGTCTTTTTGCAGGAATACTCTACTATCGGTCTACAGCATTCCGCTCCCAGAGCAGCACCCTAAACACGCTGCTGGGGCTCCTTCGGTTCGCGGCGGTCAGCCTGATTGCCATTTTGTTGCTCACTCCTCTCCTGCGCAGAGTGGTGCGGGATGTCAAAAAACCGATCATCCTTATCGCACAGGACCAGTCTGAATCTGTTGGGGCTGCCCTGGGCGCACAGAAAGCAGCCTATTTATCGTCCCTGAATGCCTTGCAGGCTGAGCTGGAAGGCGAATACGAAGTAAAAACGTACGGATTCGGCAGTGAAGTCCGGGAAGGCATTGACTCTGCTTTTACTGACAAGCAAAGCAATATCGCCGAGGCCCTTTCTTCCCTCTACGACCTTTATAGCGGGCAGAACCTTGGTGCGGTAGTATTAGCCTCCGATGGCATTTACAACGAAGGCAGCAATCCGCTGTATGCCAATGCCGCCCTGGATGCACCGCTGTTCTCGATTCCGCTGGGTGATACGACTGCGCAGCGTGACTTGCTGGTCAAGCGGGTTTTTCACAATCGCATTGTTTACCTCGGCGACAAGTTCAGCATACAGGTAGACCTGGCAGGCGATAATGCCGCTGGGAGCAACAGCCGGGTGAATGTTTATAAGATCGTGAACGGCAAAGCATCGCTCCTGCAGCAGGAAGCCGTCACGATTGACCAGAATAACTGGTTTGAAACCCGCGAGTTCATTCTTGATGCAGATCAGGCGGGGGTACAGCGCTTCCGGATTACACTTAGTGAAATCCCGGAGGAAGCTGCTGTGGTCAACAACAGCAAGGATATTTTTATTGACGTGCTGGATGCCCGTCAGAAAATCCTTGTTTTGGGCAATGCGCCTCATCCTGACCTAACCGCCTTCCGGCAGGCCCTTTCCAACAATCAGAACTACCAGGTAACCACCGCTACCGTAGATAACCTGGAGGAATCTCCCAGCGAGTTTGATTTTATTATCCTGCATAACCTGCCCAGCCGGAGCAAGGCAGCCACCTCCGTGCTAAACGCCATTGCCAGTCAGCAAATACCGCATTTGTTTGTGGTGGGCAATCAAACGGACTTACCGCAATTCAATCAGGCACAGCGGGTACTCAGCATTCAGCGCCGTGGCAGCTCGACCAATCAGGTGCAAGCCTATTTCAAGCCGGGCTTCAACCTTTTCCAACTTAGCGAGGACCTCAAGGAACAACTCCCGGGGTACACTCCACTCACCGCTGTGTTTGGTGATTACAATATCGAGAGCAGCGCCTCTGCCCTACTCTATCAGCGTATTGGCAAAGTGGAAACAGATTACCCCTTGCTGGTGCTGGGTGAAGGGAGTGGCACTAAGGTAGGTGTGCTGGGCGGGGAGGGCGTCTGGCGCTGGCGGTTGTTTGACTATCTTCAGAACCAGGACCACGAGCGGTTCAATGAGCTCATCGGAAAAATAGTACAATACCTCAGCCTGAAAGAAGACAAACGCCGGTTCCGGATCAGCCTCAGCAAAAACATCTTCGATGAAAATGAGCCCGTTTACTTCGATGCCGAACTGTATAACCAGAGCTTTGAACTCGTTAACGACCCTGACGCCAGTCTGACCGTAAAAGATGCCGCAGGGAAAGAATACAATTTCACCTTCAATAAAGCCGGAAATGCCTACCGGCTCAATGCGGGCATCCTGCCAGTTGGCAACTATCAGTTCACCGGCAGCGTATTCTTTGGCGGCGAACGGCTCACCTATGATGGCCAGTTCAGCATTCAGCCTATACAGCTTGAGCAATATGAAACAACGGCCGATCACAACACCATGCGCCTGCTGAGCGAGCAGTACGGTGGGGCCGTTTACTACCCGGAGTCTATTTTAGAAATTGCCGCTGCTATCCGTAGCCGGGACACGGTTAAACCTGTGATTTACGAAACAGCTCAAACGCAGCCTATCATTAATTTTAAATGGTTGTTTGCGATCCTTTTGCTATTGCTGGCTTCTGAATGGGCGCTGCGGCGTTACTTTGGATCTTATTAGGGGTGGATAAGCCTTATTATTTTTTCTGTTGGCTTTACTTTTCTGACGATTTAGAAAAAAAACGTTGTAGCCATGCAACGCAACGGCTGTTTGATGTATAGAGTATATGTAAGAACATACGAGCATGATTTAGACGCTTCCCGAAATTTCAGTCTGAAAGCTGACTTATAGGAAATTCAAGGATTGACCTTTTGCAGGCAATGACTTATCTTGAGAGTAAATAAAGTTTTGACGAATGTAAAAGCGGCGGCATTTTGGTGATTTTAAACTATTAAAACATTCCATCCATACACCAAAATAAACCAAAAGCCGTTTTAACATTATCCAAACAAAATAAGGGGCTGAGTTAAAAATTTTGAAAAAAGATGTTAATTTTTGATTAAGCACCCAACGAGGCCTGGATTTTTCACGTCAATGGTAATAACTTGAAGGCGTAATTAATAAGCAAACAGGGATTAAAGAGCGCTCAAATTCTGGATACAATAGCAATAATGCTATTCTGAATAATTGGGGTACAAGGTTGGAATTTTGAAACGGCAATGAGCTGCATGGCAATCTTATGTCAGATGTCATTAGCCTGGCTGTTTCTAAAAATTAGTGCAACACATAAAGTGTGTTGCAGCAGGAGTGCTATGCTCATCCCGAGCTTACGGACAGCATCGCTCCACTCAATGCAGTAATCACAATACTTTGTACCGTTAAGCTTTTTGCAGCTGGACGGTGATAATCGTTTTAGAACACCTAAAATTTGGAACCATGAAAAAGCTATTCCTCAGCCTTACTGTACTCTGCCTGGCTATTCAGTTTGTACAAGCCCAGCGTTTTAAGCCACATGTTGACCTCAACCTTGGCATTGGTGTCCTTCCAACATTTGTAAAGGACCACGGCAAAGCCAAAATGCTGCCAATGAGCCTTACTGCTGATTATAAGTTCACCGAAAACTTCAGTCTTGGGCTTGCCGGTTCTTATTCAATCACGGAGTCAGGAATATACCAGTTCCGGGACGGCACTACCGCTCAGTGGCGCAACAAATTCTCAACGGTGACGCTTCGTGCTGCCGCTCACAGCAGGCTTATCAATGATTGCTTAAATATTTACGGCGGCCTGAATGTAGGCTACACCAACTCTGCTATCGAGATGATGCAGGGAGAAGAAAAAAAGATAAAAGCAGAAAGAGGTATTGGCCGTACCGGCAGCAACTTTCTGTACACCGCCTTCCTTGGTGCCCGGTATTGCCTTGGCCAAAGAGTAGGCCTGTTTGGGGAAGTTGGATTCGGGGTTTCTATTGCCACAATTGGCATTAGCGTCAGGCTTTAAGCTCCGGCACAGTTGCATTACCGATGGGGAAAAGCAAGAGGCAAAACATGACAAGGTATGCCTCTACCCTTTCGGCAACACGCTCTAAAAGACTGACTGTCATTGGCAATCAGACAGCACTGCAATGCCACCCGGTTAAGGAATAAGGTATTTAACCGGTTATATCAGACTATGTTTGGAGCCTGGCTCTATTCCAAACCAAGGATCTATGAACCCGCAAAAGTACGGGGTAAATAAAGAAGGACAGGCTTTTCGCCCTTGCCAACCGGATGTGGAATGGCATAAACGCAGGCATTGTATCAACCAAGCGCTGACAAGCAAAGCCTGTTCTTCTTTTTACCAGCTGATATCCTCGTCTGTCTCCAACTGATCACTGCCGTTATCGGAAAAGCTACCATTATCGGCTTGTTCATCTTCGTACTCCTCATGCCGGCGGGTGAACTCGTCATAGTCATACTCCGGCATCAGGTTTTCCTTAACGTGGTCTATTGTTTCCTCAAGGTGACTCAGGAATCGGTTAAAATCCTCCTTGTACAAGAAAATCTTATGCCGCTCGTACCCGTCGCCATTAAACTTTTTGGTGCTTTCGGTGAGGGTAATGTAAAAATCGTCACCTTTCGTTCGCCGCACATCAAAGAAGTAGGTTCTTCGTTTGCCAGCACGCATTTTAAGCGAGTACTCGCTATCAATTCTTCTTTGGTTACTCCCGTTATCCACTACTTGTGAAGGTTTAGTTACGTAAATGAAAACGTGCCTTACAAAAGTAAATAATTGCAGGAGATTTCAAAGCACCCATTAATGCGTAAATACAGGGTCGGTTTCGTGCAAATCAAACCTGTACCACTGTTTTGCGCCCTCGTTCCAGTGATCGATGATCAGCAACTGAGCTTCTTCCCCGGATACGCAATCAATTTGGGTATCGTTCCCCTGATATTCATAATCTACCCACCAATGAACTTCAAACGGGCCCAGTGGAAGCGGCAGCGCCCCACCCTTCAGCATGATGCGCAGGGAGGTGCCCCCATTGATACAATGGCTTTCTAAAAGCTCGACACCTACAGGACTGGGTGCCAGTAAAGCATATGCGCCATCACCGCTGCTCAGTGGAGCTTCTGATGGCACGCCACGCTCACAGTCCGAACTGTACCGGTACATCAGATAGACTTCCTGATTAGCTTCACAGCACCGGATGGCAGACATGAACACCCCACATTCACTTTCCGCTTTTTCCATAAGTGCCTCCCGTGCGTTTTCAATAGCTGTTTCACAATCAATAAGCAGGCAGTCTGAAGTGCCCGGGCCAGGCACATAACGGCTGATCAGCGTGGGGTTGCGATCAATTGACTCTGCCAGTACCGTTTCTTCTTTCTGGCAGCCCATGATTAGGAAAAGGAGAATGGAAAAGCCCGCTGTAAAAATAACCTGGTAAGCTTTCATGGCTCGTATATTTGGTGAACCAATATTGGTATCAGACTGGTATTCAGCGAGGTGAGTTGAATGAGGCTATCCTGAAGCAATATTTAAGCCAGGAATCATAACACTCTTTACATCCCAATCCTAAAGAGATCAGGCTCAAAAAGCACTGTTAATAATCAGCAAAAAGAGTGATTTTAATCATCGGGCAGGCTGGCCTTCATCGACTTCCTCAAGGCGCTGGTTTTCGACCATTTCCGCATAGTACCCCCCCAGCTTGATCAGCTCTTCATGAGTACCGGATTCTGCGATTCGGCCATCCTCAAGGACCAGGATTTTGTCGAATTCCAACAACGAGTAAATCCGGTGCGTAATGATAATTGCGGTCTTGTTGGCGAGGGCACCGGATAGGTACCCCAAAATTTGCTGCTCGGTTTTCGTGTCCACCGCAGACAGACAATCATCCAACAAGACAATATCAGGCTGTTTAAGAAAAGCCCTGGCAATAGACACCCTTTGTTTTTGCCCCCCGGAAAGGGTCACCCCTCTTTCGCCTACGAAGGTATCGAAGCCGTTAGACAGCTCCATGATGTCGTCATATACAGCCGCATAGCGAGCATATTCCTCCACTGTTTCCCGGCTGGCGTCCCGCTTACCAAATGCTATATTATGCGCGATGGTGTCAGAGAACAGAAAGACATCCTGAGGTACATACCCCACTGCGCGGCGCAGTTGAAAGAGGTTGTGGTCCCGGACGTCCTTACCATCCACCGTGACCCGACCCTGCTCAACGTCGTACATACGGACCAGCAGATCTGCAATGGTAGACTTGCCCGACCCCGTTTTACCTATAATGGCCATCTTTTGCCCTGCCTGCAGCTCGAAGCTAACATCTTTAAGGGCCTGTGTCCCGGTATCGGGATAAACAAAAGAGACCTTTTCAAAGGCGATTGCTCCGCGGATCTCCTCCGTTGTGGTCTCCGTGTGGTTCGTTATCTCCGGTTCAAGGCTCAAAAACTCATTGATCCGCTTCTGGGATGCTGCTGCCTGCTGAACGATAGAAGCAATCCAGCCTATAGCAGTTACCGGCCAGGTCAGCATATTGACGTAAATAACAAACTCAGCAATATTGCCCGTGCTAATCGAACCCCGCACGACCTGCAGCCCCCCGATATAAACTGTGATTACCGTACTTGCACCAATTAGCAGGACCATCAACGGATAAAAGAAAGCATCAACCTTAGCCAGGTCCAGTGCTTTTTCCCGGTATATATCGCTCTCCTTTCGAAAAAAAGATAGCATTGGTTTCTCCTGTACATAGGACTTGACAACCCGTATACCAGAGTAAATCTCCTGCGCATTCGTATTCAGGTGAGCCAGCTGCCGCTGAATGATCTCACTTTTTTTGTTGATCAGATTGCTAACATAGTATATTGATACAGATAATATGGGCAAGGGGGCAAGGGCATAAAGTGTCAGCTCGACATTTACGCTCAGCATAGAGTAAATCACAAGCACAAAAAGCGAAACCAGGTTGATGCCATACAAAACCGCGGGCCCAAGGTACATCCTCACTTTCGAAACGTCTTCGGTGATACGCGACATCATATCGCCGGTCTTGTTGCGCTTGTAAAAAGCCATGCTGAGGTCTTCGTACTTCTGAAAAATCTCTTTGCGCATATCATACTCAATGAGCCGGGACATGACGATGATCGTCTGGCGCATGAAGTACATAAAAACCCCCATCAGCAAGGCGAACAACAGCACCAGCACGCCGAAATAAAGCAGCGACTTGCCCAGCATACTGTACAGTTTGGGCTGTAGCTCGAAGCCATTTAACAGCCCGAACAAACCAATATTTTCCACTACCAGGTCCAGTGCCTGGCGGATCATCTGCGGCTGCAGCACCCGGAAATAGTTGGACAGGGACACAAAAAGGATCCCTAAAAGAAGGTGCTTTTTGTAACGGAGGAAAAACTTATTTAGATAGGCTAATTGCTTCACGTGTGGTCTGGCTTCTTTCTGGTACCCTTTGTAAACCATTGATTGTCGGATTGGTTGAGTTGGCCAGGCATCTTCAGGCTCTGCGCCGCCCAAAAAAGTAAGCTGCTATGACCAGGAACCCAATCAATCCAAAGGCCCACCACAGGGGGGAGCCTGCCCCTTCGGCTTTCAATGGCTTACTGTCACCATAATACGTGAGGCCCGCCCAGTAGTAAGGAGATTTTCGGAAAGCAGCCACTTTGGTATCTTGCAGGTATTGTACCTTGGCAGACTGTAGGGCTGCAGCTTTGGGCTGCCCTTCCGCCAGGCTTGCGTAGAAGGCCGAAATGATTTGGCTGGCACTTTGATCATTGAGGTTCCATAGGCTAGCCACAATACTATTTGCGCCAGCGTAAAAGAAGCCCCTACCCAGGCCAAGCACGCCTTCTCCCCGCGCCAGGCGCCCTATATTGCTTTGGCAGGCACTCAATACAACGAGTTCTGCAGGAATATCCCAATGGTACAGGTCAGTCAGGAAGATGGAAGAGTCTGCCAGTGCGATATACGGCTGTTTGCCATCGTAGGCACCGTAGGCATGGGTAGACAGATGCAAAATACCTGCCTGCCCCATGGCTGCTATGAAAGCTTGCCGGGTAGCAGCACCATCACGGAAGGAGTGCACCTGGAAATGGGCAGCTATAGCTTCCAGCTCGACAGGACTGTATTCCAGGGTGCCATGACTACCCTTTGCCTGCTGAGCGAAGGGAGCCATGGCATAAGCCTGCATGACTGGACTGCCTGTGTTATTTTCCAACTGATCGTACAAAGTTGCAGAAAAGCTGTAGCTCACTACATGGCTGTTCACAAGGTAAGGGGCTGTGCTGAGGTCGGTACCAGGGTAAGAGGCAGAGAGCAAGGCTTCAAAAGGCACATAAGCAAGTGGCCCGCCGGGGATAACAAGCAGTGCCTTTGCCTTAAGCGGACCGGAGATGGGTAATAGCTTTTGAAACAAGGCATATGCCTGTTCCTTATAAGCTGCTGGTGCCTGCTCAATGAGAGTGGGAGCGCTAAACCAATGCAGGAAACTTTCCACTTGCCTGGCTAGCGTATCACTACTACCCAAATCAAGGAGTTGCGATTCCTGACCATTGGCATAAAGCAGATAGGCTCGTTCTTCACCGAATAGATAGTGGATCAGTGCCCGGCTCTGCCCTTTGAGGTAGTTGCGTTGGAAGGGCTCCCAACCGATCACAGCTGCACCAGCTGTTTGTCTTTGGTACACGGGAAATGACTGGCTCAGGTAGTCTGTAAGGCGTTCCAGTTCTTGTTCTACGCCAAGTGCCTGATCGAGCACTACGGCCACGCTTTCAGAACCGGCTTGATCCAGCTCCAGTTGCAGGCGGTTCAACTGCCTCCGCAGGGCTCGCTCCTGCTGCTGCAGCGAGTCTGGTATAGAGGAAAGGGCATCTGCCTCCGCCAGAGCTTCCAGCAATAAAACGGACTGGCTTTTTTCCAAAAAGTAAAAGGCATCGGCTGTGGCTTGCTGCGCCGTGCAAATACGGACGGCCCGCTCATAAAAAGGCAGGGCTTCTTCCCGCCAAAACAGTTTTGTGCCGGCATCACTATGGGCACTTCTCAACTGGTCGATGAGATAATCGCCAGCCTTTAGCCAGGGTGCAGCGGCCTGTAGGTACTGTTCCTCACCAGATTGCTCATGTTGGGCAAGCAATGCCCGGAGCAGGTCATTGAGGTAAATAGATAAATCTACCTTGTATGGTGTCTTCTCCAAATATTGCCTTTCGGCTTTTTGCAAGGGGCTGTCAGGGTAGAAATCAGCTTTCAAAGTCTGCATAGCCTTCAGGAACCAATCGGCGGCTTGATCCGGTTTGCCCTGCTGCAAGGCAAGCTCCCCAATGTTATCCATGATGGCAGCAGCATCCTCTTTTGCCTCTGCTATGCGGGCGAGTTCCAACGCCTCTTTTAATAGCTGCGCTGCGGAGTCATGCTGCTGGCTTTTCATTGCAGCAAGCCCCAAAAGGTTTTTTACTCTGGCTTGGTAATCGATATCTTCAAGGGCTTGGTAACTGGCCAGCGCTTGTGAACCAAATTGCTTCGTCTCTGTGAAATGGCCTAAGTGATAGTGGGCTTTCGCTAAATTCAGCAAAGCGGCGGCTTCATCTTGAAGCATCTCCTGTTGACTGAAGTAGGGCAGGGCAAGTTGAAGCTGTTGGATGGCCTTTTGAGAAGCCTTTCGTTCTGTGTACAAAAGCCCTAAATCTGATCTTGCTTTCGCCAGGTTGAGTGCTTCCCCTTCCTGTGTGTCTTCGATTACCCATCTCAGCAGGCGTTCTGCTTTGTCGAAATCGCCGGCATAGCTATCCATCTTTGCCACCCGGAGCGCAGCAGCTCGGTGCAATACCCTGTTGTTGAGTTCCTGCTGAATGGCCGCCGCCGCTTGGTAGCAAGTCGACGCTTTTCCGTAGGCTTTCAATCTTTCGTGGAAAAATCCAAGATTGAAGTAGGAACGGCCGAGGTCTTCGTGTGCTTTGCCGGCAAATGCTTTATTACGATAATCCACGGCTTGTTGCATCTCTTGAACAGCCTGGGGCATGTCTCTATTTTGAAAGGATAATACACCAAGCGTATGGTAGACCAAGCCAAGCGAATCCACCAACTCTGGGCAGTCTTTCAGCGCTTCAGCCAATAATTGCAGTTCCGCCCGGTCTCCAGCCTTCACTATGGGTAGAATAGGTTTTTTCGGGCATTTTGCGAAAGCAGAAAAGCTGAAAAGAAGGTAAAGCAGAAGGTATGGAAGGCGGTGTGCAGGCATAGACTTGAAGGGTTGATGCCCCAGCTCACGAAATGCGAACTGGGGCAAGAGGGTTTGTTATCCGTAATATAGGGTATTTGACTGTTATAGTTTAATCAGCCGGCCTACCCAAAGCTGTCCCTTGTACAGGAGGCGTAGCATATAGGTGCCTGCTGGCAAATGCTGTACATCAATATCCATCGTCTGGGGGTAAGCGGAAGAGGAGACTTGCCATTGCCCCATACGCTGGCCGCTGAGGTGGAAGACTTCTAACTCGGCTGCATCTGGAATTGGTGGTAATTCCAGCTGTACAGCGTCACGCGCCGGATTGGGGTAGAAATGTATGAACTCAGTTAGCGGGGCAGCCTGCGTAGGGGTCGTACACAAGGTCAGTATATTAAGTAAGTTGCCGTCAACAGCGACGGTGTCCAACGATGGTGTCTTGTCTGCCGTATTGAGCAGGAGTGATTTGACCTCTGCGTAGGGTGTTTGCCTTCCTAGCTTACAATAGACGATTGCCGCCGCTGCGCTCACCGCCGGCGCGCTCATGGAAGTGCCGGATTTTAGGCCGGAGCTATCCTGAGGTAAATAGCTGTCGATATTCACACCCGGCGCTAAAATATCCACCCAGGTATCGCTAAAATTAGAGAATACGGCCCGGCCTAGTACTTGGTCTCCATCTTGAAGTATAGATCCTACAGTGATTTCGTTAGGCGCATTATAGCAGGCCGGGTATTGCAATAGGGTATCAAGCATCAGGGAGTCATTCCCCGCTGCGGAAACGACCAATATGTTGTTAAGTTCTGCTGAGTCGATGGCATTTTTCAGAATATCGTTGCTGCCATCGCTACCTGCGCCGCTACCGTAAAAACCCCAGCTGTCATTAATGACGGCCACACTGTCTTCTATTGCCTGGTAAGTGGCGCAGGCCACTTGATATAAACTGGAGACCCCTTGAGCATCGTGTGTTTTGTACGGGATGATTTGAAAGCGGCAACCTTCAGTACAAGCCTGATCGAGTGTCTGAGCGATGATGCCCGCCACATGCGTGCCATGACTGTGGTCGTCCATCGGGTTGTTGCTGATGTCATCTTCAGAAACGAAATCCCAACCGATAGGGTCGTCCTCAGCGCAATTGTTATCATCGTCTGTGGCGTTGTTGAGGGCATCCGGCTTTTTGTAGATGTATCCATCTAGTTTTTCATGCTTGTAATCTACACCCGTATCCAACACGGCAATGCGCACTGCATCGTTAATGGCGTCAGGAATGCCTGCTAGATCATTTTGCGTAAGCATAGGGTTGTCCGTAATCATCTCAGGCTGCAACTGTGCTACGGTGTAATAGTTGGGGTCTGCTTCCTGGATGATGACTGAAGAGCTGGCGCCTTTAACGCGTTCTAAGATATCAAGAGTCGGTCCTACAGGGAACAGCATTCCATTTTGATTGGTGATGACACTGTCGCCCAATTCCCAAAGTTGGAGGGAGTTGCAGACGCAAGAGTCTATAAGTTTTGCCCCGAGCGTGTCCCGCAGGGCTACCACACTATCGGGATCGGTTCCGGGTACGATCTGTACCACAATTTCATTAGGGATGTAGGGCCAACCGGCGTCATCTGGCGTGTAGGCGTAGCCCAAAGCGGGAAAGGTGTCTCGATATTGGGCGGGCCGAGTCTCAGGGTAGGGAAACGTATTGTAGAACTCCACATCGTCGATGATCCAAAAGTATTGAGTTGTTTCAAAAAAGAAAGAGATCTCAACGTTAGCGTCTGCCGCTATACTGGTGATGTCGATAACTTCTACTGCCCTAGGGCCCGTTTCTACTTGTGGCAGTACATTCTGGTTGATGGTAAAGAATTCCTGACCGCCACCTGAAAGGTTCCGTACTCTTACAACAGTCGACCCTTCCAGCGCGCGGTAGTACTGATTAAAGCGGAGAAACACCTGGCTCTCCCCGCTGAGGTCGATGGGAGGGCTAACCAGCACTCCTGGTGTGCCGGCAATCGCCGCTGCTCCCCCCTGGGATCGGGAAAGGATGGAGTCTCTGCCGTCCCATAGCGTTGTATTAAACACTTCAGCCTTACCATCGTCTACCCATTGCCAGTTGCCACCTGGGGTATCCCATTCCATGAAATCATCGTTGTTGTCAAAGGGGAAAGCGATGATAGGGGATTGGGCGAAGGAAAACGTAGCGAGCAGGGATGAACAGGTTAGAAATATGCAAAAGCGTAGAGTCTCCATAATGCGTTGTTTTGAGGTTTAGAAAATAAGCCCAGGCCTGGCTTTGAGCAGGCAAATGGCTGGTGCTGACAGGGTGTGTTGGGATTATTGCTTTTTCAGCTAGGGATTAAAGTTGCTGGAGTAAATCTTGTGCCTGTTGCTGGAAAGCAGAGGGCTGTTCGGCCAGTGCTTGCAGTAGGGGCCGGGCTGCTTCGTTGTCGCCCGTTTTGACATAGCTTAGCGCCAAATACCAGCGGCCGTATTCCTGCAGGGCAGTATCGCCTTCAGCTAGTGCCTCAAATTGAGCCCTGCCTTCCTGAACCCGATCGGTTTCCAATGCAGCGATGCCTAAAGACAGCTTCAACTGTGGATTTTCCGGTAGTTGCTCTTCCAAAGCAGATAGTTGGGTGTAGGCAGCTTCGTACTGCCCTTGGTTGAAGGCTTGTTCTGCCGTCTCCAGGCTGCTGCCGTCCACGCTTCGTTCTTGCAGGGCAAGCGTGGGGTGCAGGGCGTACTGTTCGTACAAGTTTGCAGAAGTCTGGAACGGGTTCCAAACCAATAATATCAAGGCGATGGCTGCGGCAGCCGCTACGAGCCATATCGGCTTTCGTCGCCAAAGCGGCACCACTATTCCCTCTTTCGGGTCAGCGGAATCCGTGTTTGCTTCGTCTTGAAAGTACCGTGCCCCCAGATCAGCCATGCGTTTTTCCAGCGCAGGCTTTTGCACTTGATGCTTCAAGTAGTTTTGCATCTGCTGCCGCTCCCTGAGCGCTTCCGCAAATGCACGGTCATCCTGCAGGCGTTGCTCGAAAGCAGGCTGCGCTTCTTCGGGCAGCTCTCCCTGCAGGTATTGGTCGATGAGTAAATAGTCTGATGCTTCCATACGTCAGGCGGTTTGAGCATTAAACAAATTGCGCCACCGCTCTGCACAAGCGTTCTTCCGACGGTACACCGTATTAGTATTATTCATACCAAGTTGTTCGGCGACTTCGGCGGAAGCCATTCCGGAAGCCAAAAGTTGTAGTAGCTGCTGGCAGAGCTCACTCAACTGGCCAAATGCCTGGTCGAGCTTACGCTGCCTGATTTCTTCTTCTTCAATTTGTTCCAGGGTGTTCTGAACGATGCCTTCAGATTCATATCGTTCGGCTTCTGCATTTCTTACCTCCGTTTCCCGATTTTTTTTGCGGAGCTGGGAAAACCACTTATTCCGGCAAATTTGGAAGAGCAATGCCCCAAGGGGGCAGGTGAGCAAAAAAGTTGGGTCTTGCGCTTTCTGGTGCAGTGCGATAATCCCCTCCTGGAAAACATCCTGAGCATCAGACACTGAGCCGCTATTGCGTACTACCCATTGAGTAATAGTCGGAGCATGCTCCCTGTATATATGATCCAGGGTGGAGAAATCGCCCTGGCGCAATGCCAGTATGTGCTTATGATCTGGGTGTTGTTCCATCGCTGTACAATTATAAGAGATTCTTTGGCTTTTTTTGCACCCGCTTAAAAAATAATGCGCTCTGGGCCTTTCAACTTGTTACTGTTCCCCTGTCAAAGTCAACTTTCCTGTTTTTTTTGAAAAAAGTTTCTCCAAGACGGTAAGGTTATACCCTAAGCTGCAATAGACTGGTGTATTTCAAATCTGTACAACCCAAAAAACGAATAGGCGGATGCCGAAAAGCCTTAGAGATGCTATGTTAGCATCTCTTAAACAGAGTAAGCCTCAAAAACCAAATCATTATGACTGCTGAAGAAAAGCAAATCCTGTCAAAGCTGATTGACCAATCAGCAAATTTAGTCTATGACACAGCTAACGCTGACGAGGTAGATGACCGCACCGTAGCCACAGAGATGAAACAGGCAAGTGAACTGTTAAGCTATGCCGCAGACATGGTAATGTCGCAGAAATCGCCCGGTCTTTTACGAAAATGGGGCAAGAGACTTTGGTATCATGTGAAAAAGGCAATCGCTAATTTCTTGCGGGAGATTGCTTGTGCAATTGACCCGGATTGCAAAAATTAAAATTGCATTTCTAAATAGTGTTTGCGGCTCCCTTTCCTGGTACAACGGTATCGGTCAGGGAGCTTTTAATGCCATTTGTCACCCCTTTACTCCGGCTCAGTTTTTATATTTACCCTTCCTAACCACAAATATCCAAATTATGAGCCGAATCGTCACTTTAGATGAATTTATCATCCGACGGCAAAAAGATTTCCCCTATGCTTCCGGAGAACTGACCGGCCTGCTGCGCGATATTGGCGTAGCTGCCAAAATTGTCAACCGCGAAGTCAACAAAGCCGGGCTGGTCAACATCCTTGGGGAGGCCCGGGAAGAGAATGCCTCCGGCGACACCGTACAGAAACTCGACCTTTATGCCAATGAGAAACTGATCGACTGCCTGAAAAACAGCGGAGAGTGCTGTGGGGTGGCTTCGGAGGAACTGGAAGATATTATTCCCATTAACTCTGTGGCTTCCAAAGCATCCAAGTATGTCGTGGTCTTTGATCCGCTGGACGGGTCTTCCAACATCGACGTCAACGTCTCTGTAGGGACTATTTTCGGGATCTACCGCCGCCTTAGCGATGCTGAGTCTACCGTTGAAGTAGAAGATTTCCTGCAGAGGGGTATAGACCTTGTGGCTGCCGGCTATGTGCTTTATGGTACCTCTACCCTCTTGGTTTACACCACGGGGCGGGGAGTCAACGGTTTTACCCTGGACCCCACAATCGGAGAGTTTTGTCTGAGCCATACCGATATTCAGATACCGGACCGCGGAAACTACTACTCCGTCAATCAGGGCTACTACCTGAAGTTTGATGTGGAAATGCGCCGGTATATAGACCACTGTTCTGACCTGAACCTTCGGTTGCGCTATATCGGGTCTATGGTCTCTGACATTCACCGTATACTCTTCCAGGGCGGCATTTTCCTCTACCCTAACACCCGTAAATACCCACAGGGAAAGCTCAGGCTGGTATACGAGTGCAACCCGCTGGCTTATATTGTGGAGCAGGCCGGTGGCAAAGCCATCACCTGTCAGCTGGAGCGCATCCTTGAACTCGAGGTCAATCACCTTCACCAAAGGGCTACAATTGCAATTGGGTCACCTGGCATGGTTGACGAAATGAAAGCCTTTGTGGAACGATACAGTGCAATTCCTGTGTTTAACGGTTAAACGGTCAAAGGATTGGTTTTTAAAAAAGCGATCAAAAAAATGCCGTAAAACTTTGCTTTTGTAAAGACCAGAAGTGTATATTTGCATCGCTTTTAAAATAAGCACTACTAATCCATGCCCAGATGGCGAAATTGGTAGACGCGCTACCTTGAGGGGGTAGTGTCCTTATGGATGTGCAGGTTCGAATCCTGTTCTGGGCACGACAGGGTATTCACGCAATACCTTAAAAAATGCTAGCAAAGCCCTGTATTCTCTGAATACAGGGCTTTTTAGCTTGATAACAGACCCAAAAGGATGATGTGTTTTTGCGTATAAACCAGGAGAAAAAGGTATTTGCTTTCTCTCCATTTTCTAAAATGCCGGATCTGGAAATAAATTTGAGAAAATGGCTACTTCAGAAAAGACCATTACTTGTGTTCCGTTTCTTAATACTAGGCTTAAGCCCAAAGTTTTGGGTGATGCTCCTGAAAGCTATCAGCTATATATCAGAGTAATTTATGAATCTAAGAATACTCATTTACCGGTACTCCCTTTGTACAATATAGATGATATAGATCCGTATGCTTTTTACGCTGACGAAGATGAATATGAGCATCTTATGCTTGATTTGGAAAGAATGGACTTTGAAACAGAAGGCTTCGGCTGGAATCTTGCTAGAGAAGTTAAAAATTATATGGATTACATAAAAGCAGTAATCCAGTATGAAATATCCGTTGCTCCAAAGAGATTTTCACTTAATGGTTTGGGGAAAAGGGTAAAATTGCTTAGGACTACCGCTCTTGAACCTTTGGATACTTTACTTACTACTAAATTAAAATCATTTCTTCGAGAGTATGATCAGGGAAGGTTTAGTCCATACGTAAGGTTGGAAAATACTTTTGAGTCAAACTATAATGCGATATCAAGATTCATCGTCAATAAATTTATCAAGTTACCTGAAGATATTAAATACGACATAGAATATTACTTTCTCCTTGCATCCCATAACGACTTCAATTTTCGTGTATCATATGGCTCACTTGTATTTTACAGAGGACTGCAAAGATTTGAAGCATTTCTCGACAGGAAAGAGCTTTATGATAGAAGTGTTCTTTTAAAGGTTCCATTGGAAAACCCTTACTCCAGGTTACTTTCTTTAAACCCTCCATCTAAACCTAAGGCCTTTTATATCAACAAGTTAAAAACATTCGTTCGTGAAATAAATAAAAAACACATAGCTATGATGGGGTGAAAATTTGTTTTAACCCAGTAGTTTGTCTATCTTTGTCCAAGCGAGGCATTTTTTTTGACAATACAACTGGGTTAAAAATGAAAAATACACCATCTAGCGTTTTGTTAAAACCATCTGAAGTCTGCGAAATATTGAAGTGTTCACGTAGAACTCTTTACCGTATCCGCCAAGACATGGCTATTCCTTTCTTTAAGGTCAGGGGAAGAGTCATGTATAAGTTGAAAGACGTAGAAGCTTACATCGAAAGCTGTAAGGAGACCGCATAAAAAAAGCGCTGCCCCAAGGAAGGACACCGCTTCTAGAATATTATGATAATGCAATAGTACGGATTTGTTCGTACAAAAACAAGTATTTCCTTCCTTAGTAACAGCGCCATTATTCAACCAAAAACGTTGAACCATGGCAAAGTCCATCCATTCGCTCCTGAACAATATGTTTGAGGAGATCCCTTTTCAAAAATTAGATCGTGAAACCAGAGCACGCATACTCAAAGTGCTTAGTGTTGACGTCAATGAGTTAGGTGCAAGTTCACGTACTCAATTTGATGACTTCGCTAGTTCCGTTCTCAAAACAATTAAGGCTATACGAGATGATTCAGATTACAATGATCATATCCATCGTCTGAGAAAGTCTCTTTCTATGGGTGAGAAGTATTTCAAGCCTGAGAATAGCATAGAAAAGGGTATCGATCAAATGGATCAGCTCATCAAGCGCATTAACAAGCGTAAATAAGAACCACTTGTCCTTTGTGGGGACTTTGGGCCAGTGGGCCTATACAGCAAGTTGGGAGTGGCGGCGTTAGCCGCTGCTCCCCTGGCCCAACTATGTCTTGCTGGCAGGCTGGCAAAAGTCCCCTATGGACGATAAACCTATTTGCTATGAAACTACATTATCAGGCATCCCTTTTGGGAGAGACCGAAATCCTGCTACCACATGCGGCATTGGATCCGACCATTATCGCTGTAGGAGCAGATCGCTACGCAGCTGAGAAAGAGCTGCGGCGACAGCTCATCCTTAGGTCTAAGGACATTGCCCATCGCTATTTGGCATTGGCGAAAAAGTCAAGAGGCAATTACCTCAAGCCCGAGTTGGCAAACGCTCTGGAGCAGTCTTATGACCTGCTGCGTAAAATACGCAGGAACAATAAGCTGGAGAAAGCTCAGGAATACCTCCACTTGCTCTTGCCCGAGGCAGAAAAGCTGCTATCTCATCCTAACAGCCGTTTCTACCGGTCACAGTGCGCAAAACTCGATTTTCTAACCCAAGCTGCTGATCTGAAGATTGGGAGCGATAAAAGCCGGGAAAATGTGCACGTCTAATATACAGGTAGAACCCTACGTTCATACATTAGGAACGGTCGGAAGCTATCCAAAGGAACCCGAAGTTGGAATAATTGGCCATCTGAATATCGGAGTATCTAAGCGGCGGAAGCAAAGTTCAAAAGCCGAGTACGATCGGGTGAAGGGAAACCGGCGCAGGTGTTTCAAGATAGTCAGAGCGAAAAAAGAAGCAGACCGGTACCGGGATGACATCCACGAGTATCTGGAATACCACGGAGATTCGCTCACCCCGGATCAAGTAAAGCACTTGCTAGACTATCGGCATTGCCTTTCCTCTTGTTGCAATAAGTCATTATTCAGAGAGCACAAAAGCAACGGTTCTAAAGAATACATCACCTCCTTCATGTGCGGGCACAAGCTCTGCCCGGTCTGCAATGCGCAGCGATCGAAGAACTCAAGAAGGAAATTCCGGGCATTCTATGAAAAGAACCCAGAAATGATGAAGCGGTATGACCACATGCACCTCACCCTGACGGTTCCCCATCATCATGAGAGCAGCAGGTACCCCCGGTTTTACGCTTCCCAGTTGATGAAGGATTTCAACCTGATGCGCAAGCGGTCTTTCTGGAAAAAGCAGGTGTACGCTGGCGAGTTTTCAGTGGAGGTGACCCGTAATGATTCGGGCTTGCATATCCACATCCATGCCCTACTACTGGTGAAAAAAGGCACACAAAACCGGAATATCCTTCAACGGGATATCCTTCTCGCCTGGAATCGGATTACTGCCGGGGCAGGAACGCGACAGATTCTAAACGAAGAAGAACAGCTCGCGATCCGGAAAGGAAATGCACTGCTAACCGAGAAGGATGTAGCTCAACTTGACCCAAGTGGAGCTACCTTTATAGGGCTTGAAACCCTTTACATCTCCAGTAAAACACCAAAAAAAGGCTATCAGTACTGTGAACACAGTGGCATCTGGAAAAAACGGGTCCACCCCAGCGATGGGGAATTCTTCCTGAACGGGATATTGGAATGTCTGAAGTACCACTTTGAGCCCTTGGCGCTCAAAAGAGACGGTTCTCTGGATATGGACCTGGTGGTGGAAATTTTACCTGCAATCAAAGGGCAGCCTCTGTACCGGAAATTCGGTGCCTTCCACAGCGGTACTAAGAACGCTCATCCAGATGCTAAAATGCTCAACATCAAGAGCAAGCCAGAAGAGGATGAGGAAGAAATTAAACAAACGCTTGAGGAGATCGGACAGGAGATTCAAAACCCGGAAACCGGTGTGCCTGCTGAACGTACTGACTATGAATACTTCACGATCAGTATGTCCCGGGTATTTGTCAATCCTGATGATAATTTTCGGATCAGTATCACCACGCCCCGGCGGAAAAAGTATTTACACCGCTCTATTGCACCCACTGCTCTTGCTGCAATCAAGTACATGCAGAAGAATGCTGCCCTGTCGGCTTTCAGGACGAAGAAGATGGATCAGATGACCGGGAAATGGGGCGTAGGACCTTATCGATTTTATCATTCTAAATATAATCAATCATGCTTAAAACACAATTAATCGGCCATTTAGGCCAGGACGCGATTGTACGCCACTGGAATGGCAAACGCGCTATCAGTTTCACCGTTGCATACAACGAGTCCTACACGGACAGCAACGGCACCAAACACGAAACCACGACCTGGGTCAACTGCACCCTGTGGCGGGAAGGCGACACCAAACTGCCCAACTACTTGCGCAAAGGCCAGCTCATCTACGTCGAGGGCACGCCCAACGTCAAGACCTACGTCAGCAAGACGACTGGAGAAGTGCTCCCGGATTTTCAGCTAAACGTCAAACAGCTTCAGCTGCTGGGCGGTGCGGCTACGGCTGGGAACGTTCAGGAAAACCCTGAGCCGCAGCCTGAAACCGCTGAGCCTGCTAAAGCCAAAAGTGCCGAAAAAGCCCCTGCCGGAGCGGAGGAAACGGTGCCCTGGGAGGAATAACATTAACCACCTGCCTGTCCGGCTTACGCGGCTGGACAGGCACAAAAACCTACGCAAGTGAAACAGATAAAGAGCACCCCGAGCGATACGGTCTTCTTCGCGACTTACGCCCCTCTAGCCGCCACCATCCGCAGAAGCGGCTGGATCGCCCAGGTCATCAGCGGGCTGACCGAAATCGGCGGGATCTACGCGGCTGCGTATGCAGCTCTGCTGCCCATCTTCCCCTATCTGGCAACCACCGCAGCGGGTATTATTGCGGTATTGGGCACTGCGCTGATTGAGGTGGGGCTCCGCGCACTGGCACCGTACAGCGTTGATGCGGTGCTCAACAAAAGGTACCATGGGCTGCACCTTGCCATGACCATCGCGACGATGACCCTGACTGTCTTTTTGATTGCGACCTCCGGATGGCTGAGCTTCAATAACGCTTTCATCATCGTGGAAGAGTTCACACCTGCAGCGGAGACCCGGGAAAGTACTCCCTTTGACAGTACTTTACTAAGAAGAAAAGACCGGCTGTATGCGGAGTGGAAAGCAGACAGTACAGCCCTTACTAAGCAGTTTGCTACCCAAATCGCCGCTCAAAAACAGGCGTACGAAGGGCAGTATAAAGCACTCCGCCGGACGCTTTCCAACTGGTACAATCGGGAAATCCGTACAGGCAATAGCTACGCAACCGCCAAAGATCGCGTACGCCAAGAACTGGCAGACCTGGAAGCCGATCACTTGGCACAGGTAGCTGCATTGCGTACGCAGGAAGCCAACGCCATCCAAACGGCAAAGGAACGCCTGCTGATGGCATTGAGCCATTCCCAAACAGCGTACAAAGCCAGTGTAGACAGCCTCAAACAGTTAAACAATGAAGCTACTGTACACCGTACGGAAACCGTACGCAGTTATGGCAGTGGATTGGCGTGGTTCACCATCGTTGCGCTGTTGGTTTTCCTGGCTTCTATGATTTTAGACCGGATTCACCGTAAGGGCAGCGGCATACGGGAAACCGTTGAACTAAGCCAGTACGATATCGCTCCGAATATGATAGCGGAGGGTTGGCATGCGGTACGCGAACGGCTCCACTTTACGGTGCGCAACCGGATCAAAGCTTTTGCCGATCAGACCCCGCCCGCGCCATTGCCTACGCGCCCAACGGAGCTGTACGACCCTACGCAATTGGCCAACATTACCATCAACCTGAAAGTGGAACAGGCAGCGGATCCGGAAGAACGGGTCATTTACCTGACACCCAAACGCCGGCCCATCGGGTTTCAAACGCAAAGCCCTGACCCCACCGGTACTTCTCCCAAACAACCGCCCAATGTGAACGGCGTACACCCCCGTACAGCTCCAGACGTTGAAAATCAACGTGAGGCGGTGGATTCAACTGCTTCAAACACCAACGAAAAAGCACCAGCACCAAATGATTCGTGTGCAGTAAACAGAACACCGTCCGATCATGCTGATTTATCGCTTGCTGACCTCCTTCAGCGGTTGAAAATGTACAAGAAGCGGGTCGGCAAGCATGAGGCTAAAAAGCGGGCTGCTGAAAAAGCAGGCAAACCCGTACCGAAGCGAACGCTCAATGCCCTGTCCAACAACAAAGACTGGGTCAGCTACTATCAGCAATTAATCGACAACATTAAACACTAAACACTATGAATGCTCAAGAATTACAACAATTTACTAAGGCGATCCAGGAAAGCACGGAAGCCTTTAAGGAAGCCGTGGAAACCCTTCGCCGTGAACGCTCCCCCTGGGCGAACCCCGAAGATGCTGCCGATCTGCTAGGCATTCCCCGTACTAAGGGGAAATTTCACCGCCGCCGTTTAGCGCGCTTAGTAGAGCGGGGCATCTTAAAGAAAGTCCGGGCTGGAAAAACGCCCTACTACTGGAAAGATGAACTCAGGGCTGTTGCCTTAAAGGTGGCGGAAGGGGACATCTGTGTGTAAACGTCCTTAGTAAAATTACTAAGGGTGATTCTGGGTATGGTTGTCTTTTGAAAATCACAAAGGGTAGTTTTTAGTACAGCTGTCCTTAGTAAAATACCAGGGCATTTTGGCACGAATGTCCTTAGTAAAATTACTAAGGAGCCCCCAGCCTTAAAGGAAAGGGGGCTCTTAACTCAAAAAACAAAAAATCATCATGACTATAAAAGCAGTTTTAGCCTACCGGAAACGACAGGATGGTACTAAGGCGATCCGGATCTATGTCTACCACAACGGGCAAAAATCGTACGTACCGACAGATTTGAATATTCTGGAAAAGGATTGGAATGCCAGAAGAGGGGAGGTGAAGAAAACCCACCCGCTTAGTAAAGCCTACAATCGGAAGCTCAACGCTATAAAGCATGAGATTGAATCGGGCCTCCTTAAAGGCAGTTCGGTCAGGCAGTTAAACAAGTCAACCAACGACAATGACTTTTTGGCCTACATGGCTCAGTACATCAAACGAGAACAATCCCTCTCCGAAGGAACTTTGAGGATATACAAATCCGCCCACCGCCACCTTAGTAATTACCGCTTTGAAGTCGGGAAAGAAATGCTCACTCCGTACGATTTCACCCCCGCTTTTATCCATGAATTCCGGAACTACCTTTACGATCTGGGGTGTAAAGATGCCGGGCAACTGCAGATCCTTAAAAAGATCAAGAAGGTACTAAGGCTTGGGCATACCCAAGGCATACACGATGCCGATGCCTGGAAAGAGATTAAGATGCCCAAAGAGCCCACTACCAATAAGATTTATCTGACCCAGGCAGAAATGGACGCGCTGTACCATTTGGACTTAAGCCATAACCCAGCAATTGAAAAAGAACGCGACCGGTTTTGGCTGGCGTACAAGTTTATGATGCGCTATTCCGATATCGCAAGCGTCAACCGGGAAATGATGGTGGCCACTAAGGGCAAACGCTTCCTGGTGTACATCAGCGTAAAGACGAAAATCAAGGCGACTGTGCCCATTGGCGATAACGCCTTTAAGCTCCTCGAAAAATATGATTGGAAGCTTAACTTCACCAGCAATCAGCAAGCCAACCGCGAAATAAAGCGCATTGTAAGCATGGCTGGCATCAATCAAATTGTGGAGCAAGACGGCAAATCTGCCCCCAAAAGCCAGTTTGTGACCTTCCACACCGCCCGCCGCAGCGGAGCCACCAACGCCTATCTTTCCGGCCTTTCCTTAAAGATCATTGCCGATGTCGGCGGCTGGAAAAAATTCACCACATTACAGGTGTATTTACGCGCCAGTCAGATGATCTCTGCCACTCAGGCGGCGGATCATGATTTCTTTAAGGAGTGAGGATCCACATCCCGTTTTTTGAAAGAAAAACCATGAATTTACTAAGGGCACATTAAGCCCTAAACCTTTAAGAAGAACTTACGCTCTCAAGGCGGGAGCTCCTTAGTAACTTTCTTAATTATGTCCATAGAAGAACAACTCCTTTTACAACGGTGGCGTGCCCACCTGAACCAAATGAACGGTACCATTTCCACCCGGGAAACGATGGTCAAATACGCTTTGGCCTGGCTCCGGGGCGCAATGATGTATGCGCCAATTAAAACCTACAGTCAAAACTTTGTGCAGGTAGTCATTGAAACGCTTTGGGTGGTGGATACCTGGAATCATTATAAAGAGCCTTAGTAAGACTGTAAAATGGGGGCGAACCAAGCAGGCTAATCGACCGTATGCTTGCACGGGAAAACCGTACCCGTTCCAAAGAAAACCAGCTAGATGGGCTGCGCGAGCTACTGTACGAATTTATGGCTACCAAAGTCCGGGAACGAAGCTCCACCGGCTTCTTCGCCTCACCAGAGGCAGAAATACTGGAATTTGCAGAGGCGTTGAAGACGGTCTCGATGACGGGGGAGCTGAGAAGCTACGAATGAGTAAGGGTGCAAAAAATGTGGCTAGTACACTGTGTATTAAGTTAGTGAGTATTTTGAACGAGGGTATTTTTGCCTCAACCAAGGCGCTGCGGAGCCTCGACTTCAGAAAGGGTCCCTTTTTAATTCCCTTCCTTCGTGAGGCTACGAAGGCGAGCACGCAACGATGAGTGAGGGAAAAAGAGCCCTTCAAAATGCTTAAAAAATTTTTTTACACAGTGTACTAGGGCTTACAGGTTAGCGTGCTTTTCGCCATAATTTCTTTCTGGAACGTCGATTTTTGTAGGTAAGCTCATTCAAATAATTGCGTGAGCTAGTCTGGGAGCTGCAGCAGGATGTATTTAAGCAATACTTAGTCGTTGCGGGGCTGAAGTTAGCAGCAGGTATGGTCTCAGATAATACAATTAATCAGCAGTCTGGGGCTATTTAATCTTTCCGAGAGGCTATACACAGTCACCAGAAAAACCGTATTTTCCCCGCCTCAACTGCAAAAATCGATCAACGACAATGGCGATAAAGAAATCAGAACTATACAGCTCACTCTGGGCGAGTTGCGATGAGCTAAGGGGCGGTATGGATGCCAGCCAATACAAAGACTATGTGTTGGTGATGCTCTTCGTCAAGTACATCAGTGATAAATGGGCGGGACAGCCTTATGCGCCCATAACGATACCTGAAGGCGCGAGCTTCCAGGATATGACGAAGCTGAAGGGCAAAACGGATATTGGCGACCAGATCAACAAGAAGATTATTGGGCCTCTGAAAGAGGCCAATAACCTTTCGGATATGCCTGACTTTGACGACCCGGTCAAGCTGGGCGAAGGCAAAGAGAAGGTAGACCGCCTCACCAACCTCATCGCCATCTTTGAAAAGCCTGAACTGGACTTTAGCAAGAACCGGGCGGAAGGGGACGATATCCTCGGGGATGCCTACGAGTACCTCATGCGCCACTTTGCTACCGAAAGCGGTAAGAGCAAAGGACAGTTCTATACGCCTGCTGAGGTAAGCCGTATCATGGCTATGATCATTGGGATTCACGGAACTGATTCAAGTGCAAGGACTACCGTATATGACCCGACCTGCGGCTCCGGCTCACTGCTGCTGAGAATAGGTACCGCCGCCAACACTAAAGTTACACTATACGGTCAGGAGAAGGATTCGGCAACCTCTGCCCTGGCGCGCATGAATATGATCCTGCACGACTATCCAACGGCAGAAATAAAGCAGGGGAATACCTTAGCCAGGCCACTTTTTGAGGAAAATAACAGCCTCAAGCAATTCGATTATGTGGTGGCTAATCCTCCCTTCAGCGACAAACGCTGGAGCAATGGTTTGACTCTTCCGGGAGATGGTAAATACAATCGCTTCGAAGGCTTTGGCATTCCCCCTTCCAAGAATGGCGACTTTGCCTACTTACTGCATATCATCAGGTCCTTGAAGCGGAACGGCAAAGGCGCCGTCATCCTGCCGCATGGAGTGCTGTTCCGGGGAAATGCCGAGGCGGAGATCAGGAAGAACCTCATCAAAAGAGGCTATATCAAAGGCATCGTAGGCTTACCGCCTAACTTGTTCTACGGTACGGGGATCCCGGCTTGTATCATTGTGGTGGATAAGGAAAACGCCCAAAACCGGAAAGCCATCTTTATGATTGATGCCAGCGAGGGCTTTGTCAAAGACGGACCTAAGAACCGGTTGCGCGAACAGGATATCCGCCGGATTACCGATGTCTTTAACGATCAGGAAGTCATTGAAGGCTATAGCAAAATGGTGTCCGTAGCCAGCATTGAGGAGAATGAATACAACCTGAATATTCCCCGCTACATTGATACGCAGGAAAAAGAAGACATACAGGATATTGACGCGCATCTGAAGGGAGGGATCCCCAATGTGGATATCAACGCACTGGATAAATACTGGAAGATGTATCCAACACTGAAAGCAGATTTGTTTAGCCCGAAGCGGGAAGGCTATTCTGCATTGAAAGTACCGGTGGATCAGATAAACGCTTCCATCTATGAGCATCCGGAGTTTGTGCAGTTTATGGAAACAATGGCCGCCCTGTTTGATCAGTGGGAAGCGCAAACGGAAGCCTATCTGAAAGCACAGGGTAAGGAATGCCACCCCAAGCAGATTATTGATGACATTTCGGAGCGTTTGCTCAACGACTATGCGGGCAAGCCTTTGGTCGATAATTATGACATCTACCAGCACCTGCTGAGCTACTGGAACGAGACCATGCAGGATGACCTCTACATCATTTCCTACGATGGCTGGAAGGCGGAGACCTACCGCATCCTGAAAGAGAACAGCAAAAAGAAAATGGTGGACAAAGGCTGGGCTTGTGACCTGGTCCCAAAGGAGCTGGTGATCAACCGTTTTTTTGAGGCGGAGAAGCTGGAGCTGGAAAACCTGAATACCGAACTGGAAAATACCGTTGCACAATACGAGGAGCTGGAAGAAGAGCATAGTGCCGAAGAGGGGGCCCTGGAAGGGGTGACTAAAAAGTCGGACGCCAAAGACAACCTGGAAGAGTTTACCGATTTGGCACTAAGCAAGTACTTCCCACAGGTGCACCAACGGTACGAGCAGCTCAATGAACAACTTACCGAAAGCACCGCCCAACTCAATACCCAAAGTGGGGATGCCATTTTTGATGGTTTGAAAAACTCAAGAGGCAACCTGACCAAGACCGCTGTATCCAAAGCCTACGATGCCATGGATGAAAGCGCGGAAAATGCCAAAGCCCTGAAGCGCTGGCTAGATACTTACGAGGCTATTTCGGAGGCTAAAAAAGAACTGAAGACCTTGAGCAAAACCATAGAGCAGTCCATTCAATCCAAAATAGCCGAGGACAAAAACCAGGAATACCTCTTCGAGCTGACCATCATACAGCACTACCTCGATCTGCGAGATGCCGAGAGTGCCCTCAAAAAACAGATCAAGGAACAAGAGCAGGCACTGGACGATAAGCTCTACGCCAAATATCCGGAACTGACCGAAGAGGAGGTAAAGATACTGGTGGTCAATGATAAGTGGCTAACGACCATAGAAAATGCCGTCAGCACCGAAATAGATCAGATCAGTCAGCGCCTCACCAACCGGATTAAGGAACTGGCGGAACGCTACGATACTCCACTGCCAGACATCAATGCAGAGGTGGAAGCCTTGGAAAATACCGTAAACGCTCACCTGGAAAAAATGGGATTTGTATGGAACTAGCAGCTAAAACCAATACCCAACGAGTACCGAAAGGATACAAACAAACCGAAGTAGGCGTGATTCCTGAAGATTGGGAGATGCTTCAAGTTAAGAATATAGCATCAATAACAACAGGTGGTAGTGATACACAAGATAGAATTGATGATGGAAAATATCCGTTTTATGTTCGTTCTCAAAAAGTTGAAAGAATAAATCAATACACTTTCGATTGTGAAGCAGTATTAACTTCTGGTGATGGTGTTGGTGTTGGAAAAATTTACCATTACATAGATGGAAAGTTTGATTTTCATCAAAGAGTTTATTGCATTTATAACTGACCTTTCGCACGCGAAAGGTTATGATAATTGAAAAAATTAGCAGTACTCAGGGTGCTTGGCACAGCAAGCCCACTCAGTGCATGGCACTGAAAAAGCACTCGCATGAACAAGTTAATCAAGGCCTTACCCCAAAAGAGGGGTGGCTAGCCCATCCGGCGGTCCAATTTTAGGGACATAGGCTTTGAGCCTTTGCACCTCTTGAAAAGCCGCCCTGAGGGCATTGACATAAATTTTGGTTTTTAGGGCAAAGTGGTTGGTCTGCTCTTTTGCAGCCAGCAGTTCGAGTTTAGTCCAGGCAATCATGGCAGCAAAAACATGGTTGCACTGGGATGTCTCGTGCTTGGTGGGGGACTTTTCCAGCCCCACGTTTTGTTTGAGCGATTTGTGGAATACCTCCACTCCCCAGCGTGTCCCGTAGGTTGTGCAGATAGCTGGGCCGCTTAGCTCCAGATCGTTGGTGACCAGGTACAAGTCTCCAGTTGAGCCGTCTTGGTTTATAAAGACCTGCTTGACCAACTGGACTTGGAAATCCAGCCCTTTGAGGTAAACAGTAATGGCCTGGCCTGCTTGCAGTTCTAGCCCGTCGACTCGGTGGAACTTGCCTTCCAGCTTGTCTTCCATGCTAAGGGCGACCTTGCGGTTGCTCTTCAAGGCACTGATGAAATGCTTGCCCAGCTCATAATGCACGAACTCGAAGTTCTCCTTGGCAGCAAACCAAGTGTCCCATACCACATAGCGGAAGGGCACGCGGTTGTATTTGACAAGTGCAAAAAGCTGGTCGCGCAGCATCTCGTTCTTGCTGCGGGGGCTGCGCTTCTTTACCTGCCCGCTTTTGGCATCCACGTATTCTTGCGACTTGCGCACGATCTCAAAAGCAACAGGCAGCTCTATACCCTGTGGGCTCTGGTAAAGGAAATTCAGGATGTTGATCCCTTTGGTGTGCCCCGCTTTCGGCTTCTTGGAGTGGTCCCAGTGCCAAGTGACCACTTCATTCTCCGTAGAGTGCGGCTTCTCCTCGATCGTGTCATCTATCTTGATGACCGCGTCCGGGTGCTCCACTTTACGTACCAAAGGCTTTATGCAACGCCAATAGTCTTTTGCCGTGAAGGCTTCCTGCCCTAAAAAACGGCTGATCTTGTCATGGCTCAGTGCCTGATCGGTCAGCTCGGACAAGCCGGTGGCTGTCGCCATGCGAAACGATGCCAGCAGGTAGTCCGAATACAAGTCAAGTAACTTTGGGTCTTTCATCTTGCGCTCCTTTGAGCTGCAAGATAACTGCCCTAACATTATTAATCAATTTTCCAAATCTTTCGCGTGCGAAAGGTCAGTTTATAATTTTAATGGTGTAGATGGAAAATATTTCTATTTACAATTTTCTTCTCGTTTTTTTGATAGGGTAATGGCAATGACTGCAAAATCTTCTGTAGATTCTGTAAGAATGGAGATGATAGCAGACATGAACATCCCCCTCCCCCCAACCCTCACCGAACAACGCGCCATCGCCACCGTCCTATCCGATACCGATGCCCTAATCCAGGCCCTGGAAAAAAAGATCGCCAAGAAAAAGCTGATTAAAAAAGGGGTGATGCAGGAGTTGTTGAGGCCGAAGGAGGGGTGGGTAAAACATAACCTTGGGCAAAGTGCTATCTTAAAAGCAAGAATTGGTTGGCAGGGATTGACAACTGCCGAATACCAAGAAATGGGCGAATATTTTTTAATTACGGGGACAGACTTTAAGAATGGATTAATAGACTGGCAAAACTGTGTTTATGTTAAAAAAATGCGATACGATCAAGACAAGAATATTCAAGTCAGAGTCAATGATATTTTGGTTACTAAAGATGGTACAATTGGAAAAGTTGCCTTTATAAATGAAGTGCCTAAACCTGCCACTTTGAATAGTGGTGTATTCGTCATCAGGCCAATTGTTAATTCCTTTCATTCTGGTTTTTTTTATTACATCCTATTATCAGAGTATTTCGCTAAATTTCTTAGCCAACTAAGTGCTGGATCAACTATAAACCACTGGACTTACCCCAATTGTCTAGACAGCTTTAGCTGTATTTATGATTTACAAATTAAACAAAAAACACATTCATAATCATCATAATATTTTCTTTTTTTGCTTCTTTTTTTCTTTTGATTTCCACAGCAAAAATGTGGATAAGTTCATTGACATAAGGCTGGCCTAGATTGCAGGTACAACTGGCTCGGGTACTTGTCCCCAATCTTGGAATGCCGCCTGTGGAAATTCCAATTATAGAAGTACTGGGCCAAGCCGTTATGCAGCTCTATGCCGTCCTCGTAAGCTTTAAGGTAGATGTCTTCGTACTTGGCCATCTTCCACAAGTTTTCGATGAACGCATTGTCCGTTGCCCGCCCCTTGCCGTCCATGCTTAGCCTCACTTCTTTGCCCAGCACAGCGCTGGTGAACGCATCGCTGGTGTATTGGCTGCCCTGGTCTGTATTGATGATTTGAGGGGCGCCCCATTCAGCTACAGCCTCCTCAAAGCAGCCTGCACACCATTCAGCGTCCATTGTATTGGACAAAGACCAGTTGACCACAAATCGGCTGTACAGGTCTATGATGGCTGTAAGGTACAAAAAGCCTCTTGGCATCGGGATGTAAGTGATATCGGTAGCCCAGACTTGATTAGGCTGCTCAATTGCTAAGCCCCTCAATAAGTAAGGATAAACTTTATGGTCTTTGCCCCGCTTCGAGGTGTGAGGGCCCGGGAAAACAGCCCTGAGCCCCATCACATCGTAGTACAGCCGATAGACCCGGTTGCGGCTGACTTTGTAGCCTTTATCCTGGGTCAGGTAAACGTACATCCTTGGGCCGCCTTTGTAGGGGTGGTCGATGTAATGCTTGTCCATCAGGCGCATCAGCTCCAGGTTCAGCTCCGAAGCTGCCCTCGGTTTATAATATAGCGAGGACCGGTTAATACTCAACAGCCTGCACTGCCTGCTCAAGCTCAACTTGGGGTGGCTGCTGTCCAGAAGCAGCCGTTTTTCTGCTAGTGGCATCAGGGCAGCCTTTTTTTTAGAAAATCGATTTCAATGGCCTGTTCCCCGATTTTGCGCATCAGCCGGTCTTTTTCAAGTTCGGCCTCCGATTTGCCGGAAAGTGCCTTGCCTTTGCGGAAAACCGAAGAGGCGCCTGACAAAAACTCCTTTTTCCAATTGGTAATCTGCTGTGGGTAGATCTTATACTTATTGGCAATCTCAGCCAAAGTATTCACCTCCTTGAGGGCTTCCAAGACTACTTTTGTCTTGAAATCAGCGTTGAAATTTCTTCTGCTCATGATAGCTAATTTAAGGGTTTTTATAAATCAAGCTACCTGTCTAGTTTTTTGGGGGAACTCCACCACCTTTATCAAAAAGATTTTGTGGCATTCGATTTTTGGACGCCAAGAACTATTGATGAACAAATAGAATTTTCAAAAATTCTATTCGACCTGGATCAAGAAATCGAAGCCCTGGAGCAAAAGCTCGCCAAATACCAACTCGCCAAGCAGGGCATGATGCAGCAGTTGCTCACGGGAAAAATCAGGTTGGTGTGAGTGCGGAGGTCAAAAACCTGGATCAAATCGGTTTGCTTTCCATCGGCGAACTCAATAGGCATGAGGGGCTGAGAATCTTTTATGTAGCCAGTTATCAGCGTGGGTATCGGTGGGGCGTTGACGAGGTTACCTATTTGCTCGATGATATAAACGGGATTGAGGAGGGTAAAAAGTACTGCATTCAGCCCTTAGCAGTGGCCCGGCACGAAAGTTCTGAAGGGGAACCCCGGTGGGAATTAATCGATGGGCAGCAGCGCACCACTACGGTATATCTGATACAGGCCGTGCTGAAAAATAACTTTTCGATAATTGTTGATTCCTTTTATGCCATTGACTACCGTACGCGGGATGCTACCAAAGACTTCCTGGAGGACATAAAGGATGAGAATATACTAGAGCCATTTTGGGGTGCTGATGTCGAAAGCCAATGGATAAACTTTGCAAAAGAATATCCGGATAAAGATAACGTAGATAACTATCATCTTTTTCAAGCCTATTTCACCATCTATAATTGGCTTACAAAGTTATCTCCTGATGAACGCAATCAATTCCATACCAAACTGCTCAGGCAAACCTACGTAATATGGCACCCCGTAAATCTGGAAGATTACGGGACACAAACTGTGGAAGACTTCTTCATCAATATGAATGCGGGGAAAATCAAACTCACCAGTGCCGAACTCATTAAGGCCCTGTTCATCACGGACATCGACAAAAGCGATGAGCCCTGGGACATCAGAGATTTCAAAAAGAAAAAACTCGCCAACGAGTGGGATGCCATCGAAAATGAACTGCACAACGATACGTTTTGGTACTTCATCAATAATAATGAGCAGGATTACCCCACGCGTATAGGTAAGTTGTTTGACATCGACTGTGGGAAAACATCGAAAGCAGATGATTTGTACGCGTACTTCCAATATGTCGAAAAAGAAACCTTAGACTGGGAAGAGATCAAGAATACCTTCCAGCGCCTGAAAGAATGGTACGATGATGTAGAAAGCTACCACCTCATTGGTTTTCTAATCAATGCCGGCATAAAATCGTTGGAGGAAATCATTAGCGAGACAGAGAATAAAAAGAAGTCTGACATAAGGGCCTATTTTCAGAAGGAGATTAAGGATAAATTCGGGCAAGAAAAGAAAAAAGACGGCATTGCTATTAAAGTCTATGCGCTGGATAACTTGCGATACGATGCAAGCTACGATGCCTGTCAGCATGTTTTACTGTTCTACAATATCCGGTTGATTGAAACGCGTTTTCCGGGACAACGTTTCCCCTTTGACTTGTATCAGAATCCGGATACCAAGTGGAGTATTGAGCATATTCATCCGCAAAACCCCAGAAAGCTCACCTCAAAAGCGGATGCCTTGGAGTGGCTATCTGACTATGAAGCCCGACTGAAGGACGAAGGTAGCGAAGCCGAAGAAGAGTTAGGAAAAATCGAAGAGCTAAAGAATGGGCTAAACCTCCAGGAAGAAGAGAGCCTCAGCATCGAATTGTCCAATCAATTAAAGGAATTTGCAGACTTGGTAAACGATGCTTTAGGGTTGCACGGAATTGGCAATCTGGCCTTATTGGATAAAAACACCAATACCAAAATAGGGAACAAAAACTTTTTAGAAAAGCGTAAGCGCATCATTTACGAATCTGATAAGGGCGGCCAATACATCCCCCTGGGCACCATTCAAAACTTCTTAAAGAAAACAACGAAAGCCGGAGAAGACAATACGATTAAAATGAGTTACTGGTCGGCTCAGGATGCGGAAGATTATACTAAAGATATTGAAAGGCTGCTAACCGATTATCTACCCCCAAAAGCAGATGAGCTATGAGCAAGACATTTTGGGACGTCATTCGGGAGCAAAGCATTGAAATACCCGAAATTCAGAGAGACTATGCCCAAGGGCGAAAAAGCGAGCGGGTAAACGCCATCAGAAAATCCTTTGTGTCTGATTTATTAGATGCCATAAGTGGGGAAGGCAGCAAATTAAACCTTGCCTTTGTTTTTGGCCAGTCCGTAGACAGAACAAATCAGGCCAATTTTGAGAAAAGCAAGCGCAGTTTAGAGCAGATGCTGGCCGTTTTGGAACGGTATAGTGAAGCAACAGGTGTTGGCTTTAAAAGTGAAATAGCGCCTAAACCTGTCACTTCAGGCAAGGACAGCATACTGATTCCGTTTGATGGGCAACAACGGCTTACTACTTTGTTTCTACTTCATGTGTTCATAGGAGCAAAGGCGAATAAGGATATTGCTGATTTAAAGCGATTTAAGTACAAGACTAGGGAGAGCAGCTCTTCATTTACGGAAAAACTGGTTGAAAGCAGAGACCTCATTGCCTCTTTTGAAATCAATCCTGATGTAAAAGAAGAAAGTTCCATTTCTGCCTGTTTGAAAAATCAGCCCTGGTTTTTCCGTTCCTGGGAAAAAGACCCCACGGTATCCGGCATGTTGGTGATGCTTGACGAAATAGAGCGCCAACTAATTGAAAAGGATATTGATGTTCACAGCGCCTGGGATAATCTCGTGAAGAAGTTCTGCATTGAGTTCGATTTTTTTGATATTCAGGAGGGCGGTTTTGACGAAGACCTGTACGTCAAGATGAATGCCCGTGGCAAAGCTCTGACAGACTTTGAAAACTTTCGGGCCTGGTTGGAAAAGAAGCATAAGAATAATAAAAAATTGGAGGAATATGACTGGATAAATAAACTGGATAAGCAATGGCTGGATGCCTTTTGGAAAACTAAGAAGGAAGTCAAAGATGTGGATATTAACTTCTTAGCCTTCTTTAAAAACATGGGCTTATTCTGGAAAATATCAGAGCATGCGGGGTCATCCGATAAAGAATACAAAAAGGAGCGGGATTTAATTAGTTTGTTAAAATCTAAGCGTTTCACTTCAACATCCGAATACGAAAAAGAAGAAGTCTTTACAAAGGAGTCGCTGGCCTTTATCTTCACCATCCTTGACATCGTAACGGATGAAAAAAAGGATGTGCTGGATAACAAAATAAAGGAAGTTTGGACAGCCACTTTCAATACCAGCAAAGCGTCCTCCTTCACCAAGCTGTTGTTGACCGATTTTGATGGTCTTAATTTGTACCATAAAACCTTTCTTTTTGCGCTATTGAGGTTTTTGACTGCACGTCAGAAACTTCCTGAAGCATATACTGAAGAGGACTGGGCTAAACTGGTCAACTGGATGCGGGTAGCCAGAAACGTCATTTATAATTCCAGAATAGATGACGACAGGGCGTATATACCGGCCATTCAGGCTTTAAGCCAACTGGAAGATCAGGTTGTATTCAATACTTACGAGGAACTGTGTGAAATCTCAACTGAAGAAGATCAGAAGAAATGGATCACATTCTTCAACAGAGAACAACAACAAGAAGAGTGTAATAAAATTGCCCTGCTTTCTAAAGGGGAGAATGGTGTCGAATGGGATCCACTTATCAAAACTGCCGAAAATCATTTTTATTTCTATGGTCAAATCGGGTTTATCCTTGATTTATCCGGGCGAAACCTCCAAGACTTTGATACGTATCTAACCAAACTGGAAAAGCTATTTTGCAAGGAAAATGTTGATTCCGATACGTTTATACTGCAAAGTCTCTTCTTTGCTTTTGATGATAAAAACACCTGGTTGGAGAGTTTGTCGGCAAACCGGTATATGTTTTACAAGCCATCGAGGAGCAACTCGAGGGATAGAAATGAAAACTGGCGCATTGTCTTTAAGCGTTCGGTTTTGAAAACCTTACTTGACAGTAGTACTTGTGAATTGGATGCAATACAAAGCATAATCAACGAGAAGAAAAAGGAATTGGGTTACGCCAATTGGAAGTTTTTTATTTTGGATGAACCTGCGATGTTGAAATACTGCCAATCTGCTATGCTAGCTATAAGACCAGATGGGGATGTACGGCTCTTGAGTAAGAGCAGGAACTATTCGCAGCAGCGAGAATTAAGGACCTGGCATTATTATATAAAGCACAAGGATGCTCAATTTCCTCCATTTCCCGGATTCTGGTACTACACAGGTGAGCGTGGCAATAATAACCCATGCCTGGTTTTTGAGGGTTGGGAGCATAAAGGCGAAAAATACTACATGGACTGTCGGTTCGAGCGTAATAAATTTGTTTTAATACTTGGCAGGCGAACCGAGGGTGAAATAGATCCGGAGATAATAGAAACGTTGGAAAGCCAGGGATTTATTAAGATGGATAAGCGCTTAAAGTCACAAGCTTTTGATTATGAGAAATTAGAAAGTACAGTAAACGAAATACGTAGTACTTTAAACAAAATAAATGGTAGTGCCCATGAGTAAGGTAACCGACATAGAACGCCTCACCCAAAACAGGGTCGTTAAGTTGTTTAAAGAAGAGCTTGGCTATACCTATCTCGGCAACTGGGAAGACCGGGAAGGCAACAGCAATATAGAGGAAGACCTGCTGAAGGATTACCTCCTCCGCAAAGGGTATTCAGAAGCCCAAAGCAAAAAAGCCATTTTTGAGCTGAAGCAGGTAGCGACCAATTTCAATGACAGCCTCTACACTACCAACAAGGAGGTTTATAAAAAGCTGCGCTACGGCGTGCAGGTAAAAGTCAGTGCCGGAGATAACTACGAAACGGTAAAGTTCATCAACTGGGAAGACCCCACAGATAATGATTTTTACATTGCCGAAGAAGTCACTGTGGCTTACCGTGATGCGGGGCGGAACCGCAGTAAACGACCCGATGTGGTGCTCTACATCAATGGGATTGCGGTGGCCGTCTTAGAGCTAAAGAGCGGTATTGTAGATATTGGGGAAGGCATACGCCAAAATATTGCCAATACCAAAGAGCAATTCATCATGCCCTTTTTTGCCACTAACCAGATCTTGTTTGCGGGTAATGATTCCGAAGGTTTGCGCTATGGGACCATTAGCAGTCCAGAGAAATTCTACCTAAGCTGGAAAGAAGACGAGGACGATAACTCCCGCTTGCTGCTAGACAAGTGGAGTTCCCCCAAAAAACTAGACAGGTAGCTTGATTTATAAAAACCCTTAAATTAGCTATCATGAGCAGAAGAAATTTCAACGCTGATTTCAAGACAAAAGTAGTCTTGGAAGCCCTCAAGGAGGTGAATACTTTGGCTGAGATTGCCAATAAGTATAAGATCTACCCACAGCAGATTACCAATTGGAAAAAGGAGTTTTTGTCAGGCGCCTCTTCGGTTTTCCGCAAAGGCAAGGCACTTTCCGGCAAATCGGAGGCCGAACTTGAAAAAGACCGGCTGATGCGCAAAATCGGGGAACAGGCCATTGAAATCGATTTTCTAAAAAAAAGGCTGCCCTGATGCCACTAGCAGAAAAACGGCTGCTTCTGGACAGCAGCCACCCCAAGTTGAGCTTGAGCAGGCAGTGCAGGCTGTTGAGTATTAACCGGTCCTCGCTATATTATAAACCGAGGGCAGCTTCGGAGCTGAACCTGGAGCTGATGCGCCTGATGGACAAGCATTACATCGACCACCCCTACAAAGGCGGCCCAAGGATGTACGTTTACCTGACCCAGGATAAAGGCTACAAAGTCAGCCGCAACCGGGTCTATCGGCTGTACTACGATGTGATGGGGCTCAGGGCTGTTTTCCCGGGCCCTCACACCTCGAAGCGGGGCAAAGACCATAAAGTTTATCCTTACTTATTGAGGGGCTTAGCAATTGAGCAGCCTAATCAAGTCTGGGCTACCGATATCACTTACATCCCGATGCCAAGAGGCTTTTTGTACCTTACAGCCATCATAGACCTGTACAGCCGATTTGTGGTCAACTGGTCTTTGTCCAATACAATGGACGCTGAATGGTGTGCAGGCTGCTTTGAGGAGGCTGTAGCTGAATGGGGCGCCCCTCAAATCATCAATACAGACCAGGGCAGCCAATACACCAGCGATGCGTTCACCAGCGCTGTGCTGGGCAAAGAAGTGAGGCTAAGCATGGACGGCAAGGGGCGGGCAACGGACAATGCGTTCATCGAAAACTTGTGGAAGATGGCCAAGTACGAAGACATCTACCTTAAAGCTTACGAGGACGGCATAGAGCTGCATAACGGCTTGGCCCAGTACTTCTATAATTGGAATTTCCACAGGCGGCATTCCAAGATTGGGGACAAGTACCCGAGCCAGTTGTACCTGCAATCTAGGCCAGCCTTATGTCAATGAACTTATCCACATTTTTGCTGTGGAAATCAAAAGAAAAAAAGAAGCAAAAAAAGAAAATATTATGATGATTATGAATGTGTTTTTTGTTTAATTTGTAAATCATAAATACAGCTAAAGCTGTCTAGACAATTGGGGTAAGTCCAAAGTACCTTATAAAAATGTGTGCTAAAGAGCGCATCATAGAGTTACTCAATGATTTTGTGCTTTATGATGGAGGTATCAAAAAATTGCCCCGTGTACATCAATATTTTGGGGTGAAAGAAGCCCAGAAATTTGTTAAACGATATGAAAGCGGTATCATCTGGCACACCCAGGGTAGTGGGAAGAGTATCACCATGGTGTATCTCGCCAAATGGATTTTGGAAAACAATCCCAAAGCACGGGTTGCCATCATTACAGACCGGGATGAGCTTGATAAACAGATAGAGGGGGTTTTTACGGATGCGGATGAAACTATTTTCAGAACCAGAAGCGGCAGGGATTTGATGAGTGTGTTAGCGCAACCCAAACCCAGGTTACTGTGCTCGCTCATTCATAAATTTGGCAATAAAGGGAATAGCAGCCTCAAGCAATACATTCAAGAGCTGAAAGAAAATCCAATTCAAGTTGCCGGAGAGTTGTTTATGTTTGTAGATGAGTGTCACAGGACTCAAAGTGGCGATTTAAATAAAATCATGAAAACGATGCTTCCTAATGCGGTTTTCATTGGTTTTACCGGTACGCCTCTGCTGAAAAAAGATAAGCAAACCAGCCAGCAGGTGTTTGGGCGTTACATCCATACCTATAAATTCAATGAAGGGGTAGAAGATAATGTGATTTTGGACTTGATGTACGAAGCCCGGGACATTGACCAACGCCTCAGTTCCCCTAAGCGGGTCGATAAATGGTTTGATATCAATACCGCCGATTTGAACGACTTTCAAAAGGCAGAGCTAAAAAAGAAATGGGGCACGATGCAAAATGTATTGAGCAGTAAGTCCCGTATGCAAAAAATCGTGGATGACATCATCCTTGATTTCAGAGAAAAGAGGCACCTTTATTCACAACGGCATAATGCTATTTTGGTCGCCAACTCTATTTATGAGGCATGCGAATACTATAAGTTATTCCAAGCTACTGAGTTTAAAGGTAAATGTGCGGTAGTTACCTCCTACAGCCCCAACCCCAGCCATGTTTCTAAAGAAGATACCGGTGCCAATACAGATACGCAAAAGGAAGCCATTTACAATTTATACAAAGAGATCCTCAAAGAGGTAGTACCCCAAGGCAACCGGTCAAAAACAGAAATCTACGAAGACCGGGCAAAGCAAAAGTTTAAAGACGAGCCGGCCAACATGAAATTGCTCGTAGTTGTCTCCAAACTACTAACCGGTTTTGATGCTCCCAGCTGTGCCTATATTTATCTGGATAAAAGCATGCAGGATCACGGCTTGTTTCAGGCAATATGCCGGACTAACCGGGTAGATGGCGAGGACAAGGACTTTGGGTACATCGTGGACTACAGAAAACTATTTGATCATGTAGGCAAAGCCATTTCAGTTTACACCTCAGATTTGGACGATGAGGGCTTTGACGAGGAGGATATTTCTATCAACCTCAAAGACCGTTTGGACGAAGGCAAGAAACGGCTGGATAATGCCCTGGAAGAATTGGCACTGCTCTGTGAGCCTGTATTACCCCCAAGAGGCACTTTGGAGTACCAACGGTACTTCTGCGGTAATCCAGAAAATGAGGAAGACTTAGAAAATACTGCATTGAGGCGTACTCAATTGTATAAGAAAACGGTAGCTTTCATCCGTGCCTATGGCAATATATCCAATGAGTTGGAAGAGGTAGGGTACTCTGGCAAGGAGGTAGAGAACATTGAAAGAGAGCTTGATTTTTATTACAAGCTACGGGAAAACATCAAAAAAGCTTCTGGTGAGACCCTGGATATGAAGACCTACGAAGCCGATATGCGCTACCTATTGGATGCGTATATTCAGGCTGAGGACTCCGAAAACATCACTCCGTTTGAGGGCATGTCGCTCTTAGATATTATATCGAATGAAGGGGTAGCCGAGGCTATCGGTGCATTGCCAAAAAGCATAAGAGGCAATCGGGGAGCCATCGCTGAGACGATTGAGAATAACGTCCGGAAAAAGGTTATCAAGGAGCAACACGTAGATCCGGCGTTTTTTGAAAAAATATCGAAGCTGTTGGACGAATTGATCAGGCTGCGTAAAGAAGATGCCATTTCATACGAGGAGTATCTGCAGCGAATCGCTGAACTTGCCCGGCAAGCCAATGCTGGTCATTCGGATGATACTCCCGATGAGATTACGACAGTGGGTATGCGGGTGCTGTACAATAACCTGAATGAGGATTTAGGTCTGGTTGTGAGAATTGATGCTGTACTAAAAGCTCAAAACCCTGCGGATTGGCGCGGGGTCAAGGCACGGGAAAACGTCGTCAAAAGGAATATTTATGACACACTGGTCAGTGCACTTGCTGATGAGCAACCCACGCATCATCAATTGGTCGCTGAGCCACCGGAAGGTTACGGTCTTCCGGCCAAAGTGGAAAAGATCTTTAATATCATCAAGGAACAGCCAGAGTATTAATGCAGTATTTGAAGCTAGGGGAGATTGATATAGAAGTAGAGCAAAAGGATATTAAGAATATCCATCTGAGCGTTTATCCCCCAAACGGGAGGGTACGTATTGCTGCACCCAAAAGAATGGAATTGGATACAATTCGGGTGTTTGCAATTTCAAAGTTGAAGTGGATCAGGAACCAGCAGGAAATCTTACAACAGCAAGAGCGCGAACCCAAGAGGGAGTTTCTAAATCGCGAAAGTCATTATTTTTTTGGGAAGCGTTACTTATTAAAAGTGCACGAAGTGGACGCTGCTCCAAAAGTCGAACTAGATCATAAACACATTCACCTATACGTCAGGCCAAATACACCGGCTGACAAGCGCGCCAAAGTTATGGATGAATGGTACAGAACAGAACTTAAGAAGATTGTACCTCGCCTCATCAATAAGTGGGAAAAGCGGATCGGCGTTAAGGCTAATGACCACGGCATCAAAAAGATGCGCACCAAATGGGGGAGCTGCAATACCCAGGCCGGGCGTATCTGGTTGAATCTGGAGTTAGCAAAGAAGCCTAAAAGTTGTCTGGAATATATTATCGTACACGAACTGGTGCATTTGCTGGAAAGAAGCCACAACCAGCGTTTTGTGCGGCTTATGGATGAGTTTATGCCCAAGTGGCAGTTTCATAGAGAAGAGCTCAATAGATTGCCTTACAGTCATGTGGATTGGGAGTATTAAACAGGATATTCTGATAAATCACCCAATTCCAGATTGAATTAACTCTTCAAATCGTGCTCCGTGGCACCTAAAACAGATGCCCCCCTGAACTTTTGAAAACTGGTCAAAATAACCAAGGCCATTACATCTTCTGCATGGGGTGTAATTTAACTCGATAAGCTCATTACCTTTCTGAGTGAAAATTTTGACCTGGTTTTCTTCATGAAAACGATGATGGCATACAGCACATAGAGACACTAACGCTTCATCCTCGTATTCCCAGGGTAAACGTCTATGGACATAATAGTTATGATGAACTTGCAGTGGTACTTTTTGCCTGGTAGTATTTGTAATGGGTAAAGGGATGGGGTGTTCGCTACCATTTTGAGTATCTACAACTGGGATAATTCGTCCACTTAAATGATCTGGATAATAGTTGACAACTAGCTCTTTTCTAGGGGTGTTAAGGCTCGCCTGATTCATGGCAAAAACAATATAGTTTGTACTCAAACCATATATAGACCCAAGCTCAGGATGCTTATAAACCTTAATATCTCCGGTCGTGAAAGACGCTTTGAATTGGGGTAATTGAGTCTTTGAATATACTACACGATCCAGATTGAGATTCGTGCCTTTTTGAAAATTCAGGGTGAAATTATCATGGAAAATTGAAGATGAAACTCCGCAGTCCCTGCAATAGTACTCGTCTCGTTTTAAAATCTGCTTTCTTCTATCCAGCCATTCATTGCAGCTTAGTAGACTTTGATAGGGGATATATCCATCATATTGACTATTCAACTCTTTATAGGTCATATTACCAAAATTGTTAGAGAACAGGTTTAAGGTTATGGTGAAATCCTGAATATCACCCCGCCACATACAAACCCACCAACACCCCCAGCGCCGCCAAAAACAGAACTGCCCCCGCCGCCAGCATCCCATACTTATACCGCACCACATTCTTGTGCATCTTCCGTATAGACGCAGCAGAAGAATCATGATACCGATAAGGCGCCGGAAACAACACCAAAAACGTAAACACCAGCGAAGCAATCCATAGCAGTACCGCCGTATTCAGCAGCCCACTCCCCGCCATCTCTTTAAACCCATCCGGATTCAGCTTCAGGAAGATGGTGAGTGAGATCGAGATCATGCCCGAGAGGAACTTCGCGGCATCCTCAATGCGCTCCGGCGTCTTCTGCTGCACCTCCCGCTGATGCTTGATCCAGGATTGGTCGGCTTCGCTCGTCTTTTTGGCGGCGATGATTTTTGGTGGCTCTTTTTCTTGGGACATAGTCTATTGATTTTGCTGTTGGAGGATTTCCTGGACGCGGGCTTCGCCTAGTTTTTCGCTTAAGGCACTTAAGTAGCTTTTCGAGGTGTCCGCATTAGGTAAGCCGATTTTATTCCATATTGAGTAAGCTTGAGCGATGTACGGCACGGCAGCTTCCCAATTTTCCTGCTCGTACTGCATCGCTCCCATATTGTGAAAGCATTGTGCCATTCCATTAGTATCCCCGATCTCCTGCATAATTTTCAAACTTTGCTCCAGGTAACCCAAGGCTTTACCGTAATCCCCTCGCGCTTGGTAAATTCCGCTGATATTATTCAGCGTGGTGCCTTCTCCGGAACGGTCGCCGAGCTGCTGCATAATTTTCAAACTTTGCTCCAGGTAACCCATGGCTTTGACGTAATCCTCTCGCGCTTGGTAAATCTGGGCGATATTATTCAGCGCGGCTCCTTCTACATAACGATCCCCGATCTGCTGACAAATTTTCAAACTTTGCTCCAGGTACCCCAAGGCTTTACCGTAATCCCCTCGCGCTTGGTAAATCTGGCTGATATTATTCAGGCATTGCCCAACACCTTGACGGTCGCCGATCTCCTGACTAATTTTCAAACTTTGCTCCAGGTAACCCAAGGCTTTGACGTAATCCCTTCGCGCTTTGTAAATCCGGCTGATACTATCCAGGCATTGCCCAACACCTTGACGGTCGCCGATCTCCTGCCTGATTTTCAAACTTTGCTCCAGATAACCCAAGGCTTTGACGTAATCCCCTCGCGCATATGCGATGATTGCCATATTGTTCAAAGTGGTGCCTTCTCCGGAACGGTCGCCGATCTCCTGACTAATTTTCAAACTTTGCTCCAGGTAACCCAAGGCTTTGACGTAATCCCCTCGCGCATCATAAATCTGGCTGATATTATTCAGGCATTGCCCAACACCTTGACGGTCGCCGATCTCCTGACTAATTTTCAAACTTTGCTCCAGGTATCCCAAGGCTTTGACGTAATCCCCTCGCGCATATGCGTTGGTCGCCATATTATTCAGCGTGGTGCCTTCTCCAGAACGGTAGCCGATCTGCTGCATAATTTTCAAACTTTGCTCCAGGTAACCCAAGGCTTTGCCGTAATCCCCTCGCGCTTGGTAAATCTGGCTGATATTATTCAGGCATTGCCCAACACCTTGACGGTCGCCGATCTCCTGACTAATTTTCAAACTTTGCTCCAGGTAACCCAACGCTTTGCCGTAATCCCCTCGCGCTTTGTAAATTCCGCTGATATTATTCAGCGTGGTGCCTTCTCCAGAACGATAGCCGATCTGCTGCATAATTTTCAAACTTTGCTCCAGGTAACCCAACGCTTTGCCGTAATCCCCTCGCGCTTGGTAAATCTGGCTGATATTATTCAGCGTAGTGCCCTCTCCCGAACGGTCTCCTTTTTTTCTATCCGCTTCAAGGGACTTTTCATAATACTGCAATGCCGCATCGTACTGCCCGTATAAATCTAGGATCAGCCCCAGGTTATTGTAAATACGGTCGTGTGTATCCGATGCCAGTAGTTGCTCTGTACTTAAGCCATAGTAGTAGCTGAGTTGGAATTGAGAAGCACCATAATAAAATTGGCAAAGCTCATCCCCAATCTCATTCACCCGCTCTTTTCGCTCGGCGGCATAGTAGTGCTGCCAGGCTTCTTTTAGGTCACTGTAATTGCGATGATTGACCGTTTTGTCAATGTGGTAGTAGTAATCCCCCGCCTTCTCCTCCGAAAATATCGGGCGCTGCAGTTCCACCTGCTCCAGCATGCCCCGTACCAATGGGGTGAGGTAATAATACTGCAGCGATTGCTCCGTATCCAGGGGTTCCTCCTGCCGCTCCAGAAGTGTAAGCTGTACCAGCCGTTCCAGGGCTTTTTCCTCATCGCTAATCTCCGCTTCCTGCATCGCAATAGCCAGCGGCAGTAGCGGGCGGCGGAAGTGGTACATCAGCCCCAGGCAGTGGCGCTCCTCTTCGGTGAGCAAACCGAGCAGTTGGTTGAAGACCAAGTTTTCGCTCATCTCGTGCAGTACGTCACCTTTATACTGCTCCAGATAGTCATGCAGGGTAGCCAGAGTGTTTTCCGCCTGCCCCTGGTGCTGCCGGTAGAGCTTATCAAAGAACTCCAGGGCGCGGTAGTTGCCGCCAAAGCTTTGGTGCAGCTGCTGGGCGAATTCCTGGAAAGTGCCCGGAGCCACTTTTTTGAGGGCCGTTGTTGCTTTCTCCCGCAGCAGTTTGTCAAGACCCAATTGCTGGCATTTTTTCAGGAAGTCAGCAAAGCGTACCTGGTTGAGGTCGATTTCTTCCACCTCCGGAAAGTCCGCCAGCGGGTAACGGCCGGTAAGCAACAGCGGGCAAAGTCTGTTTTGGTAGAGGAAGCCGATGACCTCCTTGGTGTCGCTATATTCCGTGGCGAAGCTACCGCCCGGCTCGCTTTGGAAGGTCTCCAAGTTATCAAAGACAAAACAGGGGGTGCAGACTTGCAGTACTTCTTGCAGCAGGTACAAAAACTGCTCCATGGCTTTGTCGCTGTACTTTTGTGTCTCTGGCCCAATCAGCACCCGCTTATGCTCAGTGCGCAGGTAATCTTGCAACGCCTTGATCACATCTTCCAGCCGGGCGGTGGTTTCATTAAATACGAAGGGATAAATACTCCCATCCTGCAAGGCCAGCCGCTGCACCAGATGCTCTGCCATAGCCGTCTTGCCCACGCCGCCCTGCCCGCGTAATAGCACCGGCTGCTTATTCATCAGCAGCGGCAGGGCTTGCCTGCGCTCCCTACGCCGCCCCAGGAATTGGTAGCCTTTGTGCCGTTCCAGCAGCAGCGCATGCTGCCCGGTGATGAACTTGTAGTTTTGGAAGGCCAGCGGAGTATATGCCGCTTTCCAGTCTACCAGATCGCTCACCGTGCCATTGGTATACAGCTGTGGGATCATCCACTGCGCGGGCGGTTGCTTGGGGAATAGCCGGGCTTCTTCCTGCTGCGTATAGCGTACGGCGCTTTGGAAGGCGCGGTGCAGCGGCTCTTTTTCCGCCAGCTGCTGGTACAAATGGCTGGCAAAGACGGTAGCAAAGTAATCGCTGATGCTCAGCCCCATTGCCACCACGCCGGGCACACCTATCTCCAGCAGCCGGTTACTTACGCCCTTGAAAGTCTCCTCCTTCTGCCCCTGCGCCGTCTGGCAGGAAGACAGCAGCACCAGCGCCGGGCAGTGCTCCGGCTTGGCATTCAGCACAGCGGCAAAGTCGGCAGCGGAAGTCCGCTGCTTTTCCATGCGCAGCCCGTCTTCCAGTTCCAGCCAGCCCTGCCCATCGCGGAAGGTGCCGTGCCCGCTGAAGTGCAGAATATGGTATTGGTTTTCTTTCAGCTTTTGCTTCAGGCTTTGCAGAGAGCCGTCCTCCGTAAAGTCGAGCTGCACCTGCCCGTGCTCGTACAGCGGTCCGAAGGCTTGGATGATGCGGTCTTCTTCCTCTTCGTAGGAAAGGCGGGCGTGGGTATCCTCCGGCGCGGAGATCATCACCAGCACTTTGAGGGGGAGCGGGTTTTGCAGCGCTTGCTCGTTTTGCTGGGAGGCGGGCAGCCCTTTGGCGAGGAAGAGGTTCGGCACATCCTCTACTGCCAACCGCCATGGGAGGTTAAGCAGGGTGTTATCTTCATGGGTGAGCTGCACGAGCTGGTGTTGGGTGCGGGCGGCTTCTAGTATTTGGGGTATTTTGGGCTGGGCTTCCAGCACTTTGCTCATGGCTTGCCGGAGATTGTCGAGCAGCTGCGGGGTTAGGGGGCGGCCGTTTTCCAGTTTTAGGAGGAGGTGGTCGTAGTGGTTGGTGAGAGCCTCATGCTGGTCAAAGGTGAGGTGTAGAGCTAGGGTGTGGGGCTGCATGGCTTACTGATTTAGCTGTTGGAGGATTTCCTGGACGCGGGCTTCGCCTAGTTTTTCGACAAGGGCATTTAAGTAGCCAGCAGAGGTCTTAGCATTCGGCGACCCAATTTCATCAAAGATAGTATAAGCTTGGACGATAAATGGCACGGCAGCTTCCCAGTTTTCCTGCTCGAAATGCATGGTTCCAATATTATGCAACGTAATAGCCATACCATTTGAATCCCCGATTTCTTGGCATATGCCCAAGTCTTTTTCAAAGTATTGAAGTGCTTTATTGCGATCTCCTTGTTTTTTATAAATACTAGCAATGTTACCTAAAGTTGTACTTTCCCCAGAACGGTCGCCGATCTGCTGACTAATTTTCAAACTTTGCTCCAGGTACTCCAAGGCTTTGCCGTAATCCCCTCGCGCATAGGCAGTGGTAGCCATATTATTCAGGGTGGCCCCTTCTCCTTTCCGGTCGCCGATCTGCTGCCTAATTTTCAAACTTTGCTCCAGGTATTCCAAGGCTTTGCCGTAATCCCCTCGCGCTTTGAATATCTGGCTGATATTATTCAGGGTGGCCCCTTCTCCGGACCGGTCGCCGATCTGCTGCTGTATTTGCAAACTTTGCTCCAGGTATTCCAAGGCTTTGCCGTAATCCCCTCGCGCATAGGCAGTGGTAGCCATATTATTCAGGGTGGCCCCTTCTCCTTTCCGGTCGCCGATCTGCTGCCTAATTTTCAAACTTTGCTCCAGGTACTCCAAGGCTTTGCCGTAATCCCCTCGCGCTTGGAATATCTGGCTGATATTATTCAGGGTGACCCCTTCTCCTTTCCGGTCGCCGATCTGCTGCCTAATTTTCAAACTTTGCTCCAGGTACTCCAAGGCTTTGCCGTAATCCCCTCGCGCATAGGCAGTGGTAGCCATATTATTCAGGGTGGCCCCTTCTCCGGAACGGTCGCCGATCTGCTGACTAATTTTCAAACTTTGCTCCAGGTACTCCAAGGCTTTGCCGTAATCCCCTCGCGCTTTGAATATCTGGCTGATATTATTCAGGGTGGCCCCTTCTCCTTGAATATTCCCTTTTTCCTTTTTTACTACTAATGATTTCTCGTAGTATTGTAAAGCGGCATCGTACTGTCCGTATAAATCCAAGATTAGCCCCAGGTTATTGTAAATGCGGTCGTGTGTGGCATCCCCCAGTAGCTCCTCGGTGCGCAAGCCATAGAAGTAGCTGAGCTGGAATTGGGAAGTTCCATAGTAAAAATGGCAAAGCACATCCCCAATCTCATTCACCCGCTCTTTTCTTTTGGCGGCGTAGTAATGCTGCCACGCTTCTTTCAGGTCACTGTAATTGCGGTGATTGACCGTTTTGTCAATGTGGTAGTAGTAATCCCCCGCCTTCTCCTCCGAAAATACCGGGCGCTGCAGTTCCACTTGCTCCAGCATGCCCCGTACCAATGGGGTGAGGTAATAGTACTCCAGCGATTGCTCCGTATCTAGGGGTTCCTCCTGCCGCTCCAGGAGTGTAAGCTGTACCAGCCGTTCCAGTGCTTTTTCCTCATCGCTAATCTCAGCCTCTTGCATGGCGATAGCCAGCGGCAGTACCGGGCGGCGGAAGGGGTACATCAGCCCCAGGCAGTGGCGCTCCTTTTCCGTGAGCAGGCCGAGTAGTTGGTTGAAGACCAGGTTTTCGCTCATTTCGTGCAGTACATCCCCTTTGTACTGCTCCAGGTAATCGTGCAGGGTAGCCAGGGTGTTTTCCGCCTGCTCCTGATGCTGCCGGTATAGCTTATCAAAGAACTCCAGGGCGCGGTAGTTGCCGCCAAAGCTTTGGTGCAGCTGTTTGGCGAGTTCCTGGAAAGTGCCCGGAGCCGCTTTTTTGAGGGCCGTTGTTGCTTTTTCCCGCAGCAGTTTGTCCAGGCCCAGTTGCTGGCATTTTTTCAGAAAATCGGCAAAGCGTACCTGGTTGAGGTCGATTTCTTCCACCTCCGGAAAGTCCCCCAGCGGGTAGCGGCCGGTAAGCAACAGAGGGCAAAGTTTGTTTTGGTAGAGGAAGCCGATGACCTCCTTGGTGTCGCTATATTCCGTGGCGAAGCTACCGCCCGGCTCGCTTTGGAAGGTCTCCAGGTTGTCGAAGACGAAGCAGGGAGTGCAGACTTTTTTGACTCTTTTCAATAGGTACAGGAATTGCTTCATTGCCTCATCCGAGGCTTCCTCTACTTCACTATCAATAAGGAATTCATCGTGCTCTGTGCGGAGATAGTCCTTCATTGCCTTAATCACATCCTCTAGTCGGGCAGTATTCTCGTTAAAGACAAAGGGGTAAATACTCCCATCCTGCAATGCCAGCCGCTGCACCAAATGCTCTGCCATCGCCGTCTTCCCTACCCCACCCTGCCCGCGCAGCAGCACCGGTTGCTTATTCATCAGCAGAGGCAGGGCTTGCCTGCGCTCCCTACGCCGCCCCAGAAATTGGTAGCCTTCGTGCCGCTCCAGCAGCAATGCGTGCTGCCCGGTGATGAACTTGTAGTTTTGGAAGGCCAGCGGAGTATATGCCGCTTTCCAGTCTACCAGATTGCTCACCGTGCCATTGGTATACAGCTGAGGGATCATCCACTGAGCGGGCGGCTGCTTTGGGTATAGCCGGGCTTCTTCCTGCTGTGTAAAGCGTACAGCGCTTTGAAAGGCGCGGTGCAGCGGCTCTTTTTCCGCCAGTTGCTGGTACAAATGGCTGGCAAAGACCGTCGCAAAGTAATCGCTGATGCTCAGCCCCATCGCCACCACGGCGGGCACGCCTATCTCCAGCAGCCGGTTGCTCACCCCCTTGAAGGTCTCCTCCTTCTGCCCCTGCGCCGTCTGGCAGGAAGACAGCAGCACCAGCGCTGGGCAGTGCTCCGGCTTGGCATTCAGGGCCGCTGCAAAGTCGGCAGCGGAAGTCAGCTGCTTTTCCATGCGCAGCCCGTCTTCCAGTTCCAGCCAGCCCTGCCCATCGCGGAAGGTACCGTGCCCGCTGAAGTGCAGGATATGGTAGTGGTTTTCTTTCAGCTTCCGCTTAAGGCTTTGCAGGGAGCCATCCTCTGTGAAGTCGAGCTGCACCTGCCCGTGCTCATACAGCGGCCCGAAGGCTTGGATAATCTGGTCTTCTTCCTCCTCGTAGGAAAGGCGGGCGTGGGTATCCTCTGGCGAGGAGATCATCACCAGTACTTTGAGGGGGAGCGGGTTTTGCAGGGCCTGCTCGTTTTGCCTGGAGGCGGGCAGCCCTTTGGTGAGGTATAAATATGGTATGTCCTCCACCGCCAACCGCCAGGGCAGGTTGAGCAGGGTATTGTCTTCGTGGGTAAGCTGCACGAGCTGGTGCTGGGTGCGGGCGGCTTCTAGTATCTCGGGTAATTCGGGCTGGGCTTCCAGCACTTCGCGCATGGATTGCCGGAGGTTGTCCAGCAGCTGCGGGGTTAGGGGGCGGCCGTTTTCTAGTTTTAGGAGGAGGTGGTCGTAGTGGGTGGTGAGTTGCTCCTGTTGCTGGGACGAGATGTTAAGGGTAATGTTGTAGCTGATCGTATTTGACATCTTATCACTAGGGTTTGTAAGATCACAAGATTTAAATTGGCTGCAAGGGAAGACCTCTTAGCCTGCTTTCACAAGCAGGCTACAGCGGCAAGACACGAAAAGGGTAGTATTAGTCCGACTTTTTCAGCCCTCGGAGGATCGTCTCATTATTCTGTACCGTACCGGGCTCCTCTATGGTCAGCATATCCTGGCAGAAGGGGCAGTAAAGCTCTTGTGTCTTGGGTCCGTCGAGCTTGGTCTCATCGTATTCCAATACGATAGGGAACTGCTTGGCTTTCTCGCAGGGGCATTGGATAGTGTGTTTTTCGCGGCGCATAGGGTTTGGTCATTTAGTCCAATGGTAATAATGCGGAAAATGCGTGAAAAATTGTAGCCCACACTCAAATTTGTATGGGATTTGAGCTAATAAATTGGGTCTGATATTTTCTTTACCTTTGGAATATACAAATAGCCAAGCATGAGACTGAAGAAGGTAGTCATACAAAATTTCCGCGGCATTGAGTATATCGAACTTGATCTTGACGACCAGCTGAATATCCTTATTGGTGAAAACGGAAGTGGTAAAACCGTTATACTTGAAGCACTTACGGTCGCAGTAGGAGCTTTTATGATTGGGCTCCGAGATGTGTCCACCCGTGGTATTGGTGATGATGATGTCCGCTATACTGTTCAGCAGGAATATGCCTACCCTGTTATTATTGAAGCCAATGGTATAATTGATGGTCATAGGGTTAGTTGGAGCAGAGAGCGGCACAGTAAAACCGGGAGTACAAACTATAAAAATGCTCAACCCATTAGCCAAATCGCCCAAACCATGGACGATCGCGTGAGATCAGGGGAATATGTAGACTTACCGCTGATCAGCTATTTCTCTACCGGCCGTCTTTTTGTCGAGGCTCAAAGCCGCCGGAAAAAGGAGCCAACTGCCCGAAATGGCAAAAAGGAGTTGGGTTCCAGGTTTAGGGGTTACCGGGAAAGCCTGGATGCGAAATCTAGTTTCCGACGTTTTGTAGATTGGTTTGAGCTGAAAGAATTGAGCCAGTTGCAAAAAAAAGAAACTGACCCTTCGCTATTTATGGTTAAACAAGCCATCCGCAAAAACTTACCAAATTGTAAGGATGTATTCTACGATTTTGACCCGGATACAAATCGGGGGCTGACTGTAGCTTTGACAGATGGCCGTACCTTGCCTTTTGAATACCTGAGTGACGGGGTTCGTAACTTTTTCGCCATGATGGCAGATATTGCCCATCGCTGTGTATTGCTCAATCCGCATTTGCAGGAAAAAGCCTTAGCGCAAACGGAAGGGATCGTTCTGATCGACGAACTCGATCTGCATCTACATCCTTCCTGGCAAAAGAGCGTCATCAGGAGTCTCACCGAAACTTTTCCTAAGATTCAATTTGTAGTAACCACCCACTCTCCTTTTCTCATACAAGAAACTGAGGCTAACCAGTTAATTGTATTGGAAGACTGCAAAGTCAAGCAAATAGGATCAGGCAACAACCTGAGCCTGGAAGACATCGCCGAGGAACTACAGGGCTTTGTCAACCCACGCTGGAGCAACAAGCGGGAGGCTTTGTACGAAATTGGCAAAAAATACTACACTGCTGTCGCTGAAGGCAGCACTGCTGACAATATCGAAGAGGAAATGACGCAGGCTGAGAAAGATTTCACTGAAGACACCCTGTTCTACGCCTACCTTGAGGCGCTTAAAGCTATGAAGCAATGAGAGCTGTAGATAAGGGAGTGGCTCCTCGGGCCTACTTGAATTATACAGATGCTAAACCCGATTTATTTGACCGCATTGGGCCGTACTGTGTGTATTGCGAAATGCCCGTTGCAGACCTGGGCTATGTAGACCATGTACACCCATTAGCCAAGGGCGGGCAACGCCTGGCTTGGGAAAACCTCGTGCCCAGCTGCTTTTTCTGCAACCGCGTAAAGTGGGATAGGAATTCCAGTCGATCTGACCATCTTTGGCCGGACAGAGACAATACGGACTTAGCTTTCGAATATGGAAAACCGTATGTAATTCGACCGGTTGCAGGTCTGTCTGATGAGCAATACCAGGCTGCCAACAATCTGATAAAGCTGACGGGCATAAGCAGAACCGCGGCTAACTCAACCCGAAAAGATAGGCGTTGGAAAAACCGGCAAGAAGCCTGGAGAAAAGCGGAAGCTATGTACGCCGCTTGGCAAACCCAGCAAAATCGTCCGGGCTTGCTTATCGCTATACCTGAAATTGCCGAATCTACTGGATTCTTTTCTGTATGGATGAGTGTTTTTAAAGATGAGACTAACCTACGGGATGCTATATGCAGGAAGTTTCCAAATACGTTTGAGCAAAGTGACTCAAACGGAAAGAGGGTAAAACGGCTCCACGCACTTATTTGAACAACAAGCATCCGTCCACTTCTACCCCCAAAACCGGCACCTTTGTCACAAATAATTCACAAAAAACCAATCCCCTACCCTATCGCCCTGATTATCAATATTCTAAAAATACAAGTCAAATCCTGTTCTGGGCACCGAAGCCCGATTGTCACTGACAGTCAGGCTTTTTTCTTTAGAACTCTCATTATTGGATTTTACCCGAAAAAGAATTACTTTTACGGCATAAAGCATAAAATAGTCGAAAGAAGAGTTTTTTCTATAAACTCCAGATATACACACTCCACTTTTCTGACACTCCTGCACAACACCCAAACCGGGCACTACAAGAAACGGGCTATTCAAAGTCCGTCCTGATTGTGTCCTGCGAAAAAACAGAATAAGAGTAAATCACTTGATGAATTTCATGTTACTCCTGCCTTTTTTGCCCACGAAGTGACTAAAGAACTAAGGTACCGTCTTAACCTTAACTCAACAAATAAGATTTCAAGCTTACCGCTTGTAATCGTGCAGACTTACTCAGACAACAGATGAAGAAAGTTCCGGAGACTAAAATCGGTAATTTACAGGTAGTTGAAAAACAGTCGGTTGTAGCTTACCTGCACTGCTTTTGTGCAGAGGGGACCCCGCTCAACGTGGATGTGCTGAACGAGCAGGGGAAAACCTACCGCACCCACAAAGCCCACTTGGAACCTGGGCCCCACAAAGCCACTATACGCCTTGGTAATTTACCACCTGGACGGTACAATGCATGGATAACCCTTGGACAAGTTTCAGGCATCCGAAGTTTTACCATATCGAAGAGCGACTCCTTTAAAGACCGGTTTAAAAAATGGCTCAAACGATAAAATTCCTACCTTTTTTATAGATTTTCTCTTCCCCGCTTCAACTAAGCTCTTTGACCTGCGTTTCTTAGTCATTACTTAAGGACAGTCCCCTACTGACCGCCTTTTAACCTCACACTACGGAACCATGCCAGACAAAAAAACAATCGGCAAAAAAGAAGCGGAAAAACTGGAACGAATCGCTTTCATCTTGAAAACGGTAGCTCACCCGCTCAGACTAGGCATTGTGCACCTCCTCGAGCAGCACCCGCAGCTTTCTGTTTCCGAAATCTGTACAATGCTTGGTTCAGAACAATCCCTGACTTCCCACCATCTGCAAAATATGCGCCTTAAGGGTATCCTGCATGCCGAACGGGATGGCCGCAGTATGCTCTACACGCTTAAAGAGCGCGATGTCTCCTCCATTATCTCCTGCCTGGAGAACTGCAACTGCAATATGTAAAAAAACAGGATGAAGCATTGACCGTTTGGAAGGATGCTTTTTCTTTTTCATTTTTACATGAACAAAACAAACTATATTCGGATTTAAGCTTTTTATTATGCTACCTTACCGATCGCTGCCGGCAGATTTGTTCATGGTTGAGCTGGCACTTACGTCAGATGCGGTCCTGATCGATCTGCGAACACCACAGGAAATTCGAAAGGATAAGTTGATGGACCATGCGATGAACATAGACTACCTCAGCGACACCTTCGATGATGAAATAGAAACACTGGACCGGCTACGGCCTTATTTTCTATATGATGACGGTGGCAAAAGGGCGCCTCTAGCGGCCTCTTTTATGGTCCGCCGGGGCTTCAGGCAAATTGCTTACCTGCAGGGCGGACGAAAGGAAATACAGGAATTTGAGCAGTAAGACTATTACTGCAGCAGGGAGAAATTTGCCCAAAGTATCTTTTTGTACCAGAGCATCAATTGCTCCTAACTTTGTTGTTCCTTAAAACTTTGAAAGTCAAACCGTTAATGAAAGAATTCTGGGAAAAACGATATGCAGCCGAAGAATACGCATACGGGAAAGCGCCGAACACTTTCCTCCGCACCGAACTGGAACATTTAGAGCCGGGGCATGCCCTTTTTCCTGCAGAAGGGGAAGGCCGTAATGCCGTTTACGCAGCCCAGCTTGGCTGGTCGGTAGAGGCATTTGATTACAGCAACGCCGCCCGGCAAAAAGCATTGCGCCTGGCAAAAGATAGTCAGGTAAACCTGCAATATCAGGTTGCTTCTATAGAAAGCTTTCCCTTTGAGCGTAAAGAGTACGATCTTATTGCCCTGTTCTTTGTACACTTACCTCCTACCCTGCGGCAACAACTGCACGCTGCATGTGCTTCTGCCCTGCGCCCCGGCGGCACGTTACTGCTGGAAGCCTTTCACAAAGAGCAACTCCCTCTGCAATCCGGCGGGCCAAAGCAGGAAACGCTGCTTTTTAGCCTGGAAGACCTGGAAGCTGACTTTGCAGCCCTTTCCCTCGGCCAGATTTCCCGCCAACGTGTTATTTTGGAGGAAGGCCCTTATCACCACGGGCCTGCTGAGACCGTTCGAATTCGCGCAACCAAACACCAATAAATATGAAAAGCCTTAAAGTAGTCCAATCTACCTTCGATGCCATAGCCGAAGAAATCCACAGTGACCAAAGCCCGGTAGGCATCGACGCAAAGAAGACACACATTATCATCCTGGATAAACTGCTGCAGCTGGAAGAACGGCTGAAGCAAATCGAAGCAAAACTAGAAGCAAAAGACGACTAACCTATGATTACAGAAAAGGCAAGGCCGGAAATCCTGTCGCTCATCCGCCAGCATTACCCCCAATTGGCAGAGCGTAACCTGCAGGATGCTATCGCAGATGAAGGTACGATCATGCATTTCAAAAGCGGATCGCTAATCATGGATTTTGGTGCCTACGTCAAAATTATGCCCCTGATCATCAAGGGCAGCATCAAAGTATCGCGGGAAGACGAAGAAGGCAACGAATTGTTCCTGTATTATCTGAAGCCCGGAGAGACCTGCTCCATGTCCTTTACCTGCTGCCTGATGGACAAGAAGAGTGAAATCCGGACTGTAGCAGAAGAGGACACGACTCTCATTGGCATCCCCACCCGCTTTATGGATGAATGGATGAGCCGTTATCCAAGCTGGAAGAACTTCGTGATGACTTCTTACGATAACCGTATGCTGGAGCTGGTGCGCACCATTGATAGCATCGCTTTCAAAAAGATGGATGAACGCCTCATGGACTACCTGGAGCAAAAAGCCGAAGCCAACGGCAGCCAGACGCTCAATGCCACACACCAGGAAATTGCCTATGACCTGAATGCTTCCAGAGAAGCGATTTCCAGGCTGCTGAAACAGCTGGAAAAGGATGGGGTTGTACAGCTTGGGCGCAATCGTATAGAACTGTTGTAGCCCTCTTCAAAAAGTCAGTCCGGGAAGGGAAGAAAGCCTTTATTGTGATGTTCGTCACTGCCAGCTTCGGCAAAAAGGCAGACTTTTGTATCGTTGAGCAGCCAAATTGTTAACAAGCTTTTGTCAAGCCGCATTTGACAAAATCAAAATAGTTCTCCGCGATGCGAATTAAAGACTTTCTACCCATTCTGGACTGGCTTCCAAATTATAAGGCAAGCAACCTGCAGGGCGATTTATCGGCAGGCCTGACCGTTGGCGTCATGCTCATCCCTCAGGGTATGGCGTATGCGATGATTGCCGGGCTCCCCCCAATTTACGGCCTGTACGCCTCCACGATCCCTTTGATCATTTATGCAATCCTGGGCACTTCCCGTCAGCTGGCGGTAGGGCCGGTCGCCATGGTCTCTCTACTGACCGCTGCAGGTATTGGTGCTCTGGCAGAGGGCGGCACGGAGACTTACATCATGCTGGCTATAGCCCTGGCCCTTTTTGTTGGGGTTATACAGTTTTTGCTCGGTGTTTTCCGGCTTGGTTTCCTGGTCAACTTCCTTTCCCACCCGGTCATTAGCGGCTTTACCTCAGCCGCAGCATTGATTATTGGCCTTTCTCAACTTAAGCACCTGTTGGGTGTGAATATCCCAAGGAGCCACCATGTACACGAAATTCTGCTCAATGCCATAGAACAATTTGGAGCGGTCAACTGGTATACCTTCGGCGTAGGTATTGGAGGTATCTTACTGATTAAGGGCGTAAAAAAAATCAATAAAGCTATTCCCGGACCACTACTGGCTGTAGTGTTTGGTATAGCTGCGGTATATGGTTTGGGACTGGTGGACCAAGGCGTTAAGATAGTGGGGACTGTTCCTGAGGGATTACCTTCTTTCGTTATTCCGACATTCTCAGGTGAAGATTTCTCCGCTCTGCTGCCTATCGCACTGACTATTGCTCTGGTCAGCTTTATGGAAAGCATTGCGGTAGCCAAAGCCATTCAGGCCAAACACAAAAATTATAAGGTTTCAGCTAATCAGGAACTGATCGGGCTTGGTGCAGCCAACATCTTTGGCTCTTTGTTCCAATCCTACCCTGTCACCGGTGGATTCAGCCGTACTGCGGTCAACGATCAGGCAGGCGCTAAAACCGGGCTGGCGGCCATCATTAGCGCGGTACTCATTGCACTGACCTTGCTTTTCCTCACGCCTCTGTTCTACTACCTGCCCAAAGCTATTTTGGCCTCTGTCATCATGGTAGCAGTTTTCGGGCTGATCGATATTAAGGAAGCAAAGCACCTCTGGACTACCGACCGGGTAGACTTTTGGATGCTCGTTGCCACCTTCGTTGGTACGCTTTCCCTTGGCATTGAGCAAGGTATCCTTATCGGTGTGGCGCTTTCATTAGGTGTGGTCATTTTCCGCACCACCATGCCTCACTTTGCCGTGCTGGGCCGTATACCCGGCGAAGATCACTACAAAAACATCAATCGCTTCGATAACCTGGAGCAACGGGAGGACATTCTCATCATGCGCTTCGATGCGCGCCTTTACTTCGCGAACGTCAACTTCTTCAAGGAGACTATCGAGGCTGAAGTCGAACGCCGCAAGGGCAAACTCAAACTATTTATACTGGACGCCAATAGCATCAACAGCGCCGACAGTAGCGGGCTGCATGCCCTGGAGGAAATTCGCGAGTTCCTGGCCTCTCTGAATATCGAATTCTATATGACGAGCGTGAAAGGGCCCCTTCGCGACACCCTGCAAAAAGGGCACTTCGATGAGAAGCTGGGCAAGGACAAGTTCTTCATGCACATTCAGACAGCGGTGGACAACTTTGATGAGAAAAATCCGCAGCGGTACAAAGATTATGTGCTGCAGACGAACCTGGATTAAAAAAACCAAGCTTTACACTTCCGGAAAAGCGCCCTGATCATTTTTGGTCAGGGCGTTTTTTTATTAGGCGGTAACGGGTAAACATCTGTCCCCCTGCGTGCGCTTTATCAGAAAAGCCTCCATGTTTACCTTAATTTTTGTCCTACTGACCGGCCTTGGCGTTTTCTTCATTTTCCGGAGCAGGCAGCAGGATGGAAATGGGCAGAAAATAGCAGGTATCAGTCTGATCCTCGGCACGATTTTACTGTTTCGTTTCCTGAACTTTTGGGGCGAAAAAATCTGGTTTGATGAGCTCGGGTATAATGACCGCTTCTGGACGTTATTTCTGGCTGAGTCCCTGTTTGTGGTAGCCGGAGCGCTGTCGGGGCTTGGGCTGCTGGCACTTTTGTCCCACCACCTGCCTGCTTCTAAGAAGTGGTTGCGGCGCGGGGTGCTGATTGCCGGAATGCTACTGGGGGCCGCCTGGGGGTTTGCCAACTGGAGCAGCTTTCTGAAGTTCTGGTATCAGGCTCCTGTGGGCATGTCTGATCCAATTCTGGGTGTAGAAGCCAGCTTTTACCTCTTTACCCTGCCCTTTCTCAACGGGCTATACAATTTCCTCTTTATGCTGGTACTGCTTGCCCTGGGCATGACCGTTGCCGGGCGCTATGAATTTTATCAGGAGGGGCGCAGCATCAAGCTTTACCAATCAGACAACGCAAGGGGCAAAGCCTCCCGCCGAATGCTGTTCATCAACGCCGGATTGCTCCTCTTTGTCCTCGCCGGCGGGGTTTATCTTGACCGCTTCCACCTGCTTTTTTCAGACCTGGGTACGGTGTCTGGCCCCGGCTGGACAGACGTGCATATTGTGCTGCCTGCCCTAACTACCACGCTGGTATTTACGGCACTGGCAGGGCTCAGCTTATTGATTCCGGCTATTCGGGAGGCGCTGCAGCACCTGCTTTTCCGGTTAGGCGTCCGCAAACCAGGTGATCCGCTTTATGTCATTGGAAGTACGGCTGCAATGGTAGCGGTCTTTTGGCTGATTGCGCTCAATGTTTTGCCCGGCGCCTACCAAAGCTTCCGGGTGGAGCCCAACGAAATTTCCTACGAGAAGCCTTACATCGGGCATAATATTGAATACACCCGCTTTGGCTTCGGGCTCAATGAGGTGGAAAGCCGGGAATTCCCTGTGCGGGATTCCTTCAGCCAGGACATGGTTCAGGACAACCCCACCATTTTTAATAATATCCGGCTTTGGGACTGGCGCGCGCTGGATGCAGTACTGAAACAGTTTCAGGAAATCCGCCTGTACTATGAATTCAACGACGTAGACATCGACCGGTACCGCTATGACGATGGCTACCGGCAGGTCATGATCTCCGCCCGTGAAATGAAGGCGTCCAACCTACCGGATAAAAGCCAGACCTTCGTCAATGAAGTCTTCAAGTATACCCACGGCCACGGCATTGCCCAAACCACCGTTGCTGACTTTACTTCCGAAGGACTGCCTAATTTCCTGGTCAAAAACATCCCCCCGGAAAGCAAATACCCCTCCCTTGAAGTGAAGCAGCCCAGGATTTACTACGGAGAGCTTACCGATGATTATGTAATTGTCAATAGCAGTGAGCCCGAATTTGATTATCCCCAAGGCGATCAAAACGAATATTACAGTTATACCGGGCAGGGTGGCGTGGAATTGTCGAGTGCCTGGCGCAAATTTCTCTATGCCTACAAAATGGGGGAGTTTAAACTGTTGCTCAGCTCCTACCCCAGCAGGGATAGCCGAATCTTATTCCGGCGGGATATCAAAAGGCGGGTCAGGGCACTCGCCCCATTCCTGCAACTCGACCAGGACCCCTACATCGTCAATGCCGATGGGCAGCTGTATTGGATGATCGATGCTTACACCACCTCATCCTATTTCCCCTATTCAGCCCCTTACAATGCCACCGAGCGGATACAGTACAAGGAGGGAGAAACACAGCAGCAACTGAAAATAGGCCACCGTTCTGACTTTGACGGGCAAAACTACCTGCGCAACCCGGTCAAGGTAACGGTCAATGCGTTTACCGGTGCCGTTGACTTTTACGCTTTTGACAAGGACGACGCTATTTTGAAAGTCTGGGATAAGATCCTCCCGGGCATGTTTCAGCCCCGGAGCAATATGCCGGAAGCGCTGCAGGCCCACATCCGCTATCCGGTCGACTACCTGCTGACTCAGGGGCTGGTCTATGCCAAATACCACATGAACGACCCTGAGGTTTTTTACAATCAGGAAGACCTGTGGATACGCGCGACTGAAAAGTACTACGGCAGCGTTCAGCCGGTAGAGCCCTACTATATTATGTGGCAGCCTCCGAATAGTGAGGAAGCAGGTTTTTCGCTTATCCTCCCCTTTACCCCCAAAAACCGGCAGGTATCTATCGGTTGGATCGCCGGGCTTTGTGATCCAGGGCAGTATGGCCGGTTCTTAGCCTACAATTTCCCAAAAGAAAAACGGGTACTTGGCCCGCAGCAGGTGGAAACCAAAATCGATCAGAACAGCTACCTGTCCGGACAGCTCTCCCTATGGGACCAAAGAGGCTCAAGAGTCATCCGCGGCAATGTGCTGGCCATCCCCGTGGCAGAAACCATTGTTTACGTCGAGCCCATTTACCTGCAGGCTGAGACCGCTGCTTATCCCGAGTTGCGCCTGGTCTGCATCATGCACAACGATCAGCTTAGCTACGCCGAGACCTTTGATGAAGCACTGGCGGGGCTCTTCGATACGACTGCGTCAACGGATCAGAGTGGCGAACCCTCCTCTGCAGCCTATGAGGAAGGCACGAGCATTCAGGCTGGTATCTCAAGCGCCCGGGAAGCCTTCCAACGCTACCGGAACGCGACCGGAGAGGGGCGGTTTGAAGCCGCTGCCCAAGCCCTGAATGACCTTCAGCGCGCCCTGGAAGACCTCAATCAGCAATCGCAAGACCAATAATGAAGTGGTCTGCCTACCATATCATTGACCTGGCCGTCACCATCCTCGCTCCAGGTATGTTGAGCATCCTGGTTTGGGAGTATGGCTACGGTCAGGCTTTCGCTTACGAGCGAGAGGTATATGCTCTTTTTGGAAGCTTACTGGCACTGGAAACAGGGTACAGCCTGGGCAGGCATCCGGGGCCGCTGCTTTTCAGGCGCAACACACGGATCGTGCTGTTGATTTCAGGGTTGCTGGTTATGGTTTTCAGTTTGCTGAGTCTGGTACAAGTATTCCCTTTGCAGGCTTATTGGCTGGTCCGCCTACTGGTTTTGCTCCTTTCCCTGACGCTGATCATCGAACGGCTATTCCGGATAGAAACCCGGCGCATGCACCCAGCCCTTATCTTTGTCAGCAGCTTCGCAGTATTGATTGGGCTGGGCACGCTGCTGCTACTCCTGCCGCAGTCTGCCAAAGTCGAAATATCTCTGGTTGATGCCCTGTTTACGGCCACAAGTGCCGTTTGTGTAACCGGGCTGACCGTGCTGACCACGGGGGAAGATTTCACCCTGACCGGGCAGGCATTCATTCTGGTGCTCCTGCAGCTGGGCGGGCTGGGCATGCTGACGTTTACTAATGTTTTCGGGTTATTTTTCCGCAGCTTTGGCTCTTTCCGCAACCGGCTGATGCTGCAGGATATGATCAACAGCCGTACCATTGAAGGCACTAAAGGACTGTTAGTCCGCATCCTGGTATTCACCTTTGTGGCAGAGGGCATAGGGGCATTGCTTATTTACAGTGGCCTGGCAACCGGGAGTGCTCCGGACGGCAACCGGGCCTGGTTTGCCATCTTTCACGCCATATCCGCTTTTTGTAATGCAGGTTTTTCTACCCTGCCCCAATCGCTGTACGAAGAAACCTTCCGGATGCAATATGGCGTCCATTTAACGATTGCTGCCCTGATTATTTTGGGGGGCATAGGGTTCAACACTATCATTGGCTACCTGCAGTACATGGGGGAAGCCCTGCGGTACTACTTTTACCGGGTGATTAATCGCGCTGACCGGGCTATCCCGGCCTCTTTGCCTTTGCTTTCCGCCAATGATAAGCTTGTGCTGCGGACCACTACAGCCCTGCTTGTAGCTGGTACGCTCGGTTTTTATTTTTTCGAAGGCGCCAACAGCCTCAGTAACCAAAGTTCATTTGGGCAGTGGGCAACCGCCTTTTTTGGTTCCGTTACGGCGCGGACGGCCGGGTTCAATTCCTTTGACACAGGCAACCTCGCCGGCCCTACCTTGCTTTTGCTGATTTTGCTGATGTGGGTGGGCGCTTCGCCGGGGTCTACCGGAGGCGGCATCAAAACGACCACTTTTGGTATTGCCCTGCTCAACATCTGGCAGCAGGTACTGGGCCGGAATCGTATTGTGCTGGGGTGGCGCAGTGTGCCGGTCAGTGCACTCAACCGGGCTCTGGCCATTATTATGCTCTCCCTGCCAGGTATTGGAGTACCCGTCTTTTTATTGTATCACTTCGAGCCCGGTACCGCGCTGATGCCCATCGTATTTGAATGCGTCTCCGCCTACTGTACCGTGGGGCTGAGCATGGGCATCACGGAGCAACTGTCAGAACCCGGCAAGCTTACGCTCATTGCGACCATGTTTATCGGGCGGGTGGGCTTTCTCACCTTTCTCACCGGACTGGCGCGACAGTGGGCGAAGGAGCAGCATGACCCGGCCCGGTATCCGGAAGAAGATATTTTCATCAATTAATGCTCAGTTATGAAGTTTATCATTATCGGTCTTGGCAATTTTGGAGCGACCCTTGGGCTGCGGCTTGTGGAAGACGGTCACGAAGTCATTGGCGTGGACAAGCGCCCTGAGCCTGTAAATTTGCTAAAAGATGGGCTCACCCATACCATTGAGCTGGACACTTCCGACGAACTTAGCATGGATAAACTACCGCTTGAAGGGGCAGACACCATCCTTGTGACGATAGGTGAGGACATTGGCGCTTCCGTGACCGCTACTGCTTTTGCCAAGGAGAGGCGAAAGAACGCTACCCTTATTGCCCGGGCCATTTCCGATATCCATCATACCATACTGGAAGCCATGGGGGTAGATGAGATCATCCATCCGGAAGCCGAATTCGCTGATCAGCTGGCCAATCGGTTACTGGTGGACGGTGCGTTGAAATCGCTGACGCTCGACAGCCAATTCAGCATCCTTGAGGTTAAGGTGCCGGAAAAAATGATAGAAAAGACCGTGGAGGAACTGGCTTTGCCCGATGAATGGTCCGTCACCATCGTCACTTTGCTGAAAGAGCGCAAGCGGCGGTCTATCTGGGGCGTCAGCAAAGGTTACCGGGAAGTAATAGGCGTTGTGCGCCCGGACACCACCCTTCAGGCATCCGACCGGCTGGTCCTTTTTGGCAAAACTCAGCAAATACAGGATATGCTGGAGGCTTATGAAGATCATTCAGAAGACTAAACCTCTTCTTCCAATTCATCAATCCAGTCCAGTTCCAGAACAGTATGCCCTTCTTCCGGAAAATATATGCGCCGGAACTTTTTGCCCCAGACCAAATCTTTGAAAATATACGAGCTGTTGGCGTGGACATCCTGAGCAAAGGTTTCATCGTAGCCTTGGAGCAACACCAGGAATTCCGGGCGCATCGCTTGCAGTTCTTCCGGTGTCTTCTGCCAGAGCGGGCTGTCTTTATCAATAATGTGAACCAACACCCAGTTGAGCGGAAAGAGGAGGACCTTGTCCCGTTCCAGTTCCAGCAAAGTGAAGCGCCGGACTTTTTGCCCTTTTTCGTCTTTATCCACCCACGACATGCTGACTTTGGCGCTGAGGTTAATCAGCTTATTGTTGCGCTGATTAACGATTTGGAACTGGAAACTCTCATAGGGCGTATCCTTGTAGGGCCGGACGACCGCCTTTTTACTGAACAAAATGCTTGATTGCGGCTGGGCAAAGCGGGCAAAGAAGAGCCCTGTAGCCAACGCGAACCCCATCAGGCCCACTAATGCGTCAATGGAAGCAATGATGTTGGCGGCGATACCCGTGGGGCTAATCGCACCATACCCCACCGTGGTAAAGGTCTGGACACTAAAGAAAAAAGCTACAAAAAGTCACCTGCAGGCGAGCCGGTAGGTTCTGCACCAGACAAATACTCCAGACCAATAGTCAGGTAAATCAGTGCAAAACCGGAATTGACCACTATGTAAATAGCTGTGATCAGCGCAAAAAACCGCAACCAGGACATTTCCACCAATGCCTGGTAGGGCCGCCATGCCTTACCTCCCCGGCGCAGGATATTGTAGGAACCATCGCGGTTGATCAGCCGGTCTTCGCCAGACGTAATGCCGCTGCCGAAGCCGAGGTCGTTCTCAGGTGAAGCAGAACGCCCGGAGAAAGATGAAGTGATATCTTTAAGTTTCATGTCCCTAAATTAAGAAAGTCTGGTTTTGCACTTCACAACTCTTTGCCCATCTTTCCGTTTAAGATCAAAAGGAGATACCCATAAGCCATGCGCCCCGATAACCTCGACCACTTACTGAAGAACCTCGAACAAGGTGCCGCTGACGAGCTGTCTGAGCTGGAATCTCTGGGCGCCTCCTTCTATCCTACCGGGCAGTTACTACGGCTGCGCGGGCAATGGGAGGTAAAGAATACCCTCTTTAAAAAGTTCCAGCGTTTTTTCATCGGTGCGGTAGCTACCTCACCGGTTTGGTTAGTCCTGTGGGGGCTTTGCCTCAAAACCGGCATGACCCGGTTGGGGCTTATTTTCCTGGCTTTCTTTCCTTTTTCTTTTTTGCTGTTCTTCTTCGGGCTCTATTTTATGCACACCTTTTTCAAAGGGCAGGGCCATCTTGACCGGGTTGGGGAGATGATCAGCCATGAACTGCAGCACCGGCAGGGAAATAAGTAAAAAGTACCACAGACTCCCGGAAAAGCCCTAACCAAACAGGCTGTTTTACCGCTATTTTTGATGTGGATACCCCAAAGTGTCACTGAATTTAACCATAATGTTGGCCGTTTTCTCAGAAAGCACGCTAACCTCACATAAAACTAATAACAATGGACGTAGAAATTCTCTCCAGAATTCAATTTGCCTTTACGGTCGCGTTCCACTACATCTATCCTCCACTGAGCATTGGGCTGGGACTGATCATGGTCGCCCTGGAGGGGCAGTACCTGCGCACCGGCAATAAAGAATACCATGTACTGGCGAAGTTTTGGACCAAAATCTTTGCCCTGACCTTTGGCATCGGCGTAGCCACAGGTATTGTCATGGAGTTTGAGTTTGGTACCAACTGGGCCACGTATTCGAGGTACGTGGGCGATGTCTTTGGCAGTGCGCTGGCGGCTGAGGGGATTTTTGCCTTTGCCCTCGAAAGCGGCTTTTTGGGTGTGCTGCTCTTTGGTTGGAACCGGGTGAGCCCGCGGGTACACTTTATCGCTACGCTGGGCGTATGGCTGGGCTCTATGTTCAGTGCAGTCTGGATAGTTGTCGCTAATTCCTGGCAGCAGACACCGGCGGGCTTTCATGTGGTGGGCGAAGGCCTGGATGCCCGGGCGGAAATCACCGACTTCTGGGCAATGGTCTTCAACCCGTCGAGTGTGGAACGGCTGGTGCATGTATGGCTGGGCGCTTTCCTGGCAGGCGCTTTCCTGGTACTGAGCGTGCATGCCTACTACCTCCTGCGCAACCGTCATGTGGAGCTATCCAAGAAAGCCTTTAAAATCGCCCTGATTGTAGCCACCATTGTCTCATTGGGGCAACTGGTCGCCGGTCATGCCTCTGCAGATGGGGTCGCCGAAAATCAACCCGCCAAACTCGCAGCGCTGGAAGGCCACTTCGAGGCTGATGCGCCGGCAGATATGTACCTCATGGGTTGGGTGGATAAAGAGTCGCAGCAGGTTACCGGTATTCCGATTCCGGGAGGATTGTCCTTCCTGCTGCATTTCGACTTCAATGAGCCGGTCACCGGGCTGAATGCCTTCCCCATCGAAGATCAGCCACCGGCACTGAATGCTATTTTCCAGTTTTACCACTTTATGGTGGCATTTGGCATGATTATGATTGCGCTGACGCTTTATGCCTCCTTTCAGTGGTGGCGGGGCAAGCTGTTTGAGCAACGCTGGCTGCTTTGGGTCTTTGTCTTTGCAGTCCTGCTGCCAAATCTTGCCAATCAGTTTGGCTGGTTTGCAGCCGAAATGGGCCGGCAGCCCTGGGTGGTCTATGGTTTGCTGCGGACCAGTGATGCGCTTTCGGCTTCCGTGCAGGCTAATCAGGTTCTGTTCTCGCTGATCATGTTTTTCCTGATTTATGCGCTATTGTTTGCCCTGTTCATTTACATGCTGAACAAAAAGATCAAGCATGGCCCGAGCGAGGACCAACTACAAGACCACCGTTCCCGGCATGAAGAGATGGCGGAAGCAGCCGGAAAATTATAGAAAAGCTAACCTGAAAAGATATGGCAACTTTATTTGGATTAGATTATCCGACACTTTGGTTTCTCGTTATTGGCGGGCTGTTCAGCGGCTACGCCATACTCGACGGGTTTGACCTGGGTGCCGGAGCTTTACATTTGTTTTTTAAGAAAGAAAAAAGCCGGCGTATTGCCCTCAATGCAGTGGGGCCGGTCTGGGATGGCAATGAGGTTTGGCTTGTGATTGGCGGAGGCGCCCTCTTTGCAGGGTTCCCGGTGGTCTATGCCAGTTTGTTCTCGGGCATGTACATCCCGTTTATGTTGTTTCTTTTGTTCCTCATCTTTAGAGCAATATCGATTGAATTCCGAAGCAAGGAGGAAATGAAGTGGTGGCGGACCATGTGGGATATCAGCTACAGCGTGGCGAGTATTGCCCTTTCTGTCCTGCTGGGCGTTGTGCTGGGCAACGTACTGATTGGGATTGAAATCGGGCCGCAGGGCAACTTCCAGGGGCACTGGCTGGAGTTTCTCAACCCCTATGCCCTCCTCGTGGGCGTCACGACACTGGCGTTATTCTCTACTCACGGTGCACTTTACCTCCTGATGAAAACGGAAGGGCGGCTGTACGCCAAACTGTCTATTCTGGCCCGGCGGGCGATTATCTTTTTTATCGTAACGTTTAGCCTGGTCACCCTGTATACCCTGATTTACATCCCACACCTTACGGACCGCTTCAAAGATTTGCCGTGGCTGTTCGTTGTGCCCGTGCTTGCCTTTTTGAGCATTGCCAACATCCCGCGCCTGATCTCCAAGCGGCGGTTCCGGGATGGGTTTATTTTCTCGGCTATCACCATGAGCCTGCTGCTGATCGTTGTAGCGATTGAACTCTATCCGGTGATGCTGCTGTCTACCGTGGACGAGGCTTACAACATTACGATTTACAATGCCGCCTCTTCCGAGAAATCACTCGGCATTATGCTTACCATTGCGGCTATCGGGACTCCTTTAGTACTGGCGTATACGGCTTTTGTCTTTTGGACTTTCCGGGGCAAGGTGGAGCTGGACGAAACCAGCTATTAAGACTTATTTCATGACGATCATTTTTGGTTTCATGCAGACGAAACCATTCGGGCAGGGAGGAATTCCCTGCCTTTTTTTATTTTAGTGCATGATTATTAAAGATTTCTACACCGCCTTCCAACGCAAAGACAGCGCCGCCATGCAGGCCTGCTACGCTCCTGATGCCCGGTTTGCCGACCCGGTATTCCCAAGCCTCAACTATGAGGAGACCTGCGCCATGTGGGCCATGCTCGTCTCTGCCGGCAAAGACCTGGAGTTGAGTTTCTCAGATGTGCACCTGCAGGGCAACCACGCCTCTGCCAACTGGCAGGCGATCTACACCTTTTCCGCAACAGGGCGAAAAATCATCAATAACATACAGGCCAACTTTGAGCTGCGGGATGGGAAAATCTACCGGCATCAGGATCAGTTCAACTTTTACCGGTGGGCACAGCAAGCCTTTGGCCCCACGGGTTACCTCATTGGCTGGACGCCCTTTTTTCAAAAAAAGGTACAGGCTTCTGCCCGCCGCAGCCTCGAAAAGTATATGGCCCGATGACCTTCCGGCGACTTGAGAGCAGTCAATCCCTGCCTATGCCGCTTCTGTTGGAGGCTGATCCGGACGAAGCGAAAGTACAGGCTTACTGCCGTACCGGCCAGGTTTGGGTTATGGAAACGGACACCATTTGCGGCGTGGCGGTGCTCCAAGCCGTGGAAGAGGAACCTGAACCCACCGCCGAAATTATGAATATTGCGATCAAGCCCGGCCTTCAGGGCAAAGGGATGGGAAAGCAACTGCTTAACTTTCTGATTGCTGAGGCTGAAAGGCAGGGGGTTCAGCGCTTGCAGGTCGCTACTGGCAATTCCAGTATTGGACAGCTGGCGTTCTACCAAAAAGCAGGATTCGAGCTGCTGCGCCTGGAGCGGCATTACTTTACCAAAAACTACTCAGCGCCGATTATTGAAAATGGTATCCACTGCCGGCACCGCCTTGTACTGGAGCTACTGCTGCCTTAAACATTGCTAACTCTGCGGATAACTTTGTATTTTAGCTACACACAAACCCCAATACACCATGTACCACCTCCGATTCCTCACTGCCTTCGTTTGTTTGCTGTCTTTTTCATTCGTGAACGCTCAGGAAAAATGTGATACGCTGATTTTACATCCGGGCCGCCCGCTTGAGGTGACCGTTGATTCCGTAGCCAACAGCAAGGTATACTGCAAATTGTGCGGAAAACAGCCCAGTCAGGCACAGGTCATCCCGCTCAAAATGGTAGCAGAGATCAAGTACCACGATGCCAGTAAGAGAAGCGCTCAAAAGGACACCACCACGCATATCCCAATCGAAGAAGTCCAAGAAACAGCCCATTCAGAAATCAAAGACACTAAAGTCCCTGAATGGATCCTTACTAAGAAGGATAAGAAGTCAGTCCAAAAACGATTCAAAAAAGGGATCAAACTGAAAGTGGTATATCTCGATCAGGATAAGAAACGGAAGGTAGTTGATGTACTGGACGATATAACCGAAACCCATCTTGTCCTGAAATCCCACTACAATTCCACGATCTCCATTCCCAGAGAAAAGGTTTTGAAAATCAAAATTAAGAATGGTCTGGGTATTTTTGGAGGAGTAGCTTTGGGTGTTGGACTAATTGTTGGTCTTGTTGCGGCCAGCATTGCCCTAATTGCGATAACAATCTCAATTATATTTTCCGGCGGTCAAGATCCTAATGCCTCCGGTTTGCAAGAAGAAGCCAACCAAGGCTGCACCTTATCCATAGTGGCTATGGTAATTGGTATCATTGCGTTAATCGCATCCAACGCCTCCTGGATCAACGCACCCTTCTCAGAAAAATGGAAGGTGGAACAAGTGATGCAGGAGGCAGAGCAAGAAGCCAACCCTAATGAGACAGAAGTCATCGGCATTGAACAGCCCTGATTATCCCTAAGACTAAAAAAGATATGACCGCTATTGTACCTACCATTCGGCAGTTCCTCCAAAAACCTTTTCCGGAGACGGAAAGCTGGCCGAAGTATTTCCGGAATATTGCGCTCATCAGCCTGTTTGTAGCGCTGTTCCTGTATATCTTTCAGCCCTTTGGCATCTCCACTATTGAATCGGGGAAGGCTTTGACGTGCCTTGGGTTTGGGCTTATGACTTTTGCAGGAGCCTTGGTATTTCAGCTGATCTACGGTTTTTTATCCTCACTGCGCCATGAGCGTCAGTTCACCTTCGGGCACTGGATCGTGTACATGTCCGGCATTATGCTAACCATCAGCCTGTGTAATTTCCTTTACGCCCGCCTGCTGTTCTTTGGGGATATCCGCTGGGAATTTTTTCCAAGTATGATTTACGGGACCTTTATGGTCGGCTTTTTCCCCATGGTGGCACTGGGCCTGCTGTCGCTGATCCGGCAGGAACATAAATACCTGGCTATAGCGAAGGAAATCAATCAGGAGCATCCTCATCCTGCACCACCCGGGCCACAAGCCACGGAAGCCTTATTTGGCATCCCCACTCACAACATCCGGTACATTGAAGCCCTGCAAAACTACGTTCGTATCGGATACCTGGATGAGGCGAACGAACTGAGAGAACAAACCGAACGCGCTACCCTGAAAAGCATTCTGGACCAGATTGATGACAAGGCCATCGTGCGGTGCCACCGGTCTTATCTGGTCAACAGGACTGCCGTAGCGGACGCGGCAGGCAATGCGCAGGGGCTGATGCTCACCCTCGCAGATTGCCCTAAAACTGTGCCGGTATCGAGGAGCTATGTTCCTGTATTTAGAGAGGCGTAGTCGTTCAATCGGGAATTTTCCCTTTGTCAGACATCCCAGCGCCTTGTCATTGGTCACACTCTCTTTGTCATTAAGCCCTGTTCCGGCCATCCATCACTACCCGCTTGACCGGTCTCTGCCAACCCTTTAAGTTTGCTGGCATACTTCACTAAATACGAAATGTTATGGCAGCTCAATTACACGACCTTTTGCTTTGGATCCATATTCCATTTGGCGCGCTAAGCCTCATCCTGTTCTGGCTCCCCGTTGGTTTGCCTAAAGGCAGCCCGAAACACCGTACCTACGGGCTGTACTATTTCTACTGCATGTGGGTGGTCGTCGTTACCGCACTATTACTTAGCATCTGTAACCTTATCCTGAACCACTACATGGCCGCCCTCTACCTTGGGTATTTGTCCATCATAACCGCCTATCCGCTGTGGTATAGCCATGAAATCCTGAAACAGGGCGGGGAATGGTCCAACCGGTATTTCATCGTTCGAAAAATCTTCCTGGCCGTGCTGTTCGCTTCCGGTATCGGCATGATCCTGATGGGAGGCCTGAAGTACCATTTCCTTGGCATGGGCACCATGATGGGCTTCTTTGGGCTGCTGGCACTACCCTCAGGGCGGGACTTGTTCCGGCGTAAAGCAGTTGCCATGCAAAAAGAGCAGCGGCTGAAAATGCACATTCAGGGCACCATCATTTCAGGCATTGCGGCTTATACGGCTTTTGCAGCCTTTGGCGGCAGCCGTATACTGGTTGGTTTGCTGCACTTCCATCATCAGTGGATGATCATTCCGTGGATTTTGCCTACGGTTTTAGGCATAATATATTCCCGCTACATGAAGCGTAAGTATCGGGCGGTCTGACAAACCTCACTACCCCTCCTGACAAACCTCATCGCAACTCGCGGGAAGCTTGCGCATCTTGCCAATACACAACTAACCAACAGCATCATGATCAAATCTATCCCCATTCCTGTAAGCGAACTGATGAGCCGGGATTTAGTGGTGCTAAAGCCAGAAGACAACCTGCAGGCCATCGAGCAATGCTTTCGGGCTTACAATATTCACCACATTCCTGTTGTAAATGAGGAAGGGCAACTCAAAGGGCTTGTCACCCGGTCGGATTTCTCCAGGGCCAATCACTTGCTCGCTCATTTCCGGCAGGACATCGAATCCGTACTGGTCCGGGATATTATGACCCGGCAGCTGGCCACCACCACACCCGACACACCCGTGCATGAGGTGGCCACCGTTTTTCTGTCCAACATCATGCATGCCCTCCCGGTCGTAGACGGCGACACCCTGGTGGGCATCATTACCACTCAGGACCTGCTCCGCTACCTGCTGGAACAACGCAAGCAATTAACCGAATAAAAAATATACTGATATGGTGACGACAACGAATTCAATTGAGAAGCTCCACTTCGAACACCGCCTCTGGATGAACGAGCTGAGCTTTTTCTCCGACGAGCTCAAAATCTATGAGCACCGCCTGGAGGACCTGGTGATCAAGAATAATGACACACAGGTGCTCAGCCTTCTGGAACAGTTTCAGAATCAGTTCATCCGCCAACGTGAAGTATTGGAAGAATTGCACCACAACATCAAGGTGCACGAGCAAAAAATTGGCGAAGCGATGCGCCGCGGCGAAGAAGTACCCACAGACCCTGATTTCCATGAGTACATGAAAGGGGAAATGGAGTCTTACCGCCATATTTACAGTGACCTGAAGCGTAAGTTTTACGGCTTCCTGGCCAAATATTTATAGCCCGCCAACCTGACAATATTCCAAACCAGCGAAACCAACCGAAGCCTGCTGCATAACCATTTGCAGCAGGCTTTTTAAGTACCTGCCTAATTTGTGACGCCCGTCACTGATCTCATGCTCATCCTCCCTTACCTTTGTAGTGTTATTTATTTAAACCGAACACTAAAAATTCTCGATAGATATGAAAGTCGAACAGATTTATACCGGTTGCCTGGCAGAGGCCGCTTACTACATTGAAAGCGACGGCGAAGCAGCCATCATTGATCCATTGCGTGAAACCAAACCCTACCTTGACAAACTGCGCGAGGAAGGGGCAGAACTGAAGTATATTTTCGAAACTCACTTCCACGCAGACTTTGTTTCCGGGCACATCGACCTGGCGAAAAAAACCGGTGCCACCATCGTTTACGGCCCGAAAGCAGAAACCGCTTTCGATAAGCATATGGCTACTGATGGCGAAGAGATCAAACTGGGTAAGCTGACCATCAAGGTCCTCCACACCCCAGGCCACACCCCGGAAAGCACCACCTTCCTGCTTATTGATGAGAAAGGAAAGGAACACAGCATCTTTACCGGCGATACCCTCTTCATTGGCGATGTAGGCCGCCCCGACCTGGCACAGAAGACTGGTGAAGTCACAACCGAAGACCTCGCAGGATGGCTTTTTGACAGTCTGCGTGAGAAAATCATGACGCTGCCCGATGAGGTCATCGTATATCCCGGCCACGGTGCAGGTTCTGCCTGCGGCAAGAATATGAGCGATGAAACCTGGGACACGCTTGGCAATCAGAAGAAGACCAACTATGCCCTGCGTGCCGATATGACCAAAGAGGAGTTCATCAAAGAACTCACCGCTGGCCTTATGCCACCACCGCAGTATTTCGCCGCAAACGCTAAAATGAACAAAGCCGGTTACGCCAGCTTTGATCAGGTGTTGGAAACTGGTGCCGTTGCCCTCGACCCCGCTTCTTTCGAAGAGGTTGTAGAGCAGCATGAAGCACTCGTACTCGACACCCGCAGCGAAGCCGCTTTCCGCGAAAGCCATATCCCGAACTCCATCTTTATTGGTATCGACGGCAACTTCGCGCCCTGGGTCGGCGCCTTGGTTGGCGATCTGCAACAACCTATCGTATTCCTGGCAGAAGCTGGCCGGGAGGAAGAAGTGGTGACCCGTCTGGCCCGCGTAGGCTACGACAACACCCTGGGCTTCCTCAACGGAGGTATTGATGCCTGGAAAGCCGCTGGCAAAGAAACCGATTCGGTAGAAGCCGTCACTGCTGAGGAATATGCCAAGCGCCTGGCTGCCGGCGAGGTGCCCACTACGCTTGATGTACGCAAGCCAACAGAGTTCCTCTCCCAGCATGTCACTACAGCCCGCAACTTCCCGCTAGACTATATCAACAAGAATATGAACCGGCTGGAGCGCAGCGAAACGTACTACCTGCACTGTCTGGGTGGCTATCGCTCCCTGATCACCGCTTCCATCCTCAAAGCCCGGGGCTTCCACAATCTGGTGGACATCATCGGCGGATGGCGCGCTATTGAAGCGAGCGAAGCACCGGTAACGGACTACGCTTGCCCAAGCACACTGTCACAAGACACGATTGACGAGGCGATCAACGCCGTCGCATAAATAGAATGACCTTTTACAAGCCCGGTGACTTCGGTCGCCGGGCTCTTTTTGTTTTCACAACACCAATCAATCCTATTACCATGAAATCCTTATTCACTATTCTGGTGGTTGCCCTCGGCTTATTTGCCATGAGCACCGCCTGTTCCCCATCCAAAGATTCCGAAAAGACACCAACGGAGGAGGCTTCAGCCCCTTCCACCCTGGACACTGCGCAGTACAAAAAACAGGGTATGGAAATCGCCATGGGCACCTTTAAAGTCCTCAGCGGACAGCTCAAAGCCGCCATGCAGGAAGGTGGGGTAAAGAATGCGGCCCAGTACTGCAACACCGTTGCCTACCCGCTTGTCGACAGCCTCTCCGGGCAGTACAACGCCCAAATCCGCCGCGCCAGCAACAAAGTCCGCAACCCCAAAGATGCGCCTACCCCACGGGAACAGGAAATCCTCGATGCCTACCACGCACAGGCAGCGGCTGGTGAGCAGCCCAAACCCCAAATCCGCCAACTGGCTTCGGGTGAAATCGCTTTTTATGCCCCCATCATGATGCAAGACCTCTGCCTCAAATGCCATGGCAAGCTGGGCGAGACCCTGAAAGCCGAAGACTATGCTGTCATTCAGGAACTCTACCCTGAAGACAATGCTATCGGATATGAAGCAGGCGACCTGCGCGGTATCTGGAGCATCACCTTCCCCGCACCGAATTAATTCCGGCATGAATGAACTCCGCGACGCCATCAGTCCCTACCTCCGCCAACATGCCCATCAACCGGTGCACTGGCAATGCTGGAATGAGCGTACCCTGGCACAAGCCCGGCAGGAAGACAAACCGATCATACTAAGTATCGGGTACAGCACCTGCCACTGGTGCCATGTGATGGCCCGGGAAAGCTTCGAGGACACTGCCGTCGCGGAATTCATGAATCAGCACTTCATTTGCATAAAGATTGACCGGGAAGAACGGCCAGACCTCGACCGCCACTTCATGCGCGCCTGCGAAGCCCTCACCGGCGATGGCGGCTGGCCACTGCATGTTTTCCTCACCCCCGGGCAGCGCCCCTTTTACGCAGGTACCTACTTCCCTCCTCAGGCCAATGCCAAACGTGCCGGATGGATGGACACCCTGCAACTCGTCGCTTATAATTTTTACCAAAACCGGCGCACTGTAGAAAACGAAGCCGACCGTACGGCCACAAAAATGGTGCGCCTGCAGGCGGCTCCTGCCCAAACGGCTGAGCAACAGGCCGCGAACAGCCAATCTTTAGCCGCCGGGCTTCAACGCCACTTCGATACCCTTCATGGTGGCTTCGGGCAAAGCAGTAAATTCCCCAATACCATGGCGCTGGAGTGGCTTTTGCATCAGGCCTGGTACCATTCTGACCTCAGCAGTTATCAGCATCTCCATCATTCTCTGGAGCGCATGCTTCAGGGTAGCCTGCACGATCCTGTAGGGGGCGGTTTTGCAAGGTACACCGTAGACCATGAGTGGCGGGTACCCCATTTTGAGAAAATGCTCTACGACAACGCCCTGATGGCCAGCTTGCTCAGTAAATTGCAGCGCTGGCAGCCCCGGCAGGCTTACCTGCAGGCAATCCGGTCTGCACTCGGCTTTCTGAAACGGGAACTGCAAGCGCCCAACGGGCTGTTTTATGCCGCGCTCAGTGCAGAAACAGCAGGTATCGAAGGCGCTTTTTACACCTGGACATATGATGAACTGACCGCCCTGCTGCCCCGGGAGCCTTACTGGTTTTTTGAATACTACCACATTACGCAGGAGGGCAACTGGGACAACCGGAATATCCTCTATGCAAATCAGTCCGTTTCCAGCTTTGCCAACCGATTGGGGCTATCTGAAGCCACCGTTCAGGCTTATCTGGATAGCTGCAAGGCAAAACTCTTCCGGCTTCGGGAACAACGCCCCTGCCCCGCCCGGGACGAACAGCTCCTGACCGCCTGGAACGCCCTCACTGCATCAGCTTTTCTGGAAGCCTACCTCGTTACGCAGCAGCCCGCCGACCTGCAGACCGGGCTTGCCATCCTGCAGCAACTCGAACAAAACCAGACCGATAGCGAAGGCTTACTGCTCCATCAGCAGGGAAGCGCGCACCACGCCTATCTCGACGGCTATGCTTATTACATACAGGCTTTGCTGCTTGCGCATAAAGTCACTCAGGATACCCGCTGGCTTGAGAAGGCTCGCACGGCAACGGAACAAACCTATAACCTGTTCCAAAAACGCCAAAGCCCTCTGTTGAGCTTTGCTCCGAAAACGCTGCAAGACGCCCCTGACCTTGCCTTTGAGGTAAGCGAAGAAGACACCCCTGCGCCCAACGCCGTTATGGCTATGAACCTGCAACAACTCGGCTTACTGCTCCACCGGCCGGAATGGACCGACCGGAGCAGTTCCATGATAGCAGCCGCCCGTGCCCGTTTGCAGGAGCACCCCCTGCCCCATGCTACCTGGGGGCAAGCCCTGCTGGCACAGGAGCAAGGCTGGCTCGAACTCGCAGTAGTCGGCCCCGAAGCGCCTGCCCAAAGTCATGCCATCAATCAGCAGTACTGGGGCTACTACATCCTGATGAGCACCGATACGCCCACCGGGGCTTATCCACTGCTGGCCCACCGCGGTGAGGAAGCCCGAACTCCAATCTATGTTTGCCGGAACTATCAGTGCCAGAGACCTGTTTACAAGGTGAGAGATATTGATCTGGTGGTCAAACACTGATCTTCACCCGATAAACACATTCGCCATAACACCATCCAAACACACCTTACCGCAAATTGCTGAGCAATTACTGTTAGCACTAAGGGACCGTAAGCCAAGCCGTCCACTTGAGGCAACACTCATGTCTATGACTATTCCGGAGCTTCAGCAGGCGCTGAATACCGAGGATGCCCGAAAAGCTTTTTGGATCAATATTTACAATGCTTACTTTTTGCTTTTGCGGCAACAGGGATGGGAACGCCCCGATATTTTTCGGGAGCCCCTTGTCCCTATTGCCGGTAAACGCTTCAGCCTTGATGATATTGAGCACGGGATTCTAAGGCGGTGCCGGGCCAAATGGGCTTTGGGCTATCTCCCCAGCCCCTTATTCAGGTTAAGCGTTTATAAATTGATGCTTCGGCGTCCGGACTACCGTATTCACTTTGCGCTCAACTGTGGGGCACGCGGCTGCCCGCCCATTGGTTTTTACCGGGAAGATATGATCAGCGAGCAATTAGATGTTGCCACGCACGGTTTTCTGGAGCAGGAAACCGTTGTTGACGAAACACAGAGCGTTTTGCATACCACCCCGCTCATGCGCTGGTACCTTGGCGATTTTGGAGGATTTCATGGTATCAGAAAATTGTTAGTCCGCACCCTGGGCCTGAAGCAGCACAACTGGCGAATCCGTTTTCAGCCCTATGATTGGCAGGAAGCCCTTTATCGGTTCAGCTCTTAAAACGTCCTTAAGTCAACCCTCTCCGATACTTATATCTCCCTAACTTTTTGGACTGCCTTTCCTTTTAAAGCATAACTAAATCTCGAAGCTATGCGCATTATGCTCTTCACCGGAAAGGGAGGCGTGGGAAAGACCACACTGGCTGCGGCAACAGCTCTGCAGGCCGCTCAGTACGGCACCAAGACACTCATCCTTTCCACTGACCCCGCCCACAGCCTTTCCGATGCCCTTGATCAGGAGCTCACCCCCGAGCCTCAGGAGATTGCCCCTAACCTCTTCGCTCAGGAGGTGGATGTGTACTACTCTATGAAAAAGCACTGGGAAAACGTCCGGCAGCTCATGCTGGCCACCTTCCGCTTTCAGGGCGTGGAAAATGTAGTTGCGGAGGAGCTCTCCGCCCTGCCCGGCATGGAGGAGGCTTCCGCATTTTTGTGGCTGGAGGAGTACCACAGGGAGGGCCTCTATGACCTTATCGTCATTGACAGTGCGCCTACGGGCGAAACGCTGAGCCTGCTGTCGCTTCCGCAGGTCACACAGTCCTGGGTCATGAAAGCCTTCCCGGGACAACGGTTTGCCATGAAGGGGTTTGGGGCAATGGTCCGGGGTATGACTGGAATACCGCTGGACTACGGGCTGGACGAACTGGAGCGGCTCTTTGACAAGCTGGAACGCATACAGAAAGTCATGCAGGACCCGGAGATTTCAAGTATACGCGTTGTCCTTAATCCGGAGCGCATGGTCATCCGGGAAGCCAAACGGGCATTGACCTACCTGCAGCTTTATGGATACAATGTGGATGCCGTTCTGGTCAACCGCATTTTGCCGGAAGCAGCCCGGGCGGGAGGTTTTGAGCAGTACCTGGACCAACAGGCGGACTACCTTGAGGAAATCGAGCAAAGTTTTCAGCCCCTGCCCATCTTCAAACTCGCCCATCAGGGGCGGGAGGTGTTTGGGCAGGAACTGCTACAGGAAATCGGGCAGTCGCTCTACGGCGGCCGGAAAGACTTTATGGAAGTGCTGTATCAAGACAAGCCCTTCGAACTGCGGGAGATTACCGGAGGGTACACTGCCCGCCTGAAACTCCCCTTCGTACAGGACAAAGATTTCACCGTCAACAAATACGGGGACGAGCTCGTCGTATCCATTGGCAACCAAAGGCGGACCATCGCCCTGCCCCGCTTTGCCAATTACCTGCAGGTAGAAGGTTATACTTTTGAAGCCCCATGGCTGGAGGTACAATTGAAAAGATAGCACAGGACAATTGCTGTTTTGCTTTTTTGTACCTTCCACCCTGACACAACAAAACAGCAACGCTTATGAAAATAATAGCGCTTGACGGAAGAACGCTTAACCCCGGAGACCTGAGCTGGGAAGGGCTAAGCACCTTCGGCGAGTACGAAATCCATGACTTTACGCCCAAAGAACAGGTGGTGGAACGGGGACGGCCGGCGGATATCCTCCTCGTCAATAAAGTGGTGCTGGGGAAAAACGAGCTGGCGCAACTCCCCAATTTGAATTGTATTTGCGTCACCGCTACCGGGTACAATAACGTCGATTTACAAGCCGCCCGGGAACGCGGTATTCCGGTATGCAATGCAGTGGGGTACAGTACGGATTCCGTTGCGCAGCACGTTTTTGCGCTCCTGCTGGCGCTAACCAATAAGGTGTACCAACACCACATCAGCGTGCAGGCGGGCGAATGGCAGCGCAGCGATGATTTTGCCTATACCTTGCGCACCTTACCTGAACTGGCTGGAAAAATCTTTGGCATTTACGGCTTCGGGCGCATCGGGCAGCGGGTGGCGGACCTGGCGCAGGCATTTGGCATGAAAATCCTGGCAACCCACAAACACCCCGAGCGGGATGCCCGCCCCGGCGTGGAGTTTGTCAGCCTGGAGGAATTGTTCGAACGAAGTGATGTCATCTCTCTGCATGCCCCTCTTTCTGAGGCCAATCGTGAGATTGTGAATGCCCAACTGATGCAGCGCATGAAATCCACGGCCTACCTCATCAATACCGGCCGGGGCGGACTGATACAGGAAGCAGACCTGAAGCTTGCCCTCCAGGAGAAGCAACTGGCAGGAGCTGCACTCGATGTGCTCAGCACCGAGCCACCCAAAGAAGGCAATGTGCTCATCAGCGCCCCGAACTGCATCCTCACGCCTCACCTGGCATGGGCCTCGCTGGAAGCCCGGCAGCGCCTTATGGACATCACCCTGAACAACATCAGGGCCTTTCAGGCAGGAGCACCGCAAAATGTGGTCAACTAATCGTCCCAATACAAAGCGCCGGCCACATGGCGGTAGGCAAGTGCATGAATTTGCCTTAAATTTGCCCTATGAACCTTCGTAAGCCACCCATTTCCTGGGGTATTGCCATCCTGATCGCGATCGGGCTGGGTTTGCTGTGGAGCCTTAGAGACTACCTATTTCTGCTTTACCTGCGGGAAAATTATCAGTTTGAATGGCCACGGCTGTGGCTGCATGTGGCCAACTACTCTACCTGGGGCATCCTTTTTCCGCTGGTACACCATTGGATCAGGCGCACTCAGGAGCATCAGGATCGCTACCGCCTGATTGGCAGCATTCTGCTGATCGGGTTCGGGCTTTCTGTCCTGCACGAACTGGTCTCCAATATTCTGTTCTTTGGGATGCTGCACTTTACCGGCAAGGAGCTGATTTCGGCGGATACGTTCCGGCATATTTTCCGTGCCCTTCCTGCTGCCCTGATTTCACGTATGGTGGAGTTCGGTATCATTTACACCATTTACTCGGCGATCAATTTTCAGCGGAAGCTGCGCGATCAGCGGATTGCCATGGCAGAAATACAGTCGCAGCTCTCGGGCGCACAACTCAATGCCCTGCGCCTGCAACTACAGCCCCACTTCCTGTTCAATACCCTGAACACCATTTCCGCCCTCATGGAATTTGATAAAAAGGAAGCCCAGCGTATCGTCTCCCGGCTGGGTAGCCTGCTGAGGGTGGTTCTGGACCAGGAAAAAAGCAACCTTATTCCCCTGCGGGAAGAGCTGGAGTTCATTCAAAACTACCTCAAAATAGAGCAGACCCGCTTTCAGGACCGGCTGGAAGTTGAATTCGATATAGAAGAGCAGGCACAACAGGTGCAGGTACCGAGCTTGATTCTGCAACCGCTCGTTGAAAACGCCATCAAACATGGGTTTGCCAGTCAAAGCGGAGATGGGAAAATCACTATTGCCGGTCGGATCGCCGATGGACAGCAGCTGCTCTTGGAGGTACGGGACAACGGAAAAGGCAGTACCGCCGAACAGTCAGCCTTGCTCAAAAAAGGCATTGGGCTGCAGAATGTGCGGGAGCGCCTGTCCCTGCTTTACGGGGAGCGGGCAGGCTTCGGGTTGCAATCTGCTCCCGGCGAAGGCTTTGTGGTCACCCTGGCCATTCCCACTCAAAAACCAACGCTATGAAAGTCATCCGTGCACTTGTCGTAGACGATGAGCCCCTGGCCCGGGCGCGGATTGTCAAACTGCTGGAACAAGCCGAAGGCGTGATATGTATTGGAGAATGCAAAAATGGCCGGGAAGCACTGAGGCAAATGCGGGATTACCAGCCGGACCTCGTTTTTCTCGATATAGAAATGCCTGACCTGAATGGCTTTGATGTCCTGCAGCAGGAAGAACTCAAGCCACTGCCTTTCATCATTTTTGTCACGGCCTATGATCAGTATGCGCTCAAGGCTTTTGATGTGCATGCAGTGGATTATCTGCTCAAGCCCTACGATGATGACCGCTTCGGGCAGGCGCTGGACCACGCCCGGGAGCAGATACAGACCAGGGAAAATGCAGAGCTGCACCAAAAGATGGTCCATATGCTAAAACAGCACGAAGCACAAAGCGCCCCCGGGCTGCAGTTTCTGGAAGTCAAGGACAAAGGCCGCACCCTTGAGATCAATGTGCTGGACGTACAGCATTTTGAAGCCGATGGCAACTACCTCATTGCGCATACCGGGTCTCGCAGGCACCTCATCCGGCAGACCTTGCAATCCGTGGCAGATGCGCTGCCGGCAGGGCAGTTCCTCCGTATCCACCGATCGTTACTGGTCAACACTAATGCTATTGAGCGGGTGCAGTACGATGGGAACAATCAGTATACCCTTCACCTGCGCAACGGTGAGGCGCTGGCATCAAGCCGGGGTTATAAGACCGAAATCCATCAATACCTGGAAGCCCGGGGCGAAGACGCTTAACCATTCACCACAATTCCCACCACTGATCACAAATCCCTTGCAGACAGCGGATTAGCCCTCTATCTTTGAAACAGTAAAGAAGTTACCCGATTTTAAAAATTATGATGATGTGGCAATGGCGACCCAGTCTTTTTGGCTGCGTCGCCTTTTTTTTGCCCACCCTGGCGATCCATCCTATTCAAACCTGCATCCCTCCTGAAATCTACCTACCTTTGCAGCATGCTTACACAAGGGGAAACCATCCGGGTAAAAACCTGGAACGAACTGCAAGACATACTTTACCACGACTCCTGGAATGACCAGTTGCAGCGCTTCCGCTCGGGCTATGTGTACCGGGGCATGGAGGATATCAATTTCGAGCTGACTTCCACCCTCAACCGGTTGGGAGAATCGCACCTGGAAAAGCACCTGTTGCGCAATTTCCGGAAGTACTCTCACAAGCAAATCCGCTCAGAGTATACCTCCGTCTGGAACTGGCTGGCGCTGGCTCAGCACCACGGCCTGCCCACCCGCCTGCTCGACTGGACTTACTCGCCCTATGTTGCCTTGCATTTCACTACCAATGACTTTAACCGCTACGACCGGGACGGCGTCATCTGGGCGGTCAACTATGTAGATTCGAAATTACATCTGCCCGATCAGCTCGCGCTCATCATAGAAGAGGAAGGGTCTCATATCTTTACCGCTGAAATGCTGGAGCGTGCCGTGGACAGCCTGTCCAAGCTCGGAAATCTGAAAAATGACGATTTCGCCGTTTTCTTCGAGCCTCCATCAATCGATGACCGGATTGTGAATCAATATGCTGTCTTTTCCATGATGTCGGACCCCAACACCTTGCTCAGTGACTGGCTGATCGGACGCAAGGTGCGCTACTTTAAGATCATTATCCCGGCAGAGCTCAAGTGGGAAATCCGGGATAAGCTGGACCAGTCTAATATTAACGAGCGGGTTCTGTTCCCTGGTCTTGACGGGCTGGCCACCTGGCTCAAGCGCCACTATCGGGATGTGCGCCTGGAACCTTCGCCCAGAAAGATTTCGGAAAGCCAGGACGAACGGCCGTCCGAGGGGTCTTAGAACCGGTCGGCCCGTGCCATTTTCCAATCCATCTGCCAGTCCGCAGGAATCATATGCTCATCCCGCAGGCAGCCTTCGGGCATTTCCGGGTATAAATCACTGTACCGCCTGACCTCATGCATGCTGATCCGGCGATAAATATGATGGCGGGTAATCTGATCCGGGTGTTCCAGCCCGGCAGCGCCCAGCAGTTCCACAAAGTTTTTGATGGTTTCCTGCTGAAAATTCGCCACACGTACTTTTTTATCGCTTACTACCAGCCCCTGCACCAGTTCGGGGCGTTGGGTAGCCACGCCGGTTGGGCAGTTGTTTTTATTGCACTCCAGGGCCTGAATGCAGCCCAGCGCCAGCATCATGGCACGGGCGCTGTAGCAGGCGTCGGCACCCAGCGCAAAGGCCCGGAACATGTGGAAACCCGTAAGGATCTTTCCGGAAGCAAAAAGCTTAATATGCTGCTTAATGCCAAAACCATGCAAAATGTCATACGCGGTCGCCAGGCCTTCCCGGAAGGGCATGCCCACTGAATTGGAAAACTCGGGCGGGGCAGCGCCGGTACCGCCTTCTCCCCCATCCACAGCGATAAAGTCCGGGTAGATATCGGCCTCAATCATGGCTTTGCAGATAGCCATGAACTCCGAACGACTGCCCATGCAAAGCTTGAAGCCCACCGGCTTGCCTTTCGAAAGCTCCCTAAGCTGCCCGATGAACGCCACCAGGCCCTGAGGGGTGGAGAAAGCCTTGTGCCCGGGAGGAGAGAGTACCGAAGTCCCCACTTTGACCCCTCTGATTTTGGCAATTTCTGGTGTGTTCTTCGCTGCCGGCAGAATGCCACCGTGGCCAGGCTTGGCGCCCTGTGACAATTTCACTTCTATCATTTTCACCTGTGGAGAAGCCGCGCGCTCCGCGAAGGCTTCGGGGGAAAACTGCCCGTCTGGCGTGCGGCAGCCAAAGTAACCGGTACCAAACTGATAGATCAGGTCGCCGTTGTGCTTTTCGTGGTAAGGGCTGATGCCGCCCTCTCCGGTGTTGTGGGCAAAACCACCCATTTCAGCACCACCATTGAGCGCCATAATGGCATTTTTGCTCAGGGAGCCAAAGCTCATAGCGGATACATTCAGGAGGCTGGCAGAATAGGGCTGACGGCAGGCTGCATTCCCAACCGTCACCCGTGGGTCCTGTACGAGGTCGTGGGCATCTTTGGCAGCGATGGAGTGGTTGAGCCATTCATACCCTTCCCGGTAAAGGTCGAGCTGTGTCCCAAAGGGCGTAGTATCGCGTACCTTTTTCGCCCGCTGATAGACCACCGAGCGGTAAATCCGGTTGATGGGGCGCCCGTTGGTATCAGATTCAATGAAATACTGGTAGAGCTTCGGGCGAAGTTCCTCCAACACATACCGCCCCCGGCCAAAAACCGGAAAATTGCGCATCACCGTGTGGCGGGTCTGCACCATATCATAAAAGCCGAGCCCAAGTACCGGTGCCAGCAACACTAACCCCCAGATAAGTGGCGGCCAAAAGAAATAGGCACCCAAAAGAAGTATACCAAGGGATAAAAATGCAAAGACTAAGAATTCGTTTCTCATGGTTTTTCAGGTCATTTGTCCAATTCCAAATCAGGCTTCACAGGTGTGGAAGCAGGCTTTAAAAAGTTAGCAGGCGTGCGCTACAGCACATCAAACCACTTCAAGCGTACTTTCTCCAGGCGGGCGAGCAGACTAGCCATCCATAGCCCGATAAGGGTCCATCCGATGATAGCCGGATAGAAGACCAGCCGCATGGTGTTGTCCAAATCCTCACCGCCCAGTGCCGGATTGCCCCCTGCGCCCGGGTGCAGGCTGTCGGTCAGGCGCGGGATGACGTAGATGAGGGGGATGAGGGCAGCAAAAGCAAAAATGTTGTACACCGCTGAAATGCGCGCCCGCTTGTCCGGGTCATCAAATACAGCGCGAAGGATAAAGTAGGCCAGGTAGATCAACAGCGCAATGACGGTCATATTTTGCTTGACATCACCGCTCCAGTAGGCACCCCAGGTGTGTTTAGCCCAAATGGCACCGGTTGCCAGGCCCAGTATACCAAAGAGGATGCCTACCTTGGTAAATGCCTGTGCATTGCAGTCCTGCCGCAGGTCACTTTGGCGAAGGTAGCGGATACTATAGGTAAGGGCACCGATGAAGATAAAGATCATCGCGAACCACAGCGCAACGTGAAAGTACGTATTGCGGATCGTTTCATACAGGATATTCCGGAAGGGGAAGGTGAAAGTCCAGCGTTCGTTCAGCCCTTCTATGGGTGTATTGGGAAAGGCAGCAGCACCCAGCTCGGGCGCCACACTATCCTGAGTGACAAACACCGCACTGGGCAGGACGGAGGTGCCATCCTTTTCGTTATCCACCACCAGTGTAAAATCCTGGACTTTGCGGTTCACCGGAAGGTAGGGTGGAATGGCAAAGGTAGCTTCCAGTCGGCGATCATCCAATACCTTAACGGCTTGTGCGCCAAGGGCACGTTCATCATCCATTTTCAGCCAGACCCGGACTTCCGGGCTTTGGGTGTACATGGAATTGTAGCCTGTGATTGTCAAAACAGCTTCCTGCCCCGTGCGCAGACTGCCCGGAGACACGCCGGAAATGCCCGGATTAAGCGGTACAATCATCCCGGCTATGAACACATAGCATAAGATAAGGACGCCCAGAATTTTCCACCAGTATGTTGTCATAATCTCATTTTCACTTCAGGGCTTGAAATAACTATATTTTGCGGGAATAGGCAACTATATCTGTCAGGAACAGGTCAGATCAGGGGCGCAACAAGCGAACCGAAACCGCATACCGAAAAAATGGGACGGAATCAACGCCCAAACCAAACAGAATAGCAGGGAAAAAATTGAAACCGAATTTTTTACTTAGTGTATAATTTACACTACCTTTAGCCGAGTTAAAAGGACAGTCATGATAGTAGTAGTAGATAGTGGCTCGACCAAAGCCGACTGGAAGATGATCAGCGGCTCGGGGATACAGAGTATTACCACAATGGGGTTTAACCCGGTTTTTCATTCTGAGGAGGTCATTTTTAATGAGCTCCAGAAGTCTTTAGTACCGGAAGTTGCCACGGAAGAGGCGAGTAAAGTTTTTTACTACGGCGCCGGCTGCTGGGATGCCCGGCTGAAGAGCACCGTACAGAAAGCGCTGGACCGTATTTTCGCGAATGCAGACATTGAAGTGCACCACGACCTGCTGGGGGCCGCCCGCGCCACCTGCGGGCATGACCCGGGCATTTCCTGCATTATCGGCACGGGTTCCAACAGCTGTTTGTACGATGGAAAGGATGTGATTGACAACGTGACCAACCTTGGCTACCTGCTGGGCGATGAAGGCTCCGGCACCCACCTGGGCAAGCGCCTCATCCGGGCCTTTTTTTACCGGGAGATGCCTAAGAAGCTGCACGATGAACTGGAAGAAAGCCTGAAAGGAGGCAAACAATCTATTCTGGATAACGTGTATAGCGGTAAGCCGCCCAATGTGTACCTCGCTTCGTTTACCAAGTTTATGGGCGATCATCAGGACCACCCGTTCATTCAGCGGATCCTGTTTGATTCCTTTGAGCAGTTTATTGACCGGCACGTACGCAAATATAAAAACCACATGAGCCTGCCTGTGCATTTTATCGGCTCGGTAGCGTACTACTTTAAGCAAACACTAAGTGTCATCCTTGATGCGCGGGATATGGAGATGGGGAACTTTATTCAGAAGCCGATTGATGAGCTGGTCCGCTTCCACACCGAAGAATAAATGCCTACTTTTGCGGCTTGGTTAGTGGACAAACCCCGATGGCCTGATATGCAGGGCTCAACCCTTCAGAGAGCCGATTGGTATAGAGCACGAATAAAAATGGAGTCGCATTTGACACAAGGATAAAACTAAACGAATGAGCAAGGAGATCAAACGCATTGCTGTTTTTACTTCCGGTGGCGATGCCCCGGGCATGAATGCTGCCGTCAGGGCCGTTGTGCGTAACGCTTCTTTTCACGATATGCACGTCTACGGTATCCGCAGAGGGTATGAAGGTATGATCGATGGCGATCTGGAGCGCCTGGAGCGCCGCGATGTGGGCAATATCATCCACCGGGGAGGCACGATTCTCAAGACAGCCCGAAGCCAACGGTTCATGACTCCGGAAGGGCGGCGCTCTGCCTATGAGACCCTGCTCGCGCATGATATTGAAGCCTGCATAGCCATTGGGGGCAATGGTACCTTTACGGGAGCTTCTGTTTTTACCGAAGAGTATAATATTCCATTTATTGGCGTGCCGGGCACGATAGACAACGATCTTTACGGTACGGACATGACCATCGGCTTTGATACGGCAGTGAATACCGCCATCGAAGCAGTAGATAAAATCCGGGACACCGCCGATTCTCACAACCGGTTGTTTTTTGTGGAGGTAATGGGGCGGCACGCAGGCTTCATTGCCCTGAATACCGCTATCGGTAGCGGTGCAGCCAGTGCTCTGATCCCGGAAACGGATACTACGATTGAGGAACTGGTGGAGTTCCTGAAGATGGGCGCCCGGCGCAAGAAGCTCTTCAGCGTAGTCATCGTTGCAGAGGGCAATAAAAATGGTAACGCCAGTGAGATCGCGGCTCAGGTCAAGGAAAAGTTTGATTTTTACGATACCAAAGTGACCATTATTGGCCACCTGCAGCGTGGCGGATCACCCACTGCACTTGACCGGGTACTTTCCAGCCGCCTGGGCTTTCATGCTGTGGAAGGGTTGGTAAAAGGCCAACAGAATGTCATGACTGGTCTGGTCAACGGCAAAATCAAATACACACCATTTGCGGAGGCCATTACCAAGTCCAAAAACCTGGACAATGACCTGGTCCGGATGGCGGAAATTCTAGCGCTTTAGGACCAACTCAAACTGCTGTCTGATTTGGGGCAGCCGTTTGAATCCGCCCGATAGCCCAAGAGCAAGTGCCGGCACCAGAAAGTGCGGGAAACGCATGATTGCTTCGTGCACCCATTGCAACAGCACGGTATCCCACGTTGCCACATAGGCATAAGCCCATGGGCGGGCGATGGTGGTGGACAGCCCCCAAAACACGGCATAAGCCAGTGCGATGCGGGCGACGCGCCCCGGCAGGAAAATCAGTACGCTCAGGATAAAATCCAGGGCAGCAGCAACCTGCAAAAAATAAACGGCTGCAACTTCATCCACTCCCAGTATACTCATGACCATAAAGACAAAGTAGCCTGGCCGGGGATAATATCCTGCTGCGTACAGCCCGTGGCAGGTAAAGGTCAGCGCAATGCAAACTTTAAGGAACAGCAGCAAAGACCGGTTGAACCGCCGGCCCGGCGCAACGGCTACCCAGGCCAGTACTGCCGGTGCCGTAAACTGAAGGGCGTATTCCAAAAACTGGCCCAGGAAGAAAAACTTTTCTTTGCAGTACAGCCCCGCCAGGATCAACAGGCTAAAGCTGCTCATCCATAACACCACTTGACCGGCCCTGCCCCAACGTTGGACGGTAATCGCTACCAACCCAGCCAGCACGTAAAATACGCCGGTGCCGAATACCATCTGCTGAATCCACCAATCGGTATTTGGGTGGGTGACATAGGCTTGCCAGTCCATGCCCAGAACGGTTTGTACGGCACCTTCCATCCATGCCTGGTCCCAAAGCAGGGTGCGAAAGGGCGCATCCCAGTACAAATGCTGCCAGCCGCGGGCGAACAGTACACTCGCGGCACTCCATTGCAAAATGCGGAACCAGAGGGTGGAAGATTTTTGCGGCATCCTTTTTTAGCTTTTTTAACGTGAAATGGGGCTAAAGGTATTGCATTGGGGGGGGGGGAAATGGGATGGTAAGCATTTGGGCGGGAGAAGCAAGCGACCTGGTGCTCTGCTCCGGCTTTTCCCATGCAACTTGCCGGAGAGCAGAGCGCTGCTGGTGTAGAGCTTGAGCCTAGACTTCGCCAGGAGCTCTGCTTAAGCTTACCCTAGCAGCCTGTCGGAGAGGCGCTCAATGGTCTGCGAACGGCAAATATTATTCTGCACTTCGTTGCTCATCAGTCACGTAGCTCAGGCTATGTTCCTTCTTCGTGCCTTGTTCAGAGCAATATTTGCTCGCTCTCGCCGCATCAGCACATCTCCGACAGGCTGCTAGCCCCTCATTCCACCAACACCCGCAAAGAGCCCCGGAAAAGCGAACCCGGTGAGGCGGTCTCGCCCGGCGCACTCTCCGCCCGACGTAGTCTAAAACGTAGTCGGGCCCTTCGCCGGGCATGCTGACCAGGAGCAAACCAAAAGCACACCGGGCGAATGCCCCGGCAATAGCTACACCCGGTGAGATAGTTTCGCCCGGCGCACTCCCTTCGCCGGGCGTATTGAACATAGACACAGGAAAAAAGCACACCGGGTGAATGCCCCTCCAACGGCTTAGCTTAGTGCACCCGGTGAGGCTGTTTCGCTCGGCGCTCTTCTTTCACCGGGCGTGCTGACCAGGAGCAAACCAAAAGCACACCGGGTAAATGCCCAGGCAATGGCTTAGCTTAGTAAACCCGATGAGACACGGGGTTTACTCCCCTCCCTCCACCGAGTCATTCATCAGATAGGCTTTGAGGAAGCCATCGAGGTCGCCGTCCAGGACAGCGTCTGTTTGGCTGGTTTGGTGGCCGGTACGGTGGTCTTTTACCCGGCGGTCATCCAATACGTAGGAGCGGATTTGGGAGCCCCACTCGTTTTTCATCTTTTGAGCCTCAACTTTATCTTTTTCAGCCAGCTGCTTTTGGAGCTCAAGCTCGTAGAGACGGCTTTTGAGCATTTGCATCGCCTTCTCGCGGTTCATATGCTGGGAACGCTCCTGCTGGCATTCCGCCACTACACCTGACGGCAGGTGACGTACCCGCACGGCAGATTCCGTCTTGTTGACGTGCTGCCCGCCCGCACCGGAAGCACGGAAGGTGTCCCATTCCAGGTCTGCCGGGTTAATTTCCACCTCAATGCGGTCGTCAATCATGGGGTGCACGAAAACCGAAGCGAAGGAGGTCATCCGCTTGCCTTGGGCATTGAAGGGACTGATACGCACCAGGCGGTGGACGCCATTCTCCCCTTTAAGCCAGCCGTAGGCGAAGTCGCCCTGTATCTCCAGAGATACTGACTTGATACCGGCTACATCGCCCTCCTGCTTATTAAGCTCCGAGAGCTTGTACCCGCTGCGTTCTGCCCACATGACATACATACGCATGAGCATTTCGGCCCAGTCGTTGGCTTCGGTACCACCCGCACCGGCATTGATTTCCAGTATGGCGTTCAGTTCGTCTTCCTCCTTGTTGAGGGTGGAACGGAACTCGGCATCCTCCAATGCAGCCAATGCTTCATCGTAGCGCTTATCGACCTCTTCTTCAGTGCCCTCTCCTTCCTTGTAGAATTCGTAGAGGACTTCGAGGTCTTCAATTTTGCCCTCCAGCTCATCGTGGAGGCTCAGCCAGTTTTTATGGCTTTTCAGTTCTTTAAGAATCGTTTCGGCCCGCTTTGGATCATCCCAGAAACTGGGGTCCATGGACTGCTGTTCTTTATCTTTGATTTGCATGCGCCGGTTACCGACGTCAAAGATACCTCCCTAAAGCAGCCAGGCGGTCCTGCAAGTTTTTCAACTGATCTGCAGTCATACCTTCTGTCGTGGTTTGGAGCAATGCCCAGGCACTGCCCGCTGTTAAAAAAAGAGACGGCAGCACCCAGTCTTTCCGACACGGTGCCGCCGCGTTGAATTCAATTATTATAGCTATTGTACTTCGCCCAGCTCTACGTAAAACATAAGCTCTGCGCCACCCGGAATCGCAGGAGGAGAACCTGCCTCACCGTAGCCCAGCTCTGCCGGGATGAAAAGTGTGGCCTTTGTTCCGCCTTTAAAAAGGGCAATGCCTTCTTCCCAGCCCGGAATGACCCGGCCCTGACCAAGTGGCAAGTCTAGTGCCCGCCCACGGCTGAAGGAGTCATCGAATTTATTTCCATCTTCAACCAGCACACCATAGTAATGAACGCCAACCGTTTTACCGGGGGCAGCCTGTGCACCATCGCCTTCTTCGTGGATGACATACTTCAGACCGGAACCGGTTTCTTTCAACTGATCGCCCAATGTGCCATTCTTATAGCCTTCCAGGGTAGCCTGAACTAAAGCTTCTACCTCAGGCATTCGCTTTTGCATCTCTTCTGCCTTTTTACGAGCTTCTTCCATTTTGGCATTTTGCTCAGCAGCATAATCCTGAGCAGACTTGATATCTGCGATGACCAAATCGTAGTACATCACATCTGTATTTTCAAAGCCTTTGGGCTTCTGTGGCAAAGTATCCAGCGCAATAAGCACCGTAGCACTGTCGCCATCTCCCATCAGCTGCAGCACTTCCTCAATAGGATTGGGCGGGCGGTTAGCCGGAGCCTCTGCAGGAATTTGAAGAAAAGGTGGCTTCGGCTGATCACGGCTGCTGTAGACAATGGAGTCCCCATTGCGCATGTAAGCGTGAAAAGTCACATAATCACCGGCAACCGGCTTTTCGCCACCATTATCGGTATGCAGCATGTATTCAAAGCCGCTCGGTGTGGTTTGCAACGTCGGTTCCTGCTGGCAGGATGCCGCCGTGAGCCCAACGAGCAAAATAAAAAGCAATTGGATTCGCATAAAATCTTGGTCTGTTGATATAAATGAGTGAATTATTCTAAATAACAGCGGCTGCCAGCTTATCCCTGTACTGTGGCAGCACTCCTTTGAAACGCTTCAGAGTTGTTTCCAGTGGCTGAAAAGAAAACCCGCCGGAAGCGTTTTTGTGCCCGCCGCCCTTGAAATGTTTTTGGGCAATCTCCTGAACGGAAAAATCACCTTTAGACCGCAGGGAAATCTTGACGATCTTGGGCTGCTCCATGATGAAAGCCGCCATCTTTACATTTTTGATCTTCAGCAGGTAGTTCACGATCCCCTCTGTATCGCCTCTCTGAATGTCAAAGTCTTCGTAATCCTGCTTCGTGAGGTAAAAAATCCCGGTATTGTATTCTTCGAGGATTTCCATACGGTTGTTCAGGCAATGCCCGAGTAGGCGCAGGTGCTTTTCCTTCATGCTGTTATTGATGAGGTCCTGCAGCTTGTAATCGTCCACGCCCAGCTCCACCAGCTCTCCAACGATGCGGTAAAGCTTAGCCGATGTACTGTAGCGGAAAGAGCCCGTATCCGTAATAATACCGGTAAAAAGACACTCCCCGATTTTTACATCCAGATCGGATTCCATCCCCAGAAGATGGATGAAGTCCACAATAAGTTCACAGGTGGAACTCGCAGTAGTGTCCGAAAGCAGGAAATCAGCAAACCCTTCCGGGTAAAGGTGGTGGTCGATCATCACTTTGTGGCACTTGGTGGGCTCGATCAGGTCGCCGAGTTTATCAATACGATCGAGTGCATTGAAATCCAGGCAAAAAATGATGTCCGCTTTCTCCACCAGCTCCTGGGAATACTCGGGATCAATGTCATAAACCACCATCTTCTCGATCTCCGGCATCCAGGAAAAGTTTTCCGGATATTCAGAAGGCGTGATCATACGAACCGTATGCCCCCCTTTATTAAGAAAGTGATAAAGCCCAAGACTCGACCCAATGGCATCGCCATCAGGATTACGGTGGGTCGTAATGACTATATTTTTTGGCACTCCGAGCAGTGCCTTTAGTTGTGTGATGTTCTCCATTGTATCTTACAGCGTCAGACCGCGAAGTTGAGAAAATTAATGAATTTAACCAAGAATAAAGGAAGACGGTTGTAAAAGGGATTGAAAATGAAAGGGTTAATCCTGCCAGGGCTCAACAAATGTTCTGCCACTGCGGAAAAGGCGCGGCCTCACCTACCATCCCTTTCCGGCATTTCAGCGTACTGTTAACGGAGAAAGTTCTGCGCTTTATCCTTCTCAGACTACCCAGCTTTGGGGAGGTTTGCTTACTTTTGCAGCGAATTTTCAAAACTGCAAAAAATCTAAACACAATATGGCTGGTAACAAGACCTTCACCATGATCAAGCCCGACGCCGTCAAAGCCGGGCACATCGGCGCCATCCTCGCCAAAATCAACGAAGCTGGATTTCGCATTGTAGCAATGAAGCTGACCAAGCTTTCCACCGAGAAAGCCGGCGAATTTTACGAAGTGCATAAGGAGCGCCCTTTCTACGGCGAGCTTGTTGATTTCATGTCTTCCGGACCAATCGTGGCGGCTGTACTGGAAAAAGACAACGCAGTAGAAGACTTCCGTACGCTGATCGGCGCTACTAACCCCGCTGAAGCAGCACCTGGCACCATCCGTGCGCTGTTTGCCAAAAGTATTGGTGAGAACGCTGTACACGGTGCCGACTCCGATGAGAACGCAGCCCGGGAAGCCAGCTTCCACTTTGCGGCTACGGAGATGTTCTAAGGACCGTTCACCGCACATCCTGGCTTTTAAGCCAGACCGGAAAGCCCGCTTTTCTTTGAGAAAGGTGGGCTTTCTAAGTTTTATTTTCCCATCCCTCCACAATTCCTATGGCTTTCTCCAGACACGCTTCGTCAAATCCGGCCCGGTACTCAGTCAAAACAAGATAAGGAGCATAAGCTGTTGGAAGCTGCAACAATGAACGGTCATCATCAAGAATGAGAAAGTGGCGCAGCCCCTGCTGCCCGACATACTGTACAATCTCCTCTGCCCGGCTAAGATATTGCTCCCCGGGCTCAGGTATTTTGCCGATGACTTTATTTTTAATGCCCCGAAAAGCAAAAATAGCCTCCAGCTCCTCCAGGCTTTTCCCTACCCTGCGGGAAGAACTGATGACAATTTTTAAGGCCGGATAAGCTTCCAGGAGGGTACGAAGGTGGGCGGTACAGTCCGGATTGAACCGGGCATAGCCGTCCCGGTCTTCCTCATCCGGCTTCCAGGCAGGGAAGGGATTGATGAGAACACCGTCCAAATCCAAAAATATGATCTTGTCCATCAGGCATAAAAATCAGTCATTGGCATCACCCATTCCACCCTGAATGTCATGAATGACTTCCTCTATGTTAATCTCAAGGCCGTCAGTGATCTTAATGTTTTTAGACCAATCTACTAATGCCCACTCCTTCTTTTGAGTGGCAATGAGGGTCTTCTTTGAATCCGTAAAAATCCAAATGACCTTTTCTACTCCGAAATCCAAAAGTTGCTCCGTTTTTTCGTTGTAGTAGGAAAAAGTATCGCTGATCTCAGCAACTTCAGCCTTGGTATCGATTTCAATCACCACCTTTGGAGAGACGTTAATGTATTTATTACTGGCCTGTGAAATATCAATCTGACCAGGTTCAAACAGGGCAATATCTGCTGCTCTCCAGGTTCCCTTTGACAATTGAATCCCTACCCCATTGGTAAGCACAATATACCTGCTCCCGAGGTGCTTATTTATAAAAAGGACGAGGTTCGATATAATCAGTGATTGCAGGAAGCTACTACCTATTGGCCCTGTTTTTTGCCCCTTCGGATTTAGAAATTGTTGATATCCTCTATAGTAAATCGGTTGGTCTTCGACCATTTCATAAATCAATGAGGCTGGTATAGTTCCAACTGCTTCTTTCATATATTTCACTCGTTTACGGGATAGCCTCAAAAGCTACACTTTTAACAGCGCAGCCGAGCCGCCCATTCAAACATAAGGAATTCTCCGGTTAAAGTCCAGCGCCCCTGTGCATAACCAATGGCACTTTTTGAATAGCCCGGCAGCATTTGCGGTTTGCCTAGTGTCTCAAGTCATATATCTCTGATACTTAAGTTGAAGTTATTTTTCGACTTATCAAGGCGAAGGTTCGCGACTTTAGCCCCAGCTAAAGGAGCGGTTCTTCAACGAAGAGTAGGCGGAAAAGAACGAAACTTGGGGTGTCAAGGGTTTATGGCTTGAGGCACTAGCTTGGTGCCTAGCCCAAAAAGCCTGGATAAGCTGGAACAGAGCGGGAAGCTCTACCCCAGCAGCTATAGCTCTAAAATGCAGAGGGTTGCTGCGGAAAAATAATGCCGGCAGTTCTGACGCTTTCCAAACTTCGCCCTCTACTTACCGTTCTATTTACAGACCTTTTCAAGTACAAAAGCCTCCGCCTTTGAACACACCGTATCCTTTGCTCAACAAACTGCTCAAATGGTTGAGCTATGCTCTGCTCGCCCTGATGCTGCTCGTGGTATTACTGTGGACAGCCCTGCAGTTTCCTGCCATACAGCAAAAGATAGCGGATAAGGCAACGGGCTATCTGGAAGAACGGATACAAACGCGCTTTGACATTGACAGGATTTACATTGATTTTTTCAATCAGCTGGTTTTGGAAGGGGTCTACCTTGAGGACCAGCAGCAAGACACCTTATTATATGCCGGTCGGATTGATGCGCAGCTTAGTATTTTCGCCCCGTTCCAATCAGAAATACAGCTGAGCCAGTTTACGCTGCAGGACGCTGTTGCGCACCTGGAGCGCCGTCCCGACAGCACCTTTAATTTTACCTACCTGCTCGACGCTTTTGGAAGCACTACCCCAGACACCACTACATCCAAACCTTCTCCCTGGAAGTTCGACCTTAAAGCACTGGACCTGGATAATGTGCGTTTCTCGTGGACCGACAGCCTGAGCAAAATGGCCGTTTACACCCGGATCGGCACACTGGAAAGCGCCCTTCATCAATTCGACCTCAATCAGCAGAAAGTCGGTATTAATCGATTCCAGCTAAAACAGTCCTTTGCATCAGTAGCTATGTGGGGCAATACGGAAGAAGCCGTATCCAGTGCCCCCGGGGATACCGCCGACACAGCCATCGCCTTCCCCTTTCCCGGCTGGACAATTGAGGTACGGGAAATGGGGCTTGATGCTGTGGATGTCGCTTACGATGACTTCACGCAGCCTGCCGGGCCGGGCGGGCGCTTCGACCCTGCCCATCTGCATTTTCAAAACCTGGCACTTGATGCCACTGAATTACGCTGGGATAGCCTGGCGCTGTCCGGGCAAATGAACAACCTCGCCTTTAAGGAATGGAATGGGTTCGAATTGCAATCGCTCAATACCAGTTTACTGCTTTCAGACAGCAGTGCCGCTCTGACTCAACTGTCTTTTCAGACCCCAAAGAGCAGCCTCGCCCCTTCCACCCTGAAGTTACAGTACGATCAATTCGGCGACCTTGCCAATTTCACGGAATCCGTGCACCTGTCCGTCAGCCTCGGCACCGGAAAGATAGACCAGGAAGACCTGTATTACTGGAGTGGCCCCCTACCCTTCCTGGCTCCTCGCCCATTACCGCCCCTGGAATTATCCGGCCAGGTGGATGGCTATGTGTCTGACCTCAACATCGGGCAGTTCCGGCTGAAATGGGGGCAGGCACTGAATGCCCGGCTAAGTGGTGCCATCGCCAACGCTACCCTGCCCGAAGAATTAGCACTACAGGTGGTCCTGCAGTCCATAGACCTTTCTCCCGCGCAGCTCAACCAATACCTAAAAGGGCAGCCCCTGCCAGCTGAAGGTCTTGCGCCACTCGGGCAGCTAAGGCTCACGGGTTTCATCAAAGGCAACACCCGGCAATTAAAAGTTAACCGGTTGGCATTGCGTAGCCAAAGCTTCACCGCAATGTTTGGTCAGCTACAGGCCAGTGACATCACTTCTCCGGAAAAGCTACAGTTCACCTTTACCGTAGACTCCCTGCGCACACAGCCCGCCGATTTGCGGGGTTTCCTAAATGACACCATACCGGCTCCGCTTGAAGCATTTGGCCACAGCTACTATAACGGAACCATAGCCGGCACACTGACCGACTTTAAGCTGGATGGCACACTGCGGACTGAGGCCGGCACGGCCAATCACGATATCCAGCTCCGGTTTACGGAAGACTATGCAAATGCCAGCTACCAAGGGGAGCTAAAGCTGGAAGCCCTTGCTATGGGACAGGTACTTAACAACCCCGAATTGGGCAACCTTTCCCTCGAACTGCGGGGGGAAGGCCGCGGGCTCTCTCCCGACAGTATCAACGCTAATCTTGATGGCAATATCACCCAGCTCGAAGCTTTCGGTTATGCCTACCAGGGGCTGAGCCTCGACGGCCGGATCAATGCCCGGGAATTTGAAGGGCGACTGGATATCAATGATCCCAATTTAAAGTTCCACTTTGAAGGACTGGCGAACCTGACCGACAGCCTGCCCACCTTCCGCTTCGATGCCAGCCTGGATACGCTGAATTTGCAAAAGCTCAACCTCTACCCTACCACACTGCGCGTAACCGCCAGCATGAGTACTGAATTGACAGGGAGCCAGCTGCACGATCTGGAAGGAACAGCCAGCATCAAAGATTTACGCCTGAGCGACGGACAGCAGAGCTATACCGCTGAACAGCTTGAACTCACGGCAACGGGCATAGCACAGGGACAAAGAGTGGTCCGCTTCCGAAGCCCCTTCCTCCGTGCAGACATGAGGGGAGACTTCCGCTTAGCAGCGCTCGTACCTGCTCTGGCTGAATTTACCGATGGATACTTCCCCGTTAAAAAATGGGTCAGTCCGGCAGAGCCCCCCGACAGCACAAAGGTGGCTCCCGAACTGCCGGAGCAGGACTTTGTCTTCACCCTGGAGCTGGACAACCCCGTGCCCCTGACCCGGTTTTTTGTGCCTGACCTGGAGCAGCTGGATACCGCCTGGATCCGGTTTGAATTCAGCACCCCGGAGAAGCGCCTTGACCTAAAAGGCGGTATACCCAGCCTGTCCTACGCCGGCATCATCATCGACAGCCTGGCACTGGATGGCCAATCTGCCGATGCGCTCTGGCAATCCCTAAATATTCAGGCTGTCAGACAGGACACCCAGCTCCTTGTGGGGCCTACCCAACTTAGCACCCGGCTGTACCGCGACAGTATGGACCTCAACCTGCTCATCAAAGGCGGGGATCAGAAAACCCGCCTCCGCCTCAACGCCCTCCTGGAGCCCGACTCCAACGCCTACCGCGTACAAGTGCTGCCAGACTTTATGCTAAACAGCCGGCCCTGGGAGGTGTCTTCCGGCAACTCCGTCGTATTCTCTCCAGAGGCCTTGCAGTCTGCTGACCTCCGTATATCCCGCAATCAGCAAGGCATTGCATTGCAGACCCTTTCGCCGGAAGCTGGCGCCGCCGTGCCTCCCCTTCAGGTGCGTTTTGAGCAGTTCCGATTAAAGGAAATCAGTAAGTTGGTCGGGCAGGACACGACCTTGCTCAGCGGCCGGCTGAACGCGCAGGCGAAGCTTCAACCCCTGGACACCCTATTGCAATATGTGGTGGACGCCCAGGTGAGCGACCTGCAACTGAATGGGGCCACTCTCGGGCAGATGGAGCTAAGCCTTCAGCCTGATACTGACCCCAGGCAGCTCAAACTCAGCCTTTTGCTGAAAGACCCCAAAGAACGCCTGAATCTGAAAGGGACCTACAACCTTGAGCAAGGCGCGCTTCAGGCAGACCTTAACGCTGATCAACTCCCCATTGCACCATTTGAGTTTTTCACACAGGGTGCCGTCAAAGAACTAAAGGGCGCTATTAGTGCCCGGTTGGCACTCCGCGGCTCCACCGATAAGCCGCTGGGAACCGGCACAATTACCGCAGACAGCCTATCCGCATTTGTCAATTACCTGCAAACCCGGTTCACCGTGCCAAGTCATCAGATTAAATTGACAGAAAACAGTATCCAACTCGGCAACATGGCGCTTGTGGATGGCAACAATCAACCGGCTCAGCTAAGCGGGGTGATCCGGCATGAACATTTCGGTAATATTGAAACGGACCTGAGGTTCACCACCTCCCGGTTCCAGGTGCTCAACACTAATGCCGGAGACAATGACCTGTTTTACGGCAAAGTCTTCGTGAGCGCCGATGCACAGGTCCGGGGCCCTATTGATGACCTCAATGTCAATGTGGAAACGACTACCCTGCCCGGCACCGCCCTCACCGCCCTGCCGCTGAGCGAAGAGCAAGCCATTGTCAGTGAAGACTACATCATTTTTCAGTCGCCTGAGGCATTTGCTGCGGATACTGCCGCACGGTCCGAAAAAGTATACGAAACGGGCTCTTCGGGCTACAACCTCACTTTGCAGCTCAACCTAACCCCTGATGCCCAGATAACAGCGATCATTGACCCTTCTACCGGAGATCAGCTGCAGGCCCGTGGCCGCGCCAATCTTTTCGTGGAGCTCAATGCCAACGGGCAAATGTCCACCACTGGAAATATCGAAGTGACTTCCGGGAGCTACCAGATGAACTACGAAGGGCTGGTCAAACGTAGCTTTTCTATTGTAGAAGGCAGCAGCATTTACCTCCCGGGCGACCCGCTGCAAGCCCGCTTCGACATCCGTGCAGCTTATCAGACAGAGACGCCGGTTCTTGGCCTTATACAACAGGAGACTGAGCTCACGCCCGAACAGGAGCGCGCTGCCCGCCGCCGACAGCAAGTCAAAGTACTGCTGGACCTGGAAGGTGATTTGCAACAGCCCGAATTGCTGTTCGACATTCAGCTGGGCGAGCAGGTTTCTGCCAATCTGGAATCCATCCTCAATCAAAAGATGGCTCAGCTGCGCGGGAATCAGTCTGAGCTGAATAAACAGGTCTTTGGCCTGTTGCTCTTCAATGCCTTTCTGGGATCAGGGGGCAGTAACCTGGCGACCGCAGGTGAGAATATCGCGCTGTCAAGCGTAAGCACCCTGCTCACCAATCAGCTTAACCGGCTGGCAGAAAACTATGTAGAGGGCGTGGACCTCAGTATTGGCGTTGACTCTTATACTACGGATGCTTCTGCCGCTTCTGGAGAAACTGTCACGGAAGTCAACCTTGGCCTGTCCAAACAGTTGTTCAATGACCGGCTTTCGGTTCAGGTGGGCGGCAACCTGGGCATGAGCGACAGCGAAGCTGCCGGGCAAAACACCGTCCTTGCCGGAGACTTCCGCCTGGAGTATCAGCTTACTGAAGACGGCCGCTACAAAGTGCGGGTATTCCGGCGCCCGGACTACGACATTTTCTCCAACGGTATACGCACCGGTGCCAGTCTTATCTATCAGCGCTCCTTCGGCGATCTGCGCCGGGACAGTACTCAAAAGAATAATACCGATGACTAAAACGCTGCTACACATCTCTGGCTTGTCCGTTTTACTGCTCCTGGCCGTTAGTTGCCAGCCTACCCGAACCTTGCAGGAAGGGCAGTACCTCTACACCGGAGCAAAACTGGAATACACCGGCTCAAAGCCCGAAGTAAGCTCTACTGCACTGGAAAGCGCTATTGCCCAGCAACCCAATCAGTCCTTTCTGGGCATGCCTGTCCGGCTGGGCATCTACAACGCTGCAAGTGGGAAAGACCGCAAGTTTAACCGATGGGTCCAACGCAAACTCGGAGAACCACCGGCGATTTTTGATTTCCAGGAAGCGGAAACCAGCCAGCTGCGGCTTGAAAAGCAACTGCTGGACCAGGGGTACCTGCAGGCCCGGGTACAAATGGATACCATCCGGAAAAAGCAAACGGTCTCTGCAGTCTATCGGTTATCACCGGGTACCCGCTATGAGCTGACAGGTATGGACTGGCCAGCAGACACTAATGACATCGGCCGCTTTATTCAGAAAGCCCATTCGGACTCCTCTGTCTGGCAAAATCAGCCTTATCAGACGCAGCGCCTGTCTGAGGAGCGGTCGAGGCTGGCCAATTCCGGCAATGAGAATGGATTCTACGGGCTAAGCCCCCGGCATTTTTACTACTTCCTTGATACCACCGCTGAGCAGCATAATGTAAAGGCTTTCCTGAGGCTTGCAGAATCGCCATCCGGCAACCCTTATCAACGGCATTATATTGGTCAAACAAAGGTATATCCCGTTTACTACCTGGAAGAGCCCGAATGGAATTATAAGGATACAGTGGAGGAAGAAGGTATTTTGTACCTCCAAAACCGAGACTTTGTCAAGCCACAGGTCCTCAGCCGCACTATTCTTCAGGACAAGGGCGACCTGTTCGTACAGTCCCTGCAGCAAAAGTCAACCAACCGGCTGATGGGGCTGGGCGCCTACAAATTTGTCAACCTGAAGGTGGAGGTCCGCGAGGAGGGCGACAGCCTGTTTTTGGACCGTTCTTTCTATCTGACTCCAAATCTGACGCAAAACTTCTCTGCCGAGCTGGAAGTCAGCTCCCTGAGCACAGCGAGCAGTTCCCTGAATGGCGGTGTCAACCTCAACTATGCCCACCGCAACCTGTTTGGGGGTGCCGAACGGTTCAACCTCAAGCTCTCTACCAACATTGCCACACAGATTGGCGGAGAGGTCGACTTTATCAACAGCTACAATATCGGGCTCGAGGCCAGTCTTCGGCTACCAGGAATGGTTGCGCCTTACAACTGGCTGAAAGGAGAGCAGGCCTGGCAATCCAGTACCACGGCCCAACTCCGGGGTGATTTCCAGCGGCGGACCAACAATTTTTCACTGTTTTCCCTGTCTGGTTCCTACGGTTTTGACTGGCAGCCCGGCCGGTTGCACCGGTACACCTGGAAGCCAGTACAACTGACCCGCACCCAACTGCTGAGCAGCACGGATCAGTTTGAGGAACGGCTGGCCGGCAACCCGAGGCTCAGGGCATCTTTCGAAGACAACCTCATACTAAGCACCATTTTTGAGTACAACTATAGTGAAAGGCGCCCCGGTAAGCGGGAGGACTATCTGACGATGTTTGCCTCCGTGGAGCCGGCTGGTAATCTGAGCTACGGTATTGCCCGTTTATTATCCCCGGATGGCTCCACTCCCTACCAGTTACTGGGTATGCCCTTTGCACAGTTTCTAAGAGTCGATGCGGGTATTCAATACCATTGGTACCAAAAACAAACCGACTGGCTGGCCCGGTTAAACATTGGGATTGCTCAGCCCTATGGCAATGCCAGCTCTATTCCCTACATCCGGCAGTTTTTTGTGGGCGGAAGCAACAGCATAAGAGCCTGGCAAATCCGTACCCTTGGCCCGGGTGCGACCCCGGTGGAAGCACTGAATGCCGAGACCTTTCAGGACCAGACCGGGGACCTGAAGCTGGAAGCGAATGTGGAATACCGTTTTCCCATCATCAGCTACCTCAAGGGTGCCGCCTTTGTAGACGCGGGTAATATCTGGCTGGTAGAACAAGGCCCGGCGGATACCGGTACCGAATCGGGCGTTTTCCAATGGGATGAATTCTATCGTCAAATCGCTATTGGCGGCGGGCTTGGCCTCCGGCTGGACATTTCCTACTTTGTACTCCGACTGGATATAGCGTTTCCCTTCCGTAAGCCTTACAACGAACCAGGCAACCGCTGGGTTTTTGATGAGGTTGCATTTGGATCTCCGAACTGGAGGACGGAAAATATTGTTTACAACCTTGCGATTGGTTATCCGTTCTGATTTCTAAGATTCTGAATATATCCATAGGTTATACTCAGTCAAAATCGCCATTTTTTAGTATCATTGCCGGAATTTATCTTGGAGCAACTTTGCTGTTTTCAAAAACAGGGAAGAGAAAAGCCCGCTGATTCCGTTTTACCCGAAAAAGTATAAGACAATATGAGGACCAAGCTGTCTCAATTTGATTTTACATTACCACCCGAACTCATTGCCAAATACCCAGCCGACAACCGCCACGATTCCAGGTTGATGGTCGTTCACCGGGACTCAGGTAAAATCGAACACCGGACGTTTAAAGACATCCTCGAGTACTTTGATGAGGGCGATGCCATGATTTTCAATAATACCAAGGTATTCCCCGCTCGTCTGTACGGCAAAAAGGAAAAAACCGGTGCGGACATCGAGGTGTTCCTCCTGCGCGAGCTCAACAGCGAATCCCGTCTTTGGGATGTCCTGGTTGACCCTGCCCGTAAAATCAGAGTTGGCAATAAACTCTATTTCAGTGATGAACACGACAATGATGTACTGGTAGCTGAAGTAGTGGACAATACGACCTCCCGCGGCAGGACTATCCGTTTCATTTATGACGATAGCGATGAGAATTTTCAGAAAGATCTGCACCGGCTTGGCACCACGCCCCTGCCTAAAGAAATAGGGCGTAAGGCAGAAACCCTGGACCGGGACCGCTATCAGACACTTTTCGCGAAGGAAATGGGCGCTGTTGCAGCGCCTACTGCAGGATTGCACTATAGCGACGAACTACTTAAGCGGCTGGAAATCAAGGGTGTTGAATTTGCCGAGCTCACTCTCCACATCGGTCTGGGCACCTTCCGCAGTATAGACGTGGAGGACCTGTCCAAGCACAAAATGGATGCGGAGTACTTCAAAATTGACAATAATGCCGTGGAGACGGTCAACAAAGCCAAAGCAGGAGAGCACAGGGTCTGTGCGGTAGGTACGACAAGCATGCGGGCTATCGAATCAGCCGTTTCTGCTGAGAATATGCTCAAGGAAGCCGAAGGGTGGACCAATCTGTTTATCTATCCGCCTTATGAATTTAGCATCCCGGATGCCATGGTCACCAACTTTCACCTGCCCAAATCCAGCCTGATGATTATGGTGTGTGCTTTTGGCGGGTACGACCTGATCATGGAAGCTTACAAGCAGGCAGTCAAGGAAAAGTACCGGTTCTTTGCTTATGGTGACGCTATGCTCATTATATAGCACAATCATCAGAAATATTGTGTACATTACTCACATAACAAAGCGTATCTGAAGGCCTTTTAGATACGCTTTTTACTTCGTACATTTCATGGAGTAGCGTTTACAGGGACGTCTACTTCTGGTTTAAACAGCTAAAGCGCAGCCTTTTCATCAAACTGCTGCGGTAACAGATCATATTTACGACATGCCCCGGATTTTACTCCTTTCATTGCTTTTGATTCTGGGAAAGGCTTTACCGGCTTCCAACTGTGAGGAGATCACCATTCCCTTTTTCACGGAGCAAGTGCCCATTCAGTACCAAACGGATTTGCTGCAGATCCCGCGCCCGGAAATGACAGAGCTGGGCTTAAGGGCTTATTTCCGTCAAATGAGTACGACGAAGTACGATGTGCTGATCAGAAGCCTGCAGCAGGCCCGGCGTGCTTTCCGGCTCAATGACTGGCTGTATTACAAACTCGTCAGGCAGGTACTGATGCAAATATACGGGCAACATGAGCCTGTAGACCGTACGCTGAGTGCCTGGTTTATTATGTCGCAGAGTGGCTATGATACCCGGCTGACTTACCTTGAAGACGAAGCGTACCTTTATGTATTCACTATGGACGAGGTGTTTGAAGCCCCTATCATTCAGGACCGGGGCCGGTCCTTTATCAACCTCACCGAGGTACGGGCGGGCAGGGCTCCACAGCGGGCCCTCTACATGCTGGGGTTCGTCCCTAACGGGGATGGACATGCCTTCACCTTTGCCTTTAGAGATCTGCCCCGGCTGCGCCCTATGCTTAAGCGGCAGAAGGTTAGCTTTTTTTACCAGAATGAATGGCATGCCCTGGAAGTCGAGGTGGATGAAAATATCGCCGCCTACATGGAGGACTACCCCATTGTAGCAGAAACACAATACCTGGAGGTGCCTTTGTCGCCTCAGCTGTTTCAAAGCCTGATTCCTCCGCTGCGTGAGATGATCAAAGGCAAAAATGAGTGGCAGACAGCCGAGCTGCTGGCTGCTTTTACCCGTTCTGCCTTTGAATACAAAGAAGACAAAGCCTACTTTGGATGCAGTAAGCCTATGGTGGCCGAAGAGGTCTTCATTCATCCTTTTTCTGATTGTGAAGACCGTACTGCGCTGTTTTTCCAACTGGCAAAAACCTTACTCCCCATCCCTACCCTGGTAGTAGCCTACCCTGACCACCTTACCCTGGCGATGGCATTGCCAGCGGCACCTGGCAGCACCATACCCTACGAGGGGCGCAATTACTACTTCACAGACCCTACCGGCCCGGTACGGGACCAAAAGGTAGGGCAGGTACCCAGGGGATACGAACAAAAACCATTTACGGTACTTAAACACTATTCCATGTCCGGCGTTAAGCAGGAGAAATAAGTAAGTTACCGGCCGCATTTAAAAAGCGTAATAAATATTTGGATAATACGTTAGGTTTTTTACTTTTGCCGAAAGTAGGTGGGTAAACGGATAAACAGTGGCTGCGTACAAAAATAACTGCCCGTTAAGCCTAATTTTTTCGCCTACGATTTGCTTAGTTGCCGCTTTTTACCTTTTATAAAATTCCTATTGGCTGTTTTTTGATTTTTCCTGGTTTCAAAGGTTAATCCGGAGCCTGAATAAAACAGCCAACTAACAACAAACTTTGCCAACCTATGTATTGGACACTTGAACTTGCTCACCATCTGGAAGACGCACCATGGCCAGCTACTCGCGATGAGCTGATCGACTACGCGATTCGCTCCGGAGCGCCTTTGGAAGTGATCGAAAACCTGCAGCAAATGGAGGATGAAGGTGAAGTGTACGAAGGAATGGAAGAAATCTGGCCGGACTACCCCCGCAAAGATGACTTTCTCTTCAATGAAGACGAATACTAAGCTATTTGCTTTATGCTTTGCTTTTCTGAGTACCCTGGTACTCGAAAAAGTTAGTCACAATTCCAATAAAAGGTTTTGAGTAGCTTGTCAATACTCAAAACCTTTTTTATTTTAGTCTCCCCAACGCGTAACAGACCTGTTTGCCCCTCCCGAATAGTGCAATTTAAACCTGTATTAATTGGCATTCGTCAAAAAATGCCCTATTTTGAATGTCACAGATTATGCACACTGGCCAAACTACTCATGGCCTTAACCAAACCAGTAGATGAAAAACTTACTCGAAATAGCTCGTGTCGTAACCAAGCGAAAAGTACGCAAAATCGAGATCTTTGATGACCATTCCCTGCGCAACAACAAGAGCAAATTCAACCAGTTTTATGAGGCGTTGCGCGACAATAAATTCAAAAATGACCGGGAAGCCGCCACCACGCTCTATAAATGCAGCCCAACCGACCCGAAATACCGGCAGCTTAAGTCCCGCTTCAGAAAGCGCTTGTTGAATACGCTCTTTTTCCTGGATATCAATATGCCAAAAGCGGCTAATTATGACCGGGCTTATTATTCCTGCCATAAGGATTGGACTCTTGTCAAAACGCTCATCTGGTATAATGCTCCCAGCTCAGCAGCCCAGCTCGCCCGCCAAATTCTGACGACCTCCCTGAAATTCAAATTTGCTGACCTTATCATTAACAGTTCACGCATTCTGAGGGACTATGCAGCTCAACAAGGCGATGAGCGTGATTATGAGGAATACGATAACTACATTAAGGAGTACAATGATATTCTGAATGCCGAAATCCGCTCAGAAGAACTCCTGCAACGGGTAGTGATGAATTACTACAAGCCCCTTTCAAAAACACAGGAACTGACCGAAAATATTGAAGACTATTGCGAAGCGCTTGTGAGCTTATCTGAGCAGTATGACTCGCCCGTTATCTTTTATAATATGTACCTGGTCTGGATTTTTGCCTATGAAATCCAACAGGATTTTGAATCCATGCTTGAAGTCTGCGAACAGGGCGAGCAGTTTGTACAGAAAAACGCAGTCTATAAACAGCATAAAAAGACCGTAACCTTTCAGACGAAAAAGATGTCCGCTTACCTCCACCTGCGCAACTACCGCGATGGAAGGGCCACAGCCGAAAAATGCCTGAAAGAGCTCAAAGCCGGAAGCGAGGACTGGTTCAACTTCATGGACTACTACTTTCTGCTAACCATGCACGTCAATAACCCCCTGCAGAGCGTAGCTATTTTCAAGCTGGTATACAACAACTCCAAGCTCCGTAAACAGGACAACGAAATTGTTGAAAAATGGGACATATACGAAGGTTATATCGAGTACCTGATACAGGTGGAGGGAAAAGAAAACCCTGTACTTCAAAAACAGCAGAATAAACAATTCCGAGCGTCTAAATTTATTGGCAAACCTACGCCGTACAATAAGGAACAGCGGATCTTTACAGTCCACGTACTCATCCTTCAAATACTCTTCCTGCTGGAGGAACGCAAATTTAATGAAGTAATGGACCGGATCGACCGCCTAAAAAAATACGCCAACCGGCAATTGCGCCGGGAGGAATACCACCGCCCGGTACAGTTCATCCGGCTGTTGCAGCAATACGCCAAATCTGATTTCCAGCCCGGCGAGACCACCGGGACGGAACGGTACCTGAATCAACTGAAAAGTGTCCCGTTTTTTTACAGGGGGGTCAATGCAGAATTGGAAATTATCCCCTATGAAATGCTTTGGGAGCGTATTCAACAGTATGTCCGATAACAGCTTGGCCTTGGTGCATGTTTCGGTAAATGATCAGATGCAAGAAAGAAGCTCAACAGGATCAATCCCGTTAGCGTATCAGAGCAGGAGGTGTTTTGTTAGCTCTAAAATCAAAGGTGGAAACTGCACTGCCTGACACGATTTTGAAAAAGTCGGTTGTAGTTCGTTATCTTTACCGCCCGGAAAAACCAAGCCTACGTGAAAAAAATCATCATAGCCATTGATGGCTACTCTTCCTGCGGAAAAAGCACCCTTGCCAAATCCCTAGCCAGCCACCTTGGCTATACTTATATCGATTCAGGGGCGATGTACCGGGCCGTTACTCTATTCTTGTTAGATCACCATATTAATGTGGAGGACCAGGAGCGGGTCAAAGCCGCACTACAGGAAATCAATATCCGCTTTGCAGAGAATAACCATACGCTCCTCAATGGCAGGGATGTAGAAAGGGAAATCCGGCAGATGTCCGTTTCCAATTACGTTAGCGAGGTGGCAGCGGTTCCGGAAGTGCGCCGGGCTATGGTCAGCCAGCAACAGCAAATGGGCGAAGAACGTGGGATCGTTATGGACGGCAGGGATATCGGAACGGTGGTCTTCCCAAAAGCAGAACTTAAGATTTTTCTCACCGCTGACCCGGAAATCAGGGCGCGCAGAAGATACGATGAGCTAACTCATAAAGGCCAGGAAGCAACCCTGGAGGAAGTGAAGGCGAATCTGACCCACCGTGATCGTATTGATTCCACCCGTGAGGACAGCCCCCTGCGGCAGGCAGCCGATGCTGTAATTATTGATAATACTTTGCTGAACCGGGAAGAGCAACTGGACCGGGCAATTTTTCTGGCCCGGCAGGCCGGTGCCTGAAGCAAAAAAGCGTGGGCTGCCTTTTTCAGGCTGCCCACGCTTTTATTTTCTGCTTATGATTCTCCTACAGGTCTTTAACCGAGTTACGGTCTACCAAAATATCTTTTAACTCCTTCAGGAATTCATATTGGTGAGGCATTACTTTTTTTACGGCCTCTTTCAGAGCAAAGTAGGTGCCTTTTTCTACGCTCTTTATCTTATCCTTAAGGTACTGCGCATCCTCTGAGAGCATAGATTTCAGTGATGGGATTTCGTGCCAGTCGCCCTCTACCGCTACTGCATTCTCCAGGTCGCCGCTATCCTGCGCCACCGGGTCTAATTCGATCAGACGGTCTTCCTCAATGAAGGTGCGGGACTTATCATTGTCCATTGCGCCCTGAGGCAGGTCCCATTTGGTACCTTTTTCATCCGCATTGACCAAAAAGATTTCGAGCCCCTGCTCACGGAACCGGTATATGATAAGGTTAGCTTTCTTCCGTAACTTCATAGTATATTGAATTGACCTATCGAATTCAGTTGCCAAACAGGCATACATACAAATGGTTCATCAAAGCTAGGCGAATGGATGAGAAACCAGAAATGATTTTCAGTTTTTTTTACGATTTCAACGTGCGATGCACCAGTTCCAGAGTAGCCAGAGCAAGAAATACATCTTTTTCCTCTTCAGCCAGGTCATTCGGTACAAATTGAAAAGCACGTTGTCCGAGGGCATCATCTGCCGCTTCCGGTGGGTCCACCAGGCTGCCCAGCTCCCGGTCGGCGGTACGCACGGGCAGCAGACGGTTGGCAGGCTGCCCAAGCTTGGCTACCGCCTTATTCCCTTTAGGGGCGTAGAGCGTACCGTCTTCTTTCAGGGTACCAAGCTGCCGCTGCCCGGCGGCAATACGCACTCCGTTTTTGTCTTTGATGTATGAGTAAGACTTTTCTCCTGTTTCTGCATAAAGAATAGCCTTCTGCCCCGGCCCGGAGTACTCCTTATAAGTGTAAGCCAATATGGGCTCGTGGTAAATGGTCGTAAACACCCCTTTTGCCGTTTTCCCAAACCGCTTACGCACAGAGCGTTGTACCTGATTAAAGGAGAAGGCATCGAGTTCTTCGGAGGAAACCGGGACCAGGTCAGGTTTCCACTCCTGCATCTCTTCTTTTAATTGTTGCATATCCTGGAACAAGCGTTTGTCGCCCGGCATAAAGTTTTTGAGCCCCCGCGCCAGGAGTACAGCTCCGGTTAGTACGACCAATAGTGTGATTAATGCAAATAAACCCATTCGATTGTTGTGATTGGTAAGCTTCTTAATTAAAGACCTGCTCTGAAATTAAAGCGGCGTTCATCTGTGATTGCCGTATCCCGCAACCCCATCAGGCGCTGATGCAAAGCTAAGGTATCTGAAGTCGTTAACACAGTAAATGTATTGTCAAGTATGGATTCCAGTTCCTGAAGCACTTTTTCCCTTGCCTCCCAGTACAAAACAGTTGGTTCGGTCATATCGTTGATCAGAAGTGCTTTGAGCTGTTCGATTTCCGGCCCGGCTATGTCCCGGTGATGTTTGGTTTGGTCTAACCGGTTCAAAAAAGAAGTGTGCACGCCTTTGCCGAGCAGGCTGAAAACGCTCCTGTTATCCACCTCCAGCTTCCAGGCCGGGTACAAATAGCCAATGCTGTCTACCGGGTAAGCAGCATAAAAAAGCTCCAGCAGCGCCTCATCAGCGGAGCTTTCAGAACGGCGAGCTGCCATACTAAAAGCTTTATAATCAACATAAAAATGCCAGCTACCCGCTGATGCAACCCAGGATACAGATAGTGCAGGAAGGAGACGGGCAACTTCCGATGCCATATCGGGCGGCTGTAACTGCATTACCAAGGTGAGCTCTTCACATAACTGATGCGCCTGCCGTATGGTTTGCACCACCGAAGCAGCCTCTTCCATCTCATGAAATGCCTGATCATACCTTTCGGCTTCCTGAGCAAGCTCCTTTCCGATCAAGGCTTTTAGCCGGAGCCCTTCCGGAATTTCTCCGGCGATAACTGCCGCATGCACCCATCCTTCGGTCCCCGCTTTGGTACGCACCAACAACCAGGGCTGATAAAAGGTCTTTTCCCCAATGGTAAGTCGGGTGGTATGCGCACTAACGGGGCCCAGTAATTCAAGCAGGTCGCCTTTTTGAAGATTGCCCAGCCCTAGGCTTTCAACATCCGGAGCTTCACGGATTTGAAAAAGGGGCACGCCCAATTCAACAGCCGGATATGCCGGGCTGGTTTTCCCGGAATCTTCACTGTTTGGTTTTTCCTCCATCCCGGCTGCTGCATCCGGGACCGCAGCTTCACCACAGCTTAGAATCAGTAAACTGCAAATAATGGATAATAAAAAAAAGCCTCTTTTCATCAATCCCAATTGAAAAAACGCCCACTCCAGACTCTTGCCTGAAATGGGCGCTAATTTTTTATATCACGTTAATGCACTTTATCCCAGATAAGACTTCAGCGCATTCCGGTTATATGATTTGCGCAGGCGGCGGATGGCCCGCTCCTTTATTTGCCGGACCCGTTCACGGGTCAATCCATAGAGATCACCGATTTCTTCCAGCGTCAGTGACTTTTGGCCGTTGAGCCCGTAGTAGGAAGACAGTACCTCCACTTCGCGGGGCGAGAGTATAGACAGGCCCTGCTGCACTTCATCTTTAAGTGACTGATCCATTAGAGAGCCATCGGGGCTTGCGCCTTCTTCATCTATAGAAATGACATCCAGCATAGTGCTGTCGCCATCTTCTCCACTCATAGGGGCATCAACGGAAACATGCCGGCCATTGCCTTTCAGCATATTGGAAATTTCCTTAGGTGTCATGCCCAGCAACTCAGCCAGTTCTTCATGCGTAGGCTCCCGTTCGAACTCCTGCACAAAAGCCAGGAATGCCTCGTTGACTTTATTATAGGAGCCGACCTTATTGAGCGGCAGCCGGACAATCCGCGAGTATTCCACGATGGCTTGCAGGATAGACTGCCGAATCCACCAAACGGCGTAGGAGATAAACTTAAAGCCTTTAGTTTCATCAAAACGGCGGGCAGCTTTCATGAGGCCGACATTCCCTTCGTTGATCAAATCGCTCAGGGATAGCCCCTGATTCTGATATTGTTTGGCTACAGATACAACAAAACGGAGATTAGAGCGGGTTAGCTTGTCGAGTGCTTCCTGATCGCCCTGTCGGATGCGCCGGGCTAGTTCGGCTTCTTCCTCCGGAGCAAGCATTGGAATCTTACCAATATCATTCAAATACTTGTCCAGGGCAAGGCTCTCCCTGGCCGTGATTTTATTTGTAATTTTCAACTGACGCATAAGCAAGGTAATTTTAGGGTTAGCTATTCCACACTGTAAATTTACGCTAAACAGGCAGAAAAGTTGCCCCTTTTATGGAAACTTGACTTTTTAGTAAAAAGGCATTAAATGCGCCTTTTCCACTTAAAATACAACTATTATTTGAAAATAGTTCCGTAACTGAGATTAGTTGCCGCACACTATATGGCAGTTTCTTCTGATTCTCTTAGCTTTTAAAGCCGTTTAGCCTTTTTTTTAGTGCATTTTTTCTATTCAACATTTTGTCACTACCCTAACAAAAAAGCCAGGCCCCCAATTGCGGAAGCCCGGCTAATCTGTTAATTCACTAGTATGGTATTAGTCGCGGTTGCGGCGGTTGCCACCCCCACGGTTATCATCGCGTCCGCGTCCGTTATCACGGTCTCCACCACCACCTTCCGGTCTTGGCAGTAGTGCTTTGCGGGACAAACGCAGCTTACCAGTCTTTTTATCTACACCAATAAGTTTCACGCGTACCTCATCCCCTTCCTGGAAGAAGTCCTCCACACGATCAACGCGGGCGTGGTCAATCTCTGAAACGTGCAGTAGCCCGCTCTTGCCCATAAAGTCTACAAAAACCCCGTAAGGCATAACGGTTTTCACCACAGCATCATATGTGTCGCCCACAGATGGGGTGAATGTAATGCGGCGGATGCGCGCAAGAGCAGCATCAATCGACTCTTTGTTCTCACTGGCAATGCTGACCACACCTTCGTCCCCAACTTCTTCGATGTTGATATTGGTGCCGGTCTCTGCCTGAATCTCCTGTATCACTTTACCACCCGGGCCAATTACGGCTCCGATAAAGCTCTTGTCGATAATAATCTCAACGATGCGCGGTGCATGCGGCTTGAGGTCTTCGCGTGGTGCTTCGAGGGCTTTTTTCATCTCATTGAGGATGTGAAGCCGTCCTTCACGCGCCTGATTCAGTGCTTTCTCCAGTTCCTCATAGGGCAGGCCATCAATTTTGATGTCCATCTGGCAGGCCGTGATACCATTTTCGGTACCCGTCACTTTGAAGTCCATATCTCCCAGTGCATCCTCGTCGCCCAGGATATCAGAGAGGATAGCCGTTCTTTTACCGTCAGAAATCATCCCCATTGCGATACCGGAAACCGGTGCCTTGATTTGGATACCTCCGTCCATCAGAGCCAGCGCTCCTGCACAAACAGTTGCCATGGAAGATGAACCATTGGACTCCAGAATATCGGAAACGATCCGAATGGTATAGGGCATTTCTTCCGGCATTACTTTTTTCAGTGACCGGGCTGCCAGGTTGGCATGCCCCACCTCACGGCGGCCAGGTCCACGCATTGGCTTAATTTCCCCTACGGAGAATGCCGGGAAGTTGTAGTGCAGGATAAAGTTGGAGAAACTGTGGTCCATAGCAGTGTCCACCATCAGCTCATCCTGCTTGGTACCCAGGGTCAGGGATGTCAGTGACTGGGTTTCGCCGCGGGTGAACACAGCTGAACCATGAGCGGAAGGCAGGTAGTCTACCTCGCACCAAATGTCACGGATTTCATCAAACTTACGGCCATCGAGGCGGCGGCTGTCCGTCAGCACCATCTCACGGATAACTTCTTTCTTGAATTTATCGTAGTAGCCCTTGATCTCATCACCGTACTCCTCCATGAACTCCTCGCTCTTCTCTTCCTTCAGCTTTTCCATCAGCTCCTCGATGATGGCTTTGAAGCCCTCCTTACGCGCCACTTTATCCAGCGCGCCGGCAGCTACTTCATGGATTTTATCGCGGGTGTTGCTTTCTACGATTTCCTTCACGGTATCATCAACCACTGGTGGGATGAACTCCCGCTTGACAGTCGCTTTTTCCCCTACTTTTTCAGCAAGTTCCAGCTGTGCCTGGCACTGCACCTTAATCGCTTCATGCCCAATCTTAATAGCTTCGATCAGGGCGCTTTCAGGCACTTCGCTGGCTTCGCCTTCCACCATCATTACGTTGTCCATCGTTGCGGCCACGATGATGTCCAGATCTGCGTCTTCCAGATCGGAGCGGAAAGGGTTAACGACATAGCGTCCGTTGATACGCGCTACACGCACCTCAGAAATTGGTCCGGCGAAAGGAATATCGGATACCGCCAGGGCTGAAGAAGCAGCCAGGGCCGCAAATGCATCAGGTAACACTTCCTGTTCACCGGAAATGAGGTTGATAATGACCTGTGTATCGTTCATATAGCCATCCGGGAAGAGCGGACGGATCGCCCGGTCTACCAAACGCGAAATCAGTACTTCGTAATCAGATAACTTGGCTTCCCGGCGGAAGAAGTTGCCGGGGATACGGCCTGCTGAGGCGTACTTTTCCTGATAATCGACGGAGAGGGGGAAGAAAGGCTGTCCTTCCCGGGCTTCTTTGGCAGAAACCACGGAACAAAAGAGCATCGTGTCTCCGACACGGATCACAACCGAGCCATCAGCCTGAGTCGCCAACTTACCGGTTTCAATAGTTACGGTCCGTCCATCAGGTAGGTCAAAGGACGTGGTAATAGGAGTTTGTAATCCCATCTTTAATTTGATTGGTTTAACTTCTAATAATCATTTTGCGTAAGCATCACAACGAAATGCAAGGGGACCGGTCTGAGGTGAAAACACCCCGTGAGAAACCGTCTTCAGCAATTGAGGGAGGAATAAGGGTTGTGAGATGGTATCGTGACCTTCATTTTCCTTCGTTAGCCGGGTTTTTTGCTAGTGGATTGATTCAAAAGTGCTTGAATGCTCCCGGACAGGTAACTTTCTTACCCTTGGATTCCGGAACAGTCACCGGTTAAACCGGACTCGTCGCACTAGTGGTCTTGCTCCCGTTAGTTTGTCTTAGCTTCTTTTATCGGAGGCGAATATACGTAATTTTGTTACGATTTTCTGCGCAGTCATACAAATTATTGGACAGAAAGATGCAGAACTAAGACAGGGGCGCTCCTTTGTAAGGAACGCCCCTGCCATATACACCGACAAAAGCCGGATTATTTACGGATATTCAGCTTCTCGATGAGTGCACGGTATCCATCCAGGTTTTTCTTCGCCAGATAGCCCAGCAGACGCTTACGCTTACCTACCAGCGTCAGTAGCGCACGGCGGGAAGAGTGGTCTTTTGGATTGTCATTCAGGTGCTTGGAAAGCTCCTTGATCCGGTAAGTAAACAATGCCACCTGTGCTTCTGTGGAGCCGGTGTTTTTCTCAGAACCGCCGAATTCATTAAAGATTTCAGCTTTCTTTTCTTTCGTTAAGTATTCTGCCATGATATTTTTTTAACCGTTAGTGATTGTATAAATCAGTTACAGCGGCGCAAAGATACGCGAATTGCCGGAATTTGCAAGGCAAAAGCTTAATTCTCTGCTTTGAACTTCTTCATGGCTTCGTTTAGCCGGGGCACCACATCAAACAGATCCCCAACCACACCGTAGTCAGCAGCCTTAAAAAATGGCGCTTCCGGGTCTTTATTGATCACCACAATGGTCTTGGAGCTGTTTACCCCTGCAAGGTGCTGAATCGCGCCGGAAATACCAATAGCGAAGTAGAGGTTAGGCCGAATAGCAACGCCGGTCTGCCCCACATGCTCGTGGTGAGGGCGCCAGTCTGCATCCGCTACCGGACGGGAACAAGCTGTGGTTGCACCCATCGTTTCTGCCAGTTCTTCAATAATCCCCCAGTTTTCCGGCCCTTTCATGCCGCGGCCGGCAGAGACCACCAGCTCAGCTTCCGGCAGTGGCGTGCGGCCTTCCATACGCTTCACTTCCTTCACCGTAACCTGTGCAGCCGGCACTTCCACGTCCAGGGCTTCCACGCTTGCGGGCTCCCCTACTTCCTGTGGCTGCAGGGAGTTGCCCATGAGAGAAAGGACTTTGTTCTCTGACTTCACTTCGTAATCTGCGAAAGCCTTACCGGAAAAAACAGGTTTACGTACCTTGAAAGTGCCGCCTTCCACAGTGGGAATGGCATTGACTGCAGGCACAGAACCGGCATTCATACGCACAGCCAGGCGCCCAAGCAACGACTTACCCGTGGAGGTATGCCCTACGATCACCACATTCGCACCTGCCTTTTCCGCAGCCGCAGCGATCACCTTGGTGTAAGCCTGACTGTCGAAAGTATCCAGTGCCGTATCAGTGACATGATAGACCTTTGAAGCCCCATACTTACCCAACTCTTCTGCACCTTCGGCAGTGCCCAGCACCAGGGCTGCACATTCCGTGCCCAATGCCTGAGCCGTTTGGTAGCCATAGTAGGCCAGCTCGTAAGCGGCTTTTTTGAATTTTCCTTTTTGGGTTTCTGCAAATATTAAAACCATAATATGTATTGACTTTGAGAGGGTTCTGAAATAGCGCGATTATATCGCTTTGGCTTCTTCGTGCAGGAGGCGGACCAGTTCGTCCATGTTCTCCGGATCAACCAGCTTAACATCGCCTTTTTCCGGTGGCAGCTCGTAGTGCACGGCTACGGAAAGGTCTTCCGCTTCCACGGCTGGTTCCACTTTCAAAGGCTTGCGCTTCGCCATCATAATGCCCCGCATATTAGGGATGCGCTGCTCCGCCAGGCCTTTTGCTGCGGAAACAACGAATGGCGCTTTGACCTCCACAACTTCGTTACCACCCTCGATATCACGCGTGACCGTTGCCGTATCGCCATCCATCTCCATATGAGAAGCATAGGAAATGAAAGGCACATCAAGTAATTCTGCCACCATTGCGCCAACCTCAGAACCATTATAGTCAATGGTTTCCTTGCCCAGGAAGACCACATCGAAGGCTTCCTTCCTGGCATAAGCCGCAATCTGTTTGGCAACGAAAAGCGCACTGGACGGCTCTGCATCCACCCGTACCGCCTCATCAGCCCCAATTGCAAGACCTTTGCGGATTACCGTATCGTTGGCAGCCGGGCCAACATTGATAAGAGTGACGCTACCGCCGTTGGCTTCTTTCAGTTCGAGTGCACGAACCAGCGCATACCATTCATCATAAGGGTTCATGATGAACTGTACGCCTGAAGTATCAAATTGGGTGTTGCTCTCCGTAAAAGCAATCTTGGCTGTGGTTTCCGGAGTCTTACTGACACAAACCAATAATTTCATGAATGGGTATTTTTGTGGTTTCTTTGGCTAGGCTTAGGCTGTTGACAGCCTAAAAGCCGCTTATTTCACTAAAATTGTAATTCGTGCAAATATACTTACTTTTATTCACACCCAAAAGTAGCTTAGCGAATTTTCGCTGAACTATGACAGTTTAGCAAATCACCGAATCAAACCATTGCTATTCAATTTTTTAAACATAAACAAATGAACAATACAAGACTTAAGCAGCTCCAGTCGCTACTCGAAGAGGACCCTGGCAGCTCATTTTTACAGTTTGCCATTGCCAAAGAATACGAAAAATACGAGCAGTGGCCCGAAGCCCGGATGGCCTACGAAACGCTCGCCCAAAACGACCCGGATTACGTTGGTACTTATTACCACCTCGGCAAGCTGTACGAAAAACTGGACCGGCCCGCTGACGCCTTCCAAACCTACAAAACAGGTATGGAAGCCGCCAAACGGGCCGGTGACCAACATGCACTGAGCGAACTGGCAGGCGCCAAGCTCGCCCTGGGCGATGAGGAAGACTTTGAATAGCTTATCGCTGAATGATCAGTTTTTGTATGCTTAGCATAGCGCCGTCCCTGCTCCGCCATCCCAAAGTATACAGACCCGTAGGATACTGGTCTACAGACAGGCTGATCTCACGGTCGCCCGGCTGAATGGGAACGGTTTTCAGCAATTGGCCGGTAGCGCTGAATAACTCAACCTGCCCCTGCACCTGTGCCCCTGCTGGAAAGGCTACAGTGACTCTTTCCTGAGCCGGGTTGGGGAACACCTGCAGCGCTGCGGCAGCCTGTGTTTCTCTTATACTTGTCATGATGGGCACTCCGTAGCAGATTTCAATCGACCAACGTGCCAGCGAGCCATTCTGCCCGGTCTTGAACATCACCAGGCGCCAGGCTCCTGCTGCAGAGGCACCATTATACACCGCCAAAGGCTCTGCCGGACGGTAAGGGCCGCCTATAGGTGGGCAGGGCACTTCACTATTGGCTGCATCATCAATTGAGAAATTGAACAGGAAGCCACCTGAGCAGTCATTATCGACAAATATATCCTGCAGATCACCGTTGGGGCCGCGCAGACGGAAGTCAATACGATCGAGCGGACTGTAATTTCCTGCTATTTCAACAATATTGACATCCCGGACCGGGGCATCGGCTTCCACCTCGATCAGCGAGGTTACGAAGGGACCGGGAGCACCCAAATCAATCGGGACATCCGTAGCTTCAAAGATTTCACAACGGAGCCCTTCTGTTTCGAAAGACTGAATGGTAAAACTACCTGCTCCACAGGCTGAGTTCCGCCCTCTGACGCGCCAAAATAAGGTAGTGCTGTCAGGTAAAGGGTTCGTCACGGTTAAGAAGGTATCTGCAATACTTTCAGCGGCAAGCAGAATATCTGCAAAGCCAGCATCAGCCGCCACCTCAATATCATAGGCAGAAGCATCAGGGTTCGATGCCCAGGTAAAAGTAGGCGTGACCGGGGTGTTATTGTTCCCCTCCTGCGGAGCCAGAAGCGTTATGGCACCGGGAGCCTGAGCAGCGTAGGAGATTTCCAACTCCAGCGTGTCCGCAGCTGCCCCGCTATTCCCAATCAACTGAAAAGGATAAATACCGGTAGTTAAGCCGTTGACCGTAGTGACTTCCACACTGACCTCGGCTGGCAGGGTAACCGGATCAATAACCGCAACGGAAAACGATGCCGGCAGGCCTTCCACCGTCCATTCCACCTCAGTAGCCAGCCCTAAAATTGGTTGCGCCTGTACCGTGTAGACTGCGGTTTCGCCAGCACAGACTTCAGCTTCGGCATTCTCCGTGCCTAAGGCCAGCCCGGGCGCAGTGACCGCTTCAATTGTAATATTCGCATTGTTAATATCAAAAAAAACGTTATTCGCAGCTTTGATTTTATACCGGAAAGCAGTTCCGGAAAGCGTATCTGGCACGGTAATAAGTGCCGCACCATCATTGGGCACGCCTGCTGCCAGCTGATAGGGATAGGTAAACCCGCCATCTGCAGAAAGAAAGATATCTACACCGGTGGCGGCTACGGGAGGCACATTGGTATTGGCTACGTCCCATTCCACTGTCTGCAGGCTGCCTGCTTCCCAGGTATCAGGCGTATTCTGTGTGAGTACACGGAACGGCCCGGCCTGCTCAGTCACATTGAACGTACGGTCATCAAAACTGATCCCGGTACCAAAGCCATGATTGTCCCGCACTGTAAGCCGGAAACGGAGCCCCCGGTTGTAGTCCGGCAGATATTCACCAATCGTGGTGGTATTGGCAACCAGGTCCTGCAGGCGTGGGAACACACGCGTGGAGTCTGTAGTGGGCTCGAAGGAGCGGAAAATTGGCGAGTTGCCCTCCGGGTTATTGGGTGGAGCGGATGGCCCCAGGTCAAATTGCTCCCAGCAGTAGGTCAGGGAGTCGCCTTCCAGGTCTGTTGCGGTACCCGTGAGCTCAAAGGGCGTGGAAACGGGCAAAAACAGCCCGTTCTCTCCGGCTTCCACTACCGGTGGCGTATTACCGGTGGGAATAATTGTTGCGCAGGTGTTACCCCCTCCGAAAATCGTATGCTCAATCATCTCCTCCTGGCTGATAGCATGGAAGTAGGGGTCGCTGTTGTTTTGCAAATCCGGCGGGCAAATCCCTGCATACCCCATGATGGTAGAGGCACTGCCGGGCTCCATGGCAGCTGAAGACACCCGGTTGCAGTTGTTGTTTTGGGTGTGGTTGCCGCCAAATTGGTGCCCCAGCTCATGGGCTACATAGTCAATATCGAAGGGGTCGCCTACCGGTACCGACTGTGAGGTAAAGCCCCGGGCTTTATCTTCATCATCACAAACCGAGCGCAGGGAAGCTACTCCTCCCCCACCAGCCCGATGGAAAACATGGCCCACATCATAGCTGGCATTACCAATTGTCGTATCCAGGTTGGTCTGATTCTGCCCCAGGTGAGCACCGCTACCGCCCGAATAAGGATCACTGCCGCTGTTGGTGTAGACAATAAGATGGTTGCTGTCGATCAGGATCATCCGGGAGGAAATGTCCGTTTCGTATACGCCATTGACCCGGTTCATAGTGGTGACAATAGCAGCCATAGCATCGGCCACCGTGCCACCGTGAAACTGGGTATATTCGCCCGTTGCAGCTACTGCCAAACGGTAGGTCCGCAGTTCCTCTCCCACTAAAGCGCTGCTCCCGCCAGTATTTCCGGCAATGGGTTCCGCATGATCCACCTCACAGTTGAAAGTCTCTTCTGATGTAAAATCCCGGCGGAAATACACCTGATGTGCACTATGATCGTAGTTATGGTAAAACGGGTCTATATAATAGGTATCGCTGCCCTTTAGCACCATCGCATGGAAGCCTTTATGGGTGTAATCGATGCGGGCAAGGGCATGCCCGTCGTCCAGGCTTTTGCCCAGGAAGGTCCGCATACCGGGGAACTGCCGGGCCAGTCCGGGCGCCATGATGGGCGAGTTGACCAGCCGGAACTGCTCCGTACCCCCATCTGGCGTGGGCAGAGTGAAAATAAAATCCGACTGAGCAGCAGTAACGCTGCCTTCTACCGGGGCGGCTTCAAGCAGCTCCTCCAAAGTGGCTTTATCGATGTCAACAATCCGGGCAGCCTCCGGTTCAATCAGGCGCTGTGCCCAGCCAATCGCAGGTGTTGCGGTGTCTTTCCAGTAATTGCGTTGCTGCGCCAGACCGGCGGTAAGCCCGCTCAGCCACAGCAGCATCAACAGGGTCGTCCTCTTCATACTAATTCAGTTGTTTTTTTGCGAATGTAAAGGATAGACCCCGCCAAAAGGTTTAGAGATCGCCGGAATGTCTGGCACCCTACAGAATCAAAACCACTTCAGCGTTAAGTCGATCAGGCGCTGCTTAAAATCGGTATAAGGCGGCATGAGCACCTCCAGTGCACCGGGCAGATGTTGCCGGTAAATGGCACGGGCATTGGAAAATGCCTCGAAACCATACCAACCGTGGCTTTTACCGATACCGCTGTTGTTGGAGCCGCCGAAGGGCAGATTGGGCTGCATGAAATGCACATCGTTGTTGTTGATGCAGGTGCCCCCTGCCCGTGTTTCCTGAATAATACGCTTAATGTTTCGCTCGTCCTTGCTGTAAATGTAGAGGGCCAGAGGCTTTTCCTTTTCGTTGATGACCTGCAGGGGCTCAGATAAATCCCGGAAAGTGCGAATGGGCAGCACCGGGCCAAAGATTTCCTCTTGCATCAAATCGGCATCATCGGGCACGCTGCTGACCAGGGTAGGTTCGATAAAGTCTGTTTCCGGGTCTTGCCGCCCGCCGATTTCCACCACCGCGCCCCGCTCCTCTGCGTCCTTCAGGTAGCCTGCCACGCGCTCAAAGTGCTTCCCGTTGACCATCCGGTTGTAGGCACCGGATTGGGCGGCATCTTCTCCATACAAGGCTTTCAGCTGAGCGGCCATCAAACGGACGAACTCGTCTTTCCGGCTTTCGTGCACAAACAGGTAATCCGGGGCAATGCAAATCTGCCCGCTGTTCAGGAATTTCCCCCAGGCGATGCGGCGCACTGCAGCTTTGAGGTCCGCTGTTTCATCAACGATGGTCGGTGACTTCCCGCCCAGCTCCAACGTGACCGATGCCAGGTGCTCTGCCGCTGCCCGCATCACGATTTTACCAATCGCCGGGGCGCCGGTGAAGAAAATATGGTTGAAAGGCAATTTCAGCAGCTCGGAAGCAGTCTCCACAGCTCCCTCCACTACAGCGACTTCCTCCGGCTCGAAAACCGCTTCCACGATTTCCCGCACCACAGCCGAAGTATGTGGCGTGTGCTCGGAAGGCTTCACAATAGCCGTGTTCCCGGCCGCAATAGCCGAAACCAGGGGGCCAATAGCCAGCTGTAGCGGGAAATTCCAGGGCGCAATGATCAGGCAAACGCCTTTGGGCTCGTACTGCACCCAGGAGGAACTGCCGAGGAATGGCAGGGGCGTCCCTACAGAGTGCCGGCTCATCCATTTCTTAAGATGTCGGGCTGTATGTTTGATTTCGGTAGTAATGGCGTAGATCTCGGTCAGGTCAGCCTCAGCAGCCGGCTTCTTGAAATCGGCGTACACAGCATCACGGATGGCCTGCCGCCGCTCCAGAATGGCGGACTTGAGCTTTTGGAGCTTCTGGATGCGCCCGCGGGCGGTAGTCCGGGCCACCACAAACTGATGGACACGCTGCTTTTCGAATAAGGACTTGATTTCCTGCCGGTTGGGGGCGGTAGTGATTTGGGTGGTCATTTTCTGATGGTTAGGTCAAGAACAACAATAATAGGTAATTTTTTCATAGACTTGCAAGCTCAAAATTTCTGCATACAAACTAACCAGATAATGAATTTACGACTGATATTGTTGCTGCTCCTGGTCACCGGCAACCTAATTGCACAGGAAGAAGACAAAGGCTGGGACGTCAATAACCCCTCCGGAGCGCACCACGAAAAAGAACTGACCTTTACCGAAGGGACCTGGATGAACCTCGATGTAAGCCCGGATGGACAAACCATCGCTTTCGATCTTCTGGGGGACATTTACACCATGCCTGTATCGGGAGGGGAAGCGAAGCTCCTGCGCGGTGGCCTGGCCTGGGAAGTACAGCCCCGGTTCAGCCCGGACGGGAACCAAATCCTGTTCACCTCTGATGCCGGTGGGGGCGATAACATCTGGGTGATGAATGCCGATGGCAGTGCCGCCAAACAGCTGACAAAAGAAGACTTTCGCCTGCTGAATAATGCGGTTTGGATGCCTGACGGGCAGTATTTCGTTGCCCGCAAGCACTTCACCTCTTCGCGTTCACTGGGTGCCGGAGAGATGTGGATGTACCACAAAACCGGTGGCAGCGGCTTTCAGCTGACCGAGCGCAAGAACGATCAGCAGGATGTCAACGAGCCTGCCGTTTCACCCGATGGCCGCTACGTATATTACAGTGAGGACATGTACCCGGGCGGCTATTTCCAATACAACAAAGACCCGAACAGCCAGATTTATGTTATCAAGCGGTACGACCGGGAAAAGGGAGAGGAAAAGACCCTCATCTCGGGACCGGGCGGAGCCTGCCGCCCACAGGTCTCCCACGATGGCAAAAAGCTCGCCTTCGTGCGCCGGATCCGTACCGAGTCTGTACTGTTTATCCACGACCTGGCTACCGGGCAGAACTTCCCCCTCTTCAAGGGACTGAGCAAGGATCAGCAGGAGGCCTGGGCTATTTTTGGGGTGTATACCGGTTATGACTGGACACCAGACGACAAGCATATTGTGATTTGGGGACAGGGCAAAATCTGGAAGGTGGAAGTCGCTACCGGCGAGGCCACCGAAATCCCTTTCAAAGCTACAGCGAAACACCGCTTCCAGGAAACCGTCCGCTTTCAGAACAACGCCTTCGATGAGCAATTTACCGCCAAGGTCATCCGGCACGCCGTGACTGCCCCGGATGAGCAATCTCTGGTATTCTCCGCTGTTGGTCACCTCTGGAAGAAGGCATTGCCCGATGGCACGCCCGAGCGCCTGACGGGTGCTTCAGACCTTGAGTTTGAGCCTGCCTTTTCGCCAGACGGCAAAACGCTCGCCTACGTCACCTGGAACGATCAGGAAATGGGCAGCATTCAATTGCTTGACCTGGCAACGGGTGAGCAAACGCAGCTGACCACCGAAAAAGGCATCTACCGCACACCACAGTTCTCCCCCGATGGCCAAACCATCGTCTACCGCAAAGATGGCGGGAACTCGCATCAGGGGTATGCTTTTTGCAAGGAACCCGGTATTTACACCCTGCCTGTCAAAGGAGGCGAGCCCACGCTGGTCAATCCTCAGGGCGAATACCCGGTCTTCAGTGCCGATGGCAGCCGAATCTTTTATCAGACCGGCGGCTACCTTTTTGGCAGCATCACCAAGGCTTACCACTCCATCAAACCCGATGGCAGTGACGACAAAAAACACTTCGACGGCAAATACGCGCAGCGCTTCGTGCCCAGCCCCGATAACCAATGGGTGGCATGGTCAGAGCTGCACAAGGTGTACGTAGCGCCCATGCCGCATACCGGGCAGTCAGTTGGGCTGAGTGCCAAAACCAAAGCCGTGCCCGTAGCACAGGTCGCACGCGATGCCGGTATCAATATCCACTGGTCTAAAGACAGCAAGCGCCTGTACTGGACCTTGGGCGAAGAGCTGTTTAGCGACGACCTCACCGAACGCTTCAGTTTTCTGGAAGGCAGCCTCGACAGCCTGCCGCCTATGGATACCGTTGGGCTGCGCATCGGGCTGGAGCTGAAAGCCGACCGGCCGGAAGGCACCGTAGCCTTTACCAATGCCCGGATTATCACCATGAAAGGCGATGAGGTTATTGAAAAGGGGACTGTACTGGTGGAAGGCAATCTCATCAAAGCCGTAGGCACAAAGGTACGGGTGCCAAAATCTGCCAAAGTTATCGATTGCAAGGGCAAGACAATTATGCCCGGGCTGGTGGACGTGCACGGGCACCTCGGTGATTTCCGCTACGGGCTTAGCCCACAGCAAAACTGGTATTACTATGCCAATCTTGCGTATGGCGTCACCACAGCGCATGACCCCTCTTCCAACTCAGAGATGATTTTCTCCCACAGCGAGATGATCAAAGCTGGAGAAACAGTTGGCCCGCGACTATTCTCTACTGGTACCATATTATATGGTGCAGATGGAGACTTTAAGGCGGTCATCAATAATCTGGACGATGCCCGATCAGCCATCCGCCGGACCAAGGCCTTCGGCGCTTTCTCTGTCAAGAGCTACAATCAGCCACGTCGGGAGCAGCGGCAACAGGTCATGCAGGCTGCCCGGGAACTCGATATCCTGGTAGTCCCTGAAGGCGGGTCCTTCTTCTACCACAACATGAGCATGGTGGCCGATGGCCATACCGGTGTGGAGCACAACATCCCGGTCGCCCCGCTTTACGATGATGTGGTGCAGTTTTGGTCCCAAACAGAGACCCACAACACTCCTACCCTAATCGTCAACTACGGCGGTGTGAACGGAGAATACTACTGGTACCAAAAAACCAATGTTTGGGAAAAGGACCGCCTGCTCACCTTCACCCCCAGAGCAGTGGTAGATGCCCGGGCCCGCCACCGGACGATGATCCCCGATGAGGAGTACGAAAACGGACATATCCTGACTTCCAAATCCCTGAAAAAGCTGCAGGACAGCGGTGTCAACATCAACCTCGGTGCCCACGGGCAGCTGCAGGGGCTCGGTGCCCACTGGGAACTCTGGATGCTGGAACAGGGCGGCATGAGCAATCATCAGGCACTGCGGTGCGCCACTATGAACGGTGCCAAATACCTGGGGATGGACCATCAGATTGGTTCACTGGAAGCCGGTAAGCTGGCCGACCTGATCGTCCTGGATGAAAACCCGCTGGAAAACATCCGGAATTCTGAGTCTGTCCGCTATACTATGGTGAACGGGCGGCTTTACGATGCAGCAACTTTGAACGAGACCGGCAACTACGACCGGAAGCGCAAGCCATTCTACTTTGAGCTGGAAGGCAGCGGCAATGCCTGGCCTACCATGACGGATATCAATTCGCTCATGCCCACACAGTGCGCCTGTCAGCGATAAAGTGAAACAAAGAAGCTACGAGCCCTAATCCGGAAAACCGGAAAAGGCTCGTGGCATCATTTGGGAATTGACTCGGGTATTTGCCCGGATTCAGCCTTTTACAGCAGGCTGATGAGAAAGGATAAGTCAAAGGCAGTACCGGGACTAGCTTGCTCCCCTACTGACCCCGGGATTAACAACCGTTAATTACTGAGGTCATGAAGCCCATTGGCTTAACTTTTCGACCACAAGATTTCATTAGCGCCTCAAAACGCGTATATTTGCGCAGTTTTTCTTTAAAGGACACTTAGAAAGTCCTATTTATCAGCGACTTAGGTGTTTGGATTAGAAAGACAGATGCTCATTTTTTAACATTTTCTAAAAGTCACTTCGAGTTATGCAAGGAAAAGGAGTAGTGAAGTTCTTCCTTGTGGTCATGACGATCGTAACGCTCGTACAGTACTTTTTCATCCTGCCTACGCAGAAAGTTGAGAAAGCCGCTGAAGAGTACGCACGCGCGTCGACCTCAAACCTATCGGAAGACCTTCAGAAGACCGCCTTCAAGATGAAGCGCGCGGAGTTTTTGGACTCCATGTCTTCGGAAGAGGTATTTAAAATCCCTCTGCTGAAGAGCTACACGTATCAGGAATTAAAGTCACAGCAACTGGCCCTCGGCCTCGACCTCAAGGGAGGTATGAGCGTCGTGCTGCAAGTTGATCTGCGGCAATTTATCAGAGCGTTAGCTAATGACAGCAAGGACCCGACTTTTGAGGAAGCGTTAAACCGAGCATCTCAAGCGCAGAAAACCGAACAGGCCGACTTTGTTTCTCTATTCTTCGACGCATGGAACGAAGTAAAGGGCGATAAGAAACTCGCTCCGATCTTCACCCGCAACGAAGCCCTTCGTGATGAAATCAACTACGAAACCGGTGACGGTGAAGTGGTTCGTGTGATTCGCGCCAAGGCAGACGAAACAGTAGACCTGACCTTTAAGCTCCTCAAGGAGCGTATTGATAAGCTGGGCGTTACCCAGCCTAATGTTTCTCTGGATGCCAGCCGCGACCTTATCATCGTGGAGCTGCCGGGTATCGACAACCCGGAGCGTGCCCGTACTTTCCTGGAGGCGGCGGCCAAGCTTGAGTTCTACAACGTATTCCGCATTAGCGACCCAGGTGTTCAACAAGCCTTTATCGAGGCTAATCAGCGCCTGGCTCAGACTATGAGCGGCAGTTCGGTTGACCGGGAAATCTTGCGTATTGATACTACTTTCGCTACGGATTCTCTGGGCAACGTGATTGCCGGCGAGATTACAAGCATTGACACCATCTATGGCAGTGCTTCTCAGTCTGGCCCGCTTTTCGAAGCGCTGACCCTCAACACCACTGGTGCTCAGGGACTGGCTGTTCTTGGTTTTGCCAAGAAAAACCAGCGCCGCTACATCGATAGCCTGCTGGCGAAGCCGGATGTAAAGTCGCTTTTCCCACGGGATATGGTGCTGCGTTGGGGCAAAGACCCCATGAAGGACTTCGAGACCAATGAAGTCACGGACAACTACGAACTCTATGCCCTGAAGCCATCGCGTGATGGCAAAGCGGCTATGACCGGTGATCACGTAGTAGATGCAAGTGCCAACCCTGACCCTCAGACCAATGAGGTGGCCGTGTCCCTGAAAATGGACAATACCGGCGCTAAAATCTGGGGACAACTGACAACAGAAGCTGCACAGGATAACAACCGCGAAATTGCGATTGTACTGGACGATGAAGTGGTGTCTGCACCACGTGTTATCAATCCTATCCTGACCGGTGACTCTCAGATCACAGGTAGCTTCAGTATTCAGGAAGGCAAGGACCTTGCTAATATCCTGCAGATCGGTAAGCTTCCTACGGATACAGAAATTATTCAGGAGTCCCTGGTTGGACCTTCCCTGGGTGAGGAGAACATCCGCAACAGTACGATTGCCCTGACGGTTGGCTTTATCCTCGTACTGCTCTTCATGATCGCCTACTACGGCGGTGGTGGTATCGTTTCCATCCTGGCACTGATCCTGAACATCTTCTTCATCTTCGGTGCACTGGCTTCCTACGGCACAGTCCTTACGCTGCCTGGTATCGCCGGTATCGTACTGACGATCGGTATGGCAGTGGATGCCAACGTGATCATCTACGAGCGTATCCGGGAAGAACTGCGGGAAGGCAAGTCTCTGCTGATGGCGGTAAGCGATGGTTTCCAGAATTCCTATTCTGCTATCATCGATGCCAACGTTACGACCCTGCTGACGGCATTCGTTCTCGCCTACTTCGGCCTCGGCCCAATCAAAGGCTTCGCAGTTGTATTGATCATTGGTGTACTCTCCTCGCTGTTCACAGCCGTATTGGTAGGCCGCCTCATGATCGATCAGTGGCTGAAGAACAAGGAGCGTTCCATGTCTTTCTCCACTGGCTTATCCAAGAATGCCTTCGCCGACCTGTCTATCGACTGGCTGGGCAAGCGTAAGATGGCTTACATCATCTCAGGAGCGATCATCCTGGCAGGCCTGGTCTCTATGGCGACCCGTGGCTTTGAGCTGGGTGTGGACTTCAAAGGTGGTTATTCTTACAATGTGACGATCGAGGGCGCTGAAGTGGAAGCTTCTGCACTGCGTTCCGCACTGACGGAAGCCTTCGAAGGCAACGAGCCCATTGTGAAGTCTGTGGATACGGAAAACACCTACAACGTCGTGACCGACTACCTGGTGGAATCCACTGATGATGATGCCGATGAAAAAGTGATGATGGCGCTGTACAACGGCGTCAACGGCATCACTGGCGGTAATATTGATCTGGAGCAGTTCAAGGCACCGGATGGAAATGGCACGCACGTAGAGAGTTCAAGCAAAGTGGGCCCGACGATTGCGGATGACATCAAGTCGAGCGCATTCTACGCGGCAACTTTCGCTCTGCTGCTTATCTTCCTGTATATCTTCATCCGATTCAGCAAGTGGCAGTACAGCCTTGGTGCAGTAGCCGCCCTGTTCCACGATACGCTTGTGGTTATGGGTATCTTCTCCATCTTCCACGGCATCCTGCCCTTCTCACTTGAGATTGATCAGGCCTTTATCGCAGCTATTCTGACTGTGATCGGTTATTCCATCAACGATACCGTGGTTGTATTCGACCGTATCCGGGAATTCCTGAACAACTATACGAAGAGTTCTAAGGAGGAAGTGATCAACAGCGCCGTCAACAGCACGGTTAGCCGTACGATCATCACCTCGCTGACGACCCTGTTTGTGGTCGCCATCCTGTTCTTCTTCGGTGGTGCGAGTATCCGTGGCTTTGCCTTCGCATTGCTTGTCGGTATCCTCGTTGGTACCTACTCTTCGATCTTCGTGGCCACGCCAATCATGTCAGACCTGACAGGCGAGCTTCGGGCGAAGGATACTAAATCCGATAAAAAAGGGTTCTCTAAGGCTGCAGAAACGGCCCGCTAGAATCCTGCAATCATAGCAATTTAAGGCTAAAAATAAGAGCTGGCTCCGTTTGGGGTCAGCTCTATTTTTTTTGTTGGTGAAATCGTCCTATCTTTAAGACGGAATAGCAGTTTCTATCTCAATCTCACCAAAAACCAGGAAGTGCCCCTTCGGCACCTTGCCTGTATTTTGAGTTTTTAAGCCAAAAAACCGAGATGAGAAGATTTACACTATTCCTCCTGCTCCTGCTATTGGAGCTTCCCTCCATTTTTGCTGCCACCGATTCTTTAGTTGTCGATGTAGAGGCGGACCGCTTTCGGCAACGGCTCCAAACAGCCGCTTTCGGGCCTTTCTCTTTAGTCTTGCGACAGCTTAAGCCCGGAGAAGACTACCAGCTGTGGCTGAGCCCGCAGGCACAGCAGGGCGGTACGGTAAGGTTTCTGGCTGAGGATGAAGCACCAACCGTAACTTATCGCTTCAGAGCGTCTCAGTCTTATGAGTCTATTCCGGTTGCTCAGTTGACACCAAACGCTGAAAACACCCGCTTTGTCCTGTCTGTCAGCTGTTCATCTTGCAGCAGGTCGACAGGCGCCCGTTCTAATGGCCTGTCGGTAACCTCAGGCATTGCCGCGTCCAATTTGATAAGAGATGTTTTTATTGGTGGCGACTGTTTTGATGTAGACAGTGTCAGCCTGATCGGCAGTACAGAAAGTGTAGGGCAGTTTGAGCTGGGCAGCTCCTCGATCGGCATCGAATCGGGCGTGATCATTTCCAGTGGCGATGCCTCTGACGCGATGGGGCCTAATTTCACGGGGAATATCGGAGATGAGATGGACGGTGGCGGCCACCCGGACCTGGCAGTACTGGCCGGATCAAATACACTTTACGATGCCACAGGGATATCGTTCCAGTTTACGCCAACCGTTGACAGCATCGCTTTCCGGTACACTTTTGCCTCTGAGGAATACTGCGAATTTGTGGACGCCGGGTATAATGATGTTTTTGGGTTTTTCATCAGCGGCCCGGGGCTGAATGGCGGTTTTACGGGGAATGGGGAAAATATTGCCGTTTTACCCGGTTCCAACATTGGGGTGACCATCGACAACATCAACGACGGCGACAATTCAGCCTTTTTTGTCCCCAATTCTCTGAGCTGTGGGACTTTCTCCATCAACCATAACATACAGTTTGATGGTTTCACTACAGTGCTTACTGCGGTTGCCGAGGTTCAGGCCTGTGAAACTTACACTATTAACCTGCTCGTCGGAGATGTTGGCGACGGGCTGTACGATTCTGCTGTTTTTTTAGAGGCCAACAGCTTTTCTGCAGGAGGCACCGTCACCGGGTCCGCCCTGTCCCCTGTTACCAATGAGAATACAACCTACGAGACCTGCTCCGATGGTTTTTTCAGTCTGGATGTGGGCGGGGACTTATCTACCACGCGAACGGTCAACCTTACCTTATCGCCAAATAGCACTGCTACTCCGGGTGTGGATTTTGATAGTATCCCCATGGTTGTACAGGCGTTGCCGGGGCAATCTACCATTGAGATTCCTGTGAATGTATTTCCCGATACCCTTACAGAAGGGCAGGAATCCATTATTCTGGAAATTGAAAACGCCTGCTCCTGCACCAACGGGACAGTGGAGCTATGGATTCAGGACAGCGCCCCGCTTGAAGCCTCTACCCTGCCAGCGGAAATATGCCCCGGCGATACCATATCACTGCAATCTGTGGTGCTGGGAGGTGTTCCGGAGTACAGCTACGAATGGAGCAACAGTGCCTCCAGCCCTGATATTACGGTGCAGCCCACCGGCACCGTAACTTATACCCTGACCGTGACCGATCAATGCGGCAGTACAGCGACAACTACCGCTGCTATACAGTTGAATGACCTTCCGGAGGTCAATTTTGATTTGCCGCCCAGGCTCACTTGTCTGGCTGACACCGTTGAGCTGAGTGCGGTCAATAGCACCCATGGAACAGGGTTCTTACTGCAATGGAGTACTCAGGATGGGCAATTCGCTACAGAGCCGGATGGGCCTACAGCCTACGTTAATGCCGCTGGAGTGTACACCCTGGCCATAGCAGACCTGGAAACCGGATGTACGAATTCGGGGGAGATCTATGTGGAAGCAGACACGATCCCGCCCACCGCAGATGCCGGGGATGACTTTGTAATCAACTGTGGTGCAACTTTGGCAAGCCTGGATGGCGCTGGCTCAGACCGTGGCGCCCATATCTCCTATCAATGGTCTACCGTTGGCGGGCAGTTCGCATCAGAGCCCACGTCAATCTCGCCAGACATTGGTGCTGCCGGTGTGTATACACTACTAGTTACCAATGCAGAAAATGGATGCTCGGACCAGGATGAAGTGATTGTCACCCAGTTGAATCCTGAGGCCAGCTTCGAGCTCCAGCAGCCACTCTGCCACGGAGACCCGGGCGGCATTCAGTTTCAGCAAGCCACCGGTGGTACGCCTCCCTACCAGTATTCTGTGGATGGGGGGGCAACTTATCAGGAGAGTCAAAGCTTTGCGGCCTTGCTGCCCGGCAATTACGACCTGCTTGTAAAGGACAATAACGGCTGCATATTTGAAACCAGCGCCTTTATAAGCCAACCTGATTCCACTATTGCCATTATTCAGCCGGCTGAAGCCACTATTGCCTTTGGAGAAAACTACACCATCAATGTACAGACGAACCTCCCCGATGAAGACATCGCTCAGGTTTTCTGGTCCAATGCTAATACGCTGGATTGTGAGGACTGTCTACGCCCGGTCGCCAGTCCGCAGCGCACAACCGAGTACCTGATGACCATTATCAGCCAAAATGGCTGCACGGATCAGGCCGTGTTCCGTTTGTTTGTAGACCGTTCTCAGGCCGTTTACGTGCCCAATGCCTTTTCTCCAAACGGAGATGGCAGCAACGACCGGTTCTATATCGCTGCACGGGCCGGGACTGTAGAAAACATCCGTACCTTCCAAATCTATAACCGTTGGGGAGCGCTCGTCTTTAAAGGCGATGACCTCCTTCCCAATAACCCCGCCCACGGTTGGGACGGCACCTTCCATGGAGAAGTAGTCAGGAACAGTGTGCTGGCCTGGTTTGCCGAAATCGAATTCACCGATGGAAGTGTAGAACTCCTCAAAGGGGATTTGCAACTGTTCCGCTAGCGCACAAATTGCGACATAAACCATATAAATAGGGCTGGACCGGCAAAGGATCAGTCCTATTTTTTTTGCGCTACGGAAATAACCGTATATTTATTGTGGAGTAGCGACTATTTTACCCTAAGATGAGGAAACGACAATTAAGCACAGTACAAACGGTGTGCCATCACCCAAAACTCGGAATATGAGAAAACTTTTACTAACTCCCTTCTTTTTGCTCTTCCTTACTTCAATTTTGCAAGCCACCACTGACCCCATTGTGGTGGAGCTGGAAGGCACAAGGTCAAGGCATCGCTTGTCCACAAAGGCAGAAGGCCCTTTTGCGCTAACCCTTTGCCAGCTGCAGCCCGGAGAGCAATACCAGCTCTGGCTGAGCCCACAGGCACAGGAAGGTGGCGAAGTTCGTTTTCTTTCAGAAGCAGGCACTCCTGAAATCACCTACAGCTTTACCGCTGTATCAGCCTGCCAGAGCATTCCGGTTACGCAGTTGGCCCCGGGAGCACTAAAGGCCCGTTTTATCCTGTCTGTTAGTTGTGAATCCTGTGAGCGGCCTCCCGGCGAAAACCGCATGGCCGGCCTGACCGTAAGCCCCGGTGTGGATGCATTGACACTCATCCAGGATGTTTTTATCGGTGGCAACTGCTTCGATGTGTCCAACGTCACCCTGATTGGCAGCCCTTCAAGCGCCGGGCAATTTGGCATGGGCGCCTCCTCAGTGGGTATTAACTCGGGCGTCATCATCTCCAGTGGTAATGCCAGTGCTGCCACCGGCCCCAATAGCTCCGGCAGTACCGGCAACAACATGGGCGGAGGCAGCCATCCTGACCTTGCAGACCTGGCAGGCTCCAATACCGTATTTGATGCAACGGGTATCGAATTCCAGTTCACCCCCACTGTAGACAACATCACTTTCAACTATGTCTTCGCTTCGGAAGAGTACTGCGAATTCGTAGATGCCGGCTACAACGACGTTTTTGGTTTTTTCATCAGCGGCCCCGGCATCAATGGCGGCTTTACCGGCAATGGTGAAAATATCGCCGTACTGCCCGGTTCAAACATTGGGGTGACCATCGATAATATCAATGACCAGGACAATAGCGTGTTCTTCGTACCCAACTCGGGCAGTTGCGGGGCAGGTACCATCAACAACGATATTGAGTTTGATGGCTTTACCAAAGTGCTCACGGCGATCGCTAATGTGCAGGAATGCGAAACCTACACCATCCGGCTTTTGGTAGGTGATGTGGGCGATGGCATCTATGACTCTGCCGTATTCCTTGAAGCCAACAGTTTCGCTGCCGGTGGTACTGCAACGGGTGAAGCTTTTTCTCCCACCACCAACAGCAATATCACGTATGAGGCCTGTTCAGATGGCTATTTTTCGCTTAATGTAGGTGGCGACCTGTCTACTACCCGTGTCGTTGACCTGATTGTTTCGCCAAACAGCACAGCAACACCGGGTGTAGATTATGCAGGCTTCCCGTTATCCGTAACCGCCTTCCCCGGGCAGTCTACCATACAGATTCCAATTGATGTTTTTGCAGACAATATCGTAGAAGGCCAGGAAACCATTATCCTTGAGATTCAAAATTCCTGCTCCTGCATTAATGGCACCATTGAACTCATTATTCAGGACAGCCCGCCCCTTGATGTGACGGTCCCTCCTGTTGAAGTCTGCCCCGGAGAGCCCGCATCGCTGGCTGCAGCAGTCAGCGGAGGCATCCCGGGTTTTAGTTACACCTGGAGCAATGCGGCCTCCAGTTCTGCAATCACGGTGACGCCCAACGAAACGACCACCTACACCGTCACTGTCACCGATCAGTGCGGCCTTACAGCAACAACAGATGCGACGGTAACCGTCAGTGGTGCATCAGAAGCTACCCTTACCGGGCAGGGGCAGTTTTGTGAAGCTCCTTTCACTGCAGAACTCCAGGTGACTTTTCAGGGGAATGGGCCCTGGCTTTTTGCCTATTCCCTGAATGGTATTCCCCAACCAGATATCGTCGCCACAGAAAACCCGCTAATCATAGAAGTCAATTCCCCTGGCTTTTATCAGGCGGAATATGTTGCGCCTCAGGCCTACCCTACTTGTATTGGGCAGGTTCAGGGCTCTGCCTTTATAGAGCTGCTCGATCTCAATCCTCAGGTGGATGCCGAGCCTGTTTCCTGTACTGGTGCCACAGATGGAGAAATCTCGATAAATGTGGGTGGTGGTGCTCCACCATTTTTCTTTAGCTGGTATGATGTTACCAATAACCAGCCCCTGCCCGATGAGAGCAACTCTTTAACAGATCTTGCCCCCGGCACTTATGAGGCCTACATCGTCGATGGGTTTGGGTGTACGGATACCGTTCAGGTGGAAGTGGAAGAACCCATGCCGGTATCAGCAAGCATCACCTCCACAGAAGGAGTCAACTGCCTGAATCCGAATGGTGGCAGTATTAATCTGGAGGTAAGCGGAGGTTCGCCGGGCTACGATTTCAACTGGAGCAATGGTGCCAGCAGCGAGGACCCCACTGATCTTCAGGCGGGCGAATACTTTGTGACGGTCACGGATGATGAAGGGTGTACCACTACAGCTTCTGCAATAGTGGAAGAAAACTTTGACTTGCCAACGGTGGATTCCAATGTCCCGGATACCGTGACCTGCTTCCAGCCTGCTGTCACACTGGATGGCACGGGTTCATCCACAGGCCCTGAATTTACAGCTTCCTGGTCGGGCCCGGGATTGCCTCCAACGGATGGGCTGACCGCCTTTGCACAGCAGAGTGGCGATTTCATTCTCACCATCTCAAACACCGTAAATGGTTGTATCGCCTACGATACTGTGACCGTTGCAGCCGATAATGCAGCGCCAAACGTAGTGCTGTCTCCGGGTACTATCACCTGCGATGCACCCGAAATTCAAATCAATACTAACGGCAGCAGCAGCGGGCCCGCCTTTTCCTATTCCTGGTCGGGCCCTGCAGTAGTCAACGGTGCTAACAGCCTCTCCCCTACTGTGGATGGGCCAGGCACCTATAACTTATTCATTACAAATAATGAAAACGGCTGCAGTAGCAGCAGCGCCGTGGAAATCACGGAAAACACCACCGTCCCTGCCATTGATGCAGGCCCGGGCAGTGAACTCACCTGCGAAGAGCCGGAGGTATCCTTATCCGCTACCGCCATGGGCAACACCGGCGATTATGTCTATACCTGGACTTCTGCCGATGGAAATATTGTCAGTGGGGGGAATACCCTAAACCCAATAGTGAACGCAGGCGGGCTCTACCAACTACAGGTAACCGATACTCTCAATGGGTGCACAGCGGCAGATACTGTCTCTATTCTGAAGGATGACAACCTGCCCGTTGCCATTATATCAGGTCCTGAAGTACTGAATTGCGACAACCCTACCTTGCAGTTCAATGCCGGGAATTCCAATCTTGGCCCGGATGGCCTCTACGACTGGTTTACTCCGGATGGGAACATCCTCAGCGGAGCCACTACCCTGACGCCTACTATTGATGCGCCGGGCGAATACCAATTAATCATTTCAGCGCCGAGCATTGCCTGTTATGACACCGCCACTTTTTTGGTCGCCATTGACACCCTTTCGCCACAGGTGGGCCTGCCATCGCCGGGCATACTCAACTGCTACAACGACAGCCTCCTGCTGCTCGGTAGTGCGGCCACTAATAGCGGCGAGAACATTCTGACCTGGAATGGCCCTTCCGGGCTGATGCCAACCGACAGCATTCCTTTGGAGCAAAGCATTACCGAGCCCGGCCTATATACCTTGCAGGTTACGGACCCCGTCAATGGCTGTACCACCACAGCTGAAGTCATGGTGCAGGAGGATATCGCTATCCCACAAGCTGCTATTGCTGCCCCTGAGGTGCTCGACTGTGGAACAGCCAGCATTACGCTTGACGGATCTTCCTCCAGCAGTGGGCCTAATTTCAGCTACGCCTGGACCGCCCCGGACTCCTCCGCTATTGGCTCCAATATCAATCAACTGACGGGTATTGATCAGCCAGGGACCTACCAGCTACAGGTACTAAACACTGAAAACGGTTGCAGCAACACGATAACCGCACTGGTGGAAATTGACACTTTACTGCCGGAAGTGGCCATCGCACCGCCCGCAACGTTGACTTGTGCAGATACGATCATCGCACTTTCCGGCAGTGCAACAGCCAACAGTACCGCCCTGATTTATGAATGGAGCACCGCCAACGGGAACCTGCTGAGCGGAGCTACCACACCGGAATTGTCCACCGATACGCCAGGCACTTACACTCTTCAGGTGACCAACGCCACCAATGAATGCGCACAAAGTATCAGCGTGGAGGTCGGTCAGGACGTGGAAATACCAACGGTTGATGCGGGCCCAGCCACTACGCTAAACTGTGCGGAGACCACTTATACCCTGCAGGCCTCAGCCAGTGGCAATGCGCCCCTTTCCTACGCCTGGACCTCACAGGATGGCAATATCGCAACTGGCAGCAACGATCTGAATGCTACCATTGATGCACCGGGTACCTACACCCTGCAAGTCATCAATGAGACCAATGGCTGTACCAACAGCAGCAGCGTTAGCATTGATCAGGACGTTGCTTTGCCTGCCATCACTGTTGATGCGGATCCGCAAATTGACTGTGACAGCCCAACGGCATCCCTGGATGGCAGCAATTCCGACAGTGGCCCCAATCTGATTTATGAGTGGTCCACGCCGGATGGTAATTTTAACGAGGCGACAGACGCCCCGACCATAACGGCACTTCAGGCCGGTACCTACACGCTTCAAATTACCAATACTGACAACCTGTGTACCGTAACGGAAGCGGTGACCGTAGTGGAAAATACTGCTGTACCTCAGGCCGATGCCGGAACAAACGGCATTCTGAACTGCGATGTGAGTAGTATCAGCATTGGCGGCAGCAATACCAGCCAGGATGGCCCATTGGTCTATACCTGGACTCTGAACGGAGCTCCGATTGCCAGTGCAGACAGCCCGACTTTCGAGGCCAATCAGCCCGGGCTATACCAGCTTTCCGTCCTTAATACTGACAATCAGTGTGAAGCGCTGGATGAAGTCGAAGTCTCCATTGATACCATCTTGCCAACAGCAACAGCTCTGGCTCCTGATGTGCTGACTTGTACCACAACCAGCCTGCAATTAGATGCAAGCGGTTCCAGTCAGGGCGGTAGCTTCACCTATGCCTGGAGCACCCCTGACGGGCAGCTGGACAGCCCCGAAGATGTGCTTAATCCAACGGTCAGCAGCGGCGGCACCTACACGCTTCTGGTCACTGACAACAGCAATGGTTGCCAGCAACAAGTTAGCATCGAGGTACTACAGGATACGCTTTCGCCGGTAGCTGATGCTGGTGCCCCCATCCGGTTGACCTGCACAGACACCTTGCTCAACCTGGACGCCACCGGCTCCAGTCAGGGCAGCTTCCTGTATAACTGGTCAGGGCCCGGATTGGCTTCCGGAACCAGCGGGCTGAATCCTGCAGTACAAGTGCCCGGGACTTACTTACTGGAAGTTATCAATATCCCAAACGGGTGCAGTGCCACCGATGAAGCCCTGGTCACCCAGGATATTACGCCACCGGCAATCGCTATTGATGCGCCCGAAATGCTCGACTGTGCGCTTACTGAGCAATTGCTGAACGCCACGGGTTCAAGCCAGGGTAGCGACTTTACCTACAACTGGACGACGTCTAACGGCAGCATAACCGGAGGCGCAAACACCTTACAGCCCAATATTGGAGCACCGGGGACCTACAACCTCCTGATCACTAATACCGACAATGGTTGCACCAGCAGCCAAAGTGTTGAAGTCGGCCAGGATATCACGCCTCCGGTAGTTGCAGCAAGCACTCCTGATACTTTAACCTGTACCACTACCAGCCTGCAACTCGACGCTAGCGGCAGTAGCAGCGGACCGGTCTTTGACTACAACTGGAGTACCAGCAATGGTATCCTTCAGAGTGGCACCAACACCCCTACTCCAGTGGTCAGCAGCGGAGGGCTTTACCTGTTAACGCTTACCAATACAGAAAATAACTGCATCAGTACTCTGGAAGTCAGTGTAGTGCAGGACACCATAGCTCCGGTAGCCGAAGCCGGTAGCCCACAGGAACTCAATTGTGACTTCCCGGTGCTGTCGTTGTCCGGTATAGGGTCGAGTACCAACGGCTTTACCTACAACTGGGATGGCCCCGGACTGCTCAGCGGCACGAATGGGCTTTCGCCCGAAGTCAACCAGCCGGGTATGTACACGCTTACCGTGACCAACGATTTCAATGGCTGTGCGGCTACGGATGTGGTGGCTATTACACAGGATACCATTACCCCGACCATTGCCATTAGCGATCCACAGGTATTGAACTGTGATCTGACCGCTCAGCAACTCCAGGCCGGCAACAGCAGCCAGGGTACCGAATTCCAGTACACCTGGACCACACCAAATGGCAATATCAACAGTGGCGGCCAAACCCTGCAGCCCACTATCAATGCCCCCGGCGAGTACACCCTGCTGATTGAGAATACCAGTAACGGTTGCGATGCGCTTGCCAGTATTGTTGTCGAACAAGACACCATCACTCCCGAGGTGGCAGCCCTCACGCCAGACACTTTGACCTGTGCCGTGACCAACGTAGCAATTGATGCCAGTGCCTCCAGTAGTGGCCCCGACTTTGACTACAACTGGTCCACTTCCAACGGACAGATTATCTCAGGTGGGCAGACCAATAGCCCTACCGTGAGCAGTGGCGGTACCTACACTCTCGTATTGACCAATACCGCCAACTTCTGCAGCAGCGAACTGACGATTCCCGTTGTGCAGGACACTTTGGCGCCAGTGGCAGAAGCAGGTACCACCGCCGAACTCAACTGCGACAGCCCCAGCCTAACCCTTAGTGGTTCCGGGTCCAGCACTGGCGGTTTTAGTTACGAATGGCAGGGGCCAGGCGTGCTCAATGGTGGCGGCACCCTCAATCCTGCTGTCAACTTGCCGGGCACTTACACCCTGGTCGTCACCAACAACTTCAATCAATGCACAGCCATGGATGCGGTGGAAATCACACAGGATGTGAACCTTCCGAGTGTAGTATTCACGCCACCAGGTATACTGACTTGTGCCGTAGAGACGGTGTTGCTCGATGCCAGTGCCAGTACACAAGGCGATAATTTTACCTTCAACTGGTCTACTTTGGATGGAAACTTCGTGGGCTCGACCACCAGCCTGGCCGTTTCCATCGATGAGCCAGGCACCTACGACCTGACGATTGAGAATATGCTCACCGGCTGCTCCAACAGCAATCAGGTAGTCGTTGATCAGGATATTATTGCCCCGGTAGCAGAAGCTGGCAACACCTTCGTCCTGGAATGCTGGGAGGACACCGCCAATCTCGACGGCTCCAATTCACAGCAAGGGCCGAACATCACCTATCAGTGGACGACAATTGGTGGTGGGTTCACCTCCGGGACCACGACCTCGGCTCCCGTGATTAACGCACCGGGACTGTATACCCTACTTGTTACCAATACTGAGAATGGGTGTTCAGCTCAGGATCAGGTACTCGTGACCCAACCCGTTCCGGAGGCCAGCTTCGACCTTATCCAACCGCCCTGCTTCGGCGATCCGGGCACTATACGGTTCCCGCAGGTTACGGGTGGAACGCCACCTTATGAGTTTTCTATTGACGGAGGAGACTCCTATCAGGCAGGCAGCATTTTTGCCAACGTGACGCCCGGCAACTACGAACTGATTGTACGCGATGAGAACGGCTGCACCTACGAAGCAAGCGCCGCCATCATTCAGCCCGACTCCACAGTAGCCATTATTGAACCTGCCGAGGCAACGATTCAGTTTGGCGAAAGCTACACCATCAACGGGCAGACCAACCTTATACCGGGTGAAATTGCGGACATCTTCTGGTCTAATCCAGGTTCACTCAGCTGCGACGATTGCCTGCGCCCGACCGCCCGACCGCTACGCACCACGGATTACCTGGTCACGGTAGTCAGTCAAAACGGCTGTATTGATCAGGCACCTTTCCGCCTGTTTGTAGACCGGACTCAAACGGTTTATGTACCCAATGCCTTCTCGCCAAACGGCGATGGCACCAACGACCTGTTCTATATTTTTGCCCGCAGCGGCGTTATAGAAAACATCCGGGCATTCCGGATTTACAACCGATGGGGAGAGCCTGTATTTGAAGGCTACAACCTCTCGCCTAACAACCCGGAGCACGGTTGGGACGGCACCTTCCGGGGTGAACAGATGAACAATGCGGTTTTTGCCTGGCATGCAGAGATCGAATTCATTGATGGCACCGTTGAGCACTTCAAGGGAGACGTACAGTTGTCCCGTTAGCAGAATCGCTTAACGCGCTGTTTAGCAGACCAAAGGCCGCTTTAGCATTGCTAAGGCGGCCTTCGTTTCGGGCGGCCAGCAACAAAAAAAATCCTCTGGCGTTTTATTCCTATGCGCTACAGGACCGTTCCAGGCGGTTGGGTGGCGTACACCCTATATCATTCAAATCCAAGTAAAGCTATGATCCGGTATTCCTATATTCTATTTGCGCTTCTTTTTGCGGCACTCAGCAGCTGTACTTACACTGAAAAAGTAAGGGATGGGCAGACTGCGATCGAGGTCAAGCAGTATGCCGTAGCACTCGAACTCCTCCAGAAAGAATACGAAAAATCCAAAAGCCGCGTTGAGAAAGGGCGCATTGCTTTTAAAATTGGCGAAGCTTACAAAAACCTCAATCAGAGCGACCTCGCCATCCGCTGGTACAAAATTGCCTATGACAATCAGTACGGGTGGGAATCCCTGCGCGAGTATGCCTTTGCGTTGAAACAAGCCGAACGCTACGATGAAGCCGCCCGGGCATTTAAAGACCTGGGCATAGAAATTGGCAGCCCCTATGAATACCGCCGGGAAATCAGCGCCTGTCAGATCGCCCAGGGCTGGAAGGACCTGCGCCCGGAGTACGAGGTGGAAGTCATGGGCTTTAATTCCAGCCGGGCGGAATATGCGCCTGTGCTTTACAAGGGCAACCAGCTGGTGATCACTTCCGACCGCGCAAACAGCACCGGCGATGACACCTACAACTGGACCGGCAACGCTTTTTCCGACCTCTTCCTGGTCGACCTGGAATCCAATACCGTTTCTGACTTCACAGGCCCGCTCAATACAGAAGATAACGAAGGGACGGCCATCTTCAACAGCGACTATACTGAAGTATACTTCACCCGCTGCTTCGGCGGCGGCAAATGGGATGCAGACCATTGCAAGATCATGCGTTCGGAAGTAAGTGGCAACAGCTGGAGCATACCACAGCCTCTGTCATTTATGGAAGAAGGCATCAACTATGGCGGGCCGGCGCTTTCTGAAGATGGGCAGCGCCTTTACTTCTCTGCCGATCACCCCGATGGCTGGGGCGGGCACGATCTTTACTACAGCGAGCGGCAAACGGATGGCACCTGGGGCCCTCCTCAACTCATGACGAGGGTGATCAATACCGAAGCCGATGAAATGTTCCCTTTCGTAGATAAGGATACCCTCTACTTCTCCTCCCGGGGGCATACCGGTATGGGCGGGCTCGATATTTTTAAAACCTACCAGTTGCAAAGCCGGGGCTGGGCTTCTCCGTACAACCTGAAACCACCGGTCAACTCTGGCTCTGATGATTTCGGGTACATCATTGACTACAATGCTCCCAGGCAAGACGAGGATGTGCTGTACTCCGGGTATTTCACTTCCCGGCGGGAGGAAGGTATCGGGAATGATGACATCTACCGTTTCACCAAACGGAAACTGCCGCCGGAAGAGGTCGTACAGGATGAAGAGCCTCCAAAAGAAATCGAATACAAGCTATTGCTTAAAGGCTTTGTCCTGGAAAAACTATACGAGGTGCCCACTGACCCGAACAGCGTGGTGCTCGGCCGCAAACCGTTGCCTGGTTCTACCGTGCAGATACAGTTTGGCCCCCGCAAGGAGGAAGTGACCGTCGGAGAAGATGGCATGTTTGAGCTGGAGCTGGAAGAAGAAGCCGACTACACGTTCCTGGCAGCCAAAGAAGGCTACCTGAAAAACGACGCCGCCTTCTCCACCCGTGGTATCGGGCGCGACCCCAATAACCCCGTACAGGAATTCGAAATAGAAATCGTACTGGACCGCATCTTTTTGGATAAGGAAATCCGGCTGGAGAACATTTACTACGATTTCGACAAAGCCAACATCCGAGAAGATGCCCAGCCAACGCTTAATGACCTGGCCCGCAACCTGGAGCTCAACCCGGACATCCGTATTCAGCTGGGCTCACATACCGACTGCCGGGGCAGCTCCCGGTACAATCAGGATCTTGCCCAGCGCCGTGCACAAGCCGCAGTGGATTACCTGATTTCGCTAGGTATTGACCCGGGGCGGCTCGTTGCCTTTGGCTACGGGGAAAGCGAGCCCGAGGCCGATTGCATCTGCAACCGTTGTACGGAGGAAGAACATCAGATTAACCGGCGGACTACTTTTAAAATTATCGAATAATCATAACGGGGGCAGCGTAAATCGCCTGCCCCTTTATTTTAAGCATTGCCCAATACGCGCCGGCCGGCCAGTCCGCTACTTCAATACGTTGGCGGAAATTGCGCTGCTGCCCCAACGCTTGCTCATAACGGATTTTGCCCGTCACATCCACGATAGCCAGCGTCAACGGGCCAGGGACTTTTAACCTGCCTTCCAACTCTATATAGCTGTCAGCAGGATTAGGGAACAGATGAACCTCATCGATCCATTCCAGCGCCTGTACCTCCACCAAATTCTCTTCTTCAGTTGCGGTGCAGCCATTAGCATCCGTCACGGTAAGGGTATAGATAGCGGAAACAGGCACCTCAATGGTATCCGTATTCGCACCGGTACTCCAAAGGAAGGTGTAGGGCGGAGTCCCCCCAATGCTCTGCCCCAATACACGGAAGGGATCACTAAGCGTACTGAGCGTAACGGTAAGCTGTTCCGGTTCCGGTAATTCTATTTCAAAAGTGCGCAGGCAGTTGTTATCGTCTATGACATTCAGTTGGTACATACCTGCCGGCCGGTTAGCCAGGCTATCGCCGGTGAAGGGCAATAACTGTCCGGCATAAAGCCATTCGTAATCATAGCCGGGCACACCACCGGTTATGTCCACCGCGATGTGCCCATCCGAACCACCAAAACATTGGACCGTATCGAAGCGGACCGTGTCCAGCAGCAAAGCCTCTTCCGGCTCCTCAACCTCATAAGGGCCAAAAACACGGTGGCAGTCTTTTTGGTCCGTCACTGTCAAAGTATAGCTGCCCGCTGCCACTCCATTTAAATCAGTAGTCATCAGGCCATTGCTCCACGAATACATATAAGGCTGTACACCACCGGCCACATTCAGGTCAATGCTCCCGGCGAGGTCTCCCTTACAAGGTACCGGATCAATATCCATGACTGTTGCCGTAATCAGTGGATGAGCGTTGGTGACCATGGCGTTCACCGCATCCGTACAGCCCCGTTCGTCAATGACTACGCCTGTGTAAGTTCCGGCAGGCACTCCGGTCAAGTCCGCAACAGGCTCAAAGACATCGTTGTTGCTGTTGAACCACGAATAGAAATAGGGCGCCGTGCCTCCTGATGTGGTCGTGAATACCCCACCGGTTGAGTCCCCGAAGCAGTCCACCATCCGAATACTATCCCGGGTGAGGGATAAAGGCTCAGGTTGTTGCAGCGCAGTAAGAGGGGATTTTTCATTACACCCCGTGGACAAGTCGGTTACCGTCACCCGATAGTTGCCCGGGCTGAGGTTGCAAACAGAGACGGTATTAGTGTCCGTCACCTCAATATACCCATTGCTAAAGTGGAACTGATAATTGGAGGAGCCACCAGCTACCCGGGCTACCGCACAACCATCGCCCTGACCATTACAGCTCACATCCACTGTATAAAAGGTATCCAACTCAAAAGCAGCAGTGAAAGCTTTGACCTTGACCGGCAAAGCTTCCCGCTCACAGCCATTGGCATCGACAACGGTCAGGCTGTAGTCTGCCGGTACAGGATCAGGAATCTGTGGCTGATCCATACCATTACTCCAATGATACTCGTAGCCAGGCACGCCTCCACTCACAACTGCCTGAAGCTGCTCCACCTGCCCACCTTCACAGATATCCTCTGCTTCCACGGCAATGGCAACACTCAGGGCAGGCGGCTCGCTCAGTATGAAGGTTGTATCATAGGAACAGGCATTCGCATCATCTACCACCAAACGATAGGCGCCTGCCGGAATATTAAAAATGTCCTCTGTCTCCACATCCGTTCCAATCCAGCTGTATCCATAGGGCGGAGTCCCGCCACGGGTATCTACCTCAATAAAACCAGTAGAATCACCCCGGCAGGCAATGGGCCCGAATCCTTCCAAACCAATCTCCAGGGGTTGCGGGCTTACAATGGGGATCGTATCGCTGATGAGCTCACACCCACGTCCATCTGAAATGGATACAACATAATCACCATCACCAATCCCAATCCGGTTCGGACCAATTATACCATCATTCCAACGGTATTGAATAGGCGGCAGGATGGAGGGCGTACCGGAATTTTGGGTGGCTGTAACGTTGATCAGCCCATCCATTGTATTATCGCAGGCAGGCTGTACAACGTTGATCGCACTGCCGAATAACTGAGGGGCTTCAATTACAAAGGTCGTATCGTACAGGCATCCCTGCCCGTCTTCCACCTGCACGCTGTAAACACCTACCGGCAAATCGTCAATCTCATTCGTAGTGGCGCCGGTACTCCAGGTGTATTGATACGGAGGTACGCCCTGTGGATTGAGCGTCACTCTTCCGGTTTCCAGCCCTTCGCAAAAGGGTTGTACAACTTCAGCGGTGAAATCAGGTTCTGAAGTAGCCTCCAGAATAACTTCCAGCGTATCTCCCGGGCAGGCATTAGCATCGGTCAGGTACGCAAAGTAAGTTCCAATAGCAAGGTTGCTAAGCGTACTGTCGGCTCCGGTTTCACTCCAGGCGTAGACATAAGGCGGATTCCCTCCACTCCCGCTCACTGTAATCGAGCCGTTTTTCTCTCCAACGCAGGTGGGATTATCCGTATCAATGAGTGTGAGTGCTAACGGAGACGGCTCCTGAATCAGGTAAGCAGCACTCGCTGTACACCCCTGAAAGTCGGTGACCGTCACGCTATAACTGCCCGCGCTCAGGTTCACCCGCAGGCGCGAATCGCTACCGTCCGCCCATTCGTAATGGTAAGGGGGAGTACCTCCATTGCTTCCAACCAGCAGGCGCCCGTCTTCCTGGCCCGCACACGACATGTCCTGACGGAACTGCAACTCCAATTCAAGAGGCGCAGGGGCTTCCAGCTCAAAGCTTTCCACCAGTTGACAGTCTTTGCTATCGGTCAGGGTCAGGGTGTAAGTTCCGGCGGAGAGATTGAAGGGATTGGGAAAGTTGATATTATTGCTCCACAAATAACTATAGGGAGGCGTACCACCGAAAGCGGTGGCTGTGATGGCACCATCCGCAGCCGCTGCACAGCTGGGCGAAATACCATCAAAGTTCAGCTGCAGTGGTGTTGCTGCTTTGACCTCGATACTATCTATAATTGTCTGGCAATCCCCATCGGTAACGGTAACGCTGTAAAAGCCACCCGGAAGGTCCTCAAGGCAGGCAGAAGCGCCGCCATTGCTCCACTCGAAAACCGGGCTGCCGGCAGATACGGTCAGGCAGATTTCCCCATCCCCGCTGCCGGGACAGCTCACGTCATTCACACCAATCTCCTGTACGGCAGCACCGGGCCCGTTGACCAACACCGAACGGATGATCAGCTGACAGCCCTCTACTGAGCTATCTGTGATGGAGACCCGGTAGTTCCCTTGTGGCAAGTTACCGACCACCAGAGTATCCGAAACGGCAGAAGCATTTCCAGCTACTCCGTTGGCCCCTTCCCAGCTGTAGTCGTAGGGCGGTTCTCCGGAGAGGGGCACCAGCGTGATTGCACCATCGGTCCCATCGCAGGTACTAACATCCGTAACAAAGCTTCGCAACGAATCAATGCTTACAATAGTCCTTACCCGGGCGCTACCTACGCTAAAGCACCCCTCCACATCCGTGATGGTAACCGGATAGGTTTGCGTTACGCCCGCCTGAAAACCTGCGTCCACCTCAATGGATGCACCCGACGCCCCATTCCCCCATTGGTAGGTATAGGGCTGATTGCCTCCAGTGGCCTGTACAGACAGGGTGGCAGTCGTCTCCCGGCAAAGCACCATAGAATCCGAAGGCAGGAAAGTCAGGGCCGGGCCGGGCTTAAAATCGATTTGTACCTGGCCCTCATCCGAACAGCCAAAATCAGCGGTCGCCTTAAAATAAAAACTACTCCCCACCATGGAGGCAATCACAGGGTCAGCCAGCTGATTAGCAGGAGTAGCCGGGCTGCCGGTGTGGAAGGTAATATTGCTGCCTGTAAAGTTGGCATCATTGAAAATGATACTCTCCAGATTAAGGGAATCCTCCGGGCATACCTCCGGAGTGGTTTGCTGGGCAAGGTTCGGCGTAGGATTGACCACTACATAAACAGGAGCCCGTTGGGCAGAGATACAAGTAAGGTTGCGCTCTTCCACGTAGTAGGTGTAAACTACCGGCTCAGGCCCATTATTGACCAGCAGTTGGGTAGGCGAAAAAGCTGGTCCGAAACCTATAAAGTTGGTAGCATCAGCAGCAGGGTACCAAAAAAAGAGGCTGTTGCTCAAACTGGAAGACACCCTAAGCAGGGCCGGCTGCCCTGAACAAATCGTATCGTGCACCACCGTGGGCGGCGGCAGCAGTGGATCATCGCCCATACCATTACAGTTTTCATCCAGACCATTGCAGGCGATTTCCTCTGCTCCGGGGTTGATTGCCGGGTTATTATCATTGCAATCGCCACCTGCAGCAACAAAGCCTTCGGGTGCAGTACTCAAGCAGGTGAAAACCGGTTGGTTATCATCTCCATAGCCATCGCCATCCGCATCGACGTAAAAGGTGAAGCCGGGGGCTCCAAGAAGTGTAGCCCCGTAAAATTGCAGGTTATCCAGCGCAATGTCTCCTCGCGTATTACTGCCTTCCTGCCCTACAAAACGCAGGCGCAGAGTATCGCCATCCTCAAAATCGCTTAGCCCGATGTAGACTTTTTGCCAATCGGGGCTCTGGGCGCCGGAACGCGACCAAAGGGAGGTCCAGTTGAAACCACCATCGCCGGAAGCTTGCAGGGTGAGGCTGCCAATGCCCTCTCCCAACATATGATACTGAAAGGAAAAATGGCAGGTATCGGTCCCTTGCTTATCCAAAATAATACACTCTGACTCCAATATAGCGGTCTTGCCCGCACTACAATTGTTCCCGGAAGCTTCCAGGTAAACGTACTGCGCAGAGCCATCGGCACCTGATTCAGGACCGGTGCCAAAGGTAACCGTAGGCCCCGTTGCCACCAGCCAGTCATAATCATTTTGTTGGCTGTTCTGCCAAATACCTGTTAGCGGGCACTCTGTATTGCAAAGGGTACCGCATAAGCCTTCTGATTCAAAGCCAGTGGAAAAGGTAAGCCCTGGCGGATTACAGCCTGTGGAAAAAGTAACCGGGCAGGAATTTTCAGATACCCCTCCACCGCATACCTTGCGCACATAAAGCTCGTAGTCCGTCTCCGCATCCAGCCCCATTAGCATAAAAGGTGGGCAGCCCGTGTACGACACCAATGTACCCCCGCCCGCTGTGGCACCACCGCCCGGCGCAAAGCCAATGGGCCCGTATTCCAGTAAGGTCGTCCCGCAGCTGGTTTCCGGTAACCAGTTCAAAACAACTGTAGTCGTGTCGGAATCGACAACCTCCACGGTCTCCACAGGCTGGCAATTCAATGGGGCAAACACCAGATTGACAAATTCGAGGCGGCCGATATCCCCTTCCGCATCATCGCAGATAATGAGCTCCCAAAGACCGTTGGGGTCAGTGGTACCGTCATTGAAATCATAAAGGCTGCCTTCGGGCCGGATGGTTTCGGCGGTAAATGGAGGCACAGATGCCGATACCGGCACACAGCTGCTCATCGTAAAGCGGGCGGGCTCTGCGCAGTCCGGCGCATCCGGATTTCCGTAATTGTCATCGCCTGCACCATTATCAAACGAAAGTGGGACATCAATTCCGGCAGGCGACCGCAGGGTCATTTCAAGGTCATTAGCCCAGGTGTGGCGAATGATAAGCTGCACTTCCTGCAGGGCAACATCTACACCGAGAGCAGTCCCGGGTGCACCATTCACATTGATGACAATCTCGTCAGGATCAGGAATAACATTAAGACTGGGGTCGCAGCCACCGTCTTTCAGGTTGAGCCCGATATTACAGGAATTATTGTTGATCACTACGCTCTGGGCAGAGAGTTGTGCACCAAGCAGGCAAAACAGGAGTAGTAGATAATTCGGCATTGGGGAGTTCATCAGCATACAGTTTACACTGGCAATTTACCCCAAAAATAGAAAGAATTCAGATGTATTAGCGGACTTCGGCTGTTTCCTCTTCTTCTGTCGGCTGTTTTTCTTTTACCGGCCCGCTTAGTTTTTTGACTAAGAATGCGAATCCCACCACAAAGTGCGCGAGGATCAAAAACAGAACGATGTAAGTGCCCCAGCTACCTGACATAGTATTCAAATTTTGGTTAAAGTTAAGGGCATAGAGCCATTTGCAGGGTGACAAAGGTCACACGTATTTCTTACCTTTGCGGCAAATGGCACAGCGGTGGAGTCGATAATGGAGAGAAGGCAGGGCCGCACCCACAAAGCGCAAAGGATATGATCAACATCAATAATGTTTTTGTCAAATACGGGGACCGTACGCTCCTCGACCGGGTTAACCTGGTTATTGTGGAGCGGGACAAGGTGGGCCTGGTGGGCCGAAATGGCGCCGGCAAATCCACCCTGCTCAAGATTATCGCCGGCTATATGTCACCGCATGATGGCAACGTCGACCGGCCTTCCGGCAGCACGCTGGGCTTTTTGCATCAGGAAATGAGCCTGCCAAAAGGTAAAACGGTGATGGCAGAAACCCTCACCGCTTTTGACGAGGTGCGCCAACTGGAAAAGCAAATTGCCGAATTAAATGATGAAATGGCGACCCGTACGGATTACGAAAGTGATTCTTACATGAAGCTGCTCGAAAATTTCGCCGAAGTCAACGACCGCTTCCAACTCCTGGGCGGTCAGACCATGGAGGCGGATGCCGAGCGCGTACTCACCGGCCTGGGCTTCAAAGCTTCCGATATGGACCGCCTGACCGATGAATTCAGCGGCGGTTGGCAAATGCGGATCGAGCTGGCGAAAATGCTGCTGCAGCGCCCCGACTACCTCCTGCTGGACGAACCGACCAACCACCTGGATATCGAATCCATCATCTGGCTGGAAAAATTCCTGAAGGATTACGCCGGTGCGGTCATCGTGATTTCCCACGATAAGCAATTTCTCGACAACGTCACCAGAAGAACGGTTGAGGTCGAACTCGGCAAAATCTACGACTACAAAGCGGCCTACAGCGAGTATGTGGACCTCCGCAAGGAAAGGCGCGAACAACAGCTGGCGGCTTATGAAAACCAGCAGCGGGTCATTGCGGATAAAGAGCGGACCATCAACCGGTTTATGGCGAAGGCGACCAAGACCAAGATGGCGCAGTCCATGCAAAAACAGCTCGACAAAATTGAGCGCATCGAGGTCGAACAGTTCGATACCGCCGCTATGAACCTCCGCTTTCCGCCGGCACCACGGTCCGGGCAGGTCGCCCTGGAGGCCAAAAACCTGTCCAAAAGCTATGGCAGCCTGAACGTGCTCGACAAAGTGGACCTTAAGCTGGACCGGGGCGACCGTGTGGCTTTCGTGGGGCAAAACGGGCAGGGCAAGACCACCCTGGCTAAGATCATCGTCAACGAACTGACCCTGACCGGGGGCGAATTGCAACTGGGCCATAACGTTGAAATCGGCTACTACGCCCAGAATCAATCTGACAGCCTGCACGCCAAGCTGACGGTACTGGAAACCATGGAAAACTACGCGCCCGCTGAAATGCGCACTCAGCTGCGGAGTATCCTCGGTGCATTTATGTTCAGTGGAGAGGATGCGGATAAGAAAGTATCTGTACTTTCAGGCGGAGAGCGCGCACGCCTTGCCCTGGCTTGCCTGCTGCTGCGCCCTTTCAACCTGCTGGTGCTGGACGAACCGACCAACCACCTGGATATTATCTCCAAAGATGTACTCAAACAGGCCATCAAAGACTACGATGGCACCCTGATTGTCGTTTCCCACGACCGGGAATTCCTCGCTGGACTTACAGACCGCACCCTGGAGTTCCGCGACCGGAAACTGCACGAGCACCTGGGCGATGTCAACTACTTCCTGGAAAAGCGGCAGCTCGACAATATGCGGGATGTGGAAATCAGTCAGTCCTCCGGTAAACCCAAAACGGCCATCGCAGAAGCACCGCCCAAAAAAGAGCTGAGCTACGAAGAGCGCAAACGCCTGCAGCGCGCCATTTCCAATGCCGAAAAGAAAGTGGAGAAAATTGAGGAAGAAATCGAAGCGGTGGAGAAGGTCATGTCTAACCCGGAGTTTTACATGCAGGATGACGCCGCGGAGATCACCAAAAAGCATGCCGACCTGAAGGCCGCACTGGAAGATGCCATTGAGGTCTGGGAACTCGCCCAACTCGAAATGATGGAGTACGAATAGGTACAACAGAAAAAGCCCCGGCAAGCATTACGGCCACCGGGACTTTCTGTTTCAAACACTTTTCTTACGCCATCAATTCTTCTTCCTTGATGGGCTGCCGGAATACGATTTTGTCATCAAAAACATCGAGGACCACGGTGCTGTCCGGCATCACTTTTTGCATCAGCATCTGCTTGGACAGCTCGTTGAGGACCTTCTTCTGAATGACCCGCTTCAGCGGCCGGGCACCAAATTCAGGATGGTATCCTTTGTCAGCCAGCCACTTTTTCGCTTCATCCGCGATGGTCAGCTGTATCTGCTGCTTGGCCAGGTTGGCACGCAGCTCTTCCAGTTGCAAGTCGACAATTTGTCCGATATCGGTACGGGAAAGCGGACGGAACATGATCGTCTCGTCAATCCGGTTTAGGAATTCCGGGCGTACGCTTTGCTTGAGTAATTCGAAGACTTGTTCCCGGGTATCCTCAATTACCAGCTCTTCGTCTCCGGGCACCATATTCGCAAAGTTCTCGCGAATGATATTGGAGCCCATATTGGAAGTCATGATGATGATGGTGTTCTTGAAATCCGCCACGCGGCCCTTGCTATCCGTCAGGCGGCCATCTTCGAGCACCTGCAGGAGGATATTGAAGGTATCCGGATGGGCTTTTTCGATCTCATCCAGCAGGACCACGCTGTAGGGCTTGCGGCGCACTGCTTCCGTCAGCTGACCGCCTTCATCGTAGCCCACGTATCCCGGAGGCGCACCTACCAGACGGGAGACCGCATGCCGCTCCTGATACTCGCTCATATCGATCCGGGTCAGCAGGTCTTCATCATCAAAGAGGTATTCGGCCAGTGCTTTAGCCAGCTCCGTTTTACCTACACCGGTAGTCCCCAGGAAGAGGAAGGAACCGATGGGGCGGCGTTCGTTGCTCAGACCGGTACGGCTACGGCGTATGGCATCGGCAACGGCTTCCACACCTTCGTCCTGCCCGACGACCCGTTTGTGCAGGTCTTCTTCCAGGTGAAGGAGTTTCTCGCGCTCGCTCTGCAGCATACGCGTTACCGGCACGCCCGTCCAGCGGCTGACGATCTCCGCGATATCCTCTGCATCCACCTCTTCCTTGACCAGCAGCTTGTTGTTGGCTTGCATGTCCTGCAGGCGCTGTGTGTAATCTTCCAGTTGCTGTTCGACTTCAGGAATGCGGCCATAGCGGATTTCGGCAGCATCGGTGTAATTGCCTTCCCGTTCTGCACGGGCGCTTTCCTGTTTTAGGCGTTCGATTTCCTCTTTGGCTTGCTGTACACCAAGGATGACCTCCCGCTCACTCTCCCACTGTGCCTTCAGCGCATTGCGGTCTTCTTCGAGGTTAGCCAGTTCCTCGTTGATACTGCTGATTTTAAGTTCGTCGTTTTCCCGGCGCATGGCTTCCCGCTCAATTTCGAGCTGACGGATCCGGCGCTCCACTTCGTCGAGTTCTTCGGGCATGGAGTTCATTTCCAGCCGGAGTTTGGCAGCAGCTTCGTCTACCAGGTCAATGGCTTTATCAGGCAAGTGCCGGTCGGTGATGTAGCGGTGCGATAGCTGTACGGCGGCGACTACGGCATCGTCTTTGATGTTGATTTTGTGGTGCGTCTCATACCGTTCCTTCAGACCACGCAGGATGGAAATGGCATCATCCACGCCCGGTTCGTCCACCAGAACGGTTTGGAAACGGCGTTCCAGTGCTTTGTCATTCTCAAAGTATTTTTGGTACTCATTAAGGGTGGTGGCACCGATGGCGCGCAGCTCGCCCCTCGCCAGAGCAGGCTTCAGGATATTGGCAGCATCCATTGCGCCCTGCCCCTTACCAGCACCAACCAGAGTATGAATCTCATCAATGAAGAGGAAAATCTGCCCCTCAGCCGTTTTGACTTCGTTGATCACAGACTTGAGGCGCTCCTCAAATTCGCCCTGATACTTGGCCCCGGCAATCAGCGCGCCCATATCCAGGGAAAAGATGTCTTTATCACGCAGGTCTTCCGGCACATCTCCATCCACGATGCGGTGGGCCAGCCCTTCGATAATTGCCGTTTTACCTACGCCAGGCTCGCCGATCAGTATGGGGTTGTTTTTGGTACGGCGGGCCAGGATATGCAGCACGCGGCGGATTTCATCCTCCCGGCCGATTACCGGGTCGAGTTTGCCGTTGCGTGCCATTTCGTTGAGGTTGACGGCGTATTTGCCCAGGGCGTTGTAGCTGTTCTCGGCACTGTGGGTGGTGACGCGCTTGCCCTTGCGAAGCTCCTCAATGGCCGCTTTCAATGCCTTTTCGGTGATGCCCGCATCTTTGAGCATTTGCGTGGTGCTGTCTTTAACACCCAGCAGCGCCAGGAGGATATGTTCCAGAGCGACGAATTCGTCCCCAAAGTCCTTGAGGTAAGTATTCGCCTTTTGCAACACCTCCGTAGCGGTGCGGGACAGGTACTGACTGCCGCCACTGACACTCGGGTAGGATTGAATGATGCTGTCCGTTGCCTTCTTAATATTGTCGAAATTGACACCCAGCTTCTTGAGCACAAAAGGCGTCACGTTCTCATCCACCTGAAGGATACCCTTTAGCAGGTGGGCCGGCTCAATCGCCTGATGCTGCTCCTGCATAGCGATCTGCTGCGCGTGCTGCACGGCTTCCTGAGCCTTGATGGTGAAATTATTGAGGTTCATCTATCGTTGAGTTGTATGCTTTAAAATCTTCCCTACAGGAATTGAACAGCAATTTAACTTCAAATGATGTACCAAACACCTAAATGCGCCACCTTGGCACCTCTTTGCCAGCCCAGCTGTCAATTTGGCATCATCCAAAAAAAAATACCTGCCCGATTGGTACACAATCCCCTGATAAACAAGCCACAACAGACCTTAAATCTCCCCAACTATACTGTGCTACAGAAAAAACGATATCTTTTTTTCATTTTTGCCCAACCCTTTCCAACCCCGTGCCTGTCTGGGCATAATGAATTTGGAACACAACTATTTTAACGATCTCAAAACTGATGCTCATGCCGGTTACAACGATGTTAGTGCTCGCCCTTGCTGTTATTGCTGTTGGAAAAAAGTCGCGTGCCCTACGTTAACCGCTTGCAACCAACAGGGCAGCTTTGTCGTTCTGTAAAGCGAAACAAAAGCTGCCCTGTTTTATGCAACTCTCACTCGGATTTTCTCCCTGCCCCAATGATACTTTCATATTTGATGCCCTGCTGCACGGCAAGGTCGATACCGAAGGGCTGAGCTTTCAGCCGGTTATCGAAGATGTGGAGGCGCTCAATGAAATGGCCTTCCGCCACGAGCTGCACATCACCAAACTCAGCTACCACGCCTTTGCCCACCTCCTACCCCACTATGCACTACTGCATGCAGGCAGTGCCCTGGGTGAAAAAGTCGGCCCGCTGCTCATCGCCAAAAAGCCGCTCACACCTGACGAAATCGATACCGCGCATATTGCCATTCCCGGACAGTATACCACCGCCAACTTTTTGCTAAGCCTCGCTTTCCCAAAGGCGCAACAGCGTACAGCAATGCTCTTTTCAGACATCGAAAATGCTGTCCTTCAGGGCAGTGTGGATGCAGGGCTGATTATTCACGAAAACCGTTTCACCTATCAGGACAAAGGGCTGGTCAAGCTAATGGACCTGGGCGACTACTGGGAGGAAACCTCCGGCCTGCCTATTCCCCTCGGCGGCATTGTGGTACGCCGGGACTTACCGGAAGCGGTGCAACACAAAGTGGACCGCGTGCTGGCCCGAAGTGTAGCCTATGCATTAGACCACCCTGATGCGCCCAGAGATTTTGTACGGCAGTATGCCCAGGAAATGGAAGAAGCGGTCATGTATAAACACATCAACCTGTACGTCAACCACTACACCCGTGATTTGGGCGAACGAGGCAGAGCGGCGGTTCAGCACTTGTTTAAAGTCGCTATGAAAAAGGGCGTTATGCCTGTTTCTGACACCCCCGTTTTCGTGTAGCTTGCCCTGCCTGCAGACCAACTTCGGAGAAAGATCGTTTTCGCCACCGGAAATCTGCTCCAAGGTGCAAGAATATCGCCACTTTGACTATTTTTGCGCTGCATTTTAGATTCCCTAACCAGAAAGCAAAAACTTAGCGATTATGATCATTGGTGTCCCTAAGGAAATTAAGAACAATGAGAACCGGGTGGCCCTTACGCCGGCCGGTGCCATGGAGCTGACCAAGCGCGGCCACGAGGTTTACGTTCAGACCACTGCCGGATTGGGCAGCGGCTTCGAAGACCATGAATACACGGCTGCCGGAGCACAACTTTTACCGAGCATCGAAGCGGTTTATGAAAAAGCCGAAATGATCATGAAGGTAAAAGAGCCTATCGAGCAGGAATACAACCTGATCAAAAAGGATCAGCTGCTGTTCACTTACTTCCACTTTGCGTCCTACGAGCCGCTGACTAAAGCGATGATCGATCGCGGAGCTACATGCCTGGCATACGAGACAGTGGAGAACCCCAACGGCAGCCTCCCGCTTCTGGTCCCTATGTCTGAAGTAGCTGGCCGTATGGCTATTCAGGAAGGCGCTAAGTTTCTGGAAAAGCCATTGGGCGGTTCCGGCGTATTGCTGGGCGGTGTACCGGGCGTGGAACCGGGCCGTGTGCTCATTCTGGGCGGTGGCGTAGTCGGTACACAAGCAGCTAAAATGGCAGCCGGGCTCGGTGCGCAGGTCACCATTATGGATATCAATCTCGACCGCCTGCGCTACCTGGCTGATGTGATGCCCGCTAATGTCAACACAGTGTACAGCAACGAAATGAACATCCGCAGGCATATCAAGCAGGCCAACCTTATCGTTGGTGGCGTACTCATTGCCGGCGCCAAGGCACCAAACCTGATTACCCGTGATATGCTTAAAGATATGATCCCGGGCACGGTCCTTGTAGACGTTGCCGTAGATCAGGGCGGCTGTATCGAAACCTGCAAGCCGACCACGCACGAAAACCCAACCTTCATCATTGATGATGTGGTGCACTACTGTGTGGCGAACATGCCTGGTGCGGTACCTTACACTTCTACTATTGCCCTGACCAACGCGACCCTGCCTTACGCCATCCAACTGGCTAATAAAGGCTGGAAGCAGGCTTGCAAAGACAACGAGCCCCTCAAAAAGGGCCTGAATGTTATTGACGGAAAAGTAGTGTACAAAGGCGTGGCGGATGCCTTCGGGCTGGAATTCACGCCGGTTGAGCAGTTTTTATAAACTTCTCCAACTATAGCCTGAGCGGGGCTGCTTACCAACCTGGTAGGCAGCCCCGCTTTTTATTTTTGCGAATGGCAACGAACATCCGGACTGGCTCCTGCGTGTAACAGGCACACTATTTCACCAAAAATCAAATGATATGACCAACCCACAAGAAGTGATTGATGCGCTAAATGATTTGCTGCAGCAAAATGTAGATGCCCGGCAGGGCTACGAGAAGGCACGCTCTGACGTTGAGCAGTCTATCCTTGAATCTTACCTGACCGACAAGGTAGTCCAACGACAAGCCTTCATCGAAGCCATCACACAGGAGATTATCACCCTTGGCGGTTCTGCGAAGCGGGAAACCACCGTCAAAGGCAGCCTGCACCACAGCTGGATCGATATCAAATCCGCACTGTCCTCCAACGACGAGGAAGCTGTATTCGAAGAATGTGTACGCGGCGAAAAGAACAGCCTCAAGACCTACAACAAACTACTGGAAAACACCTCCTGGCCTGCCTCCACTAAAACGATGGTCCTGCGTCAGCGCGATCAGATCAAATCCGATTTGGAGCGGGCAGACGCTATGGCAGATGCATTGAATTAAGACCTTTCCCATGACCATGTATAGTATGCCGGTTTTATCTTCCGTTGAGCCATTAGTCAGGATATTCTGACCCCAAAAAATCAATGGAAAACCGAGCAGGACGAGAGCTCAGCCGCTTCGGCTGGGCTTTGTTTTTGATAGCCTCCCCTTCGAACTTCTACCGGTCCGAAAGGTTGCAAAAATGAGCCGAATGAAAACTAAAAACCTTATTTATTAACCCCTGTACCCCGCAAACCATGAAGCCTCAAAAAACAGCAGCCATTCTATTGATCATAGCATTGACGGTTGCCATACTATACTACGGCAGCGGATTTCTGATCCCCCTCGCCTTTGGAATTTTACTCGCTATGATTTTTCACCCTTTGGCCTCGTGGGCCGAAAAAAGAGGCATGCCCCGATGGGCCAGTATCGGGCTCTCTCTTTTCCTCTTCATTTTAGCCTTAGGAATTTTGAGCGGCGTAATGGTGATGCAAACGCGGTCTCTGGTCAAAGACTGGCCCAAGATACAGGAGCAACTCGCCGAACAGCAGCATAAGGCCGAGCAGTTTGTCATAAAAAACATTGGTATTGCCTCTGAAGAACGGATCCAAAAAGCTAAAGACAAACTAGCCCAGCAACAGTCAGCCATTGCGAATATGGTTGGGGGCTTTTTGGGCTCTTTATTCTCTTTTTTTACCGGATTGATCTTTGCATTGGTCTATATGGTCTTTATCATGATGGTACAACGGCGGCTGGTCAAGGCGGCGCTCGATCTCGTACCCAAATCCAGGCGGCAAGAAGCCCGGGAGGTCATGCACAGCGCCCGCCAAACCGCCTCAGAGTACCTTGCAGGCCGGCTGCTGCTCATTGGCATTCTTGCCCTGATTTACGCCATTGGCTTCCTCGTTTTCGGATTGCAGTATGCCATCCCGGTTGCTCTGCTAACAGCGGTTTTATCTATCATCCCCTATATTGGCAACATTATTGGCGGCCTCTTTGCGCTGATGCTCGGCGTAGCGACCGGCGGCTCCACCACCCTGCTGTTGGGCATTATTGGCACAATGACCCTGGCGCAGGTATTGGAGAATAACGTCCTTACTCCATGGATCATGAGCCGGGAAGTCAACCTCAACCCACTGGCGACTTTTGCTACCGTTATCGGCTTCAGCCTGATCTGGGGCGTCGCGGGGTCCATCCTGGCCATCCCCATCACCGGTGTGGTAAAAAAAGTGTTTGAGCATGTTGATGGGCTGAAGCCGGTTGCTTTTGCACTGGGTACGGGGGATGGGGAATGAGATGGAGTGAAGGTCATCGATTCTGCCACGGTGGAAAAACGACACCTTATCCGACAACTGAGAAAACCTACTTCAAGCCCTCACCTAATTATAAACTGCATTTGACGGGCGGATGGGCTGCGCCCTTCCTCAGGTGGGAAATGACAACACAAAAGGTCAACCCTTGGTTTAGCCTTTCGTCGTTTAGGCCCTTATGCGAATGTGTTCGCAACGGGCCTAAACGACGAAAGGCCATTTCGCTTTGCGAAATGACCTTTTGTGTTGTCGGGATGAGAGGATTCGAACCTCCGGCCTCACGCCCCCCAGACGTGCACTCTAACCGGGCTGAGCTACATCCCGCTCTTATTGTTTTCCGAAAACTGAAATTCCCTTTTAGGACTTCCTTTCTTTTCCGGGAACGCAAATATAAGCAACCCCGGCATGCGGTGCAATAATTTTGGCAAAAGAAAATTTCCAAGTACCTGCCACGCAGCTTGAACACTACCTCTGATTTTTGCATTACTCTGACATGCGGACAAGAAAATGTAATTTTAGGTTTTTAACAATTCAATCTATCCACATTATGAGCATGAAGCATTTACTATTTGCCCTGGCCTTTGGCTTCGCCTTTGCAAGTTGCGGGGGTACCGGTACCGACTCAGGCGATGCCGGTTCTGCTACTGATTCCACCGCTACGGAAGAAACCGTGACGGAGGAAGAACCAAAAGAAGACAAATCCACCCGCAAAAGCCCGCCCCGCACTGCGGAAGGCGAAATTGGCTCTGCTACCGTAACAGTCAGCTATGGCAGCCCGTCGGTACGTGGCCGTACCATTTTTGGCGACCTCATACCTTACGGCAACATCTGGCGTACCGGTGCCAATGAGGCGACTACCATCACCGTGAGCGAGGAGGTCATGGTGGAAGGCGAGGCGCTGCCTGCCGGCACTTATGCGTTGTTTACCATTCCCAACAAGGAAACCTGGACGGTTATCTTCAATAAGGAAGCGGAGCAGTGGGGTGCCTACGACTATGACGAAAGCATGGATGCCCTCCGGGTGGAAGTGGCACCGGAAGCCCTGGAAGAAAATGCAGAGATGCTGGAATTTGAAGTGGGCAGCGATATGGTCACCATGCGGTGGGCAGATGTGGCTGTGCCTTTCAAAATTTCTACTGTAGAGTAAATCCGATCCTGGGTGCTTTCTCCGGAAAGCCCCAGTACTTCTCAATTGCCCATCATGGTCTATCTGAAACCCTTCCTGCTTGCTGCGGCTGCCTTTACCGCCCTGGACTTACTTTGGCTGGGCGTGGTGGCGCGGGGTATTTATGCCCGCTACCTTGGGCAGCATATGCGGCCCTCTACCGATTGGATTGCTGCTATTCTCTTTTATTTTATTTTTCTGTCTGGCATCATATACTTCGTCGTACAGCCGGGCACCAATAATTCAGGAACGGCGGTCCTCCTGCGTGGGGCTTTTTTCGGAATGGTGGCTTACAGTACCTATGAGCTGACCAACCGGGCGGTCCTGCAAGACTGGCCCTGGCCAATCGTCCTGATTGATATCGCCTGGGGTACGGTGCTCTGTGCCCTCGTAGGGTGGTTCAGCTGGTACTTTTCTCAAAATGCAGCATAGGCCAGCCCGGCAAAGAGAGCCGCAATTAAGCTGCTCCAAAAGTTGACGGTGTGGTTATTAAGTACGCCCTGTCTTTGAAGCGTCGCTCCCAGCAAGCTATCCGACCAATTGCCTGCGATTCCTGCTATTGCAACCACTCCTCCTGCCAACCAGGACTGCGCCTGCCAGCCAACGGGCACCGCAATTAAGACCGCCCCAAGCACTCCAAACAGCGTACCTTCCAGACTTACCATACCGTCTGCACCACGAGCCCCCTGCTGCCAGGTCAGAATATTCCAGTAGCGTCGTCCATATAAAGTACCGAGCTCTGATGACAGTGTATCTGATGTGGCACTGCTCACTGCAGCCGCCATCATAGGAAAAGCCAGTGGCTCCACCCATCCGGTAGCCCATGCGGCCAACCCCAGACCGCCTGCCACAGCACCATTTGATATGGCATTCACCCAACTTCGGCGCCCACCGGCTTCCTGCGCAACGCCCATCGCTTCCTTTACAGAACGCTCCCACCTCGTAGCCATAGACCCCGTCACAAAAAACAGCCCGAGCAAAGCCACACCCAACCAGCCACCGCCAAGGTACATACCTGTAGCAATAAGCGCTCCGGCCAGCCCTCCGCTCCAACTGATGGCTTTTGCCCGGATACTAAGCAGAACCGCTGCCGTCAAAAGAACCGGAAAACCCCAGCCTGCATAAGGTTTCAATTCAAACCCAATAAAACTCATTTCGAAAAATTTGACACCCTCGGTATTTTATTGTAAGATTACACAAACAAACAAAATAATTATGAAACCCTATCCGCCCATCACCGACTATATGGCGACTAAGCTCGTCACCTTTCATCCCGATATGGATATACGGGAAGCTATTGATATCCTGCTGAAAAAGAAAATCTCGGGCGCTCCGGTTTTGGATGCCAATGGGCAACTCATCGGTATGTTGTCTGAAGCGGATTGTCTGCGCATTCTTATCGAAGGCCCCTACAATCATGAACCTTCCTCCGCTAAAATCAAAGTAGGGGATTATATGTCGGGGCGGGTAAAGCACATCGAATCCTCCAAAACTATCCTTGATGCCGCCTATGAATTTGTGCACAGTGGTTACAAGCGACTGCCGGTGCTTGAAGAAGGCCGCCTTGTGGGGCAAGTCAGCCGGGTAGATATTCTCCGGGCTATTCAGAAAATGACACCAGCTGTCAAGCATATCCCTGACAGCTGGCGTGGCCGCGAGCCGGCAATGCCGACCTACAAACAGACCTTCTATGGTAAGAATTCGTAATTAGGCAATCTGCGGCATTGGCTGCCCGGTACCTAAGCTGCGTAACATATTCCAGTGGATGCGCAAAGCAGAACGGAAAGATGGCAGCGTATTGTAGGGGAAGTTGTACTCCTCGGCAGTTTCCTGTACAATCTTGGAAATATGACGGTAATGGATATGGCAGACATTTGGGAATAAATGGTGCTCCACCTGATAGTTCAACCCACCTACAAACCAAGACAGGATGCGGTTGTTCGGCGCGTAGTTCGTCGTGGTCATTAATTGATGGACAGCCCAGTTTTGCCCCAGGTTACCCTCTTCGTCCGTTGTCGGGAACACCGCAGCCTCCATAACATGTGCCGTTTGGAAAACACAACCAAGCAGGAAGCCAAGTGCAAAGTGCATAATAGCGAAACCAATCACCGTAATCCACCAGCTCGCCGGAGAGAATACCAGTGGGATGACCAGCAGGTAGATGTAGTAAACCACCTTCACGAAGATCAACTCCGCAAATACTTTAGGGAAAGACATATCGTGCTGTTCCAGCAGGCCGGAGCGATGATAGCGCACCAATTGCTTAAAGTCTTTTGTCGTGATCCACATATGCGTCATAAGGCTGTAGAGGAACCAGGCATAGAGGTGCTGAAATTTGTGGAACCAAAGGCGCTCCTGTTCCGGAGAAAACCGAAGCAGTTTACCCGCGTCGATGTCCTCATCCATACCATGCACATTTGTAAAAGAATGGTGCAGGGTGTTGTGCTGAATCTTCCAGTTTGGCGCGAAACCGCCAATCAGGTTGATCACCCAGCCCAATACGCCGTTGACGTATTTATTGCGGCTGTAGGCGCCGTGGTTGGCATCGTGCATCACGGAGAAGCCGATACCGGCGGTCACAATACCCAAAACGGTCCATGCCAGTAAGGTGAGCCAGGGATTGGTGACAAACCCACCGACAATAGCGCCATAGAGCAATGCGTAAGTGCCCACGAGAACAACCGTCTTGGTCACCATCGCTGCATTAGCGTATTTGGAAATATTGTTCTCTTGGAAATAATCGTTGACCCGCTTTCGGAGGGCCATAGCAAATTCCCGTTGCCCCTTGTCGCGGCTGAATCGAATGTCTTGAATGTTCATTTTGGAAAAAATTAGCGTAGAGGAGATAGAAATCGTTTGATGATACTGAACAGTCTTCAGCAGACTTATTTGTTTATAGCTTGGTTAAAGGTAATCAATCCTGATGCCCTGTAGTACATGACTACTAAAAAAATGACACCGGAATTACTAAATGGAAATAGCTGAACAAACCGCAAAAGGCTTCTCCAGCTATTGACCGAGGCTGTAAATTTGGAGGAGTGCCGGCATTGGTCATACCATTTCTGCCGGGTCCTTTTCAGTTTCTTCTTCGGAAGGGGCGTTGACATTATCAGCTTTTCCTTTCTTCTTGGTGAACGCCACCAGCAGAATCCAGGCCGGAATCACAATCAGGGACACCACCATTGCAATGAAGGCAACTTTGGCAGCAAAAAGGTCTAACAGGAACATTGGTTTATATTTTTGTGAGTAAGTGAGGCAGCCTGCCCCTTTTTCACATCAATAATACGGCAGTTCACAAATCCAGGTAATGACCTTTGTCACCCTGTGTCCATGAAAAATATTAGGCTTTTTACGGCACCTAAGCTTCGTCTTCCGGCTCAGCAGCCTTCTTTTTTGCGTTCCGCCGGTAGTAAGCAACAATTGCCCACACCGGCAGTACAACGGTCACAAACAACAGCAATAAGAAGATGGCCTTCGCCCTTATGATTTCAAGAAGGATCATTGGATTAAAATTAAGTGAACAACGATACCTTCAATATGCAGATCAATAGTATTTCTATTGCTGACAGATCACAGTGCTGTAAGGTGTGATTTGTCATTACTTTTGTTGAGCAGCCTTCACCCGGTTGAGGAAAAGCCGTGCCGAGCCCACATCCACCGCCTGTATCTCGTAGGTGTTGCCATCATCCATTTTGGTGATTAACTCCTTGCTCTTCATTCCGCCCAGGGCATCCATAAACTCAGGATTGTTGGAGGTGATGCTCATAATGCCCTGCTTGAAGCCAAAAAAGTAGAACAGTTCGCTCGGCGACTTGATATAAATGTACAAACGGTCGTCTTCATTGCTTGGCATTTTGTACTCTACGTAAGCTTCCAGCATCTTATTGAGGGGCTCACCAGCTACGGATACGACGCCGATTTTTTCCTCTTTGGACACAAAGGACTGATACTCCGCATCCCACTTCATCGGAATTTTAGAAAACAGGAAAGTGTAGGGGTTGATCTTTTTCGGTATATCCAGAATGCCATTACCTAAAGTTGCCAAGGCTTCCCTGGCTTCCGTCCCTTCCGGAAGCAGGTTCATCAGCGCTTCCCGGTAAAAGTCCAGCTCCGTGAGGTAAACAATGGGCTTGGCATCAAAACTCATCGCCTCGATGTCATTCATCATGATTTTCATGAGCCTATCCGGCACAATCAGTTTTACGCCCGACATGAACTCGGCGTTGATTTCATACCGCTGCACCCCTTCTTCCTGCTGTCCGAGCGATGGGATGAGCGACATGGTATCCGAAATGATCATTTCATCCGGATTGACTACTTCTTCGTACCGGGACTCCATCACCCCAGAAGCATCTATACTCACATAATTCAGCCCGGTACCCAGGTTAAATTTCCCTTTGCCCTCCAGCTTCCCGGAGCCATTCCAGAAGGTCAGCTGATTGCCGCGTATGCCATTGGTTTGGATGCGAATGGAATCCCCAAAAATGAAGTAATCCTTATCCCTGTTGTATTTGAATATCCCTTTTACAGGCAGAATTTGCCGGTCCTTACGGAAGAAAAGGGGCATCATAACCCGTGGATAGATTTCAGCCGTTTCCTTGCTCAGGAAGAAACCGGTAGCGAGGGGCTCCCCTTCCAGGTTTTTGGGCTCATCAAAGCTGATGGCGAGGTCATTCTTGTCCGCTTCACTTTGCACCGTAAACCAATAGCGGTAGGGCAGGCGCTCCGCATCCAGCCGGGCAAAACCGTCAAAGCTCAGATTCTTGGTTTCTGCTCTCAGCCCGATTTCACCCTGGAACTCGGTACGCTGATCAATATAAAACTCATCTTCTTCCGTTACTTCTCCTTTACCTACCGTCACCACCGGGCGCTCATCATAAGCCCCTTTGCCCAGCGGTTGCCCCACGATATTCTCAAACTCAATTTCCTGCTCCCGGTCACCAACGTTGTACTCGTAAAACCCTGATGCCTGATAGAACCTGCGGCCTTTGACATCTACCGTTGCCCGCTTGATAACGTGGTTCTGATTAAGAGTATCAGCTACAATCCTGGCGTTCTCCAGGGTAGCCATCTCGCCGTCCTGACCGATCCTCACAAAGTTACTGTCCGGATAAACGAATGCATCTGCTGCAATCAGGTAAGGGACACCGCTTACGCTGAGCTCATCAGTTTTGAGGTCGTAGAAAGCCTCTCCACCTTCAAAGTTCAGCGAGTCTTTGCCAGGGTGAGTGGACGTGAACTTGCCCGGCGAGCCTTCTTCTGCCTTGAAGGTGATGCTCTCATCTGCCATGTCCCAGGTAAACTCGTTGATAGAGGTCTTGTACTGAATGGCGGGCAACTTGGTTTCCAAAAACGCCTGATTGGCTTTGAAGGTCGCCAATTGCTCATCAAAGTCGACATCACTTTGGACATTTGTGGTCTCCAGGGCGATATCGTCCAGGTCCTGCGTTTTGATCTTTACGGCTGTGGTATCCGCAGTAGAACTGAAAGCTCCAAAAGAGAATAAGCTGGAGACCATCGTTGCCGTTTCCCAGTCGAAGGTACCGTCGCCTTTCAGGCCGCCCGGTGTCAGGATGAGCGTACCATCCAGGGTATGGACTTCCTCCGGGAAAAGTTTAAAGGCTTCTTCCTCCGAGCGGATATACATGCTATCCTGATAAGGCCGCCAGTCAATTTTCACGTCAATACCGCGTACTTGCGGCACTTCCAGCCCTTCTTCCCTTGATTCCTCCAGGTTAAACTCTTCGGCACTCGCCAGCATCTGTTTCGGCATCCAAATCATGTCCTCAGAGTCGATGGAAGCGCCCAGATAAGTCAGGTTCCCTTTTCCCAACAGGCCGGAATTGCTCAGCGCCAGTTCTCCTTTGTACAAACCCCGCTCCAGGTAGGCGGTGTAGCCTTCTCCTTCTGTTTCGTGTATAAACCCGAGGGATTCATCCTCCTGCAGGCTGACCGTTTCCTCAAAGGGAGGGAAAATGCCCGCCGGGTACAGCGTGCCTTCAAACTGCACATCCTCACGGGTATAAAAATCGAGGTGATTAAAGCTAAACGGGTTGACCTCAAAGTAAAAGGAGTCGCGCGTGTAGGCCCCTTTCTGAGCCGAAGGATAATCGTAGAAAACATAGGAATAATCCTTGCTCTGCAACGAAGGGAACATGGGGATATCTTCCTTCCCGGACTTATTGGAAGGGGCATCGATCAACAGTACGCCGGTCAGGTGCTCCAGCCGTGAGCCGATGGACAGGGCTTCAGGCTCGCCACTCTTCATCAATTTGCCGGTGGGTACGAAGAGATCGAAAAACCGGACAGAGTCCAGGTCAATCTGAAAAGGCTCGTATTTGAAATGGAAGTCTTTACCCTCCAAGGTCGTCAGGCCGGCGAAAAGCACCCCGTCGAAGTCAATATTCCGGTTATCCTGCACCACCAGGTGATCGCCTTCGGGCTTCAGGGCGACGCGTTGTTTGGCACTCAGTTCCACCATATCCACTCCTCGGATGTCAATACTGTTGTTCGACAGGTTCATGACCGCATTGGTACTATCCGTGGTGGACCGAATGCGGAGCACATCGTAGTCGATCAGGTCCCGGTAAGCATCTGCATATAAAAATACTTTGTCTTTCACCTCTACGATTTCCTCTTCGGGGTAGTAGTTGATGAAGCCCCGGGCTACCATATCGTAAAGCAGGCTTTTGATGTTTTCAATGCCGAATTTCGGGTTGAGGCGTTGAGCTACGTCAGCGGCCGGAAGTGTCTTCACCCCACTGTTGTTATCGTACATCACCTTTAGAATGGCAATCGGGTTCACTGAAGCGATGCTCTGCAGCTGCCGGTAATCCTGTTCGGTAAAGTAGTTCAGGGATTCGAAAATCACATCCTCTTTCCGCTGATACGGCAGTTTGCCCCGACCGATCGCAATAGAGTCGCCATTCAGATAGGCCGTCATGGAATTAGCGTAAAAGTTGATGCCATGCAGGGAGCTGTAAAAAGGGTTTTGGTCTGCCGCACTTTCGCCCCGGGTAAGGGTCATCTCCCGTTCTTTGATTTCGAAGCGAACATCTACAGAAGGGTGGTAAATGCTGTCCTTGCCAAAATACAGCACGCCTTCCACCCCACTGCCGGCAATGCGGTCCTCACGCCGGATGGTGAATAGCTCTGATGCGCCCCGGAAAGATGCCGTGCTGTTCGCATCCCGTATATTGATTCTGGCGGGCTGTTGCTTATTCCCAAAGCCATAAACGGTGGTACCGTGCAGGCGGAAGTACCCTTCAAAAGCGATGCCTTCGCCTATATTACTGACTTCCAGGCGCTCGGTAGATTCGAACCTTGGGAATGACCCTTCCACGGCATCGCTACTCGATACGAGTTTGTCACTAAAAGTGCCCGTTACCGCTTTGTTCCCAAAATATACCGGGTAGTGCATTTTCGCGTCTTCCACGGTATACAAGCTCTTGATCGCTTCAAACTCATAGTCGCCTAATTCCGCGAAAACCCCTTTAGGCAGGCCGTGCCGCTCCCAGGTGACCCGGCCACCGGTCCCCCGCCACATGCGTTCTACCGGCTCGAAAGTACCGGAAGTCTGGTATATGAATATGGAATCGGTGCGCCGCTGCGCCATGAGGTCGAGCCCTTCAAAAGCGACCACAGGCTGCTCCTCTTCGTATTTGAAAGTAAAGTCGTCCGTATAGGCATACCAGGAAGTACCGCCGGAATCGGAATAGCGCAGTGCGCGGCGCTCAAAAAACTGGCTGGAAAACTCCAGGAAGTCATCAAAGGGGCGAAGCCGCCGGTTTTCAATGCCAGCCAGCATCTGGTCCATTACAGAATGCCATTCCTGAAAAACCCGGGCCGGGTCCTTCGTATTTTTTACCTTAGTCAGTGCGCGCAGGTAATTTTGAAAATAAGGACCGGCAGTCATCCGCAGCTCCAGCATGGCATTGCCGGTTTTGAGAATTTGCTGTACTTCCTCCTCAGTAAACTGCCCGCTGGCGAAAACGTCGGCAAACTCCTTGTAGGCTTCCTCCAGCACTTCACGCTTGCTGCTGGTCATATACTCTTCCAACTGCCGGATGAACTCGGCGTGGTCCTCAGAGAAGCGCTCCAGTCGCTGCGCATTTGAAATGGTGGTCAACAAAAAGAGAAAGGAAAGGACAATCGTAATGATTCTGGCCATGCTGAATTTTGCTATTGTTTCTCAAACAGCAGGCAGCACCAGTCGCCACGGTGCATCGTTTTCCGGCATTCAAACCCGACCTGGGCTGCCCGTTCGGTCACCATAGCTTCGTCTACCTGCAAAACCCCTGAAGCCAGCAGCTGCCCGCCGGCGTTTAGGCGCTCATATAACGCCTCAAGGGAGTTTAATATTACGTTTCTGTTAATGTTTGCCAAAATAATATCATAGGTCCGTTCTGGCACTTTGGAAAGGTTTCCAAAATAGGCTTTGAGGTGAGGTACACCGTTGCGCCTGGCGTTCTCTACTGTACTCTCGTATGCCGGTTTCTCAATATCCACAGCATCGATCTCAGCCGCCCCCAACATCCCTGCCAGAATCGCCAGGATACCGGTCCCGCAGCCATAGTCAAATACCGCTTTGGCTTCCCAGTCGAGTGCTTCCATCTGCGCCATCATCATATAAGTGGTCTCATGATGGCCGGTGCCAAAAGCCATCTCCGGATTGATCACAATCTCGTACCGGACCTCCGACAGCCGTTCGTGGAAGGGCGCCCTTACGCCACAAAATTGCTCCACCTGAATAGGCTGGAAGTTGGACTCCCACACCGCATTCCAGTTTTGATGCTTCACCAGCTCCCGCTTAAAAGAAAAAGATAGCTTACCGGAAATATCACTCAGCTGCTGCTCAATAGCGAAAGCATCCGCATCCGCGCGTAAATAAGCGTGCAGCCCGTCTTCCGTTTCCTCAAAAGTATCGAAAGGAAGCTCTCCCAGAAATGCCAGGATAATCTCACGGGAGGGCGCATCAGCCGTAATGATATAGCGATAGTAGTCCATAACTGTTGGTTTTTCAAACTCTAAACTCCTAGTAGACTTCACCCCGGGCCGCCCGCAGCGTATTCATCAGCAGCGAAACCACGGTAAGCTGCCCAACACCGCCCGGGACAGGAGTAATCCAGGAGGCCTTTTCCGCCACCGCTTCATAGTCCACATCTCCGCAGAGCCGGTAGCCTTTTTCAAGCTCCGGTGCCTCCACACGGTTGATCCCAACATCAATAATGACTACTCCTTCCTTGACCATATCCGGCTTTACAAACTCCGGAATACCAATGGCCGCCACCAGAATATCTGCACGGCGGGTATGCTCCGCCAGATCTTTGGTGCGGGAATGGCAAAGCGTCACCGTAGCATTACCGGGGTAGCCCTTGCGGGAAAGCAGAATACTCATGGGCGTGCCCACGATATTGCTGCGGCCCAGCACCACGACCTCTTTGCCTTCGGTAGGCAGTTCATAACGGCGGATCATTTCCAGAATACCGGCGGGTGTGGCAGGCAAATAGCAGGGCATGCTTTGCGCCATACGCCCGAAATTGACCGGATGGAAACCGTCAACGTCTTTTCGGGGGTCAATGGCGAGGGTTACCCGCTCTTCATTGATGTGGGCCGGGAGAGGCAATTGCACGATGAAACCGTCGACAGCGTCATCCTCATTTAGATTATGCACCACTTTGAGGACTTCCTCTTCTGAAGTGTCCGCAGGAAGGCGGACCAAAGAAGATTCGAAGCCGACTTTTTCGCAGGAACGGACTTTGTTGCGCACATAAACCTGACTGGCGGGGTCTTCCCCCACCAACACAGCAGCCAGGTGCGGGGCACGCTTGCCGGCAGCTTTCAGCTGTTGGACTTCCTCTGCCAGTTCTGCGCGGATTGTTTTGGCCAGAGCTCTTCCATCAAGTATCTGCATAGGGCTTATTTTTGCTTCAAAGGTAGGAATTAATCAATAGACTCCAGTCAATTCTGTGGCGGCAAAGCGGACAACCTTGGTGCCGCTGAAGTGTTAGAACCAAAAAGCAAAAACGACGATCCACGCAAATATGAATTTCAAGGAACTCCAACAGCAGCTTGCCCAAACCAACACCCGCCTCATCGCAGTCTCCAAAACCAAGCCCAATGAGCAGATTATGGAATTGTATGAATTGGGGCAGCGTGACTTCGGTGAAAACCGGGTACAGGAGATGGCAGACAAATACGAAGCCCTGCCCAAAGATATCCGGTGGCACTTCATTGGCCACCTGCAGACCAACAAAGTCAAGTACATGGCGGATTTTGTGCACCTCGTCCATTCCGTAGACCGACAGAAAGTCCTAAAGGAGATCAACAAGCGAGCTAAGCAGTCCGGCCGGGTGATCGGCTGCCTGCTGCAATTCCACATCGCAGAGGAGGAAAGTAAATTTGGCTTTGACCTGCCGGAAGCTAAAGCTATGCTGGAAGGAGCCGCTTTTCAAAACTTTGAGCACGTGCGCATCTGCGGGGTCATGGGCATGGCGACCTTTACGGACGATCAGGATAAAGTCCGCAGGGAATTCCAGGCCTTGCACCGGATTTTTGATACCCTCCGCGAAGCGTATTTTTCTGATCAGCCCCACTTTAAGGAAATTTCTATGGGCATGTCGGGCGACTACCCGCTTGCTCAGGAAGAAGGCAGCACCATGGTCCGCATCGGCAGCTTGCTATTTGGCCCTCGAAACTAAATGCCTCCGCTATGAAAATCACCATCATAGGCGCAGGCAATGTGGGCAGCCACCTGGCTTTGACGCTTCATCAGGCCGGTTACACTATCCTACAGGTTTACAGCCGTCAGCTTTCAAAAGCCCGGCCGCTGGCCGAACAAGTCGGCGCCGCCCCCATTCATCAGCTAAGCGCAGTAAGCACCGAAAGTGAACTTTGCCTGCTTGCGGTCAAAGACGATGCAATCGGAGTAGTGGCCCAAAACCTGTCTCCCTTTTTGCCCAAAACCACTTTGCTGGCTCATACCTCAGGCGCTACTCCTTCCACTCTCCTCTCAGATGCCTGGGCGAATTGGGGCGTATTCTATCCTCTACAGACCCTTTCCAAAGGGCAGCCGGCTGATTTCACACAAATCCCTATGTGCATAGATGGTGCGACTCCGGCCATTCAGCAGGCCCTGCAGGAAATCGCCGGGCAGATCAGCCATCAGGTGCACCTGGTCAATGATGAGCAGCGCGCCACCTTGCACCTGGCCGCCGTGTTTATCAACAACTTCACCAACGCTATGCTGCAAGCCAGCCATACCCTGACGGAGGAAGCCCAACTGCCCCGCGAGATCCTCAGCCCCCTGCTCCAGGCCACCATCCAAAAAGGTACCCGGCAAGAGCCCCGCATGGCTCAGACCGGCCCCGCCATACGCAGGGACCAGCAAACCATTGAGCGGCACCTCAGGCAACTGGCGAACCATCCTGAGCTTTCAACCGTCTATAAAGCCATCACTTCTTACATTCAAACTTTCTAAAGCATGCGCATCGCCGGCTATATCGAGCACCCCACACTCAAAATCACCATTTTTCAGATGGACAACCGCTTCACCGTTAAGTTTGAAGACGGGAAACACGAACAAGCCTACAAATTCAGGACGGGCGAGTACATCAATTCTGTCAACGACATCCGCCGGCTGGTAGATGCTGCTTTTATAGAGGAAGCTATGGTCGAAATGAGCCGCCTGCACCGCATTCATCAGAGCGCCCTGCAACGCCTGCAGCCCGAAGAAGCCGAGGACGAGTTTGACGATATTTTGTAAGCCGGAATTCAGACCAGGTATCCTGTACTATATCGGCACGGGTTTGCTTATCTTCAGCCCGGAACAAACCCTTGCTGTTTATGTCCTATCACGCCCAGACCGGCCGAAGTGCACCGCTTGGCGCCACCGTTTACCCGGAAGGCACCAACTTCAGCATTTTTTCCAAGCATGCCTCTGCCGTTGAGCTGCTGTTATTTGATGCAGGTGACCACAGTACGCCGCTGAAGGTATTCCGCCTGGACCCGGAAGCCAACAAAACCTTCTACTACTGGCATATCTTTGTGGAGGGAGTGCACGAGGGACAATTGTACGGCTGGAAGGTTTATGGCCCATATGCACCGGAAATTGGCTACTATTTCGACGGGAATAAACTCCTGACCGACCCGTATGCCCGGGCAGTCGTGATGGATACCTACGAGCGGGCAGCAGCAATTCAGCCCGGGGACAATACCGCGAAAGCCATCAAAAGCGTGGTCGTGGCCAATGGCAGCTACGACTGGGAAGGCGACCGGCCGCTTAACCACCCTTATTCCCATTCCATCATTTACGAGTTGCATGTCGGAGGCTTTACCAAACACGAAAGCTCCGGCGTAGACGATAAACTGCGGGGGACTTACCGGGGGCTTATTGAAAAAATCCCTTACCTGCAAGCGCTGGGTATCAACTCCGTGGAGCTCATGCCCGTACAGCAGTTTGACCCGGCTGATGTACCCGATTCCAATCTGACCAACTACTGGGGCTATTCGCCCATTGCTCTCTTTGCGCCACATACCGGTTATGCCAGTACGGATGACCCGGTTGGTGCCATCAATGAATTCCGGGATATGGTCAAGGCTCTGCACCGTGCTGGAATCGAGGTGATTTTGGATGTGGTCTTCAACCACACCGGTGAAGGAGGCGCCGACGGGCCCATCCTTTCCTTCAAAAGCATTGAAAACCGAGCCTACTACATGCTCGATGAGCATTACCATTACCGCAACTACTCCGGCACGGGAAACACCCTCAACGCCAACCACTCGGTGGTACGCCGCCTCATCCGTGACTGTCTGCGGTACTGGGTGGATGAGATGCATGTAGATGGTTTCCGCTTTGACCTCGCCTCTATTCTGTCCAGAGACGAAGCCGGACGGCCAGTACAAAACCCGCCCATCCTTTGGGAGATCGAGTCTGACCCGGTCCTGGCCCCCACAAAAATCATTGCGGAAGCGTGGGATGTACAGCAATATCAGCTGGGCAATTTCGTCGGTGACAAATGGGCAGAGTGGAATGGAGCCTACCGCGACGACATCCGCCGCTTTCTGAAAGGAGATCAGGGTATGACACAAATAGCAGCCAACAGGATCAACGCCAGCCCGGATTTATTTGGCAAATTGCTGCGCGACCCCAACCGAAGCATCAACTTCGTCACCTGCCATGATGGTTTCACCCTCAACGACCAGGTCTCTTACAACCAAAAGCACAACTGGGCCAATGGCGAAGATAACCGGGACGGCCATAATGACAATCACAGTTGGAACTGCGGCGCAGAAGGCCCCACAAAAGACCTCGTGGTACAACAACGCCGGATGCGGCAGGTAAAGAACCACCTGACTCTTTTGCTGCTAAGCCAGGGTACTCCTATGCTGTTAATGGGAGATGAGGTGCGCCGTACACAGCGGGGCAACAATAATGCGTACTGCCAGGATAATGAGCTCAGCTGGTTCGACTGGGGCGCCGTAGAAGAACATAAGGACATCCTGCGCTTCACCCGGGAGCTGATCCAACTTAACCTCAAAACGCCGTACTTTCAGGAACAATTTTACTGGAACAGCCCTAAAGCACTGGGCGGCTCCCGTTGCCAGTTCGGAGGAGTGCGCAACAATCACCCGGACTGGAGCCATCACTCCCATACCTTGTCTTATACCCTAAAGAACAGGGCTTACCCTTACCGCATGCATGTCATGGTGAATGCTTACTGGGAACACCTGAACTTTCAGATTCCAAAACCAAAGGGGGGACAACCCTGGAAACGGATCATTAATACAGCAGTGGAAAGCCCGAACGACATTCTGAGCTTCGAAGATGCCCCTGTCATTCGGGGCGGCGGAGTATATGTCAATGCCCGGTCGGTCGTAGTATTGTTGGATGGGCAATAGTCTATCCCACATTCAGCCCGTTAATGGCTTCCACCGCACTTACCTCGGGGATTTTGCCGATCAGTGCCTGCTCGATGCCAGCCTTCATCGTCATCATAGACATGCTGCAATTTTCGCAGGTGCCCAGCCATTTGATTTTGACAATATGGTCTTCGGTAACATCTACCACTTCCACATTGCCCCCATCGACAGCCAGGTGAGGCCGGACATCGTTGAGCGCCTCGTCGACGCGTTGAATCAGTTCTTGCTTTTTGGTATTCGACATGGCGCTTAATTATTCATTTTTACAATACGGGTTGGGTCTTTGGTTTCATTGCGGATAGCGATCTGACGGGCGGCATTCTTAGCCACCAGCTGCATAGCTTCCGTGGCGTGAGGTACGTCCCGCAGGACGACCGGCTTGCCTTCGTCACCGCCTTCGCGTATACCCTGTACAATAGGCACCTGACCAAGAAGAACAGAATTGCTTTCCTTTGCCAGCCGCTTACCACCACCTTCACCAAAGAGGAAGTACTTATTGTCGGGCAGTTCAGCCGGCGTAAACCAGGACATATTCTCCACCACCCCGAGAATTGGTACATTGACCGAAGGCAGGAGGAACATATTCATAGCCTTGATGGCATCAGCGATCGCGACTTCCTGCGGCGTGGTCACCAGGATAGCGCCCGTTACCGGGACCGTCTGTACCAGGCTCAGCTGAATATCACCAGTACCAGGCGGCAGATCAACGATGAGGTAATCCAGAGGCGGCCAGACGGTATCATTGAAGAACTGCTTGATAATACCGGACAGCCTGGGCCCACGCAGCACCACTGCCTGTTCTGGTTCAATAATAAAGCCAATGGACATCACCGGCATACCGTAAGCTTCCAGTGGCATAATCTTGGGCTGATCGTAGATTTGCTTTACCTGTGGCCGCTGCCCCTGCAAGCCCAGCATCGTTGGGATGGAAGGGCCGTAGAGGTCAGCATCGATCAGGCCCACCTTTGCTCCCAGCTGTTTGAGCCCCAGTGCAAGATTGACGGCAATGGTAGATTTGCCCACGCCGCCTTTGCCAGACCCCACTGCGATGATGTTCTTAATGTGGCTGACCGGGCTGTTGGGCTGTTGTTGTACCCCAGGCGCAGCACTGATCATATGGACGTTCACGTTCGCCTCCGGGTATACTTCCTGGACGGCTTGCATGCACGCAAAATTCATATCCGACTTATTCCTGGAATCCAGGGATGGCAATTCCAGTGAAAAATTGATATTATTGCCGTCGATTTCAAGGTCGCGCACCATATTCATCGTGATAATGTCCTGACCGGAGTTCGGATCAGTGACTTTGGTTAGCGCCTTTACTATTTTTGTTTTATCAAAACTCACTCGAGCTAATTTCTATTTAGATTGAATAGGATTAAGAAGAAAAGCAAAATTACAAACAATTAAAAGCCCAGAACAGTTTTCTAGCTGTTTTATACATCAGCCTACTGCGCATGAGAGTTTTCAATGATCTGAATGATTTACCGGATTTTCAAAACGCTGTTGTCACCATCGGTTCATTTGACGGTGTCCATCTGGGGCATCAGCAAATCCTGGAACGGGTCAAAGGGCTAGCGCGGCAGTGCGAGGGCGAGAGTATCGTAATCACCTTTCACCCCCACCCCCGGCTAGTCATCTATCCCAGGGACAACACCCTGCAGCTCATCACTTCCATTGACGAAAAGGTAGACCTGATGCGGCGCTACGGTATCGACAACGTGGTGGTGGTACCCTTTACGGTGGAGTTCTCTCAGCAGAGCGCCGATGAGTACATCCAGAAATTCCTGGTAGAGACCTTCCACCCCCGCTATATAGTTATCGGGTATGACCACCGATTCGGGCTCAACCGGCAGGGGGACATCAACTATCTCAAGTGGCACGGCGAACAATCCGGTTATGAAGTCGTGGAAATCGGCAAGCACGAAGTGGAAGACATCGCGGTAAGCTCCACCAAAATCCGCAAGGCGCTGGAGCAGGGCGCTGTTGATCAGGCGCAACGGCTGCTGGGCCACTATTTTTTTCTGACCGGCACGGTGGTGCACGGCAATAAGATCGGGAAAAAGCTGGGCTTCCCAACGGCTAATCTGGATCTGAACAACCGCCACAAACTGCTTCCCCCAACCGGTATATACGCTGTTTACGCTTACCACAAAGGGCAACGGTACGGCGGCATGTTATACATTGGCGACCGCCCCACCCTCAAAGAGTACCAAAACAAAACTATTGAGGTCAACCTCTTTGATTTTGATAAAGACATCTATGGCGATAAACTGAGGCTCGAACTTGTGGCCCGTACCCGGGACGACGAGGCCTTTGCCGGGCTGGATCAGCTCAGTGAGCGGCTTGCACAGGACCGGCTGGAAACCAAAGCCATCATCGAATCCCGGGAAAGCAAACAAGCGAAAAAAAAAATAGCGGAAGCACCCCGCGTGGCCATCGTCATCCTCAATTATAACGGGAGAACTTACCTTGAGCAGTTTCTGCCGAAGGTCCTGGAGCATACCTCCGGCAACTTTGAGGTCATTATCGCAGACAATGGTTCAACAGATGACTCTCTGTCCTTTTTGGCGGAAGCCTACCCGGAGCTCAGGCACATCGACCTCAAGACAAACTACGGCTTTGCGGAAGGTTACAATCAGGCACTGGCCCAGGTTGATGCCCCCTATTTTCTGTTGCTGAATTCTGATGTGGAAGTTACCCCTGGGTGGCTGTCTCCCCTTGTGGAGCTCCTGGAACGCGATCCTGCGGTGGGTGCCGTACAACCCAAAATTCTGGCCTACCATGAGCGCGAAAAATTCGAATACGCCGGGGCGGCCGGCGGCTGGCTGGACAATCTGGGCTACCCTTTTTGCCGGGGGCGTATCTTCTCCGTTACAGAGACCGACAAAGGGCAATACGATGAGCTGCAGGAAGTCTTTTGGGCAACGGGGGCTGCATTTCTGGTAAGATCGAGCCTGTACCGGCAGCTCGGAGGCTTTGACGGTGATTATTTTGCTCATTCTGAGGAAATCGACCTGTGCTGGCGCATCAAGCGCGCGGGCTACAAAATCATGGCCCGGCCCCGCTCCGTGGTTTACCACGTTGGCGGCGGCACACTTTCCTATAATACCCCCCGCAAGGCATTTCTGAACTTCCGCAACAGCCTGTTCACCCTGGTTAAAAATGAGACAGGCAGCCGGCTGGCCTGGATCTTGCCGGCCCGCCTCCTCCTCGATGGTGTGGCCGGATTGCTGTTTTTATCCCAGGGTAAATTTCAGCACATCGCATCCATAGTGCAGGCCCACTGGTCCTTTTTCGGTCAGTGGCAGGCCACCTGGCGCAAGCGGCGGGAAAACCAGGACCGGGTTGCTAAAGTGAGCATTGCCAGCAAGCCCAATCTCTGCGGCCGCTACCCCAAAAGCATTGTATGGGCCTTCTACGCCCGCAACATTCAGTATTTTAAAGACCTTTAACCCAACCTGTCCATGCCAAAATACCAACCCGAAATCCTGCATCAGGACAATGACCTCGTGGTCGTGAACAAGCCCGCGGGCCTGCTAACCCTCCCCGACCGCTTTAAGCCAGCTGAAAAGCCTAATCTGAAAACCCAGCTAGACCAGCTATTTGGCAAGGTCTGGACTGTACACCGGCTGGACCGGGAGACTTCCGGGCTGTTGGTCTTTGCCCTCAATGAAGAAAGCCACCGCAGCTTATCACAGCAGTTTCAGGAACGCACGGTAGAAAAAGCCTACTCCGCTATCCTTGACGGCTGCCCAGCGGAAGCAGAAGGCACTATCGACCGCCCCATCGGTCCCAACCCGGCCAAACCCGGTCAAATGATGGTCGTCAGGAAAGGTAAGCCATCCGTCACTCACTACAAGGTACTGGAAGCCTTCCGGCAATTCGCATTGGCAGAATTCCGGATCGAAACCGGGCGTACCCACCAAATCAGGGTACATGCCGCTGCCATTGGGCACCCTCTGGCGGTGGATGCCTTTTACGGGCGGCGCGAAGCCCTTTATCTTTCTGAAATCAAAACCCGGGGCTTCCAACTCGGCAAAACCAGTGAAGAACGCCCCCTGCTGAGCCGGATTGCCCTGCATTCGAGCCGGCTCTCCTTTGTGCATCCGGGCAGTCAACAGCCATTGCTCATTGAGGCGCCAATGCCCAAGGACCTGCGTGCGGTGTTAAATCAGCTTAGAAAATGGGGAAAAACACCTTAGCCCTCTTTGAAAAATGCGATTTTTTTGTAGCTTGCCTTGCAAAGAAAATACTCCTATACCCTTCGCTGACAATCACTAAGACGACCCTGAGTTTTTGTAGTCTTTATTTCTACACCCGGCCTGTTGCGCTTACACACAGGCTATACTACAGCGGATATGCCTTTTAGAACGGTACTGAAAATATGGGTGGGGCTGCTATTGCCCCTGTGGGGATGGGCGCAGCCCGAAAAGGCAGGCTTGGAGATCGCAGGCAAGCTTGGGCTTTGTGACCCACTCACCTCCAGAAGCGGGGAAGTGTATGAGAGCGCCCCCTGCGCAAACTGCAACATTGAATACATTCCGCTCATTGGCAGCAGCCAAAATCCGGACCTCCTTTTTATCGAAATCAACTCGGCTTCCCATTGTGGTTCCGGTGGATGCAGCGGTCAGATTTATGCACGGCGTGGCCCTTCCTACCAGCAAATTCTGGGCTTGTTCGGTTACTTTGAGCGCAGTGTGCCTCAGCCTGGTAATCAGCCGGCAGACCTCGTTTACCTTCATGTGGACAGTGGCAGCCGGGATTACGATGGCGATGGCATGGAGGACCGGGCCAGTATCTGGATCCAATACCGGTGGAACAGCAGCACGGAACAGTACCTGCCGCATGACATTCTCCGTATAAAAGTCAACGAACGAAGCATCCCCCTTGCGGCCAAACGGACCGCCCTGCTCAGGGAATGGACCCGGAATAACCGATGGTCCTTTTAGCCTGTGCTCCGTTTGCCCGCTACTTTTCCCAATATTTGTCGCCAATAAAGTAGAATTAACAGCTTTTGGATGGGGATTTGCACGTGGAATAGAATATTTTTGCAGCAGTCCTGCCTTCAGATCACTTGGTTGGGGGCAAAGGGTTCTACATACTGATTAGCAAACCACCAAACGATGATGAACCGCCCCCCAACAGCAGTAGTCCCTGTTGAAAAAAAAGCAGACTGCTTTGAAGACCATTTTAAATTGTTATTTTTGTTCAGCCCTTATAACAAGAGGGCAGGCGGCAACTCATGCTTTAAAACAGCAACACCCTTTCGTCAAGCCGCTAAATCTATCTATCTTATCCCACCAATTTACGGAAACCATGACACTGGTACGGCCAGTCTGGATTATTCGGCAGCATGTCCACCCTCAGATATTTTCCGGAGGTGGGACGCTAACGGTCAGATAATTACGGCTCAATCCGCAAAATTGACTTCGGAGCATCCGGAATTCTACATTCAAACCAAATAGAAATTCTCACTTCATGAGCATGCATAAACGCCTACTCGTATTTTTTGCCCTCTTCATTTCTGCCGTTTCCGGCCAGGCCCAGAACTTCCTCATGGGAGAATCGCCCCTGATCAATACCTGCGACGGGTTGTTCCTGGATACGGGCGGCAATATGAACGGATACGGGCCCAATGAAAACCTGGAGACGACCTTCTGCCCCACGGGCGCTGGCGAGAATATTCAGCTGACCTTTCCGGGCATGAATATTCAGCCCGGTGACCTGTTGTGCTTTTATGACGGGGAGAATACCAGTGCCCCGCTACTGGCCTGCTCCGACGAGCTGACCTATGGTAATGGTATTATTATTCAGGCAACAGCGGCTAACCCTTCTGGCTGTGTAACCGTGACCTTCACCTCTGATGCAACCGCCGAAGATGCAGGCTGGAGTGCCAATATTGAATGTATTCAGGATTGCCAGACGATCTTGTCTACTATCGCTTTTTCCAACCCTGCGATTGTACCTGCCGATACTGGTTATATTGACATCTGCCCCGGAGACCGGGTATCCTTTGAAGGGGCAGGCCTCTATCCGCAAAATAACCTGGACTACCCTCAGTCCGATCTGACCTCCACTTTTTTGTGGAATTTCGGCGACGGCTCCGAAGCCGTTGGGCCCAACGTCTCCCATGAGTACTCTGAACCTGGAGGATATACCGTGCAGCTTACCATCACAGATACGGAGGGCTGTACCAGCACTAACTTTATCTCGCAAAGGGTGCGGGTTTCAACTTACCCTGAGTACAACTTTGGCGACGCTTTGCTGCCAGGCTGCGTAGGAGATACCATTAGTCTGGTTGGAACCGTGGATAGTACGTTCAATGGCGTGGATGTTGCAGCTTCTACGGTGGAAGGCAGCTTTCAGCAAGGGGGCAGCCGTTCTGACACCCTGCTGCTCCCTGATGGCAACGGCACGAGCTACTTCTCCTCGGTAGGCCTGAACCAGTTCCCTCCGGGAGCGACCCTGACCAACTCCGACCTGCTTTCCAGCGTATGCCTGATTATGGAACACTCCTACGGTGGTGACCTGGACATCGAGCTCATCTGCCCCAACGGGCAATCTGTTTTCATCTTAGATTATGGCGCGTCTTCCGTTGGTTCCACCAACTTTGGTGAGCCCTTTGCCACAGGGGGAGTAGACAGTCAATCCAGCGACCTGACCCCCGGCGTACCCTACGAATACTGCTTTAGCATGACAGGCACGGATTATGGCACACTCAATGCTGAAGCCGGTGACTACCAATACACCTACACGACCGTGCCGAGTCAGAATACAGGCCAGACCTTTTCTTATATGGATTCCTACTTCCCGGAAGGAAGTTATTTGCCCCAACAAGATTTTTCCAACCTGGAAGGCTGCCCCCTCAATGGCGAATGGACCATCCGGGTGCAGGACAACCTCTCACAGGACAATGGCTGGCTCTTCCAGTGGGGCCTGAATTTTGACCCCAGCCTGTTTGCCAACCTGGAAACTTTTCAGCCGGTCATCACTAACTGGGGCTGGATCGAAACGGATAATATGATTTTCTACAGCCAGGACTCTATTTCCGCGATCCCGGAAAATGCGGGCACCTCCAGCTATACCTTCACCGTGGAAAATGACTTTGGCTGCACTTTCGACACTACCGTCAATATACAGGCGCTGCCTATTACGCATCCGGACTGCTACAGCTGTGGTACTTCAGACAGCCCGCTGACCGATACGGTTATATGTGAGGGCGAAAGTGTGGCGCTCGATGCCACTTCGCCCCTTGCAGGCATGGTACCAATTACATTTGAGCAAATTCCGCAAATTCCTTTCGGTGCAGCCAATTACCCTAACAATAACCCTTACGAATCCGTCATCAGTGTCAACAGCATCAACCCGCTGGTATTAACGGACCCCACCACGCAGATTGAGTCGGTATGCGTTAATATTGAAACCAACTGGAACGGAGACATTAATCTGTTCCTGGAATCGCCAACCGGGCAGACCCTTGAGCTGAGTACCGGCAACGGTGGTGGCTCTGACAACTATACGAACACCTGCTTCACGCCTGCGGCAACCACTCCAATCAATACCGGGACAGGGCCCTTTACCGGTGATTTTCAGCCCGAAGGGAACTGGGCAGACCTGACCGGCAGTGATATCAACGGCAACTGGATCCTAAGAGCTTCTGATGCCTTTGCGCCCAATGATGTTGGCGAATTCATTTCCTGGTCCATTTCCTTCAATAACAATAATGATGTTACCTACAGTTGGGTAGGAAATAACTTATCCTGCACAGATTGTCCGGACCCCGTTGCTACTCCAACCATGACCACAAGCTATATTGTGGAAACCAATGACAGCTACGGTTGTGTGGGTATGGATACGGTATTGGTCGGTGTGGTTTCGGACATCCCTGCCCCGCAGGTGAGCTGCGTGGTTACCGGTCCTGGCGTGCTGCAGTTTGACTGGACAGCGGTAGGTGACTTCACACAATACGAAATCCGGGCAACGATCAACGGCGTGACCGGCAACTGGGAAGGGCCTGTTATGGGTACATCCTATGAGCTTACCGGACTGAACAATAGCGACAACGTCACCTTTGAGGTACGCGTCTTCACAGGGGGGGCTCAGCTGGACTGCGAAGTTGCCGTAGGCGAAACGGTTTGTTCCATTGCGCTTTGCACCCTTACCGGAACAGCGGATGCACTAACCGACCCCACCTGCTTCGGCGCTGCTGATGGTAGTGCAACCATTACAACGCAGGGGGGCACCGCACCACTTATGTTCAGCCTTGATGGAGGTACGCCACAGTCTGATCCTACCTTCACCGGGCTGAGTGCAGGCAATTATCAGGTCATTCTCAATGACGCCAATGGCTGCGCAGACACCCTGCAATTTGGGCTCAATGAACCGGATACGCTCACAGTCAGCCTTCAAATCACAGCAACGATTGATTGCCATAACGGCTCTACCGGTGCGATCTCAGCGACAGCCAACGGCGGCAATGGTGGCTACAGCTACAATTGGGAAGACCCCGGCATAGGGGATACGCCAACGCCGGATGGGCTAACCGCAGGTACTTATATCCTGCAGGTCTCTGACGCGCTCGGGTGCACTGCTAGCGATACCGTCACAATCAGCCAACCGGATTCTATCATCATCCAACTCGCCCCGCAGGCTGCCAGTTGTGCTGATTTGGAGGATGGCGCCTTGCAGAGTGTGGTCACCGGAGGGGTGCAGCCCTATGACTATTCCTGGAGTAATAATGCCACCACTCCGGAAATCAATGGCTTACAGGCAGGCAACTACTGCCTGACCATCACCGATGGCAATGGATGCCAACAGATCGCCTGTACAGAGGTTACTTCGCCCCCGGCTTTACTTATCGACTCATTAACCTTTACGCCACCCCTTTGCAACGGAGGCGACAATGGCTCCGCTACCGTCTTTGTCAGCGGCGGGACCGGAACTTACAGCTACAACTGGAGCGATAATCTTGCTCAAAGCAGTGCAACCGCAAATATGCTTAGCGCACAAACCTATACGGTCAGTGTAACGGATGACAACAACTGTATGACCGAACAATCTGTGACCCTCACTGAACCGGAGCCGCTCAGCGTGACCTTTCAAATACAGGATGCCAGCTGCAACGGTGGCTCAGATGGCTCCGCTACTGCACTGCCGGAAGGCGGAACCGCTCCTTACACTTTCAGCTGGAGCAATCAGCAGGAAGGGCCTGCCGCTGACGGTTTAGAGGCAGGAGCCGTACAGGTTACAATTACAGATGACAACGGATGTATGCTGGAGTCTTCGATAACCCTCGATGAACCGCAGGAAGCAGTAACCCTTGAAGTCATGCAGACCGAGCAGGGCTGTTTCGGAGCACAGGATAATCAGGCAACGGCGACTGGCTTTGGCGGCACAGGCGGCTTTACGTACAGCTGGAGTAACGGCCAGAGTACGGCAACGGCTACCGGCCTGGACACCATACCTTATACTGTAACCGTGACAGATGACAGCGGGTGTACCGCAGTGGATACGATCCTTCCAGCCGACCTCGAAGAAATATCGTTCCTGATCATCACCAATCCGCCTTCCTGTAATGGGGTGGTCGACGGACGGCTTGGGATTAACCTGATCACTGGTGGCAACGGCCAAACCTTTGAAGACTATTCCATTACATGGAGTACAGGAGATACAGGCCCTATTACCGACGGACTGGCTGGTGGGCAGACTTATTCCGTGACCGTAACAGATGGACAAGGCTGCGAACGGATTAGAGACCGATTCCTGCCTGAACCTCCAGCCATTACAGTGGAAGTCGCTACCGATAGTGTAAGTTGTAATGGCGGAGCAGATGGTACAGCTACCGCTGTGGAAGTCACCGGAGATGCGCCCCCATTCACCTATGACTGGAGCAACGGTCAAACCACAGAAACCGTTGCAGGCCTGGCAGCAGGTACCTACACCCTCACGGTCAATGATCAAAATGGGTGCGCTGGCATTGCAGAATTCAGAATTACAGAGCCTACGCCACTTGAAGCGACGCTGGAAAGTGAGGATATCGATTGTTTTGGCAACCTCAATGGCACGCTTACAGCACTACCGGCTGGAGGCACACCGGGTTATGCCTTCAACTGGTCAAACGGGCAAAACGGCAGTTCCGCAACCGGCCTGGGAGCAGGTTCCTATACCCTAACCCTTACGGACGCTAACGCCTGTGAGATCATTTTAACCGATAGCGTGGATTCTCCGGAACCACTCATGGTGGACCTCTCCGCTCAAAATCCGATTTGCTTTGATGAGGCAAACGGCAGCATTCAGGTTAATGCCACAGGAGGAACTCCCCCCTACCGATACAGCCTAGACAATGACTTCTTCTCAGGTTCCAGCTTGCTGATTGGGCTGGAAGCAGATGACTACATCGTTTATGTAAGGGATAACAACGGCTGTATCAGCAGTGAAAATACATCTATCAGCAATCCACCGGAACTCAAAATTGACGCCGGGCCTCAGAGCTACACCATCACCCTTGGAGACAGCATACGGATTTATGGCACAAGTGAAAATGCCACGGGTAATGTTAGTTTCACCTGGATCCCACCCTACGAAGGCACCCTGAGCTGTACCGACTGTTTCAATCCGGTCGCCTCACCGGAATTTTCTATTTTGTATGAATTGGTTGGCGTAGACTCTCTGGGCTGTACGGATAGCGATCAGCTGCGTATTTACGTAGAAAAACCGAGGATCGTGGAAGTGCCCACCGGCTTTACGCCAAACGGGGACAACACGAACGACCGCCTGATCGTCCACGGGCAGGAAGGCACTTTCGTGGAAACGTTCCGGGTGTACGACCGCTGGGGCGAACTCGTGTTCGAGCGCAGTGAATTTGAAGTCAACTCCGAAGCCAACGGCTGGGATGGCAACTACCGTGGCAAAGCGCTTATGCCCGGTGTTTACATCTGGCAGGTCATCGTCACCTATCCGGACGGGCGGGAGGAAGCCCTCGAAGGGCAGACCACTTTAATCCGATAACAGCACCCGATTTTGACACACTCAAACCGAAAAAAGCAGACTATGCGTTATATCTACACCATACTATTGTTACTGGGCACCCTGTCTGCCCTGCAGGCACAGGACCCCAGACTGTCTCAGTTCTACGCAGCTCCTCTGGAAATGAACCCGGCGATGATCGGGGTTTTTGAAGGGCGTATGCGCTTTGTGGCCAACTACCGGGACCTTTATCCGGCCATTTTGGACAATAACCCCTACCGTACCCTGGCCGCCAGCTTCGACATGCGCTTCCGGGTGCAGAATGATGACTACTTTGGGCTCGGCATCAGTGCCATGCGCGACGAGGTAGGCCTGGCCAATTTCAACCGGACTAAAGCAAATATTGGGGGTTCGTTCCTGAAGCAGCTCGGTGGCTCTGGCTACCGTCCCTATACGCAGTACCTGGTGGCCGGTGCACAGGTAGGCTTCGGGCAGCACGGCCTGAACTGGCAGCGGTTGTGGTTTTCCCAGCAATTTGATGCCAATAATGGCTCTATTGATTTTGGAGCCGACAACGGCGAAGCCTTCGGCGATGAAATGAGTACAAATATGTACCTTGACTTCAACGCCGGCCTGCTATGGTTTATCACCTTTGAAGACAACCAAAGTTTTTACATTGGCGGCTCCCTTATGCATCTCAATGAGCCCAACATCTCCTTTCTGGGTGCCGATGCCACGCCTCTGGACATGCGCTTTGTAGGCCATATGGGCGGAGAGTTCCCTTTAGCCAAAGGGCTTAGCCTGTTGCCGGCAGCGGCAGTGATGAGTCAGGGCCCGCACCTGAGTGTTATGGCAGGTGCCAACTTCCGCTATACCAACCGCGACTGGCGGGAAGTAGCCATCCGGGCCGGTGGATGGACCCATTTTTCCAATCAGCTGGACTCTGGCGTAGGCATGGATGCCATCGTAGCCACCACCGTACTTGAAATGGAACGCTGGAATATTGGGCTGAGCTACGACATCACCACTTCTGTACTGGCTACGGCTAATAACTCCCGTGGTGCATTCGAGGTCAGCTTTATTTACACACAGCCGGCCCGCTGGCGTACGAATGTTACCTGCCCGAAGTTTTAATTACCGTTGGCGTACCGTACTTTTGGCGTAGATCATTTACGCAACGTATGGAAAGCAAGGATTACTATGTGCACCCCTCTGCCTGGGTGGATGAAGGGGCACAAATCGGCAAAGGCACAAAAATATGGCACTTCTGCCACCTGATGCCCGGCGCTGTCATTGGTGAGGGGTGCAGCCTTGGGCAGAATGTTTTCGTGGCTTCCGGTGTGCAAATTGGCAACCGGGTGAAGATCCAGAACAACGTCTCTCTGTACGAGGGTGTCATTTGCGAAGATGAGGTATTCCTGGGGCCATCCATGGTTTTCACAAATGTGATCAATCCGCGGGCTGGTGTGGAGCGCAAGACGGAGTACCGGCCGACGCTGATCCAAAAAGGGGCCACCATTGGCGCTAATGCCACCTTACTGTGTGGCCATTCCATCGGCACTTATGCTTTCATAGCTGCTGGTGCGGTGGTGACCCGCGATGTTCCTGCCTATGCGCTAGTTGCCGGGGTACCTGCCAGGCAGACTGGATGGATGAGCGCCCACGGCGAAAAACTTTCCTTTGGGGAAGACCTACGCGCCATCTGCCCGGCAACAGGGACCGTCTACCTGAAAAACGGAGACCGAATCCATCCCCTTTCCTAATCCAACTGCACAACCATGAAATACAACTTTGCGCTGATCGGAGCGGCCGGTTACGTTGCTCCCCGGCACATGCAAGCTATACAGAATACCGGCAACGACCTCATTGCAGCACTTGACAAACATGATTCCGTGGGGGTCATCGACTCCTTTTTTCCGGATGCCGCCTTTTTTGTGGAGTACGAACGCTTCGACCGGCACCTCGAAAAGCTGAAGCGCTCCGGCACACCACTTCACTATCTCAGTGTTTGCTCTCCCAACTATCTTCATGATGCCCACATCCGGTTTGGGCTGCGGCATGGAGCAGATGTCATTTGTGAAAAGCCTATGGTACTCAATCCCTGGAACCTGGATGCCCTGGAGGAAATAGCAGCTGAAACCGGCCGGTCTGTATTCAATATCCTGCAGCTTCGCCTGCACCCCAGCGTACAGCAGCTCCGGGAGCGCATACAGCAAGCCCCCGGTGACTCCAAGTTTGATGTAGACCTGACATACATCACCTCCCGGGGCAACTGGTACTACGCCAGCTGGAAAGGCAGGGAGCCGCAGTCGGGCGGTATCGCCACCAATATTGGCGTACATTTTTACGACATGCTGCAGTGGATTTTCGGGCCGGTCCGGCAGAATACCGTCCACCTGCATACGCATGACCGGGCGGCGGGCTTTTTGGAATTCGAGCGGGCGCGGGTGCGCTGGTTTCTCAGTATCAACACGGACACTCTGCCGGATATCGTAAAAACTGCCGGAGGGCGCACTTTCCGGGCGCTCACTATTGAAGGAGAAGAATTTGAATTCAGCGGAGGCTTTACCGACCTGCACACCCAAAGCTATCAGGCCATCCTTGATGGGAAAGGATTCCCCCTGAGTGCTGCCCGCCCAGCCATTGAAATTGTACACGACATCCGGCATCAGCAACCACTCGGGCTAAAAGGGGATTTTCACCCTTTAGCTAAATTGCCCCTGGCCCCTCATCCTTTTCATCAGTAAGATTTACTTTTGCGCTACAAACTAACTGAAGCAGTATGAATAAGCTACCTTTTTTCATTTTTCTGGCGCTGACCATTGGTTGTTCGTCAGATCCGGCCTCCACCATAGATACCGCAAAGGCAGACCTGCAAAAGACCCTGCCCGGCACCTGGGAATCGGTGTCTTTGCGTGTAGATATTAATACGGCTAACGGCACCGATACCTCCTACGTTTTTGAAGTCCGGGAAGAAGAGTGGATAAGCCGTTTAGGTGTTAAGCCGGTAAAGACCTACTATAAACTGGATAATAAATACGAGCAGGTCTTCACCAGCCTTACCGATACCATACTCAGTACGAGCCGGGGCATGTGGAATGTGTTCGGGGATACGCTCATGATGGTGGAGCCCAATGCCACTTACCACTATGAAGCCGGCATTGAGAACGGGCTGATTAGCCTGAAAGCCCGAATGGATTGGGACGGAGATGGCGAAGAAGATGATGACTATGTGGGCGTTCACCGGAAAATCAGCTCTGCCACAGAGTGATAAGTTAAAGCCGGATATACTAAACGGAGGGGCAATTCAGTTCTTTCCATCCACCATTAATGCTAAAACAGGATGAAACAAACAACCCTCTTCGCTTTACTAATCATCACTCTCTTCACGTTTTCCGCTTGCAACAAGGGCAAAGTCGAAAGCCTGGAACGGCAGGTAAGTGAAAAAGACAAGCAAATCCAGCAGCTGGAAGACCAGGTTGAGCACCTGCAGTTTACGAACTCCAGCCTGCTTGACCGCATGTCCGACTTGTCCATTGTGAGTAAGGAAGGTGCTACGAGTATTCGGGAGTCCCTGGAGAACATCAACCAACAGTACCAGTTCATTGAGGACCTGACGACCAAAATGCAGGAAAAGGATTCCCTAAACCTGGCGCTGGTGCTCAACCTCAAACGCTCCCTTTCCGACCTGAACGACGATGATGTGAAGGTGGAAGTCCGGGGCGGTGTGGTGCATGTCTCCATTTCCGATCAGCTCCTGTTCCAGTCCGGTAGTTCCCGGATCACAGCAGAAGCAAACGAAGTACTTGGCAAGGTAGCTATGGTGGTCAGCGATCATAGCGACCTCAACCTGATGGTGGAAGGCCATACCGATAACGTACCCATTTCCAACAATTGTATTAAAGATAACTGGGACCTGAGTGTAAAACGCGCTACGGCAGTGGTAAGGGCATTGGAGGAAGAACATTATGTAGACCCCACCCGCATGATCGCTGCAGGCCGGGCCGACAAACAACCCAAAGCAGATAACGACTCCGAAACCGGGCGCAGCCTTAACCGCCGTACTGAGATCGTGATTATGCCACGCCTGGACCAGTTTTTCCAGCTACTGGAACCTCCGGTGGTAGCAAACTAAGAGCTATTTTTTGAGGTATTCGGAATACAACTGGCCATGACGGTAGGCCTCAAGTACGTGGCGTACCGTTGAGGTCAGATTCCTGGGTAAATCCTCCAGGTAAAACCATTCTGCCTCCTTGAATTTGTGCGTCTCCTTTGCTTTTAGTTCGCCCTCCCAACGGTAAGCTTTAAAGTAAAAGACAATGCGGTGCTCTTCTCCATTCACTTTGTGCAACAGGTGAGCCAGTTCCAGGTCCTCTTCCCGCAGGATGATCCCTGCCTCCTCAAAGCTCTCCCGGATGAGCGCCTGCCGGGCAAACTCCCTGGATTCCACCGTACCGCCCACGAGCGTGTAATTGCCCCCGTTAGGCTTCGTCTGCTTAAGTAACAGAATACGACCGCGATGGTATAGAATCAATCGTGCTTTAAAGGATATCCGTGTGTCTGCCATAAAGTGTTGGGTGTTTGGGTGGCCTTATGCCGATACAGCAATGGCTGCGCGTACCAAATAAATAAATAGCAAGATACGTCAAAAACGGCTTCCTATTCTGATTGTTGACTTTTTTCATTGCAGGGAGGTTATATTGATCATTGCGTTTAAAATACTTTTCGGGACAAAGGAGAAATAGAAATACCGATCTTCCCAGAGGCAAAAAATTTATTACCTTTGCTTCACAATCGTATCGGGACTGCAAATCTGTACTTAGTTTCCGGACCATACACTCCGGGCAACTAAGCCTATAAAAATCAAACATGCTGTACAAAAGTACAGCCTATCGTGAGCAAAAAGCAAGCTTATATGCGATACGAGAACGTACTGGCAACTATCGGCAATACGCCACTCATCCATCTTAGCCGGATCACTAAGGACCTGCCGGCGAAAATTTACGGAAAAGTAGAAGCTTACAACCCCGGGCAATCGGCTAAAGACCGGACGGCGTTGTTTATGGTCGAACAGGCAGAGCGCGAAGGGCTTATCAAGCCCGGAGATACCATCGTGGAGGCCACTTCCGGCAACACCGGCTACAGCCTGGCCATGATCTGCAGCCTGAAGGGCTACCGTTGTGTCCTCACGGTTTCCAGCAAAGCCTCTCAGGAAAAGCTGTCCCTGCTGAAAGCAATGGGCGCCGAAGTGGTCGTCTGCCCTGCAGATGCAGCTCCCGAAGACCCCCGCTCCTACTACTCCCGCGCCAAACAGTTGTCTGAGGACATCCCTGGGGCCTACTACCTGGCTCAAAACTTCAACCTCAACAATTCCCAGGCCCACTACAGCTCTACCGGCCCGGAAATCTGGGAGCAGACTGAGGGCAAAATCACCCACTATGTCTGTTGCGCAGGTACCGGTGGCACCCTGTCCGGCACCGCCCGCTACCTCAAAGAGAAAAATCCGGACATCAAAATCATCGCGGTGGATGCTTATGGCTCCGTACTCAAAAAGTACTGGGAAACCGGCGAATTTGATCAAAGTGAAATCTATCCCTACAAAGTAGAAGGTCTTGGTAAAACCATCATCCCCGGCAACGTAGCATTCGATCTGATCGATGACTTTATCAAAGTTACCGACCGTAGCAGCGCCCACCGTGCCCGTCAGCTGGCCCGCCAGGAAGGCCTGCTCGTAGGCTACTCCAGTGGCTCTGCCATGCAGGCCGTATTCCGCCTCAAGGAACAGCTCAAGCCAACTGATGTAGTCGTCGCCCTCTTCCCCGACCACGGCACCCGCTACCTCGGTAAGATTTACAACGATGAATGGATGAAGCAGCAGGGCTTTATGCAACAGCCTGCCCCTCTCAATGGCGAGCACCCTCACCCCGTAATGGATCATGAAGACTCCTACACCCGCTACCGCAAAATCTACCGGGCGTACCGCATCAAGTACAAGCGCTACCTCCGGCAAACCCTCAAAGCAATGAGCTAACAACACCTCGGAGCGAAGGCAACCTGTTGACTGTAACCCGGCACCCGCCCAAAACCAGACCGCCTCACATCAGGCTACCTTCGCTCCCTCTACATGCCAAACTGCCCCACTGCAAGACTGCCCCACTACAAGACTGCCCACTGCCCACTACAAGACTGCCCCACTACAAGACTGCCCACTGCCCACTACAAGACTGCCCACTGCAAGACTGCCCACTGCAAGACTCCCCCACTGCAAGACTCCCCACTGCAAGACTCCCCACTGCAAGACTCCCCACTGCAAGACTCCCCACTGCAAGACTCCCCACTGCAATACTGCCCCACTACAAGACTGCCCACTGCAAGACTGCCCCACTGCAATACTCCCCACTACAATACTGCCCCACTGCAAGACTGCCCCACTGCAATACTGCCCACTACAAGACTGCAATACTCCCCCCTCCCAACTCTCCCCCAAATTCCGTACCTTGCCCTTCCCAAAAGAAGAAAGGACCACATGGACGAAATACAACAACTACGCGAAGCCCTCAAAAGCGCTCCTGACAACCTCCCGCTGCGGAAACTCCTGGCCAATGCACTGATGAAGCAGGACCGCCATGAAGAAGCGGAAGCCGAGTATAAAGCCGCACTCCGCCTCAACGCAGAGGATACCGACCTTAAAATCGGCCTCGCCGATGCCTTCCGCGCCCAGCAGAAAACCGGCTCCGGACTGGTACTGATCGAAGAGTTAGTAGAAGCCCCTGCCCCACCAGCAAAAGCATGGCTAGTATACGCCAAACTATTGCTGCAAAGCCAGCAAGCCGAAGCCGCTAAGGAAGCCTACGAAAATGCCATCGCCATCAACGATAAACTCCGGGACGCCTACCTGGAATCAGAGATCAATCTGCAAATTAAAGACCAGCCGGAACCGGAAAAAATCAAGCTCAAAACCGGAGGAGACGAAGGCGAAGACCAGGATAAAAGCATAGACATAGAGCGGCCCGAGACCACCTTTGAAGACGTCGGTGGAATGGAACAGGTAAAAGAGGAAGTCCGCATGAAAATTCTCCATCCGCTGAAACACCCGGAAATCTACCAGGCCTATGGGAAGAAAATTGGTGGTGGCATTTTGCTGTATGGCCCGCCCGGTTGCGGCAAGACCCACCTCGCAAGAGCTACTGCCGGTGAGGTTGGCTCCAATTTCCTGGCCGTAGGGATCAGCGATATTCTGGATATGTACATCGGGCAGAGCGAGCGCAACCTCCACGCTATTTTTGAAAAAGCCCGAAGCCTGAAACCCTGCGTTCTCTTCTTTGACGAAGTGGATGCCCTGGGGGCCAGCCGGTCGGATATGCGCCACAGTGCCGGACGGAATGTCATCAATCAGTTCCTCGCCGAATTAGATGGTGTGGAGTATAATAATGAAGGCGTACTGGTATTGGCAGCCACCAACGCACCCTGGCACCTCGACTCCGCTTTCCGTCGTCCGGGGCGCTTCGACCGTATCATTTTCGTGCCACCTCCTGATGCAGCTGCCCGCGAAGCCATACTAAAGCTGAAGCTCAAAGGCAAGCCGGTAAGCGAGCTCAATTACAGTACATTGGTCAAAAAGACCGGTGACTTTTCCGGGGCCGACCTGGAGGCCATCATCGACCGCGCCATAGAAGGCAAACTGGCAGAAGCCATTCGCACGGGAACCCCTCAGCCTCTGCAAACAAAAGATCTGGAGCAAGCCATCAAAAAGCACCGGGCCACCACTAAGGAATGGTTTAGTACCGCCAAGAACTACGCCCTCTTTGCCAATGAGGCGGGCATCTATGACGAAATCCTCGACTACCTCAAGATTAAGAAATGATCAACATTCATCTGGAACGAGGCAAGCTGCTCCTGGCCCAAAAGCGGCTGGCTGATGCCGAAAAAGAATTCAAGCAGGCCCTAAGCCATGCGCCCAATGACGCCTACGCCATGGCCTGGCTGGCGGAATGCTACCTCAGCGGCAAACGCTACGCTGAAGCCCTGGAACTAAGCGAACGTGCCATGGGGTACGCCCCCAACGATCCGTTCCTGCTCTACACCATGGCAAGGGCGTACTTTTACAATCAGAACACGAAAAAGGCACGCGAAATGATCCGGCAGGGGCTTCAGCTCAACCCGGCGGATGCAGACTTTTTCCTGCTGCTCGCTCATGTTGCCTTCTACGAGGAAAAATGGCAGGAAGCCCTCGACGCTGCCGAACAGGGGCTGGAACAGGATGCTGAAAATGTCAACCTGGTCAACATACGGGCACAAGCCCTGGTGAAACTCAACCGCAAAGCCGAAGCCGCTCAGACTATCGACTACGCCCTGCACAAAGCCCCCGAGGACAGTTACTCCCACGCCAACCGTGGCTGGGTGGCTATTGAGCAAAGCCGTTTCAAGGAAGCCCAGCAAAACTTCCGGGAAGCCCTCCGACTGAACCCCAATAACGAATACGCCCGGTCTGGCCTCAAGGAAGCAATCAAAGGCGAGAACTTTTTCTACCGCGGCCTACTGAAGTATTTCCTTTGGATGGCGAAAATGAATGAGCAAAACCGCTGGGCAGTGGTGATCGGAGCTTACATCATCTACCGGGTAGTACTGGGCGTGGCACGTAGCAACCCTGCGCTGGCGCCCCTGCTCTATCCTATTATCGCCCTGTACGTACTGTTTGCGCTGTCTTCATGGATTGCAATCCCGATAGCTAACCTCTTCCTGCGCCTGCACCCTATCGGCAAACATGCCCTGACAGAAGATGAAAAAATGGGCTCCAATATCGCTGGTGGCCTGGTTGGGTTATCGCTCCTCTCCCTGGCGGGCTATTTCATTAGCGATGCCGGGCAACTGCTATTCCTGGGCCTTGTTTTTGGATTGCTTTTAGTCCCTGCCGGTGGCACTTTCTCCGTCAGTGAAGGTACCAAAGCCCGGCGTTCCCTGACCATTTACAGCCTGGCACTGGCAGCTGTTGGCATTATTGGAGCGCTCGTCCCCTCCCTCGGCAGTTGGCTGATCATTGTTTTTGCACTGGGCATATTCGCTTACGGCTGGGTGGCGAATTATCTGATTGGTCAGGATGCGAAAGCTTTTTGAGTGGATTAGGCAAAGGCTAAGATAGCCGATCTTATTACCCTTTCAATCTACCCATCACGCTCTTCCGGTACCCCTCACTAATCGGCAGGCGCTCCTTTCCAATCACCACCCGGTTGCGCTCAATGTAGTCGATTTTGGGAATGGACACGATATAGGACCGGTGCGTGCGCACAAATAAAGCTGTCGGCAGAACTTCTTCAAAATGCTTCATGTTTTCCAATGTCATTATACGGCCGGACGGCGTGTGGATGGCCACATAGTCGCCCTGCCCTTCCAAATAAGCGATCTCAGCGTAGTCGACGCGCTGCAGGCGGTATTCCGTTTTCACAAATAAGTAGGAGGCGCTCGCTTCTGCCTCCTGAGCTTCTGAAGCCGGATTCCTTTCACCGGCCTCTACCTTTTGCACGGCCTGGTAAAAACGGTCGTAAGAGATCGGTTTCATCAGGTAATCCACCACGTTGTGTTCGTACCCTTGCAGCGCATATTGCTCGTAAGCAGTGGTGAGGATGACCGGAAGGCGCTGATTCAGGATTTTCATCACCTGAATGCCGGTGAGCTCAGGCATTTGCACATCCAGAAAAAGCAGCAAATCCGTCTGCCCCTGCAGGTACTGCAAAGCCTCAATGGGGTTGGAAAAAGCCTCTGCCAATTCCAAATCCGGAGTTTTCCGGACGTAGTCGGACAACAACTGTATGGCCAGGGGCTCATCATCCACAATTACACATCGGAGCATAAGGCAATGGGGATTTTCAGGGTGACTTCGAATTGATTTTGGGTTGCTTCGACGGTCCACTCATGCTGATCTTCATAAATCAAAGATAAGCGTTTGCGGATATTGGCCAGGCCGATGCCGCCCACCTGATCCTTTTGCTGCACCCGCAGGGCATTTTGGGTGTGAAAGACCAAAACCTCTGCCGTACGCTCCAGCCGGATGACTACCGGATGCTCCGGATTCCGCAGCTCGCCGTGCTTGAAGGCATTCTCCACAAAGGGGAGGAGCGCAAATGGAGGGATGACCAGCCCGTCCAGGTTGTCGGGCACCTCAAATTGCAGTTGCACCTCGTACCCGTACCGAAGGCGCTGTAGGCTAATGAAGTCCTCAATGTACCTAACTTCCTGCTCCAGGGGCACCTGATCAGCATTCTCATACAGAGCGTACCGGAGCAGGCCCGTCAGCTTTTCCATGGCTTCCAGTGCTTTATCTGATTTTTGGTAAACCAGGGTATAGACATTATTCAGGGTATTGAAAAGAAAATGGGGATTGATCTGCGACCGCAAAAAGGCCAGCTCCGTCTTCTGATTTTGAATGAGCAACTCCTGGCTTTGCCGCTCCCGGAATCGGGAATACTGTGAGAAGTAAAACACAATACCTACGGCTGAAAATGGGATGGCGTAGTACAAATTGTCCAGCAGGTAAGCACCGGTGCTCATTTGATCGTAGTAATTGTCGAAGCCAAACCAGCGCAGGTAAAGCACCTCCTCGATCAGAAACCGGATAGCTGTGGCTAGCGGATAAACCCCAACGAGCAGTACGCCAAGCAGCAGGTTCGGCTTGCCCCTGAGCCAGAAAAGCACAGAATAGCAACCAAAGGCATACAGAATATCCGCAATCAGGGAGGACAAAGAAAGTAAGACGCCCTTTTGGCTGGTCCAGGTATCCACAAAGCTTTGAATGCCATCGTCGGCAATATCCCTAAGCTCCACGTACATCAGGAAAAAGGCCACACTCCAGATGAGTAAAACGCCGTATTTAGGTTTCATCCCAGATCAATTTTAAGCTAAAACTAAGCAATTCATGGGCAGTATCCCCCCGAAGGATAGGCTGGCAGGGAGATTCTATCGGTGAATGGGTAGGATTGCCCGGTGAATGCCCACTGTTTTGAATTTTGGGATTGACCGGGGAAATCCTCAGGGTTACCGATTACGGTTGGAAGCCGTGGATGGGGGCTGCACTTTTGTGTTTGTGCTTAGTCATCTATAACAATCACAAGCTGGATTACAGATGAAAGTACTTGGATTATTTCCTTTAACAGTGGGCAACGTTCGACTTCTACGAAGTCGGTCAGCTATGGTGTTTAAAGGGATACTAAGATGTGACTTCTCCGAAGTCTTGCTGCTTCAACAGGACTGATCCATAAATGCTTTTTTGACCATTTCTCTACTCAACCGAAAACAAAAAATTATCACCAATGAAATCCATTATCCCTATTTTCATCGCTCTATGTTTCCTTCACTTGTCCAACGCCCAGGAGATGCCCTACAAGGGGCCGGACGAGTTTCTCATTGGCGACCGGCAGGTGCCTCAGGTATTGCTCATGGGCACCTGCATTTTGCTTACCCTGGTTTGGACGAGCACAAGACCAGGGAGGAAGACAAGATCAATATTTTCACACCTAAGCGGCAGGAAGAACTGCAGGAACTCCTGGATTATGTAGCCCAGTTTCAGCCCACCAAAATCATCGTGGAATCGGGTGCCAATACGGGCTACCTCATGAACCGCTACCGCCGCTGGAAAAAAGGCGAAGAGGAACTATATGCCAATGAACGCGATCAGGTCGGCATTCGCCTGATGGATCAGCTGGGGCTGGATACGATCTACGGCTGCGATGCATGGGGGTTACTGGGCGATCTGCATGACAAAATTGGAGACTCGGAAGCCGATCAATACATTAAAAAGGTTGGCGACCGCCATTACTTTGGGGGCAAAGATGAGTGGATGAAGCGCTACAAGGAATGGTACGTTTACAGCGACAAACAAATGCCGCACAATACCCTGCTGGAAAACTTCCTGTACCTCAATCAGGATAAGGTCATCGACCGTTACTTCGGGGCGTACATTTCCGGAGGGCAGTTTGACTCGGAGGCCTTTGAAGGACCGGATGCGCTGTCTATGTTCTGGATGAACCGCAATCTGCGTATTTTTCATAAAATCCAGCAATTGGATATTCAGGACGATGACCGGGTACTTATCCTCTTTGGGGCCGGGCACATGGGCATCCTGCGCTGGCTTTACGAGTGCTCCCCCCGCTATGAATTAGTAGAATTCGACAGCCTGAACGACTTTACCGTTCGATAAATCACCCGACTGACAACTGCCCGGTGGCCACAACAGCTGCCGGGCACAAACTACTCCAGCTATGAAATACCTGCTATACTTTTCCTTATTCGTGGTTTGGGCCTGTCAGACTCCCAAAACCAACATCCCAAGCTCAGCATTACCCGCACTCGACAGTGCCTTTGTCGCTTCCCATACGCACTATTTCCAACTTACGCCGGAGGGGTTTACCGGTGAAGGGGCCCAAACGCTCGAACAGGCCGTACAAACTGCCCAAATCCTGGTATTGGGAGAAACCCACGGCTCCCCTACCCTGTCCCGCTTTGTGGAACAACTGGCCCCCATGCTCCGCACAAACGGTTTCCGGCACTTTGCGTGCGAAATCGGGCCTCATTCTGCACAGTACCTGGAACAACTGACCACAGTGCCCGAAAATATACCGGCCAACCTCGCCGCATTCTATGAGCAGTACCAGTTTGAAGCTATCGCTGACGTACCCATGCCTTTTTTCGAACTGCAGGAAGATGCCGCCTTTCTTCAGGCGCTCCGCCGGGAAGGCTTTTCCATTTGGGGGCTGGATCAGGAGTACTTTTCATCGGTATTTTTTCTGCTGGATTGGCTGCAACGCCAATTAAAACCCGAGGACGTGCCCACAGCACTACATCAAGCCGCCGTTGCCACTATCCGGAAGTGGATGATACAGGAAGATCAGGACGATGAGGGCTTCCCCGTATTTGAGCGCATTTTACAAGAGCCAGCGGTAAAAGCCTATTTCAATGCTCTGGAAGCCCATTCCCCGGAAGCCCAGGCCCTGTTGCACGACCTGAAAATCAGCTGGGATATTTACGACCGCTACCGGGGCGGTGCCTCACACGGCGACCGGGTGCAGTACATCAGGAACAATTTTCAACAACAGTACGACAGGCGCGGGACGCCCAAAGTTTTTGTCAAAATCGGCCGGCTGCACGCCAGTAAAGTCGAATCAGGCGGAGAGCTCGACCTGGGGGAACTCACCCACACACTTGCCAGCGAAGCGGGCCTGGAAAGCATCAACATCGCGGTCTGGAACCGCTACTACCGCACTGAAGAGGGAGTGGTAATCGATTGGCTCGAAAAACGCAACCGCTACTATTGCCAAAACCTGCCCTTAATCCTGCAAGCCCGGAAGGATGCTTTTGCACTCATTGACCTCCGCCCAATCCGGGAAGCGGTCGCTAATGGCCAGGTTGCTCCACCTGAATCGGAGCGCCTGCAAGCCCTTTTGGATGGGTTCGATTATGAACTCCTGCTGCCAACTGATTATGCAGGCACACCACTCGTGAAGCCCTAAGCAACCCACTATCGCAGGAAGCTTCGGACATCCTCCGCCGTGCGTGCCGGCCATTCCTCCATAGGCACATGCCCGGCATCCGGATAAACCAGGAGTTGGCTGTTGGGCAGTACCTCATCAAACCGGTACGCATCCGCAACAGGAATCCAGGCATCCTGCTCGCCCCAGAGTATGAAGGTGGGAATGTTAAGTTCGGAAAGCTGATCGGGATCGGGCTGATAAGACTGATTTAAGCGCTGCACGTAGGCCCGGCGGTTGCCCTCCCGCAGGAAGAGATCAAAGTACCGGTCCACCAGAGTATCCGAAATATGGTCAGGATTGGCGTACACTTCGCGGAGGGACTTCCGGAAGAGCGCTTTGGGGGTAATTCGCTGCAACAACTGCCTGAATACCGGCTTTCTGGCCAGGCGCATCGCCAGCGGCATTTCCTTATCGCGGGGCCAGCCAGAGGCATTAAGCAACACCAGCTTTTGGACGCGCTCCGGGTGGGCCAGGGCATATTCCCAGGCAATCAGCCCGCCAAGTGAGTTGCCAGCCAGATAAAACCGCTCCAAGCCTGCCTTTTTGGCGAAAGCCTGCACAAAATCCACATAGGCAGGGATAGAATAATCCTCATCCGGACGTGGGCCGGTAAGCCCGAAGGCAGGTAAAGTCACACTAATGACCCGGAAGGAATCCCGCAATTCAGCTGTCCAGCCTTCCCAGGTGTGGAGGGTTGCGCCGGTACCATGCAGGAGCAGCAAAACCGGGCCCTCCCCAGCGGAGCGATAGTGCACCGGCATGCCCATGACTTCCGTGAATGCAGACTCCGGATAGGTATAAGCCGCACGCAGGGCTTCCACCGGCTGCTCCGAATGGTAGTTGAAAATCACCGGCAGGGCCAGTACTGCAATCAATATAGCCAGCCCCCACTTTCTCATGCTCCTCATTTTTTACTGCCGGCAAATGATCGGCAGCACCGCATCATACCAGGTTACGAGGGAGATGGACCGCGCCAGGCGCAAGTCAGAACAAGCCTCACTGTAGCGCTGCATGTCCAGATAAGCCTGCCCCCGCATGAGCAGGAATTCCGCATTGTTCGGAAACATATCAATGGCCTGCGTCAGTTTAGCGAGACCCGGTTCCTGTTCCTCATCAGCAAACAACTTGGCACCTTCCTGAGCCAGGGTATTCGCAGCTTCGTACTCTTCCACCAGAGTAGCACAAGCTGTGTTTTCGGGGATAAAGGGCAAGCTCAGATCGAATGCAGCTGAAACTCCCCGCCCCTCATAGGTGGCAATATCCCATTTACCGTAAGTGGAAGTAGCCGCATCTATTGCTTCGTACCAAAAATCGAAGCCCAGGTCGTTGTAATCCACCAGGTCAAGAATGCGTACTTCGCCGGAAGGGCGCACAAGTAATTGAAGCTCGATACGACCCACGATACAGGTATCAGCAGGTACCTCCGGGTAATCCAGGTTATCCTGCAGGTAAGCCATAAGAGCATCCTGCCCGCCCGTAAATTCAAGGGGCGTGTCATAGATGGTATATACCGAATCCCGGCCAACCATGGTGTAAGGAGGTGCTTCCTCCAGTTTGAACTTTATCGGCAGGGTATACTGAAACCGTACGGGTTGTCCGTCTTTTTCTGCAGGCACCCATCGGATTTCAGCGTTATTCATGGCTTCCACCACACGAAGGACTTCCAGCCCTGCACCACCGCCGATGTCTTTCAGGACGGACAGATTGGAAAGGCTGCCGTCTTTTTCCACCACGAATGTAGCTACAACATTACCCTCCAGGTTCTGCTCCCGGGCTTCCTGCGGGTAGCGGATGTTGCTGTACATAAACTCGAGCAAAGACTGCTCTGCGCATTTCTGTATGACTATCAGCGTGGTATCCAGTTGTTCGCAGGCCGGAAAACGGGGAGGGGCCTCCAGTGCCCGGTAAATCGTCGTATCGCCAGCCTGCGTGTCTTGCGCCATCAGCCCAATCGCATTAAGGCTTAGCGCCAGCAAAATCAGCAAAATTCTCATAGCTCTGAATATCTTTTAATGTTTACTTGCATTCATCCACTGCTCCAGAGTTTGCAGGAGCTCTGCACGCTCCGCTTCGCTCATATTGCGGATGCGGGCACTGCCGTGGTCTTTGCCTTCCATGACAAACCACTTCGCGTCCACCTTATCGGAAACGGGGACGCCGGTGGCGGTCCAGGTATCAATCGCGCCGTAGATGTAGATCATTTCATCGGCCTCGCGCTGCGTCCAGTTGTATACAGACTTTACGAAAGCAGGATCAAACTTCATCGGAGCTTTGCCCGGCATAAAGATGGCGGTAGGCTCCTCTTCTGTAATTTCCTTCAGCAATCCCTTGAAGGGCTTAGTCTGAAAGCCGTAGTAGCCCATCTCATCGCCCGCCTGCCAGTAGTGTGAGGCATAGCCAAACATGGAGGCATCGGAATAGAAGTCCAGCCCCACAACCTTGACAAAGTGCTCCAGCAGGGTTTCCAGGCCAGCTGTTTTGCCTGGGATCGCCTCACAGTCGTGCCCCAACTGCCAAAAAGAAAAAGGGTATTCCAAAACCGCATATTCGAAAGCCTCTTCCAGGCTGAGATAGGTAAATTCCATGCCTGCGCCTTTGGCGTGCCAACGAAGAAGGGGCAGCAATTCCTCCCGATTTTTTAATACGCGCATTTGCACATCGCGGATGCCTTTGCGGCATTCTTCAGTACCCACATTCGCCAGGAATTCGTATATCCGGTCATCCGTCAGCTCCAGGTTGAGTGGGGCTACGTAGGGCACAGAAGCCGCTACATCATCGGGGTAGAAGTAGCGGTAAAAGATGGTCGTTTGCCCCCCTTTGCTAATGCCCGTACTCACCCAGGGCTGCGTATACAGTTGGCCAAGCAGGGTACGGATATGGTGCAAATCGGCTGTCACCTGCTTCAGGTTCAGGTAAGTATAATCCAGAGAATCCGGGGAAGAAGTACCAAAGTAGCGGTGCTCCACATCCACCTGATTGGCATTGAGGTAGCCAGTGAGTTCGTACATACGGTTGGAAGGGCGCATGTAGCCCTCAGTGGCCAGTACCATTGGCGCTTCGAAGCTACGGTGTGAAAGGTAGGCGCGCTGATAGAAGTACCCCTTTTCCGGGTTTTCATGGTCAATGGGCTGCTTGATATGCAGCTCATAGGCGGCTTCGAACCCATCAGGCGCATCAATGGCTTTGAAGAGCACATCGGGCAATTCGAAAAGGCGCTGCTCCAGCGTACTAAACTGTGCCTGTAAAGCAGAGGAAGACAGGATCAGAAAGAAAAGAAGAAATTTATTCCGCATGGCGATTTGGTTTTGGACTTGACGGGCAAAAATAGAATTTTTGGCGGAATTCAGCGCTTGAATGGCTACAGTTAACGGCCATCGACAAATAATAAGATTAAGGTTGTTCATCAATTTTTTCTTATTTTGAAAGCCTAATACCCCACGATCATGCGCCCAACAACCATAAGAGAGGTCCTTGATGCCCTCGACCGTATCATAGCCACAGCCATTGCCAATGGGGACCCTGTAGGGCTGTTTGCCTATATCTACCGCCGGACTACCGATCAGGTACAACGGGCTATTGCCAGGAGAGCCTTCGAAGATGGGCCTCGCATGGAACGGTTCGATGTAGCGTTCGCCAATCTTTATCTGGATGCCTATGAGGATTGGCAGCATGGTAAGCCTATCGCCCGGTGTTGGCGCCTGGCTTTTGAAAGCACCCGTTCCTCCGTGGCAATTATTCAGCACATCTTACTAGGTATGAATGCGCACATCAACTACGATTTGGCTATTGCCGCCAGCCAGCTGATGAAAGACAAGCCGCTCCTACCCTTGAAACATGACTTCGAAAAAGTCAATGAAATATTGGCTGAGATCGTGAACGAGCTACAGGACCGGCTGAGCCGGGTTTCTCCTCTGTTTTTTCTGGCAGACTGGCTGGGCAACGATAAAGATGAAGCCATCATCAACTTCAGTATGGGCAACGCCCGGGCCTTTTCCTGGGAACTGGCCTGTGAGCTTTGGCGCCTTAACGGCTCAGCCTACGAGCAACGGCTTGAACAGGCAGACTATTGGGTTCACCAGGTTGGAGGCCTTGTCGCCCGTCCGCCGGGGTGGGCACTAAGAAACGGGCTCAGGCTGATGCAAACCTTTGAACGCCGGAATGTAGGCGATATCATTGAAGCCCTTCGGCGATGAAACTCCAAACTATTGCCCTTGCTACACCTTATAATATTTTAAACCAATCCTCATGCCCAACGCCATACGCATAGCAGCCCTTATTCATCCAGGCATGGAAATCCTTGACTTTGCCGGCCCGGTTGAAGTGTTCACCAATGCAGGATGGGAGGTTTTCATCGTTGCCCGGGATAAAAGCCCGGTGACCAGTCAGGGGATAGTGAAGATACTGCCACCATACGATATCACTGACTGCCCGCCGATAGATATACTCGCTACTTTCGGGGGCAATTCGGAGGAAGCGGTCCAACAGCAGGAAGTTATTCGATGGATACAGGAGACCGCCCCAGCCTGCCAGGTACTTTTCAGCGTTTGCACTGGCGTATTTTACTATGCCACCGCCGGGCTGCTGAACGGGCACCGCGTGACTACCTTCCACGGGGAAATTGAGCGCTTGAAGCAGGAAGCGCCACAGAGCGAAGTATTAACTGGCGTAAAGTATGTAGACTCCGGCAAGATCGTCACCGCAGCCGGTGTTTCTTCCGGGATTGACGGGGCGCTATACCTCGTAGAAAGGCTTGAAGGAAAAGCCAAAGCAGATGCTATCGCCAAATACATTGAATACGCCCGCTGGTAACAGGGGTCACTCCGCTGCATCCTCTACCGCCTGCCATACCCGCCACACATTTTTATAACAGATTTTTTCAATGTCAGATTCTGAATAGCCGCGCTGCAGTAGTTCGTAAATGAGGTTGGGGTACTGAGAGACATCCTTCAGACCAGTAGGAAGGGTATCTCCCACTCCATCGTAGTCCGACCCAAACCCAACGTGGTTCACGCCTACCAGGCTCACCACATGGTCAATGTGATCGGCCACGGTTTTCACATCCGCCATCAGCACCTCATTGTCTTCCTGGAATTTGTCAATCACCGGTTGGGCTTCCTCGTCGTCGTAACTTAAGCCTTTTTCTTCCAGTAGCCGGGTAAGTTCCGCCCGTTTTTCATCCATCTGCTTTGAGATATTGCCATCGAGGAAAGTGGAGCCGAAATTGATCTGCATGACGCCGTTGTTCTCTGCCAGGCGGCGGATCATATCGTCATTCATATTGCGCTCAAAACCCGGGGTAAATTTACGGCAGGAAGAATGTGAAGCGATGCAGGGCACGTCCGTCATTTCCATCACCTGCCAAAAAGTGCTATCGGAGACATGGGAGATATCCACCATGATCCCTACACGGTTCATCTCACGGACTACCTGTTGCCCGAAAGGGCTGAGGCCGTTCCAGGTGCCGGTGGTGTCATAGGAGGAATCGCAGATGTGGTTGTCTTTGCTGTGCGTGAGGGTGATGTAACGGATGCCACGGTCATGCCAGTACTGCACATTTTCAAGCTTCCGCTCAATAGGCGAGCCATTTTCCATGCCCATGGGCAAAGAGATGATGCCTTTTTTAAAATTAGCCTCCACCTCAGCCGGGGAATTGGCCAGGGCAAACTTATCCGGGTGGGCTTGTGTAATACCCACCACCATATCAATGAGGGAATCTGCCAGCGCCCTTGCTCCGTTATCTTCCCGTGAAGCAGGAATGAATATAGACATGAAAGGAGCATCCAGCCCGCCTGCCTTGGCCCGAACATAGTCAAAGTCGCCTTTGTCCGTTTCTACCGGGATGCCCAGGTACTCCCGCTCCAGGCGGAAATTCTGTACCCGCAGACGGTATGGCAAGTCCACATGCCCATCGGTGATAATAAACTGCCGGGCGAGCTCATTGGCTTTAGTACGCAGCGGGTCATCGGGTTGAGCCAGAAGAAAAGTGAAGCTGAAAGCAAGAAATAACAGTAGCAGCAGTAAACGATTCATTAGTCATAAATTGATTCTGGCAGGAAGATAAAACGCCTAACACTATTATTGCAATAAAATCGTTATTTTGCCTTGGTCAATACACAGACAAAAAGCTGTGACACCATAAACAGACTCTCATGAATATAGCTAAATATTTTGTACTCCTGATCAACATTTGCCTGTTGCCAATTCTAAGCCAGGCACAAGAGCGCCCCTCTTATTGCGATGAAATCCCTGTGATGTATGACAAGGGGGCTATGGCAAAGCCTCCGGCCTTACCGAAGTTTGAGACCACTCCTGTAACCGAATACAAGGTGCAGGTGGCTATACTAAAGTTCACGCATCCCAAGGACTACCCTTTCCACAAATATCTGGTGGCACGCTACCGCCCCTGTGAACAGGTATGGGTGGTGGAAACTAAGAAGTGTTTCCGTTCCCGGCAGGAAGCAGAGGATATGCGCAGCGAACTCAAAGACTTAGGGTATTCCGGTGCTTACCTGGTGGAGGTACTGGCGTACGAATAGTGGTCATTGCTTCATGAACACCAATACAGTACCCCCACTTAAATCAAAACGCCATGTATTCACAAGGCACCTTCCCTACTGCTTGAAATTGAATTAAATTTGCATCCTGCTGGCTGATCTTCCGTATATATTTGAGGAAAAAGCACAGAAAGCTTACAATATGGGTTTTCGATTGGAAATTAACCCCGGATACTGGACTCATGATCAAAATACTTGGTGTAGAAGACAATCCGATTCATCAGGAGTTCTTGTTTGTCGTTACTCAGGAGCTGGGGTACGAACTGGCAGGTCTGGCCGACAATGCCAGACAAGCTCTGGAGTTGCTATTCGCTACTAAGCCGGATGTTGTACTGTTGGATATCGAAATCAACGGGCAGCAAGACGGAATTGAACTAGCCAACCGCATCAACCAACTGCGACCAACACCCCTCATTTACACTACCGCCCGAGCTGATCAGGCTACGCTCGACCGGGTGAAGGGTACCCTGCCCTATGGCTATTTGGTAAAGCCCTTCACACAGCAAGACCTACAGGCCGCTTTGGAACTGGCGATTTACCGCTTTGCTGCTGATCAGATAGAGCGGGAAACCCTGCAGGTCAGTCCGGATTGGGAAAGTGGCATTGCATTGCAGCAAGCTTTGTTTGTCAAAGCCGCGGATATGATCCACAAGGTCCGTTTTGAAGATATCCTGCTGGTAGAGGTTTCGAAAGACCGCTACTGCACGGTAACCACAGCCGAAGACACTTTTTTGGTCAGAAGCCCGCTTAAAGAAATTGCCGCCAAACTACCGATGCAGGATTTTCTGCAGGTGCACCGCTCCGCCATCGTCCGGGCCTCAGCCATCGAGCGTATTGAAAGCAGCGGCGCCTGGCTGGTCGTTGGCAATAAGACCGTGACCATTGGCAAAACCTACCGTGAAAAATTACTGAACAATCTTAATTTATTGTAGTGTGAAACAGACTTATTGGCTGCTCATCAGCCTGAGCACCCTGCTAATGCCGGCCCTTCTGAGCGGTCAGCCTGCCAGCCTCGACAGCCTGGAGCAACTTTTGAAGGATGACCTCTCACAAGATGAGCGGTTTACCATCAACCTTCAACTCGCCAACCAGTACCTCAAAATCAATCCGGAGTCTGGCTTCACCTTTGCGGAAGCTGCTATGGCTATAGCGGAAGCTACTCAGGACAAAGAACGGCTCGCCCTTGCTCAAATCTGCCTCGCCGATTACGAGTGTATGAATGGTGGATTTGAACCTGCTAAAACCATGGTACACCAAGCGCTTTCGCTTGACCCCAACCCCTCAGACAAAGTCCGGCTCGAAGCCTGTAACCTGCTCGGGAATATTTTCTTCTATCAAAGCCAGCCCGACTCCGCCAGATACTACTACACACTAATGGAAGCCATTGTATCCGGTATGGAAGCCCCCAGCCCGGACTATCGCAAAAAGGCAACTGCTGCCTTGTTCAACCTCGGCAGTACCTTCCGGCAGCTGGGGCAACCGGATTCTGCTATACTCAATTATAACCAGGCACTTGAAGCAGCAAAACGTATTGATTTCAAAGAAATACTGCCCTATATACTGGAAAACCTGGCCAATATGCAGATTGATCAGGAAGAGGGGATCAGTTATCTGCTGGAGGCTATAGCCATTGATGAAGCGCTGGGCAACAACAACCACCTTGCCGGACTATATGAGAACCTTGGCACCATTTATGGGAATATGGGCGATACCCTGCAGGAGGGCCGCTACCGGGAACAGTCCTGGCAACTGGTCCGTACCCATCAGTTCGTCAACAGAGACCTGGCGATAGGCCTGTCAGACTATGGTGTGTACCTGATTGAAGTGTCCAGGCTGGAAACCGCCCGGGAAGTTCTGGATTATGCGCTGGACATGGGTAAAAAGATGCAGGACCCTTCCAGTACCAGCTACGCGTTGTCCATTTTAGGCCTTTTGTCCCTGAAGCAAGGCGCTAAAGAGCAGGGCATGGGCTACCTTTCTGAAGCAGAAGCTCAGGCCAGAGCAGGTGCGGACCCCGGATACTTCATTTACAGTTTAATTAATGTTGCGGATGGGTACATACAGCTGGGGCAGCCTCAGCGTGCCATTGGGTTACTTTTAGAATGTCAGCGCACTGCCGATCAGATCGGGCTTCCTCACCTCAGGGGGGATGCAGCCAAACTACTTTCTAAGGCGTACCAGGAATTAGGGGATCATGTCAATGCCTTAGTGGCCTATCAGGAAAGCACTGCCATCGCTGATAGCCTTTCCAAAGCTGAAAACCGCGCGGCGATACAGGAAATCCGGACCCGGTACGAAACGGAGCAAACAGAGGCAGAGAATGAATTCCTAAGGCTGGAGAACCAGCAAACGATCAAACAGCGCAACCGTATTCTGGCCGCCGTAGCCATATTATTGTTGCTCCTCTCCGTTTTGGGTGTACTGTACCACAAGGTCCTTCAGGGCAGGCGCCAAATTGCCGCCCAAAACCTAAAGCTTGCCGAGCTCAATCAGACCAAAGACCAGTTGTTTGCCATTATTGCCCACGACCTTAGGGGAGAAGCCAGTGCCTTCCAGCAACTGGCACAAATCGTCGGTTTCCATCTCAAAAACCGCAACCTGGACCGCTTAGAACAGGTATTTGGGCAGGTCAACAAAAGTGCAGCCAACCTCAACACATTGCTTGATAACCTCCTGCAGTGGGCGCTCACTCAACTGGAAGGTGTTCGGTTGAAGCCCACTTCTGTGCATCTGCAACAAGAAGCTGCACATACGCTCCAGCTGTTCGAATCCCATGCTGAACTGAAGGACATCCAACTGATCGATGAGGTCCCGCCCAACCTCAATGCCTTTGCCGACCAAAACAGTGTGCAGCTCATCCTGCGCAACCTGATCAGCAACGCCATTAAGTTCACCCCTTCATCTGGCCGTATCCGGGTATCGGGAAAGCAGGATGGGCAGCAGGTAGTGTTATCTGTAGAAGATACCGGGCAAGGCATGTCTGCTAATCAAATTGCTGCCGTAATGGAAGGGCGGTCTGTTGAATCCCGGGAAGGGACCTCCGGAGAGCGGGGTACCGGGCTGGGCTTACCCCTCTGCAAGGCTTTTGCTGAACGCAATCAGGGCGCATTCACCATTGAGCCCCAACCGGGTGGCGGTACGCTATGCCTTGTCCGGCTGCCCGTTACTGGTTAAAGCAAATGTCATTCATGCTCCTGGTTTTGACATTCATGCATCTACTTCAGCCCTTCGGCGACATCACCGTTTAGCTGCAATCACCGGCATTTAGTTTTGTATTGTTCAGTCCGGGGCCGCCCCCTTTATGGCCCGGAAAAGTCACATTATCAAAACTAATCAACATGCACTATTTTCACCTCACTACATTCCGGGCATTCCTGCTTGTGCTTGGTATGATCCTGCCTGGCCTATCCTACGGGCAGCAGACTGCAAATTTCAACCCTGTTTTTCAAGCCAATGGACAGAGCTTATTCGAAGCCAACGGCGGTACGCCAGCGGGCCTAAACCTCGATAAGCAATTTCTCGGCGATGGGAAGGTCTCTCAGTTCGTGGATGAGAAGATCCTTGATCTGTTGTTCCTCAAGGGAGGCATAGAGTTTGGGGCCTATTTCCAACTCAAAGAATTGAATGGCGGACAGGTCGACATCACCTATCCTCTTGACATCACTATTCAATACCCGGATGCCAATACGTTTGGCTGCAACGACTGGATCGAAATCACAACCGATTGCACTGTCGGTGCAGGGTACGACCTCGCGGTTACCCCACCTACCCTCGACTTTGAGCTGGGGACTTCTTTTACCGGTGGGGTTTCTGCCTCGATTGGCAATCTGGAGGAAATATCGGCTCCTGAGGGCTTTGGAAGCGCTACCTCAAGTAACTGGCAGGACTTTGGCGATGGTTGGGAAGATCCTTTCTTTGGCCTGAATACCAATACCGGTATTACCTGGCCCTGGGACTACATCCCAGGCCTGAGCGCACCAAGCGGGGCAATACCTGGTTCCTTTCCGGTTACCATCCCTGCCTTCATTGAAGATGCTATCTTTTTGGGTGGAACAATCGATAATCCCTTTGCCGGAGATGGCCCGGACAACCTGACGGGAAAAAAATTAAGTGACAACTCCCTGAAAAACTTCGTTAATATTCACTTCAGCCCACTCAATTTCCAGCAGTACTTTACAGGTATCCCTCTGAGTATCGGGTTTGATGCCGGCATCGCCTCTGTCGATTTCACGGCATTTAATACGCCCCTGGGGCTGGAAATAGCACAGCGCAGAAAAGTGGAGTTTGAAGGGGAGGTCAATATCCAATTTGCATTTAGTCAGACGCTGCAATACGAAGAGGTTGACCCAGGTACGAATAGTGTGGTCAATACTGGAACAGGGTCAACAGCGACTATTAAAGCCGGCCACACATTGCGGGTAAGGTACCCAGACGGTGCCCCTGAGCCAACGATGGTCACCCCTTCTTTCATCATGGTCAACGACAAACTGTCTACCGCTATCACCGAAGAGGTAGTTTTTGAAGTGGGCCTTGAAATCCTGAAGGGGGAACTCGAAGTTGGAGGCTTTGAGCAGGAAATCTGTGAGCCCAATATTCCTCCGTTTAATTTCGACGGCGTACAGTGTTTGAACATTGAGTTCGAACCAATAATGGAAGAGTTTTTCATCTTTGATGATGACCTTCATTTCCCGGTTGAAGATATCGTTATCTATGATGAGACCTTTGATGTCACCGATGGCGCATTTGAGGACATTCAGGGCACGCCCATACAATTACAGCCCGACCAGCAGGCACCGGTTGCCACCTACACCACCGGCTCCCAGGTCATTAACCTGAGCACCCCTACTATTGATTTGGACCTGGATGACTTTCTGGATTCCTTTACCGATCAGGAAGGAGGAGGCACCCAAATCCTTGAGGCATCCGCTCAAACCTATTCCTGTGCGGATGTTGGCCCTACCGTGTACAGCTGGACAGGTTCAGACAATCGTTGCAATGAGGCAGACTATGACCGAAATTTCACCTTGATGGACACCGGTCTGCCAGTCGTCAATACCAAATCCTATGATCTGTACCTCAACGCTAATGGAGAAGCGGTACTAAACCCGGAAGATGTCAACAACAATTCGACCGACAACTGTGGCATTGCGGACTATGAACTGGATAAGTCCGTATTCAATTGCAATGACCTTGGCCCTCAAACCGTGATGCTAAAAGCGACTGACCTCAGCGGGAATGAGGCTTCCAATTCAGCATCCATTCAGGTTATCGATGCTATAGCGCCCACGGCCAACTGCAAAGACATAACGGTTTACCTGGATGAAGAGGGCCTGGCATCCATCACGTCCGGAGATGTAGACGATGCTTCCTTTGACGCCTGCGGCATTAGTGAGCGTAGCATTTCCAAGGGCACTTTTGACTGCTATGACCTCGGCTCCAATACAATTACCCTTGGCCTGAAGGATGGCAGCGACAATCAAAGCCAGTGCAACGCCACGGTTACGGTACGGGACAATATTGCCCCCGTTGTATTCTGCAAGAGCTTTGTCAAAGAGCTTGATCCATACGGCAATGCCAGCCTTACTCCTGATGATCTGTTTGATGAAGCCAACAGCGTTGACAACTGCGCCATCAACCTGCTTTCCGTAGCGCCCAACACCTTTAACTGCTCCACCCGGGGCGAGCATATTGTCACCCTGCAAGCCACTGACGATGATGGCAATAATGTAAGCTGTGAAGGCGTAATCACGGTAGTGGAAGGTACTGCACTTCCAGCGCCATGGACTACTGCCGACATCGGTGATCAGGGCGATGGCAGCACCTATAGCTTCGACCCCTGTACACGGAACAACCCTGCAAACGGAGACTTCACCCTTAGTTCAGGTGCCAACAACCTGGGCGACGACACCTCTGATGATGTAAGCTTCATTGGTCAAACCTTATGCGGCAATGGCGGTATACAGGCACGGGTCCGGGAAGTCACAGGCGGATACGTTGGCCTGATGATTCGCGAGAGCGATGCTCCGGGTGCCCGCAAGATTGCATTCTACTCTAATGGCACGAACATGACCCGCTGGGAAACACGCTATCAGACCGGTGCACCACACAATGACACCCATCTGTATGCTTCTTTCCCCTTCTGGCTACGCATCGTACGGCAGGGCAACTGGTTCCGGGGGTACTACAGAAACGCTGGCAATAACTGGGTACTGATCCATCAGGTATACATGGATTTGCCGGAGTGCGCTGAAGTAGGCATCGCGACCTTCACCCATACTCCGAATGGCACTGTCAATGCGGTTGTCAGCAACGTAACTGTTCAGGGGGCTTCACCAAGCCTTGTTGTGCCTCATGATGGCCCAGAAGTAGCCGCTGACCACGAAACTCTGGCGCGTATTTTCCCCAATCCTTCCAACGGGCAATTTACCGTGGACCTGGGCCAGCCAACACTGCTCCCAATAACTGTTTCCCTAATCAATACAATGGGACAGCTGATTGAGCAGCGGCAGTTCGAACCAGGTGCACAGCAACTACCCTGGCAAACTCAAAACCTGCCAAATGGCTTGTACTTCCTGGAAATCCCCAAATCAGATGGTACCACTCAAACTCTGAAGTGGATGAAACAATAAGAGCCATAAAGGGGAATTGACTTACAGCCCTGAAGCATGCTTTGTGCTTCAGGGCTTTTTATTAGACTTGTTCTGCGGGGCATCAAAAAGATCCTGCTGCCGTAGGTTCACTGTCAAATGGTTCTCCTGCCTTTGGATGGTCAGCTCAATTGGGTCAGTCGCTCCAAAGAGTGCTCTGGCTTCGCAAAAATCCGTTGCATCTACCGGGCGGCTATTGATGGCCACGACTGTATCCCCAAGCACTAGACCGGATTCCACCGCCAAAGATGGATAAACCAGTTGGGCGACTTCGAGTATCTCCCCATTCGGCTGCAGCGCGCAACCAAAGTTATTCCAGACCGGGCTCCTCTTTTCGCCCATAGGCACAGGCTCAAGTACCAACTCATTGTTTTGCCAGTCGATCGTAGAACGGAACTCCCGGAGTATTTGTGTGCCAAACAAATGGCCTCCTTTACGCCGGATGCGCGCCCGGACATCGGGTAAAATCAGATCCTGACGGGAAGTAAAAAGCCCTTTCGGAGACATAAACCAAATGGAATCCAGTTCCACCCCATAGAGCCCTACACCGGCTGCACCAGCGGTAAACAAGTCTGCTCCAGCAGGGTCAAACATCTCCTCCACGGCTTCTAAGTCAAGCGACAAGCCACTGGAAGAACCAAAATCCAGGGTAACGTCACTTAGGCGCAGACTATCACCGAGCGTTACCGACAGCTTAGGCGTTCCCTGATTATTGACACGGAAGGGCATCACGATCCAATCTGCGCTGTAAATAAAGCCCTCGCAATCTTCCTGAATACGGATTACTTCATTTTTATAATCCATTTGCCAGCAGGCATTGCGCATGAGATTAGCCCCCAGCAACCCATCGATATCAAGGCAATCGAAGACAGGTACACTCCGTAAATCGGAAATCAGAGCGCCCTGCCGGATAAAGTTGATACTGTCTATGGTTATGGTTTCCAATACGGTGTAGTCAATACGGTTACGCCGGTCGTAAGAATCAACAGCTGTACCGAATGCTTTGGTTTTGAGCCCCAGTTCCTCCACCAATTGGGCATCTATCAGGGTAGGCGCACCGGTATCTATCAGAAAATTGCAGGGCCTGCCATTTACAAATACCTCCACGAAAATCAGCCCGTTTTTGATCTGTACCGGGATTTCCCGGGCAAACGATTTTTGCTGTACTTTTCCTTTGACCCAAAGGCGTTGCTTACCGCAGCTGAACAGCAGCAGTATAAGGAGTACTCCAATTACTTTTTGCATGTCTATCGTTTCACAAGCTTGTAAGTTTGCTGACTTTCAGCAGTTTGAGCCGTCAGCAGGTAAAAACCACCCGGCAAGTCCCAGGTGCCCACTTCCATATGAGACTGCCCGTTAAGCACAGCAGACCTGAGCACCTGCCCATTCACATTGCTGATACGGTACTGAACGGTCTGATCGGAAGTGTTGGCCACGGTGAGACTTTCCCGGAAAGGGTTGGGGAAGACCTCCAGCATTTTAGTCATTGCTATTGGCTCCTCAACGTCTACCACATTAAGCGTTTCATCAATGGCGCGCAGTAAGGACAGGTCAGAGAAATGATCCTGCCCCAACTCCCAGATCATGATGCCGGATAGCTGAGCTTCTGCCAACTGGGTTTTCTGTACAATCGTAGGGATGCCATTGTAGTATACCTGATTTACCTGATCCACCCAGGCATTAGCCGGATCCCAGTCCACAATAGTGCCATAGCGGTAGGAGGAAACCGGAGTGCTCCCAAAATCATAACCATAAAATGGCACGCCGAGGGTCAGCTTTGACTTGGCTACACCTTGTCCCTGCCAGTAGAACATCGCATTAAGGGCGAAGGAGTATGGGGAGTGTGGCCCGGGGTTGCCGGGGTCCCAGGAACCAGTCAGGTCATACACCATCATATTGATCCAGTCATAGGCGGCCAGCGCTTCGTCCGAAATATCGGGGTAGCGATAGGTACCGGGCAGGGCTGCAGTGAGCGTCAGCCCGTGGGCGTCCACGGAGTCGCGCAATTCCAGCACAAAGGGGCTGTACTTTTCATTGACATGCCCCCATTCCAGGTCAAAATCAATACCATCCAGCCCGTACTGCTCGACGTACTGCATAATTTTGTGAATGAAAGCTGACCGGTTTCCAGGCAGCATGAGGTGTTCCCAGGCCTGTTCCCATTCGTCGGTCAGGGCACCGCCTGCCAGAGAAATATAGACTTCCACGCCCTTCGCCTTAGCGGCATTGACAATCGGGGTGATGTCCTGTCCACCGATATCCAGGTTGCCCTCCATATCCGGGTTGGCAAAAGCAAGGTTGAGGTGGGTCAGTCGTTCATATTCAATCTGACTGTTGTAGTTGAACCGGTAGTAAGGCAGATAGCCAATGACTTTGAAGTCTTCCTGGGCGGTCAGTGGACCCAGCGCCATAGCGAAGGTCAGGAGTAGCAGTATACGTTTCAAATCAATAGGTTTTAGTGATTCAGACGTATAAAGCTAACCAAAATTTCGGGAATCTATGGTAGGCGTCTTATGAGCAGCCGGATCAGAAGCACCCAGGGAAAGCCATGCAGAACGACATCAAACCAGTCAAGTGCCTGCATGCCCACTGCCCCGCCACGTATCCACTTGATCTTGCCCCAGATGTGGGGCTCGGGATAGAAAGGCGCCAGGCCGAGGGTGAGGCAGAGCAGGAGGACGAATTTCCAGTCGTTGAGCAAAGACATAAAAACAATCAGTATTGGTTGGTCGCAAATTTACAACGGATTTACCAATTCAGCACGGCTCCAAAGTAAAGAGATCGCTGTTGTAAGTATTGCCAGGCGAACTCAGAGTAGTCCGGTGCTGTAAAAACCTGTTCCTGTTGATTCTCAATATTTAGTGCATTATTCAGGGTAACAAAAGCGACCAGGAACGACCGTTGCAGCGGTATCGTTTTCGACCAGTTAAAGCTTAGGCTGTGATAATTATCCATTCGAGCCTGATTCGGCAATGCGGCAAAGACAGGCTCATAGGCGTTGGCCTGCTGCTGCCATTGGCTCCCGATGACCGGTGTGTACCACAGGCCTTGCCGGTGTACCCAGGCAGCAGAGAGGTTGAACAGGGATGGGTTGTCGTAAGTCAGGAATACCCTGATAAAGTAATCCAGGTCATTCTGACCATTAAACACCATACCTTCAGGGCTTGTATTTTCTACATCCAGGTAGGCATAGGAAGCCTGTAGCTCCAGGTGCTCCTGAAAGCGGTAGCGCACCTGCGTCTCAACGCCGTTAATAAGCCGCCTTTCGGTAGCGATCCCATCTTGTCCAAACCGGACATCTCCACCTTCACTTTTATGAAAGATGGCCGCATTCAGGCCGATTTTTTCCGTGTCATAGGCATATTCCAGAGCACCCTGATCGCTGTAGACATAGTTAAATGCCCGGTTGAAAAAATTGGGGTTGAGATAGCCATTGTATTGTCCAATTGTGCCCGATAAAGTATGCTCGTCTGTGAAATGAAACTTTGTGATCAGCTGCCTGGAAAAGTAATCCGGCTGGCCGGAGAGGACCGGGATGTTCTTTCTAAATCCGGAAATCACAGACAACCGTTCACTGAAGAACCGGCTTCGGCTCAACAGGTAAAGCTCCGTGTTATTATTTCGGGCAATACCTAATATTGGGCGGTCTGGGTCTGTTGGCCTTACCGCAAAGTAGTAATCAGGCTCTGATCCCCGGAATTGGTACCGCACCTCTTCTGTGGTGATCCCTGCTGACAGGGTCCAGGTCTCAAACAAGTTGAGCTGACCATTGAGTGAGGCATAATACCGCTGGGATTGATTATCATCTCTCAGGTTACCAAAGTCAAACGCTGATGCGGTGAAATCTCCGCTGACATTTACCGAAAGCGACCAAATATCTCCCAGCAAACGCAACCTCGCTACCTGAAAATGGCGGTTGGTTTGGGCTTCCGCCGGCCCCCGATGGGTAAATAAGTTTAGGTCGAGTGCGCTGCGCTCAGATAAGCCATAGCCATACCAATCCAGCAAAAGGTTGGTACGGAGCTGACTGTGCAGCTTAAACCCACCGTCTGCCACGCTGAATCCCCGGAGGTCAGGGATATTGCTGCCATTTACCTCGAGGAAGGCGCCTGAGAACTGATGATTACCATACACATGCAGGCTGCTCCGCTTGCCGAGAGGGCGCCCGTGGAAAAGCCCCGCATTGCCCAATCCTGCGGAAGCCTGCCAGAATGGATCGTCCACCTGCTCCACCGTTTCCACCTCTACCATGCCTGCAGTGGCATTGCCGTATGCGAGGGAAGGGTTACTGGCGAATACAGTCACCCGCTCTACCATTTCGGTATTAAAAATACTAAAGAAGCCGTTCCCTCCCAGATTGGTAGACCGGACCGGGTTAGCTAAAGGCACGCCGTCCAGTACCACGATACTTCGCCCACTGGAAGAGCCCCTAAGGTTTACTTCAGCAGACTCCTCTGTATTGGTAGAACTCGATAAAACCGTTAATGCCTTGAGTGGGTCAGCAAAAGAAAAGGGGATAGTGTAGATGTCAAATCTATTGAGCTCCATAAGGGCAAAATCCTGAGCAACGGGCCGCTTCGCTGCCACCTGTACCGTTGTCAGGATATTGGTGTTGTCCTCCAGAATGATCTGCAGGGCTTCTCCATCCCGGGACAGCGGCACCTCCTGTGTTTTATAGCCAAGAAAGGAAACGACCAATGTGTCCTCAGGGCTGCTGAACGGTAAAGAGAATCGCCCATCCATATCAGACAGTGCGCCGGTGGCGGGGTGCTGTTTCAGGTATACGTTTGCTGCAAAAACAGGTGCCCCGTTTTTGTCGATGATTTGGCCTGATACCTTTTCCTGGCCAAGCAGTGCAACAGGAACAAGCAAAATCCACAAAAGACCAAAATATTGGATATACACTTTCATGACTCAGCGGTTTTAAAACCCCGGCCGCCATAGTCTTATGGGATTTGGCCGGGGCACAATACCTGTTATTACATTTTAGATGCCTTCAGATCTCACGGGAAAATGGAGCTGGTATTGTGACTAAATCAACAATTTGGCCACCTCACCTAGTCGATAGCTATCCGGGAATTGCGCTACGCCCGCTTTGTACAGGGTAACGGCCTCTTCCTTACGGTCCTGTTCCAACAAAAGCTCAATGAGCAGTACATAGGCGTCTTCCTTTCCCCAGCTTGGCAGATAGAGATTAGCGATGCGCTGGTCTGGCAGTTCAATGGCTTTTTTGAAATAGTCTTCTGCTTTCTTGCCACCACCGTACTGAGCAGGGGTATAGTAGTCGATACTGCCCAAAACGTAGTGTGCTCTTAAGTTCTCAGGATCCAGGTCAACAGCAGCAAGCGCATTTTTCTTGCACCGGTTGGATATGATCCCGGCTTTCATACCCGATACAAACTGAATCGAAAAGCTCTGCATGTAAGCCAGTAATGCCAGGTCTTCGGCATTCTTGCGTTCTTTGGCTTCCAGGATTTCAATTCCTTTCAGGACGGCGGCTTCGCTGTTCTCGTAGTCTTCGATCTCACCGAAGAATATGGCTTTGTAGAAGTAGTTATAAGCAAGCCAGTAGGGCCCAATCTGTGGGGCTTTCGGCAGTGCTTCAGCCAGTTTTTTCTCCTGGTCCAAAACCGGCTGAATGTCTTCTTGAAGCATTGCAGAGACGAAGGCATTGAAAATCTTATCCTGTATGCCCTTGAACAGGGAGTCCGAGGCGATCAGGTGATAATCTAACTCTACCGTTTGGGAGTTACCTTGGTTGCAGGCGCTGACCTGCATGCTCAGCAGAAACAGAAAAATGAAATAAACAGGTTTCATGATGAATCAATTTTGAAGTTAAAATTCTGGTTTCACACTCATTAACACGGAAATCAGCAAAGTCCAGGCCATAACGTGGGCGTACCATCTGTTGGTAAACCAGCAGGCTTTCACTGCTTCCTGCATATTGGTGATGTCTTCCTTGGCGTTTTCCTTGATGTCCCTCTCGAAGAGCAGCATGGAAAAGTCAGAGAAGAAGGGATTGGTCTCAATGGCAATCTGTAGCCACAACGCATAGAACAACCACTCCAGCCCCCAGAATGTATAGTGGTAAGCCCAGGCAAATAAGGCTACGGTCACTGCGCAGCCGCTGACCATAAAAATGATCTTTCTCCAATATTCTCTTCTTTGAATATGAACACTGATATAAGGCATGTAAGTCCGTGGGGCAATCCCCAACCCCTCTACCCGGTAGCCCAGAAGCGTCGCACTTAACGCGTGCCCTCCTTCGTGGAGGAGCATGAGAACGGGGATGGTCACAAACGTAAGTATCCAGGTCAACATGAGTTATCGTTTTAGCTGATAGTGATGAAACAGGTAACGGAATAATGCAAAGTACACTACAATGCTTACGCCACAGTAAATCAGGCTCACCGTGAGAAACTCACCTCGAATGACGTTTAGCACATGGTTTAGCGGCAACAAATCAGCGATCCGGTTAAGGGAGGGGTTAACCTCTCTGAGCGGATAATAGGCATTGCTCAAAAAAATCAGCAAAAAGAAGATGAAATTGAGTAACCCGTTTGATACCCGGACCCGGATATTTGAGAAGCTGAGCACTAGGCCCAGGGCAGCGAAACAAAGCATCCCCACAACGCTGCCAAGTCCTATGTATGCCAGTTCTGAAAGCGTAAACGTGTAGCCGTACAAGACAAAAGCCAAAGCAAACATGAGCAACGCCATCATGACAATGAACAAGGAGCGACTCACAGCGAGGCTTGCAAAGTGGCTGACTGTACTCGTTGGCAACACCCTAAAGTATCGGATCATGTTGTACTCGTAGTACTCCTTGACCACCTCTCCGATGGCAAACATGCCTTCGCTGGCCAGCGTAGCCCCAAGAATGCCCGTGATTAGAAAAGATACATAGGCGGGGTCTTCCGCTCCTCCCCAAATCATAGAAAAAATCAGGAAAAGGAACACTGGAAAAACAAGGGTGAAGAAGACGGCCTGAGACACCCGGAAATCTGTAACTAACCGGTAATATATGGTTGCAGTAAAGGTTTTCATACCGTAAGTTTTTTAGTGGATAAAGCATAGACGTCCATTAGACTGGTATTCATGATGGAGTAGCTGGAGGTCAACCTCGCTATCCGCCCGAGCAGTTCATCAAGGTTGGAGGGCAGGATATGCAGCTGCTCATCCTCTTCGTAAAACGTTGCTTGCTGCTCTTCAAGGAATGCAGTCAGTGCAGGCTCATGGCGAACGACAACCTTCCGGTCGAAAGGCAGGTATTCCTCAGAAAGCAACCGGTTGGTCGAAATCATAGGCATGGGCATCACCCCTTTGCTAAGGAATATGATGCTATCCGCATGTTCCTGCGCTTCTTCCCAGGAGTGAGTGGTAAAAAGTACCGTCCGGTCGGGATTGGACAGAATCCCCTTATCCCAGACTCTCCTTCGGCTGAACGGATCCAGTTCGCTGGTCGCTTCATCCAGTATGAGAAATTCAGGATTATGCATTAAGGCGAGCAGTACCCAAACCTTTTTGCGTTCGCCCTTAGACAGATAGCGTATCTGCTTATCCAGGTGATCCTTCAACTGGACCGCTTCCAAAAGTTCTGGTTCCGGCAGCGCGCCCGGCAACCCATAGATCGTTCTGAAATACCGGATGACTTCTTTGACCTTCAGCAAAACGAACGCTTGCAACCGATCAAAAACAACACCGATCCGTTGCCGGTCGATTTTTTGAAAGGGCTGCCCGAATATCGAGACGGATCCCGTATCCGGTTCCAGCGCATGGGTGAGGAGGTCAATTAAAGTAGACTTCCCAGCCCCATTGTGCCCCAATATAGCCACTCTCTGCCCGGGCTCGATGGTAAACCCTACATCGTTGAGTAGCGTTTTGCCCCGAACCTGGTAGGAAAGGCGTTCACAGTTAAGTATTGTTGTCGTTTTCATTTTTTCCGATGTATTGTACACTTAAAATGGATTCAAAAACACCATCAACGCCAAGCAGGTCATTAACAGACTCGTCCATAAACCCGCCCAGCAGGCAGCTACCCAGCCCCAGCGCCTCAGCGTTTAGGCTCAGGTTTTGGCTTACGCTGCCACATTCCTGGAGGATGAAACGGTAGGCACGCTCCCGATACTTGATAAAGGTGCGTTCAAATACAGCCGTTGTAAGAACCACTGCACTAGCCTTGAAAGCATCTACGAAACTACTTGCGGATGTGGCTTGCTCTATTGCTGCTGCATCAACCTTTTGGCTAAGCAGTTCCAAGCCATTGCGCTCCGGGCAGTAATGGTACAAGCCCTTAGGTATTTGCCCATCAAGCACAACCACATAGAGCTCAAGCGGGTATAATCCACCGGCTGACGGGACAGTGCGCCAGCTCCATTCTGAATTTCCAGCAGCCTCCCCTTCTCCAGCCTGACGAGCAGTAATCCCGTAGGCATGATGCAGCAGGTGGTAAAGCTCATTCATGGAAATGCTATAGGGTTGAAACTTCCGCACACTGCGGCGGTGGCGCTGCAATTCAAACAAATGGGCATCCGGATAAAGATTCACCTCCACAGCTTCGTAGGGCTCAAAACTGAAAAATTGAGTCCCCGGATGTACCTTATAAGGCTTACTTGCCCGCTCATTAATGTAGGGGTTGTTCATCTGTTCTGCCAGCTGCCCCTGCCGCATTAAGTCCCAGGAGGCAAACTTGGAATTGTCATGGTAAAGCAGTGCCAGGGAGTTGAGGTACTCTTCACTTGCATACAGTGATGCATCGCGTTTCCTGTACTTTGCTTTTATGGCTTCTAGTGTGAGCATGGTCAATTTAGGTTTTCAGGTTTACGGAAAGGGATGAGGAAACTTATTCAGGCTGTGATAGTCCCGGTTGGATAACCCAAGTGCTTTCGGCACTTCGTATAGACGTTTCCCACCCAAAAAGTAGAATGGATAGGCACCATTCATTTGCAGGAGTTGAGGGACGAAAGTACTGGTAGCATAGTACCCACAATCCCGCACATCTGGCAGGGTAAGGTCACGGACCAATACGTTGTACCCTTTTCGCCGAAACAGCTTCAAAAGCTTTTGTAATTCAGCCTTAGTTCCTCCTTCGGGCGCAGGTTCGTGCAAGTCGATCTTCTTTGTTGGCTTTGCATTCCGCCAGGGATCGAATGCGTGCTGCAATTCGGGACGCTTGAGGTAGAAAATGGAGTGATCTTCAAAGTTTTGAATCTCGTTGAAATCGTCCGTAGGATGCCAGTCCTTTTTTTCGGCCAGCAGGTAGCGGAAGTAAGATACAGCCTGCCCTATCTCCTGAGTTACCTTCTTGAAAGCCTCGCCGTAGGTGCCCCTTGCCGAGGTGCCAACCGCTACAAAGGGGCCAAAATCGGCCTGTCCAAAACAAATCCCAAACACGGCAGGCACTCCCAAGTCGTAGTTGATGTCAAAAAAGTGCCACTCGTAGGAGGTTGGGAACAGGTTATCCAGGTAGTCCTGAATTTCTCCCGTGATACGGATCTTCTCCCTGAACATATTGTGCGCCCAGGTCATCGTGAAGCTATCCCTCTCAATGCATTCGTACAGCCCCAGCAGAATGGCACGGTAAAAGTCAGAGTGGGCGGCCAGCCCTGTGGAGGTGTTGATATTGATCCACTCGTCCTCGCCCGTCCAGGGCAAATAAATGAATGCGCCTGGTACATAAGACTCCTTACCGGTTGTTAGGTCCTTGCATGGAAACCAATGGAGCTTGCGGTCTTCCGTGAAACGGTACATTTGGTAGCCATCTTCCTCATAAAACTTGTATTGCTCTTCGTGAAACAAGGCGTATTCACTGGGGTGCACTGCCGGTTTGCCTAACTCCCGGTAAGAAGCAAAGGTGGCCTCTTCAAGGTTGTAAATAGAGGGGCAGTAACGCTCGATGGTTTCTCCGATTGTAGTGAGCACGGCATGTTCCCAACTGGCGCCACAGCCACTGCTTCGTCCTCCAAATTTTTCCTGGCTGAACACACTGGTGTCACAAGGCCAGATACCGAATGCGACGAGGTTGGGGTCGGCATTCATGGTGGGTAATTTAGTAATGTGGGAAAGCAAACCTAATTCTCCGGAAATCATCTGATATCCGCGGTTTAAAGTTGTGATCGTACTATTCATGGCGTAAGCTTATGGATTCTAACCAAGGTGAAGAATTGTATTCCAGTTTCGGCTTGCAGACCTCGCAGGTCGGTACCTTCAGAAGCCGGTGTGAAGTAACCTGAAGGCTATTGACATCCAAAACAATGTAGTTTCGCCATAGGGCAGGTACTGACCAGTACTTGAAGAATTTTATGACTTCCATTAGCGCGAGTGAGCCGGTTGTGCTGTGAATGAGGGACTGGGGATAAAGGGCATAGTCTGGTTTTGCCGCTTCGCCCGTTTTTTCCAGGTAGTCCTCATAGATGCTGTCGCAGGCCAGTACGGCTTCTTCCTTATTGCTTTTGATCCGCTTGATCAGGCAATTATAGCAGCCTGTCTCTTTCCCGTAGAAAATGGGGCCTATTTTGATCTGGTCCAGATTGAGCCCTTCAATATACAGCCAGGGCTTGTTCTGCGCGATGGCTACTTTGTTGATGACCTTGAACTGAGTAGGGTTCCAGGCTGAAGCCTCTGCGATAAAAAAGTCCACTTCACTCAAAAAGTCCTCCAACTGTTGCTTACTAAAAGGCTTTTCGGTAGACAGCTTCGCCACCGACCTGAATGCAATAGGCTTGGCTTGCTGTTCAAAAAGTTCAAGTACAGTACCTGTACCAATAAGCCCCAGCCTCACCTGAGACAACACGTACGGAGCTTCCTGCTCCTCAGACACCCCCTGTGCTCCGGGCTCCAGGTACTTATACAGTGCAGCAGGCAGCAAATTAAAATCCCGCAGCTCTTCCAGCACAGTGAACACCCGTTCTTTTCCATACTCTTTTTCCAGTTTGCTCAGCCAGCGGTTAGGAAATAGTGAGAACCCTTGTTTGGGCTTTTCGTACCGCTCTTTTATAGATTCGAATATGGCACGCTTTTCCGGCTCATCAAAAGTGACCGTGAATAGCTCATTTCGGGTACGAACCTGATATTGTTCATCAGGTCCGGGAATAACGTGAAACTTTTCCATAGTCATTCAGTTTTTTCATAAATCCAGAGGGAAGGAGTGAGCAATTGCCTGCTTGGGCAATTGCCCTGCTCCTTTAGCATCGCTGTACGCCGAAGATTACTCTCCGTTCTTAACCTTGCGCTTGCCACCGATCTGGATACAGCAGCAGCAGTTACAATTGCAGCCAGCGGCTACAATACGGTTGTTACGCTTTGCGTTGCTGGTGAGGTTCTGGATTTTCATGATAAAATGGATTTAGAAAATGATTAGAAATGGTTAATACAAATTCTTATAGTCCGAGAATGTCCTCATCAATAATGTGCGTTTGCTCATTTTCGGTAGTTCCATCCTCTGCGTTGTAGTTGTCAATTGGTGTGAAGCCCATGATCAGGGCAATCACGAGTGTAATAACAGGCATAACAGGTTGCTTTGCGACGATCAGGATACCAAGAGAGGTATACCTCGGTCTGATTCTGAAATTGGTTTAAGGAACCGGTAGCGAACCGGATGTTGCCGGCAAAGATTTTCTGTAGTGCTTATTTGCTTTCTTTTCTTTCTAAGTACATTACAAAGATATGGGGCCTGCCTTCGATTTGCACTAACAACGAAACCGCCTCTGTGAAAGGAAAAAACAAACTATCTCACAGGTTTGATTTTCACAAAAAACTAATAATCAATTACTTATAAAAACCATCGGCTTATACATTTTTTTATATGGTCCTCTCCGAACCTCGCGAAATAATCCTACCAAATTACACTAAACTCCTTTTTAAACCCCAGCAATCCTGAACTAAAGCCAAATATTATTGTCAATAACTCACCTGCATACAGAATTATTCAAAGAGCTTATAACCTGTATATTACTAATGAGAGATATAAAACCCGTTGTAGATTTTCTACAGGCACACCGAATGCAGCAGGTCGATGTTCTAACCAATGAAGGCAACGAGAGCCGCTACGCTGCCTTTTTTGAAAAAGTAAGCCAGCAGGAATTAAAGACGGATACGGAAGCAGCCGCCTACTTATTCAATAGCACGCCCTCTGCCCCCAGATTCCGAAAGTTTAAAAGCCTCTTCAAAAAAAAGCTGCTAAATACCCTTCTTTTTGTCAATGAAGGGCATCCCCGGTTCCCACCTCATAGCCGTGCCATTATTCAGTTGGAAAGAGAACACTGTGCCATCCAGCTTTTACAACACTTTGGCTTACTACGAATTGCGTCCAGAATGGCGGAGAAGCTACTAATCAGAGCAAGGAAATATGAAGCCACAGCTATCTGCAGATCTTTATTAAAGATTATTAAGCACGAATGTGCCAATGTGGATGGGGATGAGAAAAAGTATGCGGAGCTGCAGCAAGAATTCCAGACATTTTATGCTTTAGAGCAGGCAGAAAATCTGGCGCTGGGGTACTATGAAGATATTCGGTTGAAATTTATAAACACCTCTCTAAGCCGTAGGGACCTGGGCAAACAGGCTCTTATTTATGGAAAGGAGCTTGCCCCTCTCCTATCCAATTATGAATCCTGCTTTTTCCATTTTTACACCCGCCTGGTCCAGGCTTCAGGCTATATGCTGCAACGCGACTATGCATCGGTCATAAATGTATGCCAATATGGTATCGAGTTTTTTAAATCCAAGCCTTTTGAGTACCACCGGGGGCTTACGACACTTAGGTCTTTTATCCTTATTGGGTGCATACAGCTCAAACAGTACGATACAGGCTGGCAGGTTAGCGAAGAAAGCTTAAAGTTGCATAAACCAGGGACCAGAAACTGGTTTAACACCCTTCGCATTCAGGTTCATCTGGCGCTTCATTGTAAGGAATACTCAAAGGCATTTGACCTGTTTGCCTCCGCTCGTAAACACCGAAAGTTCCGTACACTTCCAGAACGGGACCAACAGGTTTGGAACATTTATGAAGCTTACCTGTACTTCCTGCTCTCCATTGATCAGGTTACCAGTAAAAGTGTTGAAGACTTACAGGCAATCAACCGGTTCCGGTTTCAAAAGTTTCTGAATAGCACTACAACCGTTCAGCAAGATAAAAAAGGGTACAATATTGCCATATTGGTTGCCCAGATCCTCATTCTTATAGCTGATGATAAACACCTCAAAGCTATTGACCGGATTGAAGCCATCTCCATGTATTGTTATCGCCACCTGCACAAGGACAACGATCTTTACAGAGCTAACTGTTTTTTAAAGGCCTTGCTTGAACTTCCGAAATCAGGCTTTCATCATGCTGCGGCGGTCCGAAAGGCAAAAGCTCACTTGAAAAAACTAAGTGACCATGGTACAGAACGGGCGGTCTACAACCATGAAGTGGAAATCCTACCGTTCGAAGATGCCTGGGATCTTCTCATCGATCAGCTAAAAACGTAGATTTGTTACCTTCGCGATATGGCTGATAAAAATGCTTCTCCCTCTACTTTTTTGCTCCTGACCTTTTTTCAAAAAGCCCTGCAGGAGCACCCCAACCAAACCCTCGCCGAGTTTTGGAATACCCACTCCGATGTGCCCCCCGGCCAGGCGCAGCTCCTAACCCCTGCGTTCCTCCAGCAACAACTCTACGGGCAAATCGCCCGCCCCTGGGAACGCCTCAAACGGAACAAGCCCAAAAAGTCTGTGCTTAAAAAAATGATGGCTACTGATTGGGCGGACTTCGAAATCCTCAACCTCCACCCTTCCCTCTCCAGGAAGCCGATGACGCTGAGCTTTGTGCTGGAACTGCTGCGCAACGCCATCAGTCACGACAAGGTACGATGGGATAAAGACCTGAACGCTACCTTTTCAGACTGGGACAGCAACAAACTTCGCTTTTCTCTGCCAGCGCTCATCCGGTTTATGGAAGCTTTTGAAGCTTTCCGCCAATCCTAAAAGGACTACTTCGTCTTTTGCTCCACCTCCCAGTCGATATCCCAACGGCTGAGGTAATTCTCAATCGGGCCCAGTCCAACTTCTGCGCGCCGCTGATTTACATATTCCGGCTCCAGAATAGGAAAAGGCTCGTAGGTTTCTGTTTCCGGATTGAACCGTACCTGAGAACCATACTTCTGAGGCTTATCTTCCCGGGTCTGTATGCGGTCGTACATCAGCGCGTAGCTCGACCAGCTTGCCTCCCCCTCTTTGCAGGCCGCTTCAATCATGGGCAGGTAGCGCTTTTGCAGCTCATAATCCGCGTGCTGAATGACCAGGAAAGCAGCAGAAGCAGCTGTACCGCCCACCTGCGAACGCAAGGGCCAGCCATTGTCTTCTATAATTTCAACCAAAGCTTCCTGATTCTCTTCGTTGATGCGGTGTTTAAGTTCCCAGATTGCCGGTGTCATTATATTGCGGCGGCCCAGCTTCCCTTCTGCTACCCGGGTATGCCCGTAAAAAGCCTGATCGGTTTGCATCATGCGCCACAGCGTACGGGCCAGCTCGGGTTTTTGGTACTTTCCGTGCACGGCTTGCACTTTCTCCATCTGCTTTTCCGCCAGCGCCTGATAGCGGTCATCTTCGTACAGGAAAACGAGATCGGGGTCGCGCATCATCAGCACAGTGGAATCAGAGGGCAACGCTTGCTCCAAAAAGTAGAATGCCGAATCCCGATTATTAAGTAGGGCATAAGCACAAGCCATGTTGTACGTATTCGTAAAATCGTCCGCATCCTGCTCATAGCCCTCCCGGTATAGGGCGATGGCTTCCGCCAAATCCCCTGCCTGCCGGAGGGAGTCTGCCTTTATGGTAACGGGCATCTGGTTTTCCTGAGCTTGAGCACAAATTGTAAACAAGAAAAGGAATAATAAAGTCAGGTGATTTCTCATGGTAAATGGTTTTTATCGATAATAAATTATTGAAAACGGCTCAGTACCAGCGCACGATAGGACTCGATCGGCATCATACCTACTTCCATCCGGCGTTGGTTGAGGTTGTCCGGGTCTTCGACCGCTGCCAGTTCGATGGTTTTGGTGGCCGGATCAACTTTTGAAAACTGCGTACCGTAGCGCTGGGGTTTTCCCGCATTGACCTGAATCCGGTCGTACAGGTAAGCATAATCCTGACCATCCAGGCCGCCATTTTTTACCGCTGCTTCAATGTAAGGCAGTTGGGCCTTTTGCCATTCCGGGTCCCGGTCTGCATGCTGAATAAGGATGAAAACAGCGTGCATGCCTTCCTCCCCCACCTGCTCGGCCGTGGGAAAACCGTGCGCTTCAATGATTGCCTTTAGCGCTTCCCGGTTTTCTGCATCCACCTCTACCCCATCCGCATAGCTCATACCGGAAGTATCAATACTAAACGTTTCTATCAGATAGTCTTGCACATTGCCGCGCGCCAATTGGTCCCGCACTTCCATCGCGATCAGTTGCCGCTGAAGCACGGTATCCTGAGGTTGCTGATCCTCCCTCGTACACGGAATAGGGTTAGGCTTTTGTTCAAGGTATAACCCCTTTTTGCAAAATGTACTCCAGGTATGCTCTGACTGCAACGCCAGAATGGAATCCCGTTTTTCCACTTGTCCAAGATTCTCCAGTACCTCCAATCCGGCAATTAAAAACCGTAACTCTACGGTGTCCGAATAGGCCCGAAGCGAATCAAACTGCTGAGCAGCAGTACTAAAGTCTTCCTCAAGAGTACTGACGATCATACGCCAGCCCAGTTGCCACTGCTCCGTTGGGCTCAGCGAAGGCGCTTCGGTTTCCGGTGTAGTTTGACAGCCCACCATCAACAAGATGGAGGTCATGGCTACAAAGCTTCTTTTCATTGCATCACTACTTTAAATTAAAACTAAAGGTGACGGGCAGGCGTTTTTGCTGCCCATCGGTATCCTGAATGACCATATCCGTCAGGAATAAGCTACTGTTTGGCTTAAGGTCAGCAAGGTGTTGTTGCACTGTGGCATTCTCCGCAGACTTAGATTTCAGCGTCACGCCCTTCCCGTCTTCCGGTATGATGACCAACTCGAATTGCAGCACCGGGTACTCCAAACCTCCAATTTCCAGCAGCATCCCATCCTCAGTGGCATGCTGAAAGGCGTGCAGGGACTGCACCTCATTACTCCGGGTGCCGCTCAGCCCACGCCAATGAAAGGTCATTGCCTTATCGTACAACTCATAATACTCCGGTATGGTATCCGTATCAATATACGTCGCATGCAACAGTTCCACTCTGTTAATTTCCGGCTCAGGGACTACAGCCTCCCCTTCCCGGCGCAAGCGCTCTACAGTACGAAAGCCGGGGATAGGCAACACATTGACATTTGGATCATTGGCATACTGTTCGTACATCCAACGGTGCTGGGCCACACTCGTATCCAAACGGATGAGGGTAGGCGCTCCCGGCCGGTAAACAAACTGAAAAGGGTCAAGAGATGGCTTCAGCCGGAGCGTATCGGCTTCGGCTGCAATCGGCCGTTCCTGGTTGATTTTTAAAATAAGCCGCCCACGGTCGGCGCCGTTGTCTAAACCAAAGACCACTTGTAGCTCGAAGGCATCTGTGCGCTGAGCAGCTACTCTTAGCCTGTGCTGCCCGGTTTCGGAGAACAAAGGCATAAACTTCATACCTTCATCTGACCGGTCATAACTCCACAACATCAGACTATCCGTACCCACCGCTTCGCCATTAAAAGTAGCCGACCACGCTGCCGTCGACAAGGCTGTCAATGCTTCTGCCGGGAGGTAACGAACCGCTTCACTCGCCCGCCCGTCCCGCTGCCGGAGAACCCAGTGGTAATCCCCCCATTGGATTTCAGTGCCGGAACGGCGCAGCCATGCTTTTGGCCGGGGCAGCTGATCGACTTTACGGCGGGAGAACTCGCCATAGCGTTCACTGAATAACCCGTCCTGAAAGACCCGCCCGGGCTCCGGTGAAATGCCGACACCCAGGCTGGTGTAGAACGCTTTTTCATCTGTGGTACGGGCAAGAAGGTGCAACTGATCTCCTTCGCTTAAGGCTGCCGTTGCCTGCCTCCAGATTTCCTGAACTTCACCGGGCGAAGCCGCTTCCAAAATCCGGTCAGGCCCGCTTTTTTTGATGAGGTTTACACACAGCTGTTCAACATCCAGGCCCTGCCCTCCTTTGGTAATCTGAAAAGATGTGTTTTTTATCCTCGCCAATCGACCTGGCTCAACCTCCTGAATGATCGTTCCGGCAGTACTGGCAAACGGATGATTGTACCATTGCACACCCAGTAATTCCTGTCCCAGTTGCAACCGGTAGGGGCTGCTTTCCCAGGGATGGTGGGTATTGATTTTCCGGATATTCTCATCAGCTAAAGCCACACAAAGTTCGGTCTTCTTGCCTTCCGTCTTGGGGTCAGCAACCTCCATCATAGCGTACACTCCTGCCTCCATCATAGCCATCCGGAGATCATCAGAATACACCTTACCCAAACCAATAATACCGCAACTCAGGCGCCCCCAGGCATCTTCCACCGCCAAAACGAGTACCAAATCCTCCTCCATGCCAACCCCGGCTGGCCAGCAGTCATTTAGCCTGCCCTTTACCGAAAAGGAATGGACCAGCTGACTGCCCCTGTAAAGCAAGGCCTGCGTCTTATTGCGCCACAACACCTGCTCCCCCAGCACCAACTCGAAGCGCTCAGTGCTCAGGGCACGCAGGGCAGCGGGAGTCAGAAAGGTAGCTGACAGAGCATTGTCCGTACCACTGAGCTGCGCCGGGCTGAATAATGGCAACCGATAAGGTCCCCAGGCCAGGGCGTCCGCCATTTCTTCCGGTTGTTCGCCCCAGGCGGTAAACACGTCCTGCCGGGCAAAGGCATCCACCGCCTGACCTGCCCGTTCGAAGCCCCCTCCGGGAAGTTGTTCTGATAAATTGAATGCAAACAGCAACACCAATAATCCTGTAACAGGCAGCACCGACAGGTACTTCACCGCCCGCCACGGAGCCGAAGACCGTTGTGCCAGCATTTGCAACCGGCTTCTCAGATGAGCGGCAAAAGTATTGGCTAGTGGATGACAACTGTGCCCCATACGCTGCAGGGCCAGAAACTGTGCGTAGGTATGGCGGCTGCCTATTTCCCGCGACACGTAAGCATCCGCTATATATTCATGTACCTGCTGAAGCGCTGTGCGGTAGGCATAGACCAGTGGATTGAACCACTTCAATATCAGATAACATTCCATCAGCAGTACATCCAGGCTGTGCCGCTGCCGGACGTGTACCAGTTCGTGCTCAAGGATAATACGCTTGGCTTCAGGCAGGACTTCGCCTTTCCAAAATACGTAACTAAAAAAACTGCTGGCCGGAATGTCCCGGTCGGGCGTCAGCAAAGTATAACGTTCTTTTTGCTCCCGCCGGCTGCGCCGGATCAGCCCCCGTAGTGCAAACAAACGCATACTGAGCCGGCCAAGCATGAATAAGGCTCCCGCCATATAAAGCCCCAGCAAAATATCAGCCAGGCTCAGGGCAAAAGCAGGCGTTGGGGAAGCCAGCTGCCCGTAAATTTGCAACTTCGTTGACTGTGCTTCCCGCACCATTGGCAACAGCACCTCCCCCGCAATAGAGGAAGGAGCTGAGGCCTGCTCAATGTGAAGTAAAGGTATAGCAAGAGACACCGCGGGCATCAGCAACAGGTACGCCCGGTTGAACTGAAAAAAGGTTTCGCGGCGGAGTAAAAAGTAATAGAGCGCGTAAAACAGCGCCAGACAAATACTGGACTCCAGTAAATACTGCGTGACGCTACTGGGTATCATGATCCTCTTGTTTTTTGATCTTGTCAAGCAGGGCTTCCAACTCACCGTAGGAAACTTCCTCCTCCTGTACGAAATGGGACAGCAAGGCCTCCGCAGAACTTTCAAAATAGGAGGTCATCAGGTGCCGGAAGGCTTTGCTCCGGTACTCCTGCTTGCTCACGGCCGGATAATAGCGGTTGCTTTTCCCAAAGGCTTCATGCCCAATGAAACCTTCCCCCTCCAACTTGCGCACCATGGAGGAAACCGTGGTAACTGGTGGCGGTGGCGGTGGAAGCTCCGCTACTATTTCTTTCAGAAAGGCCCGCTTTAGCTTCCAAAGCGCCTGCATGACAGCTTCTTCTTTTTCGTTCAATTGTCTCATAGGACAAGTATACAACGAAACTTTCGTTATATCAACTAAAATATCGTTTTTGTAACGAAAAAATCGTTACCCTTCGATTTGCTGCCGGATATAAGCCTCCTGCCGCTCCTGAATATCGGTGTCTGGTGCATAGGCAGTGATGCGATAGGTATCAGGCCCAAGCTGTACGACGCTAGCCGGATAAGCCGGTGCCGTCCAGGGTGAGGCGGCCAGCCATTGCTCCAGGCGCTGCTGGGCATTGGGGCCTTCCAACGTTACCTCAAAGGAAAACGGGGAGAGTGCTGTTTTTTCCACCGACCGGTAAATTGCAGGTTTCTGAATCAAATGATAAGGCAACACCAGTAATCCACCATCTTCTCCGGCCAGCTGCACACTTCTCCCACGCAGCTGCAAAATTTTGTAGGCCCGGCCTTCATAACTCAGATAATCCCCGGGGCGCAGGTCCCCTTCCAGCCGCAGCAAAAGCCCGGGGTAGAAATCCTTCCACCAGGGCCAGCCCAGCACGATCAGCAAAATGATCGTTGCCAGTGCAAAAACCGGGGAGGCCAGCAACAGGCGGTAAAATGCAAAAACGGCCCAACTCAGCCATAAGGCCACGCCCGCTCTCAATAACAAGCCCTCCAGGCGCTGCCGCTGCCGCCGGCTCTTCACAAGAGGCAGCCCATACTTTTTAAGTGCGTACAGCAATGCCTGGAGCAGCAAGGCTAACAGGCCAAGCATGAGCACTAACCCTAATGGCAAAGTGGACAATTGGATCATAGCATGCCTTTTTCGGTGAACAACTGCCCCAGGTAATATCGGACCTCTGGCTTTAACTCCAGCACCTCACGCTCGTGGGGGACCAAAAGCTGACTGCGCTGTAGTTCTTTGATCCGGCTCCCTGCCCAATCTGCTCCTTCTGAAGCGAACAAACGGGTAAAACGCCGGTGGGTCAGCGCCCGGTGCAAATACAACTGCAGCAGAATAAAGTACCATGTGGCGTCATCCAGAACCGGAAAATCCGGGCGGTGGATCTTGGTTTCCAGCCTGTTCCGGCCCTGTCCATTAGTTCTGAGATGGGCCAGCCAAAGGCGCAGCGCTATACCAATATTCCCATCGCTTTGGCGGTGCAGGCGGCCAAACAACTGATCCCAGGCCTTTATCCGCACCAACTCCTCGGATTGCCCACCAATATACAGAGGCACTCCGCCGGTCTTATGACGGGCCCAAACCGCAGCGCGCAAATGCTGAAGCGATAATGGCCGGAGGATAACCGTGGCAATCATGGCTTCATCCACCGGGCTCTGTGCCCGAAGCACCTTCAGGGTATTCAAATTACAACTCAACAGGAAAACATGGCGCTTTCCAAAAGTCTGCACCGCCTCCAGCAGTTGCCCGAAGGCCTGCCCCTGATCTGCCCCGCGCTGCCACCACAGCTCAATATCTTCGAGTAGAAATACGGTGCTGTCCGGGCTTTCTGCCAATAAAGCCGAAAGCACCCCTCTTTTCCCTGTCGCCTGCTCAAAGGCTTTTTGTAAAGCCCGGGGCGAGGTGGCACCGCCCTGCGGAGGAATGACTTTCAGGTAACTGCCTCCGAAAATCTGCCGTGTGGCATACTCCAAAAAGTAGCTCTTGCCACTTAGTGCTTCCCCGGTAATCAGAATACCGCCACCGGGCCCTTGCTTCCGGTCTTCCAGGGCTTCCTGCACCTGCAACAACTCCGCATCCCGGCTTTCCGAACGGGTCCGTAGATTGAGGTGCTTGCCCGAGAATAACTGCCGGTAATAATAAGGATAGGCTTCGCGTACAGCCTGAACCGGGCCAACGGATTTTGCAAACACCCGAAGCCGGTCCCGGTCACTGCGCAGGGCTTGCTCCCGGCGCTCTATGGCAGCCTGTGCCACATCTTCCTGCTTTTGAGCAGCATACTCCCGCAGCCGGTCCCAATGCATCGTTACGCGCTCTTCCAGCTTGCGGCGCCAGGCGACGATACCGCGGCGGCGGCTTTCCTTGCGTACATACTGAGATAAATCCTCTGCCTGTGCTATGATATGATCAATAGTCAGTGCCGATTCCGTGGCTTCAAATTGTTCCTCCAATTCTGCCTGAAATGCCGTGAATACATCTGACACCTCCTGTTCGAGCTCTGCGAGTTGCTCCTCAGATTTATCCAGAATACTGGAAAGGGCCTCATAACTTTCCGCATCTTCAGCCGCATCCACACCGTAGTGGAGTAAACTCCCGATATTGAAAATCAGCCCGCTCAGTGGGTTCAACTGCTGCCGCAGGCGGATGAGCCCGTTCTCCAGCGTTTGGGAAAACTGCGTGTCGACCAGGTAGTCGGCAATTTCCAGCAGGGATAACTTCAGTGGGGGCTGCCCTTTGGTTTGTAATGCTCTAAAGTCACGGCGTGTAGCCTGGTCCATAAGCTCGACTTCAACCGGAAGCGGCGAGGTGATGCGCCCGGTTTGCTCCATAAAGTGCCAGAGTACGGATTCTGTATTGTCCAAATCCTCTTCATCGCGCTGAAAAGGAGCCATGGTCAGCGCTTCGGTAGCCCCATTTTCCAGTTGGGTCTTTAAGGTATGGCAGGCTCGACTGAGGCTTGCCATTTGTGCAGTCAGCCCGCCTACATAGACCTCGCTGAGGGCGTCCAGTACATCGGTTTTGGCGGAGCGGAGCAACAACGCGGTATGGGTCAGTTGCTGATTGACTTCAAAATTGCGATGGAACAGCTGCTGATTGTTTTTCCAGGAAACGCCGAAAGCTTCAATGTCCTCTACAGCCGATTTAGCAGACCTTCTGCCCCACTTTTGTTTTTCCTGCTTTAGCCATTTGCTCAGTTCAGCAGGCTGTTCCTGACGGCTAAGGGAATTGCAAAGGGCACGGTCTTCGTTGCGGAGCCTGGTGAGCGGTTTCGCTACCATCCCTTCCACCTGCTGCCGGAGTTGTTCAAAACCTTCCTCCAGCTGAGTAGCGGCTTCTTCCAGCAACACTGCCAACGGGCGGTTACTTTTTGGCTCCAGCTGTTGGTGAAGTTTGCGGGCCAATTGCCGGCTAGCCAGCATCAGGCGGGCATTCAGTTGCCCAAAATCCAGCAAGACTTCCTGAAGGACCATTTGGTTTCGGCGGCGGGCCCATTTTAGAATAGGCCGCTTAAGCCTGACTTTTTTTGCACGCCCGGCGCCATTTTCCAGTAGAACACGATGCGGCAAGGCTTCTAAAACCTGCTCACAGGAAGTTAAATACTGCTCCAGCGCTTCTGCAAGCAACTGCGACAGGCTGTCCAGTTCCTGATGCCGGAAAACAGCGGAACGCCCGCGAAGGTCCTCCAAATGGCTGACCAGCATAGGTATAGAAAGGGCTTGGTGTTCCGCTGCCGAATCTAATAATGCCTTAAAAACGGATTCCTGATCTGTCACCCACTGCTGATAGTGCTGCTGTAACACCGCCAGTGCCCGGGCTGATAGCTGATCCATAGCCTTTTCCAAGCCTGAATCCAGAGCCTGCACCACCTCCGCCAGCTGACTTTCTTTGGGCATTTGCAGGTCATCGAGTGCCTGGTTCTTTCCGGGTTCAAAAATTTGTTTCTGTTCTAAATCTTTGAGGCCCAGCTCGGTCGTTTCAAAAGTAGACGATGCTTTGACCAGTAGCGTAGTGCCAATAAGCCCGACCAGTTCGTTGGTCTGCTTTACGAAAGTGGCTTCCGTTCCGGTTTGAATGTTGGGAATGCCGATGAAGATCAAATCCGCCTCTGCTGACATGGTCTTCATCAGATCGTAAAAAGGGGTGCGGTCCAGTGCGTTGTTAATGACCTTAATCTCGGCTTCCACGCGAAACTCATCCAGCAGCGCCTGAATGCGCTTCTCGATCATACGCCGGTCCACATTAAAATCATTGACCAGCAGCACCCGGACGCGGGCATTGCGCCATTCGTTGGAGGCGCCGATGAAGCGGGCCAGGTGCAGCATCAGCTCGGCATTATTGCTGATGCCCCGCCACCACATATCGATTTGCTCCCGTTTTCGGAAGCCCCAGCGCTTGTCATAGTCCAGGTAAAGCACGTTGTAGTCCAGGTCGATCAGCCGTTCGGTCATTTGGGCAAACCAGATGGGGTCCTGTGTGTTTTTGGCCCAGCCCATGAGCACAGTATTGGGCTCCAGCCCGGAAAAGCCAAAAGTAGTAGCTATCGTCTCAATGCCTTTGTATACATTACTGACCTCAATGCGCCGCCCAAATACGCCGTACTTTTGCAGGAGGTCATCATTGACTTTCTGTTTATGCTTGGGGAAGAGCACCTTGGACTGCCGGTTCTCCACCAGGTCGAAGTTAGTCACCATCCCCACCTGACCAGCCAGCGTCTTCCCAAACTCGATCAAATGGGGGCGCTGCTCAGAGCTGCCGCTGAAGAGCATGATATTGGGCTTCCAGTTCCGTTTGTGGTCTTCTGTAACTTCCATGCGCTTGAGCCCCGATTTGACGACCGTAGACCAGACACTTTGCCAGACATCGCCAGTACCCAGGCTTACCTGTCGGCGCTGTAGCCAGAGAAATACACCCCCAATCACCACCAGCGCCGCCACCATAGCCAGCATGTCCAGCTTGAACATAACCGCAAAGGTCGCCATGAAGCCCACCAGCCCTATCCATTTGCTTACGCGAAAAGATGGCTTAAAGTCAGAACTGGCCCAGCTTTCCAGAAAAAAGGCAATATTGATGAAGCCATAGGCCGCCAGATAGAACATGGAGACGATCCGGGCAATGAGGTCCAATTCCCCGATTAGAATGCCGCCCTCCGCAATCAGGATGGTGAGGATAAGCCCGTTGCGGGGCTCATTGGCCGCCCCTGCACCTTTAGCAAAAATGCGGGGCGTAATCCGGTCAAGCGACATGGCCTGCAGTATCCGGGGAGCACCCAAAATGCCACCAATAGCAGAAGACAGCGTTGCACCCCAGATGCCGGCAATCACCGCCGGGGCCCAAATCGATATTTTGCGCAAGATATTGTAATCCGACCGGAGGACTTCCAGGTCTACGTTGCTGTAAAGAAAGATGGCCAGCGCAATGTACACCACGAAGCCCACGACGATAGCAGCAATTGTACCGACGGGGATATCCCGCTTGGGGTCAGCCAAATCTCCCGACATCGCAATACCTGCCGTGAAGCCAGTCACCGCCGGAAAAAAGATGGCGAAAACCGTTTCCATAGGCACTGTTTCGCTGACCAGCGTTTCCGGAATAGCGGCTTCGGCCGGGCTGCCGCCCATAAAAATCACCACCAGGGAAGCTAAAATCGCCGCCAGGATAAAAAACTGCGTTTTGATAGCGACAGAGGTGCTAATGAAAGCCAGCACCATCAGGAGGAACAGGAATAAACTCCCGGTGCTCCGCATACCATTGATATCGGTACTCAGCCCCAGGAAAGCATTGAAGCTCTCGGCAAAGCCCACCAGGTACAGCGCAATGCTCAAAGCCGTGCCCACGAACAAGGTCAGACCGATCGCCCCACCAATCGGCAGCCCAAGACTACGCGACAAGACGTAGTACACTCCACCTGCGCCTACTTTCTTATCCGTGGCGATGGAAGAGATGCTCAGCCCCGTACTAAAGGAAATCACATGCGCAATGACCACGATGATAATCGAGCCCCAAAGCCCGGCATTACCAACCACCCAGCCCATCCGCATGTACATGATCACACCAAGGATAGTCAGAATGGAAGGCGTAAACACCCCATCAAAAGCCCGGAATTTCTTTTGTCTGCTCATTGTTGCCGAAGGTAAGAAATCTGCGCCTTCCGGGAAAATCCGTAATATTTCGGCCACGGAGAAAGTAAAAAGGGCGGAAAAGCGTTTATAAAGAGAACGATTCTATCAGCAAGACTTGCCTTACATGCGACTGACTGCCCTAATCCTTTTGATATTGCCCATTTTGGCCTTTGCCCAATCTGGCCTGCCCGAAACCGAAGACCTGCAGCAACAGCTGTCTGCACCGGATACCGCACCGGAAGAACGGGCCTGGACCTACATTCAGCTCGCCCGTCAGTACCTTAGCCCGGACTGCCCCTGCTATCAGCCCGACTCCGCCTATCATTACCTGCGGGAAGGGCAACGGCAGTACCGCAAGCTTAGCAACCGGGAACTGCGCAAAGCCGGGCAACTGGGGTACGATGAGCAGCAGGTCAATCAGCTGAAGCAGGACATACGGGAAGAGGGCCTAAAGTATTATCAGGCCAATGGCAGCAGCGCAGGGGTCGCCTATTACCTCGATAACTATGGTCGCCTCTCCCACGAGCTGCGCACAGAGGGTACGAAGTACTTTTTGGAACTCCGCTTCAAAGAGCTGCAGGCCGAAAGCCAGTATGATAGCCTGAAGGCGTTTGCAGAAACCTTCGCCCCCCAGCTCAAGGAATACCTGCCCTCCCTGCAGCCTCAACTGGAACGCGCCGTATTTGAGGCATTCTTCACCACTCAGGACAGTACCAATCTCAATGACCTCTTCCGGTTGCTCCGCGATTTCCCCGATGCCGCTCCCCTGCTCGATGCCCCCATCAGCCGGGCTCTTTCGGAATTTCCGCTGATTACAAAAACCGAAAACATCCTCCGTGAGGCCGACCACCGCGACCTGCCCCAAACCGTGCGGGTCATCTACCTGTACCACTACTTCACCGGCGACTGGGGCGACCTGATTGGGTTCCAGAACCGCTATCCGTTCTATTCCGATAGCTTCAACCTAAAACGGGCCGTTACCGTTGCTCAGCTGGCTCCCGACCTTGACCTGGGTTTCACGGACGACCGGAAGGATGCCTTTGAGCGGTACATTGAGCTTGGCGCGCCCACCCAAAAAGCCTACTTCGCCCTACAGCATTACATTGCCCGGGATGTGGAAGCTCAAAAATGGGAACGCGCCCTGGCCAAAGTCGAACAGTTTGCCGGCTACTTTGGGGAAAAAGACGAGCGCATTCAGCAGTTGCAGCAAATCCTCCGCGCGCCCTCCGAAGGCATTGCGCCCCGAAGCCTGGGCGATACCCTCAACTCCATTGACGGGGAATACGCCCCCGTGCTCAGCGCCGATGGACAGCGGATGTACTTTTGCCGCAACCGCGACGGGGACGAAGACATCTACTTTGCCGATCGCAATCTGATAGGTTGGAATTACCCGCAGCCCATCACCGCCCTCAATACCCAAAGCAGCCACGAAGCGCCTCTCAACATCTCCCCCGATGCCAGCACCCTCCTGATGTACGATGGTGGTGTGGTGGAGTATACCGAGCGTACCGTTGACGGGTGGTCGCCCTCGGTGCCCTTCTTTCCGGAAGACCGCCGCCCGGACTGGCAGGGCATGTCGGCGATCACTGCCAACGAGGAAGCGGTGATCTTCGCTGCCCGCTCTATCGATTGCATTGGCGCACGCAATGAGGACAATATCGACTTATTTGTCGCCTACCGGCAAGCCGACGGGCAATGGGGGCCGCCCATCAATCTGGGCACCACCCTCAATACCCCGTTTGAAGACCGCAGCCCTTTCCTCCATCCCGATCAGCGCACCCTTTACTTTAGCTCCGACGGGCATGGTGGTTTTGGGGAACTCGACGTCTTCGTCACCCGCCGGATTGGCGATGGCTGGACCGAATGGAGCCCACCCGTCAATCTGGGCAAAGACATCAATGGCCCCGGCTACGACTGGGGCTATCGCATCAGTACAGATGGGCGCACCGCCTACTTCTCCGGTTTTGAACCCGGCTGGAAAGAAGAGTTGTATGAAATAGGTGTACCGGAAGCCCACCGCCCCATACCGGTCGCCACCGTTACCGGCACCCTCACCCGGCAGTCCGGCGCACCAGCGGAGGCCCTGCTCATCGTCAATGACCTCGAAACCGGGGAAGAAGTCGCCAGGGTACACCCTGACCCGCAGACCGGACAGTACTTTATCACGCTGCCGGTGGGGAAGCGTTACAGCTACACCGTTACCGGCGAAGAGCTCTACCCTATCGGCAACCATATTGATCTGCGGGATGCCACGGGCACAATGGAGAGAAAGGAAAATATCACCGTGCCCAGCATTCCCGAAGCCCGGGAGGCCGGGCTGTCCCTGCCACTCAGGAACCTCTTTTTCGAGACCGACAGCCACACGATTGACCCCGCTTCCCACCCCGAGCTCAACCGGCTTGCCCAACTCGTGCAAGATTACGATCTTACAGTGGAAATCGCCGGTCATACGGATAATCAGGGCGGAGCGGAATACAATAAGGCCCTTTCGCAACGGCGGGCTGATGCTGCTAGAGCTTACCTGTTACAACAAGGCTGTACCCCTGCTCAGGTGGAAGCTACCGGTTATGGCCCGGAGCAGCCTCTTCAGGACAATGCCTCGGCTGAGGGCCGGGCGCAGAACCGGCGGGTGGAGATTCGGTTTCGGGAGTGACTTTTAATCTAAAAACAACTTTACCGCCTCAACAAACTCCGATGGCTTTTCCATCCAGGGCAAATGCCCCGCCCCCGGCAATACGACCAACTGACTATCAGGAATCAGCGCTGCAGCCCGCTCTCCGTGGGCAATGGGAAAGAACGCTTCGTCCTCGCCCCAGATAATCAAGGTAGGGACTGGTACGGCTTTCAGCTCCTCATCTGAATACGTTTGCACAGCTTTGCCCCGGCCCAGGAAAAAGGGATAGCGCCCACCAGGTTTCCGGATAACCTCCATAGAATATTGGTGCCAGGCCGGATCAGCTACGAGCGGGTCTTTCATCACATTACTACCCAGCATACGCCCCCAAAACGGGGTAGGGAACAGCCGGTACAGGATCATACGGGGAATAATGCGGCGGTCCCATTCATCGCTCATCCCTGCTGTATCTACAAGGATCATTTTACTGATGTAATCGGGAAAGCGCAGGGCAAAGGCGATGCTCACCGAGCCGCCCTGTGAGCTGCCTGCCAGGTAGCAACGGCTGACACTCAGTATATCCAAAGCCGCTTTCAGCCAATCGATATAAAACGACTTGCTGTAGTCCGCCCAGGGCTTGTCTGATTCTCCGTAGCCCGGCTTGTCAAAAGCGATGACCCGGAAATGTCGGGACAGCGGGCCAATGACTTTGTACCAGCTTGTAGCGCCGCCCCCGGCTCCGTGCAACAGGACTAGCACCGGCCCATCACCGGCTTCCAGATAGGAGGTACGGATACCGTTGGCTGTGATGAAGTGATGCTGCGCCGGCGGGTCGATCAGGCTTAGCAGCCGCTGAAAGGTGGGTGTGGATGGCACTGTAGTAAGATTTTTGTAGGATATAACCCCGAGGCTGGGAAATTGGTTGAGCAGCTAACTCTACCTGGCCGGTATGCAACAGGAAAAGGTTGGTTGTCTCCTCATCCGAGGCATGGATTACTTTGTATTTTGCTCTGGGGTATGGAAAACGCACCACCTGTAATCCTGTTTAGCACATCACCATTTAACGATTTTCCCCACACCCAACACCTGCCCACTCTGCACCACCCGCCAAACATATACCCCGCCAGCCTGCCCGGCCAGCTCCACGCCATTTACCCCCGCCCGCAGCGGCTGACGGTGTACCCGCCGGCCCACCGCATCGTATACCTCCACCCAGGCATCCACCGGCAGCCAGCCGGGGCGCAGGGAGAGGCTGAAGCGCTCCTGGAAAGGATTGGGGAAAGCGGTGGCTGATGCTTCTGCTTGTTCTTCCTCCGCCGTGCTAGTGGGCATGGTGAATTCCAGCTCCTTGCACTGTGTGCCGCTGCCATTGGCGTTGCTCACCGTGAGGCAGACCTCATAAGTGCCGTAGCCGGGGAAGGTATGCTGGGGCAGGGTATCCGTGCTCGTGCTGCCGTCGCCGAAGTCCCACAGCCACTCAGCGGGCTCGTAGTCGCTCAGGTCGTAGAACTGCACCTGGAAGGGCTCCAGCGTATCCTGCTCATAGCGCCAGCGGGCCAGCGGAATATTGTCAATGCCAAGCGTGTCGCAGGGGCTGCCGTCTATGGGACCGAGGCGGTAGTTGGGCTGGTTGGGGATGGAAAAGGCATTGAAGGTGGGCAACTCTATGCCGTGCTGCTCGATGCGGCAGTCGGGGCAGTCGGCATCCGGGTTGTGGATGACGTGCAGGCTGGTGACGCCGTTGTTGGAAGCGATATAGATTTTGCCATCGGGGGCGAGCTGCCCCTGGAAGAAAGTGGTGGGCAGAAAATCCAGATGGCCGTCGTACTCCGCTACCAAGGTGCGGGTGGCTTCGATGTCTTCGGCCCAGAGATCATATTGATAGAGCGTGGTGGTGGAAGAAGTATACAAGTAGCGGGCGTTTTTCGAGATAAACGCACCGCCGCCGCTACCGCCGACCGGATAGTTGAACTGCCGGAAATTGCTCAGCGAGCCTGTGCAGCGGTCAAAATCGTAGATGGTGGTGAACTCACCGGCTTGCTCGCTGATACCGTTGAATCGAATATGTTTAGTACCATCTGGGGAAAAGAGGGCTTGTCCAAGTCCTGAGGGGACTACTTCGCCTACTTCCTGAACCCCTGCCAAGTCGATGCCAGAAGGCGTGAGCAAATAACGAAAATAAAGGTTGGAGTTGAATGCGGGCAGGATGACCCACCAATCCCGTCCGTTGGCGTGGCGGCAGGCGCTAAGCTTACCAATATCTAGAGTGTCGCTCAAAAGCAACTCCTTTCTTAATGTAACAGCTCCCATGCCTTCAGCAGCCGTTTTGTCTATCTCTGAATAAAAAAGGTTTTCGCCTACAACTCTTAGTACTCCGTCTATCTCTAAAAAATTAGTTTCGCTATTGATTAAAGCTAATCCATCAAAATTATCAGCAATAGGCAAGATCAAGCCAGATTGAGGATAGATCCAGCCAGCTTCAAAGTCACCATCAAACCAATCTCCTCCCCCTTCCATAACCTCATGATCAGCGTTGTACAAATCTGTTCCGTCGAACGAGCAAAAAAAACTAGCATCACTATCGCTAAAACTTACATTCGTCCCTCTAAAGAGGGCTTCTCCTTCCTGATTGTCACTGATTTGAAGACTTTCCTCCGCAAAGTGCAAAATGGAAAGCCCAAAAGTGTCTTCATCCGGGGACAGATCTCCACCAGCGTAGCCCAAAACCCAAGTGTAATCGTGCTTTTGAGAAAGTATAGGAGCATTGAAGAGAAGATTACAGGCTAGTATCAAAAAGCAAACTTTACTTGTTCTCATGGTACAATCAAATTGCTTTGTAATCAGGTACGTTGTATATTATTCTAAAAAGTCAAGACACCGCATTTATGCGATGCCTTGACTTCATCAAAAAAAATAATTGTTACTGCTTGATCAATTTGATAGTAGAGTAGCGTCCATCATGCAACCTTAAAGTAAGAAAGTATAGCCCCTTGGCATAACCTTCTAAACTCAGCTCAAAGTTACGCGCTGCCATCTCTAGGGGATGTTGCACTATCAACTTTCCTGTCGCGCTGTAGACGTGGAGTTGACTCGCGTCTGTTGCCCACTGCAATGTCACTTGCGCTTGGGCTGGATTAGGGAATACCTTTAAATCAGCAACCTGCTCAGAGCGGATCGTAGTATTGCCCGGCTGAGCGATTAGCTGTTTTACACTGCAAAGCAGGCTGTCATTGTAGCTTGTAGCTTGGTAGGCAGACAGCACAGCACGGGCGTGCAGCACTCCGGGGCCACCAATATCAGGGCATTGGTTGGCGATGCCCTTTAGCGTATCCAACTGTAGGCTATCCAATACCCAATCTCCTTGAGCCACATTGGAGAGCAGTAATTGATAGACCTGTAATTCCAAATCAGCAGCAAGGAGTGTACCTGAAGCGCCTTGCCCGTAGGCAGTGAGGTCAATTGCATTCAACACAGACACTTCCTGCCACTGTAGCGCCCACGCCCGGCGGGTAGCCATTGTGAGACTTAGCAGCGATTCCTTGCCATCGTTTTCCCCCACATAACTCGAACGGGTATGGCCAAGTTGTAAAGGAGGGCAATCTGCCTCGGTGGCTGTGCGTAAAAACGTCATAATCCAGCGTTTTAAGTAGTAAGTAGGAGCGCTATTGAGATGTTAACGCGTTGACAATGTCAAGTTACGGTGTTTTATGAGCAACTGCAAATCTTTAACAAAAATCGGGCGCACAGGAACGAAACGCTTAACTTACAAGCTATTAACAGATGATCCGTAACCTTGATGTTTTAAATCATCATGACTAGTCTAACTACCGACAGCCTTAAAAAAACTACTGCACGTTTTTCCCGCGCAGCTCAAGCTGAGCTTCAATCTTTTGGACGGGCACCTACCGCACCTACAGCGCGGGGGAACAGCAGCTTTACTTTGTCTTTTCAAATTCGGTGAGAAACTCTTTTGGTGTTTGAATCGACAAGCTACTTTTAGCATAATCTTTTACATTTCTTGTTATGATCGACTGTATTCCATGCTCTGCCGCACAAAAATTTTGGATTGCATCTTCAAAATCTTTAAATTCAGAATAAGCCGCTTTTTCTATGGTACTCTTATGGACTGAAAGTGTCTCCACTAATTTCAACATTCCCTTAACTTTTTCTCTTGCTCTTGTTTTGTTTTCTGTCCGGCTAATCAAATAGTAAAGGTTACTAAGACATAAGGAGGATATATTCAATTCCAGTTGTTTTCGATTGCCGTATTCCATTAATTTCATGGATTCCATTGCAAACGGTTCACGCTTGGTTAAAAAATCCATTACCACATCCGTATCAAGGAATACCCTTTTCATTTCAAGTATTTTTTTGCCAATTCTTCCGCCAGTATTTCTTTATAATCCGTTGATTCCGGAATTGGCTTGACCGAGCCCCACAGTGATTGGACAAGAGGGCTGATTTCAAAGTCACTATCCTCCGATTTATGCTGAACAAGGGACTTCAGGTATTCTTCAATAATACCAGAAAGGCTTCTTCCATTCGATTTAGCATATTTTTTGGCAGCATCTATGACATCTTTATCTACTGTCAACGTTAATTTAGTATTCATTTTTACGTGTTTTCTTATTTGCAAAAATACGTGTTTTGTGTCCGCTTTGCAAGTCTATTCTCTTTTTCGTGCCTGCTGCCAGACCAAATGCGGTTTTCCATAAAAATGTAGAGCAACGGACCCCGATGAGACGACTACGCTTCATCGTTTTTCCGCGCGGCTCAGGCTTAGCTTCAATCTTTGGGAGGCGGCACCTGCCGCACCTACGGCGCGGGGGGCAGCAACACATTGGAGGTTACCCACATTTGGTCCCTACCGGGACTTTGCGCCATTCCAAAACAGGCGGAAAGCACCTCCCACCTTTTACTACAGCGTCTGTACCAATTGAATGTAATTACCGCAGGTATCATCCAAAATGACAAATTTCACTGGCCCCATTTCCGTGGGCTTGACGCTAAACTCCACATCAAGGCCCGTCAGCCGCTCATATTCGGCCTCCACGTCATCGACGTCGAATTGCGTCCAGGGTATCCCGGCATCCTTCAGGGCATTTTGGTAGACTTTTGAGGGTTCAAAATGATTAGGCGCAGGCTCCAGCAGCAGTTCCGGACCGTCAGGCCAATCTTTTGAGACCAGCGTCAGCCACCTGTTGCCGCCACCTAAGGGCTCATCCTTCTTTTTGATGAAACCTAATTTATCGGTATAAAATTGCAGGGCTTTTTCCTGGTCCCGGACGGGGATGCTGATTAGGGTGACTTTCATGGCATAGGTTTTTAGAATGATGCTTGATTGCGATTGTTTTATATCTGAATTTTTTCAACTTTAAAAAGTAAGAAAATCCTGGATGAGTAAAAGAAAAAAAGAAAATAAAAACGTGAAATCCCAGTCTTTACCAGCTAATAAGCCTTGTAAACGCTCGCCCGCCGGCTTCCAGCCGATAGAAATACCGGCCGGGGCTAAGGAAGAACTCTGAAGGTGCAAAACGAAGCCGGTGACTGCCCGCTTCCTGATAGTGGTTCCAAAGGGTGCGGGCGGTAGTGCCGTTTTCGTAAAGCAGCACAATACGCACGGGGCCGGGCTGCCGGACCGCATAGTGGATATCAAAAGCCAGTCCTCCATCCGGGGAAGGCTCGTGACCCAGCAGCATTCCCACTTCGTTGGCACCGATTAGCAGGTCAGAAGGGGGCAGCAATCCATCGAGTGGCTGTAGCCCTTCACTGTCCAGAAGGTGCTCCGTGACTTCCGGGGGCGTGCACAGCCAGTTTTGCATAACGCTGGCGTAAACCGACCGAAAGTCCACCGAAAAGAAAGGATCACCATACTGATCGGTATTGTCCAGGTCAGGTGCTTCGCCCAGAAATTCACTGCCCAGCCCCTCGCCAAAGAGCAGCATGGGCGCGCCGGTACCGTGGTCTGTCCCGGCTGAGCCATTCTCATAAATGGTGCGGCCAAACTCGGAGAAACTCATGGTCAGGACATTCTCGCTATGCCCGGAGGCCGCCAGGTCAGCATAAAAAGCTTCCACGCTGCTGCCCACCCAATCCAGGAGGTTGGGGTGGAAATTCGCCTGATTGCTGTGGGTATCAAAACCGTCGATACTTACCATAAAGACCTTGGTGCCCAGGCTGCCTTTGATCATGCGGGCGACGATCGCCATTTGTTCGGCGAGGTAGTTATCGGGATAGGCGACCTGATTGCTGCCATCGTTGTAGGCCCGCTGAATGGACTCCGAATAACGGAAGGCACTATTGGCTACCTGCCGCACGTACCGCAGTTCGCGCTCGAAAGGCTGATTGCCCAAATTGCCCGACTCGTAAAGCGTGCCCGTTTGTGCAATCTGATAAAACTCCGCCGGATTGCTGATCGCCAGGGCATAGTTAGCCGAATCGCTGCGGAAGATCATATTAGGCTGCACCCCAATCTGCAGGGCAGGCGGAATAACCGGCGGTGCGCTCAGAAAGGCAGGCAGGTCCTGCTCCAGCCAGCGCCCCATCCAACCGGTATTGACCACCTCGCTGCTATCGGAAGCGGAAGCCCAGATATCGGAAGAGCGGAAGTGGGAATAATTTTGCTGAGGATAGCTGACGTTGTGCACCACCTTCATGCGCCCCTCTTCCCAAAAGGGCTGCAGCCCGAGTAGTTCATTCGGCATGCCATAATCGTCGGACAGCGCCCAAAGTCCATTTTCGGGTACGGCAAGGGTAGGCCGGATGTTGTAATAGGTGTCATTGCCACGGAGGATGACCGTATTCAGCCCATCGTTGCCCCCTTTGAGGCGTAACAGCACCAGCACGCGGTCGCCGCAATTGGTATTCGACAGGCCCGCCAGCATAGGCCCCGGTGCAAAGGCGCTCACCGGGTAACCACTCAGCGTCAGGGCACCGCCCAGAGCGGCCAGGCCGGTCATTTTCAGGAAATCCCGCCGGCCCCATTCCTGATGCATATTTTCGTGGGCTTCGCCATCCTGCAAACGGGTGCCTTTTTTGCGCTCCAGGTAGCGTTTGGTCTTGGGGTGATAGGTATCGTGGTGATCGTGCTTTGCCATTATTCAGAGGTTAGTTGAGCTGCCATTCCGGAAGGCGGACCAGGTGAACAAATAGATTAACAATCTGCCAGGGCACAGCACCGTAGTACAGGCTCCAGGTGCCGTCCTCAAAGTAATTGTCGGGCACATCGCCTTTGAAGTACAGCGTTGCCACTTCCAGCAGTCGGTCTTCGAGCGGGCGGTTCAAAAAGAAAGTCGCCAGCGATTGCGTAATGACCGCCGGGTCGGTTTCCTCCAGCCCCACCCGCTCGATAGCCATATCGCGCAGGCGGTCGAGGAACGCCTGTGAACCGGTCATGCTGTACAGCACATTCTCACACCCTGACCACCGCGCGGTAAGGGTATTCTCCGTCAGCCAGCTGTGGTGCTCCGGCCAGCCCGCTACATCCACCGGGTTGAAGACTTCCTGCCCGAGATTGCCTGCCAGAAAAGTGAGGTACCCAACGAGGTCTTCATTGTAATCTTCTTCCCAAATGCCGCCCGTCCTGCGAATGACGCCAACCAGGGCTTCCAGCGGGCTGCGCACCCGGGCATTGATGAAGCGCTGCTCGTAGAAGTGCTCGCTGTGGAAAAGCTGCCGCAGCACGGGCATGATCTCCCAGTTGTTGTCCCGGAAAGTTTGCGCCATGCCCTCCACAATGACCGGGTCGGGCGCTTCATAGACATAGAAGCGATAAAGCTTGCTGCAGATGTAATTGGCGACCTCCTGCGAACGCAGCGTAAAAATAAGCTCGTGCACATCGTCGTACCCCCAGTTGCCCGCATGCCCGAAGATGGTTTTGGAGGTATTGTCGTAAAGGTTAGGATCAAAATTAACGGTAGGGTCACAGGAATACATATTGACCCGCCAGCCGGTCAGGGCGCGGGCTACCTCTACGATATCGTTTTGGGTGTAGCCATTGCCCTCGCCCATCGTGAAGAGCTCCATGAGTTCGCGGGCGTAGTTTTCGTTAGGCTGCTCTGCGATATTTTGATTCCCATTGAGGAAGGTGAGCATCGCCGGATTAACGCCCATTTCTTCCACGAAAGTGCGGAAATTGCCAAATGCCCGCCGGTGCAGCAGGTCGTAATAATGCCACATGAAGGAATTGCAGGCATAGTCGTTTTCCCGGGTCACAAAGTGGTTGTGCCAGAACAATGCCAACTTGGACCGTACGCTCTCGGTAGCCATTTCCCGTATCCAGCGGCGGAAGAAGGCGCTCTTGACTTCAAAGTAAGTCTGCATATCGTCATCCGGATAATCGTCGTAAGCCCAGTTGGCCCAGTACGGGGCATCGGGGGCAGGCAGGTTGGAGGCCCCATCGAGCAGTTGGTCGGCCAGCGCCTGAGGCGAAAGCGAAAGCCCTGCAGTGACCGTGTTATGAGCGGCTCCGAACCCCAGGCGGGCGTAAAGGTGCTGCACCCGTTGTTCGTTCCAGGGCTTTTCCGCACTCGGCTGATAGGGCGCTAATGAATCTGGCATAGTGGCTGGTATTGAATCGCAATTCCTAAAATTAGCAAAAACCCAACAATTATTTTGTAACTTTCATGGAGCAAAGTATCTGAACCTTGAAGACATACACCTTACCTTTACTCCTATTGCTGCTTTCCACGGTAGCAACCACCGCTCAGGAGCTGCTTTTTGAAGAGGACTTCAATAGCTGTGGCCTGAGCAGCAACTGGACGGTCAACCTCACCGGCAACCCGGATGCGGCCTGGTCCGTTGGCCTGCCCGAAAATGAAAACAGCGATGGCAGCGCTATCGACGGCAGCTGCATGCTAATTATGGACGATGACGCGACGGGTGAGAACAGCCCCGCCTGGACGCTCCAACTGGAATCCCCGCCTTTCGATGCCACCGGCTGGTCGCGGGTAACCCTCTACGCCGATGTCCACTTCCGGAATTACGATGGGCTCGATGCTTTTGACCTCCTGGCTTTCGATGGTAATGAATGGCAATTGCTCCGCAGCTTTCAGGGCGTGGAAGGGCAGACCGGGACGCAGTTCTCGGAATTCCTACCAGTTGAAATCGACCTCACTTTCTTTGCACACGAGACCTTACAAATTGCCGTCCGCTACGACGATGGGGGCACCTGGGGCTGGTGGGCCGGTATCGACAACATCCGGGTGGAAGGCACCGGCAGCGGCACCCCGGTATTGCTGGAAACCTTCAACGAATGCGCCCTGCCCGATGGCTGGCTCAATGAAACCCTAAGTGGGTCGGCGGGATGGTCGTTCGGAATGGTGGATAACGAAAATGCCGGCGCCAACAACAGCATCAACGGCTCCTGCATGGCATTCTTTGATGACGATGGACTGGGCGAAGATGCCCCCTTTTCCAAAGCCCTCCTGCTCAGCCCGGTCATTAACGGGCTGGAATTTTCTGAATACCGCCTCGAATTCGATGCCGTCATCCGGCAGTACACGGACCTGGAAAGCCTTTCGGTGGGCCTGCGGGATGAAGCGACCGGCGAGACAGCCTGGGCACAAGCCTATCTGGAAGATCAGGGCGGTCCGCTATTCGACAATTCCGTTCAGCTGGTGGTTGACCTGTCCGAATACCGCAGCCCACAGATGCGCCTCGCCTTCCTCTACGACGATGGCAACGGCTGGGGTTGGTGGGCCGCGCTGGACAATATCAAACTGATCGGCGAAGGCAGCACCAATGACCTTTGCGAGAACGCCATTGCATTAGAACTTGACGCCCCCTGCACGCCCGGCAACAATCAGGGCAGCGTCTACACCGGACCCGATGCCTGTACCCCGCCCGGCACAGGCAGCCTTTGGTACCAATACCACGCAGCGGGCAGTCAGTGGGTACACCTGCGCACCTTTGCCGGGTACAACGATGCGGTCACCATCTTCACCGGCGATTGCACCTCCCCGGAAGTGCTTACCTGCACCGATTACGATGCACATGGCTTTACCGGAGAAGACTTGTACTTTGAAGCTACAGCAGGCACTACCTACTTTATCCGGGTACACGGTCAGCGCGCGGAGTTTGGAGTGCCCCGGGGCCCGCACTGCATCCAACTGACCAACGATGGGCCGCCCCCGCCCCCACCGGCTAATAACGACTGCGCCAATGCCTTACCGCTGGAAGCCGATGGCGATTGTGTGGCCGGCAATAATTACCACGCCACCTTTGAAGGGCCGGTCCCAAGCAGAAACAACAAAGCACAAGCCGACATCTGGTTCCGCTTCACCCCGGAAGATGGAACGCCGTTGCGCCTCAGGTCGCAAGCCGACTTTGCCGATGTGCTCACCGTCTACCGGGGCAGTTGCGGAGCGCTGGAAGAGGTCGCCTGCAATGAACTGGGGCAGGAACTCTTCCTCGAAGCCCCCGAAGCCGGCATGGTTTACTACCTGCAGCTCAGCGGTTTCTTTGCCACCCTTGAAGGCACCTGCTGCGTAAAAATCGAAGCTGCCCCTCCCGAACCACCTTTGAATGTGCTATGTGGCACCGCCATTGAACTGGAGCTGGGCGATGATTGCACCACTGTACAGCCCGCTGGGGCAGGCTTTTCCGGACCGTTATCCTCCTGCGCACTCGGGCAGTCTGATGCCGTTTGGTATACCTTCACCGCACCGGGCACTGGCTCGGTGGCTTTTGACCTGGAAAGCGATTTTGTGGCTACGTTAAGCGTTTTCAGCGGCAGCTGTACCAACCTCGAAGAAATTTTCTGCGCCACGGCCCCCGATGCCTGCACCCATACCAATCGCCTCAGCGGGCTTACCCCTGGTCAGCAGTACTTCCTGCGCCTCGGGGTCAACAGCAGCCTCACAGGCTGGGCGGGAGCAGGTACGGCCTGCCTTCGGGTAGACCAAGCAAGCGGGGTACCTGATGCCGCTCCCCTGTCGCTTTTCGCCAACCTGGAATGCTTTGGCAACGGGCGTGCCCTCCTGCTACTGGAAGCTACCGGTGGCTCCGGCGGTTATACCTTTACCGGCATTTCTGATGGCAGCCTGCTTGACGATGGCATGGCTTACTTCGCGGAAGTAACGGATGAGGCAGGGTGCAATGCTGTGATTTCCGGTACGATCAACTGCCCTGCTACCTGCCCCCTCGATGTGGAAATTGAAATTTTGGAAGAAAACGACTGCCCCAACGACTTCAACGCTGTCCTGCAAGTGGCGGCATTGGGCGGTTCCGACAGCCTGCGTTATACCTGGCAAAACGGATATGACGGCCCGCTGCTCACTCAGGCTATGAACGGCAGCTACCGGGTGACGGTCACCGACCTGACCAACAACTGCTCAGCTATAGCGGCCTACGAAATAGGAGCCATCGCACCAATTGCCGTGGAAGTCCTGGAACTCAGCCCGCCCTCCTCCGGCGGTATGGATGGCAGCATTTCGGTAACAGTCAGCGGCGGTACCCCGCCTTATCTGTACGAGTGGTCATTGGATGGCGAGTTCGTTTCCAATGCCGCCAATCCACAAAACCTAAGTGCGGGCGTTTACCAGTTGCACATTACAGATGCCAATGGCTGTACCTTCAGCTCTGAGGATATTGAGCTGGGCACGCCTTCGACCACCCTTTCGGAGCCTATGCATGCCCGCATCAACGTTTATCCAAACCCGAACCGCGGCCTCTTCTACGTAGATGCGGAGGATTTACCCGCTCCCGTCACTCACCTGGAGGTGTACGCGGCTTCCGGGCAGTTGGTCCGGCGCGTGGAAATCGGCGACAACTGGCAACCGCCCTATGCAGTTGACCTGTCGGGCAGCAGCACGGGGCTGTACCTGCTCCGGGTGTTTACCGAAGCAGGCATAGCTCAAAGAAGGGTAATAGTGGGGCGATAGATTTTGGTTACCGCACAATCGTCACCGGAAGTACCTCGCCAGAATCAGTGCGCATCCAGTACCGGCCTGCGGGGAGGGCATTGACATCCACTGAGGTCACCTCAGCATCCAATGCTATAGTTTGAAGCCATTGCCCCATTGCATTGTACAATTGCAAACGCTGTGGCAATAATTGCCTGTAGGACCTAATCCAAATACGATCGCGGGCCGGATTGGGGAACAGCGCAATTTTATCGTTCAGGGAAAGGCCTATTGACCCACTGCTGATCAGCGTCACCTCCTCACAATAGGTGTTTTCACCCCAGTCATTAGCCGCCGTGAGACAAACCGTATAGGTACCGGGTTCAGCATAAGTATGTTCCGGGTGCTGCTCCGTACCGCCTTGCCCGTCGCCAAAGTCCCAGGACCAGCTAGTAGGAGTATTGGTGGAGATATCCGTGAAGACGGCCTGTAAATCAGCCGTTTCGTAGGCGAAGGCGGCCGCGGGCGTGAAGTCCGGCAGTTCGGATACCATCACATTTTGAACGGTGTTGGTGATGATAGGCGGATTGAAGTCGAAGTAAATGCCAGCGGTATTCTCAACTAGGGTATTTTCGTCCAGCCCGGGCAGGGCTTCGATTTCAAACTGCACAAAGCCGTGGCTTTCCGGTTCATTGGTGGTGCTGTCGGGAAGCAGGATGTCCCGGAAGTGAAATTCCAAACGGCCATCTTCGTACAGTACGGCCTCGTAGGGATGGCTGCTGCTGCCTGGCACAAAGGTGGCCCAGTCGAGGTCTTCCGATAGCTGATCGCGCAGAACCACATTGAAGGCGGTATCGGTGCCCGTATTCTGAAAACGGATGGTGTACAGCAGGGGCTCCTCAAACAGGGTATAGTTTTGAGTAAAAGGCGGTTGTTCCGAACGCGCCGGGTGCACCTGCTTATCGTTGGGATCGTACGCACAGTTGATGATGGAAGTGAACCCAAAAGTCGCTGCGGGCAGGGGTTCACCTATGGCATTATAGGGCACCACGCCCACCTGAATATCCAGGGGCGAACCGATAAATTCCACCCCGGCAATGACCATGCTCAACGCTACGGATCGGCTCTCCCCCGGCTGCAGGCCTTCAAAGTCCCAGAACAGGGTATCGCCTGACGACTGAGCGGGCACGGGCGTCGCTTCCACCAATTCCGCCAGCTCATTGAGTACCAGGTAGGCCTGCCCATCGAAGGGCCAACAGCCATCATTAGTATAATTGAGCCAAAAGGGTACGGTAAAGCCGCAGCGGGTGGGCGCAGAAGCCAGCGTTATGCCTGCTTCGGGCTCCTCGGTATTCGGGCTTACACCAAATTCAAGGCTGTCAATGGGCGTGCCATCGAAGGTGATTTCGTAGCTCTCGGGGGTGGTGGTTAGGGTCCAGCATGCTTCGAGCTGGGGGCTGATGTTGTAGGTGCCTTCTGCCCCGTAAACGGTAAACCGCCCTTCCTCATCTGTGAAGACCGCCAGTGCCTCAGGCTCTATCGTGATTGGAAAACGGTCGAGAAGGACCTCCTGTGTGTCGCGCTGCCCATTGGCATTGATATCAAAGAAAACCTGCCCGGAAACGCCCACATCGTTGGCCAGATTATAAGAGACAATGATACGATCGATACCGCCATTCGGAGGAGTCTCAGCACTACCTACCATATCCAGGTCGCCATCGCCATCCATATCTGCCAGTTCGAAGCCCCGCACCGCAATAGCTGCATTTGGGATGGGCAAAGGAGGCAGAAAATCACCGTTGCCCTGCCCTTTCAACCACTGCATGGGGAAGTCCTGATACCCCGAAGTGACAATATCCTGCACCCCGTCACCATCGTAATCCGTCAGTGTGAATTTTTCCATAGCCGGGCCACCAACGTAAATATCCTGCTGCGCCCCCAAATAGCCGCCCCCTGTACCTGGCCACCAGGCGATCCGGTCTTCTCCCCCAAAGCTGTTATCCGCAGAAACGATGATATCCATTAAGCCGTCCTCATTCAAATCAGCGGCCTGTGCATAGAGCGCCGTTGTTATGTTCGTGGTCAGGGTATGAAGGTTGTAAAAATCCCCTCCTCCCAAATTAATCCGGTAATCGATCACCGGGTAATCGCCTTTGCAAACAACGATATCGGTAAGGCCGTCGCCGTTTAGGTCCGTAGGGAGGACATCCAGTACTCCTTCCACTTCTTCCCAAAGAAGGATGTGGCCGCCCCAACTACTGCCATTATTCGGCACCCAGCCTACGTAGCCGGTAGGCTGGCCATTGTGGCTCGGAGAGGCCCAGAGCATATCGAGGTCACCATCACCGTCCATATCTGCCATCTGAAGGTCCCGCTTGAAAAAATAACCGCTCTCGAAAGGGGGGGTTTCGGTAAAGGTGCCATCCGTATTGTTGATGTAAACGCAATAGATGCTTTGGTTAGTCGCATTGTCCTGCACACTGCCTGCGAGGACATCCGGCCAGCCATCGTTGTTGTAATCAAACACGGCAATACTGGCAGGTTCAAAATTATGCCTCCTTGCAATCAGCCTGGGCTGCGAATACCCCTGCCCCTCATTTCTAACCCAAACCAGGGCATCGCTGCCACCGGAGCCCACGGCAATATCCGGCCGGCCATCCTGGTCAAAATCAGCAACTACAGGGATGCCAACCTTGTATACCCCAAGTTCTACGAGTGCGGGCGGGGCAAACGCTCCATTGCCTTCAGAAGCCAGCCAGAGCAGGGCTTCCTTCGGAGGGGCCGAGCTGTTAATTCCATAAAGGATGTCCGGGAAACCATCTCCATTGAGGTCGGGCAGGTCTAGAAAGCGCTGATAAGCGGCATAATCCTGCAGCTTGATGTCTGGCCCGAAATGACCGGTACCATCGTTTTGGAGCCACCCCACTTCTCCGTAACGGTGGCAGGAAGCAATGTCAAGATCGCCGTCACCATCCATATCCGCAGTCTGCACATAGTAGCTACCGTATGCGGGCAGCAGGGTATCAGGTGTGGAAAAGGCACCGCCGCCCAGATTGCGGAAAAGGGTTAGCCCGGCACCACCTTCGTCTTCAATGCGGTTGGAACAAACGATGTCTGGCAGGCCATCCCCATCAAAGTCTCCGGTAACGACCGAATTAGGGCCCAAATGAATATCATTGATGACCTGAAAATCAGCAAAAGTGCCATTGCCCAGGTTTTCATGCCAGCAGAGGCGATGGTCGGAATGAGCGGCAACCACAACGTCCTGATCACCATCCCCATCCAGGTCTTCTGCATGAACGCTATTGGCACTATTATGCTCAGCGCTAAGGAGCTGAGCATCGCCGAAGGTGCCGTCACCCTGCCCGGGCAGCCAGGATACGCCCTGAGATTCTCCGACAAGGGCATCAGTTTGCCCGTCACCATTGAGGTCAGCAAGGTAAAGGTCTGTCACAAGCCCGGCGTTATAAATGATCGTGGGCGGCCCGAAGGTACCATCGCCATTATTAAAGTGAATGCCGAAACCGGCCTGGTAGGAAGCAAAAAGCAAGTCTTCGTCCCCGTCGCTATCCATATCGAAGCTGGTCAGGGAGCGGTAAAGCCGGTCCGTAAAGTCAATGGGGTTTTGATGGCCGAAGGTGCCATCCTCAAGCTGCGGGAGCCAAAACAGGCGCTTATCTGTAGCACAAATAACATCGGTGCGGCCATCGCCATTTACATCTGAGCCTATGCTGAACTGTACGTTCCCTACTTCATCAAAGAGATCAATAGCGGGCGCATACTGGGCCTGAAGCCCTGAAATCAAAAACAGGGTTAATACTGTTAACTGGAGTTTGTTCATCGTTGATTTTGGTTTAGCCCAGTAAGGTACAGCTTTTGGCAGATAGAAAAATATAATCTTCCAAAACTATTATCATTGACAGAGACCAAATATCCAGGTATTTTCCAGTTATGAGAGGGAGGCTTTGGGGCAACAGCCAAATACCACAAAGATTCTAAAGATTTTCTTTGCCTGTTAACTATGACTTCAGCCATTCAATAATAAAAAACAGGATACCATGGATTACAACCTCAGCTTAGCTTATGCTTTCACCCTACTAATTGTCACAGGACTGGCTTCATCTTGCACCGTACTTGGTGGTGCCATAGGGTCTACCGTTGATGCCCGTAAATCTAAAGTCACCCAGGAATTGACTCCTGGCGAGTACAATTCCCTGGAGCGGGGAAACCTTGTCCTGGTGTACACCAAAGACCAATTAGCCCTTCAAGGCAGATACAGGCTCACCGTTCCAATGACTTCGGAAACACCGGATGGAGGTATTATGATTTACCGCAGAGGCAACCGGATGGTTATACCTGGCAACCGGATAAAAACGGTAAAGGTGATTCAGGAAAAACGGCGTGCTTTGCTAACGGGCATACTCATCGGCGCAGCAGTAGATGCGATTATTTTCCATACAACCATGAGTAATTTCACACTTGAAGGCTGGTAAAAGGCTAACGTAACCTACCGGTCCCGCCACTGATTGGCAAACATCTGCCATACCTCATCCTTATTCACCGGGTTGGCGGTGATGGTGACCGGCTCGTTGCGCACCGGATGTACGAAGGACATGGACCGGCAGTGCAGGTGAATGGAGCCATCTTTATTGGGTGCAGGGGCACCGTATTTCACATCCCCCCGGATAGAGCAGCCAAGTCGGGCCAGCTGTACGCGGATTTGGTGAGGGCGACCGGTCAGTGGGTTGACCTTAAGCAAGTGATGGTTGCCCACTTCAGCGATCAGCTCGTAGTCGAGCTCGGACTTCTTGGCGTCTTTGTTGCGGGGGCGAACGGAGGCATGGGCTACGTTGCGGGTACGGTCTTTATCGATGTAGTGGACCAGGTGCCCGGATAACGGGTCCGGCCGCTCTTCGGTTATGGCCCAGTAGGTTTTCTGAATTTCGCGTTTCTGGAACAGGGCGTTCATACGGGCAAGCGCCTTGCTGGTACGGGCGTAAATCACGACCCCGCTCACCGGACGGTCGAGTCGATGAATAGTGCCCAGGAAAACAGCACCGGGCTTATTATATCGGTCAGCAATATACTGCTTCACAAACTCGCTCATGGGCTTGTCCTCTGTAATATCCCCCTGCACGAGCATGCCCGCCGGCTTATTGACCGCGATCAAATGGTTGTCTTCAAAAAGTACTTGTAGTCCTTGCATAACGCTGGCTAATTATGGGACGAAGGTAATTCTTTTTCTGTATCTCCCTCCACTGCTTTCCCGGCTTCCGGCAAATCGAAAAGACTGGAAGACCCCGCACCAACACTTATAATGGACCGCATAGCGTCTTCGGGACGGGTATTGACGTATTTGACGTCCTCTTCTTTCATGTGAAATACGAAGCCGTTGGTAGGATTGGGCCCGGTAGGCACAAAAACAGTAACGTAGCCATTGCCCAGCTCATCATCGGTCACAAACCCCGTCATCAGGGTGCCGCTGCCAAAGGGGTCCACGAGGACCACCTGCGAAAAAGGCACCTTTTTACGCCCCAAAAATTGCCGGACGGTTTCCCGTAAGACGCCGTAGAAGGGCAGGCTCATCAACCACCGCTGCTCGAACTGCGTAAACATTTTACTGCCCGAACTGGTGCGCACCACCAGCCCAAGTGCAAAAAAGAACGTGAGGACAATGGACAGCGCCAGAAAATCCAGGAACCAGCCTGGCAGCTCCTCTGAAAAAGGTATCAGTGCCCGGACCGGAGAGACAAGATTCGTCATGAAATTAATCAGAATCCGGACCAGGAAAAAGAAAAGGGTGAGGGGCAATATCACTACCAGCCCCCCTATAAAAGTGGTTGCGAAAAATCGGCGCAGGCGGTTAAAAATCCGCATGAACCGGCGGGACCGCCTGCGTACTTTTTCGGAAGGTTCTATCATTCGCTATACGTTCGTCTGGTATTGTTGTTCATAATAGGCCTGGTAGGCCCCGGTAGTCACCCGCTCCAGCCATTCGGTATTGGCAAGGTACCACTCAGCGGTCTTGCGCAATCCTTCTTCTGCCTGAATGCTTGGGGCCCAGTTGAGCTCATTCATCAGCTTGGTGGCATCAATGGCGTAGCGGCGGTCGTGGCCGGGCCGGTCTTTCACGAAAGTGATCAACGCCCGGGAAGTACCCTGATCGCGCCCCAGCAAATCGTCCATAACATCACAAAGCTGATGCACCAAGTCGATGTTTTTCCATTCGTTATTGCCGCCGATATTGTACGTTTCGCCGTTTTTGCCCTCATGATAAATGAGGTCAATAGCCGAAGCATGGTCTTCCACCCAGAGCCAGTCGCGGGTGTATTTCCCATCGCCATAAACCGGTAATGGTTTATTATGGCGGATGTTGTTGATCATCAGCGGCAGCAACTTTTCTGGAAACTGATAGGGGCCGTAATTGTTCGAACAGTTGGAAATAACAATGGGCAGCCCGTAGGTATGATAGTAAGCCCGGACAAGGTGGTCAGAGCTCGCTTTGGAAGCCGAATAGGGCGAGCGTGGATCGTAGGCCGTTTCTTCTGTGAAGAAGCCGGTTTCGCCCAGGGTGCCGTAGACCTCATCTGTGGAAACGTGGTAGAAGCGCTTGCCGGAAAAATCCCCCCAGTGCTGCTTAGCGGCATTGAGCAGGACCACCGTGCCCACGATATTGGTTTCTATGAAGCTCATCGGGTTGGCAATAGAGCGGTCTACATGAGATTCTGCTGCCAGGTGGATGACCCCGTCGAAATCATGAGCAGCAAAGAGCTCCTGCATGGCAGCGGCATCCGTAATGTCCGCTTTCACGAAAGTGTAGTTGGCAGCGTTTTCGATATCCTTAAGGTTCTCCAGATTGCCTGCGTAGGTCAGAGCATCGAGGTTAACGATGTGGTAATCGGGGTATTTATTGACCATCAGGCGGACAAGATGCGACCCAATAAACCCGGCACCACCGGTAATCAGGATTGTGGTTGGCTTAGACATGTTCTTTGGTTTTGATTTGCGGTACAGTGGTTCGGTGTGTTTGTGGACGTTGGACGACAAAGCTAACGAATTCCTGTGGCTGTTGCCAGTCCTGATGCGAGTGATTTTCCTACCTTTGCAGGAAACCAGAATCACTCTACCTTATGCGTACGTACTTTTGGCTCTTTTTGTTGCTGCCCCTGTTGTCTTCCGCTCAGGAATACGGGGAGTTTGACCTCAACCGGGGCAATGGTATCCTCGTTGACTTCACTTACGGCTACCATACGCCTGGCGGCGACTTTGGCAAACGCTTCGGCAACCACTTCAGCGTAGGCACCGGGGCAGAATTCATTACAGATAAAGGCAACTGGCTTTTCGGGCTGGGCATGAGTTACTATTTTGGCAATGAGGTGGCAGAAAATCCACTCACCGGCCTGCTCAATGATCAGGGCCGCATTATTGGCAACAACCGTGGCTATGCCGATATACAACTTAGAATGCGCGGTTACTACGTAGGCGGGCATGTAGGGAAGCTCATCCCGCTGGGCTTTTCCAAAAATCCACGCTCCGGGCTGAGAGCGACAGTCAGTATGGGCCTGCTGCAGCATAAAATCCGAATTCAGGAAGATCCTTTGAGTTTCGTCCCCCACCTGGATGATGAATACAAGAAAGGCTATGACCGCCTCAGCAACGGGCTGGCCTTCACAGAGTTTATCGGCTATCAGGTACTGAGTACGAACAAGCTGATCAACTTTTTTGCCGGGGTGGAATTCACCCAGGGCTTCACAATGAGCCGCAGGAGCTTCGATTTTGCCACCCGGCAGCAGGACACGGCCGAACGGCTGGACCTGAATGTCGGCTTCAGGGTAGGCTGGATTTTACCCTTCTATGTTGGGCAGCGGGCCTCTGAGGAAATTTATTACTGATGGCTTTTTACACCCTGGGCATTCATCTTTACGGCCTGGCATTACGAGTTGCCGCCTGGTTCCACCCCAAAGCCCGAAAATGGGTGAAGGGGCGGCAAAACTGGGTGGAGCAGCATAGGGAGCTGAGCGCTGCACTCCCGGAGAACCGCCCTCTTTTTTGGTTTCATTGTGCCTCTCTGGGCGAATTCGAGCAGGGGCGCCCGCTCATCGAAAAGCTCAAAGCACGCAATCGCCCCCCACTTATATTGCTTACCTTTTACTCTCCTTCCGGTTATGAAATCCGCCAAAAATACCCACAGGCGGACGTGGTGGCCTACCTCCCGCTCGATACGCCTGCTCAGGCGAGGGCTTTTGTCGCGATCTGGCAGCCACAGCTTGCCATTTTCGTTAAGTATGAATTTTGGTTCAATGTTTTGCGGCAGCTCCAAAAGCAGCATGTCCCAACCCTCCTGATTTCAGGCCTGTTTCGTCCGGGACAGCTCTTTTTTAAGCCTTACGGCAAACCCTTCCGCCGGGCTCTTGAGGGGTTTAGCCATCTCTTTGTTCAGAATGAAGCTTCCGGGCAGGTGCTGTCGGGTGCGGGGATTCATCAGTACACGGTAGCCGGAGACACCCGCATCGACCGGGTGCAGTCTATAGCACAGCAGGCTCCGGAAATCCCTGCAGCTGCCACGTTTTGCCAGTCCGCTCCGGTTTTGATTGCGGGGAGCTCCTGGCCCGAAGACGAAGCCTGCCTCCTGCCTTTCCTTAATACAGAGTTCCCTACTGACTGGAAGGCCATCATTGCGCCCCACGAAATTTCAGAAAGTAACCTGCGAAATATTGAGCAGCAGCTTTCCCTGCCCTGTATTCGCTACAGCAAAGCCGAAAACAACCCGGAACAGCTTGCAGCGGCACGGGTTTTGCTCATAGATAATATTGGTATGCTATCTGCACTTTATCAGTATGGGCGGATTGCCTACATCGGGGGAGGGTTTAAGACCGGGCTGCACAACACCCTTGAGCCTATCGCCTTTGGCCTGCCGGTGCTTTTTGGCCCTTACTACCATAAGTTTGAGGAGGCCCGCTACCTGGTCAGGGAAGGCGGAGGATTTGTCATAACCCAAAAAGACGACCTCTTCCGGACCTTTCAGCAACTGCAACACCCGGAAGCCTATACAGCCGCAGCAGCTAAGGCATTAAGTTACATCAAACAAAATCAGGGCGCTACTCAAAAAGTCCTGAACTGGATAGAAAGTGCAAGCTTGTAAGTCGTTTGGCTTTAGCATAATTGCGGCATATTCCTATCTTTGCTATTCGGTTGAACGGCACTGTCAGTGACTCAAAACTCTATTGACCTACTATAGATTATGATCTCTAACCTGAAGGCTTTCACGGCATTTGAACAGCAAAACATTCTAATCATTGGCGATGTGATGATCGACCGCTACCTGAATGGCAGTGTGGACCGTATTTCGCCAGAAGCGCCGGTCCCCGTAGTCCGGCTCACCGGGCAGGAAGACCGCCTGGGCGGTGCCGCTAATGTAGCCCTCAACCTCAAAGCGCTAGGAGCAACGCCCTACCTGTGCTCTGTTATCGGCGCAGATGAAAACGGAGCACAGCTACAACGCCTGCTTACAACCCTGCAATTCTCTGACCGCGGGCTCCTGCAATCAGAAGAGCGCCGCACCACCGTCAAATCAAGGGTCATTGCAGGCAATCAGCACCTGCTTCGGGTCGACGCAGAGGACACTCATCCTCTCTCAGCTCTGGAACAGGAAAATCTCCTGCATCTAGTCGTAGATCTGTTGGAGCAAAAAGATATTCACGCTATTCTTTTTCAGGACTACAACAAGGGAGTCCTGTCTCATCCAGTCATCCGTGCCGTCATTCTGGAAGCTATCAAACGGGATATCCCAACGGCTGTAGACCCAAAGTTTGATAATTTCTGGTCTTACCGGCATGTGACACTCTTCAAACCCAATCTGAAGGAAATACGGGCACAAATGCCCTTTGAAGTGCAGCCCACTCTGGAAGACCTGAATAAGGCAGCTGACCACTTGCGCAACAAACTGGGCAATCCCTACAGTCTGGTTACCCTTTCCGAACGGGGCATTTACCTCAACAACCGGGGCGAAGGGCAGACTATTCCCACCCACCCCAGGTCGATCACCGATGTATGTGGTGCCGGTGATACGGTTTTTGCAGTTGCCGGGCTTGGCCTTTCCCTGGGCATGCCGCTGGAGGAAATTGCGCGTTTGTCCAATCTGGCAGGTGGCCAGGTATGCGAACGGGTAGGCGTGGTCCCTGTAAACCGGGAACAACTGGAACAAGAATATCAGCAGCTCCTTAGCGAAGGAGAGATTTCGTAACCTGGATTGCTAAAGGCTTTCTTTCGCTGGACCAGAGACCGGATTTTCGCTAAATTAATGTATTCGTTTTAGTGCAATTTGCGCCCGGGAGCCACCTCCCACTCTATTCAAAATCAAAACCCTGGATTAAGCTATGAAAAAATCGTTTACCCTATTCCTGTTTTTGGTATCGTATTTGTCCTCCGCTACTGCAACGGTCCCCTTTTGGGAAGTGCACTTTGAGGCCGGCCTGCCTAACGGGTGGTCCTCAACCGATGCTTCCGGTCAGAATGTATTATGGACCTACTGCAATGACTTTGGGGAGTGCCTGTCTGATCAGAGCCCAATTGAAGGCTTTTATTCTGAATCGGCTGACAATGGTTTTATGCTGCTCAATTCCGGTGCGGCCGGCCCTTTGCCTGGCAATGGCCACATCAGCCGGTTGCGCAGCAACAACATTGACTGCTCCGGGCACGAACGGGTCTTTGTGCAATTCCAAACCAGCATCGCCACCGATAATGAAGCTGCATTTCAGAAAGCCGTGCTACGGGTCATCACCCCGCTTGGCGAATCCACCTTCCGCCCCTTCCCCACCCTAAGACGCAACGCTCAGCAACTGGCACCTAACCCTGATATTGCCCCGGGCCGCCCCTACGTGGTGACTTTCGACATTACTAACCTCGCTGCCGGTCAAAGCTCGGTCGAACTGGAATGGGAATGGGCTGCCAATTATGAATTCGCCTGGATGATTGACGATGTCATCCTTACCGAAAAACACCCTGCAGCACCCGAAAATGCCATTTTTTTCGAGCCTTTTGAGTTTGGAGACAATGGATGGACCTCCAATGTCTTATTTTTTAGTGAGAGTGACTCCACCTGGCAATGGCGGTACGGCGGTGATGCCAGCCGCGGGCTGGGCGCCGATCAAAGCGCATTAGGGCCAGATTTCTTCATTCATTCCGAAACAGCGGTGGATGGCGCAATGCTCTTCGATGGGGACTACTACACCACACTAGGGGACGAGCCCGGGCAGCAGTTCCACATTTGCGAACTGATTTCGCCGGTCATTGACCTCACACAAAGCAGCAAACCTCTGGCCTTATCGTTTCACCAATTAGCCTGGCTGGGCAATACCGCCTTCAACGCCCCCTCTTCCGATGGCACCCGGTTTATCACTTCCTTTTCGTACAGTACCAACGGAGGCGCTACCTGGAGCGCACCGCAAGGCGTCAATCCCTACCTCACCCCGGTAACAAGTGCTAATGGCAATCACCTTCCGCCCTACGACAGCAGAGAGTATTTCCCGTTACCCGATCTGGATGGCGTAGGAGCCTTTCGCCTCAAGTTCACCTGGGCGGGCGACTTTTACTTTTGGGCACTCGATGATATTGCGCTGGAGGAACGCCCCGACAGCGACCTAAGGACGAACCCCAACTTCTTTACCCGCTTTCCAAATATGCAAACCCCGGTGGGGCAACTTACGGATATCCCTCTTCAATCTGATTTGCAAAATATTGGAAGTGAAAATGCCACTATTGTCACCCGTAGTTTCCAGTTAGCAAATACTGAAAATGAAGAGGTCCTGTTCTCAACAGAGGAAGCAGTGGCAGAGGTACTTGCCGTGAACGAGCTTTATGAAAATCAGCCTTTTGAAGACCTGATGCCCTCTTCAGTTATTACCAATACCGGCACTTACCAGGGTACATACGGCAGCAGTCATATAGAGCCGGACCAACGACCTGAAAACGACAATATCAGCTGGAGTTTTCAAGTTACTGATTCCACTTTCGCTAAAGAGTTGGGGTTTACCCGGGATATCGCCCCGGTGGAACAGGTAGACTACAGCTATGGCAACTGCTTCTTCATACCTAATGGCGATGGCCTGTACGCCCGTTATGTTTCATTTGCCGTAAGTAACCCGGTGCCGCTCGCCAATTTCAGCCGGGCGGTCAATGTAGTCCTGCACGAGTGGGCAGGTGACCTGAACAACAATAATGAGGCAGACGCTGAAGAACTGCAGGAAATAGCCATCAACCTCTACCCCTTCAACGGGACAGAAGGGCTGGGTATGATCACGCTCCCGGTCTCCTTCGAAGGCGAAGGCATACCCTTGAAAGACAGCACCTACTACATCATCAGTGTACGATACAATGACCCTACGCCCCCTCTGCTTTTTATGCTGGCCAGTGACACAATTGATTATACGGCAACGGTTGCTGCGCACAATTCCACGCCCGGGCTTGTTCCACAGTACGCAAGTGCACTAGACGTTGGTAATGAAGGGGCATTCAGCATGTTGGGTTTTGGATACAATATCGTGCCGGTAGTAAGGCTGCACATTGGTGAATCGCCCATTTTGACCCAAACTGCGGAAACGGAACCCTCGGCAGTAGCGGTCAGCATAAGCCCAAATCCTGCTAATGAGGCTTTCGAGGTCCATTTGAAGGGGGATTTTGTTGCGAAAGAAGCCAGATTAAGGGTTACAGATGCCTCGGGCAAGACAGTTCTTGACCGGGAAATTAAGGATTCTCTTAATAAAAGCTTTACATTTGCCGCTCGTCAGTTGCCTTCCGGTTGGTATACCGTCCGGCTTGAAACCGCAGAAGGCGTTCTCACTAAACCCTTGGTTATACAGCATTAACCCCAGCGTTTTCTTTTGCTTAAAGAAGGAAAAACATTGAGAAAAACATCAAATCATCTTATATATATGAATTCACGTAGACTAATTACAATCACCTTGTTTATGCTGGGCATGGGCGTTTTCACAACCCTGTCTGCCCAGAACGTATTGCTGTCCGAAGACTTTGCCAATGGCATTCCTGCCGACTGGACCAACGAAGATGCGTCCGGTAACGGTGCAATCTGGACCTGGTGTAATGATCCGGCAGCCGGACAGGGCGATGGCTGCCCTGCCGTCTGGAATGATCAGATCAACCAGCAGATGCCATTTGCTGCGGAGACCGCCACGAATGGCTTTGTAACGGTTGACTCTGATGCTGCGGGTGGTGCAGTTACACACACTAGTGAGCTGACCATTGCCCCTCAGGACTTCTCAGCCCAGGATGCCGTTTGGATTGCCTTCCAGGCACACATTGGCGTTTTTGCTTTCTCTGCAGAAGACAATGCCATTCTTCGCGTCAGCAATGACGGAGGTACTAACTGGGATACCTACACGGTCTTTCCTGGCCTGACTACTGGTGAGCGCTGGTCAGAAAACCCGGAACAGATACAGCTTGACATCTCAGCAACTGCTGCCGGTGAGTCCAACGTACTCATTCAGTGGCAGTGGACTGGTAACTGGGAGTACAACTGGAATCTCGACGACGTATTCATTTACGACGCCGACCCACGCCCGGCCAACGACATGCGTGTGAATAACTTCCACGCCGTAGCGCCTAACTTTGCAACGCCTGCTTCTCAGGTGACACCATTCGGGTTCATTGCTGACATTCAGAACCTGGGTGCGCAACCACAGCAAGATGCGACACTTTCCGTTTCCATCAGCGATGCGGGTGGCGAAGTATTCTCTGACGAACTGGTGTACACTCTGGTCGGCACTGACTCTACTGCTGAAAATGTTTTCTTTGAGAACGAGTTTACGCCAGCTATGATGCCAGGTGCCTATACCGGTCAGTACGAGCTGACGCTGGGTGAAGCTGATGCTAATCCTGAGGATAATGTTCGTCCATTTTCCTTTATCGTTACAGATACGCTTTTCCAGCGTGATAGCGGAGAAGGACTGGGTGGCACCCGCCCGGCTGACGACAACGACTTCAGCTACGGTAATGTCTATTATGTTACCAACGGTGAGAACCTCTTCGCCCGTTACGTAACCTTCGGTGTAAGCAACTTCGACGAAGTGGCTGGTTTTGCTGTTTCCACACTACTTTACGAGTGGACAGGCGACCTTAATGGTGATGGACAGGCTGCCGGTGATGAGCTCGATGGGCCTATCGCATTCAACAGCTACGCTTTCACGGGTGAAGAGACAGGTCCTCTGGTAACTATCCCGGTTGATATTGACGAGAACTTCCCTGCACTGAAGGACGACACCTACTACATCATTGTAGTTCAGTTTGCTCCGGATGATGACGATTCTGACCTGTTCCTGAGCACGACTTCTGACATTGACTATTCTGCTTCCAATTTTTACCAGGACTCCGTAGGTAACAAAGCCATTCCTTACGTAGCCCTTGACGTAAGCAACGTAAATGAATTCTCACTGGTCGGCTTCGGTCTGGACAATATTCCGGTTGTTCGCCTTTCAGTCGGTTCTGCAACAAACAGCACCGTTGCTCAACTGCCAGAAAACAGCCTTGAAATCATGCCTTCTCCTGCCAATACTCAGTTCCAGGCAATTGTAAACCTGGAAACACCTGCACAGGAGGTAACGGCTACACTGTTCAGCGCGAACGGCCAAGTGATGGAAACCCGTAACCTGAGCAATATTCAGCAGACGACGCTGGACTACAACGTCAGCAACCTGCCCGCCGGTAACTACTACCTGCGCCTGCAGACCGAGCAAGGTATCCGTACCCTGCCCGTTGCTGTACAGCACTAATTGAGATTATCATAACTCAATAAAGAATGCCCCGGTGGACACTTGTTCCGCCGGGGCATTTTGTTTTGTTGCGAATGGCTGAACCGGTTACGGCTGTTGCGCTGCCCAGACCGGGCTGCCTGCCCGTACTGCCGCAACGGCATTCCTAACCAAATCCACCGCCCGCTCAATATCTTCTGCACGGGTAAAGCGCCCCAGACTAAACCGCAGGGAGCTGTGCGCCTCTTCTGCCGTCAGTCCCATCGCCCGTAACACATGGGAAGGCTCTACTGATGCCGAGGTGCAGGCAGAGCCGGAAGACAGCGCCAGTTCCTGCGCAAAACGCATCATAACGGTATCAGATTCGGTGAAGGGGAAAGCGATATTTGAGACATGCGGCAAACGATGCTCCGGATGCCCATTGAGAAAAGCCCGGGGCACTTCCCTGAGCAATTGTTGTTCCAGTTGGTCGCGCAGAGGTCGCAGGCGCTGAGCGTCAGCTTCCATTTGCGCTTTTGCCAGAGCAGCTGCCTTTCCAAACCCGACGATGCCCGGCACATTCAGCGTACCCGACCGCAGGCCCTGCTCATGCCCGCCACCGTGCACCTGAGCAGCAACACTCACCTTAGGCTGCCGGCGGCTCACATAGAGCCCTCCCACACCTTTCGGGCCATACATCTTGTGGGCAGAAAAAGCCATCAGGTGCACGCCGGCTTCCCTCGGATGACAGGGTAGCTTCCCCACCACCTGAGTGGCATCGCTCATCAGCAGAGTGCCGTGTTTATCGCACAAGGCTCCAATCTGCTCCATTGGCTGCAGCACTCCGGTTTCGTTATTGCCCCACATAATGGACACCAGCACGGTATCCGGTCGAATGGCAGCTTCCAGCTCCGATAAATCAACGAGCCCATCAGGTTGCACATCCAGGTAAGTGACCTCAGCCCCCAGCTGCTCGGCCCGGGCGCAGGCATCAAGCACGGCTTTGTGCTCCGTTTTCAGGGTAATGATGTGGCTGCCTTTACGGCGGTATTGCTCCAGTGTGCCCAGGATAGCCAGATTGTCAGACTCGGTAGCGCCGGAAGTAAAGATGACCTCTTTAGCTTCCGCGCTGATCAGGTTGGCGACCTGCTTGCGTGCCGACTTAACGGCATCTTCCGCCAGCCAGCCCAGAGCATGATTCCGGCTGGCTGCATTGCCCGGCTGTTCGTAAAAGTAGGGCAGCATGGCTTCCACGACCTTAGGGTCGCAGGGGGTGGTGGCGTTATTATCCAAATATATCATTCTTCTCCCTTTTCTTCAGTGGGATATTTGACACTAACGATTTATCAAATCAACACTCATTAAGGAAAGTTTTCAAGCTCTTTTTTTCCTTCTTTCCATCTACCATGAGCTTAACTTCCTCGTAAGCAGAGGATAAACCCTGATAAAACTCCATTTCTTCTTCGTTCAAACTCAAGAGCACGCCCGGCGAAAGGAGTGCGCCGGGCGAGACTGGCACACCTAGTCTTTTTGCTAAAGCAAGAATAAGTTTTAAGTCATCTTCTTTCTCAATATTCAATAGTACGCGAGTCATACCTTTTCTTTTTCTGCTTAACGAAAGATAAGAAATTTTAGTTGCGCCTCCAATTCGCTCCCCGGGGCAGAATCCCTACTTTTGCCTTTCGGCAAAATACCATCCAATATGTCACAAGTACAAGAATTCAACGACTACCGGGCCAAGATGAATGAGAAAATTTTGGCGGAGGACAATAAAGTTTTGAAGCGCTTTTTCAATCTCGATACAAATGCGTATCAAGAGGGTGCACTTTCTTCCAAAACTAAAGAATTGCTGGGCCTGGTGGCCTCTATGGTACTGCGGTGCGACGACTGCATCCGCTATCATCTGGGCAAATGCCACGAGCAGGGTGTGACCAAAGCGGAGGTCTTTGAGGTCTTCGCCATCGCCAATCTCGTTGGAGGCTCTATCTGCATCCCGCATACGCGCCGGGCGGTGGAGTACTGGGAAGCTTTGGAGGAAGCATAGGAATTTTTGGAATACGGTCTTAAGAAACGGAAGACAAACATGAGCTATTTAGACGAATTGAACGACGTACAGCGGCAGGCGGTGACGAATACAGATGGCCCTGTGCTGGTAGTCGCCGGGCCGGGCTCCGGTAAGACCCGGGTACTGACTTACCGCATCGCTCACCTGATTGAGAAAGGGACAGCGCCCTGGGAAATCCTCGCCCTGACCTTTACCAACAAAGCGGCACGCGAAATGAAGGAACGGATCGGAAAGGTGGTCGGCCCGAGAGCCAACCGCGTGTGGGCAGGCACCTTCCACTCTATTTTCGCGCGCATCCTCCGGGTGGAAGCCGAAAAGATTGGCTATCCGTCCAACTTCACCATTTATGATTCGGACGACTCCAAGAGCGTGATCCGGTCAATCATTCAGGAAATGAACCTGAATAAAGACCATTACAACCCCAACGCCATCCTATCGCGCATTTCCTCCGCCAAGAGTAGCCTCATCACCCCAAAACTCTACGAAAAGGATGAGGAGCTACGGGAGCAGGACCGTATGGCCAAGCGCCCGCACCTCCATGCCATTTACAAAAAATACACGGCTCGCTGCAAACGCTCCGGAGCGATGGACTTTGACGACCTGCTGTACCGCCTGTACGAGCTCTTCCAGAAAAACCCGGACAATGTGCTCGACAAGTACCGGGAGAAATTTAAATACGTGCTGGTGGATGAGTTTCAGGATACCAACCACCTGCAGTACTCCATCATCCGGAAGTTTATACAGTACGATAAAAGCGACCGCAACATCTGTGTGGTGGGCGACGATGCTCAGAGTATTTATGCCTTTCGGGGGGCGACCATTCAGAACATCCTGGACTTTGAGAAGGACTTCGAAAAGCACGGTATCAAAGTCTTCAAGCTGGAGCAAAACTACCGGTCTACCGAGCACATCGTACAAACCGCCAACGAGGTAATCGGCTACAACCGCCGGCAAATCAAAAAGACCATTTGGTCCGACAAAGGCGACGGGCACAAGATCAAGCTCATCAAAGCCATGACCGATGGAGAAGAGGGACAGCGCATTGCGGATAACATCCTGGAGCAGAAGAACCGCCACCATTTGCGTAACAGCGAGATTGCTATTTTGTACCGGACCAATGCGCAATCCCGCGTTTTTGAAGAATACCTGCGCCGGTACAACATCGCCTACAAAATCTTCGGCGGGCTGTCATTCTACCAGCGTAAGGAAGTAAAGGATATGGTCGCCTACCTCCGCCTGGCTGTCAATACTATGGACGAGGAAGCCCTGCGCCGGGTCATCAACTACCCCAAACGCGGCATTGGCAAAACCACCCTCGATAAAATCAGCACGGTGGCTGCTCAGCTCGACAAACCCCTCTGGGAGTGCCTGGGCCGGGTACAACTGAGCAAGCGCGCTTTAGGGGCTATCGCCGACTTTGTGGCCATGATCAAATCCTTCCAAAAGAAGGCAGAGGGAGAAAACGCCTACGAGGCTGCCAGCTACATCGCCAAGCGCTCAGGCATAATGGATGAGCTCAAAGCAGATAATTCCGTGGAGGGTATCAACCGCATGGAAAACGTAAACGCACTCCTCGATGGCGTCAAAGCTTTTGTGGAAGACGACACCGTTATTGATACGGAGACGATTGCCGATAAATCACTGGCCAGCTATCTGCAGAATATCGCTTTACTTACAGACTTGGACACCAAAGAAGACGAGAACACCGAGTACGTCACTCTGATGTCGGTACACGCCGCGAAGGGATTGGAGTTTAAATCCGTCTTTGTGGTGGGTATGGAAGAGAAACTGTTCCCTTCCTTCATGTCGCTGGAATCACAGGATGGCATTGACGAAGAACGCCGCCTGTTTTACGTGGCCATCACCCGGGCGGAGCAGTTCCTTACGCTTTCTTACGCCAACAGCCGCTACCGGTTCGGACAGATGCGGTACAACGAGCCCAGCCGCTTCCTGCAGGAAGTACCTCTGGAGCGCCTGGAGGAAATCAGCGGTGCGCGTTCGTCCTTTGGCAGCAACCGGCCTGGCTTTATGGACCGCAGTACCGATAACGGCAATAGCAACGGCAGCAGTGGTGCCAGGGTATCCGGTAATTTCAAAAAGCCTGACCGGGCGGTTAGCCTTGGCATTGACCCCAAAGACTTCAAACCCAATGCCCCTACCGAAATACAGGCCGGCATGAAAGTACTCCACCTCAAGTTTGGAGAGGGCAAAGTCCTGAGCATCGATGGCGGCAGTGCCAACCGCATCGCCACCATATTCTTCAAAAACGCCAGCGACCCTCAGCAGCGCAAGATCATGCTGAAGTTTGCCAAGCTGCAAATCATTGGCTAATGACAATGGACCGAACAACGCTACTACAGCAAGCCGAACAGCTCCGGCGCCGCTGGTTTCGGCAACTGCAGGCCATTGAGGGAGCCCCCAACTGGCCTAAAGGATGGGAACGGCTGGAATACCTCCGGAGCCTGATCAAACAGGTGGAGCAGCTTGGGGAAGAGGACTGGGCCGAGCAGGAGGAGGCGCAGCAGCTGAGCCTGATCGTACAAGAGGCCAGGGATTTATAACCCTTTGAAAAAGGCTGCCGTTACCCCTTTTTGTGGACGAACTTATTGTAGTTCTTCCGGTCGTGCCGGTCGAGGTAAGCCTCAATGAGAGCCTCCCGTTCAGCGGGTGGCATGGGGTTATTGGTTTGGTACATATCGGCTGCCCGGCGTTGGCGGAGGGCTTCGTAAAGCGTGACCGCGCAGGCCACGGAGATGTTCAGGCTTTGGACCATGCCCATTTGGGGGATCAGGAAATTGCCGGTAGCAAATTGAAGGGAAGCTTCGGAGACTCCATCGTGCTCGTTCCCAAACAACAGGGCTACCGATTGGGTAAAATCAATCTCATACAGGTCTACGGCCTGTTCTCCCAAATGCGTCGCCCAGATATGGTCATACTGTTGCTGCACGTGCGCAAAACAGGCAGCTACATCATGGTAAAGGTGAATATCAATCCATTTCCGTGCACCGGAGCTGGCGTTTTTTCCAATTTCAATGCGTTCTTTATCGAGGCTGGGCTCAGTGTACAGCACGAATATTTCCCGGATGCCCACCGAATCGCAGGAACGCAGGACAGCACCGATGTTATGCGGATCATGCACATTCTCCAGCACCACAGTGAGGTTGGGCTGCCGGCGGGCGGCAACCGAAGCTAACCTTTCCTTTCTTTCTGCTCTCAATTTATCTCAAATTCGCTGACTGAAACTGGTAGTCCTGAAACTTCAGGATATTGACATGCTTGTTCTCGAACTTCTGAATTGGCGGGTTCTCCATACCGGTAGTGGTAGGCCGGACCACCCGCTCAAAGTCGAACCGGGTATGCAGCATCTGCTCCGGCTCCTGCTCCAGCTGATACTGAAACTTGGTGCCATAATCATTAAGCATACGGCCAAAGTAGCGGGTCACGTCATAGGCGAGGAAGGCCTCCTCTCCGGGCGTTATGCCAAACCGGTTGTAAAACTTACGTTTAAAGAACCGGATATCATCCGAGTAATTGTCCAGGTAGGCATCGCTGCTAATGTGTACATTCAGGCTTTCGTACAGGTCAAAATCGATACGCTCGTATTCCTGCCACTGCGGCATGCCATAGACCACCACATGCATGGGCGCTGCCTGAGCCTGACCAGGCCCTCGTTCCTGATTCATGGGGTTCTTGGCGAGCTTTGCCTGACTGAGGAAAGAATACACAAAAGTTTCATTGGACCATGAAGGCACGATAAAAACGGTGGTATCGCCGGGTGTCATGAAGGACGACAAATCAATATTCCCAAACCGCTCTTCATCATTATTGTCTACCTCTACCACGTACTCCCGCAGCCGAAGGGAATCCTCAATACGCCCCTCAAGGCGGAAAATCTCTTCCTGAAAATAGTTAAACCGGGCCCGCTCTACTTCTTTGTCCCTTGATACCAGTACAATTTTCTTACGCCCATAGTTCTCGTAGGCATGCTTCGTAATGGCCTGGCAGTGCGACTGCAAGGTAGGGCTCACCTGTATGTAATTCGGATTAGCCGTGGCAATATTTGCAGAAGCGCTATGCGGTGAAACGTAGGTTTTGTTGTTACGGCGGGCAAATTCGGCCACCATCTCCACATTATCACTCCGGTACGGGCCAATAATCAGGTGAGAATTGTACAGCTCGGACCGCGTGTTGAGCAACCGCCCCACTACTGCTTCCTGAGCTTTGCTGTCCATGACGCGGACGTTCAGCTTCACGCCCTGCTCATCGAGCTCATCCAAAGCCATCTGCATACCCCCGTAGTAATTGAGGGCCCAGGTGGAGTTGCGGAAAATCTCGTTGCTTTCCGGATTGAAGCGGTCCGAAAGGAAAGGCAACAGCACCGTTACGTTATAAGAGGTATAAAATTCTGTGCCGAAGTCTCCCCGCTCAATAAGCTTGGAAGGATTGCCCATGACCTCCTCCTGGGCGATGCCCTCTCCGGACTGAATCGGCGGGATACTATCCGCAGAAACCACTTTCCACTTGATCGTGTCCATGGTTTCGACCGGCGTTTCATCCACGATAACCAGCTGACCGGTTTCAGGATCGTAGATTTTTTTGCCCGGCAGGGGGTCAAGCTCCTCACCAATTTCTTTGGGCTCCTCTTCTGTTTCGGCTTTCCGGAATAAAGCACAGGAAGAGACAGTAAGCCCCAGAAAAAGGGCAATCAACAGTCTATTCCCATTCAATTGTGGAAGGCGGCTTAGTGCTGATATCATAAACGACACGGTTTATTCCTTTTACATTATTGATGATCTCACTTGACACCGTGGCCAGGAAATCGTGTGGAAGGCGGCTCCATTCCGCAGTCATCCCGTCACGGGAGTTCACTGCCCGCAGGGCAACGGTTTTTTCATAGGTCCGTTCATCGCCCATTACACCTACCGATTGCACCGGAAGGAGGATGGTACCCGCTTGCCAAACTTCATCGTACAAGCCGAATTTACGAAGATTGTTGATATAAATCGCATCTGCCTCCTGCAGCATGCGCACCTTTTCCGGTGTAATATCCCCTAAAATCCGGATCCCCAGGCCCGGACCGGGGAATGGATGCCGGCTTACAATCGCCTGTGGCACCTCTAATTCTGTACCTACAAGCCGCACCTCGTCCTTGAACAACATACGCAGCGGCTCCACAATTTTGAGGTTGAGCATTTCGGGCAAACCGCCTACATTATGGTGCGACTTGATAGTCACCGAAGGGCCATGTACCGAGACTGACTCAATGACATCCGGGTAGATAGTGCCCTGCCCCAGCCATTTAATCGCCCGGTCTTCTTCTTCCAGCTTCAGTGCCTCTCTTTCAAAGACCTCAATGAAAACGCGGCCGATCACTTTACGTTTCTGCTCCGGATCAGAGACCCCTTTCAATTCCTCATAAAACGCCTCTTTGGCATCCACACCAACCACACGCAGCCCCATATCCTTGTAAGAATGGAGCACTTCCTCGAACTCATCCTTACGCAGCAACCCATTATCCACAAAAATACAGACCAGGTTATCGCCTATTGCTTCGTGCAGCAGGGAGGCCGCAACGGTGGAATCCACACCACCGGACAGCCCCATTAAGACGTGGTCGTCCCCGAGTTGGTCACGCAGAGACTGCACTGTTTCTTCTACGAAGGCGGCCGGGGTCCATTCGGCATGACAGCCAGCGATGTCTTTTACAAAGTTCTTAAGGACGGTCATGCCATCCAGGCTATGCGAAACCTCCGGGTGGAACTGTATACAATAAACGGGTTGTGCGAAAGCGCCTGCTTTCGACTTATACGCTGCAACATCCACATGCGCTGTACCCGCCAGCAGTTCGAACTGTTCGGGAATTTCCATGATCGTATCCCCGTGCGACATCCACACCTGAGAGCCCTCAGGCACATCAGCCAGAAAGGGGTCCGCCTGAAACATACGGCTCAGTTCGGCTTTGCCATACTCTCTTTTCAGAGAACGCTCCACCTTACCGCCCATCTGTTTGGCGATGTACTGCGCACCATAGCAGATACCCAGCACCGGGCGCTGCCCAATGAGTTGGTCCAGGTCAGTATGTAGTGCGTTTTCGTCGGCAACGGAAAAAGGGCTTCCCGATAAAATAATGCCTTTGATGGTGTCGTCCAGCTCCGGCACCTTATTGAAAGGCACAATCTCGCTGTAGACGTTGAGCTCCCGGATACGCCGCGCAATGAGCTGCGTATACTGCGAGCCGAAGTCGAGGATGAGGATTTTTTCTGTCATGGCGCGAAGATAGGATTTTCTCCCATCATTACTGCCCTTTGCCGGTATTGGAATGACAGTGGGCTTGGGTACATTAAAGGTTACTCCTGCAAGCCACGCCCCTGTTTACGGATTTTACCCTCCTTATTGAGCTGCTTCATCAGGCGGTCCAGGATACCATTGATGAAATCCTTGCTTTTGTCAGTGCTGTATTGCTTGGAAATCTCCACGAACTCATTGAGCGTGACCTTAGTAGGGATAGACGGGAAAGAGGTCAGCTCGCTCAGGGCCATCTTCAGCAGGATCATATCGATTACGGCAACCCGGTCGGCATCCCAGTTTCGGAGCGTAGGCTCAATTACGGACAGCAAATCGTCCCCTTCCTCAATGACCTGCCGCAGCAAACGCTCGCCGAAGTCATCCACGGCTTCATCCTGTGGGCGGTGCTCCTCAAAGAAGTCGCCCTCCGCCGGCAGTGACTTGATCGTTTTCTTCACAGCTCCCACCACGAGAGACTCATCATCGACCCAGTTGGAAAAATGGTCTTCCAGGAAATCGTTGAAGGGTTCGTTGTTGACCAGGTGCTTGAATAGGGAAAGCAGCATTTCGGTATGCTCCTCATTGGTGTGAGAAGCCTGCCGGCTGTAAGTGAGGTACTCTTCCGTCTTGGCAAAGTCCTGATAGAAAGTCCGGATATTATCCAGGTCTATGCGGTTTTTAAGCTTGCGGCGGCGCAGCAATTCCTGAAACCCATCATTGCGCACCAACGACTGAAGGAGTTCGTTTTCAGCCAGTACGGCCGTGAACTGCTTATCCGAATCAGAGGGCAGGAGTTTTTCCAATTTCTTGGCTTTATCCTGAATGGCATACTCTGATGTACGCACCAGCGCCCAAAGCGTGAAGAGGTACAAATCAAAAGAGCGCTGTACATTCGCCTTGTATCGTTTGACGGTGTCGTCAAGCCCAAGCGAATGATCCTGGCTCATGGAATAAAGCATCTGCATTACTTTAATGCGGATATTCCTTCTACTCAGCATATTTCAATATTCCCGGTTAAAGTCCTCGCAAATATACACTCTGATTGCTGGTTTGCGACATTGAGACGTATCAATTTGCCTTTTAAACAAAAAAAGCCCGGGCCGACCAGCCAAATTCCTGACTCCAGCCCAGGCTTTTTGTGCCTTTCAGCAATTATTAAGATTATTGCATGTAGCTGGCTTTCAGCTCGTCATACGTAGGCAGTTTCTTGTAGTGCCATTTACCGATGACCTTGCCATTTTTCAACAATACCACGCCTGGGTTAGACCGGACAATGGTTTTCAGCAGGATATCATCGCCCGTATAGAATGGATAGCTGCTGTTGGAAGCCGCCTGGAACTGCTCCAGCTTTTCCGGTGAGGCAAAGCTGGTTGCCCCAAACACCTTAAAGCCTTCCTGCTGCGCCTCTGCCAGTACCGGATTGACAATATCCATCCAGGGGTCGAGATAGTCCTTGCCAAAGTGGTAAGTGGTTTGCTCGATCTGCCGCTTGTCCACCCGGTCAATACTGCGCACCAGCTTGATGGTGTCTTCCACGGCCACGGTGTCTACTTTGTAAATGGTGTCACGGAGCATCTGTGTGGTGACTTCTTCCTTCTCAGTGTACAACTTATAGGCAACCACCATAAAGCTGTAGTCTGGATTATTAAGGATATCATAGGTCACATCGCCGCCTTCCGGCCCGCCCGATAGTTCGAAATCACTGATTTTGCTGCGCTCCACCACCTTGGCAGTGGTATCGCCTTCCAGTTCCCACTGCTGTGCCAGGTAACTCGCCAGCTCCGCTTCATAGGGTTCGCCTTCTGCGCTTGGGATGCCGTAGCCGTCAGCGGTTTTCACAACTTTGACCACGGGTTTAGCCTTGATCTGTTCGAGGTCCCATTCTTCCTTTGGGTAGTCCTTGTATTTTTTCAGGTATTCATCGATAGGGAACTGCGCAGTTTCTCCTGTTTCCTTGTTGGTGACCTTGTAGGCGATGACTTCAGCATTATTTTCGGCAAGGTCTTCCAGTTCCTTCTCCAGGCGAATGTTGGCTTCGTTATGGAAGGGGCGGAAATCGGTGTGCGGGATGTCCCACATGTAGTTGCTGAAGCAGTAAAGCGTCAGTGCAGCGGTGCCCAAAATCACCGTTGCGGTACGCCCCCCTGCGCCCATGAGCTGATGCATTTTCCCATGGAAAACCAGGAACAGAACGGAAGGCACGAGCAGGAATACATCCTTCATAAAGGAAGTGAAAGGTGCCAGTTTGATGAAATCTCCAAAGCAGCCACAATCGGTCACTTTCATATTGGTTTCCACATAGGGCCCCCACTGTCCAAACTGGAAGAAATTGACGCCCGCAGGCACATAGCCGGTCAGGAAGGTAAAGCCCGTCAGCACGGTAAAGAAAGCCACGAGCAGGAAGAAAGCCCATGCTGTCAGCTTCCGGGAAGAACCAATGAGCAGCATGATGCCGAGCACGATCTCAAAGACGATCATGAACACAGAAAAGCCGATCGCCCATTCCGCCAGCTGCGGAAACATCGGCGCCAGGAAGGAAAACCAGGTGCCGGAAAAAGTGGACTCAAACTCCGCGAAGTACTGCTCCATTTTGTAAGCCGTACCCAGGGGATCCACCGCTTTTACCCAGCCCGAAAAAATAAACAGCGCCCCGCAGAAGTTTTGCAGGAAGCTGATGATCCAGTTTTCAATGCGCTTGGTCGTCAACCCGATAATCAGGGTCAGCAGCAGCGCCACGGCTGCAACAGAAAGTACCAGAGTGCCTATAGTCATGATGAAGCGTTTTGTTCGTTCAGTTTGATGAGTGCAAAAATAGCATAATTGATGATGTCCAGATAATTGGCATCCAGCCCTTCTGAAACCAGCGTCTGACCAGCATTATCTTCAATCTGCCGGACCCGAAGGAGCTTTTGCAAAATCATATCCGTCATGGAAGCGATGCGCATATCCCGCCAGGCTTCCCCGTAGTCGTGGTTTTTGGCTTCGAGCAGTTCCCGCGTCAGTGCCACCTTGGCATCGTAACGGGCAACCGCATCTTCGAAAGGCAGCTCTATCGGGGCATCCTCCGGCAGCTCCAGCTGAATCAGCGCCATAATGCTGTAGTTGATCAGGCCGAAGTAGTCGTCTTCCACCCGGTCTTCTACTTTTTGCTGCTGTTTTTCCTCGATACTCCGGATACGCTTGGCCTTGATGTACAGCTGATCGGTCATAGATGCCGGCCGCAGGATACGCCAGGACGTCCCATAGTCCATGGTTTTCTTTCGGAATAGCTCCCGGCATGCTGCCATAATCTCGTCGAAGGATTCCAGTGTGGTTTTCAAGGTGCGTGGTTTTGCGCAAATATACTCACTCCCGTGCCTAATAGGGAATTCCATGCGGTAAAGATGGCAATAATACCGCTACGCCCTGTTAAGTGACGGAGAAATAATAAATGATACAATTTTGATTCGCTAAAATTTTCTAAACAACTGACCAGAGGGAGGTTGTGTGAAAATATTAGCGAATCCTAAAGAAAATTGTATCATTTATTTCCGTCAAACTACTAATATCTTCGCAAGGTTTGTTAACAGTGTGTAAAAGATTAATTTCACGCCGATGCCGAACCTAAAAGATACGTACCAGACGATTAGCGGGATGGCTTCGGGCGAATTCCGCGACCGGGGCAGTAAGTTCATTGCCTACGCCTACCCGGCTTACAACGAAGAGGAGTGGAAAGCTGCCCTGGAGGAAGTCCGCAAGCTCCACCCCAAGGCCCGCCACCACTGCTACGCTTACCGGCTTGGGCTGGACCAGAACAACTTCCGCGCCAATGATGACGGTGAGCCCAGCGGCACTGCCGGCCGGCCTATCTTGGGTCAGATTGACAGTTTTGGGCTGACTTATGTGATTGTAATCGTGATCCGATACTTTGGGGGCACGCTCCTGGGCACCTCTGGCCTGATTAATGCCTACCGCGAAAGCACAGCAGCAGCCCTGCAGGAAGCCAACATCATAGAATGCACCGTTGAGGAAATTTACCGCCTCTCCTTCGACTATAGCCTGATGGGCAACGTGATGAGCAGTATCGAACACTTGCAGCTCAACATGATCGGCCAAAACTTTGATACTTCCGCTACCGTCGACCTGGCGATCCGCCGCAGTGAAGTCGCCCCTACCCTGCTCCGCCTTAAAGCCGCCATCGGTAATCTGTACCTGGAGGAGGTCAACGAGGAAACCGAAGTGGAGGGCCTGGGCATCGAGTGGGTGGAGACGAGGTAAACGGCTTGGACAAGGCTGGCACCTACCAGGTGGGAGCGGACATTGGAGCAGAAGCAAATGAACCATTGGGTATCCACGGCGCTTTTACTTTAAACAACAGTACGCCTTGAGCCACAAGAAAGTACCCCGATTTGAGGAAGCGCAGACTCACTATATCTCCGAGCAACGGTCCCGGACGATGAGCCGCATCCGGTCGAAGGACACCAAAGCGGAGGTCCGGTTGCGAAAAGCACTCTGGTCCAGAGGGTACCGCTACCGCAAAAATGTCAAAAGCCTGCCCGGCAGCCCGGATATCGCCATCAAAAAGTACAAAGTAGCAGTGTTCATTGACGGCGAGTTCTGGCACGGCTACAACTGGGAAGAAAAACAGCTCACCATCAAGCGCAACCGCGCCTACTGGATCCCTAAAATAGAGCGGAATATGGAGCGCGACCGGGAAAACACCCGAAAACTACAGGAAAAAGGCTGGCTGGTCCTTCGTTTTTGGGAACAGCGCCTGAAAAAGGAATTCAATGTTTGTCTGGCCCTGATCACGGAAGCCATTGACGACCGCCGCATACCATAATGTATAGTGGCTTGCAGTTTACCTGACATTCTTATTACCTTCAAGTTCCCATCATTCCTTAGTTTTGGCAGTCTTCTGTCACCCTCAAGTTGTTTCGTACACAAGTAAACTATCTTACAATGGATTTAGTATGGAAAATCCGTGCCTGTATCGTGGCACTCCTTTGCCTGGCCACTTTGCTCCCGGCACAACAATGGAATAAAATCACCATCGACTTCCAGGAGGTGCTCCTGAAGCAGGATAAACCGTCCTACAAAGCCTATGCGCTGCTAAAAGACCGGGTAGACATCCGGGCGCTGGAAGCCGACTTTCGGGCCCGTCAGCTGCCGGTTGACGAGCGTGCCCGAATCGTGGTCCAAACCCTTATGGACAAAGCAGCCTCCACTCAGCCCGGTGTTCTGGAGCAACTGCGCAGCATCAAAGGAATATCGGCTGGCAGTTTACAGCCTTACTGGATTACCAATATGGTCTTCTTTGAAGGCTCCCGTACAGCAATATATGAGGTAAGTGAACTGCCAGAGGTAGCATCCGTGGGATATGACGCACCAGTGGAATGGATTGAAACCGAAAGCGCCCCGATGCCCGCACCACCAGCTCCCAATGGCACAGAACCAGGCCTGGAAGCCATCGGAGCTCCGGCGCTTTGGGCGATGGGCTATACCGGCTATGGCACCCGGGCGCTCATCGTAGACACCGGTACAGAGCCCGACCACCCTGCGCTAACCAATCAGTTCCTCTACCACCTGCAGAGCCAAAGCTCCAGTTTTGTAGGCGAAGATGTGATAGATTGCAATGGGCACGGCACCCATGTGGCCGGCACAATCCTGGGGCTCGACCGCCTTACCAACGACACCATAGGGGTAGCCTACGAAGCCAAGTGGATGAGCGGTATCGCTCTGAGTGGCAGCTGTGATAACAATACGAGCACCGCAGGTATTACCGGTATGTTTCAATGGGCTCTGAACCCAGATGGCAACCCGGCTACCACCGATGATATCCCGGATGTCATCAACAACTCCTGGCGCAGCGGCTCCACCTTTTGTGATGCTGATGGCGTATTCGAAACCTATGATGCCCTCTATGCAGCCGGCATTGCGGTCGTCTTCTCTGCCGGCAATGATGGGCCCAGCCCGGAAACCATCACCCCGCCGAAATTCAATAACTGGGACCTGGTACGGCTGTTCTCGGTGGGCAATCTCAATGCCAACAACCCGAGCCTGACCATTTCCAGCGGCTCCAGCCGTGGCCCATCCATCTGTGGCGGCACTGGCTCTCTGCTCATCAAGCCGGAGGTATCTGCTCCGGGTTCCACAGTACGGTCAGCTTATGTAGGGGGTGAGTACTCCTTTCTGTCAGGGACTTCCATGGCCGCACCACACGTTTCAGGAGCCATTTTGCTGCTCAAAGAGGCTTTTCCCTACCTCACCGGCGAGGATCTGATGCTGGCGCTTTATTTCTCCGCAACAGACCTTGGCCCGGAAGGCGAAGACAACGATTACGGCATGGGCATTATCAATTTGCCTGCCGCTTATCAATACCTCATCGATGAAGGGCATATCCCGGAGCTCCCACGCTCCTTTGATCATAATGCACGGATACTACGGATCAACACCCCGGAGTACAATTGCGGAAATACCATCAGCCTGGAAGCAGTTATTTCCTATGCTGGCCCTGACACCCTTCAGGAGCTGGTTTTGGAATATCAGGTGGGGAATGGCCCGGTACAAACGTACGAATGGGGCGGCCTGCTGCCTCCCGGCGAAATCCAGACGCTGGAACTTCCCGCTATAAATATGCCGGAAGGCACTTACGAGACGGTCATGGGTATTGTCTCTGCTAACGGACAGGTGGACGAGCGGCCCGAAGACAACTTCATGAAAACCACAGTGACCGTTCTCGAAGAAGATGTATCTCCGGCCACGCTAATCGGCGACTCCGTATGCACAGGTGGCCATGCCTTGCTTCAGGTCCTGACCGATGGCAACGCCGATATCACCTGGCATTCTTCCCCAACTAGTAATGCTACCTTGGGCAGCGGATCGCCTTTCCTGCTTGAAGACCTCACTGCATCGGGCACGATTTATGCGGAGACCTCTCCTATCCGAAAAGTAGGCCGGCCGGATAACTCCGGAACGAATACTCAGTTTTCTAATCAGTCCCGGGGACTCCGGTTCAACGCTTTTTACCCCTTTACCCTACGGTCGGTGAAAGTCTATGCGGAGGAAACCGGAGGCCGCTTGTTGCAGCTGGTCAAACCGGATGGCTCTGTCACTACCAGGATTGTCAACGTGACGGAAGCCGGGGAACAACGGATTGACCTTAATCTCAGCGTTACACCGGGAGAAGGGTACATTCTGCGTCTGAATGCGGGTAAACCCCTGATGCTCAACAGTGGTGGTTTCCAGGGTTACCCGATGACCTTGCCAGGCGTAGTCTCCATTACTTCCTCCACTATGGGCGGCTCCGCCTACTTCTACTTCTATGATTGGGAAATCAGCTACCAAGAGCGCTGTGGCCGCAGTGCATTGGAGATTCCGGTGAGTGCTGACAGTACAGGCAGTGCACCGGCGATTAGCAACAGCCTGGATACCGTGGACCTTGCGGTTTCCGGAGCAGTAAACTTCTCAGTATTGACGGACGGGTACACCAACTGGAACTGGTACTTTGGGGATGGAGCAGAGGCCAACGGTGCATCTGTTACCCATACTTACGATGCAACGGGCATCTACACCGTGGGGCTAACAGCCACAACCACCGAAGGATGTACCAATGCAGCTACCCGTAGAATTGTCGTTATTGACAGTACGCCTCCCGTATCTACTTCAGTCCTGGATGAAGCCCCCGAGCTACTCCTGTTTCCTAACCCGGCGAAGGAGCAGATTAACCTGCAACTCCAGGGAGGCGCATTCCGGAACGTGCAGATCACCCTTACTGATGTACTGGGGCGGCCCTTGCAGCAAATCACGCAGGATATCGCCCCATCCGAAACCGTCACCCTGCCGCTGAGCCCCTATCCGGCCGGGACGTACCTGATTATTGTGGAAATGGCCGGCAAACGGTCTGTGCACCGGATTGTCAAAGCCAAATGATTTTAGTAAATTGGGAGCGGAAAGGGTGAACGGGTTAACGCCCGGACGCTCCCAGCTCATAAACACTGATCCAATGCGCCAATTGTTTCTACTGCTCAGCAGCCTAGCGCTGTTCCACGTCAGTTTAACTGCTCAGGAACTCAACCTTGAGACGGTTGCCCCTGCACTTCAGCAAGCATTGGAAAGCGCCCCGGAAGACTACCATACGGTACAAATCCTGCTTAGTGATCAGGCAGATTTACCCGCTATAGAAGCCCGGTTCAAAGCCAAGGCTACTCCGGTTAAAGACCGCGGCCAGATTATCATCAGCGCACTTAAGGAAAGTGCCCATACCATACAGCCTTCTTTTTTGGAGACCTTGTCCAGCCTACCGGGTGTACGCTTACAGAAAGCCCGGCAGTTTTGGATTGTCAATCTTATCGCCTGTGAGGTTAACCTGGAAGGCGCAGCTGCTATCAGTCAGCTTCCTGCTGTGGAATGGATGGACATTAACTGGAAGATGGCCTTTCCTGATGCCTGCGACAGTGCGCCGGCACCTCCTTCGCCCAATGGCATTGAGCCCGGGCTGGAAGTGATCGGTGCCCCTTACATGTGGAGCCTGGGCTATACCGGCTACGGTCGTAAAGTGCTTGTGGTGGATACCGGTCATGACATCGACCATCCGGCAATCGGGCACAATTTCGCTTATCAGCAAATGCCGATGTCCCAGGCCTGGGCTAATGGAGACCGCCCCTACTATTGCGGCAATCATGGCACCCACGTTGGCGGCACGATAACCGGTATTGACCGCGTAGCGCGGGATACGATCGGTGTTGCCTTTGGTGCACTCTGGCAGGGCAGTTCCACATCAGACTGTGCCTCCTCCGCCGGTACGGCCCTGGATGCCATTGAGATTTTCGAATGGGCGATGGACCCTGATGGCAACCCGGCCACTATCAGTGACCGCCCTGATGTGATCAACAATTCCTGGAGCCGGGATTATCCGGTTCAAAGTGATTGTGGCGATCCCATACAAAGACAGATGACCGATGCGGTATATGCTGCTGGTATTGCCGTTGTATTCTCTGCCAGCAATGAAGGGCCCGACCCGCTCACCATCGGGGACCCGCCAATGGAAAACTGGGACACGGTACGCATGTTTTCCGTAGGTGCTATCAACGGTAATTCCCCGAACCTGCCTGTTGCCGACTTTTCCAGCCGTGGCCCCACCGTTTGCGGAGGGGAAGGCAGCCTGCTGATCAAGCCTGAGGTATCCGCACCAGGCGTAGCCGTACGCTCTGCCCTGGCCGGTGGTGAATACGGCACACTGGGCGGCACCTCTATGGCGGCACCTCACGTGAGTGGCGCCCTGCTCCTGCTCAAAGAAGCCTTCCCGAATCTTTCAGGTGAAGCCCTGATGCTTGCCCTTTACTATACCTGTACTGATTTGGGTATACCCGGAGAAGATAATAATTATGGAATGGGCGTGATCAGTCTGCCTGCGGCTTATGAATACCTCATTCAGCGGGGCCACACCCCTACGCCACCGGTACAGTCGACTAATGATGTGGCGCTCCTTCGCGTGGAGCAGTCTGACTACTATTGCAGCAACACCCTCTCCACGCGTATCCTGGTGGAAAACAATGGCTCTGACACCATCTCAAGCCTCGAAATAGCGGGTGGCCTGGGCAGTCAAAGCCTTCTCCACAACTGGGAAGGACAACTCCTCCCCGGCGAACGGGCCTGGATCAGCCTGCCGGCACTAGAAGCTCCCGCCGGCAATTACACCTTTGATGTGGAACTGACCCTCGCCAATCAGCAAAACGACCTGCGCTATCTCGATAACCGGCAAAAAACAGAAGTAACGATCCTGGACAAGGCCCCTGTTCCTGTACAACTCGAAGGTGCAGCGGCCGTGTGCCAGGGCGGCAGTGCACTGCTGCGGGCAGACTTTGATGGGGAAGCGGACTTCAATTGGTTTGATGCCCCCGAGGGCGGTCAATTACTCGGTGAAGGGCCGGTATTGCAACTGAATGACGTGCAGAGCAGCCAGGAAGTTTATTTGGAGGCAAAGATCAGAGCACAGCTGCAAACGCCAGATATTTCCGACAGTGCACCCCATGAAAGTAACGCGCAGGAAGGGCTGATTTTTGATGCCTTCCATCCCTTCACCCTGCACACCATCACCGTACGGACTGCTCAGCCCGGCGGCAGAATGCTACGCCTGACCGGCCCCAATGATACTTATAAGACACAAATCATTCAAATAGATGAGCCTGGTATTCATACGATTGAGCTTAACTTTGAGATCCCTGAGGGAGAAGGCTATAAGTTGCTGCTCCTGGCCGGTGCCCCACTACAGTACTACAGTGGTGAAGTGGCTTTTCCTGTAGCAGAAGAACAGGTCGTACAAATTACCGGCGCTACCGACAGCACAGGGCTGTATTATTATTTCTACGACTGGTCGATCAGCTATGATTACTTTTGTGAACGCAGCAGTGTCTCCGTGCCGGTCAGCAACAGTACCTCTGCCGGAAACGTGGACATACTGGTCTCTGATGCAGCGGTAGACCTCGCCACAGAAACAGGCGTGGTAGGCTTTGAGACCGTAGCGAATGACCTGGATATTGTCAGTTGGCGCTGGAATTTCGGCAATGGCTTCATTAGTGAACTCCCGGCTCCGAGCCATACCTACACCAAAGTTGGCCGCTACCCGGTAAGCGTAGTGGTGGAAACGGCTGCCGGCTGTAGCGAGTCTGCCACGCTTTGGGTCGACGTTACCGATAGCACTCCACCAGCCAACACCACAGAGGACATTGCTGATTTCAACCTCACCGCATTCCCCAATCCGGTGGGGGAAAACCTGTTTCTGCTTTTCAAACTTCCCTACAGCCAGGATGCTTACATTCAGCTGGCAGACCTGCTCGGCCGCCCATTGCGGCAGTTCGAGCGGCGGGTTTCCGATGGTGTCCCCATCGAAGTGCAAATGGCAGATTTGCCCGGCGGCACCTACTTTGTGGTTGTCGAACTGGAAATGGGCCGCATGGTACAACGGGTAATCAAGCAATAATTAATTCATGTTCCAAACAATATTCCGCCCGCTCAAAGGGTTGGATAGCCGTATGCAAATCAAACGACCAACTTCTGCTTTGAAACCTTTCCCTCTGCTTCCACCACTTATCCTGATGCTCTGTTTTGGCATCAACGTGGCGCTGGCGCAGCCGCAGGAACTGCTTCACAAAGCCGACAGCCTGGCCAAAGCCCTTCAATACGAGGAAGCCAACGCCACACTGTCTGCATTCATCAAAGAATATCCCCAACGCAAATACGACATGGGAGAGGCCTATTTCAAAATGGCCGGCAACCACTTCCACCTCGGCCAACTGGAATCCGCTACCCGGTGCAATCAGCAATCTGCAGATTTGCGCATGGCCATTGCCCCCGATGCGCTGGGATTGAACGAACAGCTTTCTGCCTGCATCCATTTAGCCGAGGGGCAATACGATACCGCATTGGAACACCTGGACAAAGCACGCCTTTACCCTTTTTTCGACGACCCGCTCATACCTGCGGAAATTGCGCTTCTGGAATCAGAGATTCAGGAGCAGCGGCATCAGTACGACCTGGCACTGAAAGCCGCCCGTTCTGCCGCCGAGATCGTAGAAATTGTGGAGAGTTCTGAAGCGCCTCCCCTTTCAGGTATCTATTTGCAGCAGGCTCATCTGCTAGCCATCAAACAAGATTGGACCGCCGCTGTACAGGCTTGCCAGGCTTCCCTGAAGATTGAGGAAAGCCCCGAAGCCAATTTGTTACTGGGACAGGCTCTTTTAGCCGACAAACAGCCATCTAAAGAAGCAAAGACCGCTTTAGCAAAGGCTCAGCAGCGAGGTTCAACGGCTATACAAATTGAAGCCGGGCTGGCACTGGCGCAGTGGGAATTGGAAAATGGGAAACCCTACGGTGTTTTGGCCCAAACAGACCGCATCTCTGCACTAATCAATAATCAGCAAGGAAGCAGGGGAAAGAAAGCCGGGGCTAATCAACCTCACAGCAACCAATACTATACCCAGGCCCAAATGAAATACCTCAGCGCACAAGCTTATCTGATGGAAACTTCCGCAGACAGTCATGCGCAGGCGCGAAGTGCAGTATACCAGGGGCTGGATGCCCTTCAGCGGTCGGAAAAAGAGGATACCTTACTTCAGGCACAATTGCTGGAACAGGGCTTAATGGCACTCACCCATCCGGAAACGGGCATTCAGGCTTTTGATCAATACTTAGAGCCTTTTTTAATGGCTCATTCTGGTGAACGCCAGCTATTTTCGTCAGCACATCAGGAAGGGCTCTCCAGTATTCACTTTTTTGAAACCCCCTCAGCTGTTTTAGGCTTGTACAGGGATCAGGATACTACTTTTATGAGGCCGTTAGAACGTGACATGATCCGGCAAACCCTTTCCCAATTGAGCGCCGGCACACCTGAAGCCATACGCTACATCGCTTTCCAGCAGCTTTTCGGTCCCTTTGAGGCCCGACTGGCCAACAAAGAAAGCCTTGAGCTGGGATTTCCGGAGAAATGGCCTGCCCAACAAATACTACAACTGCCCACCACACCTGAGCCGGATGGCGGAATTTGGCCCTTCAGGCACCGGCCCAAACCGGTTCGGAAGAGATTTGGAATAGAGGCTCCCGCAATGGACTATTAAGCATTTAACCAACCCAAAAAATCCAGGGAAAGGTAGCCCGCATCCACATTAGCGAAAGTGGTATCTGCCGGGTTGTTAAGGAGTTTGCGGAAGGAAGAAAGCGGAAGCCGGAACACCTCTATAAATTCATCTTCGTCCAGTTGCTGCTGCCCGACTTTATGGCAGCCCGTAGCAATCATGCAGAGGTGGCGCTCGGTGGAATAAGCAGAGCGGATTTCTTTCAGCAGTCGGATTTCATCGGCTTCGTACCCCGTTTCCTCCAAAAGCTCCCGGCGGGCGGCTTCTTCCGGAGACTCCGTAGGGTCTACATAGCCCTGAGGGAAACTGGTAAGCGTGGTTTCAGGGCCCGGGCGGAACTGCCTTACCAATATAGCTTCTTTATCGGGTGTAAATGCGGCGATGGTGACGTAGGTATTGTTTCCAATCACGTCAAAGTCAGCATGACGGCCATCCGGCATCTCAAACGTCCGCCGGATCATATTGCGCCAGCCCCGAAAGGTGAATTCCTCACTTATTTTTTTCCAGTCCTCCATAGGATTTCAAAGGTACACCCTCTCCGCTCAAAGTCAAACAAGACGGTCAGTTATTGTAAGAAATACACCATGATTTTTTGAAGGGCCCGGATCTACTCGTTAGCCAGCAGCCATTCGATGTCTGTCAGCAGGCGGTCTACTTTTTCAGGGTCTGTCCCATCGGCATAGGACCGGATGTGGCCTGTCTTATCAATCAGGAGAATCCAACCGCTGTGGTCAAAGCCGCCGGGCGCGTTGGGGTCCTCTTTGGCAATGCTCATGTAATCATCCGCGATCCCGTAAATCTCATCCATCTCTCCGGTAACGAACCTCCATTGGCCATTATCTACGCCCAGGTTTTGAGCGTAGCTTTTCAGGCGGCCTACTGTGTCCCGCTTAGGGTCAATAGTATGGGACAGCAGCATCAGCTCGTCATTGCCTTTGTACTTGTCGAAAATGCGCAGCATTTGTTTTTTGACCTTTGGGCAGATAGTCGGGCAGGAAATGAAAAAGAAGTCCGCGAGGTAAATTTTACCCTCAAAAGTCGCATTCGTCACAAGGTTGCTGTCCTGATCAACGAAAGCGAAATCTGGAATCGTATGGTACATTGTATCCTGCCCGTTGATTTCGTGTTGCCCCAGGTACGGCAGCGGCTGCACCTTATTTTCCTGCTGACAGGAAAAAACGGTTAATGCGAGAAGTGTGAATAGCAAGAAGCGCATGGTTTATTAGTCCTTTTAGTTATTGAGAAACGGTGCTTTGCCAGGTAAGCTAAGTGTAGTGCCTCGGCACCGGGCGAAAAGCCCTTGCCAGCCACCTGAGGCCTTCCTACCTGACAAAGCACCCTGTTATTCCGCTGCCGTTTCAGCCTGCAGTTCCTTCAGCAGGGTTTGCCCTTGTTCCAGGCTGCTCAGCATATCCTCCTGTACCTGTGTGATTTCTTCCGTCTCCGCATTGAGGTAGTTCATAATTTCCTCGTGTGATTTTTCTTCGCGGAGCTTTTTAGGCTGCTGTAGCTCGCCCATCCACGCCATCATGCCTTCACTGGCCGCTTCCAGGTTTTCCACGGCGTTATTGATCAGCTCAAGCTGGGTTTTATCTTCCAGCCCTTCAGCCAGGGCTTTAAGTTCCCGGCTCACGCGGTTCATATCCGCCATTTTGGGCATCACAGCATCATGGACTTCCATCATTTTGGCCCAGGCTTCCTCTTGCTGCTCAACGGGCGATGCCGATGTTGATGCTGCATTCTGATTGCTACCGCCGCAGCCTATTCCAAAAACCGTGCCGGCAAGGGCCAGCAACAAAATAAGATTACGCATTGCTCTTTATTTTTTAGTTGAAACAAATTATTCGCTCCAGCGTTGCCAGAATTGGGCGAATATAACTGGATTTTTTCCACACTTCTGTGATCTTTGTGACCAATTACTGAATACCCTAACCATGAAAGAAACTTACATTATTGATGCCGTACGCACGCCAATCGGCAAGTTCACTGGCACCCTGTCCCCTATCCGGACCGATGACCTGGCAGCGCACGTACTGAGAGCCCTTACGGACCGCCACCCCGATATTCCCGGAGAGGCTTACGCTGATGTCATTATGGGCTGTGCCAATCAGGCCGGAGAAGACAACCGAAACGTAGCACGAATGGCTCTGCTTTTGGCAGGGCTCCCCTACGCTGTGCCCGGCGAAACCGTCAACCGCCTTTGCGCTTCTGGCATGTCAGCCGTCATCCACGCCAACCGGGCTATAAAAACGGGCGACGGCGACCTGTTCATTGCCGGTGGTGTGGAGCATATGACCCGCGGCCCCTGGGTAATTTCAAAAGTCTCCAAACCCTACGGCAGAGATGCTCAAATGCACGACTCCAGCTTTGGCTGGCGCTTTGTCAACCCCAAAATGGAAGCGGCCTACGGTACGGACGGCATGGGGCAGACCGCAGAGAACCTGGTAGGAAAGTACGGGATCAGCCGGGAGGACCAGGACCAATTCGCAGCCTGGTCGCAGGAAAAAGCAGCGGCCGCACAGGCTTCAGGAAGATTAGGTCAGGAGATCGTTCCTGTGCCCATACCAAGGCGCAAGGCAGACCCGGTATTATTTGACAAAGACGAATTCATTCGCCCCGGCACTACCCTGGAAGTGCTGTCGACGCTCCGCACCGCCTTTAAGCCTGCAGATCAGGGCGGCACGGTTACCGCTGGTAATGCGAGTGGGCTCAACGACGGCGCAGCAGCCATGCTCGTCGCTTCAGAAGACGGGGTCAGGCAATACAGCTTAACGCCTATGGCACGAATTGTCAGCTCTGCCGTGGTGGGCGTAGAACCCCGAATTATGGGCATAGGCCCGGTCCGGGCATCCAATCAGGCATTGGCGAAAGCCGGCCTTACGATGGACGATATGGATATCATTGAGCTCAACGAAGCCTTTGCGGCCCAGGCCCTGGCCTGCACCCGGCAGTGGGGCATCGCTGATGATGACCCGCGCATCAACCCAAACGGCGGTGCCATCGCCATCGGCCACCCGCTGGGCATGACCGGTACCCGCCTGCTGCAAACCGCAGCCCTTCAGCTTCAGCAAACGCAGCAGCGCTATGCTTTGGTGACCATGTGCATTGGGGTGGGACAAGGTTATGCCACCATCATCGAGCGCGTGTAAACAATAAAGCCCCGCTCCGTTGGCGAGGCTTTATCATTCGTTTTCAGTGGGCAGTAGCTGATCAGACTTGATGGTCAGCTACTGCCTCATAGCTTAAATTTCAGGGCTATTTCCGGGTCTTGTCTGAAGTCATAATGGTTCCGTCTTTAATGCGGACCACCACAATCACTTCATCATCGCCTTGTTTGGCAGTCAGTAGGTAGCGCCCATCTCCCACCTCTTTGAGGTCGTAGATTCGTGCGTAACCGTTGTGGTTTTTGATCAGGTCGCGGTGCAGGGTCTTACCGTTCATATCGGTCAGCTCCACCGTAGCGGTTTGTTGCTGAAGGTTGACCAGCTGAATGCGCAGGGTTTGCTCAGGCATTACTTTGGAAAGCAGCCGCATTGGGCTGTTGTCTGCGGTGTTGGCCTGGGCGGCAAAAGTGATTAAGGCAAACAAAGATGCCAGGGCACCCGTTTTAATCCATTTCATCATTACAGTCGGGTTTTGATTAAAAAATGTTTTGGGTGATTGTGTGTTGACGCAAAAGTGGAAAGCTCAGGGCTCTGATGCGATGATAATCGATCAACAGAGGACAAGCATAGACTAAGATTATGCCTGGAGCGTCCTTCCCACCCTACCGTTGCCAGTAGCGCAGTTGCCTTCGCATTGGCTTTCCGCCGATTAGGCGCCAGGGCTTATCTCAGCCCTTCGGAAATGTTTGCATGGCATGCAAACAAAAAGGTAGGCCCTGACGGGCCTACCTACGGAGGAGTTACACGCTTGCTTGGGTTAATTGGGGCAAGGGACCGGGCATACCTGAAGGTCACGCCAGGGGGATAAAGGGCGTCCCCGAGGCCAGGTATTTACCGATAGGCGGAGAAACAAACGTTCTTAAAGGACCGCCGTATACATCGGTACAGATGCCTTGCGCCTCCTCCTATAAAATGGTGCTTCCAAATTTGAAGTTGGTCCCCCGGACAGCAAAGAATACTGCATTAGTGCTATCGGCGAGGTAAAAAGGAATGCAGCCAAATGAATATGTCATAAAGGTAGTCGACTGTCCCTCCGTGCAGAAAACTACCCACTTCGGGCAGTCGACTTACTATGAATGTTCATGGGCTGTATCTTGACTCCGCTGCGTTGTTACATTTGGCACGGTGGGGGGGAAGGTGTGCCAAATACAACTCAGCGGTTGCGAAAAGACATTACAATAGCGGCTTTGCAGCAAAGCAAAGACCAAATAAAAGTCGTGTTGAAGTGAATAGTGCTTGAAGCGTCAATAGCTGCCCTTTCGGATATTCAAGAGTGGGGGGAACTCCGGAATAAACCTGTGCACTTTGACTGTTGAATGGGTCGAGATATACTCAAACCGGTATCAGGATAGGAATGCGTTTTTGGGAAGGATTCAGTGGTCGTACATATTTGTTTAATCAAGTCAAATCATAAATAACTGACTTGCACTTGCAAGATACTTCACGATCGCAAAAAAGAATGTATTATAAAAATATTTTTGTGACATGTAAAATAACAAAAAAAGAAACGATATTTATTGATTATGTTTATTTATAGGAGTTTTAGCCCGTTCAAATGTGACTAAAAACGAGCGAAGGATTATGATTCAGGCAATGCTCCATTCCCTCGGAAGGATTTACCGAATAATGTCTACTTTTGCAGCGAGGTTCAAGAGGTCAACACAAATCCTACCAAGATGCCAGCAACGGAGCATAATTTTATCAACTACAAATGCATACGGTACCCCAAAGCAGAAATGCTCAACCGCAGCCGGGAGTATTATCAGTTTATGGACCGCCGGCGCACCATTCGGGACTTTTCCGACAAGCCGGTCCCCTATGAGATCATTGAGAATATCGTCATGACGGCCTCTACTGCGCCTTCCGGGGCTCACAAGCAACCGTGGTCATTTTGTATTGTAGCCGACCCGGAGCTGAAAAAGGAAATCCGGGAAGCCGCTGAGAAGGAGGAGTACGACAACTACAACGGCCGGATGTCAGAAGAGTGGCTGGAAGACCTTCAGCCCTTCGGGACCGACTGGAAAAAGCCCTTTCTGGAGATTGCGCCTTACCTGATTGTAATTTTCAAGAAGCCGTACGACCTGGTGGATGGAGAGAAAAAGAAGAACTACTATGTGAATGAATCCGTAGGCCTGGCTGCCGGCTTTTTGCTCACGGCCATCCACAATGCCGGCCTTGTGGCGGTAACTCATACGCCAAGCCCCATGAACTTTCTCCATTCGATACTAAAGCGGCCCGAAAACGAGCGCGCATTCTTACTCATCCCTGTAGGCTATCCGGGCGAGGAAGTAAAGGTGCCCGACATAGACCGCAAAGCAAAAGACGAGGTATTGATCTACTATCCTTAATGCTTATGTGTACCGTAACCTATCTTCCAAAAACCGATGGCTGTTTTATTTTCACGAGCAACCGGGACGAAGCCCCGCACAGGTCGCCTGAAAATCTGGACACTACTACTATAAGTGGCACCCAACTCCTTTTCCCCCGTGATACTGCCGCCGGGGGTACCTGGGTCATTGCAGGCAGCAACGGAACCATAGTCTGCATACTTAATGGTGCCTTCCTGAAGCATAAACACCAACCTCCTTACCGCCGCAGCCGGGGGCTTATGGCACTGGACTTTTTCAGCTTCGATACCCTCCATGCCTTTGTGCGACAGTATACCTTCGAAGGCATGGAGCCCTTTACCATGGTGGTGGTTGACAAAAAGCAGGTAACCGACCTCCGCTGGGATGGCACTCAGCTCAGCGTGCAGGAAAAAGATTCCGGCAGTCCGCACCTCTGGTCCTCCCCCACCCTATACTCCCCGGAGATGCAGCAAAAACGGGAACAATGGTTTAGCGAATGGCTGGACGGGCGGTCTACCTTCGAGCAAAGCGCGATCCTCCACTGGCACCGCACAGCCGGGGAAGGCGACCCGGAAAACGATGTGGTGATGAACCGGAATAACATCGTCCGGACCGTCAGTATAAGCAGTATCGAAGCTACGCCGCTGCAGCTGGACTTTACCTACCATGACCTGCTGCGGCAACAAACCAAAAAAGCACAATTGCCCGTTAACCATGAAGCTTTGGCCGTCCACCACCGCAAAAATTAAGCTGCGCAACTGGGAGTACTGGCCTTCTAAAGCCTTTTACTATCCTATTGCTCCTTACCTGATCTGGCTTATGATCAAAGCGCGGCACATGTGCTACTGGTCAGCGGTTAACCCCAGCATTTATACCGCAGGTATGGGCATGGAGTCCAAATTCGATACCCTGAAGCTCCTGCCTGAAGCTTACCGCCCAAAGTCCGTCTTTCTGCCCGCTGGCATTTCACAGTCCCAGGTTGAAGAACAGCTGCTGGAGGCAGGGCTGACTTTCCCGTTGATTGTCAAGCCCGACCTCGGTTTTCGGGGGCTGTTGGTCCAAAAAGTAGAGGACATCAGCGCTCTGATGCAGCACCTTGGCTATCGGGCTATTCCATTTATCGCTCAGGAGTACATAGACTGGCCGGAAGAGGTTGGGGTGTTGTATCACCGAATGCCAGGGGCGAAAAGGGGCGCCATCACCTCCGTGACCACCAAGGAGTTCTTGCATGTGCTGGGGGACGGACAATCTACCGTGCTGGAACTGGTACGACAAAGCCCACGGGCCCTGCTTCAGCTGAATCGGATTCAGGCGCTTTACCCTCATAAGATGGCGAAGGTCCCAGGACCAGGCGAGCAGGTCCGCCTGGGTATTGTGGGCAACCATGCCAAAGGCACCCGCTTCATCAACAGCAACGACCTCATCAACGAAGACATGGTGGCTGTTTTTGACCGCATCAGCACTCAAATCAATGGCTTTTACTACGGCCGGTTCGACCTGAAATGCCGCAGCCTGGACAGCCTTTTCACCGGTGAAGGCCTAAAAATCATCGAAGTCAACGGCGTTTGCTCAGAACCCACCCATATTTATGACCCTCAACGGGGCACCTACTGGTCGGCCCTGCGCGATCTGGCCCGGCACTGGTCCATTATTTATAAAATTGCCCGACAAAACCGGCGCAAAGGGGTCCCGTTATTGTCTCACGCTAAAACCGCCCGTGCCTTTCTGGACCTCTTCGCTTACCAGCGGAAAGTGGGGAAATAAGGCCTGCCATTTGTTTTCTTTTGTGCCGAACCTATTGCCCCGCATACTGTTTGAGCCATTGCACACCAACTTTACGCGAATAATTTATGCAGAAGCAATTTTCTCTGGAGGACATCCTCGCTATGGAGCGCTTTTACCGGCGCGATTTCATGAATACCATTTCCGGTTACCGCAGTTGCCATTTGCTGGGCACGCTGAGCTATAAGAAAGTGCCTAATCTGGGGCTGTTCAACAGCATCACCCACGTAGGGGCCACGCCCCCTCACCTGGGTTTCATCATGCGCCCACTGACCGTGCCCCGGCAGACCTATCACAACATCAAGGCACAGGGCTACTTCACTCTCAATCAGGTGACAGAAGAGATGATGCATCAGGCACATCAGGCTTCCGCCAAGTACGAACCGGACCATTCTGAGTTTGAAGCCGTGGGACTGAAAACCCAGTACACCGATACCCACCCTGCTCCCTATGTTGCTGAAAGCCCGATCAAATTGGGGCTTGAGTTGGCAGAGGAACACCATATTAAGGCGAACGGGTCCATCTTCGTGATTGGCAAAGTGGTGGAAGTCATCATTGACGAAGCCCTGATTGCCGAGGATGGCCACATCCTATTGGAGAAAGCCGGTATCCTTAGCGTTGCCGGGCTGGACAGCTATTACAAGCCCGCCTTGATCGATCGGTTGGATTATCCGAGGCCGTAATTGGATTACCTGGCGCATCCTCACAAGTGTGCATAACAAATTGCACTTTTTGAATAGCTTGCCAGCATTTGCCGTTTGCCTCTCCTGGATAAGCTGGAGCAGAGCGGGAAGCTCTACCCCAGCAGCCATAGGGCTTAAATGCAGTGGGTTGCCTTTGTGTTTTGTGCAATTTGTTATACACACTCCTCACAATCCTATGACAGCATACTGTCTGACTTTTTCTATTTTTGCATGCAGTGCCTGAATTGGGCGTGTAGTGTAAACCGAAAAAAGAGTTCATGAAAAAAATAGGCTATCTGCTGTTTGTAATCTGTGTTCTAACGGTTATTGGCTGTGGCAATCGCTTTCTCAGAGAAATTGATACCAGCTACCCTACCCAGTTCGACTTAGGCCAGTTCAGCCTTCTCGGTGAGACACGGACTCAACTCGCCTACCACGACCGGGAATCCGTCTTTTTTGTGGATGAGAACAGTGCTTCAGCGAGCTTTGAGATCATTCATGCAGAGGCTCCTGGCCTGGATTCTATAAATGTTTTTGTTGACAATATCTACGACGACAGCACTGGCGTACGGACGGCTTATGTGTCTCAGTACCTCGACGACACCCTGCGCAGTGCGGCATTGAACATGGAATTTATCGTTCGCCTGCGGGCGAGGCCCAACCTGGCTAACCCGGGCAGCCGGGATGTAGGCGACTGGGTGGAAGTGTGGTCCAAAACCCCGGGCGAAACCGCATTCCGGAAAACATTTGAAACCGTTTTCAATCAGCGCAGCTGGCCCCGGGATGAGCTCACGCCACCAGTTGAGGAAATCACCCTCTTTAACCGAATTTTCCAGGAGGTATGGATGCATCAGGTCGCCAGTGGGCCCGGTGAGGTTTGGTTCAACCGTCAGTATGGCATCGTCTCCTTTACGGATGGCTCGGGGCGGCAGTGGCGGTTCCAGAATTTGGAATAAGTCGGCCTCCTTTAAGAGATGCTATGTCAGCATTTCTAACATTACTCTTCTGCCGAAATCCACATTATTCCAGCATTGATCCCTCTGAACGGTTGCCCCAGCCGGAAGTGCAGCTGATTTGAGTCCCGTATCAGTGTATCCCTGAGCCGGGACCGCCCCAGGTACAAACGGTTGTCCGTAATAAAGTACGCTCCTGATTGGGCATAGCTTCCGTAATGGGCACTCGCGCCCCCCATTCCATTGTTTATGGCTTTGTAAGTTCCATTGGCTCTAAATTCAATATCCAGCCCAGACTCCATATAAAAAGAAGCCCGCAGTATTGTTTCAGGTTGATCCCGGATATAGACGTAAGCATAAACCATTCCTATCCCTATTGCCATCAGAATGAACCAGTTGGCCAGCCCCTGCAATGCAGTAGCTATCACTGGCAGGCGAATCAGAGCCGGTAAAAAAGCACTTAATAATCCGGAAACAAAAATGAGCGGGATCATAAAAACATACTCCAGCCCCAACCCTACTGTAAAATATTGAAAGGCTTCCGCAATGATTGCGATAAAGCTTACAACGTAAAAGAAAACGGTGAATATTTTCATAAAAATATTTTTGTTGAAGATGCAGCACCTGCCGCACTAATCCTACTCTAAGCGTGAAGCACGCCTTAATCACGGTAAAAAATGAAGCAATGAAGCTATTTCCCATTATCGCCCTGACCCTTGCGCTCTTACTGGCCGATGATTTGGATATCGGCACACTGACTACCTGTGATGCCCAGGCAGAAGTTCTGACCATGAATGCCGATATTGAGGATGGCATTACCATGACCTTTGTCTATTTGTCGCGCTACGATAACAATCCAACCGGGACTCCTTACGACTGCAGCGGTCAAGAAGCGGCATGGTGCTCAATGGAGCGCAGGAGCCTCAAATCTGGCCCAATATTGATGGCTACAAATCTTCCTTCAGCTACACCCTTCAGGCGCAGGCGATGGCGGTATTACCCATTGGACAACGGACCAGTATACTGGGCGGCGTGAGTGCGGTCATCGAACCACAATCTTACACCAATGCCGATGCTGCAGCCCTTGAGCGTTACCATTGTATTGGATTAAAATTCGGTATTCGGTATCGGTTAACCCCTTAAGTGGTTTGTCACCCCGGCAGGACTTGCGCTTTCCGGGCCTGAACAAACAGGGCTATGACCGACACAATCGCAGCGATAGCCCAGGCGTACTGTATGTACTGAGCTCCTGACCAGTGATAGTCCAGCGCCACTGCTCCGGCTACGGCCACGTTCATGACGAGTACGAGCAGGTTTAGCATGGGTTTGCGCCGGGGATGGTTGAATTGCAGGAATGCCACCCCGTTAAAAACGGCCGCCAGCCCATGCACAAGGGTCAGCCAAAACCGCCCGGAGGGCCAGACCGTCAGGGCACCGAGGAAAAATAAGCTGCCATTCAGCAAAAACAAAAACCGGGAAAAACGTTGCTTGCGGGCCATTGGAGCAGGTTGAGGTGACGGAACCGGGACCGATGAACATCAGCCCAGCGTATAAACCAACCGGCTGGCAAGGGTCCAATCCAATCTTTCCCTGCGTGCCGGCAAAGTAGCCTTGAGGTTTACGCCCAGGTGCCGACTTAGCTGAAAGGTCAGATGAGCCTGCAGGAGCAATGCCTCCGTATTTTCGTAACGGATATAAGGATTTAGTTCATTCCGGTACAAGTCTTCAGCATGAAAACCCAAAAGCCGGGCATAGGCAAGCCCCAAACCACAGCGAAGGTCAACGTAATTATGCTCCCTTGACAGGCTTATGGTTTTGCTGAGGTAAACGGGCACCTCAAGATGATGCAACCGAACCCTGCCGAAGCGGACCTGCGGATAAAACTCAGGTAGTACATACTCCCCATTTTGACTGTAGAGTATTTCGACTCCCAGCTCAAAGTGATCAGACAACCTGGCACGACCCAACAGCCCGGCGTTAGGACCAAAATAGTCCATAATGCCATCTCCCTCGAGTTCTGCAAAGTTTAGCCCGGCGACCAGGCCCGCATCGAAGGTCCTGGATTGACTGCGAAGTGCCATTAGTGAACAGACCAGTAACAGTAGTACAAACAGATTCTTTACCATCATACGGAGGTTTATTTATAAACCCTCTCGTATTCAGCCTAATTTTCCATTATCCTTTATTTAACAATCTGATAGCGACTCTTCTTCAATCAGAAAAACAATCAAGACTCCGCCCGCCACCATAACGGCCCCACTGCCAACAGCAAAACTAAAATATTGAACAAAACATTGGAGGCGTTCCCGGAAGCCGCAGAGCCGGCACTGTCCAGCACAAACCAAGATAAAATTCCGGACAACACCACCCGCCGTACTGGCTCCGGAGCAGCATCAAACAGCCGGCCGGACATCCCCCAGATCGTAACGCCCCAGCCCAGAAGAAACCCGCCGGTCAGGGCGGAAAGGAAACGGGTAGTGGCGGCTGCGTAGCTTTGGTCCCCATCGAGCGGCCAACTGAGGAGGTCGAGCGTCCACCGGGCTGGTTCTGCTGTAGGAAGCATACTCCCCAGGAAGAAAACGGGCCCGAAAGCTCCCACCACGAGGGCAGTGAACTTCAGGTAACGCTTTTGGAAAGCAAGGGAACGGTAACGGGGTGTTGGAGTAACTGACATGGACATCGTATTTTGATTCCACGGCAAGTTAGCGGGTCCGCCGGAGCCCGTTTAGACGGTACCGTCTAAACGTTGGTTTTCTGAGCCTGAAAAGAGCGAACAAGATGTTGAAGCCCCACAAAATAATCCAACAGCCAGGCCCGGTTGAGGGTGTCCGGGGTGAGCTGAATGTAGAAGTTTTCCAAGCTGAGTTGCAGGACGAGCCCCGCCAGGTAAGATTGGTCTTCCAGCCCAATAATTTTCTTCCAAACTGGCAGTATCGCCGGTACAGTCAGTTCGGTGGTGCCCTCAAAGCATCGCTCAAACACCGGATGGCTGCGGTGGACCCGCAACTGCCGGTTGAAGAGCAGGTCTGTTTTGTGCTCCAGCAGCACCTCAATCAGGTCGTCCAGCGACTGGCAGGCCGCTTCCTTTTTGGCAATCAGCCGGGCCTTTTCAAGGTGGTGGCGTAAAAGAGACTCTTGAAAACCCTCCGGGTCAGCAAAATGATGGTAAAAAGAGGACTTACTTTTGCCTACTGCCCGGGCCAGACGCTCGACCTTCAGGGCTTCCGGGCCGTGATGGGCAAATGTGGTATAACCTTGTTGCAGCCAATCTAATTGGAGCGTTGCAGTTTCTTTTGTGGTTTCAGGCATTGGATCACTAATTTAGAAGCTTTAATACGGTAGTACCCTTTTAGCATTTGACCACCCTCGCAACACAATCTCCCCGGCCTTCACCGGAGACCATCAGCAGATAAACGCCGGACTGTAGCCGGGTACAGTCTAATTCCACGATGCCTTTCCCATCATAATTACCAGCCTGCAGTTCCCGCCCCAGCATATCATACAGCGTAATTGAAGCCGGCTGATGCCTCAGGTCCACCCTGAGCTGATCTTCTACCGGATTGGGATAAACCGTAATGGCAACGGCGGGGTCTGCACAGGCTGTCAGTTTGGTATCAGAACCGTCGCAGTCTTCATCCATACCGTTGTTGGGGATTTCCTGAGCGCCGGGGTTGACCTGGGGATTGCTGTCATCGCAGTCTATGCCAGCTGGGTAGCCATCCCGATCATTATCGGTGTTGCAATCCGGTGGCTCCAGGTTAAGTTCAAAGGATTTTTTGTGGAATCGACCTTGAATTCTGGACGTCAAAATGGCTTCTGAATCTGAAATAGCCTCCAGGCTATAAATGGATTCTTTATTGCAAAGCGTGACTTGTACCATTTGCAGACCATCTGAAGTATAATAGACGATACCTGATTGATCTTTCAGCCAACCTGCTTCCCGGTTAAAAAAGGTAAATTCCTCAACCGTAAAATCAAGAGGAATAACAGTCCAGGATGCTCCTCCGTCATCAGTCGAAGCCATGCCTTCAGGGTGTAGGGCCAAAGCCGATAACGCGTCAAAAAAATACCAGTCTGAAACATTGGAAACCGCAACGGTATCCTCCCAGGTCAATCCTTTATCATAGGACTTACTCAAATAGCGAAATTCATTACCATCTTCATCTGCCTGACGATAATTACTTCTTACCAACAAGGAGTCGTGGACATATTGAACACCAAGAAAACTGAACCCTGACGCAGAAGAAAGCCTTTCCCAATTAAAGCCATAGTCCAGGCTCCTGTAAAACCCGTCAGATGTTGTAACCCATACTTCTCCTTCAGAGCCAGTTTCAATTACATACCCCCAAACTGGTAAGCCTTCCACTTCTTCCCAGGTTAGTCCGCCATCGTGGGTCACTAGTACTCCGGAGATCGGGTGTTCTCCAAAGGGAGGGGCTTCGCTTACACAAGTCAACACACCATGTGTTGCGTCCATCATTTCTAAATCCTTTATTTTCCCCCGGTAGCCCTCAACGGGCTCCTCTATGGTTACTAAGTTCCAGGTTACTCCACCATCTGTTGTCCGGAAAAGTTTGGGTGCCCATGGACTATTATCATAGATAAATTCCAATTCATCATCGAAACAATGGTAACCGTTAATGCGTAAAAGATCAGTTGAAAAATCAGTTTCCCATGAATCACCGATACAAACTGGTACTTTAGTTTTCCATATCCGTTCACCTTCATAGCAGTGGTTAGTTGCCTTTACCGACAGGGTGTAACAGCCCGGCTCTTCATATAGATAACGCGGAGCCCTTTCAGACCCACCCTGCCCATCGCCGAATTGCCACTCAAAATCAGATGTATACCGGCTATTATTGTCAATATTTAAGTACCTTCCATTGGCGTTCACTTCAAAATCAAGGACCGGCCCGACACAGCTCAGGGTTTCACACAACACTGACTCCCCCTCCTTTAGCCACAGGAGCCCATCTTCCGTTTTTGCACAAATCAACTCCTCAAGATAATGCCCAGGGTCATAAGGGAACAAACTCCCATTAAGGTCCCCTATCCCCTCTATGCGCGATACCCTATGACCTCGCCAATTCAGATCAAAGCGAATTCGTTCTTCACCATTTAGTAAGGTTACCGGATACTTTGCCAGCACCTCCGCCTGAGCGTAAACTCCTTCGCCTATCTGATCTCCGGGCTGCAGCCCGTAATCGAATACTAAAATCCGGGAACAATCGCTTTGGATGAGGTACAACCTTTGCTGCTCTGCCTGTAAATAAACCAAGTCTCCATAGTTATTGTGGACAAAAACCAGCACCTCCATACCTTCACATCGGGTTTCTTTTTTGAGGAAGCTATAGCCCGTGGAAAAGGAATGACCAGAGAGATAATGAGCCCTCTGACAATTGATCTGAAGCCCGGGTGCCGATAAGTAATCTGACAGGGTTTGGGCTGAGGAATGCCCCGCGAAGCAGAATAGGAGGAGAAAAAGCGCTTGGTACTGGAGTTTCATACACATAAATTTTGAAGTAAGATAGTCCTCTCAACCATTTATGTCAAGCGTTCCTGCTAACTGATCCTATCGCTTGTAACACCGACTGCAAAAGAACTGCTCCTTTAGATCGTGTTGTAGAGTTTGCCGCCTTCCTGTATATGCCCGTATGGACAAGTCCGTCCCTACGAATAGACATTGGCGCTTCCAGCTTCGCCCCCCCGTATCAGGTTGAGGGCTCTGTCCCGGCTAATCCACCATTTGCTCCGTTGCCTCCAGGCTTTCCGCTTTAGCTTTTTGCCGCTCCAGGTAAGTCATATAAAAGTACCCGGCAAAGGCGGCTATACATAAGGCCAGAATGATATTCAACCGCACTATCGTTCTACGCTGTGTCTGCCAGGCCACAAACAGCGCAACGATCAAACCGATTGCTGCGGCGATTACCCCATAGCCCAAAACGATGGCAGCGGCCGCAAGCCCCTGATCCTTACCGGCATCAATAAAGCCGGCATAGGACAATCCGGCAAAAAAGGAGGCTAAAACAGCTAGCAGATACAGTAACCAACTATAGGGCTTGACCATTTGATATGCCATAATTATCGGGGTTGCTTTGAATAAGAAAGGAACCAAATATGTATTTATTTGTAGCCTATACAAGCTAAGGTAAGGAAAAGAGCTGGCTGCTTTGGCAAAATATCCACGTTGACCTAAATTCCCAATGTCATACGGCTTAACTTACGCCCTAATCTAAGTCACTATGCCATCCAAAGATCATGAATACGGGACCAAAACGCGGCTGACTTGGGTGCTCAGAGCCATTCAGGAGCAACCTTACCACTATACCGAAAGGAATTGGCCGATAAGTACGAAATCAGCAAGGATGCCATCTAAGGAGATTTTGATGAGAGGAATAGGCAGCTTTGTCAATTGAAATATGATGAAGCTTACCAGTATGGTTTTGTTACGGACCAGCCTTTTGATGACCTAAAGGGGCTTTTGTAACTGAATCATGGAGGTTAATGTTGGATGCTGCACATGGAGGTGCCACGGAAAAATGCCTGATCGCAACTCATCAGAATTCAAACCACAGTCCGTGTATTCCGTGTTCTCTGTGGTCGCAACTAACTGCATTTGACACTTCCATACCACGGAACACACAGAACACACGGAAAAATGCCTGATCGCAACTCATTAGAATTCAAACCACAGTCCGTGTATTCCGTGTTCTCTGTGGTCGCAACTAACTGCATTTGACACTTCCATACCACGGAACACACAGAACACACGGAAAAATACCTGGTCGCAACTCATTAGAATTCAAACCACAGTCCGTGTATTCCGTGTTCTCTGTGGTCGCAACTAACTGCATTTGACACTTCCATACCACGGAACACACAGAACACACGGAAAAATGCCTGATCGCAACTCATTAGAATTCAAACCACAGTCCGTGTATTCCGTGTTCTCTGTGGTCGCAACTAACTGCATTTGACACTTCCATACCACGGAACACACAGAACACACGGAAAAATGCCTGATCGCAACTCATCAGAATTCAAACCACAGTCCGTGTATTCCGTGTTCTCTGTGGCCGCAACTAACTGCATTTGACACTTCCATACCACGGAACACACAGAACACACGGAAAAATGCCTGATCGCAACTCATTAGAATTTAAACCACAGTCCGTGTATTCCGTGTTCTCTGTGGCCGCAACTAACTGCATTTGACACTTCCATACCACGGAACACACAGAACACACGGAAAAATGCCTGATCGCAACTCATCAGAATTCAAACCACAGTCCGTGTATTCCGTGTTCTCTGTGGTCGCAACTAACTGCATTTGACACTTCCATACCACGGAACACACAGAACACACGGAAAAATGCCTGGTCGCAACTCATTAGAATTCAAACCACAGTCCGTGTATTCCGTGTTCTCTGTGGTCGCAACTAACTGCATTTGACACTTCCATACCACGGAACACACAGAACACACGGAAAAATGCCTGATCGCAACTCATCAGAATTCAAACCACAGTCCGTGTATTCCGTGTTCTCTGTGGCCGCAACTAACTGCATTTGACACTTCCATACCACGGAACACACAGAACACACGGAAAAATGCCTGATCGCAACTCATCAGAATTCAAACCACAGTCCGTGTATTCCGTGTTTTCTGTGGCCGCAACTAACTGCATTTGACACTTCCATACCACGGAACACACAGAACACACGGAAAAATGCCTGATCGCAACTCATTAGAATTCAAACCACAGTCCGTGTATTCCGTGTTCTCTGTGGTCGCAACTAACTGCAACAAATCACTGATGCACATAAACATTAGGCGTACTCCCTTGCGGCACATCATTCGGATAAGAGACCATTGACAGTATCTTCCATCTTCCATCCACATTTTGCATCGTCCGGCTGTTGTTGAGGGTACGAAGCTTGCCATCAGGTTGAATATTGGAGCTGCGCATGGATACAAAAGCCAGGCTACCATGTATCGTCATGTGGATATCCGTGTGCCGGAATTCCGCTGCATCGTAGTCTACAGGCTCTGGGTTATCCTTCATCCAGGCACTCACAAATTGGGAGAGGTCGGCCCAACCACTGGCCCGAAGGGTCACTGCTTCTTCCACACAGGCCCAGAATACTTCAGGACCCTGCACGTAGTACTCACTCCAGGCCGTATGGTCTTTCTGGTAAAAGGCCCGGCTCTCCCCTTCTATGGCTTGCATGATGGCTTTTTGTTCGGATGACTGGGCCTGCAAGTGCAGAGCGCCGCACAGTAAGGCGACCACAAAAATAGCTTTGCTCATAAGTTCTTGTGTTGTTATTAAACTATGCTTCATGCCAGAGCATCAACTGTAACAATACGGGCAAAAAGTTGTTCATGGCCTATGACTCTAATACCATAAGTCTAACAAGGGTGTCTCTGCACAGTCTGACAAACCAGGATTTTACTTCGTGCCTACCGCATTGTATGACAATAGGACGCCGCTGATTTTGGGGCTAGTGCCTCGGGTTTTAAGTCTCTGATACCTAAGTTGAAGTTATTTTGCAGCTAATTGAGGCCGAGGTTCCCGCGCATAGCAGCGCTATGTAATCCCGGATTTATCCGGGACCCAACGACAAGTAGCTACAAAAGAACGAAACTTGGGGTGTCAAGGATTTATGGCTTAATCCGCTAGTGCTCTGCCAGGGCTAAAACTCCGGGGCGCCATCGCGACTCCTGATGCCCCCTGTTCACCATTAAAAACCGCTACTCTTCTTTATACACATGCCTCCCCTACTCCTTCACAAATGGCAGCATCTCCCACCGCGTCTGTCCCCGGCGCAGGCGGACAAAGTAGGGCCCGGAAGGCAGCCCCGACACGTCAATATCCAGCTGACGGTCGCCGGTGCGCACACTGAGGACTTGTAATAGCTGCCCCTGCGCATTGAACAGCTCCAGCCGGTCGCCTGCCTCAAAGGGGCTGGCCAGAGACACCGTGACCTGCTCCCGTGCGGGGTTGGGGAACAGCAACACCTCGTCCAGCAGGGCTACAACGGCTTCCTCTGAGTAGACCTCCTCTCCTTCCGGGGTATGAATGGCCACCCGGTAGTGGTGTACGCCGGGCCCCGGGTCTTCGTGCAAGTGCTCGTAAAAACACTGACTACCAATGTAAACCTTGGGCTGATCGTACCGGGCGATCGGCTCATATACCTTATCCCCTGCCACAGCATGCATCACCGTGTAGGTATAGCCCGCCTGCAGTTCCTCCCGCATCCAGTCTACTTTCACACAGCTGACTCCCTGCACATCCATCGGACTGGCGCTAAGCGGCATGGGCACCCCGCAGTAAAAGGGGCTCTGTGTAGCAGTGATCTGCCGGGTTTGCGTGGCCGTGCAGCCATTGGCTGTAACGGAAAGGGTAAAGCGGAAACGCCCGTGGGAATAGGGTGCAGACAGCGTTACCTCCTGCCCCGTAGCGGAGGAAGGGGTAAGCCCAAGCCCCATTTCCCATTCATAGATTGCACCGGGGCCAGCATCTGTAGCGGTGAAGGTGGCAGGCTCGCCGACACAAAGAATGGCAGGGCCGGTAATTTCAGCCACCGATTCGGCACCTACTTCAATAGTCACGATGTTGCTTTCCAGATAAACAGTGCAACCGGACCGGCGGGCACAACGGGCAAAATAGGTGGTCTCTTCAAGCGGGCCGGGGGCGTAGTCCGGCGTATTGCTGTTCGGGACGAGCTGCCAGGTCTGAAGGTTGAAAGGCCCCGCTACCGTACTGCTCATCCAAAGGTATTCAATAGCCCCGCTTCCACCTTCAGGCGCAGCCACACTCACAATCGGCGCGGGGATATTCCCGGCGCCACAAAGATACTGATCCGGACCGACCTGACCGGGGCTAGTCACGTTATCGCATACTGAATAGAAACCAGCGTCAATGGAGAAGTTAGCAGCCCCCTCTTCGAGCAAAAAAGAGCTCGTGAGACGCCCATCGGGCTGCACGTCACTATCCATCTCCGGATCATCGCCTTGTTGTGGCAGGGTGACTTCCAATCCATTCGTGGGCACAAATCTGACCCGGTACGTGCCGGGCACCGTACTGAATTGGTAATAGCCATCCGCAGCTGTAGTGGTGGTATCTACAGGTATGAAGGTATTGCCTGTTGCTTGTTCCAAAATAACCTGCACACCTCCCAGCCCCGGCTCACCTGTATCCTGTAAGCCATTCTGGTTCTCGTCCAGCCAGACGAAGTCTCCCAGTTCTGCCAGTGCTGCGGCAATAACGGTAATGGTAAAAGTACAATTAGCGGTGCAGCCCGATACATCGGTATAGGTATAGGTAATGACGTGCTCGCCCGGGCCTGCTGTGGCAGGAACAAAAAGCCCGCTGCTCACGCCGGGCCCGCTGTAAACCCCACCTGCAGGCTCGCCCCCATTCAGCGTAATCCCGCCATCGGCCAGGTTTACTTCTTGATCCGGCGGGCAGGTAACGACAGGAACCGGATTTACTGAGACATCGAAGGTACAAGTGCTGGCACAGCCTTCATCGCTGGTGTAAGTATAAGTAAGCAGATGTGCGCCGGGGCCTGCGGCGGCAGGGTCAAAAACACCATTCGCTACGCCGGGTCCGGTATAGTTGCCTCCGGCCGGCAGCCCACCTGCCAGCGGAACAGGGGCCCCTTCAGCACATACGGCAGGCAGGTCCGTACAACTTACCTGTGGCAATGGTACCACTTCTATAGTGAAGGTACATACCGAACTGCACATATTGCTATCGAAGAACTCGTATGTGATAACATGAACCCCTATCCCCCCAAGCTCCGGGTAAAAAAGTCCGTTCTCCACTCCTGCCCCGCTGTACATGCCGCCTTCGGGTGTTGCGCCTTCAAGCAGAAAAGCGGGAGTATCGATACAGACAGTCGCCGGATCAGGACAGGCCACTTCGGGGACAGCGTTGACCGTCACTTCGAAACTGCAACTGCTCTGGCAGCCCAGGGCATCAGTGTAAGTGTAAGTGATCGTGTGCAAACCCGGTCCGGCTATATCCGGGTGAAAACCATCGGCCATAATGCCGGGGCCTTCAAATGCCCCTCCTGATGGCGCCCCTCCTTCCAAAGAAACAAGTCCGGCATCCTCACAAACGGTGAAGTCCTGAGGGCAGGTAAGCTCCAACGGTGCTTGCGGGTACAGGGCCAGGGTAGTTGTATCGCACCCGCAAGTGGGCACTGCTTCCAGCCATATACCTGTGGCACCAGCACAGAGTGCCCCACTTAAGTCAATGGGCATGAGATTGCCTGCTGACAGGCTGCCCTCAAATTCCAGAGTACTCAAAAGTACTCCGCCCAGCTGTCCGTCAGCATCTATACAATAGGCATTAACAGTCACCCTATCGGTTTCTGACTGCCCCAAACCACTGAGTGCCAGCTTTGCCTCCAACTGGAATGTACTGTCCTCACTCAGGCAGAGGTTGATATCCGTAAAGGTATAGATGGGCTTTTGAATAGGTATAGCAATGGTATCCTGCCCGGTAGCGACTTCCAGCTCCGTCAGACAGGGAATACCACCGCAACTGAGGGGGTCCCGGGTGACGGTATTGCGGAAAATAGCCACTGCCGGAGCGGCACAGGCTGCCCCTTGCTCTTCGATTTCAAAACTGAAGGCAATCTCTGTGCCGTCCGGCAAATTTTCCGGAAGGGCAAAACGGATCTCTGCCAGCCCGTCGGCATTGGTCCGGGTGGTGGAATAGGCGGGGCAACTGCCAGCATCGGGGCTTTCGCAAATCAGGCTGCCGGGTACATAGGCAATACCTGGGGGGACAATCAATACTGAAGTATCCCGAGCGGTGGTGCCGCCACCCATCAGTTCAAAAGCAGCCTGCACACGCACCGTACTGCCACAGCCCTGTAACGCACCAGATACCGAAGACATCGGATCAGTCTCATAGGGCGGCTCCGTGCCTACCACATTGACCGGATTGGAAGCCACCAGAATATCAGAACCAATAGCAGGGTCGCTGCAGGGGCTGAAACCTCGGGCCCGGTAGAACGCAACAGTCTTGGTCGGATCAAAACCACAACCAGTCTCAATTTCAAAAACCACCCGCATCTGCCGGTTGGCAATTCCGGGGTTGCTGAAGGTACCGGGCAGGCTGTCGCCCACTACACGGGAGTGCGTGGTCAGGTCAAAGGTCACGGTATCCCCATTCACCGCACCGGATAGAGGCTCAAAGACAATACTGGCATCGTTAGGGTAGCCCGCGCTCATAGAGTTCACCTCCACACCGGGGGGCAAAATGACATCAAGGACCGGATTGACCAGGTCGGCCTGCTGCGCACTGTTTACGAGGACTTCAATGGTGTCAGTGGCACATAACTCCAGCGACTCCGAAGGGCTGGGCTGATTGGTAATTTGCAGTTGTACTTCTGCAAGCTGCGGATTGATATAGGCCACCAGCGTATCGAGAAAGCAGGACTCTATGGGATTATCCATACCGGGAAACCCTTCGCAATTCCAACCATAAACCACCAGGAAACTGTCGGGGAGGCATCCGGTTTGACTGACGCAGATTTCAATTTGCTCTGTGGTATTGCTAGGGTGTTCTCCAAGCCGGTACACGCCTGCAGCATCAAGCCCTATGGGACTGCCACCATTTTCACGCACCTGCTCCACGGATACCAGGCCATCTTCACTAATCAGTTCCAGCCAGGTATAAGGCACATCAAAGCCACTGCCCACCCCGGTATTGGCTACGGAGAGGGTATAGCAATTTTCTTCGGTAAAGGCGTTGTTGACGAGGGGGTTCAGGACAAAGCTGAACTGACCGATAGGGGTGTAATTGAGCAGGCGGCTGCGGTCCTGGTTGTAATGCAAATTGGCAGTAGGGTCCTGATATTGCACACGGGCCCGCCCGTATACGGCGCCTTGCTCTGAAGCACAGGAAGGCTGCCAGAAAGATTTTAGAATTTCGTCACGGGCCTGCTCTTCCCATAGCGGAATGGGACCACCGCGGTCGCTGTACAGGTTCCGGATATCAAAGTAAAGGCTGTCGGCATCTTCAGCGAAAGGCGCTACGTCAATAGTGAAAACCCCGGGGCTTCGCCGGTATTGAAGCCGCCGGAAGGTATAGCCGGGTATTTTGGCAAGGGCCAGGGTATCAAAAGCAAAAACGGGCCGGAATTCATTAGGGAAGAAGTCGATATCATCATTGGTAACGCAACCCCGCTGTGTGCGGGTGAAAACTTCCCATGTCAATTCCTCGCACCCGGTGAAGCTCCCGGATCCACCTGAAGCAAAACTAACGGCTGCGGCAACCATCTGCACACGGTCTATAGTCACGCCGCAGGCATCCCGGCTCTGGAAGTTATCATTGGAAAGCTGGAATGCGTTGCGAATATCCTGATTGTCTACGCAGAAGGTAGTAATGGGGCTAAAGCCTTCCAGCGCATAATCATAGAATTCGCCCTGTGCCAGGCCTGCATCAAAAGCATAGAGGGTTTCGATGTACACACTGTCACCTTCCGTGAAAACGAAATTTTCCGGAAAAGCCGGATTGAGCTGATGCAAGTCTGCTGCCGAAAGGCTATATTCAAACAGGGAATCTCCAACTACATTGGCCACCGGGATAGTGCTGACTTCCCCGATGAAAGCACCGTTATCATATACCCGGGCTTTGGCACCAAGGGCTTTGAAATAGGGATAAAGCATCGTCTGCCGGAACCGCCCCTGCACCCATGGGGCATTGGGGCCGGCAAGCACACCAAGGCCAGCTTTGGTCAGAATGGTATCTGAAGGTGCCACCCGGTCCAGGCGAGCCTGCGCCGCATCCGCCGGGGCGTTGGACTGCCAGATTCGCTCGTTGCCGGGATCTGCCATGCCCACGTTCACCCGCTTGGTTTCGCTAAGAAGGACCGTACCTCCGCCGCCGTTGCAATCTCCGCCGGGACAAAACAATAAAACCGGAAAACTGCTGCAGCTGATTCCCAGGTAGCAGTCCTCTTCGCACCCTGCTCCCACTGTTTGGTAGAGCACAACGGGCAATTCAACCAGCCCGGCCCCACCGCAGCCCCATGAAAGGTCAAAGCAGAATTCTACGGCCCCTCCGTTGTAATCCGATTGCTTAATGATAATAGTCGGCCGGTCAGAATCTGCACCTGCCAGCTCATACGGAATAGTATCGCCATTGACATCAAGGGCGTAAGCATTGCCTGTAAACAACAAGTCAAAATCAATGGGCATCCCCAACTCCACAGCATAGGTATTTTCACCGCTTACATCCGGATAACCGTCCAGCGTTGGAAACTGAAAGCAGTAGGAAACCGTCTGACCGTCAAAAATGGTGGCCGGCCCCGAGATAATGGTGGGCGTGGTTCCCAGGCGGGCATCGGCAAAATCATGGCTGGCTAATTCAAGGCGTGGGATATTCCCACAGGCGTCCCGCACCTGAAAGCGCGCAATCGGCGTTGGCCAGCTGTAGCTAATATTACAGGACTCCCGGCAACAGTAGACATAGTCGCCATGGATTTCCAGGCGCTCTCCGGGCAGAAGCGTTAAGTTGAAATACCGGGCGGCACTGACTTCCCCTTTGGGCAACCCTGAAGTACAGAAATTTACGGAGCCATACACTTCATCCGGTGACCGGGAGATATCCTGCCCATTCAAAAGCAGCTGTATAGAAGCTGTGTCAATAGAGGCATTGTTGGCACTGTAGTCCCCAAATGCCGGCAGTGTGGTATTTCCTTCGAAACCAAGCTGAAAGCCGATCTGAGCAGTAGTAGCCCCGGTATTTTCGATAAAGAAACCAAACTGATCGGGGGTCGCTCCATCCAGGCAGGCCGGTAATGCTCTTTCGAATAAAGTGCCGGTAGAAATGGAAGGCTGAGGTACAATGACCGCTACCGTACCCGTTGCCGGGATGGTGCGCTGGCATACTTCGGCACCGCACCCCCAGTAGGCATGATGGCTGACCTGATTCAGCGCCTGTGTGCAGGTCTGCACCTCAAACCGCTCCCGGAAGTCAATCTGCTCGCCGTTGGAAAAGCGGCCGTCCCCTCCAAAAACACCAGGATGCAAGCTTTCACTCAACGTATAAAAAAGGGTGTCGCCACTGGCAGATATGGGCACCAGGGCTTCGCCATCGTACCTTAACTCATAGTTTTGGACATCACCCAGCACAACGAAATAGGTGACCGAGTCAACAAAACCCAGCCCCCCCTGTGTCAGGCGCACCGGCCGGTCAATGGTCTGCGGCACGTCGCTGATGATCGTATCCTGACTGTTTGGCCCATTGGGATACTGATGGCTCAGGGAGGCAAACAGGAGGTTATAGGTATTGAGGTTAGGGTTATCTTCGATGACCGTGCCGGCCGCCGTTTGCACTACTACAGTATCCTTAAACAAGCCTCCCTCAACGGCAAAATCCCGGGCATCACATCCGCCGGAGCGGGTAATGGAAAAGTCCACTGCGTCATTTGCAGAAACGTCCGAAGGGCTAATCAGGAACTGCGGCGATTCCGGATCAGAGAGATCACCTTCGGTGATATTTAGGTTGCCATCAAAGGTTTGCAGGCTACCGGCTTTATACTGCAGTCCGGGCGGCAAGTTGATGGTTACCACGGGAGCATCAGCGTTATTGGACGTAAAGCGCAGGCGCACCCGGAGATCTCCATCCTGGTTGCAGGTCACTACGTCTTCTGCCTGCTCTGGATAGGTAACGGACACCTGGGCCTGACTGCTCAGCAGCCCGCCCAGCAAAAAAAGGGTGGCTAAGAATGGCTTAAGAAAAAATCTGGCTGCGCCAGTAGATGCCAGGGAAACGGATTGTGCATACCGTTTATTCATAGGAGCTGTTTTTGTGCTTACTTGTTGTTCGCTTTCGTACTGCAATATTACAGCACAGGCATTTTATGATCAAAAAGGTGCATTACACCGAATGAGGGGAGTAAAATCGGCAGGATTGATGGATTTGGGCGCTGGAGGGGGGAGCTTATCCAGCAACGCAAAGATACGTTAATTGACTGGTTATAGCAAGGGGGGGGATTTTTCAACTCTTTGGGTATTTACCTGCAGGCTGAATTTATTGCTCACACGGAGGGTAACCTTTTTCAAAATGGATAAATAAAGCTGCAAACATCAAAACTTGTCCATCATGAAAACGATTTGTGTAGCTTTATTCACCCTTTGCATTTTTTCCTTTGCCAGCGCGCAGTATGCCGCCAACTTTTCCTTTAATGAAGAAACACCTAAGGAGGCTAAAGCAGAAACCCTCTCCCTCAATGAGAAAATTGCCCGCCGAAATGCTTTAATCAAGCAGCACAACCAATTGGCACAGCGGACCCTGCTAGAGCACATTGCTACACGGGTCACCTACCCGGAATTGCTGCGGGAAAAAATGGTTGAAGGCCGGGTTACTGTAAAAGTCACACTCAACCCATTCGGGCAAGTACAGGCTTACGAAATTCTTCAGAGCCCCGACCCTGCTTTCAGCCGCGAAGTAAAGCGGGTTATAGATAGCGCTCCGGCGGTCGTCAGCAATCAGGCTTACCTCGGGGCCCGCAAACTGAACATCCCCATCGACTTTTCATTACGGTAATCCTAAGACTCCGTGTTTGGGATTGTAATCCACTTTCTTTAGCGTAAACTTGCCATACACGAAGGGGCCATCGGGATAATGCCAGGTGGCCTCTCCGTAGGATGCCAACCGGTGGTTGCCGAATCGCTTGTAATTGCTCAATGGAGTTGTAAACCGGTACTGTCGCATGGCATTGATATCGTAGCGGTCAAAGGACTCGAAGTTGATCAGCTGCCCATAGTCATTGAAAAAGAGCCTGGCGCCGATGGTGGTGCCTTTATTGGTAAAATGAGCCTGTACCGTTTGCCGGTCGATCGTCTCCCATTTAATCCGTTGATCAATCAGTGTGGCGGGCGCCAGAAAGCACATGTCATTGAACAGGGTAACGGTCTCCGCAATAAACATCTCCGCCCCGTCGGCCTGAGCCACTGGCAGTAAAGAGAAGAGGCGCACATCCATGCTGGCTTCATGCCCCTGATACCGGTGGTAGCCCTGAGCGGGCAGCCCTTTGACTTTAGCGCTCAAAAAGAACAGCCGTTCATCGGTATCAAAAAAATTGTACTGCTCACAGTCCATCCGCATCCAATCCTGTCCTTTCCCCCTCATCTCTGCCTTAAACCGGGCGCGGAAGCTGTGTACCTTGGGCTGCCCAACCACTCCGGCGTACCGGAGATAGCGCTGCACCGGAGCCGGCAGATACTCAAGGTCTTCTTCTGTGAGCAAATCCTGCTGAATAGCCTGTGTCCGCTCTATGCCGGCTTGTACATCCGCCCGGTACCGACGCTCAAACCGGTAGCTTTGCCAGCTGAGCAGGGCTGGAATCAAAATAAGCAAATTGGCGGCTGTGCCAAAGCGGGCATCCCCCCAATTGTGGAATATCAAAAACTGTGAAAGCACGACTGCAGCCATAGCCACTCCATACCAAAACTGGACGCCGCTCAAATAAAGTACCACCGCTCCGATAAACAAGAGGCCGGTCAGGAGCCACAGCAAACCCTGAGGCCGCGCAATAGGCTGGGTAAGCTGCTCAAACTGATGGAAATTGTACGCTTTTAAAAATCCGAAAAAGTGGATGATCCCGTGTAACAGCAGGATAAAGGCCAGTAAGAATCGCATCTCAGAATATTTTGATCCCTAAGGTACCCTTCTGCGCTGTGCCTCGCGCTGATCTTAATCATCGAAAAACCGCGAATAGCCGGAAAATGGATGATAGGTATCATACTTTACGCCCAGGCAATAGATCAGTGAGCGGCTTACAGGCAGGCGTACCCAAACCGCTGCAGCACTAACGGCTCACTTTGAGCGGAACCGCCCCCAACAGCTGCCCCGTGGCGGCATCCAGGCAGCGGACCCAATAAATACCGGTGGCCCAGTTGGTAGTGGAAACATTCATCTCGTTACCGGCAACCACAGACTGTTGATACACCGGGCGCCCGTTGCTACTAAGGATTTCCACCTCCATTTGCCTGCCTGACCATACTTCGGGAAAGGACAACTGCGCCCGCTCGGTGCAGGGATTAGGAAAAACAGAAGGTTCAGGTGCCTGAGTTGGGCCCAGTAATTCCGCATTGGTCATCTCTCCTTCCGAGTCGAACTTGTAGATGATGTGACGGCTTTCCTCCGGGAAAAGGTCGTCGCGGATGACCTGACCATGCGCCAGGCACCCCCCATCCGGAGTCGCTACCACCCCCGTAGCCCGGCTGTTATCAAAGGGTAGCAACAGATGCACATCCCACATACGCTCCAGGTTAGCATCTGCCTTACTCAGGCGCCAGCGGTTGCCATTCGCAAAATCAAAGCCTAATAAAAAATACTCGTCATCCGAATTGAAGTCTAATGGATATCGGTATGCCGGGCGCAGATCACCGTCTTCCAGGCCTGGCCCTTCGATAGCCAGCCCATGCACTACCGCCCGGCGGATTAACTCAAAATCAGGCGTCCTAATCTCAATAGACTGATAGATGCTGTCTGCACTATTGAGCTCAAAAATCCTGTTGGCAAAGACCTGATTACCGTCATTCGGCTTGAAGTAGGGGTAGAAATTCCCGATGTTCGTAAATCCAAAACCATCAAAATTATAAGCGGTACCAAGCCAGTCGTGGGCGTTTTCCTGAATGGGCTCCAAACTGACCAGACTGAGCTCCGAGAACAGGGATCCAAAACAACCAAACAGCCGATCCTCCACCATAGCCATAACGGCATAAGGCTGGGAAAAATCTGCAGGAGTGCTATTCAAAACATTGCAGGCGGTATCCATGACAATATCGTAAGGCAAAATATTCGAAGTATTCAGGCGGCGGCCATAGTACCGGCCATATATCCGGTCGCCTTTTCGGACAAAGCTGGATTCATTGCTAACCATAGCCATATTGGGTGAGAAAAAGTCCGCCAACGCATCATTAGTATGATAGCTGATCAGCTCCAGATCGCGGTCAAAGTGCAATACAGACAAGTTGGGCGCAGCGCTGTTTCCATCCTCCAGCAGGTAGGCAAAGCCAATCATCCACAGGGTACTGTCTACAGGGTCTGCGTGCAGTTGCTCGTAGAAGGAATAGGGGCCAAAATCCCCGCGAACCAGCGAATCCAGTATTTCCCCTTCCAGGTTGAGTTTGTACAGGAAAACCTCGCTCATTTCATCACGCTGCTCCAGGAACACCTCCTCCCCTACAACCACCATACTGGCGTCTGTTCCCAATCTGGCGGGCCGGTTGTGCAGCCCGCTCCAGGTATCGTACTCCTGAGCTGCAATCGAATTAAGCAGGAAGCAGAAAACAAATCCTAATATGACAGGTGCACGCATAACAAATGATTTTCACCAAAAAAATACAACAAACTGATTTACAGAACAATAACTCTAACAGTAAGCTAAAGTCATGGTTCAGAAGGCTCAGGAAGGGTGTAACAGAGCGGCTTTAGGCCACAGTAAGTTAAGGCTATTCCGGTGAAAAAATGGTACATTAAGGTATTTAAACCTCTGTAAGATAGAGTCAACGGATAATCAATCATGAAAAAGCACTTGTTACTATTTGCGCTCTGTTTCCTTTTTGGCGCGGCAGCCTTCGGGCAAAAAAAGTTCATCGCACTCCGGGATACGCCACCGGACTCGACGATCGCCGGTTTTTTCATAAAAAAGGTAGTGGACAGCCGCCCTGCAACGGATAGCATTGGCTATCTCTTCATTGGGGCACAATCCAGGAAAGTCCCCGTGGACCTGGCAAGAGGGCTGACGAATGCTTTCAGTAACTACCTGGATAGAGCCGTGCCCAGAGATGCAGGGGACCTGCCTGTTATCATGGGTGTGGACGAGCTGTGGCTTACCCCTGCACCCTCCGGTGCAGATCAGGAGTTGGAAGTCGTACTGCAAGCCTCTTTTTACCAGCAACGGGAACGGTATAAAGTCTTACTTTTCAAAACCCGGGTTTCTGTTTCCGGGAAGGAGCCGTCAGAGGCTTTAATACGGCGGGCCCTAAACCAGGTCCTAGATGAGTTCAGTAATACTGACTGGGATAATCCGGAGGCTGGCACCCCTGTAACAGAGGATCAACTCAAACAACGCCTGGACCAACAAAAGATCGTCCCTTTAAACCTGCTGCTGGCTGGCTACGCTGCAGGCGACAATGCCGAAGGCTGGAAGTTCAGCTATTACCGCAGCTCTAAATCTTCCCATAAAGGCTGGTTTTTCCCCTGGCGGCTTGGTGGAGAGTTTTTGCAGATTGAAGACCAACCCTTTGCCCGGTCTGGTATCGTGAAAGCCCGGCTCAACTACGGTATGTTTGGTATATGCCCGTTCCGGGAAATCACCGACCGGGTTTACATCAATTTGGATTTCATGCTGCTCGTTGGCGCAGAAAGCCTTACCGACCGGCTTGCCAGGCAATCGACTAACCTGTTGCTGGGGCTGGCGCCAAAGCAAAGCCTGTATTTCATTCCAAACAGCCGGTTTGGCCCGGTCATCGGGTTCGGGCTGTACCAGCGGCTGCTCACTTCAGAAGTGTACCAAAGTGATTTTGGCTTTCAGGTGGAAGCGGGATTTAAGTTTTGAGAGATACATGGATTTCTGTTGAATACTTTGTCACTCCCAAGTCTTAAATCCGATCTTTCACCTGCGAAAGGCTGGTTTTTAAACTCCTGCCCGTATATTACTTTTTTTCTCACTAAAATTAAACTGCACGATGATCAGGCTCTCCCTTCTGCTTTTTAGCTTCTTCCTAACGCCGTGGTCCTATTGCCAGACGATTGCTATCGGCGATGACTTCGAAGGCAACGGCAACATCAGCACGTGGGCGGGTGATGACTGTCAGATTGATACCAGCTTTCCCAATCCATTCCCTCAGGGCAGCAATACCTCTGCTACCGTGCTCAGGTACGGTGATACGGGCGGGCAGTATGCCAATGTGCGTTTCGATGCAGATATGCCGTTTGATATTTCAGGCGAGCACCTGTTCTCACTTCAAATCTACGTGCCATCCAGCGGGCTGACCGGAGTACAGCCCAACCAAATTTCGCTGAAACTGCAGGATGGCAATCTGCCAGCACCCTGGTCTACACAGAGCGAGATCATCAAGCCTATCGTAACGGATGAATGGCAAACGGTCACCTTTGACTTTGCGAATGACAATTACATCAACCTGTCTCCGGATTCTCCCCCGCCCACTCAGCGTAATGACTTCGACCGGGTCCTCCTGCAGGTCAACGGGGAAAATAACAACGATCAGGTGATAGCCTATATCGATAATGTCCAATTTGAAAGCACCTCCACTCCTGGCCCGGTTTTCAATCAGCTGATCTGGGCTGATGAATTTGACGTTGACGGCGCTGCAGATGATACCAAGTGGTTTCACCAAACCCTGCTCCCACTGGGCAACAGCTGGTTTAATGGTGAAATTCAACACTACACGGACCGTTTGGAAAACACCCGGGTGGAAAACGGCGTACTAAAAATCGAAGCCCGCCGGGAGACCTTCACCGATCAGGGGCATACCAAGGAGTTTACTTCGGCCCGCCTGAATTCCAAGTTCACCTTTCAGTACGGCCGGGTGGAAATCCGCGCTAAGCTGCCCACCGGACCCGGTACCTGGCCTGCCCTTTGGATGCTGGGCAAAAACATTGACGAAGATGGCGGCTACTGGGATAACGAAGGTTTTGGCACCACGCCCTGGCCCGCCTGCGGAGAAATCGATATCATGGAGCACTGGGGCACCAACCCCGGCTATGTTTCCAGCGCCACGCATACGCCCTCCAGCTTTGGGGGCACGGTTAATGTAGGCGGACAAAACCTGCCAACCTACGCCACAGACTTCCATGTGTATTCCCTGGAGTGGACCGCTGAGAAGCTGGTTTTTGCGGTAGATGGCGTGGAGCATTTTACCTACAACCCTGCTGATAAAAACCCGGAGACCTGGCCTTTTGATGCGGAGCAGTACCTGTTATTTAATGTCGCCATCCTGCCCAGTATTGCGCCTGACTTTACCAGCAGCGCCATGGAAGTGGACTACGTACGCATCTACCAGGAATCGCCTGTGGCAGTCACCTCTCCACAGAAATCGACAGTGCGCTATTTCCCCAATCCGGTAGAGGACACGCTGACGATCGAATTGGGTACAACAGTAGCTGACCCGGTGCACATCCGAATATTTGACAGCAGTGGAAGAGTCCTAAAGTCTGTTTCTGAAACAGCCAACCAGGGCACTGTCATGCTCCGGGGCTGGGACCACCTTCCTTCGGGTACCTATCAGGTACAAGTGCAATGGGGGCAAAAGCGGTCTGCTTTTTCTGTAGTAAAGCGATAACAGCCTCCGGTCAAAGAGATGCCCCAGCTTGTAGAGCGCAAAGGCAAAAACAAACACCCTGAAGCCGGAAATGACTTCAGGGTGAATGATGTAATCAACAACAGTTTTTTTAAATCGTAGCTTTGTGTAACCCCGGAGGCAGTGGGAGATTACCCTTTTTTAAAGAGGCTTTCATAATCCGTCACACTACCGTGGTCCAGGCAGCATTCGATAATTTGTTGGCCAAGAGGGCTGAGGCTATCTTCCTGGAACTGGGCAAGTGTCTTCTCAAAGAAATCATACAAAATCTTTGCACCCTGGTCATAGGCTTCTTTACCGACCTCTTCCTGGTACTCCACCTTGAGCATCCACTTAGGGATTTCGATGCGCTCCAGCTTCATTTTATTCATCGCGTACCCCAGCAGGCTACAGCGGGAAGGGCTCAGTTGCTCTGGCAGGAATTCGGCGTTGCCCTTTCGTGCCAGGTATTCCCGGCTAAGCCACTGCGGCATGAAGCTGGTCTTCCAGGCTCCAATGTGCTGGTTGGGCGTAAGGATGTACTTCACATCAGGTGTCTCTACGATTTGCTCCAGCAGCAGGTTGGCCTGTTTGACCTTCTTACCGGTAGCAAATGGCCAATAGCTGCCCACACCTTCACTGCTTATCCCTTTGGTCTGAATGATACTTGGATTGGCGTGCCCACGGGGCGCGACTAACCTCCAAAGCCACGCCAGGGCAGGCGGTAAAATGTGCATAATGCCTACTATGCCGTAATTTGGGTTTTCCTGAGTACAAGGTGGCGTCCGCAGACCTATGCTCCGGATATCCACCCGCACTGGATCAGAGTATATGCCGGGTACGATATCCCGTGGCAGTATGACTCTTGGATTGGGGCAGGGCACGCCGGGGGCATCTTGCTTGTGGTCCCATATCATAGCCCTTCCACCAGGCACAGCTTCGATATTCAGGAAGAGGAGCGGCTTCTCCGGTTTGGCTGTTATTTTTTCCAGCACCATATCGGTACCGTAGTCTTCGATGTGATCCACTCTGATAAACCAGGCGTCTTCCGCATCTTCCAGCCAAAGCTTGCCGTCGTTCTTCTGGAGTTTGGGATGGCAGAGCGCCATATCGTCGGTTACCGGTTCCAGGTCGCAGGTCCGGGGAAGGTCCAGCATCCTTTTTTCGCCGGTCAGGATATTCTTGCCTAACAACAGGCTGCCTTCCGGTGACCGGTGGGGCTGCTGCAACATCTCACTTTTGCCGCCGCCACTGGCTCCCTCGTGCATGAGCGTGATAACGTTATCGTAAGGCGTCACTACCCGGACAGTAGAGCAGTGCGCGGTTACCCAGCCTTCTTCTTCCCCCTGCCCGATCAGCATCCCGTAAACGCCTTTTTTGGCACTTGGCCCGGGATAGAGGTTGTAGGAAAACATTTCGTATTTGCCCGGCTGACGGTTGTGGACCACTACCTGCTTACCCTCAAAGTGGGTATGACGGAAAGGCGGGGCAGTATAAATAACCGCTTCCGGTGAGAAGTCTTCGGGCAATTCCATGGGGTCAATAATCCCCTGCAGCAGTGCCAGGCCCAAGCCAAAAAAACCTGCGTTGGCGGGAATAACAGCTACGGCATTATACCCCATACCCGGCTGCCCGGCATGGTAATAAAACATCCCCAGGTGCTGGGTCTTTAACCAGTCAAAGGTTTCGGCTCTCAATTCGTCGAAAGAATGACCGAACCGGTCTTCAAAGGTGGGCTTATCGGTAGGAAAGCTATCAGCAATGACCATGCAATTTGGATCGCGCCGGCGCATGTATACTTCCGTATAATTCGCGGCAATCCCGTTTTTGGTGCGGAGCACTTCAGCTTCCAGGTAACTTTGCCCATCAGGAAGATCATAGCGAACTTCCTGATAATCACTACCTTTTCCGCCCGCTGCCAGCTCCACCAGTTCCTCTATATTTCTTACAACAGTGAAACTTGGTGCGACGGCCATAAGCTCTTGAAGCTCAGTAATATTCCCTACGGTAAATTCAGCTGCAGTTTTACTAACCATGTCTGTTTTATCTTTTAGGTTTGAATCTGACCACAAATTAGGGGGATGCTATCCACATTGAAAGTAACTATATCATTACAGACGGGTGACTTTTGTCATAAGTTAAAAGGGTCGTTTACCGTTCCTGTTTCAGCCGGAATAATTTCCTGATCCTTAATTGGCTTACCCGTCATCTGATAATTTCCTATTTTTAACCCTAAGCGGTCAAAACACCTAAACAACCTTGATACGAACGAAGTCCATAGCCGTCCTCCCCTTTGAAAGCCTAAGCGCTGATCAGGAGCACACTTACTTTGCCGACGGCATGTCGGAAGAGATCATTCTCGCCCTCAGCCGGGTGGAAGGGCTCAAAGTGACAGCCAGAACGTCCAGCTTTGCCTACCGCGACCGGAAAACCGATGTCCGGATCATTGGCAACCAACTGGGCGTGGCTACAGTACTCGACGGGAGTATCCGGAAAGTGGGCAAGCGCATCCGCATCCATGCACAGCTCGTGCGCACGGACAACGGCTTCCACCTCTGGTCCGAACGCTTCGACCGCGAACTGACAGATATCTTTGAGCTGCAGGATGAAATCAGCCTGCTGATTGCCGAGAAAATCAGGGAAAACTACGGGCACCTTGATATTGACGACCACCTCGTGACCTCCAAAACGCGGGACATCAAAGCCTATCAGATGTTCCTGAAAGGCCGCTTTTTTCAACTCCAATGGAAAAGCGAAGATTTCGAGCGGGCTATACATTCCTACAAACAAAGCATAGCACTTGACCCCGCTTATTATCAGCCCTACTTTGGGCTCGTACAGTGCTATGGTATTCTTGGGTCCTGGGGTTTTATGAATAAACTGGATGCCCTGACTGCGGCCGATTTCTACCTTACGCAGGGCATTGCCCTACAACCGGAATCTACAGAGGCCTATTTTGCGAAAGCCACTCAGGCACTCTGGATAAACTGGGACCCGCACAGCGCACTTCAGGCACTGCACAAGGGACTGGTGATCTCGCCTCAGGATACAGAGTCGCTGGAGTCCGCCGCAGAATGCCATACCGCACTCGGGCAATTTGACCAGGCGCTGGAGTACATCAACAAGGCCCTGGAGTACAACCCCCTATCCCCCAACCACCACTACACCAAAGGCAATATCTACTATTTGCAGGAGCAATACGATACCGCTATGCAATGGATGGATAAAGCGCTGGCCATCGACCTGAACTGGGAACTGGCAATTCGGACGAAAGCTTGCTGCTATATCCTCAAAGGCCAGCAGCAGGAACTGCACAGCTGGCTCAACCGCACACCGAAGGGGGGTATCAACAGTAATTTCTTGCGGCTCTACGAAGCCATACATACGGAAAACAGCCTCTCCTCTTCCGATTTCGTAACCGATACCACTATTTATCTGCCCTGGGCCATCTACGCTCCCCTCTACACCGGTGACCAGGCACAAGCGTTGGCGGCCTTAAAACAGGGTATTCAACAACGCAACGGGCAGTACATCAACTTTGGCAATGACCCGCTGCTGCGCCCCCTGCGCCCGCTAACCGAATTCCAGCAACTGGTTCAAACCACCTTCACTTCAGCGGCAGGGCGGGTTACCGCTTCTGTTCAAAAAGAAAAAGCCGGCACCAAGCTATCGCCGGAAGAAGCAGGAGACTACAAAGCCGCCCTGCAGGGCATTATGGAAAACGAGCAAGCTTACCTCAGCCCCGAGCTCAACCTGCGGGAGCTCGCCGCCCGGATTGACCTCCACCCCAATAAATTGTCCTGCCTGCTGAATGAAACGCTCGGGCAAAACTTCAACGAGTATATCAACACCTGGCGGTTGGGCGCTTTCCAGCAAAAGGCCGTGCTGCCGGAATTCAGCCACTACACCATCCTGGGGCTGGCCTATGATTGCGGATTTAATTCCAAGTCGGTCTTTAATGATTTCTTCAAAAAGTCCACCGGGCAAACCCCGAGTGCCTGGCTCAAGGCCAACCGGTAAACTGAGCGTCCGAAATTTCATACGGAGGGCAAGCTTGTACTGATTCTTATTCCCGGACGATCTTCGCGGCCCGGGCCTGCATCTTTGCATAGAATCAACAATACTCCTATGAAAAAGATACTGATCGCCGGTGCAACCGGCTACCTTGGCAGGCACCTCATCGCAGAATTGCAGGAACGACAGCTCCCATTCCAGGCTTTGGCCCGCAGCCCGCAGAAGCTTAAGCACTTCCAACTGCCTCCTGATACGCTCATCCGGGCGGAAGTTACCCAACCGGAAAGCCTGCGCGGGCAACTAAAAGGCATCGACACCTTAATCTCTACCGTGGGGATCACCCGACAAAAAGACGGGCTCACCTATATGGATGTGGACTATCAGGCCAACCTCAACCTGTTGGAAGAGGCCAAACGGGCAGGCGCTCGTAGGTTCATCTATATCTCCGCCATCAATGGCCGGCAGATGCGCCACCTCAAAATTATGGCAGCCAAAGAGCGGTTTGTGGATGCGCTCATGGCTTCCGGGCTGGAGTATCAAATCGTCCGCCCCAATGGGTTTTTCTCAGACATGACCGACTTCCTGGATATGGCGAAGAGCAGCAGAGTCTACCTGTTTGGGAATGGCGACTACAAGCTCAACCCCATCCACGGGCGGGACCTGGCTAAAACCATCATCGACGAGATGGGCTCATCTGCTACCGATCTGGAAGTAGGCGGCCCCGACATTCTCACCCAAAATGAGATCGCCGCGCTTGCCCTGAAAGCCGTGGGAAGTCCGCCGAATATCCTGCACCTGCCCGACTGGAGCCGCCGTTTGCTCATCTGGCTGATGCGCGCATTTACCTCCTCCAAAAACTACGGGCCCTATGAATTTTTTCTCACCATGATGGCGCAGGATAATGTCGCCCCCCGCTACGGGGTGGAGCGCCTTGAGCATTTCTTCAGAAAGGAAGCAGATAGCCTATAGGTGCCTGCTAACGGATTTGAGTGGGCATAACGTAGTGCTTTTTGCTTAGATTTACCGTCAAAACCTACTGCTATGCCAAATCTGTTCCGAATACTTATCCTGACCGCCTTAATTTTACTGGCTTCCGGCTGCCACATCGGCCGTTTTTTCCTTTGGAACTTCGCGGATGTCAATGATTACAAAAAGTTCCCGGCTACGACCATCAACGCTCCGGAAACGCCTTTCACTTTTGCCTATGCGCCAGACAGTATTCAGCAGAAGCTTGCCGAAACAGAACTGACCGCAGATGGTAAAAAATACACCCTGCCGGAATACATAAGCGATTATGGTAAAACGCTGGCGTTTCTCATCATCCGGAATGATACCATTCTTTACGAAAATTACTTCGATGGATATGCCGAGGATGGTCCGCTTCACCCTTCCTTTTCCGTGGCCAAGTCCTTTGTCTCCTCCCTTGTGGGCTTTGCCGTTCAGGAGGGCGCCATAGCAAGTGTAGACGACCCCGTAACGCAGTACCTGCCCGAACTGAAGGACAGGGACGAACGGTTCAGCCGCCTGACTATCGAGCACCTGCTCAACATGCGTAGCGGGCTGGACTACAATGAGAATAGCTATTTCAACCCCTTTGCACCTGTAGCCCGGGACTACTACGGACGGCAACTGGAAAAGTATACCCTGGAACGGTCCAAATTCGCCGCCGAGCCCGATAGCTACCGGGAATACCAAAGCATCAACACCCAACTCCTCGCGCTCATTGTGGAGCGGGCGACCGGAAAAGACCTGCCTCTGTATCTACAGGAAAAAATCTGGCAGCCCCTTGGCATGGAATTTCAGGCGAGCTGGAGCTTTGACAGCAAAAAAAGTGGCACAACGAAAGCTTTCTGCTGCCTGAATGCACAGGCCCGGGACTATGCGAAGTTCGGCCGTTTGTACCTGAACGGCGGAGCGTGGGAAGGCCAGCAATTGCTGGATCAGGAGTGGGTCGAACGCAGCACCACACCAGATTACACCAACGATTGCTACCAGTACCAGTGGTACAGCCGGTCGTACCGGGGTGTTGCGCCCGACTCAGCATCTGCGGTAGCTGCCGCTCCGGAAGGGGTGAGTGTGGCGCCGTTCCGCGATGGCGAGTACGCTTACCGGATGTGCGGGCCGGAGTTTTTGGCGATTGGCATCCTGGGCCAGTACATTTATGTGCACCCGGAGAAAAACATCATCATGGTCCGCCTGGGCAAGGATGATAAAGTGGGGTACCGGCAGTTGTTTTGGGCATTGAGTGAGAAGCTCTGATTTCCCTTACTATTGACCATCAATTACCTTGTACGGTTGGACCTGCTCAAACTCTTTTGGAGCGGGAGGTTGCCATGGATCAGGGGCTTTCCAGCTGCGCTTGCTGTTATAAAGGTAAACCCCGGTCCCTTTCTTGCGCGCCGACCACATTTCCAGGCCCAGTGCAACCAGCCCGGAAAGTGCAAATCCTCCGTAACCCACTATATCCACGCTTCTGCTATTGGTTAGCAACGCTGAAGCTATACCCGCCAGGCCAAAACCTTCCACTACTCTTCTTTTTCGGTCCAGCTTCAGCCCATAGTTAAAAGCTTCGTAGGCTTGCAGGTCAGTGGTTTTGAAATAGAAGGCCAACTCCTCTTCTGAGACGATACTGTCACCAACGGTAAAGTAGTTGTGGACTAAGAAGCCGGTCTGATGGTAAAGTACTTCAGGCTGCTGGTCAATGGGCTGGGCAGCCAGCACCTGCACAAGAGCGAAGAGCGCAATCAAAGAGAGATAATTTTTCATAGCCTTAGGTATTGGTTATGATAACAACAAAACTGCCAAAATCTTGTTCCCGGCTACCTGCTAAGCGTTGTTTTGAGAGGAATGTCAGGACTGCTCCCTGAGTAGTTTTTTCAACAGCACAATCTGCCCCAGATGATAGTGCAAATGCTCGATAATCCCGTTTAGGTTACTGAAGCAGTGGCCGTATTTGGGGGCCGAAAAGTCCGCCCACATCTGCTCTTCAGGGAGTTTGGCGGTCACCGCAATCAGCCGTTCTGCATCTGCCCAAACCGCATCAAGAAGGGCCTGCCAGTCGGCTTCGGACTTGATGTCCGGAGTTTCCCAGCTGTATTTGTCCCTGGCTTGCAAAGGTCCACCTTCGAGTACACTGGCAATATGGGGCAGGTAGTAAGTGGCGTGATAGACCAATTGTGCAATGGTGTTAAGTCCGGCTACTTTTGAGGTCGCCATCTGCCAGTCGACATCCGACAGCTGATCCTTGTAGTTGGAATCCGACCAGTTTCCGCCGAAGAGGACGCCTTTAAAGTGCTTGGAGAGATTTTTTGGCAGTGCCATAGCGTATAAGGGTTAATGTCCTGCAATTTAGCCATTTACCGGTTAATAACCGGCGTCCCGGCTGTACAGGTTTAGCGCCTGCCCTTTGCGGCGGTTGGAAAAGCTGGTCAGCCACGGGGCGAAGGCTGCCCAAATCCACGTGTTTATACTTTTCATTCTTCTGTTATTTTTGACTTTTCCGGCTAGCCAGACCGTGTTGCTTATCCCATTCCAGGAGTTCCCGTTTCAAAGCACTGGCCTTTTCAGGAAATTGCCCAGCCAGATTCCGAACCTCCCAGGGATCCTGCTCCAGGTCAAAAAGTTGTAGTGTCTCCACTCCATCAACCCAGTACCGGATGAGCTTGGTATTGTCTTTTCGAATCGCTCCCTGTATGCCTTTGTACTGAAGATGAAGGACGCTTCGGACGGTTTTCTGCTCCCCTCTGATCACCGGGACCAGGCTTCTGCCATCTAGCCCGGCAGGCACCTCTGCCCCTGCCAGGTCACACAAAGTGGGGAATAAGTCTATAAGGTAGCATAAAGCAGGGGTTGAATCTCCCCGGGGAATACCCGGCCCGGCGATGAGCAAAGGCACATTGACCGAATGTTGATAAAGATTTTGCTTACCCATCAGCCCATGCTGCCCTACTGCCAGCCCGTTGTCCCCCGCAAAGACGATGATGGTATGGTCCAGCTGCCCGGACTTTTCCAACGCCTCCAGAATGCGCCCTACCTGAGCATCCAGATGGCTGATCATGGCATAGTATTCCAGGATATGCTGCCTGATTTCTTCGGGTTGCCGGGGGGTATCCGCCAGCTGCTCATCCCGGATAATCAACTGCCCGTTATTGAATGGATGCTCAGGCATAAAATTGGGTGGCAGAGCTATGCTGTCGGGGTGGTACCATTCCAGGTACTCCGGGGGCATACTCCGGGGATCATGGGGAGCCGTGAATGCCGTGTACAGAAAAAAGGGATTGTCGCCCGGGCTGCGGCTTTCAATGAAGCCTATCGCTGCATTGGCAAACACTTCGGAAGCATGAATGCCTCCAAATACATACTCACCGGGAAGCGTATCCACTTTATTGCTGTGCCGGTCATCCTGAACAACCGGGCGGCGATCTGTATAAACCGCATCGGGTTGATAATGGTATAATGGCGTATTCCAGGGGTCATGCATACCGCCCATAAAAATATGCTCCCCAGTATTGAAATTCCGGTTGAAGGTATGGCGGCTGTTGTGCCATTTACCAGTCCCAAAGGCATCATAGCCGTTATCCTGCAGGGTTTCTCCGAGGAGCGCATGATCATCCGGAATATTGAAGCCGGCCGGCAAAAGGCGGCTCAAGTGCCTCCCTGTCATAAGCATAGCCCGGCTTGGTGCACAGACCGCACCATTATCTGCACCCATAATATGGGCTTCCGTAAATAGCATCCCGCTGGACCTCAGGCGGTCCAGGTTGGGGGTTTTGATTGCCGGATTGGTAAGGGCGCTGGCCCGCATATCATCAGCAAACAAAAACAGAATATTGGGAGAAGCCACGACCTGCTGTTCCGATTGAGCGGAAAGCTGAGGCTGGCAGAAAAGGGCACAAAAGGCCATCAAAATTATTGAGCAGCTCAATCTCGTCATGGTTATTCTGTTGGGTTGAAATAAATTTAGGGAATGAGCAGCTCTTCAACCGCTCCTTCAATAGAGATATAATCGTGTTTAACAAAAGCTCTTATTTGATAACGACCTGGCGACCAATCTGGAATGGACAGGCTAAAAGCTCCCGTTTTGCTGAACTCACCTGCCGGCAACTCCTTCCAATCCGTATGCTTTGTGATATCATTCAGCCCTTTAGGCTTGAGCCGGTACTGAAAACCTGCCTGTACGCTTTTTTCATCGCCCAGTGATAGTAACTCACCCTGTAAATGCCCATCTGCGGCTACTGGAAGGGTGCGAATAGCCGGTGGAATAAATGCGGGTCTAACATGTTCTAACTTAATGACAACTGGATTCGGCCAGCGGTGGTTATTGTAGATACGCTGTGCCCGGACAACGGAAACTTCTATCCCTTTTTCTGCTTTTCGGAAGCGGGAGGTGGCGTCCACTTCGGGCATATACTCCACCCATTTATCGGATTGCCCCAGTACGCTAATTTTCGTTTTCTCAGTAGGCGCTACCGCGTGCAGCAGGAATTCTCTCCGTTCGCCCCGCGGCCACTCCCCTTGCCCGCCCAGAATGGCATACACTACATCCTCATCCCTGGCTTTGGTATACCAAATATCCCCTTCGTGCGTAACCGGCCAGGGTTCCACCCCATCAATGGCTTCATGGTTGATAAAGTACCAGGCGGCCAGTTCTGTAAGATTGCGTTCCTGCTCGAACGGGAGCTCCCCAAGGCCATCCGGCCCAATATTGAGCAATAGCGCCCCACCCTGCGCCCGGGTTTCGGCAAGGAGCTGAATGACCTGCGAGGCCGGTTTGTAGGATTCATTGGTTGGCTTAAATTGCCACTGCGTGCCCATCGTCATACAGGCCTCCCAAACCCGGTCCGAAGCTACGCCAAGCAGGTGCTGTTCCGGGGTTTCAATTTCCCCGCGAGTGATGAGCACATCCGGTTTGAGCGACCAGCAATAGGGCTTTAGCGCATCAATGAGGAAGTTCTTCTTCCCATCAAAAAACAATACGTCAATGGGCCCATACTGAGCGAGCAGCTCTTTCATTTGAGCTTTTACAAAAGCAATATAGCGCTCGTTGGCTGCTGCCGGGCGGTCACCTTTTTCCCCGCGCTTAATTAACTCCCCCTGCTGATGCAAATAATGAAAATCCTCAGGAGAAAAATACAACCCAACTGCCAGCCCGTATTTTCGGCAGGCTTTGACGTATTCGGCCACAAAGTCGCGCTGGTAGGGCGTATGCTCAATACTAAAGTCCGTAGTCTCCGTATGCCAAAGGCAGAATCCGGAATGATGCTTAGCGGTCAGTACCATGTACTTCATACCTGCCAGCTTTGCCAGGCGGGCCCAACGGTCCGGGTCGGCATCTTGCGGGTCAAAAGTTTTGGGCAATTCCTCAAAGTAGCGCCGGGTGTAATCCTCAGAGGCGCCCACCAGAGAATGACTGATGACGGTACCCAACTGCGCATCCACGCTCCAGTGAATAAACATGCCAAACCCCGCATCTCTGAGCCAGGCTTCCCGCTCCGGCTGATTTTGAGCCGTCAGGGTTAGGGTGCCCAGCATGCCTATCAATATTCCTACCCGGTAAATGTTTCGCATGGTTATCTGTTTTAGTAATCAGTTCCTTTGAGGCTACGGCTAACGGAAGCCCTCCAGGATCGGTGAGCATCAATCAGTTTTGCCTTTATTTTCGGATTAGCTTCACTCTGATCCTTCAGTTCCGCAGGATCTGTGGTTAAATCGTATAACTCGAATGGAGCATCTTTTTCACTTTTGTACAACTTGTACTGCCCATCGATGATGGCCACCTGCCCCTGATAGTCAAAAAACAGGGGCGGAGCGGGCTTATCGGTCTCCCCTGCCAGCCACGGCAGCATACTTTTGCCATCCAGGGGGCGGTCATCCGGATAGGCAATCCCCGTAAGTTCCAAAATAGTGGGTAAGTAATCGCTGGTGGAAAAAGGCTTGTCAACCGTCTGCCCAGTGGGTAATGTTCCAGGGAAACTGACCAGGCCAGGTACCCGTATGCCACCTTCCTTCAGGCTACGCTTTCGTTCGCTTAATCCTTTGGTAATGCCAAGGCTCCGAGGCCGGCTTTTACGGTTCTCCGGACCATTATCGCTGGTAAAGAAAGTGAGTGTATTCTGGCGCAGACCGAGGTTTTTCAGGGTGGACCTCAGGCGCCCGATTTGTTCATCCATAGCCGATATGCACCCGTAATAATGTTGTTCGTTTTCAGCATTCGCTTCGTATTGAGCCAGGTACTTCGGCCCGGCAACCACCGGCGTGTGCGGCGCATGAAACCAAATAACGGCGAAGAAAGGCTCTTCCTGATCAGCAGCTTCTGTGATAAAATCAATAGCCCGGTCCATGATGACACGGCTGTCATCGCCTTTCAGGTTGTTCTCCACACGCTCGCCCTGTTCATTCCAGTAAAATGTGCCAAAATGATTTCCCAGCCCCTGACTCCCAACACCGCCGGCAGCCTTTTCCGGGGTACGCATGGGATCCCAGGTGGGTACCTTAGACTCCGTGGAGAAGCAGGTTTCAAATCCATGCAGCCAGGGTGGCGCATATTCATCGGCAAACTGTGGCTTCCCACCCCGGTTCGCATCAAGCGTATCACGGGTAAGCGTACCCAAATGCCACTTCCCAAAATGCCCGGTAAGGTAACCCTGTGCTTTGAGCAGCTCTGCCAGCGTCAGTTCCTCCTCTGGCAGGTGGCCAACGTTCGCACTAAAAATACCATAGCGATTGGGGTGGCGGCCTGTCAGGCAACTGCCACGGGTAGGTGAGCAAACGGGAGCGGCGGCATAGAAGCGGGTGAGCGCCACACCTTCGGCAGCTATACTATCCAGATTAGGCGTTTGCAAGACAGGATGCCCATTGTAACCCGTATCCCCCCAACCCAGGTCATCAGCCATAAGCAGGATGATATTTGGTGGTGCAGTGCTTTCTTTGCCTTGGTCCTTTGCCGGGCTGCAGCCCAGCAGCCCTGCAAGCAACGCTGGAAAAATCCACTTTTCAAAACCGTGTCCAATCATAAATGCAAGCTATTCTACCCAAAAGAGGCATATGATAGCGACCTGTAATGATTAGGCACCGCAGTTCGGTGAAGCCTGGTCATAGCTGACTTTTAGCCCCTGCCCCTTTAGGGCACAGTAGAGATGCTTAGGTTTTTTAAGAAAGATACGGCCAACCAGCCGCCCGGCAAACCAATCACCGACCAGAGCATAATCAGGTAATATTCCGGATTAAGGCCCTGCACATACATACTCAATCCCATCGCCATAAGGGCCAAGCCGAAGTTGGGACTGCAACGATGAAAGTCGCTATTACGTCCCTTTCAGTCTATTCAACCCTCCTTTAACCGCGCCCTTCTTTGTACATTGCCTTTCCTAAACAATACCAATGCTGTTATGAAGTCTCTGCCCTTTACCTTAATGCTACTACCACTCTACATGCTGGCACAGCAGCCCTCCCCAAAGCCTCCCGTTCGCGTAGGAGTTGCCGGCCTGGTCCATACCCATGTACACTGGATACTCGGGCGGGCAGAACGCGGGGATATTGAAATCGTTGGCATTGCCGAGCCCAACCGGGAGCTGGCGGAGCGCTATGCCAAACAGCATGGTTTTTCTATGGACTTGGTCTATCCGGATCTGGAAAGTATGCTGGAAGCAACAAAGCCTGAAGCCGTTACCGCTTTCAATACCATCTACGGGCATTTGGAGGTGGTGGAAGCCTGCGCGCCAAGAGGCATTCACGTTATGGTGGAAAAGCCGCTGGCCGTGAATCTGGAGCATGCGCGGAAGATGGTATCCCTGGCACAGGAACATAATATTTTACTGCTGACCAATTATGAAACCACCTGGTATGGCTCTAATCATAAAGTCAAGTCGCTCGCGGATGAAGGCGTTCTGGGCCCCATCCGTAAAATGGTAATCCACGACGGGCATGAAGGGCCGATTGAGATTGGCTGCAACCCAGAGTTCACCGACTGGCTCTGCGACCCGAAGTGGAACGGTGGCGGCGCCATTATAGATTTTGGCTGCTACGGTGCCAATTTATCAACCTGGCTGATGAAAGGAGAACGCCCAACGTCCGTTTTTGCGGTCACCCAGCAAATCAAGCCCCACCTGTACCCCAAAGTGGACGACGAAGCGACCATTGTGCTCGCCTACCCCGAAGCCCAGGCCATCATTCAGGCTTCCTGGAACTGGCCCTACAGCCGTAAAGACATGGAAGTCTACGGAAAATCCGGTGCCGCCTTTGCACTCGATGCCACCCGTTTGAAAGTCCGGCTACCGGAAAGCGCCACCTTTGAGCCCCAAACGGCAACAGCCCGGCCGGCGCCCTATGATGACCCTTTTGCACTTCTAGCAGCCCTGGTTCGGAAAACCATACCTTATGACGAAATGAGCTTGTCTTCTCTGGAAAATAATATGATCGTCGTAGAAATTTTGCAGGCGGCTGTGCAATCTGCTGAAACGGGTAAACGAGTGTACCTGCCGCAGGATTAACAGACGAATTATAAAAACTATCGTGTTTTTTATTTCATTTTTAAAACTTTATATTTATTTTGGCAGGGCATTCATCTCTGTATCATGCCCCAAAACTATCAAATACATCAACCAGACGACCGCTTTTTCAAATCGGCTATGAGTGACCCGGAGGTTGCCAGAAGCTACCTGCAATATTTTTATCCAAAGATCGCAGCCATTGCGGACCTCAGCACGCTGCAACAGCAAAATGCACAGGCACTGCGCCCTAACCTGAAGCTGTTTAGCGCGGATGTTGTCTTCCGATGCCGGCTGAAAGGTGAACAGGAGCAGCATTTTCATTTTTGCCTTCTTTTCGAGCATAAATCAGAGCCAGATGAGTATGTGGCAGTGCAAATCGGGCTTTATATTTTCCTGCTCCTGCGCGAGCAAGCGAAGGCTAAAAACCAGCCATTGGAGCCCGTGTTGCCCTTGCTGTTTTACAATGGGAAGGCGGCTTGGCAGCCAAAGACCGTGCATGAGCTCTTTAAATCCCACCCCGCCTATGAAGTGCTACAGCCCTATATGCCAGATTTCCGTTTCCTAATCGAAGATGCGCACCGCCTGCCACCGGAGGAGCTGCTGAAGCTGGGGCTCAGCTACTTCCGCTCCACGATGCTATCGATGGCGCTGCGGCATAGGCAAGACTTGATCTTTGAACATATTGAGGTTATCTTTGAAGGAGCAAAAAACAGCGATCAGGTATTATCCGTTATTACATATATCCTAGGCGTGGCAGAGCGATCACCCAGACAATTTCTGAAGCAATTGGAAAATACCGAATTCAAGACAAAACCGAATGTGATGAGCACATTAGAGCAATTACTGGAAATGGGCCGAAAAGAAGGTCTGGAGAAAGGCTTGGAAAAGGGCTTGGAAAAGGGCCTGGACAAAGGCATTTACAAAAATCGCGTTTTCAATCTGCTCAAGGCGGCGATCCGTTTTCCAAAATTGAGCAAGGAAGAGCTATCCGATTTCACAGAGCTGGACCTGCCAGTCGTCACCACTTTCCTGTCTGTTAAAACGCAGAAAGATGCCACTGCCCTGAAAAAGCATATCCTGGAGGACTTACTCACCGATATTCCTGTGAGCAGCGTAGAAGAAGAGAAACTAACGAAGCTCATCGAACAGCTGTTGTAAGGAATTACCTTCATGCTGAACTCAGGGGCATAACTACAGAACCCCCAAACGCCCAACATACCCCGCTACATCCCGCGCCCAAACCTGATAAGTCAGTGCCGAAGGGTGCACCCCATCGCTGAAGTAGTCAGCAGGAGGCGCACTGACACCCAGCCGGTCCCGCCAGTCCTCCAGGGTGATTACCCGGGCATAGTAAAAAACATTGGGCATCGGTTCCGTAACATGATCCAAAGACCGCCCCAGTAGTTCGACATGACTGCCCACGACGCGTTTGATCAGCGGGGTAAAAGCCGGAAAGCTCTTAATTGGAGGCATATTGGTAAACACGATGGGCGTTTCGGGAAAGCGTTCACGTAAGGCAGCAATCAGGTCGCGAATACTGCGTCGCCAACGCCAGGGCGGGTTGAGGTGAAAAGCATCATTACCACCCAGCCCAATGACGATGAGGTCAATATCGGTTTCGGCTATTTGCGGGATCAGCTTTTCCGTCACCCGCTTAGCAGTATACCCACTCCTGGCATAAACCTTCCACACAACCGGCTTCCCCAACTGATTGGCCAAAGCACGGGCTAATGTGCCACTGAAGCCTTCCTCGTGGGTTTCCACTCCAATACCGGCAATCGTGCTCTCCCCAATAGTGATTAACCGCAGTACCTGTCCTTTACCGGTACCGATGTAACCTGAAGCGCCTTTTGCAGGAGGCAACTTTGGCACCGATGCCCGAATGCGTTTCCCCTGTATAGCCATCAATGGCAACAATGGAGCAACCAGTAAACCAGATAAAATGTACTTTATGTCCTCCATTTTTCCGGGGAAGATACAGCATATTGGCTACTTCGCACGTTATACCTCTACGCAAATCGCTTACAATATGAAACCCCGATTGACGCTCCTTTTGATCTTCTGCACCTTCGCTCAGGTTCTAAGTGCGCAAGACCAGCCTGCCCCTAAAAAGTGGGGAGTCCATATCACCCCAACCAGCCTGGTCAATTATTATCCACGGTTTAGAGTGGGGACGCAATATATGAGCGAACGGTATAGCTATCTACTTGATGTTTCCTACGCCAACTTTCCTTCTTTTTGGGGTGGCTCCAATTATCGAAAAGGGTTTTCCTACCTTGCAATCCGTCCGGAAATACGCCGTTTTATTACCTCCCGCCCGGAGATAAACAGCGGTGGGCTTTATACTTCCGATTACTGGGGGCTTGAACTGGCCCTTAGCCACTTCCCATTGCGTATTGAAGGCGATGCCTATGAAGCTACCGATGGTGAGCAGTACAGCTTTGACGAGGCCACCCGCCTCAGAAGGCAACTGGCTGTGCATTTAAAATATGGTACACAACGCATTTATAGTAAGGTGCATATTGACCTGTTTGTTGGTGTGGGCCTAAGACTGCAGCACCTTCAGTATCAGGATGTTTCCGGACAGATACTTCGGTTCGACAACCCGGCTGAGGAGTGGCTGATCAGTATTGAGTCAAAGCGGGAAGGCTGGAGCCTACGCCCTTCTCTAACCCTGGGGCTCCGGCTGGGAATTGGTGTGGGGCAGTAACCTAAGTATCCCTATAAGGCATGGAGTACTTTTGATTCCTTCGTTGATAGCTATTCCCCCATTTCCGGAGTGAATACAGGAACCCGCTCTGCATGCTGTGTTTTATAAAACTCCACTTTGGCCACCTGCTGTGGCCGGACCGATCCATCTTCCCGCTGGAATTGGAAGGATAGCTCAAGGTAATGCAGCCCTTTTTCTAAATGACTAATGTCAAGGTACGTTTGCAAGCCTACCTGAAGTGGCTCCTGCTTTCGTGTAAACAGATACTCAGCTTCTACAGGCTCACCATCAAGCTGTAGGTTATAAAAGCGGGAGAGGCAATCCATCACCAGGCTGTCCTGATCTACGGAATCCTGCCGGGCACTGTAGTTGCATAAAGGTTTGATGTACCGGTCTTCGTAGCTCGACTTGTGGACCACGAACACGCTTAGGACATTGCTCTCGATCACATCAGAAGGAATCTGTATCAAACCTGAGGGCTTATCACCCGCCCAATTCGCGTAGTGGCCCGGATACATCAGCTGCTCTGCAGTATCCGGGAGGCGCAAGGTAAGCGCATCAGCCGGATTGTTTTTCAATCGGAACCCACTGTACAGCAATACCGTAACACTCATAAAAATCAGAATAGCCAGTACCGACTTCCATTTTGCGTGGTTACTTACAAGTCCGTAGTAGATTTTCCGGTACAAAGGAGAGAGTGTCAGCCAGCTCATGACCCGGTAGATAGGCATATAAAACTTTGAGAAATAAGGAATACGCTTCAACAGCCCCAGGGTTAAAAAATCAAGTACGTAAATCCCCCCAATGATGCCGAGTATAGGGTCTAGCGTAGTTAGCTGCTCTGCCCGATCCGGGAAAAAGTACAACCAAGCTGCGAGTAGAGCCACTACTACACCGAGAAAAAAACATCCTCCAAGGAGCAGCATAAACAGCAAAAAACTGACTGCAAAAGTGGTACTGCAAATCTCTTCCAGACGAACTATATTTCGGGTATACTGTGCATCTTTGAAAATCAAACGATTGTAAGATTCGCCCATTTTCAGTCTGGAAACATCCACGCCATTTTTGTATACATAGCTCAACCCCACCAGAGCCACCCAGATACTGCGCAGTAGCAGGTGTACCATAAAACCTCCGATGAGCCATACGTTAGCGACCTTGAGCACGGCAATTATGCTCTCATCGGCCGTACCACTGGAAAAAACCTCAAAAGAAAAATGGCTAAGAAAGTGTTGCAGTTGCTCCAGCAATGCCGGCAACTGGAAAAGCCCATACAGCACAATACCGGAAACCAGGATTTCCGGTTCCCAGCTTTGCTCCTGTACACGAAGGAGCCAGGCAGGTGTTTCCTGTTCCGGACTATTCTTGGAAGGCTCGTTTTGATGCGCCAAAGGTTAAGCTTTTAGATTCAGGCTTTAATTTTACGAAAAATCTGCGATATGAAAAACCTGATGCAAACTGCGCTCACCCCGTCCGTAAATGTTATGGGCTAATTCAAAAATACTGCCCCAGCCCCAGCACAAACCCTCCCACCCCGGTGCCCAGCAGGGAGTGCCCGTAGTCTGCGGAAAAGACAGTGTTGTAAAACTGCTTTAGGATGAACCGCCCTCCTACCCCACCGTGCAGCCGTATGATTTCCGGGTCGGCAAAATCACTAAAAGTACCACCGGGCAGGCGCCAGCTTCCGGCATCCACAAAGCCCACTGCCTGCAGGCCGATTTGCCTGTTTTCCAGAAGGGTATACCGGTACTCTGTGTTAAGGGTCAGCATACCGGTGCCCCGGTCGATGCGATCGCCAACGCCGCGTATAGAGATGTGATTATCCAGTGCGAAGGGGGCAAAGGGCGTATTGACATTGGTGCTCAGCCCCCAGATGAAGCGCAGCGCCCAATTCCCACGCTTTCCAGTGCGCCGGTAGTACTTCCAGGCTTGCCGGATGATGTAGAACGGCTCGGAGCCCAGTTCATCAAGCACCACTTGCGAGTAGGTATCCACCGACAGGCCTGACCAGTAGAAATAGTGGGGCACGGCTCCCCGGTAGAAGTGGTTGGCCCGGATACCGAGTTTTCCAATATCCAGTTCACGCGGAAAGAGCGGGCGGTCTTCCTCCGCTACCGTACCCAACCGATAACCTTCCTGAAAGAGGCTGATGCCCACCTGATACTCCTGCCGCCGGGTAGGCGTAAAAAAGGCAGTCGCATTCAGGCTGGAGTTAGAATAGTCGTACCAGGCCGTAGCGGGCCCTTTATAAAGCGGCTCATAGGAATTCCAAAGCGTATAGGACACTTCCGCCCCCAACTTCCCCACCAAAAACGGGTGCCGGTAGAACAGCCCAAGGCTATGCCGAAGGTTGTACTGATAGTAAGCCCCCACACTAATGCCCCGCCCCAGGAAATTGAACTCAGAAAGCCCGCCAATGACCGTGGTGATGTCATTGGAAGACCACAACCCTGCGTAAGGCAGCACCGTTTTGGCTTCATCGGTCTCCCAACGCAGGTGAAGCCCGCTGTCCGTGGTATCCAGGTGGTAGGCCACAGCGTTGAAAGCCGGTTGCAATACCAGCCATCGCCGCATTTCCTCCAGGGCTTCCCAGGTGACCGTATCTCCGGGCGAGGCCCCGGCAATGCCGTAGAAAAACCCGGGATGGGTACGCTTTAGCCCTTCTGTTTCCACGGATTGCAAAACCATGCCTTGCGCACGCAGGGCAGGCAGGCTCAACAGGAATAATGAAAGAGAAAAAATCAGCCGCATCATAAATTTACATAACGGAAGCCGATATTATAGGTTGCGCCCAGGCCCGAGCTATTTCCAAACAGGAACTGTGCATGCGAAATCTCCAGATTCAGGGCATCCGTGAGCTGATACTTCGCGCCCGCCCCGGCCAGCGTAAAGTGCTGACTGAAGTTGTTGCCCAGGTCAATTCGCCGGGCATGCTGCGCATTGACATAAAAGGTAAGGTTGGAACTGGGAAAGTAGCTTAAAAATACAGATACAGGCATAAAGCCGCTGTCGTTGGCATAGCTCTCTTCATCCGGCCCGAACAGGTAATCAAAACTCAGCTCCGTAAACAACTGCCAGTCTCCATTCGCAAAGGAGTGGTCGTAGTAGACTTTGTTGGCCCAAATGGTACTGCGTTCTGCAAAAAACACCCCATTAACAGACTCCTCCTCAAACACAGGCAGCATTAGTGAGGACTGAAAGGACAGGCGCGGCAGGCTCCTAAAGGGCGTGAACCGCACAGAAGGAGCAACATAGGACACTCCGCTTCTCGCAAACTCCTCATTATTGGCGTACCGCAGCGCATCAAGGGCCGGGTGCTCCATTTCTGCGGAAGAGATGAGGGAGGACCGGAAATTGACAATCACACCAGCATTGACCCGCGCATTGGGCGACACTCCCACGAAGCCCTCCAGGATATTGGTCAGGAAGGTCGCACGGGGGCGGTCACTCACCTCCCCATTCTCATTAGCGCCGCGGGTTTCCGTGTATAAATTATTGAAAAGCTTGGCTTCCCAGCTCCCCTTCGGCAAAAGGCGGGAAGGGGTATAGGTTTGTATGATGGACTGCCCCTGCTCAGGTTGGGCAAAGGCCACATACACCACAAACAGCAACAATACCGGGGTAAGGAAATACTTCATGGTTCTATCGTTTTGATCTGTGCCTTTAACGTCGAAGCCTCATTTTTAGCTTTCATAAAATGGGCCCGACGTCCGGGCTGCGACACCTGTAACGTGCTACACCGTAGCGGATTTCTCTGCATAAGCCTTGACCTTAGCCCAATCCTCCGCAAAAAAGTCGCGCACCTTTTCCAGTTCCTTCGGTGGGATGAGCGGGGCAGGGTCAACAAAGCGTTTAGGCAAGAGCTTGGAGGGGTAGAGCACTGCATAGCTGGCCAGCATCTGCCCGCGGCGGTGCAGCCATCCACTGAGGGATCTTGAGTTGGTAGGAGTCAGCTCTTCTCCAAAAATGTATTTGCCCATCTTACGCATGACCTTCAGCTCCTTCTCCTTGTAGGAAGTGTGCACCTTGGCCAGAGAAATATCTTTTTGATCGTATGCTGCATCAGCGTAGGCCGCAATCTTATCGAAGAACGCCCAGGGGGTCGTACGAAGCTCTTCATAAAACAGCACAAGCGGCTTATGGGTAAAGTGCTTTTCGAGCTGCTCAATGTGGTTGTAAAAAATGAAATCATTGACCTTCCACAGGCCTGTGTCCCCTTCCACATCCAAAAAACCGGTAAAGGGCAGGTGCCCGCCGTTCTTCACATAACGCCGGTACTGAGAAGCCGCCCAGCCATCGTGCCGCCGGAAAATAATAATAGGCTTTACCTCCGGATAGTAGGATGCAAACCAGCTGACCTCCCGCTCCATTTGCTGATCAAACTCCCGGGAGACGAAGTACCGCCCGTACTTCCCCTTTTTGATGATGTCCGGCACCTGCCGGTAACGGTTAGTGGGGATATAGTGGATTTTTTGCAGCTTCGGGAAAAAGCGGTGCTGCAAATAAGTGGAAGCGACCTTGCCCAGGCCAACGTGGAAAACGATCTCAGGTACTGCCATAACTCGATTGAATATGGCGCAAAAGTACAGGAAAAATTGGCAACTGGTAAATGGGGCTTTTCTGGAGCTGAACGATGCAGAGCCCTTGCCCCGTCAGGGGCAAAATATTGGTAACCCTAAAGCACTGAACTGGTTCCGCGCCGTTAGGTGCGGAATGTAAGCTACCGACCTCGTTAAGACGATACGCCTTCGAAACTTCCACTTGCGGATCGGGCTTGGCTTAAAGCCTTTGTAAAGAGACACATTCTGCACCTACGGCGCAGGGAGTGACGTTTGCAGATTGAAGATTACCCACATACAGCCCCTAAAAGAACTTTACACCGCTCTAACAGGGAAACGGATCGAACAAGAATCACGCTACTAAATTTATCTGTAAACGACTGATTATTAAAGACCAGACACGGAAGAGCCCCTAAGCGTAAAAAACATCAAATCATTCGGTCAATAGTCCGTGGCAAATCAGGCGGCAATTTTGCCGATAGCCCTGAAGCGCTCGCGGATGGAATTAATTTTTGAAAGCTGTGCGCCGATGCCGAACGTGGCAATAAATCGGTCCAGCAATAAATCGTTGGCATACTGGGTTTTAACGTCTGCCATAGAAAACGCTTTGCGTTCCTGCGGCGGGGCGCTGAGGTAGTATGCTGCTTTAGCAAGCGATACGGCTGTGAGGGCCGTGTTGATATGGAAGTGCAGCTTTTGCGGACTGCGTGCCTGGCAGTGGGCCAGCCCTGCATGTTGCTTGCCATCCCTGTACAGGAACTCAATCTGAAAGCGGCACTGATAAGCGTGCAGTACCTCTGCGCCATCCATGCCCGTATCGGTGCAGGCATAAATCTTCGCGGATTTTACTTGCCCCTGATCGTCCAAGTGATGTACGATGACAACTTTAGCGTTGCGCTTCCAAGACTGTACATTTACAGTGGCCTGGTAAGCAACCCACGAACCGTCTTCTGCTTGTGCGCATGGCGTGAAATGGTCTTCGCGAAGGGCATAAGGATTGATCCGGCCGTCATATGTTTTAGGGCGCCCCCTTCTTCTTTTCAGCCTTGGCCCATTATAAAGGTAGCGCAGCCTTGCATCCTTGCGCAGGCGGGTGATCAGTTGGAAACCTTCGCCAAGCAGCGTATCCACGAAAGGCTCCCTGGCGAAATAGGCATCCGCAGTGACATACTTGGAAAGCCTCAACAGGGCTTCTTTGCGCTCACAAAGGATACGGGCATAGAAAGCAAGCTGCGATTCCCCCTCTTTCAGGCCTACTGTCTGGACGGCTTCGAGATGGAGGGCTGCTTTGTCCGCCAGGTCCACAGCAGCTATACCCGAAAACTCCAGGCCGCGCAGCTCGCGGCCGGCGCAGCCAGAGTAGAAGTAGCCTATACCCGCTGTATGCTTGCCGCTCTTTGGTACAAAGCAAGGGTCAAAAGCAATAGCCAAGTGCTGCCCAAGCTGTTGCGAAGCCAGCTCAGCATTGAACTCCAGCCAGCTAAAGGGGCGGGCGAAGTTCTGCCGGTAGGTATCTTCCCCGTATTCGCCCCAGCGTGAAAGGTTAGTGAAGTTGTACCGGCCTCGCACGGCTAGCCATAATGGAAACAAGTGCAGCATAAATCGGTATTGCCAACGGTTATTTGTAGAAATTTTTCGTAATATTTGTTCCGTGAGTGCTTTGACGCTCATAGGGGCAAAGTTGGTTTGAGTGTGTAGGAACTCCCAAATTACAACTTTCCCCTTTTTTATGCCTATGCGTCATTTTCCCCACGGACTATTGTTCGGTGTGACCTGATAAATATTTTACCCTTAGAAACCTACTCCACCTAAAGCTCCATTAAAAGGCGCTTAAACGCCCTCCTTAATCTTAATCTCACATTTTGATCAACGGCACCACCTTAGCCCCATCGGCACTCCGGGCATACAGGAAATACGGCCCTTTCGGCAAGTGCGCAGCGGGGATTTGCAAGGCCCTCACGCTCATCTGCTGCGCCATGACTTTGCGCCCGGTCGCATCAAATAGCGCAATCTGGATATCAGGGGTGCCTTCCTGCTCCGTACTCAACTGAATGAAATCCTGAAACGGGTTTTGCAGGACCTCAATACTAAAGCCCCTGGCCTCCGGATGAGAACTGGAGGAAGGAAAGTCCGGGTACGCGCCAGCTATGCCTTCAATATCGGCATTGTACTTCATGATCAGGGCATATTTGCCCACGACAAACCCGGTCGAATCGTTTTGAAAATCAACATCAAACAAGGGAATGCCCGGAGTAGGTAAGACCTCCCAGCTCACGCCCTGATCTGCAGTACTCAAAATAGTGCCTTCAGGCCCGGAGTTGCCTGTAAATACCAGGTGCGCACAGGTTGAAAAAGCCCGGTCCGGGGAAATAAAATTCAAATCCGTAACATCACCATAATTTCCGCCCTGCAGGTCCCAGCTTATGCCCTGATCTGTAGTCTTGAACAACTGCCCATTGTCCAGATGGAGGTATCCCGTTTGGGTGTCGGTAAAATCCAAGCCGGGTGCAAACAGAAAATCAGCCCCCAGGTCGGTACCCGCCACCCAGGATGTCCCCTGATCCGTAGTTCTCAAAATGAAGCGGTCCAAACCTCCGGGGATGTCCTCCGCATATCCATAACCTGCTGCCAGCCCCACCTGCTGATCCGCAAAGTGTAAACTGCTGATTTCTCCTGTTTCGTAGCCCGCCCCTTCCAAAGACCATGCCGTTTGCCAGGATTGCCCCTGATCTGGGGATTTGTAAATACCGGCATAGCCCGCGACCAGAACGACAGCGTCGCTAACGGCGGCTATGGCATGAAACGCTTCGGCTTCATCGGAGTACACCACAGACCATGACTCTCCAAGGTCTGTGGACCTTACCATCTGCTCCCTTCCCACAGCAAGGAGCACCGAATCCCCAAGCCGCTCAATATCCAGAAAATCCATATCCAGGCCGGTGTCAAATCCCTCCCAGGACTCCCCGGCATCAAAAGACCGGAAGCAAGCCGACGAGTCCCCCATAGCAAAGAGCGTGGAGTCATTGATGGCTTTAATGACGTGGAGGCTACCCGGGAAATCAGTATCCACGTATTTGACTTCCCATTGGCTGTGGGCGGGGGAGAAGAAGAGGGTTGCGCAAAAGAGGGTGATGATATACTTTTTCATTTCCTTACATTATGGTATAAAAATATAGATTCTGTAAACCAATCGTACGACCAACTCATCAGGTGTAGTTTTCATCACCGCACCAGCAGCAGCGGCGTTGCCCCTTTCGGGGGGGCCGGTTTCTCCCGGGATCCGATAGGTTCTTGTGAAGAAGCTGGAGCAGAGCCCATCGGTAGTACCTGGCGCAAGCTCTACACCAGCAAGGCTTTGAAGAGCTCGGGCAGCGCACAAAGTAAGTACCTTGCAACTGATTGCCTTTGCCAGGCAATAGCACCCCCGGCGAAGGGCTCGACTACGTTTAAACTACGTCGGACGGAGAGTGCGCCGGGGGATACTTCACCGCACCACCACCCGCTCCGCCGCCAAAACCTGCCCGTCCGCCACATAGCGGAGGACGTAGGCACCGGCAGGTAGGCCCCGAACCGGCAGTATGCTGGTCACCTCATCGATGCGGCCGGCGGGGTGCGACTGCAAGATGCGCCCCTGCAGGTCCAGCAATTGCAGGGCAGCGCCCCGGCGGCGGGCAATGCCCGCATCCCGCAGCAGCACATAGAGGTACTCCTGCGCCGGGTTGGGATAGAGGTGGAGCGACAGGGCCGGGGCAGCCTCCTCCTCCGTACTGACCAGGTGGCAGCCGGGCACAAGGCAGCCTTCTTCATCCAGCCGCAGCAGCCAGCCGCGCTGTATGGGCCCGGTAGGCTCATTGCCGTATATGGTCTGCCCGCCCATGAGGTAGCCGCCGCCGGGCATTTCTTTTAGGTCGAATATCTCGTGCGTCTCAAGTACATCAGGGACTTCCAGATATCTTATTTTGCGGTTCCAAAGCTTTTCTCCAGCTAGGGACACTTTGGCGAGCCAACCAACGACATCTGCTTCCCCCTCCTCTAATATCGAAATATGCCCGCCTATTACATACCCGCTTCCATCTGTCGGGGCTAGAACCTTATTGAGGTCACTGTAGCCCATTGTCGGGTAAGGCTCATGAAACTCCACTTCCCACTCCAACTGATGCTGCGGGTTGAGCTTGTAGATGTAGGCCGGGCTCCAGTTGATCGCCCCCGAAACCGCATTTACGGAGAACTCTTCGCCTTTAAAGCCAGCGGCAATGACGCTGCCATCCGGCTCCGCGTATATTGAAACGCCTTTGCTCAGCAGTTGGTCTATGGGGCTGAGGTAGCTCCATTGGACGTTGCCGAGGGTGTCGATGGCGTAGATGTGGTGTTGGCCAGTATAGTTCTTTCTAACACGATTGGAGTTGGTCCGGGAGCCGCCTATAATGAAATGATCCCCAACAGATTGTACGCTCTCTGGCGCGTCCCAAAAATCAAAGATACCAAAGTTTTTCCGCCACAGTAGTTCACCGCTTGCACTAAATAACTGCAGTACAGTTTCTGTATTGTTAATACCCTGAGCGTTCCGGTCGCGGGTGGGCAGCAATATCATGCCATTTGGCCCGACGATGGGCTCGTAAGTAGTCAGGAAGGACTGCTCGTGAGGTGGGAAAAAACTGTGAAGTTCAATCGTATGGTCAATATACCCCATCGAATCCAGGAAAAGCAATGAAGCCCTCGCACCAGTATCCCGCTTCATTGCACTAGTGAGGAAGCCATCTCCATATGGCTTTAAACCTCCTCCCCAATTTGTAATAATCTGCCCTTCCGGATGGGCAAAAGCTGTATGTTCGACTTCCCCATTCAGGTCCAGCTTAGCAAAAAATAAGCCTGAAGGATAAAAGGGCGGTATAGTATCAGCGGCCAGCCCCGTGATGTAAATGCAGCTGTCTGTAGGGTAGACCCCATTGATAATGGCCGCAGCATAACCAAAGTAATAGCGCTTATTGAAAGACTCCTCCTGTGCAGGCAGCAAGGAAGCGCTGCTGAGGACCAATAAAATCAGGAGTATTCTTAGTGGCATAGGGTAATTTTTAGCAAAATAATGAACATTGAGGGCTTTGAGTGCCTGACAATGTGATGAGTGTATATAACAAATTGCACAGCTATGCCGCTGCGACAAGTTGCTGGATCGTACTCCACGCTCCACTTTTACGATAGCACCGCAAATCCGCGATGGCTTGCGCCCCATCAACCGTCCAGCGTTGGCCGGATAATTTGAGCCGCTGCTGCAAGACACTACGATGAGCGGCCTCTACTGGTCCAGAGCCGATGAGCAGCCCTTCATCCCTGTAGGTTTTGTACTGCATACGGTCTTCATGCTCTTCGTAATAAGATAGCAGTTTCGCCTTAGCTTCCCGGGCTTCGTGATTTCTCGCTCTGAGGCAGCTTACGTTATCCACTACCTCGTGCACTCTATTGGCTGAGAGTACTTCACACTGGCCAGCCACCCAGGCTTTGCGTTTTTCATCTACTCTAAACTGATGTTTTGCAAAGAGCACCAGTTTTTCTTTGGCGTGATAGAAGTCTAATATTTGACGAGCCCCAGGGAAGTTGTCCTCGGCCCAACGCCATATCCATGGGGCTCCATCTCCCAAAATGACCTTTTTTTGATAGGGTACTAGATGGCGCTCCAGTTTAGGGAAAAACTGGTCGACACTGCCAAAATGGGACACATAGACGGATTGGCGTATTTGTCTGCGCTTGGCCGACAGTTGTACCACATCTTGGTGTTGAAATATGCGGCCGAGCTTAATTTCTTTCCAGCTCTTTTCCTCTCGTGTAGGGAGCATCATGCCATCCATCATCACATAAGTAGGCGCTTGCTCATCAGTAATTTCTAAACTGGGTATGGCCCCTTCCGCATCCGCGCTGACCAATGGGCCTACTAAACTGCCATAGTGCATACAGACACGCTGTATTTGCATACCAGATAAGTCTAGCCTAAGCAGTTCTTCCAGTGTCTCGCTAGCCTGCTCGTAAACACTGCCCTGTCCTAGCAGGCAGCACAGCTCCCGCAGGCGCTCACTGAGGGCAAAGCGTTTTGTGCCTTGGCATAGCACGTGGTTTTTAGACAGCGTAAGCTGCCCAAAACTTGTCAAGACTTTTTTTTAGCGTTGCGGCTCTTTGGCAGTGGCCCATCTTGTTGGGTAGCTACCTTTTGGGCAAATTGGCGGGCTAAATCTAAAACGCTATTCTCATAAGCTGACGATGAGGTCGCGTTGGCTTGAGATTGCAGAAAGTCGAGTAGCTCGGCACGCATGCCACTTAGTATCTCGTCGGCAACTTGTTCTAGCTCGCTCGGGGTGGGGGTTGGCTTCTTCATACTTTAAAGATAGCTAACTTGTGCAATTTGTTATACACACATGTGATGAATATGTACAGCAGATTGCATTTGTCAAACCAGAGTACCCCCGGCGAAAGTACTGACTTCCCATACGGGCCAGTACTGGCGTTGTATAACTATGTCGGACAGTGCTTGCGCCGGGGGGATGCTCTAACCTACCGTAAGATAACCAATTTTTGGGTCGCTAAACGATGATTGGGCAGGTGAAGGGTATAAAAGTACAGCCCTAAGGTCCTTGTATTTCAAGTCCGGTGCCTGCTTGCAAATACGAACAGGAAACCGAGTTAGACGACTGGCGTACCTTACCTCATCAAACTTACCTCGCCCGACAACTCCTGCATAAAACCATCCGGATATTCCAGCCTGGCCGACCATAGGTAGAGCCCGGAAGGTATCTGTTCACCGTTTGGCGACCGGCCATCCCAACTATGAGATGTCCTATTTGTCGCCCCATTCTTTTGCTCCCATAACAGCCCGCCCCAGCGGTCAAACACCCTGAAGGAAACCAGTTCTACGTCTACAGGAGTGAGCAAGGTGAAGTAGTCATTACTGCCATCGCCATTTGGGCTGAAGGCAGTGGGTGCATAAACTGGACGCTCTACCGTAATGGCCATCTTGTCTTCGACCGTGCAGCCGTTTTCATCAGTTACAAGAAGGGATAGGGTGGCTGTAGTTTGTATGGGCAGCACCTCTGCTATGGGACAAACAAGGCAGGAGAGTGCAGCAGTATCGGTTGAAGACCATAAATAGCTACTAATCGGGCTGGAGTTTTGCAAGTCCGGCATTACCGTTAGCACCTCCCCAAAGTGCAGTTGCTGGTCTGGCCCAAGATTGACCTGCAGGATGTTATCTGTCACCTCTATCGTGTAGTTCAGCTCTTCGCAGCCCGTATTGACGGATACATCATAAAGCCCCGATACACTGACCGAGAGCGTATCAGCCGTTGAGCCGTCTTCCCAATGAAAGCTCAAGCCGTTGGTATTTTCAAAGAGGCGCAGCACAACTGGCAGGCCCTCACATTTCTGAAAAGATAACCGGGGCTCAAGTTCCTCAAACGGGGTGACCGAGAAAGGTGTGGCATCATTGTAAGCCGGGCTGGGCAGGTAATCAGAGTAAATCGAGGTACGGCTGTCCCCCATTTCGCTTAGGTTGATATCATAGAGGCTGGCCTGACAGGTATATGCTCCACCGGGCATCTGTTCAGCGACAGAGAGCCGCACAATGATGCTGTCCACGCCAAATTTGGGCTGAAGGCCCTGAATGTCCAGCATATTCGTTCCGATTCCGGTGACTTGTCCGCCATAGGGGTTGTAGAGTACTTCCTGTATTTCGACCCCAATTGGGAAACTGTCCCGCAGGCTGGCTGGATTTGCTAAGACTGCCTGGTTCATAAAAGCGATTTTTATCACGGCCTCTGTTGTTTGACAGGGCCTGAGTTCCTCCTGGCCGAGTGCCTTCTCAATAGCTACTGTCATGGGGCAGGAGCAGCCATCATAAATTTTGGAAGTATCGCTGGGCGGAGTGAAGGGGTAAGCGTGGGCAATGGTACCGTTGCTCTTGTCGAATTCGTATAAATAACTGCCCTCAAATTGATAGTACATATCATGGGCTATGCCATATAGCCGGTTGAAGGCATCAAAGAATAATCCATTGGGCGTAATCCCTCCATAAGGACTAAAGTCTAATTGGGGATAACTCACGTTATCTACGACACCTGTCTCCAAATCAATAGTGATCATTTTTCCGGTATAGCTATCATAAGAATATCCCAATCCAGATACCGGGTCCATGGCAATATCTCGGATAAAAACCCCTAGCGTATCAGAATCAGCGCTACCGTAAAGCATTATAGTTTCGTCAAATGCATAACTTCCGGTTTCCAAATTGATCTTATGTAAAAGAGCAGGTAGAGTGGGGTCATAGCCCCCACCCTGAGTAGGTGGCAAGCTCCTATTTTCAATGATAACAAGGTACCTTTGATCATTTGACAAACACCCTGATAATATTTTTGAGCCGTCCTCCAAATTAGGTGAGGATACATCAATATTCGAAAATGCCCCATTGATATTGAGACTGAATAAATCGATATATTCTATTCCTTGAAATAAAATCGTACCATAGAAAGTACTATCCTTCCAGCGATAACCATAAGATTCCGGATTCCAGGTCTGCAATGGCGTCTCCCGCTCCACGATTGGCTGCCCCACTCCACTTACTCCATTTTCCCGGTCAATCACAATGGGATAGACGTTGGCATTGCCATAGCCGTTGATTATCATTAACCGGCCGTCACAGGGTATGGACTGGGCGGATAGAACCGAAGAAAGACATAGCAGAGGCAATAGTAGCCTGAGGCAGATTGGATTTTTACAGAGCGTGGCAGGAAGTCTATTCATGACTGAAAGGCTTTACAAATGAAGTAATTTTTGTACAGTGCGAAGGCCGTCATTGCTATGAAAAACAAATATTAGCATACCTTTTGGGTAGTCACTCAGGCATAAACTCCAGTATCGGTCACTTGAATCCGGATGAAAAGTCCTGATCATTCGGCCATCAGAAGTGTAGACCTCAATCGATTTGATGGGATCCTCCCAGGAAATTGCTACTGCGGATTTAGCAGGATTTGGTGCTACGGCAAACTGACCTGCCTGAAGTGGTGCATCAAAACTAGCTATACTGAGCTGAGGTCTGTAATACGATAATGTTGCTTGCATTTGAGCCGCTTGCCCGTGGGTGAACATAGCCATGCAGCAGTCAGGGGTATAATCCATGAAGTTCCAATAATAGGGTATTCCATTACAACTTTGAACATCTCTCGGAGGACAACTGTAATGAGGCCCTCTCAAAATCGGTGTGTCTTCCAATCCATCATCTTCCTCGCATTCATTTTTGATATCCCCCCATGGATGGGACAACCCAAGATAATGACCTACCTCATGCACCAAAGTACGACCAAGTTGGTAAGTACTTTCAGCTCTGCTTGTGCCAAAATAGTTGATATTGATAACCACTCCATCCGTTGGCAGCCCGGCATCATTGGGTGAGGAGGCATATCCAAGTAAAGCTTCATGCATTTCAACGACCCAAATATTCAGATAGCGATTCGTATCCCATGCATCAATTCCGCCTCTTTCAGCGTAAAAGATGTCATCATGAAGCACGGCATTATTTCCATTTATTTTTTTACGATTAATCCCTAAAGTAGGCAAGCCATCGGGGGCTACTGAGGCTAATTCGAACTCAATATAAGCATCAGCCGCTAATTCTCTAAATGGCTGCGGCATAAGCAGCCATTCTTTTCCTCTTTTCCTAAAATCTCTGTTTAAGGCGTGAATTTGAGCATGGATTTGAAAATCACTTACTTCAGTCTCAGTTGTACTAATGACGTGAACGACTACTGGAACGGTAACAAGGCTACGGAAAGTCAGCGCCTCACGATGCAAATCGATAACAGGTACAAAAGACGCATCATAAAGACATTGTCTTGGCTGAGCCTTCAGGTTGAAAAAGACAAGCATCAACAAAAAAAATTGGAAACGCAAAGTTATCCAGATTTTAGATAAACAAAGTTCCCACTCCGGAGGAACCTGAGCAGGAACTTTTAAATTAAGTTTTTACTTATTGGGCAACCACAAAACGCAAGGTGTTCATTTTGCCATCGATTTCCAGTCCAATGACATACATACCCGGTTGAAGGTTATGAACATTCACAGAAGCGTTGAATGCTGGAAGAATTCCAGATGAAACTGCTCGTCCTGAAATATCTAGAATTCGATAATGTATCGCAGTTAAATGAGAGGGAAGCCCCTTAAAAAAGATCTCATCCATAGAAGGATTCGGATAAACAGTCAGTTCTAACTTTTCCAAGTTAGTTTTTCCTTCACGACAATTGTCATCCCTCACATAAAACGTAGTTGTCAAGCTTCTATATGACACACAATTTTCTTGCCTTATTGCTAATGTCACTCTGTAATCTCCTCCCCAAAAAGTCCAGTTATGATGAAGTTGCCAAACATCGGTCAGAAGATTAACAACATCGGGAACTTTTCCTTGTTGCCAATAAGTTGAGGTCCAATGTGAACAACCGCCGACTCCTATTCTACAAATATCGATTCTGTAATGAGTCTCTCCTGTAGTGAGGTCAGCATTTGGAATGGATGGAGATAAATCCGTTAGCATGAAGATGCCTCCTGCATTTGAAATATCGTCTTTACAAAAAATATTATTGAAGTTGTTGTCTGCCAAAATATACCCAACCTGTGGATCTCCAATAGTAGCCTCTGACGTAATATACCAGTCACTGATATTGCTATTGAACCTTTTCCCTAAAGGAGGAGAACCTCCACAGGGATCATTGTAAGGCCATACATCTACGTTGTCCGAGCCATTAACATCAATCCGCACATAGTATGTCCCATCTTGCAGTCCGGTATAATTTTGTGCAACAGCATCAGTACTCGTCGTCTTTATTAAATTCCAGCCACCATTAGAATTCTTCTTGTACAATCTATATGTAAACCGGTTGATACTTGGCAGATTCCCAATTGATCTGAATTTAGTGCCATCGCAGCTGACTATACTAGCCTGGTTGATGATCCTGGGTGCGGGTAACACAAAAGAAGATTCCACCCGTAAGCTGTTGCAGGAGGTATGGTTTAACTCCCAGATGTATGCCTCAGCAGGATTGAAGCCTAGTGTAAAGACTATTAAAGTGAATATGGGCACTCTAAGTTTGCCCATTAAATTGAGTAAATTGTAGAAAAATGACATGGTAAAGAGGTTAAGAAAGTTAAAAAATTATGATTAATTAAGCTAAATAGAATTGACTGGACAGCGGCAAGCCCCCATCATCAGAGCTGCCCTTATCATGTTTCCGCACTTTGATATCCCCCTACCAATACCAATTGGGATTAGGGTATCACCATCAGATGCATAACAAAACTGATAGTCCAGCAAGCCTGTACCTTATGCGGATTACGTCTCAAAATCTTAACTCAAGAGAAGATTTAAAAAACCTGGTGCAATTAATCGAAATGAACGGAGCGCCCGAACAACAGAGCGTGCTGCAAGCAACACAAATACTGCAAAAAATCCAATTCCCGTTTTATTATGTGCTTTTATATTTGAGCGATGATCAAATTTACCCCCCCCCGCGATATTTCCAAATTTTTGTGCGTCTTTTTCAAAAAAAACATTGTAAGTAGTACAAAGCTTGGTGATTCAGGGGCGCGGGTTACAATGGGTTTGCTGTGGCTGCGCAAAAGGTGCGGGGCTACTGAGCACGGCCCGGGGGAGCGGCTGGTTAACATTTTGCAGGTAGGCTACCTCTGGGCAAGGGCTCCTGTCGGGTCCCGGGTTTTACCGGGATCCGGCAGGTTCTCCAACAGGAAGCTGGGGCAGAGCTCCTGGAAATGACCTGGCTGAAGCTCTACACCAGCAAGCCAAGAGCTCCTGTCGGGGAGCTCTTCCTCCCGGTCTTTCTCGGGATCCGGCAGGTTTGCCAAGGTAAAGCTGGGGCAGAGCCCTTAGCATGGGTCCTGGATTAAGCTCTACACCAGCAAGGCTTTGAAGAGCTCGGGCAGCGCACAAAGTAAGTACCTTGCAACTGATTGCCTTTGCCAGGCAATAGCACCCCGGCGAAGGGCCCGACTACGTTTAAACTACGTCGGACGGAGAGTGCGCCGGGGGATGCTTCAACCTACCGTAAGATAACCAATTTTTGGGTCGCTAAACGATGATTGGGCAGGTGAAGGGTATAAAAGTACAGCCCGGCGGGGTAAGGCCGGCTGTCCCAGGAGGCCGTCGCCTGGCCCGGCACGATGGGCAGCACGGCTATTGTCTGCCCGTTTACGTCTTGTATGCTAAGCTCCGCCTGCTCCGTGCCTTCCGGCAAAGTACACCGGAAGGTGACCGACTGCCGGGCCGGGTTGGGGAATGCCTGTACCTGAGCCGGCACTTTGGGTGCTTTCGTGGTTTCAGCCCGGTTGCTGCCCGGTTTGGATAGGGCTTGTAGGCCAGTGGGGAGGATGGGCTCGTGGTATTGCCCCGCCCCGTAAAAGGCATTCAGGATGTTCTGGGCGCGGACTCCTGCCCCGGTGCTCCCGTAATACGCGATGTCTTCCAGGGCTTTCAGCTCTGCTTCGCCCAGTTCATGCCACCCTTTGCCCTGACTGATCCGGGCGATATCAACCTCCTTGAGGGTTTTCATCAGTTTCTATTCCTCAAAACGGTCCAGCACCCACATTTCTCCCTCCCAGCCTTCGAAGCCTACGACACCCAGCTCTATCGTGTAGTATAGCCGGGAAAAAGAGGTGACAGTTTCCAAGTTGCCTGGAAGGTTGGTGTAGACATTTTCGAAGGTCTCGCCTAAAATATCAATCATTGGTAATAACAACTCACTAAAAACTGGAGACTTATCAGCAAAAATAGGTATGGTTGGCATATAACCTTCATTAACGGTCGTTAGTAAAGAGATATTGACAAATTCATTAGGTCCGCCTTCCGTATAGTTTGCTGATGCAATGGTTTTCAATTGGTAGGTCCGGTCACTTTCGTCCAAATACCTAATCTCGATATGCTCTGATTCGTAAGTACGGTTGCCGTATGCCTTCTCCTTTTCTTCTTCCAGCAAGTGAATCTGAAGCTTTTTTTCTTCTCCATCGGCATTCTTAAAGACTACAGTGCTGTTTTGCCTGACCAAATCCAACGGCAGGTAATCTCTCACGATGCCGATCGTCAGGTTTGCCAGTTCACCGTTGGAACTGTTCCCATCAGTGCTCACGGTGTCCTTTTCACAAGCGGCAAGCATCAGTATGGCGAGTGCTGCCAAAAGTGTTATCTTTTTCATGTTTTGTGGGTTTTAAATTAGCAAATTAACCAATAGATACGCACTCTGCATTGATGAAACGACAGCAGGTGCCATCGTCGTAGGAGACTATTAAGTCTGTGAAGTAACAATAGCTATAGCTTCCTGATGGGGTATTCATCAAAGATACACTTATTGTTTCCGGAGGAGCGCCGTTATTTTCACTTTGAAATATTTCGTCAGGATTCCCAGTAAATGAAGGTACAAATCCTGTGGTGTACCATATACCTATTGCGTATTCATATTCTACAGGGCGCCTCAACTGACTATAGTTACCACAGTCTGATAAACAGTCATAATAATCCTGAAAAGGCAATTCATCACAATAACCTAAACAATGGTGATATGAATTAGGATCATTAGGGAACTCATCTGCACAATCTTCGATACAATCATTTTGTATTTCATCAATAACAGTTTCCAGGGGAATCATGCGCTTACAATCCTCCCTGCAGATGCATCTGTTGCGGTTCTCGCCAACTCCAACCCGGCAAGGTTCACAACTTATCCCGGATATGGATAGAGTCGAATTAGCGCTATTCAAATTGGCGGTTAAAAGATTAGGGTATACACTGCCTGAGTGTAACCTTTTTGGGAAGTGGCCAGCAACACGAGACCTACCATGCAAAATCCGCACAAAATCTTTTGGCATGCGAAACGAAGGTAGAGCAAATTCAACAGTGATTTTTTCATACTACATGATATTTTGGTTCGTGGATTCAAGTAACAAAACATCAAGCTTGTAAAACTTGCACGAGATTTACTCTCCCGGGCAAAAGAAAATAGAAAAGCTGCTCTAAAAAACAGAATAAGCGATTTTAATTCAAGGCTGCCCCAACGTTGCAGAAAGGGCTTGGCTGCTCAGGCAACGCTCTACCTGAAATCAGGTAGAAATACGACTTTCCATCTCTCTGCACACAAAAAAATCGCCGCCACAGGCAATATTTTCCCAAACGGCCTAATCGGAGCAAAACCAGTTAAAGGTCAACAGTTTATAATTAAAAAAATACAAGCATAAAGGGAGAAAGCGGAGCAAAAGCAGCGGGCAGGCCAGCAGAAAGGCTTGGTGAGATATATTTTTTTTCTAACTTTGAAGCAGTTATTATTTACATGAGATAGTAAGACGACCTTTTACGACCTACTTTTTTACGACGACCTACAATAAAAAAAAGCTCCGTCTGCGACGGAGCCTCTTGCTAATAACAAATCATAATCTCATGAAATAATAAGACGACCTAATTTTTCAAACAAATCTATATTTTGATGTTGCTCTAGTTTTTTTGGAGCTCCTTGCCAGTCTTTTGTGTTGATCCGGCAAGGAACCCACGGCGTTTGGGATTATGATAGCGTACGCTCAACTTGATATTCATCCCCTTCTGAGCAGTACATCCGGCTGTTTATCCCGAGCTTTAAGGCTAGAGATTGTACCATTTATCATAAGACGGTTGTGTGCTGCCGCAAGCAAACGAACCGTTTTAATGTCAAAGAAAGAATGGGCAGCAGTATCAGAAAATTTATCCCTACAGCTTAAAAGTTTTTGGGATATGAATCGGTCTCTGGGAACTGTAGGTAATCTCCCCTACACTGCCGCCCGGTGGTAAAGTATCATGAAGTTGGTTTTAACAAAAAAACTGGCTTAAATAGTTGTTCGTAGCCTTTGGGATAGCCTCTCAGTTTGATGTTAGTTACTTTACCATTGATCTGTTCTTTCAATTTTAACTCCAGGCTTTCCTGGTGTTTTTCTTCAAGGCTGTTTCGTTAGCCCCTTTCCTTTTGATTACATTACAAATATGCAGGCTTTCTTACCCCAGGACAAAGACAAAAAACGGGTTTTGTTGAAAAAAAAATCTAAATAAAAAACTTCATTTTACAATTAACTCCAATCTTAAAATACTGCAAACCAGCTATATAGACCCCAATCTAATTTATAATCCTTGTTGATTTTTATTGAAAATTACAGTTCGTTTTCCTGCTGATTTTTTTCATTTTTTTTCAAAAAAAGCCTGGAAAAAGGTTTTTAGGTGGATTTTCACCCTGAATAGTGTCGATTTCTGTCCCCCTCCATATCAGATATTCCTCTTATTTTGAGCACTGAATCTTAAGCTTTAGTGACGAAGAGAAGCTAAATGGTACAATTCCCGCCAAACTACTTATGATCTATGAGCCTGAAAAAGACGTACTCTAATTCCGGAAAAGCGGCACGACCTCCGATGCTAACCCAAAGCGACGAAAAGAAGAAACGATTTTGGAATACAGAGAAAATCATGAGCACAAGCGCAATTATGATCAGCCTCATGTCTTTAATTGCGCTCTTCTACCAAACCAACCTTATGAGAGAGGAGCAAGAGCTGCAGCGCAATGCCCAGCTCAAGTCTACGATGCCTTACCTCATGATCGCTAATGCCAACTACGGAGGGCCTGATTTCTCCATCGTACTCAGCAATAAAGGAATAGGCCCGGCAATTGTCGACTCCACGATAGTTATTTATAAAGATTCGGCCTATCAGATGGATCTGCCAACATTCTTTTATCAGGAGGTTCCTGAACTCAGCGAAGTCAGCAATATCTATCATTCCAATATCGCTCCGGGACAGCTCATCTCTCCCAATGAAAGAATCGAAATATTCAAGGTGGATAATTCGCAGGAGAGCACAGATCAGTTTTTGCAGCTGTTAATGGCCATTGACATAGACTACCGGCTCGTCTACCGAAGTGTCTATGATGAGCGCTGGGCATTGACAGGAGAAAGCTACTTTCCGGTAAAGCTGAAGGAGGAATAAAAAGAAAGCTCTGCCGTTACGGCAGAGCCTCTCACTAATAACAAATCATAATCTCATGAAATAAATAAGACGACCTAAGTCTTACATCTTTATAAACGCGCTGAAGCTCAGCAAAGTATCAGCGGTAATGTCTTTTTAACCGTTTGTTAACGAATAATCAGGGTGCCGGCGGCGATTTTCTGCCCATCTGCCCGAACCAGATAAATATAGCTTCCGGCAGGCAGATTACTCCGGTCGAAGGTGCACTGATGCCCCTCCCTGTCGATAGAACGCACAGGCTGCCCGTATAAGTTCAATAAGGTGAAGGATAATTCATGTTGCCCCTGCAGCCCCTCCACTTCTAGGGTAATGTACTCCGTTGCCGGGTTTGGGAAAGCCTTTACGGTGACCCCTGAAGCCCATTCCGGCTCATTTACATCCACCGGGATAATATCAAGCAAACCGGTGGTCGTAGGCGCACCAACCACATGCCTTGTGCGCCCCGTATATACCGGGGTGTTATAATCGTAAATAACAAGGGCGCTGTTCTCAATTACAGTGCCTGTGGTATTGCCATCGGTTTGTGCCACATGGTATTCAAAGAATGCATAGTCCCCGGGGTTTGTCCCATCAACCGGTAGCTCCAGGTTCTCAAAAGTCGCCTTAATGACGCCATTCTCATAAATATCGTAAGTCGCAGGATGGCTGCTCGCTCCAAACTCCAAAGTGGAAATGTCCAAACCTTCAGGCAGCGTATCGCGAACGATGACCCTAATAACACTATCCTGGGTAATATTCCGGAAGAAAACCCGGTAAGTAAGTGCCGTCTGAGCAGAAATCAGAGAATCCTGCCAACCTTTGGGGTGGGCAACCATCGCCACGTCCGGCACATCAACAAGGACCTCATCCACATGAATGGAAACCGCCTGATCCCCATCATTTTCCGGCCATTGGGTAACGTAGCCTACGCTATAGCCGCCTTCTTCATCTGTTCCACATCCCTCTACCGCTCGTGTGGGGAAGCTGTTGCCCGGATGGCCGTCGACCTGCTCGGCGATGATCCGGTAAGTAGAGCCATTAGCAGGGAGCAATATCGTAGTATCCTGTTCCTCATCGAGATCAAACCCATTGGTCAGGAACATCAAGTCTTCCTCCACAATGAAGTAGCTTTTCGCAGACACCATTGCTGCATTTCCTGTATTGGACAACCGGAAGGCAACCGTCTCATCTCCCTCACATAGCCCATCCACCGAAACACTCGCACCATTCCAGCCCGGATCATCAGGCGAACAAAGCGTGTCCGGGAAGATACGTGCGGTAACCAGCCCGGACTGATCCTCTACTATGGAGTCGCAATCCATAAAGGTCTGAATCGTAAAACTGCCCTCCGTATTATAAGGTACTTCACCCAGCTCAAAGGTGTATGTGTCATTCTCAAAAGAAAATGGCAAAGAGGCACTTTGGAAAGAAAGCGCCGGGTCCAGTTCCACTTCTACACTTGCTGCACCATCGGTTCCTCCCGTACCCTGATTAGAGTAATTAATGGTGTACTCAATATTCGCACAGTTGGATATCCATGGCGTTGAAATATCAACTTCCATCAACGGGCAGTCGATGTATTTGGCTTTTAGCGGAAAGTTCACGCCTACGGTATCGTAGATTTGGTTGAACCCTACGTTCACACCGCCGGGGAAACAGCTCTCCCAGTAGTCGTTGCGAGGCAGGGCTTCTACTACGTATGCCCCCAGACCAACCCGCATTTCGAACACGCCAGCCTCATTTGTAGTCGCGAAGTACGTTTTTTCATCACCTGTGGCCCGCACCAGCCAGCCGGAAAGCCTCGGTTCGCCGGGGTCCAAATCACAGGCCACATCTATATCGTGGAAAACCTGCCCCCGGATCACATTAGAGACGATCAGCCCCTGCTCATCGGTTTTCATCAGGCTCAACTGGGGGTCAAATAAAATATCCACGCCACTGTAACCCGCTGTTGCATAGCCTCCCGATTTAGATTTGACAATATCAAATGTAATATCAGAGGACTCTACATCGCCATTACTGGCACTCCATAAAACATTAAAGCTTTGGTCAACTTCCAAAAGCAGCTGATTCAAATTGGATTCATCCACTTCTGTAATACCCGCCACGACATATCCTTCTTCCAGTGAAATCACAGCTTCCCCCGCATTGCCACTACCGAACATGGAGTACCTGAGGCTGTCTACGCTCTCCCCGCCCTGATCGTATTTCCATAAGATAAGGTCAGCGTCGATAAAACCGGTGATTACAATATTCCCGTCATTATCAACGAGAATGTCATTTCCTTCATCATTTTGGTCAGAGACTAATTTTCGCTGCCAGACGATTGCGCCGGCTTCATCCATGCGCAGGGTAACAATATCATCCCCAAAGGCAGCAGGCGGCTCTACCTCGCTATCCACCTGCCCGGTCACGACATAGCCTCCGTCGATTACCGCAATCGCATTTGCCCGGTCATTCACCCCAACGTCCAGAATTCGGTGCCATTCCAACTCCATATCAGGGCTGATCTTCATGATGACCATATCGTCATCCTTTTCTGCGTAATAATCAGCAAAGCCTGCAATCAGCAAGCCTCCATCAGGAGCCAGAACCATATCGTTGATACGCAGGTTAGGCACCTCATCCAGCGAAAAGGGGAACGTATCCAGCAAAACGCCGCGCTCATCAATTTCCAGCAACATTAAGCCGAACGGCCCCTGCTGAGAGGCATCAGAAGCTTCAGCGGCAACAATATAGCGGTTCGCTTCAATCTCGACGACGGCCTTAGCCCTGTCATAAAAAGCTGTATTATAAGCGCGTTGCCACACCAAATCGCCATCCACATCGACTTTCAGAGCATAGACATTCACACCCTGATCACCGCCGGGCTGCCCGAAAGACTGGGTGTTGCCTACCACCAGAAAACCCCAGTCGGAAGTCGACAGCAGGGCCTCTCCTATATCTTCACCGGTTCCGCCGTAATACCGCTCCCAGCCCTGGGCAATGGCGGGGGGAGAACCAATGCAAAAAAAGAACATCACAGACAGCAACAGGGCAGTCCGGTAACGATTCAGTGAAAAAAAGAAATTTGAAGTCGTCATTAATGAATTATTTAGGCCGTTTGGTGAAAACAAAGCTATTTCCTTCAGTTCAGTTATAGCGTCTTGCTTCGGGCAGTAACAAACCTGGAAGCTTCTGTTTACAAACGCTTTGCACCTTACTTTGGTGCAGGAAATTCGACTATGAAGCGCGGCTTGTCTTTTTCACCCATTACAAAAGTGCTCACATTCTGTAAAGGAATCAAAGACAAAAAAGCGAATTTGTTGAAAAAAAATTGTACTTTTAAAGTCTAAAAAAACCACCAACCCCACACAAAACCCTAGCAACCAAACCAGTACATATCAATAATTACCCACTCCTTGTTGATCGTTTTTAATTTAGCCTGATATATGACAAACAGCCACTTAGTATTAATCTTGCGCACCTTGTCTAAAAAGGAAGAACGGGAGCTCCGAAAATGGCTGAATTCCCCCGCCCACAATCACCGGGAAGACGTGGTCACACTGTTTGAATACCTAATGGCAGGGCAGCACTTGTATGAAGAAAAGTTTTTGGAGAAAGAAAGGGTGTTTTCGCGAATTTTCTCAAATGAGCCCTATGATGATGCCAAGTTAAGGCAAAGCATGCACTTTCTCCTGAAATCGGTGGAGGAATTTCTCATCTATCAGGAGCAACAAAGCGATGAAGTGCGGGCACGAATGGCGCTGGCCAGCGTATTCCGCAAACGGAAGCTGGACCGGGCATTCACAAAAGCCATCAAAGCCGTAGAGGTACAGCAGGAAAAAGCCAATTACAGAAATGAACAGTACCTCAGAAATGAATACCTGCTGCAGTTGGAAAAATACTCCTTTTACGATGGCAAAAAGCGGACCACAGAGATGAACCTGCAGGAAGTTTCTGATGCACTCGACCTGACCTTCGTAGCGGATAAACTCCGGCAGGGCTGCCTCATGATCGCCCACCAATCGGTTTATAAAGCTCAGTACAACATCGGATTGCTGGAATACATCATCGAATATGTGGACCGCCAAAAGCTGATGCTTCACCACCCCGCTATCGCAGTATATTTCTATGGCTACAAAGCCATCACGGATGAGTCCGGCAAGCAGTACTTCGAAAACCTCCGCCAGGAAATCCAAAAGCACCGCACCTCCTTCCCTAAGTCTGAGCTGCGCGACATCTACCTGATGGCGGTCAACTACTGCATCCGGCAGGCAAACAAGTTCAATGACAGCGAACTTATCCGGGAAGCTTTCCGGCTTTACCGGCAGGGGCTTGAAAACGAAATTCTCCTGGAAAATGGCGTAGTTTCCCCGTTTACCTTCAGAAATGCCGTGGGCGCCGCCCTTCGCCTGAAAGAATACGACTGGGTCGAGCACTTCATACACCAATACAAAAAAGCCCTGCCCCCTGATTACAGAGAGAGCTTTTTCCTCCACAGCCTGGCCCGCCTCAATTTTGAGAAAGGCGACTATGGGTCGGCCATGCAGCTTCTGGCACAAACAGACTTTGATGACACCCTGATCAACCTCAATGCTAAAAGTATGCTGCTCAAAATCTACTATGAGCTGGATGAGTACGACGCCCTCGAGTCCTTACTGGAAAGCATGCGTGCCTACCTCAAAAGAAAGCAGCTTATGGGCGCCTATCGTTCCAATTACCATAATTTCATACGCTTTACCCGTAAACTTGTGCGGGTCAACCCCTTCGATGAACAGGAAAAAAGTGCGCTGAAATCTGAAATCCTTACCGCAAGCCCCCTGACCGAAAAAGACTGGCTCCTGGAGCAGGTCACGGCACTATAAACTTAGGTACACATACCTTAGCTTTGCGGTCTAAAATTTTCCATTATTATGCAGACGCTTGCCCTTGATACGTACCCTATCCGTATTGGCCCCGTTGCCGAATCTCTTACACTCACCCTTGAGCAGCAGCCATTTAGCCAGCTCTTTGTACTGGCAGATGAAAATACAAGGGAGCACTGCTGGCCACGCATTGCACCTGCCCTTGAGCAATATCAGCCCATCCTGATTGAAATCCCGAGCGGGGAAACGCACAAAAACCTCCGAACCTGTGAGCATATCTGGGGGCAGCTCATGGCCCACAAGGCCACACGGGATGCCCTCCTGCTCAACCTGGGCGGTGGCGTTATTGGCGATATGGGCGGATTTGCAGCAAGCACCTTCAAGCGGGGCATGCGCTTTTTGCAAATCCCGACGACACTACTTTCTCAGGTGGACGCTTCCATTGGCGGCAAGCTGGGCATCGACTTTATGCAGGTCAAAAACAGTATTGGGCTGTTCCGAAACCCACAAGCAGTCCTCATCGACCCGGCTTTCCTCGACACCCTCTCCGACCGGGAGTTGCGCAGTGGCTACGCCGAGGTCATCAAACACAGCCTTATTGCTGACCTCAGCCAATGGGAAAGCCTGCAACAAATAACCGACCTCAGAAGCGCCGACTGGGCAGGCATTATCCCCGCCTCGCTAAGCATCAAAAAGCAAATCGTGGAAGCAGACCCCTTCGAAAAAGGCTTGCGCAAAGCCCTCAACTTCGGCCACACGATCGGCCATGCCATTGAAGGGCATGCGCTGGAAACGGACACCCCACTTTTGCACGGAGAGGCGATCGCTATCGGCATGATTTGCGAGGCGTTCCTCAGCACACAGCAGCAAGGGCTGCCGGAAGCTCAGCTCCGGCAGATCACCGATTACCTGACTGCCCGTTATGGCAAGGCTGCCCTTCGGCCCGACGACTACCCGGCTTACCTGCAACTCATGGGCAACGACAAGAAAAACGAGGGCCAGGCCATCAACTTCAGCCTGCTGCCGGAAGCCGGAAAGGTGGTGGTCAACCAAACTGCTGGTGAAAGCCATATTACCGCAGCCCTGAACTTCTACAATAGCCTTTAACCTCAAACTTCCCAATCACACAGCACATGAAGGCAGCCGCCTGATACGTTAAGGTATTGGAAAAGGGGCAGCCACTCAGCGCAAAGCAGGAATTTTGCTGCTAAACAACCCGCAAGAATTCACTACTTTTGAACCTGGAACTCAAAGCAGACCATGGAACAACAAACCGGATCCAAGCCTAAAGAACAACAGTACCGCAATATTATGCGGTGGATGTGGTACCTCGCTGGTGCGGGCTTATTAGGTGTAGCCCTAACCTTTATCGTCCTCTCTTTTTCTGACCTGCCCTCCGTACAGCAGCTCGAAAACCCCAAAAGCGAGGAGGCTTCTCAGGTATTTGGTGCCAATGGGGAAGTCATCGGGCGGTACTATACCGAAAACCGGGTGCCCGTCACTTACGATCAGCTGTCGCCTAACCTGGTCAATGCCCTCATCTCTACGGAAGACGAGCGCTACTACGAACATAGCGGCATCGACTTTGCGGCTTTGGGCCGGATTGCTGTAAAAACCGTTCTGCTCGGCCAACGCAGCTCGGGCGGGGGCTCTACCATCACTCAGCAGCTGGCCAAGCTCCTCTTCACTCAACAGGTCTCCAAAAACATCTGGGAACGCGGCCTCCAAAAGCTCAAGGAATGGATCATTGCTGCACGCCTCGAACGCCGGTATACCAAGGAGGAGATCATTGCGATGTATTTCAATAAGTTCAACTTTATAAATGGTGCCTATGGCATCAAAGCGGCTTCTGAAATCTATTTCGACAAGCAGCAGGACGAGCTCAACGTCAACGAAGCAGCCATGCTCGTGGGCATGCTGAAAAACCCCTCCCTTTTTGACCCTCTCGACCGGCCCGATACGGTACTGCACCGGCGTATGGTGGTGCTCAAGCAAATGCAAAAAAACAACCTGATCGACGAGACCGCCTACGATACCCTGCGCACCCAACCTCTGAACATCAAATACACCGCCCAAACCCACATTGACGGCATCGCGCCATATTTCCGTATGGAGCTGGCTAAAGACATCAAGGACCTGCTCCGCAGCGAGAATATCAAAAAAGCGGATGGCAGCCATTACAATATCTACCGGGACGGGCTGCGCATCTACACTACCATAGACCCCGATATGCAGCGGATTGCCGAGCGGGTCATGAAGGAGCATATGGCCAAACAACAGAAACGCTTCTGGGAAACCTGGAGCGTCGTGCGTAAGGACCCCTGGGAGTACACGAGTGGCTCGGTGCATGAAGTCCCCGTGGAACGCCGCCAAAAGAAGCTGGAGGACCTGATCCGGGACTCTGACCGTTACCAGAAAATAAGATCCAAATACATCAAAGACATCGTCGCCAAACTGCAGCAGGAAACCGAACTTATGTTCCATGCAGATGACCGCGAAGTAGAACGGGTAGTACAGGAAGCCGAAGAGGGCGGCGTGATCGACGATCTGGTCGAGCGCAACTACATCAGCACCGGGCTCGCTGCTCAGTACCGGCAGATCATGCGCAGCAAACACTTCAACGCACTTCGCAAGCAATGGCTGGCCATGCAGGAGGAAGTGGACCGCGCTTTCAACTCTGAAACGGAAATGCGGGTCTTTACTTATGAAAACGAAGAGATGGAAAAGGATACGGTCATGACACCTATCGATTCCATTAAGTACCACCTGATGCACTTACAAACCGGCATCCTGGCGGTTGACCCGATAACTGGCCATATCAAAGTCTGGGTAGGCGGTATCAATTACAAGCGCTTCAAGGTAGACCACAACCGGACTTCCCGGCAGGTTGGCTCCACTTTCAAGCCTTTTGTCTATGCCACAGCCATTGCTCAGCAGGGGTTTTCGCCCTGTTATCAGGTTTATGATCTGCCACAAACCATTGCGCCCGGTGACGGCAACTTCGGGTTGTTAGAGCCCTGGACGCCCCGCAACTCTTCTAACGCTTACAGTGGCAGGCTATTCACGCTAAAAGAAGGGCTCAAGCAATCCAAAAATACCATCTCCGCCCACCTGATGAAACAACTGGGCGATACGGATCCGGTCCGTGGCCTGGTGCACCAAATGGGCATCGACAGTTCTGCCCGCTATTCCAATGGGCGGTACCGGGTCCCTAAGGCACCTTCCATCTGCCTCGGTGCCACTGACCTGACCAACCTGGAGCTCACAGGAGCCTATACGGCATTTGCCAACAACGGCCTGTTCACCAAGCCCTACTGTATACTACGCATCGAGGACAAGGATGGCAAAAAATTGTACGAAGGCGTACCTGAAGAAAACGTAGCCATCAACCCCAACGCCAATTATGTTATGGTGGAAATGCTGAAGTATGCTGCCGGGCTTGGCGGCACACTAAAAACGGAAGCCGGCGGCAAAACCGGAACGACCAACGACTACGTCGATGGCTGGTTCATGGGCATCACTCCTAACCTCGTAGTGGGCACCTGGGTAGGGGGCGAATACCGATGGATCCGCTTCCGCTCCATACAATATGGACAAGGCGCCGCTATGGCCAAGCCGTTCTTCATTGATTTTATTAAAGAGTTGGAAAAAAATGAGGATATCGACTTCGATACCGAAGCCCGGTTCAACCGCCCTTCCGGCGATATCGGTATTGAAATGGACTGCAACGAATACCAGAGAAACCAATTCCCTCTGGAAGAAGAGGGAGATGAGGACTTCGAGGACGAAGGATTCTCAGATGATATGTTTGGGGATGAGGAATTCTAAGACCTCGCCCGCCTGACAAACAGCGTTTTTTAAACGAAAACCGACTAGAGCAAGACTGCCATGAAACACCAACGCCCCACTTTGCTGATTTTAGCCCTGACGGCACTGCTATACAGTGGCTGTATGCCTCCTTCTGATGAAGTAGACAGCAACATCACACTTGATGCCAGCTCACCGGAATTTCAGCGTATTGCTGACTTCCAGGACCAAAAACTCGCCGACAGCCTTTATGCGTTTTTTCACGATGAGCGGCCGACTCTGCGCTATCTTTCTGCCCGTGCCTTTGCCTCCATTCGTTCACCGCAGGCTATAGACAGTCTTGCCCGGCTTTTGCAAGACCCCGTCGACCGCGTCCGTGCTGTTGCCGCTTACGCCATAGGGCAGAGTGGAGCTGCCGATGGCGAACGCTACCTGCTGCGTGCATTTGAGCGCAATGATACTGCCGGCCACTACCGGCTGGCAAACCGGGCAATTCTTGAGGCCGTAGGCAAAATCGGAACCGAACCTACTTTGGCAGACCTTGCGACTGTCTCAACTTATGAACCTACAGATACCGCACTGCTGGAAGGACAGGCCCTGGGCATCTATCGCTATGCCCTGCGGAACATCACTAACGAAGCAGGCACCACGCGCATGATCAACCTGGCAACGGATAGCAAATACCCTGGGAGTGTGCGCCTTATCGCAGCAAATTACCTCTACCGGGCTACCGGGCTAAAGCTTGATACCACGGCGGTGCCCTTGCTAAAAAATGCATTGGCAACGGCAACTGATCCCCGTATTCGCATGGCGCTGGTTGTGGCACTGGGCAAAACCAAAGCCGATCAGGCTATGCCTGCCCTGCTTCAGCAATACAAACAGGAAAACGACTACCGGGTGCGGAGCAACCTGCTCAGGGCATTGGCCAATTTTCCCTACGATAGCGTCAAAACCACCGTACGGGAAGCACTCAAGAGCTCTAATGCCAGTGAAGCCCGCAGAGCCGCACAGTTCTTTATCGAGCATGGCATTTCGGATGAAGCTACCCAATATTGGCAGTGGGCCAAAGACTCTCTGCCCTGGCAGGTACAAATCCCGCTTTACCAGGCCGCTAACCGGCACTTGCCCGCCTATTCCGTCAATTCCAGAGATGGCATTAACGCTGAATTGCGGCGTTGGCTTGGCAATAGCACTTCGGTTTATGAAAAGTCTGCCTTGCTAAAAGCCCTGGCCGAATTCGGCTGGAACTACAAATACATTTACCGGGAAGGCGCGCCCTCCAGCTCCCCGGTTATCCGGACAGCAACGATGGAAGCACTCAATATGATCAGCGGACGGCCAGACTTCAGAGCTTTCTTTGGAGCAGGCTACCGGAGTGTACGCCGTGAATTGCTGGGCATGTACCTGGAAGCCATGCAGACCGGTGACCCTGGCATGATTGCCGTAGCTGCTGAGGCACTGCGCAATGAAAACCTCAAGTTTGATGCACTGATGTCCAATACAACTATTCTGGAAGAAGCGCTCAAAAAACTGGAGCTCCCGAAAGAAATCGAGACCTACAATCAGCTGCAGCAAACTATTGCCTACGTCAAAGGGGAACAGGCCCCCGAACCCAAAACCCCGGCCTACAACCATCCAATCGACTGGGCTATGTTGGATGACTTGTCGGAAGACCGGCTGGTCACCATCAACACCAACCGTGGTGCTATTACACTGGAAATGATGCCCGAGTTTGCCCCTGGTACCGTAGCCAACTTCATTGCACTGGTCCGGCAGGGTTTTTATCAGGACAAGACCATTCACCGGGTTGTTCCTAATTTCGTCATACAGGGGGGCTGCCCCCGGGGCGATGGTTATGGCAGCCTGGATTATACCATCCGTTCTGAGCTTCCTCCCCTTTATTATGACGAAGCGGGCTATGTAGGCATGGCTTCGGCGGGCAACCATACAGAATGCACACAGTTTTTTATCACCCATAGCCCCACACCCCACCTGGACGGAGAATATACTATATTTGCGCGCGTCACAGACGGGCTGGAGGTGGTTCACCAAACGCAGGTCGGTGACTATATCAAAAACATCGAACTCTAAGCAACCTTAACCATGAAGACCACACCACTAACCGCCATTCATGAAGCCCTTGGGGCTAAAATGACGCCTTTTGCAGGCTACAACATGCCTATTTCCTACAGCGGCCTCAAGGAGGAGCACCATCAGGTACGCAACAGCGTTGGCGTATTTGATGTCTCGCATATGGGTGAATTCATCATCCGGGGCAAAGAAGCCCTTGACCTTATTCAAAAAGTAACTTCCAACGATGCTTCCAAGCTCGCCATAGGTGATGCACAGTACACCTGCATGCCTAATAATGCAGGTGGTATCGTGGACGACTGTATCGTCTACCGCCTGACCGAAGAAATGTGCTCTGATGGCGAACAGGCCTTTATGATGGTTGTCAACGCTTCCAATATCGAAAAAGACTGGGCGTGGATTACTCAGGCCAACACCTTTGACACCCAGCTCATTAATATTTCCGATCAAACCGCTTTGCTCGCCGTGCAGGGCCCAAAAGCCATTGAAGCCATGCAGCCCCTTACCGGTACGGACCTTGGCGGGCTGAAGTTCTACACCTTCTCCAAAGGGACTTTTGCGGGCATCGACAACGTACTGATCTCAGCAACCGGCTATACAGGTGCCGGCGGGCTGGAACTTTACGTCAGTGCTGATAAAGCAGCCGAACTTTGGAACGCCGTTATGGAAGCCGGTGAAAGCTTTGGCATCAAACCCATCGGGCTGGGCGCGAGGGATACCCTGCGGCTGGAAATGGGGTACTGCCTCTACGGAAATGATATTGACGATACCACTTCCCCAATTGAAGCAGGGCTTGGTTGGATTACCAAAACGAAGAAAGGTGAGTTTATCAGCCGCGACACCTTCATTAAGCAGCGGGAAGAAGGCGTAAGCCGCCGCCTGGTGGGCTTCGAGCTCCCTGATGAACGCCGTGTGCCCCGTAACGGTTATCCTATTGTAGATGAAGAGGGAACAACCATTGGGCAGGTCACCTCAGGGACGCTGTCTCCGTCACTCGGTTATCCCATCGGCATGGGTTATGTAAAGGAGGCTTACAAGGCTCCGGGCACGACTATTTACGTACAAGCTGGCCGGAAAAACCTGGCTGCCAAAGTTGTACGCCCACCTTTTTACAAGGGTGCCGAAGGAAAATAACCTCCGGTTTGACAACAAATTGCCGCTATTTTCATTTATCTACCCGAATAAGCGGTCCCAGATTTTTGGCTGGGGCCCTTCAATCTTAATTTGCACCCAACGAAATCAGGTTTTCATGACACTGGAAGAAGGAAAAGACAAATTCATCCAATCCTGGGGGGCGCTAGGCTCCAGCTGGGGAATCAACCGCACCATGGCACAGATCCATGCTCTGCTGCTGATTTCTCCGGAAGCGATGAGCGCCGAGGAAATAATGGATGAATTAAAAATTTCCCGGGGCAACGCAAATATGAACATTCGGGCCCTGATTGACTGGGGGCTGGCTTATAAAGAGTTGAAGACGGGTGAACGCAGGGAGTACTTCGTGGCCGAAAAAGACATGTGGGAAGTGGTCAAGTGCATCATTACCCAACGTAAAAAACGGGAACTTGAGCCCATGCTCAGAGTACTTGATGAAATATCCAGCGTTGATGAGGTTGATCAGGAATCCAGAGAGTTTGCGGAAGTGATCAGGGAAATCAAACTTTTCTCCAGCAAAGCCGATTCCACCTTAGACTCTCTGGTTAAAGCTGACTCTAACTGGTTTGTCGGCACTTTCATGAAAATGATCAAATAACCGCCTGCTCTGCAGATTATATGTTAGCCTTCCTGCTGTTCTTCCTCATCCCCCATGTGACCTTCCTGGTGGAGCCGGTTAAAAAGCTGATTGAGCCGGTACATCTCGTCCAGTGTGTCATCCAGGTAAAAGGCAACGTCAGGCACACGGCGCATGTGCTTGCGAATACGGTAGGCGAGCGCTTGCTTGAGCCGGGTAATTTCGTGCTCCATTTTAAGGATCACCGATTGTTTATCCTCCGTATTATAAACGCTCAGGTAGATTTTTGCCTGGCTGAAATCCGGGCTCACCATAACCTTTGTGACCGTCACCAACGGTTCGGTGCCATAAACATAGCCACCTTCATTCTGTAGTACCTCACTGAAATGCCGCTTGATTAATTCTGCTACCTGTAAATTGCGCTTCGTCGCCATATGTCGTTTAATCTTCTCTTGTTGTGCCGCAGGAAAATTCACTGCCTGGTTTTTCACCGCTTTTAGCGGGCCGCAAAGATAGAATTATTGGAGCACCTTGTCAACTCTATCAGCCCGGGAACCATTAGCATTCTGCGAGTTTTACAACAAAACTGCCACTTCAGAGTTCCATTAGCGGTTGCAAAAACTACTAAAAAGTTGCTATTTTTGATGGCGCCACATGAATACCCTCGATTCTGACATATCCTACCTAAAGGGCGTGGGCCCAAAGCGCGCAGAGCTACTCAACAAAGAGCTGGGCATCTTCACCTGTGGGGACCTGCTGCAACAGTACCCGCACCGCTATATCGATAAAACCCAGTTCCACAAAATCAACACCTTGCACCAGGAAAGCGGGGAAGTGCAGCTCCGCGGTGTACTGCGCCGACTTGTACCCGTTGGGGAGGGCAGGAAAAAACGCCTGACCGGCCGCTTCCGGGATGAAACGGGCGCTATCGACCTGGTATGGTTCTCTGGTGTCAGCTATTTGGAAAAGCAGCTGGAGGTTGGAAAAGAGTATGTCATCTATGGCCGGGTCAATGCATTCCGGGACCAGCTGAGCATCCCTCACCCGGAAATGGAAATTGCCAATCCCGAAAAGATCAAAAAAGCGGCGAGCTTCGCTCCGGTATACCCCAGTACCGAAAAGCTAAACACCAAGGGGGTAGATGCCCGCAACCGACGCCGGATGATGGCGGCCCTCCTGGATAAGCTTCAACCTGAAGACCTCCCGGAAAACCTGCCGCCCTACATCGTCAAAAAGTTCCGCTTCCCTTCCCGCTACGATACCATGCGTACCATCCACTTTCCAAAGTCCGAGGAACAACTGCAGCAGGCCCGCAACCGCCTGAAGTTTGAAGAACTCTTCTTCCTGCAACTTCGCCTCCTGCAAATCCGACGGCGACGGGACGCGATCAGGGGGTTCAATTTCGAACAGGTGGGTGAGCACTTCATGCACTTTTTCAACCACAAATTACCCTTCGAACTGACCGGCGCCCAAAAGCGGGTCCTGAAGGAAATCCGCCGAGACCTGGGCAAAGGCATCCAAATGAACCGGCTGCTGCAGGGCGATGTGGGCAGTGGCAAAACCATCGTGGGTCTCATGACCATGCTACTGGCTATTGACAATGGCTTCCAGGCCTGCCTGATGGCACCTACTGAAATCCTGGCCCAGCAGCACTACAATTCCATCAGCGAATACCTTGAAGGGATGGACCTGCAGGTCGGCTTTTTATCTGGCAGCGTAAAGGGGAAAAAACGCAAGGTCCTGCTCGAAGCCCTAAAAAACGGAGAGATCCACATCCTAATCGGCACGCATGCCCTGCTCGAGCCCCCTGTCGTCTTCCAAAACCTGGGGCTGGCTATCACCGATGAACAACACCGCTTTGGCGTGGCGCAGCGGGCGAAACTCTGGAAAAAGAGCAGCCCCTACCCTCCCCATGTCCTTGTGATGACGGCGACGCCCATCCCGCGTACCCTCGCGATGACCCTTTACGGCGACCTCGACGTATCCGTTATTGATGAGCTACCACCCGGGCGCAAAGCCATTCAAACCCTGCACAAAACCGAAAACAACCGGTTGCGGGTGCTTGGCTTTATGAAGGAGGAGATTGCGAAGGGCAGGCAGGTCTATGTAGTCTATCCTCTCATTGAGGAATCTGAAACCCTGGACCTGCAAAACCTGCAGGACGGGTACGAAGCCCTGAGGCGGGAATTCCCTCCACCCAACTACCAAATCAGCGTGGTGCACGGCCGTATGAAGCCCGCAGATAAGGACTTTGAAATGCAGCGCTTTGTGGAAGGCAAAACCCAGATCATGGTGGCCACCACCGTGATTGAAGTGGGTGTAAATGTGCCGAATGCATCCGTTATGGTGATCGAAAATACGGAGCGTTTCGGGCTGTCACAGCTCCATCAGCTGAGGGGGCGCGTAGGGCGTGGCGCCGAGCAGTCTTTCTGTATTCTGATGTCGAGTTTTAAGCTCAGCAAGGAGAGCAAAGAGCGCATTCAAACCATGGTCCGCACCAACAACGGCTTTGATATCGCCGAAGCAGACCTCCGCCTCCGGGGCCCGGGCAATATCGAGGGCACGCAGCAGAGCGGCATTCTCAACTTCCGCATTGCCGACCTGGCTAAAGATGGGCGCATTCTGCAAACAGCCCGGGAGGTCGCCGCCCGCATCCTGGATGATGACCCCAGGTTTGAGCGCCCGGAGCACCACCCTATCGTTTGGTACCTGGATAAGCATGGGAAGAAGCTAAGGGGCTGGAGCAGGATTAGTTAATCAATAATTTTCCCACAAACTCCTCAACTGATCAAAAAGGCGGAACAGCAGCCGCCGGTCTTCGGTAATGATGTTGGCACGGGCCGAGAGTTCCTGTGAAAAGGGCACCTCCTGCCCGTAGGTCGTTTGCAGGCCTGCTGTAAGCGCGAGCTCAATATAGTAAGCCTGCTGCTCCGGGATGGGCGCTATGTGGCGGACTTCAGCCCTGATCGCACCATACTGCTGCTCCGGATAAGCATCCAGAAATAAGCGAGCCTGCATCCCTGTATCCACGCGCCCGGCATTCTGAGCGGGTAAATAACCGCGAGCCAGGGGCAAATCGCGCGCTCCTGACACCGGAAGCACGGTCATCACCAATTGCCCCTCTTCCAAATACTGCCCTGTGGTTAGCGGCTGATGAAAGGCGATCCGGCCTGCTATTTCGGCCCGAACCAGGTTGTTTTGCTGCCAGGTTTCCACTGCGGCTTTCAGATTGGCCTTGCTTTCTTCATAGGCCAGTTTCAGATCCTGCGCGCTGTTTTGTTGCTCCTGTTGAAGGGTGATGAGCAGGGCGTTGTTCCGTTCTGCCTCCAGGGCATTGCGCAGGCGCTCGGCTTCCACTTCGCGTATTTCCCGCTCCAGCCGGAGCACCGCCAACTGCGCTTGTTCCTTATCGAGCTGACTGACATTCCCGGAAGCAGCGAGGGCTTCATTGCGTTTGAAGTTGGCCTGCGCCAGGTCCCGTTCTGCCTGCAGGACTTCCAGCTTTTGGGCCTGTGCAACCGAAAGCGCCACCAGCTGCTCCTGCTGATTCCGCAGAGAGCGAATCCGTTTCGCCCAGTCTGACCGGCGAAGGAAAAACTGATAGGCCTCCCGGTTGCGCTGAAGCTGTGCCGCCGGAGCTTGCAATGTACCAAGACGGAGATCGGGGATAGAGCTTTTGAGGGTATCCTTTTCCAGCCATTGCTGCAGGGTTTGAACCTCCTCCAATACTGCGGGATTCTCCAGTACAGCCAGCGTTTGACCGGGCTGAACTATTTCACCGTCTTTCACCATCAGCCGCTGTAATTTCCCGCCACGGGGCGCCACGATACGAATGGCAGGCTGTGGCGTGGTCAGTACGACCTCGGCTGTTACGGTATCCGGGTAGCGAATCAGCCATGCCCCAATCAGCAATAAGACCACCGCTGCAAATACCGCCGAAATCCCCCAACGCAAAGCCCAGCCCGGAGGTGCGCCCAGCATTTCCTGAACGGCTGCCCGCCCGCCATTGGCATCCGGTTGTGCGTGGTTTGAAGGTGAGGTCCCTGGCATTATTGTCCGAGTTCTAGTTGATTCTTAACCAATTGGTAGTAGGCGCCTTTGCGGGCGACTAATTCCCCATGTGTGCCCTGTTCTGCAATTTTTCCCTGGTCCAGTACCACAATTTGGTCAGCCTGGCTTACTGTACTCAGGCGGTGGGCTACCACTACAACGGTCCGGCCCTCGAAAAAGCGGTGCAGGTTATTAACGATTTCGCGTTCATTATTAGCATCAAGGGCGTTGGTGGCCTCATCAAAGAACAGAAAATCAGGAGTTTTGTAGATAGCGCGGGCGATGAGCAGCCGCTGCCGCTGCCCCTGACTGATGCCGTTGCCCATAGCACCAATCCTGGTATTGTACCGTAGCGGCAGGCCATCAATAAAGGGCTTCAGATTGGCCAGTTCCACCGCTTTCAGAAGGCGTTCCGGGTCTACGGTGGGGCTGCTTTCCGCAATATTATTGGCGATGGTATCCGAAAAGATAAACCCATCCTGAAGCACGGCCCCGCAGGCTGACCGCCACCGGGATTTGCGCAATCCGCTCAGCGGCTGACCGCCGACACGGATTTGCCCCTCCTCCGGCTCGTAGAAGCCCAGCAATAATTTGACCAATGTCGTTTTCCCACTTCCGCTCACCCCAACGATAGCCGTGACTTTGCCCTCCGGAATATCCAGGTTGATGTCTTCGAGCACCCATTCGGCAAGCGGATTGTACCGAAAACTCAGGCCCCGGATTTGAATATCCCGGCGCTCCGGCAGACCATCCCAAACCGGCGCTCCATCTGAAAGGGTTTCCTCGGGCGTTTCCGATTGTACTTCCAACAGGCGGTCCAGGCTCAAACGGGCATCCTGCCAGCGCCTCAGAAAGTCCGCCAGCCGGCTCAGGGGCAAATTCACCTGCCCAAGAATAAATTGGATGGCGAGCAGCATACCCAGTGTCATTTGTCCTTCGATAACCAGTTTTGCAGCCAGAATCGTAATGAGAATATCTTTGATTTGGGATATGCCTGTAGCACCGGCATCCTGCGTTTGCTCCACATCCAGCGACCTCAGATTAGCCCGGAAAAGGCGGGTTTGGATGTTCATCCACTGCCAGCGCCGCTTGGAGCCGCTGTTCTGCAGCTTGATCTCAGGCATCCCCTGAATCAGCTCAATGAGCGCACTCTGATTATCCGATAGCTGCCGGAAGCGGGCGTGGTCAATAGCCTGCCGCTTTTTCAAATAAATGAGGATCCACCCCAGGTAGAGCAGACTACCGATCAAAAAAATCAGGAAGATCGATACATTGTAAACCAAAAGGACCCCGCCAAAAATAAGCAGGCTGAAAGCCGAAAATAAAAAGCTCAGGGCTGAGGTGGTCAGGAATTGTTCAATGCGCCGGTGATCGCCAATGCGCTGCAACAGGTCGCCGGTCATTTTGGTATCAAAGTAGGCAATGGGCAGGCGCATGAGCTGCTGCAGGAAATCAGCAATTAGGGAGACATTAATGCGGGTACCAAGGTGGAGCAGTATCCTGTTTTGGATGATGCTCACGGTCAGCCTGCCGGCAAAAAGCAGCAACTGACCAATCAAAATCAGGTTGATGAACGAGAGATCAGCATTGCGGATACCAATATCAACAATTGCCTGGGTCAAAAAGGGAAAAAGCAGTTGAAAAATGCTACCCAGGATAAGCCCAAAGACCAGCTGTACGAAGTAAGGCCGATAAGGGCGCAGGTACTGCAGGAGATAATTCAGGGGCGCGGATTGCGCGGAGGGCATGCCTTCCTCTTCGTAAAAAGCAGGCTGTGGCTCCAGGAGCAAAGCCAGCCCCTCGTCCCCATCGCTGGCCCAGTGGCGGTTAAACGCCGAGCGTGTGATTTTTCGTTTCCCAGCTGCCGGGTCGGCAATCCAAACGTGCTGTTTAGATAGTTTGTAGACGACCACGAAATGCCGTTGCTCCCAATGTGCAATCAGGGGCAATGGGGCCTGATCAATGCCCAGGCGTTCCGCTGTGCTTTCCAGCGGTAATTTTACCGGTAATGACCGCATTCCAATGGACTCGGCGGCTTCCACCAGGCCCGCCATTGAGACGCCCTCGCGGTCCACATATGCCCGGGCACGCAGTTCTGCAAGCGTATAATGCTGCCCGTAATGCCGGGCGATCATGCGCAGGCAGGCAGGCCCACAGTCCATGGCATCGTGCTGCGGGTAGTGCGGAAAGCGGTCGAGCATAAGGATGAAGTATTGCTGGACTGCCTAAGGTACGGATTTGGGGTAAATTATAAAGGCCTAAGGGAATCTTCCAAAGAAACGGGACTGCTGTATTCAATCCAAAAGTATTGCCCCTGTTGTTTGGTCCAGTTTACTTAATCCGGTTATAAGTTAAAATCTGGAGCCCATCACTGAATACTTTCTGTTCTCGAAGGCCCCATTTTACCGAGGCTCTGGAATCTCCAAAAAGCGGCACCCCGCCTCCTAAGACAACAGGGTTCAACTTTAGCTTTAACTGATCAATCAAGCCATTTTCCAATAGCCAGCCGGCAAATACACCTCCTCCGCATAAGTAAATATCTGTTCCCGCCTTATCTCTGATGGCTTTCACCCGATCAATTGACCTGGGTTCCAAGTGAACATTTTCTGCGAGATTTTCAATCTTCAGGGTATCAGAAAAAATATAGTGTTCCATGTGCGGATAAGCGGGCTGGCCCGGTTGAAGCCCGTACTGAAACCCAAACTCATAAGTCCTGCGCCCCATAATGACCGTTCGAAACTTCAGGAGGTCTGTTTGATACTGCTCCACACCTGCCCCCTGTAAGGCAAAGGCGCTGATATCATCTTCCGGTCCTGCGATAAATCCATCCAGGGAAGAGGCGACATAATAGACAATCTTTTGCATGCGATCTTTTTGGTAAATAATTTAAACTCCGATCTACCAGTAAGCAAGAGGGGCAAATCCGTTGCTACAGATCTACCCCCTCAAGCTCTTTCCGATACCTTTAAAGCTACAGCTTGCGGACATCGCCGCTGCCTACTACACTTTTCTCCACAGATGGGTTGCCTTTGTAATAAACGTCGCCACTGCCGGCAATACTAACCTCCAGCTTATCTACCTCGCCCACTTTGACATTACCACTACCAGCGATGCTGATTTCAGCACGGTTTGCATCCACACCTGATGCATCTACATCACCACTGCCGGCAACGCTCACTTCGACACGACTGGCTTTACCTGCAATTTCCACATTACCTGAGCCACCGATGGAAATTTCCAGGTTTTTCATGTCATTAAAGTTGTCCTTCACTTTTACATCACCGGACCCACCGATGGCAATAGAGGACAGGTTAGGCATGGTGACGTATACCTTTACGCCCCGGCTGTTCCAGTTGCGGGTACCGCGTTTGGTGCCTATGCCAAGAGTACCACCATTAGCATTGAGCTCAACCTGATCAACACTTTTTTCAGGTCCTGTGACTTCAACATTATATTCTCCCTGCGACACATAAACATCGGCCGAAATGCCCAGTGCTATTCCGTCAAAATCGCGCAATTCAGCACTGGAACTACTCATTTTTCCATTGGTCTGCGCACAGGCTGTGATCGCAAAGCCGGATACTATTAGAAAACAAAGGGCTAACAGGTTTTTCATATCGTTGTGGTTTCAGTTGGGCAGGAATTGCCCGGTTTTGTAAAAAATGGATCGCTATTTTATGATGCAATAACAGGCTGCTGCCCCCTATTGCTACATACTAACAGAGCTTAAATTCAGCTAAAAGCTGCAACTGGACTTCTTTTTTCTTCTAAAATGGGTTTTGGTTGGACGAAAAGGTGAGCAGCCCCGGAAAAATCCGCTCAACATGAAGTACAAGGTTTTCGTTGAATACCTACATTTGCCGAAAGAAAAACAGATCATGAAAAAACATAACTTCAGTTCCGGCCCTGCCATCCTACCGCTTCCGGTTTTTGAACAAGCCGCAGAAGCGGTACGTGACTTTAATGGCATGGGATTATCCATTCTGGAAATTTCTCACCGATCTCCCGAATTCACGGCCGTGATGGAAGAGGCGAATGTCCTGATCAAGGATTTGCTCAACGTTCCTGATGATTATGCGATCCTGTTTTTGCAGGGCGGCGCAAGTTCGCAGTTTTTCATGACCGCTATGAACCTGCTGGATCAGGATGCGAAAGCGGGCTACATTGACACCGGCAGCTGGTCCACCAAAGCGATTAAGGAAGCTCAGGCTTTTGGCGCTGTTGAAACCCTGGCCTCTTCCAAACCTGATAACTTCACTTACATTCCGAAGGGTTTTGCGATTCCGGAGGACCTCGCCTACGTCCACATCACCACCAACAATACCATCTACGGCACGCAGTTTAAAACCCTGCCGGAGACCTCTGTGCCGATGGTCGGCGATATGTCCTCTGATATTTTCAGCCAACCAGTGGATGTCAGCCGTTTTGACCTGATCTATGCGGGCGCGCAGAAGAATATGGGCCCGGCGGGTGCTACGCTTGTTATTGTGCGGAAAGAAGCACTGGGCAAGGTAAAACGCCACATTCCCACCATGCTGGACTACCGCACGCATGTCAAAAAGGGCTCTGCTTTCAATACCCCACCGGTCTTCCCTATTTATGTAAGCATGCTGACCCTGCGGTGGATCAAAGCCAATGGCGGCATCCCTGCCATGCAGCAAAAGAATGCAGCCAAAGCCGAGCTCATCTACCGGGAAATTGACCGCAACCCGATGTTCAAAGGTACCGTCACGGACCCTGCCGACCGCTCCACTATGAATGCCACCTTCGTCCTTGCCGAGGGCAAAGAACATCTGAACGATGAGTTTATGCAGCTTTGCAAGGCGGCCAACTGCTCTGGTGTGAAAGGGCACCGCTCTGTGGGAGGCTTCCGGGCGTCTATGTACAATGCAATGGAAATTGAAAGCGTGCAGGCGCTGGTGCAGGTGATGCAGTCCTTTGAGCGGAAGTTTGGGTAAACAAAAAAGGGGCGCAGGAAGTGTTACTCCCCCGCCCCGCTATGATTGCTTCGTATGAATTTACTGTATTGACCGGACGACCAAACTGGTATCGTCCAGAGCAAGAATCTCGTAAGCCCGGGGCTGCCCTTCGATGGTCAGCTGCAGCACAACCGGATCACTTCCGGACTGCGTCCACGTACCGTCCTTCCAGCCTGTAGGTATGACCGGCTCGGTTGCACAACGGTTCCAGAAAAACTCGCGCACAAAACCATCCTCCCGGAATTCCAGCATTTGATTTTTCTCCGTCACCTCAAACCCATTGTCGTCAGGCACACGGAGGTATGCCCGTTCATTTGGGCCGGGGTAGTTTTGAAAATCCCAGTACCCAACCCAGGGGGCAGGGGCACTAAGTTCCACTTCCTGCTGCTGGCTATCGTTGCAAGACCAGGCCAGAAGGGTAAAAACGGTTAGAATAATTGCGTTAAATCGGGTCATTTCTGATAGTTTATAAGTTAGACAGGTAAATTTCATTCAAGCGTTGGGTGGGGTTGTGTGACTTTTCTCACTAACGCTATGCTGCAAATTTGTGAATCTTTACCCATGCGTACTATCATTATCCTGCTATCTGTGGTTGTGCTTTGGTCCTGCTCCTCCCCTACCGGTGCCAGTCAGGTTACGCCTGCACCGGACCAGCAACTATTGCAATGGGCAAAAACTCAGCCTGCACCTAACAGTTTGCAGCCCTTTTTCGACTTTATTGCCACCCAATCGGCTGACAGCACGCAGCAGCAATACTGGCAGTCCCTCTTTCTCGCACAGGTCCTGAATCAGGAAAAAGGGTGGGAAACCTACAGTGCGGTGGTCGATGTAAGCACCGTGGCACTACTGGACTTCAAGCTGGGCAAGTACAATCCGCACCGGGCGCTTTACGCGGATGCGTTGCAGCATTACTACACCACCCGCCAATTGCGCTACGCTGCTGATTTTACTGCCGTAGACACCAATGGAAATGCAATCCAACTGAGTGCTTTTGGAGACAAAGTCATCTACATCGATACCTGGGCGTCGTGGTGTGGCCCCTGCATGCAGCAACTGCCCTATTTGCATGCTTTGGCTGAGCACTATGCGGATCAGCCGGACTTCCTTATCCTTACCGTTTCCTTTGACCGTTCCTTTGAGGCCTGGAAGCGCGCCTTGTCCAAACAAGCGGCCTACCCCAATATCTTCCCGGTTTATGTGGAGGGAGGCATGGATTCGGATTATGGCAGTTTGTTTTCTATTTCCAGTATCCCGTCCTATGCCTTGTTGGGCCGGTCTCGTGAGGTCATTGATATGTCTGCCCCTAAGCCCGGGGTGGATAGTCTGAAGCTGGTAATTGAAGGTGTTTTGGGGAAGCCTTAGGATGGTTTCGTTCATTTACTTTAATCTTTGTCATTATGTGCTGCTCCTCGCGATGACCCTCCCGGAATCTGTGAAAATCCGTGCAATCCGTCCAATCCGTGTTCCAACCCGCCACGCACGATAATAGTACACTGATGACGCTGATCTGACTGATCTCACTGATCTGCCCAACGAGTCCCGCCCCGCTGGAGGACCTTCCCGGAATCTGTGCAAATCCGTCCAATCCGTGTTCCAACCCGCCACGCACGATAATAGCACACTGATGACGCTGATCTGACTGATCTCACTGATCTGCTCAACGAGACCCGCCCCGCTAGAGGACCTTCCCGGAATCAGTGCAAATCCGCGCAATCAGTCCAATCTGTGCCCCTACCTCCATAAACAGCAACCAAAGAAAACTGTAACTTAGCCCCCATGAGACGGAAACGCAACAAAGCCAAGCCCACTCTACAGCAATTGACGCTCGACATCGGGGGTACAACAGTGCCTGTGCGCATCTACAAAGAGTACCGGTACAACGTCCGGGCAAGCATCGGCAAAACGGCAGCCTTTTTGCGTATGCCCCACGGATTACATGCCCGCGAAGAAGAAAGACACCTGAACTGGTTTAAAGACTGGCTCCACGAACAAGTAGCCAAAAGTGATAGGATCAACCGTCACTTCGGGCACCGGGCGTATCAGGATGGGGATACCCTTGAGGTTGGAAAAAAACAGTACCGGTTAGCGATCACCTATGAAGACCGGAAAACCCACTCGGGCAAGTTGCTCCCGGACGGCACCATTGCCCTGAAGCTCAGCCACCATGATCAGGGGCCGGAATTTACCAAGCACCTGCAGCATCTACTGAGCCGTATCGTAGCGCAGGATTTTCTACCGGAAATCACCCGCCGGGTCGACGATTTAAACGACCGGTTTTTCCAGCAGAACATCGGGGAGGTCCGCTTGAAGTACAACCACAGCAATTGGGGGAGCTGCTCCTCAAAGGGTAATATCAACCTGTCTACGCGCCTGTTGTTTGCACCCGATGATGTAATCGACTATGTCATCATCCACGAGTTGGCGCATCGTATTGAGATGAACCACTCGCCTCGGTTTTGGAAGCTGGTCTCCGATGCGATGCCCGATTACAAGGAGAAGGAGAAGTGGCTGAAAGTGCACGGAGGGAAGCTGGGCTTCTAGAAAGCAAAAAGCCATTTGCCCTACCAGGTAAGACAAATGGCTCTAAATGTAGATTGTTTCGGCTGGTGAACTGGGGATAGCCCCGGCGCACCGAACCAAGCACCTGAGGCGTAGCTTATTCTTCTACAACCTCGAAGTTTACTTTGATATCCACTTCCGGGTGAAGTTTCAGCTCAGCGACATAAGCGCCGAGGGTTTTAATATCGTCTTCCGGCAGGATAACGCGGCGGCGGTCCACCTCGATACCCATTTGGTCCTTCAGAGCAGCAGCCAGCTGTACGTTGGTTACGCTACCGAAGATTTTACCACTTGTGCCAGCTTTAGCGCCGATTTTCAGCACTTTACCCTTCAGGTTATCCGCCATTTCGACGAACTCAGCCTTACGAGCTGCCAATTCTTCTTCCTCTTTGCGCTTGATCTCATTGAGTTTTGCGCGGTTGGCGTCATTAGCAACAAGGGCCAGTCCCTGAGGGATGAGGTAGTTGCGTGCATAACCCGGCTTTACGCTCACGAGCTCATGCTTATCGCCTACCTTATCTAGATCTTTTAACAGAATGATATCCATCTTTCAAAAATTTAGAGGGCCAAAAAATTACTTCAGCAAGTCAGTCACGTAAGGCATCAGTGCCAGGTGACGGGCACGCTTCACTGCAGTAGCCACTTTACGCTGGTACTTCAGGGAGTTGCCGGTGATGCGGCGAGGCAAAATCTTGCCCTGCTCGTTAACGAACTGAGTCAGGAAGTCTGCATCTTTGTAGTCGATGTACTTAATGCCAAACTTACGGAAGCGGCAGTACTTGTCGCGCTTCTGACCAATTTTAGGATTGCTGAGGAACTTAATATCGTCTCTGGATGCCATGATCTTTCAACTTTAGAATTAAACAAATGGGGTGGACGACTATTCTTCTTCTTCGCTTTTAGCAGCAGCTTCCTCTTTCTTAGGAGCCGGCTTGCGCTTCTCGTCCTTCTTGCGATTGTCGCGGCGGCTGTCCTTGCGGTCGTCGCTCTTCTTCGCTTTTTTCTTTACTTTGCCGATCTTTCCGGCACGCTTGTCTGCATTGTACTTCACACCGTACTTGTCGAGTGCGGCAGTGAGGAAACGCATGATGCGCTCGTCGCGGCGCAGCGCCAGTTCCATCACGTCAATCAGTTCGCCGTTAGGCGCTTCGAATTCAATGCAGTAGTAAATCCCGGAGGTTCGGCGGTTAATTGGATAAGCCAATTGGCGCAACCCCATTTCGTCCACATGTACGATCTGGCAACCCTCATTTTTGAGGTGATCGACATATGTCTGAGCTGTCGCTTCGATTTCCTCCCTCGACAGCACCGGGTCTACGATGAAAGTTACTTCGTAATTTTTCATTGGATCAGACATATTAATAATATAATCAAAAAACTCCGGCGCTTCTGCCGAAGGTTACTTTACAGCCAAAATGCTGATGAATGCTGTATTGGAAGCCAAAACTGCTTACACCATTGTCTTTTAGCGGGTGCAAAGATAAGAAAGGTTTTGAATTTTACAATGTATTTCCTAATCCGCAATAATAACCTTTTGCATCTGCCGGTACTCCCGGTACTGAATCATCAGCAAATAGGCACCATTGGGTGCTCCCAGATCCAAAGCCTGCTGAACTTCCTGCCCTTCCCAAGCCCTGACTTGCGCCCCCAAAGCATTGTACAAGACAAGCTGCACGGCCCCGACATCCCAGGCACCGGGCAATTCAACCCAAAGCTGCCCCGTACCAGGGTTGGGCCATACCGACACCTTTTGCAGGCCCACCTCGCGCAGGCTCGTCGTCATCGGGACCGTCACTGAAAGAGTATCCGAACAGTCATTACCATCCGTCACCGTTACCGTATAGTTGCCAGCCAACAGTCCGGTCTGCACCAGCCCCACGCCTCCATTACTCCAGCTTACACTGAATGGTGGCTGCCCCTGAAGAACGTCCAGTACTGCCGCGCCATTCCCACTACCGTTGTCCGGCAGGGTATCCACGATAAATAGTTCAGGGTTAGGAAAAACCCCCAAGTCAAGTACCCGAATACTGTCACAGCCCTGAGCATTGGTGTAAACCAACTGATACTGCCCGGGCTCACTTAGCATCATACCCTCCCAGGTGTAGGTCTCGCCATCGCAGATTTCCGCCGTTTCTGTAGCTAAATCATTTGGAAAAACCGTTAGCGCTAAATTTACGATGGAATCACACCCGGCAGCTCCATTTAACACGACTTCGTAGGTTCCTGTAGCATCAAAATCCATGTCGCCCACCATGACTGTTTCCCCTTCGCATACTGATAACTCAAGGTTGGTTTCAGCAGCAGGTGCTTCTGTAAGAATGAGCGTGACGGTGCTGTCGCAGCCATCTGTAGCGGTAAAATCACGTACGTAGGTGCCGGGATTGGTCAGTATTTGTTCATTCCATACATAAAATCCGCCTTCACAAAAGGAAGCCTCAAATGACACATTATAGCTCTGAAGCGCCTGCACGCTCAAAAAAATCATCTGAGGGCAACCATCAGCATTGAGGATTTGTGTAAAATAATCTCCAGAGCCATCCACTTCTATATTTTCGTACATAAATGGAAAACCTGAAGCACATACCATAGTATCTAATGTAATGGGCTCCGTGATAGAATACTCAATTTGCACCAAAATCAGGGAATCACAACCGTTGACGGCAGCGCCGGGGAGCACCTCAGTTCCAACAGGGTTGAACTCATCGTAAAAGTTGCCGTTGACCTCCAGAAATTCACCAGAACAAAGCAGGGTATCCAGCAATAGGGTACCATTTTCCTGTACTTCCACCGCAACCATATCTGAATCGGTGCAGCCAAACGCATTTACCACTGTGAGGCTATAGATTCCTGTAGTAGCGACCTCCAGCTCAACATTCCCGCTCCCATCGCTCCATGCATAACTCACCACATCATCCGGGCCGGCCAGCAGCAAAGTTTCACCTTCGCACAGGGCAACGTCACTGCCCAGATTGACTTCAGGGGCAGGAAGAACCTGTAACAAAAGAGAATCCTTAGCGACACACCCATTTTCTTCCACACTTAATACATACCAGTTGTCGCCGGCGCTTGCAGGCAGCAGACTGACTGACGAGCCTGTGCCAATAATGCCGTTTGGGCCTTCCCATAGATACGTTGGGTTTCCAGGAATTGCTTCTGCATTAAGCTGTACAGTCTCCCCGGCACACACCGAGACAGGACCTGATGCAGCCGCCTTTATCCACCGGAACGCGACTACGGTACCTCCGCTACCCGCAAGATAGCCCGAACGGGTGCCGGTGAGCGCAACCGCCGACCAGTCCACGCCCGGGATCAGCTCAAGGTTATCCCAGGATTGGCCACCATCCGTACTAACAGCCACCAGCCCATCCTGCCCGGCTCCAACAACAGCACCGCTGCCATCAGCCGCCAACGCCTGGAAGCGCCGACCGTCCAGCCATTCCCAGCTAAGGCCTGCATTATCTGAGTAGTAAGTACCGCCTGCTCCAGACAGCCACACTTCATTGCCCTGAATTTCCAGGGCGTAGTGGTCTCCGGTGCCTGTACCGCCTAAGCTGTTCCAGGTTTGACCGCCATTAGTGCTTCGAAGCAAGACGCCACCCTCACCCGCAGCCAGAACGGTCTGCGCATTCACCCATCTGACAACGTTCAGGTTGTTAGGCGTACCGGCATCTACCCAGGTCCAGGCGGTACCGCCGTTTATAGTGCGAAGCAGTGTGCCGCAATCTCCTGCCACAAGCCCTAAATTACTGAAGGCAAAATCGACGCTGTTCAGGTCCGCACCGACAGGGCTGAACTGCTGCTGCCAGGACAAGCCTCCATCGGTAGTTCTTCGGATGACACCACTCTCGCCTACAACCCAGCCCATAGCCTGCCCCAGGAAGGTAAGCCCCCGAAGGTTTACATGGGTACGGAGATCAGCCAGGGCCCAGGATTGACCGCCGTTCGTGGTTTGCAGTACCTGCCCCGATTCGCCTGTCAGCCAACCCTGCTCAGCAGACAGAAAATGAGCCGCTGACCAATCTGCCGAGACCGGTGTGGTGAGCTCCTCCAGGCATTGCGCATGAATCGTAGCAGTAAAAAACAAGCTAAAAATAAGTGCATAAATCGTTTTCATAGGAAGTTGGTTATTTTGAACGCGCTACACGAAAGGCAAAAGTCGTCCGGCGTGCACCGGGCAGAAAATTCAAACGATTGGCTACACGGGAGCCATCTGCGGTGGTATTCCAGGACCCGCCCCGTATGGTACGTAGTGTCAGACCAGCTGGCCCCAGCGGATTATCAACCGGGCTGACATCATAGTAATCAGAATCATACCAGTCCCAGCACCATTCATAAATATTGCCTGTCATATCATACAACCCCAACTCATTAGGTGCGCGGGTACCTACGGGTTGGCTGTTAACATTACTATTGCCGCTGTGCCAGGCCACGGCATCAAGGTCATTGCTGCCGGCATAAACCGTGACCAGCCCTGCTGCTCCGCCCCTGGCGGCATATTCCCACTCTGCTTCGGTGGGGAAGCGATATCCATCAGCCTCCGTATCCCAGTAAATGTCCACATAGGCCAGCTGGTCCCCTACCAGAGAATCAAACACTTCTGTGAATGCCGCATCAAAGTAATAAGCCGGTGTCCGCCCTTCCGTGAGGCTCAGCCGGTTGCAGTAGGTGGCCGCATCATACCAGCTCACACGGTAAGTGGGATAGTCAGGGCCTGCCCCTCTGTTGTATAAAGGCGTATATTCTGGTATCAGAGCCGCCCATTCGGCCTGCGTGACCTCATAGCGGGAGAGCAGGAAGTCGTCTACGCTAACCGTGTGGGGCGGATATTCATCGTTTTGGCAGTCCGGTTCCTGTTCAGCAGTACAGCCCATGGTGAAGGCCCCACCGGGCACCGTGACCATCCGGCCGGTAGTGCGGGCCACTCTAAACCCAATGGTACTGCTTTGATCGCCGGGTTCTGCAAATGCCCGGCTGCTCACTGATACACCGGCAGATTGCTGAAAATGCCCTCCCCGGACAATCCGGTCCGTACCGGTTGCTACTCCGCGCGGGTCGCAAAGTGGAAAGTTGGGATAATCGCCATACAGATCCCAGACCCATTCGGCCACATTCCCACTCATATCGTACAAACCAAGTCCATTTGGTGCTTTGGTGGCTGACGGCTGTGTGGCAGCCCCCGCCACCGCAACCTCCGTCCAGTTATCACTTCCGGCATAACGAAAATCATTATCTATATTCCCACTCCGGGCAGCGTACTCCCACTCGGCTTCGGTAGGCAGGCGATAGCCATCTGACTCGGTATCCCAGTATACAGTACCTGCTGTACTGAAAAAGGGCTCTGACAGCTCAGGGTCGCTGTAGTAGGCCGGCGCCACCCCCTGCTGCTGGCTTAGGACATTACAAAACACGATAGCCGCATACCAGCTCACCCGCTCTACCGGGCAATCGCTGCAGCCAATATTCAAGGAAGGATTATTGCCAATAACCGCCAGGTATTCCGCCTGTGTCACCTCATGCGTACCTATCGCAAATGCGCCTAAAGTCACTGAATGAGCAGGTAGATCTGACGATGTACAGGGTTGCTGCCCGATCGTACAGCCCCGTTGGTAAATGCCGCTGTCAATCAGGGTAACAGAAAGGTTTTGCGACCAGGCTACGGTAAAGGAAAAACATAAAAGCAGGACGTGAATGTGTTGGTGGTTCATATTTGTTTAGTTTGACGGATTACCTGCAAAGTTACAAGGCAATTGCTTTTTCTCCCCCCTCAGGCTTCGGATTTCCACTCCGCAATCTGAAAACTAAATTTTGCCGTCCTACCGGCAATTACTATCTTCCGGGCGGCCCTACCCTCACTTTCAATCAACAGCGAAAACAATGATTCCAGAACGCAAGCGATTTAAAAAGCTCATGGTAGCCAACCGCGGAGAGATTGCTATCCGCGTCTTGCGCGCCGCATCCGAGCTCAATTTACGGACCGTTGCCATTTATACGTACGAAGACCGCTATTCGTTGCACAGATATAAGGCAGATGAGGCTTATCAGGTGGGCGAAGATAATGATCCGCTCAAACCTTATCTGAATATTGAAGAAATAATCCGGGTAGCTAAGCTGAATGAAGTTGATGCCATCCACCCTGGTTATGGTTTCCTCTCTGAGAATGTCACCTTCGCCCGGCGCTGCCGCGAAGAAGGCATCGAATTTGTGGGGCCATCGCCGGAAAGCATGGAGCAACTGGGCGACAAAGTGGCTGCCAAAAAGCTGGCCCGGCAGCAGAATGTCCCTCTTATCGAAGACAGTCAGGAGCCGCTGAACAGTGCCGAAATCGCACTGAAGGAGGCTAAAAGAATCGGGTTCCCGGTAATGCTAAAGGCAGCATCCGGGGGCGGTGGCCGGGGCATGCGCGTGGTACGCAAGGAAGAAGACCTCGCCAATGCCTTTCAGGAGGCCCGGCGGGAAGCAGGCAATGCCTTTGGCGATGATACAGTATTCATAGAAAAGTTCATTGATCAGCCTAAGCACATCGAAGTACAGCTGCTGGGTGACAAACATGGCAACCTGGTCCACCTATTCGAAAGAGACTGCTCTGTACAGCGCCGCTTTCAGAAGGTAGTGGAGATCGCCCCCTGCCCTTCTATCAATGAAGTCACCAAGCAAAAGCTATACGACTACGCTATCCGGTTGGGCAAAGCGGTCAACTACAGTAATGCAGGCACGGTGGAATTCCTGGTCGATAAAGACGAAAACGTATACTTTATAGAGGTCAACCCCAGAATACAGGTAGAGCACACCATCACGGAGGAGGTAACGGGCGTCGATATTGTCCGCTCCCAAATCCTCATTGCGGCGGGCTATGAGCTGAGCCACCGGTCTATCTACATCCGCAATCAGGAAGATGTGGAGTGCAGTGGTTACGCTATTCAGTGCCGGGTGACCACCGAAGACCCGGCCAACAACTTCAAGCCCGATTACGGTACCCTGATTGCTTACCGCTCCGCGTCTGGCATGGGCATACGCCTGGATGCCGGCTCTGCTTTCCCCGGCGCAAAAATTTCGCCTTACTTTGACTCCATGCTGGTGAAGGTGACTGCCTGGGGCCGGACGATGAAAGGGGCTTCTCAGCGTCTTCACCGGGCGCTGCGGGAGTTCCGGGTACGGGGCGTGAGTACCAATATTGGTTTCCTGCTCAACCTGCTTCGGGACCAAACATTTCAGCAGGGGCTTGCCACCGTCAACTTCATACAAGACCACCCCGAGCTCATGGCGATGCCCAACTGGCGGGACCGTGGCACCAAGCTCCTCCGCTACCTGGCAGAAGTCATCGTCAATGACAATCCGGATGTGAAATACAAGGACGAAAGCAAAATTTTTATCGACCCGGTAGTGCCCGCTTATGACCCTAAAGCCCCGGTACCCGATGGTACCCGGCAGAAACTGCAACAGCTCGGTGCGGAAGGCTTCGCGCAGTGGCTCAAGGAACAAAAAGCCGTTCAGTATACGGATACCACATTCCGGGATGCCCACCAATCTCTGCTGGCCACCCGCATGCGTACTTACGACATGGAAAAGGTCGCCCGCAGCTTCGCCCTGCGCCACAGCGATGATGTCTTTTCTATGGAAGTCTGGGGCGGCGCCACTTTCGATGTTTCCATGCGCTTCCTCAAGGAATGCCCCTGGAAGCGCCTGCAGTTCCTGCGGGAAGCGATTCCAAATATCTGCTTCCAAATGCTGCTGCGGGGCTCTAACGCGGTAGGTTATACTGCCTATCCGGACAACCTCATCATCAAGTTCATAGAGGAGGCTGCTGAGGCAGGCATTGACATTTTCCGGATCTTCGACTCCCTCAACTGGGTGGAAGCGATGAAGGTCAGTATCAAAACCGTAAGGGAACGCACCGACAGCATCGCGGAGGCCTGCCTTTGCTATACCGGCGATATCACCGACCCCACCCGGACCAAGTACACCCTACAGTATTACCTTGACCTGGCCAAACAGCTGGAGGATCAGGGCGCTCACATTATCGCCATTAAGGACATGGCAGGCTTGCTGAAGCCACTGGCTGCTGAAGAACTGATCAGTGCGCTGAAGGACACCGTCCACACCCCAATCCACCTGCATACGCACGACACCGCCTCCATTCAGGCCAGTACCTACATGACTGCGGTAGAAGCTGGCGTGGACGTGATAGATGTCGCCATCAGTTCGATGTCTGGCCTGACCTCTCAGCCCAACTTTAATGCCGTGGCTGCAGCCATGAAGGGGCATGAGCGGGAACACCCGATCAACCTGCACTCTCTGAACGAATTCTCCGCCTACTGGGAAGCCGTGCGCCGGTACTACTATCCGTTTGAGACCGAACTGCGCTCCGGTACCGCGGAAGTCTACGAGCACGAAATCCCCGGCGGGCAGTATTCCAACCTGCGGCCACAGGCGCGGGCACTCGGGCTGGAAGAAAAGTTTGAGACCATCAAAAAGAACTACCGCGTAGCCAATGATCTATTCGGAGATATCGTCAAGGTAACCCCTTCTTCCAAAGTGGTGGGCGACATGGCGATGTTCATGACCTCCAATAACCTGACTCGTGAGGACATCCTTCAAAAGGGGCATACGCTTTCCTTCCCTGATAGCGTCAAGGCCCTCATGCGGGGCGACCTGGGCCAAACGCCGGGCGGCTTCCCCAAGGACATCCAAAAAATTGTCCTCAAAGATGAGCAGCCCTATACCGAGCGGCCCAACGCCCACCTGGAGCCGGTTGACTTTGACACGGAATATGCCGAATTCAAATCCCGCTTTGGTGAATACCTGGACATGCGTAACTTTTTGTCCTATAAGCTGTACCCCAAGGTGTATGAAGAATACCGCGAGCATTACGATAACTATGCACTGGTCAGAGCCCTCCCCACGCCGGCCTTCTTCTTCGGCCTGAAGCCTAATGAAGAAATCATTGTCGCGCTTGATGCGGGCAAAAGCCTGCTGATCAAGTACATCAATATGTCTGAACCGGACGCACAGGGCGTGCGCCTGGTATTTTTCCAACTCAACGGGCAGACCCGCTCCGTACCGGTGCGCGACCGCAAGGTACAGTCGGAAGTAGTTGTGCACCGCAAAGCGGAAAACGATAAACAGGTGGGCGCCCCGCTACAGGGTAATCTTTCGAAAATACTGGTCGAGGAAGGGCAGGAAGTAAAAGCCAACAGCCCGCTCTTCACCATCGAGGCTATGAAAATGGAGTCTACGGTTACTTCTCCCATAGCTGGTACGGTCAAAAAGATTTTCCTGACCGAAAAAACGCTGGTGGAACAGGATGACCTGGTGATTGAGCTTTCTTAAGATCGCCTGCTGCAAAAAAAACCGGGAGCGCAGCACTAAGTGCCGGCTCCCGGTTTTTCATACACCATTAGTTTGAAAATAAGAGAAGCTAAGCTTCAGAAAGCTCTTCCTCATGCGCTTTCATCAGTTCTGCCTGCAGGTCATGAGGTACAGATTGGAACTCCAGGAATTCCTGATGGAATTTGGCACGCCCCTGAGATAGGGAACGCAAGCGGTTGGAGTATTCATATAGCTCTGCAAGTGGCACGTGTGCAGTAATTTTCTGATAGTGCCCATCACTGTCCATACCCATAATAATGGCGCGGCGAGTCTGCAAGTCTCCCATGATATCCCCCAAAGAGTCATCAGAACAGAGGATTTCCAATTTGTAAATAGGTTCCAGCAGTTGAGGCGCCGCTTCTTTGAATGCTGTGCGGAAGGCGTGTTTGGAGGCCAGCATGAAAGCCATATCGTTCGAATCCACACTGTGCATTTTTCCATCGTAGATACTTACGCGGATATCCTGGCAGTGAGAGCCGGTCAGCGGCCCTTCTTCCATACGCTGCAGCAGCCCTTTCTTGATCGCATTGGAGTATTTTGCATCAATAGAACCACCGACGATGCACCAGTAGAAAGCTAACTTGCCGCCCCAGGGCAGTTCTTCCACTTCTTTTTTACGTACGCTCAGCCCATCCGGGTCAGGCATGCCATCTGTATAAGGCTCTACCCGGAGGTGTACCTCGGCAAATTGACCGGCACCGCCCGTTTGCTTTTTGTGGCGGTACATGCTGTCGGCACTCCTGGTAATCGTTTCCCGGTAAGAAATACGTGGCTTGGTGAACTCCATCGTAACATTATGCACTTTCTCAATCCGGTACTTGATCAGATCAAGGTGCAACTGCCCCTGCCCGTGCAGAATGGTCTGCTTTAGCGTAGCATTTTGCTCAACAATAAGCGTAGGGTCTTCCTCTTCGATCTGATGCAGCGCTTTGTAGAGCTTCTCCATATCGTTGGCGCTCATCGGCTGAACGGCCTCGCGGATACGTGGTTCCGGGAAGTGGATCGGATCAATTTGGATATCCGTACCTTTTTCGTCAAGTGTATTGTTGGTGTGCGTATTCTTGAGCTTAACCGTGACGCCAATATCACCGGCTTTAAGCTCCGTAACCGGTTCCCGGTTTTTGCCCTCCGCGATGAAGATTTGCCCAAATCGCTCTGTAGTCTGGTTTTTCTGGTTCACCAGTTCATCACCAGTTTTCAGCGTACCGGCATACACCTTAAAGTAAGACACCAGCCCTACCTGAGGCTCCGTCATGGTTTTATAGACAAACACGGTAGTTTCGGCATTACTGTCGCAAGCCAGTTTCTCATCCGTACCAACGAGCCTTGCTGCCGGGCGGTCAGCCGGGGAAGGGCAGACATCATTGATGAAGCCCATAATGCGGCCACTGCCCATATTGCGGATCGCAGAGCTGATGAAAACCGGGAAAATATCCTGATGCGCGATGGCGATACGCAGCCCTTCCGTCAACTCTTCTTCGGTAAGGGTACCCTCATCGAAGAAGCGCTCCATAAGGCCTTCATCATTCTCAGCTGCGGCTTCCACCAGTGCGTTGTGCATTTCCTGGGCGCGCTGCATTTCAGACGCCGGAATATCATGCTTCTCCGGTTTTCCGCCCCCGTCAGGGAAGACGTACATCACCATGCGCAGGGCATCGATAATTTTACTAAAGCCAACGCCGGTCTCCACTGGGTATTGCACCGGGATCACCTTTTCGCCAAAGCGGTCCTGCGCCTGCTGCAGGGTCGCATCGTAATCTGCTTTTTCAGTATCCAGCTGATTGATCACAAAAAGGCAGGGCGTTTCGAAGCGCTCCACATAATCCCAAATGAGTTCCGTGCCTACTTCCACGCCGTTCTGAGCGTTGAGCACCACTAGTCCGGTATCGGCCACCTTAAGGGCGGAAACCACCTCTCCAATGAAGTCGTCGAAACCAGGTGTATCCAGAATATTAATTTTAGAATCTTTCCACTCGGCATGCGTTAGTGAGGCGAAGATAGAGTTGCCCCGTTCTTTTTCGATGTTGGTGTAATCGGATTGCGTGTTTTTTTCTTCTACCGAGCCGATTCGTTGGATATCGCCTGCTTCAAAGAGCATACATTCTGTGAAGGATGTTTTGCCACTCCCCGGGTGGCCAAGTAAGGCGACATTGCGGAGATTTTTGGTGTCGTAGCTCATATGTAATTGGTTTTATATTTGCTGTAAGATCTATGGTCTTAAGGGTACAGTATATGACGAGGCGCATACTACGGCAGTGACATTTCCCCACACATTGGGAAGCGGCACTCAATATATCCTATAATTCCACTGATGCGACTCAATACGGAATTAAATTACGATTTTAAATTGTTTTTCAAAACTAAATCCACAACCATAAAGCACAACTTTCAAAATTAGTCGGAATTGCAGGCTCAGTGAAGCATTGATATGCCTGAGAATGCTTAAATTCAACCCCAAACTAAGACCTCGACACTATGATTGGAATGCTACAGGTCGTCATTGGCCTAATTTTCGTACTGCTCCTGCTCAGCCTGCTGGCCACCACGATGATGGAGCTCGTGGCCTCGGCCTTCTCCCTGCGCGGGCGCAACCTGGAAAAAGCCCTGCGCAATATGCTCGCTTCTACTGAGGTAGACGACCAGCTGGTAGCGGCTTTCAAAGACAACGCCCTGTACAAACAGCTCTCCTACAAATACGGCAAAAAGCGCTACTCCCCTTCTTACCTCAGCGACCGCTCCTTTCAGTCTATCCTGATGGAGACCATCCTGAACGGGGAGGGCTTTGACCGCATAGAGGAAAGGCTGGATACCTTACCGGATGCCGACCTGAAAAACGTCCTGAAACAGTTCCTTCGGGAATCCGAGCACGATGTGGAAGCCTTCAAAGGCAAAGTCTGCACCTGGTATAACGATGTGATGGACCGCGCCTCGGGCTGGTATAAGCGCTATACCCAAAAGATTCTGGTGGGTATGGGGTTCTTCATAGCAGTGGTTTTCAATGCCGACACCCTGGCCATTTACGAGCGCCTGGAGTCCGACCCGGAAACCCTGCAACAGGTGCTGACCCTTGCTGAAGACTACGTCAATGGAAAGGACGGGCTGGAAATTGCCCCGCCTCAAATGTCGCCCGAATTCGATGCTTCCCTCCGTAAGCTGGAGTTTATGATCAACGATCAGATTGAGTCTGTCAAGTCGCCACTGGGCCTGGGCTGGAAAAACGTAGACTGGTCGGAAGTGACCTGGTACGATGTGGTCCTGAAGCTCCTGGGCTGGACGGTTACAGCCCTTGCGGTTTCCCTGGGCGCGCCCTTCTGGTTTGATCTTTTGCGCAAGCTCGTCAACATCCGCAGCTCCGGAAATAAACCTGAATAATGCCCCTGTTTACTGAATTTGAAACGGAACGCCTCTGGCTTAAGGTGACCGACCTCCCGGATGCCGGCCTCATCCTTGAGCTCCTCAATACGCCCAAGTGGCTGGAGTTCATTGGTGACCGCAAGGTATACAGTATAGCAGATGCAGAAAACTACATCCTCGAACGCATCCGCCCGCAGTATGAGCGGCTGGGTTACGCCAATTATACCCTCATCCGCAAAAGCGATGGCGCCAAACTAGGCTGCTGCGGTTTGTACGACCGGGTGGGGCTTGAGGGCGTGGACTTAGGATTTGGGCTGCTCCCCGCTTACGAAGGGCAGGGCTACGCCCGGGAAGCCGCCCAACGGCTCATTGAAGCCGCCTTCAACGAAATTGGCCTGACAGAGCTCACTGCCATCACTGTAGAGGCCAATACCTCCTCCCGAAAACTGCTGGAGCGGCTGGGGTTCCGGTTCGAGCGGATTGTCCACCTGCCCGATGACCCTGAGCCTCTGCTTTACCTTAAACTTATGCCCAGCAACCCTTAATACCCAAATAACTACCGCTTCGTAAAATTTAGGAACCACTAACGACGTTAGCAACAAGCAATCAACGACGGCCCCTTACTATGAGAATTGTACAACTGACCGATCTGCACATAGGCTTGGAAAACGAAGACACCTATGGCGTGGACGTCCGGCAGAACTTCCTCCAAATCCTTGACAAAGCCAAAGCTCAACGCCCAGACCTCCTGGTCATCTCCGGCGACCTTTGCTACCGTGACGGGGATGCGCGCATTTATGCATGGATAAAACACCATCTGGATGAGTCCGGCCTGCCCTATGAAGTCATGTCAGGCAACCACGATGACCCGGTACTGCTTGCCAGAGCATTCGGACGGGAGGGCTTGCTCAAAGGCAAAGAACTGTACTTCAGCCGGGAGTACGCTGACCGCACGGTACTTTTTCTGGATACCACCACTTATGAAATGCCGGCAAAGCAAATGGAATGGCTCTCCGAAGCCCTGAAAGCCATAAAAGGGCCGGCACTCGTCTTTATGCACCACCCGCCCCTGCCCGGCGGCGTCCCCTTTATGGACAGCAAGCACAGCCTGCGCAATATGGAAGCCGTACAGGCCGTCTTTTTCGAACATCCTCATCCCGTCCAAGTCTTTACCGGGCACTACCACGTTGAAAAAATAGTGACCAAGCGTAACCTCACCGTGTACATCACCCCTTCCTGTTTTTTTCAAATCGGACAACGATCCGAAGATTTTGAGGTAGACCACTACCGTATCGCCCTTCGGACTATAGACTGGAGCAACGGAATGATGATGAATGCGGTCCACTATTTGTAAAACTGCGCGGATTCGTTAATTTGTGGTCCAACCATCTATTCAACCACTATGAAAGAATACCGTATAGAATCCCTGATCTACTACAGCAAACTTACACTGGACCGGGCACATATCCTCAAAGATTCCACCAAAGACATACAAAAAAAGCTGGACGAGTACGCGGCCGATGGCTGGCGGCTGGCCTCCACAGATATCGAAGACTTTGGTTCCGGTATGTACTTTTACCTTTACTTCGAACGCGACAAACGCTAATGGCACATCAATCCCCTTCTCCCACGCCCTACGAAGACCTGAAATGGCTGGATACCATTTCGGACCTGCTCGATACCCGCTACCGTATCCCCGGTACGAATATCCGGTTTGGAGCAGATTTCCTGCTGGGCCTCATTCCCGGTGCAGGGGATGCCCTCACCTTTGGTATTTCCGGATTGCTGGTGCTGGTGATGGCACGCAAGGGCGCGAGCGGTATGGTCCTCTTCAAGATGATTGGCAATATTGTACTGGACGTGATCGTCGGCGCCATACCCATCCTCGGCGACCTCTTCGACCTCGGGTACAAAGCCAACCGCCGCAACCTCCACCTCATGGAAGAGCACTACAAAGAGGGCAGGCATCAGGGCAGCGCCTGGGGGCCGGTAATTTTGGTCGCCCTGGTATTACTTGGCCTGTTCTTACTCACCATTTTTGTCATTTGGCGTATCCTCAGCGAACTGATCCAACTCATTTTTTAAGTGCATGTAGGGCGATGGGATAAAAAACATTCGTGGATTCAAGTTAGACGATTCAAAATGCATATAACAGATGGAGCTTATATTTGAGCCTCTGTAAAAAAATTTGGCCCCTCTGTAGTAGTTTACCCACCTTATTACCCGTACTTTAGGAGCATCAGATAAATATTTCACAGGATGATCAACAGAGCTGGAATCTTTCGCCAGGCTATCCATGCACAATCGTTATTCTTTTTTTTGTGCCTTGCCCTTCTTTGCTCCTGCTCGAAAAGAGAGCAGCGCGTGCTTGTTTTTTCGAAGACGGAAGGGTTCCGGCACGCTTCTATAGAAGCTGGAGCTACCGCCCTAAAAGCGTTATATGAATCAGAAGGCATGCAGGTCGTCCTCACCGAGGATGCCGCTTATTTTACTGAAGATACGCTGGAACAGTTTTCAGCGGTCGTTTTTCTGAATACCACCGGTGATGTTTTAGACCCTGCCCAACAAGCGGACTTCGAGCGCTATATTCAGGCGGGCGGAGGCTTTGTGGGCATACATGCGGCGACCGATACGGAGTACCACTGGCCCTGGTACAATCAATTGGCCGGGGCTTACTTTGATGGGCATCCGGCTATTCAGGAAGCTGAACTGCATTGTATAAAGAGAGAGGATCCCTGTTGTCAGCATCTCCCCGAAATCTGGTCTATTGAAGAGGAGTGGTACAACTTCAAATCCATCAATCCTGCCATCGAGGTATTAATGGAAATTGATGAATCCTCCTACGAAGGGGGCCGCAACGGCGCCAACCATCCTATGGCCTGGAAGCACCACTTCGATGGCGGGAGAGCTTTCTATACCGCCCTCGGGCATAAAGAGGAAACGTATCAGGACCCCTTGTTTCTAAAGCAGGTTTTGGAGGGGACCAGATTTGCGATCGGCAATAACAGCCTGGACTACTCAAAAGCTACAACCTTCAGCGTCCCTGAAGAAACCCGTTTCAGTAAGCAGGTGCTGGATTTCAACCTGGACGAACCCATGGAGCTCGATGAGTTAGGGGACAGAGGCATCATCTATGTCGAGCGAAGAGGTGCCATTAAGCTCTATGACTATCACACCGGGCAGGTAAAAACCTTAGACACCCTGGACGTGCACTATGATAACGAAGACGGCTTACTGGGCATAGCGGTTGACCCGGATTATCAGAAGAACAATTGGGTTTATGTGTTTTACTCGCCCAACATATCAGAAGCGATACAGTACATTTCCCGTTTCACTTTAGCAGATGACCAACTGACCGACGAGAAGATACTGTTGAAAATCCCCTTAATCCGGGAATGCTGTCATAGTGGCGGCTCTTTGGAGTTTGGGAAAGACGGCCTGCTGTACATAGGGGTGGGAGACAACACCAACCCTTTTGAATCCTCAGGCTACGCCCCAATTGACGAAAGGCCCGGGCGGGAACATTTTGACGCCCAACTATCAGCAGCAAACACCAATGATTTAAGAGGTAAAATCCTCCGGATTAAGCCGGAAGAAGATGGCAGCTATTCCATTCCGGAAGGCAACCTTTTTCCGGTAGGGACAGCAAACTGCCGCCCGGAAATCTTTGTGATGGGGTGCCGGAACCCTTTCCGGTTTTCGATTGATTCCAACACAGGTTATTTGTATTGGGGCGATGTCGGCCCGGATGCCGGCGCTCCCGACAGCCTGCGGGGCCCGGCTGGTATGGGCGAGTTCAACCAGGCCAGAACGCCTGGTTTCTATGGCTGGCCTTACAGCCGGGGGAATAACCAAATGTATACAGACTATGATTTCCGTTCAAAAACATCGGGTGCTGTTTTCGATCCCCAAAACATCATCAACGATTCGCCCAATAATACGGGGCTTCGAAACCTGCCGCCCATTCAGGAGTCCATGATTTGGTACAGTTACGAAGCCTCTGATGAATTCCCGTGGCTGGGATCGGGAGGCGTCAATCCCATGTCAGGCCCTATCTACCATGCTTCGGATTATCCGGAATCTGAACATACCTTTCCTTCCTATTTTGATGGCAAATGGTTTGTTTATGAATGGATGAGAGACTGGATCTACGTGGTACATCTTGATGACAACCACCAATTTGTTCAGGCCGATCCCTTTATGCCGGGCACAGCGTTTTCTCATCCGATGGATATGCTCTTTTCCAGAGATGGCAAACTGTATGTCCTGGAATATGGCCAAAAATGGAACAGCCGGAATTTGGATGCCCGCTTATCGGTCATTACTTATAACAGAGGGAACCGCCCTCCTGTGGCCCGATTCGAGGCCAACAAAGAAACAGGCGCTGTACCCCTTACGGTCCAATTTTCAGCGGCTAAGTCCCTGGACTACGATCAGGACCCACTCACCTACACCTGGATTATTGGAGAGGAAGTAATGCAGGAGGACGCTCCAGCTTTCACCTATACCTTTGAAAGCCCCGGCATCTATGATGTAAAGTTGATCGTGACCGATACAAAGGGCGAACAGTCCAGCGTGAACAAAAAAATAATGGCCGGTAATGAACCTCCAGCTCTGCAAATCGCACTAAGTGATCATGGCACTACCTACTGGACCAACAAAAAGGTCAGGTATGAAATAGCCGTGAGCGACCTGGAAGACGGCAGCACCTCCGACGGGACGCTGGATGCCTCAAAAGTAAAAGTGACCCTCAACTACATTCCCGAAGGTGAAGATATCATTCTCGCAAGCATAGGCCATCAGCAAAACGTAACGCCCAAAGGGCTCAGCCTGATCGATGCCTCGGACTGTAAAGCCTGTCACGCAAAAGATAAAAAAGTAGCGGGCCCGAGCTATATAGACATTGCCAAACGCTATGACAAAAAGGACAAACAAACACTGATTCACCGCGTCATCAAAGGGAGTCAGGGTATCTGGGGGGAAACGATGATGGCACCCCACCCTCAGCTGACCGTGGAAGAAGTGGATGCAATGGTGAATTATATTTTATCCCTGGACCCGGAAAAGCAAGTCAGTGAAAAGCTACTGCCCTTATCCGGAGAATTGACCTTCAACGAACATCCAAAAGACGCGGAGGCTGGCAAGTATGTGCTTATGGCCTCTTACCTGGACCAAGGGCATCCTGACATTGAGGGGTCTTCACTTTCCGTAGTAAAAGAATTGACGTTTATCCCGCCCAAAATGGAGTTAGAGCACGCTGTTGACCTCGATAAGGAATTGGGTGTCTGGGAAACAGACGGCCGGACAGTGGTGGGGTCTATAAAAGATGGAAAACATTTCAAATTCGATCCGATCAGTTTTGACCACTTAAGCAGCATCAGCATCGGGGCAGCATTTGGGGCCGACTACGCCTACTACGGTGAAGTGGAGATTAGAAAAGGCCGGGAGAACGGTATGCTTCTGGGCAGGCAAACCATCGAGTACTTCGATGAAGACAAAGGAGACTTTAAAGTTTTTGAAGTCCCCATCAACCCAACGAGTGGCTTAGACACGCTCTTTTTGGTCTTTAAAAACCCGGCAAATGAGACTCAGTACACTATGAATGGAGATTGGATTCAGCTGAATTATTTTGGTAAAAAGTAGTGGAGCGAATCATTTTAGAACCGCTCCCGGAAACTGCTGATACCACCGATAGCAGCAACCATTACGGGCCAGAGTGTAGCGAGCCTGCCCGCTTTGAGTTGTTTAAGGCTAAATACTTACCTTCTTGAAAAAGCCTTACCCGGCTTACTGCAACAGTTCTGGAACCGCGCAATACTGGCATTGCGGTTCCAAATGCGTAATAAAAGACAGACAGATTGTGCAAAAATTAACCTTAGCCGCCCTACTGCTCTTCGGAGCGCTTCGTACCACTGCCCAGATCACTGACTTGGAAGAAAAGTATAATCTGCCCGCAGTCCTGAGTGAATCCTCGGGCGTGATCTTCTTCGACAACCGGCTCATCAGCCATAATGATTCCGGTAATGAAAATATACTTTATGAACTAGATCCGGCCACCGGCGAAATAACCAGAACCGTTACAATCGCTAATGCCACAAATGCAGACTGGGAGGATATCTGTCAGGACAGTACATCAATTTATATAGGCGACATTGGAAATAATAACGGCAACAGAACGGACTTGAAAATCTATAAGATCAACAAGAACGACTATCTGGACACCACCCACGTCTCAACAGAGGTCATAAATTTCAATTACGCAGATCAGCTGGACTTCCCATCCAACCCTAATAATACGGAATGGGACGCAGAAGCATTATTTACCTTAGATACCATGCTAATCCTGCTGACCAAAAACTGGGTTACAGGATTATCTAAGGCTTACCCAATTCCAAAGATGAGTGGGGACTACGCTGTCAGCCCTTTACCCACTGCATTGAACAGCGAAGGGTTAATCACCGGTGCCACCTTTAATGATGCCACTGGTAAGTTGTATTCAGTGGGGTACACCCTGCTGCTGCAACCCTTCCTGTGGATTAGTGAAGGCTTTTCAGGCAGCGATGTCTTCTCCGGGACCAATACGCGAATCCCCCTTACCAGCCTTGGGCTCGAACAAGTCGAAGCCATTACCCATATAGCCCCCGATTCGTATTTCATGACCTCTGAGTCCTTCAGTATCCCTCCATTCTCGGAGGAGGCAAAGCTCATATCATTTTCCACCCAAGATGTTGTGAACCTTACTGAAGCCCCCACGGGTAGTCCTGTAAGGCTATTTCCAAACCCCACCGGGGGTATGCTGCATATTGATGGGCCGGAATTGGCCTCCATCGAAATCTACGATGTAAATTCAAGGCTTGTTTACCATGGCAACAGCCGGGAAATCAACATCTCCGGATTAAGCAAAGGGATTTATTTTGTTAAAATTAGGCTATCCAACAGCACCCTTATGACCAGGAGGCTCATCAAAATCTAACCCAAACCGCTTTATACCTTTCCCGGAAAGCGGTCCATGCTTTAGAGGTTCAGCCAGTAAGTCAGCTTCAGCACAAGCGCCCGGTTTTTGCTGCCAAAGTCTTCAGGAAGATAATTTTCTGTGTAGACAACAAACAAATCCGAGGCAGGCTGATACCGCCATTGAAAGCGGGCATTCAGGTTGATATTGTTCAAAACGTTATTGTACTGTACGTAGGTCGTCAAAAAAATCTCATCCGTAAAAGTCAAATCGATGCGGGGCCCAAACAGGAAAAGCTGCTCCTGTCCGTAGGCTTCCGGTAGCCGCAAATCGTTGAAATCGAAGCGTAATGCCACATTCCCAAAAGGCTGATAGCGATAGGCAAGCTCTCCACTCAAATTAAAGTTCTCTCCGTTGTAAAAGCCCCCGTAGCTACTGCTGATTTGGTAGAAAAACCGCTTCCTCGGGTTGCTCCTGTATTCAATTGAAGCGGCGTTCCAATTGTACTCCTCCCCTTCCATAAAGCCCCTGAATTCATCCGGGTCCAGCAGGTTAAAACTATTGGTGAGCCTTTGGTAAACGTAATTGTAACTCAGCTCCAGCGATGAGGCATTATTGAATTCGAATTGATAGCCCAGCCCATAGCTTCGGTCGGTATTGGTCCCTCCCGGAATGTAGGTATGGTCGAAGTCAAAAAACGGCCCCATTCGAATGATGGATTCCTTTTTCGGGAAAAACTGGTAGGCTGCGTTTCCAAAAAAAGAATACTGCCCCGGATATACCCGTATGCTCGGCACAAACCCAGCTTCCGCATTAAAAAATTCGTTAATAAAGGAAAATCCGGACCTGATGCTTACCGTGCGTGTGGAATAACTGCCAAAAACCAGTCCGGAAAGATTCTCCCGGGCATTGAAATCATCAAACGATTTCGCGATAAAAGAACTGTGGTACCATTTCGTGTCCTTACTTGACATCTCCACATCGAGGCTAACGACCCGGTTGTAGGTATTCGGCCTTAGTTCTGTGCGGTCTCCCACTTGGACTTCCCGGAACACGTTATCGCTGAAGAATTTGGTGGAATCCTCTGGCTCTACCCCAAAACTCTGTTTGTTCACAAAACTAAGGGTGACGTTGGATTGTGCCCAGAAATTCCTTTGCAGGGCCGCGACGGTATAATTTTGAGCAGGTAAGCCGATGGAAGCTTCCTCCCTCGTTTGCATATTTAAGACATTCACCCGCCATTTTTCACTCAAAGAGCCACTTAGCCGGGCGCCATAGGCAATAGGTACCTGCTGAAACAATCCGGAAGAATCCGCCGCCAGCCCAATCCGACGGGAAAAGAAAGGCCTTGCCCCGGGAAAACCCGCCAGATCGAATAAATCACTGTTTTCCAGAAAAAACTGCCGCCTTTCCGGGAACTGAAATTCAAAGCGGGTCAGGTTAATGATCTGATCGTCAACCTCTACCTGGGAAAAATCAGGATTAACCGTGAGGTCGAGATTTAAGGAGGGCGTAATGGCGATTTTCGCATCGAAGCCAGCCTGAAAGCCCGTATTCTGTTCCACCGGTTCCACCTCGTTGTCGGTAGAAGTATTAGCCGTAATGTAGGGGATAAAGGAGATATTGGTTTTAGCCGGTGGAATGGGGTCATCCCACACCAATTGCCCGCCGTACGGGAAGGAGGCCGAAACAAACTGTATGGGCGTTCGAATCCAGCTGGTCTTTCGGTTCCTTTTCAGCTCCCAGCGGTCCATCGAAATATGCCATTCGCGGATGTTGCTTTTATAGCGGAAGCTTTTGAACGGGATAGCCAGCTCGGCGATCCATTTATCCTCGTAGCGTACGACATTGGAATACCACTTATTATCCCAAAAAGTGCTGTAGGAATCATCGCCTGTCCCACCTCCGGTAACCGTTCCTTCCATCTGAACTCCGGCAGGGGTAATGACGAAGAAAAAGCCATTCAGTTTATCGTTGTAAGGCCCAACTGCAAACCCTACATTATCATTTAGCGAATAATCAAAATCACGCCGCAGGGAGTTGACGATATCTGGCGTTTCATCGTCAAAGCAGACAAAGGAAACATAAAAGAACTCGTCGTCAAAGGTAAAACGAGCCTCCGTCTGAAAAGGCGCTCTCAGCGTGTCTACCGGGTAATTGGTGTACCAATCATCCGCAACATCCGCAGTCTGCCAGTCGGGTTCGTTGATTATGCCATCCAGTATTATGGCACCTGTGGCTTTTTTGATGTGCAATTCCTTACCGGGTTGATTCTGACTAAAGCCAGCAGTGCAAAGCCCTAAAAGGGCCCCTAACAGGAACAGTAATGATCGGGCGTTCACCATCTCAAGAGTTGGGCATCTGTTGTTAACATATAGACTAAGGCCTGATAAAATTAGAAATAATTTAGGTACTTATTCTATTTTCGTTCGTAAGCGGAGTATGCCCCAGGGAAGGGTAAGGAAGAGTACGATATTCGGAAGCCCGCTCTTTTGGCCCGGCTGGAATCACCAGGCCCTGCTTAATATTTTTCATAATTTAGCGTATCTTCAACAGACTCATCCAACTCATTTTCTAACCATCATACCTTATTATGAATAAACAATGGCTATGGATGCTGGGGCTCGTTGCCCTTATCGCATCTTGCAATCAAAATGCAGAACCAACTACCGAAAACACCACTGAAACCACCACCGAGGATTCCGATGAGGGCTTTCAGTACCTGACGGAAACCTTCGCCGACAAAAAGATGATCCGCTACCGGGTGCCGGGCTTCGATAAGCTAAGCCTTGATCAGAAAAAGCTGGTGTACTATCTCGTGGAAGCCGGACTGAGCGGGCGCGACATCATGTACGATCAAAACTACCGCCACAACCTGGCTATCCGCGATGCCATCGACAAAATCGTAGCCGGCTACGAAGGCGACAAATCGGGCGAGGACTGGAACAACTTCATCGTGTATGCGAAGAATGTCTGGTTTTCCAATGGTATCCACCACCACTACTCTAATGACAAGTTCCAGCCCGAGTTCTCACAGGCCTACTTTCAGGAGCTGATGAGTGCCGTGGGTGCCACCCTCTCAGATGAAGCCCTCACTGCCATGTTCGATCCGGAAGTAGACGCCAAGAAGATCAACCAAAGCGCCGATGACCTGGTCAAAGCTTCAGCCATCAACTTCTACGACCCCGACATCACACAGGCGGAAGCAGAAGCCTTCTACGCGAACCTGAAAGCCAACCTGGAAAACGAACGCGTCTCCATGGGTCTCAATTCCAAGGTTATCCGCAACGAAAACGGAGAACTGGAAGAAGCCGTTTACCACGCCGATGGGATGTACGGCCCCGCCATTCAGCAAATCATCTCCTGGCTGGAGAAAGCCGTGGAGGTAGCAGAAAACGAAGCACAGGCCAATGCCCTTCGGCTCCTCATCGAGTATTACAAAACCGGCGACCTGGAAACCTGGGACAAATACAACATCGCCTGGGTCACAGCTACCGAGGGAGACATTGACTACATCAATTCCTTCATCGAGGTCTACAACGACCCGCTGGGCTACAAAGGCTCTTACGAGAACATCGTTCAGATCAAAGACTTTGATGCTTCCGAGCGTATGGCCGTTGTTTCCGAAAATGCGCAGTACTTCGAGGACAACTCGCCCATCATGGACGAGCACAAGAAGAAGGACGTCGTTGGCATTACCTACCGCGTGGTAGCCGTAGCCGGTGAATCCGGGGACGCCTCCCCCGCCACCCCCATTGGCGTCAACCTACCCAATGCCAACTGGATCCGCGCCAAGCACGGTTCCAAGTCGGTGAGCCTGGGCAACATCATTCAGGCCTACGAAAAAGCAGACGGCCCCGGCTTGCTGCAGGAATTCTCCCATGATGAGGAAGAAATGGCCCGCGCCCGGGAATACGGTTCCCTGGGCGGCAAAATGCACACCGCCCTGCACGAAGTAGTCGGCCATGCTTCCGGACAACTCGAAGATGGCGTAGCCACACCTAAGGAGACCCTTAAGAATTACGCCTCTCCTCTGGAGGAAGCCCGTGCTGACCTGGTCGCTCTATACTACATTATGGACCCCAAAATGCAGGAGCTTGGGCTGGTCCCTTCCGACGAAGTAGCCAAGGCAGAGTACGATGGCTACCTCAAAAATGGCTATATGCTCCAACTTCGGCGCATTGAGCCCGGCAACACCATTGAGCAGGCCCACATGCGCGACCGGCAGATGATCTCCCGCTGGACCATTGAGCAAGGTACGGCCAATGGCTCCATTGAGATCGTCAAGCGCGACGGCAAGACCTACATCGACATCAAGGACTACGCGAAAGTACGGGAGCTGTTTGGCGAGCTGCTGCGCGAGGTGCAGCGCATCAAGTCGCAGGGCGATTATGAAGCCGGCAAAAACCTGATCGAAACCTACGGCGTACAGGTGGATGCCGAACTGCATGCGGAAGTGCTGCGCCGGTCAGAGAAACTCAACATCCCGCCCTACGGTGGCTTTATCAACCCCCGCCTCGTGCCGGTTATCGGTGAGGATGGAGCCATCACCGACATCAAAGTGGAGTACCCGGCTGATTTTACGGAGCAAATGCTGGAGTATGCGGAGAAGTATGCTTTTCTGAAGTAAACATTGGCAAGCCGCTGAAAGGCGCACCGCAGGGCTTCGGCACTGCGGTGCGCTTTCTTCCATACTGCCTGATGGGGTTCCGCAGCGCAAAGTGTCCGCCGAAGCCTGGCGAAGGTGGAGTAGCTAATTGTTTCATGGCCTGATAGCTGGCGCGTAGACGCAGTTCTTAGATGCTGCACTGCCTGACGCTTTCGGTGCAGGCCGGAGAACGAACTGCGTTGTCAGCTTCCGGGAACCGACAGCGTCAGTACTATATTGACGACTAAATGCCTTGGTCATACTGACACTAAAGGTCAGCACAAGTACAAATTGCTACGTATCAGCATCTACTCGCCGAAGCAATTTGGAAAAGTCTCAAACCACTTTATAAGGAGGATAACTGCAACGTTGCATTTGGTTGTGGCGGTTGGATTTTGGGTTTGAGGGTTTTGGGTTTGAGGGTTTTATGATGAAGGCAACGAGAGGTTCATGGCTTCATCTTGTCCGTATCCTGACGAGTATCAAAAATATCAGTGATGATAATGAACGGTGCTGCCAATAAGTAAATGATCTTGTACAGTGTTCCAACAAGCAGTGAACGGTGTCCTTTTCCCAAGTCCTTTAGAGACGCTTCTTCAGGACCTAATTCAGGGAAGTCTTCCAGTTCTTTTGCTCTATCCAGTATTTGACGAGCAATACGACGACCCTTTTTAGGGTTCCCTTTGTCGGTGTAATAGTCTTGTATTTGACTCAACCTTCGATTGGCGTTGGTTGTGAAGCGCAGTTTCATAAACCCAACGTTCGTTTCACTTCTTCCAGGTCATGGATACGGCCAGCTTCGATATCAGCTTGTGAAGCTAAGGCTCTGGCGACAAGTTCTTCTTTTGTCATCGGTTTGAGATTCTCTTCATAAGCGGCGATCCGCTCCTGACGAGCTTGCTCTAAAGCATCCGACTGATAGTTTTTAAACAGACTTTCTGCCAGTTCGTCCAGCACTTGAAGCATCTTCTCATCGGCCTGCTCAATACGAAGATGTAAACGCTCCCTGATCTGATCGACGCCCATGGCTTTTGCTTTAGCTTGATAAAAGTGGTTACCTAAAGATAACGGTTTTATGCTTAAAAATGATTCCTTACAAGCTTATATTATCGATACTGTCTGGTCAGATCAGATCAGATATTGCGAAATTAAAGAACTTACGCCTCAAGAGAATCAAATTTGATAAGTTTCTTTTGTATTAATCTACACCTTTCTTCAGGAGCATGGCCACCATATTCCAGATATACTAAATAGTAATTTTTGCCTTGCTTATCCTTATAAACATCACAACATGAATTAGGATAAACTTTAAAATCTATTGGGTAATCTTCTGCCCAGTAATTACCTAAACAAGATCCAACTGAATCTTTATTCTCTATACTTAGAGAAAAAACTTTTTTTAAATTATCCTTATCTTCTTTCTTAAGTTTAGACCAAGAAATATATTTTATTCCCACAATATCTTCAGTATCTTCTTCATACTTATGAAGCAAAAACTCCTTAAAATCTTTATAATTTTTCATAATCAAACTGACTAATTAAATGATTGATATCTTTATTGTGAACGATTACCTCATTGGGATCTGATAAACCTTCCATAATAGCTTCCTTTTTGCCACCAGATGTTACACCACCAGCTTCCCAAAAATTATTCGCACCTATTTCATTTCCGTCAGGAACCTTAAATTTATATTGTGATGAGTTTGGATAAAATACGTAAAGTTCATCTTGGAGCCCTGCTAAATCTCCAACATTATAGCCCAAGGCGTTTTCTAAAGTAGAAACATCCCCACTAAGATTATAATCATCGATTGCCTTTTGCATATCGCTTCTTAACATAGCAAATTTCTTAGGAGGAAAAGTATTGTAGCTACCCCCTTCAATCCATGGTTTCACAACTAAAAATGCTCCACCTTCATTATCAAACTTAGTCACATGTTGTGAAATATAACTAGGGGTTAAATAGTCAGAAGGATCAGGACGACTTCCTTTAGGTATCCCGACTACATCTTCACTGAACTTTCCAGGTTTGAATCCAAAAAAGACGTCTATTTTATCAAGCAAATCCTGTTTAGCTACGTCACTAGCTGACCCAAATTTCAATTTAAAGTCATCTAACTTGGCAGCATGTTGACTTATTTGTTCGGAAACCTTTTCCAAGTTAAAAACTACTTTCCTAATTGATTCACTTGACACTAAAGCCTCCCACGCCTTAACCTTGCGAGGATGCCTCACAAAATCAGGTATTAGCCCAATCAGTTCAAACTCTAAAGCCTGTATAGACGAACCAGTTTGACTCTCAACTTTATTAAAAAATCGTTTAAATGCTTTACTGTTTAAAATAGCGCCTCCAACAGTTTGGGCTAAAGCACCTGTTATGGCTCCCTCAATGAATTTTAGGAAGAAAGTATCCAGTTGAAAATTGCCACCTGATTGAAATAAATAGACTATTGCATTATCCGCACCAACAAATAGTGCTGTATAAGCAGCATTATTAGCCCCAAGTGCACCCTCAAGCGCCCAGAGCGATAAACGCCAAGGATTTGTATCAATATAACCTGCAGTTTCCAGCCAGGTACAATCCGCACCATGATCCCCAAAGGTACGCTCCATAACAAACTCCATGAATAAGTTTACTGCTACATTCGAAGCAGCCATCACTGCGCGCCTAAGAACAATCCTTAGAATAATAGCTGGCAAAATCACAGGCTGTCTGTTCAACCCCGGTCGTTCGCCTAAGTTGGTGTATCCTCCATTTCCACCAGACCGGGAGAACACTCGATATTCCCCAGCTTTTTCAAGAATTAAAATTTCTTCCTGATACTTATATGAATTGCCATAGCTTTGTATATCTATTTGTGAACTGTATAACTCAGCTAGTTCACTGCATGTACCTTCTTCGTCCAGATTATACTTTAAAATTGAAAATGAAACATCACTGCCATATAATCCCTTTGCTTCAAGTAGCTCACCTGTAATATCAAAATCTTGATGCACCCCCTCATTAGACAAGCCAATATCAACCTTCAGTCCAAGCTTCATTTCTTCAAAAGCGGTAGAAATAGAATCTACTCTTATATTGCTAATATTCTTAAGTTCAATAAAACCGGCATAACCTAACTGTACACCTATATCCTCATTTTCCCAAAAACAAGCGGGGCAGAGAGGCGTGCGCCCTTGGGTATCCAAGGGACAACAATTAACTGCATGGTCAACATGATAATGCAACTTTTCAATTGCACTTTTCAGTTTTTGTACATCTAAGCCATATTCATCAGAGGTGGCGCTTTCTTGTAAAATAGTCTTAACCGAATTAATTATTGACCAGCTTCTTTCTACAAGGCATGGATATTGATCACTATTAGGCAGCCTCACCTCCACCCAAAACCGACCCAGCCCACTATTATTACTCAACTCCCGACCAAACAACAAAAAATACGGTGACTCCTGCTCCACTTCAGCAATCTTGTCCTGAAAGACCTGTGGCATCCCGCCCTCATATCCCTGCTGATGGAGGTAAAAGCCGAAATCATATACCGCAAAATCGTTTTGGAATGCTGTGGGGAAGACCGCCCGCAAAGAGCAAGCCGCCGCCTCCAGCTCCGCAAGTTCTTCAGTTGAGAAGGCTAGACTACCCGTAGCGTCGTCTTCTTGTATGAAGCAAGACTGCGCCTTTAGGGCGAAAGAGGCCCAGAGCAGGGCTAGTAGCAGAATGAGGTTTTTTGGAGAGAACATTTGCTTATTCGTTAATGAGTTAAATAATCCATCACTTCCCTTTGAGCCCGGGGTACCGCTCATACAATGCTGCTTTACTAGATAAGCTGACAATTTTGGGAAAAGGACGCTTGGTATTCGTACGCTCAACTGTGGCAAAGAACACGAGCTCCCCTGTATCCCGGTCTTCTATGAAGAGTGGCTTGCCAAAAAGCCAGCGGGGGTAATTGTCCACATCAAGCTCCCCTACGCGCACAATATCTTGATCGCCGACATGGTAGAGTAATCCTGTATCTATGTTTATACAGTAGTACTCGCCATCCTGCGGTATTACTTTGAAATGCCCCTCGAAGAAGAGGGAGTCGTCTATAGCTTCGTAGCGGTGGTGCTTACTGGAGGGGTGGTACTTTAATTCAGGTGAGTGGTACCAGTAAGAAGGTTGTGGTATATTGTATTCGCCTATACTATCCCTCGAATAAGTAATCAACTCTTGCCAGGCATTTTCCTCTAGCTTTTCCCTGTATTCAGGATAATCATACTGCCATATGGTGAGTTGCCTGTCATCTCTTATATAAAAGAGAAATTGTCTGGTATTGAGCGCAATAAAATCAAATGTAATATTGTCAATAACCGGCCCTTTATGAAAGTCTCTACCCTGAAGGCCTGTTTTCCAGCGGAACAAAAATGTAATAGGATATATATATCGTAGATTCCTAAGTGACGGTTTACTCGACTTCCTATCAAACAATTCACCTAACAATTTATCTTTATCTGGGATTTCCTTTGCTAATTCAATCGCCAGCAAACTGTCTCTTTTTCTCCTTTCCTGAATACTTATCTTTGAAATTTTAGAACGAAAAAAAGTAAAATAACTTATCTCCGGAGATTTTGTATGAATACAGTTTATAGCAAAAACAAGGGTATCCTGTATATCCCAGGTGAACGGATAATCATAAAACGAGGAACCAACAACGGCTTTGACTTCTGTTGTTGGTATTTCGTTTTCGACTTTAAGTATATTATGGCTCTGAATGTAAGTATCATTAATATGTTCTCCGATTACAGGTACATGCAAGTCGGCATTATGTACAACTGAATAAGTAATCTGTGCAATGCATGATGCACTGAAACACAATAATGATACAAGAATAAAGAAGATTGGCTTCATTTAATTAATTGTTACTTTTATTTCTTCTGGTAAAAAGTTTTTTCTGAAATATCCGGGTATAGCACTGTATTCATACCCTCCCAGCTCTACAGTAATCACCTCAGAATCTACAATATATAATCCTTCTACGGAACTTTTCAACTCCAATTCAGTAGAATAAGTCACACCATAAGAAGGGTCGTAAAACATTTCTATTCCTTCTCCTTCTATGTTTATTTTTAAGAGTTTATGAAATAAGAAATACGATACAGGGTTAGTATTTCCCTGAGCAGGAATACCCGGTAAGCTCCATACACTTTCGTTGTACCATCTACATTTCCCTGTAGGTAATCCTTCGTTATCATACTCGGGTTGAAAATCATAAACAGGATTGCTTTCATCGTAAGGAATTAGATTCCTATATAAATACTCAGAATTATTAGGACCAGGAAAATTTGAATTGGGATTAGACTCAAAGTGCCAATTTTTTATTAGCATACCTTCAAAAGCATTGCTATTCACTGACTCTATAGTTACAAAATTAAAGTCTGTTTCATAACGATAGCCTTGGTGTTTTAAGATATTGGATAATAAGCTTTGCCAAGACGTACACTGTCCATCATAATTGTTCAACAAGGGTTCCCAAGAGGCGTCGGGATCGGCGGTCCCGTAGTATGATAACGTAGAATAATTTCCATTTCCTAAAAAGTCGTTAGAAGTCAAGCTTCCACTTGCCAATTCAAATCCTTCCCATATACTTAGAAAGAGATCCGCTTTATTTTCATTTTCTTTTCCTCTATTGCACCCATAGTACAATAGTCTTTCATCAAGATCAAAAAAATCGTCAAATGGCGGAGCGGGTGTATTATAGATGACATAAATTGTATTCGAAGTTGTAAATATCTCCACCCAACTCCCCCCACCATCAAAAGAAAGCGACCATTCCACCTCAAAGTCCGCCCAATAATCGACCGACTCCCCGGTGCTAATTTCTATGCCAAGACCGGATGGCTGTATGGTACTTTCATTATAGACTGCACCATCTACAGTATAGGTAGCGTCATTGGTCGTTGCTTTGATTTTTATGCTGCTACCCGGCAAAGCACCAGTAAAAGAAAAAGTTGGGCGAAGTTCCATCACGTCTTGCCGCTTGTAACATACAGCATCTGCAATAATGCCATTCCCGGCTTCGCTACTGGCAGACAATTGCCATTGCGGCTCCTCTACCCCATCTATCGGATAACTCCCCTCAAATGCAACTGATGCAAGCACTAGTTGGTCAGACAATAAAGCCTCTATTCCTTCCTGAAGACAAGTATTGTAATCCGTAACAATATACCATGGCAACATTATTTCCTGTACAATATGCTGCCGAACAGGCTGGGGCAATGCTGACTCTAAATCACTCGTCACCGCAATAACTGGCATACCACCACTATGTTGTGCCAATACATAAAACACTACAGTATTACTGCCCTCGGCAATCCAGTCCTGAAGGTTTTGTTCTACCTGAGGAATTGCCTTAGTATGTGTCACTATTTTGATTTCCCAGCCTTTTAAAGAGGTTACTTCATTAGCCTTGTTCTGCACCAAGCCTTCTTCCAATGGTTCTAACAAGTCACCATAATCTTTGAATGGCAGTATAGGATTATGCTGGCACAGTAATGGCAAAGCCGTTATAGTTAGACATAGGCTGTTCAGTCTGATAAGGTTCTCACCCTAGGGATTTTAGCTCTCGGTCCATTGATTTTCGCAGCCCGTAGCGGTTGTGGCAGACGTTATCCTGCTGCCACTCTTCCACATCCAGGCAACTGACGCTGGTCAGCGCACTGCGGACAAACCCGCTGGTGATTTCCCGGTTGTACAAAGCGACACTGAGCACATCGGCACTAATGGCCTTCATCCCCCCTTTGTTTTTGTAGCGGCTGAAGGTGCTCTCGATAATATCGGAGCAACAAATGATCTGGCTGCACCCTTTATATAATCCGGCATGGGCGGCAAAGTACGCATCTATTTTGGCAACGAATGCCTTGGCTTGTTTGGTGGCTACCTTTTGGGCACTCAAATACTGGGCGGCACTTTGCTGCCAGCGTTGAAAGCTGTGCTCGCTTAACCCTGCCGTTTTCAAGATAGCCGACGCGATGGCAATCAACTCCCTGACCTGCCGCAAGCGCCGCAGTAAAGGCCAGGCCTTACGGTAAAATGCGATGTGCCGACGCGCCACGGCCGGCAGCTTGGCCCAGTAGCCATCCATGCGGTTTGCCCACTCGACGATAGTGAAAATTCTCAGGAAGCGGTCTTTGTCCCGTAAGGTAGGCGGCAGCAACCCGCCCCAATCTGAGAGCATAAGCCGCCTGCGCAGTTGCCCGATTGAGGCGCTTAGCTCGCTGAGGGCTTCATCTTGCCCAAAGATATCCTTGACGGCGTTCATCATCACATGGCTGCAGTCACTGGCCCGGGGCAGGCTCAGGCTGCGCATAGCCGCCAGCAAAGACGTGCCTTGGTCGCTTACGGCGTACTTTAGCTTCAGGCCAGGATACCGGCTGAGGTTGTCCTGGATAAAGCGGGCGATGAAGGGGGCCGTCCAAGAGTTCTGCACCTCCATGCCGAGCACTTCAGCGTCCAGGCCGCACAGCGGGGCGCTGTAACACTGGCCGGCATCGACTTTGACGCCCAGCATGAGCAAGAGCTTTTCTTTGCCGATTTGGATACTCTCGTCAATGATGACTACATAATCGCCTTGCAAATCGCGGGTATACTCCAAGGCGTAATAGCCGCAGCGCAAAACCCAGTTGCGGATTGTAGTAGGGCTGGGCTTACCGTATAAGGGCCAGCCCATCATTTGGGCAAAAAACGCTGCGCTCTTCGCCGCACAGCGTAAAGAGCCACCAGCGTGCACCACTATATAAACGGCCAGCACCATCATCTGGGCCGGGTAGGAATGGTTAAAGACTTTTTCCGGCTCTGCAATCTTGCGCAGGCGGGCAATCTCAGCGTCCTGACGGGCTATTTTTGCATCCCGGTCTTTGATTTGGCCTTTCAGGCGACGGCGCCCGATGGTCTGCTCTTTTGCTTGAGACCTTGAATGTTTTATCGTAGCTTTGAGTCGTGCCCACATTAATGTGTTTTTTTGGTCGAACTCTAAAGCTACGGAAGTGTGGGCATACTTTTGCTTGGCAAAATACGTAGGGCTGATTTTGCATCAAACTGAACAGCCTAACCGTAGACCTTATTACAAACACCCAGCAAACATCAGTAGAATGGTGGTCTAACATCCACCCCAACCCTACTAGTCAAACCTTATTTCTAACGCTGAAGGCAAATATCCTGCCAGAGGTAATCACACTCTACAACGCTAATGGCCAGATAGTTTTTAGCAGCCCCTTCACCAATCAAATAGACATGAGCGCTATGCCAGCTGGTGTGTATTGGCTTAAAACCCTTGGGAAAGCGGGTGTTCAAGTCCAGCAGGTAGTGAAACGATGAAACCGCTACTTTCTGTAGCGCTATGACTCTATTCAAACCTGATCAATCGGAGGGCTGATATGATGAAGCCCTCCACCCCCTCCCCAACATTAGGTATTCTTCCGTTAAACACCTTGCACAGCCACCACAAAACCCCGAGCCTTCCTATCTTTGCCCTTCTTAATTTAAACAAAGTCTAAATCCATGTGCAGGATTTTGTGTTTACTGGGGCTGCTTTTGTCCACGGTTGCTGTGGCCCAACAACGCACCGTCTCCGGTACCGTGCGCAGCGCGGATGGGGAAACCCTGATCGGGGCCACCGTCCTGCTTGCGGGCACGGACCGGGGCACTGCTACGGATTACGAAGGGAAGTACACGCTCGATATTCCGGAGGGGGAAGCCCGGCTGACCTTTTCCTACACGGGTATGCAGCCTAAGACCGTAGCCGTGGGCAACCGTTCCCGCCTCGATATCATCCTGAACCCGGATGTGCAGCTGATTGACGAGGTCGTGGTCACGGCCTACGCGGGCGAGCAAAAGCAAAAAGACCTGGTGGGCAGCTACGAACAAGTGGAGGGAGACGAACTCCTGCCACAACGCCCCATAGAAAGCTTCGACAAAATGCTGGAGGGGCAGGTAGCTGGCGTACAGGTGGAGCTGAATACGGGTGAGCCGGGCCTGCCGGTACAAGTCCGCATCCGTGGCAATGGTTCTCTGCCCCCTGTGCGCAGAAACGATGTCGTGGCTTCCGGGCAACCTCTTTTTGTGCTGGATGGCGTACCGCTCTATGATGTCTCAGAAACCAATACGGCCAACACGCCTTTTAGCACTTCCCTCGACCAACAGATCAACCCGCTGATGTTCGTCCGCCCGGAGGACATTGAATCCATTACGGTGCTGAAGGACGCCTCCGCCACTGCCATCTACGGGGCCAATGCCGCCAACGGCGTGGTCCTCATCACCACCAAGCAGGGCAAAGCGGGCAAAACACAAATTTCGGGAGGGGTGAGTACCGGATTCTCCAACCTGATCAATGAGGTGGAATACCTGAATACGGAAGAGTATGTCAGCCTGGCCCGGGAAACCCTTTTCAATTCCAATGATAACCCCGCCGATGCCGGACCAGTTGATATCGAAACGGACTGGCCGGCCCTGACACAGCGGCAGGGCTCCGTGCTCAATGCCAATCTAAGCCTGAGCGGAGGAAACGAGCGGACCAAATATTTCCTCTCGGCAGGCTACTACAAAGAAAATGCGATCTCCCGGGGCAACGGGCTGGAACGGGCCACGGTACGGTCCAACCTGAATACCGCACTTAGCGATAAACTCAACCTGCGCTTCGGCTTTTCCGGCGGCTACGTCCGTAAGGAGTCCTTTAGCGACTTTGGGGCTTTCACCTATCCGCCCAATCTTTCCCCGGTCAATCCGGATGGCACCTTCAACAATGGTGGCTTTTTCATCAACCGGCCCAACCCGGTGGCAGCACTGGCTCAAAATGAGTTCTTCCACGATGCTTTCAACATCAACAATAACCTGCAGCTAAACTACGAAATCCTGCCGGGGCTGGAAGTACGGGTGTCGGGTGGAATGGACGGCTATTTACAGCTGCAATATCAGTACGAATCTGCCTTAAATGGCTCCGGCCGCACCCGGAACGGCATAGCACGGCGCTTCACCCGGGGCAACCTGCAATGGGTCGCCAACGGGCAGCTGAACTATCAGCGTACCTTCGGCAATCACCATCTGAATACGCTTGCCGGCGTAGAGCGTAACAAGCAGATCACCTACCGGCAGCGTATTTCCGCTACGGATTTCCCCTCTGATCAACTCCGGGAATTCTGGACGGTGGATGAAGAAAACATCGACGCCGATGAGTCCAACTATCAGGATGCCAGCGAATCCTTCTACGCACAGGCCAGCTATGATTACGATTACCGGTACTACCTTACCCTGAGCGGGCGGCGGGATGCGTCCTCTATTTTTGGAGGCGATGTGCAGGCGGCCAACTTCCTCTCCGCCGGTGCAGCCTGGGCCTTCACACAGGAGCCCTGGATGGAGCGCCTGGAATGGCTCAACTTCGGCAAGCTCCGCACGTCCTATGGCCTGACGGGCAACTCCCGCCTGGGCACCTACAGCGCCCGCGGGCTTTATGGCTATAACGATGCCTTCCTGTACGGCAATAACATCGGCATTGCGCCTACCGCACCCGCCAATGAAGGCCTGACCTGGGAACTGGTCCGTAAGTACAACTTTGCGGTGGACCTGGAATTGCTGGAAAGCCGCCTCCGCCTCACCGTGGAGCACTACCGCCACTACACCGAAGACGCCATTTATACCATTCCGGTTCCCCTGGAAAGTGGCTTTACCAACATCGTGACCAATGCTGCCGATCAGCGCAATATTGGTTGGGAAGCCAGCGTGGAAACCGTGAATATGCAGGGCGAACTCCGATGGACCACCCGCTTCAATATGGCGCGCAACCGCAATCAGCTTACCCGAATTGAGGCCGAGCGCTTCCCGGCTTCAGCACTGAACAGCCGGGGGCTGGTGGTGGGCCAAAATTCCAGCGTGCTGTACGGGGTGCCCTTCGCAGGCGTGGACCCCTACAACGGTAAGCCTCTTTACTATCTGCCTGATGGCAGCATCACCGACGATGATGATCTCGTAAATGCCCCTGCCAACTGGGTGCCCATCGGGCAGGGTGCGCCGGACTGGTACGGTGGGATAACGAATACCTTTGCCTGGAAAGGGCTCTCCCTCGCATTCCTGGTGAGCTACTCTTACGGTGGCGACATTCTGGTCGACGGATTGACCTTCACCGATGGCCGGCAGATCAGCTTTAACAACCAAAGCGCTAATCAGCTGGACCGGTGGCAGCAGCCGGGCGACCTTACCGACACCCCCCGCCTGCACATCGACAACACCTTGCAGTACAACAGCACCCGCTACCTGTTTGACAACGACTTCCTGCGCCTGGCCAACCTCAACCTCAGCTACCGCCTCCCCGACCGTTGGCTGGACGCCATGGGCATCAGCAGCTTTTCACTCACCGCACAGGCCAACAACCTCGGCTACCTTTACTCCACCCGAAGCCGGGCCAACCGTAATGGCATCGCGGAGTACCGTTTCCGATTTCCGGAAGCCCGCAGTTTTATGTTTGGTTTAAATGTAACGCTATGATGAAGAAGGCACTAACCTTTGCGATTTTCCTGCTGATGCTGAGCAGCTGCCAGGATTTCCTGAACATTGAGCCTCAGGATCAGATTTCAAAAAATCAGGCCTTAAGTACGCTCGATGGTATGGATGCTGCCGTAATCGGGGTGTATAGTACGCTGGGGGTAAATGATTATTACCGGCAATACTTCACTGCCTATCCGGAACTGGCTGGCAATATGCAGCCCAACCCGGCTGCCGCAGGCTCCGATGGAGTAGTGGGCAATCAGAGTAGTATCATTACCACTTTTCGGGAAGGTAACTTCTTCACTATTGGGTCAGGTTATGATGACAACAATTTTGACGATTTCTACGCAGTGCTGTATAATTTGCTTAATCAGGCCAACAACATTATCGAGGCACTGGAAACCTTAGAAACCGATCAGGAAGCCCGCCGAAACAGCCTGCTGGGGGAAGCCCTGGCGCTGCGTGCAATCGCCCACTTTGACCTGCTGCGGCTTTACGCACAGCCTTACCGGTTCACTGAGGACGGCAGCCACCCGGGTGTTGTATTGGCAGAACGCCCGTTTGAGGTGACGGAGCGCCCGGCCCGCCGTACCGCTGCGGAGGGCTACGCATTGGTAGAAGCGGATCTCCTTCAAGCTATTGAACTGCTGGGCCCCAACGCCAGCCGCACTACTGACCGAATATGGCTGACGCCTGCTGTTGCCCGGGGGCTGCTCGCTCGCGCCTATGCCTATCAGGGTGACTGGGAAGGTGTGGTAGAACAAGCCACAGCGGTAATTAATGCCGGGCAGGTTACGCTCCTTAATCCGGAAGACTATGTGGATACCTGGAGCGAACAGCAATTCAACCCCGAAGTGCTCTGGTACCTCGACCTGCAGCGCTTCCGAAATGTAGACCTCACTTCCTCAGGCCTCATTACCTCTATGGCTCGAGTAGTTGGTGTCCCCCTCGACCCGGAAACCCCACCCTTCTGCATTGTCACTCAGGACTTACTCAGCCGATTTGAGGAGGGCGACATTCGACGCGAACTATACCAAGAGGTCGAAGGTCAGGTTTATTGCAGCAAATACGCCCTTCAGCCCAATTCCATCAGCAATTTCCCCATGCTGCGGCTCTCTGAAATCTACCTGCTTCGGGCAGAGGCTTATGCGAAATTGGGGCAGGACGCTCTAGCTCAGGCGGATTACGACCTCATCCACCAAAGAGCTGTAGAGGATGCTGCGCCAACTACATTGACTGGCACTGAGCTACAACAGGAAATCTTTGAGGAGCGCCGCCGCGAGCTGGCATTGGAAGGGCACCTGCTGTTCGATCTCAAGCGCACCGGACGGAGCGTGGAGCGGGACGACTGCCTGCCGGCCAATCCCAACTGTGACCTTGCTTATCCGGATTACCGCTTTGCGTTGCCCATCCCTCAGTCTGCGTTGAATGCTAATCCGAACTTAATTCAAAATCAGGGGTATTAATGAAGAGCTTAATGGCAACGATGATGCAACGAACTGCGATATTTATGGGAATCGCACTACTCAGCTTACTGAGTTGCGAGGATCCCCGCCCCACCCAACGGGAAGACAATATCTTTGACCCCGGCAATGCCTTCATCCGGTTCAACTACGACAATCAGGTGAATGAGCCGGCGAAGGACAGTGTGGAGCTCAGTGCTACGGTTACAGAGGATTCCCTTTTGATCATCCCCATTGCCCTTTCGGCTGCACCCCAAATGGAGGACGTGCTGGTAATGGTAACCTACGAAGCGCCGGACAGCCTGATATTAGGCATGCACTGGGCCCTGACCGGGGAAGATGGAGAATCAGCCCTCGGGCGCAACTTAATTCTCTCACCCGGCTCTTTTGATTACGAGCTAAGCTTTGAGCGGCTCGACACCTTGCCTGCCCCAAGCCGGATACAGTTGCGGCTGGAACAGGTCAGCCCGGACTTTATTCACCTTGGTTTCCCCGGCTCAGAACGAGGCCGTACCTTCGAACTGATTTTTCAAGAATAGCCTATGAAGCCTTTTTTCCCACTTCTGATCATCACCACCCTCCTGCTGATGAGCTGTGAAAAAGAACAGCCGGCCGGCAACCCCGCGCCACCAATAGCCGGCTTCGGCAACCTCTCCGAGGCGGTCGTTGTCGATAGTTTCCTGGATGTGCAGCTGCTCCTGAACAAACCGGTGGAAACACCTGTAGAAGTGGAAGTAGCCGTCAGTGGCGATGCCGTACCCGGTACGGATTTTGAAATAGAAGGCGGCAACCGGTTCCTGTTGCAACCCGGCTTGCTCAATGGCAGCCTCCGGATCCGCGCACCGAGAAACGAGGATTCAGAACGGCTTGACCGCTCTATCCATCTGCGGCTACTGCCCACGGAAGGCGTACAGATTGCGGAAGGCCGGGATACGCTCACCATCGACTTCACCCTCGGTGGCACAGTAGACCTGCCCATTTGGGCACCCAATATCACCTTCCCCCAGCTTTGGGGCTACACCTCCTTTGGCGCGGAGCCCGTCCCCGCAGGACGGACCAATGAATTCTTCGCCTTTGCCTATGCCAGCCGGACTACACCTGACGTCCTCGGCTTTGGGCATCCCAATCCGGACAAAGGCTCCAATGCCCTGAACATGGTGAGAATCTACAGCGATTTCGATGTTTCTTCGGCCTCTCATTTCATCCGCATACCCGAGGCTTTGCGGTTTATTCCGGCAAACGAGGGCGCCACCTTTGGCACAGTGGAGGTCATTGAACAACAGGTCACCATCACCCGTACGGCGAGCTCCGGGCTGCCCCCTTTTGAAATCGGGATTAGCGGCGGAGGCACGTATGACGAAATCACCGGCGCTATACAGCTGGACGTATACTTTGATGAAACGGCAATCGGCGGGCCCCAAAGCGTGCTACGCAAATATGTCCTGGAATCAGAACGACGATAATCTTTAAATAAATTTGTGTTATGAAAATCAATTTTACCCTGATTTTTGCATTCCTGGCCTTCGGACTGGCAGCTCAGCCGGTACTGGTCAAGGATATCTACCCCGGAGATGATGCCTCCCCCCGTGAATTTGCCGCCTACGGCGATCTGCTGATCTTCCGTGCTGAAGCGCCCGACGTTGGCGTAGAGCCCTGGATTACCGATGGTACCGAAGCAGGCACTATGATGCTGGGCGACCTCAACTCCGACCCGGAAATTGCCGCCGGCAACTCCAACCCTGCTGGTTTTATTGAGTACAATGGTTTGATCTACTTCCAGGCCGATAATGGTGTACTGGGCGATGAGCTCTGGGTCACCGATGGCACCCCGGAAGGCACTGCTCTGCTCAAAGACATTCAGGAAGGGGAAGAGAATGGCCGCCCGTTTGACTTCGTGAAATTCAATGACCTCCTCTACTTTACCGCAAACGACGGTATCGTCAGCTCAGAGCTCTGGTCCAGCGATGGCACAGCAGAGGGCACCAACCTGGTCATCGACATTCAGGAAGGCGCAGGCCCCGGCAACCCGAACTTCAAAACTGTAGTGGGCGACAAGGTCTACTTCACTGCCAATGACGGCTTGGTGGGCAACGAGCTATGGGTAACCGATGGCACAGCTGAAGGTACGATGCTCATTAAAGACATCCGCGATGGCGGCAATGGCTCCCCTTCTCAGTATGCAGCCCTCAACGGCGAAGTCTTCTTCCGGGCAAACGACGGTGAAAACGGAAACGAACTATGGAAAACAGACGGCACGACGGAAGGCACCGTGCTGGTGAAAGACATCAACCCTGGCGGCAGCAGTTCCAGCCCGAGTAACCTGATTGCCTTTGGAGGGTTAATCTTTTTTGAAGCGGATGATGGCACTCACGGGGACGAGCTATGGGTGACCGATGGCACCGAGGCCGGCACTATCATGGTGGAAGACCTCAATAATGGCGGCGATGCCAATCCTGACAACTTCACTGATCTGTTAGGCCTTACCATGATTTTCACCGCAGAAAGTGATCAAATCGGTGAAGAACTATTCCAGGTTTTTGTCGAGGAAGAGGGCAATCCACTGTCTGCCTCGATTGACCTGCTGGCGGACATCAATCCAGGACTGGGCAGCTCAGAACCAGATGACATCGTATTTACCGGGCATGCGCTGTACTTCAGTGCCACCACGCCGGAATTCGGGCAGGAGCTGTATGAATTCCCGGTTACCGAGGATGAGCCTTTCCGGATCTCCGACATCAACCCGGCTGGCGATAGTGATATTGACGACATTATTCAAGTTGGCAACCGTTTGTTTTTCGAGGCCACAGATGGCTCTACCGGAGATGAACTTTGGACGCTGCCCATCCCACTGCCGGATTTTGTAGCCGAAGTAGACACAGAGCGTATTCTCAGTGGAGATACGCTGGACCTGGGCGAGGCGCTGATCAGCACCACGAACACCCAGCAACTGATCCTGCGCAACAACGGCGATGGGACGTTACTCTTCCCGGCTGAAGACCCTTTCGGTGGAGTCGTAGCCCCGTTCACCCTTACGGTAGATGATAATTTTGAAGGGCAAATCGATCCCAATATGGCTTTTGCGTTCCCGGTAAGCTTTACCCCAACTGAGGCAGGTGAATTCTTTGCAGAAGTAACGCTGATTACCAACGACCTCAATGCAACCGCCTTCAATCTGGTCCTAAAAGGCACCGGTATTGAACCCACCGCAACTTTGGAAATCACTCAGGATGAAAACTTGCTCGAAACCGGCTACACAGTTGATTTCGGCAACGTTGAAGTCGGCATGGAATCCGTAGAGCAATTTACAATTTCCAATCTTGGCAACGTTCCGCTCCTCGTCACCGGCATTGCGCTTGACGACGAAATCAACTTCTTCGTTAGTGAAATACAGGAAAGCATTCCCGCCGGCACACAGGATACCTTTCTGCTTGGTTTCCGGCCCAATGAAATCAATCCATTGGATGCCACGCTGACCCTGAACACCAATGCCAACGAGGGAGGCACTTTCGTCTTCAACCTTACGGGCATTGGCGATATGGAAAGCAGCGTCCGGGACCTGGCAACCTTGTCCCTAAGCGCTTTCCCGAATCCGGTCAGCGACCGCCTGAATGTCACGCTGGGCGAAGGCCTGTCCAATGGCACCGCGCGCGTCTACAACGCACAGGGGCAACTGATCTGGACCGAAGCCGTACCTAACGGCATCCAACAGGTGGCTTTCAAAGCCAGCCAACTGGCCAAAGGCACCTACCTGCTCGAACTGCGGGATGGAGAGCGCCGGGGCACGCTGCGCTTCATAAAGCAATAAACCTTAACAACATACCGAACCACTGCCCGTCAACGTTTTTAACGGGCAGTGGTTAATTTAATAATGCGATATCTTCCAAAATACAGCATCCCGTTATTGATTCTGGCTACGCTGGTTGCTCTGGGAGCACGGTACAGCAAGCCTGCCACCGACCTGCGCGACGCCTACAGCCGGCCTGCAGCGGAATGGCCCGCTCCTACCCTGGATTCTAACGGTACTTTCCGGGAACTCGGCCCTTTACCCGCAGTAACCTACCCGCCTGACAATCCCTACTCCAAGGCCAGGGCTGCACTCGGCAAACGACTGTTTTTTGACCCTGTGCTGAGCGGTTCCAACCAAATTGCCTGTGCTACCTGCCATGACCCTGAGCTCGGCTGGGGCGATGGGCGGCGGACTTCCTTTGGGCACGATCGTCAGTTAGGCACCCGCAACGCCCCTACTTTGCTCAATGCAGGGCACTGGGAAACTTTTTTCTGGGATGGCAGAGCTGCTACACTGGAAGAGCAGGCCCTTTTCCCGATTCAGGACCCCATCGAGATGAATCAGGATTTAGCAAGCCTGCCAGCAGAGTTAAGCACTGACTCGACCTACCGGCAAAGTTTTCGGGAGGCCTTTGGCAGCCCGGAGGTTACCGTGGAGCGCATTGCTCAGGCACTGGCTACCTTTGAGCGGGGTATCCGCAGCCGTAAGAGCCGGTTTGACCGTTTTATGGAAGGCAACTACAGTGCGCTGAACGACGATGAAATTGCCGGTTTGCACCTTTTTCGCACTAAAGCTAAATGCATCAATTGCCACAATGGCCCCTTTCTGACCGACCAGCAGTTCCACAATAACGGGCAGTCCCACTTTGGCCGCCCTGGAGAGGACCTCGGCTTGTTCAACATCACCGGCGACAGTCTGGACATGGGTAAATTCCGGACCCCAAGCCTAAGAGACGTTGTCTTTACAGGCCCCTACCTCCACCACGGCAACATCGTGGAACTGGACGAAGTCCTCTTTATGTACGATCAGGGCATGCCGCAGATCATCCCCAAAAGGCTGGACGGTACAAGGCAGCCTGCCCACTCCCCCATCCTGCAGCCACTCGGGCTCACCGAAACGGAAAGGAATCAACTCAAAGCCTTTCTCCACGCCCTTTCCACCCGCCCCCGCTCCGTAGCCCTGCCGTGAGCAGCAAAAAGAATGATTTATATCACCGCTGAGCATGACCAGGGTTAGTGCCTCCTTATTGGGCCTGCCCTACCTTTCCGGTAAAAGCAGAACCCATGAGAAAGACCTTGGTATTTTTATTAGCCGTTCTATCCCTGCAACTGGGCAGCGCACAGGTAAAACTGGTCCTCAACCAACAGGAAGGCGCAACCCTGGCCCGGATGGCGGAAGAAGAAAAACTGGCCTATGATGTCTATATGGATATGGCAGAACGGTGGGAAGCTCAGGCCTTTACGCAAATTGCAGCAGCGGAACAGCGCCACCTGGAAATGATTAAACAGCTCGCGGACCGCTACGGCATAAAAATGTCAAAAGCCGTACGTTCGGGCGAAAGAGGGCTGTATGGCAATGCTGCGTTGCAACAGTCCTATCTCGACCTGACTCAAAAAGGCCAGCAATCGCTTACTGCTGCCTTCCAGGTAGGTGCGCTGATTGAAGAAATGGACATTAGAGATTTGAAAACAGCCATTGCTGAAACCGAAAATGCCAACCTGAAAGCCACCTACACCCGCCTTATGGAAGCTTCGAACAACCACCTCGTTGCTTTTTCTCAAAACCTGGAACAGGCAGGTGAAGCTTATGTGCCCAGCTACATCACCACGGCCGACTACGATGCCATCATGAGGGGCAGCACGAAAGCCTGTCAGCCAGGCAAAAATCAGCAAGGCTGCAAGGGAAAGAGCCAGCAGGGCTGTAAAGGCAATAAACAACAAGCAGAGGCTGGCTGCGCAGGCAAACAGGCCGGCCAATCCGGCAAAGCTTGCTGCAGTGGCAAAAAGGGGCAGGGAGCAGGAGGCTGTCAGGGCAAAAAGACCGACCTTAAGCCTTAATCCGGCCCACTTCATCAACTACAGTAGTGCCCTTTTTCTGAAGCTTCGGAAAAAGGGCATTACTTTTGCAGCGAGATCAACGTCCAAACGAACCATGAAAACGAACTCCTCACTTCTTCTGAGCCTCCTTCTGGCCTTGCTGCTTCAAATACTCAACACAGGTACTTTGGCGGCACAAGCCCGCTTTCCGGTAACGCTGGAAGAAGCGATGGCTATTGCCCAACGGAATTACCCTGAGCTCAAGCGTGACCAAAGAGCATTGGAACGGCTTCAGGCGCTGATGGGCACGGCACGGCCCAGCAATTCCACCCAGCTATTTATAGCAGGCGGTATGGTCGACCCCGCAAACCCAGCTACCGGATTGCACAGCGCGGGCTTTCTCAAAGCTTTTGACTGGCCGGGTACAACAAAAATGCGGGAGGAAGCACTCCGGGAAGCCGTTTTGCTGGGCAACGCTGAGTTAGAACTGACCGACTGGGAACTCAGGCGGGAAGTCTCCAAAGCTTACTACCAGCTGGTATTCACAAAAAACCTTCAGCAGCACTACCGGGAAAAACAGGAGCTGATGAGCCGGCTCGTCGATCTTGCGCAAGCCAGGTTTGAATTTGGCGAAACCGGGAAAATACCGGTGCTCTCTGCCACAAGCAAGCAAAAACAAGCCAGCCTCGAACAAAAAGAAGCACAAAAGGCTTACGATCTCGCTCATACCCTTTTTAACAACTGGCTTCACTCAGACTCCGTCTTTTACGCTCTGCCAGACTCCCTGCCTTTACCTGCCCCCACCCCAAACTGGTATGTCAGCGGCGGGCACCCTCACCTGCTTAAAAAGCAACAGGAAGTCCGGCTCGCAGAAGCACATATCACACGTGAGCGCAGTCAGCTAATGCCAAAAATCCTGGCAGGTGGACAACTCCAAATGATCAACGAAACACTACCCTTTTTGGGCTATCAGCTAGGCCTAAGCCTGCCCATTAGCCGCAAAGCCATACAATCCAGAATAGAGGGCGCTGAAAAAGCTGTCGCCCTTCAGGTCGCTGAACTCGATGCCACCGAAAGGGCACTGGAGAACAAAAGGCGGGAACTGACTACCCAATTCCTGGCTCAGAGAAACCTGTTGGAATTTTCAAAAAAAGAGCTGCTCCCGCTGGCAGACGAGCAGATCCGGTCAGCAGAATCAGCCTATAAAAGCGGAGCGGTAGACTACCACGACTACGTCGTAAACCTTGAACAAGGCCTGCAAACTAAACTCGAATGGATTTATAACTTAAGGGACTACCACTTGCTCCGCCTGGAACTGGAGTTCCTGAGTGGACGCCGGTAATATCCAAATTACTGGTATTAAGGACAGGATGGCCATCGGGAAATATAGCCCGGCAATTACCACTCAATCCACCCTGATTTTTTGCTCGGAAAAACAGTTTTAACTACCTTGCTGAGGACTAAAACCAATTACCATGTCTACACTTGTTAAGCGAATTCTTCTGGGATTGCTCGGGGCTCTTGTGGCACTTCAGTTTTTCCAGATCGACAAGGCCAACCCGACTGCTCCCAACGGGCAAGACCTGATTGCTGCCGTGCAACCTCCGCAGGATGTGGCACAGCTATTGAAAGATGCCTGCTACGATTGTCATTCCTACCACACTACCTACCCCTGGTACGCTAACATACAACCCGTTGGCTGGTGGCTGAAGGGGCATGTGGACGAAGGCCGGGAACATCTTAATTTCTCTGCCTGGACCGCCTACGATGCAGAGAAGCGCGCCCACAAAGCAGAGGAATGTGCCGAAGAAGTAGAAGAAGGGCATATGCCCCTGAAAGCCTACCCGCTCACCCATGCTGAAGCCCGCCTTACGGACGAGCAACGCAGCCGCCTCGTGACCTGGTTCAGTGCATTGGCCGACGACCGGGATATTTCAAAGCGTATCCGCGAGAAAGCCCCGAAAAAAAGCCCCGGGCCTGAACTTCAGCATCAGGATATGCCCACAGAATAACCGCATGTGATGGAAGCAGCACCAAGTGCCCCTAATTTCCTCCAAAGGCATCAGGATTACCTGGGCGAGTTTGTCTACGGAGGTATTGATGGCAGCGTGACCACTTTTGCGGTGGTTGCCGGCTCCGTTGGGGCAGGGCTGGACAGCTCTGTGATTCTCATCCTAGGTTTCGCCAACTTGCTGGCAGATGGGTTCTCCATGTCTGTGGGAGCCTACCTTTCGGCAAAATCCGAAGCCCACAACTACGAGAAGCATAAAAAAGCCGAATACTGGGAAATTGAACATAAGCCGGAAGAGGAGCGGGAGGAAGTACGGGAAATCTACCGCCAAAAAGGCTTTGATGGGCCACTGCTGGAGCAGGTGGTGGACATCCTCACGGCTGACAAGGACCGTTGGGCAGATGTAATGATGAAAGAGGAGTTGTTCATGATGGAGCAACGCCGCTCGCCACTGGCCATTGGTGCCGTCACCTATGTGGCGTTTATCCTGGTGGGGTTCATTCCGCTGGCCTTGTATCTTTATGATTACTTTTTTCCGTTTTCCGGCGATTTGTTCTGGACTACCTGTGCGCTGACCTGCCTGGGGTTTGCCACTGTTGGCGGACTAAAAAGCTACGTTACAGAAACCTCCATATGGAAAGGCGTACTGGAAACCCTGGCACTGGGTGCTTTGGCTGCTGGTGTTGCCTATTTGGTAGGAGACGTTCTCGAACGTATAATTGTTGGCTAAACCTTTGCTGCTATGTTTGAAAAACTACTACCCTATGACACTGCTCACCTCATCCTGCGCAGCTATCAGCAATACTACTATAACTACAAGCGTGTTACCAAACGCGCCCAGATCCGCTTCGAGCACCGCGACTGGAGGGGCATGCAGGCCGATGCCCGCGAACGGCTAACCCTTTACCGGGATCAGGTGGGCAAAACCACCAAGGAAGTGGTCAAATTACTGGGCAGCTTGTCGAGTGATGACGACACCTGGAAAAAAATCAAGCAATACTATCTGGAGGAAGTCAGCAATTTTGCCACGCGGAATATTGCGGAGACTTTCTACAATTCCATTTTCAGGCACAGCCACCGGGGCCTTAGTGTCGACAAAGACCTCATGTTTGTCCTTGCAACAGCTACTTACCGGGAGTTCCGCTCTACCATACCCATTCATCAAACGTTCTTCCTGATTGAACCTCTGGAACATATTTTCCGGCAGGTCTTCCACTTTTTCACTTTTGATGCTCAATGGGAAGACATGGAGCGGGACATTCAGTACATCTGCGATACCTTACGGGAAAGCCTGACCCCCGGAGAATTGCCCCGCCACGCCCGCATTGAATTGCTCAAGTCAGTATTTTACCGCAACAAAGGCGCCTATATCGTGGGCAGGCTACACCTGGAAGACCGGATCACCCCGTTTATCATTCCGCTCCTGCATAAGGAAAATGGCATTTTTGCGGATGCACTCCTGCTCGACTACAACGATGTATCCTCCATCTTCAGCTACAACCGGTCCTACTTTCTCGTAGACGTGGATATTGTCAGCGAAACCGTCGACTTCCTGAAATCTATACTGCCCACCAAGAGCCTGGGCGAACTCTATAACTCCATTGGGTTCGAAAAACACGGTAAAACCGTCCTTTACCGGGACTACCTGCGGCACATGGAGCGTACCCTCGATAAATTTGACCACGCGCCGGGCATTAAAGGGATGGTGATGGCGGTTTTCACCACCCCATCCTACAATATGGTCTTCAAAGTGATCAAAGACCGCTTCGCCGCTCCCAAGCAAGTGACAGAGGATGAAGTAAAGCGAAAGTACGAGATGGTCTTTTTCCACGACCGGGTGGGGCGTATGGCAGACAGCCACATCTTTGAGCAGTTCCTGTTTGAGCGGTCCCGGTTTTCGGATGAACTCCTGCAGTACCTCATGGAAGAAGCCCCTTCCAAGGTCAAAATCAAAGGCGATATCGTGGAGATCAAGCACCTCTACATTGAGAAAAAGATGATCCCGCTCAACCTCTTCCTCGATCAGGCTACAACAGAGGAAGCAGAGGAGGTCATCAACGACTATGGCAAGGCGATCAAACAACTGGCTGCGGTCAATATTTTTCCGGGCGATATGCTGCTCAAAAACTTTGGTGTCACACGCCTGAAGCGGGTCGTCTTTTACGACTACGACGAAATTGGCCCGCTAACCGACTACAACTTCCGGCGCATCCCCGAGGCCGAAACCTACGAAGAAGAACTCTCCTCAGAGCCTTTCTACTCGGTAGGCCCAAATGACATTTTTCCGGAGGAGTTCCGGCGTTTCCTGATTGGGCGGCGCGACATCAGGGATATTTTTTACCGCCTGCATGGCGACCTCTACGATGTTGGTTTCTGGATTGACACCCAGAAGAAACTCGAAGCAGGCTACCTCTTTGACGTATTCCCCTACCGGCAACGGCTGCGGTTTGCCAAACGCTACCCAAGGTAAGAATCAGAGCTGCACTTTCACCCCATGCCAACTGACCATTTAACAAACCAATTAATACCTTCAAAAAATGAGACCCTACCTGTTTACCCTGGCAACAGCCCTGCTACTTTCAGCCTGCAATACCACCAAATCCACCACCGACACAGCAAACACCAAGGCCCTTGACCAGCTACAGCAAGCGATGACCGGCACCTTTACCAGCGCTGCTCAGGCTGCCGAAGACGATGCCTTCTACGATATCACCCTGCACATGTACCCCATTTGGCAGGACCGGGGGCATTGGCTGTACGTAGAGCAAGCCGTGAGTGCCATGCCTGCCAAACCTTACCGGCAGCGCATCTACCAATTGGAACAGGTGGACAAAAAGACCTTCAAAAGCATCGTCTACACCGTAGATAATGAAGATGACCTGGTCGGCGACTGGCAGGTACCGGAAAGCTTTAACGCGCTATCCAAAGATGACCTGCGCCTGCGTGAAGGCTGCGCGGTCATCCTAACCCAACAAGCTGACGGCTCTTACACCGGAAGTACAGAGGGGGACAGCTGCAAAAGCACCCTGAGGGGAGCGGCTTATGCTACTTCCGAAGTCACTGTCATACCCGGAAAAATCGTCAGCTGGGACCGGGGCTTTGATGCATCCGGAGCACAGGTTTGGGGTGCTGAGAAAGGCGGTTATATCTTTCTCAAAGAGTAGGTTTACATACCCTGAAACAGCTTAAAAATACGCCGGTACTCATCCGTCCAGCTGCTGGGCTCGATGAAGCCGTGGGGCTCTACCGGAAATACGGCCAATTCCCAGTTTTCCTTACCCAGCTCAATCAGGCGCTGGGACAGTCGCACTACATCCTGAAACTGTACGTTGTCGTCTACCATGCCGTGGAGGATAAGCAGGCGGTCCTCCAGCCCTTCTGCGAAGTAGATCGGTGAGCTTTGGCGGAAGGCAATGGAATCTTCCACCGGTGTATTGAGGATGTTGGAGGTATAAGGATGGTTGTAGTGCGCCCAGTCGGTTACCGAACGCAGGGCCGCACCACATTCAAATGTGCCAGGCGAAGTGAATAGCGCCATCAGGGTAATGAAGCCCCCATAGGAGCCTCCGTAAATGCCAATTCGTTCCGGGTCAATGCCGAGCGTTTCCACCAGGTAGGCAGCACCGTCCACCTGATCGCTAAGGTCTTTGCCGCCCATGTGCCGGTAAATCCCGGTCCGCCAGTCCCGGCCATAACCATCACTGCCCCGGTAGTCGATGTCCAATACCGTGAAGCCATTGTCCACCAACAAATTATGAAACATGTACTCCCGGTAATAGCTGCTCCACCACCGGTGTACGTTTTGAAGGTAGCCCGCTCCATGAACGAAAATGACGGCTTTGCCTTTCTTCGTGCCTTTCTTTGGCCGGTACAGGCGGGCAGGCACGCTTGCCCCATCTGATGCCTTAAAGCGTATGATTTCAGGCTCCCGCCAGGCGTAGCTTTGAAAAGCCTTTGTGGTGGATTCAGTGACCCGGCGCATTGCACTGCCCGGCTGATTGTCCATCAGGTACAGTTCCCAGGGCTGATTGCTGTAGGAATAGCGCAGGGCGAGGGTCTTTTCATCCGGTGCGATTTCCACCTCATACTTCCCTGGCGCGTCCGTGACTTTCTGCAAAGAGCCTCCCTTAACAGGCAAGTGATAAAAATGCTGCTCGAAGGGGCTTTCCGCATTAGCGATGATGAAAAAAGTTTGCTTATCGCGGGACAATTGTGCGTTACGGATTTCAAAATCGCCACTTGTTAACGCAGTACGCTCGTCGGTATCCAGGTTATGGGTATAAAGGTGTGAGTACCCGGTGGCTTCTGACTGGTAGAAAATGGATTGCTCATCCAGCCAGCCCAAGGTTCCGGTTGAGAAATTCCAGCCGGAAATACCGGGACCTCCCACCCAGGCATCATCCTGCTGTCGGTCAATTTGCCGGAGCTGACCGGTCGGCAGGTCCAGCTCTGCAATCCAGCGGGTTTTGTTGTCCAGTGCGCGGACGACGACCACTGCCCTGCCCTGATCGCTGAAGACCGGGCCATGCAGGAGGACGGCTCTGGGAGATTCATACTGTGCGGCAGTATCTCCGTAGACGGCCATGCGATAGGCAGGCTTGTCGTAAATGCCCTCCAGGCTCAGGGTCGAAACGGTGTAGAACGTATCCCGCTGCCGGTCGTAAACGCCCATTTCGTAAGTATCCTGAGAATGGCCCACCTTTGGGCGTGCTTTTTTGATATCCAGATAGCCCGTTGGGTCAACGAAATGGGGCACCTGTGTGCTTTCTGTTGTGGCATCAGTACGCAGCCGGAGCGTCACGAAGCGCTGATCGGGGCTAAGCTGAAGATTACTCCACGACTTGCTGCCCAAATGAATGACCTGAGGGCGATCCGGGCGCAGGGCTTCCCGGCGTTCCTTTTCCAACCGGTCCTGAGCATCCCGCCAGCGCAGGACTTCGAAGAGCTCCATTTGCTGTTCGTCCAGCCATGTTTGCTGTGCATCAGGGGACCCGCTGCCGCCGCCGCTGCCTTTCTCAAAGTATGTGAGCTGCTCAATCCGCTGTTCCTGTAAATGCCAGGCGAAGAGATTGCGGTCGGCGGTGAAAATGATCTGCCTGTCATCCGAAGTAAAGGAAGGGGCGGACTCCCGCTGCCCGGTGTGGGTCAGCTGCCGGCTGCTATCGGCTGCAATATCATAAAGGAAGAGGTCGCCATCTTTGGCGTAAGCCATGAGCGTGTAGTCAGAATTATGTGCGCCCGGCTCAGGTAGTTCCCGCTGCCGCTCCGGGCTCACAGGTGCCGGTTTTTCTTCTCCCCGTTTCACACTGTACAGGGAGCGCAAGGTATCCTGCTCAGGGTTCCAGGTAAAAAAGACTTCCTGGCTGTTGGGGTGCCACTGAATTCGCTCCGGCAGGAAGCCTACGAAGCGCTCGCCCTGCATAATGCGATCAATCTCAAGGGGAGCGCTATTGGTAGCGGGCTGGGCCAGGGCTGCAACAGGGAAAAAGCTGAGCAAAAGCAAGCGGAAAAACAGACGCATGGTTATGTTTTTCCGCTAAATGTACGATGAAATAGATTAAAAGATCGTCTTGTCGTACTTCGAGCCAGAGTTTTCTGAGTTTTCCAGGCTCTTGTCGTAGCGCATGGAGAAATGAAGGTAGAGCGATCGGGACAACCGCATAATTTTGAAGTAGGTCAAGGCTGCGAAAGCCAGGGTAAAGCCCATGGCGGCCATAACGGACCAGTCGTAATACAGTACCAGGAGCAGCGCCGGCAGCAACAGCATCCATGACGAAATGCCGTAGGAAATAATGAGCGCACCGAAGTAGAAGCCCGGTTCCGGCTCAAAGTCCAGCTTGCAATTTTGGCACTCCTTATGCATGTCAATGGGGTCGGTCCATTTAAAAGGCTTTTTAAACAGATCACCCTCCCCGCAGCGGGGGCATTTATAATTCCAGATTCCTTTCCAGGATAATTTCATGGCTGATAGCTTTTGTGGGCACAAATGTACAAAACTTCATAAGTTCATACCTTTGTCGCAAGCAAGGAATAAAATCTTTTGTAGAACATTGACTGCCCCCCGAAAAGTTGAGTACAGGCTCAAAGATTACAACGACATTACCAAATACCAATTACAGCACCGAAAGCTAAAGAGAATGGCACATAAATAGTAGATTTGCCCGTATCCTTTACACCATTGACCAAAACTTGAACTTATGTATAACATGTTAAAACACGCGCACTCGGGCTTGAGATGGCTACTGCTCGCGGCGCTCATCTATGCCATTATCAAAGGCTTTCAGTCCTGGCGCAATGGCAAGGCTTTTAATAAGCCCTCTGCACTCATTGGCCTGATCCTGACTCACGTACAGCTGGTTATTGGGCTGCTGTTGTATTTTGTATATGCTCCCATTGTAAAAGTCAACTTTGAGGATGGATTTATGAAAAACGACATCACCCGCTTCTACACGGTCGAGCATTTGGTGACGATGCTGCTCGCCATCATCCTGATTACCATTGGCTACAGCCGTGGAAAGCGCAAAGCGGATGCTACTGCCGCTGGCAAGGCAGTATTTGTTTTCTACCTGATCGGACTGCTGCTCATCTTACTGGGAATTCCCTGGCCGTTCCGTGGGCTTGGTGCGGGCTGGTTTTAGACCCGCGCCGGCCAATTAATCTAGTGCCTCAAGCCATAAATCCTTGACACCCCAAGTTTCGTTCTTTTCCGCCTACTCTTCGTTGAAGAACCGCTCCTTTAGCTCGGGCTAAAGTCGCGAACCTTCGCCTCGATTAGTCGAAAAACAACTTCAACTTAAGTATCAGAGATCTATGACTTGAGGCACTGGTAAGGCAACCCTGAGTCCTCCCTCAAGCAATGTCTTCATCCAATAAAAAATGGATTTACTCCTTCACAAACTTCCGCACCACCTGCTCCGCCCCCGCCAGCAAGCGCACCACATATACCCCACTTGGCCAGTCCGCCACATCGACCTGCCAGCTTTGGAGGGTTGGGCTTAAAGTCAGAGCTTCGGCGTGAAGAATTTGACCGGCCAGGTTTTCGATTTGGAGCTTGCCTTGGGTGGCATGGCTTTGTTGGAGCTGTATATTTAAAGTGGAATAAGCAGGGTTTGGAAAAAGAGTCAACTGATCAATAGGGATAGGCTGCAAAATATTATTTACCAAAAGAGAGCTATCAATTTCGACCATCATTAGCCGGTTGGTCGTACTCAAGAAGGTTAAATCGTGCCATGCAAAATTTAAGAACTCACTCGCTTTCAGATTAAATGCATAAATTCCAGTGGTTATTGGCCTATCCCAAAATACAGTAGCGCCATAGTTGGCTAGCGAATCAGTATATTCAGGAAAAGTGTAGCCTTCACTGGGAAAAGGGGCTAATTCAAATAGCCATTTCTCACGGTGGAAAAGAATGTCTGTTTGGTGGAGGTTGTAAAAAAACACCATCCTCCCTTCATTTTGAAGGCTTTCCGCTGGAATCCCCAACGGTTCAGGGGCATCATTGTAATCAAATAGACTGTCCCCATGAAATACATTCAAACTGTCTACCAGATGGATCGATTTATTCCCCGATTCCTCAATGTTAACAACGCCATCTACTAAAAAGGAATCCCTGAAACTAATTTCATATATTCCGGGCTCTTCGTAGATATGAATCCCAAAGTAGGTTTCCAGATTCAGCCCAATACTGAGAAATTCTACGGCTGGTGGTGAGATCACCTCCGTTGTGCCATCTCCCCAATCCAGCATAATGCTGTCTTTAACATCTCCTTTACGGAAAATTCGCACATTTACAGTGACTGTTTGGTTTGAAACCTTTTTAGTCATATCTGCAGCCCAGATACCTTGAGCTTCAATATTGGTCCATTGAAAACAAATAATCAGAGATAACAAGGCAGTACAAAACTTCATAACTTCATTTTTTGATTGTTCTAAATTTTAGGTTATCACAACAGCATCACTCCTTCACAAACTTCCGCACCACCTGCTCCGACCCTGCCTGCAAACGTACTACATACACTCCACTTGGCCAGTCCGCCACATTGACCTGCCAACTTTGGAGGGTAGGGCTTATATCAAGGGTTTCGGTGTGAAGGGTTTGACCGGACAGGTTCTCGATTTGGAGCTTGCCTTGGGTGGATTGGGCGTACCGTAGTTGTATATGTAGGGCAGAAGAGGTGGGGTTGGGGAAGAGGTTTAATCGTATTTTGGTCCTTTTCTCTATGGGAGCTGTATTTACCGGATTACCGCATACGGTCGGCTCCAATTCACCTTCCCAAAATGCTAAATGATTGTAGGGCTGATAATTAATGGAGTCAAAAGGGCCACCGATATATAAACGATCTCCTAGGACTTCTGCTGTGCGAATAAGATGGTCAAAATCGAACCCGTACCCACACCATTTTTCCCCGTCCCAAGAGGCGATATTTTGAGCGGGTATTCCACCACCTACAGAATTGAACAACCCAAAAACAAAAAGCTTACCGTCAAATACCACCATGTCTCTAATGTTAGCTAGCTCTGAATCAAAGCTGCCTCCAACATCCACAAATATACCATCTTGAAAACGCATTATAGCATTGCCTGCATTTCCTGAAGAAACTCGAAAGTTACCACCAACATAAATCTCACCTTTGTAGGTTATCATTTTACCGATATCATCATTTCCTCCCTTGATGTTCTGGTCTGATTGATGCCAATTTCCATTAAAAAACCATGCAAAATCAATTGTATTTTCAATTCCTAACTCTTTCTGAAAGTTACCACCAACATAAAGAGTACCATCTTTAATTAGTCCAGACTGTACTTTTCCAATGATTCCTAACTCAGGATTTGCATAGGGAAACCCTAATGAAGTTAATTGCTCACCATTCCACCTAGCTACATTATAAACAGTGTCTGTTCCCGCTAATTGAAACCCACCTAACAGGATTAAACTTGAATCTTGTGGTAAAAAATCATAAACAAGGCCATTGTTGCCACTCAGAAAAGATAATCCCCCACCAACTTTATTCCACATTTCTCCATTCCATCTCATTAAGCCTTTTGGATCAAGAACGCCTCCCATACTATAACTTGTCGGAGAGCAGAACAAATCACCTTGCCACATGGCTACACTCACGACTACAGGACACGTAGTAATACAGTTATCGACCCCTGTTCCAAAAGTCTCAAATTCGCTACCATCCCAAACTGCAACTCCATTAGCTTCAATATTCCCTGTATGTTGAAATGCTCCAGAAATGAATAACTGCCCTGAAACAGTATCTGCAAAGAGATCTGCCACATTCCAATCCGTTCCACCATTCAGGGTTTGCCAGTTTTGAGCAAGTGTTAAATTAGAACAAAAAAATACGAATATGAATATTGAAATCGACGATGTCTTTACTTTCATAAGTCATTATTGATATTGCCATTGGCTTTCAATTATAAAAGCCAATGGCAATAAGTCATTTTATTGTTTAACTATTCTTTTGATAGCGATTCCTTCGGTGCTCCGAACTTCAAGAAAATATAGTCCTTTAGGAATAGAGCTTAGAGGTATATTGAACCTCGCCTGATTAAATTCTCCAGAAAACATAAGCTTGCCTGATAAATCATACACTCTGTAATCATATTGAAAATGACTCTCATTCATTACTATTACCTCTATACTCTCTTTAAAAGGGTTGGGAAATACTTTAATTTGATTACCAATTAACTCTTCATCCTTCAAATTGGTAATAGAATTCCCATCTAGATCTAATTTTGCTATGAACCCATCAACTCCAATATCACCTGAAAGTTCTGGTTGGTAGTAAGCTCCTCCACCTGGATCTTGCACTGGCAATTTCGGACTATATGCCCCTGATGACCCCACAATAAACAAGGAGCCATCTGTTATTGTGGCAGAAAAAATTCTATCATTTATATCATTTCCTGATTGTGCTAAATCCCCATAACCTCCAAAATAAGTAGTCCACCCCTGAGCCAAATCACTATCAAACGTTACTAAGACTCCATCTAGTGAGTCATCCTGCCCGTTAGTATTTAAATCATCTTGTTGATAAACAATAGTCCGTGGGGAAAATGACGCATAGGCATAAAAAAGGGGAAAGTTGTAATTTGGGAGTTCCTACACACTCAAACCAACTTTGCCCCTATGAGCGTCAAAGCACTCACGGAACAAATATTACGAAAAATTTCTACAAATAACCGTTGGCAATACCGATTTATGCTGCACTTGTTTCCATTATGGCTAGCCGTGCGAGGCCGGTACAACTTCACTAACCTTTCACGCTGGGGCGAATACGGGGAAGATACCTACCGGCAGAACTTCGCCCGCCCCTTTAGCTGGCTGGAGTTCAATGCTGAGCTGGCTTCGCAACAGCTTGGGCAGCACTTGGCTATTGCTTTTGACCCTTGCTTTGTACCAAAGAGCGGCAAGCATACAGCGGGTATAGGCTACTTCTACTCTGGCTGCGCCGGCCGCGAGCTGCGCGGCCTGGAGTTTTCGGGTATAGCTGCTGTGGACCTGGCGGACAAAGCAGCCCTCCATCTCGAAGCCGTCCAGACAGTAGGCCTGAAAGAGGGGGAATCGCAGCTTGCTTTCTATGCCCGTATCCTTTGTGAGCGCAAAGAAGCCCTGTTGAGGCTTTCCAAGTATGTCACTGCGGATGCCTATTTCGCCAGGGAGCCTTTCGTGGATACGCTGCTTGGCGAAGGTTTCCAACTGATCACCCGCCTGCGCAAGGATGCAAGGCTGCGCTACCTTTATAATGGGCCAAGGCTGAAAAGAAGAAGGGGGCGCCCTAAAACATATGACGGCCGGATCAATCCTTATGCCCTTCGCGAAGACCATTTCACGCCATGCGCACAAGCAGAAGACGGTTCGTGGGTTGCTTACCAGGCCACTGTAAATGTACAGTCTTGGAAGCGCAACGCTAAAGTTGTCATCGTACATCACTTGGACGATCAGGGGCAAGTAAAATCCGCGAAGATTTATGCCTGCACCGATACGGGCATGGATGGCGCAGAGGTACTGCACGCTTATCAGTGCCGCTTTCAGATTGAGTTCCTGTACAGGGATGGCAAGCAACATGCAGGGCTGGCCCACTGCCAGGCACGCAGTCCGCAAAAGCTGCACTTCCATATCAACACGGCCCTCACAGCCGTATCGCTTGCTAAAGCAGCATACTACCTCAGCGCCCCGCCGCAGGAACGCAAAGCGTTTTCTATGGCAGACGTTAAAACCCAGTATGCCAACGATTTATTGCTGGACCGATTTATTGCCACGTTCGGCATCGGCGCACAGCTTTCAAAAATTAATTCCATCCGCGAGCGCTTCAGGGCTATCGGCAAAATTGCCGCCTGATTTGCCACGGACTATTGGATAAAGTGATGAACTAAAAAAGGATGATGATATATCAGTGCTTTGGGTTATTCCTGCAACAATAATAAGATCATTGTCCTCATCATAAACAAGTTTAGATGCAAAATCATTTTGACTCCCGCCAAAATAAGAAGTCCATTCTTGTTCACCTTTATTTGAAAATCGCGCTATAAACATATCGTTATCGTTCCTTATATCATCGAAATAAGAACTAGAAGAGTAGTTTAATAGAGGGAACGCTGAAAAGCCCCCTTGAACCTGACCTAAAAGAAAGACTTTATCATCATTGGAAATAGCCAAGGACCGACCAGAATCACTCCCTAAATCTCCAAAAAACGTACTCCAAACTAGCTCTCTATCAGTATCAATTTTTGCAATAATTGCATCATTGAGAGTTTCGTTCGTGTGACTTTGGGTATAAGTAGTTCCACTTCCAATAATAGGAAGATCATCTGATGATGAGGTTAGGTCTTTATCTACTCCTGTAAGAAATAAATTACCTTTTGAATCATATTTAATATCAAAAATATCACAGCTCGTCGAGCCGAACCTTGAAGACCAAATTATTTTTTCTTCAATATTAAATTCTGATAAGAATTCAAGCCCACTTGACTCAAAAAAACCACTTCCGATATCCAAAAGAGGAAAATTTGAACCAGTTCCTGCATTTCCAGTAACCATTAGAGCTGAGGTTACAGGGTTCTTTGCAAGAGCATTTATTTCATTAAAATTAGCATTATTATCACCAAAATATGTTGACCAAGCTAATTGACCAAGCTCTGAATTAAACCTCGCCAAATACCCTCGATAACCTCCTATTCCAGAAGAACTATTTACATAAGCATTAGGCCCTGATGAAAGTAGCGGTAAATCATTACTAGTAGTGCTACCTCCTATGTATACCCTAGACCCATCTGATAATAATGCAGAACTACTCTCAACACTGCTTCCTCCATAGAAAGTACCCCATTGTAAAACTCCACCTGTTGAAAATTTCAACAACACACTTTCTTTGTTTTCTGAAAAGTCAACAATAGCCCCTGTCTCTACAGGAAAATCTAAATTATTTGTGATTCCTAATGCATATATATGCTCACCGTCACTGTCAATATCACTCAATGCTTCATCCTGATACAGGCCTTTAGCAGACCCTCCTATATAAGTGCACCAGTCCAGGTTACCAGTTAAACCTGGAGCGGTTGCTCCCCCTCGCCGTAATTCAATAACCAGCACCTCTCCACTGTCATAAGTCCCCGTACTGCTAAAGCTCACCCGGTTGCCCGCGATGCTGTACGCCGGGGCCCAAACCGTAGATACCTCCTGCCCCTGGCTGTTGACCTGGAAGGCACTTGGGGCCGGAAGGTCAAAACTGCCCACCGAGTTGCCTACCTGTAGCTTGCTGCCGTTGAGGGAAAGGGCATCCTGGCCGTTGAACTCCAATTCTATATCTGCGGGGTCCCCGCCCGGCTCTATGACAAAGTAGTACACTATGCCGCTCTCATCAGCAAACATTTGCAGGTGGATGCCGTCATATAAGTCTGTTACCGCTACCCTGCCGTACTGGCCGACACGTGACCGGCCTTCCGGGATGTGCCCCAGATAATAATTTCGGTAGTTGTCCAGTTTGTCCAGCCCGGCTGCGCTCATCAGGGAAGTCTTGCTGTCAAAAAACGTAATGTCAACGCGGTGCAAAGTGTCTGGCGTAGCGCTGCTCGTGTCTACGCTGGCGGTCACAAAGCTTAGTGTGTCGTTCTGCACATACAAGGGCGGAAAACTACCTGTACTGTAAAAGCGCACACCCTCTACCGAAGTACCGGAAGTATCTGTCAGCTGCCCCCGCTGCTCTGTAAAAGCCAATGCTGGCGAAGCAGCCCCATCCCCCGGAGGTATGGTCAGCTCTTTTTTCGCATACCGCACCAGCATGTATTCTGTTTTGCCGCCGGACAGCCCGTTTTTGCCCAGTACGGACAAGCCGCCTTCACCATCTAATGCGATAGAGGCCGCTTCATCGTCTTTGCTGTGCAGCCTTTTTTTCATAGGTAATATATTTATCGGTTAAGAAAATAAAGCATCAAGTGTGCCAGATTCAGGGCATAAAGCCTCCGTCTTTCCGAAGCACAAGTCCTCAAAAAGCAGCAACAGGCATATCTATCGGGCAACCGAATAAACGCGAGCGCAGAACTGATGCGGAAGTAAACCATCCACCTCAGAGAAAGGAGCGAACGGGCGCGTCCGGATTTTTGGTAAGATACGCAAATGATAGCAAAGGTGCAATGTTAACAAGGAGAAAGGGGGTATGAATTCCGGCATACCGATAGATCAGCTCAAAAATTGCAGCCTAAAATATTGGCCTGCGCCCGGCAAACCGCAATAAAAACGCGCAAACCTGCGTATCTAATTAGCCTTGTCAATTTTTTCGATTAAAGGCTTCGTGGTAGAACCTCAACGCCATTGAGTCGATCTTATAAGTGTAGTAAGACTCCAGGCAGGCTTGCCGCTCCTCCCGATCTCTATCTTCCCACCCGGGCCATAGTACTCCTTAAAAGCGACTCTGAATTATTAACTGATTGATGAAGCTGCCACAAATGCACGCCTCCCCTACCCTTGGCCAATTACCAGCCCTGTGCCTGGGCGCGAGCTTGTTCTTCCTTCCACTATTCCGCATTGTACGACGCTTGAAAGGCTTCATTGCCGGTGATGTGGAAGCATACGGAACTGTTGATTAATTGGAGAGGGTGCTATAGGTTTTGGTGGTAAGTACTATGCGGACAAATAATTGAGATGGTTCACGAAAGCGCTTTTTAACATTGTCGCCCTGGTGACAAAACACAGGGTGAGCAAAATAAACAGCGCCCCATTCCTGAAATGCCACTGTAATTAGTGTACCTTTAGGCACAACAAAGAAAGCGCTCAATTAGCCTACGCGAAAGCTCAATTACACCGCTCAACCTATTATTTACCTTAATAAACTATTTTAATATGAATCTTTACGCTTTTTCACCCCCCCCGCGGGCTTTTTCTGACAATGTTATTGCTTATGTTTAGCTATTGGAGCGCCTCCGGGGTAACAGGTTACGAAGCAGCACAAGCCTACTTACAGGCATTACCGGTTGAGACTGATGATCAATCAATCGTTGCTGATCTGTTGGAACTGGAAGTAGCCTACCGTTCTAACCCCATAGATTACACGCTTTCGGACGGAGACGAGGCCTTCCTCCAACTTCTGGCAGAGGATACACTTTCGGCTACCTATACGTATAGCCGCGCATTGTTGGGTAGGCTGACAGGAGCACAATTTCACCTGCCTATCGCCCAAGATGATACGGTAGAAGGGCTGATGCAGTCTAATCAAAATCACTTACCTGCCTCTCAACTCAAAGAGAGCAAAGAGCAAATTTCTGTAATCCCTAACCCGGCTCAAGACCAGGTTAGTGTGCTATTACCTGGCGAACCTGATGCAAACTGGACAATTGATCTATTTAGTGCTCATGGAGTTGGTGTGAAAACTTTGCAAGTGCAAGGCTCCCAAGTGGAGATCAAACTACAAGGTCTGCCTTCCGGGCTGTATTTCATGCGAGCTAGCAAAGCTGGCAGTGGTGAAAGCTATCAACAGCAATTGATAATCCGTTAACTAAAATTCTTGACTCATTTACCTGCCTGGGCAACCAATTAATGCTGCCCGGGCAGGTTCAATATATTTTGACATGAAATTTCAATTATTGATTGTTGGCTTATGCATTTCCATAGCGGGTATTGCTCAGCCTACCTTTCACAACACCTATGATTTGACCAATGGTGCAGGAGAAAACGCGTTCAAGGTATTCCCAGTGGGAGACGGAGTTTATGTAGATTGTGGCACCTATTGTAACGAAGACTTTAAGTACTGTCCTATCCTATTTAAAATAAACAATTACGGGGACAGCCTTTGGCATAGAGTGTACAATTATGACGTAGAGGATTATACTATTTTTGATTACTCTATTGATAGCAATGAGGAATTTATGTACGCTTGTGGTAGGCTTACAATAGAAGATAAGCTTCCTTTCATTGCTAAAATGGATAAATGGGGAGATACACTATGGTTGAAAACGTATTATGCACCATTTTGGGACTCAGCCGTGGAAATAGAGCAAGATAACGATGGGAACCTTATTGCAGCAGTCCAGGGAGGCAGCTTCGGGGGATTCTCGGATTGTACGGTTATTAAAACCGATGGGGAAGGGGAAATGCTCTGGAGTACAACCATCGAAGATAGCATAGACTATGCCACTGTCGGTCAGCTCGCCATCCTAAACGACAACTCCATCATGCTCGCTTTTTACACTGGACTGGATTGGTCCAACTACGGAAGAGCTTATCATGTGGCAAAACTAACAAGTGAAGGAGAAGTGGAATGGGTGCGCACCTACGATGAGGTGGATAGATCGGATGACTGGCCCGCCCTTATTGCCCCTTACCCGGACGGCGGCTTCGTCACGGGCTGGGCTTTCGATACCATACAGCAGCCCTTTGTGCACCCGGATGAAGGGCCTTTATTGAGACGATTGGACAGCGATGGGGAAGTCATATGGGAGTATAAATACCTGGATTGGCGCAGCGCGGGGATCATGAATATGACGGTCACAGAGAATGGGGATATTGTAATGTGTGGATTAGCCCCTAGAGCAGGCCTCTCTTCAGAAGATTCAGACAGAGCCTGGATGGCCAGGGTCTCTGCCGATGGGGAGCTGATATGGAAACGGTACTACCAAGGTCTGCATCTGCCTTCAGACACTCAACCATTTAATGCGGTTGCCGAAACTTCCGATGGGGGTATTATCGCCTGTAGCTATATACAAGATTTTAGCATCAACCCCATCCCCGACCCCGACGTATGGCTGGTCAAGACCGATGCCGATGGCTGCATCACCCCCGGCTGTCAAGACAGCATCCTTTACGTCAGCGTAGAGGAAATCCCAGGCACGGGAGAGACGGCGCTTAAGGAAGTCTTCTTCAAAGCCTACCCCAACCCGGCTCGGGGCCCTATACAAGTGGAGTTCCTCAACGCCATCCGCTACGAGGAGCCAGCGCTGCGCTTATTCAATCTACAGGGGCAGCAAGTTTTGCACCAGCGCCTACAGCGCGGGGCACAATCCGCAGAGCTGTCCACCAGCGGCTTGCCGGGCGGGCTATACATTTTGCAGTATACCTCTGCCGGGCGGGTGTTGCAGCAGGAGAAGGTGGTGAAGGTGGAGTAGTAGAGATCTGCCACGAGCGGCATACAGCTTGAATTGAGTAGGGATAAAGCAGGACGCTACGCCCTCCTGCTTTACCCTCATCATATTACCGTGCGTACGGTCCTCGCCTGCCTGCCGGCAACGGAAGGTACACGGCTCCTGTTAAACCTTAGTATTGTGCAACGTATTGATTTCCAACTGTACCATGTAGTACAAAAAAACCATTCATTAGAGTTTATTAAGGTAGGTTTTGTATAGGGTATGGATGAGTATTTTTTGCCAGATCAAAGAACGCCCGGAACCTCGTAGCCTAAGCTACGAAGGTGAGGACGAGATGCAGAGCTGGTGAAAAAGACCATTCAGAGACATACAAAATTTGCGTTAATAAACTCTATTAAGCAGCGCCATACAGGCCAGTTTCGGTTCGCTCGCGCTGCGTAAATCCTACTTGCCAGGGCTTCCTTCAGCCCTTCGGAATAGATTTGCATGCCATGCAAAAACAAAAGCCTGCCCCACAGTTTGCCGGGCAGGCTTTTGTTTTACTTTTGCTCAATTGCTCCCTCTACTTCCCCGGCACAGTGGGGCAGTTTTTCGCTGTGAACTCAGCGCAAACGGTGCCATTGTCCAGAGCAGTGTAGAAAGACTGAAGGTATTCCAGTATTTCACGTTTGTCATTACGGCTCAGCAGGTCAAAATCACTTACCATTGCCTCAAAATTGCCTTGCCTGGACTTAAAAAGCTGAACAGTCGAATGCAATTCACTGCTGCTGAGTTCAGCGCCCAGATAAACCCTTTCGCCCACCTTGTGCTGCCCAATATCACGGGCTGGCACAGCGTAGCCTACGTTCACGATGCCGGAAAAGTCAAAGTCGTAGGGGACGACCGTGTTCAATCCGCCATCCACAGGCTTCAGGATTTTGAGGTTGCGCGACATGGGGATAGACCAGTCTACGTTGCCAATCATGTACTGAAACATGGCATGGGTGCGCAGGTTCTCCTGCTGAAACTCGACAGTAGACAAGCCAAAGCATTCGTCACATTCCACACTTGCCTTACGGGCGGCCAGTTCGTCGATGTCCTCCAGCAGAATGCCGTATTTGACCAGTTCCTGATTACTTTCTGTGTCTTTGTAAGTCACTTCGACCAATTGTGCCCGAAGCGCATGATCGGATAATTCCTGGTACATTTTGTAGACGAGGTACTCCCGCAGGACTGCTTCTTTTCCTTTTTTGCCGGTCTGGCAGTGGGTGACCAGTTTCATATCATCGTGTTCTGCCAGCCCGCGAGCTCTGAGATCGCTTTTGGAAAAGTCAATTCTCAGCGGCGGGAAATCACATACCCGGCGGCGGTAGCGGCCACGGGCGCGGATCTCGCTGGGCAGTTCCACCCATTTTCCATGCGCATCCTGGTAGCGGAAGATGGCCGGGTACTCTTCATTGGTATCCACTTTGGCGTACATGGTGTCAAGGCTGAACTCCAATTCCAGCTTCAGCAGCTCGGTATGCCCAAACTGGTCAAACAAGGTAGGTGTTCCTGCGCTAAGCCCGATTGGGGTCAGGCAAATGACTAATAGCAGGGTTCTAAAAATGGTTTTCATAATTTCAGATTGTCGTGGTGATTTCAAAAATTTGAGCCTGCAGCTTTTTGAGCTAAAGGCCCGGTGTCGGGTTGTTTTATGGTTCAAAGATGCGGTTAGGCGCCTTCAACCCCCAATTTTTTAGATTAGCATCCAGAAAAATTCAACGAACCTGGGCCCGGAATAAGGGTTGAAGAGGTAATCATGCATCATACTATCGTAAAGGCGTTTAAAAAGCCGAAAAGTTGCAGCGCCCGTTTTTTCTATTGAGGTTTGATTTCGTACAAGCCGCCTTAGTTGACAAAATTTCTACGCTACATCTTTGTGATTCCATGTATTTAGGGCCTTCTTTGCATATTCGGCTATCAATCTTATCAAATAACAGGAAATGAACGAACCAAAATTGACCCTGGAGCAAGTCTTCGCAATGGACTTGCCTCCTATAATTATTTACGCAGCCCCGGTAATGTTTGCGTTGGTCTTCGTAGAATACTTTATCCGGATCCGGAAATTGCGCCGCAACTATGACACCAAAGATGCCTTTGCAGCTACTGCCGTAGGCATAGGCAATATTATCTCCTCCGCATTGACAAAGGTTTTTACCTTCGGACTGGTCTTGGTATGTTATAATCTGGTCCCATGGAGCATCCCCATTACCTGGTGGTCCTTTGCGCTTTGCTTTGTCGTTCTGGATTTTTGCCGGTACTGGGCGCACCGGGTAGCGCACGAGCAACGTTTCTGGTGGGCCACGCACGTGACGCACCACTCCTCCGAGCAGTACAACTTCACGGTTGCTTTCCGGCTTTCCTGGATTCAGCAACTGAAAATCATCTTCTTCCTGCCTATCGCGTTGATGGGCATTCACCCTGTGGTATTCTTTATCGTGCACCAAATCGAAGTCCTGTACCAGTTCTGGCTGCATACCGAGCTGATCAAAAAGTTGCCCCGCCCTATTGAATTTATCTTTACCACGCCGTCCCATCACCGGGTCCACCACGCTACGAATGAGAAGTACCTGGACAAGAACTACGGCTCCACATTGATTATCTGGGACCGGATTTTCGGCACCTTTACAGAGGAGGAGGAAACGCCGGATTATGGCATACTGAAGCCTGTTGGTTCTTACAACCCCGTTTACCTGGTCTTCCACGAAGCCATAGACATCGTCAAGGACCTATCGACCTACCGGTCTCCCAAAGCCTGGTATAAGATTCTCTTTGGCAGCCCCAACCTGACATTGAACAAGAAAGCCTACGCGGAAGCGGCAGGCCTGCCTGTAACCGACTCCAAAGAGGAGAAGGCCACAGCAAAGGTCAAAGCGAAAGCGGAAGCCTAAGTTTCAGGTCTTCCAGGCGGTCAATAATGAAGTCAGGCCCTGCTTCGCTAATTTGAGCAGCAGTCTGTGCGCCTGTGGTTACGCCTACCGTGTAGCCACAGGCGGCATTTTTGCCCTCCTCAATATCAATAGCCGAGTCCCCTACTTTTATAATATGCTGCGCAGATGCTATACCGAGCTTAGCCTGCGCCAGTACGATCATATCCGGTGCGGGGCGGCTTTGCGTTACCTGATCTGCGGTGTCCAGCAAGTCATATTCCTGACCGGCTTTCCAGCCCATTTTGTCACTCAGCGACTGAGCGGTGGCCGCATTGTACCCGGTGTTGGGCACCACTTTAATGCCAGCGCTACGCAATTGCTTCAGAAAGCTTGTTGCGCCGATGATGGGTTTTAAATCCAGATTGGCATAAGCCGTTTCAAGTGCCGTTTTGAAGGATTGATAGGCCGCATCTACCTGCTCCCCGGCCACTGTGCCGTTCCTGCCCAATAGCCCCGCAATGGCACCCCGTTTTTCCTTACCGGCCGCAGAAGCCAGTACTTCCTGTAGAGAGAGCTGATAGCCTCCAGTGGCGTTGACGGCATCCCTGTAGACGACGTTGCCTCCTGGAATGGCAAGGGGCAGCTTACGCCCGACCGGCAGCGGATCCTGGAAGAAATCGTTGCGCGTGCTCATGAGCAAGGCAAGCCCTTCCGCTTTTGGGGTACTCCGGACACTCCCTCCTCCTGGCAGCTACTCATCAAAAACGGTGTGGACATCATTGGTACAGACGAAGTAGACCGGGCCCGGCATTTCGTAGAGGCGTACGCCAAAAGCTTCTACCACAACCCTTTGCCCCAATCAGCCTACACGCCCCAAAATTCTACCTTTCCAGCATCCCCAAAAAACATCATCCTCCTCATCGGGGATGGCACCGGGCTGAGCCAGCTTTATGCCGCCTACACGGCCAATGCCGGGCAGCTCACGCTTTTCAACCTAAAACATACCGGACGGGTACACACGCGCAGTGCAGATGCTTACTGCACCGATTCCGCCGCCGGTGCGAGCGCCTACGCCACCGGGCAAAAAACCGACAACCGCAAAATTGGTGTCGCAACTGACCATACTCCCCTCCCCCAACTGCCCAAACGATTACAAGAGGCAGGGTACCGCACCGGCGTTATCACTTCCGTAAATATAGGAGATGCCACCCCGGCGGCATTCTATGCGCAGGTGCCGGAGCGCGATCAAATCCGGGAAATCGTAAGCAGTATGCGCCGGGCTCCATTACATTTGCTGGCCGGCGAAGGCGATGCCCTTCTGGAGCTCTTCGGAGAATCATTTGATACACTACAGGCAACAGGCCGCCAACTCCTGACTGACCGCATCCGGGTGGATAGCGACTCCAGTCAGGTGGTTATCTTTCCAGCAGACACCTTCAAAGCTGACAGCAGTGAAGTCTCGAGACAAGCTTTTGCCAACTTGCTGGAAGATGCTTTGGCTTTTCTGCATCAGCCAGACAACCCCTTCTTTCTGGTCGCCGAATCCGGGCGCGTAGACGGTGGGGGCCACAGCAATGATATGAAAATGACAGTTGATGAAGCCCTGTCTCTCGACGCAGCGGCAGCCCGGGCCCTACGCTTTATCGACACCCATCCGGAAACCCTGCTGATCGTGCTGGCAGACCACGAGACTGGCGGGCTGTCTTTGCTGGACGGCAACCTGGAAGACGGCTGGGTCTTAGGGCATTTCAGCACCAACGACCACACCGGCGTTGCCATTCCCTGCTTTGCCTACGGCCCCGGAGCAGAGCAATTTACCGGCACACTTGACAATACAGCCGTTCACAGCCGCATAATGCAACTGCTGAACATTCCATCTGAACCCTAATGGATTTGGCCTGATAAGTAAAGAATAATTGCAGGTCTATATGAAAAAATATGACCGTTGCGCCAGTGTTGAAGTGGCGTAACGGTCATATCATCTTTCTAATTCCCGACATTCAGTTCCTCGGCAGGCAAACCCAGGAAGGGAGACTCTCCATTGGTGATGATAATTTTCGTATTCTGCGAACGCGCCATGTCCAAAAAGGCCTGAATCGCCCGGTTGCGGAGCACCTCATCGGTGAGGGATTGTTGCAGATTGGCGTTGGCTTCTGCCTGTGCTTCCGCCTGAAGCCGGATAGCGGCTGCATCACCCGCTGCCTGTATTTCCACCCGCTGCCGTTCTGCATCCGCCTGAATGACCGCAGCATCCCGCTCGCCCTGTGCCTGAATAATCCGCCGCTCCGCGTCGAGCTGCTCCCGCTGCTTGATAAACTCCATACGCTGTGCATCCTGCTCTGCCTGCAAAACTTCCTCTATGGAACGGGATAGCCCGGCTGGCAGGACAATGCTCTTCATCAGCACATTATCAACGATCAGCCCTTTGGGCTCCAGGATCTCGGCCATTCTGTCACGTATCTGAGCTTCGATCACTGAGCGTTCGCCCGAGTGCATATCCTTGGCCAGAAAACGGGAGCTGACATCCGCCGCTGCCGAACGGAAAACCGGCAGGATAATCTCGCTCTCATACGCACGGCCGACATCCCTCAGCAAAGTAGGGGCACTGGAAGGGCGGATACGATACAAAATGGACATCACCGAAGTAATGGTCAGTCCTTCCTTGGATGGCAAATTGCTTTTGATCTCCAGGTTGACGGTTCGCGTAGGCAGGGTTACGATACTGGTAGTGAAAGGATTATAGCCCCTCGGGCCTTCTGATAGCGCTTCATTGCTGATCTTGCCGAGGCGTTGTTTCACACCCACTTCACCGGGGCGGATAACAACGCAGCTACTGAAAAAGAGGCTAAAGAGCGCCAGGGTTAACATTGTTTTTATCTTCATAGCTTCAAAGTTTTTTATTAATGACCTCTGAAGGGGGGATTTGGTTCATTATTAGCTCCCCCCAGACCGTGGAGGTTTAAAAAACCTCCACGGTCTGGGGGGAGCAAAAAAAATACTACCCTGATTTATGGAATTTTCCACTTTCCACGACATATAGATAGAACCCAACCCCAAAACCATGCATAAAGACCCTCTAATTCCCGGTGAAGCCTACCACATTTACAACAGAGCCAATGGCAGCGAAAACCTTTTCCGCGAACCAGACAATTATCGCTACTTCATGACTAAATTGGTAGAACGAACCCATCCGGTGCTTAAAATTCTTGCCTGGTGCCTTATGCCAAATCACTTTCACCTGTTAATCCGCCTCAAAGACGAGGGGACAATAATGCAGTACAACAAAGATCAAGATGGCACACAGAGCATTAGTTCTACCATTAAGAACCTATCAATGGAAAACCAAGCAGGATTCATAGTGCACCGGCAATTGTCAAAATTGATGATCGGTTATGCCAAAGCCTATAACAAAAAATACAAGCGCAGGGGTAGCCTACTTCAGCAAAACACAAAACGAAAACTCATCGACAACGAAGCTTACCTAAGAAGGGTTTGCCTTTACATTCACTTCAATCCTGTACATCACGGATTCGTAAAACACCCGGAACATTGGTCCTACAGCTCTTATGAAGATTACATCTATGACTACACTTCTTTTATTGAAAAAACCGAACTTCTGAGCAGCTTCGGGGGACGATCAAGCTTCAAGGATGCCCACCATCAATATTCCAAAGCAATTACCAGCTCTTCAATTCATCATAGCTAACCGTCTCCGTAAAGCGTTCCTGCCCTGCCACATCGATAACCTTCATGTGCAGCTCCTCTTTTCCCCAATCCATCTCCAGCAAGCCAAAGTGATTCTCCATCACCGGGCCCTGAATACGATTGTCGTTGGGTGTGGCAAAACCCCAGGTAGAGGTGATACCGCTTGAGGTGACATCATAGATCGGATACAAGCCCGGATAAGACACTTTAGACACCTCCGCGTAATGGACATCCCCGGAAATAAAGACGACGCCATTGGCTTTTTTGGCTTTGATGAGTTCCAGCATGCGCTCCTGCTCGTGCGGGAAGTTGGCCCAGGCTTCATAGCCATTATAGGTTATCCCAAACTGCGTACTGCTGGCAATAACCCGCAGATCCGCTGACTTTTCCAGTACCTTGCCCAACCAGGCCCACTGCGCCTCGCCCAGCATCGTGGAATCTTTCGTTTCGTACGGCCAGTACCCAAGCTCGTAGTGAAAAGCTACCGTATCCACTTCCTGCCCTTCGTAAGGGCGTACATCATCCCGGAAGGTGCGGGTGTCAAGGAGGATGATTTGAACGGTTTTGTCGCCAGCTTTTAGCATGTGATCCGTGTAAATCCCGGGGCGGGTATAACGCTCGTCGCTTTCCGGTACTTCAAAGACATCCAGAAAGATGGCCTTGGACAACTCCTTTTCCGGATAGTGCCGCCCGCTGTCATTCCAGCCGTAGTCGTGGTCATCCCAGGTGGCCAAAATGGTGGTACTGTCTTTCAGCGCCTGATACTCCGGCTTAGCCATCCATCGCTCGTACTTATTGCGGAGGGTGTCCATATTGTGCGTGTCCCCGTAAATATTGTCGCCCAGAAAGACGAAGGCATCAGGCTGTTGCGCTGCCGCCAGCCGCAGCACAGGCTGCACCTGATCCTGATACCCACAGGAACCAAAGGCAATGCGGGTGACCGGCGCAGCAGCGGGCGCTTCTTTTGATGCCTGCGTATTGCAACTTGCTGCAAAAATTGCCAGAACGAAAAAAATCAGTTGATTTTTCATGATGGTGTTTTGTTTTATGATAAAGCAGGTTTCAGACCATAAAACGGTGTCGATAAGCTTTGTTCCTTTCGCTTAAAGCACACCAATGCCAGCACACCGAGAAGCAGGATTAAAATACCCCTGCTGTGAAGAACCTCAGCCGATCTGACATGGCCTGCCCCAAAGTTCCTGAAAAAAAGATAGCCACACTTGATAAATCCCCAAAAGCATCTGCCACATACATCAGATAACCGATATTGCTCTTGTACCGAAACAGGGGAAGAAATATGTTATGATAGAAAGTGTAAATCAGGGTATCTCAAAACCAAGGGCTTTCAAAGCGCTGCAGCATAACGGCAACATGCTGTTTTTTTTTATAAAAATATTTGGCATACCCTTGTAAATCAAAAAGATATACTGCTGTTTGCCTATTGGTGTATCTCTTGGCCAAAAAACAGGAAACAGAATAATCGCCCTGCCTGCTTTCAGTTCCCACCGATTTCCATATTTTTACCCGCAACCAAATAAAACGAGGAGTAAAGCTCCTTCAGTCACCAAAATTATAGCTCATGAAAATTGGCATTATCCGTGAGGGTAAAATCCCGCCAGACTCCCGCGTTCCGCTCATTCCTGAACAATGTGCCTCCATTATGGGAAAGTATGAAGGTGTGGATATCGTCGTTCAGCCTTCCCCGGGGCGCTGCTACCCGGATGAGGCCTACCGGCACCAAAACATAAGGCTGACAGAGGATATGCAGTCCTGTCAGGTACTGATGGGCGTCAAGGAAGTGCCCGTTGACCAGCTGATCCCCAACAAAACTTACTTCTTTTTCTCTCATACCATCAAGGAGCAATCTTATAACCGGAGGCTCCTGCAGGCGGTCCTGGAAAAAAATATCCGCCTGATCGACTACGAAGTCCTGACCGATGACCGGGGCAAGCGCCTGATTGCCTTTGGTAAATTTGCTGGCATGGTAGGCGCCCATAATGGCATTTTGACGTACGGAAAGCGCACCGGGCTGTTCGACCTGATCCGCATGAAAGACTGCCTCGATTATGCCGAAGCCCGCCAAATTTATAAACGGATGCAATGGCCCCCTATGAAGGTCGTGCTGACCGGTACCGGACGGGTAGGCAAAGGTGCGGCCCTCGTTTTGCGCGATATGGGGCTGCGCGAAGTGGAGCCTGATGACTTCCTGAACAACAGCTACGACGAAGCCGTATTCACCGTGCTGGCCTGCGCCGATTATGCTGCCCGCAAAGATGGAAAGCCCTTTCGAAAGCAGGATTTCTACGAAAACCCAGCTGCTTATAAAAGCATATTCGGGCCCTATGCTGCCGCGGCCGACGTGATGATCAATGGCATCTACTGGGACAACGAAGCCCCCGCCTTTTTCACAAAAGAAGATATGCAGGCGCCAGACTTCAACATTCAGGTCATTGCGGATGTAACCTGCGATATTGCACCGGTTTCCTCCATCCCCTCAACCCTGCGGCCCAGTACCATCCCGGAGCCCGTCTTCGGTTTTGATCCGTCTACCGGAACCGAAACGCCCCCTTATCAGCCTGATGCAGTGGACATGATGACGATTGACAACCTGCCTAATGAGCTGCCCCGGGATGCCTCCAAGGCTTTTGGGCAACAGTTTATGGACTATATTTTGCCCGAACTGTTGAAGCCGGACAGCAAAGTGATAGAGCGGGCTACCGTTGCAGCCGGCGGCAAACTAGGCCCTCACTTCCAATACCTGAAGGGGTACGTGGAGGGCGTAAGTGCCTAAGCTTTTTTCAGGTAAGCCAGGACATTGCGCTCAATGCGGTCTTCAATGCCCGTTGTATCGGTGCGTTCAAAGGTTAGTCCGGTGATGCGCTCATAGAGCTCAATGTACCGCGCTGAGACTTCTTCAATGAATGCATCCGGCATAATGGGCATGATCTGGCCCTCTTTGCCCTGAAAGCCGTGCGCCATGAGCCACTCACGCACGAATTCCTTGCTGAGCTGTTTCTGCCGCTCGCCTTGTTGCTGCCGCTCATCATACCCTTCTGCGTAGTAGTAGCGGGAGCTGTCCGGCGTATGGATTTCATCAATGAGGTAAATCTTACCGTCCCGCTTGCCAAATTCGTACTTCGTGTCCACCAATAGCAGCCCTTGCTTTGCAGCCATCTCTGTGCCCCGCTGAAAAAGCGCCCGGGTGTACTGCTCGAGTTGGATGTAGTCGGCTTCGCTCACAATGCCCTGCGCGATAATCTCTTCCCGGCTGATATCCTCGTCATGCCCCTCTTCGGCTTTGGTCGCCGGGGTGATAATGGGCTCCGGGAACCGGTCGCTTTCCTTCAAGCCATCCGGCATAGGGACCCCGCACAATTCGCGCTTGCCGGACTTGTACTCCCGCCAGGCATGACCAGCCAGGTAGCCGCGGATCACCATCTCCACTTTAAAAGGCTCACAGGCTGCCCCTACTGCCACGTTGGGATCGGGCACGGCCTCCAGCCAGTTGGGCACAATATCGGCTGTAGCCTGCAAAAAATGGGTGGCGACCTGATTCAGCACCTGCCCTTTGTAAGGAATGGGGCAGGGCAGTACATAATCGAATGCAGAGATACGGTCGGAAGCAACCATTACCAACTTTTCACCTACTGTGTAGACATCGCGCACCTTCCCGCGATAAAACGCCGTTTGGCCCGGTAAATTCATATGCGTTTCCAGTACAGCATCAGCTAGATTAGACATTGGCTCAGATTTTTGGCAAAGGTAAATACAATTTTGAAAGCAAATTACCCGGAGCCCCCTTCAATCTGCTATATTCAGGTCTTAAAACAGGGAAAAGCGAACCATACACTACTGCGCTTGCCCACTCAAAACCATTGTAAGAATAATGAAAAACCGGACTACAACCCTACTTTTGCTGCTGCTCAGCCTCCCCACCCTATTAATGGCTCAGCAACGTACTTTCCCCGCCGAGCGGAGCACTGCTGAATTTTTAGGCAAAAGCCCTGCCCTTACAGAACTTGCTGACTTCAGCCGGGACCGCACCGGAAAAGCCAAACTCCGCAAGGTGATTCCAAAGGAAATCCCAAACTTCACCCAGCGCCAGCATATTCCGCGCAACGCCGCAGCTACGGCACTACCCAAGGGCGCTGACCCCAGATTCGAAGCCCAGCAACTACGCAGCCAAAACCTGATGGTGGAGCCGTCTATCGTATTCGAAGGCATCGACCGGCCAGCCTCCGGTGGAATTACCCCTCCAGACCCCTGCGGCGACCTCAATGGCAAGCACTACATCCAAATGGCTAACTCCAGCGGAGGAGCTACTTTGCGCGTCTATGACCTTGAGGGTAACCTGACCCTTAACCTACCTTCACTCTCTGCACTTTGGGCCGAGTTTGGTGTTTCCGGCCTCGGCGACCCCATCGTGCTCTGGGACCATGCCGCAGAACGGTGGATGATCTCGGAATTTCAGGATTTTGGGGGCAATGCCCTCCTCGTGGCTGTCTCAGTAACGGATGACCCGGCGGGCGAGTGGTATGCCTACCGCTTTCAAACGCCAAGCTTCCCGGATTATCCCAAGTATTCTATTTGGCATAACGCCTACCTCGTCACCACCAACGAGCCTTCTGATGATAATGTGCCGATCTATGCCCTGGAGCGCGAAGCTATGCTTCAGGGTGCAACGCCCGGTGTGCAGCGCCTGGGCATCCCCAAATTCCCCGGCGGAGGTTTCCAGGTCGCTACCCCGGTAGACTGGGACGGCAACAATCCTCCACCTACTGATGCACCCGGCTACGTAGTAAGAATGTACGATGATGCCTGGGATGGCGGGCAGGATAAAGTGGAATTGTGGGAAGTCCACCTCGACTGGGCAGATGATGCCGCCAACTTTGTGTCCGGCCCCTCAGATATGGTTGGGGCACCCTTTGATGCTGAAATCTGCCCTAATGGAAGCTTCTTCGACTGCATAGAACAACCTAACGGGCAACTGGTGGACGGCCTTAAGGACATCATCCTCCATCGGGTGCCTTATCTCAACTTCGGTTCCCATGAATCCATCCTGCTCCACTTCGCAGTGGATGTGGATGGCATGGACCGGGCGGGGCTGCGCTGGATGGAGCTCCGAAAAAACAGCAACAGCGACTGGTCCATTTACCAGGAGGGCACCTACAGTAAAGATGACGGGCTGAGCCGGTTTGCCGGAGGGATTTCTATGGATTTCAACGGCAACATCCTCATGGCTTATTCCGTTGGCGGGCCCACCCGCGAGCTATCCCTGCGCTACACCGGCCGCCTCAACGGAGACCCCCTGGGCATTATGACAGTGGAAGAATACGAATTTGCCGAAGGGCTGAGCTCACAAAATGGCGCCCGCTGGGGGGACTATGCGGCTATGGCCATCGACCCCCTGACCGGTACCGATTTCTGGTTCACCGGCGAATACATGGGGCCGGATGGGCTTTGGAGTACCAAAATCATGTCTGCAAAGCTCCGCCGGGACTCCAACGATGTAGGCATTCAGGCCCTCACCTCGCCGCAGTCCTCCGGCTACCTTACTGATGCAGAACCGGTGCAGGTTGCCGTACGGAACTTTGGCTACAAGCCTATGTCTGGCTATACCATTGGCTTCCAGTTTGAAAACGGTATGGTTTTCACCGATACCATTATGGATACGCTCGCCTCAGACAGCGTGTACCTTCATACGTTTGCGGAAACCGTAAATATGACGCCAATCGACTCTTATGATTTTCTGCTTTTCACCAGCCACCCGCTGGATACCGCTAACTTTAATGATACCCTCCGGGTTCAGGTAGAACAGCTCCCCCGTAATGATGTCGCTATTGCCGAAGTGCTGGGCCTGGAGCAGAATATCTGTGACACCTCAGCCCTCGTTGAGATTGTCATTCAAAATGCCGGCGTGGACACCCTCTTCTCTGCCTTTATCTCCACCGGGCTAAATGGAATGATTGGTGATGATATCGAATGGGAAGGCAGTCTGGCTCCCGGAGCCACAGAAACCATCGTTATTGAGCTTTCACCGCTTAACAACGGCATCAACGAATTTGCCGTAAGCGTGGGCTTCCCCAATGAGGTCAATGACGAAAACCAGACCAACGACAGCCGGGAAATACAGTTTGAAGCGGTACTCGATGGGCAGGAAGTTACCGTGCGCCTGCTGACAGACTCCTATCCAGAGGAAACCTCCTGGGAAATCCGTGACCTTATGGGTAATATTATCGCCGAAGGAGGGCCCTACCAGGAACAAATCACGCTGGAAGAAGCCAAATTTTGCCTGCCAGATGCCTGTTACCTGTTTATCCTCTATGACAGCTGGGGCGACGGCCTGATCGGCCCGCCTGCCGGTGATTTTGAAATCGTTGATGGAGAAGGAAACATCCTTGCCCAACTTGGGGACGACATCAACTTTGGAACACAGACACAGCGTACCTTCTGTGCAACCTTCAACTGCCTGCTGTCCATAGATGCCTCAATCCTTAACGAATCTGCACCTGGTGCAGAGGACGGCAGCATCATCCTCAACCTCTCCAATGGCCTGGAAGAGTTTGAATACAGCATCAACGGTGGAGATACTTTCCAAAGCAGCCCGGTATTCTCCAATCTTATCGGTGGCACCTATGAATGTGTAGGCCGGGACATCAACGGCTGCCTGGCAGATACACTCGTGACCTTAGCCACTTGCGCCCTTGAGCTGTCGGCGGAGGTCACTAATGCTACTGAAGGTCAGCCAAACGGTAGTATTCTGGTCAATGTGTCCGGCGGGCAGGGCGACCTGACTTACCAAATTGGCAATGGGTCCTTTCAAGACAGTAATTTATTTGAAGGGCTAGCCCCCGGCAACTATACGATCAGGGTACGCGACGGAGCAGGGTGTGAGCAAAGCCTGCTGGTAACGGTCGAGATGACATCCTCCCTGAGCCACACCTTCTTCGGAAAAGAAGTGAAGCTTTATCCTAACCCAACCGATGGATTTGTGCAGGTGGAAATCCGCGGACTGGACAATACCAATTTCCTGCCCGTACGGATTATCAATTCCTCAGGACAGACGGTACGGCATGCCCGACTGGTCAACTATGGCGAAATTACCCGCGGCATTGTATCTTTGTATGACCTGCCAGCCGGCACCTACTTTTTACGATTTGAGCATGTGGGCCTGCCCCGGCTTTTCAAAGTCGTAAAACAGTAAAAAAACAATAGAGGATGGCAGAGGCTGAAGTACAAGCCTCTGCCCCTCTCTGTATATTTTAATTCTATCATCCTCATCAAAAAATGTATTTATCATGCGAAAACTAATCCTGGTTATTGTCTTGTTTACCGCTTCCAAAAGCCTCCTTAGTGCACAAACTGATGTCAGTATCTCGCCATTTGGCTTGCTGATTCCAGCCTTTGTCGGGACAGTTGAAGTCCCTGTCGCTGATTACATTGGGCTCGAAGGCTATCTCCTGGTAATTGAAGGTGGTGCTGTTGCCAACCTGAATGGCCGTTACTACCTAAATCCCAAACGGGGCTACGATGGATTCAACATCGGCATCTTCGTTGGAGGGGCTACGGAATTAGGTGTCGGGCCAGGCTTTACCTTTGGCTATAAGACTGTTTCTGAAAGGGGGTTACTCTTTGATGTGGGCTTTGGTATCGGGCGTTCACTCTCGGATGGAGGCCTGCCATTGCCCTATGCGAAACTCAACTTTGGCTACCGTTTTCAAAAGAGGGACTGATGCGGCATGCGGTAGACCTCAACGCCGACCTGGGCGAAAGCACCCGCACCAAACGCTTCCCGCATGACAGGCTGCCCAGGATGTTTAAAGTCATTAAAAACTAACCCCTCCGATGATCAGGGCAAATTTGGTTTGCCCTGATCATTTTAGGAAAGTAACCCCCAAACCCAATGAAAAACTTTTTCTTTACTATTCTTCTTTTAACCTGCTCGCAAGGACTGACTCGTGCACAAACTGATGTAAGTATCTCTCCTTATTCTATTATCATCGCTCAGCCAGCTTTTTCAATAGAACAATCCATCGCCAGGCAGGTAGGCTTGGAGGGGCACTTTCGACTAAATGATAAAACCACAGACCCCTTCGGATTAAACCGTCGTTACTCCATGGTCATCAATGCCAGTGCCCGTTATTATCTGGACCCCAAAAGAGGCTACGACCGTTTCTATCTTGGATTTTTAGCCGGGGGGGCTACCAACGGATTTAGTCTTGGTGCCGGTTTCAGCCTTGGCTATAAAATCATTTCGGAAAAACGTATTTTTTTGGACGTAGCCACCGGTGCTGGCCGCACCCTTACCGGAGATGGAGACGCATGGCCATACGGCAAATTGAACATAGGATACCGCTTCCGGAAACGGGATAAATAGGAATCCACCTGTTATTCATCAGCACTGAAACTTTTTAAAGTAAGCCCCAGTACAATGCGAAAAACCATATTCATTCTTGCACTTTTCCTGACAGCTAAATCTACCCTACATGCCCAAATAGATGTCGGCGCTTCGCCAGTTCCCTTAATTGCCCTGGGCCTGGCCGCCAGCGTAGAATACCCCTTAAATCCATCTTTCGGTTTGGAGGGATATCTAATAACCTTTCCAGTTGCAGGTTTCTTTGCAGGCTATGTAGGCCCAAAACATTATTTAATGCCGAAAAGAGGAAACGATGGGTTTAGTATTGGACTATTTGCCGGTGGGGGTAGTAGAATGGGCTCTGGATTAGGATTTAACGTCGGTTATAAAACTGTTTCAGAACGTGGTTTTATCTTAGATTTCGGCTTTGGAATGGGCCGTACTTTATTTGGGGGAAGCGATATATCTGCCTTAACAGGGTTTAGAAGTGTCGAAATTACGCCCTACCTTAAACTAAACGTAGGTTACCGTTTTCCGAAAAAAGAAGGATGAATCTAGGAATAGACCTCAACGCTGACCTGGGCGAAAGCACCCGCACCAAACGCTTCCCGCATGAAGCGGATATCTTTCCCTACCTGTCCTCCTGCAATATCGCCTGCGGTTTCCATGGTGGAGACCCGGTCTACATAGAAAAGGCTATCCGGCAGGCTCTAAAACATGGCTTACGCATCGGTGCCCACCCCTCCTACCCCGACCGGGAAAACTTTGGCCGGATGCCTATGGAGTTACCGGAAGCGGAGCTACAGGCGATGCTCCGGTATCAGGTCAGTGCCCTTAAAGGTATGGTGGAAAGCCTCGGCGGGCATTTGTCCTATATCAAACCGCACGGTGCGCTGTACCACACGCTTTGCAGGGATGAAAAGCAGGCTCAGCTCGCTGTGGCGGTATTCCATTCCATTGACCCTAATTTACAAGTGATGGGGCTGCCTGATTCCGCACTTGCCCGGTCTGCCAGCGATGCCGGTTTGGGCTATATCCGGGAAGGCTTTGCCGACCGCCGCTATGCCGCCGACGGGCAACTGCTAAGCCGAAAGCAATCGGGGGCAGTCCTTCGCGACCCTGCTGAAGTCGTCGAACAAGTCCGCCAAATTCTGATGGAAGGGATGGTCACCACCAATACCGGTGCCCGCCTGCCTCTTCAGGTCGATAGCCTCTGCATACACGGAGACAACCCCATGGCTGTACCCATCCTGCAGGCACTCGACCACTTTTTCCGGCAATCTGGCATTCAAAAAGGCAACCTATGACCCTCCAACCCTTTGGCGACCGCGCCCTGCTCATCAACTGGGAACAGCGTATAGACCCGGAGCTAAATGCCAAAGTGCATGCCTGGCAGCAAGCCATTGAGCAAGCGGCTATCAAAGGTGTGGAGTACAGTATTCCGGCTTATTGCTCCCTCACCGTGGTGTTCAATCCTTTACAAATTGCATTCGATACACTGGCTGAAAAAATCCAGGCTTTAAAAATCCCCGAACCATCTACCCGGCATGCCGGGCGTACCTTCGAAATCCCGGTGGATTACAATGGCGCCGATCTGCCGGAAGTCGCGCAGCGCACCGGCCTTTCCGAACCGGAGATCATCAGCCTGCACAGCAATCGTCCATACCGGGTTTACCTGATTGGTTTTCTACCGGGCTTTCCCTATCTGGGCCCATTGCCGGAAGCCATCCACTGCCCACGCAAACAGACACCCCGGCAGTCCGTCCCCGCTGGAGCCGTGGGGCTGGCCGGTGCACAAACTGGCATCTATCCCTTTGAAGCACCGGGCGGATGGCAGATCATTGGGCAAACCTCCCTAAAAGTATTTGATGCAGAAGCTGAGGATACCTTCCTGCTGCGCCCCGGCGACACCGTTATTTTCAAACCAGCCTGAAGTCATGCTGAAAGTGGAAATCATATCGACCGGATTGTTTGATACGCTACAGGATGAAGGGCGTCCCGGCTATCAGTCACAAGGCGTGCCTTTGGGTGGTGCCATGGACCGGCAATCCGCAGCCCTGGCCAATCAATTGGTGGGCAATCCTCTTGGCACGCCGGTGGTGGAAAGTACACTCCTGGGCTCAAAGCTCTACTTCCACGGCCCGGCGCAGATTGCGCTGACGGGAGCATTGGCCCGTTCTACCCTAAATGGGCATCCCATGCCTCGTTACACTACCGTAAATGTATCTCCTGAGGCCATTCTTAATATCGGTAGCATGCAGCAGGGTTGCCGTACCTATCTCGCTATCCGAGGTGACTGGCAGGTGCAGAAATGGCTGGGCAGTTGCAGCCCGCCACCTTATCAGTCTGAGGTGCTTACACCAGATAGCCAACTGCAACCTGGCCAGCTTTTGAAAATTCAGAACGCTCCAAACATCGAAATCCGGCAGTTTCCGCCACAGGATCAGCCCATTTTCCCAAAAAACGGTGAAGTCAGGGTTTTTCCCGGGCCGGAGTGGGGGGCTTTTTCCGACTCAGCCAGAGCGCAATTCCTGGACCAACCGTTTACCCTGAGCAAAGATTCCAACCGGATGGGGCTGCGCCTAAAAGAACAATTGCCCGAAACAGGCCACCTGCCCGGGCTCCTTTCTTCTGCTGTGCTGCCGGGAACAGTGCAAGTTCCGCCCTCTGGCCAGCCCATTATCCTGATGGCGGATGCACAGACGACCGGTGGCTACCTGCGGATTGCACAGGTCTCCACCAACGACTTACCCATACTGGCTCAATGCCGCCCCGGAGACCAGGTTCAGTTCAGGCTTCACGTTTAATTCCTCCAATGAAAGGAAACGCCTGCGCCCCGCTTCAAATGCTTGCCAAACTCCGTAGTAACCGCTTCTCCTACAAACTCAAAATCAAGAGCATAACCGGTAGCGTCAGGATCTATCCGGGCGGTGACGGTAGCGGGGAAGGTGCCCGTTTTTGGCGTCACCCGGGTAAAGCCCTCCCCTCCGGTAAGGCGCCAGTTGCCCTGTGGCCCGAGCAGCAAAAAGGTCATCGTTTCATCATCCGCAGCCCGCTTCCACACTATAGGGCGGCGAAAATCATAAGGGCCCCACTTAGTGACCAGTATATACTTCCTGCCTCGCAGATGCGATTCCGAAAGCAGGGCGTCCATCCCATCAGGTAAGGGTGCGGGTGCGTAATTTTCCAGGGGCGCTTGCTCCAGCACAAACTTTGCCAGGTCACGGCGATCATCGGGTGCAGGCAGCGCTGCCGGGGGATTATCCCGGGCAAAGGGCGCAGCATCTCCAAGGCTACCCTCGCCAATCCGGTTTTTCACCAGTACAAGGCGGTCGTTCGGCTGCTCTGCCTTTAGTAAGGTTTGGAAAGCATAAAACTGATTGTCATCGTTGATGGCAACCCGGTCCGTACCAGCAATGGCAAGCGGTACCGTTGTCTTGTAAAAAAGGTTGTGCTGAATGCGGTAGTCCCGGCTTTCTACCTCCCGCTGTTGCGCATAACCCCAGTCTTCGGGCTGCTTTGCCCGTTCCCACAACTTAACCCCAACCTCGCAGCTATCAAAGCTATTGTACAAAATGGTATTGTCCTGCCCATGCTCAATGGCGATGCCATAGTCGCAGTTGCTGAGGGTATTGGCCCACATCAGGCTTTCGTAGCTGTAGCCGCCCCAGATACCATAGCGGCACTCTTCCAGCCGGTTTCCTGCTATGATATTGCGGCTGAAGGTCACTTCGATGCCATTGGTGGGCGCATGGGAAAAGTCGTTGCCAAAGATGATGTTGTCGTTGCAGCCGCCCTCGCCCGTATCCATCGTATGCTGGCCTGCCCAAAGGAAGAATCCGTCTCCGGAGTGTGTGGCAGAGTTGTAGGCGAAAACGTTATTTGAGCTTTGCTCATAGCATAAAATGCCAGCACTGTCCTGTCCCCGGCTGTACACTCCATAGCTGAAGCCGCGCACATTCCAGTCGAGCCGGTTGTGCATCACACGGTTGTGGCTGCTTCGGTACAACCCAATCCCAATACCGGAATTGAAGTGAATGGTGTTGTTGTAAAACGTACCGTTGTTGCAGTTTGTCATCATCAGCCCGTTTTGCCCGCCGGTGACGCGGAGGCGGCGTACCGTAGCCGCATCGCATCCTTTAAGGTAGACCGCAGCCCCATAGCGCAGCCATTCGTCCGATTCGTTGTGGTGGTAATAGAGCCAGTCGCTAAGGTCTTCAGCCTCCGGGGTGCTTTTCATCCGCTGCCGGTAGTTGTAGCTGAAGTCGCAGTCTTCCAGCAAAAGGCTGTCGGTATTTTCCGCCATGAGGGCGACCTTATACCCCCGGGCATTAAGGTTGCGGATGGTCACGTTTTTGCTGTTGCGCACGAGTACCGACAGGCCGGTGAAGGTATCAGGCAGGCTATCGGCCAAACTCCCCCGAAGAAGGGTACCCCCAAAGTCAACCGTGAGCCCTTCCCCTTCTATCACGAGGACCGGGCGGCCCAGCGTATCGCTTGGCAAGACCAGGGTGTCTGCCTCAAAGCTGGTGGACTGTGTGATGACCATACCGGGCTCAATTTTGGATACATCAGGGCTGCAAGCCACCATTGCCATCGCAAACCATACGAAGGCCAGACCGTTGTATACATAGATTTTCATAAACGCAGATTTACGCCGAAGATAACAAAAGCCGTATGTACGTCGATATTTCCATCACCGAAGAGGACCTGCAACTGATTATGGGCAGGAATTTCAAACCCCGCTACGCCGCTGCGCTCAGGGACGTCTTCTGCCCGGCCTGCCGCCAAAAGGAAGACAACGCAGTGTTGCCGGAAAAATTCTGGCTTAACCCTGCCGGTGATGTGATCGTGGAAGGGAGCTGTGCCCACTGCAGCGCTCCAATAGAGAAATTACTGGAAACCGGTATTGATCCCCGGCAGTATGATCAGGCGATGGCGATACGGGAGTATAAGGTGGAGATTGGAAAAGATTATGAGGTGAGGCGATGAATTTCTAATACCCAAAATGCTTCAAAGACCGCTCATCATCCCGCCAGTTGTCTTTCACCTTGACATGCAGCTCCAGAAACACCTTGCTTTCCAGCCACTCCTCAATACTTTTGCGGGCTTCCGTGCCTAGCTTCTTAATGGCGCTCCCGCCCTTGCCAATGATGATGGACTTTTGGGTTTTCCGGGCAACAAAGATCTCTGCTCCGATCCGTACAAGTGGTTCGCCCTTTTTCGTTTCCCCATCTTTAAAGGAGGTGACGATTACTTCGCAGGAGTAGGGAATCTCCTGTTGGTAGAGCAGCAGAATTTTTTCCCGGATGATCTCGCTCACAAAGAAGCGCTCCGGCCGGTCCGTCAGCTGGTCTTTTGGATAAAAGGCAGGGCCCTCAGGCAGGTATTTCATAACCACTTCCATAAGGCGCTCTGTATTGACCTTTTGCAGCGCAGAAACCGGGATAGTCTCTGTAAAGGAAATCCGGTCATTCCAGAGTTTTATCAACTCCAGCACCTTACCGTCATCCACTGTGTCGATCTTATTGATCACCAGAAAGAACGGAACTTTGACGTTTTGCAGGCGCTGAATAATTGGGTCGTCATCCGCGTAATGCTCGCCCGGTTCCGTGACGAACATCATGATATCAGCATCCTCAAAGGTAGAGAAGGCGAATTGGTTCATCGACTCCTGCATACGGTAGGAAGGCGTCTCAATCACGCCGGGCGTATCGGAGAAGACCACCTGATAGTTATCACCGCTCACCAGCCCAATAATGCGGTGGCGGGTAGTCTGTGGCTTATTAGTGATGATGGACATACGCTCGCCCACAAGGGCATTCATGAGCGTGGATTTGCCGACGTTGGGCCGGCCGATAATATTTACAAATCCGGATTGATGCATGAAGTTGTATTAATCACAGCTCCTCCGGCAAATACCGCTGAAGTTCACCGTGTACCAGCGCATCCATAGCCTTGAAAAACAATTTAGGCTTGTGGGGGCGCCAGTTGATATCATTGAATGCATCGCCAAAGTTAACAAACTGATGCAATTGGGTGTCTTTCATTTCCTCTTTCACATGGGGCAGGGTATTGACAAAGCAGATCCAGCCGCCTTCTTCCACCACATCCTCATACCACTCTTCGTAGTAGCAATCATCAGAGCCGTGGAAATTGAGTACATTTTCGCAAACCATAATGTACTTGTAGATGCCCTGATCAGACATGCGGTCTACCACCTCGCGTTTAAGGTACATGATATCATTGGAAAGGGCATCGTTCCACTCACCTATCAGCTCAATAATAGCGAATGCTTCATCATAATCGGCATACAGGACCTTCAGGTAGAGCGTATCCGAGCCAAACTCATCCCACTGCGGGTGGATAAAGTAATTGTAGACTTTATTGGAAAAGGTAAATTCGCTGTAGGTCCGCCCATAGAATGGGGAGCGCTCATCATGAGCCGAAATATATTTCCCTCTCCAGCGGTAGTAAGGCTCTATATCGTGCATATAGCTCTCGCAGTTTGCATGTTCTGTTACTGCAATCAACCAACAGTAATGCATAAAGTTTTGGCCGGAGCACCTTTCCCCGGCCAAAAATCAGGGCCTTGCCGTCTTATCGACGGTCCACTTCCTTAACACCGGGCAACCATTAAAGATCGGGTCAATATCGATGTAAGTTGACCCTACCTTGTCCCCCACCCAGTCGCTGATAAACTCGCTTTTTTTAGCCTCGATAGCCGCCATCTGGATCTTGGAATAATCTTTTCTCAGGTCCGCTTTGTGCGGGCTGGACCGGGACTGTAGCTGGACTACCCGAAAATAGCGCTCCCCAGTTGGATCACGGAACATAAATGGGGCAGAAATCTCACCCACATCCATCGTATCCACCGTGAAGTAAATATCGGGGTCCAGGTCACCGATTTCGAAGAAGGTATTGCCAGTCGCCGGGTTCACCATCCGCCCATCGTTATTGTAGCTCTGCTGATCTTCATTACCAAACCGCTTTACGGCCAGAGAGAAGCTGATGGAGTCATTCATCACCAGGTGGCGGACGCTGTCCAGGCGGTTTCTGGCCAGCTCCAGGTCGGCATCCGTGATATCGGGCTTAATGAGGATGTGGCGCACCCGTATAGAGTTGCCCCGGCGCTCCAGCATTTGAATAATATGGAAGCCAAATTCAGATTCGATCACCGGAGAGATTTCATCTTTTTCCAACCGGAAGGCAGCCGCTTCAAATTCAGGCACATAGCGCCCCCGCTTGGCCCAGCCCAGATCACCGCCGGCACGGGCAGAACCATCATCGGAATACTTTCCGGCCAGCTCAGCGAAGCTCTCACCTCCTTCCACAATCCGCTCGCGCAGTTCTTCCAGCAAGTTGACGGCGCGCTCCCGCTCTTCCTTATTCACTTTGGGTTTGTATACGATCTCCCCAATCTCCACTTCAGAATTGAAATAAGGAAGGCTGTCCTTCGGAATGGAGTTGAAGAAGGTCTTCACCTCAGATGGCGTCACGGTCACACTCGCCATAATGTTACCCCGCATACGTTCTACAAGCAGCTGATTTTTCAGGTCTTCCCGAAATTGCGCTTTAACCTCATTGATCGACTGCCCGTAATATTCCTCAAACTGGTTTACATCATTGTTCATAAAACCAAGGATACGCTCAATACGGGCATCCAGCTGTACTTCCACCTCTTCATCTGAGACCATGATACTGTCCAGCTTAGACTGATTGAGCAACAGCTTATTGGCCATAATCTGGTCCATAATGTCGCAGCGGATGTCATCAGGCAGATTAGACTGCTGCGAAGCCATTAGTGCACGCTGCTCCTCCACTTCAGAGAGTAGGACCAGCTCCCCTCCAACGGTGGCAACGACCTTGTCAATCACCTCACGTTGTGCCCAGCTGTTCGTTCCAATGAACAAAAAGCACAGAGCGCTAATCCAATATTTCATTGCTGTATCCATAATCAGTAATATGTCTTGATGTTATTGCGACGAAGCTCCCGTTGATACATAGCTTCGATCTTATCTTCCAGTAATTTTTCCTTCCGGTTGCGCAGGATGACCTTCCTGGCCTGACCTTTAATATACGAAAGCGGCGCGATGTCTTTCCGGTTCTTTACCTCAAATACCTTAAAATAGTATTGGTACTCATCGTCACGCTGACTAAAGTCCTGCTTGGCGCTGATGTTATCAGCCGTTACTGTGCCCTTGGGCATCTCCCGGGCAATGTCTTCCACTTTGTACCACATGCTGTCTGTCAGCAAATATGCCTCAGCGTGCCGGGAACAGTAATCAACCAGTGGCTTCAGATCTTCCTGTTTGTTATTCCACAACTGCCGCAGCTCGTTCGCTTCCGGCACAGGCATAGGCACCTTGACAAAGTAACAACGGACGATGGGGGTTTCGAGTTGATACTGTTGTTTATTGCGCTCATAAAATTCCGCCAGTTGCTCGTCGGTCACTGTGCTGTCGAGCAGTTCCTGAACCAGTATCTTCTCGTAGTTATGCCGGATCAGCGAAGCCCGGTAATCCCGTACCAGCTTGTCAATATTCAGATCGCCCGGGATATTTTGCTCGGCCTCGTGCAATAGCAGCGCTTCCCGCATCCATCGGTTGGTAAACATCTGAATGATGATGGTACTGTCCTTGCCGGAGGTACCTTCCGGGAACATGCCCTCCATATCAGAGATATAGAGCGCTTTGTTATGGACCTTAGCCAGTAATTGGTCTTCGGCAGGAGCTTCCCAATCCCCTGCTGTGCAAGAGGACAGGCCAAGCAATACGCCCAGAAATAACACGGAAAACCTTATCCTTCTCATTGTCGGTCTTTTGGATAATAAAACGGCGAAAGCCGGACGGCGAAGGGCCCGCCCGGCTTTCGCACCTGCAGCATACCTCCTATTCCTTAATGAGCTTTTTGAATACTTTGCGGTTAATATCCACCTCGTAAGTTTCACGTAGCTCTTCCACCCACTGCTCCTCCAAATAGTCCTGATAATCTGCTACCACATAGCCGCGTGCTTCATCAAGCGTTTTCGTCCGGGGCTCCAGCAGCGCTTCAATTTTTACAATCTTGAACTTTTGTGCCTGCGGGTTGGGCTCTGATTGCGACATGGCGCCCTTCTTCCACTCCATGCTTTTAAATTCCGGGTACAAGGTTTTGTCCAGGTTTTTGGATTCATGCGTAATCAGAGGGAAAGTGGCATCCGGATCATTGTATTTTTCCAGCACAGCTTCCGGCTCATTGTCTGCGATGAAGGCACGAACGTCCTCCATCTGATCTTTAAGCTCGTTGGAAACCCGGTAAATACTGGTCTCCGCCCGGTTACCATAGCGGTACTGGCCTTTAACCTTTTCATAGAACTTTTCGAGGCCTACGGTGTCCTGAGATGCTTTGTCCCAAACCAGCCGCTTAGTGGCTTCAAACAACAGTATTCCTTCTTCGTACTCCCGCATCAGTGCCTTAAAATCAGGATATTTCGCCTCCAGTTGTTTCTCTTCGTATCGCATTGCGCTCTCGTCGAGGTACTGGCCATACAGCGTATTTACTGCTGAAGCTACATCTTTTCCCCGGCCCATCCGGATACGCTCGCGGGAAGCACGCTCCAAATAATCCGCAAAATCTCCTACCGTAACCTGAAAATCAGGCCCATACTGAAACAACAAAGCATCAGAAGGGGTCTCCGGCGCTCGCCAGCGGAAAGTCAGGAACGTATCCGTCAGTGTTTCCGTGAAATTACTGAGTGCTTCCGGGTATTCCTTCAAGCCGGCATCTTCCTTGATCTGAGCCACCATAGCCGCTTTAGCCTGCTCAAAACGATTATCTTTTTTAATCTCGTTTTCTAAACGACCCCGCTCGATGTTGTAAGGTTGTATGCCCCTGCGGGAAATTAGTTTAAGAATATGCCAGCCAACACTGGTTTTGACAGGCTTGCTATAGCTCCCCTCCTCCTTTAGTCCAAATGCCGCCTCTTCAAAATCTTTGGAAAAACGATTAATACCAAAGAACCCTATATACCCACCATTCGAGGCTGTACGTGAGTCTTCAGAAATAGCTTTCGCCATAGCGTCAAAGTCCGCCCTTGCTTCCAGTGCCTGATAAGCACTATCGATACGGGCCTTAACCACTTTCTCCTCTTCGTCACCATCTGTGCGCAACAAAATATGGGCGGCCTCTACTTCTCCCCGGGCAGGCCGGCGGTCATGCACCAGCAAGGCATGAAAGCCTGCATCCGTGCGTATCGGCCCACTTAGCTCGCCAACCGGTACTTCATAAGCAGCTTTCTCCAACTCGTAGAAACCATTGGGGAAAAGTACGGAGACGTAGCCGATCCGGCCGCCATTGTTCTTTGCAGACTGATCATCAGAAACAGAACGGGCAACAATTTCAAAGTCCTCCCCTTCCTGAATACGCTTCATAGCCCGTTCCAGCTTACCTTTTGCAGCCGCAACTTCTTCCGGCGTCGCTTCCGGCTTAACGGATACAAGAATATGACTGATATCTACATCCTGCTTAGAACGCTCGTAGGCATCTTTAATCAGCTTTTCTGTTACCTCCTTGTCGATCAGATAGGAATCGGCCAGTTGACGGCGGTACCCATTAAGCTCATTCATCAGTTCAGGAATGGTATCCAACTGCATTTCGCGGGCTTTGGCCACCTTCAGCTTGAACTTCACGTACAGGTCAAGATACTCTTCCAGAGAAGTTTCTGAAAAATCGGCATTCTTGCCATTGGTTTTGGAATAGATGTACACAAACTCAGACTGATGCACAGGCTTGCCATCAATGGTGAACAGGACAGGGTCATCCTGTCCGGAGCTAAGCCCGGGTAGGCATACTACTGCTACCATTAGCATCCAAAAGCGCTTAATCATTAGGTTGAGCATGAATGATCGTTTTTGTTTAAATTTTCTCGCATTGGGGGAGACCGCCGCAAAATTAGCAAAATACCGCACCCTAAAAAATATTGCTGCCTTCCTTATTAGTTTAAGTCGGGGTTGCAGCTGCTGCTCTTGTTCCCGAATGCCTCCGAACTGTCTGCCGGTAGACTCTGCGCACCCGTGTCCCCACGTTCGTAAAAACTTCGTAGGGAATGGTTTTTAGCCGCCGGGCCACCACCTGCACAGATGGTTCTACCCCGAAAATGGTAGCCAGGCTGCCAGCTTCCACATCAGGTATACCCGTTACATCAGCCATGCACATATCCATGCATACGTTGCCCGCAACAGGTGCCAGCTGCCCGTTGATCACCACTTGATGCTGCCCCTGACTAAGCGCCCTTGGCATACCGTCAGCATAGCCGATCCCAAGAGTCGCAACCCTTGCACCAGCTGGCAACTGCCCCGCCCGGCTGTACCCTACGGTCTCGCCCGGTTGCAGTGTACGAACTTGCGACACACAAGCCTGCAATTGCATGACCGTTTGCAGTTTGGGTTGCAGCACGCTCGTCTCATCTGCGCCGTAAACACCGATCCCCAAACGCACCATGTCCATATCGTATTGCGGAAAACGGGCAACCCCTCCTGAATTGAGCAGGTGGCGCCGGGGCCGATAGCCGAGGTGACGGTCAAGTTCAGTACAAGCTGCCGCAAATTTGAACATCTGCTGCTCCGTAAAACGATCATGCTCCGGAGCACCACTTGCCGCCAGATGAGCAAAAGTGGTAGCTACCCGGAGATGGGCTTGCCTTGAAATGAAATCACCAACGGCCTGAGCTTCTTCCGGCTCAAAACCCAGGCGGTTCATTCCTGTATTGAACTCCAGGTGCACTGACATATCAACCTGATATTCGTCCAGGCGGGCAGCCAACGCGCTGAGCAATGAGTATTGGTATACTACAGGCTCCAGCCGTCCCTGCACCAAATGCCCGAAAGCAGCCAGTTCCGTATTCAGGACCATAATCGGGCATTCCACCCCGGCACGGCGCAACTGAAGCCCTTCATCTGCATAAGCAACGGCAAGATAATCCACACCCGCCCGCTCCAATGCCCGCCCCGTTTCAATCAAACCGGAACCATAGGCATTGGCTTTGACCATCACGGCAACCGCTATGCCCGGCTTCAACGCCGACCGGTGTACCTCAAGATTATGGCAAAGGGCATCCAGGTCTACCAGCAGTGTGGCTTGATGCAGGGGCGCCCCTAAATAGCCCAACAAGTCGCTATATACCGGCTCACTACCCGCAAACACAAGAAATAAAGTATTCGAAAAACGATGGCTGCCAAAGTATTGGCGGGCTGCCGCAGGGCTGCTCAGCGCAACAAAAGGACGCCCCGTGCTGACCTCTTCCTTAAACCCCCAGCCTATAATCTGGTCCACGGTACTATCCTGAAGCTGTAACTGCCAATATTCGGGGAGCGCTTCCCGGTCCCCCACCAGCACACATTGCCCGCCGTAAGCCGGGCGTTGCTGAGCATAGAGCAGCAGCCCCTGCAACTGCGGCAGGCTACCGGCTGGCAACCGGGCATAAGCATTACCGTTTTCACCTCCAATAATTTCCACTTGTACCGGGCCCATCAAACTAACTTTCTGCTACAGGTCAAATCCAATATCCGTACGATAGTATTTTCCTTCAAATTGTACACGGGCGGCATTTTCCAGCGATTGCTTTACAGCTTCTTTATAATTGCCTGCCAGTGAAGTCAGGGCCAGCACGCGGCCACCGTTGGTTTTCACTGCCCCATCTTCGGTTTTAGTACCGGCATGCAGGATCAGGCTGCCCTCTACCTGCTCCAGTCCCGTGATGATTTTACCCTTTTCATAGGCTTCCGGGTAACCGCCGGATACCAAAAAGACGGTGGCGGCACTTTGCTCTTCCACTTCCAGTTTTTTGCTTTCCAAGGTGCCATCACCTATAGCGGCCAGCAATTCCACGAGGTCGCTCTTAAGGCGTGGGAAGACTACCTCCGTTTCGGGGTCCCCCATCCGGCAGTTATATTCAATGACGTAAGGGTCCTCTCCTACTTTGATCAGCCCCAGGAAAATAAAGCCTTCGTAGGGAGCTTCCAGTTCCTTAAGCCCGGTAAGGGTGGGGCTGACAATCCAGTTTTCAACTTTCTTCAATAGCGTATCATCCACAAAAGGGACCGGGGAGATGGCGCCCATGCCTCCGGTGTTCAGGCCGGTATCGCCTTCCCCTATACGCTTATAATCCTTCGCTATAGGCAGGATTTTATAGGATTTGCCATCAGTTAGCACAAAAACAGAAAACTCAATACCATCCAGAAAAGCCTCAATGACCACCCGCTCGCTCGCTTCCCCGAACTTTCCACTAAGCATCGCCTTAAGCTCTGCTTTTGCTTCTGCCCGGTCATTGAGAATCAACACGCCCTTGCCTGCTGCCAGGCCGTCTGCTTTCAAGACGATGGGCAGGTCGTGACGATCAATATAGGAAAGCCCTTCCTCCAGCGTTTCCGGTGTAAATTCGGCATAGGCCGCCGTGGGTATATCGCGCTGCTGCATGAATGCTTTGGCAAAAGCTTTACTGCCTTCCAGCTTGGCGCCCTGTGCGGAAGGACCGATGACACGAACCTGCTTCAAGGCGTCATCCGCTTTGAAATAATCGTAAATCCCCCGCACGAGTGGCTCTTCGGGGCCAACGACGACCATACTGATTTCCTTTTCGAGCACAAATGCACCCACTGCCTCAAAATCGTTGGGGCTAAGAGCTACATTGGTGCCATGTTGGGCTGTCCCTGCATTACCGGGCGCAATAAATAAAGCCTTGCAAAGCGGGCTTTGGCTCATCTTCCAGGCAAAAGCGTGCTCCCGCCCGCCACTGCCCAACAAAAGAATATTCATGCGTTCTTTTTTTGCAAATATACTCTTCCCTTATCGGATAACCATGCCACAGTACTTTTACTGCGTTTTTGTGCAACTAAATCGCCTGTTAGACCGTCATGCTAATGAAAAACTACTTACCCTATGCGTTACCTGTTTATCCTTTTGCTTTTGCCGTTGCTGCTTCCGGCTCAACAGGACAGCTACTTTGTATTGCGCGGACAAGTGCTGAATGCCAAAACCGGGTCCCCCCTGTCTCACGCTCATGTTGGCATCCCGCAGCGGGCCATTGGCACAACAAGCGGCTACGATGGCAAATTCACCCTGAAAGTACCGGAGTACTACCGTGGCTCCGAGCTACAGGTTTCCTACCTGGGCTTTAAAAACTTCCAAAGGTCTATTGCTGGCATAAACGGGCCCCTGACCGTCCGCCTGCAACCTGCGCCCTCCATGCTTCAGGAAATCGTGGTGATGGACGAACAAAAAATCGAAGACATCATCCGCAAAGCGGTCCGGCGTATCCCGGACAACTACCCCGATTACCCTACCTCCATGACTGGTTTTTACCGGGAGTCCAAAACCAACTCAGATCAGGATTACATCTACCTCGCAGAAGGAGTCCTAAACCTGTATAAGACCAGTTACAAAAACGACAAGGAAGGTCAGGTAGGGCTGGTTCAGGGCCGGCAAGTCACCCTTGTCCCGGAGGAAGAACTGCGCAACAGTACTGGCTTTTCTTCCGGCCACCTCGCTGCCGACCGGTTTGACTTTGTTAAAAACCGGGAGGACTTTCTGGAAGAGGACAACTTCGGAGCCTACAAATACTGGGTCTCCAACATCACCACCCATAACGACCGGCCGGTATACGTCATCGGCTTCGACCAGGAGGCGGGAGATCAACGCGCACGCATGAAAGGCGAGCTTTATATTGATACCTCTTCCTACGCATTCGTGCGCGCTTCCTTTGAAATCCTGCCCGATGCACAGCGCAAATACAATGACTATCCACTCTATACGGGCAACTGGAAAGGCAACCGTTACTTCGTCAACTACCGTGAGGTTGACGGGCGCTGGCACCTCAGTGAAGCGCTCCGGGAAGGGACCTGGCGCGATGGCGGCATCTACACCAATGAACTAATTGTAACGGAAGTCAAACCCGGCCGCGGAAAGGTCATCCCCTACATGGAACGACTGGACCGGAACGACCGGTTCCTCGACCGGACCGGAACCTACGATGAAGACTTCTGGACGTCCTACAACACCGCCCCTATCAATGATGAACGCCTGGCGGAGACGGTACGGCAGCTTAACAATCAGGATAAAGCAACCGAGGTTTTTGACACTACTTTTCTCAATACCCTGCGGCGGCAACAGGATTCGATTGCGCAGGTCCAATCGCAAAACCAACCAGGCCGCGACAGTTTCAATATCAGCTATGCTCCGGGTAGCCCTCCGGTTCTAAGAGGCGCCTCCAATTGGGGCTTTCATTTCAGCTATGGAGCTGGCGTTCACTTTCTGCCAACGGAAGCTGCCGCCTATACGTTGGGCGTTTATACCACCTCCCCGGAAGGAACGCCTATTCTGGAGCTGACAGACAACCTCGAAGCGCGCAATATCGAGCCTGTTTACCAATGGGCCCTGGATATCACGTACCAAGACCGGTACCTGCTGCGGTGGACCCTTGCCCGGGACCTGTGGAACAGCATTTACCGGGAAAGTGCAATTGGAGGTGGCTTCCAGTTTAACCTGACCAAGCGGTACCGCCCGTTCTATGTACGCCCCATGGCCCAGTTTAGCCGCATGTTTTATGCCAGAAAGCTGGGTGAAGCGGATAATGACTACGGCAACTTTGAAGCAGATGACAAAACCATTAAAGCCAATAAGGTGAATATGTACCTCGGAGACCGCATCTACAGTTGGAAGTTCAGTCTGGAAATGGCTATTGAGCTAAACCCCAGCCGGGAGCTCTTTGTACGGGGCGACTACCGGGTGCCCTTCCGCCATTCAGAGCGGGTTTTTCTAAGAGAACGTGGCCGTGTATTCCCTAAGCGGGCAGAACTAACCACCAACGGGCAGGAAGTCAGAGCATGGCGGGAAGGCGTGGAAGGCATTAGCCCGATAGCCGGTACGATGCCCACTTATGCCATCACAGTAGGCATTTTGCTCAAGTAAGAAGGCTATCGGCTGGCAAAGGTACATTGGAGCCGGGAGTCTGAATAAAAAGCGACCATCCTGCCGAGCGGACAATAAAGTCCATGATGCGGATCAGCTGATTGCCCTCCAGGCGGGCTTCCTGCATGAGGTCGCTCCCCTTGGCTTTTTCCCTGAGCATCGCCTTTGCATTGGCATTTAGCCGGGTATAGTCTTCCGGGGCAAAACTATTGAAGAAGCTTTCAGATAGGTTTTTGTAAGCAATGGTATGGTCAACCGAAAGGATTTCCGGCTCCGGGATATGGCTGAGCACTACCCGTTTCTGCGTGCTATCTGCTGTGATTTTGATATTTTTAAGGTCGTACCCCACTAAAACCTTGCCTTCCACCTGAAGAATCGCCTTCTTGGAGAAGGAAAACGTGCTCGGCATCGGTACATAGACCGTAAAACGCCGAATATTCGTCTCGTCGTACAACTCACTGAAATGCCCCTCTACAGTGACCAGCTTGCAGACCTCCTCTACCCGATTAAGCAGTACCGTGCTGTTCTGAATGGTCGTTTCGGGTGCCGGGGAGTTGCGCAGCAGGCTGTAAGCCAGTCCGAACCCAGCTCCAAATACAGCCAGCAATCCTGTAAAGACCAACACTCGCTTAATCATGAAATGCTATTTAACTTCGGCGCGGAGGTCATGCCGGAGGTTTTTGTAATCTTTGAGCACTGCCTTTACAGAACCGACCGATAGCGGGGATTCTATCAAAAGCGGCAGGCGGTTTTTATCATCCGTGACCCAAATGTTCATCTCTGTGTCATCATCAAAGATATCGCCGGCAATAACTTCGGGGCTTACTCTTATTGTATTGAAGCGCCCCAGCCCCTTGACTTTGACATCCTCTTCCTTCCCCGCATAAGTCATCTTCAGGGGCCAGGACTCTTTGTCCATGAATACTTTCAGTGGAAGCGCATCACCTTTCTTATAATTGGTGATATCCACATTACGAAGGAAGTAAACCATAGAAAGCACATCATGCATACAAGGGTCAATATCATATTTGGCCATTTCTGCCGTTTCCTTAGACTTGCCGCGTAAGGAGAAGGCTTTGCCCTTGTCCTGATCAAAAGTCACCCGGTCATACAAGCGGTACTTCCCTTCTTCCACATCCCGTACAGACACCTCCGGCAGCAGGGTTTTCTTATCTACATAGCTCTCGTAATAATCGCGCACCTTGAAAAACCACTCGTAGGACTTGTAAGTCGTGCCCACAGCTGAAAAATGGAACTGATCATCCAGTTCCTTAACCTTAAATTGAACCTCGCCAGCCGAGAGCCAGACAAAGTTCCAGTTGTAATAAAGCTTATAGGTTATGGTTTCTCCATCTTTGAAAGCCTGGTTTTCAACAGCACAAGTGGCCGCTTGATGGATTAAATGGCTCTGCGTTTGAGCCTGTTTATTCTGATGAGGGCTCAACGTGGCGATCAGGAAAAGAACCGGGAACGCCATTGCGTTGATTTTCAGGGGCATTTGCATCATAACCTAGCGATTTTAAGACATTTATTTTGACGATAAACATCACTCCAAGTAACGCGGGGAAGGCGAGATTTAGTATAAACAACCCGAAAGTAGCGCCCAGTATGCTCAGTTCATTGGCTGAGAAGGGCGCCCAAACCAAAAGCGCAGCCTCACCCCTGGCCAGCAGAGCAGCCACCGGTGGCAGAGGTACTGTAGCCTGAAAAAGGAAAATAGTGGCAATACCGCTAAGCGCACCAATCAGGGGGGCGGAAATGCCAAAGAACCGTATCATCAGGTAGTACTGCAAGCAATAAACACTGTAACGGGCAAAGGCCAGTAACAAGGCTTCTGCCAGCTGTCTCCGGGTGAAACGTCGGATCATCAGCACTGGCTTAAGCCACTTCCGGGGCACGGGCAGCGTACGGAGCAATACGGCCAGCCAGTGCAGGTTGAAATAGAACAGGTACGTCACCCCTATGCCGGCAAACAACACCCACCAAAAGCTGCTGATCAATAGCCTGGGCAAGCCTCCCTGTACTTCCAGGTAGTACAATGCCCCCAGCAGCCCCCCGGTAAATAACGCAAGCAACTGGGCCACGTTGCCAGCCAGTGTGGCAACGACGGCATGCCAGTTGTGCCGGGCAGGGACGGCAAGGATCCGCCCACCGTAGTCCCCAATCCTATTAGGCGTGAACAGGGACAAGGTAATGCCGGAAGCCACAGCCTTGAAAGCTTGCCATGGTTTAATGGGCCAGAAGGGCCTCAGCAGGCGTTGCCACTTCCAGCTTTCCAGCCACCAGTTAACGGGCATCAGAAGGATTGCCGGCAACAACCACCATTTGCTGCTTTCTCCAAGGCGGTAGCACAACTGCTCCCAGAGATCAGTAAGCCGCTCCTGCCCGCCAATCTCCTGATAGAGGATATATAGTAATGCTGCAACGATCAATACCTTGAACGCTGCATCCAGCCAAAAGCGATAATCGCGGTTCAGGCGCATGCGCAAATGTTTTAACTAACAAAATCGTTCAAAGTATTTGTTGCCAGATGAAATTAACCTATATTGCGGAAGCCTGGCAATTGGCGTAATATAAACGACTTTCTTGAAAACTGAAGATTCTTCTTACCGCTTACTCGGTGTTGACCCCGGAACTAACATCCTGGGATATGCTATTCTTGATATCAAGGGCCGCAAAATGGCGCTTTGTGACATGGGCGTCATTTACCCGGGCAAGTTCAATACACATCAGGAAAAGCTACAGCACATCTTTGAACGCCTGCAGAGTATTGTGGATATCTATCAGCCCCGGGAGATGGCAATCGAAGCCCCTTTCTATGCGAAGAATCCGCAATCCATGCTTAAACTTGGCCGGGCGCAGGGGGTTGCCATTGCTGCCGCGATGACCAAAGGCGTAGGCATCACGGAATACTCGCCCCGAAAAATTAAGCAGTCGGTCACCGGTAAGGGAAATGCAAGCAAGGAACAGGTAGCCGCCATGCTCGGCAACATTCTTAAGTTTAATATGGATGACTATTACCTTGATGCCACGGACGCCCTCGCTACCGCGGTCTGCCATTTCTATCAGTCCGGTAGTGTACTCAAGGGGAAAAAACGCTACAGTGACTGGAGCAGCTTCCTAAAAGACAACCCCGGACGAAAAGCGTAAGTGCTTTGCCGCCCGGGGCTGTCCGTATTTTCTCTTCTGTTCAAAGCGCCACTTTAGCACGCACTTCTGCCGCAAGGGCTTCCATAGCCTCGCTACTCATTTCAATAGGCTTGCGGGTGATGTCAATTTGTGCTTCTTTCTGGAAAGGGATAAGGTGGATATGCGCATGCGGCACTTCAGTACCAATAACCATTACCCCTACCCGTTTGCAATCAATTACAGATTCCAGTGCTTTGGCCACCCGTTTGGCAAAAATCATAGCTCCGCCCAGCAATTCATCCTCCACATCAAAGAGATAGTCTACTTCCTGCTTAGGCACCACAAGCGTATGCCCTTTGGCAAGCGGCCGGATATCCAGGAACGCATAGTAGCGATCGTCTTCAGCGATTTTGTAAGAAGGGATTTCCCCTTTTATAATTTTCGTGAAAATGGAAGCCATAATGCTTAGTCAATTGAAATGTTCATGACCTCAAAGTCGATATTTCCCCTTGGGGTTTCGATGGTTGCAATCTCTCCGACTTCCTTTCCCAGGAGGCCCTTGCCAATCGGGGAGTTGACAGATATCTTTTTGGCTTTAAGGTCTGCTTCTGACTCAGAAACCAGGGTATACTTTACAGTTTTGCCCGTTTTGGTATTCTTTATGAGTACATTGCTGAGGACAGTCACCTTGGACATATCCAACTGACTGGCATCCAATATCCGGGAATTGGATAAGACTTTCTCCATTTCGCTGATTTTCAACTCCAGCATGCCCTGAGCATCTTTTGCTGCATCATACTCAGCATTTTCTGACAAGTCGCCCTTCTCGCGTGCTTCCGCAATGGCAGCGGCTACTTCCTTCCGCCCTTTGGTCTTCATTTCGTCCAATTCGGCTTTCAGCTTTTCATATCCCTCTTTGGTCAGATAATTAATACCAGACATAATCTATAGTTTGATTAAAACAATAGTGCCCCGCACAGCCCACCGTATTCGCTAGGCGCTTTATATAACTGACGTCAACCGTGCCTGCTTTCTGTAGGAATCCGGACAGAAGGCCAAAAGTAATCACGGGAAAAACTTCAGAAATGAAAGCGTAGTATGTGAGTGGAACAGGGAACTTCCTATTCTTATACGAAAAGGCAAGAACGCTCCTGTACTATTGACGGAAGCGTTCTTGCCTCTAAGTAAAAAACAAATATAAGTGAAACCCCTGAATTAAGCAAGTATCAGGGGAGCAATCCCATTAAATTGAGATGCGTACACCAATATTATGGGTACCATTCCAAACACGGGTAGTCCGGTATGCATAGTCAATTGCAAAACGTGAAGCCCGGCTTTCCGGTGTATCCTTGCCCAGTGGCACAGCAATAGTTGCGCCTGCGCTCAGACCGGTATAAATCGGGTCATCAAAGGTATCCGCATCACCGGCACCAAACTCGTAACGGTAGCCACCCCGAACCATGAAGAAGTCCTTAAGTGAGTACTCGATACCACCACCAACCTGATCCTGAGAGAAAGAGTTGGAAGTGAAGTTGCCCAAAACGGTGATCCGGTGCGTACCACCAGTAATCAGGAAATCATAAGACAACCCGATATTCAGCATAGAAGGCAACTCAAAGTCTGCAGCACGCTGATTGAACGTCAGCTCATATCCCCCGTTATTAGGAGAAGGGCCCTGAGTGGTGAGTCCTTCACCACCATACTGCATACGGCCACCAATATTGCGAAGTGCGATACCAAACTTGAAGTTGTCATTCTCTCCGGTAACATACTGCACTCCTGCGTCAAGCGCAAAGCCAAACGCGTTCACATCCGCGATAGACTCTGAAACGCCACGGAAAAGCACACCAACAGAGATTTTATTCTCGAAGGTATGTGCATAGCCAATGCCCAGATTAAAGAAGCTGGGTGAAAACGTTGAACCGGTACCTCCCGGCTGATCAGTAGTCGTCACAGGGATATCACCGAAATCCACAGACATCAGGCTGATACCGATCGCGCCAGACTCCCCTACCTTCTGAGATATACCCAGCCCGTTCAGGAGAATATCTGTACCTTCCAGATACCGGCCGTGTCCGATCTGCACTTCTGTTTTATTGATACGGGATAAGCCTGCCACATTGATGCGCATGGCTTCCACACCCGACACAAAAGAGGTTGTCATTGAGTGCAACCCTGCACTTTCTGCCCAGGGGTTGAGCAGCAACTGCGCTGCTCCTGCCTCACCTTGACGGTCCGGGTTACCTGCGAAGGCAGATTCTGTGACACCCCAAACCAAAGCCACGGCAAAAAGTAAAGTAGTAATTTTATTCATACCAAATATTTTGAGGAGCTTTCTGCCTCCTTCCAGGGAGGCAGAAAGACTCTCTAAATTTTAAAATTCTAAGGTTGCTTACAACCCAGATGGGTCAAACTGACGGTTCACACCGAACCACTTAATGGTTCTTTCACCAAGTCCTTCCGCTGCAACGTGAATGAGGTATACACCACTTGCCACCGGGATACCTTTGCTGTTGTTCAGGTCCCACTCCAATGCAGGGGTGACCTGATTACGCTCAACGGCACGGTTACCTCCTTCCGGAATGGTTCCGATCTCATCACGGTTGTACTGACGGATAAACTTGCCCTCGAGTGTGTAGATGGTCACCACACATTTCTCTGGCAGGTTTGTGATCTTAACCGTAGTTGTGAACTGTGAAGTCTCATAGTCTGAGAAGCCATAGTATGGGTTCGGCACTACAAGAATGTCCTCCAGTGCATCAGCAATACCTTCCTCATCAAGCTCAGTAGGAGCTGCGCCCTCGATAGAGAACTGATACTTCGGATGGTAGTTGTTCTCACCTGTACCGGTACGCTGATCGCCATCAATATTGTCGACGTCCACTTCTACCTGATATGGATTGGTCACACGGAGTTTCACACGCACTTCCTCTCCTCCGGGAATAAGCCCCTGCTGGTAGTTAGTGAATGGGAAATCGTTGTTACCGATCATCAGGCCAGCCCAGGTGATTTCACGTACGGAACGTACCTTAGACAATGGTAGTGGGCTTGGCTCGAAATTATCCCGGAAGCTTGCACAGCTATCGTAAGGTGTTTTAGTAACGTAAATCATGTGCTGACCACCTGCATATACCGGCAGCAAGCCAAGGTTCGCGACCTCAGGAATCACAATCTGGCTGGATGGGTTGAACATCATATCTGCTCCGTTATTGCCATCCGTGAAAGTCACAGCTGTATCTGCCAGCAATGGGTTATCAGGGCGATAAACAGAGTTCTCTCCGAAGAAGATATTCAGGCGCTGACCTGTTTCCACATCGATGGCATAGCCTGGGAACCAACCCATGCCGGTGCCGTCTTCATCCGGTACAGGAAGGCCATCAGGCCCCGCCTCTTTGCCTACTGAAGGAGCGGCACGCAGATCAAACTGATTCACATTACCCTGAGTGGTAAACCCGGACTCTGTGTAGAAACGGTTGGCTGTTTCGATAACGACACAGCGGCTCCAAAGATCCTTATTTGGTGTGAATACGATATCGACGTTATTCAGATCTTCCAGGTCCATCTGGTTACGGACAATACCGCTACCACTGTTGTTGGCCCAAACCGGGCTGACGAATGGAAGCTGGAATTCTCCTCGTGCCGTCCAGTCAAGCAGGTAGTAAGGCATAAGTGGTGCCTGACCGAATTGCGTCAAACCACCATCCGGGTCAATCGCAGCATCCCGCTCTCCGTCACCAGTCGACATATAATCAAACAACTGGCTGTTGCCAAAACCTGCCTGACCTCCGGTGAGGTCAAAGTTCTCAGGAATGTAAGCTACCCATGGATTCGCAGCATTGCCTCTTTCGTATTCGATATCAAAACCGATGTAGCCATTATCTTCGGTTTCCTGCTCACCTGGCTCAGCAACCTGACCAATGTTTACGGAGAAACCAAATTCAGCGATAATCTGCTCATTCAGAACTTCTATCGTACGTGCAGACATGATTTCAGTACCGTCACCAAGGTTGCGGAGCACCCAGCGGGCGTCATCTTCCAGGGTTTCATCGTCCATATTGCTGTCCATAAATTCAATCTCGAATTCGCCGTCAACAACATCAAGCGGATTGTAGATCAGGATTTCAATTGGACCGGCACCCGGAGCGTACACCAGGTTTTCTTTGTAAGATTCTCCATCTGCAAACGCTTCCTCCATTCCTGCATGAGTTTCCTCACTCAGGTCCAGGAAGTTACGACCTGCACCGACTCCGTCAATACGCGTGATGATGGCACCATCACCATAAGCCGCATTCAGGTCCTGATAAATAATAGGCCTTGGTATGGCAGTGTACGGCAAACCATCACCATTAGGTCCGATGTTACCACGACCCTCCAGATAAGGTTCTGGCTGGCCAAGTACCGTTTCAGGATCGAATGGCTCATACTCATTGTAAGCGTAGGCTACTGCTACAAAGTAATATTGCTTGTGGTTGATTAGTGAGCGGGCGCCCTCAGCGAAGGCATCCTCCGTCACCCGGAAGGTATGCTGAATGCCGCGGTTACGTCCTTCCACCTGCAACTCAGGCACATAATAAGGCTCTCCGGTTGGGTTATCAACAGATACCCAGTTGAAGAGGCGGTCTACGCCATTCGTAATATCGACCTGTGCAATAAGGCGCACAAGACTTGGATTATTAACATTCTCAGGAGTCAGGCCTACGTTAGGACCAGCCACCTGATAAATCTTATACCCTTCAAACACATAAAGGCTGTCCTCAACCGTCTCAGGAATCTCGAGCCCGCGCTCTGCGTAAGCTTCGAAAGCGTTGTTGGACTGTACCTCGTCATTAGTTAGGATAAGGATCAGCTCCTCATCCAGTTCGATGATATCGATATCCGGTGCATCTGGTCCGTCCACAATATCAAAGCAGTTGTCAAACAGGGCCTGTGCAATATCATCGGCCTGCTGCAACTGACGGATGGAAGGACAAGGGTAAGGTTGATCGGCAACCCAAACCACACCAATAATCAGCTCATTCACCGCACCCGGGCTTAGCAGGAAGGGACCGGAAGCCTGAATCGTACGGCGGTCCTGGCCAAGCGTTACATTTGCGGTACACATGGACCATCCGTCTACATCGTCTGGAGCTTCTGTGTAAGCGAAATCAATAGGTTCAGTACCATCCTGGTAGGCTTCGCCTCCGTAGGTAAATGGTGTACCATCACGCCAGTGGCCTGTGAGGTACCGGTAGTACTCAATGGGCTGACCGGGGTCAGAAGTACCCGGAGGTGTTCCCGGAAGGCCCCCATTGTTATAATAGGTGAAGGAAGACATGCCCAGTTCAATAGCAGTATCGGGATTCTCCCCTACCTCAATTGGAATTAACTCGCCGTTCTCTCCAAAACGTACCGGAGCAAGTGGTCCACGGAAGTAATCAACCCCAAGCAGCGGAATTTCGTCACAATAAGTGTTTACACCCTGAGGGCACTGACAGCCCGTCTGACCGTCAAGCGCATCTTCGTTGTATACATAACCTAAACTACGTACGGTATCACAACCGATGAAGTCATCTGTGTAGCAACCCAAATCCGGGTCAACCCACATTGCAAAGAAAGTAGAATCGATCGGCTCAAGTGCACGATTAATCAGCTTATAACGCTGGAAGGTCATGTCGTTCAGCTCATCGTTTGTAGCATAGCCAAAAGCCTGAACCTGAATCTCCATACGGATTGGATCCGCGTTAGACTGTGTGTGAACGTTACCGTTATCATTGTAGATCCAGAAGATCATTTCATCCGGATATTGAGGGTCCGGACATCCGCGAATCTCAATAATTGGGAAGTCACCATTCAGCGGGTTATACAAACCATCTGCATCCTGATCGGCAAATCCGGCAAGGCCCTGAGCAGTATTTGGCAGTTCAAAGCCATTAACATCAAAGAAATAAGGGTTGCCACGACCAGGCCAGCCACGTACACCACTTGGTATTTGTGAAGCCTCGTAGGGCGTTCCGTTTTCGATAGACTCATTGTAGAGACGCAGGTGCTCATCAATTTCGTCACCGGTCACGACAAAGAATGCATCCCAGTTAGAACAAGTTTCCTGGTCAGTCTCACCTGGGTTTTCCGCGTTAAGCGGAGTCAATGGACCAGACCAGAAGTCGGTAGCACCGCTACTGCGGCCGTAAGTCTGAGCAGCAAGCTTAAGGTTACCTGCGGCATCCACACCACCGAGCCAAACGGCACCGGCAAAGATGGAAGACACTTCAGGCTCACCGGGTGGGACTTTAGGCACGACGTAACGACCGTCGTTACCATCCCACCATACGTCACCTCCGGTTGTCAGACGGGCACGAACGTTGTTCACCGCCTGATCGCGCTGAGCTTTGGCCACATCACAGTTAGACCGGAAGCTGACTTGATCGTTGTTATTATTGGGGGCATTCTCTCGTTCGGGATTGACGTGGGCAGAAGCCACGGCAACCGAAAGTACGGCTCCCAATAAAGTGAATAATATTTTACGCATAGCACGTATTTTTAAAATTGAAAGAATGAAGAATGATTGCCCCCGCCGTCAACCATACAAGGCAGGCGGCGGGGTGCATCAAAAGTTGTATTAGAAATCAAAGATTGCACCCAGGTAAATCCGCCGTGGAAGGCTGAAAAAGTTAGGGTTCAACATCCGCCACTGATAAGACGCCAGGAAGGCCTGTACGTCCCGCTGAGAAGCATCAATACTCTGGATTTGGCTCTGTCCGAAAGGTGAAGCCAGGTAGCCATCATCTTCCGGAGAACCAGTCGCAGAATAAACATTGATCACGTTGCGGCGGTCAAGAAGGTTGGAAACCCGACAGTAAATGTTGAGCCCCATATTCTTCCCGATGTTGAAGTTCTTGTCAATCCGTGCGTTAAGTACATAATTCCAGGGCAGGCGTGCACCGTTCAGTGAGCCAATCACACCAGCACCGCCCAACTCCTGAGGCAGGCTCGTGGCAGTGAATGGACGACCAGATACGGCTGTTGCCTGCAGGTTGAGACCTGCGTTGGCAAGGATGTCTGAACCAAACAGACGTGGCCCGTTGTACTGCTTCCCTGATCCGTAGCGGTAATCCAGTACGGCAACGATGCGGTGACGCTCGTCAAAGTTAAGTGGGAACAGCGTACGAAGTACACCACGGTTGGCTACGTTACGCTGTGATTCTGCGTTTGACCCTGTACCGTCAGCAAACTGAAGCGTATAGTTCAGGTTCAGAGATACATTACCTGTACGACGCAGGTCATAAGCAAGTGAGAAGCCTTTAACTGTACCAAAATCCAGGTTGTCAAAAGTCGTGTAACGACCAATAATCGGAACCGGGAAGAAGGTACGCAGCTGAATCATATCGCGCATCTCCTTGTAGTAGGCAGCGATCTTCAAAGCAGAGGAGTTAGACAGCTTCTGCTGGAAACCTACCTCGTAGTCAATAGTACGCTCCGGACGAAGGTTCGGGTTGTTCCGGTCCAGGTTGGGCCGGTCAAAGAAGTAGAAAAAGTCCAGCGGAGATGCGATCGAGTTTGATGGCGGGCGCTGAACAAGGATATCATAGTGAGCGAAGAAGTTCGCCTCATCAGAAATCGGGAAAGAGAAAGCCAGACGCGGCATCACATTAACCTGTACTTCGTAATCCTCAAAGGATGCATCCGGGTTGAAGTCCTCCTTCTTGATGTAGTCAACATCCTCTCGGGCACGCTCACTTGCGTAGATCGGGTTGACAGTGCCACCCTGGAAAATGAGGGCAGGGTTGTTTACCGGGTTACCATTAGGACGGAACCAGTTTTCGCCATCACGGTAAGCCTGTACGTTTTCGCCTGACTCATCCACGTATACCTTAAAGTCGTCACCAATACCTCCGGGACGCTCCCCACCAAACTGAGTGTGGTAGTCCTCTGCACCAAGGATCTCATAAAGAGAGAAGTTATCCTTAAGTACACTTGTATTCGCATCGTATCGGTCAACCCGTACACCTAAACGGAAAATGATGTCCTTAAAGGTGAACTTATCCTGAATGTAGGCTGCACCGTAAATCGGGCGGAAAGGCGCTACCGGGAAGGTACGCAGCCCTGTCGAAGGGTCACGCGTGGTAAAGAAATCCTCGAATGAACCATTAAAGGTATTACCAAGGTAATCGTAACCAAAGTAACTCAGGATAGGCGAGCCACCAACAACAAAGTCGTTCAACTCCCGGGCTGAGAACATATCCAGGCTCAGCTGATCAGGAGAAAGGGCATCTATATTCACGAAGTCCTTAAGGCCGTCACCGGTTACATTACGAACACGCTCATAGAACTGAGCTTCGTCCCCCGGTGTAATCACAACATCATGGATAGCGCCCATGAACTGCTCACCGGTAAATGGATTGATAATCGGAGCACCTGTCTGTGGATCAAATACAGGTACCACGTCCAATGTATCACTAAGTGGACGGTTGTCTTCTCCAAATGGAATACCCTGAATATGGCTGTTTGCCAGCTGACGGGAAAGCAGCCACAGAGAACGTGGGTTGATAGACCATTCGCGGTTGATCCGCTCCTCGTACCAGACACCCAGCTGAATGTTGTGGCGGCCTTTGTCAGAACCACCCGGTACTAAGTCAAAGGAAGTACGCGCCTGGAAAGTGTAGGTATCCCGATCGCGCTTACGGTTCAGGTTGTATACCGTTCCCACATTAGTGTGGAAGTTCCATGAACTGCTAAAGACGGAGTTCGTTACCCCATTGAAAGTATTGAAGGCCTGCAGGGTAGGTGGTATCTCAAAGGCATCACCATCCTGGAAAACGTTGTTGTAGTTGGCCAGAACCGGATTTACATCACCCGGTGTATAGTCGGTCAGTACCTGAAGGTAGTCCGTATGAATGGCTACCACGCCCAACGAGTCATCGGGCTGAATGTCCCAGGTAGGGCGCCATTCCTGCTCAAACTGTCCAATATAACCATAGTTAAACAGGTTATCGCCATGACGTGGGTCTTCAAGGTCCTGAAGGTTCTTTTCATAACCGAACTGTAAAGTATAGCTTGCGTTCTGAATCAGAGAACCACCGCCATCTTCTCCGGAAACAGCACCGCCCAAACGGTGGCGGAAGCGGAAGTTACCACGGTAGTTCTGCTCATTATCCGTTGGGTTATTCTGCAGGTTGAGCAGGCGCCAGTTTGTCCCGGTTTGAGAGCCTTCACCTGGCGTGAACTGATTGGCCTGATCATATGCCTGAGCTGTAATCGTAATATCGATTGCATCGCTCAAACGGGCATCCAGTTTACCGGTAAGGTCATAACGAGTATACTGCTCATTGGGCTGAAAATCCAGGATATCCACGTCCTCGTTAGTGAGGAAGTCAGCAGCAACCAAACTGTTACCTCCAACTTGGATAACCGGATTGGCCTGCAGTTCTGCTAGCACCTCATCTTTCACTCTGAAAATAGGCGTTGCGGGCGGGTCATCATCCAGCTGATCTGTCAAACGGCCTGCAAGGCGGAAGCCCAAAATAGACTCTCCTTTTGTACCATCTTCGTTCCGCTTCTTTATAATCGGACCGGAGAGGTTGAATCCTACAAGTCTCTGATCAAATGCATCTGTAAACTGAGAAGTCTCCACTTCAACACCACCGGAAAATTGATTGGACGGGCCTTTGGTTGTAATCGAAATGATACCACCGGTAACATCACCGTACTGGGCTTCGATACCACCGGTGATCACCTGCAGCTGTTCAATTTCCGATTCCGGGATCAGGTTACCCTGCACACGAATACCGTCTACATAGTAGTCGGTTGCGTTACTCCGGGACCCCCGAACGGCAATCGCATCTCCTTCATCGGCACTGGCAAGGCCAGCCGTGGTTGCTGCAAGAGCATTGATGTTACGGGTAGGGAGGTTCTTGATTTGATCACTGGTAATGGTTGCTCCCTGCGTGGTATTGTCCTGCTCCACGAGCGGCACTTTGTAGGAAGTTACAACGACCTCATCAAGATTGACCGCATCGGAGGTCATCGTGATGTCAAGGCGGTTGGCTTTACCAGCGAAGACTTTCACGTCTTCCACACGCTGCTTATTGTAGCCAACATAGCTGGCTTCAACATCATAAGTACCGGGATCGATTTCATTGAAGGAATAATTACCATCAAAATCGGTCTCAGTACCAGTAATGAGTACTCCGTTTTTGTAGAGTGCTACCGAGCCGAAAATGATCGGCTCCCCGGTATCGTCTACCACCTCTCCCTGAAGCGAAGTCTGCCCGAAGACAGTCGCTCCCGAAAGGAGGAGTACGAATAACACGAGTAAATTACGTACCATAAAATTTCCTGTTTTAAAATTTCGACAAACCAATGGGTTTCCCTAGCTGTGTAAATTAATGTTCGCTCTCTTTCTAACCTGATGATTATCAGGATTTATCGCTTTGTTTCCTGCTTGATGCTTTTGGGATTTGTGAGAGGGAGGTCACCTGCTCATTTCCAAAAGTAGGAAATAATCTGTGTTCTTCACCAATCACATTTGTGCATAAGTCAGGTTTCTGATTTAAAAAAACCTGCTTTCCCGTTCTATTGGATAATGAGGCTTTAGCTAAACGGACCGCGCAAATATAACGCTTCCTTGTTAATTCCAAAGAATGATATTTTAGTCCTCTGGCTGACAAGGAATTTATCCTCTAGCCTACTTGTGATGATATTACCTGCTCAGCCCAAAGGGACGAAACCTTTACCCCTACCAATCAGGATTTTGAAATCAATAAACCCTGACCAACAAAGAGAATATGTCGGCAATTAGCACAAACAACGGCTCCCTTCCTGCACCGCCTTTGCGTATGCACTGACCTGCCCAAATTCCCTGATATAGCCCATCCGATAGTTTGCCACGTAGTATTCCCTTCAAAATTCCCAAATAAGGAATTAAATTTACGATCAATTTAAACCAATTTAAGATGGGACAAACACACCTGACTTACCTACAATTTTCATTGCTTTTGCTAATCGGGCTTTCAATTAGCAGCTGTCAGGCAGAAGAGAAGCCCGAACAGCCCGGGCCTACCACCTACGCAAGCCTTTTTGTCAGATACATCGCTCCGCAGGGGCAGCTCAAAGTCACGGCTGCTTTCCGCGAAGGCGATAGTATCTCCACTGCTCAACCGGTTGAAATGCCCGGAGGAGTTACCTATCAGGGCCGCCCTTTAGATGCACGCCCACTGCCCGACCAACAGGTACGTTACACTCTAGACACCCGCGCGCCTTTTGCAAAAGACCACCGTTTCGGGTTTCAGGCAGCTGATGGACAACCACGGGAAGCCGTGCTATCTCTTAGTCCGATCGAAACATTCAGCGTAGTTGGGGGCATTGCAAGCCTTTCAGAAGGCATGACACTTTATATCAAAGACGAAAAAATCGACGAAGGCGAGAGCATCGTACTGTTGTTTAGCGATGCCAATAATAAAGCGACCACTATTACCCTGACCAACCCCTCTGTGCGGGATACTTTTCCTATCGCAGGCATCCGGCTGAGGAAACTTCAACCCGGGCCGCACCGGGTTTACCTGGTCAAAAAGCAGCAACAACAACTCGACCTGCAAGGGGCAAAAGCCACTGCCGAAATTGAGTATTACACCGCAGAACAGTCCTTCGAAGTCACAGAATAGCCCTGCCCCATCAAAAATTCATGGGTTTGCGTTCGTTCCGGAACCATGAACTATTATATCTTTGCATGCAATTTGTAATTGCCCCTTACCGGTAACTCCTTCCTTCGCACCGGTTGGCGGTCTAAAATACTCGTAATGCCAAAAGATCAATCTATCCAATCCGTCCTGATCATAGGAAGCGGGCCTATTGTGATTGGGCAAGCCTGTGAGTTTGACTATTCTGGTTCTCAAGCCTCCCGCTCTCTGCGGGAAGAAGGGGTTGAGGTCAGCCTGATCAACGATAACCCGGCAACCATCATGACAGACCCCGTTACTGCTGATCACATCTACCTCTTGCCGCTTACCGTTGAAAGTATCGTACAGGTACTCGAAGAGCGCAAGATTGATGCAGTACTCCCAACGATGGGCGGGCAAACAGCCCTTAATCTGGCCATCGAAGCTGGTGAACAGGGCGTTTGGGAAAAATACAACACCCGCCTGATTGGCGTTGATCTTGAGGCTATTGAACTTACAGAAAACCGCGAAGCGTTCCGAAAGCACATGATCGACATCGGACTAAGCGTAGCGCCTTCCAAAATCGCCAACTCTTTTCTGGAAGGTAAGGAAGCTGCTCAGCAGATCGGCTATCCGCTCGTCATCCGCCCCTCTTACACGCTTGGTGGGTCCGGTGGAGGCTTCGTGCATAGTGCTGATCAGTTTGATGCTGCCCTGCGCCGGGGACTGAGTATGTCTCCCACACATGAAGTACTGGTCGAAAAAGCAGTGCTGGGCTGGAAAGAATATGAGCTGGAATTGCTCAGGGACGCCAATGATAATGTGGTGATCATCTGTACAGTGGAAAACCTCGACCCTATGGGCGTACATACGGGTGACAGTATTACGGTGGCTCCGGCAATGACCCTTTCCGATACTGCCTATCAGCAAATGCGGGACGAAGCCATTCAGGCGATGCGATCCCTGGGCAACTTTGCAGGAGGATGCAATATCCAGTTTTCTATCAACCCGGAGACGGAAGAGCTGATCGTGATCGAAATCAATCCGCGGGTAAGCCGCTCTTCTGCCCTGGCCAGTAAGGCCACTGGCTACCCCATTGCAAAGATTGCTGCCAAGCTCGCCATTGGCTATACCCTGGATGAGCTCAAAAATCAGATTACCAAAACCACTTCTGCCTACTTCGAGCCAACGCTCGACTACGTAATTGTGAAAATGCCGCGCTGGAACTTCGATAAATTCCAGGGGGCTGACCACGAGCTGGGCCTGCAGATGAAGTCGGTGGGTGAGGTCATGTCCATAGGGCGTAACTTCCTGGAGGCTTTACAAAAAGCCTGCCAGTCCCTCGAAAATAACCGCATGGGCCTGGGTGCCGACAAAAAGGAATGGATACGTACAGCGGATATACTGGAGCGCCTGGAGAAGCCAAGTGAAGACCGCATCTTCCGGCTTAAAGATGCACTGCGCCTCGGCGTACCGGAAAAAACCATCCACAAACTCACCCGCATTGATCCCTGGTTTATCAAACAGATTAAGCGGCTGGTCAAAATGGAGCAGCAACTGATGCGCTACAACGTGGCAGAGGACATCCCAGAAGATTTCCTGCGCCAACTCAAAGAGGTTGGGTATTCTGACGCTCAAATTGCCTGGCTGCTGCGCATTGAGGATGAAGAGGTCAGTAACTACCGCAAAAAACTGGGCATCCGCCGCACCTACAAGATGGTGGACACCTGTGCTGCTGAGTTTGAAGCGCAAACGCCCTACTTCTACTCTACCTTCGATAAGGAGAACGAAAGTATCCCCTCTTCCGACAAGAAAAAGATCGTGGTCCTTGGCTCTGGCCCTAACCGTATCGGGCAGGGCATTGAGTTTGATTACTGCTGTGTTCACGGTCTGATGGCCGTCAAGGAAGCCGGGTACGAAGCCATTATGATTAACTGTAACCCGGAAACAGTCTCTACGGACTTTGATATGGCGGACAAGCTATACTTTGAGCCGGTTTTCTGGGAACATCTGGAGGAAATCCTGGAACTGGAAAAACCAGAGGGTGTTATCGTGCAGCTCGGTGGCCAAACTGCGCTGAAACTGGCGGAAACCCTCCATCAGAAAGGATATAATATCATTGGTACTTCCTTCCCGAATATGGACCTGGCTGAAGACAGGGGAGCCTTCTCCGACTTGCTCAAGGAGCTCGAAATTCCATATCCTGAATACGGCGTTGCCAACGACGCTGATGAGGCCTTGCAAACTGCACGCAAAACAGGTTACCCGGCACTCGTCCGCCCATCTTATGTGCTCGGTGGGCAACGAATGCGGATCGTCATCAATGATGAAGAACTGGAGCGGCATGTCCTGAGCATTTTCAAGCACCTTCCGGACAACCGTGTCCTGATCGACCAATTCCTGGACCGGGCCAAAGAGGCAGAAATTGATGCCATCTGCGATGGCGACGAGGTGCACATCATGGGTATCATGGAGCATATCGAGCCTGCGGGCATCCACTCCGGCGACAGCTCAGCCGTCCTTCCCACCTACAGCCTCTCTGTAGAAGCCGTCAGTAAAATGGTGGAATACGCAGAGAAACTAGCTAAGGCACTCGATATCCGTGGCCTGATTAACATTCAGTTCGCCATCAAAGACGATAATGTCTATGTGATTGAAGCCAACCCACGGGCATCAAGAACAACACCGTTCATTGCCAAAGCCTATCAGGTGCCTTACCTCAAAATCGCAACCAAAGTAATGATGGGCACGCATAAGCTGAAAGACTTTGACATCAAGCCCCGTCCGGGCGGCTTTGCAATTAAGGTGCCGGTGTTCTCTTTCAACAAATTCCCGAATGTGGACAAAAACCTCGGGCCGGAAATGAAATCGACCGGTGAAGGCATCCGCTTCATCAAAGACCTCTCGGACCCCTTCTTCCGGGAGCTTGACAAACAGCGGTATATGTATCTGACCCGATAAGATATCATTCAGGAACTGCTTCATAAGCCCCTGGCAAAGAAAATGCCAGGGGCTTTTTTGATGGGGCAAACTATCGGCAATGTCCTGTTGTTTGTAGAATAGCTAATAAAAAGAACAGTCGCTATTGCCTACCTGAGTTTATTGATTAGTTGTCATTCAATCCTAAAAAACTTTGATTGCACGCTAGCTGTTTAAGCCTGTGCTTTTTCAGGTTATACGCAATACGAAGTGGTCACCTACTGGCGCTGACGGCCAGCACGGGGAACGATAAATGTCGGGTCGTTGATCCAGACATTCATCGTCTGGGATCTTGGATTTGCGACATCGGCCCGTGACGAAGCGTAGCTTGTCAGGACAGGCGCAAGCCACTTCCCAGCGAAAATGCTGACATTGAGTAGGTTTGCTATAGCAAACCACTTAATCGTCAGTATAGTTATGGTCTTTTATCATTTGAAGTGATCCATTCATGAGCAACAGTCCATTATCTATTTCACATTTTAATGACAACCGGCAGGCCCTCCCTGACCTCCATCCTGATTTCCACCTGCGAGACCTTCAAAATACCAACTGGGAAGATGAAGAGTATGGTTTCGACCCGGATGCATTTGAGTTTTCCATTGATCCCATGTGGCAGGAAATCACCAATCCGAAGTTTAAGCATGGAAGTGTCGTTAGCATCAACATTGACCTTGATCCGCAAAGTTTTGAAGTGCCCAACCTTACTGCCAAGGGTTGGTGTGGAAGAGTAGAAACCGGAATCACAAATGGTAATTCAAACTTTTTCGTCATTAGCCTGGACAGCAAAACCATAGATAAACTACCGGAAAAGTATCTCAAAGAAATAGTGGAGCTAGCAGATGGAGACAACCCGTTCCTTTTTGAAATACCGGAAGAAGCTCTAATAGCAGCATCTCCCAGAGATACGGAAACAGAAGCCCTGAACCGGCAGAGGTTAGCCTACCATTCTTATTTCTGGGGAAATATCAGAAAAGATGCGCAGGCCAAACGGATGTTCCGGATTCTCACCAGGGATAACAACGATGACGATCTGGGCAATTGGCTTTACCATTTCCAGCATGAGGTGAAGTATCCGATCCCGGCAGAAGTTGAGGGGCTGCTCATGGATGAGATTGCCCCAGGCACCAACGTACAGATCGTTGGTATCGAGGGGATTGACCCTAAGGGAAAATCAGGGCTGATTGGTTCCGTTCAGAAAGGGCGTGCCATACGCTCCTACCCTCTCAGTGAATTGTTGCCACTCAATGAAGATGACCCTATACAGACTCCACTAAGCGACTACCGCTACTGGGCTGACTTTTCGCTGGTATAAAATCAGGCTTCTTGTAGCTCCACAACGAGTTTTCCCACCGTCTGACCGGACTGAAAACGCAGGATAGCGCCATGCAAATCCTCAAAAGCAAACCGCTCCCCTACGATTGGGCGCCCCAAATCCAGGCTTTTCAGTTCATCGAGCAGCTGATGCATCAATGCTGCTCTCTCGTACAGCCATATGAGGTTGAAGCCCATAATACTTTTGTTGTGCTCAGGCATTTTCTGAGGATCAAGCTTAGGCCGGGTAAGAAAGTGGTACAACAGGCGCAAATAATTCGGCCGGTTGCCCACAGATGCGTAGCGCGCTGACCCGTAAACAATCATTCTACCCTGTGGTGCCAGCACATCATAGCCTATACTGAAGATTTTCCCGCCTATGCATTCCATAATCAGATGCAGCTCCTTATCACCAAGTGCGCCCTCGAGATCCTGCCGGAAAGACTGCCGGCGCACGATTCCATGATCATATCCCTCCCGCTCCAGTACTTGCAGTTTATGGGGGCTGCCAACTGTACCTATTGTGTAGGCTTCATATTGTTTAGCAATGCGGTTAGCCCAAAGCCCTACACCTCCTGCTGCACTGTGTATCAATACGTTTTGCCCTTTTTGAATAGCCCCAAGTTGCTTCAGTCCGTAGTAAGCCGTCAAAACTTGCACCAGGTAAGCACTTCCCTCTGCAAAAGTCCAGGAGTCAGGCATCGGAATCACATAGCGGGCATCGATATTAAGATGAGAAGCATAGGCACCAAAGCGGGTTACCCCCATTATTCGGTCACCTGAGCGTATATTTTTTACTCCTGGCCCTGTAGCGATTATCGTTCCGGCATATTCCAGGCCTGGCACGAAGGCCCCTGTTGGCGTTGCTCCATACAGCCCCCAAATAGCGAAGATATCTGCAAAGTTCAGCCCGATTGCACGGACGGCTACCTGCACTTCACCCGCGGCAGGAGGTGGCAGTGTTTCCTCCTCTAATTTAAGGTTGTTCAGGCTACCGGTACTCCATCGCCCCTTTTTAGCCTGAATGCGATACGCTTTGCGCGGAATGGGCCCACCCATACTATTGAAGTTGGTTTAATTGTTGTAAAATAGCTATTGCCTGTGGATGTTCCGGGTCAAGGCGGAGGACACGGTTCAGAATTTCCTTTACGGTTTTGTAGTCTTTATTTAGTAACCGTACCGCTGCTTTATTGAGCAAAGCCTGAATGTAGTCCGGGTCTAGCGCAATAGCTCTGTCGTAATATTCTTCTGCTTCTTTGGTATGCCCCTGCAGCACTCTCGCAAAGCCAAAGTTAGAAAGTGCTCTTGGGCGTTTGGGGTTCTCTCCGATCACCCATCCTAAGACTTCCTCCGCTTCCGGTAATTGCCGTAGCTGCACCAGCGCCGCTCCCAGTTTCTCTTTAAAATCAAGATGGAAAGGCAGTAATTTATCCGCCCGGCGGTAGAAGTTCGCAGCCTTTTGAAATTCCCCGGACTGATAGAAAGCCTCGCCAATCCGGTAAGCGGTCCAGGCATCCTTCACATCAGCAGGCATTTTGCCAGTACTTCGCCTCAAAACATTTGAATAATCTTCTCTGGCAAAAAAGTAATGTACCTCCACCGGAAATTGTTCTGTCTCCAAAGCCTCTGAGCGTTGCAGGTACGCCCACGCAGAATCCAGCACCATTGAAGACTGTACGTACTTGTCGTACATTGCAAGATAACCCTTTGCCATTTCCAGGGCAGTTCCGGTCTCTTTGGTCAGAATCTCCAGCCCAAGGAATGTTCCTTCCTGAGTAGCTGATTGTTCCTTTTTTGAGCTTTTAGCAGTCTCTTTGCTGATGTAATGATCCGTAATGTTGACATGAGGTATGTCAATACTGCCGGAGCGGGGCATATGGCAGCCTGAGCAATCATTGCCCTGCGACAACCGTTCAGCTAAGGGGAAGGCACAAGCCGATTCCTCCGGCCCATCATGACAACTTTTACAAGCATTATTGTATTGCCCCTTACCTGTAACTTCGATGCTCTTGTGCGGATTATGGCAAGTAATACAGGTCATTTCTGAATTCAAATAACAAGCGCTCAGGCGCAGGCGGTCTGCCTGAGAAGCCATGATGAATTTCTCATGAGAATCAGTATACCGCGGCAGGAATACATTAAAAACCTCCTCAAGCCGCATTCCCGGCTTAAAATCGTAGAATGACTTGCCATCCTGCAAAACAGCTATCCCCTGCAAATGACAGCGTTGGCAAAGGTCCATTTGAAGGTCACGCGAAAGATCCCGGGGGTTGACAATGGAGTAGTCTGTAAACTTTGAGGTATCTATGATTTCCCCTGCCAGTTTTTCTTTTACATGAATTTCACCCGGGCCATGACAGCGTTCGCACTCTATGCCCGTTGGCATATTTACATATTTGTTCATAGAACCGGGCACCTGTTCCGGCAGATGATTATGACAGGTAATACATTCTGCTGATAATAGCCGGCTAAACCGTATGTTGTCGCCTCTAAACCCTGGTGCCATATCCCACCTCTCATCCTGGGTATAGTAAGTGACAGGCGCCTGGTACAGGTAACCGTTGAAATCGACCATATGAGAATTCGTATGCTGCCCGGAGCCTACGATGTAATCGATTTGTTCCAGCCGCTGATGAACGGTATCTAAACCTTCCAGCCGGTACTCAAGCACATACATCTGACTATCCCTAAAAAAAGGTTGATAGTATAGATCAGAAGCTTCATCATAGACTACAGCATGCGGCCCAAACTTAGCATCCGTTTTTTCCAGGGTTGCCCGGTCAAAAGAACGCCCCATACCAGTATGGATAAAGGTCGAATGCACATTGGAATGGCAGGATTTACAGGTTTGCATCCCTACGTATGCGACGCCCGGTGCCAGGTTTTTATAGGTATCAGATTGGGCGGCCCTATCAGGCAAATCACGTGTACAAAAGACCATAGCCAACGCCAGCGCGCCAAAAAAGAGATATATCAAGCGTTTTATCATGCCGGTCTAAATAATTTACAGGATTGTAAAGGTAGGTAAACTAAAAAATATCCGGCGATCTTCACTACCAGCCAAGTTGTCAGCTTTAAGCCTAAACATAGAAAAGCCATTCTTAGAGATACTGACATAGTATCTTCTAAAACCAGAAAGGCCGGGCGCCCTTTCGGATGCCCGGCCTCCCGGTCTGCCCACTGCGGGCGCCGCCTAAGCAGCGCCCGCCGGGCTATATCTCAAAGAGATGGTTACTTGATGATTACCATCTTCTTCGTTGCTGTGTAGTCACCAGTTTCAACAGTGTAAGATACTACGCCTGTCGCCGCCAGCTCAGAAGACTTAACCGTGATGTGGTTGTAGCCTTTAGAGCCATCCTGGCGGTACAGTTTCAGTACCTTGCCGGTTACGTCGCTGATGGTGATCGTCACCTGTGCTGCCTCTGGCAGGTTGAAGCCGATCACAGTCTCGCCCTTGAATGGGTTCGGCTGGTTCTGGTACAGCTCGAAGCCTGCGCCCGCTACAGTACCGGTGCTGAACTCGATCGCTACGTCCTGGAAGCTGCCGTCTTTGCCGTAAGCTTCTGCCTTCGTAACTGCTGAGCTTACGCCCAGTACTTCGCTCAGCATCACGTCGCTGTTTGCGCGCAATACCAGTGTGAACAGCTCTGCATCAGATGCTTCGCCGTTCCAGCTTGTCGTGATCATGCCTTCGCCCAGGTAAGCCAGGCCGAAGTTGTCTTCAGTAGCTACACCGCTTACGATGTCTACCAGCTCTACGCCGTTGCTCAGCGTCAGCGTCGCCTGGTAGCCCTCGATGCGTGCCAGCTCAGCAGCTGTGAAGCTTACGCGGTACTCATTGCCCGCCTTCAGCTCCTGCTCGTCTGTCTGCAGTGCAAAAGTGCCTTCGTAGCTGCGCTCGTCAACTACTGCAAAGCTGTTTGCTGCCGCATCACCGTTCACATCACCAATCTTCACGGCTACGAAGTCCGCATCCATGATGCTTGTCGCAGGCAGGTCGTTGATGTTGATCACTTCAGGGAACTGCTCTGCCCATGGGTTAGATGGGTCTGGGAAGACGTAAGCCGTCTCCACAAAGCGCCAGCTGGTGTTGTTAGCGAACTCTGTATCGATAGACAGGATCAGCTTGCGCAGCTGGATCAGGTCCAGAGTTGTGATAGAGCCAGAGTTGTTAACGTCCGCTGCGATACGCTGGTATGGCGTGCTCAGCGGGCCAACGCCCAGGATGTGCTTGCTGATCAGTACCAGGTCGAACGTAGACACACCGTTGAGGTAGTCGCCGTCGCGCTGTGGCGTGATCGTGTAGTCAAGGCCTGCTGTCAGGTTCGTGAATACGTAAGCGCCATCGTTCTGAGTCGTCATCGCTGTAGAAGCCTGGCCGGAAAGGCTGACCTGTACATCTTCTACCGGCTCGTTGTCCTCGGTATTGACTGCACCGGCTGCCATTGGTGCTGCTGCACCGCATACGCCCATGTTGTCCTGTACCAGGATGTAAGTCTCGCAGAAGTCGCTGTTGCCAGCTGCGTCGTACGCCCAGATCTCGATCACCAGCGTGCCTTCGTCGTCACAAGTCAGCACAAGGCCGGTCTGGTCAGGGTCGTTAGGCTCGCCTGCACGGTTGATAGAGTACTTGATCGGCTCAGAGCAATCAGTGATCGGAGAAGCGATGAAGTCGCTCGCCCAGATCTCAGCCATGCCTGCACCCGGGTCCGGCAGGTTGTCGCCGTCCTCGTCTACTGGCATCAGCTCGATCGCAATGCCGTTGATGCAAATTGGCGCTGGCGCCTTGCAGTCGATGATGTCGAATGGCAGGATGGCAAGGTCAGAGTTGCCACAGCCGTCCAGTACGTGCACTTCGAACGCGTGGCTGCCGATTGGCAGGTCGTTCACTGTGATCGTGTAGTCTGGGTAAGAACCAGATACCACGCCTGTCAGCTGTACAAGGTCGCCGCTCAGGAATGGGTCAAGGAACACCTTGATCGTCAGGTCGTCTGGCGTACAGTCCTCATCGATGCTGAACGGATAAGTCACGTTCGCATCACAGTTCACGTTGTCCAGTGAGCAGAATGCGTCTGCCTGCGTGAAGCTGATCTCAGGAGCGGTGTCGTCGTATACCTTGATGATCTGAGTGTACTGGTAGTAGCCAGTCTCGTCATACTCGAAGCTGTAGTAGTCGTTCGATACGCCACAGAAGTTGATGCCTGGTACGTTGTTGTCAGGTGTCTCGTCTGTGTCCTGGTCGAAGTAGATCTTGCCGTTCGGGCGTGCAAGCAGCCAGAAGCCGTTGCCGTTGTTCGCAATACGGTCGCCATCGCCTGGCGTTCCGTTGCAGTCCTCGTCGCGGCCTACGATGTAAGGGTCGCTCTCGCCGTCATACTGGCACCAGTTGATCACCTTCCACGTACGGAAGATCTTGTAGCACTCGTCGCCGGATGCAGAGAACTGCTCGTCGTTGCTTGTTACTGCAAGCAGGTCGCAGCCAAGCTCGTTGTACTCAACGGTGTCTGGCGTTGGCGTGCCGCAGTTCGCCTCAGCATCTTCAGGGAAGTAGATCTCGTAGTTGTGCACCTCATTGATCGTGATCACCTGCACACAGCTGTTCGTGCTGCTCAGGCCGTTCACGTCAGTGACGCGGAAGATACGAGTGATGGAGCCGTAGCCGCACTCCAGGTCAGCGTTCGATGCTACCTGCTGTACAGATGCTACGCCGCAGTTGTCTGCGCCCGTCGCCATGCCGAACAGGTCTTCCAGCTGGCCTGCGTCAGATGCGTCGAAGCCGTATGGCAGATCGTCGCAATCCACAACTACGTTGTCTGGCGCATCACAGAATGGGTTGATCTTGTCCTCTGGCGTAACGCTCAGCCAGCAGGAGTTCTGGTTGCCATACTGGTCGGTCACAACCAGTGTGATATCAGATGTAACGCCTACGTCACAGCAGAAGAAGTCGACGAAATCGCCGGTTACGCTGTTCTGCGTGCCGCAAGTGTAAGTGATCGGGTTGAAGTTGTTGCGGAAGATCGCGATAGATACATCACCGCAGTTGTCCCATGAGCCTTCGTCCACGTCAGATGCGAACACCCGTGCAAGCGCTGGCTGGCCAGGCACGATGTTGCCGCCGCCGATGCTTACGTTCAGCTGGTCGTCGCATACTGCCACTGGCTCGATCTGGTCGATCACAGAGAATGGGCAGTACAGCTCCGTCTCATTGCCACAGTCGTCTTCTGCTACATAGCGGAAGAAGTGGTCGCCGAATGGGATAGAGGATACAAAACGGTTCGCGCCAGGCTGGATTGTGCGCACCACTACGGTGTCGATCACAAACTGTCCGGTTGGCAGGCCGTACTGGTTGATCACCTCTTCCTCTGTTGTCGTCACGATCTCGGTGTATACCGTTACGTTAGAGCAGTTGTCGCTCACGCCTGGCATTGGCACCTCGAAAGACGCACCGCAAGAGAATGGGCTTGTAGAGTAAGCAATTGGTGTGCCTGAAGGGCAGGTTACCGTAGGAGCAGTGTAGTCGCCAACTTTGATCAGCTGGTCGATGATCACTGTGCTGCCTGGGTCGCACCAGTCAAATACGGTCCACTCACGGCGGAACTTGAAGCGGCCTTCGCACTCGTCTACTGTTGGCAGGTCGTCGTAAGAAGCGCCGATGTTGCAGTAATTCGGAGCAATGTCAAAGATGCCGAACGCTGTGAAGATGAACGGATAGCCGGTCAGCTCTGGAGCCGGGTTGCCGTTCGCCAGCGCTGGGTAGTCTTCGTCGCACTCTACCACTACCGTGATCGGCGGGTTCGTCACGTCAGCAAGCGTTGGCTTGCGGAAAGTGATCTGCTGCTGGCACTCGTCTGTCAGGCCCTGGTCGTCAGTAGCCGTGAAGGAGCGCGTGATTACTACGTCGCCGCAGTCGCCGGAAGCTGTGAAGCTGTCCGTCGCTGTGATGCCTACGTTGTTGTCGCAGTTGTCCGTCGCACTTGGCGAGCCTACCCACTGGTAAGTGCCGCTGATGAATGCGGTCTCCTGTGCTACAGAACCTGCGTCGCCGCCGTAGATCTGGTCGAAGTCATTGCAGAACAATGGCAGTACCAGCTGCTCGGTAGTCGATGGCAGGGCAGAGAACGTCGTGTCAAACTGGGTCGTCCAGTCTGGCAGTGTCGTCTGCGTGAAGTTCCATGAGCCTACAAGGCCGTTGCCGTCGCTGAAGATCGTGTGCGTGTAAGGGCCTACCTGCTCCGCATCTACTGAAGATACCAGTACAGTGTAAGTCTCGTATGGGCGCAGTGGCAGCGTCATACGGATTGTCGGGTTGATACCGCCGCCCACAGGGCCGAGGTTCGCGCTGTTCAGGTCCGCTGTTGACGCCGTGAGGATATTCTCACATGGGCTGTCAGGGTTGAAGCCGCCCTGGAATACCGCTGTCGCTGCTCCGCCGTTCCAGCCGGCTGGCGCAGTCAGGTAAATTGTATATACATCCTCTTCACTAACCTGGAATTCGATCAGGTCGTAGTACTGTGGGCCCGCCAGTGGCGTGGTTATAGGGCCGAAGATGTTGAACAGGTAATCGAGGAAGCAAGAGTAGTCCGCCAGCTCGATCTGTGGGTCAGACGCTGTCAGCTCGCCGTCGATCGTTTGTACAGGCACACTGACAGTCGCTACGTCTGTGTCGTCCGGGCACTCGATAACTGGTGCTGTCTTGTCCTCGCCAGTGATGTAGCCCCAGCATGGCTCGAAGCCTGCTACGTCTGGTGTCAATGGAGAGAAGACGAAGTTGTCGACTGTTGCAACGCCTGGGCCTAAGGTACAATCTACAGATGCAACTCCAATAGCCAGTACGTCACCAGCTGCAACGTCTACGTTTACAGTACCCGCTGCATTAACACTGTTGATCGTATTTACTAAGACTGTTACATTGCCATTAGCATCAACGAGTGCGATGAACGCATCCCAGCCAGAACCGAATAGATCGAGGCTAGTGTAATCGTAGTCAAAAGTGACATTTCCATCATTAGGCATTGCAATGGCAATAGATGCCTCGGCACCCGTTCCGAAACAGCTAATTCCATCAGGGCCGTCAAAGTCAACAGAAGCGCCATTAGCAGCAAAGGATACAGAACCATTATTCTGCTGAAGGATGCTCCAGTTACCCGGTGCAAAATCACCAGTAAAGCCAACCACAGGCTGAGCAGTTGTTGCAAAGTCAATTTCATAGATGAACTGGCCGTGGCCGTCCAGGATATTGCCGTTCGCAGGGTTGTCGTCGTTTACGATGTTGACCGCAAAGTCAGACTCCTCGAAGCAGCCGAAGTTGCCTTCCAGTACCATATCCGCAGTGATTACGCGTGAGCAGTTGTCGTCAAGCGTAACGTTGATGTCATCGTTGCAAGCCAGGTTCTCCTGTGGTGCAGGCGCCTGAGTTACATTGATAGAGAAGGACTCCGTGCGGCTGTTGCCAGCTGCATCAGTCGCTGTAATCGTAATGGTATGCGTGCCAGGGCCGCCCATGAATACATAGCCGCCTGGTACTGCAGTAACAGAACCTGTTCCTGCAGAAACCGTTACGGTTGGGTCAAGGTCGCCATCGCAGTTGTCGATCGCAGTCACCTGGAAAGTCTGAGAAGCTACTGCATCTACAAGGCATGGGTCCAGTGCGATATTGATGTTCTGAGATGGGTAGATGATGATCGGAGCAGAGTTGTCAGGCTGGTCTGTTACCGTGAAGGTAGCAGTGCCTTCTGAAGTCGCGCCTGCGCCGTCAGTGTAAGTACCTACGAGTGTGTAAGAGCCCGCTGGGATACCAGCCAGGTTCCATACGTAAAGGCCATTTGCCTCATCAGAAGCGGCTGCGTCAACTGCAGGTGCAGCACCGCCGTTCAGTGTGAAGGTAGCACCGCTAAGGTCTGCATCACAGTCGTCTGTGATCTGTACCTGGAAGCTCAGGTCTGCTCCGTCAGCACACAGTGGCTCAAGGAATGCAAGGTTGCCGGGCATCGTGACCGTTGCAGGCTGGTTCGCATCCTGGATAACAGAAACCGCGTGGTCTACAGTTACGCCCTGGTAGCTTACTGCGATGAGGTAATCACCTGGCTCAAGGTTGCCGGTAGCCTCGAAATATACATAGTCTTCCTGTGGCAGGAAGTAGCTGATCGCTACATCTGCACCACTAACGGTCAGGTCCGCAGGATTGAAGTTGAATACTGTCAGGTCACAGTCATATACGTTGCCAGAGAACACAACCTCTGCGTTGTCCTCACAAGCTGGTACGTTGAACTGGCCATTGCCTGATACGTCTACGATTGGAGCCGGGCTTGCTGCCTGCGTCACTTCGATATCGAAGCTGTAGGAAGCAGTATTGCCTGTATCGTCAGTAGAAGTGTAAGATACCGTGTAAGTACCTGCTGTCAGCGTGCTGCCGGAAGATGGGCCAGCTGTCTGAGTCAGTGCTGGCTGCACATCACAGTCATCAACTGTAGATACTGTCCAGTTTACAGGCACGCCTTCATCCTGGCAAGCCGGGATTTGAACCTGCATGTCGCCAGGGCCGTAAATCTCAGGGATACGCACATCCAGTACTTCGATAGTGAAAGTCAGGGTCGTGTTGTTGCCATTCTCATCGGTTGCGCTAAGCGTAACAACGTTCGTGCCTACTGCAGCGAAGATATTCACAGCGTAAGCCGCGTCTACTGCATCCTGAGTTACTGAAGCTGTTGGGAATACGCCAAGGTTGTTATTGGTCACACTCGCTGTGAAGTCAATATCAGATGGCCCACCGCAGTTGTCGAATGGGAACACAGACCAAAGCAGCTGTACGCCGCACTCGCCCTCTGGCGGAGTGTACGTAAGCGTCGCGCCTGAGCCCAGGTCAACACCACCGGCTGCAGTCACGTCTATACCTGGTGCCTGGCTGTCGGATGGCGTCAGCGTCTGAGTTGCTGAAACAGAAGAAACACAGCCCGTCTGGTCTGTGTTAAACTGGCAGCCGCCTGCTGAAGCCAAGGAGAGGTTCACCGTGTAGACTGTACCACCTACTGCGGCGTTCAGCCCACCGAAGGTTATGGTATTGCCCGCTGGCACGTTGAAGAAAGTGGTCCCGCCTACAGAAATATTGTAGGAAGCGCCACAACCATCATTCACCGTAACATCAAAGCTGCCGGAGAACTCGTCGCCCGGGCAAACTGGGTTGTTCACGTTGGTGATAGAAATCGTTGGCTGGCGGTCCTGAATGTCCGCGCCATCGATTTGGCCAGTTGCAGATGAAACATTAGAAGCTGCACAGTTCGCAGTAATTGCGTAGTTGTAGGTCGTGCCTGGTGTCAGGGTACCTGCAACAATAGTCAGCTCAGTGGAAGTCATGTTGACAAAGTCGACAACCGGCTGGTTGCCATTCTCGATGTCAACGGTGTAAGATTGTACCAGGCCGCTTGGGTCCGTAATGTCCCAGTCCAGTACAACGACTCCATCACAGTTGTAGCTCACGTCTACGTTCGATGGTGTTGGACAATCCTGTGCAAAAGCCTGTGGAAGGCCCAGGAAAGTCAACAGCGCGAACGCAAATGCGCCTGCCAGCCGCGACGGAGAAACGAAAGTAAACTTCGTTTTTTCCATAAGATCACGATTTGTTTAAAAAAAATTAGGTTAAAAAAAGGTCGTTAAATAAAATATCGAGACTCTGACTCCAGGCATATTAAGGAGTAGAGACAAATTTTAGGTCGTCGGTAATCCTGACGCTTTTGTCCGGACTAGTGAATATCGGGTAATTCCAGCTGTTCAATACTATATAACAAGCAAAGCAAACAACTCATGCTGTAATCGAGTGTTGCTCATCGTTCTTTTGCAATAATCTCATGAAAGGGAAAAGGAAAGCTAAAGACTGGTCCTGTTTGATGCTAGTTCTAAATAAAAGATTAGAATAGATTCCGGTTACCATATTTTCTTTCCAGGGTAATTGTAGCTACTAAGCTACATTTTTTTTCTGAATAAAAGAAGTTAACTCAGGTTTTTTGTTAACCAAACTTTAGGAACAAAAGTAGCAGCAAGATGACAAATACAAAAATTTATCTGCATTTTTTTCAAAAAAAGATTACCTCCTAATACCCGTATCCTCGACCATAAACCTGAGATTCCGGACCTCTTTCAAGGAATCTCTTCTCGTATACTGCTCCATTTCAAGGGTATACTCTCCAATCTGATTGAAGTAAGTCCCTGTTTGCAGTGGGACTTTTAGCGCGCATTCCTGACCACTGCATGCACCCAGCCATTGCCCGCCTTTATCAGCCAGTTCCAGGGAGACCACCTCGCTAAGTTCATTCCCATCCGGAAATATCGTCTGAATACGGGTGTACAGGTTTTGGTTGGAGTAAGACGAGGTATGCCCTACTTCCAACCATAGGTTGTAGATTTTTGTAGTATCTTCCACCTTAAAGGAGAAAGAAACCGGCTCATCATAAGCCCACCCGGTTTCCGGTATTTCCTTTTCTGTATTGAAGATATAGTTGGGCCCGCAGGAGGAAAACGATAACAAACCCGTGGTCAGCAAAACGATTAGCATCCCGGACCGGAACCATGAAAAACCAAAGTGCATAGGCACATCATTTTCTACTTGAAGTAATCTTTCATCTTCTCAAAAAAGCCTTTTTCAGACTTACCGGGCTGCGGGTTGAAGTTCGGCATCTGCCGGATTTTCTCGAGTACTTCCCGATCTTCATCAGACAGCTTTTTGGGCGTCCAGACATTTACGTGGATCAGTTGATCTCCTTTGCCGTAAGACTGTACACTGGGCAATCCTTTGCCCTTCAAACGAAAAATCTTTCCGGATTGTGTCCCGGCCGGCACTTTTATCTTCACCCGCCCGTCAATAGTTGGCACCTCTACTGATGTGCCCAGCGCAGCATCTGCAAAGTTGAGGTATAATTCGTGGACCAGGTTCATGCCATCCCGTTGCAGGTGGTCATGTGGTTTTTCTTCTATGTTGATCAAAAGGTCGCCGGCAGGGCCGCCTTTGGCACCGGCATTCCCTTTACCCCGCAGGGACAACTGCATGCCTTCTTCTACGCCTGCCGGTATCTCGATTTCCATTGTTTCTTCTCCATGCATCCGGCCGTCACCGCCGCAAGTCGTGCACTTAGCCGTCACCTGCTGCCCTGAGCCATTACAGGTGGGACAGGTAACAGTAGTCTGCATCTGCCCAAGGAAGGTATTTTTCACCTGACGGACATATCCAGCTCCACGGCAGGTCGTACAGGTTTTTACGCTGCTACTGTCCTTCGCACCGCTACCATTACAGGATGTACAGGTGACCTCCTTCTTGACCTTGATTTTTTTGGTCACCCCACTGGCAATTTCTTCCAGCGTCAATGCCACTTTTATGCGCAGATTGCTGCCTCTCTGCCCGGCACTGCGGGCACGGCCACGGCCAGCCCCTCCGCCAAAGAAGGAATCGAACGGGCTGCCGCCATCGCCAAAGATATCGCCAAATTGCTGGAAGATATCTTCCATGGTCATTCCACCACCACTAAAGCCGCCGCCTCCGCTGTTACCACTAACACCAGCATGCCCGTAGCGGTCATAGCGCGCCCGTTTCTGGCTGTCGCTCAGAATCTCGTAAGCCTCCGCAGCTTCTTTGAACTTTTCTTCCGCCTCCTTATCATCGGGATTTCGGTCAGGGTGGTATTTGAGTGCCAGTTTGCGATAGGCTTTTTTGATCACCCCTTCGTCTGCATCCTTATTCACCCCTAAAACCTCGTAATAATCTCGTTTTGCCATAATGTCTTATTAGCCTGACGCTATATTATTTTCCTACCACCACCTTTGCGTGACGGATGATCTTATCATTGAGCCAATACCCTTTTTCAACGGTGTCTATGATTTTACCTTTCTGCTCTTCTGAAGGCGCAGGCACCTCCGTCAGTGCTTCGTGCAATTCCGGGTCAAAGTCTTCACCGTTGGTTTCCATAGGCTTAAGCCCTTTCTGCTCCAGGGTATTGTAGAGTTTTTTGTACACCAGCCCGATCCCTTCGGCAAACAAATCTCCCTTGTCGTTTTCGTCCGCAGCTTTGCGGGCCCTGTCAAAATCGTCCAAAACTGGCAGGAGAGCTGTCATTGTGTCTTTTGCAGCGTTTTTCATCATATCCATCTTTTCACGGATGGAGCGCCGCTTGAAATTCTCAAACTCCGCCATCAAACGCAGGTGCTTGTCCTTTAATTCTTCCAATTGCTTGTCTTTTGCGCTGAGCTGATCTTCAGGGCTCAGTTCCTCATTAGTGCCCTGAGCAGTATTTTCCTCAGCAGTTTCGTTGGTTTCCTGTGCTGCTGCCGCTTCCTGTGCCGCCGCAGCATCCTGGTCTTTTACGTCTTCCTGATGCTCTTTATGTTCACTCATGGTTTTATTTTTTTGCGTTTGCAAAGGTATAACCTCCGGGCTAATGCCCGCAATTATTTTGCCAGCTCTGTTTCTGCGACAATATGTCAGTTATTTGACTGGGCACTGAGGCGCTCCCGGACTTCCGAAACAGATGGATTAACGGCGATGATCTGCCCCTGCGGATTGAGCAGATACTTGGTAGGCACTTGCTTCACACCAAAATCGTTGGCGATCCTCCCATCAAAAAACCTCAGGCTCGTAGCCGTATCCATAATATGGTAGGGCCAGTCGAGCCCGTCCTGTTCAATTGCTCTCTCCCAGCGCGCTGCATTCTCTTCCACCCCTATGCTCACGATGCTAAAGCCCCTTGCATTTGTAAACGCCTTAGCACCAAAAGCCTTATTCAGCTCCACCAGCTCAGGGTTTTCTTTACGGCAGGGAGCGCACCAACTACCCCAGAAATCCAGGAGTACGTACTGCCCCCTTAAATCAGACAGATCAAAAGCCTGTCCGTTTTTCAGTTGTGCCTGAATGACTGGCACCTGCTCCCCGTTGATAAACCGGGGCTTCATGTAAAAGTACCGACCGATGATGAGCAGTACCACTCCAATAATAATTATGTTGAGTACTTTTCCGAAGGTTATTTTTGGCATTTTCCGGATGAGATTTTTGTGACAAGAGATATACTGACGATTAAGTGATTTGCCGCAGCAAACCTACTCAATGCTTGCCCGTGTCTCGCCGCCTTAGAGCTTTGACCACCTTAAAGGCAAGAGGGTCAGCATTTACGCTGGGAAGTGACTTGCGCCTGTCCGGACAAGCTATGCTTCGTCACGGCCCTGTCCTGACAAGCTATGCTTCGTCACGGACCGATGTCGCAAATCCAAGATCCCAGACGATGAATGTCTGGATCAACGACCCCAGACGATGAATGTCTGGATCAAAGACCCGACATTTATCGTTCCCCGTGCTGGCCGTCAGCGCCAGTAGGTGACCACTTCGTATTGCATATATCCCTGAATAACATATGATAAAAAACAGCCGTTTTCCGTACTTTGGCTTTTCTTTGCTGAAAGCGGCAAGCTGACTATCTGTTTCTAACCAAAACCACAAGCTGAACAACCTATGAAGGTAATCGACCCTGCCTCAACCCCCACCAAAGACTTGCATCAATATCTGTTGGGTGCCGTTGCACCACGCCCTATCGCATTCGCCAGTACTGTGGATGAACATGGCAACCACAACCTGGCTCCGTACAGCTTTTTCAATTGCTTTAGTTCCAATCCACCTATTGTGGTCTTCTCCTCCAACCGGCGGGTTTCAGACAACAGCACCAAAGATACTTTGCACAACATCATGCAGACCCGGGAAGTTGTCATCAACGTTGTCAACTACAATATCGTACGGCAAATGGCGCTGACGAGCATCGACTATCCCAGCGAAGTAAGCGAGTTCGAAAAAGCAGGGCTGACTCCGGTACCGGCCGACCTTGTCAGCCCGATGCGTGTTGAGGAATCCCCGGCACAGCTGGAATGCAAAGTCAAGGAAATCATCCCGCTTGGTGAATCGGGCGGTGCCGGACACCTTATTATATGCGAAGTGGTGAGAATGCATATTCACGAGCAGGTACTGGACGAAGACGGTAAGATCAATCCGCATAAAATCGACCTCATGGGCCGTATGGGCCGTGCCTTCTATGTACGGGCGAGCGGAGAGGCTATCCACAAAATCTTCCAGCCTTTCAACGTACAAGGTATGGGTTTCGACGCCCTGCCGGTTGGCATCCGCAATAGCACCGTCCTTACGGGCAACAACCTTGGCATGCTGGCTTCCCTGCCTGAGCCCCCCTCTCCCGAAGCGATTGAGGCCATACGCAAGGAACCTACGGTACAGGAAGCCCTTTCCACCGGGCACCCACGCCGGGCACTGCACCTGCTGGCTCAAAAAGAGCTGGCCAAAGAAGATAAAACCAAAGCAGCCGCCCTGGCATGGCTGGGAGAGCAGGTCTAACTACCTGCTCCCGGCAACTGCCGTTCACCAAATGATAGGCTGCACTTTTGTCGCCCAGTACATATAAACTTCCCGGATGGCCCCTTTTTCCCCACCATAATTTGCCTAAATTAGCTGCTCAATCCCGAAAACCTCCTGACGACAGAACGCTTAATTTTCTATTCAACCATAATATTTGCAAAGTATGAAGAGGACTTTTACCCGGTTTAGTGCCGTGCTGGCAGCGCTATTGATAGCTGCTACCGGCTGGGCACAACAGCAAACACCCCTGGACATCGCACTCCGCCATCTGGAGCAAGAGCGCGAGGCCTGGGGCCTGGCCGATGGAGACACCAAAGATGTCGTACTCCGCGATCAGGTATACAGCCGCCACAACGGCACCACCCACTTTTACTTCAATCAGCGCCACGAGGGCATTGAAGTGTATAATGCCATCAACGGCGTGCACGTACAGGAAGGTAAAGTGGTATTCTCCACCAACCGTTTCACGCCCAATCTGGCAGAAAAAGTTAACACAACAGCTCCCAGCCTTACCGCCTATCAGGCGATTGAGGCCGCAGCGACCGACCTTGGCCTTATCATGGACGGACGGGAGCATCAGATTGCGCAGGATGGCCATCTCTACACCTTTTCCGGCGGCAGCATTTCTGATTCGGATATCAAAGTGGAGCTGGTCTACCAAATGATGGAGGACGGCAGCGCCCGCCTCGCCTGGGATTTGGCTATCGATATGCCCACTACCCACGACTACTGGAGCCTCCGCATGGATGCCATCACTGGTGAGGAACTGGACCGCATCAACTGGAACGTAAGCTGTAACTTTGATGCGCCCAATGGCACGCATGCACACAGCCACAACTGTGAGCACACGCAAGCGGAAGACAAGCCAGGCTTGCCTATTCGTCAGGCGCTGGAGCAGCAGAGCATGGTACAAAGTGACAACGCCGTGTACAATGTATTCGCGCTACCCGCTGAGAGCCCCATCCACGGCCCACGTGTGCTGGTGGAAAACCCCGCCGACACCCTGGCATCTCCCTTTGGATGGCACGATACCAACGGTGAGGCAGGACCAGAATACACCATCACACGAGGCAACAACGTCCACGCTTACCTTGACCTCGACAACTCCAATCAACCACAGGGCGATGAGCCGGACGGAGGGGAAAACCTGGTGTTCGATTTTCCAATCGACCTGAATGCGGAGCCGGATACTTACCAGGAAGCAGCAGTAACACAGTTGTTCTACACCAACAACATGATCCACGATATTGTCTACGCCTATGGCTTTGATGAACAGGCGGGCAATTTCCAGCAAAACAACTACGGCCGGGGCGGTCAGGGCGGCGACTACGTCAATGCCCACGCTCAGGACGGCGGTGGAGTTAATAACGCGAACTTCGCTACCCCACCCGATGGCGGGAACGGCACTATGCAGATGTATCTCTGGCAAGGCGGTGGCAGTATTTTCAGAGTCAACAGCCCACAGCCCGTCGCTGGTTCTTACGAAGTATCTGCCGCTTCATTTGGTGCTCCTATCACGGAAAACCCTGTAACCGGCGATGTAGTTATCGCCGACGATGGCACTGCTGATGGCAGTCAGGCTTGTAATCCATTGGAAAATGTGGAGGCTATGGAAGGTAAGATTGCCATTATCGACCGGGGCGGTTGCGAATTTGGCCTGAAATCATTGAATGCACAGGAAGCCGGAGCGATCGGTGTCATTATCTGTAATTTCGAGGATGCTTCTGTAGGTATGGCAGGCGGCGCCGTAGGTGGACAGGTCACTATTCCAGTCGTTTCACTTGGTAATGCAGATTGCCAAACTATCCGCGAATTTGCCGGACAAGGACTGAATGTAACTTTCCAGGTACCCGATGACAGTGGCCCTGAATTCGTAGATGGTGACCTGGACAATGGTATTGTGGCTCACGAGTACGGCCATGGTATCTCCAACCGCCTCACCGGTGGCCCCTCTGCAGCAGGTTGCCTGGGCAACGACGAGCAAATGGGCGAGGGCTGGAGCGATTACTTCGCCCTTATCACTTCTGTACAGCCTGGCGAGACCGGCGATATGCCACGAGGTATCGGCACTTTCGCCCTGAAGCAGGAAATCACCGGCTCCGGCATCCGCCGGCAGCGCTACTCCACTGACCTCTCCGTGAACAACCAAACTTACGATGATGTCAAAGGTACTACAGCCCCTCACCCCCTTGGTGAAGTCTGGGCGGTGGTCACCTGGGACCTCTACTGGGCTTTCGTGGAAGAATACGGCTGGGACCCTGATCCGATGAACGGCACCGGTGGAAATAATATGGCCATCCAACTCGTCATGGACGGTATGAAGCTTCAGGCGTGCAGCCCGGGCTTTGAGGATGGACGTGACGCCATTTTCGCAGCCGATGTGCTCAACTATGATGGCATCCACGAGTGCCTGATCTGGGAAGTCTTCGCCCGCCGGGGCATGGGCTACTTCATGACACAGGAGAGCTCCAACAACCGGAATGATAATGTGGAAGACTTCGAGCCCCGCCCGGAGTGTATCCGTGAGCTGAAGATCACCAAGTCTGTGACGCCACTTATCGAAGCTGGCGAAGAAATCGAGGTAACGATGACCCTCACCAACCACAAGGGAGAAACCGTAACTGGCGTAATGGTGGAAGATGAAATCCCCACAGGCCTTTCCTTTATACCTGGCTCTGCAGTAGGTGCAGACGCTACGGCTACCGGCAGTGCCGTTACGCTCGAAGTAGGCGATATGTCCAACGGTGAGGTCGTTACCATCTCCTACAAACTGGTTTCTGACGAGGAAATCTTCTCTACCACGCAGTACTTTGATGGCATGGAGAATGACGATGAAAACTGGTTCTTCCTCAACCTTGACCCCGAGGGCTTCAACGTTTGGGAAATTTCTGAACTGGATGCCTACGAAGGTGAGAAAAGCTGGTTCATCGAAAACACAGAGTTTGTAAACGATCAGGTGATCTTCCTGCAGGAACCGGTAACGGTAACTGGCGAGAACCCTGTACTGCGCTTCTTCCACAAATTCAATACCGTTATTGGTTTTGACGGTGGCGTGGTTGAAATCTCTACCGACGGCGGCTTTACATGGCAGCGTATCCCCGAGCGCCTGATACGGAACGGCTACAACTCCACACTGGATTATCAGACGCTGGTTATTCCTTTCCTTGAAGCCTTCTCGGGCGATTCTCAGGGCTGGATTGATACTTACATCGACCTCAGCGATTATGCCGGTCAGGACATTAACTTCCGCTTCCGTTTCGGCTCAAACGAAGGAGGTGTACCGACTACCGGCACGAACCCGGGCTGGTTTGTGGATAATGTAGAAATCATGGACATGATCAACTACAACGGTGAAGCCTGTGTGATGTCAAACGAAGGCGATATGGCATGTACTATTGCACCTGAAGAAGGTACCATCGTAGAATCCGCGCTATCAAGCAGCGTGGAAGAAGCCTTGCCAGAGGGCGCCGTGAAAGTCTTCCCTAACCCTGCCAACGACCTGCTAAATGTGGCCATCGATGTGACGGGTGCGGAAGAGGCCCTGATCACACTCGTTGCGATGGACGGCCGCGTCATGCAGGAGCAGCAAGTGGAAATGGGCGGTTTCTACCAGCTCGTTCCCGTTAATGTTGCCCAGTTGCCTGCCGGTATGTACTTTGTCAAAGTGCAGGCGGGCGGTAAAATGACGACTCAAAAGGTCGTTATCCGATAGGATGCACTTAAAGGATCAATGAAGTTTAGCCCTGGCGTATGAATTTTGCGCCGGGGCTATTTTGTTTTATAAACACTGTCTTAGGGGTTCACGCAGCGTACGCAGAGGTTCACGCGGAGCTCGCTAAGTACCAATACCACACTTACCTTTACGTGCCCTCCTCCGCGGTCTCTTAGGCGTTCACGCAGCGTACGCAGAGGTTCACGCGGAGCTCGCTAAGTACCAATACCACACTTACCTTTTCATACTTCGCGTCCCCTCCTCCGCGGTCTTTGCGTGAAACCCCACCGCATTTTCTCCTCCATCCATATCTTAGTAGTGGGGCAAAAATAAAATACACAACTTTCAAAAAGCTTTTGCCCCAACATTGCACAAAACTCGCCCTCTAGTTGGTTTTGTGCAACGTTGGAACAAAACCAGTTGTGTATTTTATTTTTCGAGAAGCCCTTACTCTCAACTCAAAGTGTACTTTTGCGTTTCATTGCCGAACTACAATACACATGACACAAAAAGTACAACTCGAACTATATTTCTGGCTTTTCACCCTGTTGGCAACAGCTGCCGTGATGCTGCCCATACTGACGTCTGTCCCGGGCTATCCCTTCACTTTCGTGAACATCGTCTACATTATCGTTGCCATCACCATGACGCGCTATATATTCCTGCTAAAACATACCTTTCTGGCCAGACGCCAAAACCTGAAAGTTGTAGTGGTATTCCTATGCATCCCACTGGTCTTCTATCTGGTACAAAATCTCAACTACTTTCAGACTTTTCTGGACGAAGAAGGCCCGGAAGCCATCATCGGCAAGCTTGCCTATTCCGAACAGCAAAACCTGTTGGTCTACATCCGTAGTGAGCTGCTGCTATTTGGCGTCATGAGTATTATCAGTTCCGTACTCCTGCCCTTCCGGCTGATCTTATCCGTTTGGCGGACGCGGAACCGGGGGACGGTGTAAAATTGAATTCCGGGGAGCCTGGATAAAGGCGCGCTGGCCGTTGGAAGATATTTTGCCAACAAGTGAAATCAGGCGGCTGGGAGAAACGAGCGTAGGGACTGATGAAATAAACACCCGCCTATTGCCTTGACGAAAATCAGGCAGTTGGAAGGGAGCACCCGCCTAATGTTTTCGAACAATTCCACGTACCTCTTTTTTACAAAGGCAAAGACCAAATCATGCCTGACTCTTTGCCACCCGTGCAGCACGATCCGCAATCCGAACAATTCTTCATCGATCTGGAGGGCCAGCAAAATGCAAAGCTGGATTATGCCAGAAACATCGAGGGAGAGCGCACCGTTTTAGACCTGAAAGCCACCTTTGTCCCGCCCGGAAAGCGCAATCAGGGGTTGGCTACTAAAATAGTAATGACCGCCTTTCGGGAAGCGGAAGCTCAAGGGTATCAAATCCGCCCTTCCTGCCCGTTTACTCAGGCATTACTACGGCGCAAACCTGAGTTTCAGCACCTCCGGGCAGATAAGGATGCCAGCTAGAACACATACTTCAGGCTCATGCTGATGCCGATAATCAGTACCAGAAAGCCCACCAGGAGCGCAGCCTCCCAACCCAGCAGGCGATTCCAGTCCATCTTAAAGTCGATGACCACTTCCTTAGCCCGGCCGGGCAACAGACGGCTCGCCCCGTAGCCAACAATCAGGGTAAGTACAGTACCAATGGCATTCCACCAGAACCAGAATATTTCCGGTACGTAGAGCCAAAGATAGATGTTGACCAGAACGCCGGTGGCCAGGCCGATATTTGCGCCAAGCGCGTGCGTGCGCCGGGTCATTACAGCCAGCAGGAAAGTCGCAAGAATGGGGCCGTAAAACACCGAACCGATTTTATTGATGGCCTCAATGACGGTGTCCGCGATTTCACCAGCGTATGCAGCCAGTACAATGCATACCACCCCCCAGGCAAAAGCAGTGTAACGGGAGTAGCGCATATAATCACCATCTTCCAGCGTTTTGCCACGGGCAATAAAGTCCTCCACCGTCACAGCTGAAAGGGAGTTGATAGCAGAACTCAGCGAAGACATGGCAGCTGACAAAATAGCAACAATGAGCAGCCCAATCACTCCATGCGGCAGGTAGTCCCGGATAAACACCGGGATCATCATATCCGGCTTATCGGCGGGCACCGCGGCCTGAAAAGCAGGAGTAGTGGCTACCAGCGTACCAATGATCAACCCCATAACGCAGTACGTCAGGGTAACCGGAAAACGGATAAGCCCATTAAACAGCAGTGTCTTTCGCACCACGCCCATATCCCGGGCGGAGAGGGTACGCTGTGCCTGCGACTGATCCGTCCCGTAGTAGGATACATATAGGAAAAAGCCCCCCAACAGCATCGGCCAAAAGCCAAACTCCTCCCCTTTCTGAAAACCCCATCCGGAAAAGTCTACCGCATCCAACCGGTCGCGGTCGAGCTGCGCGGTAAAGGCTTCCCAGCCACCAATTTCTGCCAGGGCAAAGCCCATGCACAGCAGAATGCCCAGAAACAGGATGATCATCTGAATCATATCACCGTAGACGACTGCCTTCATGCCGCCCTGCAGGGAGTAAATAAGGGTGATCACCCCGATGATGCCAAGCGTGGTAAAGAAAGACACGCCCAGCACACTTTCCAAAATAATAGAAACCGCATAGACCATCACACCAGTCGCAAAGGCCCGGCTGATCAGAAAAACGGCACTCAGCAACAGGCGCGTAGACGCGCTAAACCGGCGCTCCAGGTACTCATAAATACTAACGATGCCCGCGTTGTACAGGGGCGGAATAAGCACCATCATCAAAAACAGCATCGCCACAGGCACGCCAAACTCAAAACTGAGCCACTCCAGCCCACCCCCTTCGCGTAAGCCCACAAAAGCCGGCGCCGAGATAAAACTGATGGCCGAAAGCTGCGTGGCCATAATCGACAGCCCCAAAGGCAGCCAACCGAAGCTCTTGCCGCCCAGGAAATAATCCTTACCGTCTTTTTGATCTTTGAAAAAATAGCCCAGCCCCAGAAAGGCCAAGGCATAAACTGCCACGATGATGTAGTCTAAGGTGTTCATAAAATTGGTCTTCGTTTTGCCTCAGGGATAAGAGCACCTGTAGCCTCTATCCCGATTAGTCCCCCCAAAATAATAAGATTATGCAACCTAAGCCTTAACTTCGTTGTTTAAACTTCAGTACAAAGACCGGGCGAGCATGAAAATAGAAGAAGCAATCAACCAGACTAAGCCGTTTAGAAATGACCGTCACCGAGCCATGGTCAACCTGATTTACACCCACAACTGGGTAGTAGACCAGCTGCGGGCAAAGATCAAACCCTACGGCATTACTATGCAGCAGTATAATGTGCTGCGGGTATTACGTGGTGCCGGTGAGCCAATCAGTACTTCTGTAATCAGAGAACGCTTGCTGGACAAAATGGCGGATACCTCCCGTATGGTTCACCGCCTGGCTCAGAAAGGGCTGGTTGTGCGCCGGGAATGCGCTCATGATAAGCGCCTGGTGGATGTATCGCTGAGCGAAGATGGCTATGCCATGCTGCACAAACTCGATGCACTTGACGTGGAAGTGGACCGGATTTGCGGTGCCCTCACAGAAAAGGAAGCCGCCCAGCTTAGCGACTTGCTGGATAAGTTGCGTTCAGATTAAACCTGCACTTTCCAGGTATGCGACATAATAGAAAAGCCGTTTGGAAAGGCGTTCCAAACGGCTTTTCTAATGTCCCAAAGACCGGTGCAAAAGAGTACTGGCAGTGGGGCAATCCTGATAATTATCAGGACCAATTGCTCTGGTAGCTTTTGCCTAGATTAAGTCCCAAAACCCGCCCGATGGTTGGTTTTGTACCTCCTCAAAGCAAAACTCAAGTGGAAAACTTATTTTTCGGGAAGCCCTTACTGTATGCTCAGCCCGGTCACCTTTTTGCGGTCGAAGTATTCTTTAGCCTGAGGCGAATACACTTCGATAGTTTCATATTCCACAGTCACGGATTTACCTTTAAGGCTGCCTGGGTTTTCAATTAACGCATCACTTCCCTTGAAGTAACCCATCCAAAGCAGCTTTTGGGTGCGGCCATTAGCCTCTTTGATAGTGATGGTGGCAATATCGTCACCAGAAATCCCTTCAAAGGAGCCCGAAACCGTTCCCTTTGCCTTGGCAGCTGGTGCGGCATTCATACCTTGTGGAGGTTGCTGCCCCGCCAGTTTCATGATAACGTTGGGGCATTTGAAGGCCATTTTCATACCGATTTGCTCCCCCAGTTTGGTCATTGCAGACTGATCACTCGGATTGAGCTCACCGTACTCCTTTTCAAAGGCAGCCTGATTGGCGCCTACGGCCTCCATAATGCAAAAGCCAAGCTGCATCTGAAGATCATCAGTGGACATGGCGTCTGTGTCTTTTTTGGAAATGCACCCGCAGGCGGTATCTGCCAGCTTATCCAGGAGCGCGTCCTGTGCAAGCAAAGGCTGAGCCAACAGGAAAAGTGCGCCCAATAGTGCAGTAGCGAGAATATTCTTCATGTTTCTGATTTTGAGGCAAAGGTAGGGAAAAATGGTTTTTAAGACTGTTCTTTTCGCAGTGCTTCCTCCCTTTCCATTATTGCAGCCATGCTATTGTCCTCCAGGGTCTTCAGGGTCTGATCACGGATGGTTAGGAAGACTGCGCGTATACCGCAGGTTTTTTCATCCTTACACTCCTCACAACGCTCGTAGTAATTGAGAGAAACGCAGGGCAGCATCGCAATTGGGCCGTCAAACAAGCGCATGACCCGCGCCAGGCTGATCTCCTCCGGCGGCACTTTGAGAAAGTACCCCCCCTTTCTGCCACGCTTGCTGCGCAGAAAACCGGCATTTTTCAGGTCAAGGAGAATAGCTTCCAAAAATTTGTGCGGAATATTCTCGCCTTCTGCTATTTCCGAAGCCAGAATGGGCCGTTCTTCATTGCGATGTCGCGAAACATACAGCAAAGCGTTAATCGCGTACTTTGATTTTTTCGATAACATAGGTAAAAGTCGTTCTTGTCGCCCAAGATAGTAGGATTATGTATGGATACCCTGTGACAGGTATCACAATCCAACCGCTGTTTTTGTTCGTCGGAGAAAAATTCGGGAATTCGTGCCCATAAAAAAGAAATAGGATTATCCCTATCTTTGCGGCATGAAAGCAGTCATTCCCGTCGCTGGTGCTGGCACCCGCCTGCGCCCGCTGACGTATACTCAGCCCAAGCCGCTTATACCCGTTGCCGGGAAACCGATTATCTCCTTCATCATCGATCAGTTGATTGAGCAGGGGATACGCGATTTTATTTTTGTGATCGGCTATCTGGGAGAGAAGATAAAAAATTACGTAGATAAAGCCTATCCAGACATTAACCGGGAATATATTACGCAAGAGGTACGCCTGGGCTCCGGGCATGCCATCTGGACCGCCCGGGATATGATCCGGGCAGATAAAGAGCTGGTCGTATTTTTCGGGGATGTAATCCTGGATGTGGACTTCGAAAAGGTTATCAAATGCCCTGACTCCTGCCTGTGTGTGAAGAAAGTAGACGACCCCCGCAAATTCGGAGTGGTGGAGTACGGACAAGATGGCCGGGTGAAGCGCGTGGTGGAAAAACCAAAAATCCCGAAGTCGGACATGGCCATGGTGGGCTTTTATAAAATAAAGGAAGCCGAGCAACTGATTGATGCCCTGGAGTTCAACATCAGCCATAACATTCGTTCCAACGGGGAATTCCCGCTCACAGATGCGTTTATGCGCATGATTGAGCAAGGGGTGCATTTTTCGACCGAAGTCGTAGACAACTGGTTCGACTGCGGCAAGAAAGAGGTTTTGCTGGATACCAACTCCGCTTTCCTTGACCGCTCGGGTTATGCCTCCACCAACCTGCCGCCATTCGACAACTCCATCATCATTCACCCGGTGAGCATTGGCAAAAACTGCAAGATTTCAAATTCCATCATCGGGCCTCACGTCACCATCGGCAATAATGCCCGCATAAGCCACACTATTATTAAGGATAGCATTATCGGCAACTATGCGCACATCAAGGAGGTGATCCTGCAACGCTCAGTGGTGGGCAATGACACAGCTATCACAGGCTTGCGCCAAAGCCTCAACATCGGCGATAATACCGAAATCGATTTCAGCCTGCCCCGTAGCTAAACCGGCTACACCGGCCTGATTCATCATTCTGTAAAAGCCTCACAATACCTCTATGGCAAAACCACAGCAAGACCTCAATATTATCTACGGCCGCCATCCGGTAGTCGAGGCCCTCGAAAATGGGGTCCCTATCGAAAAAGTGATGCTGCAGAAAGGCATACGGGGCGACATGGAGAAAGAGCTGCGCCATTTGTGCAAGTCAGCGGATGTCCCTATGCTGGTCATCCCCAAGGAGCGACTCAAACGCTATACCAATGGTAACCATCAGGGCGTGGTGGCGCTGCAGGCTCTGATCCGCTATCAGAAAATGGAAGACATCCTGCCGATGGTTTTTGAACGCTCGCAAACACCCCTCTTTATCCTGCTTGACGGGGTCACGGATGTGCGCAACTTTGGAGCCATCGCCCGTACGGCCGAGGTCTGCGGTGCCCACGCGCTGGTCATCACACAGAAAAACAGCGCTCAAATCAATCCGGAAGCTATGAAAACCAGTGCCGGAGCGCTCAACACCATTCCGGTTTGCCGGGAAAAGAGCCTGATCACCGTCATAGAGTACCTACAGCAATCCGGCATTCAGGTACTGGCCAGCGACTTGCAGGCGGATAAGGCTATTTACGATTTAGACCTGACTGCCCCGGTGGCTTTTGTGCTTGGCGCAGAAGGGGAAGGGATCAGCCCGGCGGTGGCCCGAAAAGCAGATCAAACCTTTATCATACCTCAAAAGGGGCTGACGGACTCTCTGAATGTTTCGGTAGCAGGCGGGATGATGCTGTACGAAGCGATGCGGCAGCGGAAATAGCGGGGGCAAAAAAATGCCCTGCCTCATTCGTTTGGGAACAGGGCAGGGCTGTCAAAACTTATATTTGACAATTAGTTCTGATCAATCCGATAAGGCGTAGCGTAAAAAATCGCTCTCAGGCTAATCGGCTCATCAATATCCGGATTAAAGGTCTGTGTAGACCGGTTGTAAATTACGGTATAGATATTGGCGATCAGCTCATTGATGTCATTGAAGCGCGCCTGCAGCTCATCGGCATCCGCAGCCTCCACGAAGAAGGTTTCGTTGCTCGCCAGGCTTTTCAGGTAGTTGGTGTTGTACTCCAGGCCTTTCCCTTTCAGCCCGATCATATAGCGCGGAAACTCCGACGCCTGAATCATCTGCTGATTACCGGTAGGATTGTTGGAGCCATTGTCGTTGCCATCCGTAAACGCTACCAGGACCTTGTCGTCCACTTCCAGATCGGCACTTTCCAGGGCGTTGAGACCACTCAGTATACCATCGCTCAGGCGGGTAAAAGTCTGGGCGTTGAGATCGGGGTACGGGAAGCTGTTGAGGGCTGCTGAAATGTCGCCAATCTGATTCGTAAACGGGTAAGTAATGACTGTGTCCGCAAATAAAGTCAGGCCAATAAAGCCCGCCCCACCAGCTAGGGTTTGCTCTGCAAAATCAAGCGCATACTGCCTGACCTTCTCCCGGTCTTCGCCCAGGGAGCTACTCACGTCCACCACGAGCTGTGTGGCCATGCGGGTCTGAGAAAATTCTTCCTGATTCTTAAACTCCGTTTGCTCAAACCAGCGGTCATTCGCCGGACGGGTGTCATCACGTTCTTCGATGGTCACACAATTTGCCGTGTAGTTGAAATCATCATCGCTCAGGCGAATGTTAGGAATACGGATGACTACTTTATTGTCTTCAACAGTAGGGAAAAAGACCGTGGTATCATACTTCACGCGCTCATCAGTACGGGTACGCACGATCTCCACGCGGGGCTCTTCTCCCTGATAGTAGGTATAGTCAAAGCGCAGCACGATAGCATCATCGCGGGTCACACCGATACATCCCGGCTCCGGAATTTCATCCACGTTTGCCGAAGGCACGGTCGTATCATCATCTTTCTTACAGCTGGAAAAAGCCAGCACAGCAGCGAGGCTCAACAAGGCGGCGATTCTGAAGTTTTTCATAAGCTAGTTCGTTTAACAGATTCGGTTTTAGGAATAGCAGCGCACGAATGCGTTGCGCACAATTACCCTAACTAATTTTCGCCACGATTTATTCGATATATTATCTTAAAGTTTATTTAAAACTGTTGGATCAACAAAAAAGGCGACCCGGGAGGATCGCCTTTTTTGTTGCCACTACAACTTCAGCTGCGGTATCGCAAAATATTTATGGAGGAAGGCATCAAATTCTTTCAGCAGGCTTTTGAAGTACTGCCGGAAGTGGCGCACCTCACTGAACGCCTGTTCGAGGTACTGGCTGGAAGCTTCCACCGCTTCACGAAGTTGTTTTTGCAGGCGCTGCAGATTGAGGCGCTGCAGCAGGAACTGATTTTGAAAGTGTTCCACCTTCGCGCGGTCTTCCGTACTCTCCGCCTTCATGAGTACCTCTTCGAGGCTCCACTCACAATTGCGGATTTCCTGCTCATAAAACTGAATTTCCTTAAACCAGCTCCTTAAAGCATATGCATTTTGACTCTTGGAATAGGTAGCCATAGTCCGAACTTTTTTATGCAGCTCAATGCTGCGGGTTTGATGATGAATAGGTGCGGGGCACCAAAAGCATTCAAAAAATCAAATCGACACCGGGTCGTAAAAAAGCAAAGACTGATTGATAAGGTAGATAGGTAGCCTGACCGGGTCGGCAACCGTTTTCAACATGGAAGTGGAAGTAGTAGCCGACATCAGGTACGGGCCCTCCACTTTATCTGGCAAATTGGCACTGCACGGGCCGTCATCCGGCACTACCGGCTCCCAGTGCAGGGCATCCGGTGAAGCGTCCAACTCGCAGGAACTGCTGAAAAACTTAAGCACACAACACCCACCGGCATGAGCAGGAGCGAGCACTCCGCTAACCGGGCTGCTGGCTACGGCGGCCAGCGACAATAAGGAAATGATGTTGCGTAAGGTCTTCAACAGGTGAATTTTATATCTTGCTGCCCGCACTTTTACGGGCTTTCCAAGATGATGTTTTGTGAATCCACTATAAAAACTACTTTAAGTCTGCACTAGTTGCCTTTGCCAAAAACATTAAGACTCCCCTTAACGCTTTCTTAACACCCGGGCCGTTGTAACTGAGGCGGTTACCCCAAATAATTAATCCCAAATTAACGCCCGGATATAGCGATTGCAGAAAAATAAGCCTACCTTTGCGCCTTCTTTGCCAGAACACCACAATTTGGCAGTACATTAACTTGAATAACATGGATATTAGAAATATCGCCATTATTGCACACGTTGACCACGGCAAGACGACCCTGGTTGACAAAATGATCCTCGCGGGGCAGCTGTTTGCCGACCACGAGACGCCGGGCGAGCTCATCCTCGACAGCAACGACCTGGAGCGGGAGCGCGGCATCACCATTTTGTCCAAAAACGTGTCTATTACCTACAAAGGCACCAAGATAAACATCATCGACACCCCTGGCCACAGCGACTTCGGTGGTGAGGTAGAGCGCGTGCTGAACATGGCAGATGGCGTACTGCTGCTGGTGGATGCCTTTGAAGGCCCCATGCCACAGACCCGCTTTGTAACTCAAAAAGCAATCGAGCTTGGCCTGAAGCCAATCGTGGTGGTCAACAAAGTAGACAAGGAAAACTGTACGCCTGATGAAGCTCAGGAGGCTGTTTTCGACCTCATGTTCAACCTGGACGCTACAGAAGATCAGCTGGATTTCCCTACCATCTACGGCTCTGCCAAATTTGGCTGGATGAGCAATGACTGGCGGGAAAAGACAGACAATATCACGCCCCTGCTCGATGCCATTCTGGAGCACATTCCACCACCATCTGTATCCGAGGGCACCCCACAATTGCTCATTACTTCCCTGGATTACAGCAAATACATCGGCCGTATCGCCGTAGGCCGTCTGCAGCGGGGCTCAATAAAATCAGGACAGCCTGTTTCTGTAGTAAAAAAAGACGGCAGCGTTCAAAAAAGCCGCATCAAAAACCTATACGTATTTGATGGTTTCGAACGCGTGGAAGTGGAGCAGGTGGAAGCCGGAGAAATTTGTGCGGTATACGGCATCGAAGGTTTTGAAATTGGCGATACCATCGCCGACTTCGAGAACCCGGAAGCACTGCCTACCATTGCCATTGACGAACCAACGATGAGCATGGTCTTTACCATCAATGACTCTCCATTCTTCGGCAAGGAAGGCAAGTATGTAACTTCCCGCCACATCAAGGACCGCCTCACTTCCGAGCTGGAACGTAACCTGGCCATGCGGGTGGAAGAAACGGGCTCGGCAGATACGTTCCGAGTGTACGGCCGTGGCGTACTTCACCTGGCGGTACTGATTGAGACCATGCGCCGCGAGGGTTACGAACTGCAAATCGGGCAGCCACAGGTTATTACCAAGCGTATCGATGACATGGCACACGAACCTGTTGAGGAACTTACCATTGACCTTCCGGATGAGCTTTCTGGTACAGCCATTAATATGGTTACCCAGCGCAAAGGCATCATGCTGTCTATGGAACCCAAGGGTGACCGGGTACAGCTTCAATTTGAAATCCCTTCCCGGGGCATTATTGGCCTGCGTAGCCAAATGCTGACCGCGACTGCCGGAGAGGCGATCATGACCCATCGCTTCCTTGAATTCCAGCCGCATAAAGGTGATATTCCGGGCCGTATCAATGGCTCGCTGATTTCTATGGAAACCGGTACCGCCATTCCCTACAGCATCAATAACCTGCAGGACCGTGGCAAATTCTTCATCAGTGCCGGTGATGAAATTTACGAAGGCCAGGTGGTAGGTGAAAACAGCCGCCCGGGCGACCTCGTAGTCAACCTTATCAAGACCAAAAAACTGACCAATATGCGGTCATCAGGTGCAGATGATAAGATGAAACTCATCCCACCCAAGGTATTTACCCTTGAAGAAGCCCTGGAGTACATTCAGGAAGATGAATACGTGGAAGTCACACCGGAGTCTATACGTTTGCGCAAAACGATGCTCAAGGAGCATGAGCGGAAGCGCGCGAAGAACAAGGCACTGGCGTAGGCTGTACACTAAGCCAAATTTAGAAGAAGCGGAAACCGGAAGTCACTTACTTTTGGTTTCCGCTTTTTCATTTTGGGCGCTGAGCTTACTCAACAACAAGATGGCGCTGAACGCGCTCATAGAATTTTGGGGCATCATCACCGTAAAGCCACCGCACCACATTCTGCGACCAAATATCATCTTTCTGCTTTCGGGTGATAATCTCCTCTTCTACCGCCAGGTCCAGCAGTTTTCCGGGATAGGAGGACTGATGTTCGTTTTTCATTTCTCCGAGCGGATAGGGGTCGTCAAGCCCGAGGATAATCTGATCGGTACCGCCCTGTCTTCTGATCATGAGCTCCAGCGAATGGACATCATGTACCAGTGTATCAAAATAAATATTAGGGTGCCCCAACGCCTTGCGTGGGCGTACTTTACCCTCAAACAGATCCGGGCGCCCGTCGAAGCCCTGCACGCGGCGCCCCAGGTTCACGTGGTTGAGCTGTCCGCCATGTGCAAAACACACCCGGATATTGGGGTACTTATCGTACAAACCATTGAGGGTATAGAAGTGATAAGCATCCGCACATTGAGCAAGCATCCAGATCAGATGGAAACGCCATGCCGTATTTTCCAGCAGGATAAACTTCTCGCCATCGTAAGGGTGTATTTCCAGCGCCAGCTTGTAGTGATTGGCCAGCTCAAGAATGGGCTCTGTCTCTTCGTTGAAGATCACATTCCAGTGCCCTGTAGAGTCCATATAATGCGTGGGCAGGCACAAGACCTGCAACCCCAGCTCCTCCACGCAGCGTTCGATTTCCCATAGCGCGCCCTGGGTAAACCCGGCATGTACCACGAAGCCGCAGGTGAATTTCTTGGGATAATCCTGCTGAATCCGGGCATTGAAATCATTCTGAAAGCGCAAAGCCCGCTTCATATGCTCCCACTTCAACCCATTGCCGTAAAGCTGGGAAAGACTCAGAATGACCGCATGGTCAATGTGGCTTTGCTCCATCCATTCCAGCTTTTCATTCAGGAAGAAGCTGGGGTCAGTAACCGGGCGCTGCCAGTTTTTCTGGCGCATAAACTTACGGTCCTCATCGATCCAGAAAATTTCCTTCTCCCGCATGAATGCTGGTATTTCATCGGGGTAAGGCAACAGGTGCCCGTGACCATTGATCCTCATATCATTTGTCCTTTAGTGCGTTCTCTAAAGGTACGAATTTTGTCCAAAATCCGGCACCCCACCCCGGGCACTACCGCTCGTAACCTGCCCGAAGTTCAATATATGCCCGCAGATCTTCCATCTGCTGATGCGAAAGCTTCTCCAGGGTATAATTGGGCATGTAAGGCTTGCTCCCGGGGACCGGAGAGGTCCCGTAGCGCCCTACCTGATACACGGAGTATTCGGTATACCGGGGGAAATGCTTGGCCAGATGCTGAAAGGTCAGCTTGGAATCATCCAGTCTGAAAAAGGAGTATCGTTCGTTTTCATGACAGTGCAAACAGCTCAGCTCGTATACCAGGCGGCCATTCTCCACATCGGTGGTGTCTACCTCATAACCAGCCTTCCTGTCTTCAGGGGGTGCCACAAAGGTAGCTGGTGAACCAGACAGGTACTTCGACTTGATTAGCTGAATAGCCGCTACCGTATTTCCTTTACCATTTAGCGCCTGACTGATCTGAGCTTTTTCCTCATCGGAAAGGATAAGGTCGTCCATTTTCAGTCCGATTGTCCACAAATAAGCCAGGACGGATTCCATCTCCCAGGGTTCCAGGGCACGTCCCTGCGAGCATTCGGTAGCGCAAAGCTGAATCGCCTCCCGAAGGTCATCACGAGCGGGCTCCACCAGGCTTCCATACTTTTGCTCATAATCGCCGTTGTAAAAACTTGTCCGGTTGACTGCACCATAAAGGGCGGTACCCTGCAAAAAAGGCAAGCCGTTATCCCGGGCATACTCCAGGCGTGCCTGTGGATCGGATACGCTGAGGTCCGGATCTTCCTTTTTTATATTGTGGCAGGCCGTGCATACGTAGTGCTTGCTCTGCTTGTTTGTTTTGCCGCCATCAGGTGCCGGAGCGAAGCCTGTTAGCATAATACCCCGCCCGGCTTCTACAGATACCCCTTTGAGCGTCGTATCCGGATAGTGGCTGACCGGCTCATCCCCGAGCTGCAACAATACATCAGCCACCGCCTCCCCGGACAAGAGCTGACCAGGCCCGGAAGATTGCTGTATTGTCCAGAAAAAAGCAGTTGCGAGAAATGTAGTGAATAAAAACTTGTACATGGATCAGCTCATTAAAGGTTGAATAAACGGGATATGGTAAAACCAAAGCGGAACTCCCCGTCCAGCCAGTTGGAAGTAGTATAGGGGATAAAATCCGTCTCCATGATGCCGGTTGCATTTGTAAAATTGAGCTGAAAGAGATGCCCGCCGGAGTCAATTTCCAACCCCAGCCCCAATGCGGGATAGAAGCCATTCTCAGTGGTCCGGTAGTCCGAAAACGGCAGGGTCACATCTGCAATCACCCCAAAGACCCGGCTGATCTGCAGGCGCGTGCCCACTCCCAGAGAGAACAATCCATTCTCATCCTCAAAAGGGACGACATTCCGGTGGGTATAGCCTGGCGTAAGCTGCAGGGCGATACGGTCAGACAACCGGGAGGCAATCATCAACTGCCCGTGGTAAGCCATTCGGTGGGCGAAGGTGGAGAAGTTGCGGATAATGTCGGGATTATCGGGAATACGCTCAGCCGTAGAAGCGGCAGCCATGCCCCAAAAAGTCAGGCTAACAGGAGACCCGCCACCTGCCCCCTGCCGCAACAGGGCATACTTAACTGTACCATTAAGCACCTGCCGAAGCCCGGCCTGCCCGTTGGGCAAAGACCCCGCCCCTTTGGTCCGGAAAAAGCCCACCGTGAGCTTATCCGTCGCACCATACTCGGCGCCGATCATAACATCAGAAGCCTGCTCCAGCCCATAAAAAGTAGACCAGCCGCCATTATCGCCCAGCAAATCGCCGAAGCGGTGGCCGATACGCACATCGAGCCTCCGCTTACTAAGCGTCTCCACAGATTGTATATTTACCAAACGGCTATCCTTAAAGGTTTGAGTAACCACGTCCTGTGCCGCAGCAGGGGCCATCCACACCAGCAGCATTATCAAAATTGAAAGATTCTTCATCGGGTATTCAATTTGCAGTATTTCTTTAAATTATTCCGGGTGTCCACTGTCCAGCCAGCATTCCAGGAGGTCCAGTTGCTCTTGTGTCAGGTCTTTGGGCCGGCCCTCCGGTGCATAATCCGGTGGCATACCCTGATTGGGATCGGCTTGCAGCTCAAGGACACGGGTACGGAAAGCGCCACTTTCAATATTATTGAGCAGCCCTTCATAGGAAGTATAAACCCCTGGTGCAGAGCCATCTAAATGGCAACCCGCGTAGGAACAAGCTTCTTCAATGATCTGGCGCACCTGAGGATCGTAGGCCGGGATGGTATCGGTACACGTTGCGGCAATCATCGGCTCCGGTAGTTTATCGGAAGTGCAACTACCGAAAAAAAGAAGAGCTGCCGCTGTAAGGGCGGAAAAAAAAGTAAAGGTTTTCATCATGCTATTCAGTGTAAGTTTAGCACCCTCCTAACATCAAAAACCCAAAATGGATGCTGTACAGGCACTGTTCTTAAAGAAGTACGGAGATTTTTGCCCGGCAGTTGCCTGTGTAAGGAAATATTTTGACCTTTGAACCAACAAATACCCTTAAGTGTATTAAGTCTAATTAACTTAAATCAGAAAAATAAAACAGCAATATGTACCCTGCAGAACTTACAGCGCCGATGGCCAAAGATCTGACCGAATATGGCTTTAATGGCTTGCAAACCGCAGAAGCGGTCAGTGAAGTCCTTGATAAAAAAGAAGGCACTACGCTCGTCGTAGTCAACTCCGTATGCGGTTGTGCGGCTGCCAACGCCCGCCCCGGTGCGAAACTGGCTGCTCAACATGATAAAACACCGGACAATATGGTAACCGTTTTTGCTGGTGTCGATCAGGAAGCGACGGCTAAAGCCCGGGAGTACATGGCTCCTTATCCACCTTCCTCGCCTTCGATTGCCTTGTTTAAGGACGGCAAACTGGTGCATTTTCTGGAGCGTCACCACATTGAAGGGCGTTCTGCAGAAATCATTGGAGAAAACTTAAAGCTGGCGTTCGACCGCTACTGCTAAAAGTATATACGCAATACGAAGTGGTCACCGACGATGAATGTCGGGATCTTGGATTTGCGACATCGGAGCAAGCCACTTCTCAGCGTAAATGCTGACATTGAGTAGGTTTGCTGTGGCAAACCACTTAATCGTCAGTATACATCGGAATTATTGATGCGAAAAAAGCCCTGAAGCGTAATGCTTCGGGGCTTTTCAATTGTTCAGGATTTATCAGGGTGCCAAGCGGGCTATTGTCCATGTCCCCTTTTCCGACAAAGTAAACTCAATCCGATCGTGCAGTCGGCTGCTGCGGCCCTGCCAGAATTCAATCCGGTGTGGAACGACACGGTAGCCCCCCCAGTTTCCCGGCTTGGGCAGGGCATCTGCTGCACGGTACTCTTCCTCTAATTGCTTCACCTTTTCTTCAAGTTCTTCCCGCGATTCGATCTGTGTACTTTGGGGAGAAGCCCAGGCACCAATCTGACTTCCTTTCGGGCGAGACTGAAAATAGCGCGTGGATTCTTCTGCTGACAACACCTCTACCCTACCCTCTATACGCACCTGACGCTGCAGCTCGTGCCACAAAAAAGTAAGGGCAGCACGCGGATTGGCGCGCAGCTCCTGGCCTTTACGGCTATTGTAATTGGTATAAAACAGAAAGCTGTCATCTGTGACACCTTTTAACAAGACGATTCGGGCGGAAGGCACTCCATTAGTCGTAGCTGTGGAAAGAGTCATGGCGTTCGGTTCAGGCACTTCAGCGTTCAGCGCCTCATCAAACCATACCTGAAATTGTTCTACCGGATTAGACCTGACTTTGTCCATTTCCAGTGTGTGCGCAGAATAATCTTTACGCAATTGCTCAATTTTGAAATTGGCTGGCATATCGTTTTTGAAAGAGGAACAAAGAAGCGGGATAAGTGTTTTGCTTTAATTTGAGGGGCTAATACAAAAAAACCCTGTCACACGAGATGACAGGGGTCTAACGATAAACAAACACTATGAACAACACTAAGATCTTTAGAGTCAGGTGAGTGAGGTAAAAAAGCCCCCGAACACTCGGGGGATACGATTACAAAAACTATGAACAAACACTCACCCGACTCTTATATTTTTAACGCAGTTATGCGCCAGTCTCTTTTTCAAATCTTGCTAAGTCCGTTCCTTAACAATTGCAATACAAATATGAAAGTTTTAGAGAACCCCCTGATAACAATTATCTAAAAAATGTGACATGGAAAAAACAAAAAAACAACGGAGCATTTTGAGTAGTCAGCGCTTTCCGGCTCTCAAAACCCTTAATTAAAAAGAGGTTTAAACTATTCCAACCTCTATATTTTTCTGACAATCGGTAACAAAAATACAAGCCTTCCCGGTTGATTTAAAGTCCGTTTCTGCGAAAAAAAGCCCCAACTTTTTTCTCCTTATAAGTTGGCTACATGAATCTGATTCCCATCAGACTTATCCCATCACAGTTTACGTTTTAAAAAACGCCTTCCAGCCCCTGCAACGTATACACCCAAGCAAAAAATACAAGCAACCTAAAATAACAAGCCCACTACAACACCATAAAGTGCGGTAGTGGGCTCTGATTCGCCTCGAATCCACTCAGCTGATTAGACTGCCGAAGGTGCAGGCTCTTTTCCAAAGACTTTCAATACGCCCACTTTCAGGCGGTAGGCCAGATAGTACATTACCGGCACCACAATCAAAGTCAGGAAAGTAGCGAATACCAAACCATAGATGACAGTCCAGGCCATAGGGCCCCAAATGGCTGTATTATCCCCTCCAATAAATATTTGCGGGTCCAGGTCGGTGATCAGCGTGAAGAAGTTGAAGTTAAACCCAACCGCCAATGGAACAAGACCAAGAACTGTAGTGATAGCCGTCAGCAATACCGGCCGCAGACGGGTCGCACCGCCCTGAATAATCGCCTCCTTCATATCCTCTGATTCCAGGAATTGATTTTTCGAGTAGCCCAGCTCTTTCTGTTTGCGGTCTACCAGTATGTTCGTAAAATCGATCAAAACAATAGCATTATTCACGACAACACCGGCCAGAGAAATAATCCCTACCCCGGTGAAGATCACGGAGATATCGCGCCCACCGAAGGCATACCCCAGAAATACCCCAATCGTGCTGAAGAGCACTGAAAGGATAATAATAAAGGGCGAGGCAACAGAGTTAAACTGCGCTACGATAATCAGGAATATGGAGAATAGCGCTATCCCGAAAGCCGTGTAAAGGAAGTCCATATCTTCCGCCTGCTGCTGCTGCTCCCCGGTAAACTCGTAGGTAAACCCTTCCGGCAGATCGTAGGCCGCCATCCATCGGTCTATCTCAGGGATGATTTCATTAGGATAATATCCTTCGAGTACATTCGAGTAAATGGTAATCACCCGGTCCAGGTTTTTCCGCTTAATGGAGCTGTAAGTAGACGTAAACTTAATGTCTGCAACTGCAGAAATCGGCACCTGAGAAATCTGCCCCGTGGCCGGGCTGCGGAAGGTGATACGCTGATTGAGCAGGTCATCAATATCGTAGCGGTACTTTTCATCCAAACGGATAAAGATGGGATACTCATCCTCTCCTTCCTTAAACTTAGAGACTTCTTTACCGAAGACAGCCGTACGCACTGCATTTGCAATATCAAACGTGGATACCCCATAACGGCGGGCCGCTTCCCTGTCGACATTTATAATCAACTCGGGCTTGCCAATTTTTATATCGGCCTGCAACTCTTCAATACCTGGGATGTTTTTGGAGTTGATATAATTGATCACATCTTCAGAAAGAATAGCCAGCTGATCAATATCCTCTCCCTGGATTTCCAGGTTGATCGGTTTACCCGCGTTAGGGCCATCGGCATTTTTATCAACGGTGATTTTCACGCCGGGGATACCACGAACGGCTTCCCGAATATCCTCCATTGCATCAAAGGTAGACAGTTCGCCCCGGTCCTTAGACGGCACAAAGGAAACGGTCAGACGGGCTTTCTGCGGAGAAGCACCGGGCTCTGGTGGGCCATTGGGGTCTGCTGTATTCTCACCTATCTGAGTCAGTACAGCCTCAACAATGCCCTGATAGGGTTCAATTGCTTTGCTTACCCGCGCCTCGACTTCCTGTACCGATTCGTAGGTAGCATTGATATCTGTACCCAGCGGCATATCCACAAAAACATTGACATACAAGGGATCAGCGGAAGGGAAAAACTCAACCTTCGGCATATTCACCGCCAATAGCGCAAGGGCTGCAAACAACAGCACGAAGGTGCCTCCGAAGATTACCCCAGGCACACGCAGGGCGCCACGGATAAACTTGTCGTACGAGTTCTCCAATACCGGCAAAAAGTTATTCTGAAACTTAAATGCTGCCGGTCTTAGCAGGAACCAGTTGATCAGGGTTACAATGAGGGCAATGCCCAGTAAATTGCGCCCAGCATCAAACCCAGTGAAGTGAAAAACCACTGCCAGGACGAGCATTACAGCTGCCCCGATCAGCACATTTGTTTGTCTGCGCTTACGCACTGCGGGGTCATCCGCCCGCTCGTCCACTTTCATAAAACGGCTGGTAAAGACAGTATTGATCACCAATGCCACAATGAGTGAGGAAGTCAGCACAATAATCAAAGTGATGGGCAGGTACTTGAGGAATTCTCCCATAATACCAGGCCAGAACGCCAGTGGCAGGAAAGCCGCCAGCGTGGTCGCTGTAGAAGCGATAATTGGCATGGCTACCTCGCCCGCCCCATATTTGGCAGCGTCCCAGCCATTATAACCAATCTGCATGTATCGGTAGATATTCTCCACGACTACAATTGCATTGTCTACAAGAAGCCCTAATGCCAGTATGAGGGCAAAGAGTACCACAATATTCATGGTAACCCCGGTCAGCGACAGGAACAGTATCCCCATGAGCATAGACAACGGAATAGCAAGCCCGACAAACAAAGCATTGCGCAAACCTAAGAAGAACAACAGTACCACCACCACCAGGATCACCCCGGAGATGATACTGTTTTCAAGGTTGCTCACCTGATCACGGGTATTGACAGACTGATCATTGAACAGGCTGATTTTCAGGTCTTCCGGCAACTCTGCACGTGCATCATCCACAATGACCTTAATCTTATCAGAAGCATCGAGGAGGTTTTCGCCCTGCCGCTTGATGACATCCAGAGAAATGACCGGAAAGCCATCCGAACGGGCTATACTGGTGGGGTCTTTGTAGCCAAATGTCACATTAGCAATTTCCCGCAGGTATATCGGGCGCTGATTCTCACTCTTGACGATCATCTCCTCCAGCTCAGAAACGTCCTCAAACTCCCCCTTTACCCGAATGGCACGGCGGAAGTCGTCATTAAGCAATTCCCCTCCGGACATCGTAATGTTCTCTGAAGTGATTGCATTCTCAATATCCCGAAAAGTGACCTGCATAGACTCCATCTTAGGCAGGTCGATATCCACCTTAACCTCCCGCTCCCTGGCGCCCTTGAGCTCTACTTCCGAGATTTCGTCCAGGGTTTCAATCTCATCCTGCAGGAACTCGGCATAGCTGCGAAGTTCATCGTTGGTATAGTCACCGGATATATTTACCGTGACGATCGGAATTTCAGACAGGTTGATATCCAGGACGGTAGGCTCTTGGTCCAGATCATTGGGCAATTCGCTTTTGGCTTTATCCACAGCGTCCTTAACCTTACGGACGGCGTCATCCAAATCCATATCAGCAGAGAATTCCGCCGTAATCACCGAATAATCCTGGATAGAGGTGGATTTGATGTCCTTAATGCCGGTAATCGACTGCAGCTCTTTTTCGATAGGCCGGGTTACCAGGTTTTCAATATCCGCAGCAGAGTTGCCAAAGTAAGGCGTATTGACATATACCGTTGGCCAGTCTACTTCCGGAAATTGCTCTTTGGGCATATTCTGGTAAGACTGAATCCCGAAAATCAGGATCATTAGCGTGAGGATGAACACACTTGTCCCATTATCTACGGCCAGTGAAGACAGGCTAAACTGCCGTAATTTATCTTTTTGCTTATTTTCTTCAGCCATGTGCGTGATTTTGTGCCAGTATTCAGCTATGCGGGCAGGCCGCCCAACTGAAGTACTGCTTTTAGTGAGTGCTTAACCTTCCTGCTTTACTTCAACGGGCTCATTATTAGCCAGGCCACGTGCTCCTTCCATTATCAGGGTTTCTCCACCCTTCAGGCCAGATTTAATAACAATCTGCCCATCGTAAGCATCGCCGGTTTTCACATATACCTTTCGGGCGAAGGCACCAGAATTGCTGTCTTCCAAAATATAGACATAGTCTTTTCCGCCTACTTCCTGCTGAACCATTTCCAGAGGGATAGTTACGACATCCTCTGCTTCCTTGTCCTTGATGAACATCGTTGCCAGTAAATTAGGCTTAATCAGCGGGCTGGATGCCGAAATCCGGGCTTCCACATCAAAGGTCCGGTTGGAAGGGTCGATAGTGCGGCCAATCATGGTGATAATGGCCATCTGCTCCTCGTCCAGAGCAGGGAAAGCCACCTTCACCTGTTCACCCTGTTTAACGGCGCGCAGGTAAGATTCGGGTACATCAGCAACGGCTTTCAGCCGGTTGGGGTTCAGCAACTGAACAATGGGCATACCCGGAGAAGCCAGCTCGCCGCTCTTTAGGTAAACTTCTTCCACTACCCCGCTTACAGGAGCGTACACCTTAGACTTAGTCATCTGGAATTCCAGCGTCTCCATACTTTTCTCCAGGCGCTCCTTGCTGTTTTTAGCTTCCAGGTACTGTATTTCAGAACCGATATTCTGGTCCCAGAGGCGCTTTTGACGCTCGAAGACCGTACTTGCCAGCTCCAACGACTTTTCGAGCTCCGCCATTTGCTTATCCAGCTGTTCCAGGTCCAACTCAGCAATCAACTGCCCTTTGCGGACATTATCTCCTTCTTCCACGGTCAGGTTGAGAATGCGCCCGGCCACTTCACTTGTGACATTGATGTAGTCATCGGCAGCGACTGAAGCCTGGATTTCCACAAAGTGCTCAAAGTTCGTACGCTCCACTGGTGCGGTGGTGACCAGCTTTCTGTTTTTAGCCACCATAGTAGGGTCCTGAACGGCAATAGCTTTTTCAAGTTTTTCCACTTCCTGGGTAAGCTTGCTGAGCTCACTGCGCTTTTCCTTGAGCAGGGTGCGCTTTTCTTCCAGCGATTCCGGCAGTTCCCCTTCTTCATTGGCAGCAGGCTGACAACCTACGAGCAGGGCCATCAAAAGTGCGACAATCGGGATGATGTATTTCATGATGTGATATTGGTGTTTTTGTGGATAAAATTTACTTGCCGAGCGCCATCTCCAGACGCGCTTTGGACTGCAGTACGTCATAGAGTGCCTGCATGTAGTTACTTTGTGTGGTGTAGAGGCTCTGTTCTGCCTGAGTTACTTCTAGGCTGGAGCCTACACCTTCACGGTATTTCACCTGAGCGGTTTCGTATATCCGCTCTGCCAGATCGAGGTTCTTTTGCTGGCTGCTCAGGCGGTTGGAAGCATTGCGGAAATTGGTCTGTGCATTCGCCACTTCCAGACTGATGCCCCGGATCAGGTCCTCCCGTTGGTTTCTCGCCTTCTCGAGGTCGAGGCGTGCCCGCTGAATTTTGGCTTTCTTGTTGAGCCCGTCAAAGATAGGCACGCTCATGTTTAGCCCTACATAGGCAGCAGGCGCCCAAAAGCCGGTTTCAAAGTCGTTGCCCTGATACTGTTGCTGCACGGCACCGAAAGCGTTCAGGCTTGGTAAATACCCCGCCTGATTAAGCTTAATGTTCAGCTCATTCATTCGGATAGCCTGATCAATTAGAGCTACTTCCGGCCTGGAACCCGGGCTGGCTTCTTCACTTAGCAAGGCCTCTGCTTCAATCGTCATGGCATTGAGGTCATCAGAAATGACAAGGGGCTGGTCAATCGGGAAACCAATAGTGTATTTCAGGTTGGTCAGAGATACCTCTTTCTGGCGCACCAGGTTTTCGCGCTCGATGCGCAGGTTTGACAATGAAAGCTCCTGCCGGTCAATATCCAGTTGTTCCGCAAACCCGGCTTTATACAGCTCCCGGGTTTCAAAAAGCAGTTGCTCCAGATTTTTTATATTTTTTTCGAGGAGCCCGATGTTTTCCTGCACCAGAAGCACAGGCAGGTAAGCCTCAATGACAGCGTTCTCTACTTCGCGCTGTGTAGTAGCAAAATCACGCAGGGTATACTGACGGTAAGCACGTGCAGCTTTCAGCGCCACGAAGAAAGATCCGTCAAAAATCATGGCATTGACGTCAATACCGGCCGTGAAGTTATTGCGCAGGAAAAAGGCAATGCCCTCATCACCACCACCGCCACCATTACCGGAAAACGAATCGTCAACGGCCATCTGTGTTTGGTTTGACAATTGATCGTAAAGATCTACCGCCAGCACCTGGCCAAAAAGCCCGAAGATGTCAAAGCCCTCCGGCAATGGCTGCCGGGGCACTGCAAGGTAATGCTGGTAATTGAGAGAGCCATTGACTTGTGGCAAACCTGTGGAACGCCGTTCTACGATTTGCTGCTCTGCGTCCGCAATTGCAATCTGGGCATCCTTGATAGTAAGGCTGTTCTCCAGCGCATAGTCAATAGCATCATCTAATGACATTTGTACAGCCTGTTGCTGTGCCAGCAATGGCAGAGCCAGCAGCAACATCATAAAGGTCGAGTGAATCCTTATTTTCATTCTTTATGCTATGGTTTTGGATGTTTATTGTTCTTGTTCTTCTGCAGCCAGGTGTTTGGCCAATAGCTGCCGCCCCTTTTCGGAGGCAATACCGTGTATATGGTAGCGGATGTACTCCTGATGCAAAGTAGCCAGGTCGTATTTTCCACTTTCAAAAACGTCTTCATCAGCAACGAGTACAGATTTGCCCACATAAAGCCGGGCGATAATTTCCGGATTAAGCTCTGAGCGGTATATGCCTTGCCTGATACCCCGCTCAATATTGTCACTAATCACGCCGTATACATGCTGCTTCATCTGCGACTCCATTCTCTTCCAAATCGTACCATAGTATTTCCGCAGGTCGTAAACTGTAGTCGGTGACATCGACCGAAGCTTCTCCACTACGTACCGGCCAATCCTCAGCATCTCTTCCAGTGCATCTGAAGAGGTGGAACGGATTTCCTCCGTCATGCATTTCTCCTCGCTTATATGTGCATGAAATATCTGCTCTATCAGCTCCGCTTTATTGCTCACGTACTGATAAAGCGTTTTTTTGGAGATCCCCAGTTCGCGGGCAATATCATCCATCGTCACGCTTTTTATGCCGTAGCGCATGAACAAATCAAATGAAGCCTTAATAATGTCTTGTTTCAATTGCACGCTTGTTTTGTAGCCCGTGGCAAAATTACAAGCAAAAAACATAGGAAACCAGCAGGAGTTTAAAAGTTTCCTGAGTTTTTTAAAATTTATGCCCAGGCGCTTCTCTTATCCGACAAACAGCTGCTGCTCGCCGACGAAACCCAAAACACCCGCAAAAGTTCTAAAATATTCAAGCAGAAAACCCTAGATCAAAATATAATTTCGGGACAAACAGGGGCGCAAGATATGAATTCCCGCCTGTCAGCCTAAACCAAATCAACATTTAAACAGGCTAGGCTATTCTTGCCTGATGAACCGCTCCCAGTCTTCGGGGAGGTCCAGGTCAAGTGCACCCTCAGGAAACGGCACAGAGAGCAGGGTATCGTGGTATTTGTGCAAGACAGATTTGGCCCCTTTTTGTCCATTAAGCGCCAAAAGGTCCGAAAAAAGCGTAGCACGAAAGACAGCAGGCACTCCTAATCCTCCATTGTAACAGGCAGCGACACCCGGTGCACTACTCTGCTGTAACTGGCTTAGCATATCCCGGAGTAAGCCCGATGTAAGATAAGGTTGGTCTGTGAGCAAAAAGCCTGAATATTGAAGCTCCGGGAAAAGACTAATGGCGGCAGACAGGCCGGCATGAACCGAACTGCCCATCCCTGAAGCCCAATCGGGATTGTAAACTGTATGCACAAAATCAGGGAGCGCTCTTTCAACAGCCACCCGCCGGGCTCCGGTCACCACGACAACCGCTCCGAAGCCAGCCTCAAGCGCCAGACGGCTCACCCGTTCTACCAACGGCTGGCCATTGAGTTCCAGCAATTGCTTGGCTTTCCCCATACGGGAAGAAGCCCCGGCAGCGAGCACCACACCGACTGTTGCTGTTTCAGATGGCATCACGGTTCTGCAATTTGCTCTTTGTACAAGTCAAAAAAGAAAGGGACTGCATTTCCTACCGTTTGGTTAGGTGCGTTGGTGAGTATTACTATGCCTATATCCTCCTCTGGAAGGAAAGCAATTTCTGCACGGAAGCCATTGACGTAACCGCTATGGCCAACGATCCACTGATCATCAATTTCAAAAACACGCCAGCCCATTGCGTAATAGCCGGCTTGTAGCCCGGTCCAGTTGCGGTGCATAATACGGGCAGCCGGGATAGGGATTGCCGGGCAAAGCACGTCAGACAACACCCGTTCCGGCAGCACACCCGGGCGATGCCCACTAACGGCAACCAACCATTTTGCCATGTCAATAATACTAGCATTGACTCCCGCCGCCCCGGGCACTTCATAAAAGTTAGGCTCTACCGCCGCTGTCGCGTACCCTTCAGCCAGCCGCCGGTGGGGCATCGCTTTGTCCCTGTCCTCAACAAAAGCAGCATACCCCACAGAAGCCCTGTACATGCCTAACGGGCTGAACAGCCATTCCTCCGCCAGTGCACCAAAGGTTTGCCCCGTGGATTCCCGGAGCATATCGGCCCCAAGGTTAAAGAGCACATTCTGATAATTGTGAAAGCTGCCGGGAGGGTGTACCGGCTTCACCAATGGGAGAAGGCTTAAAATATTGGAATAAGGCCGCCCCATATTCAACAAGTTGGAATAAGTATGCCTTGGCAGTCCGGTGGTGTGGGTTAGAAAGTGCTGCAACTCCAGTGTTTCCAGCCCTTCAACTGCATGGCCTGCCTGCCGGGGAGCATAAGCGCAAAAAGGTGAAGACCAGTCTATCAGCCCCGCGTCCACTAACTGCCCGGCGATCACGCCGGTTACTCCTTTTGACAGAGAGGCGATTCTGAACAGCGTGCCGGGCGTTACAGCATCGTCCGCTTCTGAGGATTTAACCCCGTAGGTCCCTATGGCTGCCACAACACCATCTTTAACGATGGCCCATGCAGCCCCGGGTACGCCTTCCTGTTCCAACTGCTGCCTCAGTGCCTTTTCATACCCGCTGAGGAAAGACCGGAATGGCTCATTCGTTACAGCAGCTCGTCTTTCAACTGAACGCACCACCATACTCCCGCCTTCAGCGACCATAATGTCCACCGACATGAACAGGCTGACTATACCTAACAGCATCCCAAAAACGGTAATCCGCTTTGATAACATATCCTCTTTTTTTCTTCCGCAACTGCAATTTTAAGCGTCCTAATCGAGAATCCCAAGAATCTAATGACCTAAGGCACAACATTGTTTAGCTTCAAAAAGGAGGCAGCTCCCCAAATGATTTTATCTGATTAAACAAATTCTCTTTTTGTTATTGTAACCTTTTTTGTAGCTTTGACGTAAACTTAGCAGGCACACAAACGAAATTGACAGTACAAACTTAAAGTTTTATGATTCGTTTGATGTACCGGAAGCTATAATACATACCACATAATCGCCTAAGCTTAAAGCCAAAGGTAATCCCATCCACCGATTATAAATCCGCTTATCCACACTGGGATAAGCGTTTCAAAAAGTCTGCGAAATCCTTGATTTCACTTAGGCAATTCGCATCTTCTACGTTAAGCAAACACTCAGGCTAAAAAGCCAGGAACAAAACCAAAAAAGAAAGCGGCAGGCAGGGATACCTGAATGTCAGCCTTTTGCCTGTTCAGGAGCTATAAAAGAGGCTAAGGGTTATGTTGGGCGTTTTACCAGACAATTCCAACTCTACCAATTAAAACTAAAGCCACAAACGAATACGTATCCGTTGATTCGGTTACTTAGCGTATTAGAAATAATTTGCCCCATGATTAGAGTATTATCCCTCATTAAACCAATGATCTTGCTGCTGTGCCTTACAGCGGCGGCAGAGGGGTATGCGCAATCTGAAGCACTACGCCCCCTGGATACCGGCAGGCATTCACTGGGTATTTTCACGGGTTCTACTGCTCTGATAGGTATTGACTACGCTCGCCCAATTGGCAGAAAGACCTGGCTGCGAAGCTGTTTTAGCTACATGGACTTTAATGTCAGAGACTGGGAAACAAACTTCAATCGTTACGAGCAATATGCCTCCATCAACCTTAACGTCAGGAATTCTTCTTTAAGCCTACTGGTTGATCATCTTATTGCTTCCAAACTCAATTTGCGGTTGGTGACTGGTCTGGGGCTATTTCTAATGAATGATTTTAGCGGCTCCATCAAACTAAGAGACCCTCTGAAAATCAACGACATTTATTTCGAGCCTGACGAATTGGGCTATGTATACGGAGGCTTGCGTTACAACCTTAGGTTCAACCCTTATTTTGGTATTGCGCTGGGGCGTCTGGTACACCCTGCCCGCCGCCTGACCGTAAGCCTTGATATGGGTACCTTTTATAAAGGCGCCCCTGAAGTTTTCATTAACGGGACAGCACTAATCCGCAACAACGAACACAATGCTGAAATCCTGACTAATAATATGTCTGGCTACCGCTGGTTTCCAGTCTTTAATTTACGTTTTGGCTATTCCATTGATCCTAAAGATAATCCTTAATTAATCATGAAAAGATTACATCTACAAAATTTGAGAATGTATACCTTATTTGCCATCATGGCATGGGTTGCCTTCTCTTGTACCAAGCCGGAAGATTTGCTTGAAGGGACGTTTGTCAATGTACAAACCGACCTGCTCATCAACCCAATCACCATTCAGGTGCTCAACTACGATGGCGCTGAAGTCCCTAAAGACATAAGCGTAACAGCTTATGGTGCTGACAAGGACCAGATTTTCACCGTACTGGGCGAGCGCGAACTCACTCTTAGCTACTCTGATGTGGATAAGAAAGCTGCATTCCTGTCGCTGGCTGTCCGCAGAATTGTTGAATTCGACGAAGAAGACCCGCTCGAATTTACGCTTAAGTTTGAGGCCGAAGGGTATATGCCTTTGTTCCGCACTTTCCGGCTGACTAATAATACGGACCGAAGAATGCACAACATTCGGATGTTACCGATCGGTGCAAACCTCGATGGGTTGAACCAGGAAACGGTATCCATTCAGCAGGGCAGCAACGGCACAACTGAACGGTATAGCGCCCGCACGCCTTCTGCCAATAACAAACAGCGGGTCAGCATTGAGGTTGCGCCCAACACCCGCATGATGGACAGCAACGGCAAGACCATTTCCGGTAATGTCGATGCATACGTTGTGAGCTATGATTACACGAACCGGATCACCAATAAAGTGGCGCCTGCCAGCTTGTTTGCCAATAACGCACGTGCTAAAAACGGCGAAAGCTTAGGCCAGCTTAACTTTGCCCCGGTTGCGGTCTACTCCATTGATATGTACGGCGCAGAAGGAGAAGTTAAGCAGTTTGACAAGCCGGTTAAAGTGCAGGTCGAAATACCTTCCGGCACACCTCACCCTGAAACCGGAGCCCCTATAAAAACAGGTGATGAACTGGAAGCCTGGAGTTTCAACGAAAGCATCGGTGACTGGCAGGAAGAAGGCCGGGCTTCCGTAATCAGTGAAAATGGTGGCAAGCTCATCGCTGAGTTTGAGCAGACCCACTTATCCACCTGGTTCTTTGGTGGCCGTTTCTACTGTAACCCACCAACCCGGTTCCTGATTGAAAACGTCAATCAGCCACAAAATGGTCCTCAAACATTTTACTACGTAGAAGTAATCAATACCGTTAACGGCAACGTGGTAGGCACATTTAACAACACCCGCTTTTACGATGGTGAAGTCATCACCCTCATCGTGCCAGCAAACTTCCAGAATGCACCAGCAGTCGTGCAGTTTGAAATATACCAATTTGAAGGAGATGCTACACCATTGTACACTTCTCCCTTATTCGCTCCCTGTGGCGATCAGCTGACGATCAACCTGGATGATGTGCTAGCTCCTCCTGTGGGGTTAGGTACTACCTTCTTTGTAGATGTTGCAGGCACTTGCAGCTCCACGTTCAGTAACCTGGTTGTTCGGCCGACCTTACCTATTCAATTCCGTCCTTCCGGCAATACAGCTTGGAACCCGCTAGGATGGCTGGATGAAGGTGAGGGCTCCACGATGGCGCTTGAAAAAGGAGAGTACTATGATTTCCGAATTTCCTACCGGACACTCGAACGCTGTGTGTTTAACCTTCAGGTGCCAACCGCAGACTCAACTGTAATCATCGAAAGTTCTGTATACAACTACGGTCCGGGAATGCCCTTTATGGAAACCATTGACGTGGACTACGTAGATACGGACAACGACGGCATAGAAGAAACTGTTTTCTTCAACTACACTAATATCAACGTACCTGATCAGGCGTGCCAGGAGTATATCGATTTCCTGAACGCTCCGATCAACTAAGTTTTTTCGACAGGTTTAAGTAGTATTATTCTTAGGTAACGCTCCGTTTTGGGGCGTTACTTTTTTATTTCATCACCTGCCTCCTTTCCCTTGAAATATTAGCACATAGGCCGTACAGTTTACAAACTATTTCCTCTCAATGGCCGTTTTAAAGTTTGTAAATCAGTAAATTGACAATGACTATGAGTGTGAGCGCCTAACGCCAGGGCCGCCTTATCAGAAAACTGTACAAATACCTACGCCTATGTCTTACCGATCCTATACACTCCGCTTTCTGCTTTTCCTGCTGTTTCTAACGGCAGGGGCTTCCACCCTGCTTGCCACCCACAACCGGGCTGGTGAAATCAGAGTAGAACTTGTGGATGGTGATTGCACAGGCCCAAACGGGCTGACGGTCCGCGCTACTGTGATCACTTACACCAAGGCTAGCAGTATTCCTGCCGACCGGGACACACTCACTATCTGTTGGGGAGATGGCACCTGCGAGCGGGTGGCACGCTCCAATGGCCCCGGCAGCCCACCGCAAGGAGTCATTTTGGAAAATGATACCAAGCGCAACTTTTATATTGCCACTCATACTTATCCGGCAAGGACAACCTACACCATCTCCATGACCGACCCCAACCGGAACGGGGGCATCCTGAATGTCAACTTTCCCAATTCCGATCAGGTCCGTTTTCACATACAAACAGAATACACCTTTCTCAATCCTCAGGTACAGGGCTGCAACAACTCCCCCATACTCCTGCAGCCCCCGATTGATATCGGCTGCGTAGGCCGGGTATTCACCCACAACCCTAATGCCTTCGATGCCGACAATGATAGCCTGACCTATGAGTTTATAACCCCCATGCAGGATGTGAACCTCCCGGTACCCAATTATCAGGAGGTTACCGCGATCAACCCGGGGCCCAACAATCAAATTACCATTGACCGGTTTACGGGTGATATCGTTTGGGATGCCCCACAGCGGGCAGGCGAGTACAACATCGCCATTCTCATCCGCGAATACCGCAATGGGCAGCAGATCGGATCCATTGTCCGGGATATGCAGATACTGGTAGAAGAATGCGAAAACCTCCCTCCTGTCGTGGAGGTCCCCTTCGATGAAGTCTGCGTCATCGCCGGCAATGTGCTGGAGTTTGATGTGCGGGCTACCGCACCGCTCTCCGAAGACGAACAGCTGGTCCGCCTGACCGCGCTTGGCGGCCCTTTCGAGGTCACCTACGGCCCGGCGACCTTCACGCCCAATACCGAAACTTTTGAAGAAGACCCCGTTGTCAAGACTTTCCGCTGGGATGTCCCTTGCGAAGCCATCAGTGCCCAATTCTACCAGGTCGTCTTCAAAGCGACCGATAATGGCTTTGGCGACACCACGGGACTGGCTACCCTCAAAACCGTGCGTATAAAAGTAGTGGGGCCGCCTCCCGAGGATGTGCAAGCCGAGCCGCAGTCTAATGAAGTCAATGTCTCCTGGCAAATGCCTTACGCTTGCGAGGATACCGAAAATAATTACTTCCGCGGCTTCACCGTATGGAGGCGGGAAGGCAATGCCAACTTCGTGCGCGATACCTGCACCCCCGGACTAGACGGCAGCGGGTATACCAAGCTTTTCAATGTGCCCATCATGGACATGGAAGACGGCAGGTATGTCTATACCGATACTGATGTGGAGCGGGGCCGGACCTATTGCTACCGCATCCTGGCCGAGTTCGCACTTACCACTCCGACCGGCAGTACCACCTATAACCCGGTGGAAAGCCTCGCCTCGGATTCTATCTGTGTGCAGCTTAACCGGGATATCCCATTGATTACCAATGTGAGCGTGCTCACGACCGATACCGGTGGCGGAGAAATGGAGGTCTGTTGGTCTAAACCGGTAGCGGAGGATTTGGACACCTTGCTCAACCCAGGCCCGTACGTCTACGAAGTACTACGTGCTGAGGGCCAAAACCCTCCTGAGGATGCCTTCCAGCCGATCGGGATCATTTTCAGCAGTCCGACTTTTGCCGGGGCTAATGACACTTGCTTTGTGGATACTGGTCTAAATACCGCTGAGCAATCTTACAGCTATATCGTTGCTTTCTACGTGAATAACGAGAGTGAGCCGCTTGGCCTGACCAACCCCGCATCTTCCGTATTCCTGAGCATTGAGCCAACGGACAACACCAACATCCTTTCCTGGTCAGAAAATGTGCCATGGAACAACTTTGAATACACGATTTTCAGAGAAAACGACAGCGGGAGCTACGATTCCCTGACCACCGTAACAGAGCCCCCTTACCGGGACGAAGGCCTCATCAACGGCACCGAATACTGCTACTACGTCCGCTCGGCCGGCACCTATGGCATAGAGGGCATCCCAGGGCCACTGCTGAACAACTCCCAACGGAATTGCAGTATTCCCATCGATAATATCGCGCCCTGCCCTCCTACCCTCGAGGTGACAAATGGCTGTGATACCCAAACCGACTGTTCGGATGAAGAAGCCCTTGCCAATACGCTGGATTGGGTCAACCCGATGGATATTTGCGAGGAAACCGACGATGTGGTTGGCTACCGGATTTACTATGCCCCATTCGAAGGCAGTGACTTTGAGTTTATCGCTTCCATTGACGATTCCAGGCTCACCGTTTATGACCATAAACCAGAAATAGGCATTGCAGGCTGCTACGCCGTCACTGCGGTGGACACCTTTGCCAACGAAAGTGAATTCAGCAATATCATTTGCGTCGACAACTGCCCGTTCTACCAGCTCCCGAACGCCTTTACGCCCAACGGGGACGGCCAAAATGACATCTTCCGCCCTTACCCCTACTGCTTCATTGACCGCGTGGAATTCACCGTGTTCAACCGCTGGGGGCAAGTCGTATTCACCACCAATGACCCTGATCTCAACTGGGACGGCACCAACTTGCAAGGACAGGCACTTGAGGACGGGACCTACTTCTACAATTGCCGCTACTTTGAACAACGAGTTACCGGCATTCAGCCCGGCCCTGAAATCCTTAAAGGCTACATTGAGCTGATTACGAACAACCGTTGACCATAAGATATAAGCTAAAAACAGAAGCCCCGGAACCGCCAATCAGGCAGTCCGGGGCTTTTTTTCAGCAGGCAAATTTGAATTAGCCGCCCAGCTGTCCGATTTCGTACTTGGCGCGTTCAACGTACTTACTGTCTGTGATCATCTTATAGGCTTCAATAGCGCCAGCTGTATCACCTTTAGACTTCAGGATTTCGGCCTTCTGCATCAGGTACTTATCTGCGCCATCAACTGCCAGCTCAATCGCTTTTTCGGCATGCATGAGCGCATCATCCTTGCTACCATCGCTTAGCAGTGCATCGCTAAGGTAGTAGTGGACATCTGCACTCTCGCCACCTTCGAGATAAGCAGCAGCCATATCCTTGACCAAAGCCCAGTCCTTGTCGCCCCAGGCCACAGCAACCATGTTCTCGGCTTTACTGATCATTTGCTCAGCCTTGTCCGCTTTGCCTGCCTTTTCGCAAGCCGCGCCAGCAGTTTGGTAAGCACCAACAGCCTTCGCCATCATCTCCATACCTTCAAGCGCCTGTGCCTTGCCAATATAATTAGCATAGAAGCCAGGGTTATAGTCTACGCCCTGCTGATAAGCTTCGAGCGCCTTTTCGTGGTCATCGGCTTTACGTGCACTATTGCCCACGTAGTAAGCTGCAATGGCCCCATTTTTCTTGGCCAGTTGCATGACCTTGATATCGGTCTCTGAGGAAGAATCTGCTGCCTCCAGCGCCTGGCCCATAAGCTCGAACGCTGCATCATACTCTTTCGCTTTGAGCTTGGCCAGGCCATCGTTGTAGAGGCTGGCAGCCGAAGCCGTTTGTTCTTCTTCCTGTGCGTTGAGCGTATTGGCAAACAGTCCAAAAATTGCAAAAACACCCGTTAAAATGATTGTTCTTTTCACGATAACAAACACGTTTTGTTAGTTTAAAAATATATACAATGGTATCGACTTCAACATTTATTTGCCCTTAAGACGCATAAATGCCGAATTTGTAACGTCGTATTCCGGTTCTGGGTTTAGGAACTGCGCCTCTAAGCCCATTTGCCCCCAATTATTATCGGCGCTCAAACCAAAAAGTAGCTACTACAGCAAAAATGCCGAAATAAAGCAGAGACAACACACTGCCCCACCAAAAAACCGGCACCTCCCGGGGCTGATACCACAGCAGCCCTGTCATAGAAACGATAAAAACCACCGTGGCTGTCAAATTGCCTGCCCGCCAGCGTTCTGTCCGGCTTGGGTAAGCAAACTTCACCGGTACAAACTGCAGCACGGCCAGCATTATTATAAACAAAAGGTTAATGGCACTTTCCCATTCAAATACGAAGAGCAGGTAAAAAGCCACCATATTCCACATCACCGGAAAGCCAATGAAGTAGTAATCCTCCGAAATCATACCTGATTTACCATAATAAATGGCCGAAGTGACCAAAATGAGAAATGCGGCCCACAAATCATACGGGGCAGCAATAATTCCCGCCTGATAGATGAGGAATGCCGGGATAATGGCGTACCCGGCAAAGTCGATGACAAAATCTATGCTCTTGCCACTCATTTCCGGCAACACTTCCGTGACTTTGAAGTACCGGGCCAGCGTACCATCCACTCCATCAATGACCTGAGCAGCCAGTAGCCACCACATAGCGTTGGTGTAGTTGTGCTGCGTGCCCTCCACCATTGCCATGAACACAGTGATAATGCCACTTGCGGTAAAGAGGTGGACGGCCCAAGCCTGAGCCCGCTGACCAGTGGTGTACGGTTTCCCCATAGATTGATCTTGCTGTAGCGCTAAAATATGAGTAATTTTCGGCATTTCAGAATAACCAGTCTATGCCCTTACAAACCTGGCGTTTACTCCGCCCCCCATTCCTGCTGTTACTACTCCTGGGACTGGGTGGAGCCTACCTGCACTTTTTTACCGATCAGCCGCTGAGCTGGCCCGCCTACCTTGCAATGATGCTTTTTTATGCACTCATCTTTGGCATAGGTGCCTATGCTGCCAGCCTGAGGCAAAACAACGATAGTGAAAGCCTGATGCTCGCTGGCCGTCAGTTGCCACTTTTCCTGGCTATTTTCACTATGAGTGCCACCTGGGTTGGCGGCGGCTACATCAACGGTACTGCTGAGTATACATCAAGTGCAGGGCTCGTATGGGTGCAGGCTCCATGGGGTTATGCGCTAAGCCTGGTTATAGGTGGCCTCTTTTTTGCCCGCCGGATGCGGTCCTACCGTTTTCACACCTTACTGGACCCGCTGGAACAGCGGTTTGGCAAGCGTACCACAGCCCTGCTGTTTTTGCCTGCCTTATCCGGAGAGCTTTTTTGGACTGCTGCTATTCTGACCGCGTTGGGTACGACCTTCGGGGCCATTGCAGGGCTGGACACCCCTACAGCTATTATGGTTTCGGCAGTAATTACCATCGCTTATACTGCCCTTGGGGGGCTGTGGGCTGTTGCGCTAACCGATGTGGTACAGCTGCTTCTCCTCTTCGGTGGTTTATGGCTGGTCACGCCCTATGCGCTGGCCCAAACTGGCGGCTGGACAACCGCATGGGCCAATTATCAGCAAGCTTACGGTGCGGCTGCAAGCCTGCTGCCTAGTCGGGAAGCACTTGGTGTTTATTACTGGAATTGGTGGGATTACGCGTTGCTGCTCATTTTTGGCGGAATACCCTGGCAGGTATACTTTCAAAGGGTCCTCTCTTCTAAAGATGCAGATACTGCTGTCCGGTTGTCCCTGATTGCGGGAGTGGTTTGCCTCCTGGCTGCAGTGCCGGCTGTAATGATTGGTATTGCTGCCCATGCCGCCGACTGGACGGCACTGGGTTTACCCTCCCCTCCGGACGCTGCCTCTACTTTACCGTGGGTAGTCCGTTATCTTACACCATCGTGGGTAGGCATTATTGGGCTGGGTGCCATCGCAGCGGCCGTCATGTCCTCGGCTGATTCGTCCATTCTTTCGGCGTCCTCTATGGCAAGTTGGAATATTTTCCGGCCTTTGCTTCAGCCCAAAGCCTCCCCGGGCAGACTGGGCAAGGTCGTGCAGCGCATGATTTGGATCATTGGCATAGCAGCTACCCTGATTGCTTTGAATATTCAGAGTGTCTATGAGTTGTGGTTCCTATGCAGTGACTTTGTGTACTGCCTGCTGTTTCCGGCCCTGGTGTGCGCATTATTCGACCCCAAAGCCAATTCAACCGGGGCTATTGCCGGATTATTGGTTGCAGCTTTTCTGAGATTTGGAGGTGGAGATGCCACCCTTGGTATACCTTTACTGCTCCCTTATCCAATGGTTGAAGATGGGGTGTCGCTATTTCCTTTCCGAACTACGGCGATGTTATCAGGGTTACTGGCCATCGTAATTGTTTCAAGGCTAACTCTGCGGTGGAACCCTCCGCAGCAATTGAAAAAGATCGACTGATACGGGTCTACCAAACCGGACGGTGCTCCCCGAATTCAGGCTGTACTTTATCCTTTTCAGACAGGATTACCTCGTTGAGGTCAAACTCCCAGTCAATACCCAGTTCGGCATCATTAAAAAGGATACCACCTTCGTGCGCTTTAGAGTAGAAATTATCGCATTTATAGAAGAATTCAGCCGTAGGGCTGAGTACAAGATAGCCATGTGCGAAGCCACGAGGTACGAAAAGCTGCCTTTTGTTTTCAGCACTTAGCCGAAGGCTGAACCACTTGCCATAGGTTGCTGACCCGGGGCGGATATCCACCACCATGTCCAGGACTTCCCCTTCGAGTACACGGACCAGCTTGGCCTGAGCCATATCACCGACCTGATAGTGCAAACCCCGCAGTACACCTCGGGTAGAGCGTGCCTGATTGTCCTGCACGAAGGGCACAGTAATACCTGCTTCCTCGAACCTTTGCTGGTTAAAAGCTTCGTAAAAATAACCCCGGTCATCTTTCCAAACCTGAGGCTCAAATATTTTCAACCCCTCGATGGGCGTATCCAGAAATGGCATATTAGTTTGACTTTACGCCTGCAATATAGCTGCTGACTGCGGGTTTTCCCAAAGCACAGCGGTAAATCACTATTTTTTACGGAAAAACACACCAATAGGCACGCCGGAGAAATTAAACTGCTTGCGAAGCTGATTCTCCAGATAGTGCCGGTAGTTATCTTTCACATGTTTAGGGTTGTTGCAGAAAAAGGCAAATGCCGGATAGTAGGTAGGCAACTGAGTGACGTACTTGATTTTGACAAAACGCCCACGGTGAGAAGGTGGCGGATAGCGCTCAATGGCCTCCAGCATAACTTCATTGAGTGTGGAGGTTTTGATTTTCCGGCTACGGTTTTCATAAACCTCCAGCCCCGCCTCCACAGCCTGGAAAATCCGCTGCTTATCCGAAACAGAAATAAAAAGAACAGGCACATCGGAAAATGGCGCGATCCGGCTGCGTAGCTCTTTCTCATAGTCGCGGGCAGTATTGGTTTCCTTTTCTACCAGGTCCCACTTATTCACCAGGATGACAATACCTTTATTGCGGCGCTGTGCCAGGCGGAAAATACTCATATCCTGCGTCTCCATACCCGTTTGTGCATCGATCATCAGCAGGCACACATCGGCCTCCTCAATGGCTTTAATGGCGCGCATGACAGAATAAAACTCAAGGTCTTCGTGTACCCTTGACTTTTTACGTATTCCTGCTGTATCAATAAGCAGAAACTCCTTATCAAATTTGGAGTATTTGGAATGGATAGAATCACGGGTGGTCCCCGCAATATCAGTAACGATATTACGATCTTCCCCCAATAGCGCATTTGTCAGAGAAGACTTCCCGACATTAGGCTGGCCCACGATGGCAAAGCGCGGCAGCTGACTTGGCTCCTCTTCCTTTTCTTCAATATGCTCCACTACCGAATCCAGCAGGTCACCAGAGCCACTACCCGTAAGCGAGGACAGGAAGTAGGTATTCTCGAAGCCCAGGCTCCAGAATTCATTTGCTTCCATCATGCGGTTGTGGTTGTCTACCTTATTCACAGCGAGATAGACTGGCTTGTCGGTACGGCGAAGCATACTCGCTACCTCTTCGTCGAGGTCTGTAATGCCCGTGGTCACATCAACCATGAAGATAATCACCTTCGCTTCCTCGATAGCGATCTGTACCTGAGAGCGGATAGCTGCCTCAAAAATATCTTCAGAATGCTTTACGAAACCGCCGGTATCGACCACCGTGAAGGTTTTCCCATTCCAGTAGCTGGTGCCGTATTGCCGATCGCGCGTGACGCCACTGATATCATCAATAATGGCCTGCCGCTCTCCGATCAACCGGTTGTATAGCGTCGATTTACCTACGTTGGGCCGGCCGACAACCGCTACAATATTATTACTCATTGCTTTGTATTCAAATTTTTACAGCCCACAAAGATACGGGTTAATCTGAGAACTTGGTGGACTGGCTCGCATATCTGCACAGAAGTTGGCCTTCCGGCACGCTCCAAATGTTAAAATTCAACTTTTTTCCCTGACCGGTTATGGAATTTGACGATTTGCGCGACATATAAGTAGAAAACAACCCTAAAAAAACCATGTACACCCTAACAATTGTGAAGGCAATCAGTATTGCCTTGCTTTCGGCATGCCCTATGGCGCAGCCCGGATTAAGCGCAACGTCTACCGACTTATTTGGCACACACCAGCTCAATACAGCGTACGGGCTGATGAACATTCAGGTTGGTTTAGCCCTTGAGCAACAGGCTTCAGCACTGGCCATTGGGCCCCAAACGATCTTCGTTAAGAATGCGCCCCTGATCAGGGTCCTTGAGCTGATGGACCTGCCGCTCGCGCCCTGCCCACTCACCGCCTACAACTTTGGGCCTTTACCGTCAACAGATGATTTTCCTGAACAGGAGGGCATCGCTGCACAGACGCTGCTGGCAGAGCGTATCCATTTTAAAATCTCGTGCAGTGATTGCCAGTTGGAAAACTTACAGGAAGTAGCTTTTGAGTTTTTACAATCAAAACTGCCGGAAGGCTCTGAAAGACAAGACCACCCGCAGCTACTCAGTCAAGCCGGGGCAGATCAGGCCAACCGCTGAACCTGAGTGGAATCCTGTAGCTTCAGGCTTTCATCCATACTCAGCAAGTTGAGCCCGGGTGCTTTTCCCGGCTCGATGCTGCCCAGTTCTGCTTCGTACCCCAATGCTTCTGCACCGTTGAGCGTTGCCCACTGCAGCAGGGTCTCGAAGGGCACATAGGATTGATATTTAGCAATGGTCTTCATTTCCTCCAGAACCGATAGCTGCCAGTTAGAGGTTAGGCTATCCGTACCAATAGTCATGCGCGCACCGTTGTCCAGGAAGGCTTTGTAGTTAGGCAGGCGGTTCTCGATGTAAAGATTGGCATTGGCGCAAGTGGCCCAGTAGACCCTATCGCTCCAGGCTTGTGCAGCCTGAATATCCTCTGCCGTAGTCATGGTATTATGTACAAAAAGGGTACGGCAAGCGGGGTTCATATGCTGCATCGCGTAGTAGATGGATGGCTGACCGGTAGGCTTCAACTGCTCGACTGAAAAGCCAAAGGCATTGTAAAAATCCACGAAACCGCCTTTTTTAGAGAGGAAAAACCGGTTCTCGTGCACCGTTTCCTGATTGTGTATGCTAACAGTGCTGTCTGTATCCGGGCTATTAAGGGCATTGATTTTTCCGAAAAGCGTCGGAGAGACGGTATAGGGCGCATGAGGCACGGCCGATTTCTTGTTGCCATTGCCCGATGCCTGGCTGTCGTAGACTTCTTTATAGTTATCAAAAGTTTGCCCGGCCATGGTATCCTGCAGGAAGTCGAACATCTCAACGAAAGTATAATACCGGATCGGGCTTTCAGCTTTGCGGGCCGCAGTATCAGTCTTATTGGAGATATCGCCTACAGCAACTATGCCTTCCTCTTGCATTTCCTTATCGGCCCGGTCGATAGCGTCGAGTATCTCCTCCATGGGAATATCCCGGAACTTGACCACCTGCTGCAGAAAAGGCAACAAACCCGTCCCTGTATCCACGCGGTCTTTCATATGGGAAAGTTCCAGATGGCAGTGGGTATTAACGAAGCCCGGCACAATAACGCCACGGTGCACCTCAAGCGTGACCGGGTCATGTGCCTCGCGGGCATCAACAGACTGAACGATACCTTGGTCGTCAAGGACCACAACACCTTGTTTGACAGGAGTTCCCACCACAGGGAAAATATAATCCGCAGTTAGCTTTCGCATTGCATTACTTTTTTCAATCTATTATCCTTTTACTTCTGCACCGACCTGTTTTCCGATCCGCTTGACCAGCAGACCATTTTTCATTCGGGGCTCGAACCAGGTTGACTTGGGTGGCAGTACCTGTCCTATATCCGCCACCTTAATCACTTCTTCCATTTGTACCGGATACAGGCAGAAAGCCACACTGTCGGGCTCTTTTTCAGCTTGTTTAATCACGCCTTGTATTCCTTTAGGCCCCTCAATGTATTTAACCCGTTGGTCGTTACGCACATCCTCAATACCCAGTAGCTTGCTCATCACTTTATGATTCAGCAGCATGGCATCAAGCACTACCGGCTGGCTCGCATACTCCAGCATAATCCGCTCTTTCCAACGCAACCGGTACCATTCTCCGCGCAGGCACATCGTCAGTTCAAATTTACAGCTGGGCTTGGCAGCCTGTACAAGTGGCTCAATTTCAAAAACCTGGGATAACCGTGCTATAAATTGCGCAGGGGAGTGCCCGTTAAGGCTGTTGACTACCCGGTTGAAATCCTGTATCTGAATATCATGAATGGGAAAGAATGCCGCAAAAAGACTGGCGTAGTCTTCTTTGTCGCCCCCCGTCTGATCAAACAGCCTTAATGCTGTGGAAGTGCGATGGTGCCCATCAGCGATATAGGTAACCGGGACGTGATCCCGAAAGAGGCCCTGTAAGCTGGATAACTGATCGGGAGCTGAAACACGCCATATTTTGTGGTGCTCTTTATCCCTGCTGAGCTTGAACTGCATAAGCGGTACGTGGTCCTGCTTGTATTGCTCCAGCCAGTTCCTGATGAGGGGTACCGGGTGATGAGCCAGTAATACCGGCTTCACTGCCGCTTTTCGGCGCAGTAGCAACTGTAGCTGCTTTTCTTCCTTTTCGGCCAGGGTCTCCTCATGCTTTCGGACCCGGTCATTCAGGTAGTCTGCCATGTGCACTCCCGAGATTACACCAGTGAAGCTTCTGCCCCCCTTGGTAATCTGGTATACAAACATAGAAGGCTCTTCAATTTCGTGAAAGAAGCCCTCCTCGAAGTATTTATCATACTCCTGCTTTACAGTCCCAAAGAATTGTTCGGGAGTCTGTATTTTTTCAAGTTTAGGGAAAGTTGCCCTGAATGGTAGCAGCTGCATAAATGGTTTTATATGGCTGTAATTCGGGCGGGAAATTACAAAAAAAAGAAAGTGTAGCAGCATTACGCCGCTACACTCCTAAAAAACTAAACCCCAGTTATAATTCTTGTCAGCGAATTTACGCTGTTTTAATCATGTTTCGCCTTAGTAACGCCTGGAATTTTCGGATTGTTGCCTGCCAAATGTTAAATTTTTTTGGCTAAATCCCAATCCCGGCGCCGAGGAATAGAAAAACGACGATCCAAAAAATCTTATTGCGCCGCAAAGAAAAAAAATTCTCTTCAATGATCCAACGTCTCTGCATACATCGTATGTCATTACTGTAACATTTAAAGATGTCACCCGATTAATCTGCAAAAAAGAGTACCTATGAACACCTTAGCTCTGAAAACAGAACTCACCCACCTGACGATGAACCGTAGCCCTTTCGGCCGTACCCCCGAAGAAGTGCTCAACCGGCTGCGGCAGTCCATTAACGGCAGCCCGATCCCTTTGGGCTCCTTTCTTGGAATGAGGTGCACCGGTGTGCGCAGTATTGGCAAGGATATACGAACCGCCCAGTACGTCCTGCTCTATGAAGGTCAGGCCCTGCTTATAAAGCTGACCAATTTTCTGCCGCGCAACCGCTGGGAAATTAGCACCTGCTCTTTTATGTAGCCTTTTCCGGGAACTCTGCTTTTGCTTTAGCCATTAATAAACGGTGAAAGAAATATTATCTTCGCCGACAAAGCCGACTAAGCATGAGCAAGAGATATATCGTTACTTCCGCATTACCTTACGCCAACGGTGCGCTACACCTTGGCCACCTCGCAGGCGCATACCTTCCCGCTGACATTTATGTCCGCTACCTTCGCCTGCTTGGCAGAGATGTAGTCTGGGTGTGTGGCTCCGACGAGCACGGTGCTGCCATCACCATCCGGGCCAAAAAAGAGGGCATCTCCCCTCAGGCTATTATCGACAAATACCACGGGCTCAACAAACAGACCTTTGAGCAACTCGGTATTTCCTTTGACATCTATCACCGAACAAGCGCTCCCATACACCACGAGACCGCCCAGGACTTTTTTACCACCCTTTATAATAAAGGCGGAGAATTTGAAGAGCGAGAGCAGGAACAATACTACGATGAGGACTACGATCAGTTCCTGGCTGACCGGTATATCACAGGTACCTGCCCCAAGTGCGGCCACGGCGCTGCCTTCGGTGACCAATGCGAAAACTGCGGGTCCGACCTCTCCCCTACCGAGCTCATCGACCCCAAATCCACCCTTAGCGGAAACGCACCCACTCTGCGCAAAACCACCCACTGGTACTTCAAACTCGACAAACACGAAGACTGGCTTCGGGAATGGATCGATAAAGGCGTACTGGATGGCAAAACGCACCACGATCCCAAGGCCTGGAAACGACATGTAGTTGGGCAATGCCTGAGCTGGCTGGATGGCGGGCTGCAGCCCCGGGCTATCACCCGCGACCTTGACTGGGGCATACCTGTACCGGTAGAAAATGCAGAAGGCAAAGTACTCTACGTTTGGTTTGATGCCACCATCGGCTATATCTCAGCTACCCGCGAATGGGCCAAACAAAATGGTAAGAACTGGGAAGACTACTGGAAAAGCGAAGACAGCGAGCTGATCCACTTCATCGGCAAGGACAATATTGTGTTCCACTGCATCGTCTTCCCGGCCATGCTCAAAGCCTATGGAGACTATAACCTTCCGGTCAATGTGCCGGCCAATCAGTTCCTCAACTTCGAAGGTGAGAAATTTTCCAAATCCCGTGGCTGGGGACTCGAACAGCACCAATACCTGGAAGAGTTTAAAGACTTCCCTAATAAGGAGGATGCTCTGCGCTACGCCCTGACCCGCAATATGCCGGAAAACCGGGACGCCGACTTCAAATGGGACGAGTTTGTGGATTTTCACGATAAAGAACTGGCAGACAACCTTGGCAACTTTGTTAACCGGGTGATTGTATTGTCCAATAAGTATTTTGAAGGAACTGTCCCTACTCCAAACACCGATACCCAGGCAATCCTGGCCCCTGCCCTTGAGATTGTGGACCGTATCGTACAGGATCTGGACCGCTTCAGCTTCCGCACGGCAGCTCAGGGCGTCATGGAACTATCCGCCTGGGGCAATGCTTACCTGCAAGATGCAGCACCATGGGCCCTCTACAAGGCAAACCCGGAAGACCCGGCCATACGGGATATCATGTTTACAGGCCTGCAGGTCGTTGCCCTGCTCAGCCTGCTAACCGCCCCCTTCATTCCGTTTACCAGCCCGAAACTGCGCAGGCTGGCGGGTTTACCGGAATTGGAAAACGGCGACCTCCAAAAAGCGCTGGAGCAACTGGCCAATAAAGAGCCTCTGCTCCCGGCGGGCCACAAGATTGGACAACCGGAGCTGCTTTTTGCCAAAATCCACGACCGCAAAGACGACAGCCGCCTGCAAATCGTGAACCGGCAAAAGGAAAAACTGGAAGCTATTGAAACAGCCGCTCAGGCGCAGGAACGCGAGCCGGTCAAACCCAATATCGAGTTTGATGACTTCACTAAGCTGGACTTACGTACAGGAACGATTGTAGCAGCCGAGAAAATGCCAAAAGCGAACAAGCTCCTGAAGCTTACCGTTGATATTGGTAGTGAAAAGCGGACCGTCGTTTCCGGTATCGCCAAGTTTTTCAAACCTGAGGATCTGCCCGGGCAAACCGTAGTATTAGTGGCTAATCTCGCCCCTCGCAAACTACGGGGTGTGGAATCTCAGGGTATGGTCCTGATGGCCGAAAACCAGGAAGGTGAACTTGCCTTTATTCAGCCACAGGATGGTTTCGGAAACGGTTGGATTGTCCGCTAATTTTCGGACCCAGATTGGGCAGGCTCCTCCAGGCCTGCCCAATCCTAAACCATTTGGAGCTACATGACTGACCATTATGAGTTGATCCTGGCCGGTAAAAATATCGTACTCAACGCTGAAGGGTTTCTCGACCACGTGCGCATAGACGCCGAACCTGCCGAAAAAACAATGACCCTCAAAGAAGGGTTTCTGAAATTATCGAAGTCGCCAACACCTCATTTCCTCCTCGCTACCGTACATAACGGACAACCTATGCTGATCCGGAAATCAGAGCCTGGAAGCAAAAATGCTACGGACGAAGCCCTGCAGGACTTCACCCGCACTTCCGGTACTGATGTTTTCTGTTTCACGCTGAATGAACAATTCGAGTTCAAACATTATTTCTACTATCGTGCCGGCAAGCTACTGAAATCAACTACGAAGGGCAATGCTGCCACTGAAATCCCATACGAAAAAATGGGCCGTACTCCTGAGCTTGTGCTTACCGCTTTCTGCGACAGCTGGCTGGTCCTTCAGCAGCTGAAGTGGCAATGCTTCCGGCTTCAAGCTTCTTTGGAGGGTGCCTGATACTCATCAAATACATGCGCAACAATACCGTTTTTTTTGCCTTTGGCTTATTCCTCTTGCTCCTTGGCATTGCAGCCGTATGCTTCAGTCAGTTGATCATTGAGGATATTTTGCAGATCGAGCGTGAATTTGGGCAGGAGCCGCTCAGCCTCACCTTTGTGAGGGCAGGTTTGGTCAGCAGTCTGGTTGGAGCAGGTTTGCTGTTCTTTGGCGCCTGGCGGAACCGGCAGCAAAAAAATTAGGCTCACAAATTGCTTTGCGAGCCCAATTAATGGAGGATGAGCCATAAGCACAGCCCATCCGTAACCCAATAAATCACCCAACTGAAATTATCTTTAGTGCGGCAGGTACTTTATGACCAGCCCGTAGGTAAAGGTACCCAGCGTAGCGCCTGCTAGTATCAGCAGCATAATGGTGTAGCCGCTGCCCAGCAAAACATACATAGGCCCGGGGCAGCAACCTACCAGCGCCCAGCCCAATCCAAAGATCGTGCCGGCAAGCAAGTGCCGCTTAATGTTCAAATTCATAGGATTATAACCGACCAGTGTGCCCCGAAGGGTGGTCATTTTCGTTTTCTTCATCAGCCACATAGAGGCAGCACCCAATACCACTGCGGTACCAATAATGCCATACATATGGAAGCTCTCGAAGCGGAACATCTCGTGAATACGGAACCAGGAAACAGCCTCTGATTTGGCCATTACAATCCCAAAAAAGACGCCCACTGTCAGGAATGATAAGTTTTTCATATCGTTGTGTTCTACGACTTTTTGCTTAAAAAATGATTATCCCACCAGGAATGGGAAGATGAAATGGGTCATTGCCAGCCCACCGATAAAGAAGCCGATCACCGTAATGAGTGAAGGCAACTGAAAGTGCGCCAGACCTGAGATCGCATGCCCTGAAGTACAGCCATCGCCATAGCGGGCACCAAAGCCAACCAGAAAACCCCCTCCCACTGCCATGAGGATACCACTCAGGCTCTCAAAGTTGAACAGGGAAGTCGGCACAAAACCAATACCCTTGGCATCTGCCTCCGGGTAATTGATCCCGATCGTTGCCAGGTAGTCGACTGTTTCCGGGCTAATCGCGACAGGCTCAGGACTCTGTAAGAAATGAGTGGCAATATAGCCACCGATCAGGCCACCGATCACGAAGGCGATCCGCCACATTTCTTCTTTGACATCCATTTTGAAAAAGTCAGACACTTTTCCTGCACCTGCAGCACTGCAGAAGGCTTTAAAAGTAGTAGAAACGCCAAAGCTGCGTCCCATCCATGTCATCAAAGCGAGCACCAGTGCTATGGCAGTACCGGAAACCGCCCAGTGCCAGGGTTGGCTGATGAACTGGACGAGAGATGAAGCATTTACCGCTAAATTCATAGTTATTCTATTTGTTGGTATTATCAAAAAGCTTAATTGCTCCGGTCAGGGTGCCGCAATTTTGCCAGCACGGCAACACCTCGGGCAAACAGCGTCTTTAATTGGCAAATTGATTGATCACATGCTTCAGCTGATGCGCGGACTGCATGCCCGACTGCCGCCACATGATTTCACCGTTTTTAAACAGCACGAATGTAGGGACGCCCTGAATTTGCATCTTAGTAGCGAGCGCGCGGTTGCGGTCTACATCTATTTTTACGATGGACGCTTTGCCATCAATTTCTCCTGCCACCTCTTTCAAGATAGGCGCCATTGCCTTACAAGGCCCGCACCACTCGGCTGAGAAATCAATAAGGACTGGCTTTTCGCCGTTGATCAAGTCGTTGAAAGACATTTTCTTGCTCATGTTCAGTTGTATTTTATGACGATCACAGTGCAAAGATGCAACGATGCCCACCTCCATTCAGTGACGGCAGTCACACTCTGCATAAATTTAAAACCTACTTAACAGATAGGGAATGGTATCTGGTATAAATTTGTTCGCTTTCACTGATTTGTGACGACAGTCACCAAAACTTTATACTGAATTTCAGATATTGAGGCGTCAATAACGAAACTTTTAAGCTATGCAAAAAACGGTGAGCCATCCACTCCCCCCAGCGAAGACCATCGAAGCACTCCCCAAAGCCTTACAATACATCGCCCGGCAACTGGAAGCCAAACGCGCCTTAAAACCTGCGGATATGCGCAGGATCGTCCTGGAAGCCGGTGTTCAACCTGAAGATATAGCACCCTGGGCCGACTATGGCCATCCTGCTACCGACAGCTACGGCCGTAAACTGATTTACGAAGGTGATCATTTTGAAATCATGGCTATGAGCTGGCAGCCTGGCGATTTTTCCGGCATCCACGACCATGGATATACAGAATGGGGCGCCGTGCAGGTTTTCGGGCCCGCAGAGCATGCTACCTTCCGAATTGAGGAAGGGCGTATTTCAACCTTGGCACGCTTTCCCTTTGAGCCCGGTGATGTCGTCGGCGTAAGCCACACCCTGGTTCACCAAATGGGCAACCCTACCGCTGAGCCTTTCCAAACACTGCATGTCTATGGCAGGCCAGAAGACATTGAGAATGTCACCGGCGATGCCCGGGTGTACGATTTGGAAAATCAAACCATTCAGCGCGTTGACGGCGGTGTGTTCTTCGCCCTGCCGGAAAGTGAAGTTAAATGGAAGGAGCCCGGCCCAAAAGCAGATTTTCCTACCCTGCTGCGCTATCAGGTGGAACTGACCCGGCGCTTAAAGCGAATGGCAGAGGCGGGACTGCCGGGTGCCCGCGAGCAATTGGATGCCGCTGCGCAACGCCTGTTTTCTGATGCTGCTCAGTCTCAGCTACTCAAAGACCTTAAAGCACATACCAACGCGGACAATCATGCCGACAACTCCGTATTTTGGCGTATCCTTAATCAGGAACTTCGTGCGGCTGCTCTACTACAGAACGAGCTCGCCGAAACAGCAACACAGGGCGACCAATTCCACAAATATGCAGCGCTCTACGACGAACTTATCTGCCGTCCCTGCCTGAAAGGCTTCATTGCCGGCGGGCTCGAATTTTTCAAACAAAAATTCGCCCCGGATTTTTCAGACAAGCGCTTCCTGTCCATTGGTGCCGGCACAGGCCTGGTGGAACGGTATATCATTGATGAACTGGGACTGCCCTACGATCAACTCCTCGGCATGGACCTTTCGGAGGCAATGGTACAGGAGGCCCGGCAGCGGATCCGTGCCGAACAGGGCGATATTCTTGCTTTTGACGCAGATGGCAAACAATGGGATATTGCCTTCACAGGCCTGAATGTCTTCCACTATCTGCCAAGCAGCCACCTGCAGGAAGCCATTGAGAAGACCGCCGCGCTGGTCAAGCCCGGTGGCTACTTCCTGGGCGACTTTATCACGCCCGACCACATCCGCTGGTACCCCAATGTGATGTACGCCGAAGATCAGTCCATCATCTCACTGCGCACGCCCAGGCTCATTGAAGAAGAAGGGCGCATGTACCAGGAAAGCGAAATTCTTAATATTGAATTCAGGAATGGCCAAATGGATCTCAACTACGCCGGCCGGCACAAGCGTTTCCTGCCTCCTTTGCACCGGGTACGCACCTACTTTGAGCGCGCATTCGGAGGTAATGTACTGCTCTACGATGCCTACAGCCTTGGGCTTATACCCGAAGAGGCAGACAGCTGTAAGAGTACCCGCTACTTTGTGGTGGCGCAGAAAGCGCTTTAGTAGCTAGATAGACTTGATGTTTTGGAGGAATATCTTGTGATTAAACCCGCTCGTTTTCTCCAACGCATCGAGTCTAAAAAAGCCTAAATAAGTCCCCTCTGCCTGAGTACAATTCCTGGCTTATCTTCCTTTATCTTTAAAGCGGCGCTTACATGAAGTACTTCACAATACTGCTATTTGCTCTGGCATTCACACTCGGCTGCAATGACGAACCGGAGGCCCCCACCCCAACGGCTACAGCTCAGCCCAACATCCTTTTGATCCTGGCAGACGATATGGGCAAGGATGCCACCTCCGGGTTTACGGAAGGTAACACGAAGCCCGGCACGCCCAATCTTGACCGTCTTCGCACAGAAGGCCTCACTTTCAACCGTCTTTGGGTCAATCCAACCTGTTCTCCTACCCGGGCTTCCATCCTGACAGGCAGGTACGGCTACCGTACAGGTGTTAAGTGGGCCGGCGACCCTTTACCGATAACTGAAAAATCACTGCACCAATATATAAAGGACGGTACAGATGGTGCCTACGCTACTGCACTGATCGGCAAATGGCATTTATCAGAGGAAGGGGCGGTGGCGACCCCGGAAAGCTTTGGCATTGATTACTATGCAGGCCTGGCCCGTGGGGCAGTCCAAAACTATTACCAATGGCAACTGACAGAGGATGGCAGCGGCAGCCTTCAAACCGAATACATCACTCAGGTATTCACGGACCTTTCAATAGATTGGGTCAACAGCCAGTCTAAACCCTGGTTTTTATGGCTGGCGTACAATGCCCCTCACACGCCTTTTCATACGCCACCGGCTGCTATGCATACTCAGGGGGCGCTTCCAGACTATGCCGATGGGCTTGACCCCACACCTTATTATATGGCAGCTATTGAAGCGATGGACTTTCAAATCGGACGCCTGCTCGAGGGCATTCCGACAGAAGTGCTGGACAACACCCTCATCATTTTCTTAGCGGATAACGGTACGCCTGCCCAGGTGGCACAAGCTCCTTACTCTGGCAGTACCGTCAAGGGCAGTCTGTACCAGGGAGGAGTGAATGTCCCTATGTTTGTCTCCGGCAAAGGCGTTACACGTCAGGGGGAGGATAACAGTCTTTTATGCAGCACAGACCTGTTCAGCACTATTGCCAACCTGACGGGCATTAACGAAGCTGTTTATCAGGATAGCTACAGTTTTGCCAACCTCCTCACCGGGGGCCAGGGAAGCAGGACATTTCAGTATGCAGAAATGGACAATGGCACTACCAATGCCTGGGCAATCAGTAACGGAAAGTATAAGCTCATTACCGGCGCTGATGGGAATGAAGAATTGTACCAGCTCGAGCAAGACCCCTACGAAAACAATAATTTACTCTTAGGTGTATTACCCGCAGAGGCAGCTGAAGCCAAAAGCGTTTTGGAGGCAGCATTATCAGCCATCAGAAATTAAACCTAATCCCGCCAAAGGAAGGGAAAAAGGACCAGTGCAATACCCAGCAACAGCAAATCGATCGACACCAGGATCATCACATCTTTCTCAATGCCGGTATCCCGCATCAGCCGCAGGGCGTTAGCCGAGAGCTTGATGAGGGTCAGCAGGACCGGGATGACAAGCGGAAAACCCAGTATGGCCATAAGCGTAGCGCTGCTGTCTGCTTTGGAAGCGATAGCGGAAACAAAGGTGAATGTAATAGAAAACCCCGTTGCCCCCAGAAAAATTATGCCAAAAAACTGCGCCGTTTCCTTGACCGGATTGCCCGCCACAAAGCTAAAGCCCAGCCAGGTGAGCAGGCTCAGCAGGCTCAGGAGCAGGATATTGTAGAGCATCTTGGACAATAGAATGGAGGTCGGGTTTGCCAGGGTGTAGTAGTACAATTCCCGGGCACCATGCTCCTGCACAAAGCTTTTGACCACAGCGCTAATGGAGGCAAACAGCACGATCACCCAAAATAAGGCATTCCAAACATCCGGCTGTACCCGCTGAAAAGAGGAGTAGACAATAAAAATGGTGGAAAACACGTAAAGCAATATACCGCTGATGGCATAGCTCGACCTGAGCTCCAGGCGGAGGTCCTTGCGCAACAGAAAAACCACTTCTTTCATCAATCCCATGGCGCGAAGGTAGGGAATTTGGGGGTTAATGAGTATATTTTGCCCCCAACTATACTGACGATTAAGTGGTTTGCCATAGCAAACCTACTGAATGCCTGTCCGCCGTACTTAATACTAAGGCAGGCGGGTCAGCATTCACGCAATACGAAGTGGCTTGCGCTTGCCCTGACAAGCTATGCCTCGTCAGTGGCCTGTCCTGACAAGCTACGCTTCGTCAGTGGTCGATGTTGCAAACCACTTCGTATTGCATATAAACCAAAATGAACTGGTAGTCATTAATATGGACTACAAAGGGTTTGCAATGATGCAGAAAATTATATCCCTGACAATACTAATGACTTACTGGCTGACCATACAGCCAGCACAAGCTCAACTCCCAAAAGCTACTGTACCGGAAAGCAACCGGTATTTTACGGTCAAAGCCGTGTCCGGTGATGGGATTTACGCGCTTATGCGACGATACGGGCTCGACGGCAATTCCTGTAACTTCACCAAATTTTATACCCTCAACAGTCTTAAGAAAAATTCGCATCTCATTGTAGGGCGGACCTACGAGCTGCCCATCCTCCTCTATGAGTTCAACGGGCGTACGATCAGGTCCACCATTGGCATTGATGACTGGAATCTTGCCGTTCGGATTCAGGACTACAATGAGCGTATGCTGGCAGAAAAACAGCGCGATCAATCCTTTAAAGACAACCGGGTCCTTTGGGTGCCCTACCATGAGCTTTACTGTCCGGAGCCAGACCTCAAGATCCCGGAGCCTATAACCGAGCGGCAGCCAGAGGAAGCTGTTGACAAGTCCGGCAGCGGCAATCGCCGGTTCCCTATTTTCGGCCCTAAATATGCCTACACTCCTCTGGAAAGCACCCGGCTCAAAGGCAAGGTTTTTTACATTGTAAGTGGGCATGGCGGCCCGGACCCCGGCGCCATAGGCCGGCGTGGCGAGTATAGCCTTTGTGAAGATGAATACGCCTATGACGTGGCGCTGCGCCTTTGCCGGAACCTTGTAGCCCATGGTGCAACCGCCTATATGATCATCCGCGACGACAACGATGGGATACGAAGCGACAAATTCCTGGACTGCGACTATGACGAAGTGGTCTGGGGCGGTCAGAAAATAATGCGGCAACAAAAGCCCCGGCTGTTCCAGCGGTCTAATGCCATTAACGAACTGTACGAAAAAAACAAGGCCGCAGGAGTTACCGAACAAACGACCATCATCGTGCACGTAGATTCCAGAAACAAAGGCGAGCGCAAAGACGTCTTTTTCTACTATCACCCGACCAGCTCTGAGAGTAAAACAGTGGCTTTGGACCTACAGCATGCACTGCGCAAAAAGTACCGCAAATACCGCGCCAACGGTCAGTACCATGGTACGGTCACTCCCCGCGACCTGCACATGCTGAGGGAAACACTAACACCTTCCGTGTACGTTGAGCTGGCTAATATCAGGAATAAGTTCGACCAACAGCGGGTCATTCTGGAAAGCAACCGGCAGGCACTTGCCGATTGGCTGCTAGAGGGGATTTTGGACTGAGGCCAGCGGGCGCTCCATTTCCGGCCATTCCGGTTCAAACGTACCGAGGGCATCGTAGATCACATTATGGATACGCTCTCTCACTTTATCCTTGAAAAGTTTGCGGTTGCTGCGGTCCGGGTGAATCCGGTTGGATAGGAATATATAAATCAGCTCTTCGTCCGGGTCTACCCAGACACAAGTGCCCGTAAAACCGGTATGCCCATAAGTCCGCTCACTGATGGCTTCCGGGTAACCTCCCTCTTCGATATCATCTTCCTCTGGTTTATCAAAGCCCAGCCCACGGTGGTTACCATGACTGGCACTAGTGAAGTACTCAATCGTCTCTGACTTAAGGAACTGCTTCCCGCCATAAGTACCGCCATTGAGCAGCATTTGAAACATTACCGCCAGGTCCTCTGCGTTACTGAATAAGCCCGCATGACCGGCCACGCCTCCCAAAAGCGCCGCTGTTTCATCGTGTACGAATCCATGTACCAGCTGATGCCGCCAGCGATAATCATCTTCTGTAGGTACAATCTGATCTGCAGGGTAGTGCGCAAGCGGTGTAAAGCGGGTAAAGCGTAACCCGAGGGGCTCGTAAAAGTGCATGGTTGCAAGTGTATCCAGGCGGTGCCCGCCGAGGGCTTCCACCACTCGTTGGGCCAGCACAAAATTGGCGTCGCTGTAACGGTATCGGGTACGGCGGCCGCGCAGGCGTTGCATGTCTTCCCAAATCTTGTCGTGAAACTGTGTAGAGAAGAAGAAGTTCTTCGATACCGGCACGGCAAAATCAGGTGAGCTGGTTTTACAAAAGTAATCAGCGCAATTATCGTTGTCTGCTTCGCGGGCGAGCAAATAAGGGATTACTGGCAGGTGAGGTTGCAACCCGCTGCGATGGGTCATTATTTTTTGAAGAGTCAGGTTGCGCAGGCGGCTGTTGGATGGCAGGTCTAAATATTCCCGGAGCTGGCCTTTGGGCTGCAACTGACCGGCTTCATATTGCTGCATCGCCATCAGGGTAGTCGCTGCAATTTTTGTAATGGAGGCCACATCGTACAGATCCGAGTGCTGTATCTTTTGTTCCTTTTTATAGGTATGGTGGCCAAAAGCCTTATTATAAATGACCTTCCCGGATTTCGCAACCAGCACCTGTGCCCCGGGCGTTGCCCCCTCGTCAATGGCTGACTGCACAATCGCGTCGATACCAACCAGGCGTTGAGGCAATACCCCCACCTGCTGAGGCAAAGCATACTCCAGGCGTACGGCCTCTGTTTTCTCCCCCTGCCCGATCAGGAAATCGGGGCTGTAGGTCAATGGCAATCGCCCTCTTGCAGCAATCCCCCCGAATAGGAGTTGTGCTGCCAGTTCTTTTTCAAGATCGCTATTGCCAAAAGCCTGTACCACCACTTCATTCCGGCTCAGCTGTTGAAGGTTAACGGGGTGCCCAAGGTTGACCACCACCACTTCTGCCTGCTGCCTGATACGGTCCAGCTGGCCCAGGTCAGGCGCTTGTAAAAGGTATTGATCCAGCAGCACAATAAGGCGGTCGGCAGTTGCTGCTTCCGCCCATGAGCGCACCAGCCGATAATTGGCATAGTGCCCGAAGCGCTGTTCAAAATGCCGGTCGTAGACCGTACCTGGCAGGTGCAGAATCGTCCAGTCTTTCTCCCCTGCTTCGAGAGGGACCCGCTGTTCGGGGTTGGCAGCCAGGACAATCGAAGAAGCATAGGCTTTGCGCTGCCATACCGCCCAGCTTGTGGCACTGAAGTATTCTTCTCTGGAAAGCCGTTCGGGCTGTGCTTCCACTGTTGCGCCCGCTACAGAAGCCTCCAACGCTGGTTTTGAGGCAGCAGGACGGGGCTCGGGCTCAGGTTTATCCCCTGCCCAGGCGCGGGCTTTAAGAATTCTTGTCAGCTTTTGATTGAGCTGTTCTTCGCTAAGTACGCCTCTGCGGTAGGCTTGCTTTAGCGCTTTCAGCGCAGGGGTGTATTGACCGGCCTCAATCACCAGCAAGTCAACATCCTGTTCAAGCCAGTTGGCGATTTGAGCTTCTGTCGTTACCTCTGCGATGAGCAGCCCGCCAAACTGAAGCCGGTTGCGGAAAAGATCTGCCAGGCGACCACTCCGCCCGAGTTGTTCCACCGGCAGCCAGAAACCACCCAAGCCTGCTTCAATTAAAGTTTTATGGTAGGCTAAGGACTTCAGAAAAGCTTTGGTGGTGTCTACCGAAAGTAAATCTGTATCTGAAAAAGGAGCGGCGACAGAAAGCAAATGGGCTTTGTTCATTTGATTGATCCAGCGAGCCTGATTTTGGATACCCGCTTCCGGCAGCAAGGTTGCTCCTCCTTCCATACCGTAGCCAGGCAAACTTAGCCAGCTCAGCTGTAATGCATTCGCCTGATGAATATAGGCTTGTTCCAACCGGATGCGCAGACTATCGTCTCCAATTGAAGAGATGGCCTCTAAGGAAGGGAAGGCTTGTTGCGCCCCAAACAGATAACCGGGCAAACGATTAGGCTCAGTCACCTTTAAAGGCGGGAAGGAAGTCCGGGTTTCCCAAAGACGGTCTATACGGTCCAAATCCTCCGGAGCAGCTGCAGTAAGCCAGCAACCGGAAGCCGCACCCAGGCGGGCAGCACTTACCTGAGCTGCATCCGTTTTCAAGACCAATAACTGCTGTAGCTTTTCATCCGTTGTTTTTTCTTTCAGGTACTGATCAATTCCCGGGGGAGCAGACTGTAAAAAGAGTGACAGCCCGGGCAGCTCTACATCAGGCAAAGGGGCTTCCTTTTGGCAAGACCATGCCAAACTCAGTCCTACAACCACTAAAATTAACTTATTCCTCATCATCCTCGCTACCTGATTATATTCCAATATACGAAGCAGCTCCGCAATGAGTTGCTCACCTAATAGAGAAAACGCAAAATAAAACCCTGCGGCCGTTAAGAAAGGATTAAAGTTGCATTTTATACTGCTAAGCTCTACTCTTCCTCTTCTGCTGTTAAAAACGGCAGTGGGGGTTCCTCCTGAATCAGAATACTGGCCAGCTTCCGGGCCTGCAACTCGGGGTTGCGCCACCACTCCGGCGACCAGATTTGGTGGAGTTCGTAACCTTGTCCCTGCCAGCATTGCCGCTGTTGAGCCTCCCACGCAAAACTAGTGTACGGAGTGTGGGCCTTAAAGCCATCCACCAAAAGGCCAAATCTCCTGGAAAAGCCGGGTGCCGGATCAATGGTTAAGGCTATCTGGTCATCAGGTGTACGTTCGGCCAGGTGCAGGCGCCCCGGGGTCAAATAAGGCTTCAGATAATGCTGTACCTGCCGCAGTAAATTGTAGGGAGGCGGAAAAGCAGGTGGTTGTTGCAATTGGCCTGCAAAACGAGCGGACAACTGTTCGATTTTAGATACATCATTATTTGCGCAAGCTTTCAAAAATGCGAAATAAACCGGCAGGCGCTGTCCGGCTTCGAACAGTTTTTCTCCTTCCTCCAGCCAATCAACAGGCAGGGAGTTGACTACCCATGCTTTTTGCCGGGCTGCGCTCATCAGTGCTTCTAATTGTTGCTGTACACCGGGCTGATCCAGCCGGTGTACATGCCCTGTGACAGGCCCGTTAGGCCCTACTGGCCCGAAAGTGGCAGAGACAATCAAAATATCAAATTTCTGCCCTTCTACTTCAGACAAATCCATCAGTGTAAGGCCATTACGGTCGAGCTGCTGAATGGTTTCCACACCGGTGCTCCGCCTTTGCTTGATGCCCAGCAGGTAGTCGGCCAGCAACAACCGCTGCCCTGTCGTGAGACAAACGATGCCAACCGAGGGGTAGGTACGCTGTGGGGTCCTTTCAATTTTGGCAAGCATAGCTAATACGGAGCGCGCTTCCGCGTCGTTCTGCTCAAGCGCTTCATCGTAAATACCATCTACCTGTTCGAAAGCCACCTGTTCTTTGGTGGGCAATACGGGAGCAGGTTGTGCTGCGTTTCGAAAGTGCAAAGTGCTGGTTCCGTGCATGTGCCGCAGTTGAAAAGCCGGCACTTCTCCCTGAAGCTCCTGCGGCTGCAGCGACTGATCATCCCATCCTCTGGGGCTTAACATAAGGGTACGGTGCCCCATTGCGGATAAGCGTTCCAGCATAGCTGCCGGCACCAGATGTGCTTCTTCGATGATTACCAGGCCAAAGCGCTGTTTGCTTTCTGAGAATAGCTCATCGGCTAAATGGGGCACCGTCAGCAAAGCCGGGCTGGTGGCAACGGGAACGTCTCCCAGGGTGCGCAGATGACGGGCAAACTGTATCCGCTCTTCAACTGTTCCGCCCTGCATCAGCCATTTGTAGGCGATTTTACGGCGGCGGCGCAAATCCTGTACGGCCTGCTCCTTTCTGGACTGCCAAAGCTGCAGGATATGCGCGGGCAGGTTTTCCTTTAGGCTTTCCGTTACCTTTGCATATTCTTCCAGCGCATCCAAATCTGGCGGCAATACTGCTTCGTAAGATTGGCTAAGCACATTATCAAGGAACCAGGTCCGGAAGGCCGCCATCCAGTTATCAGGTTTCACCCTGAGGAGGCCTTTGACCATCCGTCGGGCGTGCTCATCCAATTGCAGCCAATTGCGCTGCCAGGCATAGAAGTTGCCAAATTCAGGCAGTGCGCGCTTGGTTTCTTCAAGTTGCTCCACCACCTCATCCAAAAACCGCTGCCGTTTGGGCAACGTGAGGGTATTGTGGCTTAGGGGCAAGTGATAAAGCCCGGTTTCATTAATATCATCGAGTAGGCGGTCGAGACTTTTTTCTAACTCCTCCACCTGATTGTCAAAGCCCAAACGGGGATTCACGGACTTACGGCTGAGGCGGGTTACTTCATCCTGAACCTGCTCCCGCAGGTTCATCCGCCATTGCTGCAATCTAGATTCAAAAGCTTTCAGCCACTGGTTCAGCCCGGGCATTTCTGCCTCATCCCAGCTGGGGAATTCAGCATCAAAGTAGGACTGCCGCTGAAAGTCCACCTTCAATTTGCGGTATCCTTCCAGAATCTCTTTTCGGGCAGCACGCAGCGCCTTAGCCCGGTCTGAGAAGACTTGTCTGAGGCGAAGGGAACCTGCTCCGGCACTCCAAAACTCTTTGCCATGCTCGGACTCCTGCTCCGCCATCGTATCTTTGAGCTCAATAAGCTGTCGGGCAAACTTTTGGTAATATTGTTCGTAGTGAGCTGAAAGCTGATCGGCGTAGGCATCAATGCGGTTGATGAACCACAATTGCAGCCGGGTCGCTTTATCCAGGAGTTGCCGGACCTGTGTCTCTGCAAACATCCTGGCATCTTCTTCCTCCATTCTCAAAAACAGGCCCGGGCTAAGCTTTCCCAACGGGCTGCGGATGGTGTGGGTCTTTTTGAACAGCTGATAGCAGCGCTCCACTACTTCGGAGAGTGCATCGTAGGCCTCTGAATTGAATGTATAGTCCTGCGCATTGAGCTGCGTACCCAAAAGTTCTTTACCTTCCGTTTGAGCGCTCTCCAGGTACTGCCCCACTGTCTGTGCCCAGGGTTGCCCGGCAACGGTAACAGCCCGGTAAGCCCGATAGCTCTCCGTGAGCTTGGCGTGGAGGCGCTGTCCCTTGTTCATAATTTGCTTTAGCCTTCGGTGATCCCCGGGCTGTTGCGCGCCCCGGTTTGAAGCAGAGGCACGCAGAATATCGAGCATTAGCATCTTATCAGCTGCAGTATCACGGAGAAGGAAAGCCAGCCTTGAAAGCCCCTGCTGATCGATGGCCATTTCATACTCCTTAAGGGTACCGGTCCGGGGCGAAACAACAAGGCAGGGTTTTCCATGAGCTAACTGATTGACCAGGAGGTGGACCCCCAGAGCCGATTTGCCTGTCCCACTGTGGCCGTCTGCCCAGCTGCAGCCCTTTTGCTGTAATTGTTCTGCTACAGTAGCCTGAAAGGGGTCCAGGGTATAGGGCCCAAAAGTATCTGACATACCCTCTCTATGAGCAGGCGTTGCCTGTGGGAGGCCAATGGTACAGGGCGGTTGATGCGGGAAACAGCTCAGAATAGCAGCTTCCACAAAAGCACCATTGCCTCTTTCAGTACGAACAAAGGCGTGGCTGTCAGTCATTATGGGCAAACCCTTCAGGGCAGGTGACGGCAATTCCAGCTCGGTAGCTACATTTTGACAAAATTGCTGCAGATGTTTTAATCCAAAGGACTGCTGGTTGAGAAACCGGTCAAAAACAGGAGCGAGGTCTTTCCCTGTTTTATTTTTCCAGTACGAAATAAGATAGACATTAGGCCGCAGGCGGTGAGTCGGTGTCCTGGACAGGCGCCAGGGGCTATTGTACTGATTTCCCGGCTCCAGGTGTACTTCCCAGATCAGCAGCGGAGCAAAAACCACTCTGCCGGATTCGGCTTCTTCATCCTGAAAGAAAGGATAGCCGATGCCAACGGCTGCCCCGCCCCGGGACCGCTCCCAGGCCCGGCTTTCAAAGTACACCTGCCTTAATCCAGGCTCCTGGTCCACACCTGTGGCAATGATACTTCGAAAATCGCCCTGTATCAATTGCTGGAGTAAAGACTCGCCCTGTTTATCCGGTAGGCTGACAAAATCAAGGGCAACCTCAAAATCAGGATGTGTATTAAGGTGTGTGCTGCTTTCACTCCAGGCATACTGAATCATTTCCTGGGCACTCGCCTGCATCTTCATCGTATTTTTTACTGTTAGTAGGGTCTTAATTTATCGCCATTTTCCCGAATCCAATAACTTTTTTGGAAAGTCTTTTAAACGCCCCCTTTTTAGTCACGGTAATGTCATCTTGTATCCTTGTCCACTATTTGAAACAAACCTGAGTCTTCTAAGCTTCTAAAAAACTTGGAAAAGGCCTGCCAATAGCCTATATTGTCTTCATAAGCCACTGGCTATCAAATGTTTAACCTTTTAGAGGCAAACACCATCAAAGGTTAAACAAAACAGACAAAAAACAACATGATTCCAAACATCGCCGTCATATTAACCAATGCCCAAAAGCGCATTCTCTGGGTCAATGATGACTTTACCCACATCACGGGCTATTCTTTGCCCGAGGTGGTTGGGAAAAGCCCCGGGGGGATATTGCAGGGGCCAAAGACAGAACCTGAAGCAGTCAATCAAATCAGGCAGGGTCTGGCCAATGAGCTTCCATTCCGGGGAGAAATTACAAACTACCGCAAGAACGGAGAGGAATACCTGTGCCGCCTGGTCATCCACCCGGTGTACGATGAGTCTCAAAACCTGACCAACTTCATAGCATTTGAAGTGGACGGCAATGCGGTGGAAACAGAATTACCGATTCCTCTGCTTAATCTGGAAGAGAAATACAGCTCAAGCAGCCTTAAAGGCATGGAAGAACTCCGGCTTTATCTGCGCATGAAACAGACAATAGAGGAAGAATCTTTGTTTTTGGACCCTAACCTCTCCCTTCGCAGTGTTGCCGACCGACTGAGCACAAATACCAAATACCTTTCTCAGGTGGTCAATCACAATGCAAAATGCAACTTCCAGCAGTTTATCAACTTCTACCGGGTAATAGAGGTCAAAGAGAAAATTAAGGACCCAAAATTTTACAACCTCACGCTATTTGGGATCGCCCGGCAATGTGGCTTCAAAAACAAGTCTACGTTTTATAAAGTATTCAAGGAGGTGACCGGGATGACGCCCCGCAAATACCTTAAGCAATAGCTCTGAAAATGAGTGCTTTGTTCCATATTCGCGAATACGGACCCTTCCCTTCCGCTTAAACTTGCCTTACCGCTTAATAAACAGCACCTTGAGTGTAGCAAGATTGCAAATGGCTTGCTCAAGTGCAAGCTTCATCATTTAAAGTTTAAGTTATGAGCGGTATCAGAGAAATGATCGGCTTTGCTTTCTGGGTGAACAACACCAAGAGAGAACCGATGGAAGCACTGCTCAACGGCCATAATGGTTATTCCAAGGAAAGGACTACTATTATGCATGACCTTGAGAAAGAAAATATTAGAAATATCCTTAAAAGGACAACAGAAAAAATTGGAGATTCTCAGGTAAATCATTACAATTGAGGTCTCTAAGTCTTTTTTTAAGGCATTGGAGAATTATCATCATTTCATTAGCCGAAGCCCCTTGGGCTTCGGCTTTTGTATTGTTAGCTACTCCACTACACCTCCTTCGACCTTCTCACCATCCCGGTATTCGTACTCCAGCATAACATTGCCCTCTTCGTCATAAAAGCGGTAGGCACCATGCTGCCTGCCGTCCTTGTAATTGACTTCCTTTTGCAGATCCCCGGTCTTCTTATTGTATTCGAGATAAGTCCCATCGAGTTCTCCGTTCTTGTAATTGGCCTGCTTTTCGACCCGTCCAAAGCTATAAGCTGCCCATGGGCCGTCTAGTTTGTTATTCTTGTAAGTAGCCCTCAGGGTGATATGCCCCCGGGTATTGAACTCCAGATAAGTCCCATTGTAATTCCCATCTGCATAGGTGGTGAGCTTGGCCGGGAATTTGCCCTCCGGGCCGTATTCGATCCAGGCGCCAATCTTCTTGCCGTCGTAAAGCATTCCTTCTTCGATAATAGCACCTTCTGCGTTGCGCTTCACCAGGCGCTGTGCGGGAGAGTTCTCGATGTAAGTGACCTCATACCCTTCTGTCGCAGCTTTATTGGCGGTGTCGCCAGTTAAAGCGCCGGACTGAGGGCTTTTAGCGGGCTGCTCACAAGCGGTGAAAAATGCTGCCAAAGCAAGCATCATGAAGAATTTGTACATGCTACTATGATTTTTGTTTTCGAAAATTATTTCAACTCTACTTCTAAATAGACGGGCTGATGGTCTGAATAGCGGAATTTCTGATCCATCCCTTTTACCTTCCTGATTTGCACATTGGGGCTGACCAGGAAGAAGTCGATCAGGGTAATGAAAGTCTCGCCCGGGCGGTAGGGTGTTTTGGTCTTCCGGTTGGTGGGCACCCTGGGGTCATACGCCCACTGCCAGTCCGCAGGCAGGTATTCCGGGCCGATATTGATTTGAGTGTACCCCTGTGTGCGGCCTGGCATATAGCCATCAAAGCGGAAAAAAGGCGGCACCTGATTCCAGTCGCCACCGACTACTACATAATGCCCCGCCTGATATTCTTTAAGGAATAACTCCTTCAAAAAAGCCATCTGTTGTTGTTTCAGCGACCCATCAGCATCGTAGGCTGAGTTGTGTACATTCATGACCACAAGCTCTTTGTCGCCTTTTACGCGGAAGCGGTGCAAAGCCACGCAGCGGTCCAACTGAAAAAGACGGACCGGCCAGGGAAATGCACCCGGCAGTTGCAACCGGACCGACTCGTAGGGCTGGTACTTGCTGTAGGTACCCAGGCCGCTCTCTACTTCTCCGTAAAGATGCCAGGGCTCAAAAACGGGGATCGGCACGAGTGGCGATCGATAATTGGTCGCAAAAAAAGCACTGTAATCCGGCTTTTGCTCCTTAACAAGCTCATGCTGATTGGTAAAATAGCTGCGCTTGGAGTGGTAATCGACTTCCTGGAAGAGGAAAAAGTCTGAGGCGGTGGAACCTACAAATTGCTCAACGCCTTCGTTGTTTTTTTGTACGGCTTCCTTAGGGGCACGCACCATCCGCCCTTTGGACAAGTACATGTTCCCATGGTCGAAAAAGAACTCCGACTCTTCTCCCAGCCCACCGAAGCCCAGATTCCAGGTCACGAAGGTCAGTAAGCTGTCTTCGATAAGCGCTGTGGGCTCTGCTCCTGAATTAGCCAATGGAGCTTTTGCTTCAGGGACCCAATCATTTAGCGTGCCGTAGAGCAACACCCCGCCCACATAAAGCACCAAAAGCAAAGTAAAAGTGATGGCAACTCTGGCGATTAATTTTTTCATAAGCCTGTCTCTTTGTCTATATTTTTACAGCCCCAGCATGTCCCGCATTCCAAACACCCCTTTCTTACCGATCAGCCAATGGGCTGCCTGCAGAGCGCCTCTGGCAAACCCCTCCCGGCTGTGTGCTTCGTGACGGATAGTGAGGGTATCCACAGCAGAGGCATAGCGGATTTCATGCGTACCTTTCACGTCCCCTTCCCGAATGGCTTCGATAGGGATGTGCCCGGCTTCCGCATTTGTACCCTCCTGCCAGCCTTTTACGCGCTCCAGCCTTTCGATCATATCCTCCGCAAGGGTAATGGCTGTGCCGCTTGGGGCATCCAGCTTTTGGGTATGGTGGATTTCTGTCATGGAGGGCTGATAAGCTGGCCAGTCATTCATCAGCTCTGTCAGCTTTTGGTTGAGAGCGAAGAAGAGGTTGACCCCAATGCTGAAGTTGGAGGCATAGAAAAAAGCGCCCTCCTTTTCCAGGCAAAGCGCCTTAGCTTCCTCAAAACGGTGCAGCCAGCCTGTAGTGCCGCTAACGACCGGTACGTTGGCCTTCAAACAGGCCTCGATATGCCTGAAACCGGTATCTGGGTGGCTAAAATCAATAGCGACATCCGCTTGTTTCAGATTAGTTGTGGTCAATACCGCTTCATTATCAGCACTAAGCCGCATGACAATTTCATCACCAGCACTGATCGCCAGTTGCTCGATGGCTTTTCCCATCTTTCCATAACCAAGTAGTGCAATCTTTGGCATCGCAGGTCCTTTTAATACCGAAGGTAAAGAACTTCATTCAAAGTTGTGACTTTTCGAAGAGCACTCGTCTAAAAGGCAAACATCAAGCAAATAAACACAGCTTTATATAGCCAAATGAATCCCAAAAACGTTTGACAGGAGCCCTGGTAACAACGCCGGGGCTTTTTTTATTCTTCCAACAGGCCCTTTAGCTCATTTAGCTTCATCATGCATTCGATCGGTGTCATATTATTAATATTCAGGTCGGTAAGCGCCTCTTTGATTTTACCCGCTGTTGGGTCCACCGTTTCGAAAATACTGAGTTGCAGGGTCTCCGTTGAAATCCTTCCCGTGTCTGGTTTGGCTGCCGTTATTGCACCGTTGCCGTTATCTTCATTATTAATGGATTTTTGCTCCAGCTGAGTGAGGATATGAGCAGCCCGTTCCACGATAGTACGTGGCATACCTGCCATTTTGGCCACATGTATACCAAAGCTATGCTGACTGCCCCCTGGTACGAGCTTGCGCAGGAAAATGACCTTCTGGCCGACTTCCCGGGTAGCGATATTGAAGTTTTTAATCCGCTCAAATTTATTGGCCAGCTCATTCAGCTCGTGGTAGTGGGTAGCGAAGAGCGTTTTGGGCCGGGCGGTGCCATTGTTGTGAAGAAATTCAGCAATGGACCAGGCAATGGAAATCCCATCATAGGTACTAGTGCCCCGCCCAATCTCGTCCAGCAGAATGAGGCTGCGGTCTGAGATGTTATTCATGATGGAAGCCGTTTCATTCATTTCCACCATAAAGGTCGACTCTCCGGAGGAGATGTTATCTGAAGCCCCAACGCGGGTAAAGACTTTATCAATGAGGCCAATAGAAGCTTTTTCGGCAGGAACAAAGCTACCCATTTGTGCCATAAGGCCGATCAGGGCCGTTTGCCGGAGCAAAGCTGACTTACCCGCCATATTCGGCCCGGTAATCATCATGACTTGCTGGGTTTCTGTATCCAGGTAGACATCATTGGGCACGTAGGGCTCATCGATAGACAACTGTTGCTCGATAACCGGGTGCCGCCCCTGTTTGATGTCGATAACCGTACCATCATTAATTTCCGGGCGGCAGTAATTTTGTTTGCGTGCTACTTTAGCAAACCCGAGCAGGCAGTCGATGCGGGCGATCAGGGCTGCATTGTGCTGAATAGGCTGAATATAGTCTGCGAGGGTGAAGACCAGCTCTGAGAACAGCTTTTCCTCCAACGCGAGGATTTTTTCTTCTGCGCCGAGGATTTTAGACTCCAGTTGTTTGAGCTCATCGGTAATATAGCGCTCGGAATTGGTCAGGGTTTGTTTACGCATCCACTCCTTCGGTACTTTGTTTTTATGTTTATTGGTCACCTCCAGGTAGTAGCCGAACACATTGTTGAACCCAATTTTAAGACTCGATATGCTTGTATTTTCAACTTCTCTTTGCTGAATGCCCAGTAGCAGGTCCTTACTGTTGTTGACAATATTGCGCAACTCATCCAACTCTTCATTGAAGCCATCCGCCATGACTCCCCCCTTGGATAAATTGACGGGGGGGTCATCAATCAGCCGTTTTTCGATCTCATCCCTCAGCAGAGCACAAGGGTTTAGCCCCTCCCCTATTTTTGCCAGTTGCTCCAGGTTACTGTTTTGCAGAGTCTCTTTGATGGGCCTGATAAGCTCGAGAGCCCTTTGCACTTGCTTGATTTCCCGTGGGTTGATCTTTCCGAGCGGGACTTTAGAAATCAGGCGTTCCAGGTCACCAATTTGCTGGATATACTGAGTGAGGGCGCCTTCCAGTTCAGTATCCTTATAGAAGTGGTCAACGATATTCAGGCGGTTATCAATCGCAGAAGGTATGGTCAGGGGCAGGACCACCCATTTTTTCAGCAAGCGGGCCCCCATTGGCGAAACGGTCTGATCGAGGACATCGATTAGCGCCACTCCGGTTTCGTGGTTGCTGTAGACCAGCTCCAGATTGCGGATGGTGAAGCGGTCGAGCCACACGTATCGATCGGGCTGCAGGCGGCTGATGGCATTGATGTGTTGCAGATTTTTATTCTCAGTCGTAGCCAGGTAGTGAAGGGTTGCACCGGCAGCGATCTGCCCGAGCTCCATCTCTTCCACCCCAAAGCCTTTGAGGTTTTGGACTTCGAAATGTTCAAGCAGCTTTTCCCGGGCATAATCGAAAGTGTAGACCCACTCATCAAGCATAAAAGTGTAGAGCTTATCCCCAAACTGCTTCAGGAAGTCTTTTTGGCGATCTTTAGGGAAGAGGACTTCCGATGGCTTGAAGCTTTGGATGAGCTTATCGGCATAGGTCAGGCTGCCCTCACAGACCATGAACTCCCCGGTGGAAACATCCAGGAAGGAGACCCCGACCTGGTCTTTCTTACCAAAGTACAGGGAAGCCAGGAAGTTATTAGACTTATGGTCCAGCAGTTTGTCATCCACGGCAACGCCAGGCGTGACGATTTCAGTTACTCCACGGCGGACAATTTTTTTCTGTGGGCTGGGCTTTTCCAGTTGTTCACAAATTGCCACCCGGTAGCCTGCACGGACGAGGCGTGGCAAATAAAGGTCCATGGAGTGATAGGGAAACCCCGCCAGCTCGATGTCACTGCCGCCGTTATTCCGTTTGGTCTGCACGATACCCAGCACCTGAGAGGCGGTGATAGCATCCTCCCCAAAGGTCTCATAGAAGTCCCCCACCCGGAAAAGCAGGATTGCATCCGGGTGTTTAGACTTGACTTTAAAATACTGCTGCATCAGAGGCGTGACCTTACCATCGCCCTTTGTTTTCTTTGCCTTTGCCAATGTGGATCATTTTCGTTAGTCCACAAATATAGTTGTTCCATTTGGGTTGCCATAAAGGGAAGCTATCCAAAGATAAGACTACTAGAGAAGGCTTTGCAAAATCTAACCCCTTGGCTTATTTTTGCCCCATTGGACAACCAACCGGAACTGCCCGTGTTGGAATTAAGAACAGAAGAACAAAAGCAATCCAGATATGGCTATTATAATCACAGATGAATGTATTAACTGCGGCGCTTGCGAGCCGGAATGCCCTAATAACGCCATTTATGAAGGCGGTGTGGAATGGGCTATTGCTGACGGTACAGGAGTAAATGGTTCTTATAAGCTGGAAGATGGCTCAGAGGTTGATGCAAATGCTCAACATGATCCAATCTCTGACGACTTGTACTATATTGTGCCAGATAAGTGTACGGAGTGCGTAGGTTTTCACGAGGAACCACAGTGTGCTGCCGTCTGCCCGGTTGATTGTTGTGTAGATGACCCCGATCGCAGAGAGTCTGAAGAGAAACTGCTTGAGCGCAAAGAGCGGCTGCACCTTTGATGCTTACATCATACAGAATAAAGTGTAGAGCGCTAACGGTGAATGGCTGTTAGCGCTCTGTTGATTTTGTGTTAAGTAGAGTTGTTGTAAGCTAACTCATTGAAAATCAAAGATCGTATATTTAGGCTAAAAAAGGAATAATGGAAATAAGCTACAAAGATATCCGCAATGATCGACAATAGAGAGCTTCAACTGGCCTGAATAAAGAACAATTTTTTGATTTGGTTAAAGAATTTAAAATTACGTATGAAGATTTTTTGGGAGAGACTTTAGAAGAACGTCAATCTTCTTCAACTAATAGAGTTTATTAACGCAAATTTTGTATGTTTCTGAATGGTTTTTTTCACCAGCTCTGCATCTCGTCCTCACCTTCGTAGCTTAGGCTACGAGGTTCCGGGCGTTCTTTGATCTGGCAAAAAATACTCATCCATACCCTATACAAAACTTACCTTAATAAACTCTAATGAGAGTAAATTAACGACTTATGAAGAGGGTGTGACGGATTTTTGATGTCCTTATATCTTCCGAAAAGTAGAATGAATTCGTTAAACAAACTTGAGGTAAAACTTATCTCAGTTCTTAATTCCTTCAAAGTTCCCTCTAAATCTTCTGTACTTTTGATTTTTAATTCGTAACTATTCAGCACGCCTGCGTGCTGGTTAATTGAAAAACGATAGAATTATCCATAAACAAATTCTTCAATGCCTTGAAAACATTGATATTTTGTTTACGAGCCGTGACGATAAAACTGCGGATTCTTGCGAAGAACCTGGCGCCGTCAAAACTTCTGAAACAACCCGAGATCTTTTGTTTGACTTTCATCATTCGGATGTCCCGTTCAGAGAAGTTATTGTCAAATGGCACTTTAAAATCGTAGAAGAACCTCAAAATATCGTCAGCGTAGTCTCTAAAGCGTTCTATTAGGTTTCGAGGCTTCGTTTTTTTATCCCGGCCTCTTTTCTTTTTCGGAGGAGGTTTGTAGGGGTTGGCTTTAAGCCCTTTTTGTACCAGGCTTTCATAGAGGCTTCGATACCGGCTTAAAGTTGCCGGGGACAAGAACTCCTTGCCTTTGGCAATAGCCCTTTCTTTAGTAGCTTTCATTTTGAGGAGCAGGCCTGCAAGTTCATCCGCCCAAGCTTGCTTATGGCGTTCTTTGACAAAGGTTAGTTCTCTTAGCAGGTGTGCATTGCACAGGCCGTGTTCACGGCCGTAGCGGTAATAGCTCTTCCAAAAGTCATGAATGGCAATGCCTTCGAATTTGGGCAAAATGCCAATATCATCCATGGCAGCCTGTCCCCGCTTGGCATGAGGCTTATAATACGCATGCTGGCTAGTCGAACAGCTGTGCAGCCACAACCGCTGGGCCATTATCCGGATACCGGTTTCATCAAAGCCGGCCACAACTGCTGTTGTCAACAGTGCCTTGAGCCGCTCTTCAAAAGTGTCCAGTTGGCCAAAGGCCGTATGACGGATATTATATAAGGTGCCAGTACTGAGCTGATGGCCGAAAATATCCTGGACAAACTCTTTGGTCCGTTCGTAAGGCAGCAGTTGGTAATCTTGCATATACACCAAAAGGCTCTTTATGTTGGGGCCGTATTGCACATAATGGTTAACACCCGCCGGAAAATCGGCTCGGTTGACATGCCCGCAGGAACAGCGTTTAACTTCAGCCTGGTGTTCGGTTATGACCAACTCCAACGGGGGTAAGTCATATACCTGGCGGCATTCTATGGAATCGGCTTTTTGCCTGCAAAGGCTTTTTTGGCAACAGGCACAAACCTCCACTTTATGAAGCTCTTTTTCGCCTGGGGAATCCACCATCTTTAGATTAGCCCCCTCGTGGCCCTTTTGCCCGCCAGCCTTGCGGCCAGTCGTTTTGCGCTGGCTTTTGGGGGCAGGCTTGTCAAACTCATCCGAAGAAGGAGGCTTGCTGCTATTCCTGCTGTTCTTGGATATCTGATCTTCCAGTTCTTTGATCCTGGCTTCTAATTCCTCGATCTTCGATTTATAGTGATGGTCATAGAACACTACTATAGCCTCGACGAGCACTCGGGCTTCTTCGGGCAATCTCTTGATGGCTTGTTGTAGTGGTTCTGGAAGCATCCCAAAAAATAATAACTTTATTTTAAATCCTCAGCACACAGGCGTGCTGGTGTGTATAACAAATTGCACAGCTATGCCGCTGCGACAAGTTGCTGGATCGTACTCCACGCTCCACTTTTACGATAGCACCGCAAATCCGCGATGGCTTGCGCCCCATCAACCGTCCAGCGTTGGCCGGATAATTTGAGCCGCTGCTGCAAGACACTACGATGAGCGGCCTCTACTGGTCCAGAGCCGATGAGCAGCCCTTCATCCCTGTAGGTTTTGTACTGCATACGGTCTTCATGCTCTTCGTAATAAGATAGCAGTTTCGCCTTAGCTTCCCGGGCTTCGTGATTTCTCGCTCTGAGGCAGCTTACGTTATCCACTACCTCGTGCACTCTATTGGCTGAGAGTACTTCACACTGGCCAGCCACCCAGGCTTTGCGTTTTTCATCTACTCTAAACTGATGTTTTGCAAAGAGCACCAGTTTTTCTTTGGCGTGATAGAAGTCTAATATTTGACGAGCCCCAGGGAAGTTGTCCTCGGCCCAACGCCATATCCATGGGGCTCCATCTCCCAAAATGACCTTTTTTTGATAGGGTACTAGATGGCGCTCCAGTTTAGGGAAAAACTGGTCGACACTGCCAAAATGGGACACATAGACGGATTGGCGTATTTGTCTGCGCTTGGCCGACAGTTGTACCACATCTTGGTGTTGAAATATGCGGCCGAGCTTAATTTCTTTCCAGCTCTTTTCCTCTCGTGTAGGGAGCATCATGCCATCCATCATCACATAAGTAGGCGCTTGCTCATCAGTAATTTCTAAACTGGGTATGGCCCCTTCCGCATCCGCGCTGACCAATGGGCCTACTAAACTGCCATAGTGCATACAGACACGCTGTATTTGCATACCAGATAAGTCTAGCCTAAGCAGTTCTTCCAGTGTCTCGCTAGCCTGCTCGTAAACACTGCCCTGTCCTAGCAGGCAGCACAGCTCCCGCAGGCGCTCACTGAGGGCAAAGCGTTTTGTGCCTTGGCATAGCACGTGGTTTTTAGACAGCGTAAGCTGCCCAAAACTTGTCAAGACTTTTTTTTAGCGTTGCGGCTCTTTGGCAGTGGCCCATCTTGTTGGGTAGCTACCTTTTGGGCAAATTGGCGGGCTAAATCTAAAACGCTATTCTCATAAGCTGACGATGAGGTCGCGTTGGCTTGAGATTGCAGAAAGTCGAGTAGCTCGGCACGCATGCCACTTAGTATCTCGTCGGCAACTTGTTCTAGCTCGCTCGGGGTGGGGGTTGGCTTCTTCATACTTTAAAGATAGCTAACTTGTGCAATTTGTTATACACACGGCGTGCTGAATAGTTACGATACTTTTAACGTTCAGCTACAACCCAAAACCCTACAGCAATATAGAAAGCCCCCCATCAAAAAACCAACCACCATGCCAACCCCAACCCTACTCCCCATCATAGCCATCTTCATCTTACTCCCACTTTATGGCCACGGGCAAAACTCAGGCTCTAAGGCGCCCTCCTGCATATCACCAGATACCGCAGCCCTAACTCTGCATTTTGAGCAAGGGCAGTGCCATTGGGAGGCACAACGTACGGATAGCACCGACATACATTTCCAGGCGGCGCTAAATGTTCTTGATATATACCTTGATCAAGCTACCCAATCTTCTGATACTGTTTGTTGGTCGCAGGCCTGGAATACTGTATTTGACTTTACTTCTCGCTTGCAGGAGAAAAGCCACCTTCAGTATGCGCTCCAGGCGATTAAAAACTCAGTTCGTTATTTTGAAAGGATGCCGGTTTCCGAACCATTGGCTCTGGCTTATCAGGAGGCAGGAAAAATTTACGGACGGTTCCGATTCAATGAGCAGGCACTTGAGTATTCTTTTAAGGCTTTGGAGGTGAGGGAAGCTATTGGCTTTAGCATTGACATAAGTGAGGTGTATAATACCATAGCCGTGACCTATTCAGCTATGGGGGATCAAGGCTCTGCAAGAGTATACGTAGAAAAGGCTTTGCAAGAGTATATTAAATGGGAAGGTCCCGAATCAAAAAGGGTGCTTAATGCAATGAATAATATTGGCTACCTCTACCAAAAAGAGGGCGATACCCTACAGGCAGGAAAGTACTATTCGGCTGCCCTGGAACTGAGCTTAAAAATATCGGGGTCAAAGAGCAGCGCTACAGCTAATGTTCTTAACAACATGGCATCTTTGCTTTTCGATCAACAACGGCACGCAGAAGCGATACCTCTGTTAAAAAAGGGGGCCAAGATATCAGAAGAAGAACTGGGTGTCTTGCACCCTTTTACCTGTACTTATTATCTTGAGCTGGGCAGGAATTACACGCAGCTTGGCCAGTACGATCTTGCAGAGCCATATTTGACAAAAGCACGGAACGGCCGGCTCTTTAGCCTGGGCCTGCAGCACTTTATGACAGGGTTTGCCTACCTGGGGCTGGCAGAATACTATGCAGCAAAAGGGGAACTACCTCTGGCCCTAAAGTACATCGACACCACCTATCAGGCTATACTTTTCGATCCAGATGACAAATTAAGCTTGGCTGATGTTTCTTACTTCCCTTTGCTCATTCAAGCTTTGGAAACCGAAGTCCGATTGCTCTCGGAGCAAGAGTTATCGCAGGATATGCTTCAACATTCCTGTAAACCTTGCGGGACTTTAGCCGCTTCAATTGAATACCTTCATCGTAACACCTACAACGCCAAAGCATCAAGAGCTATGCGGCTTAAACTAAAACCAACACTAAATATTTGCGTAAATACAACTGCGTCTCTCTATCGGCAGACCGGTGATTTAGATGCTTATAACATAGCATTGTCCATTAGTGAGTGGAACAAATCTGTTAATCTCTTTAGCGAATTAAAAGACCTTTCTCAAAAAGAAGTCTATCGCGTGCCCGATAGTCTTAGGGTGCTGGAATGGAAAATCAAACGACAGCTAAATATGCTCGATCGCGAAATTCAGGCTTCAACCGACCCGCAAATAAAGGCAGGCCTTCTCGATCAGCAATACGCACAACAAGAAGCTCTTCGAAGCCTCAAGGCTACCTATGCCAGCCAATTTGCCAAATATTACGAAGACCGGTTTCAGCTGGGGCGGGACATGGCGGTGGAACGGTTCCAGAAGCTACTCTTTATCAGAGAGCAGTCTTCGCAGACCATTCTAGAATACTATATCGGGGATTCCTCAATATTCATCTTTCTTATCCGTAAAGATGAGGTTGACCTTATTTCCATACCTTTAACAAGCGATATAGATAAAGTCATAGCAAATATGCAAGACGGAATCTATGCCTACTTCCTTTCCGCCCGAGGACAGAGCAGCAAACCAGATATTGAAACGCTTACCAGACAGTATATTCATAGTGCCCATGTCCTCTACAATCAGCTTATTCGTCCAATTGAGGACAGGATAACCGAGGAACCTCTCATCATACCCGATGAAAAGCTACAGTTTATTCCTTTTGGCCTACTGCTGTCAGAAGCTCCAAAAAATATCAAAAACTTTGTCAGTTACCCCTACTGGATAAAAGACAAAAAAATTGGATATGCTTTTAGTCTACGAGTACTTGAAACTCAGATGCTACGTGCAAACGGCCCCTTATCCCCCAAAAGTATGCTTGCTGTAGCCCCTTCCGTACCCTTAAGTAATTTACCTTATTCGAAGTATAGCACTAGCGATGGACTAACTTCTGAATCTTCTTTTTTACTTGATAACGAAGAAGAGGCATATGCAATAGCCAGTTTATGGAAAGGAGATGTAATCACAGGCAAGGAAGCAACAAAAGAAGCATTCTGCTCCCTAATGCCTTCCTACAAATTACTTCACATAGCCACCCATGGACAATCGGATACACTGTGGGGGGAAAAGTCCTACCTTACATTTACAGCTTCACCGAAAAGTAAAACCAACAGGCTATATGTGGAGGATCTATTAGCCCTGCGTATGAATACAGAAATGGTGGTTCTCAGCGCTTGTGAAACAGCAAATGGCCAGTTTCTAAAAGGAGAAGGAATTATCTCAATCACCCGCGCATTCACCCACGCAGGAACGAAGAGTGCGGTAACCAGTATTTGGCCAATGGAGAATCAACTAACCAGCAGACTAATGTTAAACTTCCACAAGGAACTGAAGCAGGGAGTAAATAAAAGCGAAGCACTTAGAAACGCTAAGCTAAATTATCTGGCAGAAACACCCGGCTTCCAATCCCACCCCTTCTTCTGGGGCGGCATCATCGCCATTGGGGATATGAGCCCAATTGACTGACTTCTATTCCTCTATAGCTTCCACCTGTTTGCTGAGCTGTGAGGCTTTAGCATGAAAGCTATGGGAATCATCTTTCAGCATGAAGGACATAGCATCCTGAAAAGCAGCGGCCTCAGCCGGCATTTGTGCCAGATAGCAAAGTGCAAGCCCCCAATCGGCATCCCCACCGTAGATGAAGCTGTTTTGCAGGGCTTTGAAGTCAGATGCAGCCTGTGCGTACTGCCCCATTTGGAAGTAAGCCTGTGCGCGGGTTAGCAGTAGCCTTTGGTCTTTGGCCACCTGGTTATCGTTCAGTATTTCAAGGGCCTGTTCCAAGTAGTTTTCCTGTTCGCTAGCATCTTTCGCTGCATTAGCCTGCGCAAACAAGAGCAGGGCTTGCTGTGCGGTATCGGTTGGCTCCTTGTTTGCATTAATGCCACGGAATACGAAAGTTGTGGCCCTGTATTCCGAAAGGGCTAACTGTTGGTAAGCCGGATTGCCAAAAGCCTGAGCTTGTTTCTCCCCGCTTGCAGAGCCTGCGGCTATACGCTTTTTGACATTAGACGCATCCTGAGCATTGGGTGGGATCCTCTCCTCGCCGACTATCTGCGTAGATGGATCAGGAACCTTTTCTCCTGCATCATTGGGTAGAGCCGGGGCGGCAACCTCCGGTTCCGCTATCGTTTCCGGGAGGGGAGGCTGCTCCTTATCGCCAAAAAAGACCAGGCCTGCTGCAGTCAAAACCGCCAGGATAAACAACAGCAGCAGTACGTTACGCTGGGAGGAAGTAGGCTTACCGCCTGAAGTATCCCCTGATGGCCGTGAGGCTGCTATACGGCTCTCCAACTGATGGCGAAAAGCTAATGCCTCTTTATCTTTCAAGGTTTGTGCTACCGATTGATGCAAAGCCAGGGCATCAGCAAGGGATTTATCTTCAGCGCATGACTTTTCAAAGCTCAGCTGCTCTGCTTCAGGCATTTCCCCATTAAGGTAATCTTGTATACGACGGCTATTTTCTTCCGGTTTTGCCATATTCCTTTTTATCTGTTAACTCCGTGTATAGCGGGTCTTGCTCAATCATCTCGACCAACTTATGATAACATGTGTACTTTTTCTTTTTGGCATATTGGTATTTGTACCCCATTTCCGTTGCAATTTCCTGAAGGGATGCCCCTTCAATAAAAAAAAGCCGAAGTACCTGCTGACAAGCTTCTCCCATTTTATGAAAAACCGACCAAAACAACTTAGACTGCTCCGTCTCTATGAGTTCCTGTACAATATCCTGTTCTGTGAATAGTACCTCCATTTCATGATTGGTGACCTCTGAAAAGAGGCTTTTCCTGCCGGATTTTTTGAGCCAACACCAAACACAAGCCTGAACAAAATAAGCCTGGAACTTTTCCTCGTCAAAAAAGGCGTGCTCCGTCTTTCTGACTCTTCGAAAAATGGACTCCGCAACATCCATGAATACGTCTTCAGCATCCGCCTTTTGTGCACCAAAGGGTTTTAATTTTCTGATTACAATTGGCAGAAGGTGATCCACCAAATAGTCCGAAGCGCGCTTATCAGAGCGTTTAAGCGCCGTATACCAGCCCCATGATGTAGTACTCGGAGGGTTTTTCATCCTGTAAATTTAAAAAAACAGGCCCAAAAGGGGTCACCGAAGAAACGATACCAGGTACTTTACCCTGAAAAACTAAACTCCAGGCTTGACCTATGCCAAACGAACAACTCAAAAAAGACCTCTGGAAAAAGGTTTTCTGCAACGAATCGATCGTAAAACATAACCACTACTACCGGGATATCTGTTATGCCATCAAAGAACAGACCGGCTTCCTCCTGTCTAAAGACACCATTCGCAACCTGATTGAGGACCGCAATAAGCCCAGCCCCAGAACGCTGGATATTTACGCTACATTCCTGCTTGGCGGCTCTCAGGGTAACCCCTTTACCTTTCAGGATTATCTGGAGCGTTGCCAACAGCGGGAAACCAACGTTGCAGAAAACCAAACGCCATCGGGCGCTTTATCTGATGATCAGGGAAAGAAAAAGCTGGTTTTTATCCTGCTGCCTGTGTGCTTCACAATATTAGCAGCAGTTCTTTTCTCAATGCAACCCAAAAAATCAGAGAAGCATATCTGGCTGGAAGAGTTTCACACCAATTCGCCTGCAGAGCTACAGCACCGCGGCTGGGAAATTATTGATTTTGACAGTACTTACTGGAATCAAATTAGAGATGGGTCTTTAACTTTATTCACCCAATATGGAGACTACTCCAGCAACCTGATTGACTCCACAGTCCATAACTTTGTTTATAGAAAACTGGATTGTACGCACTGTGAGATTACAGTAAAAATTGTAGATTTCAACCCTTACAATCGTTACCAACAAGCAGCCATATACCTCCTGGACTCCAATTTGAACAGGAGCAATAATATCCGGTTTTCCTTTGCCGTATTAGGCCCCGACACTATTTTTGAACACCGCACAAAAACCCATCGGGTGCACAATAACCGAGGAATTCAAATTTTCAATCAGGTGAATGGAAGGACGGTACACTTTACCGAGCAGCTAAGAGTTCAGATATACGACAAAGGAGAGCTGCCATTAGCTGAAAAAGAAATTAGATTGAAAATAAAAATTACTCCCGGCCATTACCAGACCGCCTATATCATCAATGACAGTATTGAGGGGTTCACTTCGTTTGAAAAAGGCAATTTGCACTTCTCCCCTGCTTACATTGGTTTAGCATGCCTGGGAAACGGCGTAAAAGCCAGTACTTACCCAAGTTCCGGTGATGATATCCCCGCCTACTTTGACTATGTTATGGTGGAAGGTTGCGACCGATGACATCTACACTTTTGGTTTAAACCCTTCTTTCCTTACACAATTTGTTAGAAATTTCGTTTTTTTGAGGAAACTTTCAACTACGAGCGGTACTTTTGTTATGACTATATTTCAATCAGAAGCCACGACCATGCCTTTGCGCGATGATTTTCCGCCGTCGGGCAGCGATTACCTCGGCGGTGAGAGTGATGGATACGAGTACCGGACGGTTTTCGGGGGTTCCCGCCTCGAAAGCACCTATGAGATGGTGCGGCAATTTCTGGCGGAAGAAGGGTACGAAGACGTGCCACTGCCTAAAGACGCCGATGAGCTCAGGCTGTTCCGCCTGCCGACGCGCAACAAACAAATCCTAATGTTTGAAGACAATGGCTACGTGCATAACCCTATAAAAATCCTCTTCCCGCAAGACCGCCGGAAGAGGAGTACATTGATACTTTGTATTTACAATGAGGCTGACCCGCAGCACTTGCTAAAATTTCACCGCATTTTGGAGCGGGTGGAGGCCGCGAAGTCCGAATAACACTTCTATTCCAGGCCTTTCAGCTTATCGATGCTTACGGCATCAAGGGCTTCGCGCAGAGCACCTTCTTCAACATTCCGGCCTTCAATGGTAATGATATAGCGATCTTCGGCAATGATACTGATCTGCCCTTCCTTTCGCTTGCTGTCGTATTCTTCAAAGGCTTTGTAGCCGTCAATCGTTGTGGTCCGCTCATAACCGCTGTCGGTCTCTTTGTCAATTTCTACTGACGCCCAAGCCGCAGTACTGGCTAAAATCATGGAAACGCCTGCAAAATCGATTACAGAAACCTCCAGAGATTGATCCCCATCTCCGTATTCTGCCTGTGCTGTTGACATTTTGAAGCCCATAGCACCTACCTTCTCCCCGGTGTGCGAGGTCCGGTCCATGCCCGCAATACGCTCTGGCAAAAGGGCTTTTAGTTCCCGGAAGTCCACCACTTCTTTGGTTTCTCCGTCTCCGCCTAATTGCTTCATGGCATCGCTCATGGCTTTTTCCATAGTTGCCGCCGGGTCGTCAGAAGATGTGCCTTCGGAAGAGGTGGAGGCCTCCATGGATTCATTGGATGCGGAAGTATCTTCGCTGCCACCGCAGGAAGTCAGAAGACCGGCCGCCAGGAAAAGAAGTGGGAAAATCAGTTTTCGGGTTTGCATAGTGATTGCGATTTTTGATTAGATACCAAACTTACGAAAATCCATTCCACGTACCAACTGCTTTCGACGAATGCTCAACCCATTGCTCTTATTCACAGCCCAACCGGACTACCCGTTTCTGGGTATTCAATACATACCATTCTGCCTGATCATCCTGAAACAGCTCATAGGATGCATCCTGCGCCAACCCGGGGTCCTTTATGTTTAGCACAGCTTCCATCGGGTCTTCATAGCCGCTTTCCAAGTCAAACTCATGGATGCCCCGATTGGTCATTACGTAAAGGTGCTGGCCTTTGATTACTGCCTCATTTGGTGCCCCCCGGAGCAGTTCCGATGCTTTTTCGGATAAATTTTCATCCTCGTAATTGACCCTGAACAGGGTCGTCCATTGCGTTCCATCGTATTCCAGAATTTCATAGAAAAGAAACCCGCATTTGGTCACTGCTATCGTCCGCCCCTGATAATCCAGGAAAAAAATACTGTCGTCAAGTGGATAATTGTCTCCTTCCCCCCAAAAGTCCGACTCTCCGGCAATTTCCCGGCTGACCAGTGCTCCGTTTTGAAACTGGAGCAATTCATTATCGCAATCCACCGCCCAAAGGCTGCCGTCAGCACTGAAATGAAGATCGCCCAGGGTTACGCAACGGCCCCGGGGATACTCTGTCAGGTAAGGTTGAAATGTAAAGTCTACCGGGTCTATAGCCATAATCCTCCAGGAATCTGAAAAGGGTACTCCAATAAGCAACCCCTCTGGCGTCGTCTCCAAGTCCCAGAAACCCACCGAAGTCCGCTGCACCAAATTGCCGTTGCTCAATAATTCATAAATCCCATCTGTACCGTAGACGAACATCCTGTCATTGTAGGAATGGAAGTGGGTTGCCCGATGGTTGCCAACCTCAGCTACTATTGGACCGCTGTACCCCTCCCGGATTTGTAAACTGCTCAGCCCTCCGTACAAGAAGTAGGGACCGAATTGAGCCATTTCATCGAAAAACAGGGAGGAGCTCAATGTCGTCAGGTCGAAAGCCTCGTACGCATCACAACCGAACAGGGGACGTGAAACCTGTACTTGCTCCGCCAGAGGTATAGCATTCTTTTTTTCGCAGCTGAGTAAAGAAAGTGTGGCGATTATCAGCCCGTAGGCCAGGAAAGTAGTTCTCATAGCTTATTTTTGAATGATGAATTTACCGGTTATGGTAGCTCCCTCCTCCGGAGCAAACTCATAAATGTAGAGCCCATCTGAAAATTTCTCTCCAGAAAGTTCAAAGGTTTCCCCCGTTATTTCCGAACTAAAGCACTGCCGGCCCAGGGCATCAAAAATACGGAGGTGCCCGGTTACAGCCGCTGACCAGCGAAAAACCATGGGCCCGGATGATGGGTTTGGTCCAACGATTAAGTCTGCTTCCCCGGGATCTGGTGGCGTTGGTGGCTCTGCTAAGGTAATAAAGTTCCTGCCAAGGGTATGCAGAGTAGTATTCGTCAGAATAGCCTCGTTGAAATCAAAATAGATCGCGGCCTGATTCCGGATTTCGGTACCCAATGGCAGCCCGGGCTTTTGACTAATTTTGAATTTCACAAAACCAACTGACTCTGCCAGGTTGGTGGTGCTATCGGGCAATAAGATGTTTTCGAACCGGAACTCCACGTGCCGGTCCTTTTCTATGCTAATGGTATAAGGATGGCTGCTTGCGCCCGGACGGATGCTCGTCAAATCCAGCGCTTCCGAGATTCGATCCGCAATGACCACGGTGAAGGCTGTGTCCGTACCGGTATTTTGAAAGCGAATATGGTATTCCAACTCCTGCCCCTGCTCTATGAAGTGCTCCTGCCCGTAGCCTGTGGGGAAGCCCCGCTTATCGTTAGGGTCATAAGCGCCAATGTTTTGCTGGCAATCAATAGAAACCGAGGCATCGCCATCATTTTCCCAATATTGGGTGGCAAAACCTAAGCTTTCAGGGTCGGGGAAGGGACCACAAAATTCCACGGTGGCCGTAGGATGGTCATTGCCAGGATGGTTGGGTTCCTGTTCAGCTTCGATCCGGTAAGTCCCTCCGTTGGCGGCCAAAGTAATTAGGGTTGCTTCCCCAGGCTCCAGTTCATCATAATTGCCCTGCAGCAAGATCACCTGATCTTCAATCACAAGGTACTCCAGATTGGGTGTGGAAGGTGCTGTACCAACGTTTTTCAGCGTGAACTGTACCGAATCACCAAGACAAGCGCCTGTGGCTTCCATACTTGCGCCTGACCAGTTTTCTGAGGGTAAGCAGATGGAATCGGGATAAATCCGGGCGGTAGTACAGTGGCTTTGCCCCAGCATAGTCTCCTCACAATCGACTTCCACATTAATAGTGAACCTGCCGCAAACTCCAACATCCACCCGGCCGATGTCAAACCGGTAAACCTGATCCTCAAGCGGCATACCAGGTTTATCAGCCCCAAGGTATGACAGTTGATCATCCAATTCAACTTCGATGTAGGCGTCTTCTGCTGGCAAAGTACCCCGGTTGCAATACCGTACCGTATACCGGCTTTCAAAACAACGCCGCAGGAAAGGGGCAGAAATGTCTACGTGCATATCCGGGCATTCCACCCGGGCCTGCACCGGAAACTGCACCTCCAGAGTATCCTCCGCACTAACGCCCAGGCCAGGCGTTGGCGGGCATACGCTCCAGTACGGGCCCATGGGGTAAACCACCGGATTGTAAGTGCCGGCATTCAGCCGGCGGACAAATTGCCCGAGTGAATCGGTCAAGGCATAGCGGTTGGAACCGCCCTCAAATCCAACAATCCAATTTTGTAAAGGCACTTCCACCAATGGGCCGCAATCCTGGTCCAGGTCTTCAAAGACGGTGCCCTGTATCTGGCTTTCGAAGATCCGCCCGCGCTGATCCAGCCGCAACAGGTAGCCACGGTCAATATTGGTGCCGCCCGGAAGGTCTAAATCACCAGCGAGAATCAATCCGCCGCCTGGCATTTCTGAAACCGTTCTGGCAAAACGGCGGATCAGAGACTCAAAGTGCTGTGTTTTCACGTTTTCCCCTGACTCCGGATCGATCCAGGACAAATGAATCCCCCCATCGATATGGTGGGACAGCACTAGTACCTGCCCATTTTGCAGGGTTAGCAAAGACCTGCCTGTCAACTCGAATTCCGGCGATAAAGGGCGCTCCCAAATTAACGCTCCGGAAGGGTCGTAACGCGATAGCGTATGCTTTCGCCAGTTACCGTTTGGCAGTGGTTCCAGCAGCTGCTCCCGGCGCAGTGCAATGATATCAAAACCTACTACCGTAGAGTGTACCAAGAGGGGGCCGTACTCAGCAAAATCCAGGGTAACAATATCCAGTATATTGCCTGCCGTATCCAGACGCAGCAACCGGGCTGAAGCCGATATCTGCAAAACGTAACCCAGGTTTCCGTCTTCCATCTGGTAAAATCCGCGCTTTCCAAATAAGCTTGCCGGGCCGGGAATCGGACTACCTACTTCCTGATGGTAACTCTTCACCCACAGCAGTTCTCCGGAGTCATCCAGCTTAATTAACAAGGGGCGGCGGGTATCCGAACTAAGCCGAAATATTGCGGGAACATAATAGTTGCCTTCATCGTCCAGATGAATTTCTCCAAACTCATAGGAAACATCGGGCGCATATTCCGGCATAGTGTGGAATTTCACCCAATTTAGCGTCCCGTCCTGATTGATATTACGGAGGAAAATTTTAGGCAAAGCAGCTTCTCCCTCTTCAGCAGTAATGACTGAACTTATAGCACGCAGCTGAGTAATCGTTCCATCCGTCAGCTCTACAGCAGCCTCATCCATATTCCCCTGATCGTTGGGTACGGCACCCTCAGAGCGCATGCTTGTACGAGCCTGAATCTGTCCGCCCCCACTCGTGATAAAAAGAGAATCGTATTGCCAGAAGGCTACTTTCCCATTCGACAAACCAATGGCATTCAAGGGTAAATTGCCGTGTTCCTTTTCCCAGCCCTGCCCCAGTAAAACAGGATAGGTGATTCCTAAAATTATCCCTGTCAGCAGTGTATATATCCATGTTTTCATAAGCTACTCACGATTTATGACCTCAAGGTGCGGATTTCGGGCAGGTTTTGCAAAGACAAATATTATCAATAATTTAGAACCCATTTTTCAGACTCCTTTATTTTAACGGTTTCTGCTTATAAAAAATTTAGTATCCGTCTTTACAAGTTCTGAAGTACCATGCAGAATAGTAAACTATTTTACCTCTTTCAGTCGATCCGGGGCGACGATATCCGCAGATTGCGCCGGTTTTTGCACTCGCCTTACTTCAACAGCCGTGAGGATGTGGTCCGCTTATTTGAATACCTGCACGCCAACGAAGCGGAAGGCGCTCTGCTCACCAAAGAGGCGGCTTTTGCCCACTTGTTCCCGGGTACTACCTACGATGACGGCCGGATGAATGCGGTCATGCATTTCCTGTTCAAGTTGCTGAAACAGTTTGTGGTGCAGCGTGAATTTGAATTGGAATCATCTCAGCCCTATCTCACCCGTGCTCTGCGCAAACGTAAGCTCCCCCGCTTGTTCGAACCTGCCAGTAAAAAGTGGAAAAAGCAATTGGACAAAGCCCAGGTGCGTAATGCAGGATATCACTTTCAGCAATACCAGTACCAACTGGAAAAATACGAGTATGACCATCGGCAGCGCCGCAGCGGCAGGATGAACCTTGAAGAGATCACAGAAGCCCTGACCACCTACTATATTGCAGACCTCCTCCGCCACAGCTGCACCATACTGACGGCACAAAAGGTATCACAGGAAGCCTATGAACCCGTTCTATTGCAAGGTATCCTGACTCACCTGGACCGTACAGAAAAGGAGCTCCCACCGGCGGTAGTAGTTTACCGGTATGCCTACCTGGCTCTATCGAATCCGAAGGAGAAAACCTACTTTAGCAAGCTGTTACTCCACATTGAAGCCCACTGGCAGCAGTTTCCTCCGGCAGAAGCCCGTGACCTTTATCTGCTGGCTGTCAACTACTGCATTCAGCGGCTCAATCAGGGGGAGAAGCCCTACATCCGTCAGGCTCTGCAGCTTTACCAACAGGCCCTGCAGCGGTCACTGCTCGTTGAAGAAGGCGTACTGTCCAAATTCACTTACAACAATATCCTCATGCTGGCTATCGGCTTGCAGGAATGGGAATGGGCAAAGCAATTCCTGGAAGACTACCGGCATGCGTTGCCTGACCTGGAGCGCGATAACCTGTACCGGTACAACCTCGCCATTCTTTACTTTCGGCAGGGGGCTTACGCTCGGGCAATGGAGCTGCTCCGGCGGGTTACGTTCTCCGATGTGCTGTACAACCTCAATGCCCGTACGATGCTGCTCCGAACTTACTATGAACTGGAAGAATACGATGCGCTTTTTGCGCTTCTGGACAGCTTCGAGGTCTATATCCGCCGCCAAAAGGGAATGGGTTACCACCGGTCTCACTATCAGGCATTATTGCAGTTCACCCGGCGGCTCCTCCATTTGCCGGAAGGCGATAAAGGCGGCAGAGCTCAACTCAAAGCGGACATACAAGCGGCGCCTGCCACGGCGGAACGTGCCTGGCTACTGAACAAATTGGATTGACGCTTTCAGGTAAACAAAAAGGCAACGCCAAATGGCATTGCCTTTTTGTTTTTAGGATGGCTATTGCTTACTCTGCAGCATTCTCCGGTGCCTCTTCCTGCTTTTTCTGCGGGCGCATCTGCGGGAAGAACAATACCTCCTGAATGGAATGCTGATTGGCCATGAGCATGGTCAGGCGGTCAATACCGATACCGAGGCCTGAGGTCGGGGGCATCCCGTATTCCAGCGACCGCAGGAAGGCATCATCCAGCGCCATAGCTTCTTCATCGCCCCGCTCGGCCAGCTTAAGCTGCTCTTCGAAGCGCCCCCGCTGATCAATCGGGTCATTCAGCTCAGTGTAAGCGTTGGCAATTTCCTTGCCATTGACAAACAGCTCGAAGCGCTCCACCAGGCCGGGCTTGCTGCGGTGCTTTTTCGCCAGTGGCGTCATCTCGATGGGGTAATCGGTGATGTAGGTGGGCTGAATCAGATTGGCCTCTACTTTTTCTCCGAAAATTTCATCGATTAGCTTACCGCGGCCCATGCTCTCATCTACCTCAACGTGCAGTTTTTTGCAGGTGGCGCGCAGTTCCGCCTCGTCCATTTCGGAAATATCAATACCTGTGTATTCCTCGATGGACTCGTACATACTCAAACGGCGGTACGGGCCAGCGTAATCAATCAGGTTGCCCTCGTATTCCACTTTGGTGTGCCCGGTGACCTCGATGGCGATGTACTCCAGGAGCTTCTCGACCATCTCCATCATCCAGTTGTAGTCCTTGTAGGCAATATAGATCTCCATGGAGGTGAACTCCGGGTTGTGGGTGCGGTCCATACCCTCATTTCGGAACATTTTGCCGATCTCGTACACGCCTTCAAACCCGCCTACGATGAGGCGCTTGAGGTAGAGCTCGTTCGCAATTCGCATGTAGAGCGGCATGTCGAGCGTATTGTGGTGTGTTTTGAAGGGCCGGGCTGCTGCCCCACCGTGGATAGGCTGCAGAATAGGCGTTTCCACTTCCAGCCAGCCACGGTCATCGAAGAAACGGCGCATGGCTGAGACCAACCGGCTTCGCTTGAGAAAAATTTCCTTCACATGCGGATTCACCGTCAGGTCGAGGTAGCGTTGCCGGTAGCGTTGCTCAGGGTCGGTGAAAGCATCGTAGACGTTGCCTTCTTCGTCCCGCTTAACCACAGGAAGTGGAGAAAGGGTTTTACCCAGTACGGTAAGCTCCGTGACATGCACGGTAATTTCACCCATTCGGGTACGGAACACATGGCCCTTCACCCCGATGTAGTCGCCTATATCCAGCAGCTTTTTGAAGACCTTATTGTACATATCCTTGTCTTCCCCCGGGCAGATTTCATCCCGGGCAATATAGACCTGAATACGGCCGGTGCTGTCCTGCAGTTCAGCGAAAGAAGCTTTGCCCATGACACGGCTGCCCATAAGGCGGCCGGCGAGGCTTACATCCTGGAAATTCGGTTTATCCCCCTCGTCATTGAATTCTTCCTGGATTTCTTTGGCGTAAGCGGTCACGTCAAAGGCTTCGGGAGGGAAAGGGTCGATGCCGAGCTCACGGAGTTTCTCCATATTTTCCCGGCGCAAGATTTCCTGTTCGCTGAGTTGCATGTGGTTTTGCGTTGATTTTTTGTTAGTTAGCCCCTCTGGCTAAATAAAGCTGCAAAAGTAGTGTTAATTAAAAAATTGCAGAAATATATGGTTGTAAACCTTCTGCCACTCTTATGAGTTCATTCTTCTGATTGCTAATTAGAATTATGCTCAAAATCGCTTTTTCCCCTATCTACAAATACGAGCTGCCGGAGAAACACCGGTTCCCAATGATCAAGTACGAGCTCATCCCGGAGCAGCTGCTGTACGAAGGGACGGTCTCGGAGGATCAGTTTTTCCACCCTGACCCACTGACGGAGGAGGAAATCCTGTGGACGCACGATGCGGCGTACTGGGAAAAACTCAAAACTCAAACGCTGAGTAAAAAGGAGATCCGTGCCATCGGCTTCCCCATGTCGGAGAAGCTGATCCACCGGGGGCGGCATATTGCGAATGGCACGGTACAGTGCGCGCTTTTTTCACGGCAACATGGGGTTGCCATGAATGTGGCGGGCGGCACGCATCACTCCTTCACCCACAAAGGCGAGGGGTTTTGTGTGTTCAATGACATCGCTATTGCTTCCAATTACCTGCTTCACCACGGCATTGCCCAAAAGATACTGGTGGTCGACCTCGACGTGCATCAGGGCAACGGCACCGCGCAAATCTTTCAGCATGACGACCGGGTCTTCACCTTTAGCATGCACGGCGAGAAAAACTACCCCCACCGCAAAGTCCCATCCAACCTCGACATCGGGCTGCCCGACAAAACCGAGGATGGCCCCTACCTCAAGGCCTTGCGCGAAACCCTGCCCCGCCTTATTGACGAAGTACAGCCCGATCAGGTCTTCTACCTTTCCGGGGTGGACGTGATTTACTCCGACAAGCTCGGCCGCCTCAGCCTAAGCCTGCAGGGCTGCCGGGAGCGCGATGAATTCGTCCTCAAAACCTGCAAGGCTAATAATTTGCCGGTTGCCATCAGCATGGGCGGTGGGTACTCCGAGCGGCTGGCGCATATTGTAGAGGCGCATGCGAATACATTCCGGGTGGCGGAGGAGGTGTTTTTTTAAGGGCAAATATAAAATCAGGTAACAGCCCCATAATGTTACTGCTACCTGATTAGGATATTAATGCTTTACCAAGTTTGGAAAATACAGGGACTACTCTTTAATCAGCTTCCTGACGACCTGACGACCTTCACCGGTCCGAAGCTGAACCAGATACAGGCCTGAAGGCAAACCATTTAAGCCCACCGTAGCCTGCTGTCCCTGTACATTGAAGGTACGCACAGCCTGGCCGTTGGTGTTGAACAGCTGCCCCTGTACAAAATGGCCTGCTGCATTCCACTGCAAGTATATTTGATTGACAGCGGGGTTGGGAAAGAGCCTCAAGCCACTATCCTGCGGGGCCAGGTCAGGAGCATCTGTCAGGCCCATGCAAATATCGTCTTCAAAGCAGATTGCCCCATCAGCACCGTACTCCAGTACCGTAATGTGTACGATATAAGCTCCGCTCGTAGCGTAAGTATGGGTAACGCCCAGGTCACCCGCATTTACCTGCTCTGTCTGCCCATCGCCCCAATCGATGAGGACCTCGGCACAATGGGCCAGCAGCGGATTGTCGAGAGTGGCAATATGCCCGTTTGTAGTATAGGAAAAGCCATTTTGCACAGCGTTTTCGAAAGCCATCTCGTCCCGGCAGCAGAGGCTGTGCAGGCATACATCGTCGAGCGCCAGATAAGCCCCGGGCTGTACGCCATCAGTACGGGTAAAAAACAGGGCATTGGCACCGGAAGCCGGGAATGCCGGGTCGCTGGAATCAATGATATAAGTGTAGGTCGTAAAATTATTGTCGCAACCGGAGAGTATAGGTTCCACAACCACCTCCCAGCTATCAGCGAATAAAGCCGTATTGAGCGGGGCCGTGCCACTGGTAACTGCTGCCCCTCCGTTGATGCTGCCATTGGCCAGGAAGATACTCAGTGAGGCAGGGGTGTTGGGCGAGAACAGACAGGCTACTTTGAACTCCAGTTCGTAGACACCTGTGTTGGGCAGTATTGTAGTGCTCAGTTCATTGAGCACTCCTTCCCGATAGATATCCCCTCCTTGTATCCTCGACCAAAAACCGGCAAACTGACCCTGAGACAGCGGTAGAGGTGCCGTGAGTGATGCAGGTACACCCGTCAGGTCACTGTAGAAATCCGCCGAGCTGGCACCAGCGCCGGCATTGCTCCAAATGCCGCCCCAGTTGGCTGCATTCGTAATATCCTCATCTCCGGTGGTCGGTGTGCCGGTCTCGAAATCCCCATTTTGCACCAGATTGCCTTCGCAAGAGAACTCCTGTTCACCACTGAAGCAAAGCGTATCCAGGCCAGTGCCTTCGGATGCGACTGTCATAGGCGGCATCATTTCGGCGGAAGCCGGGCTGTTGTATGCAAAGGGATCCCCTGTAACCCCACTGGCTTCCCTCACCGTATCGAGCACCATTGTATCTCTTGCACCACAAAAAAGGTATTCGTCAGGACTTGAGTGGGCAAATTGCCGGACGATCAGGCCGACATCCTGCCCCTGCGCACCGGTGTAAGAGACCATTGCGCTATGCTGTGCATTGATATTCACCAGCGACTGCGGGTAATAAAAGGTACGTAGTGCCCCGGAGAAGAAAGGCGCTGCTGTGATTACGCCATTCAGGGCCTGTGAAACATTAGTCTCGGCATAATGGACTCCAAATGTCTGTGTGGACAAGTCATAATCTACCAAAAAAGCCGGCTGCCCCCGCCCCTCATCGTCGGCCCACTGCCCGTCGCGCCCCCGGCCCTGTATAAGCAGCTTATCCGCAAAGGGAGCTTTGATCATAGTGTGCCCGTATTTGTCCAGGTCGAAATTAGTGGAAAAGGACTCAAAAGAAGCGGTATTGTCCAGGGCTCCGGTCGCTGCATCGAATACACTAATTCCCAGGTGGTGAGTCACCGAGATATTGGTCAGCACATAAACCTGCTGCGCCGCCTGATCGTAGTAAGCACTTGCTCCGTTATCAATGGCATTGCCGGTGTAGTAGCTGGCGTCCCAAAGCTCCGTGCCGTTTGCATCCAACATAAGCGCCAGGATGCCCTGCCGCTGCAACCCGAACCCTGTCAGGATATTCTTGCCACCGGTGATAAAATACCCCTGATCCGTCAGTGTCACATGGGAAGCGACGTCATAATCCCGGAGGTACATATTCCCAAGCGGCACTTCGAAATACTGCTCCCACGTGACGTTCAGGCTTTGGTCAAGCTTAACGCAAAACCCTTGTTTTTCAGTATTCTGAAGACTAGACAAGCCCAGGTCGTCATGGATCATCCCCACCAAAACGAAGCCCTGCCCGGTGGCATTGGGCGTCGCTTTGATGTGCAGCCCCATGCCGTTGGTGTTAGGGTCGTTTCCCTGTTCCAGCACCCGGCTCAATTGCAGGCTGCCCGTTCCGTCAATAGTAAAGATGACTGTACGCCGCACGCCACCAATCTCTGCGTATCCGGTGACAGCGTACCCGGCTGTCCCGCCAGCAAGAAATGGGGCTATACTCATCGCCCAGGTACCACTCCCAATTTGGTAGGTTTGCTCGAAGATAATGGATGCATCCGTATCATCAATTCGGATGACGTGTGCCTGATATTCGTCTGTGATTTTATTATGAAGAGTACCCGCAAGCAGCAGATCCTCTGAACCGTCCCCTGCGGTAGTGATAGAATAGTCTTTGAAATCATACCCGGCTTTGGCAAAAGTGCGTTCCCAGGCAGTCTGGGCATTCAGGCTCGTAAAAATGGTAAAGGTCAGCAGTAAAATAAAGGATTGGAGTTTCATAACTTATAGGTTTATGTGCGTTGGCAAAAAAGCCCTCATCGCTATATCACAGGAATCGGGAAAATCTTACCCTTTGGAGTCAAAAATCTTCAGAGAAATAAGTTGCAAGCCGTGGGGCTGGCCTGATTATTTCGCCCGAGAAGCCTCTCCTACCCTGCTTCATTCTCTTACAGCAGGAAAATGCCCAGCATGCCCGGCAGCTCATCTTGCCCCACAGATGGATGGACGCTGAGGGTCATATCTTTCTTCTTACTGCTGCGGGAATACTTTTGTGCGGTGAGCAATACGGTATCATCTTTCCTGATTTCAAATTTTTGGTGCCAGATGCTACTTGGATACACCCGGCCAAGGTATTTACCCTCGTATTTGATGTTGTACTTAACGACATAAGTTGGCCGGTTAAAGACCATAGTACCTACCTTTTTATTCTGCCGGTACATTTTTACGCCTCTTAGTTTTTTCCGGTAGATGAGGAGGTCTTCTCCCTTTTCGTTTCTCAGTACCCAGTGTTTTAGGATGTGCTTGTCTGGCCCAAATAAAGGCAGCTCACCACTCAGGAATAAACCAGGGATAATGAGAAACAGTCGAAGCAGGCAAGGCGTCCGTTTCCAAATCTTATGGCTTTGCGACTCTTCGTATACCCCGGCGATTTCCCAGCGTTTTTCTCCGGCTTCATCCACTACCCATAGACGTAAGTTGGGGGCTTTGGCCTCGTGGGTGCGGATGTGGTAGGTTGGAGGAGTTGACAGGGCCATGATTATATACTACGGTTTGAATATAGCTTTTGCGATTGATTAGAGGTTTCATTGTGGCTTGATTGTTCTAGTACCAAGATCTATTTCATAAGGCTCGTCCGTATATTTTAAGAAAACTTTGATCTTATACCATGTTCCGGAACTTAGGTTTGTGATCATACCGCATCGACTATTATTGAAAGTTTCTGATTGAAAACACGGTCTTCTGAAATATTGCGCCCAATATTTTTTATAACAGACTTTGATATACTGAATTTTACTTACATCTACAGGGACTGCCAAGCTTCCGTAGTATAATGCCTTATTGACACATACCTTAATTGCTCCAACAGATGGGGTAAGGGTATATACTTCATTGGCTGTCAAATAAGAATCTAGTTCTTCTAAGTAAAAGGCATTATTATGTATAAAAGGCTCGTCATTAATATCGTTTTGCCCAACCTGTGCATTAGAGCCATCGAACCAGCCTAGTATTGGGTCGTTGTTGCTGGTCGAGTAATAGAAGTTATTGTGATAGATAAAAGGAGAGCCTCCAGGTGGTTTTGCGACGAAGCAATTTGCTCCATCAAATCTTCCACGCTTGGGGCATTGAGGGTCACCGATAGAAACGCCGTAGTGAAAATCAGTCCATTCCTTCACATAGCCCATGAAGGCTGTGCCGTGACTGTAATAATTCATTGGTGAAGTATCTATTTGCAAAAGAGATGCCTCTATCTTATTTTGGCTTGTGGTAGTCAAAAAATGTCCAGTATGGCTCCGTAATGCAAACGGTGTCCAGTCTCCGTTTCCATTGATGCCGAAAGATTGACCTGTGGATGTGCTGTTGAATTTGTAAATCGTAAACTTTTCCCAGGGACCAAGGTTTTCCCGATTGGCTTTGATTTCACCATTCGATTCGCAGACTAAATAATTATTGTGGTAGCTTAGTAACGAAACCTCATCTCCTGATTTGATCTCATCATTAGACTGAATATTGTTTGGATTCAGGATTAAGAATTTTTCCCATTGAAGAGCTTGAGCTCGGTTCGCATTGACAGTACCATCTTTTTCTACAGCAAGGAATTTATTTGCATTAATGCTGTAAATTGCAATAACGTCCCTAAACTTTAAGTTAGGCATGGTTCTTTGAGTTTAATATTGATTTTGGGAAATTGCTTCGGGTGGTACGTCTCACAACCACCCGAAGCATAATTAATCACTACTGCTTGATCACTTTCTCCAGCAGCATCTCCTGCTCAGTACTGATCGCCCTGATGGTGTAAGCACCTGCGGGTAAGCCAGACAAATCCAGCTCTAACAGGCGGTCAAAAGACGGATGAGCTATCGACCGGACTTTTTTGCCCTGAGCATCGAAGAATGCTATCGTTTCAAAATTCACCGGCTTGTCCAGTTCAAGGTAAAGCCTGCCGTGAGTCGGAGTGGGGTACACCTTCGCATTCAGTCTGACTACCTCATAGGTGTTGACAGGGGGGCAATTGCCACATTGCCGCAAAATGTATGTGTCTGACAAGGTACAAGTCGTAGCCCCTCCTGTACAAGTCACTTCAAAGGTGAACGGCCCATCCCAGCTTGGGTCTACGGTTAAGGACGTACCCGTTTCGCCCGGTATAGCTACTCCATTATCGTACCATTGGTAGGTACAGTTAAAGCCGGGGATAGGGTACAGCACAATACCGTTCAGGGTCACCGTTTCGCAATTGCAGCGGTAGCATGGCCCAATGGCGTAGACTTCCATCGGCGGATCCAGTACCACCACATCGCTCTTTTCACGCTGCGGGCAGCAGCTGCTCTCGATGATGCAGTAGTAATTGCCGGCCAGACCGATACCTGCCGGCGGCGTATAGGTATACATAGCCGTAGCACTGGTATGGATAGAGGTATGAATGCGGTTGATACCCTTATACCAGTGAATGGTGTAGGTACAGCCCGCTGGGGCAGGTGAAGGATCGAAATCCACCTCCAGGTCTACGGATGCCGGGGCGCAGATCGGACTGTAATCCGCTGTAAAGCTGTTGATCGTCAGCGGGTCGATGATGTCGAGGAAGAACTCGATCTCATCCGCCGGGCAGACGCCATTGGTCTTCTCGACTTTTACCCAGGTGTCTTCGTACAGGCGGTTGGTGTAGTACAGTGGGTTACGATCACCATTGTTGGGCAGCGCAGTATAAGCAGGCACCGCATCCGGGCGGATGAACCAATTCCAGCGTTCCGGGTCGCCAGCGCATTCGGGAATGTATTCCAGCACGGCATCTTCTCCGTAGCAAAGCGGGTTCACATCCGGTGGTAGCAGGTTGATGGTGCCCACCGGCGCATCGTCGTTATCCAGGCGGAATGTAGCGCTGCAGCTTTGCTCTCCGCATACACTCGTGACTTTCGCAGTGTAGGTATACGATTGTGAGCATTCTGTATTAGGTAAGGTGAAGTCCAATGCGGGCGGCTGATAGTCCGTCATGCCGGTCGCCGACGGAATCAGGTTGCCATTCGGATCAAACCACTCGATGGTGTAGCTGCAATCCGTCATGGGGGGCATCAGCGTTAGCATCGAAGGTGTAATCGGGCTTCCGGTATAGCAGTAGGCCTGGCCACCTGACAAATCACAACTAATTGGTGGGCAGAGGTTGATGGTCGCGATATTGGACGTCAACATCGTACAAGGCCCGGCATCTGGCCCCATATCCACCTCGGCGTACACACAGATGTCTCCGTTGTGGAACTGTGGGGAAAGCGTCAGTGGTGCACAGCCGTTGGTCACCTGTAGAGGCGGGCCCCAACTTGCCGGCGGGCAGGGGGCATCGGCTACGTACCAGCGTACTTGCTGCACATCGTATAGGTTTCCGCAGCCTACCAGCGGAATCTGCACGGCTGGCCCGTTTTCACAAACCTCCTGCGGATCGACGGAAATATCTTTGCAACAAGGCGTCTGTAGCGTAATAGGGAAATCGCAATCATGCACCGTACCGTCCGGGCATACGCAGCTCACGCTCACCACGATGGTAATCGTATTGGGCATAGGCGGCGCTGCCACATCAATTAATCCAGATATTGTATAGCCTGGCCCGGAGCCAGTCGTTGTCACCCCGCTGATGGTAATGCCACTCTGCGGGCTGCTCACGCTGACGGTACAGCCATTAGTGCCGCTGCCGGTCAGGTCGTTCACGCTCACGGAGAAGGCAAACTGGTCGTCCACGTCTGTACAGCTTATGGTTTGGCCGCCTACTTCTGCGCATTGGCAGTCTACTATAATCGGGAAGGTACAGGTGCTTTGGTTACCTGCCATATCAGTTGCCGTACCCGTGACTGTAGTGGTGCCGCAGGGGAAAAAGTCTCCGCTCTGATGGCTATACGTCCAAGTGACCATCGGGCAGTTATCAGTGACTGTAGGATCAGGGAACTGTACGCTGATGCCTCCCGCACAAGCCGCCACACTGCTGGTGATCGCACCTGGGCAGCTAATAACCGGCGGTTCCTGGTCTTCCACGGTAATATTATAAGTACAATTGGCGAAGTTGCCTTTATCATCCTCCGTTGCGCAGGTGACTGTTGTGACACCTTTTGGCAATTCGTTTTCGGGGCCAATGGGCGCGGTGGTCGCTCCAGACAAAGAGCAACTGACCATTAAATCGTCATCGCAGTCATCTGTTGCAGTAAGCATGGGAATGCTATAAGTGGCAAAACACTCACCGGGATCGGTCGGTAAAGTGATGTTGCCCGGACAGTTGATGACTGGCGGGGTGTTATCGCCGACCACAGTTACGGTTTGCTGTACCGTTGCCATACAGCCCGTGGCGTCCGTGATTTTCAGGCAAAGTATATTGGGCCCAACGGGCAGGTTGGAAAGTGTGGCACTTTGACCCGTGGCCTCCACAGAGCCATCGCACAGGAAGTCCCACTCGAAAGTATAAGGACCGGTGCCGGTGGCGCTGCCCAAGAGTTGCAGCTCGCAGCAGTCGGAGGTCCAGGTGAAGTCTGCGGTGCAGTTGGAGCAGAAGTTAGTACACTCATAGCCTAAGGGCGAAGGTTGGGTACCCTGGTCGGCCTGATTAATATTGATATCCGTACTCGTCATGCCAAAGGTAGTCGGACTGATGATGTAATTTTGTACCGGGCTGTTCAGGCTTTGTACGCAATCAGAATTTAGGTTCAAGTCGTAAACGCCTACCAGCATATCTTCACCGCCGTAGACAACAGGGTTATACGTCCGGTTATCTGCGTAAAAAACCGCATCCCTGGCAGGTACCACCTGCAACCGGGGGTTATTGAAGGAAAGCTCCTGGTCTTCCAGATAACGGCTGTAGTCAACATTCATGAAGGCCCCGGTTGCGGGAAAGATTGACAAACTGACTTTATTCAGGATATTCCGGTTTGGGGCGTTGTTTTTCTCTCTACTGAGTAGATAAAGGTCGGTTGCACCTGCACCATTTGATGGGCTGTGCCAGCCGATTTCCCGGAAGTTACTTTGGTTAGGGAAAAGTAAACCTGCCAATGGCGTCATGTTATTTGGATTAACCGCCATTACAATCGCTTCGTCTGAGCTGAATCTGGTTCCAGACAATACCACCATACCATTAGGCAAATGTACACCATCATACCAATCAATACCATCGGGATGATACCAGCTATTCATCCAATCGCCTTTCCTGCCATCGACTTTTATTACAGCACCTTCGTTGGCAATGGAGCCGTTGCCAAGTAATAGCAGGTCCCCATCCCGTAGTGGGACAATACCGCGGTAGCCTTCTATTTCAATACCGCCGTTTTCTACATACCTTTTGTCCCAGCCAGATGCCAGGTTTCGGTTAAAGTTATAGACAACAACCTGATCTGCGCCAGAAGGAAAGTTGGAAGCTGGATTTTCTCGCCCCAACACATAAAAAGGAAAGTTAGTGTCCTCCGGATAGGGGTGGCGCTTAATCACCTCAAAAAATTCCCGACCAGGATGATCGTACTCCTTTAGACCTCCGATAGGCATAGTACCATCACTGGCCCGGCGGCGCATGATCAAGGATTTATTATCAAATGGAGCACCCGTTGGCGGATTAGGCTCCGTAGCGCCCACTACGATCACCTCCTGCACCAGCGGACTGTATTCTACATCATTAAATACACTGGGCACGTCGTGCTGAAAGTGCCAAAGCAAACTACCATCTGTGATATCGAACTTGGACAATGTACCGTACTTTACACCACTCAAATCTATTGTGCCGACAACATACATGCCATCGCCAAAGGCTTTCACTTTGGTAGGGGCGTTATCATTGGCATCACCGTATATTTTATTCCAGGGCTGTGAAGGGACACAACTGATGGGCACTTCACTTACCCCCATGCAGGAACTGATGCCATTATTGTCCATATTGATTTCATTGGTTACCACTGTACTATTGACATTTTCGTAGCAGAGAGAACCCAGTAGGATATCTTGCCCTAAAGGCTGGAACGTTGCAATATTTACAGTAGAATTGATATCCAGCTGGGTGTTGCCGGCACTTAGCGTTCCGGATAACTGTGGATAGTATAAATCAAAAGACTTAACCCCGGCAGTAAAGGGAGATGCAAAAGCAGTATTGATGAAAATGTGATTAGCCTGTGCCTGTGTAGAGTTGCAGGAGGCAGACCAGGAAGCGATGATATTTACGCAACAGTCGCTTTGCGGCACTAATTCAACTTGACAAAAGCAAGGGCTCTGACTAAAGCTGGCTGTGCTCCACAACAAAGCCAGTAGTATGAAATAATATCTCATGGTCATTTATTTTTTGAGGTCGATGGTTAACCCATCGGTGTTCATTTGATTCAGAAATGGGTTAATTAGCATCACAAGGAATCACCGTCTGCTCCACCATACCCATACAGCCGGTGGCGGGGTCTGTCACTACGACTTTGTAGGTGGTGCCGGTGGTTGCGGGCGTATGCGTAAAGTCACACAGGCTGCTGGCAGCACCCTGCGATACACCGTCCACAAACCACTCAAACAGCAGCCCGGCGGTGCCCGAGCAGGTATTCTCCGAATCACAGGCGGTAAGGCTGATCGGCTCACCCGGTGTGGCGCAAGCGTTAGGCGGCAACGGGCAGCTCAGGCGGGCGATAGTCTCACAGACTTCCAGGCACAAGGGCGGTCCATCCAATGTCTGACAGCCGTTGCTGGCTTCCAGCCAATAACAGCCGCCATTTAAAGCGGATATGGAATTGCCGGTGCCAATGACCAGGCCTTCATACAGCCAGGTATAAGTCAGGCCTGCTACCGGGCTGTTGACCGAAAGGGTAACGGGTAGATTCTCTACACAAACCTGTGTGGGGCCTGTGACAGTGGGCGGTGCCGGCGCTTGTGTCAGCGTCACTTCCACGATATTGCTGAAGCAGGGCTCGCATCCGGAAGGATTGGAGAGCGGATTGCACTGTATGCGGTAATAGATGGAATTTTGTCCGGCCGGCCAGAGGTGGCTGGGCAGTATGTTGGTGTTTTGGGTGGTATTGCTCAGCCCCATATTGACCCAGTCAGAAGGGGTGGCTATGTTAGGATCTGTAAAGGTGTACTGCCACTGCGGGATGCAATCGTCAAATTGGGCATCCTGGCAGATGATCGCATCATTACCCGGGCAAATCTCATAGATGAGATGGGCTGGGTTGGGGTCAACAAGGGTCAGGTTCATGGGCGCTCCCAGAGGGCAGCCCGCTATCGTGCCGCAGACCGGCTCCGGATCCACCGGGATGCAAGCGGAGAAGGTTGCCATTTTGTTGTTGCAATTCGTCACCTCCACTTCAAAGCAGAAATCCGTCACGCCCGGCACCTGCGGGAAGGTAACCGTATGGGTTACACTAGAGCTTCCACTACCGATGGGGATGCGCGTGCCGGCAATAGGGTCGACGTAATACCAGTTGATCGTAACATTTGGCCCCGTAATCTGTACGAAAGGGTCTGGTGAATTGAGGGTAGCCGTAAAGGTTTCAGTTTCGCCTTCGCAGTAAGGGCCGGAAGGGGAAAGGGTCACCGTAGCCGGGCTGATGGGGCAGCAAATCTGCAGGTCATATTCCGCACTGAGGTATTCGCATTGCTCGCCGGTAGGGCCAGTCACTGTACTCACTGCGCGGTATTTTCGGTCGACGAAGCCATCCGGGCTGCTGCTGCAGGGCAGGGTCAGCTCACCCGGCGCTACCGGGAAGCAAAAGTCGATAAAGGAAGGCGAGGTGACCGGCTGCCAGCCTGAACCTCCGACGTCAAAAAATTCCCACTGTACACTGACGTTGCTGTACGGGCCAGGTGTCTGGCCGTTGTCGTCGAGGCAGAAGTGAGCGGGATCACCGTTGCAGATGCTGGTGAGCAGGTTGCTGCGGTAGGGGTAGTCCCGAATTTCCAGGCCCAAATCGTGCAGGGCGGGGTAGACGAGTGGCGCAGTGGAGTTGATAAAATTACTGGTGTTGCCCGTCAGCGTAATAGGATCATTACCACCTATATAAATATTGCCGTTGTTGCCGTTAGGGCTACTGTCTGTGACTTGGGTCAAAGCGGTATTATTGCCCCCCGGTACGGCTTCGTTGAAATCCCAGTAAGCCAGCAATCCAGGCTCCTGGCCGGAAAGCGGGCAGTTCAAACGACCGCAGAGCTGGGTTGGGGAGGCTGCTGTACTCCACAGGCGGACATCGTCCAGTAAGCCTTCCCATTCCTGAGCAGGGTTAGTCGCACCACCTGGCCAGGCTCCAAGGCGGAATTCCTGAATATTAGGATTGCCTGTAACGGGTATGGTTCCAACCGAGACACAATCGAGGAAAACTTCTAATTGTCCGGGGGTACGGACAACCGCAAGGTGATGCCACGCATTTGGAGTGATTGTGGTCAGGGGCGTAACAGGAAGAGCCTGCGCAGGGATATTCAGAAAATAGTTCAGTTGATTGCCACAGTTCCCCAACTCGATGCGGGTACCGGGGCTCCCCAGGCTCAACAAGCGGTTAAAATTACTGCCGCAGTTGGTACCAGCACTCACATTTTGTGCCTGAAACCAAACTTCTATCGTAAAACTAGCTGGATTACCCGCAAGGGGGGTACTGCTCAGTGGCAGGAAAAGCCAGTCGTCGTCGCCATCGCACTGTAACGCGACATTCTGCCCGACCGCCTGCTGCACAAAAAGCATAGCAAGGGCAATAAAAATGGGATTCCATTTCTTGAATAACATAAGGTTGTGGTTCTATAGGGTTATAAAAAACAGAGAGGCTGTTACAATTAGGTCTTAGACTATGTTTGGAGCGGGTTCGTCTTGAAAATCAAGAAATTGTGCCCGCCTGCTGTGCCAGAATGGCCGGCAGGGTTTCGGCTAAATCTTTTTTGGCGCGTTTGGCGGGTGTTTACATACAGACATTTATCGTCAGGGGCCAAATAAGCTAAAAAAGATGACGCCAGAGCCTGCCTCGTATTTTCGCAGGGTTCATAAGTCCTTGGTTTGCAACAGGATCAAGCTCCAAACATAGTCTTAGGTCATGATTTGAAGTGTGAAGTATACAGTTTGCTAGTTTGCGAGTGTTCTTTTTTGCATCCTGACTCGCATTGGGTACATAGGCACATTCCGATGACTTCACACCCTGACCAGGTGCAACTCGAGATACATTTGCAGGTTTCTCCGGTTAATCTCCAGCCTCCTTTATAAGCTACCAGTTTTGATGCTACGTTGATGTTGCCTTTCACACTAGTAGCGTATATCATATAGTCTGAATTCGTACCCTCTATTTTTTTCAGGGCCGCCTTTTCAAACTTAGTACCCTCCGGAATTTGCAAGGTGTTGCGCCAAAAATTATGCAACTGGCTTTCTGTGATTTTTTCAAATTTTTTGCTCTTAGCGTTTTGGTACCCGATTACATCCTTGAATGGGCTTTTAGTATTGTTAGTTTGGGTAAAACCTGAATGGCCAATGAATAGCAATAGCGTAAAAATTGCAATTGAATAAGCTCTCATGGATAGTCGATTTTGATTAAGATAGTCTGAAAAAAATACGTTGATAAAAGCCTTAACACCTTAAAAATGAAGCACGAATCCGGCGCCATTTCCCTGTATTGATACATTAAGCCTATTTGGCTTTGTATTCGAAGGTGAGCTTGGAAGTGGTTGATTGTTAAAGATATCTATGGCCTGCAAAGTCCGTTTGTTTGACCCATTGCTCAGTGGCAGGGAAACTGTAAATAAGCCCGCCCCGATCAGCGCCAGATTCCAGTTGGCCTCGCCGCCGCCTAAAGTAGTCCCTATAGGCCAGCCGATTAGGAAGCCACCTGCATAACTGAGAACGCCGGCTGCCAAACCCAGGGAATTAGCGTCCTTATATTTTTCATAGGCTTCTGGGTGCGACATTAATACATCGGATAACTGATTGGTGTTAAGCCTTTCTCCATTTTGATAAAAGGCGTACCCGCTGAACAACTTCTGCATGCTTATCGTATCCAACTGCTCCTGTCCGAAGCAGGGGCCAATCCCGAATGCCAGGAATGCTAGTATGACGGGGACACATCGTACGGACAGAAAAGCGGAGGAAGATGTTACAACTGTTCGATAGACTGATGCTGCTTTCATGTTAAACAGGATTGAATGATGAAGTAATTTATCAGCCTATCGCTTGGTGTTGGGAAATCTTACCCTCGGGAGGGGAAAAAATTATTAAGTATGCTGACACCTTCCTGTTGGGGACTATACGGCTTGTACAAACCTACCAGCTACCAGCGGTCTCCACGACCTTTCCAACCAACGGAATTGAGAATGTAATTGCTCACTCAGGATATCCCACACTTTATATCGCTTCAACTCAGTGTTTACATTAGCCGTGTCGCTTCTTTGACCTGCAAACGAGATCTTTTCCTGGCTGATTTGGTGGAGCACAGGGGTGAAAAACAAACAGAACACCTGTATTTTGATAAATTTTCCGTTTTAAAATTTTGACTAAAAACACAAAAAATGTATTTTTAGGGGCGAAAATTATTCTCTGTATCACCAACCCCTGAAAAACCATGACAAAATCACACTCCGCCCGCCCTAGTTCCACGAAGGCGGGACACAACCCCGAGTTGGAGCTCGCGCGCGAATTCGTAACTCATACCAACAAATGTATTTTCCTGACTGGCAAAGCCGGTACCGGCAAGACCACCTTTTTGAAGACCCTCAAAGCCAAGCCACCCAAACGGCTGGCAGTGGTCGCCCCTACCGGCGTAGCCGCGATTAATGCGGGCGGGCAGACGATCCACTCCCTGTTCCAATTGCCTTTCGGGCCTATTGTGCCCGGGAATAAACGGGATAACCGGCAGTTCCGGCGGCTCAGCCGAAAAAAGGCGAGGCTGTTGCGGGCGCTTGACCTGCTTATTATTGACGAAATAAGCATGGTGCGGGCAGATGTGCTCGACGGCATCGACGAGGTGCTGCGCCGCTACCGGACTCCACACCAACCTTTTGGTGGTGTCCAACTGCTGATGATTGGAGATTTACATCAGCTGCCTCCGGTCGTCAAGGACGAGGAATGGGGACTGTTGCGTTCATATTATAACACTCCTTTTTTCTTCAGCAGCAAAGCCTTGCAGCTAACGGAGCCCGTGACCATTCAGCTAAAACATATTTACCGGCAATCGGATGACACCTTTATCCACCTTTTAAATAAGGTGCGCAATAATCAGATAGATGAAGCAGTCCTGGAGACGCTCAACAGCCGGTATCAGCCGCTTGACCAATTGCCGGACAAAGATGATTATATCACCCTCACCACCCATAATTACAGCGCCAATACCATCAATGCAGAACAATTGTCCGCGCTTCCAGGCGAAGTGCACCGGTTTGCAGCGAAAATCAGTGGCGACTTTCCTGCCCACGCCTATCCGGCTGACGAAGCGCTGCACCTTAAAGTGGGGGCACAGGTGATGTTCATCAAAAACGACAATAGTACTGACCGCCGCTACTATAATGGTAAGATTGGTAAAATCATATCGATCGATGAGGAAAAAGGAATCACCGTGCAATGCCCGGGCGACGATTCGGATATTACAGTGGGCAGAGAGGAATGGCAAAACCGCAAGTACAAGCTTAACGAACGGGTGAAGGAAGTGGAAGAAAATGTCGTTGGCACCTTCACGCAGTACCCTTTGAGATTGGCCTGGGCCATCACCATCCATAAGAGTCAGGGGCTGACCTTTGAGCGGGTGATTTTGGATGCGCAGGCGGCTTTTGCGCACGGCCAGGTGTATGTGGCGCTAAGCCGGTGCAAGACTTTTGAGGGTATTGTGCTGCGCTCGCGTATCCGGAGCTCCAGCGTCAGGACGGACACTAAGGTGCAGCAATTTTCTGATGAGGCAGAACGCAATGCGCCGGATGATGCCGAATTGCAGGATGCTAAAGTCGCTTTTCAGCAATCCATGCTGCAGGAGTTGTTCGACTTCCGGATCTTGAAAAAGCACATGCAGCGCGCCCAGCGTTTATTGCTGGAATATGAACACAAATTACTGCCGGGTGCGGTAGCGCCTTTTCAGGAAGTCTGGAACTTCGCAGAACAGGAGCTTTATCCGGTAGGGCAGCGCTTTCAGGCTCAGCTGCAGGCCTTCTTTCAGGAGGGAGGTATGCCAGCAGAGAACGCAGCGCTGCAAGATCGCACTAAACAGGCAGCAGCCTGGTTTGCCAGTCAGCTGAAGGCCTCCGTTCTGGAGCCTCTGAAAACCATCTCTGTTGAAACTGATAACCAAAAAACCGGGGATACGATACAGGAGGCTCTGGAGCAACTACACGAGGAAGTGTTCATCAAACTGAAGGGTCTGAGCAAGACCGCTTCCGGCTTCTCTCCAGCTGACTTGCTCCGGGCAAAAACGGACGCCATGCTGGACTTCAGGCAGCAGCCATCGGCTCCGGTAACCCCAACAGTTGCTAAACTCAGTCGGGAAAAGGTGCCCCACCCTGAGCTGTTGCAGCAACTGATTGAATGGCGGCGGTCGGAAGCAAATGCACAATCTCTGCCCATCTTCCGAATTCTACCTAACCAGGCTCTGTTCCATATTGCAACTCATCTGCCCAATACACCTGAATCACTGAAGCGCAGTTACGGCATCGGTAAAAAGCGGTTGGAACAATACGGAGCAGCCTTGTTGAAAATGGTGCAGGATTATTGCAGCAGACAGGGAGTTGAACCATCACCTGTATTCAAAACCCCACTGAATACTGAACCGGTAAGTACCGGCACAAAAACAGGCACAAAAGAGGAGACGTTGGCCAGGTACCGGAAAGGTATGACCATTGAGGAGATAGCCAGGGAACGAAATCTGGCGGTATCAACAATCGAAGGGCATATCGCCCACTTTATTAAACAGGGTGTCCTGAGCGCTACCTCATTCCTGAAACCAGAATCCATTGCTGCTATACAGGAAAAGGCAGGGGAGATGAAGGAGTTAAAACTTAGCACTTTACACAGGCATTTTGGAGGCGCTTATTCCTATGGCTTATTGAAAATAGCCCTGGCAAAACCCGAAAACCCAGTCCTCAATCCGGGGCCAAAGGATAGGAAAGCGAGAATGAAAATGGAAGCCATGTTAGAAGAGATGCTGAACACATGAACACAACGTCCTCGTTTGAGCTAGCTTACTCCTGAACTATCGGGGCGGGCTTATTCTCTATGTGCAATAGTTGATACTCTGGCAAAAAAAAATCGCGCTCCATAGAGTGGAACGCGATTTTCACTTATAATCCCATGAACATATCCAAAAAATAATCTTTTGTTTACTTCCCTGACTCTCAACCAAATAACTTCTTAACAGATATAAAAAATCTGTTACAGCGCAATAAAATGCATGCACTGTTTGGAAGAAACGGAAGTTTTGCTTTATCTTCGTCGCACAAGTGAGAGAATAAACTACACAGCAAATCGTAATCTCAACAAGACGACCATAATCCCATGAACGTGATTTAGAATTTGGCGGACACTTTTGTCCGCCATTTTTATTTTTGTTGGGATTATTGTGGGTGCTCTCATAGTGAGTCGTGCGTCCCAGCGATTTCCAAAAACCACCGGGACTGCACTTCACTAAATTATAATCCCATGAACATATTTCAATTAACTTTTTCTTGTCTCTCTCCTCAATGCCTTCCGATCACAATACAAATATGAAGACTTCTGCTGCCCGAGCCAAAGACAGATTCGGGCTTTTGTGAAAAAAACCAAACCCCAAAAACCTCAAAAAACCAGATACATATAAACTCCAACCAGATAAATGTGAAATAAATCGTATCAATAACTATTATTTTTCTTGTGAAATTCTCTGAAATTTTAACAAAACAAGGGTTAATTGGATTTTAATGCCGCAGAAAAGGCATAAAACCATGCCCTCCAGCGCTGATAGCAACTCAATTATTCTATGGAAAGGAAAAGGGAACTGATTGCTTAAGCCCCCCAACAAAAACCAATACGATAAACGCAGAAGGGGCCAACAGCGATTGCTGTTGGCCCCTTCAAATAAGTTTGGTCAAAGTCTTCACTCCTGCTACGCAAGAGGTACGAAGAGCTTAAGCCTGATTTTTTTCATCGGCACTTTCCTCCTGCCAGTCTTCAACCGCTTCATTGATTTTGTCGGATACCACCATAGCCACAGCCTTAATGGTGTCCACAACGTCCTCGAAAGATTCGCCAAGCGTGGCAGCCAGAGCATCGCCAACAGAATCGTCCTTTTTGCCTTCCGCATTAGGGGAATCCGCAGCGGGCTTCGCTTCAGCTTTGCCCTCCTTTATAGCTTCTGCAGCATCCTTTAGTTTTTCTGACTCTTCTGCCCGGGCCTTCGCCTCTTCCTCAATCTGTTGCTTGATTTTAGCTTCCACCTCCTTTTGCGCCTCCTTAACTTCCTGCTGTTCCTTACGCTTAGCTTCCTTTTGCTCCAGCACTTTCATTCGGCGCTCCAGGTCTGCCTTTGTCTTCTCCATATCATCCAGTTTAGCCGTCTTGGAGTTGATCCTTTCTTCGACCATTTTGATTTTAGCCGTACGGATCTGTGCCTCCAACTGGCCATCCGTGGTATCAACCTTACGCTGCTGGAAGCTAAGCTCATCTTTATCCCGCTTGATGGAATTCGACATCCGATTGATAGCGCCAAGCAAACCATCGTAACGCTTCTTCAACCGTTCTAACGGAGAGTGGTCTCCCCCTGCAGACTCTCCAAAGCGCTTTTCTTTTACCTCTTTGAACATGCCGTCCAGCTGCTTCCACACTTTATTGCGGTCCTCCCTGGTAAATTTGGTATTCTTGAACTGCCGCTGCACCTTTTTCAATTCATCAAATACGGATTGAAGGCGCTTATTCTCTTTAATCTTGGCTTCCAGCTCACCAAGGCTTTCCATAAACTGCTCGTAGTTCTCCCTGGACCTGGCCTTGAACTCCTGGTCCATCTTAGAACGCAGGTCTTTCATTTCTGCAAAGAGCTCGTTGGTGCGCTCCCGAAGTTGCTCTGCATGGTCGCGGAACAGGTTACGGTCTGTTACCTGCTCCTGTACCTTATCCCAGAAACCTCTGAGCTCTTCCCAAATCTGCTTGTCAAAGCCATCAAGGCGGCTTACCCGGTCGCGCAGGTCTTCCAGTTCTGACTTGTAAGCCTCGCTAAGCTTGGAGGAGAGTACAATAAACTGCCATTCCGTTTGTGCACGGGTGACCAGGTCACTGCGCTCTACTTTAATGCTCTCGGGCAAAAGTGAATCAGCAACATTCAATCCCCGTTCTGTCACCATGTGCGCTTCCGGGAATTCCACCTCCTTATCGTTGCGCCAGTCGTCCATCATTTTCTGATAGAACTCATCAGTGGCAACCGCATCAGGGAAAGTGTAGATTTTTACCTGATTATCGTCAGCCAATAATTCCACAGCCACCAGTATGCGTTCGTCCTGTGCATTCGTCCCCCAGAGTACAAGCTTTGTCTTCATAATCTTCGTAGTAGTAAGTCAAAAGTTCTGACCGGGGCCTACCCGGCTTTGTTCCTATTCACAAAATTAAGAAAATGCTCCGCTTTTTAAGGATTTAGCCCTAATCAAGCATTTATCAGTTTGCTGGCAATAAGGTGTTCGGCAATTTGTACTGCATTTGTAGCCGCTCCTTTACGCAGGTTATCGGCCACAATCCAGAGGTTAAGCCCATTGGCAACAGACTCATCCCGGCGGATACGCCCCACGAAAACCTCGTCTTTGTCTTTGGCAAAACGGGGCATCGGGTAATTGTTATTGGCATTGTCCTGCAGCACTTTAATGCCCGGCGTGTTATTCAACAGTTCAATGGCTTTCTCCACTTCAAAAGGCCGTTCGAACTCCACATTCACAGATTCCGAGTGCCCACCGTTAACAGGCACGCGCACGGCAGTTGCGGTTACGCCAATTTGTGGAGCATTGAGAATCTTCCGGGTTTCATTCACCAGCTTCATCTCTTCCTTGGTATAATCGTTTTCCAGAAAGACATCACACTGCGGCAGGCAATTCTCAAAAATCGGATGCGGATAGGCCATCTCTTCAGCCTTGGGCTTATACCCTTTTTTCTCTAGCTGATATTGTTTCACAGCCTGCATGCCAGTGCCTGTAAAAGACTGATAAGTAGAGACCACAACCCGCTTAATGCCAAAAGCTTCGTGCAGGGGTGCTAAGGCCAGCACCATTTGAATTGTTGAGCAGTTGGGGTTCGCAATGATTTTGTCGTCAGCCGTGAGGTCTTTGGCATTGATTTCCGGTACCACCAGCTTTTTGTCCGGGTCCATACGCCAGGCAGAGGAGTTATCGATAACCGTTGTGCCCACTTCCGCAAACTTAGGCGCAAACTCCAGTGAGGTTCCGCCCCCAGCGGAGAAAATGGCAATATCCGGGCGGGCAGCAATGGCGTCTTCCATGCTGATCACTTTGTGGTCTGCTCCTTTAAACTTTACCATTTTGCCTACCGAACGGGCAGAAGCGACTGGCAAAAATTCAGAAACCGGCAGGTTCCTTTCTTCAAGTACCCGGCACATTACCGTACCCACCAGGCCTGTTACACCAACAACAGCGACTTTCATAGTTGCAATCTTTTCTTTGTACCGGTGGCGGCGCCCGCCTGGTACCTTCTACAATAAATTGGTGCGCAAAGATAAGCCCCTGCAGTGATTACCAAAAGGTTTTGCCACTACAGTCGTTAAAAAATAAGGATGCAGCCGCACTGACCTTCCTTAGCTGTGTTGAATTCGCTATTTTTGGGGCATGAAAGCACTCTATTACCTGTCCCTGTCGTTAACCCTCCTTGCAAGCCCGGCTTACGCTCAACTTCAGGATGATTTCTCGGATGGCGATTTCTCCTCCAACCCTGAATGGCTGGGAGATACCGGCCGGTTTGCCGTAACCAATGGTGAATTGCAGTTGCTGGATACCGACCCGGGCAGCAGCAACGAATCTTTGCTTTACGTTCCGGCGCCTACCTCAACGGATGCTGCCACGACGTGGGCTTTCTATATCCGTACGGAGTTCTCCCCTTCTTCCAGCAACTTCGCCCGCATCTATTTGTCAGCCTCCTCTCCAGATTTAAAAGGAGCACTGAATGGCTACTATGTACGGATTGGCGGTATTTCAGGCAGTGATGATGCCGTGGAGCTATTTCGGCAGGACGGGACCGCTTCCACCTTACTGATTAGTGGTGCCACTGGGGGCGTGGGCAGTGACCCTGCCCTCGCCCGAATACGGGTGACCCGCTCTGCTGAAGGGGAATGGACATTGGAAACCGACTACAGCGGAGGCACCGATTTCACTCCGGAAGGAAGCGCAACTGACTTAACTTACCCAACAGGCAGCTTTTTTGGATGGGTCTGTACTTACACGAGCACCCGTGCTGAGTTGTTTTTCATGGATGATGTACTGGTTGATCCACTCTTTACCGATACCGCCCCTCCTACCCTTTTGGAGGTCACTCCGAACACCGCTTTTCAACTAGAGGCAAGATTTAGTGAGCCGATAAGCGAACCCTCTGCCAATAATTCGGCAAATTATAGCATCAGCAATGGAATTGGCACACCGGTCTCTGCCGAATTGCAGGCAGATCCAACCCGGGTGCTGCTGTCATTGGGCACCGCTTTGGAGAACACCGCCACTTACAACCTCACCGCCAGCAACATTCAGGATGAAGCGGGAAATACAGCAGCTTCCCTGCAGGCTGAGTTCACCTACTTCAATATTCAGCCCGCCCTCCCCGGTGACCTCATCATCACTGAGCTGATGCCCGACCCCACGCCATCCGTGGCATTACCGGAAGCCGAGTACCTGGAATTGTATAATGCCAGCAATAAAGTCATTGACCTGGGTACCCTCCAAATTACTTCTGGTAGCACCCCGGAGGCTTTATCTTCATTTCTTTTGCAACCTGGACAGTATATTGCGGTTTGCGATGAAGCCTTTCTCACAGCTTTCACTGAATTGGGGCCTGCCGTTAGCGTGGGGGACTTCCCGGCACTTTCCAACGGCGGGGATGTCGCTACCCTTCTTGATGAAAATGGGAGCACCCTGTTTGAAGTCACTTACACGGATGCCTGGTATCAGGACGAATCGCGTTCGGATGGTGGTTACAGCCTCGAACTGATCCGCCTGGAAGGCCCTTACGACTGCCCCGGCAACTGGCGGGCCTCCCAAAGCACAACCGGTGGTACACCTGGCCTTGAAAACAGCCTGCTGGGCGCTGCACTCGACACTACGCCCCCTTCTGTGGTCAAAGTGGTGCCGGAAAGCAATATGGAAATCCGGGTGCAGTTCAGTGAGATCATGGATATGGGGACAGTAACTCCCCCCGGCGCTTACACCCTGGAGCCGGCAATAGCCGTACTTGACGTAATGCTACAGCCGGACGGGCTGACCGCTTTGCTACTGTTGGATGGAGAGTTATCCCCGGATCAGGCTTATACCCTCAGCTTTTCTACAGACCTCACCGATTGCATAGGCAACCCACTTGAGCAGCAATCTTTTGCTATTGGATTGCCACAGCCCGCCGAGCCCATGGATATCGTCATCAATGAAATCCTCTTCAATCCGGAAAGTGGCGGCTCTGATTTTATTGAGCTGTACAATCAAAGTGATAAAATCATAGACCTGGCCGGCCTGAAAATGCTCAACCGCCTGAAAATGAGCGGCAGTGTGGAAGCTTCTGTCGACGATAACCTGCTGATTTTCCCCGGCGACTACCTGGTCTTTTCTGAGGACCCCACCGATATTCTCAACCGATACACTGTGCCCAGCCCCGACCGCTTGCTGGAGAATGACCTGCCTGGCCTGGACAACGATGAAGGCAATCTGACCCTTGTGCTAAATGGGGTCACACTCGATGCTTTCGATTACTCGGAGGACCTTCACTATCCCTTACTCGATGATGAAAACGGCGTCAGCCTGGAGCGCATTTCCCCAATGGCCGGCACGCAGGACGATGGCAACTGGCACTCTGCCGCCTCTACCGCAGGATTTGCCACTCCCACCGGGCCCAATTCCCAGTTTTTTGAGCGCGAAGGAGTGTTGGACGAGATCATCAACATTCCCCGTGCCCGGTTTTCTCCCGATGAGGACGGCTTTGAAGATGTGCTGCTCATTGATTATACGACTGATCAGCCAGGCTATACCGCCAACGTCTGGATATTTGATGCGCAAGGGCGGGAAATGCTCCGCCTGGTCAATAACGAGACCCTTCAAAATGCCGGCACTTTCAAGTGGGACGGCATCGCTGCCGATGGCAGTCCGGCCCGGATCGGTATTTATATCCTGTATTTTGAACTTTTCAGGCCCGATGGCGCTGTAGAGAAAGACAAGCGCGCAGTTGTGCTTGCCGGACAATTAGACTAAAATGTGGACAGGCCGAATTAAGAGCTTCAAAGATGCATTCCGCGGGCTGTGGTACACCATCCGTACTCAGCAGAATGCCCAGATCCATCTGGTCATTACCGCCTTTGCGCTGAGCTTTGGTGCTTACGTGGGGCTCACTGCCACCGAGTGGTGCCTGGCTTTTGTGGCCGTCGCGCTGGTACTGGGGGCAGAAGGGCTCAACACCGCCATTGAAGAGCTGACAGACCTCGTCTCTCCGGACTACCACCCGCTTGCCGGCCGTGCGAAAGATGTGGCGGCGGGCGGTGTTTTGGTTTGTGCTATTTGTGCCGCTATCATTGGGGTGATTATCTTTGGGCCGTACGTTGCTGCCCTTTTTTACCCTTAAATAGCTCCGGAATCATGACCACCCCGCTTTATTTTAATTGCCTGCCTTTTGCAAAGCTATCACTGCAGGAACTTTACGACAGCATGGCGCTGCGGCAGGAAGTCTTCGTAGTTGAGCAGGACTGCCCTTACCTCGATGCAGATGGCAAAGATGAAGCAGGGCACCACCTGCTGGGGTATAATGCGAATGGCAAGCTTATTGCTTACACCCGACTGCTGCCCCCGGGCATTTCCTATCCGGACTACGCCTCTATCGGACGGGTCGTCACCTCACCCAGCGCCCGGCGTACTGGTGCCGGAAAATTGCTCATGCAGGAAAGTATTGCATGGTGTGCCCACCTTTATGGTGAAGTGCCCGTAAAAATTTCTGCCCAGGTTTACCTGACCCGTTTTTATGAATCTTTTGGTTTTGAAAAAGTGGGTGCGGAGTATCTGGAGGACGATATTCCGCATGTGGGGATGGTGTTGAGGTAGGCCATTTTCAAGACAGCTGTACTACACTACGATGCGGTCAATTGTCCAACCAACCGGTCCAGCTTCTCCTTATCTTCCGCGCTTAGCGGGATATCAGCCAGCAAGTCCTCAAGGACGTACTTCCTCAACGCAGCAACATCAAACTGTGATTGGACAGACAGGAAAGTGCGTACGGTCTCCAGGTCCAGTTCTGTAAAGTCGGATAGTTCGCTGGCTGGCCATTCCGGGAAACGAACAGTAGTTTTGAGCAGATTGAAGATACTCTTTTTGTAGATACCTTTGTCCAGACCTTTTTTCAAGCCTTCCTTCCGCCCTCTTTCCAAAATTTGCTCCAACGTACTCATGACTTCCGGTTTTATCGTGAATGATGTGTCTTTAATTTGCTTAAGGAACTCTGCTTCCGAACGCTCTGCCACCCCCAGGATGTAGGTTGTCAACGCAGTGATCTTTTCTTTCCCCTCCGTTCCATCAAAGATAAGCTGAAGGTACTTGAATATCAAGTACTGCCGGTGCCTGAAAGCCATCGACATCAGTACGCTGCGGAAGTAGCTCAGGTCAAGCTTAAAGAGCTTGTTAGGATTTTACCCTTTGGGCTTCTCTTGCCAAATTTCGCCCTGCTCTTCGTTGCTCTTCGGCCACATAGCTATGGCTATTCTCCCTTATCGCGCCTCGATCAGAACGAAATTTGGCTGCGTTCGCTCCAAAAGCAAAACCCCAACAAGCTCTAGCAGCGCTGCCGGGCTAAGGCGCGTAGCGTCCTGAAACAGAAAACGGAAGTTGGGGATATAGGGTTCGAGGGCAATGAAATGCGGATGCTCCTGAAATAGCTCGCTCAGCGTTTGCGGCATCCATTTTTCCTTACCGTTATAAAAAATGAGGGGCAGCACGGGCTCCAGTTCCCGGCCCTGTTTTTTCACCATGCTGGACAGTAGTTCCATGATGTACAGCCCAACCTGCACGGCAACGTACTTATCGGGCTTGGACTTGTGCTCAAATAGCAAACAGAAATAGAAGCGACCATCTGCTTCTCCCTGAAACCGGCAGCGGTAAATGACATCCGCCTCGAACCGCTTTAGGCTGGGGCGCAGGCTGACACTGTTTTCCAGCTTCAGGCTTGAAAGGTATGCAATAGCTGCAATTTTAGGATAGAAATGCTGAAGATAAGCTTTGACCACCTCCGGGTCGCTCATAGCCGACTTGAAAAAGCGGTCATCTGGCTGATGGATATCAAATTTTTCAGGCATGATACAGAGTATGCGTCAAGCCCAAATTTAATAAAATTGTTTTAAAAAATACAATTTTAAACACAAAAAACATCACCCAAGTAATGCCTTATGCGTAGCATCTAAAATCTCACGCACCTCACCATGTTCAGGAGCCTGCGCATACACCCGAAGTACTGGCTCTGTTCCCGAAGGGCGGATCATCACCCAACGGCTACCGCCAAAGTAGAACTTAAATCCATCAATATCTTCCACATGCTCCACCTGATAGGGGCCAAAAGCTTTCAGGCTGCCTTCCTGACACTGCTTTATGATCGACTGCTTTTTCGCTTCCGTAAGGTGCAGATCGTCCCGGTCATAGGCAAAGGACCCTACCCGGTCGTAAACTTCCTGAATCAGCTCTTTAATGGATTTCCCGGTTTTCGCCATGAACTCCATGATGGTCAGACCAATCCAAATGCCGTCGCGCTCCGGGATATGGCCACTTACGGCAAGCCCGCCGGACTCTTCTCCGCCTACCAGAACGGGTTCCTGCGCCATGATCTCGGCAATATATTTGAAGCCAATCTTAGTAACTTCAATATCCAGCCCAAACTGCTTTGCCAGTTCCTGCATTTTTTCCGTAACAGAAAAGGTGACAACGACCTTGCCGGTCTGCTTTTTATACTCGTGCATGTAAAGCAGCAACAATAATAGGATATGATGGGAATCCACAAAGTTGCCATCCTCATCGTACATGCCAATGCGGTCCGCATCACCATCGTTAGCGAGGCCAAGGCCGATAGAAGGGTCGTTTTTGATCAGCGCAGAGAGCTCACCGAGGTTACGGTGGATAGGCTCCGGTGCCTGCCCCATAAAGGAAGGGTTGTAATCACAGTGCAGCAAAACTGCATCAGGCAACAAGCGGCGCAACGCATTCTGCCCGGCTCCGTACATAGCATCGTAGGCAATTTTAAAATCGGCATTACGGATGCTTTCCAGATCAAAGCTGTCGGTAACATGGTCGACGTAAATCTGCTCCAGGTCAACGTACTCCAATAGCCCCTGAGCTTCCATCTCCTGAAGAGTCGGCAGGTCTCTGTCGAATGTATTCGGAATATGCGACTCCACCTCCGCCACCTGCGCAGGGATCATTGGGCCACCTAGTTTGGACTTCAGCTTAAAGCCATTGTAAGAAGGCGGATTATGGCTTGCCGTAATGACAACGCCCAGGTCTGATCCGGTCTTCACTACGCCCAAAGACACCATAGGTGTGGAGACGAAACCCTTCGCCAGCTTCACCTTCATCCCGTAAGCGCCCATTACCCGGGTGGTTGTATGGGCAAATAATTCACCCCCAAAGCGGGCATCGTGCCCGATCACCACCTGAGCCGCATCATTGGCTTTCATCCAAATCGCAGTACCGGCAGCTACCCGCTTTACATTCTCAACCGTATAATCTTCAGCAATAATGGCGCGCCAGCCATCCGTTCCGAACTTGATCTTTGTCATATTTGTCAGTGGTTTATATGCTATGGTAAACAGATTTGTACAAAGGGTTCACTGCCAGGTTGCAATTCTATCACAAGGTTGGCAATGATTAGCGCCCGAATTTAGTAAATTCGCCACACTCTACAGTTAGAAAACCGAAATCGTTTGACAGACACCTACCGGCATAAGGGCATGCGCCGAAAGCTCGTGGAGCAGCTTAGCGCGAAAGGCATCAGGGATGAGCAAATCCTGAACGCTATTGGTACGCTGCCCCGGCATTTCTTTCTGGATAAGGCCTTTGAGGAATGGGCGTATCAGGACAAACCTTTCCCGATTGGGAATGAGCAAACTATTTCCCAGCCCTACACCGTAGCTTATCAGACGAGCCTGCTGGAAGTCAAAAAGCGGGACAAAATCCTGGAAATCGGGACCGGCTCCGGCTATCAGGCGGGCATTTTGGCTATGCTGGGTGCCAGAGTCTACACCATTGAGCGGCAGGAACTGCTCCATCGCCGGGCCAAAAAGCTCCTCGACCAATTGCAACTGGGCAATATTCGCTGCTACCTGCGCGATGGCTACAAGGGCCTGCCTGAATTTGCGCCCTTCGATAAAATACTCGTCACTGCCGGTGCTCCGGAAATTCCGGAACCCCTCCTGCTTCAACTTAAAGTGGGCGGGCAGCTCGTCATCCCGGTAGGAGAAAAAGCACAGAAAATGCTGCGCCTGACCCGGCTGAATAAAGCGGGGGACGTAGAAACGGAAAAGTTTGCGGATTTCAAGTTTGTGCCCTTCTTAAAAGGTATCAATAAGGTTTAATCCACCCGCCGCCCGCCAGCAGTCCGGGAACGCACCGATACCTGATCCACCTCCCTCAGATCCACCAGCAAGGTCGCCAGGGCGGCACTTCCACCCGCACGCCATTTGCGGCCATTATAGGTGACAATCGCCGCACGCCGGTCCCAGTCGGAAGCACGCAGGGTGTAGCGGTCGTTCATGGTCGGATTAGGGCCAAAAATAAGGTAGCGGTCGTCACTGCCGCTCTCAAAGGAAATGGCGAGCCGCTCCCGATCGGGTGTAAAGAGGACTGCACCGGGAGTGCCTTTGGGGATGACCACCTGCTCCACCTGTTGCCCGTTCACCAACTTGATCTCACCGGAAATGACTTCGGCTTTCTCTGCACGCAACTCCCGTGTGAGCACAATGGGCTCAGAAAGGTAAAACTGAATGCGCTTCAGCTCAGCTTCGGTAAAGCGCCCTTCGTCGTAGACCCTTGCAGTAAAAGGGCTCAGGGTTGGGCCGCAGGAGCTAAGCAAAATAACAGAAAGGATGGCGAACGGGAAGAAAGTTTTCATAGCAAGACGGATTTGGTAAAATCACAAAGGAAATGCCTCCAATGTAAAGGTAGGACGCCAAATTTGCCAGTGGGTTAAAACTCTTTAACCTGCTTTAACGCCAGTTTAACGTCGCTGCCGGAAGAAGGCTTTAAGCAATAGTTGGCTTTCCTCTTGCAGCACGCCGTACTCAATCTTCGTTTTGGGATGGAGGAGCTGATTGCCCTGCTTAAGGTACCCCCTCTTCTCATCGGGCGCTCCGTAGACCAGGCGGCCCAACTGCCCCCAATAAAGGGCGCCGGCGCACATGACACACGGCTCCAGCGTCACATACAAGGTACAATCGCGCAAATATTTGCTGCCCAGATGGTTGGCTGCAGCAGTGAGGGCAAGCATTTCAGCATGGGCCGTCACATCATTGAGGAGCTCCGTCTGATTATGAGCCCGGGCAATGATCTGATTTTGGCAGACCACTACTGCTCCCACCGGGATTTCACCGGCTTCGTACGCCATTTGAGCCTCTTGCAAGGCTTTTTTCATGAAGTGTTCGTCACTGAGTACGCTTAGCATGCTGCAAATATAGAAGGTGTAGGGCGGACCTGCACCAACCCGAAAGGGATTTTTAGAATTCCATGGCGTCTCGCTTTTATTTTTTGCAGGCAAATTCCATACCTTTGCGCATGGAAATACAGAAAACAGCTAACAACAAATTCGTCAAGGAGGGGCTCACCTTCGATGACGTCCTTCTCGTCCCCGCTTACTCTCAGGTTTTGCCACGGGAAGTCGATGTATCCACCCAACTCACAAAAGGTCTTCGCCTGAATGCGCCCATAGTTTCGGCCGCCATGGATACGGTGACTGAAAATAAGCTGGCCATTAGCATCGCCCGGCAGGGTGGTATCGGGATCATCCACAAAAACATGACGATCGAGCAACAGGCCGATCAGGTCCGCAGCGTCAAGCGCTCAGAAAGTGGCATGATCGTCGACCCGGTTACCCTCGAAGCCGATGCCACTATTGGTGATGCACTCCGCCTGATGCGGCGTTTCAAGATCGGTGGGATCCCCATCATTGACAAGGCGAACAAACTCGTAGGCATCCTGACCAACCGGGACCTGCGCTTTGAGACCCGCCTCGATGCTCCTGTCCGGGAGCTGATGACCAAAGACAACCTCATCACCGCACCGGTAGGTACCAATCTGGAGCAGGCTCGCGATATTCTTCAGGGGCATAAGATCGAAAAGCTCCCGGTGGTGGATGACAACCAACAACTGGCCGGGCTGATCACTTATAAGGACATCATGAAGGTGCAGGATTTTCCAAACTCCTGCAAAGACAGCCTGGGCCGCCTCGTGGTAGGCGCTGCCGTTGGTGTCACTTCTGATATGATGGCCCGTGTGGAAGCGTTGGTGAAAGTTGGGGTCGATGTGGTTATCATTGACACGGCCCATGGACACTCTGCTGGCGTACTCAACGCCGTAAAAGACGTAAAGGGCCACTTCCCTGACCTTCAGGTCATCGGTGGTAACGTGGCTACAGGCCCCGGAGCCCTGGCGCTGGCCGAGGCGGGCGTGGATGGCATCAAGGTAGGCGTGGGGCCAGGCTCTATCTGTACCACACGGATTGTTGCAGGTGTGGGCGTTCCTCAGCTTACTGCCATTAATGACGCCTATGAAGCAGTGAAACACCTCGGTGTCCCGATTGTTGGCGATGGCGGCATCCGCTACACTGGTGATATCGTTAAGGCTTTGGTCGCGGGCGCGAATACCATCATGGCTGGTGGATTATTTGCCGGTGTGGAGGAAGCCCCGGGCGAGACGATCATCTACGAAGGCCGGAAATTTAAGGTCTACCGTGGCATGGGCTCCATAAGTGCAATGGAAAAAGGCTCCAAGGACCGGTACTTCCAGGATGTGGAGGATGACATTAAGAAGCTGGTACCGGAAGGCATCGAAGGTCGTGTGCCTTATAAAGGAACCGTCGCTGAAGTAATGGTGCAGTACCTGGGCGGCCTGCGGGCTGGTATGGGCTATTGCGGTGCGGCAACCGTTGAGGATTTACAGCATGCACAGTTTGTCCGGATAACCAGCAGCGGTATACTGGAAAGCCATCCGCACAACATCACCATCACCAAAGAGTCGCCGAACTACAGCCGTCGGTAAAGCATTTTGCAAAAAGCGGCAATAATACTATTTTCGGTCCTAACTGAAATTGTGCCCGCACTATGCCGCAACCGCAGAAACGTATTCCTAACTGACCTTTCGCACGCGAAAGATTTGGAAAATTGATTAATAATGTTGGGGCAGTTATCTTGCAGCTCAAAGGAGCGCAAGATGAAAGACCCAAAGTTACTTGACTTGTATTCGGACTACCTGCTGGCATCGTTTCGCATGGCGACAGCCACCGGCTTGTCCGAGCTGACCGATCAGGCACTGAGCCATGACAAGATCAGCCGTTTTTTAGGGCAGGAAGCCTTCACGGCAAAGGACTATTGGCGTTGCATAAAGCCTTTGGTACGTAAAGTGGAGCACCCGGACGCGGTCATCAAGATAGATGACACGATCGAGGAGAAGCCGCACTCTACGGAGAATGAAGTGGTCACTTGGCACTGGGACCACTCCAAGAAGCCGAAAGCGGGGCACACCAAAGGGATCAACATCCTGAATTTCCTTTACCAGAGCCCACAGGGCATAGAGCTGCCTGTTGCTTTTGAGATCGTGCGCAAGTCGCAAGAATACGTGGATGCCAAAAGCGGGCAGGTAAAGAAGCGCAGCCCCCGCAGCAAGAACGAGATGCTGCGCGACCAGCTTTTTGCACTTGTCAAATACAACCGCGTGCCCTTCCGCTATGTGGTATGGGACACTTGGTTTGCTGCCAAGGAGAACTTCGAGTTCGTGCATTATGAGCTGGGCAAGCATTTCATCAGTGCCTTGAAGAGCAACCGCAAGGTCGCCCTTAGCATGGAAGACAAGCTGGAAGGCAAGTTCCACCGAGTCGACGGGCTAGAACTGCAAGCAGGCCAGGCCATTACTGTTTACCTCAAAGGGCTGGATTTCCAAGTCCAGTTGGTCAAGCAGGTCTTTATAAACCAAGACGGCTCAACTGGAGACTTGTACCTGGTCACCAACGATCTGGTGCTAAGCGGCCCAGCTATCTGCACAACCTACGGGACACGCTGGGGAGTGGAGGTATTCCACAAATCGCTCAAACAAAACGTGGGGCTGGAAAAGTCCCCCACCAAGCACGAGACATCCCAGTGCAACCATGTTTTTGCTGCCATGATTGCCTGGACTAAACTCGAACTGCTGGCTGCAAAAGAGCAGACCAACCACTTTGCCCTAAAAACCAAAATTTATGTCAATGCCCTCAGGGCGGCTTTTCAAGAGGTGCAAAGGCTCAAAGCCTATGTCCCTAAAATTGGACCGCCGGATGGGCTAGCCACCCCTCTTTTGGGGTAAGGCCTTGATTAACTTGTTCATGCGAGTGCTTTTTCAGTGCCATGCACTGAGTGGGCTTGCTGTGCCAAGCACCCTGAGTACTGCTAATTTTTTCAATTATCATAACCTTTCGCGTGCGAAAGGTCAGTTCCTAAGTCCTTTTTCACCCGCAGTGATGTGCTGCAGGTGAGCCGGGAACTGCTGGGGCAGCACCTGATTACGGAAATCGATGGCCAACGGACGATAGGGCGCATTGTGGAAACCGAGGCTTATCATCAGGATGGCGATAAAGCCTGTCATGCTTACGGCGGGCGGCGTACAAAACGCACAGAAGTGATGTTTATGGAAGGTGGGCACGCCTATGTTTACCTGTGCTATGGCATACACCACCTGTTCAATATCGTTACCGGCAAAGCGGATGTAGGTTCAGCTGTCCTCATCCGCGCGCTGGAACCTGTGCATGGGCAGCCCCTCATGCTGGAGCGAAGAGGGATGGAGCGGCTGGAAAAACGCCTGACCGCCGGCCCGGGCACCCTTGCTCAGGCCATGGGCATCACGAAGGCGTGGACAGGTACGGACCTCACCGACCCACCAGGCCCGATATGGCTGGAATACGGCGACCAAATACCGTCTGCCGAAAACATAGCTGAAAGTGCAAGGATCGGTGTAGGCTATGCAGAGGAGTGCGCCCAATGGCCCTGGCGCTTTACTATTGCAGGCAACCCCTGGCTCAGCCGCTGACAATTCTAAGCCCAAAAATTCGTTGACTAAAAGAAATACCAAAATACGAGGATGAAAACACTACGCTTACTCTTTATTACCCTGCTGATCAGTTCCTCCCTGATTGCCCAGGACAGTGAAATCAAGAATTACGACTACGTTTATGTGGATCACATCCGGTCGGTTCGCTTTCATGTGAATGGGCTGGTACTCTCCAATCCGGTTGTCAACCTGGATGCCGGCGCTCAGCTTAAGCTTTCCTTTGATGACCTGGATGCAGATGTCAAGGACTATTTCTACAGCATCGTGCACTGTGACCGCAACTGGAACCCCTCTAATCTGCAGGAGATGGAATACCTCGATGGGTTCAACGAGGAGCGTATTCAGAAATATGACTTTTCCTTCAAAACGCTCTGGCCTTACACCCATTACACCCTGACCCTCCCCAATCGGGATATGCGGTGGCGATTGTCTGGCAACTATCTCCTGCTCGTTTACGATGAGTCCAACGACCGGCAACTGGTCATTACACGGCGGTTTGTGGTTGTGGAGCAACTGGTAGGGATCAGCCCCCGTTTTTTGCGGGCCAACAACGTCAGCAAACTGCGCACCCACCAGGAAATAGACTTTAATGTTGCCCATAAGCAGCTCAATGTTCAAAACCCACAGCAGGAAATCACGGCTACCGTGATGCAAAACGGGCGATGGCGCAGCGCGATTACCGGGATAGAGCCTAAATTCATCCGTCCCGAACTCATGATTTTCGATTACCAGGATGAGATTGTCTTCCCCGGCGGCAAGGAATTCCGATTTGCAGACCTGCGCAGTTTCAGGCGGGTCAGTTTCAATGTCGCCTCTGTTCGGCAGGAACAAGACTCTTACATCGTGGAAATGAAGGCTGATAACCCCCGGGACAAACTCGCCTATACTACGTTTGAAGACCTTAATGGTAAATTCATTATCGAAACCACCGATCAAAACCGGGGAGGGAGCCGGCAGGAAGATCTGGCACTCGATCAGCTTTATGCCGAATATGCCGATGTCTCCTTCGCTCTGAGTACGGAAAAACTTCCAGGCTACGATGTATATATCGTTGGTGGGTTCACGGACTGGACTTTAAAAGACCGCTACCGCCTCGAATATGACCCCAATCTGCAGGCCTACACCACCTGGGTCATTTTAAAGCAAGGCTACTATGACTATATGTACGCCGCTGTGCCCAAACCGAACAACAATCGCAAGAAGCAGGACCGCAACCTGAACATTTCCCTGCTGGAAGGCGATTCACACGAAACCATCAATGAATACACCATCATTATTTATTACCGGCCCTTCGGTAGCCGGTACGACCGGGCGGTAGGTTCCGTTACCTTTACCTCTACTTTGGAGCCTTAAATCTGGAAAAAAGGACATTAATCCGACATAAGTTGGCCTTAATATAATTTTTGTGGCGATTTGGGGTCAGGCGCTTATTATTGTGCTGCGTTCGATGAATAAACTAATAGGGTTTATTCGCCAGAGAAGCAGCATTGACTACTGCAAAACCCAAATCGTATGACAATCAAGAAATCCGCCCTGACACTAGTCCTTTTTGCCTTAACCAGCTGGATGATCCAGGCTCAGACCTCTTCCTGGTCTCTGGAAAAATGCATTGAGTACGCCCGACAGAACAACCTCAGCCTGCGGCAGGCACAGTATGACATCCGCAGTGCCGAACTGAATATACAGGAAAATAAATACAGCCGGCTGCCAGCATTAAGTGCCGGAGCAAGAGCGGGCTACCAGTTTGGGCGTACGATTGACCCCACCACCAACAGCTTTAACAACGAGCGCATTGGTTTCAATAGTTTTTCCCTTGATGCCAACGCCACCATTTACGGCGGCGGTTTTATCAATAATTCCATCAAACAAAGCGAGCTCAATACCAGGGCAGCAAGGCTTGATGCAGAAGCTACTTCTAACAACCTAGCCCTGGATGTTGCAGCTGCATACCTTAATATATTGCTTGCAGAAGAGCAGCTCGCTAACGCCGGGAAAAACCTCGAACTTTCTGAAGACCAACTGGAACAAACCGATAAATTAATTCGTGCAGGCTCCGTGCCTGCCAATGACCGCTTAGACATCCTCTCCCAGATTGCACAAAACGAGCGGGCCATTATCGAAGCGGAGAACGCCGTGGTAATTGGCTATCTCAATCTCAAACAACTGATGCAGCTTGACCCGGAAGAAGATTTAAAAATCGTGCGCCCTGAGTTTATTGAACTCCCTGAGAATGCCGACCCCCAGGCTATAGGCCTGGAAGAAGTGTATAGTGCCGCCCTGCAGACCCAACCACAGGTCAGGGCTGCTGATTTACGAATCGAATCCGCTCAGGTTTCTGAGGCTATCGCCCAATCTGGTTTTCTACCGACCCTTACGCTTTTTGCCAACCTGAACTCCAACTTCTCTTCTGCCTTCCGGTCTCCTATTTTCGAGACACAGCGTATCCCACAAACGGTTTTTATTGACGGCACTCCGGTAACTATTGAGTTTCAATCGCAGGTGCCGGTTGACAATGAACAAATCGCCTACACGGACCAGATCGACCAAAACTTTGGCCAGGTCGTAGGGCTCAACCTGAATATCCCAATTTACAGCAGGCATACCAACCGGATCAATAAAGAACGGGCCCGGATCAGCAAACTGAATGCCGAGGTGGGCAGCGTGCAGCAACGCCAGCTGCTAGAGGCAGATGTACAACGAGCCATCACAGACACCCGGGCGTCTTTCAACAGTTACAAAGCCGCTCAGCGCTCTGTAGACGCTGCGGAAATGGCTTTTGACAACGCCCAAAAGCGATTTGACCTGGGCGCCATCAACACCCTGCAATTCGCAACCGCCCGCACCACACTCGATCAGGCACGGATTGAGCTGATCCGTTCCAAATACCAGTACCTGTTCAACCTGAAGACCATAGACTTCTATATGGGCAAGGCGCTGGAGCTGAATATGAATTAGAAAAAGTTTCATTTTTGGAGCCGCCCCGGAATAAGCAGCGGTTCTTAACCAACTTTAGCCACACATCATGTCTAAACCGAAGAAACGCAGTAACACCATTATTTTTGCCTTGATTGCCCTGATTGCAATATTGGTTGCCGTTGTTATCTGGCGCAACCAATCCAAACCGAAAGGCGAAAAGGTCATCACCGAGCAAGCCGAAAAACGGACTATCGTGGAAGAGGTCTCCGCCAGTGGCAAGGTATTCCCGCAAACGGAGGTTAAAATCAGCTCGGATGTATCCGGAGAAATCGTTGATCTGCTCATCGAAGAGGGCGACTCCGTGGTATCCGGACAGTTACTGGCCCGCATCGACCCGGATGCCTTTGAGTCTCAGGTAGAGCGTGGCGCCGCAAGTGTAAACAGCGCCAAAGCGCAATTGGCCAATGCCCGTGCCCAAATTGAGCAATTCACTGCCCAGAAAGAACAAATTGAGGCACAACTGATCAACGCCCGGGAGATACAGGACCGTAATAAGCCCCTGTATGAAGAAGGCGTTATTTCCGAAGCCGACTATCAGCAATCACTTGCTAATCTCCGGGCGCTGGAAGCCAACCTCCGCTCTGCAGAGGCTAACGTTAAAGCAGCCAAACAAAGCGCAGAAGCTGCCGCCTATACCGTCCAAAGCTCTGAAGCCAGCCTGAAAGAACTGAAAACCAGCCTGAGAAGGACTGAAATCTTCGCCCCCATGAGCGGCATCATTTCCCGCCTTGACGTGGAGGAGGGGGAACGCGTCGTCGGTACCATCCAAATGGCCGGTACCGAAATGATGCGCATCGCCAACCTGAATGCCATGGAAGTACGGGTGGAAGTGAGTGAGAATGATATTCCCAGGGTTACCGTAGGCGACGAGGTGGCGATTGAAGTGGATGCCTACATCGACCGCGTTTTTAAAGGCAAGGTCACTCAAATTGCCAACTCTGCAACCAACGCCGCTTCCGCCGCTTCACTAACCAGCGATCAGGTGACCAATTTTGAAGTCCGCATCAATATTGACCCCGCTTCCTACGATGACCTCATCACTCCCTCGAAGCCCTATCCTTTCCGGCCCGGTATGTCTGCCAGTGTTGACATCCGGACCGAAGTGGCCAATGGTGTACTTTCTATTCCAATACAAGCTGTGACCACCCGGGAGCGGGAAGAAGATAAAAAGCCCGAAGCTAAGCCTGCTGCTTTGGAAGAGGAAGAACAAGACCTGATGGAGGTCGTTTTTGTAGCCAGTAGCGATACGGTGCGGATGCAGAAAGTCAAAACAGGCGTACAGGATGATACCTATATCGAAGTGGTAGAAGGGTTGAAGGAAGGAGAGGAAGTCGTAACCGGCCCCTATGCAGCTGTAGCCCGTAAGCTGAAATCCGGCGAAGAGATTCAGATCGTAGATGAAGATGAACTCTACAAACGAGATAATGAGTAAAAAAGCAAAACGGGCGCTGATTATTTTTGTCCGCAACCCGGAAAAAGGAAAAGTAAAGACCCGGTTAGCCAAAACACTGGGCGAGGACCAGGCACTAGCCATCTACAAAGCGCTCCTCGCCAAGACCCGTGCGGTAGCCGAAGGCGTAGATGCCCTTCGGTTACTGTTTTATAGTGTACAGGTTAGAGAAAACGACGATTGGCCTGGCAGTAAATTTGAGAAACGCCAGCAACAGGGCAATGACCTGGGCGAGCGCATGGCTCACGCCTTTGATGCAGCATTGATTCGTGCAGATGCTGCAATCATAGTTGGCAGCGATATTGCGCAGATTGATACCTCGATTATTGAGCACGCTTTCGCGGCACTTTCAAGCCATGATTATGTCATCGGCCCTGCCCTTGATGGTGGCTATTACCTTCTTGGCATGAAGCGACCAAGTCCGGAACTTTTCCGGGATATGGAGTGGAGTACCAATCAGGTCGCAAAAATAACCCAGGAACGTATATTGGAAACCGGAGGCACAGTTGCCTTTGCCCCCACCCTTTCAGATATTGACTATGCGGATGACTGGGAGAAACATGGCTGGGAAATTTAAAGACAGGAAAAGAAAAACAAAAAAGGGAAGCAGTAACGTTTCCCTTTGGTCTTGTAGCCCGTACGGGATTCGAATGCTGACGCCCCCAGAGGGTGATCAGCATCCCGACAAGCAGCGCTTCGTCGGGGCCCGTGCTACCAGGATGAAAACCTGGCATCCTAACAACCTTCCAGCAGGCTTTCAATCCGCGCAGCAGCCGCTTCGTCCGCAATGCCACCGCTATACTTTTGCATCAGCCGCAGCAGCCTCGCCCGGTTTAAATTCTTTAGCTTGCTTTCCAAAACCTGGGCGCTACTCCGGCTTTCTTTATCCGTATACCACAGCAGCTGCCAGGGCACGCCCGATGAAGTGCTCGGCTCCATGCGCCGGTTGTGACGGCTCAGGCGGCTTTGTACGTCCTTGGTCTGGCCACGGTACAGGCGGCCCGTCGTCTCGGAATAAAGGATGTATACGTAGAAAGGCATGGGGAGAAATAAAAAAAGCGAAGTGCAGATGCGCTTCGCTTTATGTTAGTGATGATGTAGCCCGTACGGGATTCGAATGCTGACGCCCCCAGAGGGTGATCAGCATCCCGACAAGCAGCGCTTCGTCGGGGCCCGTGCTACCAGGATGAAAACCTGGCATCCTAACAACCTTCCAGCAGGCTTTCAATCCGCGCAGCAGCCGCTTCGTCCGCAATGCCACCGCTATACTTTTGCATCAGCCGCAGCAGCCTCGCCCGGTTTAAATTCTTTAGCTTGCTTTCCAAAACCTGGGCGCTACTCCGGCTTTCTTTATCCGTATACCACAGCAGCTGCCAGGGCACGCCCGATGAAGTGCTCGGCTCCATGCGCCGGTTGTGACGGCTCAGGCGGCTTTGTACGTCCTTGGTCTGGCCACGGTACAGGCGGCCCGTCGTCTCGGAATAAAGGATGTATACGTAGAAAGGCATGGGGAGAAATAAAAAAAGCGAAGTGCAGATGCGCTTCGCTTTATGTTAGTGATGATGTAGCCCGTACGGGATTCGAACCCGTGCTACCAGGATGAAAACCTGGCGTCCTAACCCCTAGACGAACGGGCCAGTAGAACTGTATAACCGCAAGAAAAATAGTAGCCCGTACGGGATTCGAACCCGTGCTACCAGGATGAAAACCTGGCGTCCTAACCCCTAGACGAACGGGCCATACTTTCAATGCGGGATGCAAAAGTAATATTTGCGCTTAAAATTGAAAATATTTGCCACTTTCTTTTTGTAAAAAAGCGGTAAAACAAATTCAACGTTTAAGTATGCCCGGCACCTTTTTGCCAGAGCGATGCAAAGATAATGGCTTTCACGAATTTCCAAAAGCATCCATGAAAAAATATCAAAGAATCCTCTTTTGGCGTGCTCCTGCCCACGTAATAACCATGCTCAAAAACCATGTCAGCATAAAATTGGTTCAAACCCATAGAGAAAAAAGCGTAAAGACAACCATAGTCCGGCAATTATTGTTATTTTTACACTAAGTCAGTTTCAATCGGTCTGCTATGCGAAATATCATTGCCAACCGCTTGCAAAACCCCTTAAATTTGTATAATCTGGGGGTGTACTGTTCAAAAGCGAATTTTATACTTTTGAACCTTTAACGGAGCAACGCCTCCGTCCCGGACCAAATCATTAACATCATTAAATCGCGAAAAAACCATGGCAAAAAAAGTTGCTATCAATGGCTTCGGCCGTATCGGACGTCTGACGTTCCGCAACCTCCTCCAAAAAGAAGGCATCGAAGTTGTTGCCATTAACGACTTGACAGACAACCAAACCCTCGCCCACCTGCTCAAGTACGACTCTGCCCAGGGTCCTTTTGAAGGCACTGTAGAAGCCAATGACGATGGATTCGTTGTGAACGGAAAAAATATCCATTCTTATGCCATCCGCAACCCGGAAGAACTGCCATGGGCAGAACTGGGCGTTGACCTCGTGCTGGAATGTACTGGTATCTTCCGTTCTAAAGAGAAAGCCGGTTTGCACCTCAAAGCAGGCGCTAAGGACGTTGTTATCTCCGCACCTGCTAAAGGAAGCGACGTACAGACGATCGTGCTTGGTGTCAATGACGATGAGCTTGACCGCCGTGCAAATGTATTCTCTAATGCATCCTGCACCACCAACTGCCTGGCTCCCGTTGCCAAGATCATCCACGAAAACTGGGGCATTCAGGTGGGCTCTATGACGACTACCCACGCTTACACTGCCGATCAGAACATTCAGGATGCGCCGCACAGTGACCTGCGCCGCGCCCGGGCTGCTGCTTTTAACATCGTGCCTACCAGCACAGGAGCAGCTTCCGCTACCGGTAAAGTGATCCCTGAGCTGAAAGGCAAACTTTCTGCAATCGCCCTGCGTGTTCCGGTAATCACCGGCTCTATGGTTGAGCTCAATGTGATGCTGGACAAAGAAGTTACTGCCGAAGAAGTGAATGCTAAATTCAAGGAAATGGCAGAAGGCAAACTCAAGGGTATCCTGGAATATAGCACCGATCCGCTTGTGTCCAGCGACATCGTGCGCAATCCACACTCCTCTATCTTCGATAGCTTAATGACTGATGTCAACGGCAAACTCCTGAAGGTAGTGAGCTGGTACGATAATGAGGCTGGCTACTCTGCACGCCTTGCTGACCTTACGGATATGATTCTGAACAAGTAAGCATTATCAGATCAAAAAATCAGGACCGGAGCCTTTGCTCCGGTCTCTTTGTTTTATAGCCTAAATTCCAACTCTATGCAACTCGAATTCAAAGGCAAAAAGGCACTGGTAAGAGTCGACTTCAATGTGCCGCTCGATAAAGACTATAACATCACGGATGATACCCGTATGCGGGCCGCCCTGCCTACCATCAGTCAAATACTGAAGGACGGCGGAGCTGCGATTCTGATGTCTCACCTGGGCCGCCCGATGAAAAAGCTTAAGGAAGATGGCAGTATCGACCGGGAGAAGTTCACCCTGAACCATGTCACCAGCCACTTGGCTGAACTGACTGGTGCCAAAGTCCACTTCTGCGACGAAACCATTGGCGACAAAGCCACAAAAATGGCAGCCGAACTGCCTATGGGCGAAATCCTGGTATTGGAGAATACCCGCTTCAATGAGGGCGAGAAAAAGGGAGATGAGGCTTTCGCCAAAAGCCTTTCTGAACTGGCAGACCTCTACGTGAACGATGCTTTCGGCACCGCACACCGCGCCCACGCTTCCACCACCACCGTAGCACAGTATTTCGATAAGGGTGCCAAATCATTCGGCTACCTGATGCAGGCAGAGATCAAAAATGCCAACAAAGTGCTTAACAGCCCGGAGCGACCACTCACGGCGATCATTGGCGGGGCAAAAGTGTCTGACAAAATCCTCCTTTTGGAACGCCTGATCGACTTTGTCGACAACCTGATTATTGGCGGCGGTATGGCCTACACCTTCGTGAAAGCACAGGGCGGAAAGGTTGGCAATTCCCTCGTGGAAGAAGACCGCCTGCAGCTTGCCCTTGAGCTCATCGAGAAGGCCAAGTCTAACAACGTCACCATCCACCTGCCGGCAGACAGTATTATTGCGGATAATTTTGCGAATGATGCAGCCCACAGAGCAGCCGCAAGTAATGAAATCCCTGACGGATGGATGGGGCTTGATGTTGGCCCGGACGCACGAGCCAAATTTGAGGAGGCGATAGCTAACTCCGGGACCTTACTTTGGAATGGCCCAATGGGGGTATTTGAAATGCCCAACTTTGCCAACGGTACCAAAGCCATTGCCGAGGCTGTAGCCAAAGCTACTCAAAACGGTGCTTTCTCCCTGGTTGGTGGCGGAGATTCCGTTGCAGCTGTCAACCAAATGGGGCTGGCGGACAAGGTCAGCTACGTTTCCACCGGTGGCGGTGCCATGCTCGAATTCCTTGAAGGTAAGGAACTCCCCGGCATTAAAGCCATGAATGCATAACACCTTGAATTTTTGGGGGAGTCCTGAAAACAACACCGAATGCGGATAACTATTTTCCGCTAAACCCCGCATTTTGGCTTCAGCACTCCCCTGCTCTTTTTCTAAAAATCGCTTACCTTAGCCTAAGCAATTACACTTCCCTCTCCTCCCTGCCCGAATTCTGTTAAAATTGTCCTAAACTGTACATCCGTATTATGGATCGGGGCATCTTTAAGCCTCCTCTGTAATGTAGATTGCGGGTTAATTCCCTGATCTTAGATGCAGTGCTTATTCTTTTTTATCATTTTTGCTACTGAAAAATCCCCTCAGTATGAAGCGTATCCTTTTGCCTGTCTTGTTTATACTGTCTGGCTTATGGCTGCCGGCTCAGATCACCGTAGAGCTGACCGTCATTGATGCTGCAGTAACCACCACCTGTGACGATCTCTTCTCAGCCCCTGACCCCCTTTGGCAGGTAGAGGTAGAAAATCAGGGTATTGTTATTTATCCGGCTCAGGGCCCCTGCTACACAGCCTTGCCCAATGTGCAGTATACCGAAGATTTTAACTGCCCCAACGATCTGCCCGCTACCATTGAAGTCTGCTTTACGGTCTTTGAAAATGACCCGCTTATCCCAATCGGGTGTTTTATAGACCGCTCATGCGAAGAGCAAATCTGTGAAAACGTCCTACTCCCCGGACTGGATGAAACACAGGATTTGACCCTTGCCCTCCCTAACGGCGGAGCCAGCGGCGGAACTTTGGACTACAGGATTTCTGTGGCCGGGAACGGCAATTACAACGACCTGCCCTGCCAGGCGATCTCGCTGGGCACCCTCCTGCGTGGCGACACACTCGGGGATGCCACCATCGGACAGTACGATAACCTTTGTGCCAATAACCAAAACGAGCCTAACCCTGCAGACGATGGAGGCTTCACCAATTCCAACGGCGTATGGTTCGAGTTCACCACCGGGCCTGATATCGGAAGCGTAGCCTGGATTGAAGCCCTGGGCGACCCGGAAAACACCGGAGATGCCTTTGATGTGGAAGTAGCACTTTACCGCTCTGATAACGATACCTGTACCGGCAACCTCGAACTGGTCAGCTGGTCTGCCCCTAACGACAACCGGGACGTCTACATGCGGGTAAGCTGCCCGGAGCCGGATACCCGATACTATATTTTAGTAGACGGTGCTTTCACCGACCCCGGAGACGAAGAAGGTGTTTTCGGCCTGCGCCTAATCAGTACAGATGTCGATGATGCACCTAACGAGCGATGCGATGCCCTTCACATGGGCGCTGTCCCGCCCGGAGATACCATCAGTACGAATACCCTCTACGGCAACTACTGCGCCGACAGCAATAACGACCCCTTCAGCCCGAATTTTGTCGTGCAAACTTCCGTTTGGTTCTCCTTTGAAGCACCGCCATCCGGCAACGTCTGGATTGAGGCCAATTCTGACCGGCTGGTTGACTCCATTGGTATTCAGCTCAGCCTTTACCGGGCTTTTTCCACCTGTAGTGGGTTCTTCCAGCACCTTGAAAGTTCTTACGATCCCAGCGACGAAGACGAAGCCCTGAACTTCAGCTGCCTGGTGGGCGGTGCTACCTATTACATACTGATTGATGGGGATGGTTCGAATGCAACCGGTATGTTCTCCCTCGATATTTATGATGCCGGCGACATTACCCCGGTAACGCAGATTGACACGACCATCTGTGCCGGTGACAGCTTTGAGGTCGGCAGCTCGTCCTATACGGAGACCGGCTCCTATGCGGATACCATCATCCTGTTCCTTGGCTGCGACAGCATCATCAATACGAACCTCACAGTCCTGGAGCCCATTTCAGTCAATGTTGAGCAAATACAACCGGCTATTGGCGAAGGCAACGCCAACGGCTGGGCCATAGCTTACCCCACCGGTGGCAGCGGCGGGTACACCATTGAGTGGTGCGACGGCATGACAGGCCCTTCCAATAACAATCTGGTGGGCGGCGCAGCATGCTGCGTGACCGTTACTGATGACTTTGGGTGCGTGGGCGATACCTGCTTTACGATGGATTTCCTGACCGGCATCGTACCTATCGCCCAGGCTGATTCGGTAGATTGTAATGGCGGAAACACCGGCAGTATCGAATTTTCGGCCATGGGAGGCATTCCACCCTATAATTACAACTGGGAAAAGACCGACCTCAGCCTCTCCGGCACCGGTGTACTCAACGAAGACAACGAGATCGCCAGCCTCCCCAATTTGACCGCTGGTACTTATGCCATCACGATTGCGGACAACTTTTTCGATACCGCTTTCACTGTGGTCGTGGAAGAACCCAGTGCCCTTGAGCTCACTATCCTGAGCCAAAGCAGTACCAGTTGCTTCGGTTTTTGTGATGGTGCCATTAGTGTAGACGCATCAGGGGGAACACCACCGTACACCTTCAGCTGGGCCAACGGAGCGGATACGACAGCACTAACCGACCTCTGTGCCGGTGTTTACGCCTTACTCCTCACTGATGCCAATGGATGCGAGCTCCCAGTAGAGTACGAAATTGAGCAACCTGAAGAGTTTATCGCCACCATCGCAGTAGAGCAGGAAGTGTCCTGTTTTGGAGGTAGCGACGGGCAACTGTCTGTCAGCACCAACGGCCAACCCACAGACTTCAACTGGAGTACCGGCAGCACAACAGACACCCTGGACAACCGGCCCACAGGCCTTTATTCCATAACGGTAACGAATACGGATGGGTGCCGGGATACCACGGAAGCCCTCCTCCCCCAACCGGATGCTCCTTTGGAAGCCGCCATCGCACTTTCTGAACCCGTCACTTGTTTCGGGTTTTCAGATGGCGCACTGGAAGCCGTTCCCATTGGCCCGGGCGAGACCTTCACCTACGCCTGGTCCAACGGCAATACTCAATCGAACAACCGTGGGCTGGCTGCAGGCCCCTACAGCCTGACACTGACCAATGAGCGCGGCTGCCTCGACACCGCAACTTTTGAATTGCCACAGCCCGCCGCACTCGATTTCGAAGCTTCCGCTACCGATATCACCTGTGTAAGCGGTGAAAACGGCGGCCAACTACGGATTGATACCGTAACTGGCGGCACATCCCCCTTCGAGTACTCCCTTGATGGTGTGGTATTCGGCAACAGCCCGGTTTTCTCCAGCCTGTTCGCCGGTAGTTACAGTTTGATTGTACGTGACTCCTTTGGGTGTGAAACCGAACAAATACGAACGGTAGCGCCTGCCCCTGTATTAACAGCCAACGCCGGGCAGGATCGTACCATTAACCTTGGTGATACTATCCTGCTCAGTGCCATGACCTCTGCTGACGCACCATCCTTTACCTGGATTGCATCAGATAGCAGTCAGTTGCGGTTCACCGGGCAATCGATTAATGTCAGCCCGCAGCGAACGACCACCTATATCCTGCAGGTTTTTGACTCCCTGAGCCTATGTACCGAACAGGACATCATCAATGTGAAGGTAGAGCGGGTACGCCGGGTATACATTCCCACCGCATTTAGTCCGAATGGAGACGGCAGAAACGATGAGTTCTTCATCCACGGAGACAAAGCGCTTGTCAACATCCCGGTCATGCGGATCTTTAGCCGCACGGGCAGCCTGGTCTTCGAGCGGGAGGACATCATGCCCAACAACAATATGATGGGCTGGGATGGCAGATTCAGAGGCGAGGAGCTTAACCCTGGCATCTTTGTATACTATGCCGAAATCACCTTTGCTGACGGTGCGACGGAAGTATTCACAGGTGATGTCATGCTCATGCGGTAAACTATCCGCTGTATGGGTGGTCATTAGGAGAATATACCATCGCTGTACAAAATTTCGCCATCCAAACCGCGTTATGTATTGTTATATTTGCCGGAATAAATAACAAAAATCCCAATACGAAGCGATGAGAATCTGGATTGCCCTGTTATCTGCTTTTTTCTTGCTGCCGATGGCTGAGCTTGATGCGCAACGCATTGACCGCTATCAACGCCGCCTTGAGGAAGCACGCCGGGAAAGCTGGCCGCCTGAGCGCAGCTATTCCCGGATTAGCCTGGGATATGCCCTGCAGCGCATCTTCAAAAAGCACTGCGAATACTGCGGCTTTACGACGCCCGAAAACAGCCGCCGGGACTATGTGCCACAGGACATCAGTAAGTTCCTCGGCCGGCGCACCCTGCGTACCGATGTGGAAACGGCAGACATCCGGGGCGGGGGGCTGCTCTACTATATTTTCCAGAAGGAGGATATTGAGCGTTCTTTTGAGGAGGTAGACTTCAGCCCCAACCGAGTGTTCACCCTCAGCAGTATGGAGAATCAGTTTGTGGTCAATCCGGATGAAAACTTCGACTCCTACTTCATGCACAAAACCTGTAGCGGTTACCTCCGCGCGGCACTTGAGGCTGGCGTTAACCCGCCATACGCCGCTTTTCAAACTGCATTGGATACAGATCATCAGCGGGAGTCTTCGGTTGTGGCATTGTCGGGGTCCTTCGTATCCCCTATGCGGTTTGTGCTCGAAGCCAACGACTACCGTACCACTGAAGCCATGCTCAAGCTATGGCGCTTTTACCAGGAGAACCCAGAGTTTATCGGCAATGCCTACTACCTGCGGGAGTTTGAGGGAGTCATGCTCAAGCATCTGACCTCAGCAGAAGAAAACTACCGTATAGAAATGGAAGGCGGGCTCAATCTCACCGGGCCACTGCCTGCACGCCTAAGCACAAGCCTCGGTTTTGGAAAGCTTGGCAGTGCCACCTTCTCCGGCACCGATTGGGAAACTATTATTTATACCGAATTCGACTACATACGCGATAAGTGGAAGATGTTCAGCCCACTGCCCTCTCCCGAAGACATTCAGGCTTATCTGCAGAGCGTCAACCCGGTCTTCCAAAGCGCGCAGGATCTACCACTCATGATCGAAGGTATTGAGCACAAACACTTCCTTATTGTAGAGGGTATACCGGAATACATGACCCGCAACTTCTGGACCATTGAGCAGGTACAGTCCGGGCTTTACGACGGGCAGCCTACGATTAATGCAGAGCCTTACTTTGATGCAGAGGGGCAAGTTGGTGGCTGCCGGTTTACGATCACCGGCCGCCCGCTATCGGCTAACTTCGCCGGGCCTATTGATCAGCGGCCCAGTAAACTGAATGCCAGCTACCGTATACGCAGCAAGGAGCCTGTTGGGGGCAAATACTTGTATTTTGATATCAATGAAGAGATTCAGACCAGTTCCCACCCTATCGCCAACGTAGCGGACGGCCGCTTCGACCTGACAAAAAAGGACGGCTGGGAATTCGCCTTCCAGTGGAAATTTGCTATCGACATTGAAGACCACTACAATCCGGTCAACTTCGATGCCACCCCCTACATCGGCAATCTCGTTGTACGCCGTAGTGATAAAACGCTGAATGTACGTATTGTGGATGTAGAGCCCGATGCGAGCCGAAAGCGCTTCTTTGTGACCTTGGAGACGCAAAGCACCTACCCGCTCGAACGCATCGACAACTCCGCCATGCAGAATTACAACCTGGCCCTGGATATCCATCTGGAAAGTGCCCGCACTGCCGTTACGAGTGTCCGCCCCATCAAAGGTATCCTACGCTTCCCTGCACTGCGGGAAATTCTGCCCCCGGAACCGGAAACAGTAGAAGCCACGCAACCGGAAAACAAAGCATCAGAGATGGCTACCGGTCAGGACACCGTTGTCCCAATCAAAAGTAATGAGATCAACCAGGCCCAATCCGGTCTTCCCGTACCTGACAAGCAGGAGGCAGGCAGCGGCCAGCAGTTGGAAAAGTTCAAACCGGACGAACAGTAAGCCTAGATCCGGATGCGGAGCCCCATGTACAACCGACGCGGCTCTGCCGGAATAATCCCCGGGCCGGGGTAACCTGTAGCCCGGCGGGTAAAGTAGCGGGTATCAGCCAGGTTATTGATGCCCGCCTGTATCCGATAGCGCTTCCAGGTGTAACTTGCAGATAAATCCATCACCGTATAGGTTGGAATGATGCCCCGGGTGGCATTAGCGACAACCTCTGCGTTGGTCGCATCCGAATAGTGCGCACGTACATGGGACAGCAGATAGCTGCCGGAAAATCCACCCCGGCGAACGGTTATGCCTGTCTTAAGGCTCACCGGTGGGATAAGCTCCACATCGTTGCCCACAAACTGCCGCTGACCACTGATGTAAGTCCCCTGCAAGTAGCTGAAATTGACAAAGGCGAGTACCGACCATGGGCTTTCCTGGTCAATAAAAAGCTTCCAGAGGTCTGCCTCGGCAAAGGACTCCAACCCGAGGATGCGCGCATCTCCGATATTGGTCCGAAAGGCTACAAGGCGTTCAATCACGATAGGGTCCGGTACGGTAATTTCTGCCAGCCCAATGCGGTCGTTGTAGCGCAGATAGAAAGCGGATACATCAAACCTCAGCCGGCCATCAAGGGCATCTCCGCGCACACCAATATCCGCATTGTAGCCCCGCTCATCAGTCAGCAGGGAATCAATAATGAGGTTAGGGTTCACCACAGCCAGGTCACTGAAGTTGATCGCCCGGTAGTTTTGGGAGTAATTGGCATATAGCTCTATTCCTGGCCGGAGCTGATAGCCAATGCCCAGTCCTAAAAGCGCCAGTGAGCGCTCATTCACCCGTGCATCTTCCAGCCGGCGCTCGAAGATCACTTCCCCGCCGGAGAAAACCCGCTCTTTGTAATACCCATCTGAAGACGTACGGATGTACTCAAAGCGTGCGCCCGGTGTTATACTCAGCCGGGGTGTAATATTGAACAGGTTCTCTGCGAAAACCGACACATTACGGCTCGGAAACTCGTAACTGGACTGCTCCAGGTCTTCCGGATTGAGAAAGCGGAAATCAGGACCGGCAGCTTCTGAAGCATCGCCCTGCCTGTTGTCGGTAAAGCCGCGGTATAGCCGAATACCCAGCAAAAAGGTGCTTAGCTGCTGATTCGTTTTGTACTGATGCAGAAGCCGGGCTTCGGAGCCCACATTCTGATATTGTCCGGAAATCAGGTCGCGTTCGCGGAGCGGGTCCGGCCGGTTGATGGGACCAAGCTCGCCAAGGGCGTCCCGTTGTGCCATGAGGAGGAAGTTGCGCCAGTTGATACGGGTACGGCTGGAAAGACGGTAGTCCAGGGTAAATGCTGCCAGGTTCCAGTCTACCTTAAACCAGTTGCGGGCCCGCTTGGACTGCTGCGGGTCTTGCTGGAACTCGAAGTCTGCCAATCCACCGGGCTGTTGCGCCAGGTAGTTCATGTGGGTATACTCCAGACCCAGTTCCAGCCGCTTAGCCGGCTTCCACTGTAGCCGGCCAAAAGCCGTATGTTGCTCATAGCCTGAATTGGGGCGCCAGCCATCGCCCTGCTTGTATTGGTAAAAAGCGTAGTAGTTCAGATTGCCAACAGTGCCGCCCACGCTGTTGAACGTATTGAACTGCCCAAAGGAGCCGTAGGTGTTTTCGGTAGTGAACTCAAAAGGCTTATCCCGGGGCCCTTCTTTGAAAACGAAATTAAGCAACCCGCCAAACTGCGTGCCATATTGCAAAGAAGCCGCCCCGCGCACCACTTCTATTCGCTGCAGGGCCTGCGCCGGAGGAGTATAATAGCTTTCAGGGTAGCCCAGAGCATCCGCGCTAATGTCATACCCGTTTTGGCGGGTGTTGAAATTGGAGGTTCGGTTGGGGTCCAGCCCCCGGGCACCGATGGCCAGTTGAAGTCCGGCACCATCGTTTTCCCAGATATTGAGCCCTGGTACGCCCTTGTAAATTTCCCGGGCGTTATTGGCAGCCAGATTGCCCATGGCTTTCTCCAATTCGATGAGTTCACTTTTTTTAGCTGCATAAATGGCGGCACCCTCCACGTTTCTTAGTCGGGACATGCTGTACGCGCCCCGTGATGCGTGCACCTCCACCGATTCCATATCAATGCTTAACCCCTCCAGCGCCAGTTCAAGCTCCGCCACTGGTTGCTCCGGGCTGAGGGTGACTTCCCGGACTATCGTAGTGAAGCCCGGCATGAAAACGGTCAGGCTGTAGGGGCCGGGAACTTCTGCTTCCAGCTCGAAAGTGCCATCCGGGTGGGTTTCCGCAACCGCGCCCGTTTCTGCCAGAAAAAGCGTGGCTCCGCCGACCGGCTGTGCCTTGGCTTTCGCCATTACAACACCCGTAATGCCGTACTGCTGACCCAACAGCAATAGCGGAAAAAAAACAATAGAAACAGTATGCAGTATTCGTAGCATGATTACACGCTTTATCGCTGAGTAATAATTTCGTTTTGCCTAAAGGGCAAAATCCAGGGTTTAGGCATTAGGTGGTCGGTTTGGGCTGCCAGGTTGACATTAGGGTCGATCAGGCGTTGGCTTGCCCGTCCGTTTAGGGCCACAAAGCAGTCAACGGTAACCTCCGGATTGACAATACCGTAATCCCGTTGGTAGACTTCTGCCAGATGGTGGGCGTATTGCAGGATAAGGTCAGGCTGTATAGCCATTTGCTTTTCCTGATAGGCTGTTAGATAATCGGAATTGTCCACTTCAGACTGTCTTCCGGTATGCGGATCACGGACGGTAAAAGTGGCCTGCCCTACCTTTTCCACCAGCATGACCCGCCAGGCAAAACGATAGCCCTCCTCCGTCCACAGGACATTGCCCGGGTAACAGAGGTACCGCAGTGGCAGCAGGAATTGAATGGCGAAGTATACCAGAAGCCCGGTGCGGAGCAATGACATTTGTGCTTTCGGAACATTCATTTTTTGGCCAGTAGCTCCACTGCCGTAGCCCAGTTTGTCCAGCCAGCGTTCGTGCACCGCCGCCGGAAAAAAGATGAGCGTATTAAAGATCATGATGAACGGGAAAAGCCCAATATTAAAGAGCAGCCTGGTCAGTACATGAAACGCAATTACGGCTACATAGGCCCAGGGACGGGTGCGTCGCCCCAACAAGAAAAATGGGATGGTCAGGTCATAAAAAGCGCCTGCCCAACTGAACGCATAGGCCGCCCAGGATTGTGTAAAAAGGGCACCCACCAATGGCCAGTCTGCCTTAGTCGGTAACCAAACCGCGAGTGGCATCGCCCGAAATAACCAGTCGGCATTTAGTTTGGCAAAGCCTGCGTAAAAATAGACCATACTGATCTGTAACATGATCAGGTATATGCACCAGGCTGGCACGGTTTCCACCCTTAGCGCCGGTTTGCGCCATACATCAAGGGAAAAACGGCGATGGGCCGGCAAAGAGATCAGCAGCAACCCCAATAGCACAACCAGGTAATAATGATTGAGGTAGTTGGTTACATCGGTTAACTCCGTGTAGGTAAAACTCAGCCAGAAGACCAAGGCTGACCAGCGGTAAAATAAGCCCAGCATAATGCCCAACGCACTTAGCCCAACGATACCATATACCCAGTACATCCCCGCCACACTGAGCGGTTCGACCCATTCAAAACCGTAGAACTTGAAAAAGAAATCCGGCTCACCATACAGGCGTTCGATCCACCCACTCGCCATAAACCGGAAAGCCCCGGTTGCCATCAATCCGCCAAAAAGGATGCGGAAAGTGACAAGCGGGGCGATGCGCCGGGGCGCGGAAAGCCAATCTCGATATTGTTTAATCGGAATCACTTGGGTTGTCGATATAAGTGATGGCGACACATAAAACCGAGGGCATGTCGGTCTTAATGTTCACAATTTGTTTCGTAATCTCGTTGTAGGCGGTAACGGCCAGGTCATTATTGTCATCCACAGCGGTTCGTAAGGGTGCAGGCACCGCTTCAATGGCCGCTTTTGCTGCTTCAAACTGCTGCTGAATGCGGGCATTAAGGCTTTCGCCCTCCTTGGTGGCATTGACTGCTTCGAGGTAGTCATCCAGACCGGGGCCATTTTGGCTATCCTGTCCGATACCAAGGTAGAAACGTTCGGCGGCAAGCAGGGCTCGTTGGGCCAGTGACAGTGACAGCCCGGAGTAAGGCGCCTCCACCTTATCCGGATTGGTAAAGCCGAGGGTAACCACACCGGCCGGAATGCCGATTTTGTCCCGCTTGATCATCTCATAATGCTCATTCAGCCCATTGATGATCTGACTGAGGGATGCACCGGCGGCAGTACCTTCATTGACCACGAACTGATCGCGGTACCCGTTTTTCCAGGCATCACTGACCGTCTTGGCAGCATCCGCAATAAATGCCGTCTGCTCCGTTAGAAAAGTAGCATACTTGGCATCTGCAAATTGCGCGGATACAGCCTCCTCACTCCCATCTCCTAACCCGTACAGCAGATAGTCCAGGGCGGGAAAGCCTTTATCAAAAGTGTTAGGATTGGTAAAGTCGTAGTCCTCCCCGTCAATTTTAGATTCCAAAGCGGAGGCATTGAGCGGGAAGTTATTCAGTGTGGCACGCAGGGCCACTGCTTCCGCCGGCCCAAACTCGAACTGTGCGACCTCCTGCCAGCTCAGATAAGCTGTTTCAAAGGCTGCCCGGGCATCGGCCAGGGTTTGGGTGGAAGGGGCTTCCGCAAAATCGAAAGCAGCAGCATGCAGGTTGTTTGCACTCAGCTCCAGAGCGGCATACCCCGGTAGAATGATTTCCTCCGCAATGTGGGTAAACAAGGACTGCTGATCAAAATCACTTTCACAGGGCCGCTGTGCGCCGCCCATCTCGTCCCCGCAACCCGCAAACAAAAGAAGGGCAGCAAGGCCGGCAAAACAAAAAATTGGCTTTAACAATTGCATAAATTTAGTGGGTTGTGGGTAACAGCCTTGCCCATTTAAGGGACATTGCGCTGGAACTATGGGATAAAGATTCCGACGGATTTATTAGAAACTGTCCTTGGATTCCATCAGGTCTAAAGCTTCCGCCAGTTTGATCTTAGCGTCATTCAGGCGTTCAGGAGTGGTATTGTACAAGTCCATTTCCATGAAATCGCTGCTGCCGGCAATGTCTTCAAGCACTGCTGCAACCTCCGCGTTACTCATACGCTTCTCCGGGCTGAACTGAATGGCGTAGGTGAAGGCAATGGCTTCAGACAGGGCGTGCGCACGGATCGCCATATCATCAAAACTTTCGATGGCCGTGTTCAGGTAGCTGATCGCAGTCGCCCCGGTGATGGTTTCCCAGGTCTGACGGATTTCCGCGATGGCCTCGTCACGGGCGGTGAGGTCGTCATTGCTGATGCCAGCCCGACCTTTGATAAAAGCATCCATCATCTGCTGATTGCAGTTGAGAATGGGGTCACGGCGGTCGGAGTAAACACCCCAAAAGGCGATGTTGTCTTTATTGAGAGGAAAATTTGTGGGCACACCATAGTAACCAAAAGCTTCATCCCAGTGGTGCTCCATGTCGGTGCCTTCGCCGGGGGTTATGGTTTCGTTGTCGACGTTCATGCGATCGTCCCCAAAGTAGACGGTCAGGGCCTGATAGTAGAAACAGGCGCCCATGAGGCCTTTCTCGATCAACTGGGCAAATTCCACGCCTTTTTCATTCAGCAGGTATTGCTTGGCGCCATCCAGACTGACCACCACACCGGCAACGCCTTCTTGACCAGGCACTATTGACTGGCTGTGCTGGGCGATGGCATCCATCAGGGTTTCAAACCGGGCTTGTTCCTGTTCGAAGGTTTTGCTTTTCAGCTGCTTGGAGGCATCATATTCCAAGGTCCAGTTGGCTGCGGCTGCATCATTAGCGTACATAGCTTTCAGACGGCTTGCGTCGAGTACCGTACCGGGCGTATTGGCGGAGCCCAGGTAGCTTTTCATTTCCAGGAGCATCTGCAGGCGCTGTACCTGTCCATCGTAGCTTACATTCTCAAAGCTGTAGGTATCAGGTATGGTATAACTGTTATCCTCTTCGGAATCACAGCTCCAAAATAGTACACTTATTGCAAGGGCAAGGCTCAGTAGTTTGTAGTTTGGCATCCGTCTCTATTTAAGTGGATTAAATCTAAATAAACACAGATGCAAAAGTAACCGGCGATATTCGGGCTCACAATACCCAAATTAAGGCATCAAGATCCAAAAACTACCTAGCGTTAGGTAATTTGCGTAAGCTGAACGCTAATTTTCGACTTAGTGCATTACCACCTGACTACTTACTTTGCGCAAAGCCTGCCCATTGGCGAAGGTGCCCTCCAGTACCAGGGCGTAATGCCCGGAAGGCCAACCTAAGACATCAACGGTAGCCTGATGCTTTCCTTCAGCATATTGCCCGGACAGCAAAGTTGTTATCAACTGCCCCTGCCCATTGTACGCCCGCAGGGTTACCTGAGCTGCGCTGCCTAATTCGAAGGGAACAGTGAGCTCATTATCAGCAGGATTAGGGAAAGCGGGCAGCAGTCGGGAACGGCTAGCCATGGGGCCCTCTGTACTTACAATATCGCGAAGGTCGGTTTCGTAAATGCCCAATCCATGGGTGGCTACGCGGAGTTTACGCCCTGCTCCGATACTTAGGTGCATGGCCATAACAGCATCCGCAATGCCATCTGAGTACCATTCCCAGCTCTGTCCGTAATCAAAGGAAGCGTAAACGCCCAGATCATTGCCTACATACAAATCGGAGGGCTGTTCAGGGTCAACTACGATAGAATTGGCGGGAATATCCGGTAAGCCTGAGCTGATCGATAACCAGGTGAGCCCTCCATCTTCAGATTTGAAGGCATGGTCCGTACCAAAGCCAGAGCAAACCGCATACACGGTACCCGGAGTTGCAGGGTCGAAAGTGATTTCCATAAAAACCCGGTCTGGCAAACCATTAACAGGGCTCCAGGAAGACCCACCGTCCGAACTGCGCATCACTTTTGCGGTACCGCCCAGCAATGGAGCCGTTGCCACCAGCAGTACATTCTGATCATAAGGTGCAGCAGCGATTGTCAGGATTGGATTTTCGTATTCGCTATCGACCGGCCCGCTGGAGGTGGCGGCCCAATTTACTCCATAATTATTGCTTCGGTGCAAGCGCTGTGCTCCGGCATAAATAGTAGCCGGATTCTGAGGAGCAAGGATAAAGGGGCCATTAAAGTTTGTCACTTCATTACCCAGACTGCTGATGGGCAGCGGACCAAAGTCCAGCCCGCCATTGAAGCTCTGCCGGATATTCAGCCGCTGAAAGGAGCCATAGACACGGCTGTTATCTTCCTGGTCAATAGCGGTGCACATCCCATCGCCACCGATTACGCGGTACCAGGAGTCATCCCCCAGATAGACAGCCGTTGCATTATCCTGTAAGCCACCGATCGCCAGATTAGGGTTAGTCAGGCTGCTGGAAAACTTAGCGTAAAACTGCTGGGTTTGATAACCTCCATTTCGCCCAGACCAAGACTCGCCGTTGTCTTCGGATACAAAAACACCGCCATCTGTAGCTACGAAGACCGTGTTGTTGTCAAAAGGGAAATAGTAAGCTGCATGAATATCGGCATGCACATAGTCGAAGGGGCCTTCCGGGCCACCCACCGGTGTCTGTCCGAAGAACCATTTGAACCAAAAGGCTTTCTGAGCAACTGTTGCGCCACCGTCAACGGATTTGAACAAGTCTACACCGGTGTAAATAATGGTATTCGGATTATCCGGCTTAACCGCCACATCATGAGAATACCAGCCCTGGAACCGGGCAATATCATCGGTATTGATTAGGCCCCAGTTATTTCCACCATCCTCAGACTTATAGAGCCCCCGGCTCTCGAAGGCATCCGCAAGGGAGATGTAAATAATCTCCGGATTAGAAGGGCTGATACTCAACATCGCCTTTCCGGAATAGTCGGTAGGCAAGCCTGGGACTGGCTGAAAGCTTGCGCCCCCATCGGAAGAGCGAAAGATACCAGCCTGAGGGCTTTCATACCCCCCGTAGGTTGCGAATAGCACAGCGGTGTCGGCCGGATGTAGATTTAAGTCCATACCCATGGGGAAGTCATGCACCAGGCTCCAGGTTTGCCCGGCATCCAGAGAGCGGTAAGTACCTTCTGTGGTGGTTGCCCACACGGTATTGGTGTTTTGCGGATTGATAATAACATCCCAAACACCCCGCATGTCTTCATAGGACCAATCCAGGGCTTTTTCCCAGGTCAATCCGCCATCAGTGGTTTTCAGTATACCCATACCATATGAACCCCGGGTAAGCCGGTCGGAAACACCAGGCATAGCAACTGTGTAATTGTATACCTCACCGGTACCGATATACATTTCTTCCGGGTTGTCCGGGTTAATAGCAATGCTGCTTACCCCTAGTACCGGATACCCCAGGGGTACACGTTCCCAAGCTTCTACACCAACACCAGCTGAAGTGGACTTCCAAAGCCCGCCACTGGCAGAACCGGCATAAAGAATGTCTGGATTGTTAGGATGGAAAGCCAGGCAGAGCGTTCGGCCACCGAAATTCTTAGGCCCCATTGCCTCCCATTCAGCTGAATTGCCACGAAACTCCAGAAGCGTTTGTTGTGCTTCGTGGGCGATGGTCAGGTTGCGCATTTGAATTTTCCCATCAGGATAAGACCGGACTCTGCCCCATTCTTCCATAGCAAGGGCGGCACCGCTTTCCTTTTCTTCGTAAGGTTCAGTTTGCTGTACCCCTGTGCAAGCGCTCAGGGAAATGGAAAAAATCAGCAGCAGGCGGGAAAAAGCAAGAAGGTTACCCATTTTTGATCTCAAAATAAGGAAATCCTATCTGGCTGTAGGAGGCACAACAGCTAAAAACTGTACGATAGGCGCTATTCAGCAGCCTTTTCAGCACCGATAACCGGTCCATTTTCGATAAATTCTACCAGATTGTCGAGAGACCAGGCATTCTTAATATCGAAATCTCCAACTTTGGTCCTCCGAAGGGCGGTCAGGTATGCGCCGCTTTGCAAGGCTATCCCAAAGTCGTGCGCCAGTGAACGGATGTAGGTGCCTTTGCTGCAACTGACCTCGAAGTCGATCTCCGGCAACTCCACCCGGGTGATCTTAAAGCTAAAGATTTCCACATCGCGGGGCTCTACCTCAACGATTTCGCCCTTCCGGGCTTTTTTATAAAGTGGCTGCCCATCTACCTTGATTGCGCTGAACATAGGAGGTACTTGCTGTATTTTGCCAGTGAACTGCTGGCGGGCCTGCTCGATAATTTCGGGGGTAATGTGGTCAGTTGGGAATCGCTCCTGTATTTCCGATTCCGCATCATAGGAAGGCGTTGTCGCGCCAATAAACATAGTTCCCGTGTAGGATTTGGAAAGCCCTTGCAGATCGTTTAGCTTTTTGGTAAACTTACCTGTACAAAGTACAAGAAGCCCTGTTGCCATGGGATCAAGGGTACCTGAATGCCCGACTTTTATCTTCTTCACCTTCAGTCGATGCTTGATTTTGTAGCGGACTTTATTCACGACATCAAATGATGTCCAGCCTTGTGGCTTGTCGACTAGAAGTGTGGCACCTGCTCTAAAGTCATACCTGGGAACCGGTTGGTCATCTCCCTCCATGTCCATTTAAAGTGTTTTATAAACAACAAACGGGCAGTATCATCAGGTACTACCCATACAAATAAGGCTGCTACAAGCCTTAAGAGGTCACCATGAAAATGGCAATTGCAGCAACGATAAAACAATATACAGAAAAATAGGTCAATTTACTACGCTTCACCAGGCTGATCATCCAAAGGCAAGCGAAGGCTCCTGTTACAAAAGCAGCAACAAAGCCTACCGCCAGGGGGATAGCCTGATCCGCTGACATTACCATTTCTCCATCCAGTATATCCTTCGCCATTTTGCCCAATATAAGGGGAACGACCATAAGAAAGGAAAAGCGGGCAGACTTTTCTCGGTCGATCCCTAAGAGAACAGAAGTAGAAATAGTAGCGCCAGAGCGGGAAATCCCGGGCAGTATGGCAATAGCCTGCGCGATTCCGATGATCAGGGCATTGATATAGGAGACACTTTTATTGGTACGCTTTGCCCGGTCTGCCAGGAATAACAACAACCCGGTAACGATGAGCATAAACCCAACAAGCATAATGCGTTGATCGAATAGCTGTTCAATCTGCTCTTCAAAAACGAGCCCTACGAATGCAGCAGGGATCATGGACAGGACGATCTTAAGGGAAAACTGCAGCTCTTCATTCCACTCCAACTGCAATAACCCCCGCAGAATTTCCGCCACATCCTTTCGGAAAATCAATAGCGTGGAAAGCGCGGTAGCCGCGTGTAAAGTCACGGTCATAAGCAAGCTCTCTTCTGCCATGCTGTCGTCACCCAGAAAAAATTTAGCCAGTTCCAAATGCCCACTACTGCTGATAGGCAGAAACTCTGTTAGCCCCTGAATGACTCCGAGCAGAACAGAACGAAGGATATCTTCCATGATTGTGCATAATTGAGCTTCCTACCCGTAAAGCAGGAAGGGTTGACAATCGGCTATTTCTTAAAAATTGCCCAAATCTCCATCCCCAGCCCCATCAAAATCACGATAGGGGCAAGCACAGTGCGGCGGGCGCTGTAAATGATATCGTCTTCCCATACATCCGGAGAAGGCATATCGCCACCTGCCATTAAGATCAGCCCGAGGAGAACAAGCCCCAGCCCTCCTGCGATGAGGATGTAGTTAGACTTGCCAAATGCCAGCTCCATCTGAGGAGACTCAACCTCCCGTGTACTGCGGCGGGAGCTCGTTGGTTTCACCACTTTTTTTGCTGTACTCTTACTATCAGTGGTAACGACCACCTTTTTCTTTCCAGGTTTTTCCTTACTCATGACTTCAATTTAGACTATTAATTTAGTAGAGGTCATCTACTCTCATTTTCAAATATTTGCGAACGACCAGGAATGTGCTGACCGTATTGATGGCCATACCCATGGTTAACAGTAAACCAAACAATATAAACATCCCGGTCCAGTCCTGAATATCCCGTAACCCAGGTACATCCGCCTGAACGTAGAGATACAGGAGCAACAACGCCCCGGATGCCAATGCTCCGCTAAACAGGCCATGGATCATCGCTCTGCGCAGGAATGGCCGGCTAATGAACTCCCAGGTGGCACCAACCAGTTCCATATTCTTGATCAGGAAGCGGTTGGCATACAGCGCCAGACGGACAGTATTATGAATAAGCAAGCCTGCAACACCAAGAAACAAAACTAAAATAGCCAGTGCTGCGATGCCGATCATTTTGATATTATCCGCAATATCATTCACCAGGCTTTCCTGATAGTATACGTCAGTTATGCCTTCGCGTTCAATCAGAGCGGTACGAATCCCTTTTAAACTATCCGGGTGCATGTAAGCAGCCTTCACGTTGAAGGTGATGACATCATACAAAGGATTAGGCAGGTCAAGCTTCAGGAAGTCATCACCAAAATCTTCCCGCATCAATTCAGCCCCCTGTTCCTTGCTTATGAACTCGGCAGAGCCTTCACGGACAAAACCCATTTGGTCTACTTCCTGCAGGATTTGCCTGGCCATATTATCGGTCTCCTCCCCCTGCAATTCGATGATCAGATTAACTTTTTCCTTAAGTTCGTTAACGATCAGCTGTGCATTAAAAAGCGTCAGGGCAAAGAAGCCAAGGGCGAACAGCACCAATGCTACGCTGATGATGGAATGCCAATAATTGGGACGGCTTCCTGAACGACGTGGATCTTGCTGCTCGGGCATAGAAGGTATTTGCTAGGTGCGCCGTAAAAAAGGCTGCAAATTGTAGGGTTCGGTTTGTTGAATACGCGCAAAATTAGAAAATATAAGCGAAACAGAACCTCTAAACCTCCATAAAGGCGGAAGTGCCAGGCAACAAAGCGAATTTTGCTTTCGTTTTTGTAAAAAAGCATGCATGCTATGAGAAACCTTGCCCTTGTCCTGTTAATATCGGGCTTACCCGGGATTACCTTACTGGCGCAACCTATTTTTCTAAACAACTCCTCTTTTGAAGATGCCGCTCAGGATGCCACAGTACCCAGTGGGTGGTTTGGGTGCCAGCTGGGTTCGACGCCGGATATTCTTCCCGGGCAGTGGGGCGTTTATCAGCCAGCAGAAGATGGCGACACTTACGTAGGGCTCATTACCCGTGAGGACGGGACCTGGGAAAGTATAGGGCAACGGCTATCCCAGCCATTGAAGAAGAACGATTGTTATACACTAACCCTGTTCCTTTCACATTCTGACAACTATGAGACGTACAACGGCAAATTACAACTACGTATTTACGGTGGCACTACTAAATGTCAGCAAGCTCAGGTTCTCTATGAGTCTCCTGTAATCCGGCAATCCCGCTGGGAAGAATACGAAATAGAGTTTTTTGTCAAACAAGATGTTTACTACCTTGTTTTTGAAGCCTACCATCCCCACCAGGGACGTGCATACCGTGGCAACCTACTTATAGACGGTATTTCGCCTATTGAGAAGTGTACACGAGCGATGCTTGATTAAAGCCTTATTGCTCTTTTTTCTCCATTTCCTCCATCAGCCCCTCTGTTTTGCGAACGAGATCCTCCCATTCATTCTCGATTTCCTTTCGGCTGGAGCTATCCATAGTGGGCCGTTCATCAGGTGTATTGTTATAATTCTCCGGTAATTCCCGATTGATATCCTCACTTAGCCGTTTTCTTTTTTCTTCGAGCTCAGCAATCTTGTCCAGCAAATCGCGATTGTCTTCCAATTGTTCGGCTTTGCTTTTTAGGTTGTCGAGGAGCCCACCTACTTTATCAACTGCTTCGTCATATTTGCCTTCATCAAACTTTTGCTTTTCCTGTTTAAGCAGGTCAAAAGCTGACTTTGTGAGGTCTTTTACACTGGTGAATATTTCCTTGGATTGTGCTTTCTCCTCCGGCGTACCAAAAAAGTAATTGTACACCAGGATGCCGCCCACTAACAACAACCCTACTTTGATCAGACTTTTCAGCATGTTTTCATTTTTTGTGTAAAGATAAGGCTGGATTTTGCAGTAAAAAAACGCAATCCATTCGTTTAATATAATCTGACGTGATTGAATCAGGAAAGCAGGTCATTCAACTCTTCAAGTTCAATGCCTAGTATAGCAGCGACCTCTTTAGGGGACTGCCCTGCTTTTGTCAGCGTGACAGCGACTCTGCGTAGTTGTTCATGCTTTTTTTGTAACTCCTGATCCTTCTGCGAAAGCGCTTGGTCCTTCTGCGAAAGTTCCTGGTCTTTGTGGGAGAGCTCCTGGTCTTTGTGGGAGAGCTCCTGGTCCTTCTGGGAGAGCCGCTGCTCTTTTTCGAAAAGCTCTCGTTCTTTTTCTGCTATCATGCGCTGATAGTCCTCAAATTCTTCGATCAGGTCATCCTCTGCATCCATGATTTCACGGACTTCTGGCTCAGCAACGGCTTGCTGCAATCGGCGAAGCAGTGCACGGTAGCGCTTTGGAACCTCGGATTCTTCTATATTGAGCAGGTGCCGGTCTTCATTGATAAAAGATTGGTCAAATAGTGATAGTAATTGCTCTAACTCATTGCGGCGGTGGCCAGTCAGGTAGGGAATCTGAATGATAATGCTATCGTGGGTGAGGCTCTCGATAAAGATTTCCCTTTCCTGAAGAACTTCTCCGGTTGCGGCATCCGTGTAAGAACGGTTGATCCGGATCACAGGCGCAGTGATATGATCAAGCTTGTGCCCAAGGAAATAGATACTGAGTATAGGCAGTGCCTTTCGCTGCGCATACTCCTCTGCGGGTTCCTGTACCACATTATTTTTGTTGCGGTATTGCTCGCCAAGGTAGCGCCTGAACCGCATAATATCTGTAGCCAGTTTGGCCTTCTGCAATTCCAGAATCACGAGCTGCTCCTCTCCATTAGCGTACCTGATGCGGGCACTGAAGTCCATGCGCATTACCATCAGTGCTTTACCAACGGGAAATTGATGCTCAGTGGGGCGTAGCTTCAGACTGACTACTTCTTCTCCTATAATAGCAGAGAGCAGCAGCCTTGCCAGCTTCTCATCATTCATAAGGTATTTAAAGACCACATCGTAGATAGGATTCGCAATCTGCACCATATTCCAAAGCATTTAGCTAACAAAAATACAACGCTTTCTGCTTTTACGCCACCCCCAGCGAATTGCATCCTGCTGTCACGTGGGGTTTTCACCGGAAAATACCTATTTTCGCGCTCTGAAAAACGGCATGGGGAACTCCTGTTTGCCCATCAACGTTTAATCAACCATCAAAACCGCAGCTGTAGCATGGAATACAAACCCGGAGAAATCGAGAGTAAGTGTAAAGCATTCTGGGAAAAAGAGGGGATTTACAAAGTAAACATAGACCCCGATAAGCCAAAGTACTACGTACTTGATATGTTTCCCTATCCTTCCGGATCCGGTCTCCACGTTGGTCATCCCCTTGGATACATTGCCTCGGATATTTACTCCCGCTATAAGCGACTCAAAGGGTTCAATGTCCTGCACCCTATGGGCTACGATGCCTTTGGCCTACCGGCAGAACAATACGCTATTCAAACTGGCGTACACCCCGCAAAATCTACCACAGAGAATATACAGCGGTACCGCGAGCAACTGGATAATATTGGCTTTAGCTTCGACTGGAGCCGGGAGGTACAAACCTGTGACCCGGCTTATTACAAGTGGACGCAGTGGATATTCATGCAACTGTATAACCACTATTACGATACTTCAGCCGACAAAGCCCTGCCAATAGAAACACTTGTACAGCACCTGGAACAGCAGGGCAACGCCAACCTCAATGCTGTAGCCAATGAGGAAACTCCTGAAATAACAGCCGAGGCATGGAAAAATATGTCAGAAGGAGAACAACAACTGTTCCTCCTCAACTACCGCCTTACCTTCCCGGAGGAAAGCTATGTCAACTGGTGCCCCCAACTGGGTACGGTACTCTCCAACGACGAGGTCAAAGATGGCGTCAGCGAGCGGGGCGGCTATCCGGTAGAGCGCAAACTTATGCAGCAGTGGAGCATGCGCATTACAGCCTACGCGGACCGGTTGCTGTACGGGCTTGACAACGTTGACTGGCCGGAAAGCCTGAAAGAGCAGCAGCGCAACTGGATTGGCCGTTCTCAGGGCGCAAGCGTAAAGTTTGCACTGGAGGAAACGCCGGATACCAAAATTGAAGTATTTACCACCCGGGTAGACACCATCTATGGCGTTACCTTCATGGTGCTGGCTCCTGAGCATGAACTCGTCGCTCAACTGACCAAGCCGGAGCAACAGGAAGAAATCGAAAAATACATCAAATGGACCGCTTCCCGTTCTGAGGTGGAGCGTATGGCAGAGGTCAAGAAAGTTACCGGAGCTTTCACCGGTAGTTATTGCCTGAATCCGGTCAACGGAGAGAAAGTGCCCATCTACATTGCCGACTATGTGCTCGCGGGCTATGGTACGGGAGCCGTCATGGCGGTACCTTCCGGTGATCAGCGGGACTGGAACTTTGCCAAGCACTTTGGGCTGCCTATAGTGCCCATACTCGATGCCCAGCAAAATCTGGACGAAGCAGCTGATGCCACCAAAGAAGGTAAATACATCAACTCAGAGCTGATCAACGGGCTGGCATACGAAGAAGCCGTACCTAAACTTATCAGCTGGCTCGAAACACAGGGCGCCGGCCGTGGGAAAATTCAGTACCGCCTGCGCAATGCCGTCTTTAGCCGTCAGCGGTACTGGGGAGAGCCTGTGCCTGCTTACTGGAAAGATGGCGTGCCTTATTTGATTGACGAGTCCGAGCTGCCACTGGTCTTGCCACAGGTAGACAAATACCTGCCTACCGAGACCGGTGAGCCACCGCTGGGCCGGGCAAACGACTGGAAGTACAAGGGGCAATATGACTACGAACTGTCCACCATGCCAGGTTGGGCAGGCTCCTCCTGGTACTGGTATCGCTACATGGATCCCGGCAATGATCAGGCTTTCGTATCCAAAAAAGCCGTGGACTACTGGCAGGATGTAGACTTGTACATCGGTGGGTCTGAGCATGCGGTAGGCCACTTGCTCTACAGCCGATTCTGGAACCACTTTCTTTACGATCTTGGATTGGTCCCCAAAAAGGAGTACGCAAAAAAGCTGATCAATCAGGGTATGATACAGGGCGTGATCGAGTTTATCTACCTCGATAAAAACAGCACAGGGCAGAAGCGCTTTGTCTCGGCTGACATGATCGGGCAGTACCCGGATGCAGAGTGGGCTCAAATACCGGTCCATGTAGACTTCGTGAGCGACTATGGCAAGGCCGATTCTTATCTTGATGAAGCAGGCGTTCAGCAGTTCCTCGACTGGCGCCCGGAGTTCAAGGGTGCAGCTTTCGAAACCAACGGAGAAGGTAAAATGATGACTTACAGCGAGGTCGGCAAAATGTCGAAATCGAAATTTAATGTCATCAATCCGGATGATGTCGTGGCACAGTACGGAGCCGACTGCTTCCGGATGTATGAGATGTTCCTGGGCCCTATTGAACAGGCCAAGCCCTGGGACACACAGGGTATCGATGGCGTTTATAAATTCCTGCGCCGGTTCTATGATCTGTTTTCCGATAAGGATGGGCACTTCACGGTTAGCAATGAGGCACCGGACAAAGCCGAGCTTAAGGTGCTACACCAGGCCATTCAGAAGGTGGAGCAGGACATCGAACGTTTTTCCTTCAATACCTGCGTCAGTGCTTTCATGATTGCGACTAATGAGCTGCGCAAGATGAAGTGCAACAAGCGGAACATCCTGGAGCCTCTGACTGTACTTATAGCGCCATTTGCTCCTTTTACCGCAGAAGATCTTTGGTCAAAGCTTGGACACGGAGGCAGCGTTCACAAAGATGGCCAATATCCGGCTTTCAATCCGGAGTACCTCAAAGAAGATGAAGTGGAATACCCCATTGCCATCAACGGAAAAACCAGGGCTACGGCTTCCTTCCCTTCCGATGCTTCCAAAGAAGACCTTGAGGCAGCTGCCCGGGAGCTGGAAGACATCCAAAAATGGATCGAAGGCAAGACTATCCGCAAAGTTATTGTGGTGCCCAAGCGCATGATCAATATCGTAGTTGGTTAAAACATACGGTCCGGCCTGGTTTAAGCCGGGCCGTTAATTTATATTCTGACCTTTCGCACGCGAAAGATTTGGAAAATTGATTAATAATGTTAGGGCAGTTATCTTGCAGCTCAAAGGAGCGCAAGATGAAAGACCCAAAGTTACTTGACTTGTATTCGGACTACCTGCTGGCATCGTTTCGCATGGCGACAGCCACCGGCTTGTCCGAGCTGACCGATCAGGCACTGAGCCATGACAAGATCAGCCGTTTTTTAGGGCAGGAAGCCTTCACGGCAAAAGACTATTGGCGTTGCATAAAGCCTTTGGTACGTAAAGTGGAGCACCCGGACGCGGTCATCAAGATAGATGACACGATCGAGGAGAAGCCGCACTCTACGGAGAATGAAGTGGTCACTTGGCACTGGGACCACTCCAAGAAGCCGAAAGCGGGGCACACCAAAGGGATCAACATCCTGAATTTCCTTTACCAGAGCCCACAGGGTATAGAGCTGCCTGTTGCTTTTGAGATCGTGCGCAAGTCGCAAGAATACGTGGATGCCAAAAGCGGGCAGGTAAAGAAGCGCAGCCCCCGCAGCAAGAACGAGATGCTGCGCGACCAGCTTTTTGCACTTGTCAAATACAACCGCGTGCCCTTCCGCTATGTGGTATGGGACACTTGGTTTGCTGCCAAGGAGAACTTCGAGTTCGTGCATTATGAGCTGGGCAAGCATTTCATCAGTGCCTTGAAGAGCAACCGCAAGGTCGCCCTTAGCATGGAAGACAAGCTGGAAGGCAAGTTCCACCGAGTCGACGGGCTAGAACTGCAAGCAGGCCAGGCCATTACTGTTTACCTCAAAGGGCTGGATTTCCAAGTCCAGTTGGTCAAGCAGGTCTTTATAAACCAAGACGGCTCAACTGGAGACTTGTACCTGGTCACCAACGATCTGGTGCTAAGCGGCCCAGCTATCTGCACAACCTACGGGACACGCTGGGGAGTGGAGGTATTCCACAAATCGCTCAAACAAAACGTGGGGCTGGAAAAGTCCCCCACCAAGCACGAGACATCCCAGTGCAACCATGTTTTTGCTGCCATGATTGCCTGGACTAAACTCGAACTGCTGGCTGCAAAAGAGCAGACCAACCACTTTGCCCTAAAAACCAAAATTTATGTCAATGCCCTCAGGGCGGCTTTTCAAGAGGTGCAAAGGCTCAAAGCCTATGTCCCTAAAATTGGACCGCCGGATGGGCTAGCCACCCCTCTTTTGGGGTAAGGCCTTGATTAACTTGTTCATGCGAGTGCTTTTTCAGTGCCATGCACTGAGTGGGCTTGCTGTGCCAAGCACCCTGAGTACTGCTAATTTTTTCAATTATCATAACCTTTCGCGTGCGAAAGGTCAGTTATATTTATGAAATACCTCATTATCCTTTCCCTGCTGTTAGTGTCTTCTACTGCATTTGCGCAAGCGAGTATGATAGCTACCGACTCTCTCATGTCTCATGTGCGGTTTCTATCCTCTGATGCATTAAAAGGCAGGGAAACAGATAGTGAAGGTAATGCTGCTGCTGCCGCTTACATCCTGCAGCGGTTTGAAGATTACGGGTTAATGCCTGCAGGAAAGGAGGGCTACCGGCAGCCGTTCCAATTTTACAGCCGTTTTCCTAAAAAGACTTACAAAGCCACTAATCTACTGGCGATGGTTAGGGGTACGGAAGCACCGGACTCGGTTATTGTAATTTCCGCACATTACGATCATGTTGGCGAACGGGGTGGTGAAGTCTATAATGGCGCAGACGATAATGCTTCAGGTGTGGGCGCACTTCTGGAGCTGGCCAGATACTTTCAGGCCAACCCCACGCCTTACAGCCTTCTATTTGCAGCGTGGGATGCTGAAGAAGTTGGGCTCCGCGGCGCCAACCACTTTGTCGATGAACCAACGGTGCCATTAGAGCAGATCATCCTGAATATCAATATGGATATGATCGGCCGCAATGCCAAGGAACAAATTTACATCTGCGGTGCAGGTCATTATCCTGAACTGCGCGCACCATTAGACCGTATTGCAAAAGATGCAACGATACAGGTCGGGTTTGGGCACGAATCGCCAACGCCAACGCGCTCTGATGACTGGACATACGCCTCTGATCATGGCGAGTTTCACAAAAAAAATATTCCCTTTCTATACTTTGGCGTAGAGGACCACGAAGATTATCATCAGCCCACTGATGATGCAGACCGGATCATGCCTGTATTCTATACTGCTGTCGCTGAAGTCATACGGAAAGCTATCCTCCACTTCGCAAGGCCCTAAAAGGACAGCCCCTCCCGGTTGACCGAAAGGAGCTGCGTACAATGGTTTTCCTTCAAATGGGCTTTAGAGCCTTATTTTTCAATTGCAGTAAGTTCCATGTAGCTTTGCAGTTTGCCACCTCCGTCGTAGGTCTCAGACCTAACCACTCCTACGCCTTCTGCAAAATACTCTACCGTGGAGTAAGAACGGCTGATCATCATTTTGATGTTGGAAGTCTGGCTGATTTTATAGCACTCAAAAGACCCTGCTTCTGTGGAAATCGTCGCTTTCCCTTCTACCTTTCGGTCCGTTATTTCAATATTCATAGAAGCGATATTAATACCGCTTGCAGCTGTGGTAATCTTTGAGGAAGCATCCGGCAGTTCCTGGCCGACTTCAATATCATTTGGGAAGGATAGCGCATCACCCTCAATTGTCACTTCGTAGCCGCTAAAGGACTGTTGCATAGCCGGATTGAACATGGAGTTGACATCCATAAGCAGCTTGCCATCTTTGCAAAAGACCTGATAGGTGCCGGAGTAAGACTCTTTGCCTTTCTTATCTTTGAGGATAGTGCTGACTTCCGCTTCAATTTCGCCCTCACTTTCATTAATAACCTTTACGGTGTTTTCCGTAATACTCTCCACTTTACCTTTTTTGTTAAAGGTGGTATATTCCATATAGGCCCCCTCCTTGAAAGGGAAAAAAGTGGAACAATCCTGTGCTAAGCTGTTCAGGGCAAAGGACAAAGGCAGTAGTACAAGTAGGATTCTAAGTTTCATGATTTCCTTTATTTCGGTTTTGGTTTCATTTGTTAAGATAGTACAGGACAAGGAATTCCATACACACAAAAGTTAATATAACTTTAAAGAAATCCAATTACCGCTCCCTGCTGCTCTTCAAAACATTTTCAAAACCAACTTTATTATACTTGGGTATTAGTAATCTCCAATCCTCACAAAAAAGAGCCATGAAGCGACTTTTACTTTCCCTATTTACAGTCCTGTCTGTAGTTACCGTTCACAGCCAAACCAACCTGTTGCTGACCAATCCCGTCATGGAAGACCTGCTTAAGGGCAATTATCCGGCCGATACCTACGAGCCTGCTACCCTGATCAATCATCCGGATGCCATCTTTGCTGATTTGGTGGAATCCGTATCTCCTGATTCCTTATATGATTATCTCGTGGAATTAAGCAGTTTCGAAAACCGCAATACTGGCGCTGATACTACGAGTGCTACTTTCGGTATGGGGGCAGCCCGCCGTTGGGCGCACAACAAGTTCGAAAATTTCCCGGCAGCACAGGAGGGCCGGCTTGAAGTCGGATATTTCCAGTTTGACCAGGATATCTGCGGCATGGGGCAGCACAGGAACGTGCTTGCTGTTTTGCCCGGTATTGGACCGGACCGCGGCGAGGTCGTACTCCTTGAAGGCCATATGGACAGCCGTTGTGCTGAGGTTTGTGACACCGGGTGCATGGCACACGGTATGGAGGACAACGCCACAGGGACAGCTTTGGTCCTGGAGCTGGCAAGGGTGATGAGCCAGTATGCTTTTAACCGGACGATCGTCTTCATGATCACCACAGGAGAAGAGCAGGGGCTATTTGGTGCCAACGCTTTCGCCGAATACGCCGAGCAGGAAAACATTCAAATCCGTGGCGTCTACAACAACGATATCGTGGGCGGCATCATTTGCGGGGCGACCGCCTCACCTCCCGGCTGCCCGGGCCTGAATGCCATTGACAGCATCAACGTTCGGGTCTATTCCTCAAACGGAGGGCTCTTTGGAGCATCTTCTTCCCGGTTGCTGGCCCGCTACAGCAAACTGCAGTATGATGAAAATATTGCTCCCATTGTGCCTGTAGCTGCTGAAGTCAATATCATATCACGGGAGGACCGGGCCGGGCGTGGCGGCGACCATATCCCCTTCCGGCAGAGAGGCTACTCTGCAGTGCGCTTTACTTCTGCCAATGAGCATGGCAATGGCAACCCCAGCACACCGGACTATCATGACCGGCAGCACACCATGGAGGACATCCTCGGTGTGGATACTGATGATGACGGGCAAATAGATAGCTTCTTCGTTGACTTCAACTATCTGGCCCGAAATACTGTCTTGAACGGCAGTGCTGCCGCTGCAAGTGCTATGGGACCGGCTACGCCAGACAACTTCGAGCTGGAAGCCACCCTGGCAGGCGTGCGTTACAAGTTTGAAGACGCGGCTGGTACCGGGCTTTACCGCCTCGGCATCCGAAGCTTCGAGACAGAGACCGCTTACTTTGATACCCTTGTTACCGTAACCGCTTTGGAGGATACGCTTTCATGGCTCCCCCCGGGCACGGTATATCTTATGTCAGCCGCTGCATTGGATTCCAACAATATCGAGAGCCATTTTTCAGAAGAAACCTTTGCCAACCTTACAACAAGCACTCAGGAAGTGAAAACCTACGAGGGCCTAACACTGCTGCAGAACCGCCCCAATCCCTTTGATGAAGCTACCACGATCGGTGTTATGGTCGAGTCCCCCATTGATTACAATACCGCCTTTATACGAATTGCAGATACACAAGGCAGAGAGCTCGCACGGTACGAAGTTGAGCTCAACCCAGGGCTTGTGCAGGTAGTATACGGCTATGAAAACCATCGGTACACACCCGGCACCTATTACTACAGCCTGGTGATCGATGGGCGGCCTGTGGATACGAAAGCGATGATTTACGCTTACTAAGAGAAGGCAGATGTCCGCTCCGGAACATTTGAAGCCGGAGCAGGCAACATCACTTCCGGGAAATCAGTTTTGTGAGTGTGTATAACAAATTGTACAAAACACAAAGGCAACCCTCTGCATTTAAGCCCTATGGCTGCTGGGGTAGAGCTTCCCGCTCTGCTCCAGCTTATCCAGGAGAGGCAAACGGCAAATGCTGGCAAGCTATTCAAAAAGTGCAATTTGTTATGCACACGTTTTGTGAACGATAGAATGATTATCTTCCCCCCACATAAATCGATACCTAACTATGATCTACGTTTCTTTTTTACTGGCCATTATGACCACCCTATCTGCGCCCGAAGCCTCCACACCCGATCACAGCCTTTGGGAGGCAGTACTTCAGCAGTACGTCTCGGAGGACGGCGCGGTCAACTACAAAAAGCTGGCAAAAAATAATAAAGACCTGAACGCCTATCTCGAAGAACTGGCTAACCACCCACCTATGGACAGCTGGAGCCGGGATGAAAAGCTCGCCTACTGGATTAATGTTTATAATGCCTTCACGGTCAAGCTCATCGTGGATAATTATCCGGTCAAGAGTATCCGGGACCTTCACGATGGCAATCCCTGGGACGTTAAATGGATAAAGCTGGGCCGGCAAACCTATTCGCTTAATCAGATCGAGCACGATATCATCCGCCCCAGCTATAACGAGCCTCGTATCCACTTTGCGGTCAATTGTGCAGCGCAGTCCTGCCCTCCCCTGCTCAACCACGCCTGGACAGCAGACAATCTTGAGCAATATCTGGAGCAGCAAACACAAGCATTCATCAATAACGAAGCCTACAATACAATCAGCGCCAAATCACTGGAACTGTCCCAGATTTTCAACTGGTACGGTGAGGATTTTGATGATGTCAAAGCTTTCGTGGACCGTTACACCACAACAGATGTGAAGGACAGTGCCAAAGTGAGCTTCCGGGAATACAACTGGGCGCTTAATGCACAGTAAGAATACCCTGATTTTACTCTTGGTTCTGAGCGGCATCATTGAGGTTACTGCTCAGCGCCGGGTGTTACTGGAACATTACACCTCTTCCTGGTGTGGGGAATGCCCTAATGCACACCTCATTGCCTCGCAAATAGCCGCAGATCATCCGGATCGGGTGATTTTAGCGTACCATCATTCTTCCGTAGACCCCATGGCTAACCCGCACAGCACCGCCTGGAAGGATGAGTTCCTCATATTTGGTACTCCACTTGGTGTAATCAATAGGACACCCCCGGGCCCGGCTGGCCCAGTTTACGCCAGTACCGGTCAATGGGAAAGCCTGGTCGAAGCACAACTAGAGGAGCCTGATTACCTGGACCTTGACATACATTTTGCCCCCCAGGCGGCAACCGGCAGCCTGAGCTTTGAAGTGTCTCTTGAGCTACTGCAGGAACTGCCCGGACCGGGAGCACTCAGGCTAAGTGTTATAATAGTTGAGGATTCCATCCGGAGTACAGCCCCGGGATATCAGCAATCCAACTACTACAACGAAGTAACAGGGCACCCTTTGTTTGGGCAGGGAGGTTCCATACAGATGTACCCCTTTATGAACGTAGTGCGGGATATTGCTGATGATACATGGGGAAGCAATGCAGGGTTGCCTGATCAACCTGAAACGGGGGAAACCTACTCGTGGGTTGGCAGCTTTGACCTTTCTAATGACTGGGACCCCAAACACCTGAGGCTCATTGCAGTTGCGACATTGCATAATGGCGACGATATCCGGTCTCGCCCTGTACTGGACGCGCGTGCTATCGGCATAGGAGACCTGCTATTAACTTCTACCTCCCACGAAGCCAATCCAACCGTTCAGTTTCAGGCATTTCCCAACCCGGCACGGGATTATCTGCAGCTAAATTTTCCGAAAGATGAATATGGGTTAAAGCTATTCGATACACAAGGAAAATTAATACACACGGCTCTTGTGAATGGAGAAAACCACACCATAGCCACGACGGATCTGCCTAAAGGCGTATATACCCTACTTCTGATCAATACAACAGGGCGATTCGGAGCGCAGCGAGTTATCGTCAGGTGAAGGCTAACGAAAAAAGCCCCGGAGCGGATGTACGCTTACCGGGGCTTTCTTTAAATCCGATTCTTATACCTTTTTAATCCAATTCTCGTGATTGACTTTATTCACTTAAACCAGCCTTGCCATATCTCTTACCAGGATTTTACCCCGGTTGAAATAGATAAGGTCTGATTTTTTAAGCTCATTAAGCACTAGTGTTACCGTTTGACGGGAAGTGCAGGTGATATTGGCAATATCCTGGTGCGTCAGGGAGTGCTTGAGCAGCATTTCGTAGCCTACCCGGCGGCCGCGCTTATTGACGGCGTCTTTGATAAATTCAATAATACGAGTGCGGGCATCTTTGAAAATCAGCGACTCCAGCTTGTCCTCTGCCCGGACCAACCGGCCGCCAAACAGATTCATGACCGAAGTGCAGAGGTCAAAACTCTTCTGCATCAGCTTTTTCATATCAGATACTTTGAGCTGATACACATGAACATCTTGCTTAAGAGCCTGTGCAAAATCCTTATAATAAGGCTCTCCTATCAAACCCAACTCCCCAAACATTGCAGTAGGGTGGATCAGTGACTTAATAATCTCCTTACCATCTGTGGAATGTGTGCCAATTTTCACAGTCCCTTTGGCTAGGAAATAAATGTATTCTGAAGCATCTCCCGGCATATAAATGAAGGAATACTTCGGCTTCACCTTATACTCCATCATCTCTGCCAGCGCCGCTTTGTCCTCAGCAGAGAGAACGGAGAAGAGGGGAAAAAGGTCAATAAATGATGATTTTGCTTCGGCGTTCATGTTAGCTCTTTTAGGTAATCTCACTTTCAAACATGGACAATATTCAATGCCATGTATTCTGCAATTTCACCTATAGAGACACTAAATATCAGAAGTCCCCCTATGCGAAGAAGAAGTTTTTTCAGATGAACTGAATAACAAAATAACCAGAGCAGGGAAAGTATGTAAAGGCGGGGAGTGTAAGACGGGGAGTCAGGAAACGTCAATACCCGACAACAAGGGAGTCGCTGGAAGTGCTAAACCCTGCGAAAACCCCCTGCCCGCCGTTAATATTATCGTAAACGATTACAGGATCAGCATAGGGGGAGTCCGACACGCCATTCTGCCTGCTTATGGTTGAGAAGTATTGGTAATACTCCTTGGAAACCGCCCGCAGCTCGATAAAGAGCTTACCCAGCTCATCACGGTTCGGCAAATAACTAAATTCAACAGGTAGGTTTAACCGGATGGTTTGGCCATCCTGATCTTCATCTGCCAACAACAAACCTCCGCCAACATGAGCGACCTGAAAGTTGGTATTCAGTTGGTTCGAAAAAATTACAGGCCTCATTTCCTCCCTGAAATACAGGGTGTCATTCTCAATAATTGCATATTCTCTAAATTGTTGCAGCAGGTTGATGTGATAGTAATTATCTATTTGCCCGGGATCCTCGAAGGCGATTCCAACGCGGTAACGGACCAGAGTTTCCTTTTCTCCCGTCATCTCAGAAAACTGCAAATCTGAAATCTCAGAAGAAACCATTTTGACAGGCGTAGGGATTTGACTATGGGCAGTGACCGTCTCAAAGCCCGGCGCATCCACCCTAATGGTATATTTGATCCCGACCTGGGGCTGGAAATCTCCTGCAGAATAGAATGGCAGGTTTGATATCTTGTCCTTATCTTCAGAAAAGCTCAGTTGAGTCAGAAATTCCTCATTGCGGTAGAGCTCTACAATAGCGTTATCGATATAAGCGATTGGCTCATCATCAAGGATACTTCCGGAGGAAGATACATAGACCTGTAATGTACGATCCAGTGTGAAACTGCTTACCACCACGAGTTCAGACGAACGGGCATCTATAGCCGAATTAACGTCAAAGACTTTTTCACAACTAAGCACAAAGCTTAGCATAGCCAAAAAAATCGGTAAAAAAATCAAACGCGGCATAAACTATCCGTTTTCTCCATACCCAAAACACTTAAAACAAACATTAAAATCAAAGCGGTTTGTCAAAATATTATTCCGGCATAAATAGGGTTTCGGCGAAGAGCCCCCCTCTAGCAATAATATCCCCTAAAATATAAGGAGATGTCAGCGAATATACAATTATAATTTTAAAGAATAGTTCAGTGCAGGGATTAATGGCAACAACCATACCGGGCTAAACCGGCGGTCTTCCCTTATTTCGCTGCCCTCGGTTACATAGCGGGTTTCCAGATTGTAATACAATGGGTTTCGGCGGTTATACAGGTTATAAACGCCCAGGTTTAAAGTATGCCGAACCCTTTCTGTTTCGATGTAAAGGTTTACCCCAAAATCCAGGCGGTGATAAACGGGCATCCGAAAGCTGTTCTTTTCTCCATAATCAACGACGTTGATGCTCCCGACTCCAGGCAGGAAAACCTGATAACGCCCCTGCGGAAGGCTAAAAGCAAAACCGGAATTCATTGCCCATGATCCGGAAAACTCCAGCCACTCGTTGAAGACATGCACGAAAGCAAGGGTAAGGCTGTGCCTGCGGTCATACCTGTAAGGGTACCGCCTCCCGTTATTTACGAGTGGGAAGCGCCGGTCCGCCCAGGCCAGCCCGTAGGATGCCCATCCGGTAGTCTTTCCCTGCCGTTTTTCCAAAAGCAGCTCCATGCCATATGCCTGTCCTGTCCCTGAGGTAAGATTGCTTTCCCAATTATTAAAAAACAGCGCCCCTTCCGAGTAAGTTAGCAGCTGGCTCATATACTTGGTGTACATATCGCCGGTAAGCTGCCAGCCTTCCCCAAACTGCCAGGTCGAAGACAAACCAAACTGCCAGCTCTGCTCCGGCTTAACGGATGCAGTACTAGGCACCCAGAGGTCATTGGGCAGGCCAAGTGTAGAGTTGGAAAGCAGGTGGACAAACTGTGTCATTTTGCTCAGATAGCCATTCAGCAGAAGACGGTTATTAATGCTCCAGTTGGCAATCAACCGGGGCTGCAAAGAGGAGTAAGTCTGCCCATCTACCTGAAATGCAGCCAGATGAAGCCCGGCATTTACCTTAACCTCCGGACTAACCTGCCAGATATTTTCCAGATAGCCCCCAAATTCACTGGCAGATATAGCCCTGGCTTGCATCCGGGGCTGCCGGAGGGTATCTGATTTCTCAACCAGTTCGAGTGATAAAAGGCCTGGTTCGAACAGATGACGGGTGGCAAAAAACCCAAACCGAAGCGATTGTACAGGCGCAGGCCGGTAGTCAAAGTCAAGCCGCGCACCAAAATCATCAATTTGCGAAAAGTACCTCCCAATACTAATGTACCGGTCCGTTACACTCCCAGACCTTGCATTCGTCAGAGAATCGCCCCTTTCGTAGGTAATGCCCACATCCAGCCCGCTGTAAGAAGCAGTGAGGCTTGCGAACAGCTGATCGCCAAACAGATGAGTCCAACGCATGGAAGTCACGGTGTTCCCCCAGGTCATCTCCTCCAGCGCACTTCTGGAGGAGAGAAAAGGTACAGGCTCTAAGACGCTGGTATCCTGAGTGAACAGAGTATCCAATGCCAGGCTTCGGTTTCGGTAAGCATCCTTGCCTGTATAAAAACTAAAGTAAAGGTCGTCCCGATCTGAAAGCGTAAAGTTCAGTTTGGCATTAACGTCATAAAAATCATAGTCTACCAGGCTCTGCCGGTCCTCTTCTGAACGTATGCTCTCGGCAAGCGGCTGCAGATACCAGCCAATCAGGCTACGGCGGCCGGAAACGATAAAGCTGCTTTTACCTTTCTGAATCGGCCCTTCCAGCGTCATCCGACCTGACAAAAGCCCAAGGCTTGCCTCAGCTTCATAGTGCTGGTTGTTGCCGTCACGGGTACGAATGTCCAGAACGGAAGATAAACGCCCACCAAAACGGGCAGGGAATCCACTTTTATAGAGCTGGGCACTTTTGACGGCATTCGTATTAAATACCGAGAACAGCCCCGCTGCATGAGATATGTTGTAGACCGGTACACCATCGATCATGATCAGGTTCTGACCATTGCCTCCGCCCCGTACATGCAGCCCATCCAATCCATCTGTACCAGATTGAACACCGGGCAGCAACTGTAAGGCCCTGACCAGGTCAGACTCCCCAGCCAAAGCCGGCAGCTGTTCCAACTGCTCCATGTTTAGCTGTGTCGCCCCTCCGGATTGTACCATTTTCGGGTCAACCCTGGGTTTGTACCCCACCACTTCTATTGGCTCCAACTGAAGGTCAGACCGTAGTTGCTGATCGAGGCGCTGATTGTCCATTAAATAGAAATCAGAAGAAAGAGTGCCATAGCCAACGTAAGAGAAATCCAGCGCTACCGGGCCAGCTGGAAGGGTAATACTAAAATAACCATACTCATTAGTGACCGTGCCTTTGCCACTTTTATTATCGTAGATATTGGCACCGATCAGGCGTTCACCTGTACTGGCATCCACCAAAATACCATTGATGGTGAATTCAAGATCAACTGGCAAGAAAATCACAATTTGCCCACCAAGCTCTTTAATCCTTAGGGGCGTATCCTGTAGTAGCTGGCCTAAAGCACTTCCGATAGTGCGCTGCTCGAACCTTGCCGTAATGACCTTCGGAGGAAGGATATCGTTGGAAAAGGACAACCGTAAATCATGCTCGTCGCCCAGCCGGTAGAGCGCTTCCTCTAGCGATACCTCCCAAAACTCAGCAGAGACCTGTTGATCCAGCACTCCCTGAGCAACCAGCACATAAGCACAAGGGATGGTAAGCAATATTAAAAGTAGAAGTCGCTTCATAAAGGCATTTGCGGATCAGGAAAGTCGCTATTCCTATTTCCAAAAATACAGGGATTTTTCAGGATTAACAACAGCGGGGAGACACTAGCGGTTGAACACCAGACGTATAGCAGCATCTGCGGCCTTTCAGCGGGCTAATGGCGTCATCAATCTTCCAATTCGATACTTCCGTAGATTCAATACCGATCATTCCGTCCTGTATCATTACCTTTAACCCTTATCTGAGGAACCTCCTCTAATAAGGACAGGACTCGTGTAACCAAACCATTGGAATTAATGAAAAAACTGACAATCCTGGCAAGTTGGCTTGCCTTTATTTGCTTAACAACTGCTCAGGCGCAAAGCGACAGCCGGGCCCCTGAATTTGACATCACCAAGGCCGATATGGAAGCCCACCTCCGGTTTTTGGCTTCTGATGCCCTGCAGGGCCGGCGCACCGGCGAAATGGGCAACGATATTGCGGCTGCTTACATCGCCTCCCAGTACGCCACCTTTGGTCTAAAGCAAGTGGATGGCGCTCAGGGCTACTACCAGCCTGTCCCCTTTGAAGCCATTACGCCTCCATCTGCGGCTAAGATCGTCATTGAGGACGAGACCTACACACAGGGCGACAACCTGCTGATGATGACCGGCAACCTTGAACCGACTAAGACCAAAGCCGTCTTTGCCAATTATGGCTGGGTGGACGAGGAAACAGGTATAAATGACTATGACAAGCTTGATGTGGAAGGTAAACTCGTTTTCGTATTGCCTGGCACGCCGGAGGGACAAGACCCGCTGACCGTTTTCAACTCCATGAGCAAAAAGCGTAAACTGGCTAAAGAAAAAGGCGCGGTTGGCCTGATCGAGCTCTACCGCCTGCAGTTCCCCTGGCAGTTCTTCCTGTCTTACTTTGGCAAGGAAAGCCTTAACCTGGCTGATAAAATGGAGACCACCAAATCCAACCCCAACTTTGTTTATGGCTGGATCAAGGAAAAAAACAAAGAGACCTTCAATGCCATGAAGGATAGCAAAAAGACAAAGGTGGAGCTGAGCAGTGAGGGCTTCTCCCGCCGGGCTGTCACTTCCAACAACGTCATCGGGTTGCTCGAAGGCACCGATCCGGAATTAAAGGACGAATATTTGCTTATCACGGCTCACTTCGACCACGTTGGTACCGGTAAGAATGGTGGCTCTCCCTACACACCAGAGGACAGCATCTTCAACGGTGCCCGGGACAACGCTATGGGAACGACCGCACTTCTCGGTGCCCTGCAGGCACTGGCAGAAGCGCCTCCCAAACGTTCCGTTATCTTCCTGGCAGTGACCGGTGAGGAAATCGGCTTACTTGGTAGTCAATACTACGCCGAAAACCCGCTCATCCCAATGGAACAGGTCATTTTCAACCTGAATACAGATGGTGCAGGCTACAACGACCCCTCCTATGTTTCCATCGTAGGCTTCGGCCGCACCGGAACAGACGGACTTGTGGAAGCAGCTTCTAACATTTTCGGGCTTGATGTATTCCCCAACCCTGCACCGGAGCAGAACCTCTTCGACCGCTCTGATAATGTATCTTTTGCAAAACTAGGTGTGCCGGCCATGTGCTTTAGCCCCGGTTTGACTTCGTTTGATGAGGAAATCAGTACCTATTACCATCAGGCAGCTGACAACCCGGACTCCATCGACTTCGATTATTTGCATAAGTTCTGTCAGGCACTGGCACGCACGGCCCGCCTGATTGCGGATGACGAAGACCGCCCCTTTTGGGTGGAAGGCGATAAGTATGAGGAAGTTGGCAAGCAGTTGTACGAACGCTAAGCAATAGATTCCAGCAGGAACGAAAGGCACGTATCAGCTTCAGCATTGGTACGTGCCTTTTTATTGCTCTGTCATTGCCTTGCCTGATCCGATTTCCCGCTCAATAAGATAGCTGTTTCGGTCAGAAGCCGTGCGCGAGATCAGCTCGGCCAAAAAGCCGGAAAGGAACAACATCGTACCAATAACCATACAGGTAAGAGAAATGTAGAAATAGGGATTGTCCGTCACCAGAATTGTAGGCAGCCCCTGGCTCAGACGGTACAATTTGCTGATGCCAATATAACCTGCGGCAAAGAAGCCGATGACGAAGATAAAAACGCCCCACATACCGAAAAAGTGCATGGGCCGTTTGCCGAACTTGGAGATAAAAATGACCGAGAGCAGATCCAGCGGCCCGCGTATAAAGCGCTCAATACCAAATTTAGTGGTGCCATATTTACGCTCCTGATGCTGCACCACCTTCTCCCCTATTTTCTTGAATCCCGCCCATTTGGCGAGGACCGGTATGTAACGGTGCATATCGCCGTACACCTCTATGCTTTTGACTACGGCATTGCGGTAAGCCTTTAGCCCGCAGTTAAAATCGTGCAGGTGGATGCCCGTCATGCGGCGGGCCGTCCAATTGAAAAACTTACTTGGCAGGTTCTTAGTAAGCACCGGATCGTAGCGCTTTTTCTTCCAGCCGGACACCATATCATACCCCTCTTCTGTAATCATGCGGTAAAGCTCCGGCAGTTCCTCAGGGGAGTCTTGCAGGTCTGCATCCATGGTGACCACCACATCGCCCTGTACGGCAGCAAAGCCCCGGTTGAGGGCAGCAGATTTCCCGTAGTTGCGGCGAAACTTAATGCCCCGGACACAGGTGTTCTCCTGAGCCAGACGTTCCACCACCTGCCATGAGCCATCCCGGCTGCCATCATCCACAAATACAATTTCGTAGGAGAAACCATGCGTTTCCATCACCCGGCGGATCCAGGCTTCCAGCTCCGGCAGGGACTCTTCCTCATTAAAAAGCGGGACGACAATTGAAATATCCATGTATCAGCTTCTGGTCTTAAAGTGAAGAACGCGCAAAAGTTAGAAAAGATGATCATTTCCGGCTGGCTAAAGCCGCCAGGCCAAGGGAAATCAGAAAGTACCCGATCAGGCTGCGGGCGTAGGTCAGCAGGGTGTTTTGAAAGCCAACCTTCAGCCCATCTCCTTCCAACGATTCTTTAAAAGCATCGTACTGCTCTTCCGTTAGCATCTCTTTTCGGGCTTCCAGGGTCTCAGACATTACAGCCCGCTGTACCTCTTCGAGCCCCGGATCAAAAACACCATGCAGCAGATAGTAATAGAGGTAGTACACCAGATTGGCTACCACGAAGACAGTAAAGCCGACCTTAAGCGCCTGCTGGAACTCCAGCTTTCCGCCAATAGCCTGCCGCTCATCATCAATCGCTTTCCAGGCGACAGCCAGATAGAGCCCCACTGTTGCCCAGTTTAGGAAAGAATTGAAAACCAGCTCCTTATTGATCAAATAAAATAGCAGGTAGATACCCACGGTAATCCCACCTGCTATAATGCCGTACTTGACGCCTCGGTTTTGCTTTAGCATATGCTTATTGATTGTACGGCAAATATACGGGGGCTAAAGCAAAAAACAGTATGATCCAAAAGATAGCCTAAGCTTCCCGCTTCATAATCGCACCAATAATCAGTGAAAAGATAATACCAGCAATCAGGGAGCCTACGGCTGCGAATACCGAAAGCATAGCTGGATTCATCATCCAGGTCATGTAACTCATGGCCTGATCGGCATCACTTTCGCTCATACCTTGCTGTTCAATCATTTGCTCGCGGCTAACCTCCATCATAGTATCAATCAGCCCGGGCTCCACAAAGGCAAAGAAAATATAGCCCCAAATCGCAGAAGTCAGCGCGATCAGCAGAGATACAATAAAGCCCACGTAAAAACTGCGCCCAAAACTGATAAATCCGCCCAGTTCCTGCTCTTTGTGCTGACGCACTGCCAATACAATAGCCGCAATCATCACACCCCAGGTAGCAATATTGGAAATCCAGTTCCCGCCTGAGTTTTGCCCGGTGTAGTCCACCATGCCTGTCATGTGAATAATCAACCCGACTATGATTAGTACTAAACCGGCCAGTAAACCGTGCCGGCTGCCGGTAGGCCATGGAGAGACTTCCTTAGGGTCAATGGTTTCATTAGGATTGTCAAGCGTACTCATATTGTAATGGTTAAAGTTGGTGAATAAGCTTCAATATCGGTCAATTCCTATTCCCCCGCCGGTATTTTCTATGAATGGGCATTTACAAACGACTGATTGTTATTCACTACGGCGAGGGCACGCCCACGCAGTTCCTGCCCCAGCACTGGTGAATTCAGGGAGCGGGAATATACCCGGTTGCGATCGTACACCCATTGGGCATCCGGTTGAAAGATGGTCAGCTCTGCCATTGCGCCTTCTTTGATTTCGGGTAAGTCCAGCCCCAGAATGCGGCGGGGATTGCCGGCTATTTTCTCAATCAGCAGTTCATCGGTAAGCCAGTCACTCAGGTGCGTTCGGCATAAAGCGTACAACGTCTCCAGCCCGGTTGCCCCAAACTCCGCGTAGGGGAATTCCAGCTTTTTAGCTTCCTCTTCCAGCGGTTGGTGATTGGAGGCGATAATGTCTATAGTGCCGTCAAGTACGCCCGCTTTCAATGCGGCCCGGTCGGTAGCACTCCGCAGGGGTGGTAGTACTTTGAAATTGGAGTCGAAGGTGGAGGTGGCGTCGTCTTCGTAGACCAGGTTCATAATGGCTACGCTTGCGGTTACCTGCAGCCCTTTGGCTTTGGCTTCGCGTATCATTTGCACGGCGCCCGCGGTGGAGATATTAGCGAGGTGCAACCGGCTTTCGGTATACTCCAGCAGGTGTAAATCTCGGCGTACCATCACCTCCTCAGCTATCGATGGGATGCCCGGCATTCCCAGAGAAGTAGAAACGATGCCTTCGTGCACCTGCCCGCCGTGCCGCAGGTGGTCCTCGAGCGGCTGATTAATCACTACTCCTCCGAAGGCTTTAACGTAATTGAGCGCCCGAAGCATCACCCCGGTATGCTGCAGAGCGATGGGGCCATCAGTGAAGGCAACCGCGCCAGCCCGCTGCATGTCGATCATCTCGGTAATTTCCCGGCCCGCGCACTTCAGGGTCAGCGCGCCCATGGGATGGAAGTTGACGAGCTTGCCTTCAGCATTTCGACGAATGTACTGCACCCCAGACTTAGAATCAATAACCGGGTCCGTATTGGGAAATGCCGCCACTGCCGTAAATCCACCAGCCGCCGCCGCTGCGCCTGCGGTATGCAGGGTCTCGCGATGCTCTAAGCCGGGGTCGCCCACCTGCACGCCGAAGTCCATCCAGCCGATGGACAAATGTAGCCCTTCCGCTTCCAGTAAAGGGGCACCCTCCTTCTCAAAGGGTGTTTCCCCGATTTTCTGAATATGTCCTTCCCGGATCAATACGCTGCGCACCTGCTTATGATGTGGATTGCCTGGTGCGATGATGGTAGCGTTCTTAATATGCAAGTCCATGCGCCTGTGATTATTCTACCGGATACCACCGGTTGTTCTTAAAAAGGTAATGCTGCCCTTTCTGATAAATTTCTGCAATATCGTGCCGGATGAGCAGCTCATCGACAAAAAGTGGTGCTTCTCCGATGTCCTGATTGTCTACCCAAAACCGGATACGGCTGTTGGAGCGTTGAGGGATAAAGCCCATCTCCACCAATGCCCATCCATTGCTATCAAAGGTACGGAAGTGGTCGTAGATGCGGTAGTGCTGTTCCTGCAAATGCTCCCCGCTCTGGGCATCATACTCTTCAATATGGAAAAAGCCAGTGGCCAGGCGGTCGACATCCACATAGATCCAGGTGGAAAACGTGTACCAGCCCGTACCATACTGCCGGGGCAGGGTGCCGTCAAAAAGGACGTTCGGTTGGCTGACCTCCCCGGTATAAGCCCCGCCCCCACGGTAGTAACGCTCTGTAGCAAGGGTGTCAAAACTTTCGTAAAAAAAGTTGTGCGTGGAATCCCGGGAAAGAAAACCGGCCACCGGGTACAAAGCCGCACTGTCTGCTTTGAGCGTGTAATTGATGTCCCGTACCTTAGCCTCAATCCGTTCTTCAAAAGCCGTCAGGGGCAGGCGGTAGAGCGCATACTGATCATTCTCAAAAAGCAGTTGCGCGCCGGTAAGCATATGCTCGAAACGGGCTTTCTGCTGCTCAAACTGATACTTGCCCAGTACCAGCAACAGTGGCTTTTCATTGGGGAAGTCTTCCAGAATTTTTGGGACACGGTAGGGCTCGGACACCAGCTGCAGCTGATTGTAGGATTGGCTGCGGCTCGTGCGGGTCAGGGCAGCACCTGTGGTGGGCAGGCCGGTTTGCATACCTAGCATAAGCGTCCAGGGCATTACATTGCCAGATGTTTCCATCCAGAAGTTATCGCTGCCCAGGTTAAAATACGGCAGGGGCACGGTGGCCTGAAATTCCCGGTAGTCGATGCCTGGCAAATCGGCAAAAGTCTCGCCTTCGTGCAATTGCCGGATGTCATCCAGTTTCAGGTCGGGGTCGGTACAGGAATGATAGGCTTCAAAGCCAAGCAAGAGCAAAGCCCCAATGCCCAGCCCCAGCTTCCACTGTGCTTTAGATTGGTCTATCCATGCCCAAAGCTCAGTGAAGACAATCAGGTTGATGGCGTAGTAAAAAGGCCAGTTAAAGCGCCCCACCGACCGAAATTGCTGATAGGGGCCTGTATAATCCAGCAGCCCCTCCAGCCCCGGAATAGTAAACGGTAGCCCGAAAGATAGCAGCAGGAGCACCAGGCTCGTCAGCATCATTTTATTCAGAAACGGCTGCAACTCACCGCCTGCCTGCACAAATGACGCTTTAAAGCCACTGCTCACCCAGCGAATGGTAAGCACCAAAAGGCCAATTAACGCCACCAGCCCAATGTATCCTTTACCTTCGAAGCCCCCATCCTGAATGGCGATCACCTCCTCATTGATCCAGGCAAAATAAGGCATGGCTGTGGAGGTGACAATATCCTCCCAGATGGAATGAAAGTGGAAAAAACCCCAGGGCCGCGCTGCACGGTCTGTCACCGGATTATTGTGGTACATCCAAAGGTAAAAGAAGACCAGCGGCGGCCCAATTTGCACGCTGAAGTGCAGCAGATAACGGAAAAACCGGCGCACCGTAGGCTTCCGCAAAAAGCCAAAGAAAAAATAAAAGGATATGGTCATCGCCATAATGACGAAATAGTAAAAGTGGATAAGCGGAAAGACCAGCAGCGCCACGGCCATCCAAAGGCTGTACTTCAGGCTGTGCGCTTCCTCCAGCCGGATGAGGAGGTAAAAGAGTATGGGAAGGACCTCAATATGCGACAAACCGTAGTGCGCGATAAACCGGTAAATTTGGGGAGACAGGAATACGATGCCCAAACTGGCGGCAGCCCCCCACCACGGAACCGTCCCGAGCCGCAAAAAAGACAAATAGAGAAAATAAGCCCCCAGCAATATGCCCAGCAGCAGCGAAAAGTTGACGATTGCCCGGGTATAGCCTGTGATGTCCACCACGTAATCACTCACGACTTTAATGAGCCCGGAGACAAGAGGCTGCGTAACGGCAGCCGAAGCATGATCGCCGTAGGGGTAATTCATCCCCTCGAAGTAGGTGAAGGAGCTGTCGTGGCGGGCGTGGTATTCGATATTGGTGTACGCCTTAAGGCCATCGGCATAGGGCTCGATGACCAGATTGGGCGTGACAAAGAAATCAGGGAAGCGCAACCAAAGCAAGGCAATACCAAGCACGATAACAGCCAGGCGGCCAAGGTTTGCATCTGAAAAGCGGTCCTTCATGGTGGCGGCGTTCCTTGTTTAGGAGCAAATGTACGTTTTTGGGAGGAAATGAGGTGGGGTTTCACGGAAAGACCCTAGCATATAGACCGCAATAGGGCTGGCATTTTTTTCACGCAAAGGGCGCAGAGCCATTCGCTGCTCCTGGTTTCACGCAGCGCGCGCAAAGAATGAGCCACGAAGGACTCAACGTTACGTTTGGCATACCGGGCTGGGTAGGATAGATCAGTCTTTCTTTGCATGAACACGCTCTGCAACCTCTGCGTAAAACCCTCCGCGATCTCCGCGTGAAACCCTTTTGCGAACTTTACGCGAACCTCCTCCACGATCTCTGCGTGAAACCCCTCCGCGATCTTTGCGCGAAACCCTTCCGCGACCTTCGCGTGATCCCCTCCACGATCTCTGCGTGAAACCCCTCCACGGACTTCGCGCGAATTCAATCCCAAACGCCCATAAAACAACCCAACCTTTCTTATCTTCAGCCCCGAAACCAAACCCAGACCATTGGATACCACTCCTCCCATCATCAGACGGGCCCTGCTCGCCATCGCCCTGCTTTTTCTGGCTGGTTACGTGCTCATCGACCGGTGGGATGAAGCCCTGTACTACGGCGACAGCAACAGCTACTACCTGCACGTGGTCTCTTTTTGGGTTAATCAGGACGTAGGCGACTACGATGCGACCATCAGCAGCCTGCAGGCCGCCAACCCCGGTTCTGCCGATCCCCGCGAGGATGAATTTGGCATACGCCTCACAGAACGGGGGCGGCGCTACATCAAATACACCCTGGGCGTGCCGGTGATGGAAACGCCCTTTTTCCTCCTGGCCCACGCCTGGGCGAAAGCCACTGATGCTTACACCGCAGATGGCTGGAGCAAGCCCTACCTGCTGGCGGTCAGTTTGTCGACTATCGTTTACCTGATAGCAGGGTTCTTTTTGCTCAGCCGGGTCCTGCAGCGGTATTTCAGCAGCAGGGTGACGGCGGTGGTGCTGCTTACCCTTGCTTTTGCCACCAACGTATTCTACCACGCCACCTACGTTACGATGGCGCACGGTTTTCTATTTTTCAATTACTGCCTGCTCTTATGGCTCACCGAAAGGTTCTACGACCGCCCCGGCCGGGCCAAAGCATTCGGTATCGGCCTGATTGTGGGCCTGATTGCCCTGACGCGAGTGCCGGAAGTCATCAGCCTGCTCATCCCTCTGCTGTGGGGAGTGAATAGCGCGACAACCCTGGGCGAGCGCTGGCAATTTTTCCTGCGCCGGCCGGCTTACCTGTTGCTCGCCGGGCTGGGGCTGGGGCTCGCCTTTAGTCCGCAATTGGGTTACTGGTACTATGTGAGCGGGCAGTTGTACTTCAATCCCTACGAAGGTGAAGGCTTCAACTTCCTGCAGCCCATGATTTACAAAGGCTGGTTCGACTTCTCCAATGGCTGGCTGATTTACACCCCAGTGATGCTCTTCAGTCTGATCGGGCTGTTCCGACTGCGCCGGCATGCTCCGGGCAAGCTGCTGCCCATTGCACTGTTGGTGGGGCTGCACGCCTACATCCACTACTCCTACTACGCCTGGACCTACTTCCCGGGGCTGGGCTCCCGGCCCATGGTGGAGACCTATCCCCTTTTAGCTTTTGGATTGGGGGCCTGTTTCGCACCTTTACTTAGGCACCGTTGGGCAGCCGCAGGATTGGGGCTGGGGCTGCTGTTTTTCGCCTGGCTCAACCTGTTTCAAACCTGGCAGATGAAGAAGGGTATCATTTGGTCGGAGCGAGGCAATGCCGCTTTCTACCTGGAAACCTTCGGCACGCTGCAGCCTACCTGGCACTCCATGGTTGCCTTCGACACGAAGGAGCGGCAACCCCGTGACACGACCACGCTACAAGCAGCCGGTCTGCTTTTCCGGGAAGGCTTTGAGTCTGCCGATCTTCCGCACCGTTCTACTGAGCAGGTTTTTCAGGGGCAGGGCGCTTTGCTGCCACCTGATGGCGACTACACCCTGTCTGATCAGATTGCTTTGGATACTGCACAGCCCGGCGACTGGCTCCGCATCAGCCTCCGTGCCTATATGCCCGCAGCCGACCGCATCTGGAACCGGGACCTGGGCATCATCCTCTTTGCTGAATTGCGAAATGCAGATGGGCGCCGCAAAAAACGCCGCCTGATGCGCCCTACTTCCTACATCGGCAACAGCGGCTACTCCATCTGGCAGGCCGGTACTCCTGACCAATGGGGCGAGGCGGCTTTCTTCCTCCGGCTCCCGCGCGGCTTTGAGCCCGATTGGCAGCTGCGGCTATACCTACGCAATCCGGCAGGGCAACGGGTGTATTTGGATGAGGTGCGGGTGGAGCGTTATTATTTTACCCCGGAATAACTAGTGGTTGATCACCGCCTGAAGCTGGCGCCGCACAATAATTTTTGTGCTGAACTACAAATTTTGATGTAATTTTTTGTAGTAAAGTACAAATTTTTACGCTTTCCGGATTTTCCCTTACCCCTCCAATCTGCTGAAAATCCAATGGATTTGACCGCAAACTTATAGACGATTTACCTGGGATTTGTAAAAGAGAAGCATTACCGATTACCAATCTTCACCACCTTCCCCACTTCCAGTACGCGCCCCTGCTCCTCCACCCGCCAGGTGTAGACGCCCGCCGGGTGCCCGCTCAAATCCAGCGTGTTGAAGCCCGCGGAAAGGCGCTGGTTGAGGACGGGCCTGCCCATCGCATCGTATACCAACGCATTGGCCTGTACGGGTAGCCAACCCGCCCGCAGCGAAAGGCTGAAGCGCTCCCGGAAGGGGTTGGGAAAAGCGGTGGCAAGTGGGAAAGTTTCCGCTTGCTGGGTGGCTATGACGGGCTCTGTAAACTCCAGCGTTTTGCATTTTGTGTCACTGCCATTGGCGTTGCTGACGGTGAGGCAGACCTCGTAAGTGCCGGGGCCGGGGAACGTATGAGCGGGCAGGGTATCCATACTGCTGCTGCCCTCGCCGAAGTCCCAGGACCAGGTGGCCGGCTCGTAGTCGCTCAGGTCGTAAAACTGCACCGTGAAGGGCATGAGCGTATCCTGCTCATAGCGCCAGCGGGAGAGCGGGATATTGTCGATGCCGAGGGTATCACAGGGGCTGCCGTCTATGGGGCCGAGGCGGTAGTTGGGGTAGTTGGGGACTGAGCCTACGTTGAAATTGGGCAGCGCTACGCCTCGCTGCTCTATGCGGCAGTCCGGGCAGGGGGCATCGGGATTGTGGATAACGTGCATGTAGCGGGTGCCTACTCCACCGCAAATGTATATTTTACCATCTGGGCCACGCTGCGATTGGTAGAAAGTAGTAGGATTAAAATCAATAAAACCATCGTACTCGGCAACCTGAGTACGAGTTGATAAAATGTCATCTGCCCAAAGGTCATATTGATAGAGATGGATGCCCGCTCCAAGGTATAAATACCGGGACCCTTTTGCTACTGCCGCACCTCCTCCTCCTCCAAATTGATCAAAAGCTTCCTGACGGGGATTGCTGAGCAACCCTGTGCAACGGTCAAAATCGAAAATATTCAAGTTGTCCTGTTCTCCACCTCCTACACTGTTATACCGGATATGCTTATTGCCATCTGGAGTGAAAAAGGCTTGGCCAAGACCTAAATTACCTCCTTCACCGATTTGTTGAGTGCCCACCCATTCAAGCCCGGTTGGAGTCAAAAGTAAGCGGTGAAACTCCTTTAAGGTGTAACGGGCTACAATCACCCACCAATCCCGGCCATTGGCGTGGCGGCAGGCACTAAGCTTCCCATAATCTAAGGTATCTAATAGCACTTTATCCTTCCTGATCACAACCTTCCCCAAGCCATTATTTTCAATCGTATTTATTTTAGAAAAAAACAAGTCTTGTCCTGCAATTAAATTAGAGCTACCCAAGTCATAAGAAAAGTGCTGAGAATTAATAAGTGTTATTAAACTATCACCAACAAAAGGAGTAAATAATAGCCCATTCTGAGGTGATAGCCAGCCTGTTTCGTAGGGACTTTCATGCCAATCCATGCCACCATCCATTTTGGTGTGGTTTTTGTTGTAAATGTCTTTCCCGTCGTAATAACAAAATATTCCCCCTGCACTATCACTGTAAACCGCATTATTCCCCCAAAGTGTTGCCTGCCCTTCGTGCTGATGATCTAAAACCCGTAGCTCCTCATCCTCAAACCTCCACCACATCAGCCCAAACTCATTCGTAGTATCCGTACCTTCCCCACCGCTGTATCCCATCATCCAGTTGTAATCGTGTAATTGGGCGTGTAGGAGAGGGCTACAGAATAAAAGTAAATAACCAATAAAATACCGCATAAGACAATGGTTTTACCGATTACCAATCTTCACCACCTTCCCCACCTCCAGCACGCGCCCCTGCTCCTCCAACCGCCAGGTGTAGACGCCCGCCGGGTGCCCGCTCAAATCCAGTGTATTGAAGCCGGCCGACAGGCGCTGCGTGAGGACGGGCCTGCCCATAACATCATATACCACGGCATTGGCTTGTACGGGCAGCCAACCTGCCCGCAGCGACAGGCTGAAGCGCTTCCGGAAGGGGTTGGGGAAAGCAGTGGCAAGTGGGGCTGTTTCCACTTGCTGGGAGACCGTGACGGGCTCTGTAAACTCCAGCGTTTTGCACTTCGTATCACTGCCATTGGCGTTGCTGACGGTGAGGCAGACCTCGTAAGTGCCGGGACCGGGGAACGTATGAGCGGGCAGGGTATCCATACTGCTGCTGCCCTCGCCGAAGTCCCAGGACCAGGTGGCCGGCTCGTAATCGCTCAAGTCATAAAACTGCACGGTGAAGGGCGTGAGCGTATTCTGCTCATAGCGCCAGCGGGAGAGCGGGAGGTTGTCGATGCCGAGGGTATCGCAGGGGCTGCCGTCTATAGGGCCGAGGCGGTAGTTGGGGTAGTTAGGGACGGAGCCTAAATTGAAGGTGGGCAGCTCTAGGCCACGTTGCTCTATGCGGCAGTCCGGGAATGGAGCACCGGGATTATGGATAACGTGCATGAATCGATTAGATAGCCCTCCACAAATGTAAATTTTCCCATCAGGACCGAGCTGTGATAAATAAAAGGTTGTTGGATTGAAATCTATAAACCCATCATAATTTGCGACAACATTTTGAGTTTCAAGCAAATTGCTGTCAAGCAAGTCATATTGATATAAAAAGTTACCCGATGCAGTATATAAGTATTTTGAGTTTCGAGAAACTGCGCCTCCTCCTCTGAGGGCTGGAATGTCAAGGATTATTTTCACGTAATTATCAAACAGGCCTGTACAACGGTCAAACTCGTATATTGTCAAATGGTCGCCAACGGCGTTACTAACAGAATTGTACCTAATGTGCTTTTTACCATTTGGAGAAAAAAAAGCCTGTCCCCCTCCTATTGGCAATTCATCACCTATCTTTTGTGCCCCAATGTACTCTACTCCAATAGGCGTAAGTAGAAAACGGTGGAATTCATTTAAAGTATGCCGAGCTGCAATAACCCACCAATCTCGCCCATTTGCGTGGCGGCAGGCACTAAGTTTGCCATAATCTAAAGTGTCCTCTAAAATTTGCTCTCTTCTTAGAATTACAGCACCTAAACCATCGTTTTGGTTTTTGTTGATTATTGAGTAATAAAGGTTTTCTCCCGCTATTGAAGATCCTGAAGCAGGAAACTCAAAATTATTAATCTGAGTATTCAAGAATGCGAGCAAGGAATCTGAGTTAGGTATAGAAATAATTAACCCTGATTGAGCAGATATCCAGCCAGTAGAATAGTCTGATTCCAGCCAGTTTGCTCCGCCATCCATTATTAAATGTTGGCGATTGTAAATGTTTTGACCATCATAATAACAAAATAGTTGTCCTTCATCATCACTATAAGTGACGTTGTTCTCCCAAAAGTAAGCCTCTCCAAAGGCTTGTTGATCAATGACCTCTAAGCGTTCTCCTGCAAAAGCCAGCCGTACTAAACCGAAATCGTTCGATGTGTCTGTTCCTTCTCCACCACTATATCCCATCATCCAGTTATAGTCGTGTAATTGGGCGTGTAGGAGAGGGTTACCGAACAGAAGTAAAAAACCAATAAAATACCGCATAAGACAATAGTTTTAACGATTTCCAATCTTCACCACCTTCCCCACCTCCAGCACGCGCCCCTGCTCCTCCAATCGCCAGGTGTAGACGCCCGCCGGGTGCCCGCTCAAATCCAGTGTATTGAAGCCGGCAGACAGGCGCTGCGTGAGGACGGGCCTGCCCATAACATCGTATACCACGGCATTGGCTTGTACGGGCAGCCAACCTGCCCGCAGCGACAGGCTGAAGCGCTCCCGGAAAGGGTTCGGGAAAGCAGTGGCAAGTGGGGCTGTTTCCGCTTGCTCGGTGGTCGTGACGGGCTCCGTAAACTCCAGTGTTTTGCATTTTGTGTCACTGCCATTGGCGTTGCTGACGGTGAGGCAGACCTCGTAGGTGCCGGGGCCGGGGAACGTATGAGCGGGCAGGGTATCCATACTGCTGCTGCCCTCGCCGAAGTCCCAGGACCAGGTGGCCGGCTCGTAGTCGCTCAGGTCATAAAACTGCACCATGAAGGGCGTGAGCGTATCCTGCTCATAGCGCCAGCGGGAGAGCGGGAGGTTGTCGATGCCGAGGGTATCGCAGGGGCTGCCGTCTATAGGGCCGAGGCGATAGTTGGGGTAGTTGGGGACGGAGCCTAAATTGAAGGTGGGCAGCTCTATGCCACGTTGCTCTATGCGGCAATCTGGGCAGGGGGCATTGGGATTGTGGATAACGTGCATATAGCGAGTTCCAAAACCTCCGCAAATGTAGATTTTACCATCTGGACCGCGTTGGGAGGAATGGAAAGTGGTCGGGTTAAAATCAATAAAACCGTCGTATTCTGCTACCAAGGTGCGGCTTGAAAGAATATCTGCTGCCCATAGGTCATATTGGTAAAGATGAATACCTGCTCCAAGATATAAATACCGGGAGCCTTTTGCTACCGCAGCCCCACCGCCACCACCAAACTGATCAAAAGCTTCCTGACGGGGATTGCTGAGCAATCCAGTGCATCGGTCAAAATCGAAAATACTCAAGTTGTCCTGTTCTCCTCCTCCTACGCTGTTATACCGGATATGCTTATTGCCATCTGGCGTAAAGAAGGCTTGTCCACCTCCAATAATCACTTTATCCCCGATTTGTTGAGTGCCCACCCATTCAAGCCCGGTTGGAGTCAAAAGAAACCGGTGAAATTCATTAAAAGTATACCTGGCTACAATTATCCACCAATCACGACCATTCGCATGTCGGCAGGCGCTCAATTTGCCAAAATCCAGAGTATCTTGTAAGGCTTCTTCTTTTCGAAGTATGACTTTACCCAAGCCATTATTTTCCAAAAGATCAATAACTGAAAACAGTAAATCTTCTCCTGCAATATTTGAGATTGGAGTTAAATCAGGAAATGAGTTCGTAGTAGAATTAATAATGGACATAGAATGCTCTGAATTAGGAATTGGGAGAGCTAAACCGAGTTGTGGTGCTATCCACCCAGTTGGATATTCAGTTTCATGCCAATTGGCACCACTATCCATGGTGAGATGAACTTGATTATAAATATTCTCTCCATCATAATAACAAAATAATCTTCCACAACTATCACTAAAAGTCACGTTATTAACCCAAAGTGTAGCTTCTCCTACCGCTTGGTGATCAATAATCTCAAGGCTTTCGTCTTCAAACCTCCACCACATCAGCCCAAACTCATTCGTTGTATCTGTACCCTCCCCACCGCTGTATCCCATCATCCAGTTATAGTCGTGGAGTTGGGCGTGCAGGAAAGAGCTGCAGAGCAGGAGCAAGTAAACAATAAAGTATCGCATAAAAAAGGTATTAGAAAGCCATGCCATCTGAAAAATTCAAGTGGCATGGCTTTTCAGGAAGAATTATTTAATGACTTTTACGCTTTGAGTGCTGCCGTCTATCAAATGAACCACAGCAATGTACAGCCCTTTTGGGTAAGTGCTCAAATCCGCCTCCAGGAAGCGATCAGTGGCTTGCAGATTGAATTGGGCTACGCGCTGCCCGTCCGCTCTGTACAGGCTCAGCTCCTGAGCAGCATCCTGCCACTGTAGGGTCACGCTGTTTTGTACCGGATTGGGATAGGCGCGCAATTCGCTGGCAGTGGTGCTACCAGAGCTTGGTGCCTGGAAGGGCTGCTCGGGATTGCAAAGTGCTTCATCATCGTACGCCATGGACTCATAGGCTGCCAACACTGTACGGGCGTGCTGCACGCCTTTGCCGCCTTCGTCTGGGCACTGCTGAGCAATTTGCAGGAGGGTTTGCCATTGCTCACCGGAAAACGCAGGGGATGTCGTGGCTGTCATTTCCAGCAGTATCTGGAATACAGCCCATTCGTTAGCAGCAGCCTGTAACTCTGTAGCTATTGCTCCACCGGCGTTGAGCAGGCCAGAAGCTTCGGCCGGCACACTACTATACCAATCTGCGACCCACCCGGAGCGCTGCGCTAAAGCCCCTTCCAGCATCTCCCGAAGCTCGGCCCGCTCCGCTTGATAGGCTATTGAATCTATCGGAGAAAGCTCGGTATTCAAAATACTGTCTATTTGAGCTAGGCTAAGCAGGTACTCTTCCAATTGCACATCGCTTTCAGCAAGCTGGGCTTCTGCCTGGCTATCCAGTGCAAACAAACGCTGAGTGCCGCTTTCCATTTCCCCTACCGTCGCAACGGGGGTGTTGGCTGCCTCTTCCCAAAAAGCGGTCATTAGTGCATTGTCATTCAGCAGTTCCGGATGAGCTTGCAGTTTTTGGTAAACCGACCGCCTGCCCCTCCAGTCCCGGGTGGGGCCATATTCCCCGGCCTCCAGGTATCCCCCTTCTACAGCCGTGCTATCGTAGCGGGAAAGTTTGGGGTTGCGGGTTTCCCCACAAACCTGGTCGGCTTCGCAGTTTCCTGCTTCGAAGCCATCGTCGGGTACTATCCATGGTTGAGTCGTATTTGGAGTGCTTACATCAGGTAGAGGGTTTTTAGGTGTCATTGGAGGGTTTGTACTGAAATCAACTAAGTATAATGAATTAAGGACTTCAGATAATGCTCCCAAATGAAGTGCCTTCTGAGTGCCGTAACTCCCCAGCCATTCATTGCCAGGGTGGACTTGCAGGCTTGTCACGGCATCAGACTCACAGCGCAACCCGGTATCGTGGTCGAAGAAATCATTCTGCCGGTAGCGGGTGTCAGGGCAGGCCCCTTTGAAGCGCAGCCCGGTGCGGTGCCCGTCGGTCGTATTGCAGCAGAGGTATGTGTAGGCAGTGTTCAGCACTTCAATGCCCCGGGTATTGTGGCGCTCAGCTTGCATATTGAAAGTGACAGTGTTTTCCCGGATATTGTTGTGATCCCCGCTTTCGCTAAGATGGATCCCGGCACCTTCTTGCTTAATCAGCGTGGAGCTACCGGTATGGGCGACCAGGTTGCGCTCCACTTCCACCCTGTCTACAAAAGTCAGGGACACGCCATGCCCGTTATCGTCCGTCATACCTATAACGTTATCCTTTACGGCACCAGAGCTCGAAGGGCTAATGGTATTGGAAAAAAGCACACCAGCTGTGAAAGGGTAGTTGTTATTGTTCAGTTGAGCCAGGGTATTACTGCGCACAACGAAGAAAGGGATAGCCCCTGTGCTGTTCAGCCCGGCAATCCCATACTGCTCAAATTCCAGGTTATTATCGAATACTTCCTTCAAAACTGTAGACCCACTGTGGTTGGCTACTATCAGCCCATCCTTTGTATCTATGGAAGAATTCAAAGCAAAATTTACAGTTGCAATACCCGATTGGTTCTCGATATGGGTACAGCGCGTCAGTCCCTCAAAGTGGCTGTAGCCAATAAAAACCAGAGCAGCGCTGTTGTCGTTAAGCCCCGAAAAGACACCATGCCCCCTTAAGTTGTGGAAGTTGGCAAAGGCAGAAGGGAACGCAATAGTAGTGGGGTTAAAGCTACCGGACAGGTCTGAGATATTAGCCCCTCTAAGCCTTAAGCCGGTATTGAAGGTGATCAGACCATTGCGCACCTCCCGGAAAAAGTTACTATTGGGTGTACTCCCTATCCCCACTTCCAGCAGGTTGCAATTGGATGCTACGATACCTGCCAGCCCACTTGTGCCCGGTGCAGGTGCCTGTCCGGGATAGGGCGGCAATAAGCCAGCCGCAGTACCCTCGAAGGTATTCCCTGCAATCGGAAGTGGTTGATTGACCTGCTCGGGCGAGGCTGTCATGGTATTAGGCTTGTAAATCCCGATGTAATTGTCCTGAAAGACGTTGTTCGCAATGAGCAAGGTAGAATTATGCAAGGCTTGCACGGCGTATTGGGCACCCGATACCGTACTGGATTCTATGGATAAAGAACCTCCTCCCTCCACAGTAATCCCCTTCCACATACGCTCACACCCATTGAACTCTGATTTGAGGCCCTCCAGACTGTTCCCATTAGGTACGGTAAGTTCCACACCTTCGTCAAAATACAATATGGAGCCTTGCGCAAAAGTATAACTGGCAAAATCCACCACCGCATCCCCTTCAAAGTACAAAAACTGCGGAGTGGTAGCCGCTTGCACAGGCGGCAGCAGCCCTTCACTCAATAGTGCACTGAAATTGCCTCCGGAAAGGGCATAAAATGGCTGGCCATCCGGCAAGCATGCCTCCTCGGCAAAGCAGTACTTTTCCAAAGACTGGCTGAGCGTCCCCGTAGAGGTATGGTCGCAAACGGAACCGTCATAGCTTACTGTATAGTTCAGCCCCAGCGTAATAGGCGCCCCTAAAGGCAGTTCTGTTGTTTCATTATAGGTAAAAGTGAAGGTCTTACACATTCCAGAACTGACACTGGCACTTTGGCTGGGCGGTATCACCGATATGCTGGCAGGGCTGGCAAAAGGGGCGAAATTCAGGATTACGTCTTCGTCTGAACATATCTCGTAAGTCACCGACAGGGCATCGCCGCTGCACAGGTCGCCGGTTACATTGGTGATGGTAGCGGTGGGCTCAGTGAAGGTGGGCTCTTTTTGGAGTTGGATGTCGTCTATTACGCAGGCCGCATTCGAATCATCATTTGATGATACTCCAATGTTTATTCTCACTAACAATTGATCATAGGCATTATTGACAGTCACACAAGGAACTTCTATCGTCTGCCAGCCAGGGTTCAAAGTATTTCCAGGTATTGAAGCTATCTGCTGTGCACCTGCCACCAATGGAGGTGCTTGCAGACAAACCGGGTTTGCGATAGGAATCGTTTGTACTCCGGAGGATAGAAAAAATTCAATAGTAGGATTTGCGAACAAATAATTATTTGAGGGATTAATGCTAAACTTCAAACGGACTTCATCCCCCGCATTTGCAGGTACATCAAGTGCTGCAATTAATCCCTCTGAGAAGATAGCGGGAATATTATTCGATTCTGCAACATAGCAATCGAGCAATGCTGCATTTATCCCCTGTGGAGGGGAGGCATTAGCCGCAATAGCTGGGCGCCCAAACCAAGGGCTCCATCCTGGCATGCAATTGTTTCCATCGATCAGCTGCCCGTTAGTGCAGGGCAACGTAACAGGCACACAAGTTTCCACCTCAAACCCTTCTTGCAGCAAAAGCTGTGCGGAAAGGGGCGAAGCGGTGGTCAGGAGCAGCATGGCAAGCCAATTGAGCAAGCGCGGGGGATTTAAAACATTCATCGATATTTGGATTTAATAGGTAAAGAAAGCATAGTTCAGGGCGCTGGATAAGCACAATGTCAATATCGGAATCTTTCCCGGTGTTCTGGAGAAAGGCGGATTAAATGAATGTTAAGTTTGGTCCCCCAAACGGCAGCTCCTTGCCCAATACCCGCATTTTTTTCCCTACATTTGTCAGTTCAGATAAAATCAAAGTAAAGGGAAGGCGCAGCGTTGACAAGTACCCGCCTTCTGTACAGGAGTCGCAAACATGCAGTTATTCAAAACCGATACACAACGCGCCACGCACCATGTGGTGTACGATATTTACCACTTTGCGGAGAAGCTCTACCTCCCTACCGCCTACATCGTTAGTGAAGATCAGGAAGGCTACCTGGCGCACATCAAGCAGAAGGCGCTCAAGGAGACCATCGGGAGCTTTGAGCTGGAGCTGACGCCTACCCGCGACCGCCTCTTTGACCTCATCGAGCAACTGCAGCCCAAACTGTTGGCGGAAAAATTCCGGCCCAACAAACGGAGCAAACCGACGCTGGAAACACTCCTGGCGGACCGCGACCTGGCAGGGCCCATTTACAAATACGTACACACCCGCCTGGCGGAACTCCTGGAGCGTGCCAATGCTGAAGGGCTCCCTGTGACCTGGCAGGTAGAGCGCACCGTGCTGGCCAAAGATTTTGTCATTGAAACCGGGCTGGAGCCCCTGGAGCCTCAGCTGTTTTTCAAACGGGAAGAAGCGGGTGTCCACTACCGCCTGCAACTGGCTGACCGTGACGGGGCCTGGGCGATTGGCTCCCGCGATGTGGTGCCGATTACCAACCACCCGGCCTGGCTCTTTGTGGACTACAAACTGTACCGTGCCCCTGCTATCAACGGCAATATGGTGCTGCCTTTTCAGAAAAAGGAAGAGGTGCATATCCCCCGCAAAGCCGTTAAGACCTATTTCCAGAAGTTCATCCTGAAAGTGGCGGCTAAATCGGAAATCGAGGCAGAAGGCTTCGAGGTACAGCAGCACGAGGAGCTGCAAGCCTGCATCCTTGAGCCTGTACAGGACCTCTTCTCTGGGCAATGGGTGCTTTCGGTACAAATGGCTTATCCAGGCAGCACGTTCACCTGGAGCGACCCGAAGGACAAACGTACAAGCCTTGAATTCGATGAGGGGGACGAGGTGCGCATCCTGCAGGCACTCCGTCAACGGGAAGTAGAGGCTGCTTTTGTGGAGAAGCTGAAAAACCAGGGGCTGGAGGTCAACGCGCATCAGCATTTTGTACTTACAGATGCCAGCGAAGACCGCTACGCCCTGCTGGAATGGATCAGCGATAACCGTGCTGCACTGGAGGCTGAAGGCTTTACGCTAAAACTACCATCAGCGGAGGGCAAGGCACTTTACCTGCACCCACCCAAGGTGGAGCTGATAGCCGATCAGGATAATGACTGGTTCGACCTCAAAGGTCAGGTAACGGTTGGGGCGCATACCTTCCCCTTTATGAAACTGGCCAAGTACATACGCGACGGGATACGGCTTTTCCCTTTGCCCGATGGGCAGTTCTTTCTCATCCCGCAGGAGTGGATGGCCCGCTACAAGGGGCTGTTCCAATTTGGGAAAAAGGACAAAGACCAGATGCGCCTGGCCAAAAGCCACTTCACCCTCTTGCAGGAAATTGGCATCAGCGCCGGCGATGAGGTAGCCGAGGAACGCCAACTGGCCGTGGGTTTCATACCCAGCAATCAGCTTAAAGCATCACTCCGCCCTTATCAGCTGGAAGGGGCAAGATGGCTGGTAGGCCTTTACGAAAGTCAGCTCGGTGGCTGTCTGGCCGACGACATGGGGCTCGGCAAAACCCTGCAGACTATCACGGTACTCCTCCATGCCAAGTCGCAGCGGGCACAGCGCCAACAGGAAGCCAAAACACAAGGCAACACGGATACCGGCGCTCAGCTTGGCCTTTTCGCAGCCCCCGACGACCACGATACGCTTAAGCCGTTGCAGTCCCTGGTCATCTTGCCGGCATCGCTGGTGTTCAACTGGGAGGCGGAGATTAAGAAGTTCGCCCCTACCCTGCAGGTGTACCGGCATACCGGGCAAAAGCGCTACAAAGACATTCGCCTGCTGTCGCGCTTCGATGTTATCCTCACCACCTACCAAACGGCCCTGCGCGATGTGGAGGTGCTGAAGCAGATGGAATTTGAGTACATCGTGCTGGATGAAAGCCAGTACATCAAAAACAAGGACAGCAAGGTCTTCAAAGCCATCAATCAGCTGGAAGGCCTGCACAAGCTCTCGCTCAGCGGCACACCGATTGAGAATTCGCTGTCAGACCTCTGGGCGCAGATGCAGTTCATCAATCCCAACCTGCTGGGCAGTTTCAACTTTTTCAAAAAGGAGTTCATCCGCCCGATTGAGCGCCTTCAGGATGAGGATAAGAAAAATCAGCTCCGGCGACTGGTGCAGCCTTACCTGCTGCGGCGGACCAAGGAGGAAGTGGCTAAAGACCTGCCACCGCTGAGCACACAGGTGTTCTACTGCGAGATGACGGCCGAACAAAAGCGCCTGTACGAACGCGAAAAATCAGCGGCCCGCAACTACTTGCTGGAAAACTACGATGCCGACAATCCGCGGTTCCGCTTTAAAGTACTGCAATCGCTGACCAAGATGCGGCAAATTGCCAACCATCCCAAAATGGCGGTAGAGGCTTACGCCAAAGGCAGCGGGAAGTTTGAGGACGTGCTGGAGCATTGGGAGACCATTCAAAAGGGCGGGCACAAAGTACTCATCTTCAGCTCCTTCGTGCAACACCTGGAACTTTACCGGCAGGAATTTGAAGGGCACCAACAGCCTTACGCCTGGCTTACCGGCAGTCAAAGCAGCAAAGAGCGGGAGCGGGCCATTCAGTCCTTCATGGAAAAACCAGAGGTGCAGCCGTTCCTCATTTCCATCAAGAGCGGGGGTACCGGGCTTAACCTCACCGCCGCAGACTATGTCTTCATCCTTGACCCCTGGTGGAACCCAACGACGGAGCAACAGGCCATCGCCCGGGCGCACCGGATCGGGCAGGACAAGCATGTGATTGCCATCAAATTCATTACCAAAGACACCATCGAGGAGAAAATCCTCCGCCTTCAGGAGAAAAAGTCCAAACTGGCGGAAGACATCATCGGGGATGTGGAGAAGGCGAAGTTCTCGAAAGGAGATATTGAGTATTTGTTTGGGTAGGCCCAAACAGGAAAAACTTAAAGATCAATACCCAAATACCTCCTCCATGCTCAACTTACGAACGGGCCCCACCTGTTCCAGTGCCGCCCAATCCATGCGGTCTGCACTTCCCAATACCACATGCTTGTAGGCACGGTCGCGGACATGCTCCTGATGGAAACGGAGCAGGTCAGGCAGTTCACTGCGTTGTAGCCGTTGGTACAAATCTTCCCGCATATCCTTTTCGAAGCCCAGCCGGCGGGCGGTCAGTGACTCCCAGAAGTAGCGGCCGGGCACAATGCGCTCGCTTTCGATACGGCGCAGGATGGAATGCCGGGCCTGCATCGCCTGCCCTTCCAGCACGGGCATATCCTGTAAGATGCCGGTCAGGGCGGGAATGCCTTCCTGTAGCTTGTCGGGCTGCGTGCCCAGATAGGCCTGCAAATAATGCGGTTGGTCCAGGCGGTCGGGCGAACTGTAGTAGGCAAAAGAGGAGTAGGCCAGCGCCCGCGACTCCCGGATTTCCTGAAAGACGATACTCGACAGGCCGTAGCCGAAGTACTCATTGTACCACTCGCTGAGCTGAAATTCATCGAGGCTAAAGTGAGGCGTGCCCCGGGAAATCAGCATCACATCGGCCTGTACAATTGGAAAATCGAGGAAAAGCACTTCGTTTTCTGACGTATGGGGCTGTTCAAAGGACCTGCTCTCCGGTACCGGCTTCAACTGCTCCGCCCGCTTGTGGTACTGTTGAATGGCGGCAGCAACTTCCTTCACCGGGTTTGGACCATAATAATGCACGGTATGCTCGTAATTGCTTAGGCTTTTGAGCCGCTGAATCAGTTCCTCCGAAGTTAGTGAACGAACCTCCGCCTCCTCGAGACGGTAGCGGAAGGGCGAGTCGGCACCATAACGGGCATAGCTGCCCAGCGCCCGGCGCAGGACAAAATTGCGATTCTGTTTGGCATGCTCGCGCCGCTTAATCACATCAGCTTTCATGTTTGCCAGGGCCTGCTCATCGGGCTGCAGGTTGGCCATCACATGCTCCATGAGACGGATGCCCTCAGACATTGACTCGCTCAGCCCGCTGATCGTCAGATAAGTGTAGTCGTTATTGACGTGCACATCGAAGGATAAGCCCAGACGGAAGAACTGCCGCTGCAATTCGGCTGCACTGTATCGGGAAGTGCCAAGGTAAGGCAGGTAGGCGATCGCCATTGACAGGGTGCGATCAGAAAGCTTGTTAAGCTCAAAGACGTAGTCCAGGCGGAACAGCTCATTGCGGTAATTGTGGACATATTCCAGGCGAAGCCCCGGTTGCAGGTCGACCTGCTGAATGCCTTTTTCAAAATCCGCAAATACCGGTGGCATTGGCGGCGTTTCTACCGAAAGGAAGTCCTGTGCGTATTCCGACAGGCGGTTGCGTTCCAGCTGCACGGCATTGATGGGCGGCTTTTCCACCTTGATGACGTTGGGGTCATCGCCCTGCTGCTTGTAGACCACCACCCGGTTGTCGCCCAGATTGGTTTGCGCAAATTCCATCACATCCGCTTTGGTCACCTTCTCCCACCAGTCGAACCGGCTGACCATCCGCCCCCAGTCAACGCCCAAGACAAAGGCTTGCGTGATGAGGTCTACGCGGCCGCGGTTGCTCTCGGTAAGCTTGACCTCCCTCAGCCGGATATCTTTGATGGCCGCTTCCAGCATCCAGTCCGCAAAGTCGCCCTCCCGGAGGCGTTGCACCTCCCCTATGAGCAAGGCTTCCACTTCTTCCATGGTTTGCCCTTCCCGGGGGCGGGCTACCAGTCCTAGCGCAGTGTAGTCCTGAAACTGCCAGGACCAGGCACTCCCATCGAGGACGCGCTGCTGCTGATTGAGGTTGAGGTCGAGCAGTCCCGCCTGATAGTTATGCAGCAAGTTCTGAATGAGCGACAGCATCATGGGATCATCTGATGCAGCGCCCTGAAAGCGCCAGGCGATATCCACAAAGGGAGCTTCCTGCCCCCAGGCCTCCAGCCTTACCGGCTCCTTAATCGGTGGGGCCGGCTCGTAGCTAAACGGGGGCACAGCACCGGGCTCGAAGACACCGAAGTGGGCTTCCGCCAGCGCAACGGCCTGTTCCGGCTCAAAGTCACCGGACAGGATAAGCGCCATATTATTCGGCACATAGTAGGTGCGGAAAAATTCCTGTATTTTCTTTTGGGAAGGGCTGCGCAGATGCTCGGCAGAACCGATCGTCGTCTGCGTACCGTAGGGGTGGTTAGGGAACAAGGCTTCCCGGATCATCTTGTTCACCTTTCGGTTATCCTGATCCTGCCCGATATTGAACTCCTCGTACACTGTTTCCAGTTCGGTATGGAACAGGCGCAGCGCCATCATACGGAAGCGCTCCGACTCCAGGCGCATCCAACGCTGCAGTTCATTGGACGGTATATTGTTGATGTAAACCGTTTGGTCTACGGAAGTATAAGCATTGGTATCCTTGGCACCGATGGCACCCGACAGCAGATCATACTCATTGGGGGCAACAAGCTTTGCCGCTTCGTTAGACAAGCGGTCGATTTCCTGATAGATCGCACGGCGTGCCTCCGGATCGCGGGTAGCACGGTGCTGTTCGTACAGGTCTGAAATCTGCTCCAGAAACTTCGACTCCTGCGCCCAGTCCAGGGCACCGATGCGGCTTGTTCCCTTGAAGAGCATGTGCTCCATGTAGTGGGCCAGGCCCGTAGCATCAGCCGGATCCTGCTTGGAGCCCGCACGTACAACGATATTGGTGTGAATACGTGGCTCTTCCGGATTGACGGAAAGGAATAGAGTCATGCCATTGCGCAGGGTATAAATCTGCACCTGAAGCGGATCGCCGGCAATGGTTTTGGGCGTCAGGGAAGTAGTTGCGGCCATAGTCGAATGCTTATTTTAACTGACTTTTGCAACAACACAGTGGCGCTGGATTAAGTTTTACAGATAGGAACTTCCCCGTCGATATTTGCCCATTCTTCAAATCAACAGGGTGGCAAGGCACTGTTTTTTTGTCTATATTCGGTATCTAATTTTCAACTATTATCATGTCTACGTTACTGTCTACTCCAATACCCACTACGCTGAGCGAATTTGCAAATGGAGACGATCAAATTCCTGTATTAGATAAGGGATACCTGGGCTTTCAGACCCTTTACAAAGGAGTGAAATTTTAACCTTACTCCTCCAACTCCTTTAATTTGCGGCGAGCCACCATACCATGCCGCATACGCCACTTAGGGTTTTCCAGCAGAGCCGGGCGGGCACTGAAGTCATAATCATCACAGTACTGCGTACAGTAAAAACTATTCTTATCAATGGCAATCGGCGAGGCGATTTCCGCCAGTTCGGGGATGATCTCGTACAGCTCCTCCGGGATATCGGGCAGGATAAAGTCTACCTGGTCCATGCCTTCCATTTCACCCCAGAGGTGCCAGCTTGCAAGAGGGCGCCCCTGCCCCAGGCTGTAGTAATAGGAAATGGCATAGTGCTGCCCCTCGTCGCTGCCCGCAGCAAAGGTAAAGCTTTTGCTTTCCGAACGGAGGAAGGAAGGTTCGAAGCTGAACGTATCGATTCTGGCTGGCAGTGCCTCCTTGTAAGTACCATAGAGTGCGATGCCTTTATTGTTGATGTCGGACAGGAACAGGCTGAGGGAGTCAAATTGCACCCCACCTGGCACAAAGAAGGGGATGGTATCTGTAGCTCCGATCTGCTTCTGGGCACTATTGAACAAGTGGAACTCATACCCGTCCAGCATCCCTTTTATCGTACCCTCCCATTCGGTTTGGTAAGGCATGGCAATTTTGCCCATGTAGACGGTTTTGCCCAGGCCCTCCCGGGACAGTTCGAAGTTATTGTCAGCCGTCATGGGGCTGGTAAAGTGGCGCAGGAAGTTTTCGCCCGGCAGGCGCATAACGGCAAAAATACCGGCATTGTCTTCCAGTTTGGCACTGATATTGAGCACGCCACGGCTTACTCGGTACTCCGGCCGGCGGGACAGCGGGCCAAACAACTGAAATTCTTCCACTCCATCCACATCTGCTACACGCACATTGAAATTGCGGTAATTCGGGGCTTTTTTCGGTGCCATCGCCCTTCCAATCACTGCGCCATCGCTGAGCCCGATATAAGTGGTATTCTCAAAACTGTAGTAGCCCTGATCCTCCACTTCCTCCACCAGAGTAAGCGCCAGGGCCTCCCCTATCCGCTGCCGGACCTTAAAAGTGTGGGCCGAATCTTTAGGCAATTGCCCGGCGAAAGTAAAGTAGCGGAGTACCCCATACTGATTGCTCACCATAATGGCTTTGAGATCCTCAGACTGCAGGCGGTCTTTGGTAACCGACAACGTCAGGGTTTGAGAAAATAAGGATACTGCCGAAAGCAGCAGGATAAAACAGGTAAGGTACTTAGCCCGGATCATGCATTTTGGTTTTGAGTTTTCGGACTAATATAATACGCCTTTCGGTAAAAAGATGTTGTGGAATTGTTAAGTGTGCATTACCAACTCACACCTGCCCCTCCGCCACCGGAACTGCCGCCACCGAAGGAGCTACCGCCACCACCGCCAAAGGAGCCTCCACCACCGGAGGAACGGGTTTTCTTAGGAATGACCACGATGCGCCGGTTGCGGTAGTTGCAGTTCTTGCAGGTGTGAATGACTTCCTTCTTGCCAGAGTGGCTGTAGGTCGCATTGCGCAGCACATTGGTATCGGATAGCGCATAGGTCCTGAACTGGCACTTCGGGCAGGCTTTGTATTTACTCCACCGTTTTTTGTAGGGCAAAATGAGAATATCCTCCTCGTCCTCGGTAATCCAGACATCGTAGTCGACCGAGCCCAGATGCTCCTCTACCACCTGTCCCAATTCCAAATAGCGGTCATCTTCAACTTCGTGCAGCTTGTGCATAATGGCACCGGTTTTGCGGCCATAACGGGGCTGATTGCGGAGCTTCTTCAGGTGACGGCTGAGGAGTGGGTAAAACAAGGCATAGGGCAACGGGAACAAGAGGATGAAAATCCAACTGTGCACCTTGCGCACCATCATGAAGCGGTCATAAAGTTCCTGCTTGGAATAGTTGGTATAGATGAGCCAGATGATTAGAAAAAGGACAAACAGCGCGTCAATCACAGCATACCATACCAGGCCATCCGGCACCCCGTCAATCATTTGCCGGGGCTGCCCGCTGGAGCGAATTTCCTCAATCGTCTCCGGGTTTTCCAATGTTTCCTTGATACGCTGTGTGGCGGCAATGAGCCCTGCGCCATAGTCACCCTCCCGGAAATAAGGCACCAACTCCTGCATACCGATGCGGTAACAGATCACATCCGGCAGTACGCCTTCGAGCCCGTAGCCCGTCTCAAACTCCGTGCGCCGCTGGTCCATTACCGAAAAGACGAGAAGCCCGTTGTCTACATCTGCCTGCCCGATGCCCCAGTGATTGAACAGGCGGGTGGCAAAATCCTTGGGGTTTTCCTGCCCGATTGAATTGACGATAACAATGGCCACCTGAGCGGTGCTGTTCTGTTCCAGCTGACTGCAAAGGGCATTGAGCGTACTTCGGTCTTGTGAGTTGAGGATACCATCGGGATCACTGACGTAGCCACTGCCGTTGTCCTTGGGGTTGGGAAGGTTTTCAATTGTATAGGTGGTCTGCGCCATCGCGGCAACAGCCAACATTAACATTACGGCCAGGAGGAGCCATCGGATTTGCATAGAAATAGGAATTAGCCGGCTCCTAAGGTACAGCTTTCAGTTCAATTTTATCGGCAGGATCGAGAAGGGTGTGTATAACAAATTGCACAAGTTAGCTATCTTTAAAGTATGAAGAAGCCAACCCCCACCCCGAGCGAGCTAGAACAAGTTGCCGACGAGATACTAAGTGGCATGCGTGCCGAGCTACTCGACTTTCTGCAATCTCAAGCCAACGCGACCTCATCGTCAGCTTATGAGAATAGCGTTTTAGATTTAGCCCGCCAATTTGCCCAAAAGGTAGCTACCCAACAAGATGGGCCACTGCCAAAGAGCCGCAACGCTAAAAAAAAGTCTTGACAAGTTTTGGGCAGCTTACGCTGTCTAAAAACCACGTGCTATGCCAAGGCACAAAACGCTTTGCCCTCAGTGAGCGCCTGCGGGAGCTGTGCTGCCTGCTAGGACAGGGCAGTGTTTACGAGCAGGCTAGCGAGACACTGGAAGAACTGCTTAGGCTAGACTTATCTGGTATGCAAATACAGCGTGTCTGTATGCACTATGGCAGTTTAGTAGGCCCATTGGTCAGCGCGGATGCGGAAGGGGCCATACCCAGTTTAGAAATTACTGATGAGCAAGCGCCTACTTATGTGATGATGGATGGCATGATGCTCCCTACACGAGAGGAAAAGAGCTGGAAAGAAATTAAGCTCGGCCGCATATTTCAACACCAAGATGTGGTACAACTGTCGGCCAAGCGCAGACAAATACGCCAATCCGTCTATGTGTCCCATTTTGGCAGTGTCGACCAGTTTTTCCCTAAACTGGAGCGCCATCTAGTACCCTATCAAAAAAAGGTCATTTTGGGAGATGGAGCCCCATGGATATGGCGTTGGGCCGAGGACAACTTCCCTGGGGCTCGTCAAATATTAGACTTCTATCACGCCAAAGAAAAACTGGTGCTCTTTGCAAAACATCAGTTTAGAGTAGATGAAAAACGCAAAGCCTGGGTGGCTGGCCAGTGTGAAGTACTCTCAGCCAATAGAGTGCACGAGGTAGTGGATAACGTAAGCTGCCTCAGAGCGAGAAATCACGAAGCCCGGGAAGCTAAGGCGAAACTGCTATCTTATTACGAAGAGCATGAAGACCGTATGCAGTACAAAACCTACAGGGATGAAGGGCTGCTCATCGGCTCTGGACCAGTAGAGGCCGCTCATCGTAGTGTCTTGCAGCAGCGGCTCAAATTATCCGGCCAACGCTGGACGGTTGATGGGGCGCAAGCCATCGCGGATTTGCGGTGCTATCGTAAAAGTGGAGCGTGGAGTACGATCCAGCAACTTGTCGCAGCGGCATAGCTGTGCAATTTGTTATACACACTCGAGAAGGTGTTCGAAATCGGAAAAATTATTAGTGTACAGCACGGACACTTCTGCCTTCAAAGCCGCCTGCAGGTGCAGCGCATCGTAAATCACTCCGCTGACCAGTCCCTTTTGGGCGCAGCGGTGAAGGGCGGCTTCGTAGTCAGACCTGGCCAATTCAACAATTTCAAAAATAGCCCCGATCTCTTTTGTGATCAACTGGAAGGCCAAATCCGGTGGAATCGCCAAGCCTTTGGGCAGCTTTGTCAGGTTGGAATACAATTCGGCATAGGTATGTGTAACCGAGGTAACACCTACTCCACTGCTTAGCGCATTGTCCATCAACTGAAGACTTGCTTTATGCTGAGGGTGTGCCGAAACCAATGCCGGAAGTAAAACAGAAGTATCAAAATAATGCCTGATCATAAGCCCATTATTTTTTGGTCTCTTTCCTCGCGTGAGATCTTAATCAGGCTTGCAGCATCAGGGACGTCCTCTTGTTCCATGCTTTCTTCAAATAAAAAAAACGGGAAGCCTTCAGCAGAATGTGTTAATTGCGGTGCTGCTGCCGGCTGCTTTTTAAGGTAAATTCCCTCCTGCTCGTTCACCTGCCCTATTTCCAGATATTGCCCAGCCTTCAACCCCAGTTCCTCCCGGACTTTTTTGGGGATCAGAATGCGCCCAAACTTGTCTATTTTGACTTCCATAATCTTCATTTTGGCAATAAAACTAAAAAATTGGCAAAACAGTTCCAGTATTGGAATGCTAAACCACGACGCAACAATCCGGAATCAAAATTGTCCATTCCGGCATATCCTTCTATTTTAGCCGTTCAATACCTAAAGATCAACCATATGGCCATGCCCGACCAACAAGACCAACAGCCTTTGCCCGATGACGGGCCACCGCCTATCCTGAAGACCTGGAACCGGATGTACCTGTTTGTGCTCATCCTGCACGCCATCATCATCACCTTATTCTACTGGTTTACACAAGCTTATTCCTAAGGCAGTTGCCTGCCACCGGGGCACGACCTGTTGCCCATCCTCACTAAAAAGACTAACCAAAGCGCACATGGAAACACTGGACTGGATAATAATGCTGGGCACGCTGCTAAGTATCGTGGCTTACGGAGTATGGTACACCCGCAAGGTTGACAACGTACAGAGCTATCTGTTGGGCGATCGCGACCTGCCGTGGTGGACGATCGGGCTCTCGGTCATGGCCACGCAAGCCAGCGCGATCACCTTTTTATCCACGCCCGGGCAGGCCTATGAGGACGGGATGCGCTTTGCGCAGTTCTACTTCGGGCTGCCGGTGGCCATGGTGATTTTGTGTGTCTTTGTGCTGCCGATTTATTACCGGCTCAAGGTTTATACCGCCTACGAGTACCTGGAAGGGCGTTTTGACCTGCGTACCCGGACGCTCACGGCCGTTCTTTTTCTCATCCAACGGGGGCTGGCAGCCGGGCTGACCATCTACGCGCCGGCCATCATCCTGTCTACCATTTTGGGCTGGAGCCTGCGGTGGACTGTCCTTTTTATTGGAGCGCTGGTCATTTTTTACACCATGCTGGGCGGTACCAAAGCCGTGAGCGTGACCCAAAAACAGCAAATGATCGTCATCCTGTCGGGCATGTTTATCGCGGCGATGATTTTGATTTTCCAGTTACCTCCGGACGTCGGTTTTAGCGATGCCGTGGGCGTGGCTGGCAAAATGGGCAAGCTCAACGTTGTCGACTTCGAATTTGATTTATCCAACCGGTACAACTTTTGGTCAGGCATGATCGGCGGGGTGTTCCTGTTCCTGTCTTACTTCGGTACGGATCAGTCGCAGGTGCAGCGCTACCTCAGCGGCAAATCCCTGAATGAAAGCCGGCTGGGGCTGTTGTTCAACGGTATTCTGAAGGTCCCCATGCAGTTTCTGGTACTCTTTGTAGGCATCCTGGTGTTTGTCTTCTTTCAATTCCAGCAGCCGCCCATCCACTTTAACTCGGCCAACCTGGAAAAGCTGGAAAATACCGAATATGCGGACGACCTCGCTAACCTGCAGGCGCAACACAACACCCTTTTCCTAACCCAACAAGAAGAGGTGCGGGCACTTATGGGTGCCATTGACCAAAACGATGAGCCCGCCATTTCAGAGATTCAGCAGCGGCTGTCTACTTTGCGGGAAACCGACAGCGAACTGCGCAAGGCAACGAAAGACCTCATTTTGCAGGCCGACCCGGCTTCCAAGATCAAGGATACGGATTATGTATTTATCACGTTCGTCACGGAGTACCTCCCGGTGGGGCTGGTAGGCCTGCTGCTTGCCGTTATCTTCTCAGCCGCTATGTCCTCCACGGCCTCTGAGCTGAACGCCCTGGCTACGACTACGGTGGTTGACCTCTACCGGCGCAGCTTTGCCAAAGACAAAAGTGACCGGCACTACCTGAATGCCTCTAAAGCGTTTACGGCAGTTTGGGGCGGCATTGCGCTGGTTTTTGCGGCTACTGCCAATCTGTTTGAAAACCTCATTCAGGCGGTCAATATCATCGGCTCTCTCTTCTACGGAGCCATTCTGGGTATTTTTGTGGTGGCCTTCTTTATGAAAAAAGTAGGCGGGCGGGCGGTCTTCATCGGCGCGCTGATTGCGGAAGCCATCGTACTGATCATCTTCACCCTCAACTCCATGGAGATCATCAACATCGCCTATCTGTGGCTGAACCTGATCGGGTGCACGCTGGTGATGGGCATTGCGTGGATTTTGGAGCAGGTGCTGCCGAAAAAGTTAAGCGCTTCATAAAAGCTCCCTGATAACCGTTAAAACCAAGCTAAAGTAGGTAAGAGCGGACCATGCTATGCTCTGCGGTTTGTATTTTCAATGCCAAACCCCTTGGTATGAAAAAATACATTTACCTGCTGCTATTTCTCGCCGCCTGTCAGTCCCCAAGACAAGCTTTCGAAGCCGGTGAGTACGACAAAGCCTTCAAAAAAGCCCATGACCGGTTTGAGCATGGTCAGGGCGACCCCGAACTCCGGACACTTATGCGGCGGTCCGCTGAGCAAATTTTGCAACGCGAGCACGACGCACGCGACCAACTTTACGCCTCCGATGATCCTGCCGATTGGGCCAAAGCACTCGACCGCAATGTGGACCTGCAAGAACAGCTCTCCCCCGCCCTACCCTACCTGCAAAGCACCCTGCAATTTGAGCTGGACGGGCTGCAAAACGAATACCAACGCACCCGGCCCTTGATCTATCAGGCTTACCTTGACCGTGGCCGGCAAAGGATGCTGGAGTTTGACACTACCGGCCGCAAGTCCACGGCTCAGGCAGCCTATTTTGACTTCAGGCATGCGGAGGAATATGCCGGCAATTCGGTGGAAGCCTCACTCGACTCCCTGTTAAAAGCAGCACGCAAGGGTGGAACGCTTCAGGCCCGTGTGGAACTCGATCCGCCCTTTTTCTACCGTTTTGATACTGAGCGGGCGCTGGACAACCTTGCAGGGCCTGCCGGGGACTTTTATCAGCTGAGCTATAATCTAAATCCTGCGGAGGCGGACTGCGTCATCCGGATCAACTTCAGTGATGTGGATGTTGACGAATGGGAGGACAGTAGTCAGGAGCACTATACGGAGCAGGTTGTCACAGGGTACAACACGGAGCGCGACACGAGCGGCAACACCTACGAAGTACCTGTACATGAAGAGGTTTCAGGCACCGTATCTTACATCACGCATCATAAGCGAGCGAGCCTTTCCGTATCGGTGAACATCATCAATCAGAGTGGGCAGTGTACCATGTCTGGCTGCTCTTTTTCGGATCAGGTGGAAGCACAAGATGAGGAAATTGAGATTTCCGGAGATACCCGGGCTATCCCCTCGCACATCACGGAGACCCACTTCAGCGATCTACCAGATGACGACGATTTGGCGGAGGAACTGATTGATGCACTGGCACGGAGGGTAATCGGGTGTTTGCGGTAAGAAATCTCTACCCAGTTTATATAGATTATTCCCTATCTTAGGAGGTACAAAATACCTAAGTCATGAAAAAATACGCAACAGAAATCAAATGGGCGCTGATCTTTTGTGCGGCAGCCCTGGTCTGGATGGTCTTTGAGAAAGCAATGGGGTGGCATGGCCCCAAAATTGAGAAGCACCCTTACATGACCAACATTTTCGGGCTGGTAGCCATCGTCATTTATGTGTTGGCGCTTCGGGAAAAGCGGGAAAAGCTGGGCGGGCAGATGACCTGGAAGCAGGGGTTTATGTCCGGGTTGATCATTAGCATTATTGTCGGGTTACTAAGCCCGGTCACGCAGTGGATTACCCATGCGCTGATCTCTCCGGAGTACTTCTCCAATGCCATTGCCTATTCAGTAGAGGTGGGCTATCATGACTCACCCGAAGCCGCCGCCGAGTACTTTAACTTGCAGTCTTATATGATGCAGGGCGGCATTGGTGCTATTATCATGGGAGTGGTGACCTCAGCGGTTGTCGCCATTTTTCTAAAGCGTAGTCCGGAGACTGCTTAACGACAGGAAGGGCTACAGCTTTGATGCTGCAGCCCTTCGATTTTGGTTCTTTCTGATTTTCCTCTAAAACTCCGCGTTACCCGGCGTACGCGGGAAAGCGATCACGTCACGGATATTGCCCATGCCGGTGATGAACTGTACCATGCGCTCGAAGCCCAGCCCAAAGCCGGCGTGAGGCGCACCGCCGAACTTGCGCAGTTCGAGGTACCACCAGAGTTCTTCCTCGTGTACGTTCATATCAGCCATACGTGCCTTTAGCACATCGAGCCGCTCTTCCCGCTGTGAGCCGCCGATCACCTCCCCGATGCCCGGGAAGAGGACGTCCATTGCGGCTACGGTTTTGCCCGGCACACCTTCCTGCTCATCGTTCATGCGCATGTAGAAAGCTTTGATAGACGCCGGGTAATCGCGCACAATGACTGGCTTTTGGAATTTCTTTTCTACCAGGTAGCGTTCGTGCTCTGCCTGCAGGTCTTTGCCCCACTCCACATCGTATTCGAACTTCCCTTTCTTGTACGGCTTGGAATTGCGTAGGATGTTGACCGCATCGGTGTAGGTGATCCGCTCGAAGTCGTTGTCCACCACAAACCGCAGGGTCTCGATGAGCCCCATAGCACGGCGCTCATTTTTAGGCATATTTTTCTCCAGATTCTGAATGCGCTGATCCAGGAATTCAAGCTCTGCACTGTAGTTTTCCAGGATATGGTTGATGAGGTACTTGCAGAAGTCCTCCGCCAAATCCATATTGTCAAAAATATCGTAGAAGGCAACCTCCGGCTCAATCATCCAAAACTCGGCCAGGTGGCGGGAAGTGTTGGAGTTTTCCGCACGGAAAGTGGGCCCGAAGGTGTACACTTTGCCCAGGGCCAGGGCACCGATTTCGGCCTGCAGCTGACCAGATACCGTAAGGTTAGTTGGCTTTTCGAAGAAGTCTTCCTTGAAGTCCACTTCGCCTTCTTCCGTCCGCGGTGGATTGCTGATGTCCAGGTTGGTCACCCGGAACATCTCGCCGGCGCCTTCTGCATCGCTCCCCGTGATGATGGGGGTGTGCATGTAGAAATAGCCATTATCATTGTAATACTTATGGACGGCATAGGCAATACCATGACGGATGCGGAATACCGCACTGAAAGTATTGGTGCGCATGCGGAAGTGCGCTTTTTCGCGCAAGAACTCCAGGGACTGTGCCTTCGGCTGCATGGGATATTCCTCCGGATTGGCAGCACCCAGGATTTCCACCGTGTCTGCCAGCAGTTCTACGTCCTGACCTGCGCCCTGTGACTCCACGAGTTTGCCGGTAGCCTTGATGCAGGCGTGGAAAGAGATTTGCTTCAGTACGTCCTCCGGGATCTGCTCAAAATCCACAACGACTTGCAGTGTGCCCATGCTCGTACCGTCATTCAGGGCAATAAAACGGTTGGAACGGAAGGCCCGTACCCAGCCCATAACGGTAAGCTCCTGCCCTACGCGGGGCTTAAAATCTTCCAGTATCGTTTGAATCTCTGTGCGCTTGCTCATCTTTCGTTTTTTAGCGTGCCACCAAATGAATGCGCGAAAATAGGGCTTTTGGGAAAAAGGGGGAAATTTAAAGGCCCGCTACTTTCGGGATTTGTAGCGGGCCTTTAACTTCTGTCAGGATTGAGAAGCTGTTTGAATTTAATCCTCAGGTTTTCTTATGGTCTTTTTTTCGCCACTCTGCGTTACCAAAATCCTCATCCGTACGGACTCCGGTTTTGGCGCCTTGACTGGCAAAAAAATGCCTCATAATAAATTCCAGAAACCAAATTCAAACAGCTTCTGAGGGCTTCGGTGCTCTGATGCTATGGATTTAGAATAGCATATTGTACGCTCAGCTGCAGGGATTGATTGAGGAGTTTGGGCTGATCTTCAGGTGATAATGGCTCTCCATTGGGGTCAGCAAACTCAGTATCTAATGTAGTCAGCAATCCATGAAAAAGTCTCACGTTGACTGAAAGTCTATCATTAAAGGCGTAACCAAGACCTAACACCGCAGATAAATCTGTGTCATTATACAGTCTGCCCATTACGTCTTCATTGCCGATGGGTTCGCCGTCGACCACAGATTCCGCCTTCAACATAAAACTGACCGCCGCTCCCGCTTCAACATAGAAATTATTGACCGGGTAAAACCGGATCAGTGCGGGAAGGTCAAAATAATCAAGACGCACGCTTGAATTTACTCCATATAAGTCCTCATTGCCGCGGAAGCCTCTTCGAGAAAAAGTAGGCGCTACTAAAACTCCAAAGGTTGAGGAAACGGGCAATTCAAAAGACAAACCAGCCTGAAATCCGGCAATAGCTAAATTGGCTTCGTTAGAAGGCATCGTCTGACCCAGAAATTGATATTGATTAAACCAATGGGTATTTGAAGCATTCCCCCCGGCAGAAAGACTAATCTTTGGACGAAGCTGAGCGGAAAGTGAAGTCGCGGCTGTGAGCAGCAGAGCGGTTAGGATAAGTGGTCTCATGATTTTTAATATTTAGTTGATTGATAAACGAAAAAACCTGGGCGACCACGCGACCCTATCTAGACTTTAACATTGTTAAATTGCAGGCTAGTGCCTCAAGTCATAGATCTCTGATACTTAAGTTGAAGTTATTTTTCGACTAATCAAGGCGAAGGTTCGCGACTTTAGCCCGAGCTAAACGAGCGGTTCTTCAACGAAGAGTAGGCGGAAAAGAACGAAACTTGGGGTGTCAAGGATTTATGGCTTGAGGCGCTAGTGTTCTTCCGGAGGATTTAGCCTGACCTCTTGAATGAGTGCCTCCACTTCTTCCTCGGGCAGGTCGACGAGCTCTGCAATATCTGCTATAGACATCCCTTTGCGGTCTGCCCGGAAAACAAACAGGCGTGTCTTTTGCCATTTTCCTTTTTCAAGACCTTTTTCAAGACCTTCTTTAAGGCCTTCTTTAAGACCTTTCTGAATACCCGTATTGCGCCCTTCCCTCATGGCCTGGGCTTTGAGTTCCTGTATGATCGCTTCTTCGATACCCATAGCTTTTCTAGATTTTGTGATACCTCGGACTTGTTCTTCAAATTTAAAGCTAAATTCTGATTTTTGAAAGGGTAGGAAAATCCTCTGCCAAATCTTCAATTAGCCCTTTCCAAAGTATATCGTGGGGTACCATGCCGCAATATAAACAAAATATATCAATTTATTTGTTTTTATTCAAAAAATACCTTTCTGACCGCTCCATTATAGCTCTAAACTTTTCAGGCGGCGGGGACCCCACCTTCACCTGGCCCGCGGTGCAGGGATGATTAAAAGCGATGGACACCGCACTTAGGAAAAGGCCTTTTTTGCGCAATAGCGGCTTGTCTTCAGGTGTGTAGGCTTCATCGCCCAGAATAGGAGTGCCCAGGTGAGCCAGGTGCCGCCGTATCTGATGGGTGCGCCCGGTATGCAGGTGCAGCTCCAGCCATGACAGCCATTCACAATTCAGAGAACGGCATTCTTCCAGTTTTTTGAAGGTAGTCAGTGCCGCTTTACCATCTAAGGACTCTTCTATTCGCCCTTCTGTGGGCGTACGGCCGCAAACTATGGCCTGATAGACTTTCTCAATCTCCCGCTCTTCAAATGTTCTTCCTAATCTGACTTGCGCGGAACGGGTCTTTGCAATTACGACCGGGCCCGAAGTGGGTACGTCCAGCCGGTGCACCGGCATGCCCCAGGGCAGGGCGTCTGCAACAGGAGAACGCTGTAGTTGTCCGACCAAAGCATTCACAAGCGTACGGTAATGATTGCCACTTACCGGTAGACCGGGAGGTTTGTGCACAACTGCCAGAAAATCATCTTCGTAGAGTACAGGGATCGAAAAAGGAAATGCTTTTGGAGGCGTCAGGTCCAATTCAAGCAAAACAATGTGCATACTGGGTTTCACCCAAATAGCCGTAGTTGCCAGTTCTCCATCCACAAGTACAGCACCTCGCTGAATGGCTTTCTTGCCTCCTTTCCGGCTGGGGAGGGTTTCAAAAACCTGATGCAGGTAGTCGCTCAGCCTGACCGGGGAAACACCCGGTGGTACGATATGCTCTTCAAGAACTTCCACTACTTAAAGAAAACGAGATTGAAGATCGGGCGATGGAATCATGCAGGCATCTTTTTTCCCGAACCAGCGGTAGCGGTTGCGGGCAATCCAGTCATAGACGGCGTCGCGTATGGGGCGGGGCACCACGATGAAAGCATAGAGCAAAGACCACCCGCCCCCAAGCTGTCTGGCGACCCGAAGCGCTGCCTCAGACCGTGCATACAACTGATCATCCTGAATCAGCACCACCGAGCTCAGGTCCGATGGGCGGTTTTCAAAGCGGCTAAGCACGGCCTGCCCTTCTTCCGATTGCAGGGAAGCAAAGCGGAAACGGGCATCGGGGTCCCGCTCAATGATAAACTGAACGGAGCCATTGCATAAATTACAAACCCCATCAAAAAGCAGTACTGGATGTTCGGTTGTATTCATACTTTCATAACAGATCTGCCAAAGCAGAGTTTTTTACTTAAACAGGGCATAGTATAGCTCCTGCACTTTAGACACGGCTTTCACTTCAATATCATACCGCCCGGTGTCCAACCCTTTGGTATTGTACTTTGAGATGTAGATTTCCTTAAAGCCCAGCCGGTTGGCTTCCTGAATACGTTGCTCTACCCGGTTGACGGTCCGTATCTCCCCGGAAAGCCCCACCTCGCCCGCAAAGCATACATCGGTGGGGATCGCAACGTCCTCTAAAGAAGAAATCAGTGCAGCGACGATAGATAAATCAATGGCCGGATCGTCCACCCGTATGCCTCCTGCGATATTCAGGAAAACATCGTTTTGGGCAAAGAACAACCCCGCCCGCTTCTCCAGGACAGCCAGCAGCATTCCCAAACGCCTAAGGTCAAAGCCGGTAGCCGAGCGTTGAGGTGCGCTGTATACCGAAGTGCTCACCAACGCCTGTGTTTCAATCAGCATGGGGCGCAGGCCTTCTATAGTAGCGGCCACGGCACTGCCGCTCAGGTCTTCATCTTTTTGGGAAAGTAAGAGCTCGGAAGGGTTGGAGACTTCGCGAAGCCCGCTGGCCTGCATCTCATAAATCCCCAGTTCATCAGTGCTCCCGAATCGGTTTTTGATGGTGCGAAGAATGCGGTAGGTATAGTTTCGGTCGCCCTCAAACTGAAGTACGGCGTCCACAATATGCTCCAAAAGCTTAGGCCCGGCAATAGAACCTTCCTTAGTAATATGCCCAATGATAAAAACGGGGATATGCTCCTCTTTTGCAAACCGCTGCAGCTCACCGGCACACTCCCGAACCTGAGACACACTTCCCGGCATAGAATCGATATGCGGGCTGGACAGAGTTTGGATAGAGTCAATGATCACCAAAGAGGGGCGCAGGTTTTGGGCATGCTTCAGAATCTTGCTCGTATTGGTCTCCGACAGGATGTAGCAGTTCTTCGCTTCCCCTCCGATCCGGTCCGCGCGCATTTTGATTTGCTCGTCACTTTCTTCTCCGGATATGTATAATATGGTGAACGGCACATGCAGTGCCAACTGCAGAAGCAGCGTGGACTTACCAATACCTGGCTGCCCTCCGATAAGCACAAGAGAACCAGGCACAATACCTCCTCCAAGCACCCGGTTGAGCTCGGCATCCGGTGTAGTGAGCCGGGTAGTTTCTCCGGCCTTTATTTCCGGCAGTGGCACGGGCTTGCTCTTTGATGCTTTTTCCTGAGTCCGCCAGCTTTTGTCCTTTGATTCCGTTACGGTATCTCTGGAAATCACTTCCTCGATGTAAGTATTCCATTCTCCACAATGTGGGCATTTCCCAATCCACTTTGGTGAAGTGGCGCCACAATTACTGCAAGCAAAAATTTTTTTGACCTTCGCCAACCTTTTTCTATTTTTGATGTTAAGTGTTCAAATTCAGGCGCTAAGATAGAGTTGTAGAAAACAAGAGTTGCCTAAAATTGAGATGGTGTTTTTAAAAAAAATTATTTTTTCACTACATTTACACTATCAAAGATAACTTAACCTTTTACTGAGCGAAATTTGTAACTTCGATAAAAATGTAGCCTGGTAGACAACTGGCTTCATTCCTAGACTGAAAGTAAAAATAATTTCGTTTATTACACGTAAATTTCAGGGATCAAACAGCTCTTACTTCCAAGTAAGAGAATCCAAGATATATGTAGATTGTTTTCATTTGGTTTTTTGGGGTTATACAGGGTGCTGTACTTCGGTACAGTGACCCTGTTTTTTTTTACCGGTCTGCGCATCTGACGCATTCGGTACTCTCTGGCATATACATGAGGCGGGCAGGCGCAATCGGGCGCTTACAACGGGCGCAAATACCAAAGTTTTCCGCATCAATTTTCGTTAGTGCAATTTTAAGGTTGGTCAGTTTCCGCCTTGCTGAGCGTAAGGCCGCTTCAGAGACGCCTTTGTTGTTGATGGCATCCATCCGGCTGACTCTCCCTATAGCATTTTCAGGGGCAATAGGCTTAGTCGCCTCTTCCAACCGCTCCAATTCGGCAGTAGTTTTAACAATTGCGGCTTCAATCTTCGATTTTAATGCGCTTCGTTCCTCTCGTTTCATACCTATCTCTAAAAAGTGTCAAAAAAAACGTGGGAAGCCATCACGCTACCCACGTTTCCATGCTTAGGACAGCCGGACTAACATAAGCCCACCCTCCTATTCATTGCCTCAGGCTTTAGCTTTAATCATTCGATGAGAAAATGGCAATCAGCCTCAGGATTTCAATGTAAAGCCAGACCAGCGTAATCAGCAGCCCCATGGCAGAAAACCACTCCATGTAAGCTGGGGCACCGTACTGCTCTCCCTTATCAAAATTGTCGAAATCCAGCAGAAGATTCATGGCGGCTACGCCAATAATGAGCAGGCTGATACCGATACCAATCATACCTCCATCATGAAGATAAGGCAGATTAATCCCAAAGAAGCTGAGAACGAAATTCAGCATATAGACCACAAAAATAGCGCCCGTAGCCATGATGATGCCACTACGCAGCTTTTGAGTCACTTTGATGATGCCTGTCTTATAGAAAAACAACATCAGGAAAAACACAGCACTGGTCAGGGTAACTGCCTGAAAAATGATGCCATCGAAGGCACTGGCGTATACTGCTGAAATACCACCAACAAAGAGGCCCTCAAGGGCTGCATAAATAGGGGCAAGAATCGGGGAATACTCCAGCTTGAAAGTGGCAATCAACACCACGATCAGACCGCCTATGGCACCACCCCACATTAGCAGGGGGTTAGCCGCAGCGTAGCTGAGTACGGCCGTTGCGACCATCAATGCGCCCAATAATAAAGATTTGTTGACCGCACCGGATACTGTCATCCGGTCTGTTTGAGTGCCTGCCTGTGTCATATCAGCATCGAGGACCTGATTGGAGGCTTTCTGGAAAGCCTTTTCACTCATGACAGGATTACGCGATTGGAAAAAACCTTTCTTTCTACTCATTTTAGTACATAGGTTAGTGAAATGCTGTTCTAATATAGAACGCGCTCTTCAAAACTACAATTAATTCTGCTTTTTGTTGTCTGCCAGGATTGAACCTCCCGTATCTAAAGGTGTTTCTTTCCTGATACAAAGCTCAATCGTACGTATTTTTCCGTACTTTCGCGGATACAAAAGAAAAATTGTGCCTTATATTCTCCCAGCTATTTCATTTCCCAACCATACACCTATACGATAACTTCCAAACAACCAACTTTTTACAAGTATATAGATTCAGAAAAAGATAAAACACTTCAATAGTAAATGACAAATACCAACGGGATACCACTCATTAAGATTGGCGTTTTTTACGATGGAAATTACTTCTACCATGTCAGTAATTTCTACAATTATGTACACGAACGCAAGACCCGAATCAGCATTAAGGGGCTGCACGAATTTATTCGCCATAAAGTTGCAGAACTCGAAGGAGACGGGACTAATGTTAATCACTGCCAGATTGTTGACGCGCACTATTTCAGAGGCCGGCTGAGCGCTTCCGAGGTGAGCCATAAAGGCAAGCAGCTGTATTACGAGCGTGTCTTTGACGACATCCTCATGTCTGAAGGCGTCACCACACACTATTTGCCCCTGCGCAACAACAACTATGGGCGGAAGGCGGAGAAAGGCATAGATGTGCTGCTGGCGCTCGAGGCTTTCGAGCAGGTCTTCTACAAGCAGTTCGATGTACTGGTGCTCATTGCTTCCGACAGCGACTACGTACCCCTCATCCGTAAGGTCAATTCCCGGGGCACAAGAGTAATGGTGCTCTCGTGGGACTTCGAGTATACCGATGACTACGGCAACCAAAGAGCTACCCGTACTTCACAGGATTTGCTGGAGGAGGTGACCTACCCTCTGGCAATGCATGAGATCATTGATAACCGGGTGACCCGGGACTCTCATATTGTCAATAACCTTTTTGTCCCCAAAACGGACCATTACACCAAAAAGGATTATCGGGGAGATAATCATCACAGCTACAAGGAACAGCCTGAAAAAGAAGAGGAACCTGTCACAGAAGTAATGATCACTCAGGACGGAGCCTATCACTCCAGCACCATACTATCCCTTAAGGAAGGGTTTGGCTTCATTGCTTACCCACCTAATAATCTGTTCTTCCACCATTCTGAAGTACAGAACTGTGATTTCAATGACTTGCTGGTCAACGACCGGGTGGAATTCCGCCTGGGCAAGAACCAGGAAACTGGCCAGGACATCGCTATCGACGTGTACCTGCAGGAAGATGATGAAGAATAAATTGCTTTCCAGCCGGGCGTAGCGCATTCTAACCGAGCATAGCTACGCCCGGTTTTCCTTCCCAAACCTATTTTCCCCATGCTCCAGTTGAAAGATTGGTACGAATCCGGACAGTACTTCCAATTTGATGATTACCGGATATTCTACCAGGAAGCCAGTACGGAAAAGCCCCGTACCCTGGTCTTGCTGCATGGTTTCCCCACCTCAAGCTGGGACTGGCGGGCGCTCTGGGAGGAACTAGCGCTGGAATACCACCTCATAGCTCCCGATTTCCTGGGTTTTGGGTACTCAGACAAGCCTACAGATTATGACTACGAAATCTCAGAGCAGGCAGACCTGGTGGAGGCACTGCTGGATTCCATCGGCGTCACCCAATACCACCTGCTTGCCCACGACTACGGAGACACCGTGGCTCAGGAATTGCTCGCACGGGAGTCGGGAAGCGATGCGCCCCTGAAGATACAATCCATTATATTGCTCAATGGCGGACTGTTTCCCGAAACCCATCAGCCCCGGCCTATTCAAAAGCTACTGCTGAGCCCTATTGGACAGTGGCTCACACCATTTTTATCCAGGAATACCCTAAAGCGGAATTTTGATAAAATATTTGGCCCCAACACCCGGCCATCCGCCCGTGAAATAGACGAGTGGTGGTCGCTCATCCGTTATAATAACGGGCAGCGGGTGTTTCACCTGCTCATCCGTTATATGGAAGAGCGGGAGCAATACCGGGAACGCTGGGTAAAGCCCATGTTCGAGCCTCCGGTCATGGTCCGGCTCATCGTTGGGGAAGCAGACCCCATTTCCGGCAGGCATATGGCGATGCGTTATAAAGAGCTCGTCAGAACCCCTGACATTCAATTACTGCCCGGAGTCGGCCATTACCCACATACCGAAATGCCCAAACTGGTCCTTGAACATTGCTGGACGTTTTGGGAAAACCTGTAACGCTTTCTCGTGGTTGCGTTATGTTACTGCTATGAGTTCAAACTACCTCTTGCTTATTACTATTTTTACCGCGAGCCTTCTGACCGGCTGCCAGCCTGAAGCAGCCTCACCGGCAGTAAGCTTCTATTATTGGAAGTCGGCTTTTAAACTCAGCCCCACTGAACGGGAGTGGCTGGAGGCACACAAGGTGGAACGCCTTTACGTCAAGTACCTTGATGTGGATGTCGAGAACGGACAGGCCGTGCCCAAAGCCCCCGTCCGGTTTGCTGACTCCACCTACAAGAACTTTGAAATCGTGCCTTGTGTTTTCATCACCAATCGCACCTTCCAGGCGGCTGTCAATCCGGAAGACCTGGCAGAACGGGTATGGAAATACCTGCAAGAGATCAATACTGCCGGCCACCTCTCTCCTACCGTTTATCAGCTCGACTGTGACTGGAGCCCCTCCACTCAGGCGGCCTATTTCCGGTTTTTAGACCGGTTCCGGCAGCTTGCAGAAGGCCACACACTGACCGCCACTATCCGGTTGCATCAGTTGCGGTATCCGGAGCAAACTGGTGTGCCCCCGGTGGACCGTGGGGTGCTGATGTACTATAATATGGGAGATGTGCAAAACGTTGAAGAACCCAACAGCATTCTCAATACCCAAACTGCTGCCAATTACCTGACAACTGATATGCAATATGATTTGCCACTGGATTATGCCCTGCCGATGTTTTCCTGGGTACTGGCTTACCGGCTTGGTGAGTTGCATGCCATTATCAATCAGGGCACCTGCCAGAAGCTGGATACGCTGGCAGCCGCAGCAGCAATCGGCCCCAACCGGTACCGCATGCAGCAAAATGCCTATTTTGGGAATCATTATCTTAACCGGGGCGATCAGCTACGCTGCGAAGCGCCAACGGTAGCCGACCTTGAGACGGCCATCGATCAACTAAAACAGATTGACAACCACTGTGAGCACCTTCTCTTTTACCACCTTGACGAAAACCTATCCAATGCTTTTCCGAAAAACCTCCCACAGCATTTGGCTGACCGCCTCGCTACTCCTTAGTGTGGGCGTGCAATCCCTGAGCGCATGCGGCCCGTATGAGGATTCGTACCATTATTTCAACCTGTTCGTGCCGGAATGGCTGTTCAGTGATGAGTATGAGCCTACTTTCTATACTGCAGACGATTATTATCATATCTGGGCAGAGGCAGACTACCCGGATGCCAACCTACAGAGCTGGCAGCAGTTTTTTGAGCAGCCTTTGAAGGAAGAACCGCTCCGCAAAGTGCTGTACGACAGCTGGATTGAAGGGTATGAAAATGTTAGCCGGGAGGTCCTGGTGAAATCACTGCTCTTTGAAGGCTCGCTCATCTCCATACCCAGACAGGAAGCCTCCAAACAATACTTGCTGCTCGCCCTGGAAATGGAAGCACTGGCCAACCGGCCCACCGACACCTGGGGGTATCAGGGGCAGGAAAAGCTCAGCCCGGAGGCTGCTGCGGATTTAATTCAGCGCCTGAAGGAAGCCCTCGAGCGTGAAAAATTCCCCTTCCTGAAAAACCGCTATGCTTTCCAACTGCTAAAAGCGTACCGCTATACCGGTCAGGCACAGGAAGCGATTCAGTTTTACAAAAAGTACTTTGCGCCCCTGAAACAGAAAGACCTGATCAGTTACTGGGCCATGGACCACTACGCTGGCTTGTTGCTGCAGACCGGTGCAAACGGTGAAGGCTATTACCACTTTCTGAAAGTCTTTGAACAAGCCCCTAGCCGCCGCCACAGTGCTTACTACAGCTTCAATATTTCCACAGAGGAAGACTGGGCTGCCACCTACAAGCAATGCCAAAACCCGAAAGAGAAGGCGCTGATGCATTTTATCAGGGGGACCCGGCAGGAAGTGTTGGGCCTGGAAGATATGCGGTCTATTTTTGGCCTGATGGGCAACCATGAATGGCTGCGCATCGTGATGGCCAGGGAGATCAACAAGCTGGAAAGCAACAACCTGAGCTACTACGGTCAGCAGCCCATCGCGCAATTGATGCAGCGGGTAGACCAGGGACAGAGCCTGCTTAAAAATGAGGAATACGAAGATTATGCCGGACAGTTGCTCCGGTTTGCCACTACGGCTTACTACAATAACCGGGATGACAGCTTCTGGGCACTCGCTAAAGGCTACCTTGAGCTGTTGCTCGGCCGGCTACCCACTGCGCAAATCACCCTGGAGCAGGCTGGAGCGCTGGATGGCCCACACCAACGAATTCAGGGCGAACTGCTGCTCGCCATTCAGCTGATGGGACAGGAGGAAACTTTGTCAAAGGAGCAGGAAAACACCATTGCTCTTCAATTGGTAGAGCTCTTTGCCGACCCTATGGCCAATTGGTCCACCCAGCAAAATAACCAGGAATTCATCCTGGAATTGCTTGCTTATCGCAAACGACATGCTGGCGAAAGCATTATGGCCCGCCTGCTCGCCCGGGAAGTGCTTAGCTCCACCAAAACAGACCCTACAGAATCGGGTGTCGACAGCCTTCTCGCTTTCATCAACAAGCCTGCACACAGTGAGCTGGAACTGCTTGCCCTTAAGCACTTCACCGGCAATGAAAGCACCTGGTCTGCTTTTGTAAGGAATCCGGAAGCGGCATTGAGCACAGTGCGTTATGATGTTTTGGATATTAAAGGGCGATTGCTGATGCGTGACCCTGAACAACTGGAGGCTGCCGTAGCTTTGTTTGACAGCTTGCCGGCTTCGTATGACTTCCCGCTGAAGGTAAACCCCTTCAATATGAGCATTAATGACTGTGTGCATTGCGCTTATTCCACTGCTGCCTCCTTTACCCGGAATACTTTTGTGCGCAAGTTGGCAGAAATTTATCAGATCGCGCAGGAGACCAACAGCCCCACCGATTACTATCTGCTGGGCAATGCCTACTACAATATGACTTACTTTGGCCCGGCTTACGAGATCATGAACTACTACCGCAGCGGCGTGTCCTATGAGGGTTTCTACGACTGCCGCGTGGCATTGAGCTTTTATGATAAGGCCATGAAATATGCTCAGGATACCGAAAGTGCGGCTCAGGCATGCTTTATGGCTGCCAAAGCTCAGCAAAAAGTCTTTTATGTGAAATCGCTCGCGGAGATGGACCAGGCAGATTACTGGTACGATAAGTTTATCATGGACGACTGGTCAGGTTCCACGCCCAATTTTGAGCAGGTGATGGGAAAAATGCAGGTCCAGGGGTATCTGTCTTATTTCAAGCGGCTCGAAGAGCAATATCGGCCAACCCGGTTTTTCCAACGGGCAATCCGGGAATGCAACTACCTGAATTACTATGTGAGCCAATAAAAAAAGCGCTGCCGCCAGGTTGTTGTACTGGCGGCAGCGCTATAATTTTCTATTCGGTGCAACAGATGCTTAGAGGTTGTCGATGATGCGCTTCACCTCGTCTTTGCTCTCACCGATTCTTTTCTGAATGCGGCCGATAAGCTCATCTTCTTTTCCTTGCTGATAGGCAAGGTCATCATCTGTAAGCTCACCGTATTGGGCTTTAAGTTTGCCCTTCAGCTCATTCCAGTTACCCCGGATTTTATCATTTGTAGATCCCATATCATTTGGTTTTGATTAAAAAAAATTAGTCGTTGTCGGATAGTTCGCGGTCAATCTCTTCCAAAGTAGAGTTGACATTTGTTTTGAAGTCATCCCAGCCATCTTTGGCTACATTGCCAAGATTCCGGAACTTTTGATCCAGATCGTTGCTCCAGGCCTTGAGTTCATCAATTTCTTCCTGCATCTCTGCTCTGGCATCTTCAGATGCATTTTCGAGATTGCTTTCCAGCTCTTCGATTTCTTCATTCACCTCTTCACGGGCACGGTCTATTTCAGCTCTCATTTCTTCCTTGTCAGACCGGAAATTGTCAGCAAAGTCATTCGCTGCATTTTCTACCGAGTCTTCAGCATCGTCCATGGTGTCATTGCTTTCGCTACCACAGGCGACCAGCCCGAAACTCAGCAATAAGGCGAAGAAAATCTTTGAAACTGCAATGGATTTCATAATAATTGGATTTTGATTGTTTTCAATTGAGGATTAAGAGCTTATTTGGATTTTACACTTTGGGCTGCTCTTGCCAAATTTTGTCCTGCTCTTCGTTATTCTTCGGTCACGTAGCTAAGGCTATGTTCCCTCATCACGCCTTGATCAGAACAAAATTTGGCTACGTTCGCTCCAAAAGCAAAATCCCAACAAGCTCTAATAAAACCGGCTGTCCGGATCAGTCTCATCAGCAGGTTCCACTGCTGGCTCAGGTGCATTTACGCGCTGCAGGCGTGTGAAGTAAACCTGAAAACCGATCGAGAAGTCAAGCTGGTTTGTGTAAGTTGTTGTTTCGTTGCGGGTACCTTGGTATTCGAAACTGGCATTGCTTCGCGCCCAGTTGTATTTGACAATTGCTTCAATGCCAATACCATCTGAACTATATATGGTAAAACCCGGACCAAAGCTGGCAGCCAGCACATCCGTACTTGTAGTCTGAGGATCATCTCCCACACGTATGCGGTCCTGGGAACTTCCAAAGCCAAAGTTGCCCTGTAGGAAAAACGCTTTATCTTCAGCGATGGGGAAGTAAACCCTGCCAAACGGACCAAAAAGCAAGTCACTGTCGTATTCTGTTTCATAATCCGTTTGCGGATCAGAAAGGTCGACCGGCTCTCTCAGGCGGTTGAGCGTGTAATCCATGCCGATACCAAGCGCGAAGTTATTTGTGACGAAGTAACCAATTCGGGGCGAGATATTAAATTGAGTACTCCGGGTGCCCTCATTATCTACAGAGGCTCCATCTGCCTCAATTTTGACGTTGGAATCGGCAGTCGAAAAGCCAATTGTACCTCCCATCATAAAATTCCCCTGGGAAGTAAAATCCTGGGCACTTAGGGTATTTACTGCCAGGCATAACAATAGTGCCCAGCTTCCGACACAAAAGTATCTGCTGTTCATGGTGCTGCTTTTGGTTTAGTGAGGGAAACGTATGCTGTTGTTTTCCCGTGACTGATTTCAATTAAGGAACGAGCAAGCTACTTCGATGTTCGTTTTGTGTCAGAAAGTAATTGCTTTTTGTATCATATCTGCTGCCTTCTCCGCAATCATCATAGCTGGTGCATTCGTATTGCCCCGTACTATAACCGGCATAATACTGGCATCTGCCACCCTGAGGTTTCGGACGCCGCGGACGGACAAATGCTCATCCACTACCGCCAGTTCATCCTGCCCCATTTTGCATGTCCCTACCGGATGGTAAAGGGATTGAGCCCATTCACGAAGATAGTCGATCACCGCAGGCTCCGTCTCCACCTCAGGCGGTGGCATAAAACGAGACCTGAGGTAAGGCGCAAAGGCCGGTTGGGCCATAATTCGCTCTGTGATGCGGTAGCCTCTGATCAGGGTCTGTATATCGCGCTCATCTGCAAGGTAGTTAGGGTCAATGTCCGGCCTGTCTTTGGGGTCAGGCGTTTTGAGCTGCACTTTGCCACGGCTGTGAGGGTAAATCAGCGTCATCCCCAGGCCCAGTCCATTTCCGGTTTTCGGGTTATCGAAACCATGCCTCAGAAAATAGCCGGGAGAGAAGTGCCACTGCAAATCAGGTGCTTGCAGTTCAGGCTGGCTCCTGAGAAAACCGCCGCACTCCGCCACGTTGGACGACAGCACCCCCTTCTTCCAAAGGAGATATTGCAACAGGTACCTGACGGACCACGGGAAACGCTCTGCGCTGTCGAGGGTATTTTGCAGGTGAGTGTGATAAACACAGCCTGCCAGCAAATGATCCTGCAGGTTTTGCCCCACCCCCGGCAGATGATGCACGACTTCTATGCCCTGCTTCTGCAATTCCTCCCCGGGGCCAACGCCTGAGAGCATTAAGAGCTGAGGGCTGTTAAAGCTGCCCGCACAGAGGATGACCTCCCGTTTTGCATAGGCTTTTATCGGTTGGTGGTCTTGTTCGTATTCCAGGCCAACCGCCTTTTTGCCTTCCCAAAGGATCCGGTGAGCCGTTGCCGTTGTCGCTACAGTTAAGTTGCTGCGATGACGTACCGGCTCCAGAAAAGCTTTTGCCGCACTGCACCGTTGTCCTGCTCTTTGTGTAACCTGATAGAAACCAAAACCTTCCTGTACAGCACCATTAAAATCCGAATTCAAAGGATAGCCCGCTTCAGCTGCTGCCTGCAACAACAACTTGCTTAAGCGGTGGTGGTGACGCCCCCGGCTCACCGTCAGCTCTCCGGAAGTACCGTGGTAAGCATCATCAAACTCCAGGTTCTGCTCAAACCGCCTGAAGTAAGGTAGGACATCTTCATAACTCCATCCATTGTTGCCCAGCGCCGCCCATTGGTCATAATCTGCCCGATGGCCCCGAATGTAAATCATGGCGTTGATGCTGCTGCTGCCTCCCAGCACCTTACCCCTTGGCTGGTACATCCGCCGGTTGTTCATATGAACCTGAGGAGCAGAATCATCATTCCAGTCGAAGGCGCTCCGGAAAAGCTTGCTGAATGCCAGTGGAATGTGGATAGATTTATCGCTATCCTCACCACCGGCTTCCAGCAGGAGGACCCGTTGGTTGGACTGTGCAGACAGGCGGTTGGCCAGCAGGCAACCCGAGGAGCCCGCCCCTGCTATGATATAATCAAAAGTCATGGCTGTGCAATTTGGTTAAGGCTTTAGCGGGATTAAATTAGCGAAATTTCGCAATACTTGCTCGCTATCCGGCAAAATGGTGTGTATAACAAATTGCACAAGTTAGCTATCTTTAAAGTATGAAGAAGCCAACCCCCACCCCGAGCGAGCTAGAACAAGTTGCCGACGAGATACTAAGTGGCATGCGTGCCGAGCTACTCGACTTTCTGCAATCTCAAGCCAACGCGACCTCATCGTCAGCTTATGAGAATAGCGTTTTAGATTTAGCCCGCCAATTTGCCCAAAAGGTAGCTACCCAACAAGATGGGCCACTGCCAAAGAGCCGCAACGCTAAAAAAAAGTCTTGACAAGTTTTGGGCAGCTTACGCTGTCTAAAAACCACGTGCTATGCCAAGGCACAAAACGCTTTGCCCTCAGTGAGCGCCTGCGGGAGCTGTGCTGCCTGCTAGGACAGGGCAGTGTTTACGAGCAGGCTAGCGAGACACTGGAAGAACTGCTTAGGCTAGACTTATCTGGTATGCAAATACAGCGTGTCTGTATGCACTATGGCAGTTTAGTAGGCCCATTGGTCAGCGCGGATGCGGAAGGGGCCATACCCAGTTTAGAAATTACTGATGAGCAAGCGCCTACTTATGTGATGATGGATGGCATGATGCTCCCTACACGAGAGGAAAAGAGCTGGAAAGAAATTAAGCTCGGCCGCATATTTCAACACCAAGATGTGGTACAACTGTCGGCCAAGCGCAGACAAATACGCCAATCCGTCTATGTGTCCCATTTTGGCAGTGTCGACCAGTTTTTCCCTAAACTGGAGCGCCATCTAGTACCCTATCAAAAAAAGGTCATTTTGGGAGATGGAGCCCCATGGATATGGCGTTGGGCCGAGGACAACTTCCCTGGGGCTCGTCAAATATTAGACTTCTATCACGCCAAAGAAAAACTGGTGCTCTTTGCAAAACATCAGTTTAGAGTAGATGAAAAACGCAAAGCCTGGGTGGCTGGCCAGTGTGAAGTACTCTCAGCCAATAGAGTGCACGAGGTAGTGGATAACGTAAGCTGCCTCAGAGCGAGAAATCACGAAGCCCGGGAAGCTAAGGCGAAACTGCTATCTTATTACGAAGAGCATGAAGACCGTATGCAGTACAAAACCTACAGGGATGAAGGGCTGCTCATCGGCTCTGGACCAGTAGAGGCCGCTCATCGTAGTGTCTTGCAGCAGCGGCTCAAATTATCCGGCCAACGCTGGACGGTTGATGGGGCGCAAGCCATCGCGGATTTGCGGTGCTATCGTAAAAGTGGAGCGTGGAGTACGATCCAGCAACTTGTCGCAGCGGCATAGCTGTGCAATTTGTTATACACACGGCAAAATGCCTCAACTAAATTGCTGTCGGCAATACAAATCTGCAGGCGCTGCAGTTGCAGCTGATTGGCTTATTTACCTTTAAAGTTGGCACTTCGTTTCTCAATAAAAGCAGCTGCACCTTCTTTAAAGTCTTCGGTACCAGTCGTCTGCCCAAAGGCTTTTACCTCACGGCCGAAGCCATCTTCATCATACTGAAAATACGCATTGATGGCTTCAATGGTTTTGGCGATAGCGATGGGCCCTTTTTTCGCAATCTTACCGATAATAGCTTTGGCTTTATCCATCGCTTCCCCGGCAGGCAGCACATAATTAACCAGCCCCCAGGCCAGCGCCTGATCGGCCGTAATCATGTCACCGGTGAGGAGAAGTTCCGTGGCTTTGGTTTTACCCAGATATTGGATCAGGCGCTGCGTGCCACCGTAACCGGGAATTATACCGAGGTTGACTTCCGGCTGGCCGAACCGGGCATTTTCCGTAGCAATGCGCAAGTGACAAGCCATAGAAAGCTCGCATCCACCGCCCAGCGCGAATCCATTGACCAGGGCGATAACGGGCTTGTGGAAGCGCTCAATTAGAAAAAAGACATCCTGTCCTCTTTGTGCCATATCCTGCCCTTTTTGGGTATCCAAAGCCAGAAACTCTTTAATGTCAGCTCCTGCCACAAAGGCTTTCTCCCCGGCACCGGTAAGGATAATCCCCTTGAGCCCTTCCCGTGCCGGCGCGTCCTCCGCAAAAAAGTGCTGCAACTCCAGCATGGTCTTGGTATTCAGGGCATTCATGGCTTTTGGGCGGTTGAGCGTGAGGATGAGAATACCGTCCTGCTCATCGATTAATAAGTTGGTGTAGGGCATGTTTATGATTCTTTAGAATAATGGAAACGGTTAAAAATGATTTCGCGTGAAATTAGGAAATTTAAAGCTTTATCTGGCTCCAGCTAAAACTCAACCACCACTTTCAATAGCTAAACTATGTCATAATTTATCGGAAAACGTGTTTCCCATTTAAAGAAAAAGTATATATTTGTTGCGTCTCCATAAAATTTCTTTCCCTCCAATCCGAAAGCCGATAATCAAAAATGTAACTTTTCCACGCTTACATCGTAAGAGTGGTTACCAAATATGCATTTTCTAACCAATTCAAATCTATAATTCTGATGAAGACGAATATGTACACTATGCTACTGCTTGCATTTTTTGCAGGTAGCAGCCTTACCGCCCTTGCCGATAGTGGGGCCAATGCCTGGACCGGCGATGGAGACGGCTGGCGCTGGGAAGACCCGGACAACTGGGAAGATGATCAGGTTCCTGATGAATACGACAACGTTCTAATTGGTGGTGATGCCTATGTACAGGTTACAGAACCTGGCGCGGAATGTATGTCCATTCAACTTGATGATGACGCCACTCTATTCATCCGAAGCGAGGGGGGGTTAACGGTTGCTTACTCTTACGAAGAAGGCATTGATATGAATGACTACTCGACCCTTGTTATTTGGGGGTCCCTGGAGATTCATCATACCGGTGAAGATGGGTGTGACGGATTTTTGATGTACAGAAAGATACGTATCTTAAAGCAAAAAGAAGGTATGAGCGCACGAATAGTAAAGCAAGATGGGGGTAAGGTCACGATAGAGGTTGATATGGAGCTTAACGGCAGCATGCTGAGCCAGGAAGAAGCGATACAGCTAGCCCTAAACGAAGCAGGTAAACTCGCCACGCGCGCTGCCGCCGAGCGTTTCGATACGGATGGTACTGCCATCACCCACAAAGGGCAGCGCCTTTCGAGCAAGGGGCGAAAAAAAAGTTAATGTCCACACCTTACGGCAAAGTCTGCGTCAAGCGCCACGTCTACCAGCCTGTTTGTGGCGGCGTGAGCTACGTACCAGCTGACAGCACGGCAGGCATAGTAGGCAAATCGACGCCACGGCTGGCCAAGCTGCTGGCTAGCGACTATTGTGAGGGCTCAGCCAGGAAAGTGTCAGCCCGGTTTAAGGAGCACCATGAAGTCGAAGTGAGCAAAGACCTTGTGCGTGATGTGAGCCTGCGCATCAGCCGCCACGCTAAAGAAGTAGAAAGCCGCTGGTCTTACGCCATGCCGGAAGAGGTAAGCCTTTGCGGGGTCAGCTCAGTGAGCATAAGCCGGGACGGTGCGATGGTGCACCTTCTTGACGGCCTGCCTGGCAAGCCTAAGCGCAAACCGGGCTACCGGGAAGCGATGTGCGGCGTAATCAGCCTTTACGGGCATGAGGGCAAGTTGCTGCACTCTATTTACTTGGGGGTTGGCGCGCAAGAGAAAAAAGGGGCTTTCACCCATCTGTTGGAAGAAGAGGCTGAGCGGCTTAAGGCACAGTTCGAAGAGGCTGGGCTACGGCCGGTTTACGTGGGGGTTGCAGATGGGGCGCCCGACAACTGGACACAGCTGGAGCGGTTAACCGACTACCAGGTAACGGACTACTACCACGTCACTGAACGGCTTTACAAACTGGCTGCAGTAATGCCCCTGCCCTCCAAAAAACGTGCGCAGTGGGTAAGCCAGCAAAAGAGTACGCTGCTGAACGAGCCGGGCGGCGCAGCCCTCGTTGTGGAGCGCGCGCGTCAGGCGGCTGCGGGTGTCAAGACGCAGAAGCGGCGCGAAATCGCCCGCCAGCAAGTTGTATACCTGGAAAACCAGCAGCACCGGATGAATTATTTTCAAATGCAGGAAAAAGGGCTGCCTATCGGTTCCGGCACCGTAGAGGCAGGGTGCAAGACGCTGATCAAAGCCCGTTTGGGAGGTAGTGGCATGAGGTGGCTTAATGTGCATGCCGATGATATGCTTATCGTCCGTGCGCTCAAGCTGTCTGCGGGCAGATATGAGCAATATTGGAAAAAGAGAATGCGGTATGCAGCTTAATAATTACATCAAAAATCCGTCACACCCGGTGAAGATGACTATACCGGAAATGGAATAGAAATGAATAACGACACCCGTGTTTATAACCGCGGAGAGTTATCTATTCATCACGTTGATATGGAAGGAGATGGCATTGACATGGAAGATGATGCACTCTTTGTCAATCGTGGCAGCCTTTACATTTCAGAAATAGATAATGAGGGCATCGAAATGGATAATGATGCTATTTTCCGCAACCGGGGCCTCTTGGAAATCATGTATGTTGAATCAGATGCGATCGATCAGGATGATGATGACACCGAATTCCTCAATGATGGAACGATTAACATCAGCTATATTGATAGTGAAGGCATAGAAGTCGACGACGGTATTTTCACCAACACGCAAAACGGAGAAATCAATATTGGCTTTGTATTCTCTGACATGATTTACATGCAGTCAGATGGCACTTTTGAAAACTATGGAGAAATAAACTTGCTGCCAGCGCCTCGTGATCGTTCAGTTGAGCCTGCTCCTGAACTAGAGGAAGGTCCTGACCCAACTGAAGCGCCAGACCCTGAAGTTGCGGCAGACGCTGAAATCGAGTTGTATGGCGCCATCTATGCTGAAGATTATGGCCGGTTTGTAAATTACAACCTGGTAGATATTGGCTTTTTCTTTAACCTCGGTTCTCCGGAAGAACCAGAGCCACAGCAAATAGAATACTATCTTGTCTACGGTTCTCTTGTGACTGTCTACGATGGAATGATCGAGAATAAAGATTGTGCGGAAATCAATATTGACGGTCCGTTCCCTATTTACAATGAGGGTTATCTGTCAAATGAAGGAACGATTGATTTATCTATAGATAACATTCCAATCTCTCCTGAAGAAGGGCCCGGACCAATGTTCGGTGACCATGTGAATGATGGCTACTTCTATAACGATGGAGACATTCTTTCCGATTATCCTTTCTTCATCGGCCCTAACCCAATTGACGAGGAATGGACGAAGTCTTCCATCGGAGACCAAGGCGAAAATGATAGCTTTTCGCTGGGCTGTGACATCACCATTACTACTTCTTCGCGACAGGGACACCGGGCAACCACCGATAACGTGGCTTTCCTCAACCAACCCTTATGCGGCAACAGCATGCTTACTGCTCGTCTTGATGGTGTAAGCAATGGCTTTGGCGGCATTATGATCCGTGACGGAGAAGGAGGTGGGAACAACGGAGGTCCAGCGAATGTCCCTTCAGAATCAAGCCCGAAAATGTTCATGATCGCCTCGAAAAATATAGATGTGATCTACCACGGCACTCGTTACAACGAGGGCGACCAACTATCCTACACACCATTCTTCACGCCTCACGACAACTGGCTGCGCGTGGAGCGGATTGGTAATTACATCCGCGCCTACCACAGCAGCGATGGCAGTTTCTGGTCACTGTTCCATCAGGTATACCTCGAGTTGGGTGAATGCGCTCAGGTCGGCTTATTTGCAACCAGCCAAAATGGCGCTCCTGCAATGGCAGCATTTAGCCACGTGGAAGTTTCTGGTTCTGAGCAGTATTTCTCTGTACCCGATGTGCCAACAGCCGAAACTCCGGCGATCCATCAGCGAGCTACCGTATGGCCTACGCCGGTACAAAGCCAGTTCACGGTGGAGTTTGAGCAGGCTACTCAGGTAGCTGGTACTGCTATTCTTCGCAACGAGCTTGGCCAGGTTATTGGCCAGCGTAAACTCGAGCCAGGTACCTGGCAGCTGCAATGGGATGCCAATACGCTCCCCGGCGGCCTTTACCTGCTGGAAGTGCAGACTGAAGATGGCTACCGCGAAGTGCTTAAGGTACTAAAGCAGTAAGTATAAAAAACAACCTGCGTGGGAACACAAAGAGTGCCTGCTCCGATACTGGGGCAGGCACTCTTTTTTTCCTGAACATAGCTTATGATGAGGTTTTGACAAAGCCGGTATGGCGGCACTCATGTTTGCAAAGTATAAATTCTACCTGGCTCAAAACAAGCTCTGAAACGACAACATACCGGCTTTCGGCCAATCAGCCTTTCACTGAATAATGCCCAGCCTTCCCTGAGCCATACAGCCTGTTCGCTGAAAAAGGATAGGGCAATTGCTCCCAAACGCACATTTTTGTCACTAATACTTTATAACAAAGTTTTTTGTAAGGAGTAATTTTTTATGGCAGCCTGCCCCGTTTCCAGACAAGGCAGGCTGCTTTTCTCTCCTATCGCATGAGCACAAAATCTCCTTTGATCAGCTCTACATGCCCATCCACAAACTCCACCTCTGCATAAAAGACGAAGACACCTGGGTCCATAGGTTCCCCCCGATGACGGCCATCCCAGCCTAACAGCTCGTTGTTCAGCGCTTGTGTGCCTCCTACAAAAACCTGCTCGCCCCAGCGGTTATAGATTTGGAAGCTTTTCAGCCCCACAACATCCGGCCCGGCGAAAAGCGTGAAGTAATCATTGCGGCCATCATCGTTAGGGCTAAATACATTAGGAGCGTACACATTCCGTGTTTTTTCCACAATCACCGTTATGAAATCCGTAGCGGTACAGCCGGCCGCGTCCTGTGCCGTCAGCCGGTAAGTCGTAGTCTCCTCCGGCATAACCACCGGCTCCAGGCTGCTGAGGGTGTCCGGTTGCCAGGTAAAGCCCGCGATATCAAAATTCTGCACGTCAATCGACAATTGTACACTCTCGCCCAGGCGTATTTCTTCATCTTCGCCCAATTCAAGGAACAGGGGTTCTGCCGGGCTGACTAACAACGACTGGCTTGCCTGGCACCCATTGGCGTCTGTGAGCAGTAATTCGTAGGTACCGGCAGCAAGATTGCTTTGCAGTACCGGCAACGTGCCTATGCTAACCGGTGTAGCGTCATTTAACTGATATTGGTACGGAGCGATTCCACCTAAAACCGTATCAATGATGATTTGCCCGCTGTTTTCCTGCAGACAGTTGGCATCAACTGCGGCAGCTTCCAGCAGTACCCCTGAGGGCGCAACCAATTCAATACTCGCTTCTGATTCACACCCACCTGCGTCGTTGATGGTCACGGTGTAGACACCTGCTGCGAGGCTTTCCAGGACCGGGCTTACCGCACCGTTGGACCACTGATAGGTATACGGCGGCGTCCCCCCATTTGCAACCACTTCTACTCCACCATCCGCAGCATCCGCGCAGCTCACTTCAAAGCCATTGTAGTCGGATGTAGCAGTCAGAGCTGCCCCTGTTTGAGCGACTTCGATAGTCAGCGGCTCGGGCAGAATTGGGGGACAGAAGTTGCCGGTGCCCGCAAGGTTGGTCAGTGAGTAGGTCGTGGTGGCAGCAGGCGCGACAGTCACCGTAATAGAATTCCCTGCCCCGGTAAAGGCTTCCACCACCCCATTGTCATCATTCAGGTTGAAGGCAAAACTGTCCGCACCGGTGAGATTGATGGTAAGCTCCAGGGAGTCCCCCGGACAAATACTGCCCGGTGCGCTTAGTTCTGCAGTGACAGCAGGCTGAAAAGTCAGATCAATCACCACCAAACTATCACAACCGTTTTCGGCTGCGCCAGATAATAATTCTGTGCCGTTTGGATTGGCTTCGTCATACACTGTGCCATTCACCTCCACACTTGCGCCTTCGCACAGGCTTAGGGCCAAGGTGCCTTCTGCGGCTTCTTCAAAGCTCAGGTCTACCATTATCAGGCTATCACAACCATTCACAGTGGCATTGGGCAGGACCTCCAGACCTGTTGGATTGGCAACGTCATAAACCGTACCGTTGACCATCAGGCTCTCCCCCGCACAAAGCGTTTGAACCAACTGTGTGGTATCCGTGGAGAAGAAGCTCAGCATGATATTGACCGTAGAGTCACACCCATTCTCAGCTGCACCGGGCAGCACTTCGGTACCTGCCGGATTGGCGGCATCATAAACCGTTCCGCCAACGGTAACAGAGCCACCCGGGCAGAGGGTTTGTGATAAGGTTGCTGTGACAAGAGCCTCAAACGTAAGGTCAATACTAATCAGGCTGTCGCAACCGTTTTCGCTTCCACCCGGTATGATTTCAAATCCGGTTGGATTGGCAGCGTCGTAAAGGGTCCCATTGATGGTCAGGCTTTCGTCCGGGCATAAGGTAGATGCGATCTGATTGGTATCTGCCTGCAGGAAGGTCAGCGCTACAATAATGACACTATCGCAACCATTTGCGGACGCACCGGGCAGCAACTCCGATCCGGTTGGATTGCCTTCATCGTATACGTTGCCATTGATGATTAGGCTTTCGCCCGGGCAAAGGGTTTGCATGAGCATGTTGGTCCCCAGGGTATCAAAACTCAGGTTGATTTGAAGGATGGAATCACAGCCATTGATTGCTCCACCAAAGAGGGTATCCTGCCCGCCTGGGTTAAGCTCGTCGTATACTATACCATTTACGGTAAGGCTCTCGCCCGGGCAAAGGGTGGGCTCGAAAACGGCCACGGCCTGATCCAGCACTTCCACACTGATGCTGATGAGGCTGTCACAGCCATTTGCAGCCGCACCGGAAAGCACCTCTACCCCACTCAAATTACCCGCGCCGTATGTCGTGCCGTTGACCATCAGGCTCTCGCCAAAACAGAGGGTTGCTGTTACGAAATTCGTATCTATCAGGTTATAGCTAATGGACACATTAATAATAGAGTCACAGCCATTCACCGAGCCGTTCACAATCGTATCTGAACCGCTTAGGTTGGTTGCGTCGTAGAGCGTGCCGTTGACCATCAGGCTCTCGCCCGGGCATAACGCTTCAGCGATGGTATTCACCACAGCGTCCTCGAAGGACAGGTCAATGCTGATCAGGCTGTCGCAGCCATTTACCGTGCCATTAGGGACGACCTCGAAGCCGCTCGGGTTCCCCTCATTGTAGACCGTGCCATTGACCGTCAGGCTACTGCCCGTGCAAAGCGTTTGGACGATAAAATTGGTGTCTGCCGGGAAGAAGTCGAGCATTACGTTAATAATGGAGTCGCAACCGCTCGCCGCACCATTAAGCAGGGTATCGGCCCCGGAAGGATTATCGGCATCGTAAAGCGTGCCGTTCACCGTCAGGCTCTCGCCCGGGCAAAGGGTGTCCACGATATCGTTCACCACAGCGTTTTCAAAAGTGAGATTGACGCTGATCAGGCTGTCACAGCCATTCACCGTGCCATTCGGGACCACCTCGAAGCCGCTGGGGTTCCCCTCGTCGTAGACGGTGCCGTTGACGGTAAGCGCATCTCCGGTGCACAAGGTCTGAACGATGAAATTGGTATCTGCCGGGAAGAAAGCCAAGTCTATCAGGATCACAGAATCGCACCCATTAACAGCGCCGCCGGGCAGCGTTTCTGTACCGGTTGGGTTGACCGCATCATAGGTATTGCCATTCAATAAAAGTGTATCTCCCGGGCACAGGGTTTCCACCACAAAGTTCGTATCTACCACCAAATAGCTGATGGATACATTAATAATGGAGTCACACCCATTTACCGAGCCGTTCACAATCGTATCTGAACCGCTTAGGTTGGTTGCGTCGTAGAGCGTACCGTTGACCATCAGGCTCTCGCCCGGGCACAGGGCTTCTGAAAGATTACTGACCACAGCGTCCTCAAAAGACAAGTCGATGCTGATCAGGCTATCGCAGCCATTTACCGTACCATTAGGGACGACCTCGAAGCCGCTCGGGTTCCCCTCATTGTAGACCGTGCCATTGACCGTCAGGCTACTGCCCGTGCAAAGCGTTTGGACGATAAAATTGGTGTCTGCCGGGAAGAAAGCCAGCATTACGTTAATAATGGAGTCGCAACCGCTCACTGCACCATTGAGCAGGGTATCGGCCCCGGAAGGATTATCGGCATCGTAAAGCGTGCCGTTCACCGTCAGGCTCTCGCCCGGGCAAAGGGTGTCCACGATATCGTTCACCACAGCGTTTTCAAAAGTGAGATTGACGCTGATCAGGCTGTCACAGCCATTCACCGTGGCATTCGGGACCACCTCGAAGCCGCTGGGGTTCCCCTCGTCGTAGATCGTGCCATTCACTGTCAGGCTACTGCCTGTGCAAAGCGTTTGGACGACAAAGTTGGTATCCGCTGGGAAAAAATCAATCATCACCACCACAATGGAATCACAACCCGATATAGCAGCAGCTGAAAGAGTATCTGCCCCCATTGGATTACCCGCATCGTAGAGGGTACCATTTACGGTTAAGGTTTCACCAGGGCACAAAGTCTCGGAAAGGGTATCTCTTACCGTAGGCTGCACGACAATGGTATCCTGCAGCGTCAACGTATCGGCGCAAACCGCATCAGAAATGGCGCCAAACTGCCAGATAAGATCCTGCAGCTCCGCCAGGGAGTCAGAAGGGCAGAAAACCACTGTAGTGTCAGCGGTGGTGCTAAAGAGACTGAAAGACAGGGTATCTGAGCCGGAGCGCACCTCATAGGATAGATTAAACGGCGGAGTGCCGGTGAAGCTAAAGTCCACATCCACACAGCTACTTTCGCAAATGGTGTACATTGCAGGCATGACCGACAATTGCGGAGCGAGGTTCAGGGTGTCAACGACCACCTCACCTTCTGCCTGACAGCCAGTCTCATCCGTGACCGTGACCGTATACGCTCCGGGCAACACGCCCGTGATGGAGCTTGCCATAGTCGTATTGCTCCAGCTGTAGGTGTAATTCCCATCGCCACCCGTAACGGTTAGGGCTGCAGCTCCGTCAGAGGCATTCGGGCAGGTCGCGCCCTGTACATCAAAATCAAAGTTCAGCACACAATCCGGTGCCGTTATGGTAAAGGTGCAAGTAGCTGAACAGCCACTATTATCCGTTACGGTCACACTGTAAGCGCCCTGCGGAAGGTTGTCGATCAGCACATTGACATCACTGGTACTCAGATTACCGCTGGCCGGCCCACTCCATTCTACCAGGAAAGGCGCTGCACCACCAGTGATAGCTACACTTCCAATACCATCCGCATTGCCGAGCCCGGAAGCTGGCGTATCTTCCCCGCAACTCAGGACCGGCTCATCGGTAATCGTAAGCTCAAAAGACACTTCGTCACTGCAAATGGTATTGTCATCATAAATATAGAACGTCCCACCTGTAGTCACCACCTCACCTGGCGCATAACTGGTGCCGGTACCATTCGGTCCGGTAAAGTAGGCGGCGGAAGTGGTCAGGTTGCTTCCGTTGATGGGCGGAAAGGTAAAAGAAGCACAAGCGGACTGATCGGGTAGAGGCGTAATCTCAATGCCGGGCACAATGGTCACCAGGAAGGAGGTTTCATCAAAACAACCGGGCGTGCCGGCATACACATACAGCAGCTGACTACTGGTCACCGACTGCCCGGGCGTGAGGATACTGCCGGTGGCATTGGGGCCTGTGTAGTAGAAAGCATTGGAGCCTATGCCAACTCCCTGAATGGGGGGCAGTGTATAGCTATCGCAAACCAGCACATCCGAAACCGGAAAGACGACCGGTGGCTCTTCGATGATCACTTCGAGGGTCTCCTGATCGTCACAGCCGGGTGTGCCATCGTAGAGGAACAGAATGCCGGAGGTGGTGACCAATGAGCCCGGCGCGAACTGTTGCCCGGTCCCATTAAAGCCCGTGTAGTAAGCCTGATTGCCACTCAGCCCCGTCCCGGTGATGGCAGGGAGGGTGTAGGGACCACAGCTCGTGACCGGTGAAGCAGGTGGGAAGATATCGGGTGCCGGTGTGATGGTCACCTGAAAGGCTACTTCATCTTCGCAACCCGGGGCAGCACTGTCGTAGGCATAATAGGTGCCGGAAGCAGTAATCGTCTGCCCGGGACTGAAGGAGGCACCCGTACCATTGGGACCACTATAATAAGCCGCGCCTCCGGACAGGTTGGAACCTGCAATGGGCGGCAAAGTATAGCTTCCGCAAGCGGTCACCGGAGTAATCGGATTGATGACCGGCTGCGGGGTCAGATTGAACGTAACTTGCACGGGGTCGCTTTCGCAAAGCCCGCCCGAAGCCGTTGCCCAAACACTACCGCCATTCACAGCCGGATAAGCCGATGGATTCCCAACCGGGATATTCGTCCCGGCATCCTGATACCAGTTGACGGTGTTGCCCGGGCTGATTTGGCTATTATATACCGTGAGGTCAATCGTACCACCCGGCACTTCACACTCGCTAATTGGCGGTATGGGGTTGGCATCGGGGGTGAATTCAAAGGTCACCGTTACCGGTACCGTAGCAGACTCGCACCCACTGCCATCTGTGACTGTCGCGTAGATGGTCTGTGTGGCACCGGAAGCAATGACTGTAGGGATATAGGTTGCGGGATCGATTTCGTTCGTGCCGGCTGCATCGAGGTACCAGGTAATGATTTGGCCCGTACCGCCATTGATTTGATTGCTTATGTCGGTAAAATTGTCGGTCCAGACTGGCGGGAAGATACTTTCTATGCAGACCAAAATGGGGCCGCTGGGCGGATTCGGCGTAGGGCCGGCATTGACGGTCACAGAAGTCGTTGCGGCGGCGGCACAAACACCAGAGTTGGGTGTAAAGGTCAGGGTATTGTTACCAGGATTGGCCAGGGCAGGATTGAAATTACCACCTGCCACGCCTGGGCCGGACCAGGTGCCAATGATACCATCCTGAATAGGATCTAACGGTAATAAACCGTCAGCAGAACAGTAAGGCCCGCCGAGATTATCCAAGGCAGGTGTTACGGATGGGTTAACATCAACAACGAGCGTACCATTCATTGCACATTGCCCGGGGTCCGGAGTAAAGGTCAGTGTATTCGAACCGGTAACTGCAGAGGCCGGGTTAAAAGTAGCCCCGCTTACGCCCGTACCCGACCATTGACCAGATAAGCCATCTGGATTCGTTAAGGATTGTGGGCCATCGGACTGGCAAAAGGGCCCGATCGGGTCCGGATTCACGTTGGCGCCGGGCTGGACCTGTACCTCAATTGTGGCTGGAGCGCTGCAGCCTCCGCCCGTGGGGGTGAAAGTCAAAATATTGTCTCCTAGTACTGCGTTTCCAGGGTCGAATTGGGCGCCTGTTACACCAGGACCGGACCAAGTCCCCATTACGCCTCCCTGGGTAGCCGGCAGGTTGACCGGCAGGTAATCTGCACAATAAGGCCCAAGAGGGTCTAAAGCTGGCGGTGTGCCTGGTTGAACAGTAATGCTCACCTGGGTTTGCTGCGCACATTGCCCGGCATCTGGCACAAAAACGACCGAAAACACCCCTGAGGAAGCCGGGCTGAAGGTATCATCTCCGGTAATTGCGGTACCCGTCCATTCACCATTTATTCCGCCAAAGGATGTCCCCAGGCCTACTGCTGGATCGCCCTCGCAGTAAGGGCCAAACATTGGTATATTGACCAATGGTGCGGGATCAACGGTCACCTCTACGGTAGCAGGGTTTGCACATTCACCGGGATTGGGCGTAAAGGCCAGGGTGTAGTTACCCGGACCTGTGGCTGGTGCATCAGGGTCGAAGGTATTGCCGGTGACACCGGGGCCGGACCAGGTGCCGGTAATACCGGAAGGGCTCGGTGGCAAATTGAAGCTGGCATCAGTTTCGCAGAAAGGTGCCGGAGCTGTCAGGTTTATATTTGCAGCGGGCGTTACCGTGATGGTGGTCGATGCAGGGGAAGCGCAGGTGCCGGGATTGGGAGTGAAGGTAACAGGATAACTACCTGCTCCATTTGCGGGGTTAAATGTATTACCCACTAAGCTTAAACCCGACCAGGTCCCCGTGTAGCCATCCTGCTCTGTAGGTAAATTGACTATTCCATCTTGCTCACAAAAGGGACCAATCGGATCCAAGATTGGTGTCGGAATAGGCGGAGCTGTCACAGGAGGTGAAATACAGCCATTATTCCCATATGTTGAAGGAGGTATGAAATAATCTCCATCTCCACCAGGCAATGAACCTCTATCATACGTATAGGGAATAGAACAAGAAGAGGAATTTAATCCTATTGTAGTTGTACGAAGTCCGCTTCCAGTATTTGTAAAAGCCCCGCTACTTCTCACGCAAGAACTTCTAAGAACATAAACGCACTGACCTCCACCACATAAGCCAGAAAAATCGTACGAAAAAGATGCGACAGAGCTTACTTGAACAATAACAGTCACATTAGGAGGAACTTCATCACCAGGTCCTACTGACGCCACATTTGAGCAACCTGAAATGAGACCAGATGTCCCCATAGACCAGCCACAGGAGGTCCCACTTAAATTGATATCATCATTCTGAGTGCCACCATTATTGTTATTAGTATCAAAATCAATAAACAGATCATTCACATTAAACCCTCCCCCCGAATTAAGGATAATGAATTCATCATTCGGTTCTACCCCACAGGCATCAACCATAATCGCTTCTAAAATAGGGCATTGCGCATGAATCGAGGAGGCCGACAAAAAACAGAAAAGCAGACAAAATACCTGAAAAAGCCTCAGTTTGTGATAAACAGTAGAGTTATTCATAAAGCAGTTTCAAAAAAAGTTAACCCTTCACACAAAGGAAGGAAGTCAATGTATGCAGTGATAATTTGGGGTGTCGTTGCTTTCAAAAGGGCGTTACAAAAATAGGCATTAATCGCAAGCGCCACAGCCCAAGCGGTGTTAACTACAAATTAATTAATGAAAGGGCACATAAACAACCTACTGCCCCTTTTTGATTGTCCCAGGTTTTCCTTATCTTAAAAACGAATCACACTGGTGCATTTCAGTAGATATTTTTTTGTTTTTCAATGGAAAACTTTACCTTTGCATCCGCTTTTTACTGAATGATGCAGGGCCAGGCAAAAGAGCTGGCACTGTTAAAAAGCCAACTGACATGGATCCGCTAATCAATTTTTCAATCCCCTTACGTGGATTGCACGAAGGTATCCATCAATTTGACTTCCAGATTGATCGCGCGTTCTTCGACGCATTCGAAAATGCCCCTATTGGCGAAAGCCAGATTCAACTCAACGTTGAACTGAACAAACGCCCCGGGCTGCTGACTATCCTCTTTGACTTTGAAGGGACAGTAGATACCGAATGTGACCGCTGCCTGGCTCCAATCAGCCTGCCCATCGGGGGTGAACAGCAACTGATTGCCAAGGTTAGCGAAGTGGTCGAAAACGAAGTCGTTCAAGATGAAGACGACCCGGACGTGATCTTTATCCATCCGGAGCTGCCTAAGCTCAACCTCGCACCTTTTGTGTACGAGTACCTGTGCCTGGCCCTCCCTATGATTAAGATTTACGACTGTGACTCTGATTCGCCACGCCCCTGCAATGACGAGATGCTCGACCGCCTCGGCGCTGCAGAGGACCTGACCGAAGAAGAGCCTACGACCAATCCGGTCTGGGACGAATTGAAGAAACTGGGCAACAACAATTAATAAATTCAGGGCTGTAACGCCTTTCAAAATGTTATAACGATGGCACATCCTAAGAGTAGAATCTCGAAGCAGCGTAAGCACAAGCGCAGAACGCACAAGAAAGCGAAAATGCCTAATATCGCTACCTGCGCAACGACTGGTGAAAAGCACCAACTGCACCGCTCGTACACCGACCTTGACGGCAACGTGTACTACCGCGGCAAGATGCTCATTAAGGCAGATATCGAAGAGTAAACAGCCCGGGGTTTTAAGCCCCTACGGCTTTATCTAAGCAATACCATAGAGCTCCCATCCGAATGACGCGATGAGGAGCTTTATTGGTTTTACCTGTACCCACCATGAAGAAAATCATTCAGACCGACAAAGCGCCTGCACCGGTAGGCCCCTACAATCAGGCGATTATCCACAGCGGTACGCTTTACATTTCCGGACAGATTGCCCTCGACCCTGCAACGGGCGAACTGGTGACCGGCGATATCGAAGCCGAAACACGCCGGGTCATGGAGAACCTCCGGGCAATCCTGGCAGAAGCAGATCTGACCTTTGAGGATGTCATCAAATGCAGCATCTTCGTTTCGGATATGAACAACTACGGCCGAATCAACGAAGTGTATGCCACTTATTTTGATGAAGCAACCGCTCCGGCCAGAGAGTTAGTGGAAGTCGCTAATCTCCCAAAATTTGTCAATATTGAAATTTCTGCCATCGCGGCATTTGACTAAAACTTGTGCTATGAAGACTGCACTTCCCCTTTTTGCATTCGCCTTCTTGCTGTTCAGCTGTAATCCTAAATCCGGCACTTCTTCCACAGCTCCTTCAGAGGAATCGGTCCCGAAAACGGAAGAAGAACTGGCCAACCGCATGATCACAAAGGTCAAGCGCATCGTAGATGCGACTGACGAGCGTCTTGTCACGGCAGAGCCCATCGTGGACACTCTACCCACCGAAGCAGGCATGGCGAGCGGCCGTATCATCAAGCTCTGGCTTGAAAACGAACAAGCCACCAAGCTCACAGTCACAGAGCCCGATGACAGTGGCCAAATGACTGGGCTGTCCACCTTTTACTTTGCCGGGCCAGACTTATTCTACGCTTCCCAGCCTTTTGCTCACTTTATTTTTATTGGCGGCAAACTGGAATACTGGACGGACGAGACCTGGCAGGTCCACCCTGTCAGCAAGGACATCCTCGATGCCCGTGAAGGCTACCTTTATGATGAAGCCAATAAGTATATGAGCTGGTTCTTTGGCAATTAAACCATTATGGCGTCTTATTGTGAATTTGTGCGTGATCTGCCGGAAGGCAACGTCCACCGGCAGTACCATGACCACCACTACGGCTTCCCGCTGACCGACGATAACGAGCTGTTCGGCAGGCTGATCCTGGAAATCAATCAGGCCGGGCTGTCCTGGGAGCTCATCCTGAAAAAAGCCCATAACTTCAGAGCGGCTTATGCCAATTTTGATATTGATACAGTGGCGGGCTATACAGATGAAGACCGGAAAAGGTTGCTTCAGGACGCGGGCATCATCCGCAACAAGCTCAAGGTAAATGCCGCCATTCACAACGCTCAGCAAATACAACATCTACAGGCAGAATTTGGCAGCTTCAAAGCCTGGCTGGACCACCACCACCCCATGCCTAAAGCGGATTGGGTGAAGCTATTTAAAAAGACCTTCAAGTTTACCGGCGGAGAAATCACCGGCGAGTTCCTGATAAGCACCGGGTATCTGCCCGGGGCGCATGATATGGGCTGTCCGGTGGGGCAGTCGCTGGTGATACCTTAGCCTGGATCCGACTCAATGTTTTATGGTCTTAATTTCATATATCTGCTGTATGTATTTTCCTGAGATCTTTCCTACATTGGTAGACGGAATAAAAAGCCAAAAAAACAGTAAGCCATGACGGAAGGATTACTACAAAGATTATTGGCATCCGAAACAGAAACGGAGGTATTGGAATTTAAACGGGCCGAAAACTAGTTTGACAAGAACAAGCTGGGTCGGTATTTCTCTGCGCTCAGCAATGAGGCGAACCTGCTGGGCCTGAAAGCAGCGTACTTCCTCTTAGGCGTTGACAACGATAAAACCATCTCCGGAACAAAAATCTCCGATAAACAAGTCAATGAATACAAACAGGAAATAGCCGCCCATACTTCTCCAAATATCGGCTTTGTGAAGGTTAGCCCCATTGATACCAAAGATGGGAAGGTATTGGTTTTTGAAATCCCTGCGGCCCCTCAGGGCATGCCTATTGCGTGGAAGGGACATTACTACGCGAGGAACGGCGAGAGCCTGACCGCTTTGAATATTGAAAAAGTTGAGCGCATAAGGAATCAGGGCTTGGCCAGTGACTGGAGTGCTCAAATAATAGCAGGTGCAAGCATACACGATTTGAATGAAGAGGCCATCGCCAAGGCAAGGCAAATGTTTACCGTAAAAAACCCAAGGCTGAAAGATCAAATACAGACGTGGGATGATACCACATTTCTAAATAAGGCCAAAGTCTTGATTAAAGGTCAAGTTACCCATACTGCTATACTCCTGCTGGGTAAAGCGGAATCAGAGCACTTCATTTCACCTGCATCTTCAAAAATTTCGTGGATATTAAAGGATAGGGACAATTTGGAAAAAGACTACGAACACTTTACTTGCCCACTGTTGCTACAGGTCGAAAGCGTAAAGGCAAAAATCAGAAACCTTAAGTACCGTTATATCAAGGACCAGACCTTATTTCCTGATGAGGCAGATCAGTACGACCCCTTTATCATTCGTGAGGCACTGAACAACTGTATTGCCCATCAGGACTATACATTTGGCGGTAAAATCAACGTAGTGGAACATGAAGACGGCAGGCTGACTTTTGCCAATTCAGGAAGCTTCATTCCGGAGAGCATTGAAAAAGTAATCGAAGCAGATACGCCTGAGACGAACTACCGCAATCCGTTTTTAGCCAATGCGATGGTAAGTTTAAATATCTTAGATTCAACAAATAAATGCCGTTGCATTTATTTGTTGAATCTAAGAACTCAATGATAATAGAAAGTGGATTTTAGACGAAATTTAGACGCTCCTGACAAGATTAAATCACAAACAACTGATTATCAGCACCCAAAAGCCGTCTAGTCAGGTTTACTAAAAGATAATTAGATGAACTTTAGACGAAAAGCAGGACATACCTAAATCTTAAGTAAAATCTTCCTTTAAATAAGCAGAGTGTGTTAAATGTACTGAAAAAACTGAGAATACCTGAGACACGAGAAAAGCCAATTGCTCAGAATCAGAATCCTCCTCCCAGCTGCCCTCAAATCTCTCAACAAAAAAGCGCTGCCAGCAAAATAACCTGGCAGCGCTTTTTTACGCGGTTATATGCCCTCCCACTACGAATGGAAGACCGCAGTGATGGCAAGGAAGACCGCAGCACCCGCCAGGAAGCCGACCAGTGCCAGCCATGCAATTTTCCTGAGGTACCAGATGAAGTCGATACGCTCCATACCCATTGCCGCCACGCCCGCAGCCGAACCGATGATCAGCATACTACCACCGGTACCAGCAGAGTAGGCGATGAAGTGCCAAAGTTTGGAGTCCATCGGCATTTCGTACATCCCCATGGAGGCAGCCACAAGTGGTACGTTGTCGATAATCGCTGAAGCGAAACCGAGCAATATAACAACTACATCCTGATTCGGGATAAAGCGATCGAGCACCTCTGCCACATAACGAAGCGTACCTACCTGAACTTCTGCGCCGTCACGGATAACCGTAGCGTAGACCAGGCTTTCCAGCGCAGCAACCGCCATAAGGATACCGAGGAAGAAAAGGATACTGGACATCTCTATCCTGGAAAGCGCTTTATGGGCCGAGTACATTTCCCGGCGGGAATGCGAGAAATCCTCCTCCGGGTGGATGTATTCAGAAACCAGCCAGACTACGCCAAGGGAAAGCATCATGCCGAGATAGGGAGGCAAATGGGTAATGGTCTTAAAAGCCGGTACAAACACAATAGCGCCCAGGCCCAGGAACAGCATCGTCTGACTGCTAAGCAGCTTACCCGCCTGAATATTTTCATTCACATCCAGGGTAATTTCACCCCGGAATGGCTTCATGAAATAGGCAGCGATGACAAAGGGAACCACAAAACAGGCGATAGAAGGCAGCACAAGGTATTCAATCAGGCCAGCCGCCGACACCTTATTGCCAATCCAGAGCATGGTGGTGGTCACGTCACCAATGGGCGACCAGGCACCGCCTGCATTGGCAGCGATCACGATCAGCGCCACAAACCACAATCGTTCCTTTTTATCCGGTACAATCTTGCGCAGCAGCGTTACCAGTACAATCGTCGCAGTGAGGTTGTCAATTATAGCGGAAAGAATAAACCCGAGGATGCCCACAATCCAGAGCAATTTCCGCTTACTCTTCGTTTTTACGTAGCTTTTCAGTACTTCGAAGCCCCGGTGCAAGTCGATAATCTCTACGATGGTCATCGCGCCAATCAGGAAGATAAGAATCTCTGCAGTCTTCCCTAAGTGATGGAGCAAAGTGTTGTTAAAGCCTTCTTCAGCAAGGTGGTGCCCCTCGCCGTGGGCATCGTGCGCGCCTACCAGGCTGTAGATATGCTCGTGGGTGTCAACAACTGAAAGTAACCCGTAGTGAAAGCCCAGCGCAAGCAGTGCCCAGGCGACTGCCGCCATGATGAGCGCGGGTACGGTTTTGTCAAGCCGGAGTGGATGTTCAAATACAATGGCCAGGTAGCCAAGAAAAAATACCAGGATAATTGCCGAATCCATGTAAAGGTTAGTTGGTTCTTAGTGTGCGTAAATTTATGATTTTCTTTTGAGCCCCCGGTCATAATCCCGAACTTATTATTAACGGGCATCGTTTGTCGAAACGGACAGGAATTGCGTACTTTTGCAGGCTGTAGCATTAAAGGCAGAAAGATGGTTAAAATTGGTGATGTAAATATTGGTGAATTTCCGCTGCTGCTCGCACCCATGGAGGATGTTAGCGACCCGCCGTTCCGGGCACTTTGCAAAGCTCAGGGCTGCGACATGATGTATACGGAGTTCATCTCAGTAGAGGGGTTGATCCGCGACGCAGACAAAAGCGTGCAAAAGCTCGACATTTACGATTATGAGCGCCCGATCGGCATTCAGATTTTCGGAGCAGAGCACGATTCCATGATGCGGGCGGCGGAAATCGTAGAAGAAGCCAGGCCGGAAGTGCTGGATATCAACTTCGGTTGCCCCGTGAAGAAGGTGGTCTGCAAAATGGCAGGCGCCGGCATTCTGCAGGATATTGACCGTATGGTCCAACTCACCGATGATGTCGTCAAATCCACCAGCCTGCCCGTCACAGTAAAGACCCGCCTGGGTTGGGATGACAATACCAAATACATTGAGGAAGTTGCCGAGCGGCTGCAGGATGTAGGCATCAAAGCCCTTTCCATACACGGGCGTACCCGCAAGCAGATGTACAAAGGCGAAGCAGACTGGTCGCTCATCGGCAAAATCAAGGAAAATCCACGTATCCACATCCCTATTTTTGGGAATGGCGACATCGACAGCCCGGAAAAAGCGAAGTTATACCGGGAACGCTACGGCGTGGATGGCATCATGATCGGCCGGGCAGCTATTGGCTATCCCTGGATTTTCCGGGAGATCAAACACTACTTCGCTACCGGTGAGCTACTGCCCCCACCTACAGTAGAAGAGCGTGTGGCTGCTGCCAGAGCTCATCTTGAGCACTCCGTTTCCTGGAAAGGGGTCAAGCTTGGCATTTTGGAAATGCGCCGCCATTACACCAATTATTTCCGGGGCTTCCGCAACATCAAAGAGTACCGCAAACGCCTCGTTACTGAAGAGAACCCGGCTGACCTCTATGCTATTCTCGATGAAATCGAAGCCGTTTACGGCAACGAAGAAGCACTGGTCTAACCCCAAAATGCAATCCATTGGTTTTTAATATTGAGCCACACGAGCGGAAAATATTTGAGCTGATCAGCAAGGCTGCCACGGAACTGGGATTCCCGGCTTATGTTGTCGGCGGATACGTCCGGGACCGACTATTGGCCCGCCCTTCCAAGGATATGGATATCGTCTGCGTGGGCAGTGGTATAGATCTGGCACGGGCTGTTGCCGGGCGTCTTCGGCCCATCCCCAGAATCACCGTCTTCAAGCGTTTTGGCACTGCTATGCTCAAGCACCGGGATATGGAAATCGAGTTCGTGGGTGCCCGCAAGGAATCCTACCGGTCCGACTCCCGTAAGCCCACCGTTGAGGAAGGCACGCTGGAAGAAGATCAAAACCGGCGCGACTTCACCATCAACGCCCTGGCGGTCAGCCTTAATGAGCGTGACTACGGCTCCATAATCGACCCCTTCAACGGGCTGGAGCACCTCGAAGCCAAACTGATCAAAACCCCGCTGGAACCGGGCAAGACCTTTTCTGATGACCCCCTGCGTATGATGCGCGCTATCCGGTTTTCCACCCAACTCGGCTTTACCATTGACCCGGAAACGCTTAGCGCCATTGAGCAGTACCACAGCCGCATCAGCATCGTATCCAAGGAACGGATCACCACAGAGCTCAATAAAATCATCCTTGCGGACAAGCCTTCAATTGGGTTTAAGCACCTCTTTGATACCGGTCTGCTACACAAATTCTTCCCCGAAATGGCCGCCCTGCAGGGTGTGGAAGTCCGCAACGGCAAAGCCCACAAAGATAATTTTTACCACACGCTGGAAGTCTTGGACAACCTCTGCGTCAAGACCGACAAACTCTGGCTGCGCTGGTCAGCCATCCTCCACGATATCGCCAAACCGCCCACCAAGCGGTTTCACCCACAGCACGGCTGGACCTTCCACGGGCATGAGGCACTGGGGGCGAGCATGGTGCCCCGGATTTTCAAAAAACTGCGCCTGCCGCTCGACCACAAGATGAAGTACGTGCAGAAACTGGTCCGCCTGCACCTGCGCCCCATTAGCCTGACGAAAGAAAACATTACCGATTCCGCCATCCGCCGCCTGCTGTTTGAAGCTGGTGATGATATTGACGACCTTATGCAGCTCTGCGAGGCCGACATCACCTCCAAGAACCCAAAAAAGGTAAAGCGCTACCTGGAAAACTACGAAATGGTACGTGAGCGCCTGCAGGAAGTGGAAGAGAAAGACCACCTCCGCAACTGGCAGCCCCCTATTTCCGGAGAGACCATTATGGAAACCTTTGGCATTGCCCCTTCCCGGGAAGTGGGCATCATCAAAAATGCGATTCGGGAGGCGATTTTGGATGGAGATGTCAGCAACAACTACGACGAAGCCTATCAGTTTATGCTCAATAAAGGTGCAGAATTAGGCCTGACAGTAGCCAACCAATAATAAATTGGCGCAACCCCAATCCAACCCCGATTAAATTTTCTTATACTGCATTCCCAAAATTATCCGGGTCTATAATCAAAGCAGTGTATGAAAAACCAAAACGTTATTTTCTGGTCCTTTACCGTGGCCCTTGGCGGCTTTTTATTTGGGTTTGACACCGCCGTCATTTCCGGGGCAGAAGGCGCTATCCAAAAGATATGGGGGCTTAGCAATACTATGGTCGGGCAGATGGTCGCCATGGCGCTGTACGGTACGGTTATCGGTGCCCTTTTAGGAGGCTGGCCTGCCGAGCGCTTTGGCCGGAAAACCAGCCTGTTCTGGATTGGCGTGCTTTACCTGATTTCTGCCGCCGGCTCGGCCCTGGCCCCTGATGTCTACAGCCTCATGTTTTTCCGCTTTATTGGCGGGCTGGGCGTGGGTGCTTCTTCTGTAGTGGCTCCCATGTACATCACAGAGGTGGCCCCCAAGGAGCAGCGTGGCCGGCTGGTCGCCTTTTTTCAATTCAATATCGTGCTGGGCATTATGGTCGCCTATGTCTCCAACTGGCTCATCGGCAGTGGCTCCTGGCGGCTGATGCTGGGTGTGGAAACCCTGCCTGCCCTGGCTTTTGTGCTGCTTATCCTGAAAGTACCCCGCAGCCCGCGCTGGCTGGTGGTCAAACGGGATGCGCACGATGAGGCCCTGGAGGTCCTGCAGCGCATCAATCCGGAAACAGCGAAACAGGAACTGGCTTCTATCGAACACGCACACGAAAATGCCCGGGCCGGAGGGCTCAGAGCCTTCCTGTCGGGTATCTACAACCGCCCTATTTTGCTCGCATTCCTGTTTGCTTTTTTCAATCAGGTATCTGGCATCAATGCCGTGATTTACTATGCTCCGCGTATCTTCAAGCTGGCGGGGCTGGAGGAAAGTGCCGCCCTGCTGGCGAGTACAGGTATTGGTACGGTCAATCTCGTTTTCACCCTCATCGGTATGTCGCTCATTGATGGTTTCGGCCGTCGCAAACTGATGTACATCGGTTCCCTGGGCTACATCATTTCGTTGTCCGCCGTGGCGTATGCTTTCTACAGCGGCGTATCCGGTGGATATACGGTGCCGTTTTGGCTGTTTGTATTCATTGCCTCCCACGCGATTGGTCAGGGGGCGGTGATCTGGGTGTTTATCTCCGAGATTTTCCCCAACGAAGTGCGCAGCTTTGGCAACTCCCTGGGCAGCGGCACCCACTGGGTCTTTGCGGCCCTCATTGCCGGTACGTTCCCTTATCTGACCGGGGTAATGGAAGAGTTCGCTATTTTTGGTCTCTTTGCCGGGCTTATGGTACTGCAATTGTTATTCGTAGCCTTCATGATGCCCGAAACCAAGGGGATCTCTCTTGAAGAGCTACAGGAACGTTTGATGAAGAAATAACCTTACCTTTTATGAGTGTTGTCAGCTTTGGAGAAGTACTTTGGGATATGCTGCCTGCCGGCAAAAAAGCGGGTGGTGCACCTATGAACGTTGCCTTCCACCTGCGGAATTTCGGGTTTCAGACCCAACTCATTAGCCGGATCGGGCAGGATGCGCTGGGCGAAGAACTGAGAGCTTTTCTGGATACCAAGGGGATCGACCACAGCCTGGTGCAGGAAGATGCCGAACAGCCCACGAGTACCGTTCAGGTCACCCTGGATGAAGAGGGGCATGCCTCCTATGAAATTGTAGAGCCTGTAGCCTGGGATTTCATCACTGCTTCTGATGCGGCAGCGCAGGCGGTATCCGAAGCAGAAGCCCTGGTCTTTGGCAGCCTGGCTGCGCGGCGGGAAGGCACGCGTGCCACTTTGCTGCGTTTGCTGGAGCAAGCCACTCTGGCCGTATTCGATGTCAACCTACGCCCGCCCCACTATACGCCCGAACGCCTAAGGGAACTGCTCAGCCGTGCCCACCTGGTAAAAATGAACGAGGAGGAACTCGCCATTATCGCCGCATGGTATACCAATCAGACCGGAGAGGAAGCTCAAATGAAGGCCATCCTCGAAGCCCACCAACTGAAGGGGCTAATTGTAACCAAGGGCAGCGATGGCGCCGCATGGATGGGCCCGGATGGCACCTGTTTGCAACAGCCCGTATTTCCGGTGAAGGTAGCAGATACCGTAGGCAGTGGCGATGCGTTCCTGGCGGGCTTCCTCAGTCAGTACCTGCAACAAAAACCGTTGCCGCACTGCCTGGAATTTGCCGCCGCCGCAGGAGCTCTGGTGGCCACCCGGGAAGGCGGTACGCCCAACCTGTCGCCCAAAGACCTTGATCTATTCATGGCCCGCTAAACCCGAATTTATGCACCGATTACTATACAAAATTGGCTTGAGCAGCCTACTTTTGCTCGCCTTATCGCATTGCGGCACACCTACAAACCAAGCACCCATGGGAACCGAAGAAACCTACTATCAGGAGCCCCACCGCCCGCAGTTCCACTTCTCTCCGGACAGTATGTGGATGAACGACCCCAATGGCATGGTCTACTACGAGGGTGAGTACCACCTGTTTTATCAGCATTACCCCGATAGCACCGTTTGGGGCCCTATGCACTGGGGGCACGCCGTGAGCAAAGACCTCATCCACTGGGAGCACCTCCCCATTGCCTTGTACCCGGACAGCCTGGGCTACATTTTCTCCGGCAGCGCAGTTATCGACTGGAACAACACGAGTGGGCTGGGCGAACCGGGCCGGCCACCAATGATTGCCATTTTCACCCACCACGACCCGGTAGGTGCAGATGCCGGAACCCATGATTACCAGTACCAAAGCATTGCCTACAGCCTGGACAAGGGGCGGAGCTGGACCAAGTACGAAGGCAACCCTGTGCTGCCCAATCCTGGTATCACAGATTTCCGTGACCCAAAAGTCTTTTGGTACGGAGACACAGAAAAATGGGTTATGATTTTCGCAGCGGGTGACCACATCAAGATCTACGACTCCCCGAACCTGATCGACTGGACTTACCAAAGTGAGTTTGGGCAGGGCATTGGCGGGCACGGAGGTGTTTGGGAATGCCCGGATCTTTTCCCGTTGCAAGTGGATGGGGACACGACCTGGGTCATGCTGCTGAGCATCAATCCCGGCGCGCCAAACGGGGGTTCCGGTACGCAATACTTTCTCGGCGATTTTGATGGTAAGGCGTTCAGCATGCACCCGGCTTTCGCCGAAAAGGTAGCGGCAGACACAGCATCCGGCAATCCGTTCTGGATCGACTACGGGCGGGATAACTACGCCGGGGTGACCTGGTCAGATGTGCCCAAAGAAGACGAGCGGCGTATTTTCATCGGCTGGATGAGCAACTGGAACTATGCCAACGTCGTACCGACCGACCGCTGGCGGAGCGCTATGACCCTGCCCCGCACTCTGAGCTTGCGGAATACACCCAAGGGCCAACTGCTCTGTGCACAACCGGTAGAAGAAGCGAAGGCTATCGTACAAGACAAAACGGCTATCCCGGGCCAAACAGTCTCCGGACAGCTCGATCTCACCGGCATCCTGGACACCCCCTCCCCCACCCTGCACCTGGATTTACAGCTATCCTGGACCGCCGGTGAGCAGCCGGAAGAAATCGGTCTGATCTTTTCAAATACAAAGGGCGAATCTTACCGCATTACGCTGAAAGGCGACACCTTCTATGCTGACCGCAGCAACGCCGGGAAAACGGGCTTTGAGGAAGGTTTTGGCCGTGTAGCCACCGCCCCGCGCTGGTCCGATAAGAACAAGCTGGATGTGGAAATATGGCTGGATGTCGCCTCGGTAGAATTTTTTGCCGATAGCGGTGCGACTAACCTGACGGAGATTTTCTTCCCTGGTGAGCCCTTTACGCAGGTTACTCTTGAGGTGGAAGGCGGTGCCATTGAGCTTGAAAGCGGAAAGATTGGAAGGGCCGTCTCTATTTGGCAATAAAAAACCGCACAAACACCGGGATGGTTTTGGACCCTCGATAAGACATGGTTAAGGCCGCCGGTGTGGTTCAGTAATCCCCTTGTCGCCGAAGCGAGTCCCGGTAAAACCGAGACTGAGGCCCGCCCTAGTCACACCAAGTCGTACCCTAATATAGTTAAAAATGTAGAGTCAAAACTTTTGATGCCTGTACGGTTGACCACCAAACTTCCTGAGAAGTACACGCTGCCGGGCAGAGGATGACTGTGCAGTGCCCCTGTCGCGCGTGCAGCGCGGCTTTTCAGCCAGTGATCAGAACAAAGATAGGGATAATAAAGGCGCTGCAAAAGAGCGGGCTTGTTAATCCTGAATCTTTACCTGCAAATTACCTTCCTTTCTGCAGGACCTGCAGGACCCGTTTTCTGTATACGCCGGATTTCGCGAAAAGCCGTAGCCGGGATGGTAAAATCTGGAAAAACCGAATGCTGCCAAAGACCACACGGTACCACAACTGATTGAACTGCGGGCGTTGTAATTTGGCTTTCATCAGGGCCACACGCCAGTTGAATCGGGCATAAAACCCATCAAAAAACGGGCTTAGTAAAGCAGCATACTGCCGGGTTGCACCATCCGTATGCAGCAAAGGCTGCAGCCCTTTTTCCTTATGCAGCAGTACCAGGGTATCATAAGCAGACCGGAAATGTATGTCCAGCTTGATCCCTCCAAAATCATTGATATGCCAGTTATAAATATTATGCCGGAGCAAATCCTCTGGGGCGGGCAGAGCGATGTCACCATTCACCCGGTTATCTATAACACGCTCTGTTTTTAGCCGTTCGCGCTGAAAGGTATTATGAAGATAGTTGTGCAACTCAACAGCAGCAATCTCCTGCGGGTGACGAAGAGCCGGAAGGTGCTTTGCCCTCTCATAATCGCTAAGCGTTTTGTACTGCAGCCCTGCAGCTAAGACCTCTACGTAACCTCGTTCCTTTAAAAGCTGATAAGCCTTGATCTGATCTCCGGGGGCAATAAGCACGTCAATATCCCGGAGCATACGCTCTGTATTATCCTGGTAATAGCTGCCCCCGATCATTGCAGCCCCTTTTAGATAAACGTGCACAATACCCTCTTTTGCAAAACACTCCGACAGCCGCTCCATCTGCTGCAGTATCGCCAGGTTCCGCTCCCGGTTGGCCCGGGTAATCTCTTCCATATAAACGGTGAGCTCTTCCGGAAAAAATGCCTTTAGCCCTTTACGCTGAATTTGAAGATAAAGTGCCGGAACAACGAGGTTATTGCTGCTAATATATACGAAACGCTCCCACTGAAAAGAGTTTACCTCCAGGAGTTTCCGGACACTTGCACCGTCCTTAGCCGGATCGAGCAGGGCTGCAATGAGTTGGTAATACCGTAGTGTATCTTTCATGGATAGTGGGTAAGCACATTGAATAAAGGTACCACTTCCTCCAATCGGCTGTAGGTCAACTGATAATAACGCCGGCTGCTGAGCCATTCCATAAATGCAGCTGCATGGCCCCGGTCGCCAGCAATCCAGGAATCCGGGATCAGCGCTTTCAGGATTACGGACGGCGCTACCGGCTGCAGCCTTGCCTTAACACCGGGCTGATACTGCACCAACACCAAATGCTGGCAAGGGTAGCTTGGCTCAACCGGAGCAGGCAGGGGAAGGTATTTGACTTTCCCTTTGAAAGCATTGAGGTAGATTTCGGGCAAATCCCTAAACCCGGGAAAGTAGCGCCCAATGATATCAAAGGCCCCTGTTTTTACGGAAACCGCGCTTGGGTTATGCCCCAGCTCGAGGTTATCCGCCCTTAGTGGTGTAATATCATCAGCCAGCAGCTGATAGCCGGTGCTGCAAAGCAGGGTAGACAGGGTACTTTTGCCCTGCCCCGACTGCCCGGTAAGCATAATCGCCTGACCACGACGGACTACCGTGGAGGCGTGCAGTGTACCAATCCAACCCGCCTCCGGTATCTGATGCTGCGCAACAATGATGTGCATGAGGAATTTACCGGTGATGTAATGATAGTCTTGTTCGGGCACGGCCTGCAGGAGCACGCCATTTTTGTACAGATAGAGATGCCCCGCTGCTTTTTGCAATTGGAAGACGACATCGGCGGTGCCGGTTGCAGGAATAGAATGATGAGCCAGGGCGGGACAAAGGAGCTCCAGCACACCCTTTTCCTGCCCTTCCACCCGTACGTGCCGGTTGCCCAGCTGAAAATCCTGCCGAACCGCAAAGGAGCCCTCCTCGTACGCAACAGGCGGCGCAATGGGCAAGCTTCCTGGTGAAGTTGCAACCTCTTGCAGAAGGGCGCTGATGTTTCGTTGTGCCTCTAAGGCCTGCCCCTGCTGCCAGTTGGCTCCTTCCAACAGCAGTTGGCGAAAGGTTTCAACATCTCCCTCCACAGCATAGTATAAATCCAGTACTGCCTTTTGTGGTGGGGACAAAATGACATATCGGTTGAGGGCTTCAAACCATAGCAGCCAATCTCTACCAACCGGACAAACCATTGATGGGGCATTAAAAGGGCCGTTGTAAACTTCAGTTAAGTCCATATTTTACTCAAAATAAGGCTCGGAAAAAAACCAAACAGCACAGACACTCTGGAAAATAAAAAGCAGAGCGCGGCATTTTTTTTAACCGCCACACTCTGCCCACTATAAAAAAGGCACCTTTAGCTCCTCAAGGATTCCGGGCACCTGCCGGAAAATTCGAAACCGGAGCTGTTTTTTTTTGCGCTCATCCATTTGAGCTTATTTCACCAGATAAACGCCGTAGTTGTTAAAAATACGCTCCACTGCTCCAAGATCAGACTGGTCTTCCATGTTATGCACCTCACGAAACATACGCTCAAAACCGGCAGGGCTGATAGTGGCCAGCATTTTTGTGGGTTTCAGAAAACGGTAACTGTGCGGTACGTTACGGGGACCGAATACTGTATCACCCGTCTTGGCAGTAAACGTCTCGCCCCCTACTGTAAACTCCGCTTCACCCTCAATGATGTAGAAACACTCGTCTTCGCGTTCGTGGTAGTGAGGCGGTACGCCGGCGTCCACCTCATTGTTGGTTTCCACCACAGTGAACTGTCCGTAGGTGTCTCTACCATCTACTTTCACCGTAATGTTATCCTGTAGCACTTTCAGTAGTTCCCCTTCGCCCTTTTTGAGCACTTTGGGAGATAGGTTCATTTGCATGTCTTTGTATTTTTTGATAATAATTCAGGTCCGGAGCAGGGAGAAATGTGTGGGAGGTCCACGCGAGCTTACTCCCACACTCTTATACCGACGACGAAGTAGTTTGGGACCAAACATGACTTCGTGTCGGCATATACTCGTGCGTCGGGTTTGTGCATTACGCCCAAACCTCTCCGTTCCGAGTATAAATACTCCCAACACAATACATTAGCGTAATTTATTTGCTGTATCCTACCCAATACGGAGGTAGGTTGAGGTTGGTCTGCAACGAGGGCTTAACCGAGGTTGAGGTTGAGGGACGCAGCCTGGTCTTCCTGGGGGCGACAGCTTGCTGTCGCTTCCTGCGGAAGGCTCCTGAGGATCCCACCAACATCCTGCCCTGGCCCAGCCTAAGCTACACCAGAACACCAAACCACCACAAAACCAACCTCCAAGCCAATACCTGGCAAGCGCCTCTCCTACCGGCTGCGCCTTTCCGTATCCGAGCCGCCCCAAATACCGCCGCGCTGACTGCCCCGCGAGCGGTTGCGATAAGTATCGGCGGCGTTACCGTCATCGCCCCATATAGCACCGCGGCCCCGGTCCGTCTCAAATTCATGGGTGGAAGGGCTGTAATCCCCAGGCCGGCCACTACCGCCAAAAGGGTCGCCACCGGGGTCGGGGACCGGCGAGCTCGCCTGCGCCTGCTTCGGGCTCAGCACCAGAAATGTCCCTGCAGCAGTAGCCGCTGCGTATTTGCCCAGCTTCCGGATTGCCTCCTGACGGCTGATTAAGGGTGCTTCTGAAGCGTCTTTATGCTTATTGTCAATATTCATGACCTTAAATTTGTATTCGTTGATGGATATGAGTTGGATCCCCCCGGCGCCGTATTGCACCGGGGGGGGGAGAAGGCTTGTTGGGGAAATCTTTTACGGGATAAACAGCTGTTCGGCACGTACGCCCTGCGGGCTCTCAATGCGCACCAGGTAGATGCCGCCCGGCAGATGGCCCGTAGCAACCGTTTGCTGCGTAGTGCCCGCCGACAGTGCCCGGCCCAGCAGCTTACGGCCCTGTACATCGTAAAGCGACAGCTGCGCTGCGCCCGGCAGCTCGCCGGTAATGACCAGCTCGTCCCGGTACTGTGGGGCGTAGATGACCAGCGCGCTTAAATCGCCACCATCCGTCTCTGAGGAGGTGCTGACAACCTGGCCTGCATTGAAAACCAGGTAGTAACGGCCCGCGCCACTCAGCGCTGCATTCGGCGTGAAGGTGTACGGCAGCCCGCTCAGCAGCGTGCGCTCCCCGTTCAGGGAGTCCAGCAGGTACACCTCTATGCCCGCAGGCAGTTCCTCTTCCGTAATCGCAAGCGTCAGCGGGATGCCGGCGGCGGCCTCCAGGCCCAGCGGGATGGCCAGCTCCGGGTCATCGAGGTCGGATAAGCCCAGGGACTGCAAGGCGAAGGGCTCCCCTTCGTCTTCCGATACCAGATGGGTGTACACCGCAAAGTCCGGGATGGCATCGCCCCATAGCACCGCATCGTACCCTACGTCCAGCCCTGTAGCAGACGCTTCGTTGAAGTAGACGCTTGTGCCGTAGCTGCGGCTGTCGGTGAAGGCCTGAAGCTTGAAATAAACCGGCGTATTGACCGGCGCGAAACCATTGATAAAGTCGTCGCTGTCTCCCGTGCGCATCATCGTCGGCGTAAACGTCAGATCGTAGGCATCAATATCCGCAGCGTCTGCCGCTACGAAGAAGCCCTGACCGGGCGCCATCAGGCTCGTGCTTGCATTCGCCAGCGTGATGACGGTCCAGCCATCGGTGCTGTTGCCGTCGTAGCCGTAGATGCCGGCAGCGGTCTCTACCATCAGGCTTTGGTTGGTCACGTCTTGGCCGTGGTCGTAGTTTAGGAAGTCCGCCATGCTCAGATAAGCCGGGTAGGGGTTGGCCACGGCGTTCCACTGACTGGCAGCATCGGTGATATTCACCGTCACATTGCCGGTCTGTACCGTACCGGTGAAGGTCACGGGTGAGCCATCTGTAGTCGCCGCCCGGTAGCCGGTGCCCGGTGTAAGCGTAGTGCCCGCATTGGCCGTCACATCATAGTTGATAAAGCCGGTGCCCGTGTTGTCCCAGGGGCCGAACGCCCGCAGGCTGCCGGAAGCCGCTAAATTCGTATTGGCAGCGGCAAAAGGGCCGAAAGTCTGACCCGTGAATGGCGTGCCCACCAGGTCGTTGCCCCCGGAGCTGCCCGTGCCCACCTGATTGGTGTAGCGCTCGTAGCTGATGCTGCCGGTGCCGGTGATCGTACCCAGTACCTTCAGGCTGGAGTAGCTGGTAGAGGTGGAGGTCAGCGTCAGCGGGCTGTTATTGACCAGGCTGCCGCCGAGGTCAATACCTTTGCCTGCAGATACCGTTACCCCGTTGGAGAAACCAAGCGTGAGGGTATGCGTACCACTGCCCGGTGCGATATTTTCGCTTACCGTCAGGCCGTTGCCAAAGAGCTCCAGATCGCCAGTTGACAGTTGGTTGTTCAAATCGCTGGCATTGACACTCACCGCTCCGCCAGATAACCCATAGAGCATCCCTTCGCTTACAGCCCAGTCTGTATTCTGTGTGCCGCCACCACTGGAGACAATCGTCAGGTCCGTGCCGTAACTTGCCAGCGGAAGCCCTACTCCTGAAAGGTTGGGGTAGCCGTTGTTTTCTGTCGCATCGAGGTACCAGGGGGTGCTCCACCCGGCATCCGTGAAAGTGGAGGTCATCTTCATCTCCGCTGTACTCTTGCCGGTGCCGCCGCCGCTTGCGAGTAGGCCGGAGGTTTCTGTGTCCCAGAAGGAGTTGGTGACAGTGCCGCTGTTTATATTATTGGTCAAGCCTCCGATATTACTACTTCCGCCAGTGATACTGCCAGTACTGTAGCAGTTCTCTATAGTGGCGCTGCTATTAACTCCGGCCAAGCCTCCGATATAACTAGTTCCAGATTGAACATTGATACTGCCAGTACTGTAGCAGTTCTCTATAGTGGCGCCGGTGGTATTAGATCCGACCAAGCCTCCTAATTGCCATAAATTTCCTCCTCCAGATTGTGTTACGCTACAGCTCGAGTAGCAATTGCTAATTGTTGAGCCAGAATTGATCCCAACTAATCCCCCAACTACGTTCCATTGAGTCTGTACGGTACCCGTAGTGTAACAATTGCTTATTGTGGTGGATGAAGAAGCCCTGCCCGCCAGGACACCGAACCCCGTAATAAAAGAAGACGATACTACATCTAAATTTGCGTTGAGTATTCCTAAATTTTTTATTTCTGCGCCAATAAGAGCACCAAAGAACCCTTGCGTATTCTCATCCACGATGAGGAATAGATTAGAAATGGTCTTACCATCTCCATCGTAAGAGCCGGTGAAATCAGTACCAGACTCTTCTCCGATAGGGGTAAAGCCGGCACTATCATCCGTATCTACCATGCCATCACCATTCCAGTCTACCATTGTTTCATCCGCACCGAAGTCAATATCAACGACCTGTATAAAGTGCAACCCCCAGTCTGCTGAAGTCTGCGACAGGTGGATCAGGTCATCTATGCTTGCGATTTGGTGGGGGTCCATCTCCGTACCAGCGCCGGCACCGTTATTGTACGGTCCTTCTAATATCAATGTTCCAATGCCTTGCAAGTTGGGGTAGCCATCGTTCGTGCCGGGGTCAATATACCAAACCTCACTCCACTCGGCATCCAAGAAAGTGGAGGTCATCTTCATCTCCGCAGTTGTCTTACCGGTGATGGTAACGTTACTTGCTGCCCCCCCCCCTAAGGCATTATTTCGAGTAGAAGCTTCAGTATCCCAGAAGTTGGTCCCGCCATTGCTGTCGCCACCTTGAGCAAAGCCAATAAAGCCCCCTAGCTCACCAGCCCCACTTACCGAACCTACACTGTAACAGTTATACATTGTGCCACCCGTTAGATAACCTATCAGCCCCCCTGCACTTTGTTTACTCCCTGCATCGACACTACAAGTGGAATAACTATTTTCGACTACAATGCCAGTGTTTATGCCGATTAGCCCCCCAACATAAGCAGTTGATGAACTATTTACTCCATTAGAGTTTACACTACCAGTGCTGTAACAACTGGAAACCACTCCACCAAAGTTGTATCCAACAAGTGCACCAACTAATGTAGCAGCGGTAATATTAACATTCAACAGTCCTAATTGTGACACGCTACCCCCTGTTACTAAGACTCGGAACATACCATAACTACTAACATCTCCGGCTTGATTAATAAACAAATTCGAAATGGTATGCCCTTGTCCATTGTAGTTACCAGTGAATCCGTTCTGGGTGCTCTCCCCTATACCCGAAAAACCGGCAGTACCGATACCATCTGCACTACCATCCCCATCCCAGTCTACCGCTGTTTCATCTGTACCGAAGTCAATATCCGCAGTCTGAATAAAGTCTTTGTCCCAATCCTGGCTTCTGCCTGACAATTGAATCAAATCAGCTGCGGTTGCAATCTGATAAGGGTCGCCTTGCGTACCCATCCCACCGGAGTAGGGAGCTAATACATCACTGTCCGCGCCATCCTGCCAACTCAGTAGGGGGTAGCCGTTGTTGACAGTACCAAATTGGTCCATGTCCCATACATCAGCTGAGCCATTGGCTGTCTCCGAGACAAAGTCCCAGCCGGCGGTGTTGAAGGTGGTGTAGTCCTGCATCTCCGCAGTCGTCTTGCCGGTGCCGCCGGCGCTTGTTGCCTGGCCGGAGGTCTGGGTGTCCCAGAAAGAGTCGGTGGTGATGCCGCCATTTGGATTCGCGCCTACCAAGCCTCCTACATCAACTCCTGTTCCTGTTACAGCACCAGTGCTGTAGCAATTCGATATAGCTGTAGTAGTATTAACAGCCTCCATTGTGCCGACCAAGCCTCCGACCCTGGTGTCGCCGTTCACACTACACCTGGAATAACAATTCTCTATTCTAGAGGTCAGGCTATTGCCAACTGAGCCAACTAATCCTCCAATCTGATTATTGCTTCCCACAACGCTACCTGTACTGTAACAACCACTAACGCTGCCGGTCGAACTGGAGGCAATACTACCAACTATAGCACCGACAAATGCAAATCCCGTTATATCTGCGTTAAGCAATCCTAAATCTGATATTCCTTCGCCAGAAAGGCCCACCTGCCCAAATAGCCCTAAATAAAAGGATTGCGGCCGATTGATGAATAGATTAGAAATGGTCTTACCATCTCCATCGTAAGAGCCGGTGAATTCGGTTGCAAGATTGCCAATAGGCGAGAAACCGGCAGGGCTGTCACCGTCCGGACTACCATCATTATCCCAGTCTACTGCAGTCTCGTCTGCACCGAAGTCAATATTAGCAGTCTGCCTAAAGTGCTTATCCCAGTCCCCGCTTATGCCTGACAAAGCAATCAAATCGGCTGCGGTTGCAATCTGATAGGGGTCGCCTTGCGTTCCTGCCCCACCGGAGTAGGTGTACGATAAGATGTCATCTGTGCCATCCTGCCAGCTGAGCAGCGGATAGCCGCTATTCAACGTGCTAAATTGGTCGGCGTCCCATATATTAGCGATGCCATTGGTGGTCTCGCTGACGAAGTCCCAGCCAGCGGTGGTGAAGGTGGTGTAGTCCTTCATCTCGGCGCTGGTCCTGCCGCTTATTCCGCTTATGTTTTGGCTCGTGAAAGTATTGACATCCTCATCGTAGAAGCAGTGAGTTGCAGTGACGGACCCAGAGCCTCCCGTGGAGACTATATCTCCTGCTGCGCCGTCATTATTAATTGATGCTGCGCTATAGCAATTGGTCAGCAGAGTAGCGCCAGAATCCCCTTCTTCACCAATAAGGCCACCCGGCCAGCCCGAGTTAATCATGCCCTTGGCATAGCAATTGGTCAGGCTGGATGGCCCACCGCTGTTCGCATTTACCTTCCCAATCATACCAGCAGCAAAAGCACTAGCTGAGATGTTGGCGGAGCTGTAGGATGCACTAATAGCCACGGTGCCATTATCATTAACGAGCCCTACCATGCCACCAGCTTCATTGCCTGTAAGCGTAATGGTGCCGGTACTGCCGCAATCCGTTATAGTACCGGTGGCACTGCCGCTCAGCCACCCGATCATACCCCCCGCACTCGACGAGCCATTGATGGTGCCGCTAAACGTACAGTTACTTATAGTTAAGTTACCATATAATCTACCAGCCATCCCTCCTATTCTTGATCCGCTGGTCACTGAACCTGCAAAAGTACAATCTGAAATGACTACTGTATTAGATAATCCCCCAGCTATACCAGCGCCGCCTTCTTCTTGCGCTGCTATACTACTGTTGACATCAACGGTACTATTGGATATAGAACAACCGTTACATTCACCAACCAGGACTCCGGTGTCAAAGATTCCGCTTACCGTGCTGTTGGTCACCGTTATATTGTCAATTTCAGAGCCTCCCCAGGCAAAACCAACCACGGCAGCGACATTATTCTGTCCGGTGATATCGAATCCATCTATGGTCAGATCTTTCACTAATATCCCCCTATCATAAAGATCCCTAATACTCCCAAAGAGCCCCTGATCGTTAAAGCTGCCCTGATTGATCGTTAGGTTGCTGATCGTATGTGAGTTCCCATCGTAAACCCCCGTAAAGGACACTCCTCCGTTCCCTATAGGAGCAAAAGAGGCCGATTCTCCTGTCAGGTCAATATCAGCAGTCTGAATAAAGTATCTTCCCCAATCCGCGTTTCTGCCTGACAAAGTAACCAAGTCAGCTGCAGTTGCAATCTGAAAAGGGTCACCTTGCGTACCCAACCCACCGGAGTAGCTGGCTGTTGGCAACACATTGTCAGAGCCGTCCTGCCAGCTGAGTATCATGTAGCCGTTGTTAACGGTGCCCAATTGGTCGGCATCCCAAATATTAGCGGTGCCGTTGGTCGTCTCACTGACTAAATCCCAGCCGGCATCAAGGAAGGTAAGGTAGTCCTTCATCTCGGCGGTGGTCTTGCCGGTTATTCCGGTTATACTTTGAGCATTTAGGGAATTAATATTAGAATCATAAAAACAATCTGTAGCTATCACTGTTGCCGAACCACCACTGGATACGACATCTCTGGAATCAGAATTACCCGTAACAACCGCTGCGGCGTAGCAATTGGTAAGGGAGGTCTGACCACCATCCTTCTCCTCCCCAATAAAACCACCGGACCATCCGCCATCTACCGAGCCGGTGGCGTAGCAGTTGGTGATGGAGGAGTTGCCATTTCCATTGGATTGAAATACACCTACAAGTCCACCAGCATAATTATTGGCGTCTACCGTTCCTGAAAAATAGGACGTGGAGATCGTTGCCGTACCCGATGCAACTCCTATTATACCTCCAGCGTCATTCACCGTAATGTCCACCGTCCCCGTACTGCCGCAATCCGTTATAGTACCGGTGGCACTACCGTTCAGCCGCCCGATCATACCACCCGCATGATACGAGCCATTGATGGTGCCGCTAAACGTACAGTTATTTATAGTTAAGTTCTCAAACACCTCACCAGCCATACCCCCTACTGCCGAGCCGCTGCTCACTGTGCCTGCAAAGGTGCAACCTGAAATGGTTACTGGTAGTATGCCAGCTGTTTTCCCAGCTATACCAGCGCCGCCAGTGTTTTGCACTGCTATACTACTGTTGGCATCCACGGTGCTATTGGATATAGAACAACCATTACACTCACCGACCAGGACTCCGGTGTCAAAGTTTCCACTTACCGTGCTGTTGGTCACCATTATATTGGAAACTTCGGAGCCTCCCAAGGCAGAACCAACCACGGCAGCGACATAATTCTGCCCAGTGATACTAAAATTATCGATCACCAGATTTTCCACCACACCGCCATTACTGCCGACATCATCAATCCGCCCAAAGAGCCCCTGATAGTCAGAGCCGCTCAGATTGATCGTCAGGTTGCTGATGGTGTAGTTTTGACCATTGTATTCCCCAGTAAAGGACGTTGTTTGGTTTCCTATAGGATTAAGGGATACGACCCCATTCAGGTCTATATTTGCCGTTTGACGGAAATAGTTATCCCAGTCTGCACTGGTTTGCGACAAGGTAACTAAGTGAGCTGAGGTCGATATCAGGTAGGGATCGCCGGAAGTACCTGCACCGCCACCGTACTGCGCGAAACCCTGCCGGGCTCCAAGGGTGAGCATTAAGAATAAAATAAAGAGCTTGCCGGCCGTACGACCGTACGAATGAGGTTGAAGTAAGTACATATTTGCTTGTGCATTTTTGAGTTTAACACATAATATCCGTCGAAAGCGAATACAGTCGCAAAACACGACATATTAGCGTAGCGGTACAATGCTTTAAAACTCTCAAATGCTTTAACACTTTGTTTTGCAGCTACTTACGGCTCAACTCTCAAAATATCTTATTAAACTTTTATTTAATACATTGCTACTTTGGAGGGGCTTGGCAAGGGCGGAGGCAGGTTGAGGTTGGTCTTGAACGGGGGCTTGACCGAGGTTGAGGTTGAGGTTGAGGGGCGAAGCTTGGTCTTCCTGGGGGCGACAGCTTGCTGTCGCTTCCGGCGGAGGGCCACGGAGGGGCTCATCCTTAGCCTGCCCTGGCTGGGCGCAGCCCCGGGCCAACCTTAGCCTTAGCAGAGGCAGAGCCAGGAACACCAAAACACCTGAATAAAGGATAAAGCTTCCAAGGTTAAAGTACCAACGCCAGGAAAACCAGAACACCAAAAAATCCCCTCCTACCGGTTACGAATCGCTTCCAGGTAGCTCTGCAAATGATCGGTACGATTGAGGCCCAGCTTTTGACGGACCCGATAGCGGGCATTATCAATAGCCCGGACAGACTTATCAAGAAGAGCAGCTATATCTTTGGTTGTATAGCCCGACCGGATGAGCGCAGCCACCGCCTTTTCGTAAGGCGTGAGGGGCTCCTGAGCACGCTCGTTGAGCCGTGCCATGAATACCGGCAGTTGCTCATTGAGCTCAGTTTCCATATCTTGGCTTTGGCGGAGGGCACGGAGACGCTCCTGCTCCACCTGAAGATGGTTGAGGAAGCGCTCCTGATCTTGCTCCACGGACGAGTTTTGTGCAAAGGCCACCGCCTCCTCAAACAATTGACGGATGTGCAATTGCTGGGTAAGGGTAAAGTGCAGCTTCTCCTCTTTTTTGGACAGCTCGTCCTCCAGCAATGCCATTTTTTGGGCAGCAACCTGTTTACTTTCTTCCCGAAGGGCCTTTTCCTCAATAGCCAGCTTCCTGGCTTTGCGGAGATTAAACAGAAACAGGAACCCAACGCCCAGGCTCCCCAGCAACAACCCGCAAAGGGTAAAAGTAATGATCCGGTTGCTGCGCAGCTCGTTCGTCCTATCGAGTAGGTCTTCCGACAAAGACACGACCTCTTTTTTCAAACTGCTGCTGCGATATTGCTCTGCAAAATCCGCAAACTGTGAATTTCGGAGGCTGTCTTGCCAAATCGCCCCCACCTGATCAGCCTCCCGAAGCCATTTATGGGCTTTTTCCCAATCGCTTTGCCGGGCAGCAATTTCACTCTTCAGGTGCAGCAATTCATAGAGCTGCCGGGGTGTTTTACGGTCTGTATTTCGCTCCACACAGCGGTTGATCAGTTGTGTATCCAGCAAGAGCACGCCCTGCTCCGTGAAGTAAGCCTCGAATTCCGGCAAAGCATGGATATAGCGGACATCAGGGTCTGCCGCCGCCGCAGCAGCAATTTGAGCCAGTTGCTCCCTTACCAACGGCCAGTCAGCAAACGCAAGGCCTCCTTCAGCAATAATTTGCAGCGTATGGCCCGTCAGCTGTCCGTCCTCATAAACATAAAGCGAGTCGAGATAGCGGTAAAACTGTGTTTTTTCTTCTCGTGCCCCTCCTATGGCAAGCAGGTTCGCATAAACCAGGGACTTCAGGTAGGGGTTTTCTGCTTCTGCCTCCAGCTCGCGAAGGATCTGCCAGGCATAGTCATAAGCCTCCATATGCTGAAGTGCTACGGCTATGTTCAGGCGGGTAATGCCCAATTGAAAAGGAGTGGCATCCGGTTCGTCTTTTAGAATTTCATAAGCCCGGCTCAGGTGCTTAAAAGCGGACTGAGCATACTGTATAGCAATGTACCCCGCTCCTAAATTAGCACGGATACGCCCTTCGGCGGAAGGGCTCAACGCTGCTGCTCCGGTAAGCGACAGGGCTTTCTTCCATACCGAAACCGCTTTATGATAGTCGCCTTTGAAATAAGGTATTTTCCCTTGTTCCATGTAAGCCCTAAACAATAACTGCGTATCCCGGCTGAGTCCGGCCTTGACTATAGCTTCCTGATAGGCTGCTTCTGCACGGTCGAATTCCCGCAGCACTCGTGCACTATCGCCTTCTTCTAAATCGGACCAACCAGGGGAGCGCGGCTCGTTATCCGGTGTAACTTGTAGCCTTGTGGAATCGGCCAACTCTTCACCGTAGTATTCCGGGCGATTAGCACAAGGGGTACCGTAGGTGTTTTGTAAAGGGAGGAGCAACGTACCAAGCAATAGGAGTAAAATCCCGTAAAACCGAATGGCATGCTTATTGAGTTGCTGCCTGTTGCGGGGCAGGCTTACGTTGCCTGATGTCCGCCTCTGCGAAGCCACACTTGCCGGAACAAGGTTGGAATCTGAAGATATACCGACGACGAAGTAGTTTGGGACCAAACACGACTTCGTGTCGGTATATACTCGTGCATCGGGTTTGTGCCTTACGCCCAAACCTCTCCGTTCCAAGTATAGCTGCCCGACCCTATCATGTCTAAAAGGGCACATACAAATGATGTTAGTTGGTAAATAAGGTTTAAAGGTGTACCTGCCGGTTGATCGTAAAAGTATACTAAAGTAGTAGGACAGAGAAAATATCCTAAACGGAGTTTGCAACTTTTTACTTTACCCTAACACTTCCCAACCGGATACAGCGCGCCCTAATATACCTGAAAATCAACGGTGTACACCACAAGAACGGATACCCCTACCCTGCCAGCGTGCTACCGGCTACCCTTCGGCCGGATCGCCAAATGCAAAGAGATGATATGCGAGTAAGTACTCTCCTCCGCACCCAAATCCGTGTAGGCATAGTCCACCGTCAGGCTGGATATCCGGAAGCCTACACCCAGGCTGGGGCGTACTTTCAGGTTTTCGCCACCGTCAAAATTGGTGATCTGCTGGAATTGGCTCACCCCGGCCCGCAGGAAAACAAATTCCTTATAATCCGCTTCCACGCCCCCGGCAATATCCATGCTGATGGGGTCGGCAGAGAGCAGAGTATTGCGGGCGCCATCGGTAGTGAAGATGAAATTCGCCTCTGGCATAAGTCCTACATTCCCAAACTGGAAGCGGCGGGCAGCACCGAGGAGGATTTGCGGGCGGGTGATTTCCACACTGTTGATGGGCACTTCGTTGTTGGTGAGTTCCAGCACCTCCCGTTCGTCCTCTGAAAAGCTAAAGGACCAGGCGTTGAAGGTGGAGGTGACGTCTTTGGCGACCAGGCCGAAGTTCCAGTCTTTGATGCGGTACTGCAGCCCGGCATCCAGCCCGAAGCCCCAGGAATTGGCAAAAGGCCCAATGCGCCGGTGGATGACCTTAATGTTGGCTCCGCCCAGCAGTTGCCCCTTTTTTACCTTGAAGGGCTTGGCATAGCTCAGGATAAAGGCATAATCGGCAGCGGAAAACTCCGTGACGTTGTCGAAATTGATGGTGCCATCACTATTGTACAGGGAGAGGGTATTCGGAATACCGTCAATGCCGAAGCGCACGAGAGACAGCCCAATGCGGTTGCCATTAGCCAGGGCCGTGGTAAAACCAAGGTAGTCGAAATTGGACACACCTGCGAACCACTCGGCATGCATGGCGCCAATCTGATAGCCATCATCTGGTTGCAAGGTAGCCAGGCCGGCGGGGTTCCACATACCTGCGGTCACATCATCCACACTGGCGATAACGGCGGTGCCCATACCATGCGCCCGGCCACCCACTCCGATGGTGAGAAATTCGTTGCTGTATTTTTGTGCCTGACCGGAAAAGCCGAGCAAAAGCCCTGCCGTCAGGAAGAGTAGCGTTCTGTACATAAGCTTGGTTGCGTTTGCTGCCATTTGAAACGCAATAATACGGCTTTGCGTGTGGTGTTAAAGTGAGAATAAAAAGTTTTCTCCTTTTGCCTTCTTTAGAATGCTCTTGCAGATACCTTTATGCTTTTTGTAAATTTGGGGCTCGAGATAGGATAACCATGATATCAACACCACCTTTTCTGTTCAGGCTGATCTATAGATTCGGATTGTTGAGTTTGATGTTTGTCTCCTTATCTCTGGGAGCCCAATCCACCATCAGAGAGGTTTCCACCGCTATACGCCATTATGACGTCCGCAGCGGGCTTCCCGACAATTCAGTATACAGCGTTGCAGCAGACGAGCGGGGTATCATTTGGGTAGGCACCAATAAAGGATTGAGCCGCTTCGATGGGCACCACTTCAAATCGTTTGACCGGTCTAATGGATTAAGAGAGGAAACCATCTGGAAGATCATCCCCAAAGGCAGGAAGCTTCTGTTGTTGCACCGTATGAGCTCCTCTGAGAAGTTTTCCCCGCTAATTGATGTTTTTGATATTTACGACGAGGCAGTAGTCTCCTTTGAGGCGTACTCTGGGGGAGCCACACCATTTGACTGGAATCAGGTTCAGTATTGTACCCCTTTGCCTACGGCTCAGCTGGGTTTCTTCCTGGCTAATGGAGCTTATTACCTTTATCATCCCGGGCAGGACAAATGGCAGTTGCTGGAGCTATCCGCCGGGGAGCACTTGCTTTCAGCAGATGAGGCAGCGGGGCTTTACTGGACTCAGCAGCAGGAGAACGGCGGCACTGTGCTTCGGAGGTACGATCAGCTAAAGCCTTCGTCTAAGCCAGCTCAAACGCTGCTGCCAAATACGAAGTATATCCGGCCCATGCCAGTACAAAGAGGCGATACGACTGCGTTTTTGACCTCATTTCCGGAAACACCAAAGCTGCTTTTCGTTTGGGAACATAAAGGTAAGCTATACGTCAGAAAAGATTCAACGGACCTCATGCAGTTTAGGGAGAAGGTTAGTTTTGTAGACCGCTACGTTTGTTTCAACGAACTGGTTTACCTTCCCGATTACCATGCATTTTGGCTTGCTCAGGGTGCTGAAGCTGCGCTGCTATTTGAAGATGGGCACCTGCAGGTTATCAATGACGAGAAGCTTCAGCACCTGACTTCCTGGCGCCGCAGCGTCCTTATGCAAGATAAAACCATTTGGCAATGCAGCCACAGCGGGCTGTATCAGATAGATTTGCAGCAGACCGACTTCAATACCGCTTTTACAAATCTGAAGCGGCAAACGGGCTTTCGGGATATACTGCGGTTTGGGGAAGAGCTTTATTTTAGCTGTCAGGACGGAGTCTTGCCATTTAGGCAAAAAGACAAGCGTGAGCCCGCTCCGATACTTCCTGCTTCCATGTCTTCGGCTGTAGACCCGCAGGGTCGGCTATGGGCAGGCAATCATACTCGTCTGTATTCATACGCCCCGGCCTCAAAGGCGGTAGAAGGCTTCAATGTCCCCTTACATGAAATATGGTCGCTGTACGCGGACACCACGGGGCGGCTTTGGATGAGTGAATTGGGGCTCTACCGTTTTGACCCTGCAAGTGGGGTTACAGAAAAAATCAGCATTTCCTCTTTCCCCGAGCTGGATAACGCTACCGTCTACCATTTCTACGAAGCACATCCTGACAGCGTTTGGTTATGCAGTACGGCCGGGCTATACCTGCTCAACCCTTATTCCGGAGCCATACAGCGTTATGCACCCAACGAAGAGGGCCGGTTTAAGCTGCATGCCCGGGATGTACGGCATGTATACCACGATGAAAGCGCTAATGTTTTCTGGCTGGCAACGGCAGAACAGGGGCTGGTCCGCTGGGACCGCAGTACCAATGAGTCAGAGTCCATTTTTTTCAAAGGTGAAAAAAGCCTGGTATTGCATAGCGTCTATGCAGATGCAGATGGGATACTTTGGCTGTCTAGTGAACAAGGCATCATACAATACGACCCACAGGGGGGGAATTCCCGGATTTATTCCACCCGGGATGGTTTGAATACCAACGAGTTTAACCGTATCGCTCACTTTCAGGACGAAGACGGCACGCTGTACTTTGGCAGTGTGGATGGCGTGACCTACTTTCACCCGGAATCATTCACAGATCAGTTATCAGCTACCGTGGAAGCCCGGCCTCAGGTGGTGGAAATCCTTCAGTATCTGGATGCTGCGAATAAGACGGTCAATGTAACAGCAGCTTTCCTGGAAAAGCAGCAGATCGTATTCCATTCTCAAGACCGCTTTTTGACGCTTATACTGGGCATGGAAGATGTCCGGCTCGGCCCGGGGACCGTATACCGCTATAAGCTCAAAAGGGAAGGAGAATCCTGGGAAACTGTTGCTGATCAAACGATTACCCTGGGGCGGATGCCCTACGGGCGACAAACATTACTGGTGCAAGCCATACTGGAGAATGGCCTACCGACTACTGAAACGCTGGAAGTACCCATCTTAGTGGAGCGGCCTTTCTACCTGCGCTGGTGGTTTTTCCTGCTGGTAGTGGCCATCGGGCTGCTTGTCCTTTACCTGCGCACCCGGGCACTCGACCGCCGCAATCAGGAACTGGAAGCAGAAGTCAAAAAACGTACGGAAACGATCGCCAGAGACCGGGAGCTCATCCGGGAACAGGCGGCCGAGCTACGGCAGTTAGATGAACTCAAATCCCGCTTTTTCGCCAACCTTTCCCACGAGTTACGCACTCCGCTTACGCTTATCCTCAGCCCGCTGTCTCAATTATTGGAAAAGGAAAACCGCCCCGCTCTGCGGCCGCTCATTGAGCTTGCTCATCAGCAAAGCCGTAAAATGCTGCGACTGGTCAATGACATCATGGATCTGGCGCGGCTGGAATCCACCACGCTCGAAGTCCGGCACGCAGCCACTCCTTTGCTGCCGCTGCTAAAGCAACTGACAAGCAATTTCGAGCTGCACGCCAGCCGGGAAGCGATCAGGCTGGAGCTGGACTATGGCTTAGCAGAGTCTCTTTGCCTGCAACTGGATGCGCAAAAGACAGAAACGATCCTGTACAACTATCTTGCCAACGCAATCAAATTCACACCCGGGGGAGGCCAAATCACTCTATCTGCCCGAAAAGTGGAGGACACGCTGCACTTTGAAGTCCATGATACCGGCAGGGGGATACCGGCTGCTGACCTGCCGCACATCTTCGAGCGCTATTATCAGTCCAGGGTATTCAAAGCCGTGGAAGGGGGCAGCGGTCTGGGCCTGGCCCTCAGCCGGGAACTGGCTACCCTACTCGGCGGAAAGGTATGGGCAGAGAGCGAAGCCGGGGCAGGCAGCCGGTTGTTTTTGCAACTGCCCTGGGTAGAAGCAGAACCGGTAAACCCGCTCGCCTCAGGTAGCAGTACTGGCACGAATTCAAGTATTGCCTTCATATCCCCCAGCGACCCGCAGACCAGCTATCGCGTGTTAATCGTAGAAGACCACTACGACATGCGTAACTACCTGCTTCAGCTTCTGTCGTCCCGCTTTGAAGTGGAAGCGGTCTCAAATGGCCGGGCAGCGCTATCCTACCTGGAGCAGTCGGCCGCTCCGCCTGACCTTATACTCTCAGATGTCATGATGCCCGAAATGGACGGGTACGAACTGTTGTATTACCTGAAACAGAGCGATACCTTCAGCCACATCCCGGTCGTCATGCTGACCGCCCGGTCCGCAATGGCCGACCGGCTGAAAGCCTTGCGCATTGGTGTGGATGACTACCTCACTAAGCCCTTTGTAGAAGAGGAGCTCCTGACTCGAATCCGCAACCTGCTGCGGCACGCTACAATGCGGCTACCTCGGCCGGAAGAAGATACCTTATCGGATAACCGCACCGCCGTTGCCCCCGAAAAAGCCACAGCCCGACAGGCCTGGCTGGAAAAAACTGAAACCATCGTACAAGCGCACCTGTCCGAACAGCAGTTCTCCGTAGATTTCGTAGCAGCGCAAATGGGGCTGAGCCGACACACCCTCAACCGGAAACTCCGGCAGCACACCGGGCTTACCACCTCCCAATACATTCAGGAGGTAAGGCTCGATTATGCCCGTAGATTGCTCGAGGACAGCAAGGTGGGCTCTGTGGCCGAACTGTCAGAGGCTTGCGGCATGCGGGACCCCAAGTATTTCTCCAAATTGTTTAAAGATCGGTTTGGGCAGCCACCATCGTACTATTTGCAGTAATTGACAGCTTCGAAAAGCTAGTAACAGTCGGTTTTGCTCCTTTATTCCTGCTTATTGCTCCGATCTTCCACCTTGCCAGATGCGCTATAAACCGTGCGCCTCCGCTAGCTTTGCCTTTATATTGATTTAATTCTAATAACAAATCATCACATCCAATGAACAGACTAAGTTTCCTGGTATTGTGGGGGCTGCTCGTCTCCACTTCTGCAACTCTTTTTGCCCAAGCCAACCTAAGTGTACAAGGTACCATCCAACGTTCCTTCGGGGCAGCCGTTGACGACGGCAACTACAGCCTTACCTTCCGATTATACGAAACCGATGCCGGCGGCACCCCCATCTGGGAAGAAACTCAGGACGCCGTGGAGGTCATTGGTGGTGTTTACAGTGTGGTATTGGGGGAAGCCGAACCGCTTGATGCTCCTTTCGATCAGCCCTACTTCCTCGGCGTGTCCGTAGACGGGGGCACGGAGCTCACACCCCGGGCACGGCTGACTTCTGCGCCTTACGCCCTTTCGCTGATCGGGCAGGACAATACCTTCCCTTCAAGTGGTACGGTAGGCATAGGAACGACTGAGCCGGACGACCAACAACGATTGCACGTCGTTGGCAATACCAAGTTGGAAGGCGACCTGGAAATCACAGGCACCGTAACCGGCATAGAAGTAGACTTTGAAAACATCACTTCTGATATCAACACCTCCGCAAACATCAGTGCTGAAGGTACAGTCTCCGCCGGCAATGGTATCGAGCTACCCACGGGGCAAAGTATTTCGTACAATGGTAAGAACGACTGGAGACTGGTGGAAGTCGATGACTTTAGCCAAGATACCGAAGGCTGGGTATGCCAGAGAAGCTGGCGTGAAAGCGACTCACGCAACTTTGAGCGGTTTTCGCCTGGCACACCCTTTAGTCAGGGCTACATTCTGAGGCCTACAGATTTTGGATCTCATGCTTTGAAAAAGCAATTTGACCTCTCTGGCATACCTCACAGTGAAGTGAAAGTAGTTTTCACCTATCACTTCTTTGAGACTTGGGGCGGAGACCGTTCTGAATTTGGGTATGCTGCATTTGCGACCTCTCCTACTCCTGCCCAAGGCAGCGATAATGGGCAATTTCAGATAGGATGGGTGCACAGACGTGTTGATGCGGTAGGATTTGGAGGGACAGGATATGTCGACTTATATCCTCCCAATAACACTTTGGCAGACTACAACATGAGGGCAGAAATGATGGCTCAGACTGATGCCGATACCTTTTGGCTAATTGTCAGCTCCAATGTAGACCAAAGCGCGGATGATGAATCCTATGGCATTAGCAATGTAGAAATCTGGGTACGATAGGCTATTCTACTCCCCACCAAGCTATAACCTTAAATCATACTCATGAAAAATACATTACAGCAACTCCTATGGGTAAGCTTATTGTCTATCATCAGCTTGGCCAATGCATACGGGCAAAACAGCCCCAATTGCGAGACGGTCAGCGACGATGACTTCCTCACCGGGCGTGCCTTTTTCAACTATGGCAGCTCCACCAATGCTTTTAATACCGCCAACCGGGCCAATATTACCGTTGGGCAGCCCGTAGTGGGTACCTACTTCGGACAAACGCACAAAGGTGTCTATGGTTTTTGGTCCCGCTTTCTGCTCCCTCCCGCCGCGCCTGCCGTCATGGCTAGTGAGGGCGACCTCGAAGACCGGGTACAAATTGATTGGGCACCTGACCCATTGAGCCCTGCCCCATCCAGCTACAAAATCTACCGCAATGGCTCCCTGTTGGCTACAGTAGATGGAGAAACCTTCTCCTTTCTGGACTTTAACGTCCTCGCTGGAAAATTTTATACCTATGAGGTTAGTGGAGTCAATACGTTTGGAGAGGGGAAACGCGGTTCTTCTCTCGGCTTTCTCAATCCCAATGGCGTGGTAACGGGCAAGGTGGAAACCTTCAGCGGCAACGCGGTACCGGGAGCTATAGTCACCCTCACGCCTACCCTTGGACATTCAATTGCCTTCAACGGGGCAGACGATATGGCTTTCGCCGAATACAACCCGGCTTTCCCCCGTGACGAATTCACGGTATCTGCATGGGTGAAGCTGGGGGACGGCAACGATAATGCAGGCATCATAGACTTCGGCAGCACCATCGGCAAAAACTGGTGGCTGCACACCCTTCCTGCCTCTTCCGGTAAAGGTATCCGCTTCGGCATCGGCCGGGATGCCGGTGATGTCACCGAGCTGGACTACGCCTTCCTGAGCGAAAACGAGGACGAATGGCACTACGTGGCAGCAAGCTACAATGGCGCATCTCTGCTGCTTTATGTGGATGGAGAACTGATCGAAACGGCCGTAGGTACTATACAGGCGGATAGCATCCCGCTGTTCCTGGGTAAAAAGGCCGATGATACTGGTTTTTTTAACGGGCGTATTGACGAGGTGCGCTTCTTCGACCGGCAACTGGCTCAAACGGAGATCCAAATGTTCATGAACCGCACGGTGCAAGGCAATGCGCCAGGGTTAACCGGCTACTGGAAATTTGATGAGGGCGTTGGGGCCAAAGCATTTGATCAGAGCGCACTGAAAGCCCGCTTTTACTTTTGCGGTGCAGAATGGTCGGATGACCGCCCGGAAGTGGTCAATTCCGGGATCACAGATGAGAGCGGTTTTTACGAAATTGCCGGGATCAACTACGGCAGCGGGCAAACGTTTACGGCCCGTCCTTCCAAAAGCTTCTATCTGAATCAGTCCCTCGAATTCAATGGCGTCAATGGCAGTTATGCTGACCTGACAGATTTTGACCTCAAAGACACTTCTGCCATTACCACAACGGTTAAGGCTTTCGACTTCAGCGGCAATCAGGCGGTACTTAGCAAAGCAGATGCAGGCGGCAACAACCTGTTTGCCCTCTGTCTCAATGCAGGGCAGCTTGAGCTTGTGCTCAACGAAACTTCCCACGCTTTCGGCCCGCTGGAAATGGGCTTCCATCACATCGCCGTCAACCTCATACAAGACGGCAGCATACTGTCCACAGAAGTCTACAAAAACGGCAACCTAATGGGTACCCACAGTTTCAGCGGCGTGGCCACCGATTGGGCAGGGCTGCCCTGGAAGATCGGCGCCAAAGCCGATGGGGCCAGTAGCCACCGGAGTTTTTTTACCGGCCTGATCGACGAAGTAGTTTTCTTCGACTCCACCCTTACGCTTCCGCAAATACAGGAGTATGCCAATATCGGCACAGATGTGAATAACCTCTTCCTGAAGTCAATGTTTGGGCTCAACGAAGGCGAAGGCATGCAGCTGGAAGACACCGGGCCTGCATTTACAGGGCAAGGCACCCTTTTTGGTGCTACCTGGTCTACCGTTTCTTCCATTATGGAGACCATTGCGCATGAATTCACCCCTGCCAGCCGCCTTGTTACTCTCAACCCCAGTAATACAAGCGTGGACGAGATTGACTTCGTGGACCAAAGTACTATTCCTGTTAGTGGCTTTGTTCGTTATGAGGGTACCACCTGTTTTCCTGAAGGCATTGAGATCCTCGTTAACGGACAGTCGAATGTACCCAAAATTCTGACAGATGAAAATGGCAAATTCGTGGCAGACTTCGAGCCCGGTGCGGATGTGGTGCTTACTCCGGTATTTGAAGACCACACCTTTTTCCCAGCCTTCTGGGAACTGGAAAACCTGAATGTGCCGGTATCCGGTATACTTTTCCAGGATCAGACCAAGCGAACGGTCACAGGGCAATTAGCAGGAGGCAAATGCCGCCGGTCTATCATTCCCGATGGCAGCATCGTCCGCGTTAAACTGTCTACCCTCGATGGCTGCTACGAAGAGACCCAGCGCCTGGAAAACCCGAATGGAAAATTCACCTTCTCCAATGTACCCCCGGACTCCCTCACCATAGCTGTGATTGAGCATTCCAATCCGGTTATCTATGATTACTTTCAGAATCAGGGCGGGCGCACACTTGATTTGCGTATGAAAAGCGATACCGTTGATTTCATCTATCTGGCGCCCCCACAGGTAGAAATGACACAACTGGACACCAACTCCTGCGGCGACCCCATGCTCAATCAGCTGCAAACCGCCAAAACCACCATACGGGTGTTTGAGGCTTACGATGGGGGCGTATGCTACCTCGACACCGCTCTGATTACCATCAACAATGAAATTGCCAACCTTGCCCAGTTCGACACTCTCATGACGGAAGGGAGCCTTGTACACCGGTTCCGGGCTGATGCGCCTAATATTGTGCCGCCCTTTCTCAAAACCCTTCAGGTAACTGCCGAGGCACACGACGAACAGGATACCAAAGCCCAGAGTGCTGTTGTACTGGGCAGGCGGCCACGGGAAACAACATTCACTTCCACCGCGCCTGAACTACCGACCATCATTTTGAGAGACCCGCCGGGCGATGGCAGCTATTCTTATCTGGAAACCGGAGAGACCACCTGCCAAAACTGGAGTTTTGAAGCAGCCAGTACCATGAATACGGAGGCAGGCGTGACTGTATCCCTGGGCCCTGATATCGAGACAGAGATGGGGACTCCGTTTTTCGCCACCTCCCTGCAGGTAGATGTCACTGCAGATCTGGGGTATCAGCTGGAGGCGAGTACCACCTCCTACACTTCCAACGAAATGGAAACCTGCCTGACGATAACGAAGAATATTGCCACAGATGACAATGAATTTATTGTAGGCAGCGATATGGGCGGAGACGTATATGTCGGTGGCGCTATGAACTTTATTTATGGCATTACGGATGAGCTCCTCTACGATACGGCCTCCTGCAGCTATCTGCTTGATAAAGGGCTCTACATCTTTCCGGAAGGGTTTGCCACAACATTTATTTACTCTGAGCGGCAAATTACAGACCTCGTCATCCCCAGCTTACTAAATATTGGCGATACAGTGAGCGCTGAACGATGGCAGGGGATCATTGACCTGAATACTCAACTCAAGGAGGAAGCCATATTCGACCGTAATATCACTTTTGATGCCGGAGTAGTTTACGAAGAATCACAAACATCCGAAGTAACCAAAACCATTACCCATTCCTGGACGCAGGATTTCAGCAACGGATTCTCATCAGAGTTTGGTGTCAATGTTAATGGTATTGGTGTGGTAGCAGGGCTGGCGATGTCCTGGTCTACAGAAACCACTTCCACTACTTCTGGCACTACCTCTACCGAGCGGACCACAGGTTTTGTACTCACTGATGATGATGGGCTGGACAACTTTACCGTCAACATCAAAACAGACCCAGCTTACGGCACCCCTGTATTTGACGTAGTCAGCGGCCAGTCAGCCTGCCCCTGGGAGCCCAATACGCAGCCCCGCGAAGAGGTGCAACTTACCAGTAATAGCTTCGTAGCAACAAATGTTACAGCTAACGAAGCTGCTATTTTTGAACTCACGCTTGGTAACACTGCTCCTTCAGGGGATGCAGGGTTTTACATCTTGGAGCTCGTTCCGGAAAGCAATCCCGATGGGGCTATCGTAAAAGCCAATGGCGTCGAAATCAATGCCAGCGAACTGATCTACCAAATCCCCCCCGATGGTTCGCTAACGGTTACCATTTCTGTAGAGCGCGGCCCGGTGGAGTATACCTACGAGAATCTGCGTATTGCACTCCGGTCCGGATGTGAATTCGAGCGCGCTATCTGGCTGGGGATTCCACGCGAAGGCGTAGACGAACGTTTTTATAAAGAAGTGGAACTCGATGTATACTTCCTGGAGCCTTGCAGTGAAGTGGACTTGGGCTTCCCGTTGCAAGATTGGGTGCTCACACCGGAAAGTGGGAACATCCTCAACATCACTGCTAATGGATATGATACCAGCGATCCCGACCTGGAACTCATCCGCGTGCAGTACCGCCGCTCTCAGGGCGATGGAGCGTGGATTAACATCGCCGAGCTGGAGAAAGAAGAGCTGGGAGATGTATTCACTATCGTCCCCTGGAATACGCAAGGGCTACAGGATGGGCTTTATGAAGCCCGGGCAGTCACTCAGTGCTTCGGGGCACAAAACCCAGGTATTTCAAAGGTGGTAAAAGGCAAAATAGAACGTACCCCTCCCCGCCTCTTCGGCTTGCCTCAGCCTGCCGATGGCGTCCTTTCGCCGGGAGACGAGATCAGTATCACCTTCAATGAGCCTATTCGCTGCGACCTGCTCCTACAGGCAGATGTTTTCAACAACAATAACATCGGCTTGTACAATACCGCAACCGGCGAGCTTATCGATGCGGTGATCAGCTGTAGCGAAGATAAAATCATTGTGGTCCCCAATGTGCCCAACCAATTTATTGAAAACCAGATTCTGCGCGTAGTTGTGGAAGGTGTGGAAGACCAGGTTGGCAACCTGCTGGAAGAACCCGTCAGCTGGGAGTTTTTCGTCAACCGCTCCACTTTGTACTGGGAGGTCAATCAAATTAAGGAGGTCATCCCGGAAGGCGATGCACTGGTAATCACCCGCGACATCCGCAATCAGGGGGGAGCCGCCGCTAATTTTACACTTACTGACCTGCCTGCATGGGTGGAAGCCAGCCCTCTTTCCGGCACAGTAGCTCCGGGCTCCTTCGAGACGGTCACTTTTACTTTTCCCTCAGACCTGGTTACTGGCAGCTACGAGCAAATCCTGCCTATGATGACTGCCGAAGGGGATGAACCCCTGGATATCAATGTTCAGGTTGTATGCCCGCAGCCAGAATGGGAAATCAACCCTATGGAATGGGCTTATTCCATGACGATGACACTTCAACTCGATATTGAGGGGGAAATCTCGACTGATAAACTCGACCTGATAGGCGCTTTTGTCGGCGGCGAGCTGCGCGGCGTGGCAGCCGTGGAGTACGTGCCGGAAGTAGAAGAATATCTTGCTTTTCTGACAGTTTACAGTAACAACCTAGTCGGGGAGACGGTGACTTTCCAGATTTGGGACGCTATGGAATGTCTGCTCTACGGCAGCACAAACGAAAGCTTCGATTTTGTAGCCGACGACCTCATCGGTTCGCCCATCGTGCCGCAGGCCATCCATACGAACAACCTGCTGCTGCGGAAGATCCCGATCTTCCCGGGCTGGAACTGGATCTCCTACAACCTGGAGCTGCCAGACCCGAGCATCAATGCGGCCCTTTCGAGCCTGACGCGCCCGGAGGATGCCACTATCAAGGGGCAGACGAGCTTCAGCCAGTACTTCAACGGCGGCAGTGTCTGGGCCGGCTCCCTGACGGCGCTGTCCCACCTGACGATGTACCAGTACAACGGCACCGCTTTCGACAGCCTGGTGATCCTGGGCAACCCGATAGACCCGGCTACGCCCATGAGCTTGTCCGCGGGCTGGAACTGGATCGGCTACCTGCCGCAGGCGGGCATGCCGGTCAATCAGGCCCTGGCATCGCTCAGCCCGCTCAATGGCGATATCATCAAGAGCCAGGCTGGCTTTGCCCAGTACGTTGCCGGCATAGGCTGGGTGGGCAACCTGGACTTCATGAGCTCCCCGAACGGCTACCTGATCAACCTGGGCGAGGCGGGCACCCTCACCTACCCGGAGAGCTTCAACGGGCCTAATGAGGAAGCCTTCCGGGGCAATGACGGCATCGAAGGCCGCAGCGCTTCGCAGTGGGAAGTGGACCCGCACGGTTACGAGCACAGCATGAACCTGATCGCAGTGGTTACGGATGCCGAAACGGGCAACCTGCTGCACGAAGGGGACGAGGTCGGCGCCTTCATCAACGGTGAGGTACGCGGCACCGCGCAGCCGATCTACGTTGAGGCGGTGGATGCTTACCTGCTCTTTATGACCGTCTACGGCAACGCCGAGGGCGGGACGGTCACCTTCAAGTACTACGACGGTACAGACGGTGAAATCAAGGCCGTGGAAGAGTCCTTTGTCTTCATCGCCAACGACATCCTGGGCACGGTCAACCTGCCGGAGCCGCTGACGCTGCAGAGCGTGACGGATGCTGCTGCCCTTACCGGCACGGCGCCCCGCTTCGAGCTCTTCCCCAACCCGGCCACAGAGCGGGTGTACCTAAGCTTCGATGCGCCGGCTGCTGCTGAGATTATCGTGGTCGTCACAGATGCGACCGGCCGGGAAGTGGCACGTATCGAGACAGAAGCTGCTGCCGGTAGTAACCTGCTGGAATGGCGCCCCAATGGTCTCGCGGCCGGGCTGTACTTCGTTACCCTGCACGGCAACGGCCCGGTACAGTCTGCGAAATTGAATCTACAGCCTTAACAAGCCTGCTGAGGGTGCCGGAGGCCGGCACCCTCAACGGCTCAAAATATAATCCATGCGATATTTATTGATCACGCTGCTGATGGCGGCGGCCTTTAGGGCATCCGCAGGCCCGCCCGACTGGGCGGCGCCGGAGCCCGGGGGCTACGACTACTCGGCAAGCATCAATGCTGCCCTGGTCATCGATGGAGCGCTGACGGCGAATGCCAATGACATCATCGCTTTCTTCGCTGGCGGGGAGCTGCGGGGCGTGAGCACGCCGGTAAGCATAGGCGATCAGGTCTTCCACCTGTCTACGGTTTTCTCCAATACTGCTATAGGGGAGGAGCTGCAGGTGCGGGTCTACCATGCGGCTACCGATGCGGTTTACATCGCGCAGCAGCCCTACGCTTTTGTGCATCAGGGCGTGAGCGGCAGTTTTGATGCGCCCTACGAAATTGAAGTCTTCACAGACGGTGACGCGCCCATCGGGCTTCAGGCATTGCCGGCACAACAGACCTTGCAGGGCGTGCCCTTCGCGCCCCTGGGCCTGCAGCCTTTTCTGGAGCGGCAGGACAACGACGGTATTACCTGGTCGGCGGATTTCAACCCGCACGTCCTGACTTTTTTTAACGGGGCAGAGCTGACGCTGATCCCAACAGACCCCGCCTGGTTTGGTTCCACCACAGTCACAGTGCGCGCCACCGAGCAGACAGCCAACGCTTACTTTGCCACCGCAGCACTCAGCGTCACCGTTGAGGAAGCCTACGCCGGGCCGCAGTGGGAGGATATCCCAATACAGAGCGCGGAGCCGCAGGCCGGCTTTGAGCTGCTGAGCCTGCCCGGCTTTGAGGCAGCCTATGGTGGCCTCTGCCTGGACTACAGCCTGACGCCTGTACTGGCTACGGCAGGCAGCCAGCCACAGTTGCCCGCCAGCTGGAGCACTCCTCTTTTGCAACAGCCGTTCAGCATGAACCTCTCTGCCCGGGCGCAGTATACCCCCTGGCTGCCGTTGGGCGATGAAGCCGACCGCCTGGCTTTCTTCATCAACGGCCAGCTGAGCGGCACAGCGGCCCCGGAGCTGGTCAACGGGCAGGCGTACTACTTTGCCACCGTGTACCATGCCATGCCGGAAGGGGAAATGGAGGTGCGCTACTACAGCGCAGCCCACGAAGCCCTCTTCACCTTGCCTGTCACGCTCAGATTTGGCGGCAACGGGCAGCTGGGCAGCCCGGACGAGCCGCTGCTGCTTGATTTCTCCCCCTTCTTCTTTGAGCTGGACGAAGCCGGGCAGCTGGGCGTCACGCCACAGGACACGGCCTTCCGGGGGGCGCACCCGTACACCTTCCTGGCCGCGGACTGCGATTACCCGGAGGCGCTGCAGGACACGGTGTCCACACAGCTGTGCTACGATATCGACAGCGATCAGGACGGGCTGTGCAATACGCTCGACCCGGCGCCCTTCGACCCCTGCTTCCCGGACTTTGAAGCGCCGCCCCTGCACGTGCTGGATAGCAATGGGGACACGCTCACGAGCAAAGGCGTGCTGGAAGTGGGCACTGATCCCGGCGATTGCCACTACTCAGCCATCTGGCGGGCTTTTTCCATAGAAGACTGCTCGGGCGTGACGGTAGAGGCTGCCCTGGAAAACCAGGACGGCCCTTCGGCCGGGCAGCTGGAAACGGTGCTGATTGATGCGGCCACCGGGCAGTATGCCCTCTACCTCACCGTGCCTCAGGGCACCTATGAGCTGGAAGTCGTTGCCACCGATGATTATGGCAACGCGGAGGATTTCACCTACACCTTTATTGTAACGGACGAGGAAGTGCCGCAGCTGGCCTGCCTTGATGTAGAAGTAGCCCTGAGCTACGACGGTACCGGGGAGCTGCTGGCCGACGAGGTGCTGGACTTTGCCAACAGCAGCGACAACTGCGGGCTGGACTACAGCACGCTGATGATCAGCCAAACGGCTTTTGACTGCAGCGGCCTGGGCATACAGAGTATAGAGCTGACGGCTTCTGATATACATGGCAACAGCAGCAGCTGCACGGCGCAGGTGGAAGTGCTCATCAGCGAGAGCATCCCGCCGCCCTGGGGCACAGCCGATATCGGCATGGTGCCGGGCAGCAGCAGTTATGCTTACGACCCCTGTGCCACGGGCGACCCGTCCAAAGGGCATTTCACCCTCAACAGCCCGGGCTACAACCCCATTTCCGGAAATACGGACCAGCTGGCGGGCGTAGTGCAGGAGCTGTGCGAAGGGTCCGGCATCCGCGCGGAGGTACAGTCGGTGGGCCCGGGTACGTATGCGGGCATATTCATGCGCAACAGCAGCGCGGCCGGGTCGCCCATGGCCGGGCTGTTTACCAACCTGACGCCTTTGCTGCGCTGGGAGAGCCGCCTGCAGCCGAACGGCGGCAAGAGCTTTACGCCCTTTCAGGCGGTAGCAACCCCGGTAACGCTGGGCATGCGGCGGCACAACGGCCTGCTACAGGCTTTCTATCGCATCCCCGGCGGGAGTGGCTGGCAGTTGATCACACAGATGCAGGACCACCTGGAGGAGTGCGTGGAAGTGGGCTTTGGGGCTTTCACGAGCACGCCTGGCGGAGCGGCTACCGCCGTTATTGGCCCGGTGAGCACCATAGGCGCTTCTAACAGCACCGAATTTGGGGGCAGCCCGGCCATGGAGCTTACTGGTGCTTCTGGCACAGGGCAGCTGGCGCTTTGGCCCAATCCGGCTTACCGGTCAGTTACTTTATCGCTGGGCGCCCCGCTGGAAGCACCGGCGCAGGCCCGCCTGATGGACGGGCTGGGGCGGGCTGTGAGGGCATGGGCACTGCCTCATGGAGATACGCAGCATCAACTGGATGTGGACGGGCTGCCCGCAGGCATTTACTGGTTAAAAATTGATGGGTACCCGGATGCAAAGCGGTTGATGATTAGCCGGTAAGATTTCAGAGGTGCTAAAAATGCAGGTACTACCAGGAAATCAAAAACTGGTAATACCTGCATTGCTCCAATATTCACTCGTTTTGCATCCATTCTCCCCCCTCAGTTCCTTTAGCTGTGAAGGCCCGGACCGTAAATTTGTCACACCGAAAAAAGCGAAAAGTGCTTTACTAAAAAGATTGGATTACACCGGTGCATATCACTGGTACATCATGCACTACTGCTCCATAATCCCCCCTATGCTTAACCAATGGGCTATCAGCCCACTACTACCTAAAGCTAATTTTATGGGGAATTTTCAAGAGCTGCAGTAACCAAAAAATTGCTGCGGCTCCTTTTCCCCGTGAATACGAAGCAAACCGATCTAAGTGTACTCAATTATTTCGGGAGACCTCTGTGCGCTTCTGTCCCTTTATGGCGTTACAGCTGACTACCATACACTTACTGTTTCACAATCCGTTTAAGCGCTACCCCTTCTTCACTACAACATACAATAAGGTATAAGCCAGCCGGCCAGCCTGATGCCGATACCTGAAACCGCCCGGTTGAGCCGCCAGTATGCGACGATGGCAAGGTGGCTATACATCGCCCCTGAATATCGAGAACTTGCATTTGCAATATTCCGGACCGGTTGGGCATAGCGTATTCTATCCAAAACTCATCTTGTATAGGATTAGGCCACGCCCGAAGTCCAGGTATAGCCTTCCTTCGACCAAAGGCGGATGTTGTTACGCCCTCCCCTTCTGTAATGTGGTAATGCTGATCAACCGCAAGCCCTTCATAAGTTTCTACTGCCCCATTCGGCCAGCGGATGGACAACCGGTCGATAAGCGTGGCGTCCCCCAGCCCGAAGTGTAAGGTGAAACTGTTTTGGGAGGCATAGCCCATGCCTGCGCAGACTTCATCCATTTGCGCCTGCCCGTTGGCTTCCACCGTGACCCGCGCGCCGATAGCGGCGGCATTACTTTCCGTACCCCGCAGGCGTACTTTGACGAAGTGGTGCCCGTTTTCGGTGCTGTTCAGAAAAAGCTGATTGCCGTCCTGAGACCCGGCATTGACGAGCAGCAAATCTGGTTTCCCATCGGAGTTGACATCACCCGTAGCGACGCCGTAGCCAGCCATCGGGCTCGACAGGGGCGTACCTTCACTGACGACTTCAAAAGTCGCATTCCCCAGATTACGGTACAGCAGATTATCGAATGGGGCGAAGTAGGTATCGTTGGACACATAAATATCGCTGTGGCCATCGTTATCGTAATCCAGGAAGACCGTCCCCCAGCCCATGCCCAGGTCATCCACTCCGGCCGGACTGCCGATTTCCGTAAAGGTGCCATCCCCATCGCTGAGCAGCAGGACGTTCTCATACAGATTGGTGATGTAAAGGTCGAAGAAGCCATCGTGGTTGATGTCCGCAAAATCTACGCCCATGCCCTGAGCAGCGATATTGGCCCCGGCAGACACTGAGACGTCCTCGAAGTGGCCGGTGCCGTCGTTGCGGTACAGGATATTGGGCTGATTGGCATCGTGGGTGAGGTAAAGGTCGAGGTCACCGTCGTTATCGTAGTCAAAAAACAGAGAGCCCATGGCGATACCGAAATCCTGAGCATTGGCAGCCACTGTAATATCCGTGAAGGTCCCATCACCGTTATTATGGTACAAGTAATTGGGCGCGGCAAGGTTGGCTACGTACAAATCGACATACCCATCCCGGTCCACATCTCCCCAGAGGACCGCCCGGGTGCGATGCCCGGAGTTGACCCCTGCGCTTACGCTAATATCGGTGAAGGTGCCATCGCCATTATTGCGGTACAAAATATTAGGTTCATCCCGGTTACCCAGGTAAAGATCGAGGTGCCCGTCATTATCGAAATCGCCCCAGGCACTCACATTGGTCGTCCCCACATGCGCAATGCCTGCCTCCGCAGCCACTTCCGCAAACTGTCCGTTGCCGATAGCCTGGTAAAGCAGATTGGGCGCATTGTGGCGGGAGATGTAGATATCATCGGCCCCATCCCCATCGTAATCACCAAAAGCGACGCCAAAGTTACGGCCAGGGTGCCCAATGCCGGCACCAACGGACCCATCAAAGAAAATGGGCTGCGCAGGCAGCAGCCTTGCCATCAAAGCAAGCAGCAAAAAACATAAACGAACCATAAGTCCTGCATTTCACTTTTCTGAAAAGTAGCAAAACTTCGTTAATGAAAGGATATCCATTAGGCTCAAAACCCTACATTTTGACTCGTGCGATACGATTTTTGACGTTTTTAGACCAGCCTCAACCTTGCACCGCCCAGGAAAGGGCTGAGGTTGAGCACCGGCATGCGCCACCCAAGAGCAACGGCCGCTTTGCGACCGCCTCCCGGCAGAGCCACCGACCGGCACTGCTCAATATCCAAGACTGAACCAACGGCACTGCTCGCCTCCAGGCAGGAGACCGTCTACGGTCGGGCTGAGAAGGCAACGCATAGGACTCAACCTAATCCTCGCACAGACTGCCCATAGACCAATTTCAACCTCAGATTGCCAGGAAAAGACTGAGGCTCAGGTTAAGGTCGAGCACCAGCCTGCGCCTCCCAAAAGCACGGCCGCTTTGCGGCCGCCTCCCAAAAGCCCAGCCGACCGGCACCGCTCGCCACTTTTACATTTCCGAAGGCCCGTATGGGTTGCATTTCGCGTTTTGCAGTTTTACATTTCCTCCCCTACCGCACCAACAAAACCTCCCCCCCAATCTCCACCTCCCGCCCATCCAGCAACAGCAGGCGCAGGCGGCAAAGGTAAACGCCCGAAGGCGCAGACTCGCCCTTATGAACGCCGTCCCAGCCTCCTGAGCCGGGAGCGAAGTTTTGCCCCTCATAGACCAGACCGCCCCAGCGGTTGTAGGCCTGCATCAGGCGGACCTCTGCGACGCCCGTGCCTGCATAGACCGTCAGCAGATCATTGCGGCCATCGCCGTTGGGCGAAAAGGCATTAGGCAGGTAGGCCGGCGCAGCCGCATCCACGTAAATGGTGGTACGGGCGGTGGCGGTGCACCCCAGGCTGTCCGTCAGGGTGGCGGTGTAGGCCGTGGTGGCCGGCGGCTGAGCCAGGGGCACCGGGCAATCGGTGCAGGACAAGCCCGTGGGCGGGTCCCAGGCGATGTCAAAGCTGATGGCATTTGTAGCGGCCAGCAGGCGCACTTCCTGCCCCAGGCGGATGCTCGTATCGGCGGGCAGGCTCACCTGCAGGGGCGTGGCTGCCGGCAGGGCTGCCTGACGGGCACGGGCGCAGCCGCTGCCATCGGCTACCGTAATCGTATAAGGCTGTGCAGACAGGTTGGAAAATACCGGGCCCGGCTGTACCGGGCCATCATTGAGCTGATAGCTGTAAGGCGGCGCACCGCCCCAGATGCTGTCCACCCGCAACTGACCGGCACCGGGCTCCGGGCAGCCCGGATAGCCCAACGTAAAGGTGAAGTCTATACTGTTTTCCGAAAGGCTCAGGCTGTCGGAAGCGGTGCAGCCATTGGCATCGGTGAGGGTGACGGCGTAGGTGCCGGAGGCCGTGGTGCTCAGTGCAGGCCCTGCGGTGCCATCGCTCCAAATGAAGGTGCCGCTGCCATTGCCCGTAAGCGTTGCGCTGCCGCCGTTGCAGAGGCTGCCCGACTGACTGATGGACAAAGCCGGCTCCGGATGAAGGCCCAGTTCCAGCACCACCACACTGTCGCAAGGCTGCCCGTCACTAATCGTATCCCGGTAGGTGCCGGGCACGGTGAGCAGCTGCCCGCCGAAGGCGTAGGCCCCATCGGGGCAGATATCCGCCTGCAGGCTCCCTTCCCGCCGCTCGTAGCGCAGCTCCAGGCAGTGGGTGCTGTCGCAGCCGTACTGGGTGGTGTAGGTGAGGCAGAGGGCGGTGTCGGTGGTGAAGGTTTGGTTTTGCCATTCCAGGGCATCGCCCGGGCAAAGCGTGAATGCCTCGGCAAAGCGGAAGGTATCCCGAAAGACGAGGCTGGTGCAGTGTATGGAATCACAGCCAAATGAAGAAATGCTATTGTCGCAGCGCACGGTATCTGTGGTGTATACCTGCCCCTCATAGGCCAGCTCGCCTCCGGCACAGGCCGTAAGCGTATCAAAAGTGAAAAGCGTGTCCGCACCGGCGAGTGTATAGGCCGTGGCCGCCAGGCAGCCCAGGCTGTCCTCGACCTGCAAGGTATAAGTGCCTGCGCCTACGTTTTCGAGCACCGGCCCTGTAAAAGCCCCCTCCCACGCGTAGGTATAGGGCGCGGTACCTCCCGTTGCGCTGCCTTCCAGCAGGCCGTTTTCGCCGCAGACGAAGTCCGAAGCGGCATTAATCTCTGCCCAAAGGCTATCGTTTTCCGGGACTAGGAGGGTATCTGCCGAGGTGCAGCCCCGGGCATCGCTCAGGGTGTAGGCATAGGCGCCCGTGGCAAGGCCCGCCCGTGATGCGCCGCTGCCGCCGTCCGACCACGCGTAGGCGTAAGGGGCCTCCCCATTGGAAGCGGACAGGGCAAGCATGCCATCGCTCTGCCCAAAGCAGGCCGGGGAAACCTCTGCAGCTACCTCCAGGAAGTCATCGTCCAGCTGTAGGTAGACATAAGAGGGGCTGCCCCGGTAAATGGAGGCATGCACAATGATTTCAACCGTGCGGGGCCCGTAGGTAGGCGCAGGGGCATCATTGTAGTAGGCCAGCGCGCTCAGGGCGGCCTCCAGCGATGCGAAAGTTGCCCCGTTGCTCTGCAGGGTGAGCACGGTGCCCCCATTGCCAGCTACGGTAACCGGTGCCGCCGGGCTGCCCTGCAGGTACTCCTGACCGGGGTCCAGTACGCCGGACAACCGCAACGTGATAGAATCTATAGGGATTTGCCCGTACACCTGCAGGTCCGTATCGGCCAAAGGGATGGGGCCACGGCAGGAAGGCGCCGGCGCAAAGTCCAGCCCCTCACTACTGCTGTCGTCAATATCCAGATCTGCGTAGAGATCACAGGGGGGCATGATGACTTCCTCTGGCAGGGCAGTGCCTGTGATGAAATAACCTATGGTGCAAACGGGGCTGAGGGAATAGTCTGTAAAGTCCAGCACATGCAGCACCGAGGGGCCAAAATCATCTCCAATGTGCTCAAAAGCATAGGTGACGATGCTGTCGCAGGCAAAAGGGTAAGTCGACATCGACTCTATGCGCCCCACACTGTCCGGGAAGCTGTGCAGCAGCTCGCTCTGCTCCGGGGCCGTGCGGTTGATGCGGACCAGGTCATTTTCCGTAGTCGTCATATAAAGCTCCCCTTCCCGTAGCGTCATGCTCCGGGCCTGCCCGACAAAAGGAGGGAACGGGCCAATATCCCACTCCGTGCCGTCCATCGGGCTGTAAGCCTTTAGAGCATGGCCGCCGCTGTAGACAATGGAGTCCAGGCCGGATGCCAGGGCGTGGATGGAGGAGTCATTGCCCCAATCTGCTGTGTAAGTACCCATATTTCCCATTTCCCAGTTGGTCCCAGTAATATACATCCGCGTCCGATCCTCTTGATAGATAAAAGGGTCTAGCATATATCCACTAGCAAATGCGTAAATATTGGTATTCTGGTTAGGTGTTAATGCAGAAACAATTTCTTCTGTTGTGGTCAGAATAGGTCCTTCATTGCAGGCATCCAAATCCATGTAAAACAACTGGGTACTAGAGACAAAGAATGGTGTAGATTCCCCTCCCTTATAAGTAAACACCCTAAACTCCGGCACCTGCCCTACCCCATGGCTCAGGGCGATGAGCAATAGGAGGCAGGGCAGCAGGGCTTTACGAAGGTTTTGAAACAAGAGAGTGTGGTAGTAAAAATGAATCATTCAGGTAAAGTTTTTTGCTTGACAAATTTGTGCCCCTTGGCACAGCACAATTCTAACCCCGTATACAGGAGCGCTTACGCGAAAGGGCATCATCAACAATGCAGCGTAAAGGTAGTATTTCCGTGGCGATACGGCAAGGCGGGATTTTGCCACAATTGGTCAAACCGAGTTTCTGCAAAGGAGCGCGAAGGCTTTTTCCTTTTGTGAGGTAACGCCATCGGTATCAGCCACCGAATAGCTGCCTGCCAGCAGTCCCTCCAATTCTCCTACTGTGGTGTTTGCCCCATTGCTTCACTGAAACTGATAGGGTGGCGCACCGCCATTGGCGGCTACCTCAACAGCACCATTGCTCAGCCCTGGACAGGCGCCTGACACCGATGACAGTTCTAAAGAAAGCGGCGGCAACTGTTCTACCTCGGGTGTTTCCGCGAAATGCACACAACCATTTCCATCCGTGACCTCTACGCTGTAAGCCTGCCCTTCTTCCGCATCCTCAAAATCCTCCGAAGTCACAGAAGGGCTGCCATTGACATACCATTGATAGGTGAATGGTGGTGTGCCCCCGGTAAGGGTAAGATTTATATGGCCGTCGTCTACTCCGCAATCAGAAGGGGGGGCGATATCGAATTGGAAGGTGGGGCCGGGGCAGGCCTCCAATAGGAACTGATAGGAAAATGAACAGCCAAAGGCATTATACACCTTCAGCTCATAAGGTCCAGGTGCTGTAATATCAGATGGCTCTTTAAAGGTGGAAGCGTAACCATCAGGCCCTGACCAAATGAAAAAAAACGGGCCCGCACTTCCTTCTGCCGCAACAGAAAATGGCTGCTGTGGAGCCCCATCACAGACGCAGATATCACTAGACGACACGTTAATCTGAGCCCTAAGTGTACTGCCAGATAATAGCAAAATAAAAATAAAAACGAGGTTGGCGTTAGAGATTGGCATGGTGGATTATTTTGGTGGTTTAGTAGTCGCGCTTACGTAAAAACTTGAGCTTTCGTAGTTTTTCAGAGACTCTTTCTATCATTACTTCTTTCATGATTCCAGTCTTCTTAGCTTCCGCTTGCTCGTAGTGGTAGATGATTTCATCGTAATCCTCTTTGCTGTATTCTATATCATATCGCCTATGGAATGTTTCCGTTTTAGCCGCTATTCTAAGGTGGGCATCAGCAGCAAAGCGCGACTCAGGAAAACGCCGAATAAACTCTTCTGCCAAGGCAATTGCCTGATCATCGCAATAGCGACAACCTGGCAATCCATTCTCATACAGAAACAATGGATGAAATAAGCTTTCCAGCCATGCTGCAGCTTCTTTTTCCTTGCTTTCCTTATAGTCTACAACTATCAACCCCTCTTCTTTGACAATTGCTTGTTCTTTTTCTTGTAAGGGGTAGTAAACCAACTTCAATACATATTTCCCTGGTTTTAGGGTAAATCCTTCATTTGGGGGGCAAACGTCTAACCCTGATTTTTTGAAATCACAATGCACCAAGTCTGCTTCAAATATGTGCGTAAAAGATAAACCTGGCTCACAATTCACGTAAGAAATGGTTTGCCCACCAATAAGAAGGTTCCCCCCCGAATAAATCAAACATTCCGCATCGTGATCTTCTCGCCTGATATACACATCCCAACTGTAGTAAGGACTGTTTATATTGATAGCTTCCTCTCCTTTGTACAAAAAGGAATATTTCAAATTTATTGGCTCTAAATACCCTATCTCTTCAGGTAATTCAAGCTTAACAACTAGTTTTTGTGCAATTGTGGCAAATGGTAACAGTATTAACAGTATGACAAAATTCCTCCTGTACATAATTATCGTTTTTCAAAGAATAGAAACCTTCGTCACCATAAGCTCTCGTGAGAAGCCTTTTTCTTTCTTTATTGCTTGTTCGCTATGGTATTTTATTTTATCTTTATTAGTCTTATCTATAGCGATTCTAAGTTTACGGTATATTGCTCCCGTATTGAAAGCAATAAGCCAATGTGCATATGCTACAAAACGCGAATTTGGGAACCGTTTGATAAAACTTTCAGCTAGAAGAATAGCTTCATAATCGCAGAATCGACATGCAGATAATTGTCTTTTGGTAAGAAACAAAGGATGAGGTAATCGCTCCAACCATGCAGCAGCTTCCTTTTCCTTACTCTCTTTATAGTCTATGACGATTAATTCCTCTTGTCTAATGATGGCTTCGCTCTCATCTTCCGAAGGATAATAAACTAGTTTCAAAATATAATTACCTGGTTCTAAAGTAAACCTATCATTTTGTGGGCAAATGTCTAAACCGGTTTTATTGAAGACACCTAGCAAATCTGCCTCGAAAACATCGCTATAAATATATCCATTGCTATACTTACTAATACCTGTGTTGGCTCCCTCATCAGAAGTTTTATAATTGTTACCTGTAAAGATCAAGTATTCATCTGAAGATGTCTCATCCTTAATAAACAATTCCCAATTATACACAGGATTATTTATGCTAATTGGTTCGACCCCTGTATAAGAAAAGCTATATTTCAAATGGAGGTTTTCCAGATAACCTACCTCTTCAGGTAACTCTAATTCAATTTTGATGCCATCTTGACCAAATCCAATAATTATTGTGCAACAAAATGATATTGCAAAAAGAATGCGAGCCAAATTCATAATTGAACAATTTAAATTTAAAACACAAAAACCAACAAGATAGTACAAAGTCATTTTTTTTTAATTTGGCCGGGTACCAGGGCTATTTTTCCGGCTTCTGATTAAGTTGATATGTTTAGAAGAGAATTCACCATCGTTGTTGGTATCATTCAAAGAAGCATTCATTAGACTCGAATTCCCAGAATGACCTAACCCAAATTGATGCCCGATTTCGTGAGCAATACTTCTGCCAGTATATTCTGATAAGTCAAAGTTAACCGCTCCACTTGAACCATAATCCCTTAATGTTTCAAAAGGAATGTAACTATCCTCCCCACCTACAGCTAAGCTATCAAGGGAGGAGTCACCTCTAGTTATGCCTAGATTTAAACCTGAATATTTAAAGCCAGGATGATCCTCAGTGTCTTTGTCTACCTCTGATTTTGGATCATTATCTCTTCTCCAGACGTATGTTTGAAACGCAGCTAAACAATAGGTAATCCATACTTTTTCAACAGCATCAGCAATAGTATCCTTTTCTAATTCATACATATTAGCATGATCCACATAATAACTTTCCATCATGCTGGATTCTAATAAGCTTGCCTGAAACGGAGATACTGATTGTTTATTAGCCATTATTCCTAGATTTAAAGGTAAAACATATGCTTTATGCAAATCAAGAGCTAAATGTCAATTTAGCTGAGTTATCAAAATTAGAGCTGCTGCGATACGGCCGAAGATGTGGACGATAAGCCCTGACAATGACCGAACTTTGCTAGCTCTCTGAATATCAGTATGTTCGATAAGCCAATTAAAAAAGGATTCAATAGGCTGCCGAATCTTAGAAACAGCTTTTGAATAAAGGTCGTCAGCCGCCTTGTGGCGCTGCCTGTCTTGCTGAGGTTGCCCTCGCTTATATTTGACTGGGCACATCAACTCTCCGCCCTGGTCTTGGCAAATTAGCTCCAGTTCGCTGTCGTTAAAGGCTTTGTCCCCAAAAATTGGGAAATGGGCATACTGTTCCAACAACTGCCGCTGTGCTTGTAAGTCATGTTCTGAAGCCGGCCCAATTTGCATAGACTCTATTACAGGTAGAGCACCAGAGCGTGAAAAACCAAGCCCGTGCAGCTTAACACCGAAGTAGTGCATCTTTTTGGTCGAATTATAGCCTTTGTCGCATAGCTCTCTGGCTACCTTGCCAGCCCTTTTGCCACTACACGTTATGATAGGCATGGAGTCAGTAAGCAAAAAAGAAGCCCTGCCTTTTGTGCAGGCAAAAGAATAACGGGCAGCTAAATGGGCTACCAAATGAGGCAATGCACTAGCTAGGCGGTTAAGCCGGGCGTTATAAGCCTGGTAACTTGGAAGCTCCGGAAAACAGTCAGCCCAATGGTGTTTTATATACTCATAGGCGTCCTTAACCCTTGTTTTGCGCTCGTAGGCAAGGCTAAAAAGGTAGCTGCATAAAAGCTCAGAGTCTGTAAACTTAGGCGGTGACTGGTTTTTTGTGTGCCGCATACAGTACCATTGTAGTTTTTGTTCGTATATTTCGCACACGTAGAAGTATAGCTCGATAAGTTGTAGAAGTCGCATTCCACAAACTTAATCAACTTGCTTCTACGTTTTAGTTTGCTCTTGATTCGCATTAATATTCGACCCCTATTGGGGGTCGTACATCAGTAAAAACAAGCTTAGATCTTGGAATCGACCCCAGCGGGGTCGCACTTATCGATCGAAAGATTTACCTAAAAAAATCCACGTCAGCTGCGACAACTTGGTTTACGCCCATATTATGTCAGGTATGCACCAACTTGTGCATACAGGGACGCATTAACAGTTCAGTCCTTACGGAAGACCGTTTCTGAACCTTATACTTAATCTTTGTGCCGGGATTACCGTACAAATAATGCTAATCTAATTCACCATCTGACAACCCTAACATTGGTACACATCTATCCATGTAAGAACCGAATTATTAAGGTTCCAGGCATAGAAATCTTACCCTAGACCTGAACGGCTAACCCTGGCAGAAAGGTTCAAAGTAGGGCATCAACGGATCAAACAAATACCGTACCCAGAGGCACGCTATTGATGCTTTATTCCAAACCAATCTAACCATCAAGACAGCTTCTAAATGCATCAGCCAAAAGGATAAGCTTTATACCCGCGAACAGGTAATCCTATCTCTTATTGAACGAGCAGACATTTATCAGACATAGTAAACCATGCTGACGACAGAAGCCATACCCTTTACCGATTTTGTTCCCCAGATAAAAATGTGCAATAGATGATTAAGCGCTTGCGCGAATATGCGTTGTGCATACAGGAGACAGAAGTCTTAGTTGCTTCTGTAACTCTATGTAGTTTACTAACAATGGTAAATTTACCCCCCCCCCCGCGAGATTCCAAAATTTTTGAGTGTTTTTTTCAAAAAAAACATTGTGGCTCTTACACTTTCAGGCATTAATTGGTTTCTGGTCAGCGAAAAGGGAACGTTTCAAGCCCGCTCTGCTTATGACTTGAAAGCCAAATAGAGACTGAACAAAAAAAAACCAGACCAAAGGTGCACCATTCTTCAATGCCATTATCATTATGGTGGTTAGCGTTCATTTGGATTTCAGCCGGATGACACGAGCAGCCCCCCACCCCACCGATTTATCCGCCCATAATCCCAATTTTCCATACTATTTTTATCTTTGTGGCGTTGAAAATCAGCCTAAAGCCTCAACGCAAGCTAGTAATTATTACCGAATCAAAATACTCGTACCGAGCATGAAGAATATTGGAATTACCCTAATGGCAACCCTCCTGTCCCTGGCCGTCTGGCAGTGTGCCCCTGAGGTCAAAGGTACCGTTATCGACGGGCAGATTGAGAATGCAGCGAATATGCAGGTCTACCTCGATCAGGTGAAGATCGGCAAAGCAAGTAATGTTTTAGCGAAAGCGGATATGGATGCCAACGGGCAGTTCAAAATGGAATTCCCGGAAGGCATTGAGGCGGGGGTTTACCAAATGCGCATTGGTGCCAAGAATTTCAACCTCGTCTTTGACGGGAGCGAAAAGCAGGTCACGCTCAAGGGCGACCTCAACGATATCCAAACCTTTAACTTCGATATTGAGGGGGCTCCGGATTCCAAAATCCTGGCGCATACCATGAACAGCCTCTTCAAGCGGGAGTATCAGGCTTCGGATATTGAGAATTTCGTCGATTCCGTTTCCAACCCGGTGCTGGGCGCTTTTGTCGCTTACCGCTCGCTGGGCTCCAACGGGCAGTTTCTGGATACCCAAAAGAATGCCCTCCGCCGCCTCAATGAAGCCATCCCCAACTCGGAGATGGGTGCCAACTACGGTGCTTTCCTCACCGCCGTGGAGCGTCAGTACATGCAGCAGCAGGCACAGGAACTGATTCAGGTGGGCCAAATGGCGCCGGACATCAAAATGAAGAGCCCGGACGGGAAAGAATATGCGTTGTCCGACCTTCGCGGGCAGATCGTCCTGCTCGACTTTTGGGCAAGCTGGTGTGGCCCGTGCCGCCGGGAAAACCCAAATGTGGTGGCCGTTTACGACAAGTACAAGGATCAGGGCTTTACGGTCTTTAGCGTTTCTCTGGACGGGCTGGATTCCCGTACCCGCAGCCGCCTGAATTCCGAAATGGAGGCCGAAACCTACCTGCAAAACCAGAAGCAACGCTGGGTGCAAGCCATCGAACAGGACAACCTGAAGTGGGAGTACCATGTGAGCGACCTGAAAAAGTGGGAGTCTGATGCTGCCGCCCTCTACGATGTGCGCAGCATCCCGCGTGCCTTCATGATTGACAAGGAGGGCCGGATTGTTTCTACCAGCGTCCGTGGTGCGGAACAAATCGAAGCGGAATTGAAAAAACTCCTGTAAGCAGGCTGTAATTTAGTCTGGATAAAAGCCATTCGGGTATTGCCTGGATGGCTTTTTTTGGAGGTGCGTTGGAGCAGGTTAAGGATCAGGTTGAGGTTGAGTACCAAGCAGTGGCTTCAGAGGGTGGATAGCATGCTATCCGGCAGCACCCCGAGTCGATCGCAAAGCGGTCGTTCCCTATGAAGGCCCTCCCCTGGTCTGCTCAACCTTATCCTGAACCTCAGCCGCCGGCTTAGCCTTTCCCAGCCGCCCCCGCCTAATTCAGCAGCACACCAATAATAATCCCCGCTGCCACCGCCGCATTGAGCGACTCTGCGCCACCGCCCTTTCCTCTGGGGATAGACACCCGGTGCGTCACCTTTTCCATCACTGCCGGAGTGATGCCTGCGCCTTCATTACCGATGACCAGGACGCCGGTTTTGGGCAGATCGGCCTGAAAAATATTTCCCCCTTCCATATCCGCGCCGAAGATCGTTAGGTCGGGTGCGGCGTTCAGAACGGCTCCAAAGTCTGCGACGATGGTGGAGACCCGCAAAAATGCCCCCATGGATGCTTGTATGACTTTGGGGTTGAAGACCTCCACACAATTCGGCGAACAAATCACCGTTGAAATACCAAACCAATCGGCCAGGCGCAAAAGTGTGCCCATATTCCCGGGGTCCTGTAGGTCATCAAGAAACAGGGCTAACTGACCGTTGAGGGCATCAGCATTCAGCTCATACTGAGGCTGCCGCACGAGCGCCAGCGCCTGATTCGGTGTTTTGAGCAGGGAAAGGCGACTGAGTTCATTTTCAGAGACGGTGATGGCTTGCAGGGCGGGCGGCCACTGCTGCGGGGGCAAATGTTCCATCCAATTGGGCAGCGCAAAGAGGGTTTCCACCCATTCAGAGCGGTGTTCCAGCAGTTCGCGGACCATCTTATCGCCCTCTACAACGAATTTATCATACTTTTGCCTGAACTTCTTCTGGCGGAGTGATTGTATATATTTGATCGTATTTTTAGAAACCGGCATAACGTTTTTTGGCTGTTGATCAAAATGCCCATGCGTAGCAGTGAAAGCACAATATACTTAATCGGTGCCGTTCTGGCACTGCTGTTTTTTTCATCCTGCAACTCCTCCAGGTACCTGGCGGCGGATGAATACCTGCTGCGCGGCAACAGCATCAAGCTGCATGCGGATGACAAGCTGGAACGGGAGCGCAATATGAAGTACGAGCTGTCCACCTTGTACAAGCAGACCAAAAACAACCGGTTCTTTTTCATGCCGCGGGAGTGGTTTTACTTCGTCACCAACGGGCCCGGCGATACGACCAAGTTTGACCGGCTGCTGCGGCGGGTGATCGGCGAGCCCCCGGCGATTTACGATCCATCCCTGCGTGAAGCCACCGAACAATCTATGCGGTACTACCTGCAGTACAAGGGCTATTTCGATGCCGAGGTCTATTCTGACCCACTGGTCAGGCGCAAAAAAATGTACATTACCTACCACGTCACCCCCAATGAGCAGTACCGGGTAGATACTATTGTGTTTGCCTGTAAAGACCCCACGGTGGACAGCATCCTGCGCTCCATAGCCCCCCGCAGCTACCTGAAGCCGGGGTCTGCAATTGACGGGCAACTGTACGATCAGGAACGGAAGCGCATTACCAGCTACCTGCGCAATCACGGTTATGCCTACTTTTTCAGCAATTACTTTGCGCCCCTTGATGCAGATACCACGGTGGAAGGGCAACGGGCAGCGCTCCGGCTGGAAGTCCTGCCCCCCGCAGAAGATACGGTGCATCAGCAATATCATATTGACGATATCAGCGTCTTTCTCGACTACATCCCCGGACAGGGCGACTCCACCCTAATGGATACCCTGATCAACAACATTCACCTGCGCACTTCCCACCCTTACTTTCGGGTAGACCCGGGCACTGTTGTGGAATCCATCTACCTGAAGCAGGGCAAACTCTATCGTCAGGACGATTATGACCTGACCAACAAACAGCTCAACAGCCTGGGGGTATTCCGTTTCGTCCGGATCAAGCAAAACATTGATTCGCTCTATCCGGACCGGTTGGACATCCGCATTGAACTGACGCAAAACAAGCGCCTGGAAGTAGGTGCCGACCTGGAGTTCAACTACGCCAGCCGGAGTGCTACGGGCATTGGCAACCTTATCGGCACTACGGTCAGCCCATCGCTGCGCCACCGGAATGTATTTGGAGGGGCGGAGCTCCTGATCACGGACTTCAACGCCGGTGTGGAATTCAACCCGGCTCCCCAAGCCATTTCTGCCGGGCAGTTTTGGAATACGGTGGACCTCGGCTTGCAGACCAACCTCTACCTGCCCCGGTTTATTGATTACCTGAGCATCTGGCGGCGGCTCGACCGGGCCCGGCTGGGCAAAAAGGAATCGTCGGTCTTTTTCAGGGAAGGCTTTTACCAATCGCTTCAGGAGAATGCGTCCACCCGCGTATCCGCCAACTACAACTATCTGCTCATCCTGGATTTTTACCAGTACAACCTTTTCACAAGCACCTACGGCTTTGACCACCAACCAGCCACCAACAAGCGGTTTATCCTCAACCATGTGGGTATTGATTATCTGCTGCCTACGACTGAAGCGAACTTTGACTCCCTGCTCGCCTTCAACCCCTTCCTGGAGCGCTCCTTTGGAGAGCAGCTGTTTGTCAGCCTGCTCTTCCGGGACATGAACTACGTGTACAACTCCCGGCCCAACCGCCGGGGCAATTCTTACTACCTGGGCTTTAATCTGGAGCTGGCGGGTGCGGAAATCTGGGCAGGCAATGCGATTTACAATAGCTTTTCCCTTGAGCCGGACACCCTTCGCCTCAATTTGGGCGGTGGGCAGGGCGTGGATTTTTCACAATACGCCCGTACGCAGATTGACCTGAGGCGGTACTGGCAAAGCCGGCCCAGCCACAGTTTTGCTGCCCGCTTCTCTATTGGTGTAGCCCGGCCCTTTGGGTACACCACCGATGTACCTTATGTAAAGCAGTTCTTTGCCGGAGGGCCCAACAGCATAAGGGCATGGGCACCACGCGGGCTGGGCCCGGGTGCTTATGAAGATACGCTGGCGGTGCGGAGTGCGAATAACACCCGGCTCTACCAGACCGGCGACTTCAAGCTGGAAGCCAACCTGGAATACCGGTTCAAAATATTCTGGCTGATGAACGGGGCATTTTTCCTGGATGCCGGGAATGTGTGGACGCTCCGGCGGGACCCTAACCGTTGCGGTTCTCAGTTTTTACTAAGGGGCACAACCTATACCTGTATGGACCAGGAATCCGGGGAGCGGGTTTCCTATACTAATGAACCTTTCTACCGGCAAATTGCCATAGGCGGTGGCTTTGGGCTGCGGCTCGACTTTTCCTACTTCATTCTGCGGCTGGACATGGGCGTAAAACTCCGGCATGCCGCCCCATTCCCCAACGAGCCCGGCAGCTCTGCCAACTGGCAGAACTACTGGTTCCGGGACTTTCGGGCGGACGGGAACCGCGTGGACCTGCGCCTTGGGGATATCGTGGCTTTCAACCTTGGCTTTGGCTACCCGTTCTGAACCTGCTGCTGTATGGGCTTGAAGATTCTGCTGTCCGCCACAAAGGTCCCGAATGGCACAATGGAAGCAAGCAGCGACCAAAAAGTCTGCCCCAGGCTCATCCTGTATTCTGACCGGGCCAATATCACTATCGTAATGTAGCCAATAAAAAGGAAGCCATGTGCCATTCCAACCACGAGATTGGGCTCAGGGATACCCGCCATATACTTAAGCGGCATAGTAAAAAACAAGATCAGCAGGAAGGAAACGCCTTCCCATAAAGCCAATATGCGAAGGGCTTGTATGGTGGTTCCGAAATATTTTTTGAACATGATATCTCTTTTTTCCACAATAACAGCCAAGCCCGGAGTTGGTTACTACCCTATGCCCTAAATGACCGGGTTATTGCAATCGCTAACTTTTACTTAAACAGGGTTTTGCGGCCGTACTGACTGCAAATCGGGCATTCCCTTGGGTCGTGCCCCCTTGCCGGGCAGTACTCTCTTCCGAAAAAGATGATTTGCAGGTGCAGCTTGTTCCATAGCTCCTTCGGAAAAAGTCGTTTGAGATCATATTCCGTACGCTGTACATTCTTACCAGTGCTCAGCCCCCAGCGATAAGCCAGGCGGTGGATGTGAGTGTCGACCGGGAAGGCAGGCTCTCCGAAAGCCTGGGACATGACCACGGAGGCCGTTTTGTGACCTACCCCGGGCAATGCTTCCAGCGCCTCCATCTCTTCGGGCACCGCTCCTCCATATTTTTCTACCAGGATATTTGACAGTTCGCTGATGGCCGCTGATTTGCGGGGAGAAAGGCCACAGGGGCGGATAATCTCCCGGATTTCATCGACAGGCACCTGTGCCATATCTTTGGGGTTGTCCGCCCGTTCAAACAACAAGGGCGTAATGCGGTTAACCCGTTCATCGGTACATTGAGCCGACAGTAATACGGCTACCAGGAGGGTGTAGGGGTCTTTGTGATCGAGGGGGACTGGAACTTCAGGGTAGTAAGATTCCAGAATCTCTGTAATAGCTTTGACTTTCTGTTGCTTAGTAACTCTTCTCATGCCTGTTCAAAGTGATGGTGTTTTAGTAGCGGCAAATACGCTTCGATTCTATTTTCGCCTTTGCCCGCTACCTGAAATCTTTCGGCATTTGAGGATCTTGGGGTTGGTGTTATCCATTAATGGTCGTATTCAAAAGTACCGTAGGGGCTTTCCACCCTTACCGTTGGCTGATCGGCCTTTTCAACACGCCCAATGATTTGAGCATCAATATTAAACTGTTTGGCGATATCGACGACCGCCTGAGCTTCGCTTTCCGGAAGATAGACTTCCAGGCGCTGCCCCATATTGAAGACCTGATACATTTCCTTCCAATTGGTACCGGACTCTTCGCGGATCATCTGAAAGAGGGGCGGTAAGGGAAGCAGGTTGTCTTTGATGACCCGCACGTTATTAATAAACTTGACCACCTTGGACAGCCCTCCGCCGGTATTGTGGATCATGCCGTGTATGGAAGGCTTCAGATGCTTCAACAGCTGAGCGATCACGGGGAGGTAGGTCCGGGTAGGCGACAGGACCAGCTTGCCGGCTGTCATCTTTTGCCCGTTCCCGATACTGACTTCATCCGTCACGCCCTTGGAGCCCACGTAGACGACGGTTTCAGGCAGTGTGGGGTCGTAGCTTTCCGGGTATTTGGAAGCATAACGGTGGCTGAAAACATCGTGGCGGGCACTTGTGAGCCCGTTGCTGCCCATACCGCCGTTGTAGGATTTTTCGTAGGTAGCCTGGCCGTAGGAGGCGAGGCCAACAATCACATCGCCGGGCTGAATGTCATTCACAATCAGGTCACTGCGCTTCATCCGGGCGAAAGCCGTATAGCCCACATCAATGGTGCGTACGATATCCCCGACATCGGCTGTTTCTCCGCCTGCGAGGTGGATGTCTACGCCGTGGCTGCGCATCTCCTCCACAAAAGCGGAGGTAAAGTTGATGATGGTGCTGATGACATCGCCCGAAATCCGGTTTTTATTCCGGCCAATCGTTGAGGAGAGCAGGATATTGCTGGTGCAGCCGACACAGCCCATGTCGTCAAGGTTCATTACCATCGCATCCTGTGCAATACCTTCCCAAACGGAGAGGTCGCTGGTTTCTTTCCAGTAGAGGTAAGCGAGGCTGCCTTTGGTGCCAGCGGTATCGGCATGCATCAAGGTGCAATGCTCCGGGCTACCGGCTGCCACATCAGGCAGGATTTTGCAGAAAGCGTTCGGGTATAAGCCTTTGTCCAGGTTTTTTATGGCGGCGTGCACTTCGTCTTTGGTTGCTGAGACGCCCCGTAGCCCGTATTTCGATTGGTCTGCCATCCGGTTTGGTAATTTCCCGCAAAGGTAGGGAATTCCGTAGAAATGATTAGAAAAGCGTTCAAAAAGGATATAAATAGTTGGAGAAAAAGAAGTGGCGCAAAAGTTTTTATACGGGGAGCTGAACAAAAAGTTCCATTTTTTGTAATTTTAACAATTAATATTAGGCGTAACTTGCCGCCGCTTCTATATTTGCAGGTGCAAAAAATATTCAGCACCTTTTGATCCCATGGTTCTCGTCCCAAAAATTAGTAGCTATTTACCGTATTCACCCCCAATACTGGCTTGGTATGCCGTAATTACAGCACACCATTTATTCATCAAACCTACTTCATCGTGGATCTAACAGAATCGATTAACCACTTTTACCGACAGCATAAACGCACTATACATATTTCAGCGATCTCAATTGCCGTCCTCCTCGCGGGCACGGCTATTTTTTATGCCGCTACTCAACTGAATAGCAAAAAAGGGCTGCGGGCTTCGCTTTCTTCAGCGGAAGCACCGGTGGAGCTTAGCGCTTTCCCGGCAGTAGTCCCTACCATGAAGTACGGCTTTGCTATTGATACGCTGCAATTGCAGGAAAACACCATTCAATCCGGACAATTCTTAGCCGACATCCTCCTGGGTCAGCAGCTCGATTACCCTTCGATTGAGAAGCTGGTCGCCAATATGGAGGATGTTTTTGATGTTCGCCACCTTCGGGTAGGCAAACCTTATACAATTCTTTCCAAGCCGGGCGCAGAGCAGCCGCTTTACATGGTCTATGAGCCCAACGACTACGAGTATGTGGTGTTCGAGCTCTCCGGTGACTACAAGGTGGAGCGTAAGGAGCGTGTTGTGGAAACGCAGCAGGGCTCTGTAGCTGGCAAGCTGGAGTCTTCCCTTTGGAACGCCATCGTCGGACAGGGGCTGAGCTACGAGCTGGCTGCTAAAATGGAAGGCGCGCTGCAATGGTCGATTGACTTCCACCACCTGCAGAAAAACGATGAGTTCAAACTCGTTTTTGACCGCGAGTTTATCGATGGCGAAGAAGTAGGCATCGGGGCCGTCCACGCAGCTTACTACAAAACAGGCGAGAACGAATACCACGCTATTTACTACAAGAGCGAAGATGGGGCACACGAAGGGTACTATGACCTGGAAGGCCGCCCGATGAAGCGGGGCTTCCTCAAGTCGCCGGTGAAGTACTCCCGGATTTCCTCCTACTACAACCTCAACCGCTTCCACCCTATCCTGAAGCGCCGCCGCCCGCACTATGGCACCGACTACGCTGCGCCTTACGGCACGCCTATCTACGCGGTGGGTGACGGTGTGGTTACCCGTGCCTCCTACACCAAAGGCAATGGCAACTTCGTAAAGATCAAGCACGACAAAACCTACGAAACGCAGTACCTGCACATGCAAAAGTTCGCCAAAGGTATCAGTGTGGGCACACATGTGAAGCAAGGGCAGGTCATTGGCTATGTGGGCTCTACCGGTCTGGCTACAGGCCCTCACGTTTGCTTCCGCTTCTGGAAGGACGGCAAGCAGGTCAACCACCTGAATATGAAATTCCCACCTGCTAAGCCACTGCCGGATTCAGAGCTGTCTCAGTTTGGGCTGCAGCGCGACCGCTACATGGAACTGCTGATCAATGCTAAACCGAATAAGGTGGCTTCAGAAGAAACCGATGAAGCAACCGGTGCGGATAACCCGTAAGAAAAACAAGATCCATCAAAACAAAACGAAGCCCCCTTCAGTACCATTTTGGCAGCCGAAGGGGGCTTATTCTTTTTAGGGAAGGCGGGTGTAAGTAAAAGAGGCTAATTCCAGCTAACAAACTCCGGCATATTGGCGATGACCGTGTATGCATCACCTTTATTGTACATCGCCTGCTCCCATACCTTGCCGGAATTCATATTGAAGAGGTAGTTGGCGTGCATGTCTGCCACCACCCAGGAGCCGAGGGTCATTTCATCATCGAGCTGACCTTCCGACCAACCAGAATAGCCAACGAAGAAGCGGATATCTTTAGGCTCGATGAGCTGAGAAGTCGCTAAAAACTTCAGTTTCTCAAAGTCACCGCCCCAGTAGATACCGTTACCGACCGGGCGGCTGCCTTCCAGCAAATCCCCAACCGTATGCAGGTAGTGGATGGTATCGCGCTGCACCGGCCCACCGTAAAGAACACGGGAGTCGAATTCCGGGAAGGATTCGACCAGAGCATCAATCTGCATATCAAGTGGCTTATTCATGATGAACCCCACGCTGCCTTCCTCGCCATGCTCGCAGAGCAGCACCGCAGCGCGCTTAAAATTCGGATCTAACATGAAGGGCTCTGCCAGTAGGATCTGGCCATTTTTCACTTGATTGCTAACCATAAAATTGTGCTTTCGTTACAAAAGAACCCGTTGGAGACGGGAATTGGTTCAGCCGGGACTCATTTTTTTTAAGAGCCTGTTGGGATTTTGGTCTTCTAGGCGAGAACTTGCAATTTTTTGGTTAGACAAGGTACGAAAACCGGAGTCCGTACGGATGAGGATTTTCGGAACGAAGTATAAGAAAAAAAGTGCTGTTCGTAGCCCGATTACTAAAGTCCAAACAGGCTCTAAATACTACAAAGCACTTGTAGGGAACTGCCGGTCTACCTTCTTTACAAAACCCTGGAGCGTCTTTCCATTCCCACCGACCTCGATAAACTCGGTGACGCCATCCGCGATCATGTTCTTCATGGTTTGCGTCCAGCGTACGGGGGCTGTCAGTTGAGCGATGAGGTTTTTTTGGATGACTTCCGGGTCGGTTGTGGCAGTAGCGGTGGCATTTTGGTAGATGGGGCATACCGGTTGCTGAAAGACCGCTTCCTCTATAGCCGCCTGCAGTTCGTCCTGCGCGGGTTGCATTAGTGGAGAATGAAAGGCCCCACCTACCGGCAGTACGAGCGCCCGGCGGGCCCCCGCTTCCTTCAGTGCCTCCACCGCCTGATTCACACCTTCCACAGAGCCGGAGATCACCAGCTGGCCAGGGCAGTTATAGTTGGCCGCGACCACAATCTCATCGATACCCTCACAAATCTGCTCTACGACTTCGTCCTCCATACCAATGATGGCAGCCATCGTGCTTTCCTGCATTTCACAGGCTTTTTGCATAGCCTGGGCACGCCCCTGTACCAGCTTGAGCCCCTCTTCAAAACTCAGGGCACCGGCGGCTACGAGGGCAGAAAACTCGCCCAGGGAATGCCCGGCTACTGCACCAGGGTCCATCTCGTCTCCTGCCATTTTGGCTTTCACAATGGAATGCAGGAACACCGCAGGCTGAGTCACCCGCGTCTGCTTCAGGTCTTCAGCGGAGCCTTCAAACATTACATCCGTAATGCGGAAACCAAGAATATCGTTGGCTTGCTCAAACAGTTCTTTAGCCAGGTCGCTGCTTTCGTACAGGTCTTTGCCCATACCTTCAAACTGGGAAGCTTGGCCGGGGAAAACGTAGGCTTTCATGGTTGATTTCGTTTTGAAGTTTTCTGATTATGCTCCTGAAGGAGCCTTCTTTCAATGCAAATCGGCACTGACCAGGTTTAAAAATTCTGCCCGGGTCTCCGCCCTTTGGAATTCGCCGGTAAAAGCAGAGGTGGTCGTTACTGAATTTTGCTTTTGTACGCCGCGCATCATCATGCACATGTGGCGGGCTTCAATCACTACAGCGACGCCCAGTGGGTTGAGGGTCTCGTGTATGCAATGCAGAATTTGATCCGTCAGGCGCTCCTGTACCTGCAGCCGCCGGGCGAACACATCGATCACCCGTGGAATTTTGCTTAATCCCACGATGTAGCCGTTGGGAATATACGCCACATGCGCCTTTCCAAAAAATGGCAGCAGATGGTGCTCGCACAGGGAGTACAGTTCGATATCTTTTACCAGGACCATTTCGCTGTATTCTTCCCGGAACATAGCAGACTTCAGTATCTGTTCTGCGTCCTGTTCATAGCCCTGTGTGAGAAACTGCATAGCTTTGGCAGCCCGCTCCGGAGTCTTGACGAGCCCTTCGCGGCTTACATCCTCCCCCAATTGCCCAATGGCAGCCTGGTAAAGCCCAGTCAGGGCTTCGGTAGTTGCTTGATCGTATTCCTCTGATTTGTGAAAAGACATGCCTGTTTGAGTTGATTCCTAAGAAGAACGCCGATAACAGCAAAGGGTTGTCTGCAAGGCTACTCGCCATAGTATTCAGCGAAGATGTTTTCGGTCTCGTACAGCTTGATGCAGTGCAGCTGACAGCCTTCCAGCAGGGGCTCCAATTGCTGCCAGAACAGGATGACGAGGTTCTCAGTTGTTGGTTGCATACCTTCGGGGATGAAATCAACATCAAGGTTAAGGTTGCTGTGGTCTACTTTATCCACAATCGACGACTTGATGAGCTTACTCAGCTGTTTGACATCCACGATAAATCCGGTGACCGGGTCCGGTTTACCCTTGACGGTTACGAACAGGTCGTAGTTATGACCGTGCCAGTTTTTATTGGAGCATTTGCCAAACATCGTCTGGTTTTTCTCCTCACTCCAGCTATCGACCCATAGTTTGTGGGCGGCATTAAACCGCTCTCTTCTAGTCAGATAAACCATAGTGGCTTTTGCAGTTTTTATCGATTTTCAGCGGCATTCAAAGCCTGTTGAAACAGAACCGCAAAAGTACAAATATTTCTGTTTCTTTAGTGCCCTGCCCGCACAAAGTCGATGACCAGCCTTAATCTGTCTACATTTTTTGATGCCAAACGGGCATTAGCCGTATATTGGCAATGCATTTTCGGAAAGCATAACGACCAGCAGACTTGCAGCAATAACTATGGAAAAACATTTCCAGACCTCCAGAGCTGACCGTATCTACCAGGTACTCACACGGCGTGAAGTATACCACAGCTTGTTTTGGCTGATGGTGCTGCTGCTGCTGACGGTGTTTGAAAATACCCGGCAAGGCTTTTGGTTTACGCTAAGTAATGAAGTAATCAATATCCTGTTTTATGGTGTCATCGTTTACTTCAACCTCCTCTACCTTATCCCCAATTACCTGACCAAAAAGAAATTTTTGACCTACAGCGGGCTGCTTATCCTTGCCACGCTGATCATCACCCCCCTGAAAGTGCTCGTATTTTACTTCAAATTCAGCAAATTGCCTCAACTGCAGGCCGACCTGCTGGAAAATATGAACTGGTACTTTCTGCTGACCTTTTTCATTGCCGGTTCTTCAACCGTCTTTAAAATCATCACCGACTGGCTGCGGCACTTGCGCGAAAAACAAGAGTTGCAGACCCAAACCATGCAGTCTGAGCTGCGTTTTCTAAAGTCGCAGATCAACCCGCACTTCCTTTTCAACACCCTCAACAACCTTTATGCCCTGACCCTGAAAAAGTCGGACGAGGCACCGGAAATTGTGCTGAAACTTTCGGAAATGATGCGCTACATGCTCTACGAGTGCAACGAAAAGCAGGTCCTCTTGAGCAAGGAGGTCTCCTACATTCGTAACTACCTCGACCTGGAGCGCATCCGGCAGGGCAAAAACGCCCAAATCAACTTTGAAGTCAACGGGCGCATCAGCGACCAAAAGATCGCGCCCCTGATGTTCATCCCCTTTTTGGAAAACAGCTTTAAGCACGGGCTGAGCAGCCGCATTGACGAAGGCTTTGTGAATATCGTATTGAATGTTGATGAAAATAACGTACATTTCTACATTGAGAACAGCAAGTCGGATGCGCCGCCCAGCCGGGACCCCAGCCGCCCCAGTGGTGGCATCGGCCTGGTGAATATCCACCGGCGCCTCAAGCTTTTGTACCCGGACCACTACGAACTAGACATAGAAGACAGCCCCAACACTTACGCTGTAAACCTCATGCTCGACATCGAGCCTCATACCAAAAAATTGGAAGTATGATCAATGCAATCATTGTCGATGATGAACCGCTGGCACAGGACGTGCTGGAGACCTACATCGAAAAGATTCCGGAAATAACCCTTGTCCAAAAGTGCAGCAACGCCCTGGAAGCCAACGAAGCACTAAAGTCTAAAGACGTTGACCTCATGTTCCTCGATATTCAGATGCCGCAGCTTACCGGCGTGGATTTCCTGAAAACGCTGAACAAACCACCGGTCGTCATCTTCACCACCGCTTATCCTAATTACGCTATTGAAGGGTTTGAGCTCAATGCACTGGACTACCTGCTGAAGCCTATTTCCCTGGAGCGCTTTATGAAAGCCACCAACAAAGCCATCGAGCAGATTGAACTGAAGCGAAAAGGCAATGCGGCCGAAACGGCACCCGCTGCTGCCGATGACCCCGGCTACATCTTCGTTAAAGCCGATAAGAAACTGGTCAAAATCCACTACCAGGATATCATCTACATCGAGGGGCTAAAGGACTATGTCATCATCCGGCAGGAAAATTCCCGGGTCATCACTCTGCAGACCATGAAGAGCCTGGAAGACAAACTGCCTCAGGGCACCTTTAAGCGCATTCACCGAAGCTACATCGTAAACATCGAGCGCATTGATGCCGTGGTGGGCAATATGGTGGAAGTGGTGGAGAAGGGACAGGCTAAGCATCTCCCTATCGGCAAAAACTACCGGGACGAACTGCTCGATATTGTCAATAAAAACCGCTTGTAGATTTTGCTGTCAGATGCCATTCTGCAAGCCTGTATTCAAGCTACCGGGTCGCCAGTGGAGCGCAGCCAGCCGGTGAGTGGTGGGAGTATTAATGCTGCTTACCGCCTGGAGACCTCAAAGGGCCACTTCTTCCTGAAGGTCAATGATGCCCCTCAGGCCGGTGCCATGATGGCTGCCGATGCCTATGGATTACAGTTGCTTAGGCAGGCGGGCCCGCTGAGCATACCGGAAGTGATCCGGCAGGGCACGGTGGACGGGCAAAGCTATCTTTTGCTGGCGTTCATTGAGGAAGGAAAGGCTACTGCGGCTTTTTGGCAGGCCTTTGGCGAAGGGCTGGCCAGGCTGCATCAACATACCGCCGACACCTTTGGGCTTGACCGGGACAACTTCATCGGCAGCTTGCCGCAGCGCAACCAACGGCATGCCAACTGGGCCGACTTTTACCGGGAAGAACGCCTGCGCCCGCAAGTCCGGACAGCTACACAGCAATATTTGCTATGGCCGGGAGCCGAGGCGCAATTCAGCCGCTTGTACGAGCGATTGCCCGACCTTTGCCCCCAGGAGCCACCTGCCCTGACCCACGGCGATCTCTGGAGCGGCAACTTTCTTACCGCCGCCGATGGCAACCCGGTCCTGATTGACCCGGCCGTCAGCTATGCCCACCGGGAGATGGACCTGGGCATGTCGCTGCTGTTTGGCGGGTTCGCTCCGGCATTTTACGAAGCCTACGAGCAAGCCTACCCTACCGCTCCCGGATTCAGGGAACGCGCCGGCCTTTACCAACTTTACTATCTACTGGTCCATGTCAATTTGTTTGGCCGCAGCTATACCGGCTCGGTGCAGGAAATTGTCAACCGATGGGCCCGCTAATGCACGACAAAAACATGTACAGCCACGAATTCAAAAAGCGGGTACGCTACGGCGAAACCGATCAGATGGGTTACCTCTACTACGGCAACTACCCGCAATACTACGAAATAGGCCGGGTGGAAATGCTGCGGTCCCTTGGCCTGACCTACAAAGCTATGGAAGAAGAACAAGGCATACTCATGCCAGTCGTTACCATGAACATCCGCTACGTACGGCCAGCCCATTACGATGAGCTACTAACCATCCGGACAACGCTGCGGCAACGACCGGAGCGCTTCATCACCTTTCACATGGAGTTGTTCAATGAGCTCGGCAAGCTAGTCAACGGGGCTACCGTAAAGCTGTGCTTTGTGGATGCGAAGTCGGGCAAAACCATTCCGGCACCTGAACTGTTGGTCAACCAATTGAAGCCTTACTTTGAAGAAGCCTAAAATAGACATAGAAGCCATACAGCAATGGTTGTTCAACCTGCCCATCGTCAAGCAGGTGATCGAATGGTCGCAGCACAACTCTCTACCGGGGTTTTTTAAGGTCCCCCTGTACGATGTGATTGTATTCATTCAGAATGAGCTGAAGCGCAATGACCTGTTTACCCGTTCCTATGCCATTGCCTATAACTTCTTTCTTTCCATTTTCCCGTCCCTGATTGCATTCTTCACCCTCATCCCTATTTTCAAATGGGCATTGATACAATACTTGCCGGAGGGAGAGAATTTTGATATTTATCTGCGTACCGAGATTCAGCGCATCCTGCCCGGTGTGACGGGTGAACGCCTATTCTCCTTCGTGGACGACATCACCAATAATCCACGGTTTGGGCTCCTCAGCATTGGTTTTATTTTTGCCATTTACTTTGCCTCCAACGGAATGATTGCGCTGATGCGCGGCTTTGACAAGTCTTACAACAAAACCTTCAAAAGCAGGAATGCTTTCAAAAAGCGCTTCATCGCAATAGGCCTGACTTTTTTGATCGGTGTGCTGCTGATTGCTGCAGTGGTACTGATTATCCTGGGCGAGTTCCTGCTTGGGCTGTTGAATGACTTTATCGCTCTGGACAGCTTTACCAATATCACCATTCAGCTGCTGCGCTGGCTGGCAATTCTGCTGGTATTTTACATGGGCATTGCGCTGATCTACCGGTATGGGGCCGCTGCCAAACGGCGGTTTGCCATCTTTTCGCCGGGGACTACGCTGGCGACTATTTTATGCATCATCTCATCTCTGGCCTTTTCTTTTTATGTCAATGAATTCAACACCTACAACGAGCTCTACGGCTCGCTCGGTGCCATCATCGCATTGATGCTTTGGATACAAATCAACTCCCTCATCCTGCTCATTGGCTTTGAGCTGAATGCGAGCATTGCCGTCAACCGCGACCTAAAAAAGCGCATCCCGGCCAAAGAGGTGTGATTACTGCCGGATTTCTATCTTCCTGACCTGACTTTTCCCACCCTGCGTGACCTCAAGGAAGTAATTATCAGAGCCATTCTTCAGGAGGTTGATCCGGTCCCTGAAGGTTCCGGAAAAGCTGCCCAGGTCGAAATCGTATACGACCCGCCCCCTTGTATTGAATACCTTTACCCGAGTTGGGCCGCTACCTGGTAATTCGAAGCTCAGCTCAAGTACCTTCTGATCAAAATCGGCACCAAAGTAAAAGTTACTGACCGGCAGGGACTGATCTGTTTTAAGACCAAGCCCATACTGCCGGTTGGCCTGTTGCACATCGTTGCGGTCCATGCTTTGACTGAGCAGTTTACGGCCGTTCCTGTCCTTGATGTAGGTGTCGAAGTACTTATTCTCCTGCTTTTCGGTAGTACGTACGGTAGCTGTGGCCTTGTTTTCTTCATAAGCGCAACGCGACTGAATGGGATGAGAACGTTCGATCCGGCCTCTGCCCCTCCAGGCTACAATTTCAATATCCGAGCCTACTTCTGTATCATTGATGGCGTAGGTCAGATCGGTCCAGTCCAGGATTTTATAGCCATTGATGCGCAGAATTTCATCTCCGTTTTCCAGCCCCATCTCATCTGCAGTGGAGCCCCTTACCACCTGAATGACAATTCCATCCTTTTGAGGCGCTTTGCTCATTTTCATCACGCCCAGGAAAGGGTCCTGGCAGGGGGTAACCGAGATACTTCGGCGTTCTTCATTCCGGTTGCCGAAAATAATATCCAGCCTGACCCGGCCGGTGCCCCGTTGTACGTATAGCTTGGCCCGATCGCCGGCATTATAGCGGTCGAGAATATCGGAAAGGGATTGCTCTGCTCCTGTACGATAGGCATCCACACCATAAATGTAATCCAGTGCCCGCAGCCCGGCCCGGTCGGCGGGCGTACCAGCGATCACTTTCCGAATGTAGCTGCCGTACAGGTTTTCAAAGCCCAGCGCCCGGGCTTTCTCCGGCCCAATCGAATTCAGGTAAACCCCCATGTAGGCGTCATTATCCGGCCCCATTGCCTCATAACGGTTGCTCAGGCGGTATTGAGTGCCCTGAGCATTTAGGGAAGGCAGGGTCAGCAGGCAAAGGGTCAGTATGAGTTGAAGGGTAGTAGCGGTTTTCATAGTTTTTAAATTGTCTTCATAATCGAAAGACAGGGCCATTTATTTTAGGTTGCAAAGCCCTCGCTTCCTGATTCTGCTGCAAAATCCAGTGTTTCATTTCAGCCTTGATTAAGAAGGCTTCTAATGTCCTCCAGCTGTTTTGTCCTGCTCTCAGGCACAGGCAAAGTATCGCTTACACGCCAAACAGCCACTGTTTCTCATCCATAAAGGCGGAATACAATTAAAACGACGAACAGTGGAAATGATGTACAGAGCTCTTTTACTAGGTTGTATACTGATTGGAGGCACCAGAGTTATCGCGCAGGACTGGACCGTAGCGCTCGATTCGGTTATGCACCTCCTTGCCAAAGAAGACTTTTTTGACGGACAAATACTGATTGCTGAAAAAGGCAAAGTGTTGTTCAATGAGGCCTATGGAGACCTGCACGTAGACGGAGAAAGTCAACCCCTAACTGAAGATACGGCCCTACCTGTGTTCTCTGTGGGCAAATCCTTAACCGCCCTATCGGTTATGCTCCTTGAAGCCGAAGGGAAGCTTCGGTATGAGGACCCTGTCCGCAAATTCATACCTGAGCTCCCGTATGAAAGTGTGACCATACGGCACCTGCTCACCATGACGAGTGGGCTGCCTCGTTTTTTAGAAACTGCACTAAAATATGCAGACACCACCACGGTGATGAGCAATCCGGGCATTCTGGACCTTGTCGCGCGGCATCAGCCGGAAGCAGGTGCGCCGGGTGTCAACTTTCAGTACAATAACGCCAATTACATTCTGCTGGCTACAATCGTGGAAAGCGTTTCAGGCCTTCCCTTCGGGACCTTTTTGGAACAAAGGATTTTTCAGCCCATTGGTATGCGCCATACCCAAGAAACAGCGCCTTTTTTACCGGACAGCCTAAAAGGGAAGCCGATTACCGCAGACCATTTCTTCCGGCCATATGGTACGGGGACGGTGGCTACTACAGCCACAGATTTATTCCTCTACGATCAGGCACTATATAACGGGCAACCTTTAAGTCAGGCACAATTACAGGAAGGCTTTAAATGCATGAGGCTGAAAGACGGCAGTTACAGCAACTATGGCTTCGGATGGCGGATCGTGAATTGCGATACGCTACAGGAGGTCTATCACGTAGGTGACGGCCCGGGCATGCGGGCAAGCTTTCAGCGCCAGTTAAGCGACCAGCAAACCCTCATTTATTTGCATGTGGGATCAAATGTTTACCATCAGGCGGTGTACGAAATAGTCCGGGCTATCCGCAAAGGGGAGCCCTACGTGTTGCCCCAAAAAAGATTAAGGTATAATATTGATACCGCTCTGTACGACAAGTATATCGGAAGCTACCTTTCCAATTTTGGGCTCATCCATATCTCCACTTCAGAGGGCAGGCTTTTTCTAAGGCCTGACGCGATTCCGGGAAAAGAGGAGCTCATCCCTTCCTCTGACACGACCTTCTACTTCAAAGGCCAGAACCTGTCCTGGGAGTTTTTCCTGAATGAGCAGGAAGAGGTCATCGGTTTCGGAATAGAAGGCGACCGGGAAAACATGGGCATTAAGCAATGAACACGGTGAACCGTTACCCTGGCGACAAACGCCCCCGGACCAACCGCACGGCCAGCAGCAAACAAAGGATCATCAGGAAACCACTGCCGATGTAGGGGTATTGGTAATGCAGCCCGTACAGCCATCCCCCCAGAAATGGGCCTACTACCCTACCGAGGGAACCCACTGACTGCCCCAGCCCCAGAATACGCCCCTGTTCTTTTTCCGAGGAGTTCTTCGATAACAGGGAGGTGATGGTAGGTGTCAGTGCGCCATTCGCCAGCGCAATCAGTACGATGGCCAACAGTTCAAGAGGGATAAAGTATTGAACGGGTACAAAGGGTAAAGACGTCAGCCCAAAGAACATCAGTACATACCCGGCAACCAGCAGAGTGCGGTCGCCGAAGGTCTTCGAGGCCCAGCCGACCAGTCCGCCCTGAACGATGGCTGTGATGACCCCCAGGAAAGCAAAGGTATACCCCACCTGCTCTTCATTCAGCCCGTAGTGTTCCTCCCACAGCAGGGTGACCGAAACCGTCATGAGCGAAAAGGCCGTGATGAAAATAAAATTAATGATCAGCAGCTCATTGACCACCGGTTTTTTTAATCCATAGCGGAAATCAGACAGCGGGTTCTCGAATAGCGGGCCCGTCTCAGATTTGGGCTCCTCCAGGCTTTCTGACAACAGGAAGTAGGCCATCAGCAGATTGATAGCGGAAAGCGCGGCGGCAACGTAGCCCACGTATTCAATCCCAAAGTTACTTTTCAGAAAACCACCCAGGGGCGGCCCGAAAATAAAGCCCAACCCAAAGGCTGCACCGATAATCCCAAAGGCCTTCGCCCGCTTATCGGGCGGTGTGATATCACTGATATAAGCCTGGGCAGTGGAAATGTTTGCTGAGCCAATACCCGCAATAATACGAGCGGCAAAAAGCAGAAAAAGGCTGGCAGCGTGCGCAAAGATCACATACCCCAATCCGGTGATAAAAATACTGATGAGCAGGATGGGCTTCCGGCCTTTGCGGTCACTCAGATTCCCCCAAAAGGGAGCCACCAGAAACTGCATAAAGGAAAAGCTCGCTGCTACCAGACCAATAACCATACCCGAAGCCCCCAATTCATTGGCATAAATTGGCAGGATAGGGATGATCAGCCCGAAGCCCAGCAGGTCTATAAAAATGGTAACAAACAAAACGAGTAGTGGCGATTGCTTCATGCATTTCCCTTTTGGTGAAAGGTACGGAATTTGAATCCGTTTGGAGTTTTTGGCCTAACGAAACCCACTGCCCTTCCCGCTGAAAGAGCGGTGGCAAGGCAGGTTTGACAAAGGTATGGCAAAAGCCTTCTCCTGTTAATGCTCTACCCTAACTAATTCCTTGTGTTTTTTGCTTGCTTTTTTCCGGAAAGTAATACAATTTGACCCCGATTTGCGTGATCAATGCGCAAATGATAACAATGAACAGAAAACTAAGCGTGCTGGTCCTCACCGATCACCGCAACCACACGGAGCATAATTCCGTCTACGCCCTGTGCAGCGCCCTTCGCCGGCAATCGGGCATTGCTCACGTCCACGTGGCCAGCCGGGGCAATTCGGCTAATGCTGCTTTCTTCAACGATTACACTTCCACTCAGGTCCGCGCCTGGGCATTAGACGGGGAGATGCACTTTGATCATGCTGCCTATCGGTTTCAGCAGGAGACTGTTCCCGCCGACCTCAATGACTATGACTGGATATGGCTGCGGCTGCCTCACCCTATCCCCGAGGGCTTCTTTGAATTCCTTTGCTCCGTGTATCCTGAAGAACGCATCTTCAACCGCCCTTCCGGTATCATGGAGACCAGTACCAAGGCTTTTCTGACCCAATTCCCGCAGTGGAGCCCGGATGTACAGCTCTGCCAGTCTATGGAAGACGTATGGGAAATGCAGTCGCGCTACCCTATCGTACTGAAGCCCCTGCATAGCTACGGCGGGCAAGGCATTCTCAAAATCAAGAACGGCAAGGTCTACAATGAGCCTAAACCGGTCAGCCTGCGGTCCTATCGGCAGGTGTTGGAAGCCGGGTTTGAACAGGGCGGCTTCCTCGGCATGCGCTTTCTGAAAAACGTCAAAAAGGGCGACAAACGCATTGTAGTCGTCAACGGGCGGATTTTGGGCGCGGTGCTCCGTATGCCCCCCAAGGGTTCCTGGCTCTGTAATGCAGCTCAGGGCGGACAGGCAGTATTGTCAGAGCCGGACGAGCGGGAGCGCCGGATGGCCAGGGAGCTATCCAAAGTGCTGCTGCCCAAAGGCATCGTTATGTTTGGCATGGATACCCTGGTCAACGATGAAGGCCTGCGGGTATTATCGGAAGTCAATACCCTGAGCATCGGTGGAATTAAGCCTATGGAAGACCTCTCTGGCAAGCCCATGGTCAGGCGGGCTGCTCATCAGTTGGCCCGATACATGCAGGCAAGCACAACTCAACCGCAGACGGCAACGTTCTAAGGGTATCACAATTAATTGATTATGCCCTTTTTTAGTAAGGGAGGGTTGAAGGTAACACTTCGAGCTCTGCTGCTTGCTGCACTTATTGCTATTCGGATCAACCTTCCTGCCGCATCTTACCTGGATGATCCGTGGGCAGCCCATGCCAGCCTGGTGATGGGGTTCATTGTCTTCGCTCTGAGTGCAAGCCTTGCCGTAGCTATCCTGAGTTACCTGTACCGCCGCAACAAAAAACTCCCCTCTTCTAAGAACGATAACGTCCTGCTGGGCTTACGCAACATCTATTACATCGTGCTCACCGGCGCGGCTATGATCACTATTCTGGGTTTCTGGAATATTGACCTGAAGACCCTTTTTACGACCCTGAGTATTGTGGCAGCTGCCATTGCCATCATCTCTAAAGACTATGTGTCGGAAATTATCAGCGGTATTATTATCAGCTTTTCCCGGGAGGTTACCATCGACGATTATGTAAAAATCGGAGAGCACAAGGGGAAAATTATAGATATCAACCTCACCAAAATTGCTCTGCTCAATGAAGATGATGATGTGATTTTCATTCCCAACAACAAAGTCTTTTCCAGCGAAATTGTCAACTACACCCGGCGCGAAATCAAAAAGGTAAGCATCGAGTTTGAAGTCCTGACGGCGGCCATTGAGACCGTAGAAGAACTGGAGTCAGACCTCATCCGGTCTATTCAGGAATACGAAGCCCATATTGAGCCCCAGAGTTACAACCTCAAGGTCGTGGATATCCGCAAAGACAGCGTGAGCCTGAAGTTCCAGTACGTTCTGCGCGAGATCAACCGGGACCTGGAGCGGGAAATCCGCCGCAAAACGGTACGGCGGGTCGTCAACTATATCAAAGGCACAGCCTGAACAGGGCACTAAAAATTACCAGGAATTTTGTATTATGGCGATGCAAAATACAGGCTATGCAAAGCCCCAACCTTCCCAATTCAAAAACCATCAGGGCTATCCTTGGAGATGGCCGGCTGAAAGAGGCCGTTGAGCGGTTACAGTTCAGTGCCGAGCAACAGCAATGGCTGCCGGTTGCCTTTGCCGCCCGTCAGCTCAGTGCCGAAGTCCGGGGACTGGATGGAGAAATCTGGCAAGCCCCCAGGCCCGATGCTGAATCACTGGAAGTGGAACGGCAACAGCTCACCAGAAAAGCCGAACAGCTGTTGCAACAGTTCAAAGCCTGGGAAAAAGACCCTGACGGACAGGCCAAAGCTTTCGATACCGCTCACCGGGAGAAAATCGACTTGTTCCTCCTCGGCATCAAAACGCGCCGGGAAGGCAAAGCTCCGGAGGCTATCCGCGTTTTCACTCAGGTGATTCAAAAAGAACCGGCATTCACAGAGGCATACGTTGAGCGGGCCGCCCTGCTCATGCAGCAGCCTGCCCCGGACTGGCAGCAAGCCCTCGAAGACCTGAATACAGCCCTGCGCATTTCCCCCAACCACCCGTTGGCACTTACGAACCGTGGCTATTTGTATGTCCACTTCTACCAGGATCTACATCAGGCCTGCGCAGACTGGAAAGAGGTACAGCAGATGGGCTTCCCTGTTGCCGATGCCTTAATCGAACAGTATTGCAAAAACCGATAACCTATGCGACTACCCTTTTTACTATTGCTTACGGCATTCCTACTGCAGGCTTGCAGCGGTGGCGGTGGAGCCCCAACAGCAGCCCCGCCTGGCCCGGTAAACATGGATGACCTGGCCCGGTATATCGTCACAGCAGAAAGCGACAAAGCCATTGTAGTGAACAACGCCAGCCCATTCGGCAATCAGGCCATTAGGCGGACGGTCATTTCTTCTGCTGATGACTTGCAGCGGATAGGGCAAATCAGCTCCAATACCCAACTGGCGATCCGGTTTTCCAAAAACGCTACGCCTGCCCAAATGCGGCAGTTGGCACAGTATGGAAAAACGGCTTTGCGCAACCCCAAAAATGCCGCTGTCCTTGGCGCCCTCCTCGCAACCGGTATTGTGGCAGGCTATGAACTTCTCGAAACAGAAGACAACGATCAGCCCGCTGCTATTATACCGCAATCTGGCACAGGAGTAGCATACGCAGATATCGGCCAGCTGGCTTCCAAAGAAGAAATCATCAGCGGTTTAAAAAACTTCAAAATTTCCCAGCAAATCCTCGATGCGGTCTCCGCAGAGCTTAGCCTTCCTGCCAGGCAATCCACACAGCGCACAACTCAATCGCTGAAACTTTCCACGGACAAGCTGAATACCAAAGCTTTTCTGCCCCCTGTTGCCAGTGCAGAAGCACGCCTTGAAGAGGTTAATTTTTCCCGTTCTTTCCGGGATGGCACCGTATATTTAAATATTTCCATTGCCGGGCAAATCACCAACCAAACCCGGACGATTGTAAAAGCCCGGTTCTATGATCCCGCTGGCCAACCATTACTGCCCCCCCGCTCAGACTATACTGATGATAGCGGCCGGGTAGAAGTCCGCCGGGAATTAATCGGCGTTATTTCAGGGAATAAATTTCACCAATTCCCGATCTCTAAGCCGCTGTCACTATCTTTACCCATCACTGCTTTACCCAATCCGGAAAACATAAAGTGCCGGATTGAAGTATGGCATAAAAGTTCAGGAAAACTACTCGCCGCATCGGCTCTAATACCAATTTCATAAAAACCAGGTTACTTCTATGCAAAAGACACTCCTATCTATACTGGCGGCAGCATGGCTATGCGCTGCACAGGCACAAACCGACAATATGGATCAATTTATCGAGGACCTGCTCTCCAAAATGACGCTGGAGGAAAAGGTAGGGCAAATGAATCAATACAGCGGTTTTTGGGAAGCCACAGGGCCTGCCCCTTCCGCCGGAAATGCCAAACGTAAATACGAAGACCTCCGCAATGGCCGGGTAGGCTCCGTACTGAATGTACGGGGCGTGGAGGAAGTCCGGGCGATGCAAAAGCTGGTCGTTGAGGAGTCCCGCCTGGGTATTCCGTTAATTTTCGCTTCCGATATTATCCACGGCTACAAGACCCTGGCCCCCATCCCATTGGCAGAAGCCGCCAGCTGGGACCTGAAAGCCATTGAAGCCTCCGCCCGTATGGCTGCCACTGAAGCTTCAGCAACCGGCGTCAGCTGGACCTTTGCCCCCATGATGGACATCTCCCGTGATGCCCGCTGGGGCCGAGTCATGGAAGGCGGTGGGGAAGACACCTACCTCGGCAGTGCTATTGCTGCCGCGCGAATCCAGGGTTTTCAGGGCGAAGACCTCAGCGCCAACAACACCATCATGGCTTGCGCCAAACACTTTGCCGGCTACGGGTTTGCCCAGTCTGGCCTGGATTATTACACCGCAGACATAGGTACGGCAACCCTGCACAACACCGTCCTGCCTCCATTCCGGGCCGCCGTCGAGGCAGGCGTGGGCAGCTTTATGAATGGCTTCAACCTCCTCAACGGACAGCCGGTGACCGGCAGCAGCTACCTGCAAAGGGATTTGCTGAAAGGCGATTGGGGTTTCGATGGGGTGGTGGTCTCGGACTGGGCCTCTATTGCCGAGATGGAAGAACATGGCTACTCTGAAGACCTGAAGGCTGCAGCCAAGCAAGCTGTCACGGCAGGTTCCGACATAGATATGGAGTCCTACGCTTACATCAATCACTTGCAGGACCTCGTGGAGTCCGGTGCCGTTAGCGAATCCCTGGTTGATGACGCCGTGCGCCGTATCCTTCGCGCAAAGTATAAGCTAGGGCTGTTTGAAGATCCATACCGGTATTGTAACGAGGAGCGGGAAGAAGAACTCCTCTACAATGAGGCTCATCAGGAAGCAGTCCTGGATATGGCTAAGAAGTCGATTGTACTGCTCAAAAACGAAGGCAACCTGCTCCCCCTGAAAAAGGAAGGCCTTAAAATCACCCTGATCGGACAGCTCGCCAATGACAAAACCAGCCCCCTCGGCAGCTGGCGCATCGGCTCCGATGATGGCACCGCTGTCTCCGTCTTAGAAGGGCTTTCTGCCTATGAGGGCAATGAAGTCACCTTTGCAGAGGGGCCAAAGCTCTGGGCCAACGAGCCCACTTTCGTCACCCCTGTCGAAGTTAACACCACCGACCGGACCGGTATGGCGGAAGCGATTGAGGCCGCTCAAAATGCCGATGTCGTCATCATGGTACTCGGTGAACATGGCTTTATGAGCGGAGAAGCCCGCAGCCGTACCGATATCAGCCTGCCGGGCCTGCAGCAGGAGCTTTTGGAAAAAGTCTACGAAAACAATCCCAACGTTGTGCTGGTGCTCAACAATGGCCGCCCACTGACCATTCCCTGGGCTGCAGAGCGCATCCCGGCAATTGTGGAAGCGTGGCAACTGGGTTCTCAAACCGGCCATGCCGTCGCCCAGGTACTTTACGGCGATTACAACCCGAGTGGCAAGCTGCCAATGACCTTCCCCCGAAATCTCGGACAGGTCCCCATCCACTACAACATGCACAATACCGGCCGCCCCAATACTAAGGGAGATGTCTTTTACACCCATTATATCGACTCGCCCCTGAGCCCGCTTTTCCCATTTGGCTATGGGCTAAGCTATACTACCTTTGCCTACGATAACCTCCGGACAAATCTGCGTGGGCAATCCGTAGAGGTAACGGTTAAGCTAACCAATACCGGCGACCGGGCCGGGGAAGAGGTTGTTCAGCTCTACATCCGGGACCGGGCGGCAAGCGTGGTGCGCCCCACCAAGGAACTGAAAGGGTTTGAAAAACTGATGCTCCAACCCGGCGAGAGCCGAACGGTTGCCTTCCGGCTGACCCCACAAGAGCTGGGCTTCTACATGCCTGATGGCCAATTTGTCACCGAGCCTGGCACTTTTGACATCATGGTGGGCCCGAATTCCAGTGACCTGCTACAGACGACTATTGAATGGAAATAACCAGCTATGCCGAAGTACATCGCTTTGCTGCGTGGCATTAATGTCAGCGGGCAAAAGAAAATCAAGATGGCTGACCTGCGGGCACACCTCAGCGACCTGAAGCTGGGCGACGTGCAAACCTACATCCAAAGTGGGAATATTACGTTCGAAAGCCCGGCTGCCCCTGATGGACACCTCGCTGCTGCGATTAAGGGGAAAATCCTGGAAGCATACGGTTTTGAGGTCCCTACGCTGGTGGTCAGCTCAGAGGAGCTGCAACATGTGGCAGTGGGCAACCCATTTCCGCAAGCTGCGGCCGCTGATCCTGCCCGTATGTTGGTGACCTTTTTGGAGACTGTCCCGGAAGCGGAGGCGGCTAAGGCCTTTACCAGACTGTCCTTCCCCGATGAGCACTTCGAGCTTAAGGGCAAAGCCGTGTACTTGCACTGCCCAAAAGGCTACGGTCGTGCCAAACTCAACAACAACTTTATAGAACGCAAACTGAAAGTGCCCGCCACCACCCGCAACTGGAAAACCATCCTAAAGTTGCTGGAGATGACCGGGCAAACACAACCTTGAAATATGCAATACCGAACCTTGGGAAAGACCGGATTCAACATCTCCACCATCAGCCTGGGCACCTGGCAGGTAGGTGGGAAATGGGGAAGCGGTTTCGACCATGACCTCGCACAATCCATCCTGCGCAGTGCCATCGATCAGGGCGTCAACTTCATCGATACTGCCGATGTGTACGAAGCCGGTGAAAGTGAGAAAGCTGTGGGCAAAGCGGTCCGCGAATCCCGCGAGCGCATCTACGTGGCCACCAAATGTGGCCGGCAGATCAATCCTCATGTCAGCGAAGGCTATACGCCAAAAGCGCTGCGGGGTTACGTGGAGGACTCTCTGCAGCGCCTTGGGCTGGAGCAAATCGACCTCATACAGCTCCACTGTCCACCTTGGGAAGTCTACTATCGCCCGGAAATATTCGGCCTTTTTGAAGACTTAAAAAAGGAAGGGAAAATTGCTCACCTCGGTGTCAGTGTGGAAAAGGTGGAACAAGCAATGAAAGCGCTGGAGTACAACAACGTCACTACCATACAAATCATTTACAACATGTTCCGGCAGCGCCCGGAGGAACACTTTTTCGAAGCGGCGAAGGCAAAAAATGTTGGAATCATCGTGCGTGTGCCCCTGGCCAGCGGCCTGCTGACCGGGAAGTTTTCCAAATCCTCCACCTTCGGAGCAGGCGACCACCGCCACGGCAACCGCAATGGGGAATGGTTTGACAAAGGGGAGACTTTCGCGGGCATACCGTTCGAAACAGGGCTGGAAGCGGTAGACAAAATCGAAGGCTTTTTGCCGGCAGGCTACCCCCTCACCCATGCGGCCCTGCAATGGATCCTGAGCCGCCCGGAGGTGAGCACCATCATCCCCGGTGCATCTCGTGCCGAGCAAGTTGACAGCAACCTGGCGGCAGCCGAAGCAGCACCGCTAAGTGATGACGTACTAAAAAAGATACAGGGGCTTTACGAAGCGGATATCAAGCCGCTTGTGCACCAGCTTTGGTAGCCCTTTTGTTCTCAACACATTACTGAACATATGAGCCGTGTCATCTACATCATGGGCGTTGCAGGAAGCGGGAAGTCAACCATTGGCGGGCAGTTTGCCGAAGCCACAGGTCTCCCCTTCTACGACGGGGACGATTTCCACCCCGATGCCAACGTCGAAAAGATGACCGCAGGACAGCCGCTGACGGACGAAGACCGGGCAGACTGGCTGGCAGCCATACACCGGTTCGTTGTCGAAAAACTCGAAGCGGGGCAGTCCCTTGTGCTGGCCTGTTCTGCCCTAAAGGCCCGGTACAGGGCCACCCTCAGCGCCGGTATTGAAGCCCAAACCACCTGGGTCTACCTGGAAGGCAGCTACAACCTGATCAAATCACGGATGGAAGCCCGAAAGGACCACTTCATGCCCCCGGCCCTGCTGCAATCTCAATTTGATGCGCTTGAGCCGCCTGCTGATGCGGTGGTATTGAGTATTGATGCGGCTCCGGAGGTATTGGTGGAGCGGTTAAAAGAACAGGTTCTACGGTAAGTGCTCGTATCTGTTTCTTCCTGAGTGGATAAAAAACACTTTAAAAAACAAATAAAATCAAATAATATGGTTTTATTTGTTTCCTTTTCGTATCTTGCAGAATGGAAAAGCTCTCTCGCTCCCACGACGGTTTCTTTCGAAAACTGATGTCTGAAACATCCAGGGTAAAGCAATACCTTAATGCCTATTTGCCTGAGCCCATCAAAAGGATGATTGTTTTCGATACACTTGAACTTGACAATGACTCTTACATTGATGAGAAGTTAAAACAATCTTTTTCTGACGTGGTCTTCAAAGCTGAAACGGATGCTGGTATAGGAATAAATCTCTGCTTCCTATTCGAACATAAAAGCTATATTGATGAAAAGGCTCCATTCCAAATGCTGCATTATGTAAGTAGTGCAATGCTAAGAAGAGCAGAAAACAAAGAGCCACAGAGGCTAATCCTCCCAATTTTATTCTATCATGGTAAAGATTCGTGGAAATATCAAACCATCTTTGACCACTTTCCTGAACTTAGCGACGCTTTGTCCTGCTATTTACCCAACTTTGATTATATTTATCATGATCTGCAACGGCAATCAGATAAAGACATCGAAGAACGATTTGATTCAGTAACAGCTGCAAGTTTTCTTGCTCTCAAGCATTACCATAATCGAGCCTATCTGGTAGATCGGATGAGATTCTTTCTCTTAGGAAGTATAGATGAAGATGGGAACTTGTACAAACCATTAATCGTTTATTATCTGAATAAAATACCAGGCGAAATAGAAAAAATTGAAGTCATTATGAGTGAAATTCCCGCAGCACAGCAACCAGAATTTATCAGCGCGCTAGATGCTTATGAAAACAGGGGCGCTGATAAAAAGACAAGGCAAACCTGCATAAATATGATTCGGCTTGGCATGGAAATTAACTTGATATGTGAAGCCCTTGAAGTTGATGAAGACTATGTGAAAAACGTAATTAATGATTTAGATCAAAATACCTATTAGGCAGTATTCTTCCCCTCTCTGAACTAACAACCTACACCGCCTTCATCGACAACTGCACCCGGCCCCGCTTCAGGTCCACGTCCATCACTTTGACCATAACCTCCTGATTCAGGGTGACCACATCGGCCGGGTTTTTCACAAACTTGTTGGCGAGCTGACTGATGTGCACCAGGCCACTCTCTTTGATCCCGATATCCACAAAAGCACCAAAATTGGTGATGTTATTGACGATGCCCGGCACCACCATGCCGATTTCCAGGTCATTGATGGTATGAATATTGGCGAACTCGAAGGTTTTGGCGGTACCACGCGGATCAAGGCCCGGCTTTTCCAATTCCTTCATAATGTCGTTGAGTGTCGGCAGGCCTACCGTCTCGGAAGTGTAGCGCCGTAGGTCGATCTGCTTCCGCAACTTTGGCTGATCGATCAGATCTTGTACCGTACAGCCCAAATCTTTAGCCATCTGCTCCACAATCGGGTACGTCTCCGGGTGCACAGCCGTATTGTCGAGTGGATGCTTACCCTCCCGTATGCGCAGGAAGCCCGCCGCCTGTTCAAACGCCTTTTCCCCCATGCGCGGCACTTTGAGCAACTGCCGGCGGGACTGGAAGGGTCCGTTTTCAGACCGGTAAGTCACGATATTTTTGGCTAGCGTTGGCCCCAGACCAGATACATAAGTAAGCAGGTGCTGACTGGCCGTATTCACGTTGATGCCCACGGAGTTCACCGCGCTTTCCACGACCTGATCCAGGCTTTCCTTTAACCGGGTCTGATTGACATCGTGCTGATACTGGCCTACGCCTATGCTTTTGGGGTCAATCTTGACGAGTTCAGCCAGCGGGTCCATCAGGCGTCGGCCAATAGAGACTGCGCCGCGCACGGTCACATCCTCATTCGGGAACTCCTCGCGTGCGATTTCAGAGGCGGAGTAAATGGACGCTCCGGCTTCATTAACTGAGAAAATATCCAGCTTCCGCCCAAAATCAGTTGCCTGGCAAAGGCTAAGGGTTTCCCGCCCCGCCGTACCATTGCCCACAGCAATAGCTTCTATTTCAAATTGCCGCACCAAATGCTTCAGAGTCTCCATCGCCTGGTACTGATCCTTTTGAGGCGGGTGAGGATAGATGGCGGTGTTGTCCAGCAGATTGCCACTTGCATCCAGCACCACCACTTTGCAGCCGGTACGGAACCCCGGGTCGATACCCAGGGTACGCTTTTGCCCGAGGGGAGCAGTCAGGAGCAATTGCCGGAGGTTGGTAGCAAATACGCCAATCGCTTCCTCATCGGCCTGTGCTTTGGAGAGATTCCGGAATTCCGTTTCTATGCTTGGGCTCAGCAGGCGCTTGTATCCATCCTGCACCGCCTCCTTCACCTGCCGGGCAGCACTGCCGTTGCCCTCAACGTACTTGCGCTCCAGGCGGTAAATGGTATCGTCTTCATCGGGCGTCACATACACCCGCAGGATACCTTCCTCCTCTCCCCGGCGGATGGCGAGCATGCGGTGGGAAGGGCATTTCTTCAGTGGTTCCTCAAAATCGAAATAATCGCGGTACTTCGCGCCTTCCTCTTCTTTGCCACGCGCCACCTTAGAGCGGATGGTCGCCTCCCGGCGAAAGGCTGCCCGCACGAGATTACGGGCCTTTTCATCTTCATTTATCCATTCAGCAATGATATCCCGCGCGCCCTGCAAAGCTTCTTCCACATTGGGCACCTCATCATTCAGGAAAGGCGATGCGGCCCGCTCTGCATCCCGGTCCTGTTGCCGGAAGAGCTGCTCTGCCAATGGCTCCAATCCTTTTTCGCGAGCCACAGAAGCCCGGGTTTTGCGCTTTCGTTTATACGGCAGATAAAGGTCCTCCAGCGTAGTACTGTCATAAGTCTGCTCAATGCGGCGGCGCAGGTCATCGGTGAGCTTGCCCTGCTCTTCAATAGCCGACAGGATGGTTTCCTTGCGCTTTTGGAGGTCTTCCAGTTGCTTGTGCTCCCGCTGTATTTCAGCAATCTGCACTTCATCAAGCGAGCCTGTGGCTTCCTTACGATAACGGGCAATGAAGGGGATGGTAGCCCCGTCCACTAAGAGCTCCAGGGTGTTTTTGACTTTGCGGATGGGCAGCCCGGTGCGTTCGGCCACCAGCTTCAGGAGGATATCGGATATCATTCGGTATCGGTTTTTTGCGAAGGGCAAATGTAAGCATCCTCCGCTAAACCCAGGCTTATTTTCCAGCTTCAATAAGCAGAGAAAGGGGAGAGGAAGCCTCACCCACGTATACCTCTTCCCATTTAAATTCTTTAAAGCCAGCACGTTGTAGCATTTCCTGCCAGCCCGCTTTAGTCCAACGGTACCAGGCGTAACCCGACTGGAAAGACCGCTTCATAGCCGACCAGTCTTCAGTGGCCCAGCTGCCAGGCGGTGCAGCCATGGGGTAATCCGGATGCAACGTTTGGATGACCCAGCGGCCTTTCGCTGTAAGCAGGCTGTGCACCACCTCTGCGAGCGCAACGGTCAGGTCTTTTCCAAACAAGGCGAAATTGCAAACCGCCAGGTCATAGGGGGGGGTCAGCCCCTCAGGCAGCCCACTGAGCAATTTTTCATAGGAACAGGTGAGGTATTGAGCTCCGCCTTTGCGCTGTGCATTTGCAATCAGCCCCGGAACACCATCCAGGCCGGTCATTTCCACCCCAGCTTCAGCCAGGGCCCGGCACAGCCAGCCTTCCCCGCACCCAATATCCAAAGCACGTTGGGGTTTCAGGCTAAGGCAGGCATCCACTATCGCTTGATTCGTTGCCAGTGCACGGGAGGGGATATCTCCGTTCTCCAGTGTTTCAATCCATGGCTTGGCATTAAGCTGCCAGGTTTTAAGGATGTCTGTTTCAGAATACGCCATATTGGTAGCATTAGAGCGAGGAACAGCGGACGAAAATAACGCCACTGTTCCCCGCCTTTTAACCTATAAATATTGTGAAGTCCCTTCTAAAAAAACAGCTGTTTAAATCTCGGGGTCTTCCGGTGTGTTGGTGTTGTTGGCCCGCTCACTGTCCGGATACGGATAGAAATTGCGGTTGCGCTCTTCATTGTCTGTATTGGGAGCCGGGCGGCCGAAGCGGCGGCTGTCCTCCAGGCGCAGCCCGGACATCATCAGCTCAATACACCGATTGGCATAGATGGCATCAAGTACCGCCTCCTGCGTTTCTGCTCCAGTGTAAGCATTAAGGCCGGCACCTACCCCGAAAGCATCCTCGGTGGGCTGTTTGGTCAGCACCTCGTTCAGCGCATCAATAGCCTCTCCTACCATCCCCTTGCGGGCAAGCGCCTCGGCACGGATGAGGGCCATTTCCCCAGGCAGGTACACCGGGATAGCCTTATCTGGTGCATCCCAGAACGCCGCCGCACGGAAATCGTTGTTGTCAGGGGTCAGGTTCTGAAAGTAAAACGGCAGGCGCTGATCGCCAGCATCCGGTGCCAGCCCATCAGGCAGCCCGAGGGTGAGGTCGACCGGCTGATAGACGTTGTTGGTTAGGATAGAGACAAAAGCGATGGGGTTGGTATTGACCGCATCGTAAGCAAAAGTGGACATGGAGGACAAGTCGACCCGGTTCGCGGCTTCAATAGCCGCGTCGTGGTTGCCGAGCATGTTATGGTAACGCGCCAGTAGTGCATTGATGGTGTTGATAGCGTCAATACTAGCAGGGGTTTTGTCCAAAAACGCAGCGGACACCGGTGCTGCGTTGACTGTGCTGCGTGCCGCTTCCAGGGCTGCGATCGCATCTTCCAGCGCCGCTTCACGGGAGCTGAACACCGCATTCTCCGCATTTGCCAAAGGCAGCTGCTCAAAAAACTGAGCCAGGGTGCCATTAGCCAGCGCCTTGAAAATCGCACCAGTTGCGATTAGCCCGGAGCGCACCCCGGCATCCGGGATTTTTTCTGCATTCACCAGGATCTGATCTGACTCATTGCGGACCAGCAGGGCTTCTTCCCAGAGATTGGACACCACGCCGTTGGTACCGATCAGCTCATCTTTACCAATGGACAAGGCGTTCTCCTCACTGTTGCCCGGGTTGATGAGGCGCAGCTCGAAGGTCGTAAAACCAGCGGCTGTCACGGTAGTATAAACCGGGCTCTGCCGCCCCACACTCCAGCGTTTTTGAATGCCTACTGCCAGGCCGATGAGGCCATCAGGGCTGTTCAGCACCTGATCTTCGGTGGCAGCGCCGGGATTGGTAAAGTCTGTCTCACAGCTGGCTAAAAGCATCAGGGCCATTAACAGGCTGCTGAGGGTTTTATATCTTGAAATCATCATAGTTTGCTTTTTCTGGTTCTACAGGTTTAGAAATTGGTACGGATGTTCAGGGTGTATACCCGTGGAATGGGCACATTACCGAAGTTGACGTTCCGCATCAGGTTACTTTGCCCACCGGCATTGGTCTCCGGATCGTAACTGGTGAAGTTGTCAATAGAGAAGAGATTGCGCCCCCCCACAGAAATGGTGGTATTGCTCAGCACACCGCCAATATCCGGGATGGTGTAGCTCACAGACAACTCCCGGAGCTTAGTAAAGGAGCCGTCAGAAATCCGCCATTCCAGGATGGGGTACATGGCCCAAATCCAGCCACGCGGCAGTTCGCCGGATAGTTCCTGCTCAGCGTATTCACCGATACCTACGCCCTGACGGGTCCGCTTGTCGGCGTCGAATACGTCCTGCCCTTGTACGCTCTCGATTACAGCTGTAATTCCGAAGCGCTTGTAGTTGAAGGTGGTGCTACCGCCCAGGATGTAGTCGGGGTTAGGGTCACCAATAACCTGCTGAAGAGGCGTACCTGTTGGCTGCCCGTTAGCATCCCGCTGTGGCATATTGGTAGCAGCATCACCCCGCTCCTGTTGCAGGAAGCCTTCGGGGGTAAGCAGAGGGTCACCGTTGTCGTCACGGGCAATATATGTTCCAAAGAATACGCCCAGCGGCTGATCATCAACCAGGAAGATCGGTGCACCGGTTACGTTAGGCACCGCCGTACGCGCCTGCCCGAGGTTCGTGACGCGGTTGCGGTTGCGGGAGAAGTTGAGGGAGATATCCCAGCTGAAATCGCGCTTGCGGATAGGCGAGCCATAGAGCAGGACTTCCACACCTTTGTTTTCAAGCGACCCTACATTAGTTGTAATGGCGCTACCACCCTGAGAAGCGGCCAGCGAACGGCTCACGAGGAGGTCGTCAATATCCTGATTATACCAGGTAAATGACATACCAATACGGTCTTTCAGGAAGGAGACATCTGCTCCGATTTCTGTTTCTGTATTCACCTCGGGGCGCACATCCGGGTTGGCCAGAGTGCTGCTTTGGTTGATAGCTACGCTGCCTGCAAGGTTACCGGTGTTATAGGTAGAGAAACGGGCGTAAGGCCCGATGGCCGTCAGGTTACCTGCCTGCCCCCAGGAAGCACGGAGCTTGAAGAGGCTGATAGTCCTGCCCAGTCCGCTTTCCTGCCAGAAAGGCTCACTGGATAAGACGTAGCTGGCACTCACCTTAGGGTAAATAATATTGCGGTTGTCTTCGCTAAAGGAGCTGGCTGCATCCACCCGGGCTGCCGCAGTCAGGAACAGGCGGTCGTTCAGCCCAAAGGTTTGCTGCAGGTAGTAACCCCAGATGCGCAAGCGGTCAGTATTGGCCGCCGGGTTGAGAATGATACTCGCACCATTGACCGTTTCCACAAATGGCGCCAGCCCGCGGCCCTGGGCCACCGAGAACGCATTCTGAGAATACTGGTCAGAGAAGCCTGCTTTGGTAATGGATACCAGGCTGCTGCTAATTTCCTTCTCATAAGAGATATTGATGTCGTTGTTGATCAGGAAGACGTTGTTGTTCGCCGTGGAAGCATAGCCATCGTCGAAGTAAGTAGGATTGACCGGAGCGTATGGATAAGGAGGGATGAAGATATTACCCTCCTGATTGTACGCGTCTACCCCGACTATGTAGTCGATTGTCAGGCCTTTAAGCGGGAAAAGTTTGAGCTGGAAGTCAGAAATAGCCCGGTTGACCGATTGTGTGATGTCAAAATCTTCGATAACGCTGAGTGGGTTCACCCGGGTAGGCTCCACAGACTGCAGATTGCCCAGCTCATCCCGCTGCGTGATATCCCAGATGTTGTTGGTAATATTGAAGGCATTGATTGGGGACCAGAAGACGTTGCCGTCCGGCCGTTCGTTGGAAAACGAGTTGTTATAATTCAGCCCGATGGAGAAGCTCGCCCAGTCGTTTACCGACTGATTGAAGCGGAAGCGGGCACCATAACGCTGAAAATCCGTATTGCGGATGATGCCCTCATTGAGGGTATACGACAACGATGCATAATAATTGGACTGCTCATTGCCGCCGCGTACCGAAAGGTGCTGATCAGTGCCATAGCCGGTATCAAAGATCTGATCCTGGTAATCGTAGCGGGTCACTGGTACTTTCTCTGTGGAGAAATTGGCGCCAACGGTAAGGTTTCCGTCCGCGTTTGTCCCTGCAATAGGGTAAAGGCGCTGATCAGCGCTGCCGAACTGTTCGCCCCTCAGGTTTACGTAAACCGGCTTGCGTAGCTCGTTAACGTTAAAACCGGAAGAATAGCTAAATGAAGGCTTACCGGCCTTGCCCCGCTTGGTGGTAATGAGCACCACCCCATTGGACGCCCGTGAGCCGTACTGAGCCGCTGCCGCGGCACCGTTGATAACCGTAATATCAGCGATATCATTCGGGTTAATATCTGCCAGTCGGTTGGTGCCCGGCTGGGAAGCGCCGCCGCCGGCATTGATATTGGTTACATTGGTGGTATTGTTGCTGATAATAACACCGTCGATAACGTAAAGGGGTTCCGAAGACCCCAGGAGTGTACTTGCCCCCCGCAACTGCACGCTGAAACCACCGGCAGGGTCTCCAGAGTTTTGCGTAATACGTGCGCCTGGAAGCTTACCCTGCAGTGCGCCCGTCACCCCCTGTGGGTTAGCGACGGTGAGCTTATCAGACTTCAGCACATTGACCGCGTTGCCGAGCTGCTTGCGCTTAGTGGTTACGGAGGAGCCTACTACAACGACCTCCTCCATGTCCATGACATCATCGGCCAGGCTGATCTCCAGCGTAACTTCTGGTGCCGCTGCGCTGATGGCAAACGTTCGTCTTACCGGTGTGAAGCCCACATAGGTAACCTGAAGTTGGTACTCCCCTGCTTCGGCTTCTCCTTTAATGGCAAACTGCCCGTCAATATCGGTAACCGCGCCCATCGCCAGCCCTTCCACAAAAGCAGAAGCACCAATAAGCGGGTTGCCGTCATAGTCTTGTACGGTGCCACTAACCGTGAAGTTGATTTTCTGCGAAAATGCCAGAAGTGGCAGCCCCAGCATGAGGAGCATCAGTAGCGGCATCTTCGCCTTGAGTAGGCTTTGTTTCATAATCTGTTGTTTTTGTTAATAGCGATTGGTGTAAAGTGTTATTTGGTATTGATTCTAAGCCTTGCCCGAAATGCGGTATTTTATTGAGCCATACCGCCAATTTCAATGCATAATACAGCAAATAATTAAATTTAATGCCATTTTGTTTGCAACTTTATGCAAGTTTTTAAGAAAACATAGTGCCCCTACACTCGGGATCAGGCTATTCAATTATTTCAAGAAAGCCCAAACTGAAGAAATAAAAGCATGCTAAAACCGGAAAGACAGTTGCTAATTTTAAGGGAAGTCAATGTGCACAATAAGGTCCTGCAAGCTGATTTAAGTGAACTCCTGAAAGTATCGGAGGACACTATCCGAAGAGATTTGCAAGAACTTGCAGAAGATGGCAAACTTAAAAAAGTACGAGGAGGCGCCATATCCAACTCTTTCCGGATGGTGGGTGCTATTGAGAGTGAAATTTACGCCTATGCCGAAAAGACGGCTATTGCCCGCAAAGCAATAAGCCTTTTCCGCAACGGCATGCACATCCTTATTAGTGGTGGCACAACCAACCTGGAGGTAGCCCGCCTTCTGCCTTCCGGGCTGAAAGTCACCTTCTTTACCGTAAGCCTGCCTGTGGCAATGCAGTTGGCCCGGCATAGCGACAGCGAGACGCTCTTCATCGGTGGCCGTATCTCGGGCGATGCGCAGATCAGTACCGGAGGGGAAGTCATCAAAAAGTTGCTCAGCCTCAGCCCGGACTTGTGCCTGCTTGGGGCCAACAGTATTGACCCCATCAACGGCCTGACGGATAGCGACTGGGAAGTGGTGGAAGTCAAACAGGCGATGCGCGAAGTCTCGGGCCAAACCGCCGCACTTGCTATTTCTGAGAAGCTTAACACCAGCACTAAGATGCGGGTCTGCCAACTCAGCGAACTGCAGTACCTCATTACGGAGCGCCCGCCGGCCGACCCTTTCCTCACGCCCTTCCGGATTCCGGGCCTTACGTTACTCTAACCTTTTAACTATGCCCGTACAAACCGGCCTCGACCAGCTTCTGCGTACTCCCGCCCTTCAACAAGCATGCGGGCAGCACATCGGCTACCTATGCCACAATGCCTCCATAACAGCTACAGGGGAAGATGGGCTATCTGCTATGCACCGGGTTTTCGCCCCCCGGCTGCGGGCTGTTTTTTCGCCTCAGCACGGCCTGTTTGGGGAAGCGCAGGACAATATGATCGAAAGCCCCCACTACATCCACCCATTCTTCCAGATACCGGTACATAGTCTCTATGAGGCCAACCGCTCCCCTACCCCCGCCATGCTGCAGGGGCTGGACCAGGTTATTGTGGACTTGCAGGACGTGGGCGCGCGCCCCTACACCTACATTTATACTTTGCAACTGATGATGGAAGCCTGCGCCAAAGCCCGCATCCCCGTTTGGGTCCTCGACCGCCCCAATCCCCTTGGAGGGATACGGGTTGAAGGCAATCTGCTGGATTTGGAATACCGGTCTTTCATCGGGCTGTCCCCTTTGCCCGCGAGGCATGGACTGACGATTGGAGAATTTGCGCTCCTGGTCAATGGAGCCACAGCAACATCCTGCGACCTTAAGGTGGTAGCCATGACCGGGTGGCACCGGGCTATGGCCTTTGAAAAAACGGAGCTGCTGTGGGCTAACCCCTCGCCCAATATGCCTGCGTTGCTGACCGCCCAGGTTTTTCCGGGTATGGTCTTTTGGGAAGGTACGAATTGGTCGGAAGGCCGGGGTACCACCCGCCCGTTTGAAGTCTTTGGCTACCCGGGATTTGATCCTTATCAGGCCCTGCCCGGCCTGGAATCTGCTTTGCTGAAGAGCGGGCTGCGTGGCTTTCGGCTACGGCCCATCTACTTTGAGCCGACCTTCGAAAAACATGCAGGCGAGCGCTGCGGGGGCTATCAGCTGCACCTGCTGAATCTCCAGGATTTCCGGCCCTGGCAGTCCGGGCTGTGTATTCTGCAATACCTGTTCCATTTGCCGGAAGCCCGGCTCCGGTGGCGGCAGCCCCCCTTCGAGTACGAATACAAGCTACTGCCTATCGACATCCTTAATGGCAGCAACGAGGTCAGGCTATGGGTGGAGAACCGTGAGCCCCTGAAGGCACTCCGGGAACTTGAGTTGCAAGGCAGATCGGAATATATGAAGCAGCGGGCAGCGGTGTTGCTTTACGACTGATCAGGCGATGAGCACCTTTACCCCTTTATCTTCCATGGCCCGCCGGGCCGCATCCGGCAGCCCCGCATCCGTGATAATGGTATGGACCGCTTCAATGTCACAAATTTTCCCAAAGCCTTTCTTGCCAAATTTACCGGAGTCTGCAAGAATGACTGCCTGAGGAACGGCTTTAATCATCTTTGCATTCAGGTGGGCTTCCATCATGTTAGAAGTGGTGAGCCCAAAATCAGGGCTAATGCCGTCTACACTCAGGAATAGTTTAGTGCAGGCAAAATCAGCCAGCATGCCTTCCGCGTAGTGCCCCACTACCGACGCACTGCTCTTACGCACCACACCGCCCAGTTGCACCAGCTCTACCTCCGGATGATCCAGTAAAGCCAGGCTAACATTCATGGCACCGGTGAGCACGGTGAGCTTCAGCGTTTTGGGAATGGCCTGGGCAAAGGCGCGAACAGTTGTACCAGACCCAATGATGACCGCTTCTTCCGGCTGCAGCAATTCCACTGCCCGGACGGCAATCCGCTGCTTATCCTCCACCCGGATTTGCATTTTCTCGTCAATGGAGCGGTCATTAACGTAGGTGTCCGGCAGGCTTGCCCCCCCGTGGGAACGCAGTAACGCCCCTTTTTCCTCAAGCAGGCGCAGGTCTTTGCGCACCGTGACGGTGGTGACGTCCATGGCTTCGCTCAGTGCCGCCACACTGACTGCCCCTTTTTGCCGCAAGGCCTCCAAAATGAACCGATGGCGTTCCGCAATTTGCATAGGATGCTGTCTAAGTTTCAAACAAAGGTAAAAAAAGAAAACTAAACTTGCTTTTATTTTCTTTTTTATGCACTTTTGAAGGACAAAAGAAATAAAATGAAAAGAAACGAAAATATAGCAAAAATAAAAAATCAGTCTGAGCCATGGGATCTTGCCGTAATCGGGGGTGGTGCATCGGGGCTGGGCATTGCGCTTGACGCGCTTTCCCGTGGTCTTTCGGTCGTGCTTTTGGAGAAGGCCGACTTTGCTAAAGGTACCTCAAGCCGGAGTACTAAGCTGCTGCACGGTGGGGTTCGCTACCTGGCTCAGGGGGATGTTTTTCTTGTACTGGAAGCGCTGAAAGAGCGGGGGCTTATGATGAAAAATGCACCTCACCTTTCCGGTAAGCAAGCCTTCATTATCCCGATTTATACGCGCTGGGATCAGCTGAAATACGGGGTCGGGCTTAAAGTCTATGACCTGATGGCTGGCCGGTTGCGCATTGGGCGTTCTCACATCATTTCCCGGAAGAAGGTGGTCGAGAAAATTCCCACCATTAAGCAAGAGGGGTTACTGGGGGGCGTGGTCTATTACGATGGGCAGTTTGATGATGCCCGCTTGGCGGTTGCGGTTGCGCAAACCTGTTCGGATATGGGCGGCTGCGTGGTGAATTACACCGAAGTGACCGGGCTGAGCAAAGCTGCCGATGGAAAAATCAATGGTGTGGAAGCCAAAGACCTTGTTGAAGGAGAAGCTTTTTCTATCCCCGCCAAGTCGGTCGTGAATGCCACCGGGGTATTTTCCGACACGATCCTGAAAATGGATCAGCCGGGCGTTCGAAAGTCCATCCTTCCGAGTCAGGGTGCTCACCTGGCATTAGACTTGTCCTTTCTGGGCGGTAAAGATGCGTTGATGATCCCGGAGACACCGGACGGGCGGGTGCTCTTTGGCATCCCATGGTTTGGCACGCTTATCCTGGGTACCACCGATACACCACGGTCTGAAGCAGAGGCAGAGCCCAAGGCCCTGGAAGAAGAAATAGACTTCATCCTGGAAACTGCTGCTGACTACCTGGTCAAACCGCCGACGCGGGCCGATGTGCTTTCAGTTTTTGCCGGATTACGCCCCCTTGCGGCGCCCAAAACAGAAGGCGCTGCGACCAAGGAAGTCTCCCGCAGCCATAAAATTGTGGTGAGCGACAGTGACCTCTTCTCTATACTCGGTGGCAAGTGGACGACTTTCCGGCAAATGGGGGAAGATATGGTGGATGAAATCCTGAAGGTCAAGAAGATGAGCGCCAAGGGTAGCACTTCAGCCCAAATCCGGCTCCACGGCTATCCCAACGGGCACCCCCCGGAAGGTCATTGGCGGGTCTACGGCAGCGAGGCGAAAGCCATTCAGGCGCTGATCGCTGAACAGCCCGAATTACAGCAACCCCTTCACCCCAAATATCCTAACACCAAAGCCGAGGTCGTTTGGATGGCAAGGCACGAAATGGCGCAGCGTATAGAGGATGTGCTCGCCCGCCGTCTGCGTACCCTGTTTATGGATGCTCAGGCTGCATTGGATATGGCAGCGCCTGTAGGCAAAATCCTGCAAGAGGAATTGGGCAGGGACGATGCGTGGTATGAAAAAGAGGTGGCTGATTTTCAGGCGGTGGCTCGGGGGTATTTGTTGGCTTGAAACATCGCTACCTTCCGTAAGTAGCAGCCGAAGTTAAATGGCTGAATAGATTACTCTGAAGTCTCTACCGGAATCTGAATAGGCTCCTTTACCAGCTCGCAAATAACACCTTGATTGTTTAACAGGTGTTGTATTGATGAGATGTTATCTGGCATTTGGGCTATGGTTTCGGCTGGAAAATCCAAGGTAACCCTAATATCATCTAACAGCTCTTTCTGATCTACCCTCAATCCAACCCCATGATGCCCCAACCACCAACAAACAGTTGACAAAGAAGCGTTGCTCAAGGTTACATCCCCATTTGAATGTAGTTCGGTCCCACTATTCTTTTGGTTGGGGCTTGGTGCCTGTTCCACGCTACGGAATATCAGTGTCTTCTTTTCAACCTGTTTCAGTTGAAGTTCAAGGTTATATCTATTCATCAGTTCTTTAGCTATCCGGTGAAAAAGAGCATATTCAGCTAGCTCAGACTTACTGCCCGCTTTTATTCTGATTAAGGGGGCCTTCTCTAATTCGATTAAGTCTTTTGATATGCCTGATCCTGTTCTTGCCAGACAGTGGTAGAGAACATCCCGAAGTGGATATTGAGCGGTAAAAACAAAGTTTCCTCCTCCCATATAACGACTGGAATCTTCATAACTAATCTCTTCTATCTGGATAAATATTGTTTGACATTTGCTCTTCATAGGAAGAATAATAAATATGGCTATTATGAAAGCTATGCAGTGTTGGATCATCCTCTACTACCTTTTATATCTCATTGCCGAACCCGGTGAGCCAGGCAATCTGAAATCTATCCCTAATTAATCACTAATTTTCTGAACCGGCAACCGCTTTATACTACAAATCACACCCGCACTTTTCATAATGGCAACTACCTTTTCTATAGGAGAACTATAGGAAAAGACTTCATCAGAAAGGTTCATGAATATTTTTTCATTCAGCAACAACTTATCCAAAACCTTTATACGTACCCCCCTATTGATCAATTTCAAACATAGCGTAGACAAGGATGTGCTATCAAAAACTGTGCTTTTAAGGCCCGAACCTGACTGGCCCCTCAGCTTATCAAAGCGTTCTTCTTCTAACCCCGTTATGACTATTACATCAATTAACGTATCGTTCTCCATTAATTCTGATAACAAATAATCTTGAAGAAGTCTTTTTAGACCGTGCTCAATGTAGTGCGAAATGGGTCGTGGCATCCGGCTTACTACTTGAAGTCTAAAAAGAGGATTGTGCTTTAATGAAATCTGATCATCGCTGATGGGTTCACCGTAAAGTGCATATAAGTTTCTCAATACCATACTCAAGCTATCTTCCATATGCAGCCCCATAGAATTGGTTGAGAACACACCAAGAGGAAGAACAGCTTCATCGGGCGCTATTTCCTGATGAGCAATGATCATACTTTGAGCGTTTAAAGAGCTACTTAACAGGAGTAAAAAAGTGATAAAAAGCAACTTATCCATGGGTGCAAATTGTACGGAGTCATTACTGTTCAAACGGAAGTGCTCTCTTTGAAAACGGTGTATTCATGTTTTTTTATAAAACAGATTGGTTTTCAAATTCTAAACCACCATACTATAAGCTTCTATGCGTTACGAAGTAGTTTAGCAAGGCAAATAAGCAAGTATTAAATATAACTAAAGCAGTCATATTCATCTTAACTAATCTTTCGCAATAGAAAAATTAGTTACAAAACTAACCTTAGCGAGTTTTATTCTATACAGTCATCTCCGAATCCAAAATATCGTAGCACATCTCCTACCTTTTCTGTTTCAGTAATTCCTTGATAATCAATCCCCTTGATACCCTTCATGAGCTGAAGGTTCAATTTCAAACTCATACTGAGATGAGTTTAAATCATAGTATCCTTCAACTTGCTCAGCTAGTTCTGCGATAAATAAACCATCAAATATCGTGGAAAAGGTATTTTGGTACAGTTCACAATTCGAATCATTGTAATTATGTGATACACCATAAAACGCAACGGTATTACTTATAATGCAAATCAAGAGCTAAATGTCAATTTAGCTGAGTTATCAAAATTAGAGCTGCTGCGATACGGCCGAAGATGTGGACGATAAGCCCTGACAATGACCGAACTTGGCTAGCTCTCTGAATATCAGTATGTTCGATAAGCCAATTAAAAAAGGATTCAATAGGCTGCCGAATCTTAGAAACAGCTTTTGAATAAAGGTCGTCAGCCGCCTTGTGGCGCTGCCTGTCTTGCTGAGGTTGCCCTCGCTTATATTTGACTGGGCACATCAACTCTCCGCCCTGGTCTTGGCAAATTAGCTCCAGTTCGCTGTCGTTAAAGGCTTTGTCCCCAAAAATTGGGAAATGGGCATACTGTTCCAACAACTGCCGCTGTGCTTGTAAGTCATGTTCTGAAGCCGGCCCAATTTGCATAGACTCTATTACAGGTAGAGCACCAGAGCGTGAAAAACCAAGCCCGTGCAGCTTAACACCGAAGTAGTGCATCTTTTTGGTCGAATTATAGCCTTTGTCGCATAGCTCTCTGGCTACCTTGCCAGCCCTTTTGCCACTACACGTTATGATAGGCATGGAGTCAGTAAGCAAAAAAGAAGCCCTGCCTTTTGTGCAGGCAAAAGAATAACGGGCAGCTAAATGGGCTACCAAATGAGGCAATGCACTAGCTAGGCGGTTAAGCCGGGCGTTATAAGCCTGGTAACTTGGAAGCTCCGGAAAACAGTCAGCCCAATGGTGTTTTATATACTCATAGGCGTCCTTAACCCTTGTTTTGCGCTCGTAGGCAAGGCTAAAAAGGTAGCTGCATAAAAGCTCAGAGTCTGTAAACTTAGGCGGTGACTGGTTTTTTGTGTGCCGCATACAGTACCATTGTAGTTCTTGTTCGTATATTTCGCACACGTAGAAGTATAGCTCGATAAGTTGTAGAAGTCGCATTCCACAAACTTAATCAACTTGCTTCTACGTTTTAGTTTGCTCTTGATTCGCATTTATAGAAATATTTAAAGCTTCAGCTGCTGCGTTTGCAGCAAGTCCAGCCGAAACAGGAAGCAACTCACCATTACTCAATTCAATATTCAGTGGGGCAGACACCTGAACATTAAATTGACATTCTGCATCTGTTTTGTTTTGTGTATTATAGAAGTTCATCTCTACATCGCGTAACCTTGCTATTTGAAATAGTCCTAAATCTTCGAATTCAAAAGATTGACAACTATACGGAATTATAGATTCTTCACAATTACTCTGACTGCCAGAACAATCGCAAGCCGATTCAATGTAGCTGTTTTCAAACGCCTCTGGATCAGACCAAAGCAAACTCATATCAACATAGGCGTAGTTGGAAAGGGCTTCCTCAAAATCCAACATAGAGATAAATTCATTAGGACCAGTGTTATTGCAAAGGTTTTGCATAATATTCCCAACAATTTGATCTGCGGTAGCGCTCTGACAGGGGAAAAGTAACGATAAATTATTGATCTGAGCAGCTAAGTGGGGGGCTAATAAAAATTCAATTTGAGCTTACCCCAGAACAAAATTCCTTGACATGGTTTTTTTGGTGATTACTGAAACCCCGCCCCGCTTATGTTGTAAATTCCCCAGGAAAAGCTCTAAACTCAAATCTTGTGTTACCATCATCCTCCCACGCCAATAGGACACTGATAGCACTGATCTGACTTATCGAACTGATCTGCTTTGCTGGGCCCGCCCCGCTGGAGGTACTCTCTGCAATCAGTGAAAATCCGCGCAATCAGTCTAATCTGTGTTCCAAACCTGCCACGCATGACATGGGTACGCTGATGACGCTGATCTGACTGATGACGCTGATCCTGGCAATCCGGTGCCGCCACATAAGCATGTCCCCGCTCGAAATCAGTGTAAATCCGCGCAATCAGTCTAATCCGTGTTCCAATGCACCTCCGCGACCTCTGCGTGAAACCCCTCCGCGATCTTCGCGTGAAGCCGCCTCCCTACGCAGTCACTTTAAACCGCGTAAAGCCCCCACTCAAACCTCATCCACCACCACCTTATAGGTTGGGTCTTCTGCCACATTCACATCAATAATCTCCTCTGCATTTTTCAGCAGTTTTCGACAGTCGGGGCTCAGGTGGTGCAGGTGTACTTTTTTGCCCACCTTGCGGTAGCGCTCTGTAATTTTATTGAGGGCTTCGATAGCCGACATATCTACTACCCGGCTTTCCTCGAAATCAATGATGACCTCATCCGGGTCATTCAGCACATCGAATTTTTCATTGAAGACGGCGACCGAACCGAAGAAGAGCGGACCGTATATCTCGTAGTGCTTTACGCCATCCTCATCAATGCGCTTGCGGGCACGGATGCGCTTGGCATTGTCCCAGGCAAAAACCAGAGCAGCAATAATCACGCCGATGAGCACCGCTAGTGCCAGGTTGTGCAGGACGGCGGTAATGCCGGTGACCAACACCATCACGAAGATATCAGAAGGCGGCATTTTGTTAAAGGTCTTCAGGCTGGCCCACTCGAAGGTGCCAATTGCCACCATGATCATCAGACCAGTCAGAGCTGCCATGGGGAGCTTCTCCACCAATCCGGCACCAAACATGATAAATACCAGCAGCATAACGGAAGCAACGATGCCCGACAGCCGGGCGCGCGCACCTGCCGATACGTTAATCAGGCTTTGCCCGATCATCGCGCAGCCGCCCATGCCGGAAAACAGCCCGGAAAGGATATTCGCCGTGCCCTGAGCTACGGCTTCTTTATTGCCGCTGCCCCGGGTCTCAGTAATCTCATCGATGATATTCAGGGTAAGCAGGCTCTCAATAAGGCCTACACCTGCCATAATACCGGCATAGGGGAAAATGATCAACAGGGTCTCCATGGTAAAGGGGACCATTGGAATATGAAAGGGTGGGAAACTGCCCTGAATGGAAGCAATATCGCCTACCGTACGGGTATCAAGCCCAAAGAAAGCCACCACGCCAAAGATGGTAAGGATAGCCGCCAGAGAAGAAGGCACGGCCTTAGTAATCTTCGGAAGCCCCCAGATGATGAGCATCGTCAGGAGGACCAGCCCGAGCATCAGGTAGAGGCTGTTGCCCGCCATCCATGCGCCTTCCGGTGTCTTGAATTGCTCCAGCTGCGACATGAAGATGATAATCGCCAGGCCATTTACAAATCCAAAAATGACCGGGTGAGGGACCAAACGCATCAGCTTACCCAATTTGAGCACGCCCGCCAATACCTGAATCAGCCCCGCCAGAATGACGGTAGCGAAGACATACTCTACACCATGTGACAACGCAAGCGCCGCAATGACCACTGCCACCGCACCTGTCGCTCCGGAGATCATGCCCGGACGGCCGCCAAATATAGAAGTGATCAGCCCCATCACAAAGGCGGCATAAAGCCCCGTCAGCGGAGAAAGCCCGGCAATAAGGGCAAAAGCCACCGCCTCGGGGATGAGCGCCATCGCAACAGTCAGGCCCGAGAGGACTTCGGTTTTATAGTCTACACGTTGAGAAAGGTCAAAAAGATTGAATAACTTTTTCATATAGTACACAGTAGTTTGGTGCCCGGCAGCCGACCGGGACATTAGTATTTTTCTGGAAAGGTTAGGGCAAGCTCTCAAAAGGAAGGCGCGAAGGTAAAGCTTTTTTACCTTTGTCCAAGCCACAGACAATTATGTTTGTGTTATACGCACAACGAAGTGGTTTGCGACATCGGAGCAAGCCACTTCCCAGCGTAAATGCTGACATTGAGTAGGTTTGCTATGGCAAACCACTTAATCGTCAGTATAAACTAACACTAACCCTCATGAGCCTACCTTTGACTGAAGATCAAACCTTTGAGCACCGGGATACCGCCACGGAGCCCTTGCCCATCGGTATTTACATCAACTGTGTATTCCGCAATTGCCAGTTCTCCAATGCAAATTTTATGGATTGCCGCTTTACGGAATGTCGTTTTGAGGATTGTGACCTAAGCAACGCGGAGGTGGCGGGCACGGCTTTCCAGGAAGTCACTTTTTCCGGGTGCAGATTGTTGGGGGTCGCATGGGAAGACTGCAAGCCTTTGCTGCTGCAACTCCGGTTTGAAAAATGCCAGCTTGACTACGGCGTTTTTGGCGCCCTACCGATGGAAGGCACTGTCTTTTCGGACTGCTCGGTACGGGAGGCGGACTTCACCGGCACCTCACTCAAAGGAGCTGACTTTAGCGGCACCGACCTGAAGGATGCCCGCTTTGAGAATGCCCAACTGCAAAATGCCGACTTCCGGACGGCAGAAAATTTCACCATCCATCCGGCCCACAATGACCTGAAAGGGGCCCGTTTCGCCCGGCAGGAAGCATGGCGCTTGCTGATAGGCTACGGCCTAAAGTTTGAATAGCCCCTACTCCACCATCAGCGTGCCCCGCATCACCTGTGCGTGCCCGGGGAAAGTGCAGACGTACATGTAGTACCCCGGCTCTTTGGGAGCGGTAAAGTACAGCGTTTCGGATGTCTCCGGCTGCAGGATACCCGTGTGGTACAAAATCAGGTCCGACTCCGGCACGTAGTTCATCTCCTCTCCTTTCAAGCCCAGTTGCATAGACAACTCCGCGACTTTGTCCACCGCATCACCAGGCTTGACGATAACGAGGTTGTGCAGCATATCGTCGCTGTTGCTGAAGGTCAGTTTGACTTTGGCACCGGCGTCCACCATAAGTACGGTTTCATCGTATTTGAGGCCGGGTTTGGTCCCCAAATTAAGTTCCACCTCCGGCCCATCTGTCCAGGAAGTGGGCATGGTATTGGGGCGCTTTGTAGGGCCAGCATCGGCAGCCTCATCCTCCGCCGAACCCACAGCTGCGGATTTCAGTTGCCCGCCCGGCACCGTATTGAGGGTGTAATAGCCGGTATTGTGCAGCAGTGGCTTACCGGCACGGGAGCGCACGCCCTCCGCCGCTACCTGATGTATGAAGCCCAGGCGCATGCCTTTGACAAACAAACGGGCAGAAAGCCCATCCTCACTAAGCTCCACCTGGTACACCTCCCCGTCCTGCTGATCAACGATGGGGCTGCCGTAGGTCTTGTGGTATTCGTAATTGAAGGTGGTGATGGCGTAGGAAGCCGGATCGCTGCCCGTGCTGTTGCTCACCGGTTCTGTGAAGGTGAGCAGAAAACCATCGGGCTGCGCCTGCATGGTTTTGATTTCAAAAGGTGTTTTGCCCGACCACACCAGCCGCTGCAACCCATAGGGCGCCTTACCGGTAGCGGGCCAGCCCCGGCTCGTCATGCCTACGAACATGCTGTTGTCGCTACCCCAGATCATCCGCAGAATGCCGGAAGCGAAGCCATCGATAAACCCGAATGCCGCGCCCTGATAGACCCCGTCAATCTCTTCCATGTACACCCGCATGATTTTGCTGTGCCCCTGATCGCCTACAAACCACTGTCCTTCGAAAGGGCCGAACTGGCCACCGGTATTGTCCACCAGAATATCAGAGGTGGAAATACCCAGAATGGTGTGCGGGAACCACACGGCGGGCGCTTTCACCGCAGGGACTTTTTTGGCGTATTCGAAAAGGGACATGCCCGGATAGTCCGGAATACTTTCCGCAGCCAGCTTGACCGGTGAATTGGGCTCAGCGGCCCAGCGCAGCCCGGCCGGGTTGCCGGCAAAATCGCCTTTTTCCAGGTGCGTCATCCGCCCGGAGCCGACCCAGTCGCCCTGATTTTCGGTATAGAAGATATCGCCTTTTTCATTCACCATAAAGCCCGCAGGAGAACGCAAGCCGGTAGCCAAAGGCTCCATATCGCCCTCCGGGGTGATCTTCAGCAGCCAGCCCCGCCATTTGGACAGGCTCGCGCCGTGCCCAATCCAGGAGAGGTTGAGGGTCACCAGCATATCGCCATCGGGCAGGAACTTCGGCCCGTAGGAGTAGTCGTGGTAATTTCCCGAAAGGGGCCAGGAGTAGACCGTGCGAAAGACATCGGCTTTGCCATTGCCATCGCGGTCCTCCAGACGGGTCAGCTCGCCGCGCTGGGTGGCGTAGAAACCGTTGTCACGGAAAGCCAGCCCCAGGGGCTCATGCAGGCCTTTGGCAAACAAGCTGTAGGCTGGATTTTTGCTGTACGGGCGGTCAATGAGCCAGACCTCGCCCCGGCGGGTGGAGACGCCCAGCTGATCCTGATCATTGAGGGCCAGCCCGCCAACTTCCAGCACAACCTCATCCGGTATGGGGACATCCACGATTTTATAATAGGCAGACATGGGGTCTTGCTGTGCAAACAGAACGCCCAGCAGGCTGCAAAATACGAAGGTCAAAAAGGCTCTCATGGTCTGTAAATTTACCAGATGATGTCGTATTCGATGGTTTGTGCACCAGGGCTGAGGGCGAGCAACAACTCCATTTGCCCGTTGGACTGCCGTAGGGTAGCTTCCTTTCCCCCAAGGTCGACCAGGTACTGATGGTTATTGACAGCATAAGTGCCGTCGGGCAGTTGCTCGATCATTTTGCCATCGCCCAATTTCAGCCACAAGCCATCGCCTTTGCTAATCGTTAGGATGCGGGTTAATCGGCGCTCCCCTGCGGCAGGACGGTGTTGTACGTTCACGGAAGTACCATCCACCTGATACAAAAAGGTGGGGTGCCCTTCAGCGTCAAGTTCGTAGCCCTTCTGCCGATAGGTTTGGCCGGTAGTCAGAGTGTCTGGCCAGACGGCTTTTTCATCTTCCAATGCGTATAATTCAGGGTCGCCGTGGAAGGCGATGGCCATGCCCAGGGGCTGCCCCAGTTGTGCTTCTCCCCGCTCGTGCCACATATCGGTGGCATCCATGAAGCCGCCCGACCAGGCTCTAAGCAGGGTACCCCGCTCTACATCGTAGGCATAGTGAATGCCCTGCGGTGTGGCAACGGCTACGGTGTGCGTACGTTTTTTGCCTTCGTGCAGCATAAAGCAACGCTGCAGTGTAGCCTCTGTTTCGGCAGCTATGATAATGGGCTCAGGTTTGGGGCCTTGTTTTACAGAGGCAGGGGTCGTAAGCGCATGCCGTTCGATACCCGGGCCTTCCACTTCCAGCCCAAAGCCCCGCCGCCAGCCACGCCCGGGTTTGTGAAGGACCAGTTGAAACGGGACCGTCCCCGCTGAGAGACCGGTAATCGCCTTTGCTTTGGGCCCCATGGAATAGCTATTATCCCGGTCGAATAAGGTATCCTGACCAACAATAAACCGGATGGCGGTGTGGTTGGCATAAGTGGTGAAGAGATAATCGCCGGTTGCCGGCACAGCTAATACGCCTTCATATATGAGGGAAAATCCAGCCCGGGTACCTGCCTGATAAAAGGAAATGGAATCTACCGGTGTATTGGACTGTAACTCCAGGGTATCCCAATCGGGTAGCTCCTCCTGCCGGGTTTCATATTGTGCTACGGTGAGGTTGCGGGTTTCAACCGGCGGATTATCGTACCGTTTGTACCGGATATTGCGGTAAGCGACCGGCCCGTGGTCGCCCTGCAGCATAATGGGGCCGGTGGGGGCTTCATCCGTAAAGAGCGCAGCGCGGGTCGGCCCGGTCAGTTCCACGTTCTCGTGCACTTTGATGCCGTTGAGCCAGACTTCTTTAAAGCGGGCATTCTGTACCTTCTGCCCGTTATCATCAAACCGGGGCGCATGGAACAGGATGCGCACCTGCTGCCACAGCCCGGGCGCTTTTGCTGCATTCATTGCCGGTGGGTGGCCTTCGTATCCACGCTTGTCCTTTGGTGCATCATCGTCCCAGCGCTGATAAATGCCGCCCATATCGGAATGCTGCGGTGTTTTCACTCCCCAACTGTCAAACACCTGTATCTCATAGCGCCCCTGCAGGTAAATCCCGGAATTGGAATTCTTCGCAGTCATCACCTCCAGCTCCAGTTCAATATCGCCGTGTTCAAAGGCAGTGAACAGGTGCGCTCCGGACCTTGGAGGAGCAGTATTCACCACCACGCCCGTGCCTTCGAGGGGCTCCATCGTCAGTGCTTTGGAGCGGTCGGCGTAGGCACCTCCGGCGATGGCCCAGTTCTCCGGGCCCGACTGAAAGCCGGAGAAGTCCGATAGATCCATGGCTGTGAAGGGCAGAGCGGGCTCAGGCTCCGGTTCTGTCTCCGGTGGCAGCTCAGGGTCGGGAGTACAGGCAGACAGCCAGAGTAGGGCTAGCAGCCAGGCGAGGCGGTAATTCACGTTCATACTTAGGGCTTTTCCGGCTTTGGGGTGGGCAATTGGCTTGCCTAATATAGAGGATTTTTACAGCAAAAAGTAACCGTGGTGTTTTTTTGGCGGGAGACCTACCACCCCAGCACAACGGTAATCACGAGGATCTTTTGGGTCATCAGGATAGCGCGTTCTCGTCAAAGCGCTCCCGGCTGATGAACCAGAGATTAAGGCATTGAGCGGTCAGCCACCCGGGGAGTTCCGCCGGTGAGCTCGGAGGCGGCGCAGGCGAATTCGCCCCTGAATGAATTTCAGCCCACCCCAAACCAATGAAAGTGCCCCTAAGACGAAAAGCAGTTGTGGCAAAACCGGGGCGCCAACCAAAGCGGCAAGGTATAGCACGGGAGGGGATACGGATACAAGCCCCACTAGCAAAAAAAGCCCCGCGGTCTGAATATTGCGACGGGCTTCTTCCATTGTATAAGGCAGGGTATCGGCAGGCAGGGGCACGATGGACCCTTCCAGTGGAGCTATTGGCTCCTCAATCGTCATAGCGGAACGATGACCGCCCAGGGAAGATGCAGCGCTCGCAGCAACGCAAAGAGCCAATGAGCAGCAGAACAGCAGGGGAAGTAGGGTTTTCATAAGCTGAGGTTTCTACCTCAAAATACGGAACTTTGGGTGAGCGTGCAAAACGGGAGCTGATGATGTATGCGTAATAAATTGTACTGCTTGAATAGCCCGGCAGCATTCATGGATAAGCTGGAGCAAAGCGGGAAGCTCCACCCCAGCAGCTATCGCACTTAACTGCAGAGGGTTGTCCTCTAGGATTGATAGCCGTGGTCACTTTCTGTTTTTTGTGCAATTGGTTATACACACGCTGTGGATGACCGTTTTAGCTTGTTTTCTTGAATAGATGTAATTGCCCGCCCGTATCGGCGGCTGCCAGGTAATCGCCATGTACTTTGGGCATGCCGATTTGGTATAGCCCTTCGCCGGGGTGATCAAAAGCCCACTCCCAGTCTATCTGCCGGGTACGCCAGTTGAATGCCGCGAGCTTGATATCGTGCCCGAGCGTCCCGTCTGGCTTTTCGAATACCTCGTCTGAGGAAAAGTACAGGTGGTCGCCCTGACACACCGGCGGGGTCATAGCACGCAAGCGCCGCGATTTAAACCCGGAGGTACAGTCCTGTGCCTGCAGGGCTCCGGTCTGCAAGTCGATCTCCCAGTAGTAGTAACCGGTCAGCCCCAGTATCTTGCCTGCTTCCTCATGCAATACACTGTGCGCGGGGTTCGGCAATACTCTGGACTGCTGAGGGCCAAGGGTGGTGCCGGTGGGGAGCTCGTGCCAGGTTTCAATTATTTCCCCATTTAGTGGGTCCAAACAGATGATTCCATCAATCCCTTTAGTTGAAAGCACTAACTTTTTTCTATATACTCCACATATACCGCTACACTCGGAATATGAAATCCCCGTATTTGACAATGTTTGCTTTAAATTGATTTGCCAAATCAATTCCCCAGTATTCACATCAACACAAAAGACAAGATTTTTCTTTAAGTAACCTGTAGCAAACAAAGTTTCTCCCTTACAAATACGAAATTGCCCTATCCTTGTATTAGTTTTCCATAAAATAACTTCAGGATTGTCGCATAATATAGCTCCCAAGCTGATTGTCGCATCATCCTTTACTTTTACGAAAATCATCCTCCCACAATGAAGGTGTGACGCAGCTAGCTTTCTTTTTACTCTACTTACCGTTCCATCAGGTTTCATTAAAGCTATTGAATGATTCTCCCTCACCACCAAAAAGTTTTCAACAAAAAAACATGATGAATATTTATCGTTCGATAAAAAAGAACCTTTGGGTGTCTCCAAATTCTTCAGACTATAAAATTTAATTAATTGATCTGAAGATGGAAAAGCCAAAATGCTATCAAAGAAATCAACCTCTTTTGGTTTTCCTTCTATTATCTCTTGGTGAACCAGCTTGTAGTCCATATTATAAATTTTTGCTGTAAAAGAAACACAACTCGTAAAACCATAATCATTGAAAGACTCCGCAGTACTGAATGATTATCTAACTTAATTCTTTTCCTCCTCGATCTCAATTAATTGATTACTCAACCTTAATGATTAAATCAAGAAAGTCATCCAAAATTGGAATTATGTCATCAAGAAAATCATCAACATTATCCACACCGAAAATTTGTTGAAATTTTGTTTCTCCAAGTGTGGCAAATAACTCATTTGCCTTCCCCCCATCACTAAGCATACCCTGAAACTCCTGCCTGATGGCATTCCCCGCTGCGGCAGCATCCGAAAAAACCAAAGCCGCCAAGCCCACCAAAGAACGGGTTCCCCCGCTTTCTCAGGTAGCCTTGGCGGCCCTGTTAACGCTGTATTACAGCTCGCAATTAGTTCCGGCGCCGGCTATTATTGCGCCGGTTATTGCGGTTGCCGCCCCCGGAAGAACGACCGGAACGTTGGCCGCCGCCACGGTTTTGCCCATTGCTGCTGACAGGCTCCGGTGTAGCACCATCATCCGGGAAAGGATGCTCGCTGACAACGGGAATAGACTGGCCAATGAGCTTTTGAATGTCTTTGAGGTAGGCGCGCTCTTCCGCATCGCAGAAGGAAAGGGCTACGCCGCTTGCATCTGCCCGTCCGGTGCGGCCGATGCGGTGCACGTAGGTCTCCGGTACATTGGGCAGGTCAAAGTTGACCACGTAGGACAGTTCGTCTACGTCGATGCCACGCGCCGCAATATCGGTGGCGACCAGTACATTCAGGTTGCCGTCCTTGAACTTTTGCAAAGCCTTTTGCCGGGCACCCTGAGATTTGTTGCCGTGGATGGCGGCGGCATTGATGCCTGCCTTATCCAGCTGATTGGCGATGCGGTTGGCTCCGTGCTTGGTGCGGGAAAACACCAGGGCTGAATCCACATCATTTTCCTTGAGCAGGTGCAGGAGCAGCTTACGCTTGTCCTTTTTAGTGACGAAGTAGACATTCTGCTCTACCCGTTCGGCGGTTGCCTGTTCCGGCTTGATGGTGATGCGCTCCGGATGCCCCAGAATGCCCTTGGAGAGCTTCAGGATTTCCGGTGACATCGTAGCAGAGAAGAACAGAGACTGCCGGTCTTGCGGCAACTGCTTCACGATTTTCTTGATGTCATGGATAAAGCCCATGTCGAGCATGTGGTCGGCTTCATCCATTACCGCAAACTGCACATGTTTCAGGCTAATGTAACCCTGTCCCATAAGGTCAAGCAGACGCCCGGGAGTTGCGGTAAGGATGTCAATGCCTTTGCTCAGGGCACGAGTCTGCGCCCCCTGCTTTACGCCACCAAAAATGACCGTATTGCGTAGGTCGAGAAACCGCCCGTATGCCGAAATGCTCTCATCAATTTGAATAGCCAGCTCCCGCGTAGGCGCAACGATCAGGCATTTGATTTCACGCCTGCGGCGGTCCCAGCTTTGGTCCTCGTACATTTGCTGCAGGATGGGAATGGAGAAAGCTGCAGTTTTGCCGGTGCCGGTCTGCGCACAGCCAAGCAGGTCTTTCCCCTTAAGTAGTTTTGGAATAGCTTGCTGTTGGATAGGTGTGGGCTGTTCGTAGCCCTGAGCACGAAGTGCTTTAAGAATGGGATCAATAATCCCGAGATCTTGAAAAGTCATCGAATAAATTGAAATGCCTAAGCTTAAACAGTTTGACGGGAATGGGAGGTATCAATCATTTATAAAAGGTATCTTACCTTGCCGTCTCACCCACTAAAGATAGGTCAGTTAAAAAAAGGTGGGAGTAGGCTTTTGTTGGAGCACGCTCCCCATCTCCGGGTAATCTGTTACCCCTGAGAGATGAATGCAGGTGCAAATATACTCTAAATAGTTGAGACTATTCTAATATTGTCCGATCAGGAAGAAAGTAATAACTTTGCACACTGATTTTTCTGACAAAACTGAGGTATGAATATGAATAGTGTAAAGTTTTGGATACTGTTTGGCGTCATTGGCACGCTGGTTTTCAGTTCCTGCGATGACGATGGGTTCGATTTCAATATAGCAGAATGTAAGCCGGAAGAATTTTTGGATAATTGGTCCATGGAGGTGATACAGCCAAATATTGCGTCCAACTTCCTGCCACAACTTAATAATGCAGACTTCACCACCACTTCTGTGGGTTACGCTGTAGGCGAGCTGGGCACATTAATCCGTATCAGTGGTGACGGAGCGGTATGGGAAGTCCAACTCACCGGCCAGGAAACTGATGCGCTTACGGTACAGGCTTTGCTATCTGTGGACTTCTTTGCAGAAGACCAGGGCTTTGCCGGCGGGTCGGACATTTTGCCTCAATTTAGTGAAGAGCGCGATTCCGGTGCAGTCTTTCTCTCTACCGTTGATGCGGGACTGACCTGGGAGCGCCGCTATGTGGACGAGGTGCGCCGGTTTATGGACCTGGAATTCTACAATCCACTGCTTGGTTTGGCGCTAGTCCTGCCCGAAAGTGCAGGCAGCAATAGCGATTACAGCATCGCCCGCACAGAAGATGGTGGCGAAACCTGGGCGATTGAGGACCTGCCGGAAGAATTTGGCTTCCCTCGTTTCCAGCGGGCCAGCAACCGTATTTTCATCCCAATGAACCGCCGGTTCCGCTTTTCGGATGACCGGGGCGAAACCTGGACAGAGCGGACTACGCCAGTTAACAGCATTGAAGTCTTCTACTTTGCTACGCCTGAGGTGGGCTTCGTCGTGGGCGAGACCACCGCATTCAGAACCACAGATGGCGGACAGAACTGGGAGGAAATGCCCCTGCCCGTTGAAGGCGGTGGCGGCATTATGCACTTTGTGGATGAGAATCAGGGCTTTTTCCTGCGCAGCGTGATCAGCCAGGAGCCAGAGACCGGCATCAACTACCTCAGTGGCGTGCAGACACTCGAAACCCAAGACGGAGGCGCTACCTGGACCGTGGTGGCAGAAGAAAGCGGCTGCCTGGTCAATGGGGAAGTGACCTTCCCTTCTTCCGTCATTGGCTATGTAGTGAACCCGAATGCCATTTACCGTTTTGTAAAGCAATAACCACGTTGGACCTGCTTTTCAAAAAGCTGAACTGCAAGGGCGAGAAGCGCCTGATGGTACTGGTTGAACCGGAGGGTTTTGCGCTCCATCTGGATATGCTGGAAGCAGCGGAAGGGCTAAACCTTGCCCAATTGTTCCAGCAGCCACTGTTTTTCAGTAAGCGGCTGGGTTTGTTCAATCCTTGCCCTAAGCGCCTGTTTAGCGGAAAGGAGGTGTGGGTTCAGGACCAAAATTTTCTTTAGCAGGGCTGCGAAGTTGCGATAATTGTTACGATGATAAGTCAGGATATCCTTGCGGGCCAGAAAGGACGTCATGGCCTCCAGCTGAGACTCCAGCGCGTCCCATGCCCCGGTGACATAAAGCGTTTTTTGCAGCAGGGTTTTAGCGGCCAGATTGAGCAGTAAGTCCTTGTAGTTAGCGCGCTGTAAGAGTTGAAGGACATCCCCGTAGTGCCCTTTCTCATATGCGAGTCTCGCCCGGCTGAAGCTGTACATGCTGTCCTGATGCTCTTTAGGCAAATGCTTTTTATAATCTTCAATGAAGGAGGCCGCCCAATCCAGCGCCCCGATAGCAACCGCAAGCGCCACCGCATTCCGGTACGTAAATCGGGACAGGAACCCATCCGAAAGCAGCACACCGGAGGAAAGCCCTTTTTGGTAAAGGTCCAGCCCCTCCCGGGCAAACTCCAGACCACCGGCATTGAACTTACGGATGCAATAGTTCAGCCCCAGCAGCAGCAAGTCTCTCGTTTCAGATTCCGGGAAACAGGCCCAATGCTGAAGCAGTTGATCCTTAAAAGCCTGAAAGTCCTTCTCTGTGCCATCGGGCGACAACGCGTAATAACAATGATAGTATACACCGATGGCAGGCAAGTCCAGCAAATTTCGCTGTTTGGCGAAAGCCAGCACTTCCTGCAGCAAGCCAAAATCATATTCCGCTTTGTAGACCGCCTGATGGCTTAGCAGAAAGCAGGTCTGCCGTAATTTTTGAGCAATGAAAGCGATGTCTGTGGTATCGGATATTTCCTGCAGGTTAAGGCTACTGACTCGTTTTTGACCGGCCGAGAAGAGGTAATGCTCCCATTGCACCTGATACTGCCACTGATAATATTCTATGTGACGAAGAGGCTGCTCCTCTATCTCCTGACGGGCCTTTCGGATGGTTTGCTGAAAGTGCTTTGACAGCCGCTTTTCCCGGTAGGCTGACGACAGTGACACCCGCTGCTGGACAGAGGAGAGCAGATGGGGGGCAAGCGCCAGATACTGCTCTACCAACTTCATCAGCCAACTCATCAGGTAGCGGATGCGCTGTGCATCATAAGGCTGATCCGGAAAAAGATGATGGAAAGCGGCTTCTTTAGTGGGTATTTCTCCTATCCAGTAAAGCCGCTCCTCCAAAAACGCCCAAAATGCAACCACATCCTGACGTTGATTGAACAGCGGAGAGCGGACCATTTTGCCAAAGGCTGTTACCTCTTTTCTGCTTAATTGCTCTAATATCATGAGGAGCCGGCTTCCTTTCAAGTTAAATTAATTTATATGTATTTGATAAAAAATCATTGCTTGCCTTTCAATAAAAGCAATTAGGCTTAAATCTAAATATTTGCCTTTGACAAATGGCATTTTTTGTATTTGTATTCCGTCCCTGCAATCCTAATCTTTGTTAAAAAAGAAAGCTATGCGGCGTTCCCTACTACTCATTGTACTCCTCGGCCTGACTTATTCTGCCCAATTTCTGCATGCACAAGGCTGGAAAAAAACCTTCAGCATTGAAGACACTACCGGCACTGCTTCATACAGCCTGATCCGAGATGTAAAAGCCACCGCTGATGGCGGTTACTTATTGTATGGACAGGCATTTTCCAGTAATCAGCTCGCGCTTTGGAAAATCGACACCTACGGGAACACTCAATGGTCAAAGACATTTGGAGCAGGAGCCGAAGCTTATGGCTACGCCAGCAATATGCACCTCTTGGGCGATAGTGCAATATACATCAGCGGACGTTTTTCGGACGCTGATCAACTTTCACCTCAGCACGGGGTCATGCGCCTCAATATGCAGGGAGAAGTGCAATGGCTCGAACGCTACTATGTTAGTGATACGCTGACCACCCTCTCCACAGCATTTACTCCCACCACTGACGGGCACTTCATCACTGGCAGTGAAACCCTGACTGGCGACAGCTTACTCATTCATTTGCACAAAATCGATCAGCAGGGCAATGTAGTTTGGGAGAAGACCTACCCTCGTTTTAGTTATTGGGATGAGGTTTTGCTTCCCTATGTGGCGGATATCACGCCATTGAGTAGCGGGGGATATATTGCAACCGGAAGTTATATTTCAACGCTTGGCCTGCAGTCTTCTCATATCATCCGATTGGATGATAACGGTGAAATGCTTTCACAATTTAACCTGATGGGAGTTTCAGATGAAATTTATACTCATCGCGTGAAAGAGACTACTGATGGTAATTATATCGTTTGCGGAAGCTCGGACGGCAACTTCATATCGCCCGGATTTGTAAAAAAAATTACGCCTCAAGGTCTGGAAATATGGAATCGGAACTGCCCTGCACCGGCAACTGATATTGAACAAACACCTACTGGCGATTATCTCATTGCAGGAGGGTTCGGGGAGTACGCCTGGGGTTCAAATCTTTTCGGAAGCTTTGTTTATAGTTTCCGTGAAAATGGGGATAGCAATTGGAGTTTTCATGACTTGCCCTCCTTTTCCTCTCACGGATTTGCTGCAATTACAACGGGAACAGATGCCAGTTGCGTGGCAGCAGGCATCAATAACTCGCAAGCTTACGCTGTCAAACTGGACAGCATGGGCAATGTATTCACCCATACCTTGCAGGGCACCGTGCAGCGCGACGAAGATGCGGACTGCGCACTCGATTCTACGGCACTCCCGCTGTCAGGTTGGAACATTATCGTTTCCAATGGCACGACCGATTATTATGCGACGACCGACTCCAACGGTTTCTACTCCATGACCGTGGATACCGGAAGCTATTCGATTTCGATTACCCCCCCGAATGCGCTGTGGGTCCCGTGCCAGGCGGTTATAGATACCGTACTGAAAAATTTCTATGAGGAGACAGTAGTTAACTTCCCGGTACAAACCCAGGTCGATTGTCCGTTAATGTCCGTAGATGTGTCTGTCCCCTTTCTCAGGCGCTGTTTCCCCAACACCTATTCGGTCCGCTATTGCAACGAAGGCACTGCTGTTGCTAACGACGCTGCCGTGGAAATTCAACTGAACGAACACCTTACCCTGGAGTCGGCTGAGCTTCCTTACTCGGAAACCGGGGATCAGACGTACCGATTCGAGCTGGGCGACCTCCCCCCGACTACCTGCGGGCAATTCCGGTTTACGGCACATCTGGATTGCGACGAAACACAGCTCGGGCAGACCCATTGTGTGGAAGCGTTCGTCTTTCCTGACACCCTTTGTGTGTCCACGCCCCCTGCCCCTCTCATTGAAGCGGATAGCCGTTGCGATGGCGACTCTGTCATTTTTACCCTTCGCAATATTGGCGACGCAGACATGGCTGATAGCGCGCCCTATATCGTTATTGAAGACGACGTTATGTTCCTTACCCAGCCCTTTGAGCTGGGAGAGGGAGATTCTATCGAAATCTTCCGCCCTGCCACCGGTGTCACCTACCGGCTGCAGGCGCCCCGCAGGCCCGGCTTTGCCCCGGGAGAACTGATCAGCTCCACGCTGGAAGGTTGTCTCTCCGATAATCAGGTGATTTCTTTGGGCTTTTTCAACAGCTTCCCCTTGTACGGCAACGGCGGTTTCACCGATTTGGAATGCCGGGCGAATATTGGTGCCTACGACCCCAATGATAAACAGGGCTTCCCTAAAGGTGCTGGCCCCGAGCACTTCATTGAGCCAGGTACCCGTCTGGAGTACCTGATCCGATTCCAAAATACGGGTACAGATACAGCCTTCAATGTAGCTATTCAGGATACGCTGTCAGCATGGTTGAACCCTGCTACTATTTCTCCCGGTGCAAGCAGCCATCCTTATACGTGGCAACTGGCACAGGATGGCACCCTGCTTTTTGAGTTTGCCAATATAATGCTGCCTGATAGCAACGTAAATGAGCCGGCTTCCCATGGATTTGTAAAATTTGGCATAGACTTAAAAACCAATACGCAACCTGCCACCGCTATCCACAACCAGGCCGCCATCTTTTTTGATTTCAATGCCCCGATAATCACCAATAAGACCGTGCACCGGGTGAATGTTGACTTCCTGGAAAACCTACTTGCCGCAACAGAGCAGACTCACTTGTATACGGGTAAGGTTCAGGTAGCTCCCAATCCGGCTTCCCAGGTCATCAGATTCGAAAAAACGGAAGAACAAAACTCATCCGCCCTGATTGTCATTTACAATTCTAATGGGCAGCGCCTTGGTACATACCCTTTCCAGACAGCCGAGAAGCAGATCCCTGTGGATCAATGGCCCGCCGGGCTTTATTTTTATGACGTCCGCTTCGGCACTGGACATACTGCTGGACGGTTTGTGATTCAGCGTTAACGGCAGTGAGCAGGTAAGCGGGGAGCAGTGTAAGAGACCTGCTTAGCTCGATGCCGGGACAATCGGTCTTCTAAATTCTTGGTACGCCCAATATAATATTTACCGTCCCGACACTTTAGCGTGTATACGTAAAACTGCTGCTGTTCCATGTTTCATTGAGGTTGGAGCGCTGGGAGCGGACGCTGTCCGCCGTAGCCCGATGGGAGAATATGCTTTTAATTTAGGAGGATAAATATGGGCAAAAAAAAGCCCGACTTCCCTACGGGCCTATCCATTAAAATGGATTTTGGCGCATAAAGCTACGTCGGGCGGAGGCGGAGGAGGAGGGATTGGCTTCGCCCCTCCCTAAGGCGGGGAGAAACAAAAGCTGAAGGAAAAAGCACTACGTGCTCCTTTTTTATGCCCTCCTGCCTTAGGGAAGGGCAACCTTCCCACGGCAAAGGGCATAAAAAAAGCCGCCTTTTTCAAGGCGGCTTTTTCCTTCAGCTTTTGCGGAGGAGGAGGGATTCGAACCCCCGATGGTGTGACCCATGCCGGTTTTCAAGACCGGTGCATTCAACCGCTCTGCCACTCCTCCGGTTGATTTTTCTTAAGCGATTGCAAAGGTAAATTTATTTTGGAAACTGCACAAGAGCAGGAGCAAAAAAAAGCAGCCCGAAGGCTGCTGCTATACCCAAAACAATCCATTAATCATGTTAAAAAAACTCCCTAAATCTTGGTGCTTAAAGCGTTATGTCTTCACTGAGGCAGTCCTCAACCTGATAGAAACCGTACACTAATGTGCCGTCCGGCTCTACTTTTGGTGTGTTACGCTCCTCAATGTTCTTAGTGTCGTAGATGTAGTGTGTTTGGTTAGACCCCTGATGATTGCCTGCAGTAACAAATGCAATCATCAAAATTCCCAGAATCGTTGTTAGTGCATATTTCATTGGGCTAAGCTTTTGATTGTCAGTTACATCTACATATATGCCAAAGTTGTGCCAAAAACTAAAAAACACTGATAATCAACACCTTAAACAAAGTAAAATTCAAAAACTGATCTAACAGGTAGAGGGGATTCCCAAAATGGGAATTTCAGGCATCAGAATAAGTAGAAAAGCAGGGCGGCTATGCCAAACCCTACCCCTCCCAGTACGGCTGTCAGCACAGTCCAGGAGCGGAAGGTTTCTTTTTCGCTGAGCCCGAGGTAGGATTTCACCAGCCAGAAGCCACTGTCATTGACATGGGACAGCACCGTGCCGCCAGCTGCAATTGCAATGACTACCGCTCCCAGCTGCCCGGCGCTAAAATGTACACCATTGCTCAATAGCGGTGCAGTCAGGCTGGCTCCGGTTATCATAGCGACCGTAGCGGAGCCTTGTGCCACCCGGATCAAAGCAGCAGCGATGAAGGCAAAGACTACCACGGGCAGTCCTGCTGCTGTCATAGAAGCGGCAATCTGCTGGCCTGCGCCCGTATCCACCAGCATTTGCTTGAAGACGCCGCCTGCGCCGGTGAGCAAGAGTATGCTGCCGGCAGTGGACATGGAATCCGTAGTGGCTTTGAGCAACACCTCCGAACTGTAGCCACGGCGCAACCCCAGCAGGTACCAGATCAGAAGGTTGGCCAGTAATAATGCCGTGAAAGGATGCCCCAAGAACTGAAGCACCGGCAACACAGCAGCAGGCAATGGCAATGTGCCCGATTGCGCCAGCGTGCTTAGCACAATCAGTACGATAGGCATACCGATAATCACCAGGATCAAACCTACTGGTGGCAAAGTGTCCGGGGTTTTCGCTTCCGAGAAAGCAGGTGGCTCGGGATCAATGCGGCGGGCAACGCGCTGACCAAACCACAGCCCGCTCACCAGCACAGCAGGCAGTCCGGCTATGGCGCCCAGCAGGATGACCCACCCCAGGTCGGCGCCAACGATTTCAGCCACCGCAATGGGGCCGGGCGTGGGTGGAATAAAGGCGTGGGTGGCCGCCAATCCGGCAAGAAGGGGCAGGGCGAACTTCAGCAGGGAGGCTCCGGTACGCTCCCTGAGCGCGTAGAGTACCGGAATCAAAATGATAAACGCCACATCAAAAAATACCGGTATCGCAATCAGGAAGCCCGTGAATGCCATCGCGGCAGGCGCCCGTTCCACCCCTTGCTTACGGATGAGGTATTGCGCAATCGCCTGTGCGCCACCGGCATTCTCCAGTAAGGCTCCAAACATCGCGCCCAGCCCCACTACTGTAGCCACAAAGCCCAGGGTGCCGCCCATGCCGTTCTGCATGGCTTCTATCACAGCGGGGCCTTCCAGCCCACTGCCCAAACCGGCCGCAATGGCAGCAATCAGCAAGGCGAGAAAAGCAGGGATGCGCCATTTCAGAATGAGTAGCAAAAGGAGTAAAATGCTGAGTACGGTGGCCAGTACAGGCATAGGGCAATGGTGTTTTTCGTTGTTTCAGTCGTGGAAGAACGCGTCAGTACTTCTTATCAAACTTAAACTGCCACATGTACTCCACCACTTCTTTCCAGCTCCACCATTCATAATGCGGGCCCCGGAAGTGCACAGCGAGCATGTACCCGTAGTACCCCAGCAGCAGCCAAAGCGCCACCAAGAAAATCTTCAGCACTAAAACTTTGCTCTCCAGCACCTGCGTAAACAGCCAGGCATAGGGAACCGCCAGGAGCACATAAAACTCGACAAACTGCCGGTGCCCGAAAGCGCCTCCAAACCACCAGCACCACCAGCAGGAGGTGATGTAGAGGAGGAGCAGCCAAATGAGGAATATAGGAGCAATATTGTAGCGGTTTTTCCACATCCCAACCAGGCAGCCGATAATCGCCAGGCCTGCCATCGGGCTGAACAGCAGCCAGCCGTTCTTGATGTGAAAGAGGACCATGTCAACCCGGGGCTCCAGCCAGTTGAAGCCTTCCTCCCCGTAGGAATAAATGAGCCAGTCGCCGGAGATGTGCTTCCAGTACAAAAACTGGGGTATAAAGACTAGAAAACTTGCTATTGGTGCCAGGAGTAATGCGCCCAGGTGTTTCCTGAAAAAGAGCAACCGCTCCCTGACATCCGCCCAGGAGCGCAGCCCGAACAACAACAAATAAAGCAACAATAAAATATTCGTGGGCCGGATGAGCACAATCAGTCCCGCCAGCAGCCCCATACCTCCAAAGGTTTTCCAGCCGGGCTTTTCATAAAACCGGGGCGTCAGCCAGACGAAAAGCCCAAACAGGAAGAAGGAGTACACGTGCGACATCCCCGGTTCCTGCAGAATGTAATGGTAAAGGTTGGTGCCCAGGAAAAAACCAGTCACTGTCATCATGACCACTACGGGCCTAAAATACCGGGCGAGTATTTTCTTCAGCAGCAGCAGGCCCAGGAAGCCGTAAAAGAGGCCTGCCAGTTGTAAGGCAACGATATAAGGATAACTATATCCATCAGCAGGCATGCTCAACACCTTTGCCCAGAAATGCCCGATCAGAAAAAATGGAAGCTCCAGCATAGCCACCCCGCAGGTATACTTGGTAAAGCGCTTATTGGTCCCTTCATAGTTGGGAAACTGAGCCTCTGTCCGGACTTGAAAGTCTTCAAAGCCCCCCTGAATCAGCACAGCCGGCAGGTACAAATAGTAGCCTTCTGCGTCTGACCAAATCATACCCCTGATGAAACGCCCGGGGGTATTTGCTGCCCGGTAACCGGCAAACAGCAACAGGATGAGCAGATAATACCGCATCCAGAACCGGGCCATGCTTGTGAAGAAGTTTTTCATATTATTTTGTCTTCAACTTCTAATTTAGCGGAGGAGCATGAGCTGCCCGTAGTGCCGTTGCGCCCCATTAGTCACCCGGTAGAAGTAGGCACCGTTGGGCAGTTGCCCGGGCAGGATACGCTCGCTAAAGGGCACTCCAGTATCCGTTTCCCAGGACTTTTCCAGCACCACACGCCCGGTCTCGTCCAGCAATTCCAGACGGACCTGCCCTGCCTGTGCTTCCAGAAGCTCAAGCGTAAAGGCATCCCGCGCCGGATTCGGAAAAACATTAATGGCCAGCGGCTCCGGATAGCCTATGCGCAAAGGATTGGAATAGCGGTAAGCACCGTTTTCCGTTACGGCCTTTACCCGGTAGATGTTGGTACCTCTTCTCGGGCCATCGTCGAAGAATGTGTATTGCCCGTTGCCTTTAGCAGCGACCTGGCCTAGTGCGGTGAATTTGTACGCATCCGGGCTGCGCTGCACCTCAAAGTAGGCCAGACTGTCCTCGAACTGGGTATCCCACATCAGGTTGACGCCGCCTTCTGCAGCTGCTCCTGCCAGTTCGTTCCACTCCAGAAACGGGTCGCCGCAGTAAGGGTACACCCGTTGCGTCACCGAAGTCTTAAGCCCTCCAGGGTCTGTAACGGTCAGCTGAATGCGGTACCAGTAGAGCTCTTCCTGACAGCCCAGCGGGCTGATGAGGGCAAAGCTGAGGTGTTCAAAGTCCACAGGGTCGGGATGGAAGTGGTCGTTGTGGTGAAGGAAAGTACGCCATTCGTACATCAGCTCTTCGTCAGCATGCTCGGCATCCGTTACTTCGGCTTCGAGACGGAGCAGGGTGGTACTCTGATCGAGCGGGTAGCGGTCGCCATCCTGAAAGCTGATGATATTTACCTGTGGAGGGGTATTGTTAAGCGCGACTACGGCTTCATCGGTGGCGGAGGCGCCCAGGCTGTCGTAAACGGTCAGTACAGCGGTGTAACGCTGCTGGCCTGTGCCGGTGTAGGTGTGCTCCGCGGTTTGGCCTTCAGCCGTTGTGCCGTCGCCAAAATCCCACTCGTACCTGACAATAGGGAGGTTAGAATCGTAGGACGCGCTCCCATCAAATTCGACCGTAAGCGGTCCGGGGCCGAAAAATTGCTCCGCCTGAATCTTTGCCACCGGGGGTGGATTCCCCCCATAGCTGATCTGATGTACGGTACCTTCAAGGCTGATGTAATAGAGCTTGCCATCTGCCGGGTTCAGCGCCAGGTGGATAATATCCTTGGCATTGCTGTGGAAGGGCTTAACTCTGTGCAATTGGTCGGCATCATCAAAATCTGCCACCTTGATCCAGCCGCTGAAGTCGACCATGAAGTACTTGCCGTGGTATTCCTCCGGATATTGATCGCCTTCGTAAAATACGCCTGCCAGAGAGGAGAAGCCATCAAACAGCTCTGTGTCTTCCAGGCTGGACTCCGGTGCATCAACATTCAGGCCTTTGTACCAGCCGTTATCATCAAAGCTTGCTACCTGCGCCCGGGTGGGCGGGTTCCAGCGGGCATTGCTCCACTGCAGTGTGGGCATCGTTCCTACCGTGTAGCCTTCAATAGGCACGCTATCGTCACAGGGGTTGGAGGGTACGCGGTGGCCATCTTCCCGTGGGTTCACGTAGAGGTCTTTGAAATTGAGAAAAGGCTGATCGCAACCTCCGTTTCCGTAGAGCGGATTGGGGTGCAACTGATTGGCAGGAGCAGGCTCATTGATATAGGGCCAGTGGCTACCAAAGCCTTCCATCATGGGCCAGCCGAAATTGAGCCCGCCTTCTGGCGCAATATCTAATTCTTCCCAGGCGCCATTGCCTACATCACCTATATATAAGGTGCCGGGATCGCCGTCCTCCGAATAATGGCTTCCGGTATTGGGACGGACCTGAATACGGTAGGGATTGCGGAAACCATAGGCCCAGATGCGCGATTGGGGCGACCGGGGCGCATCCAGCTGAAAGAAAGGGTTACTGCTCAGCCCATCGCCGGTTTCTGGGTCTATCCGCATGATTTTGCCATTGTAATTGGCCAGGTACTGCGCCCGGTAAGAGCCCAGGTCTTCATCTTCGGTAATAATGCCGGTAGCAATGGCTTCACTCGCCATCGTTCCGTACTCATCACCGCCGGTATCGGGGCCGCCATTGCTCGTCCCATCGCCGGCACTAATGAGAAGGGTACCATCCTGTCCCATCACCAGGTCACCCAGCCCATGAAATTCGTACATCAAGGGGATACCATCTTCAATCGTTTCGCCCAGCAGGATATGCCGGCTACCCTCCAAAACCCGGAGGTAAGCCGTAGTCGGATCGGCCCGGTAACGCACCACCCGGCCAATCGTTGGCTTCCAGGTGACGGTGCTGTCGGGGCTGTATTCCGGTGTGCCGTAATATTCATAGTGGTGTAAATCCAGAGCGTAGAGCAGGTAGAAATAGCCGTTGGCCAGGAAATCGTTGTCCAGCGTAAAGCCCATCAGCCCGTGGTCTTTCCAGTTGCTGACTTCCTCTGAGATATCGATGAGGGGCTCCGGATAGAGATTACCCGCAGTGTCCACAACCCGCACCACACCTTTCTTTTCCCAGACGTACATGCGCCCGTTCTCATCAAAGGTCATCCCCATGGGGTTATCCAGCTCCGTGAGGTAAGTGACATCGTAAAAATCTTCGGGCAATTCCTGAGCGCAAAGCCCGCCGGTGATCAGTAACAAGAATGCTAAAAAACGATAAGCCATAGTCTACTTTTTACAAACCTAGTAATGTATTCCCTTCTGCGATATTGGTCAGGCGGTCCACGCCCTCTGCCTGATGGGATTCCACGATGATGGTCGCCGGGCCAAATTCGGGCTTTTTCTGGTAAGCTACAAAACCCTGCCGGCAGTCACTCAGGGAAAGGTCGCGTACCCGCAATACCGATAAGTCTTTGCTCGCCACGCCGATGGGGGCGCCTTTGATGCTCGTGCTGAAGACCGTCACATCGCTCTCCTCCCCTACGCTGATGCCTTTGTCCCCGTTCCCTTGCAACTGGCAATCGCGGATTATAACTGTACTTCCGGAGAAGTCCAGACCGTCATTGCCGGTGTTTTCGATCCGGCAGGCGACGACCTCGCCTTTGCAAAAGTCGGCATCAAATCCATCTGAGAAGGTCTCCCCGATGTAGCAGCGCTCCAACTTGAATTCAGACCGGATGATGTTCAGGGCATCCTCACTGCGGTTTTGGAGAATGGCGCTGTTGTGCATCCGGACTTCGGACTCATAGAAATTTACAGCCCCGGTCAGGGACCAGCCTTTGTACTGAGGAGCATCCAGCCCTTCTGCCACCAGATAGGCAACGGAAGAAGGCAGCGGTGCGCCAAAAACAGCCACTCCTCCCCCATCGCGGTTGGGCGCGCTGATACGAACGGGGGCATCTTCGGTACCCAGGGCTTGCAGCGGGCTGTAGCTCAACAGGCTGGCACCGTTGTACAACCGGATATCCGCACCGGCCTCCAGGATCAGCTGCCGGCCAGCGGGAACAATAACCGTTTTACGTATTTCATGCACACCGGATGGGAAAACCACCGCATCGGCAGCGACGCTATAGGTGCTGTTCTCGTCCAGTACAGCTTCCTCCGCCAGCAGCTGCCGCCCGGTGAGATGGCCGGGAGGCGTTTGTGCTAAAATGGGCGCTGCAAATAAGCTGTCGATGCCTGGCACTTCGTAGAACAGGTATTCCGCAGCCGACCCTATCGTCACGCTCGTACTGCCCGGAGGCGCCTGCACAGCCATTGCTTTTTGTTCCAGAAAACCGGGATTGCGCAGCGTGCTATCCCTTCGCAGCCGCATATCGTACACCCGGGGCATACGGGCCGGGAGCATCACCGGGTGTTCCAGCCCACCGCGCATTTGTTTGTCACTACGGCCATAGCCACGGATGCGCAGCGGCAGGTGGTGGCGGTTGACGACCTGCAGTTGCTGTTCCGGGCCTTGCTTTTGGAGGGTATAAACGGTCAGGCTGTAAGCACCAAAAGGGAGCAACAGGGAATGCACGTACTGCGCATTGCGGATAAAATCGTCCAGCCGGGGTTGATAATCCGGAAATTCCCGCTGCAGGTATTCCAAACGGGCATACCAGGCGGTAGCCAGGCTATCCAGGGCTGGCAGCAGGTAACCGCGGCTGCTGTACCGGTGCAGGGCTCTATGGTAGAGCCGTACAAAGTCTTCATCCATAAACAGGCTGCCGAGAAGCGGGTGGTAAGCCTCCTTGTGCGGATTCAGGGCGCCGCTGCCTAACACTTCGTACTGACTAGCCGGCGGGCCGCCAAAGCCATCAAAACCAATGGGCTCCAGTTTGCCGGTAATGGGGTTGTAGTAAAACCGCTGATTGTGCCAGGCGATACCGTGGTAGCCGTTGAAGACATCGCAGAAGGCCAGATAGTTCGCCATACGCGGTAAATCAAAGACCTCACCTGCTGGTTGCAGCCCGTCACGGTACTGCTGCATGAGTTGGCGGGCGGCCTGTGTTTGAGCCGCCATGCCAGGGTTGTCTTCAGTGGGCTGATCGTCGAAGGCCTCAATGGGGGCGCTTTCCAATTCGGCAGCCCCGTAGCGGGCGTTCGGTTTGACATAGCCATGCGACTGCAACTGCCGCCGGATGGTCTTCCAGTAGCCGTCTTCCGAAAATTTCATGATCGGGCCTTCCCGGCGGCGGCGCGATTCCACAAGTTGTTTCTCAAAGTGCTCTTCGTAGGCGTACACGCCCAGGCTTTCGCCATTGAGCTGCAGCTCTACGAAATCATAGCGGGTAGTGAGCACGTCTTCCTGCTCCCAAAACTGGTGCAGTAGCCATTCGTGCAAAAAGTGGCGGGCGCGAGGCGTGTGGAGAGAAAAGACCCGCATACGTCGCCAGGCTTCCGTGCCTTTGACTTTCACCCGAAAAGACCACTTATCGCCACTGAGGTGGTCGAGCCAGTCGCCTTTGAGGCGGACTTCAACGGAGATGGGGTCACCGTGAGCACTACTGCGGAATTTAGCAGGCACCCAGTCGCCCCCGTCCGTTTCGAGAATACCGGAGCGGAGGGCTTCCTGCCGCTTGGCTTCCAGCTTTTGCAGGTGGCGGGGCTTGATTTCCAACTGTAAGACCTCCGGCACAAAGGCACTATCCGCTGATAAAGGCTCGATGAGCAAATCATCAAACCAGGCCGGTTCCTGCCCGGTACTGTAGACGTAGACTTTGAAGCGCTCACTGGGGGCACCAAATGGCACGCTGAAGTGGAGTTCCAGTTTTTCCCACCCCAGGGTGTCTGCTGTGGCCGGTACATTTTCCTGATGGTAGCGTTTTTCCGGGCCTTCCACACTCACTGCCAGGTAGGACTGCTGCTGCCCGGTTTGTTTGCGCCAGACGCTTACCCGGTAGGCAGAGCCCGGCCGGGGCGCCTCCAGCTGATATTCCATGCCATACTGCGGTTCGGATGCCTGGGGCAGGTAGCAGCTGTGTTTTCCGTGGCGGGCGTATTGGGCCGATTGGGTGGCACCGCCTTTGAAAGGCACGCCATTATGTACAAAGGTTTCACCCCGGACCTTTTCCGCACCACAAAACACCTGTCCATCGGGCAGGTAATCATAGGGCGAGGGCTCCGGCCAGAGGCTGACACTGAGGATGAGCACAAGGGCACCCACCAATACGCCGAGGAGCAGGCGGCCGGCATTCTTTCGCTGTTGTTTTTCCTGGTCTTTGATGATCATAGTTACACAATCAGATCTGGCTGGTCGATGACCGAGAGGCGGGTGGCGGGCGAGAGCTCCTGCATGGCTGTTTTTAAACGCGCAATATCGCCCAGCTCCTTTGCGCGGCAGACGAAGGACAAGTCCATGCCCTGCTCAAGGGTGTCCATGCGTTTAAGCTCCACATAAGGCAGGTGCTGTGCCAAAATACCGGCAATGGCCTCTACATCTTCCTGGTCGGTCTGAATATTGACAAACAAACGATTTTCCTGACGAAACACTTGTTGCCGCCCAAGCAGTTTACTAAGGTAGAGAATGCCGAGGATGACCGCAAAAGCCACAATCGCCAGAATAGGCTGATTCGCACCGCCGGCGAGCCCCAGCCCGATGGCGATGAAGAGATAGGTCAGTTCCTCCGGATCCTTAATAGCTGCCCGGTAGCGCACGATAGACAGTGCACCGACCAGGCCCAGGGACAAGGCGATGGAAGATTTGACGATCATGATAATGAGCAGGGTGCCCAGGGCCAGCGGCAGGAAGTTATTGGCAAAACGGCGGCGGTTGGAAATGGCGTTGCCAAAGTGGATATAGAACAGCCGCAGCAAGGCTACAAGGATGGCCGTGACGATGACATTGAGCAGGAATTCGTCCAGCGGTACGTTATTCGAGAATTCCTGTATATATTGTTCCTGTAATTTCTGGATCAGGTCCATGCTTCTGTTTTGTCGAATGAAGGAACAAAGATATTGGTTTTTCGGGAAGCGTCAGGCCGGAACAAAAAAAGGTACTCCGGATGGAGTACCTGCATAAACTATAAACAAACAAAAAACATTAGCGATTCATAAAACTGTGAGCCTAACAGGGCAAATAAAAAAGGGTTCAACAAAACACAAAAAAAATTTCATGCCGCAGCAAAAAAACAATTGGCTTAGTCCGTTTCGTATAATCCTGATCGTGGTAGGAATCATTCTGTTGCTCCGTTTTGCGGGCCCGCTACGGTTTATGATCCTGACGCTGACCATACTGGGCGGCATTGGCTTTTTGGGCTACCTGGTCTACGAGTACATCCGTCAGGAGAATAGCAATTTCCGCAACCGGGGCAGTGTGCCTGCCGGTGTTGGCGCACGTCTGGAACAAGTGGAGGACCAACTTGCCCGCAATGAAAAGGAGATTAAGTCCATCCGCAAAAACCTGCGGGAGCTTCGGCGCGAGCTACACGATGAGGACGCCCTGAACACCAAAAACCGGACCGACGCTAACTACCTCATCCGGGAATTTGAAGCCGAACTGGAGCTGCGCCGGGCCAAATCCTCCTTCTACAAAACCGTTAAACACAAACTCAACCGCCTGCTGCACAACCACCAGCTATCACAGTCACTGGCCGACAAAGAAGCCGAACTGCGCCGCCTCAAAGAGCACCACTACGATGACCTGGCAGACATGGAAGCCCTGCGCTCGGATATGGAACTGGAAACCCTCTACCTGGATACGATTGACGAACTCTCCCTGAAAGTCCCTGACAATCTTTCCCTGGAGCATGTACAGGAATTGCAAAAGCAGCTGGAGGAGATGACGCGGGGGCTGGAGCGATGAGGACTGCTGACGTCAATGTATCGGTAGAATCAGAAAGCGCTCTTATTCCGAATACACATCCTCAACAGCAAGCACAGCCCCATACAACCCCTCCAATTCCCCAATACAAGCTTCAAAATAATTGATGCCTACCATCAGGTGAAAAGCCCGGGCCTCTGCAGTTTGCTGAAAAAGAAAAAGGTCATTCTGCCCATTGGCTGCAAACCCGTGCCGGTCGGTAAGGCATTGGTGAAGCCCATCCGACCTTTTCATGCAAAGGAAGTCCAGATAAGGGCTCATCCGGGAAGCGATATCTTTGGTGAGCTGATCGTGATTCCGTAAGTCCTGTTTTATATAGTTATCCCGGAATGCAAAGGTCGCGGCCAGTTGTTTTCGCAAGGCCAGATCTTTGATCAATGCGATATCCCCTGAGTTCGTCATAATGTCGAAAGTCGTGGGCGGGAAAGCCCGGAATACGCCCCTGGAAAAAACCTGCCGGAAATGGTCTAAAGCCATGTTTATGCTGTCATTATGGTCGTATTGGGATAGCCGGATGCAGCTTGCGATCGAAGCAATGTCCTCTTTGCAGTCCAATAGATTATTCCGGTTGGCGAATTGCTCATCCTTCAAATCCTGGTACAGCGCCTGAATATAGGCCTTCAACTTTGCCTCATTTTTACGCTCCTGATTGTACCGGTCTGCCTGTATGGCCAGCAGGACGGACAGCACGATAAGCGCCACTTCGAGCAGGTAAACGCCCCACTTTCCCCGGGCAGCAGCGATTCGGTTGAATATTCGTCGGAATAGCATAGGCGGCTAACAATTAGGTGATGCCCTGAAGTTGCTAAAGGCATATCGCTTTTCCTAATTGTGTAGGTAATTGGACGTAGTTTATCGACCAATGTACGGGACCCAACTATCCCAAATGCCGCCTCAGCTCCTTTAGCTCTTCGTCCGTCAAATACCGCCACTGACCGGGCTTGAGCCCACCCAGATGGACGTTCATAATGCGCACCCGCTTGAGGGTCACGACATCGTAGCCCAGGTAGTCGCACATACGCCGGATTTGCCGGTTGAGCCCCTGCGTGAGCACGATGCGGAAGGCCTGCCGCCCGATTTTTTCCACCTGGCACTTTTTGGTCACGGTGCCCAGGATGGGAATGCCCTCGCTCATCCGCCTGACAAAGGAAGGGTTGATGGGCTTATTGACGGTGACGATGTATTCTTTTTCGTGCTCGTTTTGCTCGCGCAGGATTTCGTTGACGATGTCGCCGTCGTTGGTCAGAAAAATCAGCCCGGTGGAAGCCTTGTCGAGGCGGCCGATGTGGAAAATGCGCTCCGGGTAGTTGAGGAAGTCGATGATGTTGGACTTATCCTTGCGGTCAGTGGTGCAGGTGATGCCGGGAGGCTTGTGGAGGGCAAGGTAGACCGCTTTGGGTTTAGCTTTGAGGGGCGCACCATCCAGCAGGACCTCATCGCCGGGATTGACGCGGTTGCCTTTTTTGGCAGTAGTGCCATTGAGCTGTACCCGCCCGGCCTCAATCATACGGTCTGCTTCCCGCCGGGAACAAATGCCGGTGGAACTGATGAATTTGTTGAGGCTGATGGAAGGGTCTGACATGCCTGAGCTAGCTTTTTAGCAAATGTAGCAAGTGCGCCATAGAAAGATAAAATGATCTGAGTTATCTAAACCTGAAAGATGCAGAAAGCACCTCCTTTGGAAACCAAGTTAAAAAAAGCTTTGTTTACAAGTCAAAATATAAATTATGGAAGGTAAGCTGGAAATCAATAATATCATGAAGCTTATTCATGCACTAAGCCTGGAAGGCAAGTTAGAAATAATGAGCAGGCTTTCCAGCGAAATAAAGTCAGACATACCTCCTCAAAGCAACCCTGTTGCAAAATCGGTCTTGGTAGACCGTCTGTACGGGGCCTGGAAAGATATTGACGAAGATATTTTCAAGAGCATTCTTGAAAGTAGGACTTTTTCGGAAAGAGACATTAACCTGGACGCTTGATTTTAGCCATGAAATATTTAATCGATACAGATATTTGTGGATTCTACCTTAGAGGAAAGTACTCGATAAACGAGAAGATAAAGGAAGTAAAGCCAGAGCATTGTTTTGTGAGTGAGATCACGATCCTGGAACTGATTTATGGCGGAAGAAAAAGCGAGCAATACGAAAAACATATCAAAGATATTCAAGTAATTGAGACGCTATTTACCGTAATCCCTATTGAAGCGGTTTATGATAGATTTGCACTGGAAAAGGTGAAACTTAAAACCGCTGGCAAGCTTATTCCAGATTTTGATCTGTTGATTGGTTCTACAGCTGTGGAGCGCAGCTTGATTATGGTTGCAAATAATGAAAAGCACCTTAGCCGGATATCAGATATTTCAATTGAAAACTGGACGAACCCTTTATACAATAAGTTCGCGGAAAGAAACACCTAAGGCGGCAATTTGCCTATCAGGGACTTTAACGCCACTATCCTTGTAGGATGGGCGAAAATAAAAAAGCCCCGGTCACTGCCGGGGCATAAGTTCAACTTGGTTCAATTTGGTAAAAGTAGTGTAAGGCTGAGGGACAAACTTACTAGCTAGCCAGTACATTTGGCGCAGCAGCAAGGATTTCATCGCTGGTTTTCGCAGCGAATTTTTCAAAGTTTTTATTGAAACGCTCGGCCAGGTCATTCGCTTTTGCGTCATAGGCATCAGCATCTGCCCAGGTCCGCTTCGGGTCGAGGACCTCATCAGGCACGTTGGGGCAGCTTACCGGCATGCTCAGGCCAAAGATTTCGTGGGTGTGGTAATCCACGTCATCCAGTTCGCCGCGCAGGGCTGCCGTGATCATCGCACGGGTGTACTTGAGGCTCATGCGGTGACCAGTACCGTAAGCGCCGCCCGTCCATCCGGTATTCACCAGCCAGACATTGACGTTGTGGGCCTGCATTTTTTCACCCAGCATCTCAGCGTATTCCGCCGGGTGCAGCGGCATAAAGGGCGCACCAAAACAAGCCGAGAACGTCGCTTGTGGCTCCGTAATGCCCGCTTCTGTACCGGCGACCTTTGCGGTATAACCTGACATAAAGTGGTACATGGCTTGACCAGGCGTCAGTTTGCTGATCGGAGGCAGTACGCCAAATGCATCGCAAGTCAGGAAGAAAATATTGGTAGGGTGCCCGCTGCGCGAAGGCTCAAGGGCATTATCGATGTGGTAAATCGGATAAGAGACCCGGGTATTTTCGGTAATATCGCTGTTCTCAAAGTCCGGCGTTCGGGTGCCAGGGTAGCACTTGATGTTCTCCAGGATGGCCCGGTGCTTGATGGCGTGGTAGATTTCCGGCTCTTTCTCCTCCGACAGGTCAATCGTTTTGGCGTAGCAGCCGCCCTCGAAGTTGAAAATGCCGTTTTCAGACCAGCCGTGCTCATCATCGCCAATCAGGTTACGGTTAGGGTCGGCAGATAAGGTGGTCTTGCCGGTGCCGCTCAGCCCAAAAAAGACAGCGGTGTCGCCCTCCTGCCCTACGTTGGCAGAGCAGTGCATGGACAATACATCACGGTGCTTGGGCAGGACATAGTTCAGGACAGAGAAAATGCCTTTCTTAATCTCTCCGGTGTAGCCCGTACCGCCGATGATGATCTGCTTTTCTGTGAAGTTGATGATGGCAAAATTGTGCTGACGGGTACCGTCCACTTCCGGGTCGGCGTGGAAGCCCGGCGCACAGAGAATGCTCCACTCCGGCTCAAAGTTTTCAAGCTCAGCTCCGGTGGGGCGCAGGAACATATTGTAGGCAAACTGATTGCTCCATGGATATTCGCTTACCAGGCGCAGGTTCATGCGGTAGTCATCATCTGCGCAAACGTAGGCATCGCGTACGAATACATCTTTGTCTGCGAAGTAGTCGATGATTTTGCCCTTGAGCTGCTGAAAGTACCGGTTGTCAATAGGCTTGTTGATGTTGCCCCAATCGACCGTATCTTTCGTTTCGGCGTCCTCCACGATGAAACGGTCCTGAGGAGAGCGGCCGGTGAATTCACCGGTTTCTATAGCGATAGCGCCCAGATCAGTCAGGAAGCCTTGTCCGCGCCGGATCGTCTCCTGTACGAGCGCCTCCGGGCTTAGATTCCAGTGGGCATTTTTGACCTGCTTGATGCCCAGTGTTTCCAATGTTGCAGCAGGGTTTTTAATCTCAAACTTCTCCATTGTAGGAAGGTTAGTTTTGCTATTCGGGAAAAATTTGCGTTGCCTGTTGGCAGTACAAACTTGAAACGTTGGGGCAAAGAAAGATGTTTTTCGCATTTAGAGAAAATTTCTCTAACAGATTTTTTTTCAAATGCTTAAATTTGCACCTATGTTAAGAGAAATCGACACGGTAAAACTCATTTTTGGGCTCAAGGTGCATCAGTTGCGGCAGGAGCAGGACTTATCCTATCAGCAACTGTCCGACCGCACCGGGCTGGCCATTTCTTACCTGCACAACATCGAGAAAGGCAAAAAGTACCCCAAGGCCGACAAAATTCTGGCCCTCGCCCGTGCCCTGAATACGGAATATAACTACCTCGTTTCTCTGGATGCAGACAAGCGGCTGAAGCCCATCATTGACCTGATCCACTCGGATTTTCTCAAAATCTTCCCTCTTGAGCTCTTTGGCATCAATACCCCCAAGCTGATTGAACTGCTTTCGGTTACGCCGGACAAGGTGAACGCCTTCATCAGCACCGTGATCAAGATTGTGCGCAACCACCACCTGCAGGGCGAGGACTTCTACAAAGCCGCCCTTCGCTCCTATCAGGATCTGCATGACAACTACTTTGATGACCTGGAACTGGCCGTCCGGGAGTTCAAATCCCAAAACACGCTGAAGCAACAGCCCGGGTTCGAAACGCCGGAACTGGAGCACCTCCTGCACAAAAACTTCGAGGTCAGGGTAGACCGTGACTTCCTCAGCAGCCGGCCGGACCTGACGGAAGTGCGTTCCTACTATTCTGTGAAAAACAAAGTGCTGTACCTCAACGGCGGGCTGAGTTCTGCTCAGGAAAAGGCCTTATTGGGCAAGGAAATCGGCTTTCAGTTCCTAAAATTGGAGGAACGCCCCTACGAGACCCGCATGATGGAGGTCGACTCCTTCGACAAACTCCTCAATAACTTCAAGGCCTCCTACTTCTCCGTTGCACTGCTGATGGACGAAAAGGAAATGATCGAGGATATTGAAACGATGGCCCGTTGGCGGACCTGGGACGCAGAAGCATTCCTGGAGCTGTTTGCCAAGTACGATGTGACTTCTGAGATGCTCATACAGCGCCTGACCAATCTCCTGCCCCGGCACTTCAACATTCAGGATTTGTTCTTCCTGCGTTTTTTCGCACGCCCCGACCTGCAGAAGTTTGAAATGACCAAGGAGATGCACCTTTCTCAGCTCCATAACCCCCATGCCAATCAACTGGACGAGCACTATTGCCGCCGCTGGATCAGCATCAACCTCATCCGTCAGCTGAAAGCGCAGCAGGGCATTAGCAATACGGAAGGGCCTATTGCAGGGGCGCAGATTTCGCGTTACTGGGGCACGCCCAATGCTTACCTGTGCATTACTATTGCCAAGCCCGGCCACAACCACGCCGACAACAGCTCAAGCGTCACTATCGGCCTGCTGGTGAATGACAAGCTCAAACGCCTGTTCCGCTTTCTGAATGACCCGAAACTGGTCACCAAAGACGTGCACACTACCTGCGAGCGCTGCGGCATTTCGGATTGCGGCGCGCGGGCAGTGCCGCCAACCGTACTGCAGCATCACCGCAGAAAGGAGAACATCCGTGCTACGCTGGAAGAACTGGAACGGCACCGGGTGGAGGGCTGACGGGTGCTGTCCCGGGGGAGGTTGAGGCTGAGGTTAAGGTTGAGGACCTTGCATGGTCTCCCTGGCGGCGACAGTGAACTGTCGCTCCCTGCGGAGGACCCCGGGTGGTCTCAACCTCAACCTTATCCTCAGCCTTTTCCTAGTCTCACGCATTGCCACTGCCCCCGGCACCATCCTACAAATCCACTACTTCTCCCGTACGGTCCGCCTCCATAATCGCCTGCACGATACGGATGTCCCGGAGCCCCTCCTCGCCCGGGACCAGCACCGGCGTACCATTCAGAATAGCCAGGGCATCGTTGTCCATCTGCCGGGCCTGCTGGTCTTTGATCGGTTTGTCCAGCCGCTTGCCATCGCTGGTGACACCCTGCACGCCACTGTAGGACTGCATAGGCTCCAGCTTATACCAGCCATCGGCGCAGTCTACCCGCAGGCGGTTTATCGTTTCCACCACACTGGTTTTACCGGAACCTTTGATCCCGTTCGGGAAAACGAGCTCAAAGGTGGTGGTCACATCGACTTCATTGGGGATATTGCGGGAAGCCGAACGCACCTGCACCGGCTCCATGCCTGTGGCGTAGCGGAGCCCGTTGATGGTGTACACGCCCATATCGTAGAGTGCGCCACCGCCCATATCGGCCTGAAAGCGCCAGCCGCTGCCCTGCCCGGACCCCGCATAACCCGCCAGTGCCTCAGCGGATTGGATAGCACCATAGGGTTTTGTTCGGGCATATTCAATGACCGTCTGCGTATTGGGCTCGTGCTGCATACGGTAGCCGATGCTGAGCTTCACCCCGTTTTGATTACAGGCGTCAATGATCGACTGGCACTCCTCCACATTCATGGCCATGGGCTTTTCGCACCAGACATGCTTGCCGGCGTTGGCCGCGCGGATGGCATACTCGGCATGAAGCCCGGTTGGCACCACGATGTAGATCACATCAATATCCGGGTTATCCGCAATTTCGTGCATGGTATCGTAGGAATAGACATTCTTATCCGGAATGCTGTACCGCTGCTGCCAGGTGGGAACTTTCTCCGGGCTGCCCGTCACGATACCAGCGAGGTAGCAGTGCTCCGTCATTTGGAGGGCCGGCGCGAGTTGTCCGCGGGAGTAGCTGCCCAGCCCGACGAGGGCAATGCCCAGGCGTTTTTTCGGAGCCTCGCAGCCTAGGAGTGCAGGGGCCGCCAGCAGGCTACCAGCTGCCATAGCGGACTGCCGGAGGAAGTGGCGGCGGGAAGTTGACCATTTATCCATAAGCTTTTACTTTGAATAACTGCCTGGCAGGGCGGGTTGTTGATGCTAAGCCCGGTTTCCATTTCTAGTCAGGTGGCGACTTTAGTCCGATAGCTATACGGGGCGACCGGACAAGCAACTCTGGACCACGTTCTCAGGCTACGATTCCACAATCGTCGCCGGAGTAGCAATAAAAGACATTTTTAATCGAGTATTTATTTTCTTAACACCAAACCCTCATCGCCTAAATTTATCATCTAAAATCGCTGGCTCAGCATTGTCGAGTAAATCTAAATGCAGCCCAATGGGCACATGATTGGGACGGTGGTTCCTCCATCCATCCAATCTGTCTACCCAACTAATTGTTCCACTAAAGTTCCCCCCATACGCCCTGTCCGTATACACATGCTCCAGGTGCTCCGCCCAGCTTTCGCAGATGGCGAGGCGGCCGGCGTCGGATGACCGATTATGACGCTGCTGTACCATAAAGGTTTCATCTCACTCCACTACGTAAAAGCAGTAGCTGCTGTTGTCATAAAACCTTTGCTGCGGGCGTTGCAGTATCCAGTCGTTATAGTGAGGATCAGGGCTGGCAGACAAGAACTCGATGTTATTATCTTCTCCCTCATTTAGCTCTACATTGGTATCAGAAGGTACTCGAGGGCAACGCCCAGGAAAGTCTTGGTCATCATCAATACCCTGCGCTGCGAACTGAGTGAAATAATATAGCCCCGGCTGTTGAGGAATTAGTTTGAATTCAAGGTAATACTCACTATCTTGATAAATGTACTCACCAAGTAAACCGATTGATCCTGACCCATAATCAAAGCGGTCATAGTCATATTGTACAGGGATAATATATTCAAAATCAGCCAAGCCATCCTGCACAAAATTGGAGTCGACTACATCAATCTTATCCATTCGGGTTGTTGGAAAAAATTGCCAGTTTTCTAGCTTGTAGTATTGCTGCGTTTGCCGTTCAAACACCTCGTCGCTGAAAACGGAGGAGACGTAAATAGTATCCCCTACCCGAAAGGTGTCCTTCGCCGGGCTCAATGTAGCCGGAATAACGAACTGATAGGGACCGCCGAAGTCAGCATCCCGGCATTCTTTACTGGTACAGCCCCAACAAACAATCAGGGTGAAGGGGAGTAAAATGATTAAATATCTCATAAGCAGAAGAAAAGTGGGCGACAATAGGTACCGCCCGTTCTTATTTAATAGCTGTTAAAGAGTGCGTTGACATCGCCAACCGTGATCCCTGAGCCAGGCAACAAATCATTGATAATCCGCTGTCGGTATACCTGAGGATCATCAGTGGCTGCATCTATACTCGGAACGGAGAGGTTTGGGCGTAATGCACAAACCCGACGCACGAGTATATGCCGACACGAAGTCATGGTTGGTCCCAAACTACTTCGTCGTCGGTATAAAACGGAAAATAGCTGCCCGTTTGTCAGGCCCGTTACATTATCAATTACTGCGCCACTGCCTCCTCCAAATCTATCATCTAAAATCACTGGCTCAGCATTGTCGAGTAAATCTAAATGCAGCCCAATGGGTACATGATTGGGACGGTGGTTCCTCCATCCATCCAATCTGTCTACCCAAGGCTCATTAATACTCGTATTCCCCCCATACGCCCTATCCGTATACACCTAACTCCAGGTGCTCCGCCCAGCTTTCGCAGATGGCGATGCGGCCAGCGTCGGATGACCGATTATGACGCTGCCGCCCCATGAAGATTCCATCTCACTCTACCACGTAGAAGCAGTAGCCGCCATTATCATGAAACCTTTGCTGCGGGCGTTGCAACACCCAATCGTTGTAGTGTGGGTCAGGGCTGGCAGACAAAAACTCAATGTTATTCCCTTCACCTCCATTCAACTCCACATTGGTATTAGAAGGTACTCGAGGGCAGCGACCAGGGAAGTCTTGGTCGTCGTCGAATGACTGTTCTGCTCCGTGAAAAAAATAGAATAGTCCAGTGTCTCTTGGTACAATATTGTATTCTAATGAATACACTCCGTTTTCGTAGTTATACTGCCCTATCAGCCCCACGGTACCAGATATAAAGTTATAAATGCTATAGTCAAAACCTTCCGGTACAATTACATCAAAACTTAGCAGCGCGTCTCGAACAAGTGGAGTATCAGCTAAATCAATTCGGTCAATGGCGGTACCAGGATAAAACCGCCAGTTCTCTAGCTTATAGTACTGCTGCGTCTGCCGCTCGTATACTTCGTCGCTAAACACAGAAGAAATGTGGATCGTGTCCCCTATCCGAAAGGTGTCCCTCGCCGGGCTCAGCGTAGCCGGGATAACGAACTGATAGGCACCGCCGAAGTCGGCATCGCGGCATTCTTTGCGGGGACAGCCCCAGCAGAGGAGCAGGATGAAAGGGAGTAAAATGATTAAATATCTCATAAGCAGAAGAAAAGTGGGCGGCAATCAATGCCGCCCGTTATTTTTTAATAGCTGTTAAAAAGTGCGTCGACATCGCCAACCGCGATCCCTGAGCCAGGCAACAAATCATTGATAATCCGCTGTCGGTATACCTGAGGATTATCAGTTGAAGCATCTAAAACGGAAAACAGCTGCCCGTTTGTAAGGCCCGTAACATTATCAATTACTGCGCCACTGCCTCCTCCAATTCTATCAAATGAAACCATCGGTTCTACGTTGTCGATTAAATCTAAATGAAGTCCAATTGGCACGTGATTGGGCCGGTGGTTCCTCCATCTATCTAACCTGTCTAACCAACTAAATGCTCCACTAAAGTTCCCCCCATACGCCCTATCCGTATACACATGCTCCAGATGAGAAGCCCAGCTTTCGCAAATGGCGAGGCGGCCGGCATCGGGCACAGTTTCATCACCCCAGGGGTCATTATCTTCAGTTACGTACCACGCAGTAATCGTAGCCAAGCCTAGCTGAAACCAATACTCTGCTCCTACATTGGTGAAATGAGAGGTGTGGGCAAGTTCATGCTGCGCAATGGCCCATTGCTCGTCAGAGTTTTGAAAGTTGCAGCCTATGGCCACGTCCGGTATTACAAGAAGGCTATTTATAACATTTGGAAGCAGCTGGGAGTTGAATAATCCCTGGTTGATCCACTGTTCTAATAGCTGCACGGGTATCTGCGAGGTCATCAGCGCAATGCCGTCTGTCCGATACGCCGTCAGGTAAATATCCAGCCCCATCGGCGGTGGATTGATGCCGTCATTTTGGGATTCCGTATGGAAATGGTGCAGGGCATTCATGACAGTGGCTGCCGACCAGTTGCGGTGGTCCCGCCCGCCCTGATTGTTCCAGAGGTTGTATTCAGTTTGAATGTTGTTGTAGGAGCCGCCACCGAGCTCCCCGCCGTAATCGGTCACGGTCGCCAACAGGCGCCAAACCTGCACCGTATTTCCTACAAAGCCCCGCAGCCTCGCCCGGTCGTTCCGGAAGCTGACCCACATATAGGCTTTGCCATGCTCCCGGTGGTCTTTGATCTGCCAGCAGCCCCGTGCATCTGTTTCGGCCGTCTTGAAAGTGAACCAGCCATTCCACCAGACCACCCGCACTGCTTCTACCGGAAATAGCCCGTTGCGCTCAACATCCTGCACCTGTATACAGCCCGCAGGCATCCGTACATCGCCCGGCACCGGGCAGCCGCAATCGTTGAGCTCCTCTTCCTCATCGTCGTAAATCACCAAACAGTCAGGCCAGTCCGGGCTGTCTGGCGTGCAGTCCCCGTTGTAAGTCGGCGGGCCAGAACAGCCAAAGTGCTGCGGGAAGTAAAAACAATTGGGGTAATTCGGGCACTCCTGCCCGCAGGGGTCCGGTATGGCGCCGACACCGGTGCCGCCCAACCCTTCAAAATAGGATGAAAGGCCGCCAACCTGCTCAAAGGCACGAGCGGTCAATGGGGTTCCGTAGGGAGGGACAACCAGGTCTTCCAGGACCTGATACGTTACAGCCGGCACCGGCTCTCCGGCTTCCAGAACGCCATAAAAATCCGGAATGACCTCTGGCTTCGGCGGATGGAATGTGTGTGTGCCCTCCTTCGCCTATTGGCTTCGGCGGATGTAATGTGTGTGTGTACAGTCACACTACCGTTTATTGAATGGTTCATAAGTGTTATTTGGTTTAAAGAGATACGATAATGCTTCTAAATTACAACAATGCTACCAAAAAGACAAGCATGCATTGTGAAAAAGCATATAAACTACTGCTGAATACAGCAGGCACACTTTTTATGCTACACCTCAAAACCGAAGCTCCATCCCCCTACGCCCCTTGCCAGACCACGGCGCCTTGAACTGAACAATCAGCGTGAGGTTGAGCTCATTGATGGGGCGGAGCATTTCCCGCTCCCTGTTCCTCAGCCCCAGGCCATGAATGTAGGAAAGCTCTACCATATACCTTTTGTACCAGTAGGCGAGCGACAGGTGTGAAGTGTACTCGAAATAACGATGATCAGGAGCGTTGCCCCCCAAATTCCTGACTTCCCAGTAATCTTCACCATTTACGCTTATCTCAGGGTTATGGATGTAATTCAGACCGAGCCCAGCCCCGATTAAGAATGCATCAGCAAATGATCGCTTGACAGCAAAATCCGTACGCCAGCTATTGAAGCGGTGAAAACTAATAGGAACGTGAGTTAATGATAATACATCCATTCTAAATACCCGATTGAAGTAATAACTATTTGTCCACGAAAGAAAAAGCGCTTTATATATTTGTTGTTCTACGCTCAAACCAACCGACCAGTGTGGCAGAAACTGCTCCTCCACAATGTAAAAATCTGAACGAGGCTCTGCTATGTGATAATCCCCTCCTTTTATATCCGTCAACCCTCCACCCAGCCGCAGGCTGAAGTAGGTCTGCCCGTGCAGGGCACTTGCGCTGAGCAGTAGGAGTAAGGCTGTGAAGGTGCGTTTGAAGTCCTGTTTCATGGCTATATTTTTGGCCCTCCTGATTTCCGAAATTGCTCCTTCCCCTTGAAAAGAGCGTGCAAAGATGCATTACTCGTTCTTTCTGGAAATCAGGAGGGGCTGTTTTAACTTTATGCTTTTAGCTTCATGCTATCTGTTAGGCATTACTTTTTGGGTACCTAACCATTTTCATCAAAGTATTGCAAAGCCCTAAAGCCTACCGCACCAACTGCACCTCCCCGCTCAGCTCTACTTCCTGACCATCGAGCAGCAGGGCACGGGCGCGCCAGGCGTAGAGGCCGGCTTCGGCAGCCTGCCCATCCTCTGCCCTGCCGTCCCAACCGGCTGTGCCCCGGTAGGCCAGGCCGCCCCACCGGTGATAGACTTCCATAGTTGTGATTTTCACGACTTCCGGGCCGGGAAAAAGTTGAAAGACATCATTGCGGCCATCTCCGTTGGGGCTGAAGGCGGTGGGCGCGTAAATACGCCGGCGGGGCGTGACAAATACCTCTACCGTTTGCTCCACCAGGCAGCCGGCCGGGCTTTCGGCTTGAAGGGTATAAGTCGTGGAAACCACCGGGCTCACCTCTGGTGCGGGGCAATCGGAACAGCTCAACCCTTCGGGGGGCAACCAGGTGTAGCGGGCGTAGCCGGGCGCTGCTGAAAGCGGCACACTGCTGCCCAAAGGAAGGCTGACCTGCCCGGGCATACCCAGTGGGATGGCCTCCCAGGGCACGACCTCTACCGTAGCACTGACAGGGCCACAGGCATAACTGGCATCAAGGCGGTAAAGACCGGGCGAGGTAATGATTATACTGCGCTCCGCCGGGCCAGGCGACCACTGATAGGCATCAAAGCCAGGCGCTCCTCCGAGCAACAACGGGGCTCCTGGACAAAGCAGCGTGTCCGCTGGCAGGCCCAGGCTCAGAATAGGGTGTTGCAGGATTTGGATGGTATCCGCTTGTATACCGCAGTAGTGGCTGGCCGTGAGGGTATAAAGCCCAGGCGTATCTACCTGTAGCTGCGGGGTAGCTGCACCTGTGCTCCAGGCATAGGCATCAAAACTGCCGGGGGCGGACAGGGTGTACTGCAATGGCAGACTTTGGCAAAGCAAAGTATCCGGCCCCAGCGATAAAGCCGGGAGGGTATCAATGGCTACCTCAATCGTGTCGCGCCCAATACCGCAGGCGTAGGAGGAGCTCAGGGCATAAAGGCCCGGGGCACTGACCAGAATGTGCTGACTGCTGTCGCCCGTACTCCAATTGTAATGCCCCAAACCGGCTGGGCCGCTCAGTACCAGGGGCAATTGCGACTGACAGGCGGTGGTGTCCGGCCCAAGGCTAAATTCTTCAACTGGCAGGTACTGCACGATAGCCGTGTCCCGGATGACAAATTCCTCATAAACGGCTTCCACCGTATACACGCCCGGCTCTGTCACCGTGATGCTGCCGGTGGTGTCTCCCGTGCTCCAGGCGTAGCTGCTGTAGGGGCCCGCTACGGACAGCTCCGTACTGAAAGGCTGCTCACAGAATACCGTATCAGATAGCCCAAGATTGACAATGTCGGCGGAAAGGTGTTCTATGCGGACATCGTCTACGTAGTAATAGGTTGCATTGATTCCTCCTGAACCTAACGGGATTACGTTTGCTTCTTCATCGGTTGCAAAGGACCCCATCGTAAAGAACTGCTCCCCTCCTCTTGCTTTGTACAGCCAACGCAAGGGAATCCAGGCTTCATAATCGGTAATAAAGAAGTCCGGGTCATTGCTTAAATCGGGTGTCAGGTGTACCAGGCGTTTACTGGTATAGTCAAATGAATCCATCTCTACAGTTAACAGTGTGTCTGTGAATAAAATGCCGAATTCACTAGTCGCCTGGGTCCGCCCTTCTCTCAATGATAAATAAACCTCTATCATGTATACCGAGTCTTTGGTTAAAGGAGCAACTAAAGCCCCCTCCAAATATTCGCCACTATTTGGCAGCAGACATACCACGCATTGTAATACAAACCCTGCGTAAGCCTGTCCACTTCGCGGGTACTGATACCCATAGCCTCCTCCCCCATTTGAAGGCACCCCGGCCCATTCATCTCCACAGACATGATAGTAATCCGAAGATACGGTTGGCGTCGTCCACCCCACTACAAGGTCCATACCGGTATGTGTGCCCGTCAAATCCACCCCGGTCGGGCAATCCAAATACTCCTCAAAGGAAGGGTTGATGACCAGGTTTTGAGCGGGCAGGTTTAGACAGAAAAGACTAAAATTAAAAACAATCAGTCGTACAGATTGGCGGTAGATAGCTGGCATAGGTTGGCTCGTTTATTAATATAATGCCAGAGTTGGAAATTGCAATGTGCAGGCTTAGGACTTTAACAAGTGGGGCTCACCAAGCCCTATCACTCATCAAAATTCAGGTATCGTGGATATCCAGGTAATCAGCGTGGGATGCTTTCCATTTCAAATCAGGTGGCGACTTTTACCCCCGATGACTATACGGGGGCGACCTGACAGGCAACCTTGTATCTCATGCTCAGGCCACGATTCCATAATCGTCGCCTGAGTTACAACGAAGAATCATGCCCCCCTACACCTCCCAAAACCGCAGCAGCAACACCTCCACGCCCAAAAACACCAGCGCCAAAATCAGGCACCAGCGCCATAGCGGAATGCCCTGACTCCGCTCTTCTATCGTTGCGGTGAGCACGGCGTTATCGGCTATATTAATGAGGTTCGCCAATGGCCCTACATAGCCAGCCAGCTCATCCGGGCTGTAGTAGTCGAGGTCGGACTCGCGGCGGTCGTAGTTGAAAGCGTAGGTGCCCAGTGGGTTCTCCGGCTGCAGGAAAAGATCGTAGTAGCCGGCTTCATTGACCTGCTGCCCTACGGTAAGGTAGACTTTCGCGCCAATGATGCGCTGCTCGGGGATGAACTCTTCAGCTTCGCCCTGCAACTTGTAGACAATATCGCTGCTCGTGGCATCGTGGGGAGCAACGATCGTAGCATCCTGCCCAATCGTGTAGGATAACTGCTGCCCCTGACGGGAGGATACTGACATCTTGAACAACATGGGCACGAATATTTCTCCGTTGCGCACCAGGTCGTTGTACTCATCCGAAAGCGGGGCGGCACTGAGGTAGAGATTGCCCTGCCCGTTCTGATAGCGGGCCAGCATTACCGAACCATCGCGGTAGGTGAGCAATGGCTCTTCGCCCCGGTTGGCGAAATTGCTCAGGCTGAAATTGCCCTGCGTGGCGGGAAGCTTCAGGTTGGCAGAGCGGTTCTCGAAAACATCATTGAAGATGAAGGCATCGGTATTGATCTGCCCCACCTGACGGGGGCGCTCCTCAAACTGCTGCAGCTCGTTGGCCGGGAAGCCGGTCAGGAAGGTCCGGTAGGTGCCAACATCGGCATTGCGGCTGGGGAAAACCAGCAGATTGCCGCCATCCTGTACATACTGACGGAGTTCAAAGCCCAGCCCGGAGGATACCGTCCGCAGGTCGTTTAGCACAATCATATCGTAGTTCCCAAATTGGGAATAATCCAGCGCCTGACTCGGCAGGTTGTCAATTTTGAAGTTGTTGATACCCTGGAAAGCCGCCGTCAGAAAGCGGTTGGGCTGCTGCTCATTGATGGCCAGCACCCGGATTTGTTCTTTCACATTGAAGGCAATGTGATAATTGTCGTCAAATTGAATGGGGAAGTCGGTGATGTTGAGGCGGGCTTCGTGCCAGCCGGTCCGCTGTATGGAAATATTGACGGTATCAATTACGGAAGACTCGGCGGGAACGGTCAGCGTGCCTACCGGTTTGTTCTCCCCTTCGTAGCGGATAGACAGGCGGACATTTTCCGCAGTTGCTTCGGTGAGATTGCGCACCCGAACAACGAGCGGATTAGGCTGATTGGGCATAGGCACCGGATTGGTAAACCAGGCAGAATCTATGCTGATGTTTTTTTCCTGTACGGCCTGCAGGGGCACGAGGTTGAGCTCCAGCGTGGTGTCGCTGACGGCTTCGATATCGGTGATGTTACGCTGAAAATCGGAAATATGGTAAACCACTTCGTTATCGGCTTCTGCAGTGGAAAGCGCCTGCCGTTGGCGGGTCAGGACTTCCGAAAGCTGCCGTACCGCCGGGCCGGGCTCGATTTCATCAATGAGCGCCAGGGCATCTTCCTGAGAAACCATGCGCTGATGCCGCCCTTCGAAGTCGTTGGTCAGGATTTGGAATTCATCGGTAGGCGCGTAGGCTTGCACAATCTCCCGGGCGCGCTGTTTGGCTTTCTCTACCAGAGGCACGTCCTGGCTCAGGGCCTGCATGCTGAAGGAATTGTCGATGAACAGGCTGACCGCTTTATTCCCCTGCTGCACCTCCGCGTCTTCCTGCGGGATGAACGGCTGAGCAAAGGCAAATACCAGAAACGCTACTGCCAGCAGCCGCATCAGCAGTACGAGCAGGTTGCGCAGACGGGAGCGGGCGCTTGTCTCCTCCTTGACTTCTTTCAAAAAGCGCACATTCGTAAAGTACACCTTTTTAAACCGCCGGAAGTGGAACAGGTGAATGATCACGGGGATCGCTAGTGCAGCGAGGGCGAACAAAAAAGCCGGGAAGAGAAACTGCATATATTCTTTGGGTTGCTTTTGGTCTGTTTTTCACGTATCTTCTACGGGCTCACTAGCCAACAGAATCAAGATAAAGAACGCGAATTTAACCATAAAGTTATTGCGGGGCAAGGTATTGGCCGCTAATACCTTTATTCATCATCAAACACCCAAAGTATTATGAAAAGAGTGATTTACGCGCTTTTGCTGACGATTAGCGCTTTCCTGTTTGGTCATGCTCAAAGCTCCTATCTGGCTGGCAACATGCGTATTATTCAGGAAGACGCCCCTGAAGCGAATCTGACGCTGGAAGCCCGGGTACAACTGATCAGCCCCATTGATAGTCCTGTAGAAGATAGTATACCTGTTTTTTGGGGAGACGGGAGTTCGGGTTGGCTATTGCTCCTGCAGGAAGCGAATATCCCCCCGGATTTAGTCAGACGGTTCTATAGCAACACCCATACGTATCCTGCCAGAGCATCCTATACCATTACTTCACCCGTATGCTGTTTCTCTGAAACGATCGTAAATCTTGATCCGGGGGCAACCATGCCTCTTCAAGCCCATTATACCATTCTCAACCCTCAGTTTCAGGGAACCAATACTACGGTTGTCGTTTCAGATTTGGAGGAGACAGGCCCCGTGAATGAGCCTTTGAGTTTCTCACCTACTCCTTTTGATACGGATAATGATTCTATTTGGGTTTCTATCCCTGATTTAGATGATTCCTTTTCGGGATATCAACCTGTGAATATTGTTGATCCCGGAGGGAGCGGCACGCTACTTGTAGAGAACCCCTTGTTTGGGGGAACGGTCTGGGATAGCCCAGGTACAGCAGGTCAATCCTACATCGTACCCTATCATCTTGAAGAGTTCCGCAACGGGCAAAGGATTTCAAATGTCTTGGCTTACTATTGGCTCCGGGTAGCATCGCCAACCAGTGCCAACACGACTGCAAAACCGAACTTAAAAGTCTTCCCCAACCCTGCCAGCCAAACCCTGCAGGTGCAAACGGAAAACCCCACTCAATGGTCGGGCGTACTCTACAACGTACAGGGGCAACTGATACAGCAATGGGCTCATCTGCCTGCGGACGGGCAAATCAACCTCTCCTGCCCCGGTGGGCTGTATCTGCTGCAATTGCAAAATGGAGATCAGGTGCGAACAGAGCGAATCGTGGTGCGGTAAATAAAGCAACCTGACAAGTATCCACAGGCATCAGCCCGTGATCTTGTCAGGTCTGGCTGTATTTTTAGTTCCCTTTATCGTCTAATTCTCATCAATCAAATCACCACTGCCGGTGATGTTGACATCAATCTCGGGCGAGCCAATGAAGCGCACGTCACCGCTGCCGGAAATACGGACTTTCAGGAACTCCGCCACATTGACCTCGGTGCCACCGCTGCCGCTGATGTTGATGTCGGCCGTACGCGCCTGCATGCCAAAAGCCTGCACATCACCGCTGCCACTGAGGCGGTACACAGCTTCGTCGCAGAGGCCGTCAATGATCAGGTCGCCGCTGCCGCTGATCTTCACATCAATATCATCCGCTTCTGTTTCTATGCGGACATCGCCACTGCCACTAAGCTGAAAGTCGATGTCTTCTGCCAGGAAAAGGTTTTCGCCCATGATATCGCCGGAGCCGGAGCTGTAAACCTGCCGCAGTACCGGCAAGGTGATGAAGATTTCCATATTGTCCAAATCGCGGACGCAACGGTCAAACTCGATTTCCCAAATACCGTTATTGACATCCAGTTCCAGTTCATCAATCGCATCTTCCTTGCCTTCCACGATGACTTCCTGTACGTCCCCCTGCCGGATGAAGACCTCTGCTGACGTTTCATTTTTAATACCGCTGAAGTCGTCAATGACCAGGCTTTGGCTTACAAATGGCCCGTCGGCATTCAGGCAGCCAATGGAAAAGCTGTCATCGTCGTCGATATTGATAAAGCAGCCGCTGCCCAATAGTGCTGTGGCAAGGGCGAATAGCATCATTTGAATCGTTTTCATAGTTTCTTGTTTTACAGTGAGTGAAAAATGTCGGGTGATTATAAGCTTGTTAGTTGTCCCTGTCCCAGCCGAACCAGCCGAAGCGGAAGGTCAGGTTAGCCAGGGTGCCATCAAAGGCATTGGATTTGTAGGGGCTGTTGTCGCTTATGCCGTCCACATAGCGATAGCCTACGGTCCCCGCCACGCGGAACCAGCGGGTCACGTTCAGCTCCAGGCCGATTTCCGGTGTCACTACAAATACATTGTCGGTATTATCCGGGAAGGAGGAGTTGTCGGAGACGTCAATGCCGACTGCGCCCCAGCCCAGTCGGGCACTTGTGTAAAGGTGCAGTACGCGGTGAGGCGCCAGGGTGTACCCCAGCCAGAAACCGCCGTGCCCGAGCTCGATTTCCTGAATGTCGTCATCCTCAATCAGGCGCTCAAAGTCAATGCTCCCTACGCCGTAGCCACCGATAAAGAAGTTATCAATCACCACGCCACCGCCACCGCCTATAGCGGTCGTCATGTCATTGCCCAGCCCCATCTCAATGATTGGCGCGCCAAAGCCACCAACAACGCGGGCATTGTTAAATAAGGTTTCGTGCTGTGCCTGAACAGCCAGCCCCAGCAGCAGGGCCAAAGTGAGCAATCCTAACTTTTTCATGATCTATTGCTTTTCGTTGATTTTAAATAATGATTTCTCGCCCTTGCAGCCGGCAGAAGACCGTTCCTGCAAGGCATAACTATGGCTGGCCGGGATGATTCCCGGACGTTGCCTGTTTCAAAAAATTAATGGTCAATTTGGTGCCCGGTTTATTCCGGTAACAACATGCTAAAACCGTATGCCGCCCTGTACGCCTACCCAAAACCGCAGGTGGGTATTTTGTCCGCCTTCCGCAAGGGTGTAGGAAGGATCAATCACCCGTGACCCCAGTTCGCCCGTCTCAGGGTCTGCTACCCGGGACACCATTAGGTTGGCGATGGGGCCGGCAAAAAAGCTCGTCTTTCGGTCCGTGCCGTTGTAGCCCAGTGTCAGGCTGAGCTGATTGAGCAGGTTGACTTCTTTGGTCCACCGCTCCAACTCGTTGATGTGCATGCAGGTGGCTTCCACATTCATCATCAGGTTTGGAGTGAAGCGTTTGGTGGTGCCTATGCCGTAGCCGAGCCCCCAGCTGTAAGCCCGCGCTTCTTCAGCTGCCCCTACTGTACCGGGCTGCTCCTGCATATCCCAGCGCATACCGACTTTGAATATGTTATAAAAGGAATACGCGCCAAGCTTCAACGCCGCATTGGCAAACAACGCGTCATTGGACGACAGCTCAAAGCGGTTGTAGCCGTTCTTAACGATGTTGAGCAAGCCAACCGGCACACCGTTCACCGTATCCGCTACGTTGATGAGTGCCACCTGAAAGCCGTCTACCCGTTTTGCCTTATTGAAAAGGGCGCTGACCTGACCGCCTTCCACATCTCCCGCCTTATTGAACAGGCCGGATATCTGGGAGCGGGTAAAGCCCTGGCTTTTATTGAACAAGCTTGCAACCTGCAGCCCTTCCGCTTTACCTCCGGAAATGTTGAACAACCCCGAAGCCTGCAGCCCGGCAGCGTCGCCATGACTGATGTTGAACAGGCCGGCAGCCTGAATGGCCTGCGTCTCTCCGGCGATATTGAATACACCGGCGGCCTGCACGCCTTGTACTTTGCCATTATTGACGTTAAAAACACCACCAACCTGTGTGCCAATTACATCTCCGCCAACCTGACTGCCCACACCGGCAATCTGTACGCCTTCAACATCATTGATGATCTTGTTATAAAGACCACCCACTTCAAGACCGTCTACACCGCCATTAGTGCCCCAGAGCACATTAAGGGATACATTGTTCGTAATCTCAGCGCTGCGCTCAAGGTTAGTCCCTACGTAAGGCAGGATAGACACCTGAGCCAGCCGGCGGTCGCCCCTGTACACCTCTTCATCGGCTTCTGCAGTGACCGCAGGTGGAGGCGGCAAATGGTAGAGGTCGACATTAATTTCCTTATAAGCATTCCCTCCCGGGCTGTTGATCGCCCTGGTTGTGGATGGCCGGATAGGCTCCATCCGCTGGCTTAAGCGCTCCCGCTCGGCAGCATCCTCCGGATAGATTGGGCTTTGCTGCCTGACCTTGGGCTTCACCGGTTCCAATTGCCCCAGTTCATCTGTTTTGCGGCTGGGCTTCAGCATCACCTGATTGCCCATTTTACGGTAGGAGATCGGCAGTTGGCGGCAGATTTCGTCCATAATGGCTTCCAGCCTTGCCCCTTCTTCCGCGTTCACCGAGACTTTCCGCTCCAGCGGGATGAAGTCCGGGCTGTAGGAAAAGCGCACCTGAAATTGCTGCTCCAGGTCTTTGAGCACCTCACCCAGAGACTGATTGATAGTCCGATAGCTAGCCAGTACTGCCGGAGCTTGAGCATTGAGCCCAACACCTGCAAACCATAGCCCCGTAAATAGCAGCAGTTTTTTCATGGCTTTTCGTGCTTTAGTAGTTCGACGGAAATAAATGATACAATTTTCTTTAGGATCCGCTAATATTTTCACACAACCTCTCTCTGGTCGATTGTTTAGAAAATTTTAGCGGATCAAAATTGTATCATTTATTTTTTCTCCGTCACTTACCGGCAATAGTCTCCATTGCCTTTGATTACAATTTGTCCATTTTCCTCGACAATTTCCAGTTCCATAGTGAAGACCATCGCATCCAGCAGTTCCTGCAGCTTAGGGTTGGGAAAATCTCCCATAAAGCGGCAGTTTGCCAGTTGGTCATTAGCCAACACTACCTTTTTTCCAAAGTAGCGCTCCATGGCACTGGCAACCTGGCCCAGCGGTTGATTATCAAACTGCAGCCGGTTCTCCTTCCATGCCATTGCGTTGGAGACCGGTGCTTCCCGGACTTTTTCCAGCATTTTATTGTACTGCCCGGAAGCACCAGGGACCAGTATAACTTTCTCTTCTTCTTTATCTACAGAGGCCACTTCCACCTTCCCGGTAGCCACCGAAACCGTTACTTCCGGTTCATCAGGATAGGCTCTGACATTAAAGGATGTACCCAGTACAGTAGTTTGGGCGCCTTCTGAAAAGATAGTGAAGGTAGCGCCGTCCTGCTTTACCACGTCAAAGAATGCCTCCCCGGTCAACCTGACTTCCCGCTGCTTAAAGTCTTTGGCGTAACGAATGGAACTATTCTCATTCAGCACTACCGTGCTTCCGTCAGGCAGGGTGAGCGTTTGCTCTTCCTTATCAGTGGTTTGAACCTCCGCAAACACCGGCGAATGGTCTATAAGGCCGGAATACCAGTACCCCCAGTAACCGCCCAGCAGTAACAGGACCGCTGCAGCTGCATAGCGCAGGTATAGCTTCAGGGTTGACAATCCAATCACTTTGGCTTCACCGGTTTTCTCTACTGCCCCGATCTGTTCCTCCAGCAAATCCCAGGCTGCCGGCTTTCCGGCAGAGAAGTCAGGCATCTCATAGGATGCCGCTACCGACCATAGTTTTTCGGCTTCTTCCAGCACCGCCCGGTTGGCGGAATCGGCTTCTACCCAGCGCATGAGCGCTTCCCGCTCTGCCTCGCTAATATCCCCGGAGAGATACCGCCCTATCAATTCAAGGTAGTCGCTTTGATCCATGTTGTTGTTAGTTTCCGGAATACTGATGCATGCGGTTTGGCATCCCCCCTATGCATGCATCAATTTTTTTCTTTCTTTTTTACTTCCAGCTCCTTATACCCGTAAGTATCGTCTGCCGCCCGCAGAAATTCATGGCCCGGCAGCAGTCCGATTACGATTTCAGCCGTCGTGTAAATCCGGCAACCTTCCATCAGGTGGCCGCCCAGGCAATGCCCGGTTTCATCTGCGACTGTCAGGTGCAAATGGGAGCCGTTTTTGGATAGGGTACCGGTCATGCTTGTGATCTCAAAGTGCCCCTGCCCTACGCTGGCTTCAGGCTGATTGGCAAAGCGGATGGCGTAATCCGTCAGGCTGCCCACCGCGCTTAGAATGACGGCAGCGTCAACATCATTCAAATCTGCCCACTGCTGCAGGGCTGCTTTCAGGTCCGTGCCTGGTTTCAGGCGAAAGGCGGCATATTGCATACTATTGATTTCGGCATGTACGGGAGGGGATGCTGTAGCCGGCTGCTGACAGGCGGACAGCCACAACAGGCCAAAGAGCATAACAAGCTGAAGGTACTGCTGCAATTGTTCACGTAGTACCCGCAAGGCTTTGCCCATCTGGTTTTCCACCGTTTTCACGGAAATCTCCATCTGATCAGCAATCTCTTTGTAAGTGAGCTCTTCGTACCGGCTCAGTTGGAAAACCATTCGGCATTTAGGAGGCAACTGATTGATGGCAGCAGTAACATTCTCCTGCATTTCACCATGAAGAAATTTGTCCTCAGCGCTATCATCCACGCCGGGTTCATGGCCCGGTTCAAAGGCTTCCTGCTCCCAGCGCTTGTTGCGGCGCAGGTAGCCCAGCCCTTCGTTGATGGCCATACGGCGGATGTAAGCACCAAGGGAGGAATTGATTTCGATTTTGTGGCGCTTTTCCCAAAACCGGAGGAAGACTTCCTGTGCCAGGTCCTCAGCGGTGCTGGCATCAGGCACAAAACGGTAGATCGACTGGCAGACCATTTCGTAGTGATCTTCGAAAAGGTGCTGCAGCGCCATCCGATCGTCCGCTTTGAGACGGGAAAGTAGGTTTATTTCGGTGTTATCTGACATTAAAGCCGGGTGTATTTTTCGGCCACAAGATTAAATTTAATTCCCTACAAAAGTAAAAGGCTTTCGACATACGGGGGCATTTATTAGAGCGAATGGCTTTTACGCCTTTCTGAACCGGCAAAAATGATTACTCAATTACAATTCGGGACAGATAGTGCTCCTGACCCGTTTGAGCCTGAAGCAAATAGATGCCGGCCGGCAAAGCGGGCAGATTGAAGGATTGCAACCCTCCGGCATGTATGCCTGCCCATACCCGCTGCCCCATGCTGTTCAACAACTGCAAACCGCACTGCCCCGGAAGCTCCACATGCAATGTGCCTGCTGTAGGGTTTGGGAAGGCACGGAGTGGCCGATGCACAGGGCGGAATACACTGCTGATATTCGAATCATCAATCTGAATCAGGTAAAGGGCATCAAAATCGGGTGAATCATAGCCAGTTGCCAGAGACCACCCACTTCCAAACGCAAGGGGTTGGTTGAAGTTCGCTGAGGCGTAAGCCCGCCCTTCCGCGTCCACCATAATGTTGTGATTGGTGCTGAAGGGGGGATCTCCCAGCAGGTCGGGCTGATGTGCCCACGACAGCTGACCATCAGGAAGGAAACGTGCCCAAACGCTCACAGACCCGCCAACTTCAAATGACAGCGTGGTACTTTCTGAAAGGGCGACCTCAGACCGAAAGGCGGCGGCTGAGAGGTAAATATTTCCGTCCGGGTGGACATCCATTGCGCCATTAGAACAAAACAGCGTATTGCCCCAGAGCAGTTGCCCATTGGCATCCCAGCAAAGCAAAGCCGTCTTAAGCAGGTCATCTTCGGCTTGAAAATACTGCAAAGTGGCTGATTCCTCTATGAGAACTTGCTGCTCATGAGAAAAACCCAGGTAAATCCGGCCCTGCTCGTCCGTTTCAAGGCCAAAGGGGACAATTAAGCCTTCCTGTGGCTCGATATTCCGGTACCATTGCCGGTTGCCTTGTGTATCGTATTTAACCAACAGGCAACCATCATCACCATCCTGATTGTCATTCATCAGAATACTACCATCAAGCAGTAAACCACCAGCGCTGTAAGCAATAGAGACGATGGGCTCACCCTCCAAGCTCAGGGCTAACCCAAGGCCTTCCGCATTTCCGCCATCAATGGGCAGGGGAGACTGAATTTGCTCTGCCCATTCCAGGTCGCCATCAGGTGTAAGCCGGGCCAGGTAGAACGTCTTGCCCCGGTCAGAGGGCTCCGTGAATACGGTAGGGCCACCAAAATCCATCTCCCGGTGATAACTGCCTGTAATGTAGATCGAACCGGCATCATCAACCGCCAATGCGTTCAGCCGGTCCCCTTTATCGAAGAACTCACTGTCTGCTCCGCCGTAGGCTTTTGCCCATTCCAGCGTGCCTTCTGTATCAAACCGGGCAATAAAAGCATCCCGGTAGCCATCGGCAAACAACGTCCGGGTAGCCCCTGAGGCATCCCGCTGAATGAGCAGGGGCCCGTACTCCGCGGAGGCAATTTCTCCCCCCACGTAAACCTTGCCGCTTTTGACCGCTAGTGTCCGCATATCGCCCATCGTCAGCCGCCGGTACCACAACACTTCGCCTCCACCAGAAAGCTTCTGCAGGAAACCGGTTTGTGCACCGCTGTAGGGCGGGTGGACCACTGTACCATCGAGCTCCAAATCAGAACGGTGAAAGCCTAAAAGGTAAATATCCCCGGCCTCATCCGTTGCCATATCGATAATATTGAGGTTTTTACCAAAGGAAAAAATCGGCGACTCAACAGCATAGCGCTGCACCCAGGTGACCTCAGGCTGGGCCACAACGACTAAAACCCATAAAATTTGCAGTGCGGAGGACAAGAGCAAACGTATCATAAGCAGGGATGTTTTGCTGCAAAAGTACGGGATGCCCGGGGACAAAAAAAGGGGAATAACCGTTTTGGCTATTCCCCGTCTACTTAGCTTAACCTATTTACCTATTCTTAATGAAGATTAAATCCTCAAAACTCTTTTGGAGAAACACTGAGTCTCCTTTTATTTCTTCTAAGTGTTGTTCAGTTGTGTTTGCTTGAGTGTTTGTTGGAGTTTTCTCCAATCGTATCCCTGCTTTCAGGAAAGTTTGTATTTGCTTGCTTTTGCTGTAAATAATATATCCAAACCTGTGCCAAAAAACATAATCCTTTGTATTACAGCAGTTTAAAAAATTAAACCCAGTGAGATTTATCCCAAAAAAAGACTAATTTCCATTTTTGGGAATAAACGGCGGTTATTCAAATGTCTGCAGGAGGCCCGAAGATAATGCGATGCCGAATATTGCAAACCCAAGCCCAGCGAGTATATTTGCAGAAATTTTTCTTATGGCAACGGTTTATCTGCGATACTTATTAATTGGGTTGTTTTTTATCCTGGGAGCGGTTTTGCAATTCCGGCTGGGCATCAGTCAGGCCTGGTACCTTTACCTTGGCGGCGTTTTACTCCTGCTGACGCAGGCTTTCATGGGCAATGTATGGACGGCCCACAGCCTGCTGAAAAGAGGGAAGGCGGCAGATGCAGAGAAAGTCCTGGAGCAGGTATGGTTTCCCGGCTTGCTGCTGAGGCGGAACCGGGCGTACTACTATTTTTCGCTGGGGCTAATCTATTTGCAGCGCAAGGATATGGCGCCTGCCAGCGAAATGCTTACCGAAGCCATAGAGCTCGGGCTGGAACACCCTAATGACAGCGCCCTGGCTTGCCTGAACCTGGCGCATATCCACTACGTACAAATGCGCCCCGAGCAGGCCCTCCACTGGATGAAGCAAGCGCGGAGTTTCCCCTCCAATGATTTGCTGGTGAAGGAAAACCTCCAGAAACTGGAACAGGCACTGGCTGCCAGAAACAACTAATAAACAGAACAGGTGTTACCCAAAATGCGCACCGCCCGATCAAAATTTCTACATTTGCCAAAAATTAACCGAACGCATGTTAACAATTAATATTTACCTCAAATTCGCTTTAATTGCCGTGGGCCTGATTGGTGGTATTGCACTTTGGGCAACGATGGGGGTATGGTATGGTATCTGGTTTGTCATTCTGGGATTGGTTATGCTGGCCACCTACATTTTTCTGGGCACGGTACAATCGGCAGCCGAGATGTTGCAGCAGTCCGACTTCGAAGGCGCCAATGAACGCCTGAACCTCACGCTTAAGCCGGAGTGGCTGTACGCGACCAACCGGGCTTACTTCTACATGATCAAAGGCTCTACTGCCCTGGCCCAGAAGAATGTGGAGGAAGGCGAAAAGTGGCTGAAAAAAGCTGAGGAAGTCGAAGTTCCGACTGATAATGAGCGAGCTATGCTGCAACTTCAGCTGGCAAATATCGCTGCCTCTAAGGGGCGCTGGAAACAGGCCGAACGACATTACCGGGTCGCTAAAGGCTGCAAGATTACCGAGCCTAATATCAAGGAACAGTTCAACATGTTCGAAAAGCAGTTCAAAAACCGCGGTGCCGCCAAGCAATCCGGTCAAATGGGCGGCTTCCGCCCCGGGGGCAAGCGCCGCCGACCCAAGATGCGGTAGCCCGCTGCAGGATGAAGGTACTGATCGTAGATGACGAGATCAAAATCAGCAACGTAATCCATAAAGGTTTGCGGCAGTATGGTATTGAATCCATGGCTGCTTTCGATGGAGAAGTCGCGCTTGAATTATTGTCTACTGAAGCGTTTGACCTCGTCATTCTCGATATCATCCTCCCCAAGGTCAATGGGTGGGAAATCTGTAAACACATCCGTCAGGAGCTGCGCCTTTCCGTCCCGATTCTGATGCTCTCCGCCATGGGCAAGACCGAGCACGTCATCAAGGGGCTCGATGCCGGCGCCGATGACTTTCTTGCCAAGCCGTTCAAAATTGAAGAGCTGGCAGCCCGGGTGCGTGCCCTTTACCGCCGTAACCACCAATACGCTGCCGTACAGCCTGCCCTGCTGAATGCCGCCGGGCTCACCCTCGACCTCAACCGCATGGAAGTGCAGCGCGACGGCCAACTGATCTCGCTTACGGCAAAAGAGTTTGAGCTGCTTAAATGCTTTATGCAACAGCCCGGGCGGGTCCTCACCCGGGAGCAGCTCCTGGAAGCCGCCTGGGATATTGGCTTCGACACTGGCACCAACGTAGTGGATGTGTACATTAACTACCTGCGCCGAAAGCTGGAGGCGGACGGCTCGCCCCGCATCCTGCACACCAAGATCGGTGCCGGGTATTACCTCAGTACGGAATAGCCCCTGCCATGAAGTTAAAAAACCGGCTGGCCCTCAACTTTGCGCTATTCACCTCAGGCATCCTTTTCCTGATGGGCGGGCTGATTTTCTTGCTTTACCGCAACTACCTGGAGCACGAATTCACCTCCCGCCTGCACGAGCGCTGCATGATCGCTTCCCAAATGTACCTCGATGACGACGAGTTGAGCCCTCAGGTGCTGGAGCAAATCCGACAGAAACACATGCGCACCCTGCCCAGCGAACAGGAATACTTCTTTCATTTGGAGAAAAAAGACAGCCTCCTCCCCTACCTGCCCATTTTTTTGGCTGAGCGCCTGACCGGACCGGTCACGGAAGCACAGGAATACTTCAAGGTGGAACAGGGGGACACGCTGGGCGTTGGTATCCTGTACCGGGACGATCAGGGGCCTCACTTCACCATCGTCACCGCCGTCAACCGGCAGGGCAAGCAGGAACTCCGGGAGCTGGCCAATATCCTTTTTGGGCTGGCCGGGCTTTACCTGGTTTTTATTTTCTTCATCGCCCGCTGGTACGCCCGGCGAATGCTCTCCCCCCTGACCGCCATGACCGAGAAAATGAAAACCGTGGACACCGCGAATTTGCACGTCCGTTTGGAGCCCTTGCCCGATCAGGACCCTAAGGATGAACTGGGCAGCATTGTGGAGGCCTTCAATAAAATGCTCAGCCGGCTGGAAACTTCAGTGGAAACGCAGCGCAACTTCATTACCCACGCTTCTCATCAGTTCAATACCCCCCTGACGACTATTCTTGGAGAAATAGAACTCGTACGGCAGCATTATAAATCCCTGCCCCCCACAGTCGCCGAGTCGCTGGACAATATCTCCGAAGAATCTGAGCGCCTTAACCGGCTAACGCTGCGCCTTCTGCACCTGGCTGAAGTAGGAACGGAAGGCATCAATGACGAAGGGCAGAGCATCCGCCTTGACGAACTGCTTTTTGAAATACAGGAAGAGCTCAGCGGGACCTATCCACAGCAGCCCCTTCAGATCGACACCGCCACTTTTCCGGGCGACCCGGACGCGCTCGTGGTCAACGGCAATGCCAACTTACTGCAAATTGCCCTGTTCAACCTGGCAGAGAACGGGCTCAAGTACTCCGAATCCCCGGTCACCGTCACCCTCTCGGCCGGCAGCAAAGCGATTGAAGTCCGGTTTCAGGACCAGGGCATGGGCATTCCTGAAGAGGAGCTGGAATCTATCTTCACGCCTTTTTTCCGGGGGCAGCATGTGCAGGCCCGTACCGGCTACGGCGTAGGACTGCCGCTTACGCAAAAGATCATCGAGCTGCACAAAGGGCGAATCACGGTGGAATCAACGCCCGGTAAAGGCACCCTGGCTACGGTACGTCTTCCATTAGAGCAGCAGTTTATCTAAGCACTCCTGGTTTCTAATCTTATTTTAATGCCATTCTAATCCCAGCTTAATGCGGTGTTGGGAAATAAGGTACATATTTACAGATCAGCCTCACCGAAAGAAAGCCATTACTACTGCTACTGAAATTCACAACGTCACCATGAAAGAAACCTTTACAGAATATACCAGGCACTACGCTAAGGATATTCCCGCCTCATTAGTTGTTTTCCTCGTTGCCCTGCCTTTGTGCCTGGGTATTGCGCTGGCTTCCGGCGCCCCTTTATTTTCCGGGCTTATCACTGGTATTATTGCCGGTATTGTGGTGGGCGCACTCAGCCAATCGCATACCAGTGTAAGCGGGCCGGCTGCCGGGCTGACCGTTATTGTTTTTAGTGCCATTGCCGAACTCGGCAGCTTTGAGCTGTTCCTGCTGGCGGTGGTCCTGGGCGGAGTTTTCCAATTGATTCTAGGGTTAGTCAAGGCGGGTATCATCGGGCTCTATTTCCCTTCTTCCGTCATTAAAGGCATGCTCGCCGCGATCGGCCTTATTCTCATCCTCAAACAGCTGCCTCACTTCCTGGGCGTTGATATGGAAGCCTTTGGTGAGATGGCTTTTGCCGATAAGGAAGGTGGCAACACTTTTACCCATTTCTTCTATGCCTTGCAGCACATTCACCCCGGCGCGGCCATTATCGGTTTTGTTTCTCTGGGGCTGATGATCCTCTGGGAGCGCCCATTTATCAAGCAACATAGCATCTTGGGGCTGTTCCCCGGCGCGCTGATAGCTGTACTTTCCGGCGTAGGGCTGCACCTGGCCTACATCGGTGCTTATCCGGCCTGGACACCGGAATCGCAAATGCTTGTGACCTTGCCCAATATCAACAGCATCGCCTCTTTGCAAAAGGCGCTGGCCTTCCCGGACTGGACCGGCATTCTGAACCCGGTGGTTTGGAAGACCGCTGCCGTTATCGCCATCGTGGCCAGCCTGGAGACCTTGCTGAGTATCGAAGCGGTAGACAAACTGGACCCGCACAAGCGGCATTCTCCCAAAAATGCAGAACTGCGCGCGCAGGGCATTGGCAACATCATCGCCGGTATGATTGGTGGCTTGCCGATGACAAGCGTAATTGTACGGTCTTCTGCTAATGTGGCTTCCGGTGGGGAGACAAAAATGTCAGCCGTCTATCACGGCTTATTGCTTTTGGGCAGTGTGCTGCTTATTCCCGGCTTGATGGGCTACATCCCACTGGCGTCTCTGGCAGCGGTGCTGATTTTTGTTGGTTTTAAGCTTTCCAAACCCAGCCTCTACCGGCAGCAATTCAAAATTGGTTATAACCAGTTCATGCCGTTCATCATTACCATTATCGCTATCCTTTTGACAGACCTGCTAGTCGGTATTTCCATTGGTATGGTAGTGGGCGTGTTCTTCATTCTTCGTGCGAATTACAGAACACCTTACCACTACGATGACGAAGAAGTAGTCAACGGGCAGCCCGGCAAACGGATCAAGATTACCCTGAGCGAGCACGTTTCCTTCATCAATAAGGCCAGCCTTCAGACTACCCTCGATCACCTGCCTGATGGCGCAATCGTCACCATAGATGGCTACCGGACTACCGCCATAGACCCGGATGCGCTGGAGCTTATTTATGACTTTGTGATTAATGCCCCGGAGCGTAATATAAAAGTGACGCTGCAAAATTGCCCGCACATTGAGGGCATGACGGTGGAGGAGCATTAGTGACCTGAGGAGGGTACGCCCGGTGAGGCTGTCTCGCCCGGCGCACTCACCGTCCGACGTAGTCAAAACGGAGTTGAGACCTTCGCCGGGCGTGCTGACCATGAGACTCAGAAAAAAGCACACCGGGTGAATGCCCCTCCAACGGCTTAGCTTAGGGCACCCGGTGAGGCCATCGCCGGGCGCACTCACCTTCGCCCGGCGTACTGCCCCGGCAAACGCAGCACACCGGGTGAATGCCCAGGCAACGGCTTGGCTTAGTACACCCGGTGAGCTTATTCCCAATTAACCTTCACCCCTCCTCCCCGGCAACAAGCCCCGCACCAGGGTATTCAGCAGCAAAAGAGCTGCCCCAAACAGGGCAATGCGCGCAATCAAATCGCCCCAAAGAACGTAGAAGGTCACGCGGTCGCTGAACAGGATGTCCTGCCGGATAGCCGCCGCCTCATCGTAACGCGTAGGCTGCAGGATGTCCCCCCGCTGATTGATGAAGGCGGAAATGCCCGAATTGGCGGAACGGGCGATGCTGCGGCGGGTTTCAATGGCCCGCAGGGAGGCGAAGTAGAGGTGTTGGCGATGCCCGGCGGTATGGTCCCACCATCCGTCGTTGGTCATGATGAAGATGGCCTGGGCACCTTTTCGGATATAGCCGTTGACGTACTCGCCAAAAATGGATTCGTAACAGATAGCCGGGGCAACCTTACCGCTGCCACTGCTCAGTACCGAGCGCTCGGGCTGTGTGCCTACGCCTGCCGTAGTCCCTTCCAGTTGTTCCACCAGAGGCTCCAGAAAAAACAACGCCTCCTTAAAGGGGAAAATTTCAGGCCCGGGCACCAGCTTGGACTTACGGTAGAGCGGGACTTCTTCCTTTCCAATTTCCAGTTGGACAGCGGCATTGAGCACTTCGTACCTCAGGGTATCACCATTGCGGCGAACCTGCTCCCGGACATTTGGGCTCAGGGGCTCTCCTTCCTGAAAAACATGGTAGCCATCAATGCCGGTGATGAGCTTCAGCCCTTCAAAACCGCTCAGCTCATTGCGGATGCGGCGCACCGCCGGGTATCGGTTGATCTTTTGGTCATCAACCAGCCCGAAGCTCGTCTCCGGGTAAACCAGGTAGTCAGTCTCAGGGCGGACGACCGATTTGGACAACTCCAGGAAACGGCCAACCTGCTCTTCCTCAGACAGGCTGAACTTGACGTAGTGCGGCTCAAAATTGGGCTGGACAACGGCAACTTCCCGGGGCTCGCCTTCGGGCGTGAAGGTGGTGTACCATACCAAAGAAACCACCATAGGCACTACGACAAGCGCCCCCAGCTGCAGCAGCGGCTTCCGGTAGCTTTCCTTCGCCTGGTACTTATTCCAGATGCTCAGGCCCAGCACATTCGCAACCCATATCCACAGGCTGCCGCCAAAAACACCGGTATAGCTATACCATTGCAGCAGGCTAGGGTATTCTGCGAAGCTGTTGCCCAGCGTAAGCCACGGCCAGGTCAGCTCCCAGTTGAGATGGATGTACTCGAAAGTCAGCCAGTAGCAGATCAAAGCGGCGTACCTCAGCCCGGGCATGACCCAGCGCGTCGTGTGGAACAAAAGCACCGGGATGGTCATCAGCAGGGCATTGACCCAAATGGCGAAAATCCCCGCTGCGAAGGCCGTATTCGCCACCCAGTAGGTCGCGATGACATTCCACAGCACAAAAGTATGGTAGGTGTATTTGAAGACCGTCCAGCGGCGGGCTTTTCCGGCTTGTTCGCTCACTTCATTTTCCACGATGAGCAGGGGCACAAAGCCGATCAGCATCAGCCAGGGCACCGGAAGTAAATCCGGGAACCCCACGCCCAGCAGCACCCCACTCAGGGTAGACAAGCCCAGCCATCGCCAGCGGTCGTTGCGGAGCCACTTGATGCCCAGCACTAAAGCCCCCCATCCGGAGAGGAAGGCCAGCAGTGGTCGGTAGCCCCAAAGCTGTCCCATGCCCCCTCGTTCCACCATATCGATACCGGCGTAGGCGCACAGCAGCGCGAATACAATAAGCAAAGTCAGGTGCAAGGGCTTCTTCATGGATGAATTGCGAATTGAGTTGCTGCAAGTTTAAGGAAAAAAGCGCAGGAATCGGGTGCCGGGCTCAAAGGCTTAACCGTTTGTTGACATTGCTGAAATCACTTGAGCAGTGCGGACTGCAACCGCTCCCGCTCCGGGGAAAAATCGGCCCGGGGCAAATGAACTTCCAGCTGCGCTATTCGCTGCAACTGCTGCCGCACAAAAGCCTGATGTGCTGCCGAAGCTGGAAACAGGGGGCGGTGCTCACTGGCACGCACGATGGCTTCCACGACATCGAGCTGTTCCTGGGTCTTCTCCTCAAAGGCTACAGAGGCGAAGCAGGACCAGATGTAATCCACCGCCTCCTCAGAGGGGTGCACAAAGTCCGTCTTGTAAAACCGGTAGTCGCGCAGTTCGTCCATCATCAATTCGTAGGAAGGGAAGTAGTGGACATATTCAGCTTCCGCCAGTGCTTCCGCAGCAAGCAAGAGGGCCGCCTTGCTCCGCTGATTCTCCACCACCCCATCCCGGATGTGCCGTACCGGGCTGACGGTCAGCACTACCTCCAGTCCGGGCCGGTGGGCTTTGCAGGCTGCAAGTACCGGTTGCAGCGCGTCCACAATCGCTTTTGGCGAAAGCCGGTACTTCCGAAAAGCATGAGCGGGTACTTTATGACAGTTGGCCACCATCTGCCCGGAGGCCCGGTGCTCGTAAACAAAAGCGGTGCCCAGGGTAATGATCAGACGGTCCATGCCTGCAACCGCTCTTTTCAGTTCCTCCGCAGCCGACTGCATCTGCCGGGCCGCCGCTTCACGTTCCGGATGCCCCAGCACCCCGTGAAAATCAAAATGCTGCCAGATGCCCTGACTTTCAATCAAATCGTCTCCAGCAAAGGTTACTTCTCCGAGCCCATACTGCAATGCCCTGCTGAGGGCCAGCGGGTTATACTGAATGCCCAAAGGGTTGAGGGCAACGGGAAGCTTGAGGCGCTGCAGGCGGCTCCCCACTGCTTCGACAAAACAGGACCCCAATCCCACAGCAGGCGAAGAGTACCCGAAAGCCGGAAGAGAATCCGGCAGCGGCACTTTGAGCCTTAATGGTTGCGATTGAGGGTGCTTTTTAGGCATCTATTTAGTGGTAATGATTTAAAAGTAGTATTTTCCGCTTCGAAATCAGGCGCAATTTAAAGATATTCACCCGGAAAGCCCGGGCTCCTTAATTTTCAGATTTCAATATGGGATTACTCGACCGCCTTTTCAGGAATGCTGTACAACACACGGAACAACCGTCCATACGCTTCGGCCGGTATACGGATTCCTATAAGGCGCCCTCCCGATATGACGCCTGGGACCGCGCGCAGGACCTCTTTGAAGAAGAACAGTTTCTGGAAAGCTACAAGCATTTTCTCCTCTACCTCCGGGATGACGAGGAGGACAACGTGCACTGGAAGGAAGTACCCGGCGGGCTGGAATTTGAGCTGTATCAGGGGTCCAAAAAGCTGACGGGCAAAGCCACGCCCCACAAAATCCGGGTGCAGGCGCCAGTCGTTAAAGCCGAGTCCTTCAACATAGGCGTACTGCGCCGCCTGCTCGAGCAAAACTTCGACCTGAAGTACTGCCGTTTCACCCTCGACCCGGAAGGCAATATCGTCATCGTTTTCGACACCTACACCCTCGACGGCTCGCCTTACAAACTCTACTACGCCCTGCGCGAAGCCGCCATCAAAGCCGACAAGCAGGACGATCTTCTGATCGAAGAATTCCGGAACCTGCAACCGGTGGAAATCACCCACCTGAAGGAACTCCCACAGGAAGAAAAAGAAGCGAAGTACCGCTACATCAAACAGGCCATCGGCGGAGTGATGCAGGAAGTGGAGCACGGGGCGCTCGATTGCAAACGCTACGCAAGCAGCTACGGCTACCTCCTCCTCGACCTGATTTTCCGCCTCGACTACCTGATCAAGCCCGAGGGCTTTATGATGGAAACCCTGGAGCAGCTCCACCGGAAATACTACGAAAACGACGGGAAAAATACCGCTGGCAAAAACGAAGACCTCTGCAAGGGGCTTAAAGCACTGGCCGAGCGCCCGGCTGAGGATTTCTACCGGGAAATGTACCGGGGCTGCAGCACCTTCGGCATCACGCATACCGTCAACCACGACCGCGTGGTCTCCATCATCAACGGGGAGCTGTACCACATGGACTGGTACCTGGAAAACGGGCACGAGCGCATGGCGATGGCCATTCCTGGCTACATCGTTGGCTTCTGCCTGTTCAACTACGCCGTGCCTAAGCCCGACCGCGACCTTTTCCACCTGTATTATCAGATTACTGAGCCGGCCTACTTCGGCGACCTCGGCTTCACCGTAAAGTACCTGGACGATAGCACCCAACAGCCCGACAAGCGTGCCATCCGCCGGGCCATTAACAAGATTGTGGATGAGAACAAGGGCAGCTTTCCCAACTTCTCCTTCCCCACCGGCTCCCTGGACTTCAGCAGCCTGCCCCGCTTTGCCCGTTCTTACCTGACGATTATGAAGTCGCTCAACCTGGTTAAGGCTTTATAAAGGATTATTTTTAATCATTTCCGGCATTTCAACGTTACACCATTGAATTAACACCTAGATGAAATGCCCTGCACACGCTACACCTTTTTCCTCATTCTGCTAAGCATCCCCTATTTTGCCCTTGCCCAATCTGCTATTCCCCTAACCGGACAGCTACAGGAAGCCAGTTCCGAAAAGAGTCTGCCCTTTGCCACCGTGGGCCTGTATGCCTTGCCAGACAGCAATATGGTGACCAATGCCCTTACGGAAACGGATGGCCGCTTTTTGCTGGAAGCCCAACCCGGCAACTACTACGCCCTGTTTCAATACGTGGGCTATGAGGACCGCTACCTGAGCCCGATTAAAGTGCAGGCAGGACAGGACACGCTCAGGCTGGGCAAGGTGGAAATGTCCACTGATGCCATTGCCCTGCAGGAAGTGGAGGTCCGTGCCGAGCGCAGCCAAATGGAATTCAAGCTCGACAAGCGGGTCTTTAATGTAGGCAAAGACCTGACCAATGCCGGCAATAATGCTGCCGATATCCTCGACAACGTTCCATCCGTAAGTGTGGACCCGGAAGGCAACGTCAGCCTGAGGGGGAGTCAGGGGGTGCGCATCCTCATCAATGGCCAACCTTCCGGCTTGCTGAGTGCCGGAGATACGGAGGCTTTGCAGCGCATGCAGGGCGACATGATCGAGCGGGTGGAAGTCATCACCAACCCTTCCGCCCGGTACGAAGCCGAGGGGGAAGCCGGTATCATTAACATCATCCTCAAAAAGGAGGAGAAAAAAGGCTTCAACGGCTCCTTTGGCCTCACGGCCGGGCAGCCTGCCAATTACGGCGCCTCCTACAACCTCAACTACCGCAGGCGGGCGTTCAACTTTTTCTCCAACTTCGGGCTGGATTACCGGCGGGCGCCGGGCGGCGGCAATGCAACACAGCGCTTTTTTGAGAATGGCGAACTGACCAACTTCTTCACCAGCGAAACCAGCCAAAACCGGGGCGGGCTCGGCGGCTATCTGCAGATGGGGACCGACTACAACTTCAATGAGCGCAATACCCTCACTGCGGCCCTGCTCTACCGCACAGGAGAAGATGACAACCGTGCTACCGTCACCTTCCGCGACTTTGACCCGGCGGGCAATCTGCTCAACACCACAGTCCGCCGTACCGAAGAGGCAGAGGAAGAGCACAACCTGGAAGCCACCCTCAACTACGAACGGCAGTACGACAACCCCGATCAGAAATGGACCTTTAATTTCAAGTATATTCTGGACGATGATACCGAGCTGGCCGACTACCGGCAGACGGATGAAGAATCGACTATGCCACTCTTGCAGCGTTCCAGCAATACTGAGGACGAAATCAATATGCTGCTGCAGACCGATTACATCTACCCTATTAGCGAAAGCACCAAAGTCGAAGGCGGGCTGCGGGCTGCTTTTCGTACCGTGAACAACGATTTCTTTGTGGAAGAAGAAGGAGCAGATGGGGTCTACACGCCCCTGCCCGACTTCAATGACGAGCTGGAATACACGGAGGATATCTACGCTGCCTATGCCATCGGCGGGCATGAATTTGGGCCCTACAGCGTGCAAGTGGGGTTGCGTGCGGAACTTTCTGACATCACTGCGGCCCTGCTCCGATCCGGCGAATCCAACGACCAGGACTACCTGAGCTTTTTCCCGAGTGCCTCTCTGTCTTATTCCGTTACCGAGAAGGATCAGTTGCAGGCCAGCTACAGCCGCCGGCTGAGCCGCCCTTATTTCCGGCGCCTCCTCCCCTTCTCCAATTACAACAACCCACGCAACAACAACATAGGCAACCCCAACCTGCGCCCGGAATTCACCAATTCCTTTGAAGCCGGTTACCTGCGCTATCTGAAGAACGGCACTTTTTTGACGAGCCTTTACTACCGCCGGACCACAGGTGTGATTGAACGCCTGACGCTCCCTGCGGATGACGGAACGGCAATTATTTACCCCGTCAACCTGGCTGTGCGCGATGCCTTCGGGCTGGAGCTCAACCTCAGCGTGCAACCTACCGAATGGTGGGACATTACCGGCGATGTGAACCTCTTCCGGGCTATCATTGAGGGCAGCTTTGAAGGTACTGACTACAGCGCAGACACCTACACGATGAGTGGGCAGATTAACTCCAAGGTCAAACCCACCGACCGCTGGCAGGTGCAGGTGTCATTCGACTATACGGCACCACAGCGTACGCCACAGGGGCGGCGTTTATCCATTTACATGCTCGATATCGCCGCCTCCCTGGATGTCCTGGACAACCGGGGCACCGTCACGCTTTCCGGGCGCGACCTCTTCAATACCCGTCAGCGGCGCTCTGAAGTCGATCTTCCCAACTACGAAGAAGAATCGGTCTTCCAATGGCGGCGCACGCAAAGTGTTATCCTCGCCTTCAACTACCGGCTCAATCAGGAGAAGCGGCAGGAAAGACGGCAATAAGGACTGCCGTCAACCAAGGCGTACGAACAAACGTTATACTGACGATTAAGTGGTTTGCCACAGCAAACCTGCTCAATGTCAGCATTTACGCTGAGAAGTGGCTTGCGCTTGCCCTGACAAGCTAGGCTTCGTCAGTGGTCGATGTCGCAAATCCAAGATCCCAGACGATGAATGTCTGGACTGTAAGCCCGACATTTATCGTTCCCCGTGCTGGCCGTTAGCGCCAGTAGGTGACCACTTCGTATTGCGTATAGTATTTCAAAGTCCTAACCATTATGACCACAGCAACCAAAACTGATGACATCTGGGCCGTCCTGGAAGCGGTAACCGACCCGGAAATACCGGTACTGACCGTCACCGATCTGGGCATTATCCGTGATGTGAAGCTTAAGGAGGATAGCGGCGTGGAAGTGATTATCACCCCGACCTACTCCGGCTGCCCGGCCATGAATACCATTGAGATCAACATCCGCGCGGTCCTTCAGGAGCATGGCTACGACAACGTCACCGTCACTACTGTGCTGCACCCCGCCTGGACCACCGACTGGATGACCGAAGCCGGCCGCCGAAAGCTGAAAGCGTACGGCATCGCGCCCCCCGTGGACGGTACAGCAGATAAAGGCACCCTTTTTGCCGAACAGCCCAAAGTGGAATGCCCGCAGTGCGGTTCCGTAAATACGGAGCTGGTGAGCCAATTCGGGTCTACCGCCTGTAAGTCGCTCTACCGCTGCCTGGATTGCCGGGAGCCGTTCGACTACTTTAAATGCCATTAAAAAACCCTTTACCTTTACCGAAAAACCAACCCAATGGACACCATTCTATATGAGAGACGAGGTGCCGTAGCGCACATTACCCTCAACCGCCCCGACAAATACAATAGCTTTAACCGTGAGATGGCGCTGGCCATGCAGGGCGTGCTGGACGAGTGCAAAGCGGACGAATCCATCCGTGCCATTTACCTCATAGGTGCAGGCAAAGCGTTTAGTGCCGGTCAGGACCTGGGCGAAATTGTTGCGGACGACGGCCCGGAACTTACGACCATTCTTACGGAGCACTACAATCCTATCGTGACCCGGCTGCGGGCTATTGAGAAGCCTATCGTTGCCGCCGTCAATGGTGTGGCAGCCGGGGCAGGTGCTAATATTGCGCTGGCGTGTGATATTGTAGTCGCCGCAGAGTCGGCGAGTTTTATTCAGGCGTTCAGCAAAATCGGGCTCATCCCGGACAGCGGGGGAACCTACACCCTGCCCCGCCTGATCGGATACCAAAAGGCAGCCGCACTTATGATGCTGGGCGACAAAGTACCCGCTGTGGAAGCCGAGCGCATCGGCATGATTTACAACTTCTTCCCGGACGAGGAATTCGAAGAAAAGAGCTGGGCAATTGCCGAAAAGTTATCCCAAATGCCGACCATAGGCCTCGGCCTGACCAAGCGCGCCCTCAATTATGCCCTCGATAACGACCTGGAACGGCAACTAGCCATCGAAGATCAATTACAGTCTACTGCCGGGCAGACCGAGGACTACGCCGAAGGGGTGCAGGCCTTTCTGGAAAAGCGCAAACCCGTTTTCAAAGGGCAGTAAATGCTGGTTGGCACAACAATACTTAGCAGACGAACAATTGTTTGTTCATATCTCTTCAAAAAAAGAGGAGTTGTTTTGCAAAACCCGCAAACGAACAATTGTTAGCCCAGTAAAAATGCAATAAACCCAACAAAATTTAAAAAAATTCGCATTTCACTTTGCGGAATGCCGAATTAATCCCTAGGTTTGTATCATAACAATAAGCAATGGAACGCAACTACCGCAACTATTTTTTTAGCTTTTACTTTTATGCCGGAGCATAAGGGCTGCTAAATTTTGCGGATCGCGAAAAGATATTTAGGAGCCCTGTACAATCAGGGCTTCTTTTTTTTCGGGAATAACCAAATCAAAACCACATGTACAGTCCCAAAGCGGCGTATTACTTTTTTTACTTTTTCTTTTTTGGCTATCCACCAAAGGGGCTGCCGTTGAGTGCATGTGCATAAGCATAAGAACGAAACGAAAGCCCCGCCCGAAAGCGGGGCTTTTTTATTGGTATAACAATTCATAAACCATGACCAAGACACAGGCCGGCTATGCTGCCGGCGACACCACCTCCACCCCACTGCGGGTCAGTATTCAGGGCTACGCAGGCGCTTTTCACGAAGTGGCTGCCCGCCATTGCTTTCAAAATCAGCCCCTGGAAATTGTACCCGCGCATACCTTTGAAGACCTGGTGGGCATGGTGGAAGCGCAGGAAGAAGCAGATATTGGCCTAATGGCTATCGAGAACACCCTGGCAGGAAGCATTATGCGCAACTACACCCTGCTGCAGCAGTCGGGCTTGCATATTACCGGAGAGGTCTTTCTGCGCATCAAGCAGAACCTGATGGCTTTGCCTGGTGTACAAATCGAATCGCTGCGGGAGGTGCATTCTCATCCCATGGCCATCGCGCAGTGCCGGGAATTTTTTGCAATGTACCCAAATATCAGATTAGTGGAAACGGCAGACACCGCCCTCAGCGCCCGGGAGATCAGTGAAAATGGCTGGTCGCACATTGGTGCCATCGCCAGTACCCTCGCCGCCGAAATGTATGGGCTTGAAATTATCGCGCCAGGCATTGAAACCAATAAAAAGAACCACACCCGGTTTTTGGTGCTGGAGAAAGGCACGCCTAAGCTGGATGCCGCTCTGGAAAAAGTATCCATTTCTTTCGCGACCGATCACGAAGTGGGGAGCCTGTACAAGGCCCTTGCTGTAATGGCCGCCTACAACGTCAACCTGACCAAAATACAGTCGGCCCCCATCATCGGGCATCCCTGGGAATATCAGTTTTACGTCGACTTCGTGGTGCAGGGCAAAGTGGGGCACGAACAGGCCCTTGATGCCATCCGGCCACTGACCCGCAACCTGCAGGTGCACGGCGTTTATGCCTGCGGAGAGCATTACGAGTACTAAAGTATTCCTCTAAAAAAAACCTTTACCAGAATCTCATTTTGCAATGACCAAATCAGTAGCCAAATCCGACATGATCATACAACCTGCCAGCCGCCTGGGAGAGGTTAAGGAGTACTACTTCTCGACCAAACTCCGGGAGATTGCGCAAATGCGCGCCGAGGGCAAGCCTGTCCTCAATCTGGGCATTGGCAGCCCCGATTTACCACCCAGCCATGAAGTGATCGACACGCTGACCGATGCCGTTCTTCATAATGACGTCCACGGCTACCAAAGCTATATGGGCATCCCCGAGCTGCGGGCGGCTTTCGCCGAATGGTATGAAAAGTGGTTTGGCGCCAGCCTTGACCCGGAAGGGGAAATCCTGCCACTTATGGGCTCCAAGGAAGGCCTGATGCACATCGCTATGGCTTTTCTCGAAAGTGGAGATGAAGTGCTTGTGCCCAACCCCGGCTATCCGGCCTACCGGGCAGTCTCCAATCTGACCGGAGCCACCATCCGGGAATACAAGCTGGAGCCGGAACGCGGTTGGCTGCCGGACATGGAAGCCCTGGAAAGCACCGACCTGAGCCGGGTAAAAATCATGTGGCTCAACTACCCGAATATGCCGACCGGGACAGCAGCGGATTTGTCTTTTCTGGAAAGTATCGTGGCCTTTGCCCACCGCCACCGCATCCTGATTGTCAATGACAACCCCTACTCTTTCATACTGAATGAACAGCAGCACAGCATTCTGAGCATTCCGGGAGCAAAGGACGTAGCCGTGGAACTCAACAGCCTCAGCAAGGGGCACAATATGGCAGGATGGCGCATTGGCATGCTCGCTGGCCGGGCCGATTACCTTAAGGTGGTGCTGCGCTTCAAGAGCAACATGGACTCTGGCATGTTCAAGCCGGTGCAGCTGGCTGCAGCACAGGCTTTGAAGAGCCCTCTGTCCTGGTACAAGCGGCTGAATGGCGTCTATGCCGAACGGCGGGAAACAGTTTTTCAGCTCTTTGATGCGCTGGACTGCAAATACGACCCGAAGCAGGTGGGCATGTTTGTCTGGGCTAAAATCCCGGATCAGTATGCCGATGCTTATGAACTGGCAGACGAGGTGCTGTACCAGCACAACGTATTCATCACCCCGGGCGGTATCTTCGGTTCTCAGGGCGACCGGTACCTGCGGATTTCGCTTTGTAGTGACGGCGCACTTTATGAAGAAGCCATGCGTAGGGTAAAAAGGTAAAATGAGGATTGCTTTGAAAGAACTTAGAGAATCGCAAGTCTGCCTTAAAATTATCAAAGCAAAGCCACTCCTGGAAAGCGCTGTTGTTGAACCCGTTCTAAACGAGTGTGGTCAACTGGTTGCCATTTTCACAGCTAGTATAAAGAAGGCTCAGGGCTAACCCGAATGGCCTAACCCTTTGAGAAGGAAGGCTCTTTACGCCTAAGAAGCCATCAAGTGAGAAACTTTTACATTTCCGACGGCCCGTATGGGTCACATTAACACAGATTTACATTTTAAATTAAATATGACAGTTGCAATTATCGGTATCGGACTTATCGGCGGATCGCTGGCCATTACCTTAAAGGAGAATGGTTTTGCCGGTCACATCATCGGTATTGATGCCAGTCAAGAGAATCTGGACAAGGCCATCCGGCGGCGGCTCATCGATGAGGACATGCCTCTGGATGAAGGTGTAAAAGCAGCCGAGCTAATCATCCTGGCTACGCCGGTCGATGCTATGCTAACGCTGCTGCCGCAAGTCCTTGACCTGGTTGAGGATCAGGTGGTCATCGATGTAGGTTCTACCAAAGCGGAGCTGCTCAATACCGTGGACATGCACCCGAAGCGCGGGCAATATGTGGCTACTCACCCTATGGCGGGTACAGAATTTTCAGGTCCGGAGGCGGCCATCCCTAACCTATTCGATCATAAGTGCGCCGTTTTGATTGATGCCGACCGCAGCGCCCCGGAAGCCATGACACTAGTACGAAAGATGTACGAAAGCATTCCAATGACCCTCGTTGAACTCGACCGGGAGGCACACGACCTGCATTCTGCCTACGTATCTCACATCTCGCACATCAGTTCGTTTGCGCTGGCGTTAACCGTACTGGAAAAGGAGCGGGACGAAGGGCGCATTTTCGAGCTGGCCAGCGGTGGTTTCAGCTCAACGGTGCGGCTGGCCAAGAGCTCGCCGAACATGTGGATCCCCATTTTCCGGCAAAACCGGGACCACGTGCTGGATGTACTGGACGAGCATATCAATCAACTGGCCCGTTTCCGGTCCCTGCTCATCAAGAAAGACTTCGACACATTTTACCAACTCATTGCACAAGCCAATGATATCAAACGCATTTTACGATAACCTTTGAAAATTTACGTAACCATGGATATGACTTTTAAACCTCTACTGGAAGAGAAGCCTGCCAACAAGCCAATTATTATTGCCGGCCCGTGCAGTGCCGAAACAGAAGAACAGGTACTGACCACGGCCCGTGCCCTTGCAGGTAAAGGCGTAGACTTATTCCGCTCCGGTATCTGGAAGCCACGGACCCGCCCCGGCGCATTCGAAGGCATCGGTACCGAAGGCCTGGGCTGGCTGCGCAAGGTCAAGGAAGAGACCGGGCTTAAAGTGACTACCGAGGTCGCTAACACACAGCACGTCTTCGAGGCCCTCAAGCATCAGATTGATGTGCTCTGGCTGGGTGCCCGCACTACTGTTAATCCGTTTTCCGTACAGGAAGTAGCCGATGCCCTAAAAGGCGTGGACATCCCCGTGCTGATCAAAAACCCCATCAACCCGGATTTCAAACTATGGGTAGGGGCCATTGAGCGCATCTACAAAGCGGGGATTACCCGTATTGGGGTCATCCACCGGGGCTTCAGTTACCACGGAGAGACCAAATACCGCAATGTGCCGCGCTGGCAGCTTGCCATCGACCTGAAGCGGGAATTCCCTGACCTTCCTATCATCTGTGACAACAGCCATATCTGTGGGCGCCGGGACATCCTGCAAACCGTAGCGCAGAAAGCACTCGACCTCAATTTTGATGGCTATATGACCGAAGTGCACCCGGATCCCGACAACGCCTGGAGCGATGCCGCACAGCAAATTACCCCGGCACAATTCCTGGAAATGAAAGAGCAGCTCATTTTCCGCCAGCCGACAACTGATAATATGGAGTTCCTTGAAAACCTGGAGCACCTGCGCCATGAGATTGACGAACTGGACGAGGAAATGCTCAACCTGCTCAGCAACCGTATGCGCCTGGCTGAGAGGATTGGAGAGTACAAACAGCGCAATAATATTGCCATTCTGCAAAGCAGCCGCTGGAACGAAATCCTGGAGCGCGCCGTAACCAAAGGCAAGCTTAAGGGGCTGAGCGAAGAGTTTGTTACCGTTTATCTCAAGGCCGTCCATCAGGAATCCATCAACCATCAGGAGAAAGTGATGAACCAGCCAAGGGCAGAAGCATAAAGTCCTGCTCCGCCCTGCCTCTTTACAGGGCGGAGCTCTCAACCCTTATGAAACAAACCTTTACAAATAACAATAATTTAAATCTGATAAATACCGGGTATGCGGTATGGAATAAATTGCAGTAAATCCTATATTTGTATCAACGAAAGTAGGCACCGTACTTAACTTAGTGTGTGTATAAGGAACCTCTTTCAAATTTTATTATCCCTTAAACTACATAATCCCATGAAAAAGCAGGTATGTCCTGGTTTTAACACGTTGCGTGTTCCACCCACTCTCCTTTCCGCTAATTTTCCAGTAAGGTTTTCTGAGTACTAAATTTCAGTTGATTCCGAATCAACCCTGAAAATCGTTTAGCCATACGCATGGCTGAGTAGCAGAAAGTGTACGACATGCAAGTAGTAATCCCAAAACTTAAAAAAATACTTCTCTATTTTTGGTTGTTGCCAATTGGGCTATGTGCCCAGAATGATGAGGCGGCATCCATCTCCCCCCAACCGCTTGTCTTTACAGGCACACACGGTACTGTGTTCTGTCAGGATTCCTGGCAGGTACCACCACCGGTTCTATCCTATTCCTCATCTGAAACAATTTTCTACACTTTCGAAGACCAGTACTTCAACCTGAGCTGTCAAAGCCAGGGCTGGCAAGGCTATTTCGCATGGTCCAACTGGCGCCATGCCACAAAAGATGGTGACGGTGGGGTAGATGTCACCGGAGCTCCCAATTCAGTATTAGTTGAAGGGGCTAATAGTGCTTCAATTCTTCTGACTCCCGGAAGCCAGGCAGCTTACGAGCTCGCCATTCCGGCCGATGGATTTGTCAGATTTGATTGGAGTTACGTTGGGGGCTCCTCTTTTTCAGACCACACTTTTAACGTGTTTATTAATAGTGAAGCTGTACCGGCCCTGTGCCCGGAGCAGCCTTTCAACACATTTTATTCTTCTTTTCTTAACACCGGGGATACACTGAGGCTCGTCGCCGAAGCTCAGGAAAAAGGCCTGAAAATCAGGCTTTCCAACTTTGAATTCCTCAGCAATGCATTGGGCGTGGTGGAGCGGTTGTGGGTGGCTACAGACAAAGAGGAAACCGTCTGTACCTTCCGACAACTGATCAGCGTTGAAAAACCGGGGATCAACAATATTATCTTCCCCGAATCATTCGATGGTTCTGAGGCACCAATACTGGAAGATCCGGCAACTTCAGGTCCGGCGCATACGGGTTTCCCGGTTGTAGACACCGATGGAGACCGGTCCACCACACACGACCAAATAAGCCTGGACGAAGAATCCTGCAGCTTTATAGTCACCTGGGAGGATGAAACACTATATGAAAATGGCTTTTGCATCATCTATCGCAAGTGGAGCGTGCGGGACCTGTGCGGGCAGAATGTTTACCATAGCACCCAAACGCTCAAAGTAGCCGGCGGTTGCCCCAATTGGGGAGTACCTATCCCCCACCTGCATCAGGCAGAGGGTGTACCCCAGCCAAATTTCGAAGATATTGCGCCAGATTCCCACACCCTGACAAAAATCATGCATCCGGCAACAGACTGGCTGCGCGACCCTCTGAATGCCCTGTATCCTTAGGATCTGTAAGCAGGCAGCAAGGCTTCCTGCTTGTAGGTTTGTAAAGGGTTTCTTATTACAGGACACTTTGATGGCAGAGAGCAACGGCTCTCTGCTTTTTTTATTTTAAATTGGCAGGGAGTAAAAAACGCCACTTATGAAAAACCTACTTGAAGAATTTCCTGCCGTAGACAAGGCCACCTGGGTTGCCAAAGTGGAGAAAGACCTGAAAGGCAAACCGCTGGAAGATTTATTTTGGCACCTGGGCGAAGACATCACAGTTGCCCCATTCTATCACCCGGAAGACATTGATCATCAAACAACTGCCCCCCTACTCGCTGGCCGGCGGGGCAATGACTGGGAAATCGGTGAGTACATCAACGTTTACAAAGATGTAAAGCAGGCGAATACAGCCCTGCTCGAAGGACTGAAAGGAGGCGTTCAGGCTCCGCTCTTTCGGTTGTTCCAGCCTTTAGACCGCCTCCGCCTTCATCAGCTTCTTGATGGTGTGGCGCCGGAAATGGTGACGCTGAACTTCAGCGAGCATTATTCTGAAAAACAGCCTGTCCGGCTATTAGAGCTTTTGCAGGACTGGTACCAGGAGAAAGGTGTCACTGGCGAACAGGCCAATTTCACGATTGACTTCGACCCCATCCTGGATTTTCCGGAACCTCCCATTGATACTCTGGCCGCGTTTATTCAATCCTGCACTACCCAATGGCCCTACGTACGCCCGCTACAGGTCAATGCCAAAACCTTCCACAGCGGACCGGAGCAGGTCGTCGACGAGCTGGCCCTCACTATGGCGAAAGGTGCGGAGTACCTGGCCCGGCTTACTGAAACGGGGCTGACTGCAGATATCATCAACCAGCATTTGCAGTTCGGCATCGCGGTCAGCAAAAGTTACTTTGTGGAAATCGCAAAATTCAGAGCTCTTCGCCTGCTTTGGAGCAACGTTCTGAAAGGATACGGTGTGAAGGGTAAGCAGCCCTTTGTAGTAGCTCACTTCGCTCAGGAATCACAGGATGAGAACCCGAATTCCAATATGATCCGCGCCAGTACGCAGGCCATGTCTGCTGTGATCGGGGGCGTAGACCGGCTGTATGTTTTGCCTTCTAACCGGGCACAAAAGGAGCCTGATACGCCCTTTAGCCGGCGGGTAGCCCGCAACCTGCAGCACCTCCTTAAAATGGAAAGCCACCTCGACCGGGTTATTGACCCCGGAGCGGGCAGCTATTATATCGAAAAACTTACCCGGGAAATTGCCGACCGGGCCTGGGCAAAGTTTCAAAAACTGGATCAGGAACGCGCATTCCATTAAATACAAGGCCTGTAACAGAAAGAGCGCCATCCGGACAAAATCCGAATGGCGCTCTTTTATTTACCCATTTCCATGGATAATTTAGGGCAGCAGTACCGTATCAATAACGTGAACCACACCATTCGCACCCTGAATATCGGCTAGCACAACAGTTGCTGTGCTACTACCACCGACAATCTGAGGAGCATCCGGGTTAGAAAGATCCACTTCCAGTGTTGCGCCTTCTGCCAGTGTGCTTACCATCATACCGTCAGAAAGATCTGAAGAGCGTGCATTGACGCCGCTGCTGACATGGTAAGAAAGTACCGCCTCAAGCGTACCTACGGGGATGTCGTTAAGCGTATTCCAGTCATCATTGCTGTCGAGCAGCGCCTGAAATGCCGCATTGCTTGGTGCAAATACAGTGAACGGGCCTTCACCACTCAGAGCACCTACGAAATCAGTGCTGAGATCAGAGCGGGTCAGTGCTGCCACCAATGAGGACAGTGCCGGATTAGACGTTGCAAAGTCTACTACGGTAGGTGGCAGAATGACTGCATCAATACCGTGAATTACTCCATTGTCTACATCCACGTCTGGCGCAACTACCTCAGGACCGCCGTTCAGTACGACACCGTTATCAAGGTTGACATAAAGGCTCGTTGTTGCATCACCAAAGCCTGTGGCGCTGAGCGTGGAATAATATCCTGCCATCAGATCAGAAGAAGTTACTTCTCCTCCGAGTACGTGGTTGGTCAATACTGCGGTTAGAGTAGCTTCCGGGATATCATCGAGCGTATTCCAGTCCGGGTTGCTGTCGAGCAATGCCTGGAAGGCAGCGTTGTCTGGTGCAAATACGGTAAATGGACCGGTGCCGGACAGTACCCCGTCAAGACCAGCTGCAACTACCGCTTCTGCCAGGATGGTATAATCATCGCTGTTTTGTGCAAAAGAAACAATAGTGGTAGGCTCCGGAATCGGATCCGTGTCGTCATCGTCATCACAAGCCGTAAATGTCAGCGCAGAAAGTGCAAAGATGGCCAGTAGCCAAAGATTCAATTTTTTCATGTTTGCTTTTTAATTGATTGGAGAATTATCATCATTCGGGTTCTTCAACGAGTACACCCCTAATAAGTTCACAATCAATTAACGTACCCCCCTAAGAACCGAGCAAAATGCCAATTCTTTTACAAAACCGCCGAAAAGCCTGTGCTAATACAACATTTGACGGACTTGCTTAGCCAAAGCATTATGCTGAGCTGCAGCAGGGGGGGCCTCAGAAAAATCGCCGGAGTACACTAGCGCACCCTGTTTTTTAGCAAATTCCAAGATAAGTTCCCGGTAAGCAGCCTCACGGGCAGAAACCAGTATAAGCAGTTTAAGGCCAGGATGCTCACCAAGCTGTCTGCCCAGCGCATTTAAGTGTTTTTGAAAGGCCTTTGGAGGTGCGTTTAGCGCTTCATCTTCCTGTCCAACTTCCAAGATCAGGCCTTCGGGTTTACGGTCCAAAAGTTGAGGGAGGCGCTGCAGCAGCCCCGGAAGCGGCTCACCGGTAATGCCCGCATTGAGCACACCAGCTCCCAGCTGATCCGCAAAACCGGCTCCAAGGCCTGCCCCCTCCCCTGCCGTCCAGCGCCCCCCACAGGCGATCCAGCCTTGGTGTGGCTTTGCAGGGTGGGCTTCCATCTGATGGGCACCCTCAGGAAGTGAAGACTGTTGGTGGACAGGCCTTTGCTCTTCGGGCGTTTCCACCACCGGGCCGCAACTCCATAGCAACAAAGTCAAACAGACGAACACCTTATGCCTCATGGTCCGTTTTTTCAGATAAGGGCTTCAAAAAATTGATATTGCGCTTCAGCCCTTCGTACTTCGTCCGCTTTACCGCTGATTTACGGAAAAGCTCGCGGAAAACCTCTTCAGTCAGTTCTTCCCAGTCACTGGCGGAGAGGCCCAGCAAATCAGGATGGGGCTCGAATTCGGGTTCCTGATGGGGCTTGCTGAATCGGTTCCAGGGACAGACGTCCTGACAGATGTCGCAACCGAACATCCAGTTCTCAAAGTGGCCACGGTAAGCTTCCGGTATGGCGCCTTTCAGTTCAATGGTGAAGTAAGAAATGCATTTGCTGCCGTCCACCACATATCCCCCGGGGCTGATCGCATCGGTAGGGCAGGCATCAATACAGCGGGTACAGGTACCACAATAATCTTTTATGGGGTGGTCATAAACCAGGTCTAAATCAATGATCAGTTCGGCCAGAAAGAAGTAGGAGCCAGCCTTGGGGTGGATCAACAAGGTGTTTTTGCCCAGCCAGCCTATGCCGGCACGCTTAGCCCAGTCGCGCTCCAGCACGGGGGCGGAATCGACAAAAACCCGGCCGTTCACCTCACCAATTTCGGCATGAATGTACTTCATCAGGTCTTTGAGCTTGTGCTTGAGCACGAAGTGATAGTCTTTGCCGTAAGCGTACTTTGAAATCTTCGGGGCATCCGGGTCCGTAGGGCGGCGATCAGTGTAGTGGTTGTACATGAGCGTAACCACCGTTTTGGCACCCGGTACGAGCTTCCGGGGGTCCACCCGCTTTTCGAAGTGGTTTTCCAGATAGCCCATTTCACCGTGCATGCCCTTGTTTAGCCAGGCCTCAAGCCGGCGGGCTTCCTCATCCAAACGGGTGGCTTTGGCAAACCCCACAAAGGCAAAGCCCAGGCGCTGTGCCTCTTCCCGGATCATCTGCGTATGCAAGGTTTTATTGCTCATAAGGGCAAAGGTAATGTACGATAGTCTAAATTACCGCCCGCCCACCTCAAAGTCGAGGTATTCTTCTTCCTGCGGATCGTAGGTGTCGTGGTCAAATTCAGGGATGTCCTTCCAGTTTTCGGGCTCTTCGATCAGTTCAACGATGCCAAACTCCTGCTCCAGCGCACGCTGAATCTCCCGTTTGCGGAATTCACTCCGCTCAAAGTCTTCCCTGACCCGCTGCTTGGCTGCCGTAATGTTGTAGTCGTCCAGCGTCCCGAGCATAGCGTAGTACAAGTTGAAAAAGCCCGACTGCCGGGCCGGCTTGGGCTTAAGGCTAGGGTCATGCTTTCGGAACCGGTCGGCTAGTACCTGTCCTGCATTCACCTTGAGGTAATAGGCAATTTCGTTATCAAAGGAATGCTCTCCGCTGATGGTAAGGTTGAGCGCATTGCTCCGGATGAACATCACAGGCAGGTAGAGCCGGCGGTTCCTGATCTCCAGGAAATTCTGCATATCCACAAAATTGATTTCCCGGAGGTCCCGGATATGAACGAAGTCGGAAAAATCCTGCAGCATTTCCAAGCCTTGCAGGGTACCCTCGGAAATGCCAATGCCGGCTAATACACGCAGCCGGTCCATGAGAAAGTCGCCCTGTTCATCCCAGTAGGCATAAATGGCGACTTTGGTGTCCAACTGCCCCTTTAAATGGCGGTGGGTGAGCACTTCCTGCCCGAAATTATCCGCCTGCTCAAATAAGGTGCTGACTTCCAGGTTTTGGCAGGCCATACGCGCCTCCAGGACCGGGGCAGCCTCAAAGTTGACTTCCCCGTCCAGGCTTATTTGCCCGCCAAAGGCTTTAATCTCGCCCAGTACATTCATGGTATTGGCGCGGAAAGCCAGCTTGCCCTGAAAGTCTTCTCCTTCAATTTTTTGATAATTCAGTGCCTCAATATCGGCATCAAAGGTACCGTTTAGGAACCCCAGGAATAACGCCTGAGGCTCCTGTTCTTCCGGTGCTAAGTCCTCTTGAGTGGCTGGAGCATCAGCTTCCGCCTCTGCCGAAAATGTGAGGGCTCCCATCAGGCGGTCAATATCAAGGCTGCGGCCCGACAAACGCGCGTCAAACTCCAGTTGTGCCCGGCTGGAGTTTAGCGAATCCGCAAAAAGCACCGGAAGCAGATTGAATGCGGTACCATCAAAGGTGATGTCGCTTCCGGCTCCCTCCAGGCGCAGCCCTTCGATGCTCAGGCGGTTGCCTTCCAGCTGCAGGCGGCCCCGGTCCAGTAGCAGTGCTTCTTCTCCGATGACCAGTCCGGCATCATCAAATTCCAGCATGCCTTCAGCCGATACACGCCCGATGCGGCTCGGGTTGATCATATCTTTGTAGCGACCTTCGATACGTACGTCCTGGAATTCAACCTCTCCGGAGCCTTCGGTGATTGCCGGTTTGCCCAGCAAGCCGTAGGCTGACTCAAGCGGCAGGACACCGTTCAGGAAAAACCGGATATCAGGTTCTTCAAAATTACTTACCTCTGCTGTCATTTCAATCAGCTCCCGGTTGAAATACCCCTTAAACTGGTCCAGGCGGAAAATGGAAGACTTTGCATTGCGGTACTTGCCATTCGTAAATACCGCCTGCAAGCTTACCTCTTTCAAAGGCTGCTCCAGCAGATCACTGCTCAGGCGGCCATCTTCAAGGCTGAACTCCACCCTTACTTCCGGTTGCTGTTGCTTGTTGTACTGCCCTTTCACGATGGCATCAAAGGCAAACCGCCCTTTGCTGCTAAAGCCTTGCAGCTGACTGGCGTAACTGTCGGGCAACAAGGCCAGGACACCCGCCAGATTACCATTCTCTGCTGTGGCGTAGAGATCGAAATAGGTCCCCGTCTCCCAATTTTCCACCGTACCATCCACTTCAAAGGCATTGCCTTCTACCTGCAGCGCCCCTCGCTGCAAGGTGTAAGTGCCCGCCTGCAAGTCTACCGCCAGCTCTACATCATAGGAAACAGCCTTACCGGGAAGATAACGGATGCCATCAAGGTCTGCATATTCAAATTGGACCTGCGCCTCACTTTCCAGATCGAACGCAGTATTGGAGAATGCCCCGGAAAACAAAGCAGATTGAACAACTCCTTCGATCTGTTGCCTCTGGCTTTGGTCGGTATAGGATATCGCAACCTGCCTCAGCTCGGCCGAGGTCAGGTCGATATTGGTAGCCTCTGAGCTGGCTTCTTCCTCTCCGGGTTTGAGAATATCGTAGTTGCCCCTACCCTGCTTATCGATCAGGATGCGCAGTTGCCCCTTATCAACCACCACTGAGCCGATCTCCAGGCTGGATTTGAAGAGACTGAGCAGCCCAAACCGGAAACCGATCGTCTCCGCTTCCAGCAATGGAGCCCCTGCAGTATCTTCCAACCGGACACCTTTTAGATTAGCCGAAAGGCTGGGGAAGCTTCGGAACAGCGTAATGTCGAAGCCCTGAACAGTAAGCTCAGCGGTAAGTTGGTTGTTGATGGTTTGGGTAAGCGCCCGCCCGATGCGGTCCTCAAACAGGTTCGCAATGACCGCCACGGCTCCAATGAGCAGCAGAACGGTAACGGATAGGATGATCAACAGGCGTTTTAAAATTTTTTTCATGGCAGCAGCAGGTTTTCAAAGCCCTGAAAATAAGCGTTTTCCGGCTAAAAAAGAGAAACGTTTACCGATTGCCGATTATTTTTATTTATTTTTTTTCTTGAAAAAGCTTGCGCCGTATCATTTTCGCCTCTATATTTGCACTCGCAATTAACGCACAGCGGAGCAAAAGCGCTCCGAAAACAAAAAAGGGCGGTTAGCTCAGTTGGTTCAGAGCACCTCGTTTACACCGAGGGGGTCGGGAGTTCGAGTCTCTCACCGCCCACAAAAGGGAGTACATGCAAATGTGCTCCCTTTCTTTTTTCCCTGCACTCAGGTCAAAAAAAAGAGCCTTCCGGTGCAAAACGATGGAAGACTCATCAGTGCGGGTCGTTCATAGGAACTGAATTACCGCTATTCGAAACATAACACGTTCTTTAAAGAGGCATAAGGACCTGATTGATCTTCATTCGGGCCCGCAATGCCATAACAGATTGCTGCAGCTTCGTATCATCCTGCACTATATCCGCGACAGGCACCTGATGCACGATAAAATGCTTTTCTATGGCTCGCTCAAGGCGGGACAATTGGTGCTGATGATAGTCAGCATCTAATTCCAGGTCAAGCTTCAAAGCGCTGATCTCAGAGGCTTTACGTTCCGGTTCAACAGACTCCGCATACTCCACAATCGTATCAATAAGCACATTGAAAATCCAGGGGAGGGCCCGGTCTTTCGCAACATCAATCGTTTGAGCCTGAGCCCAGGCATTGACATAACTGACCTTTCGCACGCGAAAGGTTATGATAATTGAAAAAATTAGCAGTACTCAGGGTGCTTGGCACAGCAAGCCCACTCAGTGCATGGCACTGAAAAAGCACTCGCATGAACAAGTTAATCAAGGCCTTACCCCAAAAGAGGGGTGGCTAGCCCATCCGGCGGTCCAATTTTAGGGACATAGGCTTTGAGCCTTTGCACCTCTTGAAAAGCCGCCCTGAGGGCATTGACATAAATTTTGGTTTTTAGGGCAAAGTGGTTGGTCTGCTCTTTTGCAGCCAGCAGTTCGAGTTTAGTCCAGGCAATCATGGCAGCAAAAACATGGTTGCACTGGGATGTCTCGTGCTTGGTGGGGGACTTTTCCAGCCCCACGTTTTGTTTGAGCGATTTGTGGAATACCTCCACTCCCCAGCGTGTCCCGTAGGTTGTGCAGATAGCTGGGCCGCTTAGCTCCAGATCGTTGGTGACCAGGTACAAGTCTCCAGTTGAGCCGTCTTGGTTTATAAAGACCTGCTTGACCAACTGGACTTGGAAATCCAGCCCTTTGAGGTAAACAGTAATGGCCTGGCCTGCTTGCAGTTCTAGCCCGTCGACTCGGTGGAACTTGCCTTCCAGCTTGTCTTCCATGCTAAGGGCGACCTTGCGGTTGCTCTTCAAGGCACTGATGAAATGCTTGCCCAGCTCATAATGCACGAACTCGAAGTTCTCCTTGGCAGCAAACCAAGTGTCCCATACCACATAGCGGAAGGGCACGCGGTTGTATTTGACAAGGGCAAAAAGCTGGTCGCGCAGCATCTCGTTCTTGCTGCGGGGGCTGCGCTTCTTTACCTGCCCGCTTTTGGCATCCACGTATTCTTGCGACTTGCGCACGATCTCAAAAGCAACAGGCAGCTCTATGCCCTGTGGGCTCTGGTAAAGGAAATTCAGGATGTTGATCCCTTTGGTGTGCCCCGCTTTCGGCTTCTTGGAGTGGTCCCAGTGCCAAGTGACCACTTCATTCTCCGTAGAGTGCGGCTTCTCCTCGATCGTGTCATCTATCTTGATGACCGCGTCCGGGTGCTCCACTTTACGTACCAAAGGCTTTATGCAACGCCAATAGTCCTTTGCCGTGAAGGCTTCCTGCCCTAAAAAACGGCTGATCTTGTCATGGCTCAGTGCCTGATCGGTCAGCTCGGACAAGCCGGTGGCTGTCGCCATGCGAAACGATGCCAGCAGGTAGTCCGAATACAAGTCAAGTAACTTTGGGTCTTTCATCTTGCGCTCCTTTGAGCTGCAAGATAACTGCCCCAACATTATTAATCAATTTTCCAAATCTTTCGCGTGCGAAAGGTCAGTGACATAAGTCTTCACGAGCAACTCTTCTATCACCTCATTGGTGTTCCCGACTCGCCGTACAGTGCCATAGACAATTGGGCTGTAGGCTTCGTATAGCCACTCGAGCGCTCTTTTTTCCTTCTTTTTCAGCAAATTCATCATGCTTCGCTCATCCATTTGGCTTGTTGTTTTATTGTTTGCGGATCATACCGCTACCGTAGTGTTTGTTTCAGGCTTTTAGAATGCAAAGACCGGACCAAAACATAAAATACTGACCTACAAGGCTTTAAATTTAATTCAGCGTTACTAAAATCACTACATAAGACAACTTTTATCTTATTTAATAAAAAATAAATCAAATTTGTATTTGCCTTGGATTTGATTATATTTAGACTGATTTACATCAGGAGAGGCGTGAATCAAATAAAGACCCCAGTCCTTACGCCCTCACGGCTTCAGGATGGTAACGTATGAAAGAACATTAAATACACCTACGTTCTAGGATTGCCAACATGAAGGAGAAACCAGCTTTAGATGCTGTGGATTTTGCTGCATTGTTCCAGCTCATTATGGCCAGGGGCAATGATGCCGTTATGTTATTTGACAAAAAGGGCCATATCCGGTATGCTAATCCTGCAGCAAGAAAAAGGCTGGGGTATTTGCAAGAAGGGCTCACACAACTCCAGATTTTTGACCTGGAAGAAGAACTGAACATGGTCCGGTACCTGCAACGCTGGGATGCTGCAGGCGCCAGAAAAAGCAAATCCTGGCTCGTAGAATGGCGGCTCAAGTCTGGTGAAACTCAGTTTTTCCGAATACAGGGCTCGGTTTTTAAAAATACCTCCCCACCTTTACTATGCTGTTTCATACCTCCGGCAGGCTCTATTCAGAGCCTTAAAACACCGACCTACCGGCACCTCAAGCACTATCAAATTGCTATTTGGGAATGGAATATCATTAACGGGGACTTTCAGATGACAGATAACTTTCCTGATATCCTGCAACTGGATGCCGATCAACTCCCTCCGCCCCGCCAATTGAATATTGTATCTGCTCTAAAGGACCGGCTGCCTTCAAATCAATTTGCCACCCTCATCCAAAAAATCAAAGCTGCCCAGAAAAACCGGTCTCCTTTTGAGCTGCAGCTGCAGTTACGCCATGACGAACAGCGGCCGGGATATGAAATCAATATCTATGGCTACCCGGTGGAAGAAGACAACATAGTCGGAAAGCTGCAGGGCAGTATCTCAATAAGGCAGAGCTCCTCAGCGGAAAGGCACCTGGCAGGGGCAGTCCTGGATCGTTCCGAGGCTATGGTATGCTGGATCAACCCCGACTGCACCCTGCGATATGTCAACCGGGCCATGGCCAACCGGCTTGGCTATGAAGCTTCGGAAATGACCGGCAGGCTGGAAATTACCGATATCGATGCAGAAAACACCATTGAGCAATGGCATGAGATATGGGCTGAAGCCTCGGCAGGGGAAACCATGAAAATGGAAAGTACCCTGAGGACCAGAAATGACCGGGTTTTTCCTGCTGAGTTCCATCTTGACTTTTTGGACATCAACGGCACTAAGCTTATCAGCCTCAGTGCTCATGATATCACAGAGCGCCGCCAGCAGGAAGCCGAATTGAGGAAAGCGTTGCTTGAAGTACAAACGCTTTCTGACCGACTGGAGGAAGAGAACATTTATCTGAAGGAAGAAATCTCTGAGGGCAATAAATTCGAGAACATCCTGACTCAAAGTGACAATTACCGAAAGGTACTCCAACAGGTAGAGCAGGTCGCGCCAACTGAAGCTACGGTGCTGATCGAGGGAGAAACCGGGACGGGCAAAGAGCTGTTGGCCCGGGCTATTCACAGCCTCAGCAAGCGCAGTGATCGTTCTCTGGTGAGGGTCAATTGCGCTGCGCTCCCTGAAGAACTGATCCTCTCTGAACTGTTCGGCCATGAGAAGGGGGCTTTCACAGGAGCAACGGCTACAAAAACCGGCCGCTTCGAGCTGGCGGACAAAGGCACTATTTTCCTGGATGAAATCGGAGAAATCTCTTTGAAGATACAATCCCAACTCCTTCGGATACTTCAGGAGGGTGAATTTGAACGCGTAGGTGGTGTAGAGACCCTAAAGGTAGACGTCCGGATTATTGCAGCCACCAACCGTGACCTGAGAAAGATGGTCTCCGGGAAACAATTCCGGGAAGATTTGTATTACCGTCTGAGCGTATTCCCACTGCAAAATCCTCCGCTGCGGGACCGCCCGGAAGACATCCCTTTGCTGGTCCGGCATTTTATGAAACAGTTTGCCCGGAAAAATGGCAAACCGATTGATAACATCCGTGCCAAAGACCTCAAGCGCCTGCAGCAGTACGATTTCCCCGGTAATATACGGGAGCTCATGAATATTGTGGAGCAGGCAGTGGTCCTTTCCAATAACAAGACCCTTGACCTTTCCTACTGGCGCCCGGTACGCTCCAAACAATCGGCAGCCCACTCCGAAATCGGAGATGAATTCCCTACATTAGAAGAAATACAGCGTCAACATATCATCAATGCTCTTGAAAAAACCCACTGGCGGGTGACTGGCCCACAGGGCGCTGCCAAACTACTGGGCATGAAAGGGCAAACCCTGTTTTCAAAAATGAAAAAGCTGGGCATTGAACGGGAGTAGCTTTATGCCTTCGCCTAATCTATATCTTCAATCAGAGCTGCATATTTAATATACCCTTCCAGTATAATCGGCACGATTATCAGAGAAGCGTCTCCTTTGGAACCACCCTGGTAATCATAGCTGAACTGCAACCGCTCGAAGGGCTTGCCATCAAAGACATTTTCCAGCATTTTTTTAACCTCGTCCCGAATATCTTCCGGCAAATAGGAATAAATAGGCTGCCCGATTAAGTCATCTGACTTTTTGCCGGTAAACCGTACCCGGTTAACAAAATGGACCTTCCCTTTTTTGTCGATAATCGCGATCTGCTGGTCTGATTGGCTAACGAACTGCTTGAAAATCCGCTCGGCTTTTTGTGTTTGATTGCGCGATATCGCGAGTTCGTTGATATTCACAAAAGTTAGCACTAATCCATCGATATAATCCTCCTCGGTACGGTAAGGAAGGACCCGCAGCAAATAATGATCGCCTTCCTTGTCTACAATCTCTTTTTCAAAAGGAGAAAGGGTCCTGAATACCTCCTGACAGACCTCTTCGATATCCAGCCCTTTAAAAGTAGTGGCAAAATTGGTAATCGAACGGCCAACATCAGAGTCTATGAGATTAAACTGCCGCCGGACAGCAGGTGTGAAGCGCCGGATCTTGAGTCCCTTGTCAAGAAAAATAGTGCCAATATCCGTGCTCTTGAGCAAATTGGAAATATCGTTATTAGCGGTTGTAAGCTCTTCATTTTTCATTTGGAGTTCGCTGTTCACGGTATAGAGCTCCTCGTTTACCGATTGCAGCTCCTCGTTGGTACTTTGCAGCTCCTCATTGGAGGCCATGAGCTCGCGGTTGGACGTTTGCAGTTCTTCATTAGTCGCTTCCAGCTCATTGACCAGTTCCTGAGAGCGGCGCTTGGAGGCTTTCAGTTGTTTTTGCAGCGTAGTGACTTTGCCTTCCGTCATATTCTTAGGAGCAGGCTCGTCCTCTTCTTTGGACTCTTCGGGCAGATAAACCTCGATGAGGATGACTTTCGGAGTGGACTCGTTTTCTCCTTTTTCGTACAATTCAGGCAGATGGGGTAAATCAAAGCGGACTTCTGCGATAAACTCCCGGTCGCGTTTCCTGAGTACAACATGCTCAAACGATATAGGACCACCCTCTGACAACACTTGCTGTATGCCCGCTTTAAAAGTAAGCAAATCCTCTTTGCTGAGCATTTTGCTGAGGTTTAACCGGGCTAAAGCCCTGGGCATGTTCAAAATCTGCTCAGCTTCACCGTTGAGGTAAAGAATATCCAACTCTTCAGTCACAAAAAAGGCAATCGGCGCGAAACGTTCAACCAGAAACCGGGTGAACGGGTCAGTATCCGTAAAAGACGGATGGAGGTCTGATTGGAAGCTACTCATATTCTGCTTTGATTTTTCAGTATTTGCAGGCTTTATATGCATTGAAAACGAGGACTGAAGCTTTGGGGACTTATCAGCGCGCTTCGTAAAGATATTCCAGCTGCGGGTGTATTTTTCAAAGGCATATTTCAGACTGCCGAGGGATTCACTTGGCCCAAGGAACAAAAATGCTCCCGGCTTGAGCGCAAAGTGCAATGTGGAAAGCGCTTTTTGCTGAACCTCCGGCCGCAGGTAGATGAGCAGGTTGCGGCAGGTAATCAGGTCCATATTTATAAAGGGCGGGTCGCCCAATAGATTTTGAACAGCAAACATAATCCGTTTACGCAGAGAAGGCCTGACCTGCATGTAATCACCTTCACGGATAAAATATTTGGATTGATACGGTTCAGGCACATCAGCGACCATATTCAGGGAGTAAGTGCCTTTAATGGCAAATTGTATCGCGTGCTCATCAATATCAGAAGCAAAGACCTTATAATCTACGTTTTCCCTATCGTGCTCCTGCAAATAATCTTCGATTAGCATAGCGAGGGTATAGGCTTCTTCGCCGGTAGAACAGGCCGTTACCCAAAATCTGTATGGCGCGCCTTCTGCCTTCGGCTGGGAAAATATTTCGGGCAGGACTTCCTTCCTGATGGCATCGTAGGCCTCGGGGTCTCTAAAGAAATTGGTCACACCAATAAGGAAGTTACTAAACAGAGCGGCCACCTCCGTTACATCCTGCTGAATGATTTCCCAGTAAGCCTGAATATCATTGCACTTTCGGATAAGAATGCGGTTTTCCAGCCGCCGGCTCAGTGTAGGCTCCCGGTATTCGCTAAAATCCACATGGGTTCGCTTAGAAACGAGTTGTACGATTTTATCAAAATAGGTCTCCTTCTGTTTTTTATCCTGAAAACCAACTTCTCTTGTTTTAAAATCCCGATGGGTAAGGATATATTCTATATCCTGCGCCAGTTCTTCGGGCGGGCTGATGCGATCTGCAATTTTCAGGTCAATAGCCGCTCTTGGCATCCCATCAAACTTTGCGGTCTCCGGTGACTGCACCAATACAAACCCACCTTTCTCCTTTATGGTACGTAGCCCTCTTGTCCCATCTGTGCCAGTGCCGGACAAGAGCACACCAACGGCATGGCTACCGAGCGATTCTCCTAAAGAATTGAAAAACTGGTCAATAGGCAGGTTTATTTCCGACTCAGGCGGGCGGGCTTTAGTGAGCAGCCTGCCATTGGAGAACACAATGTTCTTATTCTCTGCCATCACGTAGATGTGATTAGCTTTAACAGGCTGATCCTTGTACACCATAGTGACAGGCATACTCGTATGCTTCCCCAGAAGCTCCCCAATCATGGACTTCGTATTTGGAGACAAGTGCTGTAAAAAAACAAAAGCGGCTCCGCTTCCATCGGACAGTTTGGAGACAAGCCTTGTAATGGCTTCCAGTCCGCCCGCGGATGCGCCGATACCAATTACTTTCATAGTCCCTTTTTCTGTTATCCAGGACAGCGCGCGGGCTATATATGTTCTTGTAAACCAATAAAAAGGCAGCGCGGGTACTTCTCCTTGCAGAGGAGGAATATCCTGCGTTTCCGGCAGACCTGGCTGTTGAATATATCAGAGCCAGTCCTCGGGCATTCAGCAAACAAGAGCGTTTGATGGGAAGATAGGAAAATAAAATGAAGATACCTCAATATGAGGGTTCATTTTCAAGAACAGAAGTCCGCCCGCCAGGAATTTTTTCAGTGCCAGGCTACCAAATCCGAGGTCTGACCGGGCTTTGGTCCAATAGCTCAAACACTTCGTACTTCAATGCCATCATATGAGCGCGGACTGTCTGGAGTTGCTCCAAAAAGAAACTCATATGGCTCCGCCCGCCGTCAGCTGAGGTGGCATTAGCGGTTTGCCCCTCGAACGACCGAAGTGCCTGTTGCAGTTTGGGCAGGGTAATTTTAGCCGCCTGCCTTAAATGGGCACGCAGGGTTTCCACCTGAGGCAGTGAAGGGTCGGTTGAGCGAAGCAGTTGCAGGTACAATTTGCACTCCTGATGATAGAGCTCCAGCTCTTTGCGGATATGGCTCAACGAAATACCGGGGCTGTTGCCGGTAGTTTTGGAAAAGGCTGTGACAGGCATCATGTTTGCTAAGATTCTGGTTAGGTTAAGGCTCTCAGGTATTAGCGCCTCTGGCAAAGGCTTACCTGAATCTATTGCAAAGATGCCCCCACTCCGGTACCCTGCTCAATGATATTTCTCAGCCCAATTAATAATCTTTCCAGTACTTCAGTGTGATTGAGATGACCTGTTCTGCCTGATTAAGCGGTACCGCCGCATCATTGAACGTTGGAGCCCGCCATTTCACGATTGGATTATTGGAAAAAGCATAAGGCTCCGTAGGGATGCCCAGGGCGTTTTTATCCAGCTGATCATTGCCGTTCATATCCTGAAAGACCGCCACAGCATAGGTATTATGGGGCAGGGCTTCCAACTGCCCGCTGACTTCTGCTTTGCCCCGGGGCGACACAACCACACTGGATAAAGCAGATTCGTCCTGTAAGAAAGTGGCCTCCCGGTGTATGGCAATGTGAATATTCCCTCCGTTTGCAGCCACCCCCAATACGTTGACCTTCAGCCTTGCCGTAGCTGCCGGCCAATCCTGGCTTTGGCCCCCCGTAAATGTCAACAGCAATAAACAAAATCCAAGTACCCCATTCATTGGCTTAAATTTTACAGTAGCTAAACATGGCATTCACAACCTCCCGGACAACACTTTGTTACAACTCTGAAATTCAACATTCATTATGGGAAGCGTCAAAAAAATTTATCAAAAGTACGAATTAACAGACCGGAATATTGACCGGATCATAGAAATGGCCTGGGAAGACCGCACGCCCTTTGACGCCATTGAGGATCAGTTTGGCGTGAAAGAATCCGAGGTCATCCGCATCATGAAGAAGGAAATGAAGCTAAGCAGCTGGAAAATGTGGCGGAAACGGGTACAGGGCCGGGCAACCAAACACCGCAGGCTGCGGGCTAATCAGAGTACCCGTTTCAAGTCCACCCGGCAGAAACACATCTCCCACAACAATATCTCTAAGCGATAGGGGGAAGTTAAGGTGCCGTTACAAATGCCAGCGCAAATACGATAACGGATACAATCAGTCCGTACATGAAGATACCGTAGCAAATGCGCAGGTATTTGTACTTCTTGGCCAGCACCACACCGAGGTAGTACAAATCGCGCGTCATAGAGCTGTATAAAAAATCGCTGTCGCGGATCATTTCCATCATGCCCCAGTGAAAATCGTTCAGCTCCATGTTGTAGAAATTGCCGAAAAAGAGCAGATTGGAATTCTTGTTCTCGATATTTTCCCGGGTTACCCGCCCTTCGGTCACCTTGGGGCGGGTAGAAAGGATGGCAAAGACCAAAGCTGACAAACAAACCGCGAGCAGCAATATCGTAGGCAGGATCAGACGAGGATTATCGGAAAAACGGGGTACCAGGCTAGACACCACAATCGAAATGATAATGGCATTGATCGACAACATGATATTGGCTTTATTGTCTGCGATAGAGCTCAAATTCACATGGGTACGGTAGGTAGTCCGGTACATGGTCTCCACGCCTCTTCCCAGGTTCAGCTCCTTCAACTGATCGCCATCCTTACCTTTCTTCTTTTTTTTCTTCTTCTTTTTCTTCTTGGACTGCTCTTCCTCCTGCATCACCTTCAGCGTATCCGGATTGAGGCGGAGCTTTTGCTTGTTCAGCTGCCTGATGTGCTTCAGTTTTTGCTCATTGAAGAGCTCGCGGGCCACATCCGTATGATAGCTGTGCTGCATCAGGAAGTTGATCTCAAATTCCACCCACTCCGGATCCGACATTAGTATCCCTCTCGCGATGGCCATTTCCTGCCGCAGTCTGCCACAACGGTCCCAGTAGTGTGCATTGCCCAGATGGCTGAGATCCGCATCGCAGAGTATTTGCTGTAGTAAATTTTCGGGAGACTGAGGCAGCCGGGTCGCCAGTATACATCCCCTGACTTGCTCAATTTGCGCTTCCGGATAACCCTGCTCCTGTAAGAAAGCCCCTGCTAATACCGCACTCCTTGACTCATGCCCTTCCGGGGATTCGAAATAGCCCAGATCATGAAACCAGGCCGCCAGGCGAAGTACTTCGAGGTCCTCCGCCCCAAGTTCATACGCTTCACCGATCAGTTGTACTGCGTTGACAACATTCTCAAAATGCCGGTAATCGTGGAATGGTAAGTTATCCTGAAAATTTTCCTCATAAAAACGCTTTACGTATTGCTCAGCGGCAGCGACAATAGGGGTTTCCGTTTTCGTCATAGCATTATCCAGGTTGGCGATGGAGGTTTGAGGGGGTTAAAGATAGTAAACTCCGCGGTCCGTTTGGCCATTCGGCTCCTGTTAACGATACTGATGGCCCAAATAGTATAAAATCCCTCAGTTCCTTACCTTTATCAAAAAATATGCGCCCCTGCCTGAATTTAATGTGGACGTTCCTGCTGCTGATCACCGTCAGCCCGCTTGCTGCCCAGTGGCCGGAAGGCGGTATTCGCGCTACTTCCAGCAACCATGTACAACAAGCTTTGGCCGAGCTCGAAGCTATTGCGCCCAATTTGATTGGCTTCATTCCTGAGACACAGCGGCGTTACATCAAAATTCCCCGAAGCAGTGCATTGCCAGATCAGTGGCAGGAGCGGCTGCAGGATGCCTTCTATCGGGATGCGGCGGCGGCCTGCCAGCTTTATGGCCAGTTGTACCTTGCTGACTGGCGGGCTCTGCTAAGCAAAGCCGCGAGAGAGTCCTTTTGGGGCACTTCCTTTCTGGCCAACCGCACCCTCAACTATTTTGGCATCCGGCACCACGGCAAACCCTGGATTTGCGAACAGCTTGGCTTTTGCGCCGACCATATTCGCAACGACCCTGAACCGGCTTCATTTGTGGTGTTCCCTAACTTCGAGGCTTCCGTTTGGGCCTTCATCCATACCATTTACAGCGGTCATTTCCTGGCGCGCCTGCCTGATGGCGGCATCAGGGTCGCCGATGCTATACAGTTTGAGCGCAAACATGGCATTCACTATTGGGAGTATACCGCCACAGGGCACACCTACGGCCCCATGCTGCAAGGCCCGCTCTATCCTTCGCAATCCCTGATCTACAGCTGGAGCGGGCACCCTATCAATAACCTCTGCATCAACTGCGACCGGTCAACCGACTGGGAATGGGTACAAAAAATAATCAGGGCTGAAGAACGAACCCGGGCATACCCTCCTGCTTTCAACAATTAATGTGCTGCTGCACAATTTCTCAAAACCTAAGAGCGTTTACTACCCGTTTTGGTGCTGCCCAAATGACCGAAGTGTGACTTTAACATCATACGAAGTCTAAATGACAGACAAATGTCGTAAATTAGTATCTGAGGCAATCCATGAACAAAAACCAAAGCCATATGAAAAGCTTACTCTTTCTTGCCTTTTTACTGCCCAGTGCACTACAGTCCCCGGCAAACCTGTCTGCCATCACGCAGGCGATCAGCCAGGGAGATGCCACTACATTGGGCAACTACTTCGACGATTCCGTGGAGGTTTCCATTTTAGATAAAGACGATGTTTATGCCAAAGCCGATGCCATAGGTGTTGTCCGGCAGTTTTTTAGCCAGCACCGCCCTTCCGGCTGGAGCACCGTGCATAAGGGAGCCGCCCGCAATAATGATTCTCAGTACTGCATTGGCAACCTCTCGGCCAACGGGCAGACTTTCCGGGTGTACATCTACATGAAAGAAAAAAATGGCCGCCAGCTTATTCAGGAGTTGCGCTTCGACCGTGAGTAGCAAGGCTTATTTCCCCTCCAGCACGCCCATCCCAAACAGGGCAAAATCATACTTTACAGGATCAGCGGGGTCATAGCGCCTCAGCGCTTCGGTAAGCTCAAGAACGGCTTGCCAGTCCACCTGCTTGCGGGTCAGCAAGCCCAGCCGCCGCGCTACCCGTTCCACATGCACATCAAGCGGCATCAGCAACTGTCCGGGGCGTATCGTATTCCAAAGCCCAAAGTCCACGCCGCGCTCATCGGAGCGTACCATCCAGCGCAAAAACATATTGAGCCGCTTGCAGGTCGACTTTCGCACAGGCGTTGCTACATGCTTGCGAGTGCGCTGTGGCGCAAAGGGATGGTCGAAAAAACTTTCGTGAAACCCGGCCAACGCAGGCCCCACATGCTCTGCGTCAGAACTGAGATGACGGGCAAAAGCAGTTTCCAATGAGTCATGCGCCCGGTAATAGCGCTGCAAAAAATCCAAAAAATAAAGGGTATCGGTAGGCTGAAAGGTGCGGTGCTTAAAACTAAGAAAGCGGGCGCGGTCTTCCTCCGTATGCTGCGTGATAAAATCATAAGGAGCCCCATCCATCAACGCCACCAGCTCCTGCGCTTTATTGATGATGGTTTTGCGTTGCCCCCAGGCGAGCATCGCTGCCCAAAAGCCCATGATCTCAATATCCTGCTTGCGGGTAAACTGATGCGGGATGCTTATCGGGTCATCCTCAATAAAGCCGGGCCGATTGTAGTGGTCAACTAATGCTTCTAACTGTTGCTTAAGGTCTCGCTTGGGCATGCTTCTGCGGCTGTTCATAAATACGAAAACGCCCCAGCCCCAGCCGCTGCAGCAGATGGCTGAAAGACACCCGCAATACGCCCAGCCCGTACTTGCTGCTGCGCGCAAAATTGATGGAAGAAGCTTCTTCGAAGTATTTGGTCGGGCAGGTCACCTCAGCAATATGAAATCCGGCGTAGATGATCTGGGAAAGCATCTCATTGTCAAAGACAAAGTCATCGGAGTTGGCGTTGAAGTTGATCGACTCCAGCACTTCCCGGCTGAAGGCACGGTAGCCCGTGTGGTATTCGGAAAGTTTGTAGTTAATCAGAAGGTTTTGGGTCAGCGTCAGCGCGCGGTTGGCAATGTATTTGTAGAGCGGCATTCCTCCCGCCAGGGCTCCCTTTCCTAAAATCCGGGAACCCAGTACCACCGGATAAAGCTCATCGCCAATGATGTTGACCATGGCTGGTATCAACTTAGGCGTGTATTGGTAGTCCGGGTGCAACATGATGACAATATCACCGCCCAGCTCCAGGGCTTTATTGTAAAGCGACTTTTGGTTGCCTCCATAGCCTTTGTTGGTCTGATGGGTAATGACATGCTCAATGCCAATCGACCTTGCCAGTTCAGATGTATTGTCCTTGCTGGCATCGTCGCAGAGAATGACTTCATCCACCAGATCAAAAGGGATTTCCTTATAGGTTTTTTCAAGTGTCAGTGCAGCATTATAAGCAGGCAGCACTGCGATGACTTTCTTGCCTTTATACATGATTGCGGTTTATTGGGCGCAAAGATAGCAAAAGTGCGTAGACCTTATGGTATTGAACTGACAAACCAATCACTGGCTTCTTTGTTACACCCACCAAAAAACGAACACCCATGTCCAAAGCCATTCTATGGTTCCGCAACGACCTGCGGCTTACCGACCAACCTGCGCTTAATGCAGCGCTCAGAAAGTACAAGGCTATTCTGCCCGTATATATATTGGACGAACGCCTGTTGCAGCCCGATCGCTGGGGCTTCACCCGCATGGGCCCCTACCGCCTTAATTTTTTGCTGGAAAGCCTGGAAGACCTTAGGGATGACCTGAAAGAGAAAGGCAGCGACCTGCTGGTCAAAGTGGGCATACCGGAAACGGTTATACCCGAATTGGCGAAAGCCCATGACTGTACAGCTGTTTTCGCTTCCCATGAATACACACACGAAGAGCTTCAAACCGAAGCAAAACTCGCCAGTCACCTTCCACTCCACCTTTACCACAGCCAACTACTGTTCAACCCTGAAGACTTGCCCTTCGCTGTGGAACAAACGCCGGATATTTTCACGCAATTCCGGAAGCGGGTGGAAAAGTATGCAGATGTCCCGCTGCCGCTGGACCCACCCGAAAAAGTGGCCCCCGTACCTTTTGAGGCTGAAGCCCTGCCTACCCTGGAGAACCTTGGCTACCCTACGCCCGTGCAGGACGATCGTGGTGTGCTGGCGTTCAAAGGCGGTGCACTTGCTGCCTACAGCCGCCTCGACCACTACCTTTGGGAAACCGACGCTCTGGCGTCCTACAAACAGACCCGAAATGGGCTGATCGGAGCCGATTATTCCTCCAAGTTTTCAGCATGGCTGGCCAATGGCAGCATCTCCGCCCGGGCCATTTGGCACGAAGTAGAAGCCTATGAGGCTGAGCGCACCAAAAATAAAGATACCTACTGGATGAAGTTCGAACTGCTGTGGCGGGAATACTTCAAGTACGTGGCTATGCGGTACGGGCGTAAAATCTTCTTCAAAGGGGGTATACAGGACAAAAGTGTACGCTGGAAAAACAGCCCCAAAGCCCTTCATAAATGGATAACCGGCACAACCGGAGACGATTTCGTGGACGCCAATATGCGGGAACTCCTCTACACGGGCTTTATGAGCAACCGTGGCCGGCAAAACGTGGCCTCTTACCTGGTCCACCAACTGAAGCAGGACTGGCGCAAAGGTGCGGCCTGGTTTGAATCCCTCCTGGTCGATTACGATGTGGCCAGCAATTATGGCAACTGGATGTATGCCGGCGGCGTGGGCAATGACCCGCGCGACCGGGTTTTCAATACCCAAAAGCAAGCCCGGGACTACGACAAGGATGGGGCTTTTCGGCGGCTATGGCTGCACGAAGATGAGCGCGACCCTGAGGAAGTTATTGCTCAACTGGGCGTACTTCAGGCAGAACATTTCTAAATAAGACACAGAGCGCCTGATCCGTCAACTTTGAATGCCAGCCCACGTTGTAATAGCTGAGTCAAAATTAAAATGCATTATGAGTATTGAAACTAAAAATCTGACCCACGAAAAAGTGGACGTAAATATCGGCATTGAAACCTCTAACCGTCAGGGAGTAGCCCACGCGCTTAAGCAATTACTTGCAGACGAGCATGTGCTTTACATCAAACTGCGCAACTACCACTGGAACGTTACGGGTATTCACTTCCAGCAGCTTCATGCTTTCTTTGAAGAGCAGTACGATGCCCTGGAAGACCATATCGATGATATCGCAGAGCGTATCCGCAGTCTCGGCTTTTTCTCTCCGGGCTCTATGGAGGCGTTCAAAAAAGAGGCTCGCCTGGAAGAAACCGGCCACCTCAACGGCAACGCTGAACAGATGCTCAGGAACCTCCTTGCTGACCATGAAGCCATCATACAGTTCCTGCGCCATGATCAGGACGTAGTAATGGAGGAGTACAACGATGCCGGTACACAGGACTTCCTCATCGCACTGATGGAGGAGCACGAGAAAATGGCATGGATGGTACGTGCGCACCTAGGCTAAGCCACCCTTACAAAGTGCGCCTGCCTCATAGCAGGGCGAAAAAGAAAACCGGAGCAGGAAATACATCCTGGCTCCGGTTCTTTTTTTGTGCTGTTTGCTTAAGCTAATGTTGCCTAGTTGATCTCCAGTTTGAATTTCACTGGCAAGTTGAAGAGGACTTTCACTTCCCGTCCGCGCTGACGGCCCGGGGTCCACTTTTCATTCATACTGTTCATCATTTCGACTACCCGGAGGGCTTCTGCGCCACAACCGCCGCCGATTTCCCGTACCACCTGAGCATCATCAATAGTGCCGTCGGTGTCCACAACGAAGCTTACGACTACCGTACCTTCGATGTTGTTATCCCGGGCCACGGATGGGTACCGGATATTCTCGTAGATGAACTGAAGCATCTTTCTATTGGCGCACATCCGCTTTTCGGAAGCGCTGGCTGTCATTTCTTCACAGCCGGGGAAGCGAGGCATTTCCTCTACCACCTTGAAGATTTCCGCAGCTTCTTCCTTTGGAGGAGGAGGTGGAGGGGGAGGAGGTGGAGGGGGTGCATCATTCTTTTCCTCAAAGACAGGTGCGTCAATGTAGGTGTCAGCGTCTATAGACTGGTCTTCGAATTCGAAGTCATCCTCTTCGTCTATATCGATCTCCGCTACCGCCTCAATTTTTGGAGGTGGAGGGGGAGGAGGGGGAGGAGGGGGCTCCGCAGTACGGGGCTTTTCGATTTCGATATCTACATCCAATGCCAAGGCATCTTCAGGGATGTAAACCTCTTTCTCGTAGACGGTCCAGTTAAAGGCTCCGATGACCAACACCAGTACGGCGATAGCAGCGATGCGCAGAAACATAGGTGAATAATTGAATACGTTTACTTCCGGATACTTATTGCGTGCAGCGAGGCGGGAGCTCCTCTTCTCATCGCGGTACCGCTCGGCCAGGCCGGAACGGGACTGTTTATTGAAATAGAAGCGCCCCAAGAATATAATGGCAAGAAGAACAAGTACTCCAATGCCCACGCCTGTCAGTAATGCTGGTCCTGTGATTGCGAAATTAGGGTTCATGAGTGAGGAGTTTTTGCCCGAGGGCGTTTAAAAATAATTTCTTTTGACACTCACAAGATGCTGGCTTTCAAAAGGATTCTGAATGACGAAACGCAGGGCCCTTTTATGACTTTTATCAATTTGTTAAAATTTAGCGCCAGGCTGCCTGCCGCATCACCTCAGGATCAGCAAGGGTTTTGGCGCGGGCGGCCAGCAATACCCGCCGGCCTTCGAAGGTACGGGTGTAGAGCAGTTCGAGGGGCTCGGGCATCTGCCGCTGCAGGGACTCCCGGTAGGCTTCTGCCTCGGCTCGGCGCTGGCCAAACAGGCCCGGCACCGCATAGTGCTGTACACTCAGCAGGGTTTCTCCGTCATAGTGCTTCCGCACAATCAGGTAGCGGGGGTTATCAATGGGGCCGAGGGCTTCTTCCAACAACTCCAGAAAAAGTTGCTCTTCCTGCAAAGTAACGCCCTCCAGATAGCACCCCTGCTGGTCTGCTGCACTTTCCACCATACGCAGTTGGATTTTGAAGTAAGGGCTGCTCAGCATTTCCAGCTGCCTCAGGGTAAGCAGGATGCCGCGGGCGGTACGCTCAATGAGCAAGCTACCGTTTCCGGCTTCGTCCAGTTGACGCTGTGCTGCCGATAGTTTGGGGCCTTGCAGTAAGGACAGCGCCAGACCGGTAGCTGCACTACCCAGCAAGAGCACCGTCAGCCCCGTCACCCATCCGCCAATAGCGCCCGCAGCCAGAGCAGACAGCCCGGCCGCCACCCCTACCCTGCCCCAGCGTACCCTAAGCTGTTGCTCTGCTTCGAATTGCCGTACCAAACGCCGTAAACGGCCGATATAACCATTGCGCCCCAGGTTAAAAAGGCTGTACAGCAAAAGCAGCAGCACACCAACCAGCAATAGCACCTGCGGAGGGATCAGCCCGGAAATCACCATAGCTACGCTGCCCGCTGCCACCATTGGCATGACGATGTTCCCCATTTCCACAAGTTCTTCCAGCTGAGGAGCCACCATCGCCTGATTCTTCGCCCAGTACACTTCATAAACCTGCTTTTGGCGCCTTGTACGAATCACAGGCAACGTAATCTCCTCCGCCATGTGCACGCCTCGCTGAATACTTTCGCCCCAGGCACGCCTAAGCCGGTCGCGCATACCGGCCTGTTCCAGCATGCGCCTGTTAGTTTGGGCTACCGCGGCAGGCGTGATGGGCAATTCCCCTAAATGGAAACGCCCCACCCCGTTTTCAATACGTGGCGCGGCTTCAAAGGAAGGACCGGCAAAAGCCCGGAAGCGTTGTGCCAGCTTTTTCCAATCCAGTCCTCCTGCGTGGTGGTAAGGGTCCATACAAGCCAGGTGCCAGATATTGGCGGCTTTGGCAGGCTGCCGTGGGTCAGTACGGATGACCCGTCCACGAGCCTGATTAGAGGTCACAAATGACTTGACCACGGATGCCAGGATCAGCGTATTGGCGGCTGGGGCATCCCAACCTTCGCCGAGCAGGGCGTTGGTGCCCACCAGGACTTGTAGCTGCCCGTCATTGAACAGCTGCGTGACCAGGCCTGTCATCTGCTTTCTCAGGTGTTCCTGGGGCTGCAGGCGTACATAGTGCGGATCATGCGGCAGTGCTGACGCCAGAAGGCCGCTATCCGCCAGTCCTGTTTGTGCCATGTGTTGCCGGAGGGCAGGCAACAGCAATTTAGGCAAAATTAAAAGGCTGCCGGTCAGCACGCCTATTTCGACTTCTACAGGGAAAAGCCGGCGGAGCACCTCGAAAATAGGGGCTACGCCTATTTTCTGCAATTCAGGACTATCCTCCAGTTCGGCACGGGGCAGGGCTTCCGCTCGAATGTAATCGGTGAGCACCAATAGCCGCAGGCTGCTGCCCATGCTTCCGTACTCTGCCCGGGCAATGGCAGCTATGGCATGCAGTTTGCTGCTGCTCTGCCGGATGCGGCGCTCCAGGTGAGGCGGCTCTTCCAAATAAATACGCCGGCGCTCAATGGCATGTGCTTTCCGCAACCTCCGGTAAATAGAGACCATGCAAGGCTGCTCAATTAAAGGCTCAAAGTAGGGGTCTTTATAAAAGGCTTCATTGAGGAACATCTCCAGCCATTCGAGATTCATTTCAGGGATCAGGCTGTCATCAGCGCCAATAATACCAATAGCGGTGGCAGGAGCTACCCCGCCTATGCCCTCCAGTACAATCATGAGGGCAGAGAAATACGAGGGATTTTCATAGATGCCTTCCAGGCACACCTCCGGGCGGATGAGCCAGGGATGTGCTTTGAGGTGCTCGCGAAACGTATAATTGGCCTTCAGGTGGTCCAGCAAGTCATCGATGGCTTCCTGAAAAGCCTTTAGCGGAGCCTGTTCTTCAGCAGCAGGCAGGGTAAACCAGATGTAGTCCTGATGCGGGCAGAGATTACCTTCGGCGATCAGCTCGGGCATACTGATTTCGGCATCAATCAGCCCGCAGAGTTCCTGATAGCGTTGCCATTCGTAACCAGATACATCGTAGGGCGGCGTAGCAGTGAGGGCAATGAGGGTAGGCGACCACTGTTCGTAGGTTTTCATCAGGCTCTGCCACCAGGCTTTTTGCAGGTGGTGGCACTCATCGACTATCAGAGTACCGGCAGCAAGCCGCTTGAGGGTATTCCACACTTCATCTCCCCGCTTTACCGCAGCGTGCAGGGCCTGATAGGTGGCAATGGTAACGGTGCCGGGCTTTTCGAGCTCGTAGGAAAGCCAGTCGGGTTGCTGCCCGTTCAGGAAGTCCTGCGTGAGGCGTTCGCCCCATTGCTGACGGATGGCCAGCGTGGGACAAAGGATGAGGCAGGGCTGATTGAGCTGCCGCATGATTTCCAACCCCAACACCGTCTTGCCAGACCCGGGCGGGGCCACCACATGCAGGCGGTTGTCCCCGAGGTGCTGCCCCAGCTCAGACAGCAACCGCGCCTGATAGGTACGCCAGGGGAAATTGAATTTCATGTGGGGCGGAAAAGCCATTCAGGTTCGGTCATTAGTTAGCAAACCTTAAAATTAGGGATTCAGCGGAGAAATTTCCCGTCCTGGATAGCTTCACTTCAGAATACCTTATCTTAGCCTCAAAAAGAATGCGGCGCTACCCTGCCCTGTTGCAGTACCTTCTGTTTTGGGCTATCACCCAGCTGTTTTACTTTCCCACACGGTATTCGGGCTTCGTCACGGACTTTACAGGGCTGTTGTCCCGTTTTGAAGGAAGGACAGCTGCGGGCATACTGGACTGCTTTGGGTTTCCGGCTATGCAGCAGGTACTGAATGCCCTGCTTTACACCTGGCATGCTATCTTTGGCATTGCGCCACTGCCCTGGTACCTGCTGCAGAGTAGCCTTCATGCGCTCAATGCGTTACTGCTTTTGCAGTTGGGGAAAGCGCTGAGCGAGCGCCCGCAGTTGCCCAATGCTCACCTGATGGGGTGGATGGCGGCTTTTCTGTTCCTGCTATCGCCCTATGCTTCTGAGCCGGTCACCTGGCGGGTCGCACAAAACTTCCTGCTTTCCACCGCGGTCATTTTGGGTACGGCCCGGCTCACCTTAGACTGGCTGTACAAGCCTGACCGCCATCGGTGGGTACTGATACAAATTCTCTTTATCCTGGGCTTATTCACCTTTGAGTTGGTCCTGATTATCCCGCTCCTCAGCAGTTTGCTCCTGCTGATGCTGCCCCATGGAAGCTGGCCTAAATGGCGGCGCCTGAGCCTGCCGCAGTTTGGGGGCGTAGGGCTTTACTTTATGCTCAACCGGCTTATGCTTGGGTCCTGGGTAGGGCACTACGGAGCGGAGGTGCACCTCAAGTTCGAGCTGCCGGTGCTGCTTGGCAACGGGCTGCGCTACACCGCCAAGCATCTGCTTTTTGCGCGCAACTGGCCGCACGCCGCCAAACAATGGCTTTTTGAGGGGTTGGCACAACCTGCGGTTGCATTGAGTTTGGGTGGAATATTAATTATGCTCTTAGCCGCAGGGCTTATATTCCGGAACAGACTGAGTAACCGGTGGCGGTTATCGGTCATAGGGCTGACGGGTTTTGGGCTGGCGCTGCTTCCGGTGCTCAACTTGTATTTCAATTACACCCTGCATTTGGAAAACGACCGTTATGGCTACCTGGCCTCTGCCTTTCTCGCGCTGGTTCTGGCCACAGGCTTTAGCGCGCTGCCGAGGTGGGGCCGCCTGCCCCTGCTGCTGGCCTATCTTGGTTGTTCCAGCTATTTCCTGTGGCAGCACAATCAGTTCTGGTGGAAGTCCACGCAGGTTTACCAGCAAATGCTCGATGGATTTGACTACTACGATACCCCGGCGGCTTACCTCCTTAATCTGCCGGACAACTTCCAGGGTGCGCCCATGTTCCGCGACTACAGCGGGGAGGACCATGCCTTTCGCGATGCGCTAAAGTACATCAGGCAACAACCTTACAACGGGCAAATCTACGAAGTAGCCCAATACAATATGACCCGTCTGACGGATGGTGCTACCGCTACCGTTGACAGTACGGGCACCCTACGGGTGGAGTTTAATCAGTGGGGCAATTGGTGGTGGAGGCGCGGTATTGGTATGGGGCCGGGCTATGACACAGAAGTATATGAGGTCGATAGCAAAGGGCATCATTATTTTTTGACGCTGAGGCAGCCGGAGCAAGGAGCTGTATTTTTGATACAGAAGGGGCTGGAGTGGAGGGAAGTAGAATGATACTTTAACTGACCCTGAGCGCAGGCGCTGCCAGGATGAATATTCCAAACAGCAGGCTGTTGAAAATAGCGGTTATACCGACGACGAAGTAATTTGGAACCAAACATGACTTCGTGTCGGCATATACGCGTGCGTCGGGTTTGTGCCTTAGGCCCAAACCTCTCCGTTCCGAGTATAGTCGCATGTGATAAAGGTTAAAATAGGTTAATTAATTGGCCCAGTCGTAGTCGAAACGGCCATCGGTGATGTAAATCGTGTCGCCACAGTTAGGATCGAATAGAGTACACTGAAAGGTACCAGAGACGATATATTCTTCGGTGTCCAGATTGAGGATCTCTACCCAGTTGTCAGCGTTCTCAAGCAAGCTGTATGGGTTGGTTATATTTTGGCAAGAAAGATTGCGGTCAATATAAAATGCATGATGCAGTTCATAAATCCCCGCACTGTCAACGTATGCAGTAATATTAACCGAATCATCAAAGCCCTCACAGCTTCGTCTCATCCCAGAAATCTGAAAAATCTTATAATTCGGAGACCAGTTTCCAAGTATGCTACTCTGAAGGAACCCGCCCCCACAGCGCTGCCAGTTCACCCCATTGATTTTGCAGGCGAAGTTGCCCTCGCCGGTGGTGGTGATGGGCGGCAGCTCATCGGGCTGTGCGATGGAACCTCTGTCGGGCTTGAAGAGTGGCTTGTCGCACCCGCCCCACAGCAGGGGCACGGCGAGCAGCCAGGTGAGGAGTAGGAATTTGTTTTTCATAAGTGAAAGGTTTTTATGTGTGAAAAAATAGAAATTGACTTGGATCCACCCCCGCCCTTCGGGCACCCCCTTGTCACGGCGCTGTAGCCAGTTGCGCTGCCGGAAGCGCCCAGCGGAGTATAGCACAGACAGGGGATTCAGCTACCGGCTGTCCCAGGCATATCTGTTTAATGCCAATACTAATGGTACTGCTATAGCTCAAGGCTTTAGCAGGGCGGTTATGTTTTTTGTTCAAGTATACGCATTGCAAAGTGGTATGCTACTCCATGGCATACCGCTTCAAGGCGTATATGCCGCCCCTCCTGCCTTTAAGGTGGTCAAAGCCTAAAGGCGATGAGACACGGGCAAGCATTGAGTGGGTTTACCTCGGCAAACCACTTAATCGTCGGTATAAGTGTGGCGGTCACACAGGGAGCGCCGGTTTTTGTTGCTGCGCGCAGTGATTCGTGCAATGGATTGGTAATATACTGCTTAGCCGTGGTAATGTCAAGGTTGAGGGGTTAAAACATTGTTGTTTTTTTGGGGCTTGGGTGGGGGTAGGTGGAGCGTTGGTCTTGGTTTGGTTGGGAAACATGCGACTTCTACGAAGTCGGGCTGCCATAGGGGCCCTGAGAGACTAGGATGTGACTTCTACGAAGTCGTTTGTCCGTTTTGTCCGGGTTATTAGGCAGGCTACACTTCCTTTGAGTAGCTGAAGGTGTCTGCGCCAGACTCCGGAGGAGGCGCTATAGGTTGTGCTATAAGATTGGGTGTAGAAGATGCGTTGGCAAAGCTTTTCTTCATGGCTTTATCTACCCGCCAACTGTACAACAAGCCGGTCCAGCTTTTCCTCATCTTCCGCGCTCAGTGGGATATTGGCAAGCAGATCCTGACGGACGTACCTGCTTAGCGCTGCCGAATCCCCCTGCGATTTGACAGACAGGAAAGTGGTGACGACCTCCACGCTCAGCTCCGTGAAGTCTGATAATTTTGCAGCAGGCCAGTCCGGGAAATGTACCGCAGTTTTGAGGAGGTTGAAGATGCTCTTTTTGTGCATGCCTTTATCCAGCCCTTTTTCCAGCCCTTCCTCTCTACCTTCCTCCCTGCCCATTTCCAAAAGTTGTTCTAATGTACTCATCACATTCGGTTTTGTCTTGAATTCGGTGTTTTCCAATTCCTCCAGAAATCGCTTGGGAGAGCGCTCGGCTACGCCCAAAATATACGTAATAATGGAAAGCACCTGATCGCTGTCTTCTGCCCCTTCAAAGATAACTTCAATATACTCAAAGATCAAGTCCGGCTTATGCCGCAGCGCCATCGACAGTACCGTGGAGCGGAAGTAGCTAAGATCCAGCTTTAGCAATTCTTCCGGGGGTAATCGGTGCGCATCTTCAAACAGGAAACGAAAATCCGGCAGATAGGGTTTCAGGACTTCATAGCCGGGATGCCCCTTAAAGATTTCTCTGATGCGCTTGGGCCGCCAGGTTGCTTTCCCATTGTAAAACAGCAGAGGCAGCACCGGTTCTAACGGCTGATTTTGGGCTTTTACTTGCTCGCGCAGGAGCAGGAAAATGTACAGTCCTATTTGTACCGCTACATACTCGTCTGGCTCTGATTTGTGCTCGAACAGCAGGCAGAAATGAAAATGCTGCCCACTTCCACCCCTCAGCTGGCACCGGTACACGACATCAGCGCTGAACAGCTTTAAATTGGGGCGCATAGACTGCGTATTCTGCTGCTGCAGCGTACTGAGGTCAGCAATCCCGGCAATTTCCGGATAGAAGTGCTGAAGATAAGCTTTGACCACTTCCGGGTCGCTCATGGCTGACTTGAAAAAGCGGTCGTCTGGCTGGTGGATGTTCAAGTTTAGGGGCATAATCATACAGAGTGTGCGTACGCCCACAAATATACAAAATATTTTTAAAAACATCAATAAAAAACAAAACCAACACTACACCTTTTTATCTACCCCGAATACCGCAGCGCGGCGCTCCCCTGATTCGACACGTATCAGTCCTTCCCCGTTATTGAAAGCATCGATATTACAGGTCATAGGCTCGATAGCCAGGCAGGTGCGGTGCGGAGGCGTGAAAAGCTGAACGTAAGGGAACCCGCTCTCCCCCACCTCCTGCCAGTAACGGAGCTCCTGATCGGCATGCGTGAGCACAATCTCAATACGCCCTTCCTGCTGCTGCAAGGCGAAGCAGTTATCCAGCACTTCGCTGCCGATACGCCGGGGCTGTGAGAAAGTAGTGTATTCGTAGCGTTTGCCCGTGGGGATCATCGCCGCATTCACACCAATCATTTCACAGGGAGGAAGATGCAGGTGATGATTGGCAAGGTCCTCCGAAAGCCGGAAGTAAGGGTGCCAGCCCATGCCGAAGGGCAATGCAGAAGCGCCTGTATTTTCTACAGATAACTCCACTTCCAGAGCGCCGGACCGAAGAGTGAAAGCGGCTTCAAACCGGAAAGGGAAAGGGTAGTATTCCAGCGCCCCATCATAGTCAAACCGGCAACGGACCTGAGCATAATCTGCCGTGGCTTCCGAGCCTGCCACTTCCATCTCCTGCTCGGTACCGAAACCATGCAGCGCGTTGTCAGTGGGCACATCATTGACCGGAAACGCATAGGCCTGCCCGTCCCATTCGTACTGCCCGTTTTTGAGGCGGTTTGGAAAAGGGTAAAGCAGTACATTCTTTGCCCAGCGGTTGATGCCCATCTCACGGGGCGTTTTGTAGGTGTCCAGCACCGCCTGCCCATTCAGTTGCAGATCAATCACACAGGCACCAAATGCCGGTACAAGCTTGAGCTGATGAGCTCCGGTAGTATCCGAAAGCAGGTACGCTTCGTATTCCCCAAAGGCTTCGGTCTTAATTTGAAACATGCTTCCTGTTTTTTATCGATTACTCCCCTTCTGTTTCACTTAGCAGGCGCAGCAACACCCCGTTGGTCCAGCCAAAGCCGTCCTGTACCGGGTACTCGCCACCGCCAGCTTCCAGCCCCATGTCTTCCACATTGTATTTTTCCACCATCTTGCCGGTATTTTCGTACACTTTGACGTTCAGGGCGACCCAGTTGTCGCGTACGCGCTGCGCCAGTTCGTCCTCTCCGTAGTTGCGCAGGCCCTTAATGCTCATCCACTGCAGGGGAGCCCAGCCGTTGGGGGCATCCCATTGCTGCCCGTTGTGGGTAAGGGTGGAAACGAGCCCACCGTCAGCGAGGAAGTCCCGCTCCAGCACACCGGCTACGTAAGCGGCTTGCTGAGGCGAGGCGATGTTGAAAAACAGCGGATACACGGCAGCCAGAGACCGCTGCCCCGTGAAGGCTTTCTCCACAAAATTGTAGTCCTGATAGAAGCTTTCCTGCTCATCCCAGAGGTACTTTTGAATAGCGGCGCGGCGCTGATCTGCTTTTTCCTCGTACAGCGCTGCCCGATCCGTCATGCCGTTCAGGGCGTTGGCTTTGGACAGGATGAGCTCCAGGTTGTAAAGCAGCGCATTCAGGTCAACCGGAATGATCTGCGTGGTCTGAACGGTCTCCAGGCGCTCAGGGTCAGCAAACCAGCGGCTGCTGAAGTCCCAGCCGGATTCGCAGGCAGAGCGAAGGTCCCGGTAGACTTGTTCGGCAGGGCGGCCTTCTGCTTTCTCCGCCGTTTCGATATCATCGCGGTGCATCTCCTCCCGGGGATAATCGCCTTCGTCCCAATAGCGGTTGAGGATTTCGCCTTCCGGCAAACGGACCACGTGCTTCACGGCCGGGTTTTCGGCACTCACCTGCTCTTCTCCATTCATCCAGAAAGCATATTCTTTTTCCAGCTGAGGGAGGTAACGCAGGTAGACCGCCTGCTGATCTGTGGACTCCAGTTCAGACTGTGCCAGCAGGTCAACCATAGCGGCAAAGAAAGGTGGTTGGGACCGGGTCAGGAAATAATCGCGGTTGCCATTGGGAATGAAGCCCACCGTATCAATAAGGTAGGCAAAGTTGTCCAGCATATTGCGGATCATATCTGTTTTGCCGGCAACTTCAAGCCCCAGCATCGTGAAGTAGCTGTCCCAGTAGTAAATCTCACCGAAACGGCCGCCGGGCACCACATAGGCATTGGGCAACGGTATGAGCGACCCCATCGTACTTTGGTTGTCGGGCTCACGGGTCAGTACCGGCCAAAGGGCATTGATGTGCGCTGCCGGGCTGCGGGAAGGGTCTGAGGTAAAACCGGAGGCGTAGTCCTTTGGCAATTCAAAATGCTCCAGCACGAAAGCTTTGAGCTGAAACTCCGGTTCGTCTTTCATTGCTTCGTAGGCTGCAAGGATCTCTTCCGCAGGCTGCTTAGGCGTACAGTCCACAAAGGTTTTTCCATCAGGGAAGACCTTTGCCATTTGAACATCGACAAACAGTTGCCCCCAACGCTCTGCCGGCGGCAGGAAGGGATGGGCTTCAGCAGCTGGCTGTGCGGAATTCTGTTCGGCACCAGCTTGTGCGTCTTCGGTTTGGCAGGCGGCCAGTGCGAGTAAAGTGCTTAGTGCAGCCAATAGGTATGATTTTTTCATAGGTAGCGATGGTTTAGGTTTAATCCCGGTGTGGATGCTCAATCAGTTCTTCCTGCTCTGTTTTAGTGACCACGGGCATGCCCAGGCGGTCTGCCAGTACGTACAGGATGATAGCGGCAACAATGATGAGCCATAGCCAGTCCCATCGGGACAGTAAACGTCGTTTTTTAGGTTGTTCTTCAGACATAATCGAATCAGAATTCCATCCGCAGGCGGAGGTTGATCCGCCGGGAAGTGAGGTAATTCGGTATAGCGTATTGCTGGTTAAAGATAGTTTTTATCCAGGTATTGCCGGCCTGATTTCGGACCTGCATGAGGTTGAAGACTTCCAGGCTCAGCCAGGTGTTGCGGGTGAAGCTAAGGAAGTGGCTGGGATTTTTCCGGCGCCTCTCCTCGTCAAACAGCTGCAGGCTAAAGCCAATATCCACCCGGTGATAGGGCGAAAAGCGGTAGGTATTACGGAACACCTCGTTGTTGCCCTGCAGGCCAAAAGGCAGGCCGGTGCCTACGGTCAGGTTGAGGTGCATGCGGAAGTTCTCGCTGTTGGGCAGATAGTCCTGGAAGAGCATCGACAGGTTCATAAACTGATCAGTGGGGCGGGGTACGTCATCTACCGGCTGCCCTTCTGTCTGCCCGACTTCGCGGATGAGGTGCTGCACGCCATTGAGGCTTTCGCGCGCCCGCAGGAAGGAAAGGTTGATCCAGGACTCAGCCCCGGGCACAAATTCGCCATTCAGGCGCAGGTCGATGCCGGTCACGTAGCCCGTGGCATCATTCTGACCGGAGTACCGGATGCGGACATTCTCAATCTCATAGGAAACAACGTCCCACAGGCTCTTATAATAGGCTTCGGTGATGAAGCGAAATTTCTTGGGGTTTCTTTTGCCCAGGTAAAAATCATAGGTGAAGCCCCCCACGATATGTGCGGACTTTTGTGCTCTAAGATCAGTGTTCACACTACCGTCAAAGCCCCGCATTTCCCGGTAAAACGGGGGCTGATAGTACAAGCCGCCCGCCAGGCGATAGGAAATGTCGCGTTTGCCTGCCAACGGTTTGTACAGCAGCTGGGCACGGGGCGAGATGAGCAATTCCTGGTTCAAATCCCAGTAGGAAGCCCGCACACCGGCGGAAACCCGCCACTCTCCGCGCTCTTCGTCACGATAGGTGTAAGTATCCTGCACAAAGGCCGTGAAACGAGTGCTCACCAGCTCATTTCGGGTCTTGAGCACATTGAACAACTGGACATCCGAAGTATCGTAGGGCAGGGAATAGCCCGCCGAATCCAGGCGTTCCCACTCGTTGATACGATCGTCGATGAGCTCGTTTTGAACCTTGGCACTCCATTGTATGAAGTGGCTGGCGGTGACATCGTCTTTGTCAGGATCGAGCTGCAGCTCAATGCCCCCTTTATGCTGGAAATTGTAGAGCTGAATGTCCAGGAAATTCCGGACAAACTGCTGTTGTGTACCGGTACCCAGTTCAGCAATCACATCACCAAAATTATCACTGCCCAGCCCGGTCTCAATCTGGCGCAGGCTGTACCGGCCAATGATGTCGAACCGCTCATTCTCATCGCTGCGGAAGGAGGAAGCGAGGAATTTCAGGAAGAAGGGGTTGCGGCTGCGGTCGGGCAGATAGGTCAGGGACAATCCGCCCATCGAAGTAGTAAAATCATCGACCTCCTGCCCATCGAATACGCTGAACAGCTCCAGTGCGAAGTTGATCAGGCCCAGAGCCGTGCTACGCTCCGTAGGCGTGAAGTTGTACTCTGAGCGGTTGTAGTTAGCCAGCAGGCCGAGCTGCCAGTTGCGGTTGATGTCGTAGGTAATGTAGGTCTGAAAGTCCGTAAAATTGGGGATATATTCGCCCTGTACATCCAGGGAGCCGAGCAGGTAACGGGTCGTTTTGTAACGGGCGCCAAAAAGATAGCGGAGTTTCCGGTAGCTGTCTTTCCCAACGTCCACGCTGCCCTCCACATGCGCAGAGCCCCCCAGGAAACTAAGCTCCATAGAAGCCCTCAGGCTATCTGGCCGTTTGTACTTGATGTCGAGTACAGAGGACAGCTTATCCCCATATTTGGCCTCGAAGCCACCGGAAGAAAAGGAAAGGCTCCGGATCAGGTCCATGTTAGCAAATGTCAGTCCCTCCTGCTGCCCGGCGCGGATGAGCTGCGGCCGGTACACTTCGAAGTCATTGATATAGACCAGGTTTTCGTCGTAGTTGCCTCCACGCACGTTGTACTGTGAGCTGAGCTCGCCTCCGGTTCCACCGCTTGCACCCAGCGCGATGTACGGCAGGAGGCTTTCAAGGTTTCCGGTGGTGGTAGGCAGGAGGCGGAGCTGCTCCACATCTTCAGTGATGATGCCCGCATCCTTGATTTTGCTTTCCCGCACGATGACCTCCACATCAGAATTGATGGGCGGCATTTCCACATCCACCTGCCGGGTAGTCCGGGGTGGCATATTAGCAATTTTAGCTTCGACCTTCTGATAGCCAATACGGCTGAAGACCAGGACGAAGTCCTCATTAGCCGGCACAGTGATACTGTAACGCCCGGTGGTGCTGGTTTCCACTGCTTTATTCGTCCCATCGATATACACCGTTACCAAATCTACCGGTGTTTCACTAACGGCATCGGTGACCAGACCGGTGACCTTAGCTAAATTGGCTTCCTGTGCAGAAAGGGGAAAGACAGAAATGAGAAAAAGGGCAAAAAGTGACAGTTGAGTATGCTTCATAATACAGTTGTGGAGCAGGATTTCCCCTGCGGGATCGTCAAATCAGGCATTCTCAAAAGGGAACGCCGGATGGTATTTTTTATTTAGGCGAACCGCTGTATTTCACCTCCTATGTCTTTCAGGCGCGCTACAGCATCCGCGGGGTCATCGGCTTTGAAGACGCTGCTGCCCGCAACCAGTACATCAGCGCCAGCCTGCAGGATTTTCTCGGCATTGTGTAACCCCACCCCACCGTCCACTTCGATAAGTGTTTCGGTGTTGCGCACGGTGATGAGATCTTTGATCCGCCGGATTTTGGGAATGGTGTTGTAAATGAATTTCTGCCCGCCGAAGCCAGGGTTGACCGACATGACACAGACCAGGTCAGCCAGCTCGATGATATCTTCCAGGCTGCTTGCCGGTGTGTGCGGATTGATAGCTACACCTGCTTTGGCACCGGTTGCCTTGATCTGTTGCAGCGTGCGGTGTAAATGGGGGGAGGCTTCGAGGTGCACAGTGATGGTGTCTGCCCCGGCTTCGCGGAATTGCTCCACGTACTTTTCCGGCTCCACGATCATGAGGTGGACGTCGAGGGGCTTGGTACAGAGTTGCTTCGCCGCGTCAATGAGCAGCATCCCGAAAGTAATATTGGGCACAAAGCGGCCGTCCATTACATCGAGGTGGAGCCAGTCTGCCTGGCTATCATTGACCATTTGAATTTCATCAGCCAGGCGGGTAAAATCGGCCGCCAAAAGCGAGGGTGCTATTATGTGGTTCATTGGTTGTACGATTGAGAAAGGCGAATATAGGGACGAATGGGGGAAAAGTGGCAATTTGGGGGAGATCGGATTCGGTATTGCCTATTCCTTTGGCGGATGTTCACCAAAAACAGTCAGCAAGCTTCTAATATTTAGCAGGGCAGGCCGATTTAACTTCAGGCAACTTACAGTAGCCCTTCCTTTTGAAGTGAGCCCCATCATGGTACTGCAATCAGCACTCCAGGTGAAATGCTGCTTCCATTTATCTGCTCGCGGATTGTAAAGCAGTACTCTATCCAGGGTTACCGGATCAATACAATCCAGCCTATTGTACTTAAACCCATTGCAACCTAAGCAGGAAAAAGCCAGGTTTTCCAGTTCATCCCCTCCGCCCCGGCTAACTGGTTGTATATGCTCGATAGAAAAGGAAGCTACAGAATAACTGACATGACAACGGCAGTACTCACAGTACCCTTTTGCTCTTTCTTTGACGGCTGCCCGGATTTCACTGGAAAACTTAGCCATTGTCCAGTTCCAGTTCTTTGACCAGAGCAGGCAAATCTGTTTTCTTTAGTGCAGCAAGTTGAACTAAATGCTTAAGCCGCTGGGCGCTCCACTCCTCGAGCTCTTCTCCCATCTGCTGAAACTCCTTGAGTTCCTGATCCGAAAGGGCATTATTAATCCGCTTTTGATCCAGTTCTTCCAGCCTTTGTAACCATGATTGCTCCGGCCCTTTCCCTACAGCTTCAATCAATGTCTTTATTTGAGCCTCTTCGGAAATACCTTCCTTTGATGATCTGATTTCTATTGCCCTTTCAATGAAATAATCCAACTCCTCAGAACTTAGCTGAGCGACTCCCTGTAAAAGGTCTTTCACTGTAATTTGAGAACTAATACGAACAGATGACATGTATTTTCGAGCTTTACTCCAAGATAAGATTATTTCAGAAGAGTACAAAAAAAAGAAAACCGGCCACAACGGACCGGTTCCAAAAGAGCTTTGAGAGGCTATCTACATACCAAAAGGAGGGTGCCCATCGGCACCCTCAAAAAATTCATGAGATTATAATTGCATTATTCGTGGAACTACAATTGCTTGCAGTGATTCGGCTACTAAAAAGTGTGGATTATAATTTGTTAGTAGTAAGCCGAATGCTTTTGAGTGTCGTCGTTTGATTATGATTTGTCATCAGCAAGAAGGCTCCTGAAAAAAGATTATGATTTGTCATTAGCTCAAAAAACAGGTCGTGTTCATGAGATTATAAGTCGTTATCAGGATTTTGGATCTTGCATTGAAAGCCATTGCTTTCCGATCACATTACAAAGGTGAACTAATTTTTGGGGGATGCTAAGTACATTTTTAAATATTACTGTACTAAAACCTAAATCAACAAAAAACACAACTTTCTGATTTTCAAATACATAACACACTAAATACCTATTGAAGCTCTTAAAAACAGTGGGTTTAAGCCTGCATTCCGCTTCGTTTTTTCTGATTTTTTTTCGAAATACAGCCTTGCGCATAACAAAAAAGGCCCCCGGAACGGGGACCTTGAGACATTCGTTCGACTTAATGAGTAGTGATTTACTGGCTTTTATACTCATCCTCAGCAGTTTTAACAATTGCTGCAGCGAAGTACACACTGACTCTAATGCTGGTCTAGTCAGCATTTTGTACCGTCAGCGAAGAACGGCATAAGAAAGACGGTCAAAGCTTGCTCCAAGTCTTAAAAGGAACATGCTTGTCAGTCAAACTGGCAAAAAAGTAGCCAAAGCGTTTGGGTAGAAGCGTACTGAACATAGCGATCGAAGGGGTAGAAGAAAGGGGGGCGATTGATGATGCCGGGCTGCAAAGGGAACTCAGTGCCTTTACACTCCTTTTCCATCAGTTTTGCCGTTCTTGTTTACGTCGAACCGGCATAAGGTTTAAAATAGTGTTTCATTGTGAGTACACCACAAATATGATATCATTTTATGTGTAAAATAAGTACATTTTCGTATATTTCTGACCATAAAACACGAACACCCATTAATCAAAAATCTGATTAACAGCAAATTACCACACAAAACTAAGCCCAATTCTGTATTTTTTTAATTTGAAACCTATGTATCAGAGCCGCCTCGTACAGCACATCCGTGAACTACCTGCCAAGAAGCAGGAGCGCTTTCGTCAATTTGTCAACTCCCCCTACTTCAATCAGCACGACCGGACGACCGCCCTTCTGGAATTCATCCTCAAAAAACTTGACGGGCGGCCCAGCGGGCTATCCAAAGAACGCGCCTACAAAGCCCTGTTCCCGGGCGAGGACTTCAATGAGCAACAACTGTACAATGTGATGTCTTATCTCAACAAGCTGTACTATCGGTTTATGGCAGCAGAATATACAGAAAAACAGAGGTACCTCGAGTCCATCTTCACACTTGAAGAAGCCTTCGACAACCATCAGTTCGATATCATGACCAACCGGGGCAAGCAACTGATGAAAAAGCTAAAAAAAGACCCCGTACACAATTCGGAGTACTTCCAGGCCAGCTACCGGCTCAATCATGCACTGGGCTACTACAGCGGCACTTATTTTGACCGGGCCGAAACCAACACTTTTCAAAGTATGCTTGACGAGCTTGATAAGTACTACATACTCGAAAAGCTCCGCAACTGTTGCCACCTGACCGCCAACTCGCTTATCCTCAATACCTCCTATAATTTCCGAATGCTGAACGAGCTGCTGGAGCACTTACGGACCAACTGGCCGGACTTCGAGGGTGAATACTCAATCGTGATGTATCACACCGCCCTTATGAGTATGCTGGAGGAAGACAACCCTGACCACTATCAGCGGATGAAGCGGATGCTGGCGGAGAATATGAAGTCCTTTTCCGAAACCGAAGGGCGTGATCTCTATAGCTTCTCCTATAATTATTGTATCCGGATGATCAATGCCGGCCACCGGGACTATCAGGTAGAATTATTCCAACTTTATAAGCAAGGGCTCAAACAGGATCTTTTGCTGGACAAAGGCCTGATTTCGGAGTGGGACTACAAGAACATTGCAACCCTTGGCGCCCGGCTCAAGGAATTCACATGGACCGAAAACTTCCTGCAGGAATACCAGGAGAAGCTCCCGGCCCATCGTAAGGAGAACGCCTACAATTACAACCTCGGCAACTTATACTACAACAAAGGCCTGTACGAAGAAGCCCTTTCGGCCCTCCTTCTTGTCCAGTTTACAGATGTCAAATACCACCTGAGCACCACCTTCCTCCTCCTGCGCACCTACTATGCCCTGCAGGATACCGAAGCCCTGCTCTCACTCATTGAAACGTTCCGCATTTACGTCATTCGCAACCGCAAGATGACCGTGGAGCAAAAGCGAGGCTACACCAATTTCCTCCGCTTTGCCAAAAAGCTGGTCCTTATCAAGCACAGTGCTTCGACCTACTCCCGTAAGGATTTTGAAAAAGAAATTGACGAACTTCGCGACAAAATAGAAACCAGCGAAAATGTCATCAATAAATACTGGCTCCTGGAAGAATGCCATACCGGCGCTAAAGCAACAGCTTAACTCATTCCTTCTCTTGCCGCTGTTGGTACTGGCAAGTACGCTCTACGGACAGGCAGGCCGCCCCCTAAAGCGTGAATTCCGTGGTGTTTGGGTCGCAACCGTTCTCAATCTTGACTACCCCAAGTCTCCCTCTGCCTGGCCCACCGCCCATCAGGAGGAATGGCGCAATTTGCTGGACAAGCTCAAAGCAACCGGCTTCAATGCCGTTGTTGCTCAGGTGCGCCCGGCAGCAGATGCCTTCTACCCTTCTGCATATGCCCCATGGTCGGCCTACCTGACTGGCAAGCAGGGCCTGCCGCCCAGCCCGGAGTACGATGTCCTTAAGTTTATGATAGAGGAAGCGCACGAGCGGGGTATGGATTTCCACGCCTGGCTCAACCCTTACCGGGTGAGCATGAACCTCGACACCGCCCAACTGTCGCCCAATCAGGTGTTCTATCAGCACCGCGACTGGGTCGTACCTTACGGCAACCGCTACTACCTCAATCCGGGGCTGCCGCAGGTTAGGCAGCACCTAAGTGCCGTGGTTGCTGAAATCGCCGGCCGGTATGATATTGACGGCATCCACTTTGATGACTACTTCTATCCCTACCCGGTGGCGGGCACGCCATTCCCCGACAGCCTGGCCTTCGAGCAATATGGCAGAGCTCAATTCGACACGATCGCTGACTGGCGGCGCTATAGTGTTAACCGGCTGATTGAGATGGTCGACTCCACGCTCGAAAAGCATGCCCCCCACGCAGAATTTGGGGTCAGCCCATTTGGGGTATGGCGCAATCGGGCAGAAGACCCCAGAGGCTCTGCCACTCAGGCCAGCATCGGTGCCTATGATGCACTTTATGCAGATGCGCTGCGCTGGGCGGAGGAAGGTTGGATCGATTATCTGGTACCACAGCTCTACTGGCATATTGGCTTCGAGGTTGCAGACCACGCTGAGCTGCAGCGCTGGTGGAGCCGGCACAAAGGAAAAGCCAAGCTTTATGTTGGCTATGCAGCCTATAAAGTGGGGCGTGATAACATGGAGCAGTGGCTCTTACCGGATGAGTTGCCCCGGCAGATCCAACTGGGCCGAAGCAACCCCGATATTGATGGTGGCATTTTCTTCCGTGCTGCATCCACTCTCTATGGTGACCTGGGGGTGCGTGACAGCCTGCAGGCCACTTTTGCCACTCCTGCCCTGCTGCCTGCACATCAGCATAAAGAAGGCCCGGTACCCGCTGCCCCCCGGCTCCGGAAAGCCAAAACCCGGCGGGACGGAACGTTGCTCAAGTGGAAATTTGGAAAAGGAGACCGCAAAAACCGTCCGCACTATTATGTGGTGTACCGTTTCAAGGGCAATCAGCCAGTAAACTTAGACCAACCGGAGCACATTTTGCACCTTACTCATTTTGGGACAGGCAAACGGCGGTACAAATTTATGGACAACACTGCAGAACCGGGGCATACCTATACCTATATCGTTACGGGCATCAGCCGTACGCACCGGGAAGGCCCTCCCAGTAAAAGGGCTGAGGTCAGGCGTTAAGCAAGCGGCAATATAAGGTGTGGTTTTCCTCATCGAAGCACACCAGCAAGACTTCCTGTAAGGCACTCGGGTGATCATCCCGGTAGGCTTTGATGGCCTGCAGGGCTGCTTCAGCCGCTTTTGCCTTCGGATAACCATAGCTCCCCTGCTGATATCAGGAAAAGTGATGGATGTCAATTTATACAACTTTGCTAATAAAAAGCACATCAATTTGCCAAAAACCAGACCATTATGATTCATTTTGTGCATAAAATAAACCCAAAGCCCTTTCCCTGTGTTAAAAATAATAGAAAAAATAAACTATATGGCATTGATTAACAACTGGAAAAAACTAACGAATGAGACGCCAAAAAACCTCGTGAATGCGATGCAGCAGCTTCATCATGCATCACAATGCGTTGCAGCTTTTGGCAACAGCCTGATCCCTAAAGCCTCTGATGACTCCCAATCCAGCCTGAACTGGGTGCCCGATATCAAAGCCCTGGCTTCACAGGAAGTCAACCTGAAGCGGCGTGTCCGTTTGGCGCTCGTTTATGACAAGTTCGAGCTGCGCATGATCAACGAAAATGAAAACACTATGGGCGTTTTCCCGCTGTCCGGGCAAACCAAAAGCACCGCCCTTAGCTTTGTGCGCACGCAGGCGCGAGCAATGGGACTGAGTGGGGAAGATGTACAGCCTATCGACCACTATCAATTGCCAGAACATGACCTGGACAAAGGAGCTCCTTTCCTTATGACAGCGCCAGATGACCACAGAGAACTTGCCAAGTACCGGCATAACGCCAGCCTGGTACTCCGCGAAATCGCCAAGATGTACGAATATGCCAGCGAGGTGGCTACCTGGCCCCATCATTTTGATACCGCCAGCCTGATTACTGTCAGGTTCGATGACACCAGCAATCCGGAAAAAACAGTGGGCATTGGTTTTGCACCAGCCGATAATCTGTGCGACGAGCCCTATTTTTATGTAAATCACTGGGCAAAGAAAGACAACATCAGTTATGATAGCCTGCCCAGTCTTCCTGAGGGTGGCGCATGGAAAACCGACACGGACTGGAAAGGAGCCATTCTGAAGGCTTCTGCCATTGCCAAGCTCAAGGAAGGCACTGCGCAGTACGAACTTACAGATCAGTTTTTGAAAGAGGGCATCGAAGCATCTCTAGAAATACTTGAAGAAACCGCTGTAAAAGCTTAAATTACAGCTGAATTTTTCCCCGAGACGGAAAGAAGGTTCGCACCTCTTCGGAGTGGTGGGCCTTTTTCTTTTCTGGCTTCCACCGCGATATTTACCATTTATCCCGGTTTTCGTACCAATCCGCAGGCAGGACCTGCAAACAAACCGCCGCTTTTCGCATTTACAAATGCGTACCCAACTCAACAAATTTTATGACCTTGCACGCGACACCTGCCTCAGCAGGCACCCTCCTCGACCGGTACCAGTCTATTCGCCGGCAAAGCTTTAATATCTGTGCGCCTCTACAAACAGAGGACTATGTGGCGCAACCCGTACCATTTGTCAGCCCGCCCAAGTGGCACCTTGGCCATACCACCTGGTTTTTTGAGAACTTCATCCTGGCGGAGCAAATGGAGGGCTACCAACGGTTCAATGAAGCGCTGAACTATTGCTTTAACAGCTATTACCAAAGCCAGGGCCCACGGATTTTGCGCGATAAGCGCGGTAATCTGACCCGCCCCTCTTTGGAGACCATCAGGGCTTACCGCGAATATGTGGACGAGCATATGTCCCGCTTTCTCGAACAATATGCACAAGATGGCCTGCCCGAAGACCTGGCCCTGCTGCTGGAGGTGGGGTTGCAACACGAACAACAGCACCAGGAATTGCTCGTCACGGACATCAAATACATCCTGGGGCACAACCCCATGCATGAGCCTTATCAGACAGACTATACAGCCGTAACCTCTCCTGAGCCTGCGCCACTGTCTTTCACTCAGGTAAAGGAAGGCATCTACACCATCGGGCATCAGGGAGAAGGGTTCTCCTGGGACAATGAGCAGGGCGCGCACAAAACCTACCTGCACGACTTCGCCATCGCTAACCGGCTGATTACCAACGGAGAGTACATGGCTTTCATGGCCGATGGCGGATACGAGCAATTCGGGTACTGGCTGGACGATGGCTGGAGCTGGGTACAGGAACAGGAGGTCAAAGCCCCCCTCTACTGGTACGAACAAGCGGGCGATTGGTGGCATTACACCATGCAGGGGCTGCAACCGGTGGACCCTAATGCACCAGTCACGCATATCAACTACTACGAAGCAGATGCCTTTGCCAACTGGAAAGGCATGCGCCTGCCTACAGAGCAAGAGTGGGAAGCCGCCTGCCGCATACTCTGCCAGGGCATTCCGGAAGCAGCTAACTTTGTGGAATCAGAGCGTTTCCACCCTACTGCCCCGGTCAATAGCCAGGATTTTCAGATGCTGGGCAACACCTGGGAGTGGACCGGCAGTGCCTACCTCCCCTACCCCAACTACCCACGCTTCAAAGGCGCGCTGGGCGAGTACAACGGTAAGTTTATGGTCAATCAGATGGTACTCCGGGGCGGCTCCTGCGCTACCCCGCGCTCGCACATCCGGATGAGCTACCGCAATTTCTTCTATCCGCAGGAACGCTGGCAATTCACCGGGCTGCGCCTGGCTAAATAACACCAAAACCTCAAAAAACCGGACCTATGTCTTCTAATACTGCTTCCACAGCAATCACTACGGCTGAACTTTCTGCATTCGCCCGAGATGTGCTTCACGGGCTATCGAAAACACCTAAACAGCTGCCCTCCATGTATTTTTACGATGAGCAGGGCGATCAGCTATTCCAGCGCATCATGCACATGCCGGAATACTACCTGATGAACTGCGAGCTGGATATCTTCGAGCAGCAGAAAGCACAAATCCTTAATGCTATCGGGCTCGAAAACTTCCATCTGCTGGAGCTGGGGGCCGGCGACGGGTACAAAACCCGGGTACTGCTCCGCCACTTCATGGAACAATCAGTTGACTTCGAGTATCAGCCGGTGGATATTTCGCCAAATGTATTGCTGGAGCTCGAACAGCGCCTGCGTGAAGAACTGCCTGAACTCAAGGTGCACCCCTTGCCTGGCGATTACTTCAAAGTGCTGCACGAAGTAAAGGAGACGGATGCCACGCCTAAAGTTGTCCTTTTCCTGGGCGCCAATATCGGCAACTACCCGCAAGAAAGAGCCGCTGCTTTCCTGCGACACCTGCAAGAGGAGCTCAACCCCGGCGACAAGCTGCTCATTGGCTTTGACCTGAAGAAAGACCCCGACGTCATTCTCCGTGCTTACAATGACCCGGCCGGGATCACCGCTGCCTTCAACCTCAATCTTCTGGAGCGCATGAACCGGGAACTGGGTGCCAATTTCAATGTGCAGGACTTCCGGCACTGGGAGTCTTACGACCCGGTAACCGGAGCCACGCGCAGCTTTTTGGTGAGTGAGAAGGCACAGCACGTTTTCATCAAAGCCCTCAACCGGTCTTTCCACTTTGATGCCTGGGAGGCCATCAATGTAGAGCTGAGCCAAAAGTACAGCCTGCCGGAAATTGAAAGCCTGGCCCGGGAAGCAGGGTTCCAGGTTGAACAGCACTTCACTGATGATCAGGGCTACTTTGTAGACAGCCTTTGGTGTAAGGTTTAACCCCTTACTCCACCACAGCATTGCCCCAGCCCAGAAAGGACATCCGGACCACCTCCAGACTCGGAAAGCCAAACTCAAGGACTACCCTGCCCTCGATTTTGTAGACGCCTTTGCCCCGAAAGGGCGATCGCTTGAGGGTGGGTGGAAAGTGGACGGTATCAAAGAAGTGCCCGTCCTGCCCAATCCAGCATCCGAAAGCCATCAGTTTGCCCTTGCTGGTGCGTACGTCTTTTTTGCAAACGTAGTACCCCAGTATCCGGACGATCCGCCCTTCCAGCTCCCCCAGGCGGGCCGACTGGGAAATGGTATCTGTGAAAACCTGCCTGTCAAGCAAGTAGAAGGGCGGGCACAGGGGAAAACCAAGGAGCTCCAACTCGTCTATTGCATCGGCATAAGGCTCAGGGGCACCTGCTTCGCCTCCAGACAGAAACTGACGGGCGGTGGCCTCCACCTCTTCGTATTCCTGCGGGAAAAGGCTCATGGTATGGCGCTCCTGCCCCGGTGGCTGAAACAGTGCTACCCGTTCCCACATCAGCTCCTGTTTGGTTTGCCCGGTAAAACGGAAGGCACCGATGCGGATGAGCAAGTCGACCTGCTCCTTACCAATTTCCACCCGATTGAGAAAGTCAGACAGGCTGCGGAAAGCACCGCCCTGCGCCCGCTGATGTACGATGCGGTGGGCCACCTGCTGCTCCATTTGGTGGAGGTGGACGAAACCGATGTAGATATCCTCCCCTTCCAGCGTGGTCAGGTACTGACTGTGGTTGACGCAGGGGGCATGCACCTGCCCGCCACAGCGCCGCGCTTCGTGGAAGTAGTACTCCGAGCGGTAGAAGCCTCCGAAATTATTGATCACCGCCACAATGAACTCCAGGGGGAAGTAGGCTTTCAGGTACAGGCTTTGAAAACTCTCGACCGCAAAACTGGCAGAGTGAGCTTTGCAGAAAGAATACCCGGAAAAACTTTCCACCTGCCGCCACACTTCTTTGGCCAGGTCTTCCGGATGCCCCCTCGCCCGGCAGTTCCCGAAGTACTTTCGCTGCAGGCGCTCAAAGGTGTCGCCTTTAGACTTCTTGCCACTCATAATACGGCGCAGCACATCGCTTTCGTCCAGCCCCAGCCCGGCAAAGTGGTGCACGATTTTCATGACATCCTCCTGGTAGACCATCACGCCGAAGGTTTCACCCAGTTGTTCTTCAAACACCGGGTGCAGGTACTCAAAACTGTTGGGGTTGTGAAAACGGCGGATGTACTCCTTCATCATGCCCGACTTGGCTACACCCGGCCGGATGATGGAACTGGCAGCCACCAGGTGCACGTAGTTGTCGCACTGCAGCTTCTTAAGCAAGCCCCGCATGGCCGGCGATTCAATGTAAAAACAGCCCATGCAGTCCCCGGAACGGAGCTGCGCCTTCACCCGCTCATCTGACTTGAGGCGGGGGATGTCGTGAATGTCCACCGCCTGCTCCCGGTTTTGCTTAATCAGGTCTACCGCATCCTTGATATGCCCGAGCCCCCGCTGACTGAGCACATCAAACTTATGGAAGCCCAGGTCTTCGCCGTGGTACATATCAAAATGGGTGATTGGAAAGCCTTTTGGCATCAATTGCAGTGCGGTCTGATAATAAATCGGCTCTTCCGAAATCACAATGCCCCCGGCGTGAATCGACAGGTGGTTGGGGAAGCCTTCCAGCTTACGGCCGTAGTGGACGATTTTGCCTGCCAGCTCATGATGCTCCTCCGGCTCGAAGGGCGCAGCTACGATTTTGTCGATCTCTGCCTTTGGCAAGCCATATACTTTGCCCAGTTCGCGCACAATAGAGCGCCCTTTGAACGTGGAGTAAGTCGCCAGCAGGGCCGTGTAGTCCCGTCCGTAGCGCTTAAAAATGTAGTCCGTCACATCATCCCGTTCATCCCAGGAAAAGTCGATATCGAAATCCGGGGGCGAGGTGCGGTGCGGGTTGATAAAGCGCTCAAAGTACAGCCCCAGCTCCATGGGGTCTACGTCGGTAATCCGCAGGCAATAGGCTACAATGGAGTTCGCCCCGCTCCCCCGCCCCACGTGGTGGTATCCGGCTGAAGCAGCGTAACGCACAATATCCCAGGTGATGAGAAAGTAAGCACAAAAGTCCTGCTGCTCAATCACTTTTAGCTCCCGCCTGACCCGCTCCAGCGTACTGCGGTAGGCCGGGGTGTCCGTACCCAGGTGGGCATAGCGGCGTTCGCACCCATTCAGGGCCAGCTTCTCGAGTAGTTTAAAATCACCTGCTTTGCTCCCGGTAAAGGTTTGGCGGTTGAGGTGTAGCCCGGGGCGCAGGTTTGCTTCGCAGGATTGGAGCAGGCGTTCGGCGTTCTCAATCAGGTAGGGCTGTGTTTTGTAGAAGGCACGGAGCTGCTCGGGCGGCATCAGGCGCTCAGAAGCCTTGACCGTTTGCCTGGGCGTCAGCTTGTTCAGCAGGGTATTCTCATCGATCGCCCGCAGCAGGCGGTGGAGCTCAAACCCTTCGTTGTCTGCAAAAAAGACCGGGCTGAGGGCCACCAATTTGTTTTTATACTGCAGCAGTTCGTGCCCAAAAAGCCGGGCTACGTGCTCCGGGCGGACCCCCAGGAACTCTTCCTCCCGGAACGCCTGAATGGGCTTGACCAGGCGGGGATAGATGATGTAAGCATGCTGCATGGGCGGAGCCACTTCGGGCAGCGGCCGACCCTCAATTGAGGCTTCACTCAGGAACTGATTGAGCTCACGAAGCCCCTCCCGGTTGCGGGCCAGACCGATGTACAGGCAGCGCCCTTCTTTACGGAACTCCAGCCCCAAAACAGGTTTAATGCCGGCTTTTTCGCAGCAGCGGACAAACTCATATGAGCAGCTGGTATTGTTGATGTCCGTGAGTGCCATAGCCGTGTAGCCCAACTGTGCAGCGCGTTCAGTCAGGGCGGGCGGTGGCAGGGTGCCATACCGGAGGCTGTAGTAGGTATGGGCGTTGAGCAGCATACGTTTTTCTCATAGTATTCGGCTCGCTAATTTAAAGTTATTGTTTGAAACAAAAAATTTCTTCCCGGGATTCTTGAAAAAAATCCCGGCTCCTGATCAATATACAGAAGCCGGGATGATCCGGGTATCGGAATCGGGCTGACGCGCTAGTTGAGGTAATACTGCTGGAAAAACAACCGGTACCCGTCGATTTTACGCTGCTTGAGGATTTCGCGGTAGTTGTTCTGTGTGACGGGGAAGAGCTCAAACTCCACCCCTCCATCAACAAATTCACTCTTATTGCGCTGTACGCCATTATAGTACTTCATCGCATCCTGCTTATCCTTAAAGCGGCGCAACACGAGGATGGGAATACGGTCATCGGCTGTTGTGCCCAGATAAATATTGGATATCCGGATACGGTCGAGCTTATGATACTTCTCATTGTAGTCTGATACCTTCACTTTAGCATCTGTCAGGCTCACTTCTTTATCTTTGAAGGCGATAATGGTGTAGTGCAGCTTGTCGTCTTCCTGTGTAAAGGCTTCGATTTCCTCTTTTGCGCCGGCAGGCAGGCTCGTAGTCGTCTCGCCCAGGAGGCGCAAGATTTCACGGGCACGCAGTTGCTCTTCCGTGTCAGGGTAGCGGGCCACGACTTTGCGCAGCGCTTCCACGTAGGCTTCCTTACCTTCCATATTGCCGGTGCTCATGGCTGAAAGCAGGGCAAACTTGGGCTGAAACGGATTAGCTGCCCCAAATTTATCCTTAGCCTGCTGACTGCGGTCAAATGCCAGGCGATAGTTACCGGAAGTAAAGGCGGCATAGGTCTCATCGTAGTAGCGGTTGAGCTCCCGTTCTTCCTTCACGAGCTCCTCAGCGTAGTTTGGATTTTTAATGATTAGCGCATAGGCGGTATTCGGGTATTTCTCCAAAATCTTATCGGCATAATACCTTGCTTTCTCGTTGTTGCCCATATCCGTGTACGCCAGATAGAGCTGATACCAGGAATCCAGCTCGTAGGTATTGCCAGGGAAGCGCTCGTTGAGCCCCTCCAGTACGGCCACGGCCTGATCGTAGTTTTCGAGGCGTTCCCGGTACAGGGCGCCCAGTTTGGACATGGCTTCCTGCAGCTGAATTTCAGCCGCTGCGATATCGCCTTCAGTTTTAGGGACTGCGCCCAGGAGTTTTTCGATCTCCTCGTCCGTCAGTATATCGCTACCGTCATCGGAGCCGATTTCCTCGATAATGTCGTTGGAGCTTGCTGCTGAGCGCCGCCAGTTGTCCTCCAGCGGGCGGGTGCCCCAAACCCGTTGAAAATCCCGGATGCCCCGCTTCTGCCTGCGGTCGTCGTAGGCAAAAAAGGAACTCTCTTCGCTGCCCAGGCTTGCAGACGCATTCACCCGGTTATTGAGGTTGCCAAAACGCTGATTGGCTTGTTGATTGGCCTGCGCGATCAATTGCTTACGGCGGGCCTCGTCTTGTTTTTTCTTAATTTCCAGTGCCAGGGCTTCCTGCTCGGCCGGCGTCATCTGACTGATGGTCAGGAGACTGTCCTGCAGGGCGATGATTTCCAGGTTTTTGGCGATATCTGTGAGGCTGCTGGCCATGCCTTTGACCCGCTTGTAGCGCTCGTCCTGTTCCGTCATTACCATGAGAGTGCTGTCGTAGTAATTTTTGGCTTTCACATAGGACTCTCCCTCATAGTAGAAGTCGGCCAGTGTCACGTAGGCTTCGGCTTTCTGCCCCTGATTGCCCGAATCATGCTGCAGGGACAGCTGCAAGTTGCGCACCCCTTCCGCCTGATCGCCTTCCTTGAACGCAATCATTGCCAGCGCAAAGTAAATTTGATCTTTAAACTCGGCATTTTTCTCTTCTCTGAGCAGCTTTTCGAGGCTGGCGCGTGCTTCCCGTGCGCTTCCGGTGCCGCTTGCCCAGGCGTTCTGCGCCATATTCAGTTTGCAGTTGAACGCCATCACGTAGTCCGGCCGATAATTCAGGGCCTGCTCGAACCCGGCATAAGCGCCACGGCTGTTGCCCAGCTTCTGATAGATTTGTGCCATGATGAAGGCGTAGCGGGCTTTGAGGGTCTTATCGTCCGTCATTTCTATGGCGTTCTCCAAAGCAGGCAGGGCATCTACGTAAGCCTCCTCCGAGATATAGAGGTGCGCTTTGATAACAGCCAACTCGGCTTTGGTCTCCGCGAAGGTCCCCGGGTCCTGTTCCAGCTCCCGAATCACCCGTTCTGCGCCGTCAAACTTGTCGCGTTCAATAAGGGTTTTGGCATAATACAACATGCCCTCCTGATAGGCCAGCTGATGCTTCAGCGGATTTTTCTTCGGATCATCGTTCGCTGCATTTTCTTCCTCCAGGGCGGCTTCATTTTCCTTTCGCTTTTCCTCTTTGGCATCTGCCATTTCCTGGTCTTTGCCACTTTGAAGGATAGCCGGCTTTTCCGGTGCCTGCCCGCCGGATTTACGGGCTTTGCGAACAGCCTTATTGTACTTTTTCAATGCCCGCGCCTTTTTCTTGCTCATCTTGTTTTTCTTGCTGCGGGACTTTTTGCGCTTCTTCTTTTTCTTTTTCTTCTTGCTGGCTTTTTTAGCGGCGTCGGCTTTTTTCTCCTTTTTGCGCATCTCCTCGGGGCTAAACTCATTGGAAAAGAAGCGGAAGGTCGCCTCTGCAGCTTCGTAGTCGCGCTTGTAGTACTGGGCTTTGCCGAAGACCAGGTAAGAATCATCCACCCACTTGCTGTAGGGGTGCAGGTTGACTACCACGGTCACCTTTTCCATGGCGATATCGAGGTCTTGTGCAACCACGGTGGCATCTTCCACAGCCAGGTGTTTGTAAATGGGCAGCAGCTTTGTGTAGTTATCCGTATGCGACTGTTCCAGCAACGCCCGGCTGAGCATGATCAGCTCATCCGCATTGAAATAACCATTATAATGTGCCGTTGTATTGTGGTAGGCTTCGCTGAGCGCCGACATATCGCTGCGGCTCTTGGTGGTGGTACAAGCTGCCAGTACCGCCATGCTCAGGAATACCCAAAGTATTTTGTTGATCTGTTTCAAAGTCCTGTTATTTTCCGAATGCGCCTGCCGGGGCGCCAAATTGTAAAGAAAAAGGCCGAATTACTTCCGGGCGCTGTGGACACTGCCTAACTTTGCGAACCCGGAACTGTATAATAAACGCCAAATGCCAAAATTATTTTATTATTAACAGACTACAAACCTTTTGAGTGGGTCTGCGTCAAATTTTAGCAGCCTGGCAGCGTTATTCAGGCGGATGCAAGAAACAACAAACACACATGGCTCCGAACGAAGATAAATTCAAAGCGTGGTGGAAACGGACAAAGCAGAACCTGCAGCATACGTACCGTTTCATAATCATGAACAACGAGACCTTCGAAGAAGTAGGCTCGTACCGGCTTACCCTGCTCAATGTGTACGTTGCAGCCAGCACCATTCTGGTCTTGGTGGCTTTTCTGGTGGTGACAGCCATTGCCTTTACCCCGCTGCGCCAGTACGTGCCCGGCTACGGCGAAGGCGACAAAGCCCGCCGGCAGGTGGAAAAACTATACGATGAGGTACAGTCGCTGGAACAACAGCTCGCCGCCCAGCGGGCCTATTCTGAAAATATCCGCAAAGTGCTCGTGGGAGATGTGGAAACCGCCGAACAGGCTGAGCAAAAAGCTGGCCCAGAAGTAAATATGGACTCCCTGCAGGAGGTGGAACGCTCAGAGGCGGAGGAACAACTACGTGAAGAACTGGAACTCAAAGAGATTGGAGATGTGGCACGCCGTGGCCGCCCCATCAACTTCTCTCCGGGCGATGTGCCCCTGGAGCAGTTGTTTTTCTCCCCGCCCGTTACCGGAGAGATCAGTGCCGCCTTCATGCCCGACCAAAAACACTACGGCGTGGATGTACTGGCCCCCAAAAACACCGCGATCAAATCCGCGATGGATGGGTTTATCTTTTTCTCCGACTGGACGCTTGAGACCGGCAATACCATCGGCATTCAGCACTCCAACAATACCATCACCTTCTACAAGCACAACTCTGTGCTGCTGAAGGAAGAGGGCAGTTTTGTCAAAGCCGGGGAAGCGGTTGCCATTATTGGCAATACCGGGACCCTGTCGGACGGGCCGCACCTGCACTTCGAGCTTTGGCACAAAGGCAAGCCGGTAGACCCGGTGGAGTATATTAAATTTTAACCCAGCAGCTGATCCAGCGCCTTGTCGATGGCCGGATATTCAAAGGTGAAGCCCGTAGCCTGAATCTTGTCCGCCAGTACGCGGGTACTGTCCAGTACGGCATCCGCCATTTCGCCCATCGCAAGGCGCATAGCAAAAGCCGGCGCCGGCACGATCAAAGCCGGGGAGTTCAGCGCTTCCTTCATTTGGGTAACCAGGCGTTTGTTGGTCACCGGATTGGGCGCTACGCCGTTGTAGAAACCCGATATCGTCTCCGTTTCCAGCGCATAAATAAACATCCGGGCGATATCATCAATATGGATCCAGCTGTACCATTGCTCGCCGTCTCCAAAGTAAGTCCCCGTGTAAAACCGGAAAGGGATGAGCATTTTTTCCAGTGCGCCGCCCTGAGTAGACAGTACAATCCCGATACGCAGCCCAACCGTTCGCACGCCCGTTTCCGCCACACCCTTGATGGCTTCTTCCCAGGCCTGTGTACTTTCCGAAAGGAAGCCGTTGCCGGGCGCCGCATCTTCCGACATCCACTCGTTGCCGCGGTCGCCGTAGTAGCCAATCGCGGAACTGGAAAGATAAGCCTTAGGCTGATGCCCCAGCTTTTGGAAGGTATCAGCCAGCAAAGCTGCGGACTGCACACGGCTGCTGATGATCAGCTTCTTCCGGGCTTTGGTCCAGGGGCGGTCGGCAATGCCTGCCCCCGCCAGATTAATCACATAATCCGCTTTTTCCACAGCGGCCTCGTCGATCGTGCCCGCTTCAACATCCCACTCGAAGGCGGGGAATTCAGCATCAGGCCGGGCCGTCCGGCTGAGGTGCATCACCTCGTACCCTTTTGCTTTGAGCAATGCGCTGAGCCGTGTCCCAATTAGACCTGTACCGCCACCGATGAGAACTGTAGACATATCCGTTGGTTTTTGTTTTGAAGGTAAACCATGCCGAGCACTGCGGGGCTTGGCGTAATTTTTTAACAATTCCTGAAAGGCAAGGTTCAGGGGTAGCCCCTTGGTGCAGCCTCTACCTGGGATTGCCAGGGAAAGGTTTTCGACTACGCCAAAGCTGCGTCGGACGGAGAAGCACCAGCCTGCGTCCTCCAAAGGCAACGGCCGCTTTGCGGCCGCCTCCCGGTAGCCCAGCCGATCGGCACTGCTCGCCACCCGAGATTGCCCCTACGGCACCGCTCGTGTCCCCCGCAAAAAATCATTACCCAATACAAAGCCATTACTGTCCTGGCGGGGGTCGGGGGTGGAAGTTTATTCTTTTCCTTCCCTAAAAAAATAGTGCCGTCTCCAAGCACGCCCGGCGAAAGGACCGACTCCGTATAAAACTACGTCGGACAGCGAGTGCGCCGGGCGAGACTACCGCACCAACAAAACCTCCCCCCCAATCTCCACCTCCCGCCCATCCAGCAACAGCAGGCGCAGGCGGCAAAGGTAAACGCCCGAAGGCGCCGCCTCACCCTTATGCGTACCGTCCCAGCCCCCCGAGCCGGGAGCGAAGTTTTGCCCCTCATAGACCAGACCGCCCCAGCGGTTGTAGGCTTGCATCAGGAAAACCTCCGCGACGCCCGTGCCGGCGTAGACCGTCAGCAGGTCATTGCGGCCATCACCGTTGGGCGAAAAGGCGTTGGGCAGGTAGGCCGGCGCAGCCGCATCCACGTAAATGGTGGTACGGGCGGTAGCGGTGCAGCCCAGGCTGTCCGTCAGGGTGGCGGTGTAGGCCGTGGTGGCCGGCGGCTGAGCCAGGGGCATTGGGCAATCGGTGCAGGACAAGCCCGTGGGCGGGTCCCAGGCGATGTCAAAGCTGATGGCATTTGTAGCAGCCGGCAGCCGCACTTCCTGCCCCAGGCGGATGCTCGTATCGGCGGGCAGGCTCACCTGAAGGGGTGTGGCTGCCGGCAGGGCCGCCTGACGGGCCCGGGCGCAGCCGCTGCCATCGGCTACCGTAACCGTATAAGGCTGTGCAGACAGGTTGGAAAAGACCGGGCCGGGCTGTACCGGGCCATCATTGAGCTGATAGCTGTAGGGCGGCGCACCGCCCCAGATGCTGTCGACCCGCAATTGCCCGGCTCCGGGCTCCGGGCAGCCGGTATAGCCCAACGTAAAGGTGAAATCTATGCTGTTTTCCGAAAGGCTCAGGCTGTCCGAAGCGGTGCAGCCATTGGCATCGGTGAGGGTGACGGCGTAGGTGCCGGGGGCCGTGGTGCTCAGTGCAGGCCCTGTGGTGCCATCGCTCCAAATGAAGGTGCCGCTGCCATTGCCCGTAAGCGTTGCGCTGCCGCCGTTGCAGAGGCTGCCCGACTGACTGATGGACAAAGCCGGCTCCGGATGAAGGCCCAGTTCCAGCACCACCACACTGTCGCAAGGCTGCCCGTCGCTAATCGTGTCCCGGTAGGTGCCGGGCACGGTGAGCAACTGCCCACCGAAGGCGTAGGCCCCGCCGGGGCAGATATCCGCCTGCAGGCTCCCCTCCCGACGCTCGTAGCGCAGCTCCAGGCAGTGGGTGCTGTCGCAGCCGTACTGGGAGGTGTAGGTGAGGCAGAGGGCGGTGTCGGTGGTGAAGGTTTGGTTTTGCCATGTGTAAGGCGTGCCTGCACAGTCTTCCACCACATCAGTTTGCAGGAAAGTATCAGCTTGCAACAGCTCAAAGTCTGCTGTAGCTTCACAGTCATTGGCATCGGTAAGGGTAACGGTGTAGGTGCCTGCATCAAGCCCCGTTGTGGTGGCACCGGACTGCCCGTTGCTCCAGGCGAAAGTGTAAGCCCCCGTACCCCCAGCCCCGGAGGCGGTAAGGCTACCGCTGCCCTCACAGGCAAACAGTGCCGCTGCTGTTATGCCCACCGAAAGGCTATCGGGGGCTTGTACCCAAAGTGTATCCTGGCCGCTGCACCCCTGCCCGTCACCGATTTGGATGAGGTAGCTCCCCGCTCCAAGCCCACTGCGCTCAGCAGCCTGTACACCATCGGGCCAGGTGAAGGTGTACCCACCCGTGCCGTTCTCGCCCTGTAGGGAGACGGAGGCGTCCTCCTGTCCGTAGCAGCGCGTAGAAGCCGTATCAGCGGCAAGGGCGAGGTTGTTCAGGGTATCGAGCGTGATGGTAGCGATGCTCGGCATAGTCCCGTAGTAGGAAGAATACATTTCCAACAGGATTTCCCGGCTGCCCAGGGTAGGTAAAGCAGCGGTATTTTCATACACCACAGCCTGGACCGCAGCTGCAAAATCGGTACCGAGGGAAGCATAGCTGTTGGATAAAAGCAAGCTCCCGGTGTTGTTGCCCGCTACCTCCACTCCGGGCGCCCCCGGGCAGGATAACTGCTCTGCCCCTCCATCGGGCGGGCTCAGCACCTGCAGGCGGATTGAATCCAGCACAAAAGGCGAAAAAACCTCCACATCCGCATCGGCCACCGGCACCGGCCCGGTGCAAGTCGTGCGCTGATAGCCCAGCCCGGAGGCACCGGAGCTGTCGTCGGGGTCCAGGTCGGTGTATAATATACAATCGGGTTGTCTACATTCCTGATCAGTTGCCGCATCTGTAAACCTTGTTGGAAAATCACAAATCTCGCTTAGTTCGAATGTCTCAAAGTCCAAATTATATATAACAGTCCCAGCATTGGGATCGTATGTTGTAACATAATGCTCTATGCTATCACAGGTATAATGAAAGTTCGCAACCCCCTCTATTAGAGCAAGTTCTTCGGGAAAACTATAGATGATTTCGCTATTTTCAGGATCCTCTATATCAACTTTAATAAGGTCGTTATCTATTGTGGTCATGAACAGTTCTCCATAACGGAAGAGAAAATCTCCACCAGTTCTGAAGTTTGAAGGAAAGGCGCCTTTATTTTCCAAAATTCGAGTCTCCCAATCAAATATCCAAAGTGAATCGCCACCAATATATATATTGCCATCATAGTCACAACCCATGCCTCTTACGGGTGAATTATATGTATCCATCTCAACCCCAAAAGCATAAGGTTCACTGGCTCCGGTACCTTCAGATTTCCAAGCGTAAATTCCTGGAAGGATTAATGGCGTAGTCAAATTATAAAGGATAAGGTCAAAATATAGTGAGTCATACTCATTGTTGAGCAATGTTAAACCTCTTGAAAAAGTGAACCCCGATACGACCTTAGTATCGAAGGAGCAGTCTTGCGTATTTACAATTCCCAAACGCCCAACACTTTCATCTATTAATGTTGCATCCACATCAACACTATCGTATACCCAAAAGGATTGTGTGTAAAGAACCTCAGGTCGTAATATCGTGAATAAAATAATTACTCCGAGAAAGAGGTAGCACTTGCAGCAATCGAAAAAATTTTTAACCCCTTTAGAAAAGTATTCTGCCATATTATTTATTTATACCGATGGAAAGAATTCCCCTTGCTATTGTAAAATTCCCTGCAAATTACATGCTAACTTACGTAGAGGACCGCATCCGCTCTTGGCGCAAAACTGCTACACAATAAAGGGGTAATCATACACATCTTATCCCTCACTAAAGATGTCATTTCTCTAAAAGAACTGTATACCACTAAACACTTTACTGTATCAGAATCCTATTCCTCTAATCTTTTGAGACTGTCGATTTTTTGTCTAAAAAAGCTACCAAAGTTTTAGGAACCTTGGCCTGCTTTCGACCTCTATAGTGAAGAATAGACATGATATTCTGTCACATAGGCACTTTATTGTTCGAATACGAAATTAGTCACTACTGTACAAAGCGTATCCCCTGCTTCCAGTACATTCTGCTCAATACCCGCAGTCGTCAGGTCTTCACTGTCGAAGGTCCGGCAAAATTCACCACCTGCGGTGAAGTAGGAGGGAGTCCCATTCAAGCCTTCCTCCTCCACAAAGTGGAAAGTCACCTCACAAATTTCAATCCGGTCAGCACCGCTGTTATAGTCAAAAACCATGACAAATCCATCCCGGGTAAATGTGATTTCCTGACCGGCAACCTCATACTTCAGGCTATCGGCAAGCGTGGTGGCTCCGGTTGTCGGGTCATCCATAAAGGTAAGTTGTGCCTCTGTCTCGTTTTGCAGCACAATTTCCTGGATAAAGAAATTGTCACCTACAAAAAGCAGCCAGTCTGTTGCCCGCATGGTATCCACGTAGCTTACAAAATAATCAGATGGAGTGATAGGGATGTAGCCCTGTTCGGTGACCAAAACATACTCCCGGTCAGCCGATTCATAACCAGAAAGGCTGTAAGCCTTGGGGAATTCCGGGAGTTGGGGCGGATCGTCTTCTGTGCAGCTGGACAGTAGCGCCACTCCGAGAAAGAGAACATAAATTGGAACAGGAACGAATTTCATGTTGAATGATTTTGATAGGATTACAACCTAATGATTTTAGTAATGATAGTTTGCTGAGGTAGATTGACAGGAATGATTTTCAGTAGGTAGACTCCTGGACCTATTAAAGGAGAGGGAGTGATGTTAAGGTTGTTTGAACCTTTTACTAATGGCAGCTTTCCCCAGTTTTCTACTGTTCTGCCTGTCATATCAGTCATTTCTAATAGAACTTGTTGTTGGGTTTCATTGGAGAAGATGGATAAATGGATTTCCCCTGATGAAGGATTAGGATAAACATTTGTTAAGTTTAGTTGATTCTCCAACGTCTTAGGAACGAATATATCCTTTTTGGTTGTTTTTTCTGAAGCTGTCATCTGTGGTTGGTTCAAAAATATTTCACTCATATACACTTCGGGGCCATAGGGAGAAAAATCTTTAAAGATTTTATTGCCAACATAACGTGTAGTTTCACTCCCAAAAAAATGCCCACCAAAATATAGTATATCACTATCAATGAACATTACTTCGATCGTTTCACTATCTTGACTTCCATATGGATTGAATGATAATAAATCTCCGGTTGATGACAAGGTCAAAATCAAAATGTCTAATCCTCCATTCGAAGTGAATTCATTACCGTCTACGGCTATGGTGCTGGAATAAGTAATTCCAACAGCAACACCACCGTTCTCCATGAAAACCGTCTCAATATTATAAACCTCCTCTCCAAAAATATCCTTACTCCATAGCATCTCACCATCAGTATTAAGATAAACCAAAGTACTTGATGTTGAATCCATTGGTATCTGAAGCTTGTTTTCAAAGCTTGATATACCATCTGAACGAGTCCCCTTGAGCATTAGCATAGTCTTGCCCTCTTTTTGAACTGCACCAATAAGGGTAGACGTTTCACTAATATCCAGAAACTTTAAAGTAGAGAATGCTCTCGTTGCAGCGTCCCATAAAATAACCCCCAATCCATTCGCATCAAAAGAAGGAACATTTCCAATTCCAGCACCATTAAGAATCACCTCGCTACTGTTGGAACTACCCATTTTTGTCAATAACACTCCGCTTCCATCACTCTCTGTACTCATAGTTGCATTCCGGTTGGTAGTATTTATGCCTTCTACAAAGTCGAGACCGATGACTTGCCCAAATAAGTCTAGTTGTATAATAAACAAAGACATATTTTCTGAAGAGATAAGGTCTTCTTCTCCCCAAGACAGGCTTCCCTTAAACTCTCCGGTAATCTGAATGAATCCTTCCCCGGCAAGAGCCACTTCATTTATAATTAAGGCAGAGTCTATACTTGGATTGAGGATATTGACCCACGTAGTTATGGAATCCTCATAAGATATTGATATCCCCTGGGTTTCTTCAAACACATATAAACTTTGATGAGTATCCCAATTTTCTATTTGGGTAATTAGTCCATTGTCCTCTCTTTTTAAAGTCCCTTCAGAGAAGGGGGTGAAGTCATAAAAAATTCTTCTGTTTAAGCTTGCATCTAGTACTGGTTTCGGGATAGTCATTCCTTCAAATGTAAGCGTACTTAAAGACCGAAGTCGCTCTGCCCCATAATTATCCTGCATAAAACATATCATTGTGTCTGAAGGCACTAAATTATCAATATTGAAAATATCGGATAAATCACCGTAGTTGATGATATGAATTGAGGTGCAATCATCTAAAACTATGGATGTTTCATACTTGTCGCATTCCTCTGTTCTGCATCGAATGACCTCCTGAATCAATTCTCCGTTTTCATTTACAATGCCAGATACGACTTCACAAGTAGGCAAGGTAATCTCCTCTACAGGCTCAAAAGTGACTTCAGACCCATTATCGTCAAAAGGATTAGTATCCGGGATTTGCGTTGGATTGTATTGAAGGATGTTGACATCATTGCACAATGTTTCTATCTGTGAATAGGTGTTAAAATACTTGAACTCATACCCTTCTTTGCAAAAGACGACTTCCATGCATTTAGCAGCGTCAGGGTTTTCAGGCTGAAAGTTCAATAATTCATTATACAGAGTACTAGTCCAGAATTCCGTATCCTCGTCAAGCAAGCCGTTATCCATAGCATTTAACAATCCATATAAATTGAAAGATACTACATTTGGGCAAAATAAGTCTGGCTGTGGAGGCTCTTGTAAAGATATGAATGGCAAAGTATTACACCCTGAATTGTCATTAGGGCATACTTTAAAACTACTATTGAGCCCGAAAAAACCGCCAGAGCATCGATAACGTGTACATCCATTTGGGAGTACTACTTGATCAACAATATTACCATTCCAATTCCCCCAGGTTGCTATAACCTCTAACGTCCCTGTACAAAACTTTACCCAGGCACAATCTTTCTCGGGTTGAATATGATGTTGAAGCTCATCAATATATCCTGGTAAAAAGCCATAATCACCTGGGTTATTCGCTTCAATAATTTGTAGGATATCCTCGTATTGAGCCACACGGCAGGTAACAACCTCATATTCTTTATAATATCCTGTAGCTTCATTGTTACAAACAATAGGAACTCTACATTTTCTCTTTTCTGCGTTGTCAAGGTCAAGAATTGGGACCTGTGAGGTCTCACCAACCTCTTGCCCTTCGCCACAAAAAAGCTTATATATGCAAGCCGGTGCAGGTTCGTTTTCATAGCGATCGTAGACAGGTTCCGGCGCACTTTCGCCTAATTCATATGTAAACGTTGCCTGGCAATCAGCCCCTACATTTACAATGAAGTCATAAGAGCCTGAAGATAGCCCACCCACCGTAGCCGTGAACGCAGTACCCTCCGCATAGGGCAAAAGCTCTATAGGCACAGCCACTCCTGCTACTAATACTTCAACAGACAGGTTTTCTGGTGTTGAAGTCAGGTAGATGTTTGGAATAACAATTTGTATTTCTCCTTCAGAACTGCCTGAGCAGGGTTTTATTTCTTCTGCAACAAAGAAATCTATAGCAGCCGCATCGTTTTGGCAATTGTATATTTCTCTTGATGCAAACTTTACAGTACAGCCATTATCGACCACAACTTGAACTACCGGGTCATCATCACTCAGCAGAAGCGTTGGGGAAACAAATAACTGAAATCCTTGATGGTCAACTGGCGTTCCATTAATACTCCATTGAATAACATAGTTTGAAGGCACAAACGTAAGCGGTTGCCCATCTTCTGTAATACTTGCATAAAACGAAACGGGCTCCGATTGATTTGCCGGGTCAATAAATCCACCGAACAAGTTGACATCAAAATCAGGCACATCCTTACACTCTTGGATTTGAATATCCAAAACCTGAGTGCAACCACTTAAATTATCCTCCACGCGTACAGTATAATTACCGGCCTCCAAGCCGTCTACCGAAGGGTTCGTTCCTAAAAAGCTACTGTAAGGCAGCCACTGATAGCTATAGTCCCCATCTGGAACGACAGAAATAGAAGCACTTCCATCATTTGCACCACTCGAAGAGACATGGTCGATATCCGCCAGGAATATGGTGAAGATAGAGCTTTCAATGACCTCTATATCAAAACAAACCTGATAGGACTCCCCACAGTGGTCTGTAATCGTTTCGCAGTGTTGTCCCTCCGGATACTGATGATTAATCTGTAGAATGCTGCCTGAAATCTCTGCTCCGTTTCTGTAATAGGGAGGAACACCTCCGGTAATAGTCAGCTTTACCGAGCCACCACTGCTTCCGTAACAAATATCACCTAGCGTCTCTGCCGCAACATTCAATGGAGCATCACTAGCAACTTCCTGTACCGTAAAGTCTTCGACAATTGAGCATTGAGTAGCTAAATTAGTGATAGTAACGGTGTACGTGCCAGGAGATAGATTCTCCTGTATACTAAATACATCATTTTGAACCGTTACTCCATTACTCCACTCAAACGAGGCATCAATCGGTGGCTCATTGCCACTATTATCAGGATCAATTAATGACAGGGCTACTATTATCCGGCCATTATTCTGCCCGGAACAAGAATTCACAACCGAAGTTTGGCTCTGGTCAACCAAAGGCTCGCCGTAGCTAGGCACAAAATATTCAAAGGCACCTTGGCAACCAATGGCATCTGTAACTGAAAGAGTATACTCACCTCCTGATAAGTTATCGTTATTCAACGTCGTTGTTCCATTGCTCCATATATAGGTATACGGTAGGACACCTCCAAATGAACACCCGCCTCTGAATACGATGCTACCATCGGATTCGCCACATGCTGATACTGCTGAAATATTAGGACATAGAGAACTAGTGGGGGCTGAAAGCCCACTGCATCCCTGAATCACGACTATGTGCGAATTATCATTCCCCTCTGAATACGGTGGCTCCCAGCTGCAGTCAGCCTGTTGAACCGGCAGCTCAAAACAGTTGTCTGTATTATCAAGAAGAGCTAGCGGGTTCAAAAGTGGAAGTGCGTTACCACTATTGTCTATTCCTGCAAATGATAGGATTTGTTCTACTCCATTGCTGCCCATAGATATTTCGGGCACACTGCCTAAATCAAAAGTCCAAGACTGCCCACTTCCAGGAAAGGAAGTTACTCCAAGCTCAAATGCAGCTGTTCCTGGTAAACTTACGGTCATCCACTGCATAGGCACATTTGTAAATACCTGAATAGTTAAATCTGCTCCCTGTTGAATTGCGAATATTTCTTCCTGCCCAACGTCCAAATCTTCTTGTACCTGCAACTCAAAACAACCGTCACCATTGTCTTGCCAGTTCCCTTGATAAATCAACTTAGGTGCCCCCTGAACCTCTGCAAAAACTTTCGTCTGGTTAATGAAGGGGGGCTGGGTTTCAATTAAAGGCTCCTGACCAACCTCAATCTCCAGCAGAAAGCCGCCACAGCCATTTTGATCTTCAACAATGACATTATACAATCCCATTCCAATCTGATCAAGAATATTGCTGCTCGGATCTGCAACGTCAATAGGTAGCGGCGAACCATTGGGCCCCAGGAGAAACCAATTAAAGGAGTATTCTGGTGTCCCATTAGTAATATTTATGGTAATACTTCCATCTGTAGCACTGGCACAGGTCACAGAGTTAACAATGGCTTCTAACTCAAGTGGCGCACTGTCAAATTCCATTTCAATGACTTGAGTCTGCCAGATACACTCATTGCCGTCTGTGACTTCTGCAAAATATGCCCCATCCCCAACTGTGATACTCGTACCTGACTGCCCTATACTTTCACTTGTGTCATGATTGAACCAATTCACTGAAAAAGGAGGGGCACCCTCTTCTATATGCAGTTCGATCTCGCCAATGCAACTATTTTGGGTGAATTGAAACTGTGGACCGGGGCAGGCCTCCAATACCACACTATACGTAAAAGAACAAGCATAAGCATTATAAACCTCAAGCGTATACTCGCCTGCCAGCACAATATCGTCCGGCTCTTTTGCTGTGGAGGAATAACCATTAGGGCTCGACCACTCATAGGTGAAGGGCCCGGCATTGCCCTCAGCCGTGACTGAAAAGGGCTGTTGTGGGGTGCCTTCGCAGAAGCAATCACCCGGCTGGAGATTGAGCTCAATCCCTATCTGTGCCTGCAGCGCACTGAGCAGGGCTACAAAGAGGACGGTAGTAATCGTGTATTTCATCATACTCGTGTTTGGGCAAAGGAATGGCTATCGTCCACTAAGCCAACTCAGTGGGACGCTCCCTTGCTGTAGGTTGAAGTTTTTTATGTTGTGGGCAGATTTAAGAGACGTAAAAAACCTAGCGTCTTTTTTCTACCCGAGAGCAATTGGTAAAGACTATATTTCAAACAGCCTCCCGACAACTGGGACATTCAATTAAATCAATTGATACTCTGACTGGAAAAATATAAATAGTACTCAGATGTACGGCAAACAAAGATTTGATCGCTTCCTACTGTTACAATTTTATATCCTTCAATAAAGCCTTTAATGTTTAAAGAAAGTTTCCAAATATCTCCCCCACCGCTTATCGGATACATACCCTCAAAGAATGATTCAACACTTGAGTTTATATATTTTAAAAACTCTTGTAAATCCAATGACTCCAGATTAAGTTCTTGTTCGAAAAAATCGACGGTTAGCTCAAAGTGATTTCCTCTAGCATAAGGAATAGAAAAAATATGCATGATAAAATCGACAATACTTTCGAAATTAGAGGTGTTCCCATGAAAAATCCTCAATTCTAAAGCGGTACTCAAAAAAGTAATGTATGGCTGATATGCCTTACCGTAATCATCTAATGTTAAAACCTTGATCTTCGATAACTTATCGATAAGAGGACCAGTTTTCGCAAAACCATCAAAACTAATTTTCATATTTTTAAAATTAAAAATCAGGAAACGTAGTACTGAAAGACAAATTATCTAAAGGTCCAGTATATTGAACTTCAATATCGAGTTGACCATCACTTGACTTACCATACCATATACGTTCAGTAACCTTATTCTCTGCCTTTGATCTAATGTAAGCGATTTCGTTGAGAATTTGATCATTAGTCCAATCTACTGGGAAGAAAGTAGACCGAGCTGTTTTTGGCACCCAATTATTCCCTTGCTTTATGTCAATAGCTGCCTCTTTTAAGCTACCATCAGCATAATAAGTTGGAAACCCTGTGGGCTGTGGTGACTTAAGTCTTACATTAATACCATCTACTGCAGAAGATAAGTGCCCCCCAACAGCTGCTCCACTTGAGTTAACATAACCTGATAAGTGTGAGTCGATAATTGGTTTTTCATCTAAAGCCTTTTTGAAGGGTTTCAGATAGTCTCGATCGGTTCTCCAACTATCAGGTAAATTACGATTAAATGCTTCATCCCAAGCCTCCATCAAATCTGGCACATCCACGAACTCGTCCAAAAATCCATCCCCCTCCTTCTGCAGGTCTTTCAAAAACTCATCCACCTTTTGTGTGGCATCAAAATCAAGTATGCCATCTGCATCAAAGTGGTCGTTGATGAAGACCTCCTCGTACTTTGTCCAGAAAGCAACGCCAGCATCAGTATCCGGGTCCGGAAGCTTTTTGATTATGCTCTCCAAATCTATCCCACCATTGCAGCCTGTAGACCGGACCGCTACGGGCGTACCGCCAGAGGTAAAACCCAACGGACAGAAGTCAGGGTCCCCGTCCTTATTCTTTTTCCAAAGTACGGCCAGCGAAGGCTGCGATTTTAGCTTTCTTTGGTCGATGGGGTTGTCGAAGTCACCTGCAAATTTCAGGTAGCCTTCGATCTCAGCATCGGTAAAGTTGCCGTCTTGGAAGTATTTGTAGAAAGCGTCCGAGCTGATGCCATCTAAGTCTACCTCGGAGTGGTGCTTTATATCATCAAGGTCTTCGTTCCATTCCCGTACGGCAGGCTCGGTTTTTCGGGGCAGCCCCGATACTTTATCGGCTATTTTAGTAATAGCGCCTATGTTGCCACCGACCAGGAACATCACCAAGGATGCGCCATCTTCCCCAGCCGCGTAATAGGTGCCTTCTATACCATTGGGCCCATTCCCTGCGTAGGTGTCCCTCTTGTCCTGATAAAAAGCCCTGGCGGTTTTCAGTGGTTGCCGCACCATCTCTACTATATTGCCGCGTAGCTGCTTATCATTCACAAAAGTCCAGGCAAAATTACCCAATTGTACTGCACCGACTAACGGATTCTCGCTGACAACCACATTGCCAATTCCCACCAAAGCTTCTGGCACTTCATAAAGCGGCTGATCATCCGCCGGCAAATTAGCCCTCCACAGTTTATCCGTAATCTGCTGGGTTCCCATGAAATCTACGGCAATAGCCGCCATCTCGCTGGTAATGGTATAGGTATTTATATTTTTTTTAGTTGACTCAGGCAGGTTAGGCCGCAATCCAAAAAAATTAGGCCTTGAGGTGGGCGTGTTATCCTCTTCTCCCGGATTGGCGTTTTCCGCTAGAGTTTGTGGTGTCCTCACATTCCGGATCACATCCCTGATTTTTCGGACATACATGTTTTTCAAAAGCAGCGCTTGCTCTTCCGGCAGATCATAGCCCACATTAGTATGCGTATAGAAGTCCTCAGCTAAACGGACACAGAAGAAAGCCCTCCTATCCTCGGTATAATGAATTCGAAAAATGGCATCCTTAATGTGTGACTCAGCAGTACTTAGAGCAAGAGTTTGAAAACGCTCTTGGGCTTCACTATAGTCATAGCCACAGCCTCCATCAGGGCAATAGCTATTATCCGCTGTTATGATAAACGCGAAATTAGCGCCATAGACTTGAGATGCCTGAGTAATGGCTTGCTCGAAAATGCTTTTGGTTTCAGGATCTAGACCTGCAAAGTCTTGCAAATTGGCAGTCTCGCTTATTGCTGTATTCGGTGGGATGACATACGAAGGCGCCAACGCTATTTCTTCATCCAGTACAAAGCAATCTGGCTCATCCAGAGCACTTTCTTCTTCATTTATGCATTCGCTTGGGTCTAAAACGGCCTGTATGTCTTGAAGTACTCCTTGTGCGACAACATCATTCAAGGCAAGGTCAATTTCTTCATATACCCCTGTGTAACAGTTGAACATGAAAGACTTAATCTGCCCGCCTACGCAAGTGAAAACAACATAGTCCAACGTACCATCCTCTCGAGTGACCCGGAAAGATGCGACTCGCTGGTCGATAGAAAGCAGCTCGAACGCCTCAAGGAATTCTGCCGCAGTAACGGGAGATGTGCTAACCGGCACACTAGGGGCGGCGGGCCCAGTAAATTGCCCGCTAAGCACGGCAGGGGCGCTGAAGAAGTCAGAGATAACAACTCCCGACCCATTGTTGATATAATCAGGTTCTGCCCCTACATATTGAAAGTAACTGTACGACACCGTCTCCGTACTTGCTGGCCAGGGTGGAGACAGCTCTCCTAATGTGACGGCCAGTGTTTGACCCTCTTCAAAAGGGCTGACTGAAAAGAATGCTTCCTGGGGGTTATTGCTGGTAGTTACCACCGTGTTCATCCGGTGGTAGCCGACAAACAAGGGAGGCAGATTATTTAGAAGCTGTACATTCAAATCTACCCTACCCCTGTAGTACGTAATCTCTCCACTCTGTCCATAATTTGTAAAATCTGTAAGCCCGAGCAAAGCTCCTTCTGGTATGTCAGCCCCTATCATATCGTCATTAGGCACAAATCGGGTGGTGTACCCATCTGGCACACTCATTGGTATACCAGCAGGAGAAATGGCTACCATGCTTTCTGTAGAGGACCCGTCACACAGTAACTGGTTGAGGTTGCCACTTGGCTGTGCGGCACTCAGCCCTTGGTCCATAAAGTTATTTAGGCTATTGTCCGTAATAGCGAAAATAGCTTGGTTAGCTTCGCTGCCGGTATTGCCGTCCCACCCGTCAATCTCTGTTTGCGCTAAGGCAAAGGACAGATCGGCATGCCCCTCCAGAGATTCTCCTGGATAATGATTGTCTAAGCCCGGCACATTAGTAAGTATGTATAATTTATCTTGCCCATCCCCTTCTGCCTCAAAGAGATGTATCCAAAAAGCGAGCGGCGCATCCCCTTCGAATTTCCCTTCTATAAAGTCAAGGTAATCCATGCAGCTGCAGAGATCGTCGTTCTTAGTAATGTAGGTTCTGACCTTATCGTAGCCATACATCGTATTGAAGTAGGACATATAAGAGTCCATAACCCCAGCTAAATTGTCTATAACTTCATCATTAACTGCGATCACCTTTTCGGCATCGTCCTTGACACATGTAACATCCGATGAAGAGCAGGCCGAAGTGCACAAACTTGTGGTTGTTCGCTGAGATGTAGGCTCACCGGGAGATAAGGTTACATCCGGATCTATCTCTATATCCATCGCAAAGAAGCCTTTGCCCTGGAAATAAGCTTGTATATCATCGGTATCCATAGCCTCCCCTACTTCTACAGCAGCAACAGCTTCACAACCGTTCGCCGCTGTAACAGTAACCGAAAATTCAGGATTGGCTGCCACATCAACATCTGAGACTGTAATGGAAGTTTCCGTCGTACCTGTGGCACCTGTAGACCATGTGTAATTTGAATATTGCCCTTCAACGGATAGCTCTACCGTACCTCCAGGGCATATCACAGGGTTCTCCGGTAATATACTGACAACAGCATCAATTTCTTGTAAGTCAATTTCTGCTGTAGTTTCACATCCTGTTACTATGTTAGTGACGGTTACATCATAATTTCCGCTCCTGTCTTCGCTTATCTCACTGCCAGAAAGACCATTAGACCAATAGAACTCATAGTCTTCAGCATTACCCTCTGGAACGACATTGACAATAAGCACTGATGGAGCTCCCGAACAAACAGACGTACTGGTAGCTGAAATACTTGCACTGAAAGAGGCTTCCGTGACTTCAATGCTGCCTTCATCGGTACATCCGGAAATTACATCCGTAATAGTTACAGTATAGGTGCCCGGTTGGCCTGCTTCAATAGCTGCAGTTGACTCTCCGGTGGACCACTGATAGGTATTTGCATCTGTGCTTAACCAAGTAACTGCTTCCAACCATACTGTTCCACCCTCACAAATTGAAGGTCCGGAGGGCGTTATTGTCAGATCAGAGGGTTGATTAACTGTCACCATCACTTCCTCCTCCACAATCAACTCCCCCTCCGAAGTAGTCACATAAACGGTATAGGTAGTCGTCTCAGAAGGCGTCGCATCAGGCATGGCAGATGCAGGGTCATCCAGCCCATCTGTAGGCAGCCAAGCATAACAATAATCCACGCCATCCACCGGGTGAGGCGCTGGCAGGCAGCCCGTGCCCAATTGTACAGTCTCCCCGGCGCAAATGATGTGGTCCGGCCCGGCGACGCTAGTACAAGGCGGCTCCACCACCACCTCAAAGCTCATCACTTCATCACCATTTCCATCCGTGAGCTGGAACGTGTATGTACCGGCGACAGCCTCCGCGCTTGGTGACAGCTCGAAGCACACATTGTCAGTACTTCCTGCCGGGAAGGTCAGCGGCATAGTTGTGAAATCACTAAAGTGCGGGGAGCCGTCCCCATCAATACTAAGCGCTAACGCCATATCCCCAGCTGGCGCACTGTCAGGCGACAGGCATAGCATGAATGGGGTGCCGGGCTCGGCCTCTATGCCGCCTGTTATTAGGTTGCCATCATTATCTGTCAGAGACAAACTGGGCATTGGAGCTTCTTGCAGGGCTTCGACCATGAAATTATCCAGCCGGGCAAATACATCGGGGAGATTAGCACCTCCATGCTCCACGGCCACCCAATAGTTGCCATCAGCCGCGACCGAAAATGTATCGCTTTCTACTGCCGCGCCGGGGTCTTCATAATGGATATCGGCAAGCGGTACACCCTGCGATATGAAGGTGACTTGTTGGGGGTTCGACGTTGGCACATACCCAAAGTTGACCGCCTGCCCGGTTCTGTTCACCTTCCCATTAAGGGATACCCGGTAGGTTACACCTGCCAGCAGGGATACGCGCATTCGCATACGGTCCTGAGCACTAAAGCTGCTTGTAAACGCGCAAAGGTCATTGTAACTTCCGGAAGCACCATTGTTTCCCTTTCCAAAGCCTTGTTGAGCAAACCCCTGAACTCCGGTAAGGCTATCTGTAAAGGAAGGGTTTGAAAAATCAACAATCCGCACCGTATCCCAGCTTTGAGCGGAGGTGAGGAAAGGCACCATAAGCAGGGCAGCCAACAGGACCAGTTGCCCAAGCCGCTTCCTGAAAAACGTACCGGTAAATACCGTAGTTAATGTACAGGAAGGAGTAGCACGATGTTTTTGCATTTTAATCTAAGTTTTAATGCCCGAATCAGCATGAAATTGACACCCGGGCAACGGGGTTTACCCTTCCGGCGGTACACGATGCCGGAAGCTGTGAAAACGAATATTATGTCAGGTATGCACCAACTTGTGCATACAGGGACGCATTAACAGTTCAGTCCTTACCGAGGACCGTTGCTGAACCTTATACTTAATTTTTGTGCCGGGATTACCGTACAAATAATGCTAATCTAATTCACCATTTGACAACCCAACCATTGGTGCATATCTATACATGTAAGAACCCAATTATTAAGGTTCCAGGCGTAGAACTCCTAATCTTAGACTTGAACGGCTAAGCCCTGGCAGAAAGGTTCGAAGTAGGGCATCAACGGATCAAACAAATATCGTACCCAGAGGCACGCTATTGATGCTTTATTCCAAACCAATCTAACCATCAAGACAGCTTCTAAATGCATCAGCCAAAAGGATAAGCTTTATACCTGTGAACAGGCAATCCTATCTCTTATTGAACGAGCAGACATTTATCAGACATAGTAAACCATGCTGACGACAGAAGCCATACCCTTTACCGATTTTGTTCCCCAGATAAAAATGTGCAATAGATGATTAAGCGCTTGCGCGAATATACCTTGTGCATACAGGAGACAGAAGTCTTAGTTGCTTCTGTAACTCTATATAGTTTACTAACAATGGTAAATTTACCCCCCCCCCCGCGAGATTCCAAAATTTTTGAGTGTTTTTTTCAAAAAAAACATTGTGGCGCGGACTATTGTCTTGCAAAAGGCTCTGGTCCGGTCTCGTTTCAGGTGCTTACCTTCAACCGTAGAGACCGTTTCGTCAGCAGAGCGTACCTGGGACCAAGCCTCAATTGACCGACCATTTATCTGAGACACCTGATTGAGAAAAACCCGTTTTGTTCACCACGCTGCCCCAGCACACCAAGGCTATTGGCACGCTAACAAGCCGCCGTGTGCATAACAAACTGCACTTTTGATAGCCTGGCAGCATTTGCTGTTTGCCTCTTGGATAAGCTGGAGCAGAGCCGGAAGCTCTACCCCAGCAGCCATAGCGCTTAAATGCAGAGGGTTGCCCCCGGTAACTAGTGGCCACTTCATATGGCGTATATAATCTACGGTATCACTTTCTGTTTTGTGCAATTTGTTATACCTACCAGGCCGCCTCCGGAAAAATAATTATAAATTACTCACCAAATCCTTTAATTTAGGGCAGGTCCCAAGTTTATTCTTCCTTTGAACGAATCTGAAAACATGATCAAAATCAGCCCCGCAGTACTACTGCTGATGCTTAGCTTTTTTCTTTGGCGTTGCCAGGACAGTTCGCCTGCTTCCGGCGGGCAAGCCTCCGGAGTGGATTTCAAGCGCAAAGACAATGTCGTCTACGCCCGGCTTCCTGCCGAGCCCGACCGGCTGAACCCTATACTTGCGGCAAGCACTTACGCCCGCGTGGTGAACGAGCAGCTCTTTCTGAACCTCCTCCACTTCAACCCCACTACGCTGGAGCTGGAACCGCAGCTGGCAAAAGCGCCCCCCGTGGTTAAAGAAATCAATGAGGGCCCCAACGCCGGTGGTGTCGCCTACACTTTTGAAATACATGAGGCCGCAGTTTGGGATGACGGCAGCCCGATCACCGGGCATGACCTCGCTTTTACGCTCAAAGCCATTCTCAACCCCAAAGTCAATGCCGCGCACTACCGCGCCTACCTGGAGTTCATCAGCGAGGTGGAGGTCAATGCTGACAACCCCAAAGCGTTCACGGTTTATGCCAATAAGAAATATATACTCGGCGAGCCTGCCATCAGCAATATGACAGTACTGCCTGCCCATATTTACGACCCGGAAGGCCTGCTTAGCCCATACCGTGTGGCGGACTTGTCCGACCCTGAGGCAGCAGCCCGCCTTGTGGAGTCCGACCCGGGCCTGCAGGCTTTTGCAGATGCTTTCAACAGCCCTAAGTACTCCCGGGAAAAAGGCTTCGTTTCCGGTTCCGGCCCTTACACTTTTGAAGGCTGGGAAACCGGGCAGAAAATTGAATTGTCCCGCAAAACTGACTGGTGGGGGGATGCCCTGCAGGCGGATTACCCTATGCTTAGCGCGGCACCGGAGCGGTTGGTCTTTACGATTATCCCCGATCAGACCGCCATGCTGGCTGCGCTTAAGGACGAACAGATTGATGTGACGAGCCAGATTGATGCCGAAGACTTTGTCGGCCTCAGGGACAATGAGCTGGTAAGCGACCGTTATGAACTGCATACGCCGCCGGCACTCGTGTACTACTTCATCGGGCTCAACAATAAGTCTCCAAAACTGGCAGACAAAAGGGTACGCCGGGCGCTGGCCCACCTGCTTGACGTGGATGAACTGATCAACACCCTTTACAACGGCCTGGCCACCCGCACTGTGGGCCCCTTCCACCCTACCAAGCCTTATTACCATGACGAGCTGCCCCCCATCCCCTTTGATCCGGAACAGGCGCGCAGCTTGCTGGCAGAAGCCGGCTGGGAAGACACCAACGGCAATGGTATCGTAGATAAAAACCTCAACGGCGTACTTACCGAACTGGAGCTGGACTATATCATCAGCTCAGCCAGTAAATTTGCCAACAACCAGGCGCTCCTCTTTCAGGACAATGCCAAACGGGCCGGCGTAAGCATTAATATCGAACCCAAAGAATTTACCGTGCTGATCGACCAGGTCAAAAAGCGCGATTACGAAATCTACTCCAGCGGCTGGGGGCAAGCCCCTATACCCGATGACCCCAAGCAGCTCTGGCACTCGGAAAGCGATACCCCGTCCGGCGGCAACCGCGTCAGCTTCCGCAATGAAGAAGCCGACCGGCTCATTGAAGCGATACAGGTAACCCTGGACGAGCAGAAGCGCCGGGAGCTTTATCTGGAATTTCAGGAGCTGATATACGAAGAGCAGCCTTACATTTTCCTATTTTCGCCACTGGAACGCATCGCCATCAGCAAACGATTCGAAGCGATGGCCTCCGCGCGAAGGCCTGGCTTTTTTGTTCAGGACTTTGTTTTGCGGGATGTAGCGCCCCAATAATTACCTATTTTACCTTAATTCGCCCCAATTCAATCTAAAAACCGACCACATGACTTTACGTTCTACCCTCCGTTTCTTGTTGTTTGCTCTATTGATTGGCTTCTCTAGCTGTGGCAGTGATCCCGATCCCGCATCAGATACCGGCCAAACGAACCAAGGCATTGCCCCTGAATCGGTAAGCCTGCAACTGGATGCGGAGCCTGATCAGCTCAACCCCGTGCTGACCCTGAGCAATTATTCCAATACCATTATTGGTGCCACCTTTTCCTATTTGCAGCGGCTCAACCCCACTACCCTGGAGCTGGAACCGGCTCTCGCCGTGAGCGCGCCTGAAGTGAAAATTCTGGAAGAAGGCCCCTACGCAGGCGGCGTTTCCTACACCTTCGAAATCCGCCCGGAAGCCGTTTGGGACAATGGCAGCCCGGTGACGGCAGAGGACTTCCTTTTCACCATGAAAGCCACCTTCAATCCTAAAGTGCCGGCGGCGCCCTACCGGGTTTACTTGTCTTTCATCAAGGAAGTGGCAATAGATGCGGAGAACCCGAAGCGGTTCACTGTTTACTCTGACCAAAAGTATATCATTGGGGAAGAAGCAATCAGCGCGGCTTTGCCCGTGCTGCCTGTGCACCATTATGACTCCCTCGGGTTGATGGCGGACATCCCCCTGCCCGACCTAATGGATACCGAGAAAGCCAAAGCCCTCGCCGAAAGCAACGAAAAGATCAACCAATTTGCCGAGCAATTCACCAGCCCCTTTTTCAGCCGGGAGCCGGAAGGTGTGAATGGCTGCGGGCCTTACAAGCTGGTGCGCTGGGAGACCGGTCAGCGGCTGGTCCTCAAACGCAAAGCGGACTGGTGGGGCGATCAGGTGGAAGGTGCAGGCATTGTCATGGAATCCTATCCGCAGGAGATGATCTTCCGCCCCATTCAGGATCAGACCGCAGCGGTGGCCGCCCTGAAGGACGGGCAGCTTGATGTACTGGCGAATACTGCACCTGAGCAGTTCAATGAGCTGAAGGAGACGGCTTTTGTAGCTGAGAAATTTGACTTCTACACGCCACCATCTTTGGTGCATGCCTTTGTCTACCTGAACACCCGAATCCCAAAACTGGAAGATCCAAGAGTACGCCGTGCACTGGCCTACGCCACCGATGTGGAGAGCATTATTAATACGGCTTTCTCCGGGCTGGCAGAGCCTTCGACTGGATCCGTACTTGCTTCCTCTTCTTACCACAACCCGGATATCAAGCCTATCCCCTATGAAGTGGAGAAGGCCCGGGCACTGCTGACCGAAGCCGGTTGGGAAGACAGCAATGATAATGGTATTGTGGACAAAGAAATTGACGGGGTGCTCACGGAATTATCGCTGGAATATAAGTACACCGCCGGGCGGCAGGTTTCTCAAAGTGTAGCGCTGCTGCTTCAGGAGTCTGCCAAAAAAGCCGGCATCGAAATCACCCTGACCCCACAGGAGCACAACGTGAATATGGAAGATGTCAGCCGCCGGGACTTCGAGCTCCTGGCAGGTGCCAAAGGCATTCAGCCCATCACCTGGGAGCCCAAGCAGGAGTACCATTCCGAAGGTGATGACCGCAGTGGTTTTGCCACTCCTGAAACCGATGCGCTTATTGACCGTATACAAGTTACCCTGGATCCTAAGGAGCGCAAAAAGCTCTACATGGACCTACAGGCCAAAATCCACGAGTCTATGCCGATCATTCCCATTTTGGTACCAACCGGCCGGCTTATCATTAATAAGGAGTTGGAAGCCCCGATCACACCGGTGTTCCCGGGCTACGTCCCTGCATTATTAAAATTTAAAACCGAGGGCTAGGTGCCCGCCATTTATGCTGCAGTACCTGCTTAAACGCCTGTTGATTTTTCTGCCCACCCTGCTGGTCATATCTTTGCTGGCCTTTGGGCTGAGCAAGATGGCACCTGGCGACCCGGTGGAACAGCGCAACCGTGATATGGGTGGAGGGCTGCAGCGTGAGCTAAGGGACGCAGACCGGGTGTACCGGGAAACGTCCGAATACCTGGGGCTGGACAAGCCTGTTTTTTACCTGAGCCTGTCTTCTGCGGCCTACCCCGACACCCTCTACCGCATCTTCAAGCGCGATGAAAGGGAAAACCTGGTCAAGCTCATTCAACAGTATGGTAACTGGGAAGCCATTTCCAACTACTATCATGCAATACGAAAGGCAGACCAAGGTACCGAACAACTCCTGGGCAAAACCGAAGCCGTTCGTGCCGTGCGCCCACTCATCAAACAGCTGTACCTGGCTTATAAAGACGAGCGCATCAGCAGCCTGCTCGACAAAGCCGCCAGCCAAACCGCCGGAGACAGCACCCTGCAGGCAACCATCGGCACTTCGGTAGCCCAACTGCAGGAAACGTATAGTCAGCTTAAGGCTCAGGCCAGCCCCGGGCGACTCTACATCCCCGATATCAAATGGTACGGGTTCGACAATCAGTACCACAACTGGATTACGGATTTTCTGACCCTCGACTTTGGAGAATCCTTTATTGACAGCCGGCCTGTGGCCGATAAGATGGGGGATGCGCTGCGGTGGACCCTGACGATGAACCTCCTGGCCATTCTTATTGCCTACCTTTTGTCGGTGCCGATTGGAGTGTTTTCAGCCGTTTGGAAAGACAGTACGTTTGACCGTGTGACGACTTTGCTGCTCTTCGTGCTGTATTCGCTGCCGAACTTCTGGATTGCCACGATGCTGGTGGTTTTCTTCACCACGCCGGAGTACGGTATGGACTGGTTTCCGTCTCTGGGGCTGGGGGACCTGCCGCCCGATGCACCATTCTGGCAGCGGTTTGTGGAAGCCGGCACACACCTGGTGCTACCGGTTTTTTGCCTGGCCTACGGTGCGCTGGCCTTTATTTCGCGTCAGGTGCGGGGCGGCATGTTGAACGTGATCCGGCAAGACTACATCCGTACCGCCTGGGCCAAAGGCCTGAATGCGCAACCGGTGATCTGGAAACATGCGTTCAGCAACGCTTTATTTCCCATTATCACGATGTTTGCGAGTATCTTCCCGGCGGTGTTTGCCGGCTCGGTGGTGATTGAGGTGATTTTCAATATACCAGGTATGGGCAAACTGACCGTTGATGCTATTTTTCAGCGCGACTGGCCGGTAGTGTACACCGTATTAATGCTTGCTGCGATACTGACGATGACCGGTATACTGGTGGCTGATATCCTTTATGCAATGGCAGACCCCCGGGTCTCCTACGGAAAAGACAAGAATTAACCATGCTGATTGGCGTACGCAAAGAACAGGAACTGGCTGACCATCTCAGCCAACAGCAGGCTCCCCCGCAGAGCTACTGGTCGATCGTGCGGCAGCAGTTCCGGAAAAACCGGATGGCGGTCTGGTCGCTGCGGGTACTGTACGTACTAGGGTTTATTGCCCTCTTTGCCGACTTCATCGCCAATGAAAAGCCGATATACGCCAAGCTGGACGGGGAGTCGCACTTCCCGGTACTCCGCTCCTATGCGGTTGGGCTCGGGCTGGATAGCTGGGAAGCCCGTTTTTTCCAGAACAGCTGGCATGAGCACGACTACGACTATGTGATCTGGGCACCTATACCCTACTCCGCTCAAACGATGGACCGCAACAACCGCAACTACGTAGCTCCGGGCGATGAGCAGGATGTGCCTTCCACCCGCTTCCGGCACTGGCTCGGCACCGACCAACTGGGCAGAGATGTGGCTGCCGGGATGATTGCCGGCACCCGCACGGCTATGCTGGTCGGTATTGTAGCGATGAGTATTGCCGCGCTGATCGGCATCTTCCTCGGCGCACTGGCTGGCTACTTTGGGGATGAGCGGTTCAGCATTAGCCGGATTCGTTTGGTACTGAACGGGCTGGGGGTCTTTCTGGCCTACTTCTATGGTTTTCAGGCCCGGTCCTTTGCCCTAAGTGAGGGCACCTTTGGTTGGGAAATATTCAAGAGCCTGGTCCTCATTATCGCCATTATGGGCCTCGTCAATCTGCTTGCGGTGTGGTTGAAAGGCAAGGGAGTCTGGTCGCAACCGGTCACCATTCCGCTTGACCTCGGAGTGATGCGGCTGATCGAAGTGGTCAACTCTATCCCCGGGCTGCTACTCATTTTGAGCATCGTAGCCATCATTGAAGAACAATCGGTCTTTTACATTATGGCCATTATCGGTCTGATAGGCTGGACCGGGATCGCCCGCTTCATCCGGGCGGAGCTGCTACGGGTGAGAAACCTGGAGTACATTGAGGCCGCGCAGGCCCTGGGCTACAGCGAATGGCGGATTATAGCCCGGCATGCCATTCCCAATGCTCTGACGCCAGTACTCATCACTATCGCCTTTGGAGTCGCCAGTGCGATACTGATGGAAGCCTTTTTATCCTTTCTGGGCATAGGGGTAGCTGCAGAAGAAGTCACCTGGGGCTCCCTGCTCAACCTGGCCCGGAGTAAATTCACTGCCTGGTGGCTGGCGATCTTCCCCGGGCTGGCAATTTTTGTGACGGTCACGGTATTCAACCTGCTGGGTGAAGGGCTTACCGATGCGTTGGACCCCCGCCGGAAGCAGTAAATCTAATTTTTGTAGAACTTCTTTGGAAAAAGCTGCGACTTGCCCCCCCGTGTGGGCAGCTCCCCCTTACGGTTAGGTTTGACATGAGCGTTTTCCACTGCCGGGCACCCGGCTTTACGGTTGCAGGAAGAGGTCGTAACCGTCAGAAAAGCCATAACCGTACAAAATCCTAATAACAATAAGCTTCGGCGCATGTATACAAATTTTATTCTGATCAGGAGAAAAATAAACAAGTGTCAAATGTAATTCGCTCCAAAGATATATCCAAAACGTCCAAAACCCTTGAAAATTCTGGCTTCGCGCATTTTTTTTGAGTAGCAAAACTTGGTAATGACAGTTCCAGCGCATAAATTTGCCGCACGTTAAGTTTAACTAATTAAAACATTCAGAAATGAATAAGGGAGATCTTATTAACAAAATCGCCGATAGCGCGAACCTTTCTAAAGCCCAGGCTACTGATGCACTGAACGCAGTGCTCGATGGCATCACTGACTCACTGAAGGGCGGTGACAAAGTTACCCTGATTGGCTTTGGTACTTTTTCTGTTTCCCACCGCGAAGCACGCAGCGGACGTAACCCACAAACCGGTGAAACCATCAAAATTGCAGCTAAGAACGTTGTGAAATTCAAGCCCGGTAAAGAAATTTCTGACGCTGTTAACGCTTAATTACAGCTAAGTCTTATAACACACCGGGTGGCGGCTAACGCCTCCGGTGTCCTAAAAGGGCAATCTGGTATACTTATCAGATTGCCCTTTTCTTCATTCTTAAACCACAACCCGCTACAAGCGGGCCGAAAGTACACAGCCCTACATATGAAATTCGGAACCAAAACCATACACGCCGGCGTACACCCGGACCCCGTGACCGGTGCCGTCATGACACCAATCTATCAAACGTCCACCTATGCACAAAGCGCGCCGGGCGACCACAAAGGCTATGAATACGCACGTACTCAGAACCCCACCCGGACTGTACTGGAAAACAACCTCGCTGCGCTGGAAAACGGGAAGCATGGTATTTGCTTCGGCAGTGGCCTGGCAGCCATGGATGCCGTACTTAAACTCCTCAATCCGGGGGATGAGGTGGTCTCCACCAACGATCTCTACGGTGGCTCCTACCGCCTGATGACCAAAGTGTACGAGCGCTATGGCATTAAGTCTACCTTTGTCGACTTCAATGACCTGGATGCGGTGCGCGCTGCTATCTCGGATCAAACCAGGCTTCTCTGGGTGGAAACACCAACCAACCCTATGCTCAACATCGTGGACATCGAAGCGGTCTGTGGTATTGCCCGGGAAAAAGGCATCCTGAGTTGCGTAGACAATACCTTTGCCTCTCCATACCTGCAAAACCCGCTGGATTTGGGCGCTGATATTGTCCTGCACTCCGCTACCAAGTATCTGGGCGGCCACTCTGATGTGGTCCTGGGCGCTTTGGTCACTGGCAGCGATGAGCTCGCGGAGCAGTTCCACTTTTTCCAGAATGCCGTTGGCGCCGTCCCTGGCCCTCAAGACTGCTTCCTCGTACTACGGGGCATCAAAACCCTCCATCTCAGAGTAGAACGGGCTTGCCACAATGCTGCACAAATCGCGGAAGTCCTCAAGGGAACGGAGAAGGTAGGCCACGTCTATTATCCTGGCTTTTCGGACCACCCGGGCCACGAAATTGCCAAAAAGCAGATGCGCTACTTTGGCGGCATGGTCTCTTTTGATCTGAAAGATGACCGCTTCGATCACGCAGTAAAAGTGCTCAGCAACACCAAAATCTTCACCCTGGCGGAATCACTCGGTGGCGTGGAGTCGCTCATTGGGCACCCTGCTTCCATGACGCACGCTTCTATCCCGCGGGAGGAACGCCTGAAAGTAGGCCTCACGGATTCACTAATCCGGCTAAGCGTAGGCGTCGAGGATGTCGAAGACCTCATTCAGGACCTGAAGCAGGCACTGGCACAGCTATAAGGCTCCGGCGGGATCAACAACAAAATTAAGGCTTCGGGGTTATGCCCCGGAGCCTTTTTTTATGCTTTACGAACTTCATTCTGTGCCTGAAGTTCACCCGGGGGCTGTAGCTCCATTGATGATTGTATCCCGCCTGTGGATCGCTGATAACTGCCACGTTGGTAGCCTCTGCCAAGTCCGCAAACTGACCGATATGGATGAAAGGGCTATGTACCTGAGCAAAAGCCATACAGTCCACAAAAAGCTAATCATTGGAATAGTGCTCTGCATCAATTTGAATTTGGTGGTTGACTAAAGATGCAGGATTCCAAAGGTGAAAACAACCACCTATTCCGGGGCAGATGAAGAAAATAGTCTACAAATTGTTTACAGGGGTTGCGAATAAAAACTTTTTGTTTTACTTTTGTTTTAAACACAATCTTAGGAAACAAAATGTATTAAAAATGAGCCCGCAAGCAGAACACATCAAAAATTATCTACAGCGCAACTGGTTTAAGCTAAGCATTGCTGCCTTACTGATTTTTGTTGCCCTGAAAAAAGACCTCAGCTTTAAGCTCAACCTCAACACACCGGTACAACTGGAACAAAGCCCTGAGGAGCTGCCAATGGAAAAAGCAGTCAAAAGTGAACGGTATACGGATAACGCCATCATTGATGCTACTGCCAGCCAAACAGAGCATTTTGACCTAACCGCTGCGGCGCGCAGCCCTAAGAAAGCCAACGCCCTGGAGCGACTGCAGCATACCGGACAGAAGCAGATTAGACAATACATTGAGCGCTTTGACAAAGTAGCAAAAAGCGAGGAGCGCAAGTTCGGAATACCGGCAGCTGTCACCTTGGCAAGTGCTTTGCTGCACAGTCAGGCAGGGACGGCTCCATGGTCCGCAGAGGGGCGCAACAACCACTTCCTGTTGCCTTGCACCGATGACTGGAAAGGGGCAGAAAAGTCTTACGATGGCTATTGTCTCAGGCAGTATGAGAATGCCTGGACCAGTTTTAGGGACCACAGCTTTTTCATCACCACCGGCCCATACAGCGACCTGAAAACACTGGATACGGATGATATACGTGGCTGGGCGGCAGCACTGGAAGACAAAGGATTTTCGGAAGAGCCCGACTTTGCCGCTCAGCTACTTGAGGTAATCCGGGTGTACGGGCTGTAGCCATGGGGAGGGTTGCAGGTGCCTGTGCGGCGCTAGTGGTCTGTCAAGTGTTAATTTATGGGTTGAGTGGGAGCGAATTTTGAGGCTAATCAAGGCGGATGTTCCCGCGCATAGCAGCGCTACGTAAGGGGTTGTCCAACGAAGAGTAGCCTCAAAAGTCGCCGCAGGCAACCCCTAGTTTTAGCCTTGACAGACCACTAGTCCGTCTCGACTCCTTTAAGCTCGTGCTTATAGTAATCGATACAGGCACCAAACACCCAACCCTCCTTACCACTTGGCGTGCGTACTTTCACCCAGGGTTCTTCTGCTGTGATTTCGCCCAGATCAATACGTTGTGTCGTATCGGTCACCTCACCCAGGAACTGCAACTCATCGTAGAGCTCCAGGCGTTCCATTATTTTGAAGCGGAGGCCCGGCCCGGTGCGCATATTCAGCGCAGGTGTGATGACATAGAGCGGTGTGGAAATAGCCGGCTCAACGCTTTCTGCTTCAGGTGCCGGGTTCTTTAGGGGCTTTACGGTAGTATCCAGTGGCATATAGTCGCCAACCAGCCCGGCATCGCGCAGGGAATCCGCCTGAGCCTCCTCTATGGCTTCCTGCTGTGCCTGTTCCTCGTAGGCCTCCTGCGTAGCCGCGCATTTGGAGACCGCCCAAATCATAAACAAAATAAAAAAGCCCCCAATGATGAGGATCTCTACCTTTGGTAACATACCACCAGACTGCTCACTCATACAAGATTGTTTTCAACGCTTTTTGTGTTACAAACTACAAAAAAGCTACAAAAAATTGCTTCCATAATCTGAAAAGCCTATCTTTGAAGCGAAATTATAAATTAACGCGGAATTGTCCTCCGAGCCTGCCCATTCGGGCAGCAATATTTCGGTTAACGGCTAGTCAGCGCATTGTTTTTTGAGTGCACTTTATGCTGACTGCCTATTCTGTCTTGTCTGTGCAGGGTGTTCTTCTCACCCGTTATTCCGGTCTATTTTGATTCATGAGCTGAAGGTTTACTCCGCGCCAGCTATACTAACATGAATGATGATATCTTCTACCAGGTCGCTTTGACGCTCATCCCCAAAGTTGGTGCGGTGACAGCCCGTAATCTAATGAGCTACTGTGGCGGAGCAAGAGCTGTTTTCGAGGCGACAGAAAAAGAACTGAAGGGAGTACCGGGTATCGGCGCTCAGCTCCTGCACAACATTCGCAACTCAGATGCCCTTTTCATGGCAGAGCGCGAGCTGGACTTTATTGAAGCGCATGGCATTCAGGTTTTATTTTACACTGACCCCGGGTATCCACAACGGCTCAGGCATTTACCCGACAGCCCACCTTTGCTTTATTACAAAGGCAACGCTGATCTAAATGCCAAACGTACGGTGGCGATTGTCGGGACCCGGCGGCCGAGCCCGCAGGGGGTGCATTTCTGCGAAGAGCTGGTGGAAGGGCTAAAACCTTATAATGCAACGGTAGTCAGCGGGCTGGCCTTTGGCATTGATATAGCCGCCCACCGGGCCTGTATTGCGAATGAAGTCCCTACAGTAGGCTGCGTTGCGCACGGGCTGGAACGCATCTACCCGGCTCAACACACCTATTCAGCTCTTGAAATGATTGAAAACGGAGGGCTACTCTCCGAATATCCCAGTCAGACGAAACCCGACCGGGAGCGATTCCCTATGCGCAACCGCATTATTGCCGGTCTTTGTGACGCTCTTATCGTAGTGGAGACCCAGCGGCAGGGCGGGTCTATGATTAGTGCGAAGATGGCAAATGACTACCATCGCGACGTTTTTGCCGTCCCCGGCCGGATACGGGACAGATCCTCAGCAGGCTGCAATCTGCTCATCAAAAGCCACCGGGCCAACTTACTGGAAAGCGTGGACGACCTTGCCTACGTGATGCGCTGGGAAAAGTCAGATGTTCAACAGGGCATACAGCGCGAACTCTTCCCTGATCTTACGCCCGGAGAGGAGACCATTGTCGCACTCCTGAAACAACAGGATTTATTGCCGGTCGACCAGATATCGGCCGCTACGCAACAAAGCAACAGTGAGCTGGCAGCGCTGCTTTTGGGGCTGGAGTTTAAAGGGGTCGTTCGAACGCTTCCGGGCAAGCGGTATACCCTTGTCTGAAAACAAGTGGGTTTTGTAACTTAGCGCGATTTGAATTGGCAAACCCGACCGCCCTGTTATCAGCGCGTAAAATCATTTTCATGAAGTTTCAGCTACACTACCTGCTTTTTTTACTCTTGCTGCCATTTGGCTGCAAAAGCCCGGAGAACCTTAACCTGGAGCTTCTGGAGCGCGAACCACCTGCCCGGAATATCATCTTGCTGATCGGTGACGGTATGGGTATTGGCCAGATCAGTGCCGGCATGTACAGCCATAAAAAGCCCCTGAATATTGAGCAATTTAATATCATTGGCCTTCAGAAAACTTACGCTTCGGATGACCTGATCACAGACTCAGCGGCCGGGGCTACAGCTTTTGCCACCGGGCATAAGACTAATAAAAGTGCGCTCGGGTTGGATGCCAGCGGCAATGTAGTCTCCAATATCTTTGAGCAGGCAAAAGCGCGGGAATACGCACTCGGGCTGCTGACCACTTCCTCTATAGTACACGCCACACCGGCCGGATTTTTCGCACACGTACCCCTGCGCAGTCAGTACGAAGATATTGCAGAACAACTCACGAATAAAGAGATCGATTTTTTCATGGGAGGAGGCATGCGCTATTTCAACAACCGGGATACAGATGGCCGGGACCTCATTAGCGACATGAGAAAGAACGGCTATAACATCTATGATGCCTACGAAACGGAGCTGTATACGATCACGCCTGACTTTAGCCGGGGTTTTGGTTATTTCACAGCTAAGGAAGACCCACCCAAAAATATGACCGGGCGGAAATACCTCCCGCCAGCTACCCGTATTGGCACTCGCTTTTTGCAAAAGCGCAGCAGCCGGGGCTTTATTTTCATGGTTGAAGGCGCTCAGATCGACTGGGCCGGGCATGCCAATGACCAGGAGTACATGATTACAGAAATGCTGGACTTTGATGAGGCAGTTGGCGAAGCATTGGCTTTTGCCAAACGTAATAAAGAAACACTGGTCGTCGTCACGGCCGACCACGAGACCGGAGGCTATGCCATTCAGCCGGGCTCCACCAGGGACTCTCTTATTGCCGGGTGGACAGCAGACAACCATACCGCCAGCCTCGTGCCTGTTTTTGCTTATGGACCACGGGCAGAACTCTTCCGGGGCATTTATGAAAATACTGCCATCTACGATAAAATGGTGCAAGCCCTTGGTTGGGGTGAGGAGACAGCTGCAGAAGAGAAATAAAAAAAAGCAGTTGCGGATGTACTGCAACTGCTTTTTTCATCAAAACCCTATGGGCTTAATTCAACTGGAAGCGGACGATAACCCCCCCTGATGCATCTGTTCTCGGCGCAGCCGGGCCAATAGCCGGAACGGTACGCCGGTAATCAAAGAACAGGCGCAGTGAGAGCCGCTGACTGATCGCATACTCTGCTGAAGGCGATATCGAAAAGGCATAAGTACCCCGGGTAGGCTCCTGAATACCCTCATCCAACCGGTGGGCAAAGCTGATATCATCCCGGATCGACATATCGAAGTTGATATCCAGGTCCTGCCCTTGTAAACCCCGGCCACCGCCGCCTCGCCGGTTATTCCTACCTTGATTTTGCTGGTTAGGGTCTTGCTCCTCCTCTTCTTCCTTTTTACGGTCTCGCTTCTTATTGCTCCCTGTCAGGAACGGAATGTCTACATTACGGATCAGGTAACCAAACCCAACGGTAAACTCCTCGGATTGAGTTTCATTCAGCTGGTAGTTGACGGTACTCAGGGCCAGTGTACGGGATTTTTTGTAATCCACATTCAGGCTTATACCATTTTGCAGAGTCATATCCAATGCAATCAGCGGAGCAAACTGTTCCTGAACGACCACATCGGCAATCTCCAAACGCGGATAAAAGTTGAACGTCCCGGTATCTATGGGCTCGGTAGCCCGGGTGGCCAGGAACGGCAGGCTCGACCGGAAGTTATTCACGCTAAGCGTGGACCGGTACCCGTGGGAGATAGAGAAGTTCTGGAAGATATCCCTAAAGAATGGAATCCGGGATAAGCCATTGTATTGCATCCTCCAGTTGACAGAAGGCATTTGATCAAAAATATTTAACCGCACACTATTGGGGTCCACATCCCGGTAAGCAGCAATGAAAGCAGGCAGAATAACCTCCTGCTGTGTATTACCATAGCCCCGGGTATAACCCAGCGCGCTAAGGTTTTCATCCTGATGATTTCCCACTCCTAAACGACGGGAAATAATGACGCGGTTGGCTTCGAAAGTATTAAAGAGCTCGCTGATATCATCCCGGCTGTCCCGGAATAGCGTACTCAGCGCATTGTAGGTCATTTGTGTGCTGCCCGTTTCGTAGGGAATGGTATGCACCAGCCGCCGGACGCCATCGCCGGGGAGGGTATCCTTGAACGTCTCTGAGTAATTCTCTGTGAAAGTCCGGTTGAGCTCCAGGTCAATGCGGAAGTCCTGGAAAGGCTCAATGGTAGCCCGCGCATCAAATCGCTGCGAATAGGTCTGCATAACCTCCCGGTTGAGGAAGGAACTCCCGGTAATCCACTGCTCGTTTTCCCTCAGCCAATCTCCCTCAATATTATTTGGATTGGGGTTGAACAACTGGTCGTCTGTTAAGTTTCGGATATTTGGCTGCAGTCCAGCCACAAAGCCCCAGCCCGGAGAGTCAAAATCCGTCATACCCAGTATCTGGGACTGCGGCATGTAACCCGGCACTGTAGTCGAAAACTGCTCATTATAATTAAAACGCACCCGCCGGACCAGCATCAACGGCCGGATCAATGCCCGTTCGATGGTCGATGGGCCATTGCGTTTCTTCTTTTTATCCTCGTCGTCATCCTGTTGGCTCTTGTCATCATCACGGGAACTCGGCTGTCGGCTGCGCGAACGGTTTGCGCCACCTCCGCCTCTGGAGCCCCGGTTGATTTTCCGCAGGTAATCTACTTTGTCATAAAGCCGCTCCAGGTTAAAGTCGAGGTCTGCCGTTCGGTTTTGGTTATTCTGAATGACATTACCAAGGCTATCCACGTTCAGGGCGGCAGCAGTCCAGTTGTAGCTGCCCTGGTACTGTACCTTTGCTGTCACCCAGCCCTGCAAAAGGGGCAGGTGCTTGATGGGCAGGTCATATCCCACGCTTAAGTTATGCTGATAATTCTTGGGCCGGCCGAAGTTGCGGATATTCGTCCAGATACTGTCCCGCCGGATCTCCCGCGCTTGTTCAAACCCGAAGGTCTCAACCAGGAAAGATTCATTGGGCTCATCAATTACAGCACTGTTGGTCGCATTGAAATTGAACTTCAAAGCTCTCGTCAGGTCCCACTGCAAGTCATAATCCCGGTCCCAGGTAAACCTTTTGTTGTAGAAAGTCCGGTACTCCGGTGCCACATCCGTGAAGCGGTAGCTCGTCGTTTCGAACACCCGGTTCATGATTGAGCTGAAGCTAAAGGCATTGGGCAACGGGTTGAAGTTAAACTCCGAAATGATCTTGAAAGCATTGCCCTGTATCCCTTTAAAAGGCTCGATGTAGTTGGTCCGCCTGCTAAAGGCATAATCGATAGAGCCCATATGCCGCTCTTCTTCGTTAAACTCAATAATCGGATCCCGAAACTCAGACTCCGTATAGGAATAGGATGCGCTGAAGTTGGAGATATCCCACGGCATCGCTGCCTTACTGTTATTCGCCCGCTCTTTGCGGACATTCGTCAGGTTCACACTTTTGATCGTGGTGACCTCCTGGGCAGCAGCACGTATAGAATCGCGCTCGGTCCGGTTATCTGCATCCCTGATTTTATCTTCCAGCAGGATATCCAAATCGTAAGGATCAAATTCCGGTGTGCTCGTGGTATTGGACAACTGTGCGTAGAATGGCAACTGAAGCCCCCAGCTATCCGGCAGGAACTTGTCCAAATTGAAGTTGACCGCAAAGTCATAGCCCGTCAGCCGCTCCCGGGCCCGCTCCTGTACTTTCTGGTCCAATGCACCAAAGCCAATAGTGCTGATGTTACCAGCTGCAGCAATCGAACCGAAGTCCGCCAACTGAGCATCAATCCTTGCAGTAGCAGCGGCACCGCCCCGCTCATCCAGACCGGTAAGCCGCATTTCATTTATCCAGACCTCCAGATCGAAGTTCTCGTCCTCCGTCACAAAGTCGTACTGATTTCGCACCCCGACCATCAGGACTTTCACCTGCCCCACACTGGGGTTGCCCCTTATTTTCAGGCGGTGAATCTTAGAGCCTACCTGCTGCTGCTCGACATATTCCTCGCTCAGGTTTACGCCGCCCTCGTTGCGCCGCTTTTTAAGCTCTACAAAGTCTTTCAGCGCGAAGTCAAACCCGTTGTCCGGCCGCCAAACTGCATTTTTATAGGAAGAGCTGGTTGGCGCTCCCGATAGGTCCTCCACTTCCGACATCGTCAGCGGAATTTCGTATTCGTAATAATTGCCCTGGAAGTCACTACCCAGGCGTACGAAAATAGAGGTAGCACCCTCCGGAATCTCCGTACCATTCTTTTCTTCAGCGTGGATGAACATTTTGAAGCGTTCGTAAACCCGCATGTCCATGTTGATGACTTTGAAGACCGAGCGGGTCGCCCCGTTACACAGGTCTTCGATATTGAGCGACAGGGACTGCTCATTCTGCAGGTTGGTAAAAACGCCTACTGCCCGTTCCCGCTGAATACCTTCCGGCAGCACGTAGTTGAACGGTTCACGACCGCTGTTCTCCTCGATATTGACGTTATCGACCGTGAAGTTGGTCTCGTCGTCAATACATTCCGGTGTGGCAGGGCCTCCTACCTCAGACAGGTCCGGGCGGTAACGCCGCCATTGGTTTCTTACCAGTTCGAGACGGGCAAAACGCAGCGTCACCGGCGCATTGAAATTGTGCAGGTACATCCGCATAAACTGAATAGAGCGGAAGTCCCGGATGCCACCGACTGCCTTATCGGGCTCCGTCAATGGGATGCGGAAACGGTACCAGATCCGTCCGTTGGAAGCCTGCCTGCGGTCGGTGATATAAGGTGTCTCTTCAAGGTCAATTTCACCGGGGTTCTCCAGGCTACGGCGCAATGGGATCTTGTACTCGAAGTAGGTTTCCGATTCATTCAGGGTATTGTCCTGGTTGAGGTCCTCTGCATCCGGGATGTTGGTACCGGTTTGGCGGAGGTTTTGGTTACCGGTGTTCTGGGAAGCGGAGCGGGAGTTGCCGTCCGGGTTGTTGAATTGGATGTAGCGCTCGTAAACCCCCGCTTCATTGGGCCATTGCCCATCGTTATAGTACCGGAAGTTGTCCTGTGAAGGATCTTCTGCCACCTGCTGTCCCACCACCGGGTTGGTCGCCGAAATGGCCTCGATGTAATCCTGGTATTTGATCCGCTCAGCGGCATCGCTCAGGCCATCCAGGCCTACGTCCTGCTGCTCGCGTGTCGCCTCATCGATGTCGAAGCCCCGGGTAATCTGCTGAGATACCGGCACCCGTGACCATTCCGTATCATTGGTCGGGCGGCTGGGGTTGGTCGGTCCGGGAAGGCCGTTCTCGTAAAACAGGCGCGAGTCCCGGAGGATATCCTCTGAAATGTTACCCAGGTTGATATAGAGGTCTCCCTGCTTGGCATCAGCGTCAGAAGCAGCACCCTGCCCGGACTCGTCCAGGAAAGGGCTCAGCATCCAGAATTCCAGGAATTCAATATTGGCAGACTGGAAATCGTTGGTGGTCATGTCACGCATAATACCTGCCCACCGGGTCTGAGGGTCTCTGAGTTCCACCCGCCCATTGGAGGTTTCCACCCCGCGTGTGTAGCCGGGATAGCCTTCAGGGACATCAAAGTTGTAAGGGCCCCGCAGCGTAGGATAGTATCGCAGGTCAAAGGTCTGCACGTTCGGTAACTGGTTGGGCTGCAACTGCAAGTTAGGGAACACCTCAAGCTGAGGCACCTGGCTGGTGTAAATATTCGCATTATCATTCCCACCCCGGGCCGCCTGATCGATCCGGTACCAGTTGAGCAGAGCCCGGTTGGCACCGTAGCGCAAGTCATTGATGAGCTGCCCTTCCGGGAGAAGCTGTTCTGCGCCCGGGTCGTCATTCCGCGGCACACTGGCCAGGAACCAACGGTTGGCCTGAGCGCGGAGGTCGAAGCTTGCACCACTGCCTTCAAAGTCATCGATGTAGACCACGCCCCCTTCGTCCACCGGGTTGAGGCTGATGGCCCGGGCATGGCCAGGTTGAATAGCGGCCACCTCAGCAGCTACCGTTATACTGGAGGGTTCCTTCGTGGACAAGCCAGGCAGGGCATCCACTGCACGGGTCAGCCAGGGCGCCTGACGGCTTAGGTTGAGGTCCATCCCGTAGATATTGTTGTTGATGGGGTCATCTCCAACGTTTACTTTCTGGGTAAACGGCCGCTCGAAAAGCTTCAGGAAGGTCGCACCGATGTTAAAGTTCTCATCGATTTCATAGTCGGCCCTCAAACCGACCATCGTCTTTTGCTGGAAGCCGAAAAGGGTGTTGTCCTCAAAGGAAACATTCACCGGCACGCCCGATTGCAGGATGGCATCATTCAGGATGCGGACCTTACCAATGGTGTAGTCCACCTCATAATCCCGGCCCTCCTGTAGTACCTGCCCGCCGGCGCGCACTGTCACCGAGTTCGGAGGGATATTGAAGGCACCGAGCGATATCTCTGAGGAGACACTCGATTTGTATTCTCCCCGGATGATAAACCGGTTCTGTTCGGCGGCTTCCTGCGCCAGGAATACGGTAGTCCGGTAAAGGGAGTCATAAACGTATTTTCGCCGGAGTTCTTCGTCGTTAATCTGCCTGGCCAGTGCAGCACCGAAAGGCTCCAGGACCGGGAACATGATCCGCCCGTTTCGGGGGTTGATGGTTACGCCGGGCACAAAGTCAAAGATACCGTCGGGCTGCGGGTCGCCTTGTGTATTCAGGCTATCGAGGTTGAAAATGCGCAGCAGCGGAATGCCTGCGATGTTGGTCTCCGGCAGGAATCGCTTTTGGCCTGCGCCGGGATCATCGTAGAAAATATCGAGGCGGAAGTCCTCCTGATTCACCTGAAAGGCACCGATAGGGTACACGTTTTTCATCATCAGGTCCCAGGTCGGCACGTCGGTCCGCTGCGTGGTACTCTTGAGCATTTTCACAAAGAGCACCTTAGGCGTCAGGTCGGTGGTATCGGTACCAACTGTGCTGTTGTTGATCGACATCTCTCCTACCCGGAAGATGCTGCCGTTGTATTCATATTCGAAAGCCACGCCCAGCACCTGATCGGGCTGCACATTGATATTCACGGAGACGAAGCCCAGCTCCGGGTGGAAGGTGTATTCTGAAGGCTGTAGCTTACGCGCACTTACTTTTTCAAAATCGCGGGTTTGCTGCAGCTCGAAGTCGTTTTTGAGGGTAGAGACCGCGCGGTCGATATCCCGGACCTGTTCGCCACGGGAGATGATACGGCTGTAGAGGTCGTTGGCGGAGTTATCAGGGAGCAGGTCCCGGTTGACCAGGTCGCGTTTATTCCAGGAAGGATTTTGGGTAATTTTATCCGGGCTAACCAGGCGGTTCGGCTCGGCAAGGTCAGCCAGGGCAACGATATCCCGCACATCCGTTACTTCGTTGCGGTCGTTGGTGATCCAAACCTCAAGCTTTTTGATTTTGAAGAGGCTGTTGATCTGCGGCAGGTTCTGCAGAGAGCGGTTGAAGTTGTCGCGGTTGTAGAAAGTCAGGAGGAAGTGGCGGTTTTCGTCGTATTCATCGGCGCGGACTTCAAACTCCTGCACCTGGCTACCGCCTTCAATTTGGATATTTTCCTGTTGGGAACGCTGCTGGGAGACAATGGGCGTCAGGCGCAGGTGCCCGAATTTTAGTTCTGTTTTCAGACCGAAGAGGCTTTGCCCGCCCTGAATCAGGTTGCCCCGGAGTGGCAGGCTTACGTTACCGGCTTCAATTTTCTGCAGGATAGCATCCTCTCCCCCTTCAAAGTTATCGGAGTTGTAGTCCAGCTTAATCTGGTTGTCAAAGTTGAAGTTGGCGTTGGTGTTGTAAGTGGTGGTCAGGTTCAGCTTTTCCCCGATTTTACCGACTACGTTCATGTTGATATTCATGTTGAAGTCGAAGTTGGTCAGGTTCCGCTGCCGTTCGGGCAGGTCAGGGCGTTCCGTGATACTGGAATTGACGCCGAAGGTCAGGTCGATATTACCCTGCGGGCGGATGTCCACCTCTGTACCACCGAAGAGGCGCTCCAGGAGGTTTTCCTTCACGTCGATTTTCTCAATGGGGTCAAGGGCCCCGGTAGCCCCGGTGGAACTAATGCCCGCCAGCTCATTGAAATAATTCTGCTGATCCTGCCTTTGACGGAAGTCGAGGTACTCATCAAAGGACATAAAGGTAGGCGGGCGGTAGAAGTCGTCGCCAATTTTTTCGGTAATGATATACTGCCCGGTAGCCGGGTCAAATTCCACACTCTGCTCAACGGCATCGGGGTCATTGAGGTCAAATGGATTGGAATTCGGGTTCGTCAGAAAGTCGCCGTAGCGCTCATCGATGTCCGGGATGGTATCCGAAGCTACCGTGTAGCTGCTGCTGTAGGGGTCTTCACTGAGGTGAGGGCCACTTCCCAGAGCAATAGTTGCTATCCCACACAAAAACGTAGCGAGTATCAGTAGTTTATTCATATTCAACATCATGGAATTCTTGCACGAGGCATCGCTTAATCCGTAGAAAATCAAAAGTCTGGGCATCAAAAGGGTTAAAATCTTGTTAATCCTAATCCTTTTACGAACACAATTTTCAGGGTGTTTCACCTATAAACGAAGGTGGCGGGTATATTTTACCCCACCCGATAACTTTAACATTCTGCTTTTGGGAAACTCCGGAAGCCTCCTGTCCTGTCTTAAAAGACGGCGCAAAGTAACGCATTTCAACAGGGGCAACCAAAGCAAAATAGATTTGGTTACGGAACATTCAAAGAATCACCTCGCCATATGATGGTCCTAAGAAAGCTCCTTAAGCGCGAGCTTGATCAGGGCTTCCACCTGCCCAATCCCGGGCTGGGCTTTCAGCACTTTGTTCAGGGCTTTTTGCGCATGAATGCGGTTGAACTGAAGCGCAACCAAAGCTGATAACGCCTCCTCCCGGATCGTATTGTCTGCCTGTTGCACATTGGCTGGCAGGTTTTCGTCGCCCCCGTCCTTGAGGAGTTTGTCCTTGAGGTCGAGTATGATCCGCTGTGCGGTTTTCGCACCAATGCCTTTGATACGCTTGAGCCCGGCCACGTCCTCGCCAATGATAGAGGCCCGCATCTCGTCTGGTGTCATAGAAGAGAGCATCAGCTGCGCGGTGCTCGGCCCCACACCGGATACGGAAATCAGGTGGCGGAACAGGTTACGCTCAACAGACTCGGAAAACCCGTAGAGCGTGTGGCTGTCTTCCTTGATGTGCTGATGGGTCAGGATTTTGACGGCCTCCAGCTTTTCGATAAGAGCGTAGGTGTGCAGGCTTATGTTGATATGGTAACCGATACCACCGGCTTCCACTACGACATAGGTCGGGCTTTTGTGGGTTATATTCCCTTTGATATACGTGATCATGATTAAAATGAGGTGAGGTAAGCAACCTGTTTCAGGTAATTGGAATGCGAAGGTAAGAAGTTCTGGTGGAAACATAAAATAGGAGTGGTGGAGAGCGTGCACGCAGGGACGCAGAGAAAAGGCACGCGAAGGTCGCGGAGAAATGGGATGCAGAGGCATGGCATACAGAGGGGGGGCAGGCTTTTGCTGCAGATGAAGTCAGCTGATTATTCATTTTTTTGATCTATTGAAGGCTGTTTATTTTTATGCGATATCCGTAGGGAAATGCGCTGAAAGTGATTGTCTGTGAACTGCCTGAACTGCAAAATAATAGATGGGATATTAGGCAGGCTCAGCCAAAAGTATCTATTTTACACTCGTTTTGCAGCGCCGTCTCATCGGGCAACAGAAATGAAGAACCACACCGGGAAGACCCCGGCTTAGCTAAAACTACAATTACACATGTCGAAAGCGAACACCTTTGACTTTGACAATCAGCCCTCACTCTTTGGGCACCCGATTGGGCTTTTCGTCCTATTCTTTACCGAAATGTGGGAGCGCTTCTCCTACTATGGCATGCGCGCCATCCTTGTCCTTTACATTATCAGCTCCGCTACCGGAGACAACCCGGGCCTGGGCTGGGAGTCCTCTGAGGCGTTGGCCCTTTACGGCTGGTACACCATGCTGGTGTATGTGATGTCTATACCCGGTGGTATTCTGGCCGACAAGTTTATCGGGCAAAAGAAGGCGGTGCTCTACGGTGGCTTGACGCTGGTTGCCGGGCACGGTATTTTGGCTATTGAGGCTATTTGGGCTTTTTATACGGGCCTGGCCCTCATCATTCTTGGCGTAGGCGGGCTGAAGCCCAATATTTCCACTATGGTGGGCGGCTTGTACAAGCAAGGTGATGAAAGGCGCGATCAGGGCTTTACTATATTCTATATTGGTATTAACGTTGGGGCCTTCCTGTCCTCCCTCATTGTGGGTGCGGTGGGCGAGACCATCGGCTGGCACTATGGCTTTGGACTGGCAGGTATTGGCATGCTCCTCGGGCAGGTCATTTTCATGCTGGGGCAAAAATACCTGAAAGGCGTAGGCGAGCCGCCGAGCAAAGCCCCCAAAGCAGCCGGAGAAGCAGCAGATTCCTCCTTTGGCGATTTGTTCCAGGAGCTCTTCAGGAGCCCGGTGCAGCTGGCCATTACAGTGGGGCTTATCTTCGGCTCTTCGATTCTGGCATTTACCGCTTTTGAAGGCACAGACCGTTACCTCTACACAGCGCTGTTCCTTTTCCTTTCTATCGTAGCCGGGCTGATGATGATGATCTACAAGGAGATCAACAGTATCGAGAAAGACCGCTTTATCGTGCTGATCCTGTCTTTCCTGATCATTATTGTCTTCTGGGGTGCCTTCGAGCAGGCGGGTGGTTTGCTCAATATCTACACGCTGAACAAGATTGACCGGACGGTGAACTTCCTCACCATTGATCTGCTGTTTTACGGAGCCGGCGGCATTTTGGTGATCCTAGGCATCATCCATTACCTGCAGAAAAAAGATACGTACTACCTGTTTTTGCCGATTGGTGCACTCATTTTAGCAGGCTATGGCTTCTACCGGTCGGATTTGTATACCTCAGAGATGTATGAAATCCCGGCATCGGTATTTCAGTCGGTGAATGCCTTATTCATCATTATTTTCGGTACGCTGGTGGGCAGCTTCTGGATTTGGTGGAAGCATCAGGGCTACGAGAGTTCATCTCTGGTGAAAATGGCAGTGGGTACCATTATTATGGGCGCAGGCTTCCTGTTTATGGCGAAAGCCAGTGCGGATGTGGAACAATACGGCGATAAAGCCGCCCTCTATCTGCTCATCCTGGCCTACCTGCTGCATACGCTGGGCGAGCTTTGTGCTTCACCGGTTGCCTTGTCCTTTATCACGAAAGTAGCGCCCGTCAAGTATGTCTCCATTATGATGGGGGTTTATTTTGCGGCCACCGGCCTGGGCAATAAGGTGGCGGGTGCCATCGGGGAGTCTTCTCAGCTGGAAACCGTGAGTACGGAACTGGTGGCTTCTCCGGTGGAATATGACCTGGTTGCAGATACGGTCATCATGAAAGCCGATGATTTTGAGTTCACGGCCAATGCCTACCTGGAAGGCGGGCAGGTGGTGCTCCGCGAGGGCGGTGTGGACGTAAAGGAACTGCTGCAGCTTTCGCCCGAAAATGAGCAGTTACTGACCGAATACCTGCAAGAAGAAGGGGCGGCATCAGATGCTCAACTGACGGCAGTGGTGCGCATGGCCTATGATGAGGAAGCCAAAGCCGCCATGAAAGACGGTGGCGCTAAGGTCGATATCAGCAAATACAGTGGCGAAATTGAACTCTTTGAACTTCAAAATCAGCAGGAGTATAAGACCTTTGTCGGCATCTTCATCTTTACCGCAGCCTTTGGCGTGCTGCTGTTGCTCTTCTTCAAGCGCCTGAAGAAACTGACCCACGGCGCGGAGGACACCACCGACACCCACTTCGAGGAGCAGGAAGGGTACGAAATTGCTGATCAGACTGACGAGGACAATCCTACACAGGATGATGACGGATCTATGCTGAACCCTCCGAAATCATAAAAACCCTGGTCTCCAGCCTTCTTTTGGAAAGGCCGGAGGCTTTGTCATCTAACCAAATTACGAATCTGCAAGCCCTGCTTCGGGGCCAACAAAAAACAGCAAAACACTTATGTCGAACGGATCATTGAACAGCCTGACCAAACACGGAACTGTGCTCGGGCACCCTTCGGGGCTATTCGTTTTGTTTTTCACGGAGATGTGGGAACGCTTTTCCTACTACGGTATGCGGGCCCTGCTCGTCATTTTCCTCATTGGCGCTATTGATGTAGAGAACCCCGGCTGGGGATGGGAACGGGAGGATGCCCTTTCTTTATTAGGCACCTATGCGCTCATGGTCTACCTCACGCCAATTCTAGGCGGATACATTGCTGATAGGATGATCGGCTATCGTTCAGCGGTGGTTATCGGGGCATTGCTGATGACCCTGGGCCACGCCTCTATGGCCGTGGAGACCCCGCTCTTCCTCTATATTGGTATTGGATTTCTGATCTTTGGCAACGGCTTCTTCAAGCCCAATATGACCTCCATCATCTCCAAGATGTACGAAAACTTCCCGGAGAAAAAAGACGGCGCCTATACCATCTTCTACATGGGTGTGAATGCCGGCGCCTTTCTGGGCATAATGCTTTGCGGGTACCTGGGTGAGAAGGTAGCCTGGAGCTTTGGCTTTGGCCTGGCTGGTATTTTTATGTTTCTGGGCATGCTTCAGTTCTACTTCGCCAAGCCCATTTTTGATGGCATTGGCGACAAGCCGGAAGCTACTACTGATGAAGAGCTCGAGATACCGGAGGGCGACAAGCTCAACCCTTTCACCCTGCTGGACAAAATTCTGATCGGCGCTTTTGTGGTGCTCTCGGTAATCTGGATTTTCAATGATCCCCTGTCCAAGATCGGGGAAATGCCAATATTGCCGGGCGGAGCAGAAGGCACTGTGGCCAATTCCGTGATACTGACGGCTCTGGTTGCCTTCCTTGTACTGCTTATTTCCCGTCTGACCCGTTACACACCGCTGGTGCGGGATAAAATGATTGCGGTGGCCATTTTTGCCTTCTTCACCGTATTCTTCTGGGCTTCTTTTGAGCAGGCGGCTGGTTCTATGGCCATCTTTGCCAAAGACTATACGAGCCGTGCGCTGGCTGGCAATACGGCCATGATTTTCAAGATCGTGGATACGATCATCACCATCATACCACTGGCGATCATCACCTGGGTGCTTTACAGCCTTTTCCGGATGACCTACAAGAAGATCACGCTTTCCAATATTATCCTGGGGCTGAGCTTTGTGATCATCTGGGGGATCGTGATTTACAAACTAATGCGGGAGTTTTCCAATACAGGGACAGAGGTACCCGCCACCTGGTTTGCCATTCTGAATTCCCTGTTCATCATCATGTTTGCGCCTTTGTTCTCCCGCTGGTGGGAAAGCAAGTACAACCCTTCTGCGGCGGTGAAGTACGGAATCGGGCTGTCCCTGCTGGGCGTAGGCTTTGGTTTCCTGGTTTTCGGTTCCCTTTCCATTCCTCAGGGTGCAGAGACCGCAGCCGTAAGTATGATCTGGCTGATTCTGGCTTATCTGTTCCATACTTTGGGCGAGCTGTGCCTGTCACCGGTAGGGCTTTCCTACCTTAGCAAGCTGGTGCCGGGCCGCATGATTGCCTTTATGTTTGGCATCTGGTACCTGGCCATTGCCATCGGCAATAAGCTGGCACACTTTATGGGCGGTAAGATTGACGCGATCGTCTCGCAGTACTCTCTGAGTACGTTTTTCCTGATCTTCACCATAGTCCCTATTGCCTCCGGGCTGCTGGTGATGGCGCTCAATCCATTGCTCAAGCGCCTGATGCATGGTGTGCGCTAGGTAGCGATACACATCTTGAGGGACCGGGCTGTTGCTATTTGGCGCAACAGCCCGGTTTTTATTTCTTCCCTTCTGAAACTTTGAAGGCAGCGGATTTACCGCTGTTTTGAAGAGGTATATCATATAGTAATGAGGATAACCGACACCACTTACTATGAAGCCTGCCGTTTTTGTTGCAGTTGCCTAAGGCAGTAGGGGCAATGAAAAGAAGTCTGCTACTGCCCCCGTTACTCACCAAAATCCAGTTTCTGTGAACACTCAGGTGATCGGCGTGGGATGCTTTCCATTTCAAATCAGGTGGCGACTTTAGCCACGTAGCTATACGGGGGGCGGCCTGACAGACAACCTTACGTCTTATGCTCAGGCCACGATTCCAAAATCGTCGCCTGAGTTTAAACCAAGAAAGCGCCTTCAAAACCGAAGCTCCATACCCCTGCGCCCTTTGCCAGACCACGGCGCCTTGAACTGAAGGATCAGCGTGAGGTTGAGCTCATTGATGGGGCGAAGCATTTCACGGTCTCTGTTTCTCAGCCCCAGTCCATGAATATAGGAAAGCTCCACCATATACCTTTTGTACCAGTAGGCGAGTGACAGGTGTGAGGTGTACTCGAAATAGCGATGATCAGGAGCGTTTTCACGGTAATTGTAACTCGTGATTTTCCAGTAATCTTTTCCATCTGTACTTATCTCAGAATTATGGATGTAGTTCAGCCCAAGTCCAGCTCCTACCAAAAATGCATCAGCAATTGAACGCTTAACAGCAAAATCCGTACGCCAGCTATCAAAGCGATGAAAATTTATACTAGCGATGCCATCTGTCCGCATTCTGAATACACGATCAAAATAATAGCCGTTCGCCCAGGAAAAGAATAGCGCTTCGCCTATTTGTTGTTCTACGCTCAAACCAACCAACAAGTGCCTTAGGGTTTGTGCGTCCACATCGTACCAATCTGGACGAGGTCCTGCTACATGGAAATCCCCTCCTTCAATATCCGTCAATCCTCCTCCCAGCCGCAGGCTGAAGTAGGTCTGCCCGTGCAGGGCACTTGCGCTGAGCAGTAGGAGTAAGGCAGTAAAGGTGCGTTTGAAGTAATGGTTCATGGCTTTATTTTTTTAGCCCTCCTGATTTCCGAAATTGCTTCTTCCGCTTGAAGAGAGAATGCAAAGATGCATTACTCGTTCTTTTTGGAAATCAGGAGGGGCCGTTTTAACTTTATGTTATCTGTTAGGCATTACTTTTTGGGTGCCTAACCATTTTCCATTTTCGTCAAAGTATTGCAACATTAGCATGCCGTATCGGCTGGGGAGACCTTCATCCCTTATATCTTTGAAGAGCCCATCATAAACCAGCCTTCCCATGATGTCGTAACCTTTAATCCAGTACACTGATTGCTGTGGTAGGTTTTGATCTATGGTAAACCGGGTTTTACCCAGGCGGTGTTCGACAGCACTCTCATGTTGCCCTTCATCATTGTGCATCAATGGCTGCAGGCTATCATAGTACTCCCAACAAGTGGGGTCATCTCCGTCGCAGTCAATTAACCTCACCGTGATGGACTGATTGTACGCAGGGCCTACTGTAGGAGAATATATGTCAATTTCAAAGGATTGAGGGTAATAAGGGTAATTATCAAATTGAGTTACGTACAAGCAATTGCCTTCAAATAAGTTCGTACCAGATTGACCGTTAGCCGTCCAGTTCGCATCTCCAGGAATATACCACCTGTACGTAGCATTAGGTATCCCTCCATTGATACATAACAACAAGACATTGTTTTCTTCACAAACAATAGGATTTCCAGTGATAGTGTATGGACAAATAGGTGTATTACCCACACAGATTTCATTCCATGCTCTAGCGATCGAAGTGTACTCTTCCGAACATACACTGTGTTGCAATTCAACCACCCCTAAAACCGCATCTTTAAGGTCGCCGTAATCACTTAATGAGGAATTCGCTGCCAGGGCATCCATGATATAGCCTAAAACCGTTTCCATGCCCAGCGAGTTGATGCCCAGAGCGGGGTCTCCTTCACTGGCTAAGAAAAACCAATGGCTAAGTGGGGTGGACCTCGTGTGTGGTTGAAGTAAACTTTCAACATCCGAAAAACAATTGAACTCAGGGTTGGCTAAGTCTCTGTTTACTTCTGTAGCTACAGCCGACTCATCATCACCTATTACCCAATCGACTGTGCCTTGTATAACGGACTCGACATAGGTACCAAACATATCTGCGATACCTTCGTGAAGGGATTCATTTCCTGCATTTGTATATTCCAGCGACTCCCCAAACATATAGCAATGACCTAGTTCGTGGGCAACGATATCAAATATAGCCGTAGTTGACCCTCCTAGGAAGCCTAGAGCTATAAAGGCACTAAAATCAGTGGATTCACTGTAAGCTATTGCGTTTTCCTTTTCATCCACAGCAACCCGGACCGTGCCAAAATCTATTTCTAAAGAGGAGGAGAAAATTTTTACGCATTCCGTAGTTGCAAAATGAGCTTGATAAACATGAGGAGAGGCTATAGTCCCGTCCCACTGAAGGAGGTTAGTTGACGGTATAAAGGCGTCAGGCCATTCACTGAGATTAATGCTCAAGGGTCTTTCTTGCATATTTCCACCAAAATCATAAGTTCTTACCTCCGAATCCAGGTTTTCACTAATTAGCCGGGTTGCTGATCCGTCAAACGAATCATTCAAATCATTGGTGTTTCCAGGAAGTTGCCCATATCCGGGTGTTTCCATAGGAGCAACCAAATTCATTGATCCGTCGGTTACATTAAGCACCGTCCCGCTTTTGGCATCTACCCATGCCCTTTTGCTTTCACCATCAATAATATAGTTAACATCCCAGGCTAGATGGTAAGCACAGTCATTAAGAAGATTGGGCCAGATGCTCATATTGGTATCTAAAACAGACAGGCTTGCCTGAGGTTGGGCTACATAGTAATTCCCCAGAGTATTTGCCACTGAAATCGAGCTCAATGGAATAGGGTCTATCGAGTGTACCTCTGTTGCAACAAACGGAAAAAGCATTTTCACTTCTAAACAGGGGTTTTCAGGGCCTGGACCTGGTCCAGCCAGAGCAGCAATCGTGAATCCTCCCCCTTCAACCAGAATGTTCTTATAATATTGTTGATAACGGTAATAACTGATTCCATCATCGCCCCGGCTCTTTTGTGTTTTTACCAGCTGAAAACTATAATCATTATTCAGCCCCATCATACTGCTGATGCTATCCACGCCTCCCAGCTCGTGCCAGTGGTCAGCTCTGATTATCATCCGGCCACTTGGATAAATGGTATCAGAAATATACTCCATTGTTTCTAATGCCTCCTTATCAAAAAATCCATTGTAGCTATCACAGGTAGACCAAGCTCTATAGCTATTTGTTTCGCCCTCTCTTTGAGCAGAGGAAGCATTAGTCATTATAAACAAGAGCACTATTGCTAGCAGAAACTTAAGAACGCTGTGTGTGTGTGTGTGTGTGTGTGTGTGTGTCCTCCTTCGCCTATTGGCTTCGGCGGATGGAATGTGTGTGTGACTTCTGTAATAACAGCGCCACGCGAAAGATTAAGCAAGTTCATTGTTCAGTGTTTAAAACTTGAGAGATTAGAATAAGCGCTTATCCTATTGTCACCCTAAAGATAAGAAGGCTCCGGAAACTTTTTTGTGACACTTTCCCCAAAAAAAGACAGGGCAGATTTTCGGCAATTACAAACGGAAGAAAAGATATTGAGTTAATAATCAAGCTTGTAGCTATAGCCAAATCACTGCTCAGGCAGCGCTCGCTAATGTAATTGCACAAAAAAAAACCGCTTTTCATCCCACCACGCCCCCATCACTCACCAAAATCCAGTTCCCGTGGACGTCCAGGGAAGTGGGGTCAGGCAATGCAACCTGCCCAACTAGCCTTTGGATTATATAAAATAAGCCTTCAAAACCGAAGCTCCATGCCCCTGCGCCCTTTACCAGACCACGGCGCCTTGAACTGAAGGATATACGCAATACGAAGTGGTCACCTACTGGCGCTGACGGCCAGCACGGGGAACGATAAATGTCGGGCTTACAGTCCAGACATTCATCGTCTGGGTCGTTGATCCAGACATTCATCGTCTGGGATCTTGGATTTGCGACATCGGCCACTGACGAAGCATAGCTTGTCAGGACAGGCCGCTGATGAAGTCAAGCTTATCAGGGCAAGCGCAAGCCACTTCTCAGCGTAAATGCTGACCCTCCTGCCTTTAAGGTGGTCAAAGCCCAAAGGCGAAGGGATACGGGCAAGCATTGAGTAGGTTTGCTGTGGCAAACCACTTAATCGACAGTATCAGCGTGAGGTTGAGCTCATTGATCGGGCGGAGCATTTCCCGCTCTCTGTTCCTCAGCCCCAGGCCATGAATGTAGGACAGCTCTACCCTATACCTTTTGTACCAGTAGGCGAGCGACAGGTGTGAGGTGTACTCGAAATAACGGTGATGGGGAGCGTTGCCCCCAAGGTTCCTGCATTTTCCGCATCCATGCCAGTTCCAGTATTAGACGCCAGAGATTCCCTTCATACCATCGTGCCTCAAATTCTAAATCACAAAATAGCATACTATTTTAAGATTCTATTCATATTTCACTATGTTTATAGTATGATTGAACGAATACTTGCAGAACGCATAAGCGGAAAAGCCGGTAGAGGAAAGGCGATTATTATAATTGGGCCCCGGCAGGTTGGTAAAACGACATTGATCAAAAAATTGCTCAGGAACGAGCGATATCAATTTTTTGATGGTGACGACCCACGTATCAGAACATTATTGGACACCCCAAATACGGATCAAATCCGTGCCTTTATAGGCGATCACAAAGTCGTATTTATTGATGAAGCACAGCGGATCAACAATATAGGCCTAACGATGAAAATAATAATTGATCAGCTAAAGGATGTTCAATTATGGATTAGCGGCTCCTCTTCCTTTTCACTGTTCAATGAGCTCAATGAACCACTTACCGGGAGGAAATGGGAATACGAACTATTTCCGATAAGCTGGGAAGAATTTGAGCATCATGTAGGGTTTATTGAAGCCGATCAGCAATTAGAAAGAAGATTGGTATATGGCATGTACCCTGACGTAATCAACAATCCTAATGAAGAGCCGGAAATTTTGGGAAATCTGGTTAGCAGTTATTTATACAAAGATGTTTTGTCTTACGCTGGAATAAGAAAACCTCAGGTATTGGATAAGCTGATTCAGGCATTGGCTCTACAAATCGGAAGTGAAGTCCGTTACAATGAGTTGAGCCAGTTAGTGGGTGTGGACCGGAACACCATCGAGAAGTACATAACAATATTGGAACAAGGGTATGTCGTGTTTAGGCTACCAAGTTTTAATCGAAATGTTAGAAATGAAATCAAAAAAGGGAGGAAGATCTATTTTTATGATAATGGTATCCGGAATGCTGTAATTGGTGCCATGGACCACCTGGCATTAAGATCAGATGTCGGACAACTTTGGGAGAACTTTCTTATCTCAGAGCGAATAAAAATGAATAAATATAAATTCACCCTTGCAAAATCTTTTTTTTGGAGAACAAACCAGCAGCAGGAAATTGATTACGTTGAGCAAAGAGGGCTGAATTTGAAAGCCTACGAATTTAAATGGAACCCAAATAAGAAGGTTAAGATATCAAGTACTTTCACTAAAGCTTATGATGCCGAAGGGTTCCTGATTAACAGAGAAAACTTTAGAGCATTTATTAAGTAGATACCGGTCCTTCCATCTACCTAACTGGCATGGGTTAGCTCGTTTATTACTATAATGCCGGAGTGGGAGTTTGCGATGTGCAGGCTTGGGACTTTAACAAGTGGGGCTCACCACGCCCCCATCACTCACCAAAATCCAGTTCCAGTGGACGTCCAGGGAAGTGGTATAGACACTGGAATATGCCCAACTAGCCTTAAGATTATACAAAATAAGCCTTCAAAACCGAAGCTCCATCCCCCTACGCCCTTTACCAGACCACGGCGCCTTGAACTGAAGGATGAGCGTGAGGTTGAGCTCATTGATCGGGCGGAGCATTTCCCGCTCCCTGTTCCTCAGCCCCAGGCCATGAATGTAGGACAGCTCTACCATATACCTTTTGTACCAGTAGGCGAGTGACAGGTGTGAGGTGTACTCGAAATAACGATGATCAGGAGCGTTGCCCTCAAAATTCCTGACTTCCGAATAATTTTCCCCATCTACGCTTATCCTAGGGTTGTGAATATAGTTTAGACCAAGCCCGGCGCCTATCAAGAATGCATCTGCAAATGACCGCTTGACAGCAAAATCCGTACGCCAGCTATTGAAGCGGTGAAAACTATATCCAATGTGGCCAAATACGGACATCTCAAATACCCGATCAAAATAATAGCTGTTCGCCCAGGAAAGAAAGAGCGCTTCGCTGACCTGTTTTTCTACGCCTAGTCCCACCGACCAATGCGGCAGATGCCGATCTCTAACTTCGTAATAATCGGGTAAAGAAGCTATGTGAAAATCACCTCCCTTTATTTCCGTTACACCACCTCCCAAACGCAAACTGAGGTAGGTCTGCCCGTGCAGGGCACTTGCGCTGAGCAGTAGGAGTAAGGCTGTAAAGGTGCGTTTGAAGTCCTGTTTCATGGCTATATTTTTGGCCCTCCTGATTTCCGAAATTGCTCCTTCCCCTTGAAAAGAGAATGCAAAGATGCATTACTCGTTCTTTTTGGAAATCAGGAGGGCAGTTTTAACTTTATGTGCTAAACATTCCGCTATCTGTTAGGTATTACTTTTTGTGTACCTAACCATTTTCATCAAAGTATTGCAAAGCCCTAAAGCCTACCGCACCAACTGCACCTCCCCGCTCAGCTCTACTTCCTGACCATCGAGCAGCAGGGCACGGGCGCGCCAGGCGTAGAGGCCGGCTTCGGCAGCCTGCCCATCCTCTGCCCTGCCGTCCCAGCCGGCTGTACCCCGGTAGGCCAGGCCGCCCCACCGGTGATAGACTTCCATAGTGGTGATTTGCATAACTTCCGGGCCGGGAAAAAGTTGAAAGACATCATTGCGGCCATCTCCGTTGGGGCTGAAGGCGGTGGGCGCGTAAATACGCCGGCGGGGCGTGACAAATACCTCTACCGTTTGCTCCGCCAGGCAGCCGGCCGGGCTTTCGGCTTGAAGGGTATAAGTAGTGGAAACCACCGGGCTCACCTCTGGTGCGGGGCAATCGGAACAGCTCAACCCTTCGGGGGGCGACCAGGTGTAGCGGGCGTAGCCGGGCGCTGCTGAAAGCGGCACGCTGCTGCCCAAAGGAAGGCTGACCTGCCCGGGCATACCCAGTGGGATGGCCTCCCAGGGCACGACCTCTACCGTAGCACTGACAGGGCCACAGGCATAACTGGCATCAAGGCGGTAGAGACCGGGCGAGGTAATGATTATACTGCGCTCCGCCGGGCCGGGCGACCACTGATAGGCATCAAAGCCAGGCGCTCCTCCGAGCAACAACGGGGCTCCTGGACAAAGCAGCGTATCCGATGGCAGGCCCAGGCTTAGTATGGGTTGCTGCAGGATTTGAATAGTATCCGCTTGTATACCGCAGTAGTGGCTGGCCGTGAGGGTATAAAGCCCAGGCGTATCTACCTGTAGCTGCGGGGTAGCTGCACCTGTGCTCCAGGCATAGGCATCAAAACTGCCGGGAGCGGACAGGGTGTACTCCAATGGCAGGTTCTGACAAAGCAAAGTATCCGGCCCCAGCGATAAAGCGGGCAGGGTATCAATGGCTACCTCAATCGTGTCGCGCCCAATGCCGCAGGCGTAGGAGGAGCTCAGGGCATAAAGGCCCGGGGCACTGACCAGAATGTGCTGACTGCTGTCGCCCGTACTCCAATTGTAATGCCCCAAACCGGCTGGGCCGCTCAGCACCAGGGGCAATTGCGACTGACAGGCAGTGGTGTCCGGCCCAAGGCTAAATTCTTCAACTGGCAGGTACTGCACGATAGCCGTGTCCCGGATGACAAATTCCTCGTAAACGGCTTCTACTGTATACACGCCCGGCTCTGTTACTGTGATGCTGCCTGTGGTGTCTCCCGTGCTCCAGGCGTAGCTGCTGTAGGGGCCCGCTACGGACAGCTCCGTGCTGAAGGGCTGCTCACAGAGTACCGTATCAGATAGCCCAAGATTGGCGATATCAGCAGATAGGTGTTCTATTCGGACATCGTCGATATAGTAGCACGTTTGTCTACTTGATCCGGAGTCTAAAAGTACCACATTTGCTTCCTCATCGGTTGCAAAGGACCCCATCGTAAAGAACTGCTCTCCTCCCCTGGCTTTGTACAGCCACCGCAGGGGGGTCCAGGCTTCGTAATCGGTAATAAAGAAGTCCGGATCATTGCTTAAATCGGGGGACAGGTGTACCAGGCGTTTACTGGCATAATCAAAAGAGTCCATTTCTACAGTTAACAGTGTATCTGTGAACAAAATACCAAATTCACTAGTAGCCTGATAATAACCTTCTTTGAGAGAAAGATACATTTCAACTTTATAAATGGAGTCCTTTTCTAATGGCGATGACAAGATTCCTTGGATATATTCTCCTCCAGTTGATGGGATACAGCCAACACATTGAATAATGAACCCTGCATAAGCATTCCCACTACGAGGATATTGGAATCCACCTCCATAATTCCAAGGCACCCCCGCCCATTCATCTCCACAGACATGATAGTAATCCGAAGAAACGGTTGGCGTCGTCCACCCCACTACAAGGTCCATACCGGTATGTGTGCCCGTCAAATCCACCCCAGTCGGACAATCCAAATATTCCTCAAAGGAAGGGTTAATCACGAGGTTTTGGGCGGACAGGTATTGCGGGAGGAGACCAAGGATTGAAAAAATCAGCCGTACAGATTGGCGGTAAATAACTGGCATGGGTTAGCTCATTTAATACTATAATGCCGGAGTGGGAGTTTTCAATGTGCCGGAGTGGGACTTTAACAAGTGTGGCTCACCACGCCCCCTTCACTCACCAAAATCCAGTTCCCCTGGACATCCAGGGAAGTGGCATTGGGGAAGACCTCCTGGAAAATGTTGGTGTAGAAGGCCTCCGTATCCCGCTTATCTTCCGGGTTGCGGTAGAGGCAGTTGTAGAGGAGCACGCCGCCCGGTTGCAGCAGGTCACGCAGGGTTTCCAAATAGGAGGCGGTGAGGAAAGCGGTGGGGATGACGTCATCCAGAAAGATATCCATGCAGATGAGGGCGAAGGTTTCGTCCAGTTGCTGCGTATACGCAAAGGCGTCGGCGCAGATGGTAGTGACCGGGGAGGACAGCCCGCTCAGCGCATAGGTGTTGGCGAGGTAAATGACGTGAGGGTCCAGCTCAACAGCCAGGTAGTTGAAATCCTGCTTAAAGACGCGCTCCAGCATCACCGGTACTGAACCCAGCCCCAGCCCCAGCAGCAGCACATCCCGGCCAGGCAGGCGGGCAAAGTCGATTTGCCGGAAGGCATACAGGAAGTTGGTGTACAAGTCCTCGTAGGAGTAAATGGCGTTAGCGGTAGACAACTGGTACCGGCCGTTGCGCATACTCACATACAGATGCGGATTGACCTCGCTGGGCGCACTCTCCACATGCACCTCCGTGAGGTAAGACAGCCATCGTTTCCAGCGGGGGACCTCCATCAGTCTTCTTTTTCCCATTTGCGGTACTGACGGGTGTCTTCAAAGACCCGCAGCAAAATGAGGCGCTCCTGCACCGAAAGCGTGTGCCCCCGGCGCTCCATCACCCGGTCCATCGTCTCGAAGGCCTTGTCAGAGCGGTAAGTCTGAAAGCCCTGCTTGCCGCCCCAGGCAAAAGAAGGGATAAAGGTACGCGGGAAGCCCTCACCAAATACATTGGTACACACCCCAATCACCGTACCGGTATTGAGCATGGTGGAGATGCCCGTTTTGGAATGGTCACCCATGAACAGCCCGCAGAACTGCTGCCCGGTTTTCACAAAGCGCTCTTCCTCATAGCTCCACACCCGCACCTCATCGTAGTTGTTCTTGAGGTTGGAAGCATTGGTATCGGCACCGATGTTGCACCATTCGCCCAGAACGGCATTGCCGAGGTAGCCTTCGTGGCTTTTGTTGCTGTTGGCCAGCATGACCACGTTGTTGATCTCCCCTCCCCCTTTACAACCGGGGCCAAGGGTGGTGCCCCGGTATACTTTGGCGCCCATTTTCAGAATGCCGCCTTCGCCCAGGCTGAAACCGCCCCGGATCATACAGCCTTCCATCACCAGGCTGTCTTTTCCAAAGTAAATGGGGCCGTCCACAGTATTCAGGGTGGCACACTCTACATTAGCGCCTTCCTCCAGGAAAATCTGTGCCGGATCGCCGACCACCCGGTTGCTCGCGCTGAGGGGGGCAGACTTGCGCCCTTTGGTAAGCAGCTCAAAGTCTTCGGCAATGGCCTGCTGATTATGGCGGTAGATATCCCAGAGGTAATCGATCTTCAGGTACTCTGTCCCCTCCAGATCGAAGCCATTAAGCTCGCTGATGTCGTCATCACTAATGAGGCGGCTGATCTGCTCCTCATCCAGTTTGGCCACGATGAGCTCTTCCCCCCGGAGGTAAGCCTCGTTGTAGTCCATTTGCTTAATGAGGCGGACCAGCTGAGGCGAAGGCAGTACAGATCCATTGATGATGTAATTGTCTTTGCCGTACTCAATTTCGAAGCGCTCCGCCAGGTAATCCTGTGTGATGTAGGAAACCGGGGCATCCATCCAGCGTTCCCATTTTTCGCGAATGGTCAGAATCCCCATGCGGAGTTCTCCCACCGGGCGGGTAAAGGTCAGCGGCAGGAGCCAGTCACGGACTTCGTTGTCAAAGAGAATAATATTGGGCATAATGGCATTTAGTAGTTTGACGGAAATAAGCCAGACCGTTTTTCTTTAGGCTTTTGCATCCAGGTTAACCGGGACGCAAAACCCAAAACGGACCAGTTTATTTTGTTCCCGTCCCTTAGGGTTATGCGGCAAATATATAGAGGCGGACCAAGCTTTCCACCATTTTGGAGGCAGAAATAACAAACGAAGGGGTAGCTTTGCATATTTTGCAAAACTACCCCTCTGCGAGCGGCGAGCGCCTGAGAAGAACTAGTCTTCCTGCTCCTCCTGCTCTTTTTGCTTTGCGAAGCGCGTCTTAGCGAACTTCTTATTAAACTTGTCGATACGGCCGGCAGTATCCACAAACTTCATCTTACCCGTAAAGAATGGGTGAGAATAAGCGGAAATCTCCAGCTTGGCCAGTGGGTACTCTTTACCGTCTTCCCAGGTGATGGTATCCTTTGTAGCCACACAAGACCGTGTGATGAAAGAATCACCGGAAGAGAAATCTTTGAACACTACCATGCGGTAGTTATCTGGATGAAGATCATTTTTCATTGCGCTCGTTACTTTAGCTTCTTAAAACGGAATGCAAAGATAGGCTTTTTCGGGAAAGTGCGAAAATTTGAGGGCGGATTATTTCAATTGTGTTTTAATCCCGGGGCTTTCGGTGGCGTTTGGCTGCCCGCAAACGCTTGGGCCCGTACCAGAGCCAAAAGCCGGTTATTGTGAAGATCAGCAGCGCCAGGGCCATAATGGTGGTGTAGACGAGCTTGAAGTAGCCGCCTCCGATGCCGAGCGGGCCTTCAACGATAGAACCATCGTGCAGGGCTTCCAGCCAGTCGGAGTGGCGGGTGGCCATCTGCAGGACTTCGCCCGTGGCGCCATCCACCTGCACTTCGGTATGATGTCCTTCAAAGCGCACCTTGACCACACCCTTTCCGGGCCGCAGGTCCATGCGGTCAATTGTAGTGCCTGCCTGTGGGTCTGCCGCTTCCAATGCGGCTATGGCCCGGTTGGCGAGTTCGTCTACAGGCATCCATTCCGTAAGGCTTTGAGAGGTACCGCGCTGGGTGGAGGGCAGAATAGCCCCGCCGCTGTGCTTTTTCCAGCCCAGGAAAAGACCGGAAACGGCAATCCAGAAAAAGAAAAAGAAAAGCAGCGCTCCGGTGTAACGGTGGAGACTGCGAAAAGTACGGAGCAAGCTGGCTTGCTGTTTGGTATTCATACGGTTCATTTGCAATGAAAGCGGAGACGAAGATAAGAATACCGCTCCGGCTCAACCGTATGCCAGCAGTCAAATTCAATGATCAGTCCGGGAAGACACTATTCAATGGGCACATTGATTTCCCATTTCACTTCCTTCATGACGAAGGAGCTTTGCACATGGCCGATATTGTCGAGGGTAGCCAGTTTGGTCGTGATGAAAAAGTGGTACACTTCCATATCCACCACGGTCACTTTAAGCAGGTAGTCAAAGTTGCCCGCAACATGATAGCATTCTGACACCTCCGGCAGTTCGGCAACCTGTTCCTCGAAGCGTTCGAGGTACTCCTTGGTATGCTCTTTGAGCCGCACATTGCAAAACGCCATGAGGTGGTACCCCAGCATATCCTTGTCCACCACGGTGGTGTACTTTTTGATGTAGCCGGCGTCCTCCATCTTTTTGATCCGCTCATATATAGGAGTAATGCTCATTCCCAGCACACTGGCAATTTCCTTATTGGTGGCCTTGCCGTTGTCCTGCAGCATCGTCAAAATGCGGCGGTCGATCGCATCTAAAGCTTTCATTGGCGAAAAAATTTCTATCGTTAGGGATGTTGTTCGACCTAAAAATAGGCTTTTTCTTTTACACGGGGTAATAAAAGTGTTGTTTTCCCGGTGTTTCCCTCGTTATGGGTTTTCTTTCTCGACCGCCCTATTTTTGTACGGAAGGGGATTCACAGTGTTAAGCCTGTCGTTCAGGTACAGCATCCGGGGGCCCTGCTGACAAATGTCGTTGCATCTTTAGACGCAGCGGCTTACATTAATTTAAACCTAACCAAATTGGGGGTGCCGGGTGCATCCCACAGAAAACCAGATCATTATGAAGTTCAAGCCAGAAAGCCTTATGATGTCCCACGGTTACAAACCGGAGTGGTCGGAAGGCGCCATCAAATGCCCCATTTTCCAGACGTCTACCTTTGTGTTTAAAAGCGCAGAGGAGGGCAAAGCTTATTTCGAGCTGGCCTATGGCCTTCGGGAACCCGATCAGGGAGAAGCGCCGGGCCTCATCTACAGCCGGCTTAACAACCCCGACCTGGAGATTCTCGAAAACCGGTTATGCCTTTGGGATGAGGCCGAAGAATGTGCTGTATTCGAAAGCGGTATGTCTGCCATTTCCACGGCGATGCTTGCCTTTCTGAAGCCAGGCGATGTATTGCTGTACAGTAAGCCGCTGTACGGGGGCACTTCCCACTTTATTACCGAAGTCCTCACCCGCTGGGGCGTAGAGATACAAGGTTTCCAACCTACGGAAACGCCTGATGCCATCATCCGCCGTGCCCGGGCAGAGGGCTGGGCCGACTGTCTGGCTATGATCCACATTGAAACGCCTGCCAACCCCACCCATACCCAGATCGACATCCGGGGCATGCGGCAAATTGCAGATGCATTAGGTACGGAAGACCGCCCGGTTCGTGTGGCCGTAGACAACACCTACATGGGCCCGCTCTGGCAGCATCCGCTGAAGCATGGTGCCGATTTGGTACTCTACTCTGCCACCAAGTACATCGGTGGGCATAGCGATGTCATTGCCGGTGCCTGCCTGGGCAGCCGGGAGGTCATGATGCCCATCAAAACTCTGCGGACTTTCCTTGGCAATATGGCCGGCCCCTGGACCGGCTGGCTGCTGATGCGCAGCCTGGAAACCCTCAAGGTGAGAATGGAACAGCAGTGCGCCAATGCCCAGAAAGTAGCGGATTTCCTCAGCCACCACCCGAAAGTGGAGCACGTGAATTACCTCGGGCTGCTCACGGAAGCAGATGGAGAAGCCTACCGCCTGTACCAAACCCAATGCGAAGCACCGGGCGCTATGCTTTCCTTCGATATTGTGGGCGGGGAACAACAAGCCTTTGCCTTTCTCAACCACCTGAAGCTGGTGAAGCTGGCCGTTAGCCTGGGCAGCACCGAATCCCTGGCACAGCACCCGGCAAGCATGACTCATGCCGGTATCCCCCCAGAAGAACGGGAAGCCATGGGCATACGGGATCAGCTCGTGCGTTTATCGGTGGGCGTAGAAAATGCAGATGACCTCATCCGGGACCTCGGCCAGGCCTTATCGGCGGTGCCCGTACCTGAAGCCGTCACCGCACTTTGAGCAAATCGGGCTGGGATGCGTTAGTGAAGTATGGACAGTACACAGCAAAAGCGCAACCCAGCCTACCTTCCCATTGCAGACTACGGTGTTATTGGTAACCTTCATACCGTAGCCCTCGTTTCCAGAGAAGGCTCGATTGACTACTTACCCTTTACCCGTTTTGACTCCCCTACCCTGTTTGCAGCGCTGCTCGATAAGGAAAAAGGCGGCAGTTTCCAGATTTGCCCGGCAGATGACAACATCCGCATCAAGCAGCTTTACCTTCCGGATACGGCTATATTACTCACCCGCTTCCTGTCCGAAACCGGTATGGCGGAACTGACGGATTATATGCCGGTAAAAAACAAGGAAGAGGGTTGTGCGCTGGTCCGCACCCTGCACTGCATCCGCGGTAAACTGACCTTTAACCTAAAGTGCGCTCCCCGCTTCGATTACGGGCGGGAAGCGCCGGCCATTGAGCAGGAATCGACAACTTCTGTGCTATTGTCAAATCCGGTGTGCCAACTGTCTGTCCGCCTGCGCAGCAATACCGCCATGGAGGTCCGGGAGGATGGCGTTTACACCACCTTCGAATTGCAGGAAGGCGAACAGGCCACTTTTGTGATGGAGGCAGTGGAAGACCGGGACGCTGTCTCCCGGCCGGTCCGCTTTTTCCAGGAAGAGCTGCTGCAGCAGACCATGACTTTTTGGGAAGAGTGGGTCAATCAGACCACCTACAAGGGGCGCTGGCAAAGCACTATACGACGGTCAGCGATCACGCTCAAGTTACTCACCTCCTACCGTTATGGCTCAACGGTAGCCGCCGCTACTTTTGGGCTGCCCGAGGAGATCGGTGGGGAACGCAACTGGGATTACCGCTATACCTGGGTGCGGGACTCGGCCTTTTCCATGTACGCCTTTTTGCGCCTGGGATTTCGGGAAGAGGCACAGGCTTTCATCAACTGGATTATTGACCGCTGCAAGGAACTCGACCATGCCGGCAATCTGCGCCTGGTCTACCGGGTAGACGGTACGGACAGCCTGGAGGAGGAAAGCCTGGACCATCTCGAAGGCTACCGGGGCAGCCAACCCGTGCGCATTGGCAATGCCGCCGCCACACAGTACCAACTGGACATTTTCGGGGAGCTGATTGACACCGTTTACCTCTACAACCGCTACGATAATTCCATCACCTTTGAGTTTTGGCAGGAGCTCCGGGAAATTATTGACTACGTGAGCGACAACTGGCAGCGCAAAGGGCACGGCATTTGGGAAGTACGCAGCGGAGAGCAGGAGTTCCTCCATTCCAAGCTCATGTGCTGGGTGGCGCTGGACCGGGGTATCCGCATCGCCCGCGACCGGTCGTTCCCGGCACCCAAGGAAAAGTGGCGGAAGGTGCGCAATGAGATTTACGAAGACATCTACTACAACTTCTGGAACGAGGACAAGCAGGCTTTCACGCAGGCCCGGGGCTCGGATGTCATAGATGCCTCTGCCCTGCTCATTCCCATTGTGCGTCTGCTCAGCCCCTATGAGAAGCGCTGGCAATCCACGCTTAAGGCGATTGAAGAGGAGCTTTCCGCCGATACGCTCATCTACCGCTACCGCACCACCGCCGGTGCCAGGGATGGCCTGGAAGGCGAAGAAGGCACTTTTTCCCTCTGCTCCTTCTGGTATATTGAAAACCTGGCCAAGGCTGGTCAGGTTACTAAGGCCAGGCTATACTTCGAGAAAATGCTCGGTTATGCCAACCACCTTGGCCTCTTCTCGGAGATGATTGCCCTGAACGGAGAACAGGTAGGCAACTTCCCACAGGCTTTCACCCATCTTGCGCTGATCAGTGCCGCGCTGCAGCTCGACTATATGCTGGATAATGGGGTGCAGTAGTGGGGGGCTTGAAAAAGAAGGGCGTACCACAGCCCCTCATTTGTATGCTGGAAAGTGGTTTGCTAAGCCCTCAGTGCATTGCTTACTTTTTTTTGCTCCTCTTTTCTCGTTGTATCATCTTGAGCAATGATAAACTCCTGTTTCTTAATGGTCAGTTTCCACCACAATCTTGCATTAATCAAATAACCTGAATGCTTTTCTAACCGGTAAGCCATTCCGATATTTGGCTCTTCTTTATCATTGATGACCCTGCTCAGTTTTGTGTAATGGATGGACAGATCTTCTGCTATATCCTTCCGCGACTTGTTGAAGATCCGGATGTACTCTTCAAGATACTTCCCAAAAGTCTTATTAAAAGAGAATTTATCCTCCTTAAGATAATGCTCAATCTGAAATCTGAGCCTCATTACATCAGCCAGGATTCTATCTTCTTCGGTTACCTCTCTGAGCTTCCGGAACCTGATGGCTTTCATTTCTCCAGCTAATTGTTTCTCTTCAGCTTCTGTCAAATCCGCAGGGATGAGCATTGCATCAGCAATCTCATCGTCGGTATATTTTTTCTTTAGCTTTTGATATATTTTGTTGTAATTCATCAAAGGTATTTTTGGATGAGGCCTATAGCATCCCGTTGATCAATAGCTAATTGACTCCCATATTTTTTGAACCCATATTTTTTGATGTATAAACCAACTAGCTCTGTTTTGGGTACCAAAGAGGCGAAACCCAGGTAGCCTTTTTCAAACGCAACTTTGCATGCAAAAGCCAATAAGCACCCTGCAATCCGATCAATTCTCTTGTTCTTACCCTTGTTGTCATTCGATACCTCAACCAAATTTATATGGATCCTAAACTCTGTATTTATGTCAGTTAAAGAGATTAACCCAAGTATTTTAGACTCTTGATCTTTAATAACTATCTTGAAAATGTCACACTGTTTCTTTTTCTCCTCTATCCAATCAAACTCAAACTGATTAGATTTATTGGCTTCCTTGAGGTCTTCGTCCATGACTTTTAGAATCTCTGCCTCAAACTCCTGATTTTTATATAGATTGAGCAACTTCATTAGCAGTAAAAATCTTTTATAAAAATCGTAAAAATTCTTGATAAAAACAAGTTCTTCAGGTCTATTTTGGATTGAAAATTCTTACTCCTCCCGCTTCAACCCATACCAATCCACATTCCGCGTCAGGTACATGATGACGGCCAGGATAAGCAGCAGGCCCAGGCTGCCCATTAGCAGGGCGTAGTCCTGTAGTTGCAGAATGGAGTAGAAAAAGCCGTACAGAATAGCCAGTATCCCAAAAACCATGACGGTCAGCTTGCGGTTGCGCAACATGAAATAGCTGTAAACGGTAATCAGTAGAAGGATAGCCGCACAGGCAATCCAATAGGCGGTATCAAAACTGAGGTGCTCGGAGAAGGACAACAACAGGATGTAAAACAACACAATGCCCGCTCCCACAAGCAAGTACTGAATAGGGTGCAGCCGCTTGCGGTTGAGGATTTCGATGAAGAAAAAGGTCAGGAAGGTCAATAAGATGAAGTAAATGGCGTACTTGGCCGACCGCATCGTCTTCTGATACTCATCGATGGGCAGGAGCAGCTTCAGCCCGAAGGTGCTGGCCATGCGCCGGACCGGATCGGCACCATAGTAAGTGGGATCCTGATCATTACTCTGCACAAACCTCCCCACCCCCTGCTGCGGATAATTGCGGTTGAGCTGCAGCACTTGCCAATCGGCCGTAAAGCCACTGTCGCTCACCACCCGTTCGTCCGGCAGAAAGGCACCTTCGAAGCTTGGGGCCGTCCAGGTGGAAGACAGCTGCACGGTAGTCGTTTTGCCGAAAGGCGTAAAGTGCAGGTCAGTACTGCCATTGAGATTGAGCTTATAGGCGAAGCTAATGTTGCTGCCGCCCCCCTGAGGCAGGGGAAAAGGCACACTTGCCCCGGAACTGTAGATGTCATTGGTAATCGTCCCCGGGCCGAGCTGCAGCGTCGTGTCGTTGAATTGTACCGCGATAGCCGCTTCCACCCCCTTCATATCACTGATGCCAATGGTGAAAATGGCTTCTTCCCACTGCAAACTCTCTTCCGGCACGGATAGCGCATCTGCCCGCAGCCCGGAGAAATGCCCGCGGACAGCAAGCTGCGCATTGTACAGCACTACCACATAAATGCCCCGGTAGCGCTTTTGGGGTAGTAGCTCCCCTTCCACCGCCAACGTGTCTGGCAGAAAATGGGCATAGCCGCGCTCGGTCACAGGCTTCCCTTCCGAATTGGTCAGCACCCGCTCGTAGGGCACGGAGAGCACCGGACCTGCTACCGTCTGCGGGCCGCCCCACTTGGCGCTCACCTCTTCCACCGCATTATCGCGTATACTTTCCCGCTCCATAATCAACGAATTGACCATGCTGGCGGGGATCAGCAATATCAGGACCAGCAGGCCTACGGTCAGCAGCTTGAGGGTGACGGAATTGCGGGCCCAGTTATTGAGGCGGTCGAAGAAGGAGGAGGTGCTCATGTTTGCGGGGTTGGTTTCCTTACTCAAGATAGCACCTATTCTTCTTATGATTTCAGGTTAAGTGACAAATATCCCTGGTTTTCCCTGACATACCCAAAATCAGAGCTCCTTCGCGATTCTATCCGGATCCTCTGCATCGTTACGGATGGTCAGTATGACGACTTCATCCGTTTCGATTCGTATATGATATAGTATCTTGTATTCAAATGCTTTGGTATACCTGACCTCCTTAGTACTATCGTGGTACTCGTAGAGAGGGTGTATTTCAGGAAGCTTTCCAGTTTCCCGGTTGCTTCGCTAATGAGCTGCTGTATTTTCTTTGCGTAGCGCTTTCCGTTAATGCGCTCTTCAAAATGATAAACCTCCCGACGGCGATTTTGGGCATACCGCGTAAATACCACACGATATATTTTACCTACCATGAATCCGCTTCTTTGCTGGATTCATCCAGCGTAATGAATCGCCCATTCTCATAATCTTCTATCGCCTTGCCTATTTCCTCAGTCATTGCTTCACGGGACAAAGGGCGTAAGTGCCTGGAATAGTCTGCCTGTTGCTGGCTTACATCAGTTTGGTCAAGTGCCTGGGGCTGATAAGCCTCAAACAGCCTTTCTGCCATATCAGCCAAAACCCCCAGAAGCTTCTCGTCCGCCTGTTCAATGCGAAGGTGTAAACGTTCTTTTAATTGCTCAGCACTCATGCGTTTCTCATCTTTTAAATCTCATTAAGATAACGATATTACCTCAAAAAGATTTACTAATCCGGGAATATTTTCTAACCAGGCTTTTTCATGAGGCACAGATTCAGGCAATCTCCTACTTATTCCAAAACCAAAGTCACCCCTCCACCAACCCATACGCCAACCCAATCCGCACCAGCCCGGCCGTATTGCGCGCGCCCAGTTTGACCAGGAGGTTGCGCCGGTGCGTCTCCACCGTAGCAAATTTGATGGATAGCTTTTCGGCAATTTCGGCGGTGGTGTATTCGTGGATGATCAGTTGCAGGACCTGCCGCTCGCGGCGGGTCAGCACCGGGAGTACCGGGCGGGCTTCCTTTGGAGGTGCGGCGCTCAGGCTGTCCATGACCGCTTCTGCCACCTCAGGGCTGTAGTAGCGCTGCCCGGCCCCGACTTTACGGATGGCTTTGAGGAGTTCATGCGTATCGGCGCTTTTGAGCAGGTAGCCGGCGGCGCCTTCTCGGAGCATGGCTTTGACCATACTGGCTTCCTTTAGGGTAGACAAAGCTAAAACAGCAAGGTCCGGAAACCGGTGGTGCAGCACGCGGCAGGTTTCCAGCCCGTTCATGCCTTCCATATTGATGTCCAGCAGCACCACATCGGCTTCGATCTGCTCCAGAAGCTTCAGCGCTGCGTTACCGTCATTAGCAGTCCCGGCGCATTCCAAATCATCGGCTTGCGCGAGGGTGAGCTTTAGCCCGTCTACCACCAGTTGATGGTCATCTACGATTAGTATGCGGATCATGGTTTTTTAACTTAGTGGTTTGACGGACCTGCCTGTCGGTACGGCAGGCGGGCAGGCAGGAATAAAGTCCAATCGTCAGTTAATCGAACAGTGCATTCAAGTCCAACGCGCTATCCACCAAGCCCAGACTGTGCGGATTGGCCTGTAGCCCATAGGTAGTGACCAGCGTGATGAAGACTTGTTTCCTGGTTTTAGACACGGTCTTGAAGACATGGCGCTTTCGCGCCAATTGCTCAGCGTAGGATTTGCTGATGGTAAAGGGCTCGTCATAGAATTTGAGCTCGCACAGATTAATAACGCTGTCATTTCTGTCGATGAGCAAATCTATTTGAGTACCCGGCAGCTCGTCATCGCCCGCGAAGGTAAAAGAAACCGCTTCGGAGTAGATACCCCCAATTTGAAGTGCCTTCTTGATTTGGTAAATGTGTTTCAGGCAAAGGCTCTCGAAGGCATATCCCGACCAGGATTTGTATACCGGAGTCTGGCTAAGACTTTTCCACATGCCACGTTCCTGCACCCGCTTCCTTTCTATAAAGTGCAAGTAAAAAAGGGAGTACTCATCGGTGAGGCGATAAAGCATTTCCTTTTTCCGCTTCCCGAACGGATAATAAGAAGAGGCAAAACCAGAATGAATCAACTCGCGCAGTATTTTGGACACGGTGCCTCCTTCTGATAGCCCGGTTTGAGCTACTATTTCTTTCCGCGTAAGGCCTTTCCACTTTTTGCCCAATGCCCGGACAACCTCAATATGACGGTCTGCTTTTTCAAAAAGAGCCGGATAAAGGCTCGTAAATTCATCCCGCAACAAGCCTCCCTCCGAGAAACATATATCATCAATATTCTGCGCCGCGCTCTTCCCTGCTTTCACCTCTTTGAGGTAATGCGGGATACCTCCCATAATCATGTAAAGTTGGGCAATCTGATAGCGGTTAAGATGAACATTCCGGTGCGTGAGGTAAGCTTCGGTTTCCGATAAGGTAAACGGCTTGAGATAAATACGTTTGGTGATACGATTGTGCAGTCCGCCACGGTTTTGAACGACTCGCTTGATCATCCAAGAGGCTGCAGACCCACAAATAATCACCAAAATGTTGTTTTTAGAAGCCCAGTTGTTCCAGAAAAACCCGAATGCTTCCAAAAATCCGGATTTGCGAGAGGCCAGCCACGGAAGCTCATCAAAAAAGAGCACCCTTTTACGAGATACGCCGTTGTCGTTCTTCAGTACCGTAATCAGTTGCCGAAAGGCTTCCAGCCAGCTTGCGGGAGTTGGCAAAGCCACATTATCACCGGCAAGATCTTTCAGCAAAAAGTGGAAGTTTTCGATCTGAGGCTTGGAGGTGGTGTTCTGAATACCCGTCACCTCCAGGTCAATCTTCCCCTGCAGTACGGTGCGTACCAGGAAGGTCTTTCCAACCCTTCTTCGCCCAATGACCGCTACCATCTCTGGCTCATCGGATGCATAAGCATTCAGCAGTACTTGCTTCTCCTCTGCCCTTCCAACCAATTGCAACATATGATTCTATTTATAGCCAGCGAAATATACCCAAAAATACATAGATTTCGCTGGCTATGTGCAACATGTGGCACAATCCAGGGCAAAAAAAGCCACAGATACCCGCTCCTGCGTGTTTCAGGCGTGGTAAATTCAAATTTAGTGCCTTTACCCTGTTTTACACTCATATCGCCTATGGCTGCGCTTTGATGACTTTAGCCTGATAATGCTGCCGCCCATCGGTCAACCGCAGCAGGTACAAACCGGGTGCCCAACCGGCAGTGGAAAGCTGAGGGGTGGCGGTTTGCTGGGATACCAGTTGTCCGGCAGCGCTGTAGACTTCAATCCGGGCATCGGTGCTGAGTTGACCGGGCAACTGTAAAAACAGGGTGCTGGTAGTTGGATTAGGGGCAACGTTCAGGTGCTGTGCCGGGTAGCTTTCTGGTGCGTTCGTAAGCAATTCTGTTTCCAGCCGCTCAATATTACCGGCTACACCGGCTACCCATAATCTGCTGACTGATTCATTCGTGGCAAAGTGGACATCGGTGAGTTCCAGATTGATATCGTGTAGGCTGGACCAGCTGTCCCCTGCATCAGTGGTTTGGTAAACCCTGCCAACAATGGAAGTACCGCCGTAGAGATAGCCCAGGGTGTCGTTTACAAAATCCACCCCTGCCCAACGGATATTTTGAGAAACCGAACTGGATGCCCAGGTCAACCCGCCATCTACCGTTTTCCAAAGGTGGTCTGACAAATCCCGGTTCACAATCCAACCGGTATCCGGACTGGTAAAGGAAACCTCCAGGATATTCAGGCCATCCGGTAAATCAGCGGGGACTTCAGCCCAGCTGGCACCGCCGTCTGTTGTTTTGATCAGAGTACTCTGCCCTCCTACTGCGTAGCCGGTTTGTTCGTCAGGAAAGTCAAAGCTGCGCAGGCGCTCTACGCCATCCACGGTCAGCTCTGCCCAGGTTGCACCATTGTCCTCCGTGCGATAAATGGCGCCCTCTCTCGCAACGACCATAACGCTGTTCCCCACTTTTTCCAGGCCATACTCCAGATTTCCCTCTGGGATTTCAAACAGCTCTTCCCAGGTCGCGCCGCCATCGGTAGTCCGCACAACGTACCGCCTGCCCGACAGCCAAACTTCCTGCTCGGAAATCACCAGAATTTGCTGAAGGCTGTTTTCTGTGCTAAAGCCCTGAAGGCTTAACGCTTCCCAGTTATCCCCTCCATCGGTGGTCTTCAGCACCGAACTTCCGCCAACGGCCCAGCCATGGTCAATATCCCAGAATGCGATTTCCTGTAAACTGACCCGGAGGCCCGGAACCAGGTTTTGGTAGGCACCACCCGGCTCCGGCGAATAGTAAACGGAGCGATAGTTGCTGCCAATCCATGCCCGGCCGTCCGGAAGGGCGTACAATCCATTATTGATGCTCCCGGTTAATGTCCTCGACCAGGTCTGCCCGCCATCTGTGGACTGATAAATGCCCGTGTCAAAAGAGGTGGCAACGATGGACTGCCCTGCTTCATCCATGAACATCATATCATCCGTGTAATTGCCAAAGGCATTATCGGCAATTTTTTCCCAGGTGAAGCCGCCATCTGAGGTCCGGTAGAAGTCTTCCCGGAGTGAGGCATAGCCATTGAGCTCGTCAACAAAGAGCGGCTCTACATATTCCTCCAGCCCCTCGGCAACCATCACCTGCGCCCAGGTTTGGCCACCGTCCTGCGTGATGAACAGCTGCCCGTCCCGGTTGCCGACCCAGCCGTGGTTGCTGTCCAGAAAGAAGATGTTGGAAATGAAGCCTACGTTTTCAGGGGTAATGTCGGTCCAGTTGCCGCCTCCATCTGCGGTTTTGAGGAGGGTCACGTAATTGGCTACAAACAGCTCATCCGGCTGTAGCGCATGCATAAAAAAGGTACTGCCAACACCCTCCGGGTCAGGAAGCTTTTCCCAACTCTGCCCGTCATCGGCAGAGCGCCAAAGGTCGTTGCCTGCAATCCAGGTGGTGTAGGTGCCATCGCCATTGGGTACGCAGGCGGCTTCCCGCTGCGTTCCAATGAAGTTGTCGCCAATGTAAGCCCAGGTCTCCCCAAAATCCTGGGTTTCCATAGCCAAACCATCTTCTCCGACCATGACGCCGAAGCCACCGGGGCTCATGGCCACATCCAGTACATCGCGGAGATCTTCAAAGGGGTGCTGCCTCACCCATTCCTGGGCAAAGAGGGGGATTAGGTTCAAGAATAAAACGAAGGTAATCAGGCGCTGTCGCATAACATTTGGTTTTTTCCAAATGTCCGAACATTACTTCGGGCCCGTTTCATGGTTTTCTGCGGGAAAGCTTCTACGGGAATTCCAGTAGAAAAGCGTCAGAGCGGTAGCGCAATACTTACGCTCGTTCCTTGTCCCGGTGCGGTATCAATATCCAAATCGCCTTTCAAATAGTCCACCCGGGAGGTTACGCTGCTCATCCCCAGGGAAGCTTGCTGCCGGGCCTGCTCCAGATCAAAACCCCTTCCATCGTCCTCAACCGTAAGGAATAAGGTTCCGTCTCTTTGCAACAGCTGTATCAGTACCTGATTGGCCTGTGCATGTTTGACGATGTTATTGGTAAGCTCCTGCACGATCCGGAACAGGGTCACCGCGACTTCCTCCGGCAGGCGCCCTTTCAGCCCGATCGCCTGGAACTGGCAACGGAGACCCTGGGCTTCCAGTTGAGCAGCAAGATCCTCTATTGCGCCTTCCAACCCCAGTAAGGTAAGAGACCGCGGCATAAGGTTCTGCGCAATTCTCCGAAGCTCCTGATTGGCATCGGCTGAAATAGAGACCGTACGCTGCGCCAAGCCAATATCAGAAGCTGTGACCCTCCGGGCAAGCTCGGATACATGCCGCTGTATAGCCGTGATCATACCGCCCAGGCTGTCGTGCAGGTCGTTGGCGATCCGGGAACGCTCCTGTTCCTGCCCCTGAATCACAGACTGCATAGCAGACAGGCGGTTTTCCTGTTCCAGTTGCAAAATACGTTGCTCCTGAAGGGCTTGTTCCTGCTGTGCCATCCGCCGGTTGGCAAGGAGCCGCTGCCGCAGCCCCAGAAAAATCAGCATGGCCAGAATGGCGAGCAACAGTGCTGCAATGAGCAGGGCGTTGCGCTCCTGGGTTTTCTGTTTCAGTTCCAAATCCTTGATTTGCAGGGCCTGCTCCTTTTTTTCGGTTTCGGCTTTGACCCGCAGCGCATTCAGGTTTTGCTCTACGGTGACGTTGGTCAGGCTGTCTTCCAGGGCTTCATAAGCTTCGAGATAGGCCAGGGCCTCCACTGTCGCCCCGCGTTCCTTCTTCCACTGATAGAGCATATTCAGGGCACGCCCCCGGCGGTAGGGCACATGGGCTTCCCGGTAATAGCTGAGCGCCTGCTGCATCGCATGTTCGGCAGCCCCCCTATTGCCCTGCTTATAGTACAGCTTGGCCAGGTCTTCGTAGCACCAGCCGGCACGGTAAGGAATGCCGGATTGCTCAAAGTACTGTATGGCTTTTTTCAACTGGGCTTCCACTGCGGCCTCTTCCTGCGTAGCGAACATGTAAAGGGCAATGTGTGCCGGTTGCTGCATGAGGGCTTCGTCCGGCTTTTGCTCCCGCTTGTAGTCATCCCAAAGCTGCTGGAACTCCCCCATTTTCTCAAACTGTCCGGTTTGGAAATAGTATTGCAGCAACTGAAAGAGCAGGTACCCCCGGTCTGAGCGAAGAGCGCTTCTTTGCACTTGCTGGTGCGCGAGGGTGGCATAGCGGTTGGCCTGAGCGGTATCCTGTTTTTCGCTGAAGAGTTGAAAAAGGCCAAGGTAGGCTTTCCATAGTTCTGCCGGGCTGCCCGCCTCCTGAAAAGCAGCTTCCGCCTTATTCCAGTAAAAATAGGCGCTGTCGGGCTGCGACAGGCGTTGATGAGAGAGAGCCAGGTTAGTGTACACGCTGCCTGTGAGTTCCGTCAGGCCGGCTTGTTCTCCAAGGGCTGCTGCCCGATAATAATAGGCTAAAGCTTTCTGATATTGACTTTTCTTATGGTACCAGCGCCCGATGATGGTGGTAGACTCTACTTCAGGGGCAGGCAATTTTAAGGCTCCGGCTACCTCGATGGCGCGTTGACAGTAAACAACCGTACTATCCGCCCCCTCTTCATTATAAATCCGGCATAAAGCACCCAGCACAGTCAGTTGTGCAGTTTCATCTTTTGCATTCGCCAGTTCAGCCTGCAGACTGTCAGTCAGGGAAGTGCGGGCCGGCAGGAAAACACCGACAAACAGGCTCAACAGCAGCAATAAAATGCGCCACATAGTTTTGGGATTTTTACGCCTCTGAAGATACGGGCTTATGCCCCACCTGCCCAAATTCTACGTCAGCAGATTGCCATTTTCATCCCATGCTGCCATTTCGTTGCGGGTATCATGGTCGACACACTTCGACAACCATTCCTCCTCTCCGGTGATGCCGTGCTTTCGCAAAACTTCCTCGGGCGGGCCATCCCAGAGGTTGGGTGCATTGCCTTTGTAGCCCAGGTCCTTGATGCCTTCCTTGCTGGTAAAGTAGCCGGTGGTGACCAGCCGCCGCAACAGATCAAAAAAAGCAACTTCCGGCTCCGGAATCTCGGCAGGGTCTTCGGGCAGGTAGGCGATGTCTTCTATGATTTCCAGTTGTTGCCCGGCGGTCAGGGCCATGAAGTCGTTCTGGGCAAAGCGCTGCAGGGAGGCCCGGCTCAGCCAGGACAGCCCGCCACGCAGGGGCAATTGAAAATCCGGAAAGTCCAGCGCCATAAAATCAATAAAATCGGTGACGCCGGTGGCACTTGCTGCCGGGCCCTGTTCATCAGCAGGCAGGATGATGTCGGCCAGGCGGTCTAGTATTTTCCGCTCGCTTTCGCTAAAAAAGGGGGCATTGGCATGTAGCCGGGCATCGCGTCGCAGCTCTTCGGGGATCCGGGTGCCCTCGTAGGGAAATGGATTTTCAGCAGCTGTTTCGCCCGCCGGTGTGGTATCGGCTTCGCAGCCGGCAGCGGTGAAGAGGGCGGAAGTAGCGGCAGCCCCAATCAGTAAGCTTTTGATACTTTCTCGGCGGTCCATCAGAGATTCATTTTTTTGAGTTCGGAAATGATGTGGTCGCTGGTGCGCCAGGCGAGTGCCATAATCGTCCAGGTCGGGTTTTTGTCGGCCTGGGAAGGGAAGGTGGCAGCGTCAGTGATGAAGAGATTGGGCACCTCATGCAATCGGCCGTAGCCATTCGTCACGGAAGTCTTCGGGTCGTCACCCATACGGGCAGTGCCGACCTCGTGGATGATCTCGCCCGGCTTGTTCAGCCCGTAGTCATTCGCTGCTGTCTTCTTGCCGGACAGGATTTTTGCGCCCATATTGGTCAGGATTTCCTCAAAGGTATCCTGCATGTGACGGGCCTGCCGGCGTTCGTAGTCTCTCCATTTGTAATGGAAGCGCAGGACCGGGATGCCCCACTCGTCGACTTTGCTGGGATCGATTTCACAATAGTTGTCGTACTGCGCTACCGACTCGCCCCGGCCGGACATACCGACGAAAGCACCGTAGATGCGGCGGAGCTCCTCCTTGTACTTTTTGCCGTAGCCACCGGGGGTAATGCCCAGTGCCCGTTGTACCTCGGCCTGATTGAAGCCGTGCCCATACTTAGGCATACTTTGCCCACCCCACACTTCGATGTGATAGCCGCGCGGGAAGTCCAGCTTTTTATTGTCTTCCCACCAGGGAGAATAAACGTGCATGCCCCCTACCCCGTCTTCGTTATAGCGGTCGCGGTCCATCAAGTCCGGAAGGAAGCCATACATACTGGAGCCGGTGGAGTCATGGAGGTAGCGCCCGATCACCCCGCTGCCGTTGCCCAGCCCCCCTTCTTTGGAGTTGAGTAAAATGCGGGCAGTAGAGCAAGCCGAGGCGGCCAGCACGATGACCTTACCTTTAATCTGATACTCCTGCCGATCGGCTTTATTGACGTAGCTGACGGCTTTGGCCTTGCCATCCGGGCCCGTTTCCACCGAACGCGCCATGCAATTGACAAACAGGTCAATCTGGCCGCCGGCTTTCTGGGCCGGGAAGATGAGGCAGGAGCCCGAGCTGAAGTCAGCATATACCATACAGGAGCGGCCGCATTGCCCGCAGTAAAAGCACAAACCGCGCTCTTTATTGATACGCTTGGTGAGCATCGACATACGGGAAGGGATGACGGTCACGCCAGATTTCCGTGCCCCTTTGATGTAATACCACTCGTGCAGGCGTGGTTTGGGCGGGGGCAGGAAGAAGCCATCGGGGTCGTTGGGCAAACCTTCGTTGGTACCGAATACGCCGATCAGCTTATCGACTTTATCATAGTAAGGCTTGATATCCTCGTAGGAAATGGGCCAGTTGGCGCCCAGCCCGTCAATGTCCCTGCGGCGAAAATCGTCGGGGCCAAAGCGCAGGGAAATACGCCCCCAGTGGTTGGTGCGCCCGCCCAGCATCCGGGAGCGGAACCAGCGAAAGTCGGTCCCTTCCGCCTGTGTATAGGGTTCCCCCTCGATTTCCCATCCGCCCCAGGCCATGTCAAAGTCGCCAAAGTCCCGCTGAGTGCTGGCGCCACGGCGGGGGCTCTCGTAAGGCCAGCGCATTTGTGTTTTGGTGACCGGGTCGGCAGGGTCAAAGAAAGGCCCGGCTTCCACAATGGCTACAGACAAGCCCTGCTCCGCCAGCACCTTGGCCGTCATACCGCCGCCGGCACCGGAGCCTACGATGACGGCATCGTAGGTTTTGGTAGGTTTCTTGATTTCCACGATTGAGTTTTGATTGGTCTCGTGCTAAAATTAGAAAAACTAAATACGGATAAGGTACTTCGAATGTCAAATCCATAATCTTTATCCGGCACCCAACTGTTTTTAGACTACTATCGTCTGTAACTCAAAGTAAATCCATCAGACATGAACAAAACTATTTTTCTTAGCCTGTTGTCCGCCTTTATTTTCTGGCAATGCGATACCGCATCCAACGAACCAGCCCCCTACCTGCCGGTCACCGCCGACATGGAACAAGCCGCTGACATGAATCAAACCCTCGGCTGGGACCTTTTCCATCAGGAGCAGCAAGCCTTGCCGCAGGAGAACATCCTCATTTCGCCCTATAGCGTACAAACGGCGCTCTTCATGACGCAAAACGGCGCACAGGGCAGCACCCTGGGGCAAATGCTGGACCTCATGGATGGCAGCAACGCCAGCGTGGAAAGCCTGAATCAGGCCCACAAACAACTCAGTACCCTTCTCACCACCCCAGGTGACCACCCTGAAGTGACGGTTGCTAACAGCTATTTCTACGATTCAGAGCGTATTGACGTGGAGCAGGCCTTCCTGAACCCGCTGAGCGTGTTTTATGCCGCTTCCTCCGAGAGCCTGGATTTCCGGCAGGAAGAGCAAAGCAAGGCTGCCATCAACAACTGGGTATCGGAAAAGACCAATGGTAAAATTCCCACTATCGTGGAAGAGATCACTTCTGAAGACGTAGCCTTTCTGATCAATGCCCTGTACTTCAAAGCGGACTGGATGGCTGGCTTTCCGGAGGAGCTGACCTTTGACGGTACCTTCCAAACGGCAGCGGGCGGCACTGCCGAAGTCCCCTTTGTTAATCAGGATGCCAGCTTCCTCACCGCTCAGGCGGATGGGCTGCACATGGTAGACCTCCCGTTCAAGGATTCCACCTACAGCCTGACCCTCATTATGCCCGACCCGGAGCAGCCGGATGCACAGTGGCCTACCTCACTGACCAAAGAACGCTGGCTGGCGCTATACGACGCCATTCAGCCCGGCAGGGCGATTGTACAGTTCCCCAAACTGAAGCTGGAATACGGCAACAACCTTGTGGGGTCCCTTCGCAACCTGGGCATGGAGGATGCCTTTTCTCCTGCTCTGGCCGACTTCCAGCTCATGGGGAGTGCAACCAACGGGCAGAATATTTTCATCAAACAGATTGCTCACAAAGCAGTGCTGGAAGTAGATGAACAGGGCGCAGAAGGGGCTGCGGCAACGAGTATTGGCTTTGGCACGACCTCTCTCCCGCCCTTCTTCCGGTTTGACCAGCCCTTTGTTCTGGTCCTCCGGCATGTAGAGACGAATGCGATGCTGTTTACGGGGTATGTGGCGGACCCGTCGGTAGAGTAAACCGGTCTGAAAATCGGAAATCTGACTATCTTAGGACTTGCCGGGACATTTCGATCCGGCAAGCCCTTTGGTTATTGATCCGATAAAACTGACCGTATGAAAAAATGCTCTGCTTTTCTTATGCTGATTTTAGGTACGCTGTCTCTCGCTGCCCAATACGACATGCCCCGTATTCTATCGCTAAAACAACAGGGCGAACTGCGCGACCAATGGCTGCAACAACGCATGAAGACCGTGCTGCCCGCCATTATGCAGCGTGAAGGCATCGACATGTGGATCCTCATCGCCCGGGAGTACAATGAAGACCCGGTACTTAAAACCATGCTGCCTTCCTTCTGGCTCTCGGCCCGCCGTACGACGATGCTGGTCATTTACGATACCGGCGACAGCCTGGAAACCCTCGCCTGCGCCCGCTATGATGTAGGCGAAGTGTTCAAAAAAGCCTGGGACAAGGAGGTGGAGCCCGACCAATGGAAGCGGCTGGCCCAGCTGATTACCGAAAGAGCCCCGGCTAAAATCGCCGTCAACCGGTCGGAACACTTCGGCCTGGCAGATGGCTTGTCGGCCTACCACTACGATCAGCTGATGGCGCACCTGCCCGAAGCTTATCAGGAAAGGGTCGTCACCGGGGAACGGCTGGCTTTGGGCTGGCTGGAAACCCGCACTTCGGAAGAGATGACGGTCTATCAGCAAGTCTGCCGTATTGCCCATGCCATTATTGCGGAGGGGCTTTCCGATCAGGTGATACAGCCTGGCGTGACTACGACCGATGACGTGGTGTGGTTCTACCGGGAGCGCATCCGGGAGCTGGGGCTGACCGCCTGGTTTCACCCCACCGTGGATGTGCAACGTGCCAATCCGGAGGACAACGGCTCCACCCGCAGCTTTGCTTCCCGCCCCGGAGAGACGGTCATTCAACCGGGGGACCTGGTGCACTGTGATTTTGGGATCACCTACCTCGGGCTGAATACGGATACACAGCAGAATGCCTACGTTTTAAAACCAGGAGAGACCGATGCACCGGTTTTCCTCAAAGCAGCCCACAAGAAAGGCCTTCATCTCATGGATATTCTGACCAATGAATTTCAGGAAGGGCGGACTGGCAATGAAGTCCTTGCGGAGGCATTGAAAAAGGCCAAATACGCCGGGCTGAAACCCCAGATTTACACCCACCCCATCGGCTACCACGGGCATGGCGCCGGGCCAACTATCGGGCTTTGGGATCAGCAGGAGGGCGTGCCCCACAAGGGCGATTATCCGCTCTACCACAACACCGCCTACTCCATCGAACTGAATACTAAGGTATTCCTGCCGGAGTGGAACAAGGAAATCCGCATGATGATGGAAGAGGATGCTTTCTTTGATGAGAACGGGGTGCGTTATATTGACGGGCGGCAGGAGGAGCTGTATTTGATTCCCCGGCAGATCAGGGAGTAATAAGATAAAACCTCCCTGATTGACCTGAATCCGCAAAATGGCTCCATTCGTTTGGTCTTTACTGCATTCGGAAAAGCAGCCCGTACCTTCACCTTTTGCTTTTACACTTTCGGAAGCAGTCTTTCGCTTACCGGTTCAAGGTCATACATCTCAAAAGATTCGATACAGCTCATATCTTCGCTTTCGCCGTGGTCGTCTTTCCCCTGCTCTGTTTCAAGAAAGTTGTAAAGGGTTTCCTTTTTATCAAAAGTCACCCAAACGATCACAGTATTGCGCGCCCTGTCGACACCAACCTGCCGGGCAATAACACCGTCGAGCTTTTCATCCATTTTTTCACTGGGCGCTTTGGCAATTTGTACTAACTCGTCTAGCCGACCCGGTTTTGCAGTTGATACGGACACGAACGTGTAGGATGGATTGTTCATAACTATTGTTGTTTTAATTAAAAATTATGTTTCCGATGTAAATTTACATTTTAATTTCATTTCCGAAACTATTTTTATACATTTATTCAAAAATGAACTAAATACAACCCATGGATTATTCATTACTGAAGGAAATCATCCAATACATGGAGGTGTTTCAAAAACAGGGAGAAGGGAGCAGGATAGAAGATTTCGTCATCTGGCTGAACAACCAACTCTTTACCGACCAAGCAGAAGACCCGCATTCCGAGCATGACGAACTACTGATTGCCTTTAAGGTCATGTACCTGAATAAGGAACTGAAAAAGCAGGCCAAGTCTATCTTGTCCGCCTCAGGTATTTCTTCAATTGATGAATACAGCTTCCTGCTACATCTGGATTATCAGGACAGCTTCAGGAAAATGGAAATCGTGGAACTGCATAATCTGGAAGCCCCTACTGGCATAGAGATCATCAAGCGGCTGCTCAGGAACAAACTGGTACTTGAATTTCCGGACGAACAAGACAAAAGAGCTAAAAGGATCAAAATAACAGAAGCAGGCAAGCAGGAACTAAGAGCTATCAAACCAAAGATGGATTCAATTTTCACCAAATTCACAGCGCCCCTGAGCCTGGGCGAGAAGATAAAGATCAGTGGAATTTTGGATCAGTTGATAAAGTGATGCGTTTTAAGCATTAAAAACCTCATCAATATCCCGCTGCAGGTCCTGCACCTCCGGATCAGTAGGCGCTGCGCCCTGATTGAGCATATCAGGCAGGTTATCCAATGACATCGGCCGGTCAGCGGAGGCTGTGGTTGCAGCAGGATTCTCCAGGGAAAGGACTTGCAGGGCTGTGCGCAATACTTCAGGGTCATCCGTGCGCAGAATAGCCTGGATGAGTTGTAGTTTGAGTTTAGATAATGGTTCAGACATCTTTGCGCTGGTTTTCAACCCAAACACCTTAGGGCGCCAATCGTTCTATTTTCCACTTTTCTGCTTCCAAAGTATACTGGAAACGGTCGTGCAGGCGGTGCTTACGGCCCTGCCAAAACTCAAAAGTATCCGGCACGACCCGGTAACCGCCCCAAAATGAGGGCAGGGGCACTTCACCCTTCTTAAATTTTTGCTTCAGCTCTTCAAACTTGGACATCAGCATCTGCCGGGAAGAAATGGGCGCACTTTGGTTGGACACCCAGGCTCCCAGCTGACTGCCGTGAGGCCGGCTGAGAAAGTACTTTGCGGACTCGGCTGTGCTAACACGCTCCGCCCGCCCCATGATTTTCACCTGCCGCTCGAGGTCCAGCCACGGAAAGTGCAGGGCGACTTTTGCGTTAGCGGCAATGTCCTTCGCCTTTTTGCTCTCATAATTCGTAAAGAAAACAAAACCGGTGTTGTCGAAATACTTCAGCAGCACGGTGCGCAGGCTGGGCTGCCCATCGGGAGATACCGTAGCCAGAGACATGGCATTGGGCATATTGATGCCTGCCGACTCCGCTTGCTCAAACCAGGCTTCGAATTGTTGAACCGGGTCGGCCAGGAGTGTTTCCCTAGACAAGCCCGAAAAGGTGAATTCTTCCCGCATCATTGCCAGATCCATCGTATTTCACATTTGGTTACGGCTCAAATGTAGGCTACCGGGAGGCCACAGTCAATGAGGAAGATCAGTGTCTTTAGGATTCGAGCAGACGCTTGAACAAATGCATAATTTCACGCTCAACAGCCGTATACCGGTGGTCTGCCTCAAAGACTTCCCGCAGATCGCTCAGGAGTCGCTCACGGCCAGCCTTGTCCGTCATAAATTTCTTCTGGTAGCCCAAAATGGTATTGATACATTCGGAATCAGAACATTCCTCATAAACCGCTTTTACCCGCCGGTAGCTGCGGTCATCCAATCGTTGCTGAATCAGGGCTTCTTCCTCCGGGTCAATTTCGGCATCGACGGAGGCAGCGTATAACATCGCAAAAGCTGAGAATTCTTCGTAAGTCCAGTCGAGGTTCATGTGTACAGTTGGTTAGTTGTCGTTAAGATAGGGATTCTAAAGTAAGTACAACAGTGATTTTTTTCACTTATCTTCACGATGGCGGGAAAAAACAACAGACCAACTTGGTCTAACGGGGTAAACCGACCTAATTACTACTGCAAATGAAAACCCTAAGCAGCTTACTTTTTCTGCTGTTGCCCCTGGCGCACGCCTTTGCCCAACAGCTCTCCCTCACCGGCATGGTTTACGATTCAACGGAACAGGCGCCGCTCGAAGGGGCGTATGTATACCTCACCGATGGCACGAAAGAGTTCAGCGAGACCAGCAATTCAAAAGGGAAATTCCAATTCAACGGCCTGCAGCCGGGCACCTACGCCCTTTCGGTCACCTACGTAGGCTACCAGAGCTACTCGGATACCATTGAACTTCAGGAAGACTTTGACCTGGGGGTACTGCAAATTACCCAAATCGCCCTCAATCTGGACGAGGTGGAAATCACGGGCAAAGCCCCCCTCGCCACCCAATCCGGCGATACCACGCAGTACAGCTCCAACGCCTACAAGGTCAATCCTGATGCCAGCGCCGAGGACCTCATCCGCAAAATGCCGGGGGTGCTGTTTGAGAATGGCAAGGCACAGGCACAGGGCGAGGAGATCAGGCAGGTCCTCGTGGATGGCAAGCCTTTCTTTGGCGATGACCCCAGTGCAGCTCTCCGCAATCTGCCAGCTGAGGTGATCGACAAAATCCAGGTTTTTGACCAGCAGAGCGAGCAGGACCGGTTTAGCGGATTCAACAGCGGGGAGACCACCAAAGCCATCAACATCATCACCAAGCCTGGCAAGCGGCAGGGGGAGTTTGGGAAGCTCTATGCAGGCATTGGCGAAGAAGGCCTATACCGGGCCGGGGGCAACGTGAATATCTTCAAAGGCGACGCCCGCCTGTCCATCATCGGGCAGACCAACAACATCAACCAGCAAAATTTTGCCGGGGAAGACCTCTCGGGCCTTTTCGGCAGCTCGGGCAGTCAGCGCGGCAGGGGTAGAAGCCGGCGGGGCGGCGGCGGAGGTACCGAGCCCAGCGATTTCCTGGTGAATACCCAGAACGGCATTGCCACTACTCACGCCTTTGGGCTGAACTATGCCGATAAATGGGGCGACAAAGTGGAAACCAACGCCAGCTACTTTTTCAATCAAACCGATAACACCGCACGCTCGTCTATTTTCCAGGATTTCCTAAGCGACCGCCTGCTGGGGCAAACCTACAGCGAGGACAACCTGGCGGATACCCGGACCATCAACCACCGGCTGAACGCACAGATAGAATATGAAATCGACCCCAAAAACACCATCAGTATACGCCCCCGCCTCAGCTTGCAGCAAAGTGAAGGGCAGGAACAAACCTTCGGGCAAACCCGGCTGCAAAACCTGCTGCTCAGCAGCACCGACTTTGGCCTGCAGACGGATCTAAACGCCCTGAGTTTTTCAAATGACCTCAACTACCGCCACCGGTTTGCTAAACGGGGCCGGACCGTCTCCCTCAATGTAGGTACCAACTACAATCAGCAGGATGGCGAGCGTTTCCTGGCTTCTGAGAACCGCTTCCTGCAAGATTCTGCCTTCACCGAAAACCTTGATCAGTTTGCCGGGCTAAATGAAACGGGATGGACACACAGCGTGGGGATCCGCTACAGCGAACCCCTTGGCGAGAAGGCTCAGTTGCAATTGGGCGCCGAAGCCAACCAGCAAAAAACCGATGGCGATCAGGAAACCTTTGACCGGGCAGCAGATGGTGAGTTTTCTGACCTCAACCCGCTGCTGTCTAATACCTTTGAGACCACCTACCGGACACAGGAGGGCAGCGTAGGGCTGCGGTTCCGTGATAAAGAGCTGATCTTCAATGGGCGGATTGTGGCGCAGTGGGCACAGTTGAGCGGCGATCAGGTTTTTCCGGCACCTGAAGCTATCGACCGGCGCTTCTTTAACTTCCTGCCGCGGCTCTTTATGCGTTACCAGTTTTCCAAGGATGCCAACCTTAGAGCCGGTTACTTTGGGCGGACGGCGCCCCCTTCTCTCCGCCAACTGCAGGAGGTAATCGACAACAGCAACCCGCTCCAACTGTCTACCGGTAATGCCGACCTCAGGCAGGACTATACTCACCGGATATTTGCCCGCTTTTCCAAAACGAATACTGACAAGGCTTCGGTGTTTTACGTGTTGCTTTCCGCGCAGTACACGCAGAACTACATCGGCAACAGTACCTTCACTGCAGACCGCGACCTGCTGATCCGGCCCGGTATCTTCCTGCAGCGGGGCGCACAACTCCGGCAACCGGTCAACCTGGATGGCTACTGGAATGCCCGGGCTTTTACGACCTATGGCTTTCCGCTTTCGGCCATCAAGTCCAACCTCAACTTTAGCGTTGGGGGTACCTTTCAGCGGATCCCGGGCCTCATCAATGACAACCTGAACTACGCCAACAACATCGGTTCCTCTCTTAATGCCACCCTGAGCAGCAACATTAGCGAACGGGTGGACTTTACGCTGTCTTCCCAGACCAGCTACAACCGGGTGCGCAACAGCCTGAATACGGCCCTTGACAACAACTTCCTCAATCAGTCCACGCGGCTGGGGGCTAACTTCCTGATCGGCAACGGCTGGGTACTGCGCAGCAGCGTAAACCATCAGCTGTTTGACGGGCTGTCGGAGGGCTTCAACCAAAATTTCTGGCTGTGGAATGCGGAGGCGGGCAAAAAATTCCTGGATGACAAAGCTGAAATCAGCCTGAGTGTTTTTGACATTTTGGGGCAAAACAACAGCATCAGCCGGAATGTCACGGATGTGTTTATTGAGGATGTGCAGACGGAGGTACTGCAGCGGTATGTGATGCTGAACTTTACGTACAATATCCGGCACTTTGGTAAAAAGAAGTAGGGAGTCATGGGCGGTACATTCCGTACCTACGGCACGGGTTCCCGGCCTGGTCCCTGGGTTACCTACATGGCGTACCTCACGGCACGCTTAGCTTTTATTGCATGGCGTCAAAGCAGATTGCCCACCAACGCGCAGAACAACACATTCCGTACCTACGGCACGGACTCCCGGCCTGGTCATTGGGTTACCTGCATTGCGTACCTCACGGCACGCTTTGTGCGCATAACAATTGGGTACAAAACAGAAAGTCATACTGCAGCTCTACGGGCCACACGAAGTGAACTTCGAGTATCAATGCCGTGGCGAACGAATTGGCGAATTTCACTTTCGCCCCAAGTAGCTGTGTGTCTATACGCTATGGCTGTCGAAACGCCGGTAGCCATAACTGTCCACGGTTGGCTCTGAATCAAACTTTCCTATCCATTTGCGATGGTTGCTGGGGTAGAGCTTCCCGCTCTGCTCCAGCTTATCCACGAATGCTGCCAGGCTATTCAAGTAGTGCACTTTGATATACGCGCGCACGCTTTCAGTATGAATGAGAATTAGCAAAAAGTAGGTAGCTTTGCGGCGTAAAACCAAAACCGTGAAACAGACCTGCCCAAATTGCAATACCGTCTTTGACTGCCAGGTGGAAAACGCCGCTGCTTGCTGGTGCCATAAGCTGCCCGCTATTGCGCCCATCGAAGCAGCACGCTGCCTTTGCCCTGCCTGCCTCAAAGAGCAGGTACAGGAGCAAATTGAGCAGTTTGTGGCGGACTTCAAAGCCGGCAAAAGGCCCAATATTGCACCAGATTACAAAAGGCCCGGCAGGCCTGTGGAGGGCATAGATTACTACCTGGAAAACGGGATGTTCGTGATGACGAGCTGGTCTCATCTCAAGCGGGGGTACTGCTGTGGGAGCGGGTGCCGGCATTGCCCGTATCCGAAGGGGTGATTATACATTTTTTCCTTACAACTGAATGAAGGCTAACCTACCTTTTGGACTTACCCCAATTGTCTAGACAGCTTTAGCTGTATTTATGATTTACAAATTAAACAAAAAACACATTCATAATCATCATAATATTTTCTTTTTTTGCTTCTTTTTTTCTTTTGATTTCCACAGCAAAAATGTGGATAAGTTCATTGACATAAGGCTGGCCTAGATTGCAGGTACAACTGGCTCGGGTACTTGTCCCCAATCTTGGAATGCCGCCTGTGGAAATTCCAATTATAGAAGTACTGGGCCAAGCCGTTATGCAGCTCTATGCCGTCCTCGTAAGCTTTAAGGTAGATGTCTTCGTACTTGGCCATCTTCCACAAGTTTTCGATGAACGCATTGTCCGTTGCCCGCCCCTTGCCGTCCATGCTTAGCCTCACTTCTTTGCCCAGCACAGCGCTGGTGAACGCATCGCTGGTGTATTGGCTGCCCTGGTCTGTATTGATGATTTGAGGGGCGCCCCATTCAGCTACAGCCTCCTCAAAGCAGCCTGCACACCATTCAGCGTCCATTGTATTGGACAAAGACCAGTTGACCACAAATCGGCTGTACAGGTCTATGATGGCTGTAAGGTACAAAAAGCCTCTTGGCATCGGGATGTAAGTGATATCGGTAGCCCAGACTTGATTAGGCTGCTCAATTGCTAAGCCCCTCAATAAGTAAGGATAAACTTTATGGTCTTTGCCCCGCTTCGAGGTGTGAGGGCCCGGGAAAACAGCCCTGAGCCCCATCACATCGTAGTACAGCCGATAGACCCGGTTGCGGCTGACTTTGTAGCCTTTATCCTGGGTCAGGTAAACGTACATCCTTGGGCCGCCTTTGTAGGGGTGGTCGATGTAATGCTTGTCCATCAGGCGCATCAGCTCCAGGTTCAGCTCCGAAGCTGCCCTCGGTTTATAATATAGCGAGGACCGGTTAATACTCAACAGCCTGCACTGCCTGCTCAAGCTCAACTTGGGGTGGCTGCTGTCCAGAAGCAGCCGTTTTTCTGCTAGTGGCATCAGGGCAGCCTTTTTTTTAGAAAATCGATTTCAATGGCCTGTTCCCCGATTTTGCGCATCAGCCGGTCTTTTTCAAGTTCGGCCTCCGATTTGCCGGAAAGTGCCTTGCCTTTGCGGAAAACCGAAGAGGCGCCTGACAAAAACTCCTTTTTCCAATTGGTAATCTGCTGTGGGTAGATCTTATACTTATTGGCAATCTCAGCCAAAGTATTCACCTCCTTGAGGGCTTCCAAGACTACTTTTGTCTTGAAATCAGCGTTGAAATTTCTTCTGCTCATGATAGCTAATTTAAGGGTTTTTATAAATCAAGCTACCTGTCTAGTTTTTTGGGGGAACTCCACTTTTTAGCGCCAGGGATATTGAAAACTGGAGCCTGCTTTTAACTTCTGAGTATCTGATTCGAGATCAAAAACGAGGTAAGTACTCTTTTTCTATATGCAAAAAAATGCAGCCTACTTTGTTTTATGATGTTGGTCAAGGTAAATGGTTTGCTTAGTGTTACCAAGTTTTATTACAGACTGACTTAACACGTTCCTACAACCCTATTAAGCCTACTACTTTTATTGGGGCAGTATCGCCTTCAATTGCATACTTTTCATCTAACTATATTGACCTTAAACTGAAACATGCTCTTATAAACGCTCATATACTCTGAGGCGATCCTCCCAAAGAAAGTATAGACGATTTTGATAATAGACAGGATTAGCTGTAGTCCTCATCACTCCATCATTTGGATATTCCGTACAAACATGCTTCCAAAGAATATCCAGGCTCTTTCTTTCGATCACACTATAGCTTCTTTCCATTATATCACCACCTTTTCTAAGCGAGCTGAATGCAAAAATATAATCCTGATTGAAAGAGGAGTGTATACCAGAAAACTCATACCGCTCATCATATTTTTCCCAAAGGTTTATGTTTTTAACTGACCTTTCGCACGCGAAAGATTTGGAAAATTGATTAATAATGTTGGGGCAGTTATCTTGCAGCTCAAAGGAGCGCAAGATGAAAGACCCAAAGTTACTTGACTTGTATTCGGACTACCTGCTGGCATCGTTTCGCATGGCGACAGCCACCGGCTTGTCCGAGCTGACCGATCAGGCACTGAGCCATGACAAGATCAGCCGTTTTTTAGGGCAGGAAGCCTTCACGGCAAAGGACTATTGGCGTTGCATAAAGCCTTTGGTACGTAAAGTGGAGCACCCGGACGCGGTCATCAAGATAGATGACACGATCGAGGAGAAGCCGCACTCTACGGAGAATGAAGTGGTCACTTGGCACTGGGACCACTCCAAGAAGCCGAAAGCGGGGCACACCAAAGGGATCAACATCCTGAATTTCCTTTACCAGAGCCCACAGGGCATAGAGCTGCCTGTTGCTTTTGAGATCGTGCGCAAGTCGCAAGAATACGTGGATGCCAAAAGCGGGCAGGTAAAGAAGCGCAGCCCCCGCAGCAAGAACGAGATGCTGCGCGACCAGCTTTTTGCACTTGTCAAATACAACCGCGTGCCCTTCCGCTATGTGGTATGGGACACTTGGTTTGCTGCCAAGGAGAACTTCGAGTTCGTGCATTATGAGCTGGGCAAGCATTTCATCAGTGCCTTGAAGAGCAACCGCAAGGTCGCCCTTAGCATGGAAGACAAGCTGGAAGGCAAGTTCCACCGAGTCGACGGGCTAGAACTGCAAGCAGGCCAGGCCATTACTGTTTACCTCAAAGGGCTGGATTTCCAAGTCCAGTTGGTCAAGCAGGTCTTTATAAACCAAGACGGCTCAACTGGAGACTTGTACCTGGTCACCAACGATCTGGTGCTAAGCGGCCCAGCTATCTGCACAACCTACGGGACACGCTGGGGAGTGGAGGTATTCCACAAATCGCTCAAACAAAACGTGGGGCTGGAAAAGTCCCCCACCAAGCACGAGACATCCCAGTGCAACCATGTTTTTGCTGCCATGATTGCCTGGACTAAACTCGAACTGCTGGCTGCAAAAGAGCAGACCAACCACTTTGCCCTAAAAACCAAAATTTATGTCAATGCCCTCAGGGCGGCTTTTCAAGAGGTGCAAAGGCTCAAAGCCTATGTCCCTAAAATTGGACCGCCGGATGGGCTAGCCACCCCTCTTTTGGGGTAAGGCCTTGATTAACTTGTTCATGCGAGTGCTTTTTCAGTGCCATGCACTGAGTGGGCTTGCTGTGCCAAGCACCCTGAGTACTGCTAATTTTTTCAATTATCATAACCTTTCGCGTGCGAAAGGTCAGTTTTTAATCTCTTTGTTTCTCAAATTGAACTCCCAATATTTATCATACCCAATATTGAATAGCAAGCCCTTTTTCGCATCAAAAAAAATAGGCGCGGGGCGAGAAAGCAAAACACTAACAACGCCTCCACTCTCCAAATCGACTAAAATCACTTTACCCTCCTGATAATACCGCAAACTAATTATCAGATATCGATCAAAAACGCCTACTATTTTATCGATCTTTAACTTTTGATCGAAATGATCATTAACGAAAAATTCCCAGTCAACTCTCCCCGTATGCCAATCAATACAAAATAACTTTTGGTCATTCAAAAACTGCGTTGTGTAGAGTTTTTCTCGATAGAAGTAATTACTCCGGCCTGTCCGCTCTATTTTCGCAGACCAAGCCGCTTCAAAATCAGCCAGGTTTAATCGACTTGTTTTCTTACTTTGAGCGTCATAAACCAGAAGATCATTCTCGCTTGTTATACATCGAAAAGATATTCTGTCAACTGGTTTTTCTCCCAACTGCTCAAGAGAATCAATTTTATAGACACAAATAGTTTTTGCTGATTCATCACGAGCAACTAAGTAAGAATCATTAATTAAGCTTGGCCCCGTCATCCCCTTCAATGCTTTTTCCGAGATCAAATCATATTCGCTGATATCAAAAACCCGGATAAATGGTGCTTTTTGAAAAACAAACACTTTCTTATTTTGGAAAGCTATTTCCCGGACTCCATCTAAATAAAGTTCTTTGATCAAACTGAACATGTGCTATTCAATTTTCATGAAATGATAGAGAGGTGATAGATTATCAAAATCGTTTGTTGAAGTATGCACCAAACTCTGTCTGATGAAATCACGAAATAATCTTAGCCCAACGGCTATTTATGCTGGTCAGGATGTAACAATTGCTCTGTCTTGTACAGGTCTACCACTAACTTATTAATGATGTCCTTTAGCTTGCCAGTATTCTCTCCCAGCCAGTTTTTCAAGCCTTTGTCCTTAACGGATAATTCTATGGTTATGATCTCTTCTTTCGGCTGCTCTTCTTCAACGACTTGCCTGGAAACCAGGAGTTCCCTCAGGCTTTTGTAATTACCTTCCCATTCTACCTCATCGAAATCAGCATCATAAGCAACTTCAGCATCATCATACCTGATATTCTCCTGCGAAACAGAAAAACCATTTTCCACCAGTTGCAATGCTTCCCTGATACTCAATCTTTTGCTGTTCAAATCAGACAATACGATATTGTCTACCGATTCACCACGATTGATGAGGTCAAACACTTCATCTGTTTTCATTATCTTCATACTCAAAGTTTTTGCTTCCCAACCGCCCAATCCAGCGCCTGCTGATAATCTTCCAGAAATTCCTCCAGCCGCTTGCGCCGGTACTGCATTACCCAACGCGGGTGTGGCAGGGGCTTGAGTACTTCGAAAAAGCCATGCTTTTCATTGAGGGGCTCAAAGTGCTTCCAGTTTTTGCCTACGCCCATGACGAGGGCGACTTTGTTGGTTACGCCCAGATCAAGCTGCGATTGGATGTTGTGAATGATGTGGGGCTCTACCGCCCGCTCCAGCTTTTTGTCATCGTAGAAGTTGTAGTTTTTGCCATCGCGGGTAAAGCCGAGGGGGCAGAGGGAGGTGATGTAGAAATGCTCGTAGAAGGCTTCCGCACCGCCCCAGTTGTCGATGAAACGGTAGACGAAGTCGGAAGACAGCTCCGGTTTTTTGTGAAAGGCATTCGGGATGCCGCAGACCTCTTCCAGGCGGATGGGGTCGGTAAAGGGCACTCCGGTGACACCGGCTCCAAAACGACCCGGATTGATGCCAAAGATGGCAATGCGCGGGCGGTCATCACCGTAGTACTTGCCGTAAAACTGCTCCATAGCGCGCCAGGTCTCTTCCCCGTCGAAGGGGTAAAGCAGATCGGCGTGCGGTGGCAGTTCCCAGTTGGGCTGAAGGGAGCGGTTGAATTGCAGGATGCGCTGAGCGATGGACATAAGGATGGATTTGAATGAGCGAAAGTTAGCCTTTCCGCTCAAGAGCGCCAAATACTTCCTGGAGCTCAAGCTCAATGCCCAGTACCTCATCAACGAGGACATCATTGCTGCCAAAAATATTACTGTCGTTCCGGTGGTGGTACACATAAATAGACCGCAAATCCGGTACCACCAGCCAATACGATTTCACCCCTGCATTCAGATAACGTTCGAGCTTGATGACCAACTCCTGTATGGGCTGCTGACCAGATAGAATCTCGATAGCCCCTACGGGAATTTCCGCGATGTTGGTTTCATTATACGTCAGGTCGAGCTGACCTTTTTCAAAAAGCGCCAGGTCTGGAACATTCCTTTCTTCTCCAAACAGGATATTGAGCTCCGGCAGCACTTCGAACCGGTCACGGTAGGCTAATTTGATTAAAAATAACAGTTGCTGCTGTATGAAAGCATGAAATTTATCGGGCATTGGCTTATTTCTTTCCTGCTCATATATATATTTTGACTGCAAAGTCTCCATAGCGTATCCGTTCAGTTAATTGTCAAGTTACAACGATTTCGGTGTTTTAGCAAGTACGTCCATTTTTGCCGGAAGGCACAAAAAGGCATACCCGCAAAACCGACAAAGCCGCCCCCGGAACTCCGGAAGCGGCTCTGCTCAATTAATGCACTTCAGGCAAGCCTACTCCTCGCCAAAGGCCAGGTTGACGATACGCTGTTGCTGCTGATCATGGACTTCCTTGAAGCCGGTCGCAGTAGAGGCGCTCGCTTTGCGGGCGATGTGCTTCAGCTCGGTATTCACCACCACTTCCTTAGCCAGGAAGATGGAGTGGATGTACTGCCAGGCTCCCATATTGGAAGGCTCTTCCTGTACCCAGTATGGCTCGGCATTAGGATAGCGGTCGAAGATCGCCTGCAGTTGCTGATCGGGCAGCGGGTAGAGCTGCTCCAGGCGAACGATAGCCACATCCTTGCGGTCATCTTCGCGCTGCTTTTGCATCAGATCGTAATAGATTTTACCACTGCACAGCAACAACCGCTTGACCTTCTTGCCACTGCGTGGGCCGATATAGGGGTCGTCAATCAATTCCTGGAAACTATTCCCGGACTCGAACTCGCTGATATCTGATACACACTCGGGGTGGCGGAGCAGCGATTTAGGCGACATTACCACCAAAGGCTTGCGGAACGGGCGTGCCAGCTGACGGCGCAGCAGGTGGAAGAAGTTCGCCGGCTTGGTCACGTTCGCCACCGTCATGTTGAATTCAGCACAAGCCTGCAGGAAACGCTCCAGTCGGGCACTTGAGTGCTCAGGCCCCTGCCCTTCGTATCCATGAGGCAGCAACATAACCAAACCGCTCATCCGCCGCCACTTGCTCTCGGCAGCGGAGATATACTGATCGACGATGGTTTGGGCACCGTTGTAGAAGTCGCCAAACTGCGCCTCCCAGAGGACCAGATTGTCAGGGGAAGCCAGGGAGTAGCCATACTCAAAGCCCAGCACGGCAAACTCAGATAGCAGGGAGTTGAAGATACGGAATTTCCCCTGCCCTTCCTGAATACCATCCAGGCGGTTGATGGGCTCATACGTCTTCGCATCATAAGCCACAGCGTGCCGGTGGGAGAAGGTGCCCCGGCGGACATCCTGACCGCTCATGCGCACATCTTTACCCTCCATGAGAATACTGCCATAAGCGAGGAGTTCGCCCATCGCCCAGTCCAGTTTGTTCTCTTCCAGCAATTTGTTTTTGCCTTTCATCAGGCGCTTCACTTTGCTTAGTGGTGTGAAGCCATCCGGGAAGGAGGTCAGGTGCTTAATCAGTTTATCGACAGCCTCGCGGTCTATGCCGGTATCAGGTGACTCCCGGTAGTCTTCGGGCGTCGTTGTTTTCTTTAGCTCCCGCCAGGCCTGCTCCGGCTCCTGATATTCGTAGGGCAGTGGATTTTCACGGACTTCGTCCAGGCGCTCCTGCAGCAGTTTCCAGAAGGAGTCTTCCATTTCCTCAGCCAATTCCTTATCGACATCACCGCGTTCAACCAACCGCCTGTTGTACACTTCCCGGGGATCCGGGTGATTGTTGATGATGTCGTACATCTCAGGCTGCGTAAACTTGGGATCATCGCCCTCGTTGTGCCCGTGTTTACGGTAGCACACCATATCGATAAAGACATCGTTGTTGAACTTCTGCCGGTATTCGATCGCAAACTCTGTGGCAAACAGCACCGCTTCCGGGTCATCACCATTGACATGGAAAACCGGGGCCTGTACCACATTGGCTACACCCGTACTATAGGTAGAAGAACGGGCATCATCAAAGTCAGTGGTAAAGCCAATTTGGTTATTGATCACGAAGTGGATGGTACCGCCGGTGTAGTAGCCCGCCAGTTTGCTCATCTGTACGGTTTCATAGGTCACCCCCTGCCCTGCCAGTGCCGCATCGCCGTGGATGAGGATGGGCAGGATTTGGTCATAATCGCTATTGTACAAAATATCGGCCTTGGCACGCGCAAAGCCTTCCACTACCGGGTCGACAGACTCCAGGTGAGAAGGGTTAGGGACCAGCTTCAGGTGTACGTTTTTGCCGGAAGGCGTCTCTACCTGCGAGGAGAAGCCGAGGTGGTACTTCACATCGCCATCGCCAAAGCTGAGGTCCGGCACGGCCGTGCCTTCAAATTCGTTAAAAATCTGAGCGTAAGTCTTGCCCATGATGTTGGCCAGCACATTCAGGCGACCCCGGTGAGCCATTCCGATCAGGACTTCCTGAACACCGAGTTCGGCACCTTTATTAATCAGGCCATCCAATGCAACGATGGTATTCTCACCACCTTCCAAAGAGAAACGCTTCTGCCCGATGTATTTGGTGTGGAGGAATTTTTCAAAAACCACTGCCCCATTCAATTTCTCGAGAATGCGTCGTTTTTGATCATTACCGAAGCCATAGCTTGTGTCCGGCTCTAAACCTTCCATTTTAGTGCGTATCCAGCGGCGCTTTTCGCGGTCCTGAATGTGGTGGTATTCAATACCAATATTACCGCAGTACACCTTACGCATGTGGTCGATGATCTGCTGCAGGGTAGCCTTGCCGATGCCCACTTCCCGGCCCGCTTCGAAGGAAAGCTGACGGTCTTCTTCAGAGAGGCCGAAGTCTTCCAGGTTCAGGTTCGGTTGCCGGTCGCGGCGCTTCCGGATTGGGTTGGTGGTAGACAATAAATGCCCGCGGTTGCGGAAGGCCTTGATCAGGGCGAGCACCTTGAACTCTTTGTCAAGGGCCTCAGAAGAAGCAGCGGTAGCACCCTCTGCATGGCCATTGGTTGCGGTGCCCGCATAGTCAAAGCCACGGAAGAAGGCACGCCAGGTTTCCTCCACCTGATTAGGGTCCTGCAGGTACTGTTGGTACATCGAATCAATGTACGATGGGTGAGCATTAGCTATAAATGAGAAATCGTTCATTACTTGCTATGGTTACGGATTATGTTTTTTGTTCGAAAACACGCGGCAGCAGGTATCGTTCGCCGGATACGCAACTGCCTATGCATAAATTTGCCCTAAAAGACGGAGAAAAAAAATAAATGATACAATTTTGATTCGCTAAAATTTTCTAAACAACTGACCAGAGGGAAGTTGTGTGAAAATTTTGGTGAATCCTAAAGAAAATTGTACCATTTATTTCCGTCAAGCTACTAAGTAAAGAGGGCTTTTAAACAAAAGCAAGCCCGGGCGCTATTATTTGCCCTTGACTTGCTTTATTTTGAATAATTATGGCTTATTGGGCTAGTTGTACCCGGTGCCGAATATCACACCACGGGCACCGCACTGTGACTGCGCAATGCCACCCACACCAAAGGTCACTTCCATGTAGAAGCCAATCCGGAAGGGTCGTGTTTCCTCATAAGTATCGTAGTTGGTGTAGAAGGTGGGGTAGTTTTCTGCCTGCCCCTCGGCTGACATCAGGTCCGTAAAGGCGTACTCTGCCCGTATTCCGGTTTTGACGGTCAGCACCTTATTAGCGGTCACAAAACCGCCCACTCCAAAGCACCCTGACCAATAGCGGTCGGTGTACTTACCCGAAACATCTGACCAGTCTGTCCCAAAAGATTGCTGCGCACCACGCAGATAAGTCGCCTTGCCCCCGAGTTCTGCAAAAGCGCCGTTGCTCCGGAAAAAACGGTACAGCAGGTAGGCATCAATGCTTTCCCACTCCATATTGACAGTACGGTTGCCGGCTGCCCCCCGGTAAGTCATGGAATGACTGTAGGTGGCGCCCAGCATTTCAAAAGTCAGCCCGTGGTAATCGCCAAAATTCAGGTTGGCCACTCCGCCAAGGGAAGTCGCAAAACCCAGGGAGCTATCGTGGTCGGCATCCCCATTGATATTGGCGTTGGCCAGCCCGGTCATGCCCATCATGCCTTTGGCGCCTAATTCCAGCCATACCTGTGCCTGTGTGAGGTTAATGGCAGCGAAAAACAACACCGGCAGCAGCAGTAATTTTTTTCTCATAGTGTAATTCTTGTTTTTTGATCTTCCTCTTAATTTTGGCTGCTAAAGATACCACTATGATTTGGAATGCCACGCGCTTTGCGGTTCATTGTTTGGCAATACCGGCTCCACTACCAAAGTAAAGCTACCGGCATAATAAAATCAGAGGTAAGCTTTAAAATCTTAAAAAGAAGCTTTAAATTTGCGTCTCTTTTTTGGAAAAGCATGTAAATATCATAAAGTAATGGCTAATCACCAATCATCAAAGAAGCGCATGCGGCAGGAAGCTAAGCGCCGTGTACACAATCGCTACTACAAGAAGACCACCCGGACTTCTATCCGTCAGCTCCGTGAAATGAAGGAGAAAGCAGAAGCGGAGAAGTTCCTGCCTAAGGTCATCAGCATGGTAGACCGTTTGGCGAAGCGCGGTACCTGGCACGCTAACAAGGCTTCTAACCTGAAAAGCAAGCTGACTCGCCACGTCGCGAGCCTGTAAATTCATACCAGGATAATCGATCCTGAAAAGTGTATCTTTCCGTCAGGGAGGGGTACACTTTTTTGTGTTGCTGCCTCGTCACGCCTCTACCTGATCGTCTATGGCTCCGTTTTACATCACGCTTCATCGCGGCGCTTTAGCGCTCTTGCTGGCCTGGATAGCCGCTGCGCTGGCAGTAGGCCTTGGCGGGGACTTCCCGCTCAACGACGACTGGCAGTACGCTTACCCCGTTAAGCAATGGGTCGAAACGGGGCAACTCTCAATTAAGGCTCGTTTTTCACCGAATATCCTGACGCAGGTGGCCTGGGGCGCGCTGTTTTGCAAACTGGGCGGAGGCTTTAGTTTTGAATGCCTGCGGTGGTCTACCTGGGCGGCAGCGGGGCTGGGCGGGCTGGGGTTCTTCCGGTTGCTCCGCTTGCTTAGTGTTTCCGTAAGCATGGCTACTGTGGGCACCGCTGTTTTGCTTTTCAGCCCCTTGTATTTCCACCTCTCCTTTTCCTTTATGACCGATGTGCCTTTTCTGGCCCTGGTTATCTGGGCTGCTTGGGCAGGCTTTAGGTTTCAGCAGAGCAGGCAGATCCGGTGGCTGCTTCTTTTTGTAGTTTTAAGCCTGCTGGCCTACCTCAACCGGCAACCGGGCATCTTACTCTTCCCGGCTATGGGGGGCTGGTACCTGCTGCAACAGCGCGGTGGAATCCGGGGATGGGTTTGGGCGGGGCTGTCCGTAGCGGTGGCTGCAAGCGCCTATTTGCTTTTGGAAAACACAGTAAAACCCTGGTTGGGCATTAGCGAAAACTACCTGCCGGTCTCGGGGCAGTTACTGCAGCAACTTCGGGAGGCGCCGGGGGAAGTACTCGCACAGCTGGGCCGCCAAAGCTTTAAGTCATGGGTCTACCTCGGGGCTTTCTGCCTGCCGTTACTCCCCTTTCTTTGGTCTCGTGTGCGGGCTGCCGGCGTTTTCCGGCTTTGGCCAATGACCGGGATACTAGTAGCGAATGCAGGCTTGCTCATCGCGCAGCATTATGCCGGTCATGTTTTTCCGTATGGTGGCAACATCCTGTACAACTGGGGGCTTGGCCCGGAGCTGTTGGGCGATGTATACACTTTTCAGCTCCGCAATACGCCACAGTTGCCAACATGGACGATGTATACGTTGGGCTACATCAGTCAGCTGTCAGCCAGCCTGCTGACCTGGGTTGGCCTAAGTGCCTGGCGTGAGCTGAATCAAAAACAGCAGGATTTCTTCCTTTTTCTGCTGCTGCTCAATCTGGCTAATTTCCTGGCTATGTCGGTCACCGGTTTTTTCGATCGGTATATGCTACTGAGCGTGGCTTCGGCTATCCTGTTCTTGGCAACCCTTGCCCCAAAGCCACAGGCATGGTTTAAAGGAGCAGTCCTCCTAATATTTGCGCTCTTCAGCATGCTGGCTACCCATGACTATCTTGCCTGGAACCGCGCCCGGGCACAGGCTTTTGAATGGCTGCAGCGCAATGATATCCGCATGCAGCGGGTGGATGCTGGCTATGAGTACAATGGCTGGCATCATTACCACCCGGCACGCAAAGGGCAGCCCGGTAAATCCTGGTGGTGGGTGGATGATGATGAGTGGATGATCGCCTTCGGCCCAAGGCCCGGCTACGCTATGCAGGCCGGCTTTACTTACCAACGGTGGCTGTGGGGCGGCCGCCCGGACAGGGTCTGGGTACTGCGCAGGGAGCCTTGACCACGATTTGCCGTGTTCTGGAAGTAGATGAAAAATACCTTGAGAAAGTACGCGGACAGCTAAAGCATAAAGAACAGAATGGTCAGTAGCGCGTTTAACCATTTACCCTTTCCTTCCATCCAACCGGGTAAAAACGAACCTATGCCTGCCAAAGCTACGATTAACAAGCTATTCCTGATCGACGGCATTGGTGCCATCATCACCGCCCTCCTGCTCAGTCAGGTGCTTGCCCGGTACGAACCGGTATTTGGCATGCCTGCCTCCCTGCTCTACATCCTGGCGGGCGTTGCCGCTTGCTTTGCCGTTTACTCCCTCACCTGCTACTGGCGGATCAAAGAAGGCGGAGCCCCCTTTCTGACCGGCATCGCAGTAGCCAATACCCTCTACTGTATCGCTACGCTTGGGATCGTGGCCTACCGCTTCGACACCCTGACCTGGCTGGGCGTGGCTTATTTCATCGGAGAGGTTTTGGTGGTGATGGCCCTCGTGAGTGTAGAGCTTGGAGCGGCTCGCAAGGCTTGATGTATACGCTTAACAAAGTGGTCACCGACGATAAATGTCGGGATCTTGGATTTGCGACATCGGCCCGTGACGAAGCGAAGCTTGTCAGGACAGGCGCAGGCCACTTTCCAGCGTTTATGCCGACATCAAGTCGGTTTGCTGTGGCAAACCACTTTATCGTCGGTATAATACAAGCTTACCTCTTTCATCCATGCCCCTACTCTATGATTACTTTTTCAACCTGCAAAAGCTGCCCGTCTTGGCTGCGGAACTGCAACACATAAAAGCCGGGAGCTAATCCGCTGGTTGAAAGGTATTGCCCATCGGCGGGTGGTGTGTACGCCTGACGGATACAAACCCGCCCCATAGCATCCACCAATTCTACGGTATGGTAAGCAGCTATACCTTCCGGCTTTTCGAGCCACAGTGGCTCACCCTGCCTTACCGGATTGGGAAATACCCGGACTACCGGCAGCATCTTTTCAGAAGCCGTACTGCTGAGCAATCCACAGTCCGCTGCAGCACCCACACAATAATCATGAAGGAACACCCCCCAATCAGCAGTACTGGGCAAATAAAGAGCTTCAACAAAAAGACCACCGGAGTATCCAATGCCTTCAATCAGCGATTCTTCAATGCCGAACTGTGAGGTTTGGATGTGAGTCCGGTTAAGCCCCCATACTTCCTCCTGATCGATGGCATCAATGATATATGGGTATTCTATGTCAGGAAAAGTCAAACAATTGCTAATCGTATCTCCAATGCCTTTTGAAAAATCATAGAGTTCAAACTCACTACCGATGGTGCAGAAACCACCCCATGTTTCATCGAATATAATCGTGTAGACCTTGCGGGCAGCAGTATCTTCCCTCAGGGCCCCAAAAAGCCATCGGTCTTCAATAGCGTAGTCGACTGAGAAGGTATCGGGGTACAAATCCAAATAATAAACTTTCTTGTACGCTACCGACTCAATCGTGGTATCCCCCTCAATAGTGTAGCCAAAGGGGGTATAAACATTTCCATTTATCGCAATGATCTGCCAGGTGGCTTGCTCTATGACTAAAGGGCTGTAATCCTGTGCTTTGAGCGAAACTACAGTCACTGCAAGTAGCAGGTGCAACAGGGAGTAGGCGTATGTTGTCTTTTTCATATTTTATGTTTAAATGGTCTGATGATAAACGACAATGTCAATTTAGCTCATGCGGTGCAGGATTCCTAAATGTGCCCTGCGGTAGTAGGTAAGGTAAACTGCAAAACGATTTTTTCTACCGCACCACCACCCGCTCCGCCGCCAAAACCTGACCGTCTGCCACATAGCGCAGGACATAGGCGCCGGCAGGTAGGCCCCGAACCGGCAGTATGCTGGTCACCTCATCAATGCGGCCGACGGGGTGCGACTGCAGGATGCGCCCCTGCAGGTCCAGCAATTGCAGGGCAGCGCCCCGGCGGTGGGCAATGCCTGCATCCCGCAGCAGCACATAGAGGTATTCCTGTGCCGGGTTGGGATAGAGGTGGAGGGACAGGGCCGGGGCAGCAGCCTCCTCTTCGGTACTGACCAGGTGGCAGCCGGGCACAAGGCAGCCTTCTTCATCCAGCCGCAGCAGCCAGCCGCGCTGTATGGGCCCGGAAGGCTCATTGCCGTATATGGTCTGCCCGCCCATGATGTAGCCGCCGCCGGGCATTTCTTTTAGGTCGAATATCTCGTGCGTTTCAAGTACATCAGGGACTTCCAGATATCTTATTTTGCGGTTCCAAAGCTTTTCTCCATCCAGGGACACTTTGGCGAGCCAACCAACGACATCTGCTTCACCCTCCTCTAATATCGAAATATGCCCGCCTATCACATACCCGCTTCCATCTGCCGGGGCTAGAACCTTATTAAGGTCACTGTAGCCCATTGTCGGGTAAGGCTCATGAAACTCCACTTCCCACTCCAACTGATGCTGCGGGTTGAGCTTGTAGATGTAGGCCGGGCTCCAGTTGATCGCCCCCGAAACCGCATTCACAGAAAACTCTTCGCCTTTGAAGCAGGCGGCAATGACGCTGCCGTCCGGCTCCGCGTGGATCGCCATTTGTTCGCTCAGCAGCTCATCAACCGGGCTGAGGTAGTTCCATTGGACGTTGCCGAGGGTGTCGATGGCGTAGATGTGGTGTTGGTAAGTATAATTCTTGTTGACTTTATTAAAATTGGCATGTAACTCTCCTATTACAAAAAAACTGTCTACAGCACTTGCAGAAACTGGCGCATCCCACAAATCAAAAGCACCAAAATTATTCCGCCAAATTAATTCCCCCTCTTTACTAAACAATTGGAGTACCGTTTCTGTGTTATTAATTCCCTGAGGATTACGGTCATAGGTAGGCAATAGTATTGTAGAATTGACGCCAATTATGGGTTCATAGGTAGTTAAGAAAGATTGGTCATGTGGAGGAAAAAAGCTCTGAAAATCAATTACATTAGCAATTTGCCCTGTTGAATTTAAGAAAAGCAAAGCAGCCCTAAAATTGGTATCTCTTATCATAGCGCTGGTAAGGAAACCTTCACCAAATGCCTTCAGCCCACCTCTCCAGTTTTCAATAACCTGCCCTTCCGGATGGGCAAAAGCCGTATGTTCGACTTCCCCATTCAGGTCCAGCTTAGCAAAAAATAAGCCTGAAGGATAAAAGGGCGGTATAGTATCAGCGGCCAGCCCCGTGATGTAAATGCAGCTGTCTGTAGGGTAGACCCCATTGATAATGGCCGCAGCATAACCAAAGTAATAGCGCTTATTGAAAGACTCCTCCTGTGCAGGCAGCAAGGAAGCGCTGCTGAGGACCAATAAAATCAGGAGTATTCTTAGTGGCATAGGGCAATTTTTAGCAAAATAATGAACATTGAGGGCTTTGAGTGCCTGACAATGTGATGAATATGTACAGCAGATTGCATTTGTCAAACCAGAGTACCCCCGGCGAAAGTACCGACTTCCCATACGGGCCAGTACTGGCGTTGTATAACTATGTCGGACAGTGCTTGCGCCGGGGGGATGCTCTAACCTACCGTAAGATAACCAATTTTTGGGTCGCTAAACGATGATTGGGCAGGTGAAGGGTATAAAAGTACAGCCCGGCGGGGTAAGGCCGTCTGTCCCAGGAGGCTGTCGCCTGGCCCGGCACGATGGGCAGCACGGCTATTGTCTGCCCGTTTACGTCTTGTATGCTAAGCTCCGCCTGCTCCGTGCCTTCCGGCAAAGTACACCGGAAGGTGACCGACTGCCGGGCCGGGTTGGGGAATGCCTGTACCTGAGCCGGCACTTTGGGTGCTTTCGTGGTTTCAGCCCGGTTGCTGCCCGGTGTGGATAGGGCTTGTAGGCCAGTGGGGAGGATGGGCTCGTGGTATTGCCCCGCCCCGTAAAAGGCATTCAGGATGTTCTGGGCGCGGACTCCTGCACCGGTGCTCCCGTAATACGCGATGTCTTCCAGGGCTTTTAGTTCTGCTTCGCCCAGTTCATGCCACCCTTTGCCCTGACTGATCCGGGCGATATCCACCTCCTTGTGGGTTTTCATCAGTTTCTATTCCTCAAAACGGTCCAGCACCCACATTTCTCCCTCCCAGCCTTCGAAGCCTACGACACCCAGCTCTATCGTGTAGTATAGCCGGGAAAAAGAGGTGACATCCTCCAAAACCACCCCGCTGGTGTAAACGTCTGCGAAAGTCTTGCCCAGAATATCGACTGATGGCAACAAGTCACACATCAAGGGCGACTTGTCGGCTGATATGGATATCGAAGATAAAGCAGTAGAAAGACCATTATTAACTGTTGTGTTTATCAAGCTCGTGACGAACTCATTGGCTCCTCCTTCCGTATAGTTTGCTGATGCAATGGTTTTCAATTGGTAAGTCCGGTCACTTTCGTCCAAATACCAGATGGCAATGTGCTCTGATTCGTAAGTACGGTTGCCGTATGCCTTCTCCTTTTCTTCTTCCAGCCAGTGAATCTGAAGCTTTTTTTCTTCTCCATCGGCATTCTTAAAGACTACTGTGCTGTTTTGCCTGACCAAATCCAACGGCAGGTAATCTCTCACAATGCCGATCGTCAGATTTGCCAGTTCACCGTTGGAGTTGTTCCCAGCAGTATTCACGGTGTCCTTTTCACAAGCGGCAAGCATCAGTATGGCGAGTGCTGCCAGAAGTGTTATCTTTTTCATGTTTTGTGGGTTTTAAATTAGTAAATTAACCAATAGATACGCACTCTGCATTGATGAAGTGACAGCAGGTGCCATCGTCGTAGGAGATTTCCAAGAATGTGAAGTAACAATAACTATAACTTCCTGATGGAGTATTCATCAAAGATACACTTATTGTTTCCGGAGGAGCGCCGTTATTTTCACTTTGAAATATTTCGTCAGGATCCCCAGTAAATGAAGGTACGAATCCAGTGGCATACCATACACCTATCCGATATTCATATTCTACAGGGCGCCTCAACTGACTATAGTTACCACAGTCTGATAAACAGTCATAATAATCCTGAAAAGGCAATTCATCACAATAACCTAAACAATGGTGATATGAATTAGGATCATTAGGGAACTCATCTGCACAATCTTCGATACAATCATTTTGTATTTCATCAATAAGACTTTCCGGGGGAATCATGCGCTTACAATCCTCCCGGCAGATGCATCTGTTGCGGTTCTCGCCAACTCCAACCCGGCAAGGTTCACAACTTATCTCAGATATGGATAGCGTCGAATTAGCGCTGTTCAAATTGGCGGTTAAAAGATTAGGGTATACACTGCACTGGGTGTAACCTTTTTGGGAAGTGGCCAGCAACACGAGACCTACCATGCAAAATCCGCACAAAATCTTTTGGCATGCTAAACGAAGGTAGAGCAAATTCAACAGTGATTTTTTCATACTACATGATATTTTGGTTTGAAATAGCTACGCTTAACGTTTTCATTCAAAACTGACTTTTTTGCACTTCCGGCGCACCGGTGACGGTATTCAATACAACACCAGCGGCCATCACCATTAGGCATAGAACGGCCAGGTACTAATCTGTACACAGGATACATAACCATCTTTTAATGCCGGACTTGTAGCCGGTTAGTCGTGCAAAAACATGAATAAAAAACCTGGTGCAATTAATCGAAATGAACGGAGCGCCCGAACAACAGATCGTGCTGCAAGCAACACAAATACTGCAAAAAATTCAATTCTTGTTTTATTATGTGCTTTTATATTTGAGCGATGATCAAATTTACCCCCCCCCCGCAATATTTCCAAATTTTTGAGCTTTTTTATCAAAAAAACATTGTAGGAAGCACAAAGCTTGGTGATTCAGGGACGCGGGTTACAATGGGTTTGCTGTGGCTGCGCAGAAGGTGTGGGGCTGTTGCGCACGGCCCGGGGGGAGCGGCTGGTTAACATTTTGTAGGTAGGCTACCTCTGGGCAAGGGCTCCTGTCAGGTCCCGATTTCTACTGGGATCCGGCAGGTTTCCCAGGATGAAGCTGGGGCAGAGCTCCCGGAAAAGCCCGGGCTTAAGCTCTACACCTGCAACACTTTACGGAGACGGACGCAAAGCTTCCCAACCTTTTTCCTATCTTTGCAAACGAACGTTCATTCGTATCGTTATTCATAGAAAAGACTGAACAGCAATGCCAAAGTTTCATCCTCTGAAGATACGCGAAGTGCGGCCTGAGACCGAAGAATGTGTGTCTATAGCCTTTGAAGTGCCGGAAGCGCTGCAGCCGGAGTACGCCTTTCTGCCCGGACAATACCTGACGCTCAGGGCGGAAATCAATGGTGAAGAGGTGCGCCGCTCCTACTCCATCTGCAGTACGCCGGCCGAAGGGCTGCGCGTGGCGGTGAAGAAGGTGCCGGAGGGCCGTTTCTCCACCTATGCCAATGAAACGCTGAAGGCTGGCGATGAGCTGGAGGTGATGACGCCTATGGGCCGCTTTACCGCTGAGCCAGATCAGGCGAAAGCCAAACACTATGTGGCCTTTGCGGCGGGATCGGGTATTACGCCGGTGATGTCCATTATGAAGACTGTACTGGAGCAGGAGCCGATGAGTACGTTCACCCTCTTCTATGGCAATCGCATGGTGGACAGCATCATCTTCCGGGAAGAAATCGAAGGGCTGAAGAACGAGCACATGGGCCGGCTGCGCATCTACCACGTACTCAGCCGCGAAAAGCTGGGCAGCCCGCTGCTGAGCGGCCGCATCTCTGCCGATAAGTGCGCTACGATTTGCGATAAACTGATTGATACAGCGGAAGTAGATGACTTCTACCTTTGCGGGCCGCTCCCGATGATCGAGGGCATCCGGGAGGTGCTGGAGCAACACGGCGTGGACCGCAAAAAAATCCACTTCGAGCTCTTCAATACCGGCAACGGAAAAGCGCCCGCCCCCAAAGCCAAAAGCAGTGCAGATCAGCCTAAGGTGGACGCTATGGTCGCCATCACCCTGGACGGTACCACGGTGGAATTCCCCCTCGCTTCCGATGCCGAATCCCTCCTGGACGGTGCGCTGAAAGCGGGTGCCGACTTGCCCTTTGCCTGTAAAGGCGGGGTCTGCAGCACCTGCCGCGCCAAACTAACCGAAGGGGAAGTGGAAATGGACGTCAACTACGCTCTGGAGCCCGATGAGCTGGCTGCCGGCTACATCCTCACCTGTCAGGCCCACCCCAAAACGGACCGGGTCGCTGTGGATTTTGATAGTTAACTTTGCTGCATGACAACGACAACGAAGAAGACCAAGAAGGAAATCATTCAGGAAGCCGCCGCCCACTTGTTCCGCGACAAGGGCTACTCGGCCACCTCCATGCGTGATCTGGCTGAAGCAGTCAACCTGAAGGCCTCAAGCCTGTACAACCACATTTCCTCCAAGGAAGAAATCCTGCGCAATATCTGCTTTGATAATGCCCACCGCTTTATCTCCGGTATGGAAGAGGTGGAAAAATCCGGTGCCGATGCGCCCGCACAGGTCCGTGCCCTGTTGTCCCTCCACATCCGGACCGCTATGGAAGACGCCACCTCTGTCACCGCTTTTAACGACGAGTGGCGCCACCTCAATGAGCCTTACCTTTCCGAATTCAAGGCGCTCCGCAAGGACTACGAACAGCGGTTCCGCAACATCCTCAGTACCGGCATGAAGAGCGGTGCCTTCCGGCAAATGGACCCCAACGTCATGCTTTACACCCTCTTCTCCTCCGTGCGCTGGCTCTACGACTGGTTTCAGGATGGCAAGTCCCGCTCTGCCGAGGCGGTGGAAGCCGAAGTCATAGAACTCCTTATGGGCGGCCTGCATTCTTCATAAAAACATCCCTGCTATGAAGCGCCTCCCCGTATACTTTGCCGCACTCGCCCTCATCCTATCTGGTTGTACCACCACTGACTCCATAACACAGGCAACTCCCACGCCCATTGATATAGTCAGCCCAACAACACCTGATTCCATCATAACCCTGCAAGGTACCATCCAAGACCCCTCCGGAGCCCCCCTCCTTTTCTGCACCATCGCCGCTTACCAAGACAACACCCTCATCAAAGGTACTGAAGCAGACTTCAACGGCCACTACACCATCAACCTGCCTGCCAATACAGAGCTAACCCTCAAAGCCCTCTACGTTGGCCACGAAACCGCATCCTTCCTACTCCAGCCCCTAACTCCCGGTCCCTACCAATTAAACGCCTGCCTCACGCCCAAAAAGCAATTCACCGAAGACCTCTACTGCCCCAGCTACCGAATCCCACTCATCGATCTAAGCAACTCCTCCTCCGGAACCACCTATCATAGTAGCGACCTCAAAAACTCCCCACTCTTTCCCGGAGGCCTCTAGCCCACCCATTGCCCCACTGCCGACTGCCAGACTACCCACTGCCCCACTGCCCACTACCCAGACTACCCACTACCCACTGCCAGACTACCCACTGCCCAGACTGCCGACTGCCCACTACCCAGACTACCCCACTACCCCACTGCCGACTGCCCACTCCAAGACTACCCTACTGCCCCACTACCCACTGCCGACTGCCAGACTACCCACTGCCGACTGCCCACTGCCCCACTACCCCACTGCCGACTGCCAGACTACCCACTGCCGACTGCCAGACTACCCACTGCCGACTGCCCACTGCCCCACTACCCACTGCCCAGACTGCCGACTGCCAGACTGCCCACTGCCGACTGCCAGACTACCCCACTGCCCACTGCCGACTGCCCACTACCCAGACTACCCCACTACCCCACTGCCCACTGCCAGACTACCCCACTGCCCCACTACCCACTACCCACTGCCCAGACTGCCCACTGCCCGACTCCCACTACCCAGACTGCCGACTGCCCAGACTGCCCACTGCCCAGACTGCCCACTACCCGACTCCCACCCCCAACCGCCGACTCCCACCCCCCATTCATCGAACTTTTTCCCACCTTCCCCCAAAAACCCCTACATTCGAATTTGTAAAAACAAAGCCACGCCATGAGCTTACGCGAAAACATCACCCTCGCCCTGCGCACCGTCCGGTCCAACTGGCTCCGCGCCATCCTTACCCTGATGATCATTGCTTTCGGGATTATGGCCCTCGTAGGCATCCTCACCGCCATCGACGTAGGTATCAACTCCCTGAGCGACAACCTCTCTAATCTTGGTGCCAATACCTTCGACATTGAGCCCCGTGGAGAAGGCGTGCGGGGACACCGCGGTGGAAGACGCGAAAAGATCGGCGAGCCCATATCCTATGACCAGGCACTGGCTTTCAAAGAAGCGTACGACTTCCCGGCCCGGGTTTCCGTATCCCTGCCCTGCTCTGGAACCGCCACCATCAAACGCGCAGATGAAAAAACGAACCCCAACGTAGGCCTCTTCGGCATTGACGAGAACTACCTCGAATCCAAAGGATTTGAGCTGGCCGCCGGGCGGAACTTCACCTATCTGGAATCCATCCGTGGCGGGTTTATTGCCATCATTGGTTCTGAAATAGTGGACGAGCTGTTCAAAGGGCAACCCGAGAAAGCCGTAGGCCAGTACGTTCATGCCGGCAACATCAAGCTCAAGGTGGTAGGCGCCATGCAGTCGAAAGGATCGAGTATGGGTGGCAATGAAGACCGCCGCGTGCTTATTCCGCTCCAAACCGGCAAGCGCTACTACGGCAGCAGCCGCACCAACTACAACCTCATGATCGCTGTAAATGATGCGAATCAGATTGATATAGGAACGGATTATGCTACCGCCGTTTTCCGTAATGTCCGTGGGCTCGAAGCTGCTCAGGACAATGACTTCGAAATCACCAAAAGTGATAGCCTTATCGGCCTAATCCGGGAAAACACCACGTACTTCCGCTGGGCTGCAGTGGGTATCGGGCTGATCACCCTCATCGGCGCTGCTATTGGACTGATGAATATCATGCTGGTTTCAGTGACGGAGCGTACCCGGGAAATTGGTATTTCCAAAGCCATTGGAGCCAAACGAAGCAATATCCTCACCCAGTTCCTGACCGAAGCGGTGACCATTAGCCTCATTGGCGGGCTGATTGGAATATTCCTGGGCGTACTGGCGGGTAATGTCGTAGCCATCATTGCCAGCGGTAGTTTCCTCTTTCCCTGGGCTTGGGTGATCATTGCTATTGTCACCTGCACCGGCGTCGGTCTGCTCTCCGGGCTCTACCCGGCTATGAAAGCCAGCCGTTTGGACCCCATCGAATCTCTGCGGTACGAGTAAAAGGCCTTACCTTGCGCCCATGAAGCGTGAGTTCCTCCTCAATATCGTTTTCCTGCTGACGGCCAACCTGCTGATCAAGCCGTTCTACCTTTTTGGAATCGACCGGACGGTGCAGAACACGGTATCTGAAAGCGAGTACGGGTTGTACTTCGCCCTGTTCAACTTCACGTTCCTGTTCCAGATCGTCAACGACTTCGGGATACAGAACTACAACAACCGGAATATTGCGCAGCACCGGCACTTGCTGGTCAAGTACTTTCCAAACCTGATCGTGTTAAAAGGGCTCCTATCGATCCTCTATCTGGCCCTTGTGTTAGGCATAGGCTGGTGGGCGGGCTATACCCTGCCGCACTTTAGCCTGCTGCTTTTTATCGCATTTAATCAAATCCTGTTTTCACTCGTACTGTACCTCCGCTCGAATGTATCCGGGCTGGGGCGCTACCGGCTGGACAGCCTCCTTTCGGTTACCGATCGGTTGTTGCTCATCTTGATTTGCAGTGTGCTGCTTTGGGGCAACCTGGTGCCAGGGCCTTTTCGGATAGAATGGTTTGTCTGGGCACAGACGGCATCGCTCAGTATGACGGCACTGATCGCCATGAGTATTGTCGCGCGCAGACTCCCTCGCTTCCGCTTACGCATCAACCCGGTATTTTTGCGCTACCTGCTTCGGGAAAGTGCCCCTTATGCCCTGAGTATTTTCCTTATGTCAGCTTATTACCGCCTGGACGGCCTCATGATTGAGCAGTTGCTGCCGGACGGAGCAACGGAAGCTGGATTATATGCTTCGGCCTACCGGCTTTACGAAGCCGCAAACATGGTAGGCTTTCTTTTTGCCGGCTTACTTTTGCCCCTATTCTCGCGCATGCTAAAGGAGCAAACTTCGGTAGCACCGCTGGCTTACTTTAGCTTTAAGCTCATCACACTTAGCGGCCTCATTTTACTGGTGGGCGCAGGGGCTTACCATACTGAGATTATGGAGCTGCTGTATGATAGTGGCTCGGCTTACTCCGGCCGCATTCTTGTGTTCCTCTGTGCAAGCTACCTGGCCGTTTCAGGGACGTATGTCTTTGGTACCCTGCTCGTTGCCAGCAACCATACCCGGCAACTGAACTATGTATTCGGTATCGGACTGGGCATTAACCTGACCCTGAACCTTTGGCTCATTCCCAGCCTGAAGGCAGAGGGCGCTGCCATTGCGACCCTGGCTACACAGGTGTTTATTATTGCAGGTGAGCTATGGGTGGCTTCACGGCAGTTGCAGCTCAGGGTCCCACTCACAACCTGGGGGCAACTGGCGGGCTCACTTCTCCTGCTGTTGGCGGCTGCGCAAAGCCTAAATTACTGGGCTCCTTTCGATTGGTATTGGTCGTTTCTCGCAATTTTAGGTATAGGTGGAGTGCTCGCACTGTCATTTGTATGGCAAAGCAATTCGATTATAGACTTTAATCGCAAAAACACAGCTTAGTTTCAGTCTTCAGGTAGCACATTTACCGCAAGGTGTGTACTTCCTAACCGCCACCCATTGTGGCCAGCTGTTTGGAAGCCAGCGAATACTGGTACACAGACAATAGGCCGAAGTTTGTACCTTCGCCTCTTCAAGTTTTTGTCACATCCATGAAGCAACAACTGTTAAAAGCCCTGAAAGAGGTCGAGCATTTCGCGGAGGGTTCTAAATGGCAACGCCTGCGGGCTACCCCCGCACGATACCTTTATGCTATTGGGTTCCGGGAAACGTTGTATCGTTATCAACGCAAAGGCAAACTAAAAACAATACAGACGTTTTTTGGTGAACGGATGCAGGTAGTCCTTCCCGCCGGCACGGACCTTTATCTCGTTGGCGGAAAAACCCATAGCTCAGAGATTCGACTGGCCCGGTTCATGATTCAGCAATTGGAGCCCGGCGATGTATTTATGGATATTGGAGCGCACTTTGGCTACTTTTCTCTGCTTGCGGCTACGCTTGTAGGAAAAGGCGGTAAAGTATTCGCTTTTGAAGCAGCTGAAGACACCTTTTCCTGCCTTTCTGCCAACCTTAAGGCCCTTCCCAACTGTCTGGCAGTACACGCAGCCATTAATGCTGATGGGCAAGCGGTTACTTTTTTCGAATTTGACCCCTTGCATTCAGAGTATAACTCTACGGATGTGAAGCAATTTGAGGGGCAGGACTGGTTTGAAGGCAATCAGCCAAAGCGTAAAGAAGTCAGAGGTGTGCAGCTCAGCCGTTTTTTAGAAGAAGCGGCCATTACGCCAAACCTGATCAAAATTGATGTGGAAGGTGGAGAGGCGGCTGTCATTGAGGGCGCACTGCCATTTTTGCATAAACACCCTGTGCCGATTGTGATGGAGTACCTCAATCCGGAACGGAGCAACACCCCACACCGGGAAGCTGCACAAGACCTGTTGAAGGCAGGATATACACCCCATGCTATTCAGCAAAGCGGCAGCTTGCTACCCTTGCCAGATATTGAAAACTGGTATATGGAGCAGGGCATAGATTCTGATAATATCGTTTTCGTGCATCCAACTTTGGCAAAGCCTTAAAATTCAAGCTAAAGGGAGTACTTTTGCACAAATTTTTTGACCAGTACAGATAAATGGAACAGAAAGACAACCTTTTAGATATCATTCGGACGCTCTTTCGCTGGAAGAAGCAGATTATCACCGTTTGCGCATTGACAGGTATAGGAGCGGTAGCGATCAGCCTGTTCCTCCCCAATTACTACAAGGGTACTACGGTATTCCTGGCCGTCAGCCCGGACCAGGCCAAACCTGATGCCCTCTTTGGTGACGGACAGACCCGGACGGCCTACTATGGTAATGAAAATGACATCGACCGATTGCTCACCATCGCACAGTCGGGCATGCTGATCAACTTCCTCGTGGATACTTTCCAACTCTACCAGCACTACGAAATTGACCCCGGCCAGCCCAAGGCGGAATTTAAGGTAAGGGATAAATTTGCCAGGCTTTATGAGGTGGAAAAGACCAAACGGGATGCCATTGAGCTGAGTGTGGAGGACAAAGACCGCACCATGGCCGCTGCTATGGCCAATACCGCCCGCCGCAAAATCGGTGAAATGGCCCGGCAACTCATCCGGGAAGGGCAACTACGGACTATACACTCCTATCAAAGTAATATTGAGAGCAAAGAAGCTCAGCTAAAAGTCTTGAGCGATAGCCTGATCGCCAAGCGCCGCCGCTATGGGATATACAACATCGACGGGCAATCTGAAGCCCTTACCAGTCAGGTGTCAGAAGCGGAAGCCAAACTGGTGCAAAGCCAGGCGCGGCTCCAAGCCCTTGAGGAAACACAGGGTGTGCCCCGGGACACCATCCTGCAGCTGCGGGCTGCGGTCAGGGGCATCAAAGGGGCTTATGACAATATTTCTGAGCGTATGGAGCGCTTCAATGATGGTATGGCCGAAGTGGGCACCCTCAATCGCCAATACCTTGAGGCCAATGCTACCCTTAGCGAAGATAAGGAGCGCCTGAAGCAGACCCTGTCCGTCTATAATTCCGATATACCATCTATTGTAGTGGTGGAAAAAGCAGAAGTGCCGCTTATTAAATCCCGCCCCAAGCGGAGTTTCATCGTGATTGGCGCAGTAGCCATTGCCTTTCTTTTCTCCGTCATTGGTGTCTTAATTCTGGACACCTATCAGGATGTCGACTGGAAATCTGTTTACAAAGGATCCTAATTGAAAGCAAAAGGAGTACATAGCACCTTAGACCGAATCCACCATTGGTGGGCACAGCAGGGACAACCACAACGGTTTTTCCTGGCCTACGCTGCCCTGATGATGCTTTCGCTCTTTACAGCCATTGCCGGCTCCTGGTACTTCCTGGCTGCCATCCCTGCGGCATGCATCATTGTGTACCTCACAATTGTGGATGTGCGGGCGGTGTTCACCCTGCTGCTTATCTGCATACCCCTTTCCACCGAACTGCAATTGCCCAATGGTTTGGGGCTGGACCTTCCCACAGAACCCCTGATGGTGGGGCTCATGCTTGTTAGTGTCCTTCTCTTAGTCCGGCAGGGGCTCAGCATAGACAAAAGACCTCTGCTGCATCCCATTACCCTGCTGCTGAGCCTTCATATCGGGTGGATAGCCATCAGTGCTTTTTTATCCCATCAGCCAGTCGTATCCTTTAAGTTTCTGGCAGGAAAGCTCTGGTATATTGCCCCATTCTACTTCCTGGCAATCCGGATGCTGAAAACAGAACAAGATCTCAAACGCTTTTTCTGGTCTGTATTTGCGCCCCTGATCGTTACCATCCTGATCGTTACAGCACGCCATGCCACTCAGGGCTTCACTTTTGCGGAAATTCACTGGGTGCTTACCCCTTTTTACCGCAACCATGTTTCCTACGCGGCCATCATCGTGCTATTTACCCCGTTTGTATGGTTCATGCGGCAATGGTACCCCAAAGGGAGCCTGGCCCGCTGGGCCATTACCCTAAGCCTGCCAGTGCTTCTGATCGCAATACAGCTGTCCTATACCCGGGCGGCTTATGTAGCTGTTGTGGCAGCAATCGGTGCATACTATATACTGCGCTGGCGGTTGACAAAGTGGGTATTGGCTCTGGCTGTAGCCGGTAGTATCGCCGGGCTCGTTTATATGATCAGCGATAACCGCTATCTTGACTATGCGCCCAACTATGAAACGACCGTGACTCACAAGGATTTCAACAACCTGATACAAGCCACTTACGAACTGGAAGATATCTCAACGATGGAACGCCTCTACCGGTGGGTCGCAGGCTTCAATATGTCCGCTGCGGAGCCTTTGTTCGGGTTTGGACCGGGCAACTTTTACTTTTTCTATAAGTCTTATACCGTCACGAGTTTCACAACTTATGTCAGTGACAACCCGGAACGATCCGGCATTCACAATTACTACCTGATGACCCTCGTGGAACAGGGCATACCGGGGTTACTCCTCTTCCTGATATTGATTTTCTATGCACTGGTCCGGGGCGAAGCCATATACGCCAATGCCCGCACCAAACGAGACAAACAGATTGCCATGATGGCGATGCTGTGCATCATTATTATCTCCGTGATGCAACTCATCAATGATTTGATTGAGACCGATAAGGTAGGTCCGTTTTTCTTTATGTCCCTCGCTATTTTAGTCAACCTTGACCTTAAGCACCGCCGCCGTTTGCAGGAAGAGCAAGGTATTTAAAAGCGGATACTCTTGCCCCAGTTGTCCAGCTCCTCATCCGTCCACAAGTCAGGGAAGAAAATAATGCGCTGCTTGCGGGGCGGCAGATAGTCCTGCCAGTTCGTCCCGCCGGTGGCTTCTATCACCTGTGGTTTAGCATCCAGGTACCGTACCGCACTGCGCAGATGCGAAAGCGGCCAGCGCACTTCGATATTAAAGTCGTAATGGCGCATCAGTTGCTTAAGTTCTTCGTCTTGACGGTCAGCCTCCGGTAGGCGCAGGTAGGCCTGCCAAAGATTGCGGTGGCGCATTTCCCTGCCCAGATCCTGAAATTCCTCTGCGTACTTTTGCTCAAATTGCTTCAGGGTGAGGGTTTTCTTGCCCGTGGCCAGTTCGGTGGCACCCGATTTCCAATATAACCTTTGGTACAACTCCTCCACCGGGCTGTCCGGTTTCACTTCTTCCCGTTTGCTGCCGTGCACCAGGCGGTACATATCCGTACTCATCAACTCGATTTTCCGGTACTGTGCCGACTGAAAGCCGCTCGCAGGCAGCAGGCTCATCCGGAATTTCAGGAATTCGTCCCGGTCCATGCCTTCCACCATAATATCAAAGGAGCTGACGAGGCTGTCGAAGTAGCGGGTGACGCGGGTGACCTGCCGTTTGAAGAAGTCAAGCCCGGGCGCTTCCGCATCAAGCAGTTGCTCAATAGCAAGCAGGCTAAGCTTAAAGTAAAGCTCTGTGATCTGATGATAAAGAATGAAAATCTTCTCGTCGGGAAAGGGTGTTTCCGGCGTTTGTAGGCTCAACAGGGTGTCGAGATGAATGTAATCCCAGTAAGTGAGGTAATCTGCATACAATAGACCGTCCAGATAAGACAGGATATCCTGCCCCATGACGGAATATTTTTCCTCCAGCTGTTCCAGGCGTTCCAGGATTTCGTGGGTAAGCTCCATAGGGTTATACTGCAATTTGGTTATCCGCTAAGGCGTAGCCCCAAATATATACAAATCAACCCAAGGAGGAGGCTCCCCCCAAGATTTAACAGTGCATAAGCATATTGCCCGCTCTGCAGGAGGCTAAAGGATTCCCCGGAAAAAGTGCTGAACGTGCTGAACCCACCACAAAAACCAGTCATGAGCAGCCATTGCCCTTCCTGACTGATACGCCCGTGCAGGGCTTGCCCCATCAGATAACCCAGCAGGATACAGCTGACTATATTCGCGAACAAGGTGGCATAGGGGAAGCCAGGGTTCCAGAAATGCAGCGCCCTGGCAATGCCAAAGCGGGCCAAACTACCGAATCCACCACCCAGAAACACCCAAAATACTGCCTGCATGAAACTAGAATACCATTTTTTTTGCCCGATAGCGCCCTACGGCCCAGTGCAGGTAATACGTCAGTGCACTTGCCAGGCTGATGATTAACAATAGCAGTGCATGAAGCCCCAACAAGCCGTCCAGCACCACCACCAAGGTAATGAAAAGAATGCTGACGCCGGTGAGAATAGCCGTGGTCATCGTGTGGCTAAAGCCAAAATCAACGAGCAAATGGTGAATGTGACGGCGGTCGGGCGCAAAAGGAGACTGCCCGCGGGCAATGCGGGTCAGAAAAACACGCACCGTATCAAAAACCGGCAGAATCGCTACACTAATTGCAAAAACAGGCCCATTATTTATTTTGTAGGGATTACCACCAGGCAGTTGGTAATTGACCTCAATAAAGGAAGTGATCAAAATCGAACAAGTCATGCCAATGACAAGGGACCCGGAATCGCCCATGAAGGTTTTGGCGGGCGTATAATTAAATTTGAGAAAAGCCACACAGGCACCAACCATCGCAAAAGACAAAATGGATAGCTCGATACGCCCGACCCAGAAAAACCAGCCCCCCAGCATACCGGCAGCCAGGGTCCCGAGACTACCAGCCAGCCCGTTGATACCGTCGATCAGGTTGAACCCATTGATGATAAGCATAAACACAATTATGGTCAGCGCACGAAAAACATTCACATGCAAAATATCATGCACACCAAAGAGCCCGTAGCAGCCTTCCAGATAAATACTGCCCTGCAAAACAATGATCAGCGCTGCGAAAAACTGTGCAGCAAATTTAGTCTGAGGCAGAATGGGAGCAAGGTCGTCCTTAAGGCCAACCAAAAACATCAACAGCAAGGCACAGAGTATATACTGTAAGTTGGCAAAGTTTTGAAACGGTGTCCACATCAATACCGAAAAAATCGTACCACAGAAAATACCAATACCTCCCAGAGCAGGCGTACTGATGGTATGCGAACTACGCTCCCCCGGTACCTCGCAAAGATTACGGTCCCGGGCGATCTTAATGATGTACGGGATAGCCAGATAGGCCATCGCAAATGCGGTAAGAAAACAAAGCAACAAGATAAACATGATAGCGGAGGGTTTTCATGAGACAAAATGGGTCGCCGACTGTTCCGTGGCGCTGTATACGCCAACCTGGGTGAGTGTTATGTTTATCTAAAGTGTTGTCCAACTCTGCTTATTGCTCTAAAATTAATTCTTTTTTCCAAAAAATAAGCAGCCTTCCCACCAAAAACTACTTTTCGCTCATCTACAACGGCAAAATACGTTTTATAACTAAAAAATTAGTTAAAAGCTTTTATAACTAAAAAATACGTTATAGATTTGTATACCATAGAAGTGTAAGTATACCATGAAGCTATTAGCATTTTTAGCCATTTTACTCTTCCCAATCTTTGGGACTGCACAAGTGGAGGACAGCCTTCAGCTGGAGCAATACTTTGCAGAAGCGGAACGCCGGATCGCCGCTTACGACTTTGACGGAGCCCTCAGGCAACTAAGCACCTGCTATATCAGGCGGCCCGGGCACATTCCCTATCTGCTCCGGATCGGATATTGCCACACACAGCTTGGGCGCTATCCGGACGCCAAACTGTTTTATGGCGAGGCGTTGAAACTTGACAGCCTGCATACCACTGCGCTTAGCGCTTTAGGCAGTATCTACGAGCGGGAGCGGAACTACAGAAAAGCACAATCCTACTTTACCCAGCTTACGCAAATAGACAGCACCAATAGCTATTACTACAAAAAATCAGCGAATATTGCCTTGCATCAGGGGGATGCGATCCACTCGCTCCAACAGTTTATCAAAGCTCACAGCTTGAATCCTGCAGATACGGAAGTCATCACCCGGCTGTCCACTATTTACCTGGCTATGGATGAGCTTGGCTTTGCAGCCGAAATGATAGAAAAAGGGCTCCGCCTTGATCAGGCTTATACCGAGCAGCGTATCGGGCAATTAAAAGAAATCATACACTTTCAACAGTAACGCATAATGAATAAACTAACGAAAGCGGAAGAAGAGATCATGCAGATTATCTGGGAGATTGCACCTTGCACGGTGAGCGACATCCGCAACTACATGGTGGAAGAAATGGGGCTGGAAAAGCCCCCACACAGCACAGTATCCACGATGGTCCGCATACTGGACGACAAGAAAGACTTCCTGAAACACACCGCTTATGGCCGGACCTTCGTGTACGAGCCCAAAGTCACCAAGGACGAATACAGCCGGCAGTCCGTGCGCACCCTGGTACAAGATTACTTCGGAGGCTCCATGAACCGCCTCGTTTCCTTTCTGGTGCAGGAGGAAGACCTTAGCCTGCGGGAGCTCAATGACCTGATGGGTAAACTTGAAGAAGAATAAACCGAACGATCATGCTATCCTATATCCTACAAGTCAGCATTTGCTGGGGCATTTTTTTCCTGCTCTATGCACTGTTGCTTAGCCGGACCACCTTCTTCAGCTGGAACCGGGCGTACCTCATGCTCACCCTGATCATCAGCCTGGCCTTACCGACGCTGGAATGGCCGGTGCCCGAAGCCCCCTCTGCTGTTGCCCTTCAAGCGGCATATTACATGCAGCCTATCACCATTGGGGTACAGCAGCTGGAGGTCATTGTGACCGCCGCACCGGAAACAGCCGCACCGGAAAGCAGCTCCCCCGTGCTCAACTGGCGGTCTGTTGTGCTCCTGATCTATTGGACTGGTGTTGCCGTAGCAGGCGTTCGGCTGCTCTATGGCATGTGGCAGATTTATGCGCTGTACCGAAAAAGTGAGCAGCATAAACGGCAGACGTACACCCTGGTCAGCACCCCTACCCTACACACTCCATTTTCCTTTTTCCGGTTGCTGTTCTGGAGCCGGGCACTCGCCTACCCCAAGGCCGATGCTGCAAAAATCATCCGGCATGAACAAGCCCACATGGACGGCTGGCACAGCCTCGACATTCTGATTGCTGAAATACTGGGCGTGCTGTTCTGGTTCAATCCGCTCATTTATCTATACACCCGCTCTCTGCGTACGGTGCACGAATACCTGGCTGACGAAGCCGTGCTGCACCACTCCAAGAAAACAACATACGGCCATTTGTTGATCCGGCAATCGCAATCCGGACAAGCGATTGCCTTAGCTAACCATTTTTCACACGTACAATTAAAAAAACGGATTCTAATGATGACAAAGAAGAAATCACACCGACATCAACTACTGTGGTATGCGCTTGCGCTGCCGCTGCTGGCCGCCCTGGCATTTGCCTTTACCTTGCCTGCCACCCCGGCAGGCCAGGCTAAATCAGCGATCTATGATGGGGAAGGGCCCCAACCGGTCTTCAAAGGTTGCGAAACCCTGGAGCTGGAAGCCGCTCAGCAAAAATGCACCACTGAAAAGCTGATGGCATTCATACAGCAAAAGCTAAAGTACCCCGAAGCGGCTAAAGCGACCGGACAGGAAGGTATGGCGGTAGTTGAATTTACAGTAAGCAAAAGCGGAGCAGTTGAGGACATCAAAGTCCTTAAAAGCGCCGGAGAGGCACTTGATCAGGCAGCGGTGGCTGTCGTTCGCCAGCTACCCGACTGGGTACCGGCAACGGACGAAAGCGGACAGGCGGTGGCAGCAAAAATGACCTTGCCCTTCAAATTCAAGCTGCCGGCAGCAGATGGTGGCGACGAGGTTTTCCAGGTCGTTGAAGAGATGCCCCGCTTCCCGGGCTGTGAGGACATTGCCAATGCAGAAGAGCGGCAGGCCTGCGCCAATCAGGAGCTTATGCTTTACATTTACGAAAACCTGATCTACCCCAAAGCCGCCAAAGAAGCCGGGGTAGAAGGCATGCCAGTGCTAAAACTGGTCATCGGCAAGGAAGGTGCCATTAAGGATTACAGCATTAGCCGCCCGGTCAATGAAGCACTTGATGCAGAAGTCCTGCGCGTCGCTCAGCAAATGCAGCAGGAAATAACCTGGGTGCCAGGCGTGCAGCGTGGGCGCAAGGTCAACGTTGCCCTTCAGCTTCCCATCCGCTTTAAACTGGAGGACAAAGCCGAAGAAGTACAGGAAGTTGCTCCGGCTGACGGGGATATCTTCAAAGTAGCGGAGCAAATGCCACGTTTTCCCGGTTGTGAAGAGCTGGAAGAACCACAGGCAAGAGAAAAGTGTGCACAAATGCGATTGTTGGAATTCGTCTACCAAAACATCAAATACCCGGCTGAAGCCCGGAAAGCCGGCACGGAAGGCGTTGTTGTTGTCAGGCTGATCATTGCACCCACCGGCGAGGTCCGGGAATACAGCATAGTACGCTCCGTTGCTCCGGTGTTGGATGAAGAGGTACGCCGTATTGCCCGGCTGATGCAGGAGGAAATCACCTGGATCCCCGGTGAGCAGGGCGGCAAAAAGGTAGCTGTTGAATTTAACCTGCCCGTAGCTTTCCGCCTGCCCGACCTGGAAAACGAGGAAGAAGAAGAAATTCCTAAAGATGCGCTAAGGGTGATTGGTTATCCAAAAGAGGACAAGTCTGTTCGCCTGAGCGGCCCCGATGGCCCGGCGGCACTGATTGTGCTTAACGGCATAGCTTATCCCGGTGTTAAAGACATTGAAGAACAGTTTGACATTAAGCCTGATGATATTGACCGCATCAGTGTGCTCAAAGGAGAAGCCGCCATTGAGAAGTATGGTCAGGACGCTGCAAATGGCGTAATTGAAATCTACACCAAGTCTGGTCAGCCTGGTTCGCAGGAAGGGCTGTCATCTCAGCCTTTGCAGTTACAGCGGTTCCGGGTCTCCCCCAACCCAACGAGCGGAGAGCTGAGGGTACGTTTTAAAGGTGAGGCGGTACCCACTACGCTCCGCATTCTTAGCCTGAGTGGACAGGAGCTTCTGCACCGCCCACTCCCCGGCTTTGACGGACAGGCGGATGAGACCCTGGACCTGAGCAACCTGCCTAAAGGCACGGTGCTGCTGGAAGTCCGGCAGGGCGAGCGGGTTTATGTGGAAAAGGTAGTGGTGAAGTAGGAAGCCCTTTATCCCAGAGATTGCTAAACAACAGCTGTCGGTTTAATTTTATGAATTAAACCGACAGCTTACTTAAAATCATATATCTCTTATCAACAATAGTCCGTGGCAAATCAGGCTGCAATTTTGCCTATAGCCCTGAAGCGCTCGCGGATGGAATTAATTTTTGAAAGCTGTGCGCCGATGCCGAACGTGGCAATAAATCGGTCCAGCAATAAATCGTTGGCATACTGGGTTTTAACGTCTGCCATAGAAAACGCTTTGTGTTCCTGCGGCGGGGCGCTGAGGTAGTATGCTGCTTTAGCAAGCGATACGGCTGTGAGGGCCGTGTTGATATGGAAGTGCAGCTTTTGCGGACTGCGTGCCTGGCAGTGGGCCAGCCCTGCATGTTGCTTGCCATCCCTGTACAGGAACTCAATCTGAAAGCGACACTGATAAGCGTGCAGTACCTCTGCGCCATCCATGCCCGTATCGGTGCAGGCATAAATCTTCGCGGATTTTACTTGCCCCTGATCGTCCAAGTGATGTACGATGACAACTTTAGCGTTGCGCTTCCAAGACTGTACATTTACAGTGGCCTGGTAAGCAGCCCACGAACCGTCTTCTGCTTGTGCGCATGGCGTGAAATGGTCTTCGCGAAGGGCATAAGGATTGATCCGGCCGTCATATGTTTTAGGGCGCCCCCTTCTTCTTTTCAGCCTTGGCCCATTATAAAGGTAGCGCAGCCTTGCATCCTTGCGCAGGCGGGTGATCAGTTGGAACCCTTCGCCAAGCAGCGTATCCACGAAAGGCTCCCTGGCGAAATAGGCATCCGCAGTGACATACTTGGAAAGCCTCAACAGGGCTTCTTTGCGCTCACAAAGGATACGGGCATAGAAAGCAAGCTGCGATTCCCCCTCTTTCAGGCCTACTGTCTGGACGGCTTCGAGATGGAGGGCTGCTTTGTCCGCCAGGTCCACAGCAGCTATACCCAAAAACTCCAGGCCGCGCAGCTCGCGGCCGGCGCAGCCAGAGTAGAAGTAGCCTATGCCCGCTGTATGCTTGCCGCTCTTTGGTACAAAGCAAGGGTCAAAAGCAATAGCCAAGTGCTGCCCAAGCTGTTGCGAAGCCAGCTCAGCATTGAACTCCAGCCAACCGAAGGGGCGGGCGAAGTTCTGACGGTAGGTATCTTCCCCGTATTCGCCCCAGCGCGAAAGGTTGGTGAAGTTGTACCGGCCTCGCACAGCTAGCCATAATGGAAACAAGTGCAGCATAAATCGGTATTGCCAACGGTTATTTGTAGAAATTTTTCGTAATATTTGTTCCGTGAGTGCTTTGACGCTCATAGGGGCAAAGTTGGTTTGAGTGTGTAGGAACTCCCAAATTACAACTTTCCCCTTTTTTATGCCTATGCGTCATTTTCCCCACGGACTATTGTTCAAAACGATAAAATTAATTGACAATTCGACAATGGCCTATTACAACCGACGCTTCTGCAGCACATTCCAAATACTTCTGACAGATACATTGAACCGCCGGGCCAGCTGCTCCACTGTTTGTGTTTTTTTGTGTTCATTTGCCGGGTAGAGCTCTTTGAAGACTTCGAGAATAGCGTAGTGGCGAATCGTATGTTTGTCAACGATACCGTGATCAATGAGGTAGGTCGTAAATTGCTCTAAATCCGAGGGCAGCGACTGCTCCTGACAGTAGAGTCTAAAATTGCGCTGCAGTTTTTGGGTAAAAACATCAACAACTTGTTTTCTAACTTCTTGAGCCATGGCCTTTTCTTTTTTGGGTGATGCTGCCAGCCTCATCTAACTCTGTTTAGAGATTAGGGTATTCAGATGAAGTGCAGACGGTTGCTATTCATTCATTTGGTTTTTTGTTCGCATATGAAGGTGAGCCCATGTTGCCACAGGCCCACCAGCACAAAAAGGCTTCCACTCTGAGAGTGAAACATTATGCGAGTTTAGTTTCTTAGTGCACTGAACTTCAGTAGCATGATGTAAAAGTCGGCTTATCCTGTTGGTTTACCAACCGGATTTTAGCGCCATTCTTGCAGCGAAAACACCCATTAAAACACATTAAACACTCATTATCAATAACTTAATCAAGTATTTCTTTTTCCCGGATTTAGTACTTGTTGATCCTTACCCTTTCCCTTTCTACTTTTACACTGAATGCACATGCTGCTTCAGTAAAACAACTGGCTATGCTCAACACCAAAATCGTACAGCTACTTCGGGTAATGCCTGAACAGGAGGTAAAAGCCTTCTTCAAATATGCAGCAGGGGGAGTTGGTAAGAACTCTTTGATGGCCGACCTGCTTGCCCTGCTCAAAAAGCACTGCCCTGATGAGCTAACTGATGAGTACCTCAGTGAAGCCGAAGTTGCGAAAGCCCTGCGGGAACAACGGTCTAAATCTGTATTACCAAAAAGCATCACTGAAGCCACCAGCCGCCTGTATAGCCTATTGGAGGATTTTCTCATCCTGGAAAAACTCAATCCTAAATCGGCAGCTGGCATGGAAAAAACCAACCGGCAAAAGCGGCGGGACTTGTTAATGCTTGAAATTTTCCAGGAAAAGGGTGCCCATAATCTGTTTGAGCGCAAATCAGAACAAGTCCGGCAGTTGGTTCAGCAGCCAGAATACCTAAGCATCTGGTCTTTATTTGATCAGCTTTATTTAAACCACCTGCTTTATTTCTCCACCAATGACACCAAAAAGAAGGAAACTGAAACCGGTCAGGAAAGGCTGATTGTGCTAACCAGGTTACTCGATGATTTCTACGAGGCCGCTCATACCCTTTATCAGGCGGAGCTTAAAAACCGTGAAAATGTCTTGGATGACCCACTCCCTGTGGACAACCATGCGAAGCTCACTGTGGATGACCAAACAGCAGCTGAAAACAGACCGCTTGACCTCTTGCGCAGAGGGCTTAACCTGGCCAAAGGGCTGAATGACGCCTACACTGACGGTGCCAAACTCGATACGCTGCTGGCTTTCTATATCGAACATGGCCAAAAATTCAGCCCGGACCTTCAGATGATCTTGCATGGGTATTGCGTCAACGCTATGAGCCGTCAGGGCAGAAATCAGGATGCGTCTGTGAACACCGCCATTTTCGAAGATTGGTACAACAACGCGGCCCTTAATGAAATGCTTCACCACCACAACTTACTGACCAGCAACCGCTTCATGAACACCATTGCAACAGCCTGTGTAGAAAAAGAGACAGACTGGGCAGAAGCATACCTAAGCCAGAACGGCAACAAGCTGCCTGATACAGAACAGGAGGTTGCCATTGCTATTGCTAAATCTATGATCGCCTTTCACAAAGGTCAATATGACCGGGTGCATCAACTCCTGGCACTAAGAAAAGCGGTGCCTTCCAGGCTTGAAGCCCGTGCCCGGACCTTTCAGTTACTGGCATTTGTTGAGCAAGATGCCGGCTACGATATCATCATGGACCACTGCAAAAATTTTCAGGATTTCCTTTCCTCACACCAAGATATAGGGGAATCCGCCAAAGTTGCTTTCCTAAACCTCCTGAAGGTTATCAAAGCAATTACCAACAATAAAAATGCCAAAGCCGTCTTTGAAAAACTAGACGGCGAGCCCATCATGTGCCAATCCTGGATCAAACAAAAAATTTACTAACTCCAGCACAGAAAGTTGTTTACGAAGCGCTTCTTCCATGGAATAAGCAACTGTCCTGCACTGAAGGCCGCAATCGGCGGATCACTGAAAACCAAACATTAAGGCAATACAATTTCCTCAATAATGATCTCCAGGATCTCCATCATCAGGATAAGATCCATAATCAAGATGTTTAGATAAGAAAATGTGGTTTAGGATACCACGGGCTCTGCCTAAAGTGGCACGAAACGGCTGCCATTGGTTAGCTTCGGGAAGGAAGCGAAAACCAGGAAAGCCAGTAAGCTTCTATGGTATTTACCACAAAGATGGGAGCACTAAACATCAAATATGAACAGGAATGACATTCACACTATTCCATATGAATTCATATAAATTCAGGCACAGACATCCGCCTCATTGTCATGTTTAAAACCTTTAGAAAACAGGAGTTGCATCCTTCGAGAGCGCGAGAAAAGACTGGTAATGCGTTCGAAAAATCTGACGGTGTGTTTGCTTGCTAATCACTGAAACCGGGCAGTCCGCCCGTCGGATGCCGTATAGATAAGGAGCATATACCATTTGCCCGGACAAGCTTTCACCATCAATAATTAAGAAGTGCGCAACGGGGATGTGCCGGTAAAAGAAGACCTGAAAGTCTCCCGGGCTGTTTGCCGCCACTAACTCTTCTTTGATTTGAGACAGCCGCTCAACTGATGCACGAGCTTGTTCCTGCCCCTCACGCTCTTCGGGCAACACTCGGGCACGGTCATTGAAATACAACCGAGCTTCATTGCAATCAGGATCCAGCAAATACAGCTTAAAATGGACACCTGTGTTGAGCTGAGCGACAATATGGTTTTTGAATTCATACGCACTTCTGGTCAAAAAATAATTTGAAAAGGTGCGCAGCCTTAACCCAAACTCAATCACCTCATGTTGTGCCGCATTAATGATCCCAACCTTATCGTTTATCGACAAACGCCCTTCTGGCCGGATAATAGAACAAGAAGAACCGGATGCTTCGGCCTGCTGCGCTTCAGATACTACATCAGGCTGCCAACCTAAAGGGCGTTCATCAGAAAGGAATTGTTGCTTGCTGGTATTCCATTGCCGTCCAAGTTCATGCCAGACCAGTTTCTCCATGGACAAACGGACTTTTCGGGCAAGAGGGGCGCCTATCGGTTTATCGTTGATAATGTTGTTCAAAGAAGCGATTGCTACTTTACACCCAAGGTGAGTTAATTTTCCTGTGCACAGAAGCCTGAGTATAGGTACAATGCGCCTGTAATAGCTCTACCCCAGCTTTTACCACTCTTCTATCCTGCTCTGTTAAGTTTTTACTCATCAAACTCGCGTAATAATTCGAGCATGCTATGAGTGATTTTGTTGCGCTGCAACGTAGAATCCTCATATGAGAGCAGCCTCATTCTGTTTTCTTTATTGAAAGCCGCCCATTGGCTTTTGAGCAGATCTACCTGATCGATTACATCACCATCTCCCTTGTCCTTGGCAAAAACCGCCAAAGCCTCCATAGCTTGTTTGAGTTTGCCTTTGCCAATTAGCTGCCTGATCGATTCGGCATCTTCCTGACCACCAAGAGGCGTAGAAGAGGAATGTTGGTGGATGATATCCCCAATGTGAATATTCTGCCCTTCAATATTCGAGCCGCTGACTACATTTTTACTGTCCGTAATACGGGTACGCTGTTTTCCTTTCTCCTGATCTTCCATGGAATCTGAGATTAAATTTCTTCAATATAATGCAAAAAAACAATGTACCCAATTTCAAAAGAAATCCCACCACCGGTTCACCGCCCCTGAGGCACGCAGGTACGCCCTCAACGCCACTAGCAGGGCGATCAGCACAAGGGCCCAATACCAGTAGGGATGTAAACGTTCATTCGTAGAAGCCTCGCTAAGTTGACGTTGATACTCAATGTCGTCCAGGTCGGCATCGCGGAAGTCAGGGTCGGCAGATTGCTGTTTTTGGAAATCCAGGCGGGCGATGATGCGGGTGGCTTCTTCCAGGTCCTGAGCGCGGACATGCAGCCCGATATCGCCTCCACCGCCCAGAGGAAGGGCGGTCATGATGTTAGTATTGGAAATATAGTGAGGAATACCGGCTTCCCGCAGGCGGGCTGCATAAAGGTGCGCTTCTGATGCCCTGAAAAAGTGCTTGGCCACAACGATGCGGCTATCTTCCTCAAACGAACCAAAATAATCCAGAATTTGCTCTTCCATGCGGGAAACCGGTTATGTATTATTCCTCCGCTGCTTCGGCGGCTTCCGCTTGTGCATTGACCTGCTGCACCTCTTTATCGATGTAGTATAGGCTTTGCGGCCCACCACCGATCAGCTTGATACGGTCCAGAATCGTACGCATCAGTGCTTCCTCCTCCCGCTGCTCTTCCACATACCACTGCAGGAAGTTGAGCGTGGTGTGGTCGTTTTCGTCGTAGCCAATCTTGAGCAGCTTATGAATAGACGCCGTCACTTTCTGCTCGTGGTGATACACCTGCTCGAACAGCGCCTGCACCGAGTCAAACTCGTGCGGGGGCTGATCAATGCCCGGCGCTTTCGCAAAAGCATCTACTTCGCTGAGGTATTTGAAGATTTTCAGCATGTGCATGCGCTCTTCCTCGGACTGACGGTGCATGAACTGTGCGCAGCCTTCCAGCCCCTGAGCATCACACCAGGAGGCCATAGATAAGTACAACTGAGAAGCGTAGCCCTCCAAAACGATCTGTTCGTTGAGGGCATTTTCCATGTTTTTTGAAATCATAACTTCAGGTATTTTCCGGGAGCGTTCTGCTCCGCTTTTTTCCAGAAAACACGAAATTACGGAAAAACCATCAGACCTGAAGCATCGGCAGGCGTACTTCAAAAACCCCGTCATCAGCCGAGATTGACACGGGGTCATTCGTGAAATACCGGTAGCGGTTCCTCACATTGGCCAGACCAGTGCCGGTGCCGGGCATGACTTGTGCCTTGGGCTGCAGTTTATTGACCACCACCAGATTACCGCCCTCCACCCTTACAGCTACCGTCAACGGCTTTCCTTTCGCAATAACGTTGTGCTTGATGGCATTCTCAAATAAAATTTGCAGCGAAAGCGGCACCACCTGCATGGCTTTGGCAGGCTCCGGCACATCCAGTTCCACCTGTAGGTTGTCCCCAAAGCGCTCCTTAACCAGAAATACGTAGGCGTGCAAAAACTTCAGTTCTTCTGCGAGGGTGACCAGCTTTTTGTCTTTCATCTCCAAAATATAACGGTACACCCTTGAGAGCTTCTGCACAAACTGCACGGCTTTTTCCTGGTCCTCCGGGATGAGGTAGGTCAGGGTATTAAGGCTGTTGAAAAGGAAATGTGGGTTCACCTGGTTTTTCAAGCCTTCCAGTTGGGATTCGACCTGCTCCCGGCGCAGCTGCTCGGTCTCCAGCAAAGTGCGCTTCCAGTTCTGGTAAAGATAAATGGACTCATAAATCGTACCCACCAGCGCAACGATGAGCAAAGAGCCGGCAATCATACTCGTATCCTCCGCATTTTGCTCAGGCACCAGGGCCAATATTGGCTGGCAAATTTTCCAAAGCAATATATTCACGAGCACGAACCCCACCACCAGAGCAATGCCGGTATAAAGGAGGCGCATAGTGGTTTGATTAGCGCCGGTATAACGCCTGCGGAAGTAAATGAAGATCTGACGGCTAACCAACCAATAGGCTACTGTATACATAAATGAGATGCCCCACTTCGGCAAATACCGGAGCAGGCCGCTTTCTAATGTACCATTAAACAGCAGCAGCGGAATAAAAAAACTCAGCAGCGGAATCCCTATCCACATCAAAAGCCGATCGTCTATTCCTATGGCTTGCCTGACTGTCATTTGGTGCTTCATGGCCTCAACATTAAACTACCGGAGCTGGAAACAACCCAACTCCGGTAAGTAAGATAATCAAGAGTTTAGGAAATTAAAACTGTAAGCGGTACATGATGTCCGGAAAAAACCCGGATTGCAGCACCCGGTCAACGTTGTTGGTCTCTGGGTTGTAGCGCAAATCAAAGATATTGTCATTATTGGTGATGTTCTGCAAGTCGATGAAGAACTGCTGGGACAAGCGCTTCCTCTTGCTGTTGAGCTGATAGCCAAACTTCAGGTCGAGGCGAAAGTAGGGATCGAAGCGCTCACTGAATGCCACACCTTCCTGCAGCACCTCCACTCCGGCAGCTCTTGAGGCTTCCAGGTCAACCGGGGTGTAGTAACGGCCACCGGCATTGCTCAGGCGCATGTCAAAGGTCAGGGCATTACGCTTGTCCTTTCCAATCTTAAATTCTTTGCCTGCCAGGAAGTTGACCACGTAGCCGTTGTTGAAAGCGGTATTGCGTTCAATTTCATCACTGCCTTCATACCTGGAATCGAAGAACGAAGCGGTCAGCAATCCATAGTACCCGCTGCTAAAGAATTTCTCCAGGGTAAGTTCCAGCCCGTAGTTCGTCCCGGTGCCCTCATTCACCAGGCGCCCTGTTTCCGGGAAGACAAAGTCTGCACCGGCGTTGAGCATGGAGAAACTGCTTGCGAAAGGCTGCACCGGCACATCGCTAATGGCCTGATAGTACGTTTCCACTTTGGCCCGCCAGCTCGGGGCGATGCTCCAGTCGTAGCCCAATACGAAGTGGTTGCTGCGGGTGAAATCCAGGCTTTCGTTAGACCGCACCAGCTCGCCGGTGACAGGGTCCGTTTCTGTGAAGAAGAAGACCGGCAGCGGCTGCATTTGGTGGTGCAGGCCATAGCCCAGGCTAAAGGCATGCTTAGGGTGGACCTGCCAGTTTAGGGTGGCACGTGGCTCTACTGCTGAGGTTTTATTGATGTCGAGATACTGGGCGTGCACCCCCGCCTGCAGCGACAGGTTATCATTGAAGCGATACACCCCTTGCGCGAAGGCCTGCATCAGCGTCATACTGCCTTCAAAATCCCGCACCACGACCCAGTCAGGCTCGCCGTCCTCATCAAGGTCAGGGCGGTCGTCCCGGTCGTCTACACGGGTATCAAGCTGATAGTTTTCTGCCACAATACCTGTCCGCAGGGTAAATCGTGCATTGAATTTTTTGTTCAGGAAAGAAGATACCGCCAGGGTATTGGTCACGTCGCTGACTTCGGTAACCCGGAGTTTGCCTTCTCCATCGTCCAGGAAGTTATCCTGTTCAAAACCGGTGCGTGCCGTGGAAGCGGAAACCACAGTTCGGATGTAAGCATTCTCGCCAACAATAAGGTTATGGCGCAAACCAATAATACCCAATTGAGAATCGGCATAGGCATCTTCATTCGGGCTGGCGAAAAGGTCTGTTTCGTCAATTTCATCACCCAGGAAGTCAATATCGCTGGTTGCACCGATACCGAACAGGGTAAATTTCCCGGCTTTTCCATTGGCGAAATCCAGGTTGAAGCTCAGGTCGCGGTAGTTGGGCGTGGCATTGGTACCGACCGGTATCCCCACTTGGTCCGCCAGCCCAACAAACGAGTGGCGATAGCTCACCAGGTAAGAACTGTTCTTGGCTTTGGACAACGGGCCCTCTGCCATAGCTTCCAGCCCACTGAAGGCTGCCATCTGGAACATATACTCGTGCTCATCCCGGTTGCCATTGCGGAAGCCCACATCGAAAACGCCGCCAAGGGCATTGCCATACTCCGCCGGGAAGGCTGAAGTCAGGAAATCGGAGGTTTTGAGCAGGTTGGGATTTAGCGCACTGACCGGTCCGCCGGTGGTACCCAGCGTGGAAAAGTGGTTGGGATTGGGAATGGGAATGCCATTGAGGCGCCAAAGTACGCCCGTAGGCGAGTTGCCCCGGATGACGATGTCGTTGCGGCTGTCATCAGCTACGGCTACCCCGGCAAAACTTCCTGCCAGGCGGGCCACGTCGTTGCGCCCACCCGAAAAGCGGGTAACTTCTTCGGGGTTGAAAGAGCGGGCACTGATGGTCGCCATTTCGTTCTGTGCCTTGCCTTTCTCCACCTTAGCAGTGACCACTACCTCATCCATTTGAACAATGGATTCCTGCAGGCTGAGGTTGAGAGCGGTTTGCTTGCCGGCGGTCACCAGGACGTTAGGAATGGTCACCGTTTCGTACCCCAGGTAGGAAATGCGAAGTTGATGCCGCCCCACCGGGATGCCTTCAATGGCAAAACGCCCGTCAAGATCGGTAGCAGTGCCTTTGGAAGGCTCGACGCTAAGCACTTCAATCGTGGCGCCAATGACAGGCATTTCAGATTGCTGGTCAGTTACCGTTCCTTTGATGGTTTGCACCGGTTGTGCCAAAAGGGTCCCTGCAATGAACAGGAGTATCGGAAATAAGAAAAATCGAGTCATGATCAGATTAGGTATTTGTGAGTGATGGTACAAAGGTGTACGCTTCTCTCCCCTTCCACCACTTATTTCTGATCAGCCGTAGATATCGGGCCCTGAACCGTAGGCCATCGGTTATGAACCGTCACCCCATGCTTCCCGGATTTGCCTGCGCAGCCCGGATTTTATGTTTTCTGTCGTAAAAGCAGCATCAATAGCGGCACCTATAGTTGCCCGGTACTGATCAGGTGACCAATGGAAAGCATTTCCGATCCGCCGGTATTCTTCACTGAGTGAGACGTTGACGAGCGTCCGGCCATCGGTATTGATACTGAGCGGGAAGCCCTCCTGTAATAATTGGTGGACCACATGGTCGGGCATAGCCGGATAAATATCAGTCTGAATATTGCTCGTGGGGCAAATTTCCAGGTGTAGCCCTGCAGCCCGGACCTCGTCCATCAAACGTGGGTCTTCAGTAATGCGGACGCCGTGCCCGATCCGGCTCAGGTGAAGGTACTTCATAGACTCCCGCACACTTTCCGGGCCCCGGGCTTCCCCGGCATGTGCCGTAGCCGGAATGCCTTTTTCGTGCACGTACTGAAAAGCAGAGATATGTGGTGCCAGTTCATAATTGGCTTCGTCTCCGGCGATATCGAAGCCTACAACTCCCTGACCGTGGTAGCGTGCAGCCAAACGTGCAGTTTCCATACTCTGCGCCTCACCAAACCGCCGAAGGGTACAGAGGATAAGCCCCGTGTGTATACCTTTCTCCTGCTGTCCCTCTTTAAGGGTTTCAAGTACGGTCTCCACGACCGCTTCAGGGGACAGCCCTTGCATTACATGCAAAAGCGGGGCGAACCGGATCTCAGCATAAATGACCTTTTCTGCCTGCAGGGTTCCCAGCAAGTCCAGCGTAGCCAGGCGCAATGCCTTGCGGGACTGCAACAGCTCGAAGCCCTTTACAGCCCGCTTTAGAAAATCAGCCAGGTCTTTGCATTTGGGCGGGGCAATAAACTCCTCCTCAAAAACCTGTTCAGATAAGCCGGGCTTCAGCTGACGGGCTACCGGGTAGCTGACCGAGCAGTCCAGATGTAGGTGCAACTCTACTTTTGGCAGAGCAGAATAGTCCATAGAGCGAATAATTTTGAAGGTGCTAACTTACGGGCATTATTTTAGGCACGGAAACATTTTACGCCATTACCCAACTGCATGCTGAATTTTAAATCAAAGAGCTGGCTGGAACAATACCTGGCTTACCGTCAGGACAAACCGCTAATGCCCACAGTACCGGTTGAGCTGCCGGAAGCGCTCATACAGCATGGGGAGCGGTTTGAAAGCCTCCACCATCCGCTTTACCAGTGCATGCAGCGCTCCGGGATTTCCTTCGGCTTTCCCGTTGCCTACCCGTTTGAAGCCACCGATGGACGTATACAGCGGATGAAGCGCCCGGATTTAGCAAAATTCATCCTGCTTGACACCTTGCTTTACACTGCCCTTCTCATCGAAGGGCAACCTACCGGGCAGGCATATAAGGATATGGTAGCGAGGTTTGGTCGTACGCTGCGCCAATACTACCAACAACTGCACGGGCTGGGCGCCGGGCAAACGCATAACTTTGTCGAGGAAATCCTCTTTGAGCGGGTACAGTATAAGCGCAGTTATTTTGATTTTCGCCGCAGCGGCATCAACAGCCACTTGTTTTGGGACATCTACGGCTTTCAGCGGTATTATGAAAAACAACTTAGCGGGGAGCCCTCTGCTGAATGGGCAGCCGCTTTGCAGGAAGAACTGAAGGCCCTGAAGATCCTCACGCTGAAGGTTATCGCAGCAGCGGTACATGCCGACTGGGAGGTCACGCGCCAGGAAAAGTTTCTGCTCCGGCAGTTCCGGAAATCTGCCCGCATCCTGACACCAGGAGAACAGCATGCTATTCGCAACCTCATCCGTTCCGGCCCTTCTGCCTGGGACATACAGGTACCGGAAAACCTCCACTGGGCCGGGCGGCGTTTCCTGCTGGATATTGCACTGATGGGGGTATACGCTGATGCTGAAATTGATTTGCAGGAGATTCACCTGCTGGAAGAGCTGGCCTTCAGGCTCCGCCTTACGGAAGATGATCTGATCAGCAGTAAAGCCAACCTTGGCCTGTTCCTGTTTCAGTACGGCGAGCAACTGCGGTTCTATAAAGCCCGAAAAGCCGGGATGTACCTGGTGTGGGAAGCCGTAGCAGAAAACACACTTAAACTGGGCCGGGCAGCAAAGATGGAAGCTGTGGAAACCCGCGAAATGGCCATCACCCTTAGCCGTTTGCTGCGCAGAAAGTTCCGGCCTCACGGAGATACCCCCCTGCCATCTGAACAGGAAATAAAGGCAGCCATAGAGCAACTCAAAGACCTACCCAGGTTTCTGCCTTTTTTTAGCCTGATTTTCATGCCCGTCCCTGGTATTACAGAGTTGTATATTGTTACTGCGCTTAGCCTGGAGCGGTTCAGCAAAGGGAAAATCAGCCTGCTCCCAAGCCAGCTCCGGCAGCTGTCGAAACGGGAAGAGGAGGAATAGCCCGGTATGTTCAGGCCATACCCCTGCAAAAGAAGAAGCTGGCCGCATCCTTAATAATGGCAGAAGTTTGGTATGAATATCCCAATTAACAGGGCTAATAATTGTGTTCGCTGAAATTAATCCGTAGATTTGTCGTACTACCCTCAAGGCTAAATAGCCCCCATCCCCCCTTCATAGTGATCTCCGTAAAAGAACAAGTTCTTTAGGCTAAGCAATTCAGGTTTTTGTTGTTAAATTTGCAGCCTTAAGTAAATAAGGAGACACGTAATTTATGAATTTAGAACAACTCATAGCGGTAAGCGGCTTATCCGGCATATACCGAATGGCAGCCAACCGCAGCAACGGCTTAATCATAGAAGATGTCCAATCGGGCAAGCGCCGGTTTGCATCTTCACGGAAGCACCAATTTACCCCCCTGGAGTCTATCTCCATCTTTACGGATGACGGAGACTCCATGGAGCTAAAAAAAGTGTTCCGAAACATGAAACAACAACAGGAGGATAATCCGCCCCCTGCTGCATCTGCCAAATCAGAGGAACTGCACGAATACTTCGCTGAGGTATTACCGACCTACGACCGGGACCGGGTCTTCAACGGTGATATCAAGAAAGTGATAAAGTGGTTTAACTACCTCGATGAAGCGGGATTGCTGAATGATTCAGCAGAAAGCGAAGAAGAAGAATAAAACGGCACTTAGCTGGCACGGACGCTCCCCCTCAAAGCGCCCAGTGACTCGCTTCCGTGCCAGCCCATCCCCCCACCTTGATTGCTCTTCGGCGCTTTTCCCAAACAAATTCCTCAGATTGGGTAACAAATAGCAGTAAGTAGCGTAAACCTTCTTAACGTACCCCCCGGTACAACATTCGATCATTGAAGGGAAAATTTCACGATTGTGGTTCCCGGGGGGAACAACCAACTGTGAGAAAATATACATTCCCGTTGTGTGCCCGTATAACTGTAGAAACGTGCGGCACCCCTAAATCATGATTCTCATGACCAAGACGGCTACTGTTCTGCAAGAACATGAAAGAGCATTTGTGCCTAAGGAGTTCAAAGTGACGACCTGGTCAAGGCTTCAGCCTTACTACCGGGATTTGCTCAAGCGGCAGATTCATACCAAGCAGGAACTTGAACAATGGCTGAAAGATAAGAGCGAACTGGATGCTGTGGTCAGTGAAGCTTTTTCCTGGCGTTATATCAAAATCACTATAGACAGTACCGATGATAAAGCCGAATCCCTGTATCAATATGCCGTGCAGGAGCTGGCGCCTAAAATCACCGCGCTTGAGAACGAACTCAATGAAAAACTGGTCAACTGCCCTTATATTACACAATTAGATGAGGGCCAGTACCTCATTCACCTGCGTAGTATCCGCAATGCCGTAAACCTGTTCCGGGAGGAAAATATCCCTCTGGCTACTGAAATCCAACTAAAATCCAAAGAGTACGTTAAGATCTTCTCCGAAATGACCATAGGAGTAGATGGCAAGCAAATGACCCTGCAGAAAGCTTCTTCTCTACTCGAAGAACCCAGCCGGGTCTACCGTGAGGAAGTATACCACAAAATCCATGCCCGTCTGCTGGAAGAAACAGCGCCTCTGGACAACCTCTTTGATACCCTCAAAGATATGCGGCATCAGATGGCAAAGAATGCAGGATTCGAAAACTTCAGGGACTTTAAGTTTAGGGCACTTGGCCGTTTTGACTATGAGGTCCGGGACTGTGAGGATTTTCACCACTCTATTCAAACGGAGATTGTCCCGCTCGTTGATGAGCTGAACCAGTACCGGCAGGAAACGCTTCAACTGGAACGGCTACGCCCGTGGGATTTGTTTGTCGACCCTACTGGTGACCAGCCCCTTCGCCCCTTCCAGACTATTGATGACCTGGTAGAGAAATCTACCGCCTGCCTTTATAAGGTTCACCCTGAGTTCGGCCAGACCCTGGAAATCATGAGTGAGCTGGGGCACCTTGACCTGGATTCCCGTCCGGGCAAACGGCCTGGTGGCTACAATATGCCACTCCACCTGACTGGTATCCCATTCATCTTCATGAACGCGACGACTTCCCTAAGCGATATGCGCACGCTAATGCACGAAGCCGGCCACGCCGTACATAGCCGGCTTACCAACCATTACAAACTCAAGACCGCTAAGCGCGTGCCTTCCGAGGTTGCAGAATTGGCAGCGATGAGCATGGAGCTGCTGACTATGGAGCATTGGGATGTCTTTTTCGAAGACCCGGAAGAACTGCGGCGGGCAAAAATCAACCAACTGGAATACGTCCTCAAGGTATTGCCCTGGATCGCAACGATTGACAAATTCCAGCATTGGGTGTACACGCACCCTGAGCATCAGCAGGAAGACCGGCAGGAGGCCTGGATGCAGATCATGAAATCTTTTAATTCTCCAACCATCGACCATTCAGGACTGGAGCATTACCTGGAACACCTCTGGCATAAACAACTGCACATTTTTGAAGTGCCTTTTTACTATATCGAGTACGGTATGGCTCAACTTGGCGCTATCGCTATTTGGAAAAGGTACCGGGAAGAGCCCGAGGCTGCCATAAAGGATTACCTGAACGCACTTAAACTCGGCTATACCCGCAATGTCCGGGAAATCTACCAGGCCGCTGGTATCGAGTTTAATTTTTCCAGGTCATACGTCAGCGAGCTGGGTGCATTTATCAAATCAGAGCTTCAGGCCCTGATTGATTAACCTTCCGTTGCTCAACCCTTACAACTCATAACGCGCCCTCTTTCTATCAGGTAAGTGGCACTTACTGCCTGATTCCCAGTGCCTCAAAAGGGTAATACTCCAAGCCAATCTGATCAAGGGAATGCCCTCCCTTTACATTCGTCAGTTTCATCTCGTAAATGCCCAGATTATGGGTCGTGGCGATTTGGGCACCTGTAGACAACGTTGTCCAGTTTTCCCAGGTGGCGTCCAGCCCCCCGATCGGGATGATTGAAACCCACATTTCGTAGCGTTCCGGCTTACCATCTGCTCCAAGGTGCCAAAGGTAGGCATCCCCGGGGGTCACGCCTCCGCTTTCGTAGGTGACAAGCAGTGCCTTTTCACCGCCTTCCAGGTCTACCAAAGCCCGCTGAGTACCCGGGTCGAAAACTTTGGCGGGCGCATTCAACCAAAAAGAGTCATTGCAAAAATAAGCCCAGGCTTCCTGAACCGCCGCCTCAGCAGCCTCCCCTTTCAGGAGCTGCTCGCTATCCCACGCTTTCCCGTTGGGCCCATCTGTACGAAGCAGTACCTCTTTGCTTCCCCATTTTACCTGAACAAGCCCCGCCTGCTTATCCCACACATAATCATGCCCGCCGGGAAAAGACCAGCGTACAAACCGGGTGTTATTCCAGGCTTCCACATTGACCGCCTGCTGCATCTCGCGCGCCAGCTCATCTGCTTTTGCCCCGGGTGTGCCTTCCGGAATCGGCTCGTTGGCCAGCCAGGCAGCACCTAAGGCCAGCAGCACTAATGCCGCAAAGACAATTCCAATGATCTTTAAGGTTTTGCGCATAGCTATCAATTTGAGATAGTTCTGAAAAGTATAGTATCCACACAGGAAAGAGCGGAAAGGAAAAAAAGTTGGAAATAGACGTCGTTTTTAGTCAATTCCCTACCAATTCCGTTTGTAGGCTTTAGAAAAAATTTCTCATTAGACTGTATAAACACCAAAAGGGGCAACGGCAAAACTGCCGTGCCCCTAAGTTTCTTTTTGAAAAGATACGATTGTAAGTGTTTTTGAATGCTATCCGCCATCAAAGGATTTCAGATATGCTTTAAAACCCTTACTTTTGCAGTTATAGTTTACTAATGCATTATTGACCTGCGCTTTGGTGGAAACCTGAGTGCAGGTTTTTTCTTCAATGCAAACCGTATCTGCTCCTTAAGCGTTGGTAGTCGTTTTTCCTGCACCCACACCAACAGACTCCTCTGAGCCTTCAGCTGACTTGGAGATCGCCAGTGAGTAAATCACCAGACCAAAGCCGATCTTGTTTACAGCGTCACCAATGTTGTAGATGATGTCCATAGACTCGCCCGGGATAACCCCTGCCAGCCAACCTGTGTCGATGGTCATGTAACCGATCGGGTAAATCGCCCAGCCGGCAAAGACAAACCATGCCAGTGCATTGAAGCCTTTCTGCAGCTTAGGATCGTTGGAGTTAGAAGACAGGCGCTTGGCAGAACCAAACCATACTTCGTACAAAATGCCAACGTAACCAATTGTGGAAATGAAACCCCAAAGTGGAGACTGATCGCGGAAAACGGTCTCACCGAGATATCCGGCTACCAGCATCACCAGTGAATAGAAGATCATCTTCCAAAGCAGACCGACCTTTGCACCGAAAGCGCGCAGAATGAGGTAAAACTCAACGCACATCAGGGGCACTGTCAGGATCCAGTCAATATAGCGGAACTCCGTTGGAGAAGCCTGATTGGTTGCCCAAAAGTCTCTCATGTAGAAGTAGTGTACCGCTGCAATGAAGGTAATGAGGCCAGACACCAGCATGGAGTCTTTCCACTTGCCTTTCACCTGGCTAAACTGGAAGAAAAAGAATACCGTGGCGGCTGCCATGGCCATTGAACCGATGAAGAAGGTAAAACCTACATAATCACCGGACTTGAGCTGCGCAAGCAGCAAGGGTTGGATGTTTACTAATGCGTCCATGATTTAGATTTATTGAATTACGTTAAAGAACTGTTAAAAGACACTGCACTAACAGCGTCGTGAAAAAATGGTTTAAAAATTTGTCAAATTTTCAAACCGCCGAACCAAATGATTCAAAATTCTTTGTTCATGGAATTATATGCCGAAGCAGCATTGCCTTCCTGGTACAATTGGTCTATCAAAATCATGTGTGGCAGTGTTACCACGGAGATAAACACAAACACAATTCCAATGTTGAGCGGAATATCCATTTTCACCTGTGCGAAAGCGAATACGCCAAGTGTTCCGATTGCAGCCAGACTCAAAGGCAATGCATTTTTAATGTACTGAGCCACATTATAGGACTGTACCTGCCTCCTGAAAAAACGTATCTGATCCATCATCGAGCTCAAGGAATGCCAGCAGACAAAATAAATGGCAAACCCCAGCAGCAATGGCAGATTAATTAGCAAAAGCGCCAATGCGAAAAGATTGACAACTTCATCCATGAATTCTTTTCTCGTGACCTTGTCTTGCACAAAGTAATAAACACAAAGCCATAGGTTAAGCACCAATAGCGTGATACTGACCGCCTCTCTCCAGGCTCCGCTGATTTGTGGAGCAGGGGCCCCCGTTATACTGCCAATAATTGGTGCCGCAGTTTCGTAATGCCAGAGTATGGGCACAAACAGCACAAAGCTCCCCCACAACACATGCGTCCCTACAGCTTCCAGCTTGGATTGAAACCCTACATAATTCCAGTTGGACTGACCAAAATGGTAGATTGAAATACCGAGAAACACAAGGAGCGCTAATTCCGGAAGTATCCACCATAATGCAGCAAAAGCAGCCATCAGCAGAATATAATTGATGTAAAACCGGGTCATTTCCCGACTGCCCCAGAGCGGGCGGGAGAGTTGCTGAAAAATAAGATAATCTGTTGCTCCGTGAGGGATCCCGATCAGCAGAATCATAACCAGCGCAACAATCAGCTGTACACTCGACAGCCAGCCTGGCACCAGCAAACTCAGTAGCACAGCAAGCAGCGCTATGCCCTGAATGGACCGGTAAAGTACAGGGTACCTGGATGTCATGGTGTCTGTAATTTATCCTGAACAGGAATAGCCCAGGCAACCGGTGCCTTCTCAGCAGGATCAGAAGCCTTCCTCTCCCTGGGTGTTGCTTTCATCGGACCGAATACGCGCCAAACTGCCTTAAGAAACGTTGGGATGGGCAACCGCAAAAATATTTTTGCTTCCTGCCACAGCTTTGTCCCCTCAGCAAGAAAACGGAATATCGTCTCGATCGGCGTATACCGGAACAGGCTGGAAAAAATGCCTTTCCCTAAATCGCCTCTGTTCTGTAAAATATTGAGCAGCAACTGATCGTAGAACCGAAAACGCACGGGGCTTTTGACTCTACTGTCCGGATACTGCCCTGACTCGAGCTGTGCACAAACCTGTGCCGCTTGCTGCCGGATTCTGGAGAAAGCATAGCCAGTCGTGGGCTTGACGGCTCCACCTGCTGTTCCGATATTGATCACATTAGGGTACATTTCCTTTGGCATTATCTGGTCCGTCATGGGAATAGCTCCCGACTCGCATTCTGCGATGGTGTAATGCAAAATCCCTAAAGTTTGTTCAACATAAGTTTTTAATTCGGATTGGTACTCGGATGGTTGCAAACGGGCAGGAGAAAAAACAGTATACTCAACTAATGCGCGCCGTTCGTCGATTGGTAAGAGGTAAAAGAAGCGGGTACTTCCTTTCTGTGGGGTACGGAAGTCCATCAAATAGCCTTTCTGAGGGTCGAAAGCAGGTGATTCGGTCTCTATCCACCAGCCTGCGAAATGCTGAAGAAGAAAGTGTGCCCCGGGGTCAGGTTTAGGTAGCGTACAACTGTTGAAGATGTACTTTCCGGTGTAAGATGCACGGTTGGTTACTACCCCGGCGCCATTTGTTGTGGAATGATAATGAAGTACCCGCTCCTGCCGGAAGGATACATTCGCGTAATCGCGTAGCTTAGCCCAGGCATATTCGTAGAAATCTCCTCCCCTGATCATCTTGTAAGTCAGACGACCAAGCGCTCCGCCGTGTTGATGCGCCTCGTTTAGGAAAGATAAATGAGACCAGGATTTGTACACCAGGTGCTCAAGGTCATCCGTTTCATCAGACCAGTAGCACCAGGTCCGGTCATTGCTCTGCTTGAGGTCCTGATCTATCAGCAGAATCCGGGCGCTGGACAGTGCCCCGTCCACCATATTACAGGCTAGGCTCAACCCGGCGGCACCTGCCCCGGCGATGATGTAATCGTAGTGCTCCGACATGTTTACTAATGCATCTTTTGCAGCGCCAACACAGGCCCCGCTAAATTATAAAAGTGAGACAAAGCACCTTGAAAAAGGTTTACAAAACAGAATTCTTTTTGGAAAAAACCCACATTAATAATATCTAATTCCGAAACCGGCCAGCCCAATAAGTTTCGACAAAACACAACCGGAAAGTGCCATAAAACCAGAAAACCCAGTACATTGTGGATAGATTTGATTTTTCAGCAACTATGTACACCAAACCCGGCATTTTTTCATGGATTTCCCAGTTGGGCGTCACACCTGGCTTGAACCGGGTGGAAGTTGCCCGCATTGTAATCCTGAACCGGCTCAATCTGGCAGGAGCGAGCGTTGCGCTACTGGTTGGAATAAAAGATCTTCTGCTAAAAGGTCCAGAAGTCACTGTATTGCTGCCTATTTTGCTTTTTTTTATTGGAGAACTCCTGTTATCCTACTTCACTCTACATCATGCAGCCCGGTATGCGGCCAATATTGTCTTGCCACTTTTACTGACTGCGGTACTCCTACTTTACGGTCCTTCAATAGGTGCAGGCTATACCCTGTTCGTGTTTATTACCACCGCTATTATCTTCCACCAAAAATGGACGGTCCGCATTGCACTTATTGTATTCATCATACTGCTTTTTACCGGTTCCAGTATTGCACTGCTCTCGATCAGCCCTCCGTTAGCGGCCAGGATTGACCCACTGGACAGCATCATTACCTTTATCGGCACCTCCCTTGCCGTCAGCCTTATGATCACCTACTTTTTTCATGAAAACCAGAAGTATGAAGAGGAGCAAGCTCAACTGATGAAATCGCTTAAAACCTCCAACGCTGCGCTTCAAAAAGCAAATATTGAGCTGGAACGGTTCGCTTATATTGCCTCTCATGATCTGAAGACACCCATTCGGAATATCTCCAGTTTCCTGGGACTGGCAGAACGCGATCTGGAAAAGGGCAAGTACGACGACCTGCATACCTACTTCAGGTTTGCCAGGGCAGGCGCCCGGCAAATGAATACTCTTGTTGAAGATATCCTTGACTTTTCCCGGCTGAATAACCCCGATGAGCACCAGATAGAGTCCACTGACCTGAACAAGCTGCTAATGGATTGTACCAAACAGCTGCGCGGAACCTATGGCGACGAATTCGAGGTAAAGCTACGGGACTTGCCCACTATACAGACTTCGCCCAACCTCTTGTCCATACTCTGTATGAACCTCCTGGACAATGCCATAAAATACAATTCAACAGGCCATCCGTCCATTGAAGTATCGGCCAGCGCCCTTTCTGCAAAGTGGGTCATCACATTCAAAGACAATGGAATTGGTATACCTGCCGAGTTCCAGGAAAAGGTATTTGACATGTTCCAGCGGCTTCACCCACCCGATCAGTACAGCGGGACCGGTATAGGGCTTGCCATGTGCAAAAAAGTGGCGGAGCGCCTTGGGGGAACGATTACGCTTCAGTCAAAGCCTGGCAAAGGCAGCACTTTTTTGGTAGCTCTGCCCAAAACCCCGCCTGCCGGAACCGCCTTACCGGCTTACGATTGACCTCAGCTTACTCGGCACACTAAACCGTTGGCCATATTTCTTTTTAAAGACGCCGCAGCGCTTGATGAAAGCCTCTACACCATAATCATTAACGTACTGAATGACGCCCCCTTTGAAGGCCGGAAAGCCCCAGCCAAAAATACTGCCCAAATTGGCAGCAGGTACCGAGTGGATGACCTTTTCCTGCATACACCAAACCGCTTCGAGGACCTGTGCGAACAGAAAGCGCTCCATCAACTCTTCGTGCTTCGCCCGTTTCTTACTACTGGAAAATGCCTCCTCAAGCCCTTTCCAGAGCCCAGCGGGTTGCTCGCCCTGATAATTATAGAAGCCAGCCCGCTTTTGCTGACCCGGGCGTTGCAGCTCCTCGAGCATCACCCGGAGCACCTCTACTGCAGGGTGCTGAATATACTTCGCCCCATAGTGCTCTGCAGCCTGATTCTCATAACGCAATACCATATTCAACCCCAGATGGTCAGCCAGGGCCAACGCGCCTTTAGGCATACCTGCCTGAACGCCGAGGTTCTCAATCAATGCCGGAGGATAACCCTCGGACAGCATGGTTATGCCTTCCAAAATGAAGGTGTTCTGTACCCGTGCTGCAAAGAACCCCCAATCATCCTTCACTACAATTGGTGTCTTCCGAATCGCCCTCACAAAGTCAAAGGCACGGGCTACCGATTCGTCTGAGGTCTCAGCCCCCCTTACGATCTCCACCAGCGGCACTTCTTCAGCAGGTGGGAAAAAGTGCAGCCCGATGTAATTCGCTGGCCGGAGTGACCCCTGAGCCAGTTTCGTGATGGGGATTGAAATGGTATTGGTCCCAAACAAGCTGTAATCATCAATGTATTCTTCAGCCTCCCGCATGACCTTTTGTTTGACCATCCGGTTTTCAAAGACCGCCTCTATGACCAGGTCACAGTCTTCAAAATCAGCGGAAGACTCGGTGGTTTGAATCCGCCTGAGCATGGCTTCGCACTCTTCGGGCTTTTTGCGCCCGCTGGCTTTCATTTGCTCCAACCGTTTGCTGACGTAGTCGAGCCCACGTTCGGCAATGGGCTTAGATACATCCTTGAGTACTACTTCCATACCGTAGTCCAGACACACGTAGGCTATCCCGGACCCCATGCGCCCGGCGCCGATAATCCCCACTTTACGCGGTCGGAATTTCCCAAATCCCTTAGGACGGTTGCCGCCGTTTTTGATGAAGTTCTGGTCTGACCAAAACGCTTTAATCATATTTTTGGTCTCCTTGCTGCGCAACAAGCTCGTAAAATGGCGGCTTTCCAAACGGCTGGCCGTATCAAAATCCACCTTTGACCCTTCGTAAAGAATGTTGAGCAAAGCACGCTGAGCGGGCAGGCGGTGGGCACCGGTAGCAAACAGACGGGCTGATTCGTTGCGCAGAAAGATGACCACTGCCGGGTCCTTTGCAGTTCCGCCCGGGATCGTTGCCCCTTTCTGGTCCCAGGGCCGGCGGGCTTCCCGGGTATTCATGATCCAGGCTTTAGCTTTTTCCTTCATTTCCCGGTCGTTGACCGCCAGTTCATCAATCAGCCCCAGTTGCAGGGCTTCCTGTGGATTGTAACGATGCCCCCCGGTAAGAATGGGATAGGCTTTCTGAACGCCCAACAGCCAGGTAAGCCGGGCAATACCTCCTCCTCCCGGGATGAGCCCCAACTGGGCTTCCGGAAATCCAAAACGGGTGGTATTCTTGTCAATGGCAATACGGTGGTGGCACGCCAGCGCCAATTCAAACCCCGCGCCCAATGCTGAACCGTTGATCGCAGCCACTACCGGAACCCCTGGGTTTTCCAACGCCCGGAAAGTGGTCTTTAGTTGCTCTGCCAGTTGGAAGATGGCTTCCGGATCATCCGTTTTGGAAAGGTACTCCAGGTCACCACCGGTACAGAACGTCTTTTTGGCTGAGGTGATAATGACGCCCCTTAGAGTCCCTTTCTGTTTTTCTGCCCGAAGGTGCTCAATTACAGGTAAGAAAGCACGGCTGACTTCATGATTGATGATATTGGTATCCCGCCCTGCCATATCGAGGGTAAGGGTGACTATATGGTCCGTATCTTTTTTGTAATAAATCATTAGCTTATTGATTTGGCGCTGAGCATTAATTCATGGAAAACGAGTTACGGCTAAACCCGCTCAATAATGGTGGCAATCCCCATCCCTCCGCCCGCACAGAGCGTTACACAACCGGTTTGCTTACCCTGCCGCTCCAGTTCATCGAGCAGGGTGCCCAGCAGCATGGCACCGGTAGCTCCCAAAGGGTGCCCCATGGCGATTGCGCCACCGTTCACATTCAGTTTGCCATCGGGTATTTTGAGCTCGCGCTGGAATTTGAGGACCACCGAAGCAAAGGCTTCATTGCACTCCCAAAGGTCTATGTCCTTTACCGTCATCCCGGCTAGCTGAAGCGCTTTCTCAGCTGCAGGTGCCGGCCCGGTTAGCATCAAAGTAGGGTCTACGCTAACGGTCGCAGCAGCCCTGATCTTCGCCCGGGCCTTCAACTCAGCTTCTTTTCCTGCGACCGCACTTCCTACGAGCACCAGCGCAGCTCCATCCACTATACCAGAGGAGTTGCCGGCTGTGTGGGCGTGTTGGACAGATTCCAGCACCGGATAACGCTCCAGGGCCATATCGTCAAACCCCATCCTCCCCAGGTGCTCAAATGCAGGCTTTAGCTGACTGAGCTTATCCATCGTCACATCCGTACGGACCGCCTCGTCCCGGTCCAGGATCAACAGGCCATTTCGATCATAAATAGGCACCAGTGATTTTGAGAAGTAGCCGGCTTCCACCGCGTGCCGGGCCCGCTGCTGAGACTGATAGGCATATTCATCAAGCATTTCCCGGGAGAAGCCCTCCAGGGTGGCAATCAGGTCAGCCGCAACACCCTGTGGCAGGTAGTGCGCTCCGGCCATCACTTCTGGATCGAAGAGCAGAGCACCACCATCTGTGCCCATGGGTATACGGCTCATGCTTTCCACACCGCCCGCCAGCAACAGATTTCCCCAGCCCGAACGTATTTTCATCGCCGCCAGATTGACGGCTTCCAGACCAGAGGCACAGTAACGGTTGATTTGAAGGCTTCCGCCTGAAGTATTCCAGCCGTTGTGCAGCAAGGCAGCCTGGGCAATATTGTGCCCCTGATCATCAATGGGCGTCACACATCCAATAATGGTATCATCCAGTCGGGCAGGATCAACCGGGTGGCGGCTTTGCAGGGCCTGCAGGGTGGCCGACAGCAACTCGACGGGCTTGACTTCGTAGAGCGCACCGCTGCTTTTCCCCTTTCCACGGGGTGTGCGCAGGGCATCGTAAATGAAAGCTTCTGGCATAGCAGTAGTTTTTGATGAGCGGGCATGCCCCGCCCTGCACAAAAATATCATTTTAATACCCCCATCCTAAATAAGAACGATCAATTTAGGGCCTGACCAGAGGTCGTATATCGCATTTCTGCCGGATTAAGTAGAAATATCTGGCAACTCGTCAGCTCAGGATGTACTTTTGTACCGTAATCAACACAGAATACCACCGATGCCAAGAAGAAAAGTTACGCCCTTCGCCCGTTTCCTGCTCGCTATGATCATCATTGTGCCGTTGGCCTTTGCCGGTGCCTCCTACATCAACGGAGAGGACCCGATTGCCAATTTCAAATCGATAACCGGCATGGAGACCACGGAACAGCCAAAGGAAGCCCCTGCTAAAGACAGCAAACCTAAAGAAAAGACTTCCGAAAAGCCCGCCACAGAAAGTATTGAAGCCCTGAAAAAGGAGAATGCCCGCCTCAAGCGTGAAATCAAAGAACGCGATCAGGCTATCAAAGACTTACAGGAACAACTGAAAAACACTCAGTAATGGAATTGCTTTTACTCGATGCCCACGGTCCCACTTACTGGGCGCTGAAGTTCATCCTCAACGCGCTGGCACTCATGGCTGGCGCCCATTTCCTAAATGGCGTACGCATTGACGACTTTGTACGAGCCATGCTGGTGGCTATAGTTCTGGCCATCCTGAACGCTACGCTGGGCGGTGTGCTGGACTTTATCACCACGCCTCTGCGCTACCTCACCCTGGGGCTATTTAGCTTTGTGGTGGATGGTGCATTGCTACTTATTGCGGCTTACTTCCTAAAAGGGTTTCATATTGACAATTTCAAATCTGCCTTTTTCCTGGCTATCCTCCTGGCTATTTTCAATACGGTGCTGTACGGAATATTTCTCTAGGACTTATCCCGCTGCAATCCAACTTGTAGCCCCAGGTAGACATTCCGCCCGGGTGCTGCCTCAAAAAAGCGCCCTCCGAAGGCATTCAGCCGAATGTTACTGACATACCGGGCATCCAGCAGATTGTTGATGCCGCCAAAGGCTTGTAGTTCACCCCATTTAAATGCAATGCCATACGTAGCCCGGAGGTTGAGTTCCAGAAAAGCCGGTGCTGTTGCCGTATTCGAGTCATCGGCAAACAACTCACTCAGGTAGCGCCCCTCCAGGGTTACGCTGCCTTTTGGCAAATACTGCCAGGCAATCATACCTGACCACAGGTGCCGTGGAATCCCCGGCAAAATATTACCATCAAATACCAGTCCTGATGCCTCATACTCCTGATAGACAAAGTCCGAGAAGGTGTAAGAAAGCCGCCCTTTCCAGTTGGAGAATGGCGACCATTGCAGCCAGGACTCTACGCCCTGCCGGCGGGAGCGCCCCGCATTGCGGTAAAATACGCGACCCGGGCTATCGCTCAGCTCATAGGGCAGGCGTTCCTGCTCCAGTTGGATATAAAAAGCAGCAATCCGGTACGCCAGCTTTGAGGCGAACTGCCCCTTCAGCCCCACCTCGTAATTATGAGCCTGTTGCGGCTGTAAATCTTCGTTGAACCCCTGCGCCCCGCCCGGATTAGCCGATAACTCGCTGAGTGTAGGGGTTTCAAAGCTGTAGCTGTAATTGAAGTAGGTATGATGGCCCGATGCATAGTCATAACTGATGCCGGCGGAAGGACTAAAATTTTGGTACGACCGGTCGCCGGAGTCATTCCCATCGGATAAGAAAGCATCCTCTGCCGAAAGGTAATTAGCATCATAGCGCAATGCAGCGGTCAGCCAGATACGGTTGACCGGCTGCCATTCCTGCACCGTATACAAACCTAAGCTCCGAAAGACTTCATCCTGATTAAAGACGAGATCGCCCTGTTCGCCTTCCAGGTTGTCGAAGCGTTCCCGCTGATCGCGCTGTGCCTGTGCATCTACCCCCCAAACCTGACGCCAGGGCTGCCCAAGCAAGGTCCCGCTATGCCGCAAGCGCCCTCCCAGCCCACTAAATTGGCGAAAAAGGTCTACGGCCCCGCCCCCTTCGAAAGGCAACAGATTGGAAAAGTCCCGGAACAACGCAAAGCCATAAGCTTCCAGTTGCCAGTCCTCCGTCAGGGCATAGTCCAGGGTCAGCCCTGCCCTACCCTGCTCTACGGATTCCCCTGCGTCGTAGAGGAAATTGCGCCCCCAGGCCTGACGGCGGTCTTCTGACAGGGCCTCTGCGGGAAGCCCGCCGGGGTCCTGCGCGATGGGGCTATTGACATAATTCAGCAGCAGCTCTACCTGGCCGCGATCGCCCAACTGCCGACGCAACCGGCCATTGAGCAGGGTATTTTCCACCCTGCTGTGCGCCCGATAGCCTTCCTGCCGGGTGTGTGCGCCGTAAGCCAGCCAACTGTAAGCTCCACTCCGGCCACCACCCTTCAGCGTATACCGTTGAAAACCGTAGCTGCCCGCACTTAGCCGGGCTTCCGCCATCGCTGATTCCGGAGGGGCTTCCGTTTGCAACTGAATGACGCCGCCAGCAGCATTGCCATACATGCCCGAAGCCGGCCCACTGAGCAAGCTGGCCTGATTCAAAATGCCCCCATCAAGGTTATCGACCTGCCCCTGCCCATCCGGCGTGGTCTCCGGAAGACCGTCCACCCATATCTGAATGCCACGAATGCCAAAAGCTGAGCGGGCACCAAAGCCCCGTACCGACAACCGAAGGTCCTGCGCAAAATTATTGGGGTTGAGGATAAGCAGACCGGGCAGTTGACTGAGCGCCGGAGCTAATGACAAATGCTGCCGCCCGTTTTGCCAGTCTGCCTCCTGCAGCTGATGAATGCTGTAAGGGGCTCTGATAGCGGGTACGGGCAGACGTGTGGTACGGACGATTACTGCCGAGTCTAAGCCTGTGGTAAGCAAAGTATCTGACTGTGTAGTACCGGTAGCTATCCATAGTACCTGCAGGACCAGCATAAAAAGGAAGGAGCGGAACATGCTTTTTTAGGAGAAAACCCGAAAGTCAACTAAAGGTTTTAATCTCGCTTTTGCCTTGTTTTAATCTGTACAAAGCGGTGCCTGAAGACATCGATCAGCCTTGGGCATTTGAAAAATATAGAATACAAACAAAAAACCGGACACTCAATTGAATGCCCGGTCTCTGATATATGTCCAGGTTCCCCTGAAACTCCTTATTCTACGATAACCATCTGCTTGGTTGCGCTGTGGTCTTTAGTCTTGACGGTATAAGAAACGATTCCCCGAACCGCCAAATCTGAGGCTTTCACACTAATTTGATTGTACCCTTTAACTCCATCAACCGGATAAACCTTTAGTACTCTGCCAGATACATCGGTAATCATCACTGTTGCCGGCACCGCTTCCGGCAGCTCAAACCCGATCACTGTTTCTTCCCGGAACGGGTTCGGCTGGTTCTGGTAGAGGGCAAACAGGCCTTGCTCTTCAGCTGCTGTGCCAAAGCTCAGCGCCACATCCTCAAACGTGCCGCCATTGCCGTAAGCTTCCCTCGGCGTCACCGCATCGCTCATGCCCATGGCTTCGCTCAGCTGTACGTCCGTGCGGGCGCGCAGTACCAGGGTGAACAGCTCACTGTCCGTTGGCACCACCGTTTCGGATGCCCAGTTCCAGCTCATTGCTACCCGGCCTTGTGCAGCCTGTGTCAGGCCGAAGTGCCCCTCTGAGAGGGTACCCGGCAGAATGTCCACCAGCTCCAGTGCCTGTGCATCAAACTCCAGCGTGCCCTGGAAGCCTTCAATGGCTGCCAATTGTGGCGCGGTGAATGGGATGCGGTACTCGTTGCCCGCTTTCAGGGCTTCGTCCGCCGTTTCCAGCTGGAAGCGGCCATCAAAGCCCCGCTCGTCGATCGCAGAGAAGCTATTGGCCACTACATCGCCGCTCACATCACCAATCTTCACGGCGATGAAGTCCGCTCCGTGGATGCCCGTTGCCGGCAGGTTGTTGATGTTGACCACCTCAGGGAAGGCTTCCTGCCATGGGTTCTCCGGATTAGGGAACACATAGCTTGCTTCCACAAAGCGCCAGCTCGTGTTGTTCGGCAGCTCCGTGCTGACCGACAGGATCAGCTTGCGCAGCTGGATCAGGTCGAGCGTGGTGATGCTGCCGGAGTTGTTCGCATCCGCTGCAATACGCTTGTAAGGGCTATTGAGCGGCTCTACGCCCAGGATGTGCTTGCTGATCAGTACCAGGTCGAACGTAGACACACCGTTGAGGTAGTCGCCGTCGCGCTGTGGCGTGATCGTGTAGTCAAGGCCTGCTGTCAGGTTCGTGAATACGTAAGCGCCATCGTTCTGAGTCGTCATCGCTGTAGAAGCCTGGCCGGAAAGGCTGGCCTGTACATCTTCTACCGGCTCGTTGTCCTCGGTATTGACTGCACCGGCTGCCATTGGTGCTGCTGCACCGCATACGCCCATGTTGTCCTGTACCAGGATGTAAGTCTCGCAGAAGTCGCTGTTGCCAGCTGCGTCGTACGCCCAGATCTCGATCACCAGCGTGCCTTCGTCGTCGCAAGTCAGCACAAGGCCGGTCTGGTCAGGGTTGTTAGGCTCGCCTACACGGTTGATAGAGTACTTGATTGGCTCAGAGCAGTCGCCCGCCTGAGTGGAGAAGTCGACAAAGTCGCTCGCCCAGATCTCAGCCATGCCTGCGCCCGGGTCTGGCAGGTTGTCGCCGTCCTCGTCTACTGGCATCAGCTCGATCGCAATGCCGTTCAGGCAGAATGGCGCTGGCGCCTTGCAGTCGATGATGTCGAATGGCAGGATCGCAAGGTCTGAGTTGCCACAGCCGTCCAGTACGTGCACTTCGAACGCGTGGCTGCCGATTGGCAGGTCGTTCACTGTGATCGTGTAGTCTGGGTAAGAACCAGATACCACGCCTGTCAGCTCCACAAGGTCGCCGCTCAGGAATGGGTCAAGGAACACCTTGATCGTCAGGCCGTCTGGCGTACAGTCCTCATCGATGCTGAACGGATAAGTCACGTTCGCATCACAGTTCACGTTGTCCAGTGAGCAGAATGCGTCTGCCTGCGTGAAGCTGATCTCAGGAGCGGTGTCGTCGTATACCTTGATGATCTGAGTGTACTGGTAGTAGCCAGTCTCGTCATACTCGAAGCTGTAGTAGTCGTTCGATACGCCACAGAAGTTGATGCCTGGTACGTTGTTGTCAGGTGTCTCGTCTGTGTCCTGGTCGAAGTAGATCTTGCCGTTCGGGCGTGCAAGCAGCCAGAAGCCGTTGCCGTTGTTCGCAATACGGTCGCCATCGCCTGGAACACCGTTGCAGTCCTCGTCGCGGCCTACGATGTAAGGGTCGCTCTCGCCGTCATACTGGCACCAGTTGATCACCTTCCACGTACGGAAGATCTTGTAGCACTCGTCGCCGGATGCAGAGAACTGCTCGTCGTTGCTTGTCACTGCAAGCAGGCCGCAGCCAAGCTCGTTGTACTCAACGGTGTCTGGTGTTGGCGTGCCGCAGTTCGCCTCAGCATCTTCAGGGAAGTAGATCTCGTAGTTGTGCACCTCATTGATCGTGATCACCTGCACACAGCTGTTCGTGCTGCTCAGGCCGTTCACGTCAGTGACGCGGAAGATACGAGTGATGGAGCCGTAGCCGCACTCCAGGTCAGCGTTCGATGCTACCTGCTGTACAGATGCTACGCCGCAGTTGTCTGCGCCAGTCGCCATACCGAACAGGTCTTCCAGCTGGCCTGCGTCAGATGCGTCGAAGCCGTATGGAAGGCCGTCGCAATCCACAACTACGTTGTCTGGCGCGTCACAGAATGGGTTGATCTTGTCCTCTGGCGTAACGCTCAGCCAGCAGGAGTTCTGGTTGCCGTACTGGTCGGTCACAACCAGTGTGATATCAGATGTAACGCCTACGTCACAGCAGAAGAAGTCGACGAAATCGCCGGTTACGCTGTTCTGCGTGCCGCAAGTGTAAGTGATCGGGTTGAAGTTGTTGCGGAAGATCGCGATAGATACATCACCGCAGTTGTCCCATGAGCCTTCGTCCACGTCAGATGCGAACACCCGTGCAAGCGCTGGCTGGCCAGGCACGATGTTGCCGCCGCCGATGCTTACGTTCAGCTGGTCGTCGCATACTGCCACCGGCTCGATCTGGTCGATCACTGAGAATGGGCAGTACAGCTCCGTCTCATTGCCACAGTCGTCTTCTGCCACATAGCGGAAGAAGTGGCCGCCGAATGGGATAGAGGATACAAAACGGTTCGCGCCAGGCTGGATTGTGCGCACCACTACGGTGTCGGTCACAAACTGTCCGGTTGGCAGGCCGTACTGGTTGATCACCTCTTCCTCTGTTGTCGTCACGATCTCGGTGTATACCGTTACGTTAGAGCAGTTGTCGCTCACGCCTGGCATTGGCACTTCGAAGGAACCGCCACACGAAAATGGGCTCGCAGAGTAAGACAGTGGACCTGCGGGGCAGAATACTTCCGGCGCGGTGTAGTCCCCTACCTTAATCAATTGCACAAACTCTACGATCGCTCCCGGCTCGCACCAGTCATAAATGGTCCAGACCCGGTTAAGCTTGAAGGTGCCTTCGCACTCCTGAACAATCGCGCCATCTTCATAGGCCGCAGCAAAATTGCCAAAGCTAAAATCAATGGCGTGAGGGCCGAAAGCAGGTAGGTCATCAACTTCAGGGAAACCTGTTAGTTCAGGTACTGGCACACCGTTTGGCAGAGCTTCAAATGCGGTCCCACAATCAATTTCCACCACATCATCCGGGAACAGTACATCATCAAGCGTAGGCGGACGAAGTGTGATGATTTGGGTGCAAGCATCCGAATTCTCATTTAAGTCCGTTACCGTGAATGTTCTTGTGATTACAATATCACCACAGTCACCAGAAGCAGAAAAACTGTCGGTAGCGGTAAAATCCAGCGTCGTGCCGCAATTATCGGTAGCGGAAGGCGCGCCAGTAAAGGCATAAACCTGCTCAATAAATGCGGTCTGTTGAGCCAGGCTACCGGCATTACCACCGTACAAAGTGTCAAATGCGGTAGTCAGGAAGTCCGCCGGGTTGTTGGGTGGGCAGGTAATGACGGGAGCCGTCTTGTCCTCGCCAGTGATGAAGCCCCAGCATGGCTCGAAGCCTGTTACGTCCGGCCCGGTGATCTCGTAGATCCACTGCCCGTGCCCGTCAAGGATGTTGCCGTTAGCGGGGTTGTCATCGTTGACGATGGTGATGGTGAAGTCGTCTTCCTGCAGGCAGCCGAAGTTGCCTTCCAGCACCATATCTGCTGTGATCACCCGGGAGCAGTTCTCGTCCAGCGTCACGTTGATATCATCGTTGCACGCCAGGTTCGCTTCCGGCGCATCGTCTTGTGTGACAGACACCCCGAAGGCTTCGCTTGTGCTGTTGCCCGCTGCGTCCACAGCCCCTATGCTCACCGTGTACTGGCCAGGGCCCGCTGTGAAGCAGTAGGCCGTGCCGTCTGCCGTCACCGGCACAGCAACGCCGCCAGGCCCTGTCACCGTTACCGTGGGCACGATATCTCCTTCGCAATCGTCAATGGCTGTGGCCTGGAAGCAGATTTCTGCCTCGTCCGGCCCACAGGGGTCAAGCACTTCCGTAATGTTCTGCGATGGGTACACGATGATTGGGGCCGAATTGTCTTCGTCCGCATTCACCGTGACCGTAGCCGTAGCCTCGGTGGTATTGCCGCCGCCATCCGTATACGTGCCCACGATGGTGTACACGCCTGGGCTCAGGCTCAGGCTCCACGCGAAGTAGCCGTTCGCAGGGCCCGACAGCGCTGCGTCGAATGGGGGCGCTGGCGCTCCGTTCACCGTGAAGCTCGCGCTGCTGAAGTCTTGGTCGCAGTCGTCTTCCAGCTGTACCGCAAAGCTTACCGGTGCCTCGCCTTCGCAGTTCGGCACCTGGTAGGCCAGGTTGCCGGGCATTGTCATTACCGCCGGCGTGTCCGGGTCTTGCACCACTTCTACAGCATGGTCTATTGTTACCCCTTCGTAGCTGGTAACAATCAGGTAGCTGCCCGCGCTCAGGCTGCCCGTGGCTTCGAAGTACGCATAGCCCTCGTTCACCAGGATGTAGGTGATCTCCAGTGGCGCACCGCTGATGCTGATCAGCCCGTCGGGCACATCGCCCGCCTGCAGCTCGCAGTCATAAATATGGCCCGCGAAGACGATAAAGCCGTCCTCAGCACAGTCTTCGATCACGAACTGCCCGTTGCCGGACACGTCCACGATCGGCGCAGGGCTTTGCGCCTGCGTGAGGGTGATGTCAAAGCTGTACTGGCTCGTATTGCCATAGTCGTCTGTAGCCTCGTAGGCCACCGTATACATGCCCGGTGCAAGGGCGCTGCCGCTTTCGGGGCCGCTGACCTGCTCCAGTATTACATCCAGGCCGCAGTCGTCTATTGCTGATACCTGCCAGTTCACAGGGGCGCTGTCTTCGCAGCCCGGGATCTGCACCTGCATGTCGCCGGGGCCGTAGATCTCCGGGGCGCGGCTGTCCACGACCGTGATCTCATAAGACATTGTATCTCTGTTACCCGCCTCATCTGAGGTGATCAAGAGCAGGGCATTCGTACCAATGCCTGCATGGACAGCCACTACGTAGAGCGGCTCCTCATCGGATACTGTCACGCTGGCACTTGGGGATACGGAAGGGTTGTCCGTTTGTGTAGTAATCTGCGCTTCCAGGCTCACCCCATCGCTCAGGCAGTCATCATCCAGCTCTACAAACCAGTTGAACTGCACCCCGCACTCCCCTTCCGGGATGCTTTCGTAAAGGATCGTCATCGGGGGTTCCAGCCCGGCCTCGTCTGTAACCGTTTTCGTTGGGGGCGTATCATCGGTAGTTTCCAATGTCAGTATTTCCTCGTACAGCTCAGGCAGGCAGCCTTCGCCATAGGCACAATTGCCCCGGTCCACAAGCTCAAGGCGGACACGGTAAGTGCCCTCGCCAAGATCTTCCACAATTATTGGCTGAGTAAGGGATATGGCTGAGCCTACCAGTGTTTCTCCAACGCCCGCTTCAATCAGGTATACATCGTAAGTGGCATTGCAGCCCTGCTCCTCCAAATCGATAGTCAGCGTGCCGTCCGTAGCCGTTGGGCAGCTTGGGCCCTCGCCGTTCAGGGTGAGTACCGGCACAGGGTAGCAGTTGGCATGCAGCAGGCCGGAGATGGCTTCCACCTCGGCATTGCCCAGATTTTCGGTGATCGCAAAGTTATAGCATTCTCCATTCGTCAGGGTGCCTGGTACGAAGGTGACCTGAGTGGAAGACATATTCACAAAGTCGACCACCGGGTTGCCGTTTTCATCTTCTACATCAACCGTCCAGTTGTTGCCGGTGGAGAAAGGCTCCCAGTCGAGCGTAATGGAGCCGTCGCAGTTGCAGATCACCTCGTAGCCCTCTGTGCGGAAGCCGAAGTCAAAAGACAAATTGTCCTGATCGTCCGGGTAGCTGTTAATGTTGCCGGGCTGATCGCCGGTGCCATCTTCGCCAGTGCGCAGGCTGCCATCTTCAAGGATCGTGAAGGTGGTATTCTCCGGGTCGTTGCTGTCCAGGTCGGCATCGTTTCCTGCACCAATAATAGTAGGTGCATAGCCCGTTGGAAAATCAGGAATACGAAGTGCGTAAGTACCCGGTATGAGCCCTTCAAAGACGTACTTCCCATCGACATTATTAAAGATGCCGGTGCCGATGGTATAAATACGGTTGTCTCCATCCGTAGCAAGGTCGCCGTCCACGCCTGCCCATTCCAGTTCCATAGGCAAGTCATTAAAGCAGGGGTTAGAGAAATCGCCCTGTAGGCCATCGCCGTCCAGGTCTTCCCAAACATAACTGCCCACCAGGTAGAGGGTTTCCTGGTAGTCTTCGATCTCGCCGAATGGGATTTCGCCCGTCTGGCTGTCCGGCTCGAGGCCGCCTTCCGGGCTCAGGCGGGCGCGGGAGTAAGCGCTGCCGCCTTCGAAAGTAGCACCTTCAGGCACTTCGAAGCACAGTATTTCATCGGAGAGCCCACCGTTTGGTATGGTGTTGCCCGTTGAGAAGGAGACCTCTTCTCCTGCACCAAAGGAGCCATCGCCGTCCCAGTCTATCCAGAACTGCAGGACGGCATCCTCTCCTGTGCTGTTTACTGCCGTAACGGAAACACAGGCTTCGGTGCCTGGCAGCAAGGGCGTAATAAAGTCAATGCCGTTCTCATCGTCATCGGCCTCATTGCAGGTGCCGAAAGTGACCAGCCCGGAGCCGTTGTCGTCCCCTTCTGCCAGGTTATCCGGCTGCCCGTCCAGCTCTACGTCCACGCACTGCCCGAGGAGCAAGTCTTCGCTGACGATGTGCTTTGGCGCATCGGGGCTCTCTGTACCGTAGGAAACCGGCAGGTCGCCGTAGTCAAAGCCGACGATCTGTACCATGTAGTCTTCCACTTCGCCGCTTTGAGCCTGACCAAGGGCAGTAGCTACATCATCTGGATTATTCGCCAAACGAAGGCGCAGGCCTACATCTTGCCCCACTACACTCATTGCCGGTATCGGTACATCTATGCTCACTGCCGTGGCATTATTTGGGACCAGCACGCTAAAGCGCTCGGTAGACGGGTCAAAAGCCCCGTCCTTATTGAAGTCCAGGAACAGCGCCAGTGTCGCCTCCTCTCCCGTCATGTTCATTACTGGTATTTCCAGCGTCGTTGTTTGGGTTAAGATGAACAGCGGGATATTGTCCAGGTCGAGGCCGTCCTCGTCGTCCGGGTCTGTGTCCGGGGTCGCGGTATTGTCATCGCCCCCCACAGTAGCGCCTGCATCAACGCTGGGCTGACCGTTGGCTTCATCGTCGACGGTAGCGCCTATTTTCAACAAGGTATTATTGTCTACATCGACCAATATACGGTGGCGCGGCCCATTGTCTTCCCGTAAAGTTGCGTAATTGGCTGGGGTAAGTGGATCGTTAGGGTCGCCGCCAGTGCCCAAGGCTGTATCATTCAAGTCGCCGAAATCCAGGCCGAGGATTGGGGTAAGGTAGTCTTCCACCTCACCATCTGGCGCAATGCCTGTTGGGTTCATCACGGCGTCCATATCAGTACTGATACGGAAGCGTACACCTACCTGCTGATCTCCTATGACAGAGGTCAATGGTGGCGTGACATCCTCAAAAGTAGCCTCCGTAGCGCCATCGGGCACCATGAGGTCGTACATTTCATCGGTATCGTCAAAATCCCCGTCTCCGTTCCAGTCGATAAAGAGCACTAGCTTTGCTTCCTCGCCTGTCATGTTCATGAGCATCACTGGTACATCTACTGGATTACCCGTGTTGAATAACGGGAGAATTACTCCATCTTCGTCATCGCCGTCGCCGAGGGCGTCTGCGCTCGGTTGCCCGTCTGGCTCTGCATCGACCACGCTGCCCAGCTTGAGCAGCACGTCTGTAGGCACGGAGTGCGCAGGGCCGTTATTAGCATCAGCGGTCGCATAGCCTGGATCCTCTGGGAGGTCGCCGTAGTCCAGGCGGAAAAGGCCGGCATCAAAGTCTTCATATTCTTCACCCTCTGACAGGGTAATACCGGGGGTACAGCCGTCAGCGGGGTTAGCGTCGCTGTCGTTGGTATCATTGCCGCCATTATTGGTTTGGTCTTGCTCCGTAAACTGATAGCTTTCCGCGTCAGTATTAGAGGAGTTGTCAAGATCAAACAGCACGCAGTATTCCACACCGGCGGGTAAGCCTGTGAAAATGTAATTGCCGTTATTGTCCGTTTGCGTGCCCCCTACCTGGTCGCCCTTTACGCCATTATTGCACTCGAACAGGGCTACCTGAATATCCGGAACGCCAGCCTCATCATTATCCTGCACCCCGTCCAGGTTGTCGTCTTCCCACACCAGGTCTCCAATGCTCGCGCAGGACAGCGGGATGTTGTTGTTGAAGACAAATACGCCCGGTTCCAGGTCAATGGAATAGTAAAACGGGTTGCTCCCGCAGGCGGCATCTTCCATGAAGCCCGGATTGCCGGCATCTTCGCCGCTGCCCAGCGTGGTTACGCCAACTGGCGCGTCAAATACGCCACCTTCTTCCATACAGTCCGGAGAAACGGCGTAGCCTGCCGGGGGCGTGAACTGAATGGTGTAAGTACCGCTCACAGACACGGCAAAGAAACCGTAGAAACCGCTGGAGCCGTCCTGTACAATATCCACAGGGCCGGGACCGTCTACGCTGATGCTACCGCCCGGGATGATCTCGCCCGTGGACTCGCAGTAAATATAGCCGGTGGGGTCCGCTTCTTCCGCTGCGGGGTCAATGCCATCGGGGACAAGATCGCCATCTTCGTCCGGGTAGATACCTGCATCGATCGTTGGGTCATCCTCACCTGAAGCCAGGGTAACACAATTTACGTTCCCGTTTTCGTCAATAACATCTGAGTCCAGGGCATCAACCGTATTGCCTTCAATATTAGCAAGGGTATAGATATAATCCTGTGCGGCGAATATACCGCTATAGTCAAATACAACCGTATAGCTGCCCGGTACCAGGCCAGTAAATTCGTAGTTGCCATTGGCATCAGTCATCACCTCCGCGCCGGGCACGGGGGCATCTTGCATTCCATTCACACATGTGAAGAGAGTGACGGTAACGCCCGGCACGCCTGCTTCGCCGTTGTCCTGCTGCCCATTGCCGTTCGAGTCTTCCCAGACTGTACTGCCCAGGCTGGCTGGCTGGTAGATACCGGCATCAATGGTATAGTTCATCTCGCCGCTGCCCAGGGTAATGACCTCGGTCTGCCCGTCATCGCCAGCATCGCTGTCTACTGTATCGTCCATACCGGCATTATCAGCAGGTGTGATCTCGTAGCCATTGGGCGTGATGAACTCCACGATAAAGCTGGCAGGCCCCAGGCTGTCGAACAGGTATAAACCATTCTCATCCGTCATAGTGGACTCAATGAAGTCGCCATTTTCCGTCAACAGGTTTACGGTTACGTTCTCCACAGGCGGTTCGCCGGGGTCCTGAATACCATTGGCATTAAGGTCTTCCCACACGTAGTCGCCAAGCTCGCCGAATGTCGGGTTACTACTGCATTGCGGAGTGGCTGGAGGATACAGCACAACCGTAGAGTCTGAGGGATTTACATCGAACCGCAGGCGCAGCTCAGGGCGCAGCCCATCCTCTACTCTTTCCCAGACACCATCGACCAGTACCCAGCCCGGCCAGTCTACAGCTACGCCGTTATCCACCACTGCACCAGGCCACAAGAGGGTCCCGGAAAGCGGCTGATTGGTCAGTACTGTTACCACAGTATCCACATCCGGGTCTATCCAGGTGATGGTTGCACCGTTGGAAGGTGTGAAACCGATGGGTGTAATGCTGTAATTGACGTAGGGCGCATCATCGACACAGATTTCTTCTGCTATCACTTCGATAGCCGGTACGAAAAAACCCGCATCGACATCAGGGTTATTGTCGCCGGCATTGAGTGTATAGGTAATTGTATTTCCTGTGCCCGGGTCAGCGTCGCTATCAACCGTATCATCATTACCCTCACCCTGTGGGGAAGGTACCAGTTCAGCGGGCGTGGTGAAGGTCAGCATGTAGTCGCCCGGGAACAGGCCAGAAAACATGTACATGCCCGTACCATCGGTAGTTGTGCTTGCCGTAAACGCATTTCCATTCAGGTCTGTACCTGAAATGCTCACTTCGGCATTAGGGATACCCGGCTCTCCGGCATCCTGAATGCCATCGTAGTCGAGGTCTTCCCAGACGAAGTCGCCGATTTTAGCGAATGCCAGGTAGTAGTCTTCCACCTCACCGTCATTGGCAGGCCCGGTAGCATCCAATCCCCCCGCTGAGCTCAGGCGTACACGGACGAAGGTTTCCAAATTGGGAAAGGTAGCGGAAGCAGGCACCTCAAAGCAGTAATTTGTGGTATTCGTTCCAGTTCCAACAATTGGCTCGGTAAAGGCTACTTCCTCGCCGCTGCTAAAGCTGCCGTTGCCATCAAAGTCGACCCACATCTGCAGCGCAGCAAGGCTACCGGTATTGTTGGTTGCGGTTACTTCCACGCAGGCTTCGTTGCCCGGCACCATTGAAGTAAGGAAACGGATGCCGTCTTCGTCATCGTTGACACACTCACTGAAAGCGGTTTCGCCCATTTCGGTTTCCACCCCGCTGCCATCGTCACCTCCTGTTCCGGCACCAGCAGCAGGCGTACCATCCACGCCGGCTTGCGACTCAGGCGAACCATCCAACTCGGAGTCAACGCAATCGCCCAGGAAAAGGTCGTCATGAATGATATGGAAAGCGCCATTCTGGCCCAGTGTGGTGCCGTAGGTATCCGGGACATCCCCGAAGTCACGGTCCCTTGGCCCTTCGAAGTTTTCCGTATCCATACAGCTGCCATTGAAAGCGGCGGTTACTTCGTGCAGTTGACCATCACAGGCCTTGGTGAATGACGCCAGGGTCTCCTCCACTCCATCCGCGCGATTCGCCAGGTTAAGGGTTTGCGTAGCTGGGCTAAAAGCAGAGTTGCCAGCGATACTGATATCCATATCTCCGGTACCGTTGTAGTAAGTACCGATTATATTGACGGTGTAAGTGCCATCCGCACGGCAGTTGTCTTCAATCTGAATGTCCGTAATTGCCAGATAGCAAGGCTCATGCAAACGGCGTTCGCCAGTACAGGTACCCTCAATCATGTCTCCCATCCCATCAATAAAGCGGGCTTCGACATCAAAGGATTCTCCGTCGCAGACCAATCCGATGAAGGAGAAATTGTAGTTTCCATCTTCGGCGATGGGATCAAAAATCTGGCTTTCCGTATTGCCACTTTCTGTAAAGAATACTTCGAGGCGCGCTCCCGGAGCCGGATCACCACCAATTTGCACCTGGCCAGTCAAGTTGTAGGTAAGGTTGCCCATGCCATCGTCTACACAATCGGTGGCACTCAGGGTAGCAATATTCAGAGTGGCCGGGGCTTCTACGGTTCCAAAAGCTTCACAGCTAAGATCTATATCGTCTTTGACTTCGAACATCAGGTCGCCACCTGAGATCGGAAAGGGCCCAAACTCGTCTCCAATAGGGTGCTCCACTCCGTAAGCCAGATTGGGTACCACGTCAATTTCCAGGCCATCTGCATTCATAACCTGCAGCGTAAAGGTCCCGTTATTGTCTAAGGCACTGTTAATTTCCCGGTTGACCTGCAGCGTCCAGGTGTAGCGGTCGTCGTTCACCTGAGCCGTCCCGCGGTCATCACACATCACCATAACGGTTGGGAAAAGGTCACAATCTGTGGCGATTAGCCCGAGGTCCAAAGTGGTATCTTTTGCCTGCCCGGTTTCTGTCAAAGCTGGTGTCAGATCAGTCATGAACATGGTGGTCTGATCTGCATCGCTATCCACAACGTCGTTTCCGCCTGCATCAAGCATGGTGGGCATATCCGCAGGAGGGACCTGGCCGGGCGGGAAGGAGTTTTCATCAAAAACAGCATAGTACTGGCCTTCAGGCAGGTTGGCAAATAGGTAGTAGCCCGGATTGCCGAAGTAGTTATCCCCGGTCAGTTTAGTCCCAACGAACACATCGTCGCCTGTTCCCGGCGCGGCATCTTTAGTGCCGACCAGACGGTACAAGTCTACACTCACACCGTTGATGCCCAGTTCAGCAGGCTCGTTTTGGATGCCATCCATATTGTCGTCCGACCATACATAATTACCAACAGAGACCGTATCCGCTTTGATGGCGATACCGACTTTGTTGGGCTCTGCTACAAGGAAATAGTCTTCGTCTGCCGTATCGGTGCGCCGCCCCTGATAGGCCAGGGAGTTCCAGGCGATGGCATCTTCGGGTGCATCTACCGGTGCCTGTGTGCTAAATACGATCTCCGTTTGCTCACCAGGCCCCAGCGGCGTTGGCAGAAAAAACTTTAAGGCTTGTGTCTCGGTAACATCAACCGGAGGAGCCGTGCTCCAAAACGGGCCTGTACAACCCGCAGGCTCGTAGGCCGGGCTAAAGTCGGCACGGCAGGGGTTGGGCTCTATGGAATACTCCACGGTGGCATTGGCCGGCATAGAGATCACTTCTACGAAGTTGGTCCGCCATTCACTCTCCCGGTCAGCAGGGAAAGAAACCGCTTCATCGCCAATGAATGGCATGATGTCAATCACCGTGATATCCTTGACCTCAACGTTGCCGGTGTTTTCGATGATGAGTTTCCAGTCAGCGGCTCCACCCTGAAAAGTGCGGCCGATACCGTTGAGGTTATCGAGCGTTGGATTCGGCCCGTTGGGATCAAAAAAGACAAAGTCGGCATCACAGTCTCCCCTTACGCCCTTCCGCGAGCTGGTCTGCACCAGTGCGTTTACCGTGAACGTTTCGCAATCCTCGAGGGGCAGGTCCTGACGGATGTAGTCGCCTGTTCCGGAAACGGTAAAACAGTTTTGCAATGGCCCGGGAGGGAAGCCCCGTGGGATGGCTACATCGTAGGTGATTTCATAGAATTCCGAATAGCGTTCCCCCGGAGCTGACCCGCTCAGGCTGGCCCATTCAAAAGTAAGGGTACGATTGCCGCTGTTGTAGACCATGCCATCGTTATCGGCAGGAGTAAGCCCCCCATTGTACTGAATGGTGCCAGGCACAAAATCAAGCCCCATGGGCAGTTCGTCTACAATGACGACGTTGTTGACATCAAAAGGGCCCTGATTGCGAAAGCGCAACCGGAAGGTAATCGTATCTTCGGGGTTGCCGTCTGAGCCATTCAGGGAGGTCTTCGACAAATTGGTAGGGCCGATGGGCGGAATGGTAATATTGTCCTCATCTCCGGGCAACTCTGCCTCCGGTGCGATATCCACATCATCACCATCAATCGTGAAGGTATTATTCAGGGTAGAACTACCAGGGCCATTGGCCACTTCCGTCACTTCTACAGTATACTCAATAGTGTAGGTTGCTCCGCAATCTTCTTCCACGTCCGTTGAGCCAGGCAGGTCAATACCGGAAAAGTCCCAGGTCAGGGAGCTGCCTATCTGGTTGAGCGCCGGAGTTCCAATATCAGTGATATTAGAGCTATAGGCAACCGATCCCGGCACCAGGTTAACACCAGCGGGCAAATCATCGGTTACCAAACCATTCACGAGGGGATCAGGGCCACAAACGTTGAATGAGAGAGTGTAAGTGACTTCATCCCCGACGAAGAATACATTTCCGGAAGCTGATTTATTAGGAGAGTCCGGCCCAACCGGCGGAATACGGGTGACAGCTGCACTGTCATCACACAGGTCATTCGGTACCGGTTCTCCTTCGTAGTTTGCGGAAACTTCCACCACAGGAGAGATACAGGTGTAAACAGCATTCGGGCAGGAAACGTATACCGGATTGGTGATGCGCGGGTTGGCACCAATGACCGGGTTGCCAAGCTGATCAATAGCCAGCACTTCATAGTCCAGCACTATCCCATTCACAGGGCCAAACCCGGGAGGCACCGTACCGAACTCGTAAACCAAAGTGGTCAGGAATTCACCTGCGCCCAATACCGGGGGCGTAAAGTCACCGGCAGAACCATTGAGTGTGGTATTAAAGCTGCCTAATGGGAATGGGCCTCCGAGGTTGGTCTCGTAAGTCACCGTTACAGGAAGGCCTTCAAATAAGTAACTGGAGGGCCTAATGCCCGTAATCTGAATCTGTTGTGGGATAGTAATGGTTGCCGTGAAGTCATCCACTTCGACATTACCGGTCACATCGGCATTGGCCACGTAACCACCCTGATCTCCGATTTCAAAAGTCGAGAGGCCCACGCCACACTGAATGAGCGGGTTGGGCGAAGGCAGGATACCGTTATAGGTATCTGTATCATCCACATTAACTGGGCAGTCTGAAATGGTGGTGCCGTCGAGCATTGCTTCAATGGAAAAGTTATCACTAAAGTCGAAAGGCGGAGAAGGAAATTCCAAAACCAGGGGAAAGGAAGTTGCCCCGGAGGCGTTACTGACATCCCAGGTTAGTGTCGTGCCAGATTGCATGCAGCCTGAGCAATTCACTACGTTGGTATTAGCGGGGATTTCTGCGGTGAGCGTAGCGTTATCGAGCGCGATAAAGCCCGTAACTGCCGATGGGCTGATGCCTAATTGAAACAATGAAGTAGAGCCAGGGACACCAACTGTCACTGCATTTACGTTTACGTTCCACTCCTCATTAGGTGCGCTTACGATGATATCTATCTGGTCACTTACAGGGCTATTATCAGCGTCATCCGCCGAGAAGGTAACAGCAGCGGGAATTACTGTGCCATCACAGACCTGCCCGGGCGGAATGACCAGTTCCAACATGAGGATACCCGCAGCACCGGCTTCAAGTGGATTTTTCATATTGATGCGAAAGGTCGGCGTGCCCATAACATTGACGATTTCAGTGCTGCCCACTTCAGCATTGCCTACGAAACTGACAACCTGAATCCCATTAGGCAGGGGCACCTCAATAACCGGGTTGTCAGCATCCTCCACAAGGCTCTGAGTCGAATAGCTGATTGTATATGTGAAAGCTACTCCTGTTTCAGGCGTATCATCACTGACCATAATACCGATATCCAGGATCAAAGTATTTGGCATACTTAGTGCTTCGTCCTTCTGCTGAACAACGGGTGCATCCTGATGGCTATCAGTCCAATTATCCAGAGAAAAAACACCGGGGTTAAAGGCAAGTAGGGTTGATGTAAGTACGGCAATAACTGACAATAGGGTAAGCGTGGTTTTCATGTTGCTATGGTTTGTGCAAAATTGTACTGTTCACTACAGCGGGCTTAACCGCTAAGTGTTATGGATCATTCGTTTTTGACATAGGTTTACCTGCTGCGCAATGGCGCAGTCGAGATTACGATTGTTGTACTTATGGAGGTTTTAACAGCTCGAAACACAGGGGTAATTAGAATTACCTGACCTGCTGTATTCGAGGACCTTTGTAGTAGTGTCTTAGTGTGTCCTAAAAAGAAGTGTTTGCAGGTCGAACTGTTATTTCAATGCAGGTACTACAAAAGTAATGCCAGATTTCTCAAGTCTCATTATCAACACAAGACAATTCTACCTTAAATGCAGAATATGTGACATGGATTACGGCAAAACACTTCGAAACCGGGTACGGTCCCATCAGAATCTTCTGGCTGAGAAGTTCTCCTCCATGCTCTGGACAACGAGGGTCTTACAGGCTTGTAAAAAGCGGAATGATAATAGAGCCGGCGCTGAAAGGAGCGCGGTAACAGGTTGATTTTTTTCATGAGTACAGTGGATTTGTGCATTTAACTGAGACAAAGGTAGGACAGATAGCAGATACAAATCGGACAAGCCTCTATACGAACCCGACAAAACGCACTGTAGCCCGGCACTTCTTCTGAAAGGGATGAAAATTGAGTCGCGATATTATTACTTTTACAAATACCAACAGACCTATTTACCAAACAAGCGTTTCCTATTGTATAAGCTCCCGAAAATACTTGGTCTTATCCTGTTTGCCTCCATGTACCTGTCTGCACAACCGCAGCAGAAGTATAGGCTGTTATCCCGGCATATCAATGAGGAGAATGGCCTGACCAACCTGCTTGTACACCATACGCTGGAAGATAGCAGAGGGATTGTTTGGATTTCCACTAACGGAGGATTGTTTGGATTCGATGGCAAACACGCCCAACCTGTCATCACAAATATGGAGGGGAATTCCTTTAAAGCGGGACGGATTTATGAAGGGCCCGGGCAGCTGATTTGGGTAAACAGCTATGGCTATGCTGTATTTTCCAATCAGGCAGAATTTAAAGGTAAATTTGCGATATGGGATAGCACCGGAGAACAGTTGATCTCTGCCGACAGCCTTCTTGTTTCGACAGGAGCCCCATTTAAAAAAGAGGAGGTTGCGGCCATCTCGGGAACTCCCGAAAACCATATTGTATTTTTACTACATGATGGTAAGGTTTTCAGCTTTGACGGTAAAGCGTATGATGCTGTTTTTCAAACTGCCCCCAACCATCAATTATACACCTTTTACGCTGCTGGCAAAGATTTTATTTTTGAATCCATAGACAGCTGCCATGTCATGTCTCCTCCATTCCGGGAGCAAAAGCCTCTCAAAACCTTTCTGAGAAGCAGGTTTAAACCGACCCCTTGCTCTTGTAAATATAAAACTGAAGGCAGCTTTACAGAGATTCAATTTACCAATGGTGCGGAATACCAAAGCATAACTATCCCCAAACCCTCAGGCGCTCTGCTGGGTGCCTCCTACACTCCCGGAAAATATATATGGGTCGTTACGACTGAGGAAGTCGCTGTTTATACTCCCAGCTCTGATCGCTCAAAAAGATACGGTCAAAAAATTGCTTCCGCAGCAGTCCAGCTGTCATCAAGTACCTATTTCGGGGTACGCCTCAATCAGGAAAAGCAGGAAGCCTGGATTGCCTCCGCTAATGGTGTTTATTTATTTAAACTCAAGCCAGTATTGTTCGAGCGCATTCACAGCTTTCAGCGTGAGATTGCTAACCTTAGAGGAATAACATCTGACGAAAAGGGGAAGATTTATTACAACGACTTTTACACTTATCTGTACGATTCAGATACATCCAAAATCTTATTTGACACCAGAGGAGGGATACATTTGTTATATGAAGATGGCATCCTGTGGTCCGGTACATACCGCCCGGACATTCTTAAAGGCAATACAGTAACCGGAACCACTCAGTTACTGAAAGCAGATGCAGGAGGCAACAGGGTCTCTACGAACTGGGTGCATAGATCCAGGCAAACCAGTATCCTTTATGTTGGTTCTTCGGCAGGCCTTCTGTATAAGCCGCATCAGGAAGATACACTAATCAAAAAACACATTAGCCCCCTGATAGACCGTACCGAAATCCGGTCTATTCATGAAAATAGCGAAGGGTTATGGCTTTGTACAAATGAAGGCCTGCTGTTATATCAGGAATCAATAGATACTTTTCAGGATTACCGGCACATTACCGACGGGACTACCGTCAATCATCTTTATGAAGCACCTGATGGCACTTTTTGGCTGGGCACATTCGGTAAGGGGCTTTACAGATGGCAACCCGGGACCCCGGATGTCAAAAGGTATCATTATCAGGCTGGCTTTTCTGACGATCGAATCCTTGCCATTTACCCGGATAAAAGAGGCTTCTTATGGATGCCTACCTACCATGGGTTAATCCGCTTTCATCCGGAATCAGAACAATTATTCACTTTCACCACAAAGGACGGGCTTCCCTATAATGAGTTCAACCTTTCTTCTCATCATCAGCTGGCGAATGGACACCTGCTTCTAGGCACACTTGGAGGTATTGTAAAATTCGATCCGCTCAATATACCAGATTCAATTGACCACGCGTACCCCGTTTGGCCCCTAAAAATTGAGCTATTTGATGCAGATGGAATAAAAAAGGCATTACCTGCCACTCAGTCATCCATCACACTTAGCTCATCCAATGATAAGTTAAGCCTTGAATTCGCCATCCTGGACTATGCGGCTGTAGATTTAGAACAATTCGATTACCGGCTTATTGGGCAAAACAACCAATGGACACCTATGCGGGGAAGTGACCTCGATCTTTCCGGCTTTTCAAGAGGGCAGTTCACACTGGAAGTAAGAGGCAGAAAAGGGAAGGACGCCTACTCTACAGATATATACAAGCTTGATATCAGGGTGCCGCCGCCTTTTTATCAGAATACGGGCTTTATTGTCTGGTCTGTTTTAGCACTGATCGCCACTCTGCTTCTGTTCTTCCGCTGGCGCACACAGCGTTTGCGCAAAGACCGGCTCCAGCTCCAGGAAGAAATAAAAAGACGCACCCAAAAAGTCCAGGAGCAGGCCGTGGAGCTGCAAAAACTCAGTCAAATCAAGACTACACTCATCACCAATATCGCCCATGAGCTCAAGACTCCACTGACAATGATCTCCGGTTCGCTGCAACTGCTGAAAAGCCAACAGCACCCTAACCCCGAGAAGGGGCTGAAAACGATAGAACACAATAATATCCGATTGATACGGCTGATAGATCAGCTTCTGGAAGTCAATAAACAGGAGGCCGCCTTGCTGAAAGTCAAGAACCAACCCGTTGACCTAAAAAGGCTACTGGAAGAAGTGTGCCAAAACTACGAAGACCTTGCCGTAACTCAAGAAATTAGCTTCCAGCTCACATTAGACGAGCAGCTCTACGATTCATACGCCACGGATGCTCTTAAACTGGAGTACATCTGCCATAATCTACTCGCCAACGCTTTCAAATTCACTCCAAAGGGAGGGCGCATAGAGGTAGCAGTCAGCCCCGGTAAGAATGCCACCGGTGTGGATATTGTTGTAATGGATACCGGTGCGGGCATCCCCGAATCTCATCAAAATCGTATCTTTGAGCGCTTCTACCAGATAGATTCAAGTTCAGGTGGTATGGGCATTGGGCTCGCTATTGTGAAGGACTACACCGAAGCGATGGATGGCTCCATTAAGCTGCGGAGTGCCCCCGGAACCGGGACAACTATAATGCTTTGCCTACCGGTTCATCCTATCTCAGATGCAGCGCCTTCATTAAGTTCTTCACGGTCAGAAAACAGTAAGCCCGTGCATACTAATGCCGGCCCTGGCGATTTCGATACTCAGAAGCCACTGATTTTGATTGTAGAGGACCACCCGGAAGTCCAAGCGCTGTTAGGCACTATCTTCGATCAGCAATTCGAACTGGTAACAACAGATAATGGCAAAGAGGCACTCCGGTTTCTTGAACAAAGTGCCATTATCCCTGCACTCGTTATTACGGACCTTATGATGCCAGAGGTAGATGGGCTGGCCTTAATCAAAAAGCTCAAGGCCAATGAGCGGTTCCGGCTCATACCAGTACTCGTTGTTAGTGCCAAGAGTGACCCTGTGGCAAAAATAAAGGCACTGAATATCGGAGTAGACGACTATGTCCAAAAGCCATTCCACGTAGAAGAGTTGAAAGCGATTGCTCATACCTTAATTAAAAATGCTACTGCCCGCCTTTCCGCCCGGCATTCTTCCGCAATTGTAGACCATACCGATGAGGCGCCCCGGCAAGATGAGTTCAAACAACATGAAAAAGATTGGCTTGACGGAGTGGAGAGGACGCTTTGGAATATGGTGGATAAAGGCAGAGAGGTAAAAGTCAAGGATTTGGCGCATGAGCTGCACACCAGTGAACGGCAACTTCAGCGTCAGATCAAGCTACTCACAGGACTAACGCCTTCCGAGTACATCAATGAAGTACGCCTCCAGAAATCGCGGCAGCTAATAAACGAAGGCAGCTATTCCACCATTGCCGAAATCGCTTATCACCTGGGGTATGCTTACCCTAATTATTTCAGCCGGGTTTTTGCCAAACGCTTTGGGCATCCTCCTTCACATTTTCTGAATAAGCCGTAAACTTCCCCTCCTGCGTGACTATTTAGCAGATACACGTCTACTTTACCGTGTTGCACTGGTATAGCAATTCCTGCTTTACTAGATTTGTATTATTCATCTCACTTAAACAAACACCTGATGAAAAGATTTCTTATCATGGCGCTGGCCACGCTCTTCTTTCTACCGGCCGGGATAAACGCCCAAACAACTGAAGAATTACAAGCAGAAAAAGCGGCAAAAAGTGCCCAACTGGATTCTCTGGAGAAAGAATTTAAAGCGCTGGAGAAGCAGGTCAACCAGCTGCAGTCTGATGTTGCCAACCTCACAGACCAGCTTACACCTTACCCGCGTTGGAAAAAAGGCTTACTTGGCAATGTAGGCCTGAACATCTCCAACTTTGACAGCTGGTTGCCTAAGGACCAACCCAGCACTTCTGCCATCAACATCGGCCTCACGTCTACCGCCTTTATCAATGGAGATTGGGAAAACGCCTTCTGGCGAAACAGCGCCAATCTAACCCTGGGCTGGCTGAAGTTTGACAACAAGGATAACCCTGATGATACCGATGAGTTCCAGGTCGCTGCGGATGCCTTCAACGTAGTCTCCCTTTATGGCTACAAGTTGTCGCCCAAACTGGCTATCTCCACACTTGGGGAATACCGGACTTCCGTGCTGGACGGTAAACTGAATAACCCGGGCTATCTTGACCTTGGTGTGGGTGCCACATGGACGCCGGTTACAGACCTGGTAGTCGTTGTTCATCCACTCAACTACAACTTTGTCTTTGCCGATGACGAGTTCAATTTCGAGTCTTCTCTGGGCGCTAAAGTCGTAGCCGACTACACCAAAACCATTGTAAAAGGCTTCAACTGGAAATCCAACTTGTCTGCCTTCTTAAGCTATGAAGGTCAGGATTTATCCAATTACACTTGGGTGAATACCTTCAGCACTGCTTACAAAGGTGTTGGCATTGGGCTTGATATTGGCTTGCGCAATAATAAGCAGGAAGCACTTGCTGCGGGCAGGGAGGACAATCCCCTGCAGACATACTGGATCCTTGGCTTGAGCTATGCGATTAGCTCCAATTAAACGCTGTCCCTAACAGGTAAAGAGCAACGCCAGGTGCAAGTTTTTGCACCTGGCGTTTTTTTTTTTGCCCCAGTTGTACAAAACCGGGCTTCCATCATTCCACCCACTTCTTGGTTCCATAAGTATGACCTCCATAAATCAGAAAAGGCAAGCCTCTTCCGAGACCTGCCTTTCCTGATTTTCATCAAAGATGTAAATGGACCGGGAGGGTAATAATTACTCTTCCTCCTCAGTAGCCGCTGCAGATGTTGCAGCTGCTGCAGTAGCCGCTGCGGCTGCAGTTTCAGCACCTTTGCCTTTTCCGGAGCCACCACGACGACGACGGCGACGGCCACCACCTTCGCTTTTGCCCGCAGTGTATACTTCGTTGTAGTCAACAAACTCGATCATAGCCATTTCAGCTGCATCACTGCGGCGGAAGCCTGTCTTGATAATACGAAGGTAGCCACCCGGGCGTTCCCCGACTTTCTCAGCGATTGGACCGAAAAGCTCCGTAACTGCTGTTTTGTTTTGCAGATAGCTGAACACGACGCGACGATCGTGAGCACTCCCTTTCCGTGCCTTGGTCACTAGGGGCTCAAGGTATACACGAAGCGCTTTAGCTTTGGCCAGCGTCGTGTTGATACGCTTGTGCTCAATGATAGCAGAAGCGAGGTTGCGCATAAGGGCTTTACGGTGCCCTTCCTTGCGGCCAAGATGATTGAATTTCTTACCGTGTCTCATTGTAGAGATTGATTTACATCGTGACACCTACTTTTCGGGAGCCGTTTCAGGCATAGACCACAGGTCGGTCCGCTTGGAAAAGCAGTAATCACAGGGTTATAAAAAACGAGGAGCAGTGCCGGTAAGGGCACTACACCACCTGTTGAATCCTTATTATTCTTCGTCGAGCTTGTACTTGGAAAGATCCATACCGAAGGTCAGGCCTTTATCCTGCAGCAGCTCTTCGATTTCTACCAGTGACTTCTTACCGAAGTTCCGGAACTTAAGCAACTCGTGCGTATCGTACTTCACCAGCTCTGCCAGTGTGTTGATCTTTGCTGCTTTCAGGCAGTTGTAGGCCCGTACAGACAGATCCAGGTCTTCGAGTGAGGTCTTCAGCAGCTTGCGCATATGCAAGATGTGCTCGTCGACGATGTTCTCTTCACGGGTGGAAGCATCATCAAAAGTGATATTCTCATCCGTGATCAGCATCAGGTGCTGAATCAGGATACGGGAAGCTTCCTTGATCGCGTCTTCAGGGTGGATAGTACCATCCGTTTTCACGTCAATGGAAAGTTTCTCGTAGTCAGTCCGCTGACCTACACGTGTATTTTCCACACGGTAAGCTACGTTCTTAATTGGCGTGTAGATGGCATCCACCGGGATTACACCTATTGGTGCATCTTTAGGCAGGTTTTCATCGGCAGGAACATAACCACGACCTTTAGTCACCGTCAATTCCACCTCAAGGTTAACGAACGGTTCCATCTGACAGATCAGAAGGTCAGGGTTCATGATTTTGAAGACATTAGTATGCTCTTCAATATCGCCGGCCCGGAACTCTTCCTTACCGCTAATGGTCAGGTATACTTTCTCAGTGGTAATTTCTTCTTCGCTCAGCAGCTGCTTGAGGCGAACCTGCTTAAGATTAAGGATGATTTCCACCACATCTTCAACCACACCACGGATCGTAGCAAACTCGTGCTCGACGCCCGCGATACGGACAGCAGAAATCGCGAAGCCTTCCAGGGAAGACAACAGCACACGCCGCAGGGAGTTACCTACGGTTTGGCCAAAGCCCGGTTCAAGAGGTTTGAATTCAAAAAGCCCCTCGAAATCGTTGGCTTTCTGCATTACAATCTTGTCCGGCTTCTGGAAATTTAGGATACTCATATATTTGACCTTCGTTCTTTAAATGGAAGAATAAAACGGGTGCAGAAACGGTTGCCTATGTACGCCTAAAAAGCACCCTCCTTGCGGAAGGCACTTTTTAGTATTTTCGTACATGTCGCTGCGATCAGCCCGCCTGCAGGCAGGTACATTGCAACGGTATTATTTAGAGTACAGTTCTACAATCAACTGCTCGTTGATCTTTTCCGGTATCTGCTCACGCTCTGGGTATTCAAGGAATTTGCCCTGCATGGTATCAGGATTGAATTCCAGCCATGCGAATTTGCGGATATCAGACTTTGCAGCCACAGCATCTCTAACGACCTCCATTCCCTGAGACTTACCCCGTACGGCGACAGTATCGCCAGGGCGCAATGAACAGGATGGGATGTTAGTGATCACACCATTTACAGTAATGTGGCGGTGTGTAACCAGCTGACGGGCAGCGCGGCGGGTTGGAGCAAGACCAAGACGGAAAACCGTATTGTCCAGGCGAGATTCCAACAGGCGAAGCAATTCTTCACCGGTTACACCTGAACCACTGTTAGCTCTTTCGAAAAGGTTACGGAACTGACGCTCCAGCACGCCATAAGTGTACTTAGCTTTCTGCTTCTCCATGAGCTGCAGGGCGTAGTCGGACTTTTGCTTGCGCCGACGACCGTTGCCGTGCTGCCCCGGAGGGTATTTCTTGCGTTCGAATGATTTATCGGCACCATAGATCGCCTCACCGAGCGCTCTTGCTTTTTTTGTCTTTGGACCAGTATATCTCGCCATCAGAATAAACTATTTTCGATTAATTAAACCCTTCTGCGCTTGGGAGGACGGCAGCCGTTGTGTGGTACAGGTGTAACGTCTTTGATGCGAGTTACTTTGATACCTGCCACGTCAATAGCCCGGATAGCAGCCTCACGGCCAGAACCAGGTCCTTTGACGAATACCTCAACGGAACGGAGCCCTGCATCGTAAGCAGTGCGGGACGCATCTGCAGCAGCAACCTGCGCAGCATAAGGCGTATTTTTCTTAGAGCCACGGAAGCCAGCTTTACCTGCAGAAGCCCAGGAGATCACCTGACCACGCTTGTTGGTCAATGAGATGATTATGTTGTTGAAGGAAGCCTGAATGTAAGCCATTCCTTCCGCCTCCACTTTCATGTTCCGCTTCTTAGTCTTCTTTGCGGCTGATTTTCCTTTTCCCTTTGCCATTGGAAATTAATTTAACAAGGTTTCGTATCTACAGCGGATGCACTGCTGCAATGAGCAGCCATCATGTGCCTTGACGAAAATGATTACTTAGTTACCTTCTTCTTGTTCGCAACAGTCTTACGCTTACCCTTACGAGTACGGGCATTGGTCTGTGTACGCTGTCCACGAAGGGGCAGACCTTTACGGTGGCGCAAACCACGGTAGCAGCCAATATCCATCAAACGCTTGATGTTGGATTGTACCTCAGAACGCAGTTCACCCTCAACGGTATGTTCATCAGTGATGATGCTGGTGAGCGAACGGACGTTCTCATCCGTCCAGTCCTCTACTTTTACATTCTCATCGATACCTGCCTGCTCCAGGATCATCGCTGCTTTGGAGCGACCGATTCCGAAGATGTAAGTCAGGCTAATGACACCGCGCTTGTTACGAGGCAAATCGACACCTACAATACGAGCCATTTTACGCTATTTAATTGATTCAGTTAATGCAGATCAGCGGGCTGGGTTTAGCCTTGACGCTGCTTGAACTTAGGATTCTTTTTGTTGATAATGTAGATCTTACCCTTACGGCGAACGATCTTACAATCGGCGGAGCGTTTTTTAACAGATGCTCTAACTTTCATGATGGTCGTTTTTCTGTTTAGACAGTAATATGCAAGAACGGTCTTACTTGTAACGATAGGTGATCCGCCCACGGGACAGATCATAAGGGGACATCTCTACTGCAACCTTATCTCCTGGAAGAATGCGGATATAATTCATGCGCATCTTTCCAGATATCGTAGCAACGATCTCATGGTCGTTTTCCAGCCTTACCCGAAACATTGCGTTCGACAAAGCTTCTTCTATAATCCCGTCTTGCTTAATTAAGTTCTTCTTGGACATACTCGGAATTTCGGTGTGCAAAGATAATCATTTTTATCTGACTTTCACGGTAATAGGCACAAAAAATCAAAATCCTCCTCTACACCGATCTTATAAACAGCTTTTGCTGGCTTATACCGCCTGAGAAATCACCCCCACGTACTGAACATCCGGGTTTTTCTCCAAAGCTTCTTCAATAATACTATGATCCGACAAGGGTTGTGGCCCTGTCTTTAACACTACAATAGAGTGCTCATAGTGGGCAGAAGGCTTGCGGTCTTTAGCGTAAATCGTCCAGCCATCCCGTTCGGTGCGAACCTCCTTGCGCCCCAGGTTGACCATCGGCTCAATAGCGACAACCAATCCATGCTTGAGTACCGGTCCGCGCCCGCGCTTGCCATAATTAGGCACTTCAGGGGCTTCATGCAGTTCACGGCCTATACCATGCCCGACTAATTCACGGACAATACCATATCCATGCTCTCTCTCAGCATACTGTTGTATGGCAAAGCCTATGTCTCCAATGCGGTTGCCTACAATTGCCGCATCAATCCCTTTGTAAAGGGAGGTATTAGTGACCCGGCAAAGTTCCATGACCGCCTCGTCCACCTCTCCAACCGGAAAAGTGTAAGCAGAATCACCGTGAAAACCATTCAGATGTACCCCACAGTCCACTGACACGATATCTCCATCCTGGAATACCTGATCTTTTGTGGGAATACCATGCACGACCTGTTCATTGACAGAAACGCATAAACTTCCTGGAAAACCCTGATACCCCTTAAACGAAGGGACACCGCCGTGATCCCGGATCAGCTCCTCCGCAGCTTTATCAATTTCAGCACCGGTCATTCCCGGCCGCAGCATACTGCCAACATGAGCAAGCGCCATGCACACGATACGGTTGCTCTCTCTCAGCAGTTCTATCTCTTCCTCTGTTTTGTAAAAAACCATGTTGAGATCTTACATTATTTAAGGAAACATGCGGTTACTCTCCTGTTATAAGGCGCAGAAGAAACCTTTGTTCCTTTTAGCACCATACCGCCGCAGAGCACATTAGACTCTGCGGCGGTACGGGACATATAATATTCTTCAATCCTTTCCCTTTTTCCAGAAGGACCAGCTTTTCTCAGCAGGAAAGGGCTTACATATTAGCACCTATACCCTGCATACGGCTCCGGCCCTGAATCTTACCAGACTTTACAAGACCATCATAGCGGCGCATAAGCAGATGGCTCTCGATCTGCTGTAGAGTATCAAGTACTACTGCTACCAAAATCAGCAGTGAAGTACCCCCGAAGAACATTGCAAAAGCGATGTTTACTCCGAAGCCAGCTGCAAAAGCAGGCAAGATAGAAATGATACCCAGGAAAATAGACCCTGGCAAAGTAATACGGGTAGTTACCGCATCAATGAAGTCTGCCGTTGGCTTACCTGGCTTGATACCAGGAATAAAGGCATTCTGACGCTTGAGGTACTCTGCATATTGTTGCGGATTGACCAACAGCGCCGTGTATACATAAGTAAACAGCACCACCAGAATAAAGTAAATAATATTGTATGGTGCTGATGTAAAGTCATTCAGTGCCCGCAAAACAGGGCTTGTCGCCAGATCACTTCCTTCCCCGGCAAAGAACTGAGCAACAGTAGCAGGCAGGAACATCAATGCCTGAGCAAAGATGATCGGCATTACACCTGAAGCATTTACCTTAAGCGGTATGTAGTCCCGTGCTCCCTGCGCAGGCATTTGGTTGGAACCACGCCCTACCATACGCTTAGCGAATTGGATCGGGATACGGCGGACTCCCTGTACGATCAGTACAGTAGCCATAACAATTCCGAAGAGCGCAGCCATCTCCAGTACGAAGATGATCAGACCGTTGTTCTCCAACTGAGACTGGAATTCGAATACCAGAGCCTGAGGCAAAGTAGCGATGATACCAATAGTGATCAATAAGGAAATACCATTCCCAATACCCCGGTCTGTTATCCGTTCGCCCAACCACATGGAGAAAACAGTACCTGTGGAAAGAATGATAATATTGGAAATCCAGAAAATACTGAGCGGAATAGTTGGGTCAACGGCACCAAGACTATTGATGTAAGTCAGGTAACCACCGCCCTGTACCAAAGTGATGGCAACAGTAAGTAAACGGGTAATCTGATTGAGTTTCTTACGGCCTGACTCCCCTTCCTTCTGCTGAAGGCGCTGAAAATAAGGTACAGCAAAGCCCAGCAGCTGAATGATGATAGATGCCGTAATATAAGGCATGATACCCAATGCAAAAATAGCGGCGTTATTGAAAGCGCCACCAGTGAATACGTTGATCAGCCCAAGCAGGTCGTTTGGCGAGTTGTTATTCTGAGTTGCATTATCAAGCACCTCGGGAATGACACCTGGCAGCACGATATAAGAGCCAAAGCGGAAAACAAAGAGCATACCTAAGGTAAAGAGAATGCGGTTACGCAACTCTTTGATTTTCCAGATATTCTGTAAAGTAGTGATTAGCTTTTTCATCTGCGTAATTTTATAGCCTGTCTACCACATTGAAGAGCGGCTATCAGCTCTTCTCAAAAACCCCGTGGGACCGTAGCCCCAAAAAATAAAGCGCCGCGTAGCGCGGCACAGTATAATTACTCAGCTACAGTAGCAGAGCCACCAGCTGCTTCGATAGCGGCTTTGGCCGACTTGGAGAAAGCATGAGCAACAACTTCGAACTTGCCTTTCAGCTCGCCGTTACCCAGGATTTTGACCAGGTCATTTTTGCCAGCAGCACCCAGCTTAATTAAGGTTTCCATATCGAACTTCTCAACCCCGTACTTTTCTGACATCGCCTGAAGGTTATCCAGATTGATAGCAGTATAAGACTTACGGTTGTGGTTGTTGAAACCGATTTTTGGCAAACGCATTTGAAGAGGCATCTGACCACCTTCAAAATTACGCTTATTTTTGAAGCCGGAACGAGACTTAGCACCTTTGTGACCGCGGGTAGCGGTGCGGCCGTGCCCAGAACCTATGCCTCTGGCAATTCTTTTGCGCTTTTTGACTGCACCCTCGGCAGGCTTTAAGCTATGTAGTTCCATTGCGATTATCGTTTATTCTCTTTTAAAGAATGGTCTGCAAAGATATCCGCTATTAACGGCTTTACAAACTTTTTCCTTAAGCTTAAAAAAAAGTTTAGCCCGCAGGCTCAACTGTAATCAGGTGACTGACCTTATTCACCATGCCCTTGATCTGGGCTGTTTCCTCAACAACAACGCTTTGACGGATTTTTCTCAACCCCAGCGCCTGCATCGTTGCTTTTTGCTTCTTGGAGCGGTCAATAACACTTTTTACCTGAGTGATCTTGATCTTACTCATTGCTTCAGCTTTTTATTCTGCATTAGGCAGTATCTGATTGATTCAGTTCTGCCGGGCAGATGCGGATGATTTTATCCGTTGAAAAGTTTTTCCATTGAAATATTACGCTGCTTGGCAATTGTCATTGGGCTGCGTAGTTTTTTCAGTGCGTCAATTGTCGCCTTAACCACGTTGTGCGGGTTAGGTGAGCCCATTGACTTCGCCAGTACGTTATGCACGCCTGCAATTTCCAATACAGCACGCATTGCGCCACCGGCAATTACACCGGTACCATCGGCTGCAGGCTTGATTAGTACGCGACCAGCACCGTATTTGCCTTTTTGCTCGTGAGGAATCGTACCGTTGTGCAGTGGCACCTTCACGAGGTTTTTCTTCGCGTCATCAACTGCCTTGGAAATTGCCTCAGATACGTCGCGGGCTTTTCCCAGACCATGACCAACTGTACCGTTACCATCGCCTACGACAACGATAGCGGCAAAACTGAAGGTACGACCACCTTTGGTTACTTTTGCAACGCGGTTGAGGTTGACCAGTTTTTCTTTGAGTTCGGTTTCAGCGGGCTTAACCCTGTTGGAACTTCTCTTTGCCATTACTTATGTTGTTGTAGATGATTATAATTGCAGACCACCTTCACGTGCGCCTTCCGCCAGGGATTTCACACGGCCATGGTACAGGTAACCGCCGCGGTCAAAAACAGCCTTATCAATATTGGCAGCCTTGGCACGCTCTGCCAAAAGCTTTCCTACTTCCTTCGCCTGCTCGGATTTGTTAACGCTTTTTGAAACGCTTTCCTCACGTGAGCTTGCGGAAGCCAGGGTATGCCCCTGAATATCATCAATAAGCTGCGCGTAGATATACTTATTACTACGGTAAATGTTGAGACGCGGGCGCTCAGGCGTGCCGGTAATTTTATTCCGGATGCGCCAGTGGATGCGCTTGCGTCGATTACGCTTTGAAAATTGCATGATTCACTTAATTTTTGACCTTAGTGTAAAGAGCGGGCTCCAAACCCAAGATCCAACCTATGATAAACAGTGAACAATAGTTCAATTACTTGCTAGCAGACTTACCAGCTTTGCGGCGAACTTCTTCACCAGCGAAGCGAATACCTTTACCTTTGTAAGGCTCAGGCTTACGGTAAGACCGGATTTTGTTGGCAACTTCACCAAGTAGCTGCTTGTCATGAGACTCCAGCCGTACCACAGGTGCCTTACCTTTGTCCATCGCTGTAGTCACTTTGACTTCATCAGGAAGTGCAAACATGATGGGGTGAGAATAACCAATAGTCAGCTCCAGCAGTTGACCTGTGTTCGCAGCACGATAACCCACACCTACCAATTCCAGCTCCTTAACAAAGCCATCGGTAACACCGGTTATCATATTGGCTACCAGGGAGCGGCTCAGACCATGCATTGCACGGTGGCGCTTTTGCTCCGTTGGGCGCTTTACACTGATTTCACCATCCTCAACTGCGATCTCCATTTCCGGATCGATTTGCTGAGTCAGCTCACCTTTAGGTCCTTTTACCGTTACCAGGTTACCTTTGCTTACGTTAATTTCAACGCCACTTGGCAAACTGATCGGTGCTTTTCCTATCCTTGACATTTTAACTGTATTTTGGAACTTTCAAACAACGATGAAAGTGGCTTAGTAAACGTAGCAGAGCACCTCTCCGCCTACATTCTCGGCACGAGCCTGCTTATCCGTCATTACTCCCTTGGAAGTAGACACAATTGCGACACCCAGGCCGTTAATGATCCTTGGAAGATCAGCGGCTTTAGAATACTTACGGAGACCGCAAGTACTGATTCGCCCCAGCTTGCGGATCACAGGCTGCTTGGTACGCGGATCGTACTTCAATGCAATCCGGATAGAGCCTTGTCCATTGAAGCCTTCTTCCTGGAACTTGTACTTATGGATGAATCCCTGATTATAGAGAATCTCCGTCATGCTCTTTTTCAGCTTGGACGCAGGGATATCAACAATACGGTGACCCGCCTGCTGAGCATTGCGGATACGCGTAAGATAATCTGCTATTGGATCTGATACTGCCATTTTATCCTGATTATAGAAGCCGTCAAAACCCTAATTGCTTTCCGGGTTTGCAGACGACTATGATTGACTTCGATAAAGTTACCAGCTCGCTTTTGTCACGCCGGGGATTTTACCCTCGAGCGCCATCTCACGGAATTTCACACGGCACAGGCCGAACTGACGCATGTAGCCCTTTGGACGGCCGGTCAGCTTACAACGGTTGTGCAGGCGGATCGGGTTGGAATTGCGTGGGAGCTTATCAAGCTCTTCCCAGCGACCTTCCTCTTTGAGCTGCTTACGCAGGGCAGCATACTTTGCTACCATTTTTTCTCTTTTCCGTTCGCGAGCGATGATTGATTTCTTAGCCATTATGAGTAAATTGCTATGATTGAATTACTTAGTTGCGTTGGTTCTTGAACGGCATACCCATCATCTTGAGCAATGCCAGGGCTTCCGCATCGGTCTTGGCTGTAGTCACGATAGTGACGTCCATACCAGTGATCTTGTTCACCTTGTCCATTAAGATCTCAGGAAAGATGATTTGCTCTGTGATACCCATGGAATAGTTACCGCGCCCGTCAAAGCTTTTGTCATTCAAACCACGGAAGTCACGTACACGAGGGAGCGCTACAGTGATCAGGCGGTCCATGAATTCGTACATTTTAATGTTACGAAGGGTAACACGGGCACCGATCGGCATTCCGTCCCGCAGCTTAAAGTTAGAAACGGATTTACGGGCTTTGGTTGACACAGCACGCTGACCAGCGATGATGCTCATCTCTTCCACTGCGTTGTCCACCAGCTTTTTATCCTGAGTAGCATCCCCAACACCCTGGTTCAAGCTAACCTTGACAATGCGAGGTACCTCCATGATAGAGCTGTACTGAAACTGCTCCATGAGTGCAGGTACTACTTCTTCCCGATACTTTTTCTTCAGTCTTGGAGTGTAGCTCATTACTTAATAATTTCTCCGGATTTTTTAGAATAACGTACCAGCTTACCGTTTTCTTCTTTTCTGCCCACACGGGTAGGCTCACCTGACTTAGGGTCTACCAGCATCAGGTTAGAAATATGGATAGGCGCAGGTACCTCGTTGATCCCACCAGGATTGTCCTGAGTTGGGCGAGTGTGCTTCTTGACCATATTCGTATCTTCTACGATAGCACGGTTTTCTTTTGGGAGTACCTCAAGTACTTCCCGAACCGTACTGCGGTCTTTATGAGCACCAGCAATCACTACGACGCGGTCGCCTTTTTTGATCTTCAGCTTAGGTGCGAACCTTTTGCCTTGATGTGATTTCTTTTGCATGGTATATCGACTTATGATCGCTTTCAATAATTGGATTAAAGTACCTCAGGTGCCAATGAAACGATACGCATGTAATCGCGTTCGCGAAGTTCACGGGCTACAGGGCCAAAGATACGGGTGCCCCGGGGCTCATCAGCAGCGTTGAGAAGCACAACGGCGTTGTCATCAAAACGGATGTAGGAGCCGTCACGGCGGCGGATTTCTTTTTTGGTGCGTACAACTACCGCTTTAGAAACCGTACCTTTCTTGATATTGCCACTTGGTGTTGCTTCCTTCACAGAAACTACGATTTGGTCACCAATTGAAGCATAACGACGCTTAGAACCGCCTAGCACACGGATACAGAGCACCTCTTTGGCACCGCTGTTGTCCGCAACTCTCATCCTGGACTCTTGCTGGATCATCGTTGTATAATTTAAAGAATTTCAACTGGCAGGCATAATCTATATGACTAGCGGCCTGTCCAGGGCAATTAAAATTTACTTCGCACGCTCGATAATCTCTACGAGCCGCCAACGCTTGCGCTTACTGAGCGGACGGGTCTCCATGATACGGACCTTGTCCCCAATATTACAATCGTTGTTTTCGTCGTGGGCCACAAACTTGCGGCTCTTTTTCACGAACTTACCGTAGATAGGGTGCTGCAGCCTACGCTGAACAGAAACGCTGATGGTTTTGTCCATCTTATTGCTGGCTACCACGCCAATACGGGTTTTTCTCAGATTTCTTTCTTCCATTTTATGCGGTACTTTGAAACCTTTGCTAAATCAGTTATTTCTTGCGCCGTCTTCTGGCACGGATTTTTGAACGCTCGGCAATTGCCTCAGGAGCCGCTGAAGCCAGCTCGCGGCGGCGAACCTCCGTCTTGAGCCGAGAGATGTCCCGGCGCACCTCGCGCAGTACGAGCGGATTGTCCAGACCGCGGATAGCGTGGTCAAACTTTAGCTTCTGGTACTGAGCAACAGTAGTGTCCAGTTCGCTTTGCAGGTCTGCGTCCGAATAATCCTGGAGCTCCAGGAATTTCTTTGTTGCCATGATATAATCGAATTAAATAGTCCTTTTAAAATGGATTATCCCGCGTAGTCGTGGCGAACCACAAACTTGGTACGAACAGGCAGTTTCTGAGCTGCCAGGCGAAGCGCTTCCTGGGCAATGTCCATTGAGACACCGTCCAGTTCAAACAACACTCGGCCAGGCTTTACCTCGGCTACCCAATGGTCAAGAGCACCTTTACCCTTACCCATACGTACTTCCTGCGGCTTTGCAGTGATTGGCTTATCCGGGAAAATACGGATCCAGACTTTACCTTCACGCTTCATATAACGAGTCATCGCGATACGTGCAGCCTCAATCTGACGGTTGGTGATGCGGGAGGCATCCATCGTCTTCAGACCGAAGGAGCCAAAATCGATGCGGCTACCCTTATAAGAAAGCCCGTTATTGCGACCTTTCTGCTGCTTGCGATATTTCGTTCTTTTTGGCTGTAACATCTTACACTAAATTTAAGCGTCTAAACCTCTTAAAAATGGTCATACCTGACCGCGCTCCCGAAAAGCTCGGCAAAGGTACAGCGTTTTTCTGAATTATTCTAACGGCGGCGCTGATTTCTTCCACCTCCACCACCACGGCGGTTGCCACCACCACGGCGATCGTTGCCACCAGTGGTTTTACCACCACGCTCCTGAACGCCAGCATGAGGAGAAAGATCCGGCTTACCAAGGATCTCGCCCTTGCAAATCCATACTTTCACGCCAATCTTACCATAGACGGTCAGCGCTTCCTTCAAAGAGTAGTCGATGTTTGCACGAAAAGTGTGCAGCGGTGTACGCCCCTCCTTGAATTCTTCACGGCGAGCCATATCAGAACCGTTCAAGCGGCCAGCGATACGAACCTTGATGCCTTCAGCTCCCGCACGCATGCTTGACTGAATAGCCATTTTGGTGGCACGGCGGTAGTTGATACGCGCTTCGAGCTGCTTAGCAATTGATTCTGCAACGATAGCAGCATCCAGCTCAGGCTTGCGAATCTCGATGATGTTGATCTGAACGTCCTTACCCGTCAGCTTCTTGAGCTCTTCGCGGATACGGTCCACCTCAGAACCACCTTTACCAATAATGATACCCGGGCGAGAGGTATGAATGGTAACCGTGATACGCTTCAGCGTACGTTCGATAATGATTCGGGCAATTCCGCCTTTGGCAACACGAGCTTGAAGGTACGTACGGATTTTTTCGTCCTCTACAACTTTTTCAGCGTAGTCACGACCGCCAAACCAGTTGGATTCCCAACCGCGGATGATGCCCAGGCGATTACCAATTGGATTTGTCTTCTGACCCATATCTATGGTATTACAATTTTATTAAAGCTTATTCTTCTACTGCTGCGTCTTCCACTTCCTCTACCTCAACGGCATCACCGGTTTCGGCACCATTCTTCAGTGCTGTCGCATTCTCCACCACCATAGTAACGTGGCAGGTACGCTTGCGGATACGGTGTGCACGACCATGAGGTGCTGGCTGGAATCGCTTCAGCATCGTGCCATCGTCGGCATAAATGGTTTTAATGTAAAGATCGTAATCATCCGCATTTTCCATGCCGCCCAGTTTATCCTCCCAGTTGGCAATCGCGGAAAGTACGAGTTTATCAAGCCATACAGCGGCCTCCTTCTTGGTAAAGCGAAGGATATCCAGTGCATCCTCCACGTTTTTACCGCGAATCAGGTCCACGACCAGCCGCATTTTGCGGGCTGACATCGGAACACTTTTGAGTTTAGCTACTGCTTCCATTATTCTTAATTTTGCGCTGCCTGCAAACGGGCAACTTTAAGGTTTACTTCTTACGGTTTCCTGTGTGGCCTTTGAAGGTCCGTGTAGGTGAGAATTCACCCAACTTGTGACCTACCATGTTCTCAGTAACAAACACGGGCACAAAAGTCTTACCGTTATGTACTGCGATCGTCTCCCCTACCATATCAGGGTAGATCATAGAAGAACGGGACCAGGTCTTAATAACCTTTTTCTTCTTTGACTCTTTGGACTTCTCTACTTTATCCATCAGTTTATGGAAAATGTAAGGCCCTTTTTTGATCGATCTTGCCATTGTCTGATTTATTTATGAGCAGACGCTTCAGGCGAAGATCAGGCGGCGCAATTTCTGCACCGCCTGATCCATGCCTGTTTAGCGGCGCTTGCCTGATTTACGTTTAGTGATAATGAGCTTGTTGGAGTGCTTCTTAGGCTTCCGCGTCTTCTTGCCTTTTGCAGGCTGACCGTTACGGGAACGTGGGTGACCACCTGAAGCACGGCCTTCACCACCACCCATTGGGTGATCGACAGGGTTCATCGCGACACCACGTGTACGTGGGCGGCGGCCTTTCCAGCGGCTCCGACCTGCCTTACCATCAATCGTAAGGTTGTGGTCAGGGTTGGAAGTTGTGCCGATTGTTGCTTTACAGGAAGACAACACACGGCGGACTTCACCGGAAGGAAGCTTAACAACAGCATACTTACCCTCACGGCCCATCAGTGTACAGTAAGTACCTGCAGACCTTGCCATAGCAGCACCGTGGCTTGGGCGGAGTTCGATCGCATGAATGGTTGAACCCAAAGGAATATCCTTGAGATAAAGCGTGTTGCCCGTAACCGGTGCAGCAGATTCGCCGGAAACAACTTCGGAACCGACCTGCAGCCCGTTAGGCGCAATAATATAACGCTTCTCACCATCGGTATACTCCAGCAACGCAATATAAGCACTGCGGTTTGGATCGTACTCGATCGTCTTTACAGTTGCCTTCATACCGTCCTTGTCGCGCTTAAAGTCGATGATACGGTAACGGCGCTTATGCCCACCACCACGGTAGCGGGAAGTCATACGGCCCTGATTGTTACGACCGCCCTTGCTCTTCATCGGAGCAAGCAAGCTTTTTTCTGGCTTATCCGTCGTCACTTCCGCAAACGTATTCGTCATCAGGAAGCGGGTACCAGGACTTGCCGGCTTGTGTTTCTTAATACCCATTATTTCTGTTTTTCAGCTCCAGAGATACATGCCTGACGATAACCTGGGCTGCCCGAGCAATTCCACGGATGAACAGATGAACCGTCCTATCGCACGTTTGGTAGCAGCTGATACCGCCCAAGGCTTTGCCCCTGGACTATGATAAAATTAAATGTCGCCGAAGAAATCAATCTCCTCGCCCTCAGAAAGGGTAACGACTGCTTTTTTGTATGCAGGCTTATGGCCCGAAAGAATGCCGGAACGCGTAGAGCGGCTCTTCGCTTTCGCTGGCATAATCATTGTATTGACACTTTCCACTGTTACCTGGTACATGTCCTCCACCGCTTTTTTGATTTCAATCTTGTTGCAATCTTTATTGACGATGAAAGTGTACTTGCCGCGATCCTCAGAGAGCATCTCCGACTTTTCTGTAATCAGTGGCTTTACCAGAATAGTCTTTGCCATGGTTACTTATAGTTATGGAAAGGGTATCCTTGCGGACAGCGCTTTCTCTTAGTTAGCAAATGCTTCTTTGATCTTCTCCACTGCACCTTCAGACAGGATGAGGGCACCGGCGTTCATCACTTCGTAAGTGTTGAGGTCGCTGGCACGCACTACCTTAGTCTTAGGCAGGTTGCGGCTGGAGAGGTAAACCTCCTTCTCGTAGTCAGAAGTCACCACAACCGGCTTTTGATCAGCCACCTTCAGTGCTGTGAGGATGTCCGCAAATGCCTTGGTCTTCGGAGCCTCAAAAGAGAAGTCTTCGATAACAAAAATCTTACCGGCACTAGCCTTGGAAGAAAGCGCTGACTTGCGGGCCAGCAGCTTTACCTTCTTGTTCAAGGTAATGTTGTACTTGCGGGGACGTGGGCCAAAAATACGGCCACCACCACGAAAGACCGGGTTCTTAATATCACCAAAACGTGCGGTACCTGTACCCTTCTGACGCTTCAGTTTTTTAGTAGAACCAGCGATTTCGTTACGCTCCTTCGCTTTGTGCGTACCCTGGCGTTGAGCAGCCAGGTATTGCTTTACGGCCAGATATACGACATGCTCGTTCGGTTCTACACCGAAAACGTCTTCCGGAAGCTCAATCTCGCGACCGGTCTGCTGACCTTGGATATTTAAAACTTCGAGTTTCATTGCTTTGTGTGTTTAAGCACGCTCCGGCGCTGTTACCCAATGGCTACAGGCTGGCGTTACGACGCACGAATGAATTACTTTTCAATGATTACCGTTGATCCCTTGTGACCAGGCACGGCGCCCTTCACGAGGATAAGGTTCTGTTCAGGGAACAGCTTCACTACCCGCAGGTTTTTCACCTTAATGCGATCACCGCCGGTACGGCCAGCCATACGCATTCCTTTGAAAACCTTGGCAGGATAAGAAGCAGCGCCAATAGAACCCGGTGCCCGCTGACGGTTGTGCTGACCGTGGGTCGCATCATTTACACCAGCGAATCCGTGACGCTTAACGACACCCTGAAATCCTTTGCCTTTGGAGGTTCCTACTGCGCTGACCAGATCGCCTTCCTGAAGACTTCCTCAACTTTCAGCAGGTCACCAATGGCTTTCTCAACGACATCAAAATCGCGAAATTCTACGAGGTCCCGCTTAGGACCAGTCTTGGCTTTTTCGTAGTGCCCTTGAAGTGCTTGAGATGTGTTCTTGACCTTTGCTTCGCCAAAACCGAGCTGCACAGCGTTGTAACCGTCAGTCTCAGTGGTCTTCACCTGCGTAATAACGCAGGGCCCCGCTTCAATGACAGTGCAAGCAATATTGCGGCCCAGCCCGTCGAAGATGCTGGTCATTCCTATTTTTTTACCGATAATACCGTTCATCAGTACATGGTTTTTAAAACTCGTCAATAACAGGCTAAATACAGACAGAAAGGCTAACAGCAGAAGCTGTCTAACCGATCCGCTAACCTAAAACCGGGGCAGGGATGTCCTAAAACCGGACATTACACTGCCAGCAGCCTTTTCAGTAAGTATCAATAATCGCCTGTGAAGACGGGTCGATGATACTTTCTTACGTTAGTTTAACCTGAATGTCAACCCCACTCGGCAGCTCCAGCTTGGACAGGGCATCTACTGTCTTCTGGGTGGGCGTGTAAATTTCGATGAGGCGTTTGTGGGTACGCAATTGGAACTGCTCACGAGCTTTCTTGTTGACGTGCGGCGAACGGAGCACGGTAAAGATTTTCTTCTTCGTGGGCAGCGGAATCGGTCCAGTAACTACGGCGCCACTGTTCCTCACCGTCTTTACGATCTTTTCTGTAGATTTATCTACCAGGTTGTGATCGTAGGAGCGGAGTTTGATTCTGATCTTCTGATTCATGCCTTCAATTCAGCTAAATAAGTGATGATATTAGTGCAGCCCCGTTGGGCTGCACCTTGTTTTAACTCTGCTTACAAATTTATGCGTTAACTTCTCCTTTCGCGCCGGCGATAATTTCCTTCGCGATTCCTGATGGTGCCTCAGCATAGTGTGAGAACTCCATCGTAGAGTTGGCACGACCTGAAGTGATCGTACGAAGAGAAGTTACATATCCAAACATTTCTGACAGTGGGGCATCAGCCTTAATGCTTACTGCTCCACCTGCACGTGGCTCTTGTCCTTTTGGCAGGCCGCGACGGCGGTTGAGGTCACCGATTACGGAACCTACAAACTCTTCCGGCGTTACAATCTCGAGCTTCATGATTGGCTCAAGGATTACCGGATTGGTCTTAGGCGCTGCTTCGCGGAAGCCCTCCTTCGCACAAAGTTCGAAAGCGATTGGCTTAGAGTCCACTGCGTGCATAGAACCATCGTAAACACGGACTTTCATGCTGTCGATGTTGTAGCCGGCCAGAATGCCGTTGTCCATCATCTGCAGGAAACCATCCTTAATAGGCTTCTGATAGTTCTTGTCGATCGAGCCACCAACGATGTCCCAAACGAATTGCAGCTTTTCCTTGCCATCCTTGAATGCTTCGCTGTCCAGGAACTCCTGGTCGGCTGGGCCAATTTCGAACTGCATATCTGCGAAGAGACCGGAACCACCGGACTGCTTCTTGAGGCGCTCGCGGTGATCTACTGTTGAAGTTAGTGCTTCCTTGTAGTTTACCTGTGGGGCACCCTGACTTACTTCTACTTTGAATTCACGGCGCAGGCGGTCCACGATAATTTCCAGGTGAAGCTCACCCATACCGCTGATAACCGTTTGGTTCGTTTCCTCGTTGTAGTTGACGCGGAAGGTCGGGTCTTCTTCTGACAGTTTTGCCAGTGCCATACCCAGCTTGTCCAGATCTTTCTGAGACTTAGGCTCAATTGCCAGACCGATCACCGGCTCAGGGAAAGTCATACTTTCCAGAACGATTGGTGCGTTTTCATCACAGATGGTATCACCGGTACGCAGGTCTTTGAAACCTACTGCAGCCGCAATGTCTCCTGCTTCAACGTAGTCGATCGGGTTTTGCTTATTAGAGTGCATCTGGTAAAGACGGGAGATCCGTTCTTTCTTACCAGAGCGGGTATTCAGTACATACGAGCCAGCATCGAGGCGGCCGGAGTAAGCACGGAAGAAAGCCAGTCGGCCTACGAATGGGTCCGTTGCGATCTTGAACGCCAGAGCTGAGAATGGCTCATTAACGTCCGGCTTGCGGGACTCTTCTGCTTCTGTGTCCGGGTTAGTACCTGTGATGGCTTCCACATCAACCGGAGATGGCATGAACGCACAAACGGCATCCAAAACGGCCTGTACGCCTTTGTTCTTAAAGGCAGAACCGCACATCATAGGGATGATGCTCATATCGATCACTGCTGCACGGATAGCTGCGCGAATTTCATCTGCAGAAATGCTGCTTTCATCCTCGAAGAACTTTTCCAGGAGCTCCTCGTCATATTCTGCTACAGCTTCGAGCAGGTTACTACGATATTCACTCACTGTGTCCTTCAATTCTTCCGGAATAGGAACTACCTGATAGGTCATGCCCATGTCGTCCTCATTCCAGATACGCGCTTCGTTGGTGATCAGGTCAACAACCCCTTCGAAGGTTTCTTCAGCACCGATTGGCACCTGCAGAGGTACTGCATTGGCACCCAGCTTCTCCTTCACGTCATTAACAACGTTGAAGAAATCTGCACCAGAACGGTCCATTTTATTGACGAAACCAATACGTGGTACTTTATAACGGTTAGCCTGACGCCATACAGTTTCAGACTGAGGCTCCACACCAGATACGGCACAGAACAGAGCGACAACGCCATCCAATACACGAAGGGAGCGCTCTACCTCAACGGTAAAGTCAACGTGACCCGGGGTATCAATGATGTTTACGACATAATCCTGCTCTTTCCATTTCCAGGACGTTTTCGTTGCAGCCGAAGTGATGGTAATACCACGCTCCTGCTCCTGCTCCATCCAGTCCATGGTAGCTGCACCATCGTGCACCTCGCCAATTTTGTGGCTAAGGCCGGTGTAGAAAAGGACACGCTCGGTAGTAGTCGTCTTACCGGCATCGATGTGCGCGGCAATACCAATATTTCTAGTGTACTTAAGATCTTTTTGTGCCATGACTACTCCTCGAAAGGGATTTTTGAATTATTGAAAAGTATTAAGAAGGATTATACGCGGAAGTGGGCAAATGCACGGTTAGACTCTGCCATCCGGTGCGTATCTTCTTTACGCTTAACAGCAGCTCCTTCTCCCTTGCTTGCTGCGATCAGCTCAGCAGCCAGCTTTTCTGCCATTCCCTTACCGCTCCGTTGACGGGCGAACTTAATCAACCACTTCATACCAATCGCAATCTTGCGCTTGGCAGGAATCTCAGTAGGGATTTGAAAAGTTGCACCACCGATACGGCGGCTGCGAACCTCCACCTGAGGCATTGCGTTGTTCAGCGCCTTCTTCCAAAGGGCATGCTCATCTTGATCAGTACGCTCCTTCATCAGGTCCATTGCGTCATAGAAAATCTGGAAGGCAGTTCCTTTCTTGCCTTGCAGCATCATATTATTGACGAACTGGGTCACCATCGGATCCTTATAACGCGGGTCCGGCTGGATGATTCTTAACTTTGGCTTTCTTTTTCTCATTACTCTGAATTAGAGGTTTCGCAAATATGTTGAAACATAATTACTTCTTCGGACGCTTCGCACCATAACGGGAGCGTGCCTGAAGACGGCCTTCAACACCCGCAGTATCGAGTGCGCCACGTACGATAGTATAACGTACACCGGGAAGGTCTTTAACACGACCGCCGCGCACCAGTACAATGGAGTGCTCCTGCAGGTTGTGCCCTTCACCAGGGATATAGCAGATCACTTCAATGCCGTTTGTCAGGCGGACCTTAGCAACCTTACGCAAGGCCGAGTTCGGCTTCTTAGGCGTTGTTGTATAAACACGCGTACATACCCCACGCTTTTGTGGACATCCGTCCAAAGCGCGAGACTTGCTCTTGGCCACAATTTTCTTTCTGCCCTTGCGTACAAGTTGATTGATTGTAGGCATAATCCTAATTAAGTTTGAGTTGTATTTAACAATACCTAATCGGCAGAGGTTAACATACCTTGCTCGAAAAGCGATTGCAAAGGTATATCTTTTTCAGGGAAATCCAAAAGGGCCTTTTAAAATAATTGCCTGATAATAGTTCTTTTAGCTCGGTTTCTTCCCATAAGGTGGGGGACAGCACTACGTCATCCTATTTTTATTGCCTCTACTGCCGAATTTCCCGAATTTTTAGCCGCCCGGCCCAACGGTGGCCGAAAGGAAGCACGCTCTGGCCCTCATCCTGGAATTTTTGGAAAAATTTATTGCCCTCCGGCTTTCTGCTGAATACGAAGCTCTTAGACAGGGCTACTGGATGATTTAAACCGATGCTTCCTATATTAGCGCAAAAAAAAATGGTGGATACCGACCTGCTTTATACACATGATTATCAGGTAAGAGCTTATGAGATTGATGCTCAGCAACGCATGACGGTGCCTGCGCTTTCCCGCCTCATGCAGGAGGCGGCCTTGCAGAATGTGATTCAGATCGGTATGTCCTACTGGGACCTGGAGCCTCATCATATTTCCTGGGTGCTTACCCGGCAGCAAATTGAGGTAAAGCGCCTGCCTGACCTGAATGAGCCCATCCGGATACATACCTATCCGGCAGGGTTTCTCCGGGCTTTTGCCCTTCGCGACTTTTGGGTGGAGACACAGGAAGGCGAGCCCATTGCCCAATCTGCCTCGACCTGGCTTCTCATGGATACCCGAACCCGGCGCATGGCCAATCCCCCTGACTTTGTACTGGCTTTTAACGAGCGGATGCCACCCCGGGAGCAGTGCCTGCCCCGCATTTCCGGACAACTGGAAAAACTGAAGGCTACAGACTATCAGGAAGATTATACCGTGCACTGGCATGACCTCGACTTCAATCAACACCTCAATAACACCTTATATATACAGTGGATGCTGGACCCTGTGCCCGCTGCGGTACTGGCAGAACGCCAATTGACATTTCTGGACATCGAATACCGGGCTGAAGGGCAACTGGCGGATGCGCTCCAATCAGAAGTGCAGGAAATTGAAGCGGGCGTTTACTGCCACCGCATCTTTCGCCCGGCGGATGGGAAGGTGCTGGCGAATGCTTTTACGCGGTGGCAATAGTTGGCCTTACTTATTTAGCTCAAATTTGATCGGTAAGTTAAATTGAACGGGCACTGGACGCCCTCGTTGTTTTCCTGGTACCCATGGAGCAGTGAAGTGCTCCTCAACCAATCGCAGAGCTTCTTCGCTTAAATCCTCTCTTGGCGCCCGGACGACCTTGGCGTGAGTTAATTCCCCTGTTTTCTGAATCCGGAACTGAACTACTACCGTTTCTTCAATTCCTAACTCTCTGGCTTCCTCAGGATACCTCAAATTTGAGTAAATCACCTCCCGCATGGCTTTTGCTGCACATGCCTTTCGTTCCGCTTTTGTAGGCAATTCCTCACAATCAGCTGAATAAAACCGAGGCATGTCTTCTACTACCTTGAATATAGCTTCGTACTCCTCTTTTTTCGGAGAAGAAAAAATAGAATTACCTAGCTCGTCAGTAAAAGAAGCCAGCACCAGATCGCTAAAGACCGTTTCTCGGAAACTGATGCCAATATCGAGTGCTACACATTGCTTTTCACCGTTGTATCCTCCAGGTGTAAGTGCTGGAAATCCATCAGAAGCTTGCTTTACCGCATGCAACCAAAAGTTATCACAATCCTTCTGCCTAACAGAGGCGACTTTGCCTTCCTTATCAATTACAAAACTGAAGTTACAGGATTTACTGATTATTTCTCCACGCCTGTTCTTCAACGCAAGTGGCATGACCAGGCGGTTCTCAATATGATCCTTAATAGCAGACTTTGTACACTCTATTTGAAGACTGCGAGGCACCTTATTTTCACAGCCCTGAGCAACGGGCGTAGGGGCACCCACTTGAAAGACTAGGTCACAACCGGACTCCAGCTGGGCAGATAAAGACAGAGAGCATAGGGTAAAGCACAGGAGCGCGAATAAAAACGGGGTTTTCATAGTATAATTTTATGATAATGAGAATTCAGAATTTCTTTATTTCAGCCGGAAGCGCACTGGCATGTTAAACTGAGTATTAACGGGCATTCCTTTTTGTTTTCCAGGCTCCCATTCCACTAATTTATCTCTAACCACCCTAAGTGCTTCCTGATCCAGGTCTTCTCGTATACTCCTGGTAACCTTGAAATCAGAGGTCATACCATCCATATCAATCGTAAAGCTGATGACTACCGTCCCTTCTATACCATCCTTTTTTGCATTGGGCGGGTAAGTGATGTTTTTATAGACGGTTTCCAGCATCGCCATATCAGCGCATTGTTTACGCTTATCCTCATCCATTATACTTTCACACTCGTAGCTGTAAAAGCGGGGCATTTCATCTACGACCTTCGTTACGGGCGCAGCAGTGCGCTCCGTTTCCTGAGCCTGTGCGGACAGGGCATTGCATGTAAATAGGAGGGCTAATACAGAAAGGGCTTTGATGAACATGGCTACAGAGGTTTGGTGAATGGCATTATTAGAATGCGTCTACAATGTACAACTTTCTCGATAACTTTACCTCACCTTTTGCGGTTTTTCCGCTTCGGACCGTTGTAAGGCGCCACCTCATCCAGCAATAAGGCTTCCTGAATGACCTCCAGCAGGGCAGCCTCTGGAATGTCGTCCACCGATTGGAACACGGCGCCGGTGACCATTTTACGCCCGCGGGCCTGCAGCAGCCCCTGTTCGTTCGACAACTCAGCGCCCTGAATGAAAGCCAGCTCGATGCCCCCGTCCCGGGGATTGGCATAGCACACCCATTTTTTCCGGCTGTAGAATGGGATCTTATACCGGATCTGGCAGGTTACTTCCGGATGCGCCATGAGCAATTGGTGGAGGTATTCCAGGATACTGCGCTGTGGCTGCTCCAGGTCCAGGATATAAGCTTCAACGGCATTCATCACCTAAGTTGGTTTCTGATCGGCAGCTGGGGTATCCGGTCCGATGTAGCCTTCCATAGCGTAAAGTACACCACGAATAGGTATCCGCAGCCATTCTGGCCGGGCATTCATTTCGTAACCGACTTCGTAGATTGCTTTTTCCAGAATGTACGTCCGCAACAGCAATTCCATAGATTCTTTATCTTCCGGTACAAAGCTATGCCCCTGCGCGGTATCCAGGTACGCCGTCAGGAAGTATTGGCTGACGTAATGGAACCACTGATTGGCCCACTCTTCCAGCTGAGGCATATCGGCTTTGCGGTAATTTTGATTGAGCACCAGCTGTCCGTAAGCGGCGTAGTGTAGCGAACGGATCATGCCCGCCACATCCTTAAAGGGCGTACGCTTGAGGCGGCGCTCGCTAATGGAGTACATGGGCTCTCCTTCAAAGTCGATGATGAAAAAGTCGCGACCGTTGAAGAGCACCTGCCCGAGGTGATAATCGCCGTGCACGCGGGTCTTGGTCGCCTCAATTTTGCGGGCGTAAATCTGACTGAAGCAATCCATAATTTCGTCCTTGATCTCCAGTATACGGTGTGCCTCTGTGGCAATATGCTCCGGCAGGGAGGGGAGGCGACGCTCCAGGGCGGTCAGCTTTTCATTCACCAGTTTGCGGTGCTGAGAATAGATGGACCGCTGATAGTGCTGGGAAAAACGCTCGGGCTCAAAGTCCGCCTCGGTGGTTTCGGAGGCCAGGGCAATGTGCATCTCAGCAGTACGTTTGCCCAGCAGAGCCGCCCGCTCGTAGATCACGCTGCCTATGAGGCGCTGCAGGCGCTCCGGCGTGTCTTCAAAGTAGAACCGATCGGCTTTCACCAGCGGAGGAGCCGGATTGTCCCGTTCAACCTTAGCCAGCACCTTTTCGTAGTAGCGGTTGAGGGCTTCCAGCATCATGGTCCATGCTTCGCCCTGATTGGGGATTTTATTTTGCAGCAACCCCAGTATGGTGAAGGTCTGCTCCACTGTATCCTGAAACTGTATGCCCCCACCGTAGCGTGGCGAATTTTCAAAAGCGGTCTGCTCTGAGAGGTAGCGCACCACTTCGAGGTCGGGGTTGATATCCGTATCGAGCTTCCGGTAAATCTTGAAGAAAAACTGACTGTTGTAGATGACAGAAGTGTTGGATTGTTCTGCCCGGAGTACTTCCGAGCTGACATCCTCCCGTTCCACGCGCAGTTCGTCCAGGATTTTTCCGGACTCAAAAGAGAGCTGTCCGCCTTTCACGTTGATACTGGCGTTGGTCTTAATGCGCCAGAATAGTTCATTCCTAAAGGCTTCGTGGTAAATGGCATCGATCAGTATCCCTTCCCGTTGTGGGGTTTTACAGTAGGAGACCACGCTTTGGGGTTCATTCTTTAGAAAATGCACCATTTCCTCTGCGCTGCTCAGGAAGGTCAGGGGCAGGAAGTAAGTTTCGGGAAGTCCATCCGTATAGCGCACGCGAATGCTCAGGAAGTAAGCCGCTGTATCGTCTACTTCTATTTTGGGGAAGTGGCTGACTTCCAGGGAAACGATTTTCCTGGACTTCCCGCCAAACCACCGGCAGGACTGCAGATAACCCGGTAGTACTTTCTTCTCGAAGCGGCGCCTGGTGGTATAATTTTCGAAAAAGTCGCCCCAGCCTACTTCAGAGATTACCTCGGGGACGGCCCGCTCTTTTGGCAATTCATCAGCTTCCTCCGATTGCTCCATCAGGAACCAGAAATAGCCGTAGGGGCCTACCGTGAATTTGTAAGGCTCCTCCCCTATTTCGAAGAACTTATTCTGACTGAAAATTTCCACTGGCCGGACCCCTTCAAAGCGTTCCAGGTCCAATTCAACAGATTGTGAGAACTTGGACAAGTTGGCCACTACCAGAATGCTTTCGCCTTCGTAGGACCGGATAAAGGACAAAACTTTTCCATTCATAGAGTCCAGGAACTCAATGGAACCATGGCTGAACGCTTTCAGGCGTTTCCGCATAGAGATGATGTTCTTCATCCACCAGAGCAGGGAGGAGGAATTGCGGTTCTGAATTTCTACATTAATAGCCTCGTAGCGGTACAAAGGGTCACGGATAACGGGCAGGAAAAGCTTCTGCGGGTTGGCGGCGGAAAAGCCGGCATTGCGGTCCGCATTCCACTGCATAGGGGTACGTACACCGTTGCGGTCGCCAAGATAAATATTGTCGCCCATGCCAATTTCATCACCATAGTAAATGACCGGTGTGCCAGGCAGGCTGAACAAAAGGCTGTTGAGCAGTTCTATTTTGCGGCGGTCGTTGAGCAGGAGCGGCGCGAGGCGGCGGCGGATCCCCTGATTAATCTTCGCCCCGTGGTCTTGTGCGAACACCTTATAGAGATAATCCCGCTCCTCCTCCGTCACCATAGAAAGCATGAGGTCATCGTGGTTGCGCAGGAAAAGCGCCCATTGGCTGTTTTCCGGTATGGAAGGCGTCTGCTCCAGGATGTCGATAATCGGGTAGCGGTCTTCCGTTTGCAGGGCCATGTAGAGGCGTGGCATAAGCGGAAAGTGGTAATTCATGTGGCACTCGTCGCCCTCTCCGTAGTATTCAGCAGCCTCCTCCGGCCAAAGGTTGGTTTCTGCGATCAGGATTTTGCCCGGATGCTTGCGTTCCACATAGCTGCGCAGCTCGCGGAGGTATTCGTGGACCTGAGGCAGGTTTTCACAGTTGGTCCCCTCTTCCCTAAACAGGAACATAATCGAAGTCAGCCGAACGCCATTCACACCCAGGTTGTACCAAAAATCAATTACGCTGCGCATTTCTTCCCTTACCTGCTCATTTTCGTAATTGAGATCAGCCTGATGACTGTAAAAACGGTGCCAGTAATAGGCTTTAGCGACGTTATCCCATTCCCAGTTAGAGGTTTCATAATCGCTGAAGATGATACCCGCTTCTGCGTAAGGCTCCGGCGTATCGCTCCAGATGTAGAAGTCGCGCTCCGGTGAGCCCTTAGGTGCCTGACGGGCCCGCTGAAACCACTCGTGCTCGGTGGAAGTGTGGTTCATGATGAGATCAATAATGACCTCAAGCCCGCGCTTATGCGCTTCTTCGAGGAAGCGTTCAAAGTCATCAAGGTTACCATAGTTGGAATGTACGCTTTTAAAGTCGGAGACATCATAGCCATCATCCTTCAGGGGAGATTCATAAAAGGGTAGCAGAGAGATACAAGTGACGCCCAGATCTTCAAGATAGTCCAGCTTTTCAATCAGGCCATTGATGTCGCCGATACCGTTACCGCTACTGTCGTAGAAGGCATGCAGGGGCAGGGCGTAGATAATGCTGTCTTTGTACCAGAAGCGGTTGCTGTTTTGGGTCATACCAAGTGGTTGGTTCAGGCTCGTTTTAAAAGTTGCGTTTACGCTTACTAAAGAAAGGAAAAAAAATGAGTACTGCCAACGGTGCCTGGAAAATTCCTCAGCAAGTGACACTGACTCGGCCGCGAAAAATCAATTTACAGGGTCATCCATACCAAGGAGAGCTTAAGATTTATTTCTGTCCAAATAGCGACAAACCTAATTGGGGTTGTATTGTCTCATTGTCAGAGCAATCAACAAACCCACAGTCCAATGCGTCCTAATCAACTGTTACTGCTGCCTGTACTATTTCTGATCACCATGTTTTCCCCGGTAAAGCTTATTGGACAATGCAATATTTCAAATGTCGTCTTATCCAATATTCAATGTTTCCCATTTGGGTTTGGGCAGGTAGGCTTTCAGCTTAATGTGCAGGGTTCAGGACCAGGTACTTTTTTCAATGTCTCGTCACCAGATGGCATTATTGTTGACCCAGGGCCCTATAGCTATCCAAATGGAGTTTTTATCAACCTCGAACCTAATGATATCAACCAGGCTCAGTTTGAAATTATAGTTGAGGACAACACTGATCCCAATTGCTCTTTTACAGTTACATTACAAAACCCCTGTGCATCACAAGTCAGTTGCAACATTACAGATCCTGGCTTGAATTTTTCCTGCAACGGTAGTGGTATTGTACTTTTTTCCCTTAACCCAACAGCAACGGGCAATGGAACTTCCTACACGGTATCCACTTCACAGGGGTTTCTCCCCTCAAGTTTCGCCCAATACGGACAAACCACTTCTTTCTTGCTTCAGTTTTCCGGTGCACCGCCAAGTGTTGTTGAAATCACCATTACGGATCAGAACGATCCCAGTTGTAGCTTGACATTTACTTTTGACAACCCCTGTTTTTCTGCCTGCGACTTAACCAATCCGGGCCTTGGTTTTACCACTTGCAACGACAACGGAACGCCCACTGACCCCAGTGATGACTTTTATACATTCCCATTGAACCCAGTGGGTTCGGGCCTGGGCAGCGGGTATACCGTTTCTGTCAGCGGCGGCACGGTAAGCCCTCCGGGAGGCAATTATGGGAGCGAGACTACTTTTACGCTCACTGGTATTGGCCCACCCGCTGGTATTAGCGTTATCGTTACAGACAATGACGACCCCAATTGCTTCACGAATACGATTATCAATTTGCCCCCGCCCTGCTCGACAGCGCCCCCCTGTGACATCAACTACGCCCAAATTGGCAACGTCACCTGTAGTGATAATGGCACCCCCAACGACCCAAGTGACGACACCTTCACCTTCATTCTGCAAGTCGTTGGTGACGGGACCAGCCCTAACGGTTGGACCGCTAATGATCCTTTAGGGACCACCGGGGACTATAATGTGGTGACCACTATGGGGCCCTACCCTATTTCCGGAGGTGGCTTCCCGGTAGTCGTTACGGATAATGATGACCCCAGTTGTACGACTATATCCGTGACCATTGTCCCACCGGCTCCCTGTTCCACTCCTCCGCCCTGTCAGCTCACTCAATCCACGGTAGTCACAAATCAGTGTGTCAACGGCAACCCGGTCTTTGAGCTGCTGGTGGATGGCAATAACACCGGAGCCAATTATACGGTCAGCGTTACCGGCGGCACTATCTCCGGCAGCAATAACGGCAACTACGGGCAGATTACGGCTTTTACAATTATCCCCACCTCATCCAATGTGAGCCAGTTCAGCGTGACAGTCACGGATGCGAGTGACCCTAGCTGCACAACCACAACGGTAGTCCCCAACCCCTGCCCCAACTGTACTATTACCTCTGCTGGCCTGGGCGGTCAGGACTGCAACGACAGCGGCACGCCCAGCGACCCCACAGATGATTTAATACAGTTTACCCTTAACCCCTCCGGACAAAACACCGGCGCCAGCTATACCGTGACGGCGTCAAACGGCACGGTCACGCCAAACACAGCCCCTTTCGGTATTACCACCACTTTCCTGACCAGCCCGGGTACTGCCGGCAACGGCCCTATCACTTTGACAATTACGGATAGTAATGACCCAAGTTGCTCTATCGTGGTAACGCTGCCCGACCCAGGCACTTGTTCCAATACGACTTGCGCCTTCACCGACCCCGGTGTGATAAGTCTAACCTGCAATGACGCCGGTACCCCCGGTAATCCTGGCGACGATTTCGTGCTGCTGGAGCTCTTCCCTATTGGGGTGGCACTGAGTCCTATCGGGTACAATCTTTCTTCGCCTGATGTCACTGTGACGCCTGGGTTCGGCAACCTCGGAGTGATAACGGCCTTCCAGCTGCTGGGTGCGGCGAATACAGGGCCTACCATTACCCTGATCCTGAGCGACATAGATCATCCTGACTGCTTTTTGGAGTTTACCATAGACAACCCCGCCCCCTGCTCGGTGGAACCCTGCAACCTAAACACACCAACCGTCATCATTCCAATTTGCGATAATGGCGTTATTGACTTTGAACTGCTGGTGAATGGCACAGGGACTGGGACCAACTACCAAGTCAACATCCCCGGAGGAGTCCTCACCGCAGGAACAAACGGTAATTACGGGCAGGTTAGCCCCTTTTCATTTTTGCCGAATAACCTCTCCCAGGGCAACTTCACCCTAACCATTACCGACAGTAATGATCCCACCTGTTCTCAAACGGTGAGCCTCGACAACCCCTGCGATGCCTGCCTGATTACTTCCGCAGCTGTTTCCAATGTGCAGTGTGCGGACAACGGTACGCCGGGGGACCCCACGGATGACCTGATTACCTTTTCCATTCTGGCAGATGGCGTTAGCACCGCTGGCAGTTATACCATTTCAGCGCCCGGGCAGGCCGTACAGCCCTCTACCGGCACGTTTGGCAGCCTTGGCAGCTTTTCCCTTTTGCCGGGCAGTGCGGGCAGCGGCCCTGTCACCCTCATCCTGACTGATGCCTCAGACAGCAACTGCACCACTACCGTACAGCTGAGCGACCCCGGTACCTGCTCGGATGCCTGTGCCATCAACGCCTTCGTGACGGAAATAACCTGCATACCTACAGGCGTGCCGGAAGATGACTTCTTTCAGGCGACCATACAAATCATCAACCCGGTTGGCGCAGCAGGATGGACCGCACAAACGCCCCTTGGACCGGTGACCGGCAGTTACAATCAGGATGTAGACCTGGGTCCCTTCCTGATTAGCCAGGGGAGCTTTAGCCTGACCATTACCGACCAGCTCAACCCAGGCTGTAGCACCAACCTGTTGGTTGTACCTCCCGATCCCTGCAGCGTGGTTTGTGAAGCCGATACTACCCTATTTGATTTACAGTCCTGCAACCCTTTGGATACCGGCACTGTGATACAAAACCTCACCGGGCAGGAAGGCTGCGACTCTATTGTGATAACGGCAACTAGCTTGCTGCCCTCCGATTCCATTTTCCTGGTGGAAAGCAGCTGTAACCCAGCGGATACCGGAATAGCCACGCAGGTACTGATCAATCAGTTTGGGTGTGATTCGGTCGTTGTCACCAATACTCTGCTCGTGGACAGCGATACCACGCTCATTGACTTGCAGTCCTGCAATCCATTGGACACGGGTACTGTGGTGCAGAACCTCACCGGGCAGACCGGGTGTGACTCCATCATCATTACTGCGACTACACTATTGCCCTCCGATTCCATTTTCCTCGTGGAAAGCAGCTGTAACCCAGCGGATACCGGAATAGCCACGCAGGTACTGATCAATCAGTTTGGGTGTGATTCGGTCGTTGTCACCAATACCGTCCTCGTGGACAGCGACACCACGCTCATTGACTTGCAGTCCTGCAACCCATTGGACACGGGTACTGTGGTGCAGAACCTCACCGGGCAGACCGGGTGTGACTCCATCATCATTACTGCGACTACACTATTGCCCTCCGATTCCATTTTCCTCGTGGAAAGCAGCTGTAACCCAGCGGATACCGGAATAGCCACGCAGGTACTGATCAATCAGTTTGGGTGTGATTCGGTCGTTGTCACCAATACCGTCCTCGTGGACAGCGACACCACGCTCATTGACTTGCAGTCCTGCAATCCATTGGACACGGGTACTGTGGTCCAGAACCTCACCGGGCAGACCGGGTGTGACTCCATCATCATTACTGCGACTACACTATTGCCCTCCGATTCCATTTTCCTCGTGGAAAGCAGCTGTAACCCAGCGGATACCGGAATAGCCACGCAGGTACTGATCAATCAGTTTGGGTGTGATTCGGTCGTTGTCACCAATACCGTCCTCGTGGACAGCGACACCACGCTCATTGACTTGCAGTCCTGCAATCCATTGGACACGGGTACTGTGGTCCAGAACCTCACCGGGCAGACCGGGTGTGACTCCATCATCATTACTGCGACTACACTATTGCCCTCCGATTCCATTTTCCTCGTGGAAAGCAGCTGTAACCCAGCGGATACCGGAATAGCGACGCAGGTACTGATCAATCAGTTTGGGTGTGATTCGGTCGTTGTCACCAATACTCTGCTCGTGGACAGCGATACCACGCTCATTGACTTGCAGTCCTGCAACCCATTGGACACGGGTACTGTGGTCCAGAACCTCACAGGGCAGACCGGGTGTGATTCTATCGTCATTACCACGACCTCCCTGCTGCCTTCTGACACCACAGTTATTTTTAGCGAAAGCTGTAATCCGATAGATACGGGCACTGTGGAGAATCTGCTCCAAAACCAGTCTGGGTGCGACAGCCTTGTCATCACGACCACCACGCTCCTGCCCAGCGATACCACACTGCTCTTTAGCGAAAGCTGCAATCCCGCGGATACCGGTACGGTTGCGCAAATACTGGCCAATCAGTTTGGGTGCGATTCCACCGTCATCACGACCACCACGCTCCTGCCCAGCGATACCACATTGCTCTTTAGCGAAAGCTGTAATCCCGCGGATACCGGTACGGTCGCGCAAATACTGGCCAATCAGTTTGGGTGCGATTCCACCGTCATCACGACCACCACGCTCCTGCCCAGCGACACCACACTGCTCTTTAGCGAAAGCTGCAATCCCGCGGATACCGGTACGGTCGCGCAAATACTGGCCAATCAGTTCGGGTGCGATTCCACCGTCATCACGACCACCACGCTCCTGCCCAGCGATACCACACTGCTCTTTAGCGAAAGCTGCAATCCCGCGGATACCGGTACGGTTGCGCAAATACTGGCCAATCAGTTTGGGTGCGATTCCACCGTCATCACGACCACCACGCTCCTGCCCAGCGACACCACACTGCTCTTTAGCGAAAGCTGCAATCCCGCGGATACCGGTACGGTCGCGCAAATACTGGCCAATCAGTTCGGGTGCGATTCCACCGTCATCACGACCACCACGCTCCTGCCCAGCGATACCACACTGCTCTTTAGCGAAAGCTGCAATCCTGCGGATACCGGTACGGTCGCGCAAATACTGGCCAATCAGTTCGGGTGCGATTCCACCGTCATCACAACCACCACGCTCCTGCCCAGCGACACCACACTGCTCTTTAGCGAAAGCTGCAATCCCGCGGATACCGGTACGGTCGCGCAAATACTGGCCAATCAGTTTGGGTGCGATTCCACCGTCATCACAACCACCACGCTCCTGCCCAGCGACACCACACTGCTCTTTAGCGAAAGCTGCAATCCCGCGGATACAGGTACGGTCGCGCAAATACTGGCCAATCAGTTCGGGTGCGATTCCACCGTCATCACGACCACCACGCTCCTGCCCAGCGATACCACACTGCTCTTTAGCGAAAGCTGCAATCCCGCGGATACCGGTACGGTCGCGCAAATACTGGCCAATCAGTTCGGGTGCGATTCCACTGTCATCACGACCACCACGCTCCTGCCCAGCGATACCACACTGCTCTTTAGCGAAAGCTGCAATCCCGCGGATACAGGTACGGTTGCGCAAATACTGGCCAATCAGTTTGGGTGCGATTCCACCGTCATCACGACCACCACGCTCCTGCCCAGCGATACCACACTGCTCTTTAGCGAAAGCTGCAACCCCGCGGATACAGGTACGGTCGCGCAAATACTGGCCAATCAGTTCGGGTGCGATTCCACCGTCATCACGACCACCACGCTCCTGCCCAGCGACACCACCGTATTCTTCAGCCAGTCCTGTAATCCGGCAGATACAGGTACGGTGACCCAAATATTAACCAATCAGTTTGGGTGCGATTCCATTGTGACCACTCAGGTACTACTGTTTAGTGACCCGGATTACCAGCTGGTTACAGATACATTGTGTGCAGGTGAAAGCGTTGTCATTAATGGCACGGTGTATGACCAGGACCGCCCTGTCGGACAGGAGGTGGTTCAGAGTATTGCTGACGGCTGTGACTCAGTAATCATTGATATTGCGCTATTGTTTGCAGAACCCGAAGCCGAAATCACTACAACCAACCCTGCTTGTGAGGGCTTGACCGGACTTATTGAAATCGGGCCGCCGCAAAACGGATTTGCGCCATACACAATCAACGCTGCCGGACAAATACCGGAAGTCTTTTCAGCCATTCCGGTTACAATTGATGTATTGGCAGGCGACTACACAGTGGAACTAACAGATGCATTAGGCTGTACCGTGTCCCAGGCAGTGAGCATTGCCGAGGGGATTAGCCCTGAATTAAGCATTGACGGCCCACTAATTTTAGACGAAGGAGATACCATCACGCTCCGCCCATTGATCAATTTTGAGCCAGAGACAATAGACTGGCGCCCTGCCGGGCAACTCAGCTGCAGCAATTGCCTAAACCCAGTGCTCGAAGCCAGCGAAAGTACAACGCTGTTGCTTACTGCGAGCCTCGGCGGGAGTTGCTCTGTGAGCGCAAATGTCCAAATCATAGTAGAACGGATGGTTGACATTTATGCTCCAAACGTTTTCAGTCCGAACGGAGACGGCCGTAATGACAGGTTTACCCTGTTCAGCGCACCTGGCCAAATTGACCGTATAGAGCGCATGGAAATTTATGACCGGTGGGGCAATCAGGTCTTTACTCAAACCGAATTTCCAGCGAATAACGTAGCAGTGGGCTGGGATGGCACGTTCCGGGGAGAACCAATGGGGCCTGGAGTGTTTACTTATTACGCACAGGTGCGCCTGCAAACCGGGAGGATCATCCTGCAAAAAGGAGATATTACACTAATCCGATAATTGACTTCAGGGCATCAATGGCCCCTTAACAGGCGGATAAGGAGGGTAGATACGGTGCCCTCCTGAAATTTTAAAGTGCCTATTTGCGCTCATAATTGTGCACTTTCCAGTTGGTATTTTACCTTTGTGTCCTGGTTTTGCATCTTTTTTATGTTTAAACCGTATAAACCAACAGCAATTTACCGCTCAGACAAATATAGCCTGCTAAACCAACGTTAGTACAACCCAAAACAAACTTCCTATCACCAAACTCTACTCCGTTTTTCTTTAGCAGGTAAAGAAAGCGACGGAACGGTAACTGCTTGAAGCTGAAAAAACCCAGATACTAAAACACTGAGACTTTACCCCCCGTTACAGTCGCAAGATGGCGATAAACAACACTTATGTTCACAGCACTGCACTCATGCACAAAACCCTTAACCCCCTGTAAATAAATCATTTAGGGGTTATCTGGTTTTTTAGGCGTAGTCTGTGTTGATCTCAGGCAGCTGAGCATACGTGTTGCAATGATGTCAGGTTTCCGTCAAACAAACACGTGATGAAAGGTATTCCCCAACAAGTCTGCTATCGAACGGCTCTGTTTATACCGCTTCTCCTTCTTGGCTTTCTGTCGTGCCGGGGGAGCGCCATAAATTCGGCCGGCGATTTAGAATTCTGTGGTATTATAAGTGCAGGCTTAGGCGGAGTGGTATGCCTGGATAACGATACGCCCACCAACCCTGACGATGACCGGCTCACGCTCTTCCTGAACCCTTCCGGCAACAACCTGGGTAATGGGTACACGGTCGCATTTGCTTCGGGAAGCATCTCTCCATCCACAGCAGTATATGGCTTTCCCAATGGTTTTGTTATTGACCCCAATGATCCGACTGTACCGACCTATCAAATCACTCTTACGGACCAGAACAATCCCAATTGCACCTTTGTCCTTACTTTTGACAATCCCTGCTATTCAACTTGTGAAGTGCAACAGGTCGAAGTCCTGGATGTTAGCTGCAACAACAACAATACTCCAGGCCTGGAGGAGGACGATTACATCACTATGGAAATCATCGCTTCAGGTACAGATGTTAGTCTTCAATACAACCTTATTGCATCGCCGGGCCTGGTACTGCCGGGCAGTGGTTTTTACAATACCCCGGAATTATTTCAGCTCACACCGGGTTCAGCGGGAAGCGGCCCTGTTTCATTTATACTGACAGATCAGGGCGATCTGACCTGCCAATACATTTTCTCTATTCAGGACCCTGGTACCTGCGTTTCGCCCTGCGCAATTACAGCGCCCAATTTACTGGGGGTTCAGTGCGATGATATGGATACGCCCAATGACCCCGATGATGATGAGTTGCTGATAACGCTTAACCCATTTGGCATTAGTACCAGTAATGCCTACACCATCAGCGGGCCGGGGCTGACTTTTTTGAATACGATCGGCACATATAATAATCCTACTACTTTCCGAATGGTTAATGCGGCAGCAGCACCGCCCTCTTTCACGCTAACGCTCACGGATACTCAGGATCCCGGTTGCACTACCCAGGTTTTTGTCAATAACACCGCCCCTTGTTCCACCCCACTGCCCTGCGATATCACAAACGCCACTCCCGGCAACATAAGCTGTACAAACGGCGATATCATCAACTTTACGCTTTCGCCCAATAGCAGTACTGGTTCACAATACAGTTTGACCATTCCAAACGGGACAATTCTGGGCCAGAACTCCGGCGCGTTCGGCACGCCTGTAAACTTCAGCTTTTTGCCCAATACTCCGCAGAGCTCAACTTACAACGTTACCATCAGAGATGTGAACAACAGTGCCTGTACTTCTACCTTTGCTATGGACAATCCGTGCGATGACTGCAACCTCAACGGGGTCAACGTTCTGAATGTACAGTGTGCAGATAACGGAACGAGCACCGTTCAGGCTGACGATCAAATGGTCATCACGCTTCAGCCCTCAGGTACAAACCTGGGAAGTGGCTACACAATTATAGCCAACGGACAAAGTACGATACCCTCCGGAGGCAATTATAACAGCCCTGCTACTTTCACACTGCCTGCCGGAACAGCCAACAGCAACGCCGTCAACATTACCATAATTGACAACAACGACCCTTCCTGTACCTACTCCTTTTCCCAGGACGGACCAGGAAACTGCTCTGATGCCTGCACCATCTTTGACCAGGGCCTTGCCAGCATTCAATGCAACAATAACGGTACGATTAGCAACGTCAATGATGATTTTATCACCTTTTCCCTTAACGTTCCGGCTATCAGCACTGCCTCAGGGTATAACATCTCTGCCGCCGGAACCACTGTAACTCCATCAAACGGGCTGTATAACACGCTGCAGACCTTCTCCCTCCCAATCGGCTCTGCGGGTAACGGGGGGACAACAATTACGCTGACCGATCAAAACAACCCCGGGTGTACACTTTCCTTTTTTCTCTTCGACCCCGGAGACTGCTCAGCGGTCTGCAATATTGAAGCCACCGAAGTCAATCTTTTTTGCCAGGACGGTGGGACACCCGGTATTTTTGATGATGATACTTACCGGGTGGAATTTGAAATCACCAATCCTACTGCGGCGTCCGGCAGTAGCTGGATTTCAGATACCCCAAATGGTAATACTGCGGGCGACTACGACGACATTGCCAGCCTTGGCCCCTTTTTAATCAGCGATGGGCCCATTGATGTGACCTTTACCGACCTGGTCTCCCCAAACTGCTCTGTGACAGTAAATCTGGCCCCGCCACCACCGTGCTCGGATACCTGCGTTATACAATCGGCTGGTCTTACCAATTTAGTCTGCGACAACGATATACTTGAATTTGACCTCAATCCCATTGGAAATGCCCTGGACACCATCTACGGTGTTCAGATAGATAATGCAATGATTGTTGGCAGCCCGGTAGGCTACTTTGGCGAAACCACGACTTTCCGCTTCCTCCCGGCAGAGCCTTTACCCGATCAGTATGAAATTGTTATTACCGACAGTACCGTCGCGGACTGCCAGTTTATTCTCACGGTGGACAACGTCTGCAAGAATTGCGAAATCACCGGCTTGGATATACAGCATGTTACATGTAATGATGCCGGGACACCATCTGATCCTGATGATGATTTTATTGAAGTAGAATTACTGGTCACTTCTGTGTACGGCACGAGCTATACGGTGGAGCTAGCCAATGGCAACCTGCTTTCCGGCACAGGCATTTACGGAGCACCCAGTACTTTCAGTATGCCCGGAGGAAGTGCAGGAGGAGGGAATGTGCCACTTGTTGTGAGAGATTTAAGTACCCCCAGCTGCAGCCAGGTTTTTGTGATTGCAGATCCCGGCACCTGTTCAGATGAGTGCCTGCTTACGGAAGTCAACCCAACGGATATTATCTGCGATGATAATGGCACCCCCGGTGACCCAAACGATGACCGGGTTACTTTTAGTTTGATGGTTGATGGCCTCAATACCGCAGGCAATTATACCTTAAGCTCCGTAAACGGGGAAATCACTCCGGCACAAGGTACCTACGGCACGACATCTACATTTAGTCTTCCTCCCGGAAGTACGGACGTTAGCATTTCTAATGTAGTGATTACCGATAATAATGATGGCAACTGTAGCAGTAGCTTTAACCTTTCCAGTCCGGGTTCCTGCTCAGATTCGTGTGCATTGACTGTGACTTTGCTGGACACCTACTGCCTGGATAACGGGACAGCCAGCGACCCTACTGATGACTTGTTCGAATTCATCGTTGAGGTAAACAATCCGGTTGGCACAGAGGGGTGGTTCACGGTTCCACCTACGGGTATGGAGAACGGTGAATTTGGCATACCTACCGTCATTGGAGCTTATCCCATATCAGGAGGCAGTATCAACCTGGCTTTTATTGACGAAAACCTGACCAGCTGTTTTTCCATTCTGACCGTTGCACCTCCGGCTTCCTGCTCGGATTCCTGTACCCTTGAAGCTGCTGTAAATGTACTGGCTTGTGAGGATAACAGCACCCCGGGCACCGCTCAGGATGATTTTTTCACAGCGGAGCTTACCTTGTCAGGTGTCAATAATGGAAGCAGCTTTGGCATAAGCGGCCTGTTAGATACAACTGGTTTGTACGACAGTACCTTTGTTTTGGGGCCGCTCCCTGCTAATATTCCCTCAACTACTATTACGGTTTTTGATCTGGACCAGACCGATTGCACAGTGGATTTGGAAATCTTCAGTCCTGGCACCTGTTCCGCTGGCTGTAGCGATTCAGACACAACACTTGTATTTTTAGAGAGCTGTAATCCCCTCGATACTGGTATTTCTGTAGAAATCCTGGCGAATCAGTTGGCCTGCGACTCTTTTATCATTACGCAGACTAGTTTGCTGCCTAATGATACGACCCTGCTCCTGAGTGAAAGCTGCAACCCTGCGGATACCGGGACGGTCGCGCAAATACTGACCAATCAGTTCGGATGCGATTCCACTGTCATCACCACAACCACCCTGCTGCCAGGTGACTCCACAATGCTTTTCAGCCAAAGCTGCAACCCTGCGGATACCGGGACCGTCGTGCAAGCACTGACCAATCAGTTCGGGTGCGATTCCACCGTCATCACCACAACCACCCTGCTGCCAGGTGACTCCACAATGCTTTTCAGCCAAAGCTGCAACCCTGCGGATACCGGGACCGTCGCACAAATACTGACCAATCAGTTCGGGTGCGATTCCACCGTCGTCACCACAACCACCCTGCTGCCAGGTGACTCCACAATGCTTTTCAGCCAAAGCTGTAACCCTGCGGATACCGGGACCGTCGCACAAATACTGACCAATCAGTTCGGGTGCGATTCCACCGTCGTCACTACAACTACCCTGCTGCCAAGTGACTCCACAATGCTTTTCAGCCAAAGCTGTAACCCTGCGGATACCGGGACCGTCGCACAAATACTGACCAATCAGTTTGGGTGCGATTCCACTGTCATCACTACAACCACGCTGCTGCCAAGTGACTCCACAATGCTTTTCAGCCAAAGCTGCAACCCCGCAGATACCGGGACCGTCTTGCAAACACTGACCAATCAGTTCGGGTGCGATTCCACCGTCATCACCACAACCACGCTGCTGCCAAGTGACTCCACAATGCTTTTCAGCCAAAGCTGCAACCCCGCGGATACCGGGACCGTTGCACAAACACTGACCAATCAGTTCGGGTGCGATTCCACCGTCATCACCACAACCACGCTGCTGCCAAGTGACTCCACAATGCTTTTCAGCCAAAGCTGCAACCCCGCAGATACCGGGACCGTCTTGCAAACACTGACCAATCAGTTCGGGTGCGATTCCACCGTCATCACCACAACCACCCTGCTGCCAGGTGACTCCACAATGCTTTTCAGCCAAAGCTGCAACCCCGCAGATACCGGGACCGTCTTGCAAACACTGACCAATCAGTTCGGATGCGATTCCACCGTCATCACTACAACTACCCTGTTACCAGGTGATAGTATTTTTGTTAGTGCGGTAAGTTGTAATCCGGTAGATACCGGGACCACTATTGAAATACTCAACAATCAGTTCGGATGCGATTCCGTCGTAACTACACTCACTACGCTAGCTGCACAATACGAAATTACAAATACCCTGTTTTCCTGCAATCCCCAGGATACAGGCAGTGTCAGTCAAACCTTTACCAGTCAGTTGGGGTGTGATTCGGTGGTGGTCACTCAAACCTTGTTGGCACCTAGCGATACGACGCTTCATTTTATTGAAAGCTGCAACCCCGTGGATACCGGGACCGTCGCACAAATACTGACCAATCAGTTCGGATGCGATTCCACTGTCATCACCACAACCACCCTGCTGCCAGGTGACTCCACAATGCTTTTCAGCCAAAGCTGCAACCCTGCGGATACCGGGACCGTCGTGCAAACACTGACCAATCAGTTTGGGTGCGATTCCACTGTCATCACTACAACCACGCTGCTGCCAAGTGACTCCACAATGCTTTTCAGCCAAAGCTGCAACCCCGCGGATACCGGGACCGTCGTGCAAACACTGACCAATCAGTTTGGGTGCGATTCCACTGTCATCACTACAACCACGCTGCTGCCAAGTGACTCCACAATGCTTTTCAGCCAAAGCTGCAACCCCGCGGATACCGGGACCGTCGTGCAAACACTGACCAATCAGTTCGGATGCGATTCCACCGTCGTCACCACAACCACCCTGCTGCCAGGTGACTCCACAATGCTTTTCAGCCAAAGCTGCAACCCCGCAGATACCGGGACCGTCGTGCAAACACTGACCAATCAGTTCGGATGCGATTCCACTGTCATCACTACAACGACGCTGTTGCCGGGTTATCGCACACCAGTTTTGCTGGATATTTGTGCAGGAGACAGTATACTTTTCAACGGAACCTATTATTCAGAAAGCCAGCCTAACGGAATTGACACTTTAAATACAGTTAATGGTTGCGATAGCATTCTGGAGGTAAGCATCAATGTACTGCTTCAGCCCGAAATACGGTATTTCCGGGACACCCTCTGCGCAGATGAAGTGCAGGAGTTCTTTGGGACGACTTACACCATTGATCAGCCTACCGGACAACACATCATCCCCAGCATTGAAAACGGATGCGATTCTGTGATCACGAATATTGAACTCACTTTTAATCTTCCTGAGGCAGAGCTGGAACTTACAGACCCGGATTGCCCGGACAGTACCGGCCATTGGTCAATCAGCCGTTTATCCGGCGGGCTGCCGCCGTATACTTACGCTATTGACGGCATCAACTTTGAGATTGCAGAAGGGCTACCTCTGCGCGGCCCGATCGTGCCCGGCAATTATGTACTGATCCTGAGAGATGCCTTGGGTTGTGAAGCACAGCAGCCTTTTGAGATACAAGCCATGCCGCCCCTTACGCTTGACCTGGGCGGAGAAATTGAAGTCCGTCAGGGCGACACCCTCACCCTGACCCCGGAGCTCAACTTCATACCCGACTCCCTGATATGGAGCCCTGCAGAGTTGCTGGATTGTACAGGCTGCCTGAACCCTACACTGATCCCTGTGAACAGCACCACTATCACTCTGCGGGCATTGATGGACGCAGGCTGCGAAGTGAAGGATGCCGTACTGATTCAGGTTGACAAACGGGTGCCCGTCTATGCGCCTAATGCCTTCAGTCCGAACGGAGACAACAAAAACGACTACTTCACCCTTTTTGCAAAGCCGAATCAGGTTATGGAGATTGACTTCCTGAGTATCTACGACCGGTGGGGCAATCAGGTATTTGAGGCAAAGTCTTTCCCGGTCAATGAAGAAAACCTGGGATGGGATGGCACAAGCCGCGGGCAATTACTCAACAGCGGAGTCTACGTGTACATGGCCGAAGTTACCCTGATAGATGGCCGAAAACTGCAGATGGAGGGCGAAGTACACTTGATGCGGTAGCGCTACCGGTGTAAATTAGGTACCAATATCCCGATCAGGGCACCGATACCATAGCCAACAATCACATCACTTGGAAAATGCTTGCCCGCTTTGACTCTCCACAGGGCGGTCAGTGCCGGAAGTGTTGCTGCTGTAGCCCAAACCAGTCCTTTGTTTTGCATATCCGGCCGGTTTTGCACCAGGGTTTGCGCTGTAAAGAAGGACATAGCGGCGGTATTGGAAGCATGCCCGGAAAAAAAGGAAAGGCGTGCCTCCGGATCAATTTTCAGTTCTTCGCCCGTCAAAGGGTTGTAGGTGTAAGGGCGGCTTCGGCGGGCGCCAATTTTGACCAGTCGGGTAATGCCGTTGGTAAGCAGCATGGTTTCCAGCCACATCACAGAGACTACTCCAAAATTATCGCGGCTATTGGACTCTGCCAATAACCCCAGAGGCAGGATTAAAGCGGTACGTAAGGTAATATCAGAAGCGAGGCGCGCCTTTTCGCTGGCCTGCAAGGTGGCAATCCGGTCTAAGCGATTGATTCTGAGAGGATCCAGCAGATCGAGATCGTCCAAAGACATGCCGGGCATTTTCTTCTGGAGCGGAATACTCAGGCCATAAGTCAATGCGCCTGTCCCCAACAGCCCCCCATCCACAGGCCAACTGAGCTGATGGGCCTGGCTCTGTGCCAGAGGTGACAACAACACCATAAAAAAAATACAAAAACAAAGACGCTGTATGGATGTAGGTGGCATAAAAGATTGACTTTAGGCTGGTAAAGTAAAAATTTCCGTTAAAAATCCCACCCGAAACTAAATTTCGGCCCTAACTTGGTGGGAAATAATTGCCTCTTCCGCTATGCAACCGAATACCTGGACCCTGGACCGCATTATCGATATCCTGCTTTATCTTGGCGGCATTGCTCTGTTCCTATGGCTGCTGGATTACCTGAGCCCTTATCTGGTCTCCTTTTTCATTGCGCTCTTCGTAGCCTATCTGCTGGAGCCCATCGTACGCTTTTTCCAGGAACGGCTTAAGGTCCGTACCAGATGGGTGGCGGTCCTGCTTACCCTATTCAGCATGGTGGTCTTTCTCGTCCTCATTGGAATGCTGACCATCCCGGCCATCAACAGTGAAATTGCCAAAATGCAGGAATTGCTGGGCGGTAGTTTGAATTTCCAACTGGAGTCCCTTCTGCCACCTGAAGTCCTTCAGGAAATCGAAGCCTACCTGCACAGTGAGGAGCTCAGAGCCTTGCTCACGGAGGAGAACCTCTACAACTACGGGGTTATGATCCTTTCTTACATCTGGAGCGGGTTAAGCAGTGCCATGGGCATTGTGCTGGGGCTGTTCAGTATCGTTACGTTTTTGCTTTATCTGGTGTTCATCATGCTGTTCTACCATGATTTTGCGGACAACTGGGAAACTGCCATTCCCCCTACCTACCGGGAGCCGGTTGTGATGCTGGTACATGATGTGGAAGACGGGATGCAAATCTACTTCCGGGGCCAGGCGCTGATTGTCTTCTGGGTCTGTATTCTTTTTGCAATAGGTTTCAATTTAATCGGGCTGCCCCTGGGCATACTGCTGGGTATCTTTGTAGGCTTGCTCAACTTTGTGCCTTACTTACAGACGTTAGGACTAGTGCCCGCCCTGCTCCTGGCTGGGGTACAGGCGGTTGAAACCGGAAACAGCTACTGGATGTGCGCTGGTGGTGTGCTCCTGGTTTTCGTCATCGTTCAGGCCATTCAGGAAATTGTACTTACACCGCGGATTATGGGAAGTGCCACGGGCCTGAATCCGGCGGTCATCCTGCTGGCACTGTCTGTCTGGGGCGGGCTCTTTGGAGTGATTGGGATGGTCATCGCGCTACCGCTTACTACGCTGCTCATCAATTACTACAAGCGGTTTGTGCTTCAGGGACAAGCCTTTGGAGAAGAGGAATAGCTTCCTTTTTGCCTTGGCACAAAACTCTGCAAAACCAAAGGCCTGTCAAGGCTGAAACGTTGGGTGCCTGCGGCGGTTTTCAGGCCTTGTTTTCCTGACTCAAACCCCAAAAGCGCGCCCTTTTTATCCGCGGCCCCGACAACTGAAAAGCCGCGCCGTTAATCTCTTTGCGGCTTCTCTAATTCGCCTGTTCTTTACCAAAGGCCGCAGCAGTGATAGGCCGGAACTGCCACCACATTGACAGGGTGAAGGCTGAAATCAGGTGCCAAACGCCCCAAAACGCTGCCACCAAAGCCATACCGCCCAGTCCGTCGAAGAAATTGAAAATCAGAATCAGGGCCAGCCCGGAGTTTTGAATGCCGGTTTCAATGGAAATTGCCCGGGCATCTGCCTGTGGCAGGCCATTTCGGTAAGCCCACTGATAGCCGGTAAATAGCGCCAGTGCGTTATGGATCACCACGAGGTAGAAAACGATGTATAGGTAATTGACGATATTGTCGTAGTTGGCATAAAGCGCAAAGATGACGAACCCGATGAAGATAGCCATAGACAGCATGCGCACCGGCTTTTTCAGCAGAGCCGTGGTTTTAGGGAATCGGGCATGAAGCCCCATCCCAATCAGCAAAGGCACTAGAATCAACTGTACAATGGTCGTGACCATACTCATAGGCGACACATAAATATCCCCCTGTAATCCTTCAGACCCTGGTACGAGCGGTGCCAGCATGGTAAAGTACAGGGGCGTTATCACGACCGCCGCAAGCGTGGATACGCTTGTCATTAAGACCGACAAGGCCGTGTTTGCTTTGGACAAATGCACAGCAAAATTGGATACATTCCCCCCCGGACAGGCGGAAACCAGCAACATGCCCAATGCTATACTTGGTGCCGGCCGAAAAAGATAGATCAGCCCTATCGTCAGCAACGGCAGCAGGATCAGCTGCGAGCTCAATCCAATGAGCGGAGCCTTTGGGCGGCGTAGCAACTCCCGGAAATTATCCACCCGCAAGTCCAATGCAACGCCAAACATGATGAAGGCCAGGCAAATATTCAGCAGTGTGAGCTGTTCGGGGTTAAAGTTGATCTTTATGGCATCAATAGCATTCATTTCTGCAACTTTGGATAAGCTAAAAGTAAGAAGAAAAACAAAAAAGGCAGGAGAACACCTCCAATTGCTCTATGGTTTTTCTTACATTATTCATCATATGAATACCAAAACAATGAAATACCTGATCCTGACCGCTGTCCTGTTGGGCTGCGCCACAGCCTTGCCTGCACAGGGCGCATTGGATGCCCTGAAACAAGAAGTCCGCGAAGACCACGCTTTTTTATCCGGAACAGATGACCCCTACGCAGGGCTCAAAGCTTCCGTCCGGAAAGATTATGCTTACCTGGAAGACCTGTACCGCCACTACCACCTCCATCCGGAACTCTCCTTCCAGGAAGCAGCAACCTCTAAACGCATGGCGGAGGAACTAAGGCTGCTTGGTTTTGAAGTCACCGAGCGTGTTGGTGGTTATGGGGTTGTAGGGATTATGCGCAATGGCGAAGGCCCAACGGTGCTTGTACGGGCAGATATGGATGCCTTGCCGATTGTCGAGGACACCGGCCTGCCATATGCCAGCACCGTCACTACAAAAGATGATGCCGGAAATGAGGTAGGCGTCATGCATGCCTGTGGGCACGATATACATATGACGGTTTGGACAGGGGCAGCCCGGCAATTAGCGGAGCGGAAGGATCAATGGAAAGGCACCCTTGTCTTCATTGGGCAACCGGCAGAAGAACGGGGCGGAGGCGCTAAAGCCATGCTGGCAGATGGGCTTTACACGCGCTTTCCCATACCAGACTACGCGATCGCCCTGCACGTCAGCGCGGGCATGGAAGCCGGTAAAGTGGGCTGCCGGAGCGGCTACAGCCTGGCCAATGTGGATATGATGGATATCACGGTTTATGGTCAGGGCGGCCACGGGGCTTACCCCCACACTACCAAGGACCCTGTGCTTTTAGCATCCCGTATCGTAGTGGCGCTACAAACGGTTGTCAGCCGGGAGCTTTCTCCCCTGGAGCCTGCGGTGGTTACGGTAGGGTCTATTCATGGCGGAACCAAAGGCAATGTCATCCCTAATCAGGTGCAACTCGAATTGACGCTGCGCTCCTACACCGATGAAGTCCGTGCGGCCATTATTGAGAAAATCAAACGTATTTGCCAGGGCGTGGCAATGTCTGCGGGGCTGCAGGCCAATCAATACCCGAAGGTGGAACTCCGCGATGAGTTCACCCCAGCCACATTCAATGACCCGGAACTGGCACAGCGCGTACAACAGGTATTCACTGACGCATTGGGCAAAGAGCATACCCTTGCCGTAGATCCGGTGATGGGTGGGGAAGACTTTGGCCGCTACGGACGTACTGAAGAAAAGGTCCCCATTTTCATGTTTTGGCTGGGCGCTGTAGCTAAGGAACAGATGGCTGCCGCCGAACGGGGAGCACTACAATTGCCGTCGCTGCACAACTCCGGCTTTGCTCCTGACCCTGAGCCGACAATTACAACAGGTGTGGTGGCCATGACTGCGGCGGTACTTGACCTTCTGAAATAGAAAATGCCCCGCCTGCTGCTTTAAAGCTTCAGGCGGGGCATGACTGCCAATTCAGGCATTGCTTATTCCTCAAATTCAATCGCTTTCATGTTATAGGCATCTTTGTCTATGCGCAACTCGTTATCCAGCACCATTTCAAAGGAACCATCGTCTTCCTGCAGGTAGACGATGTCATTTTTGACTAGCGTTTCCTCATCATCAGCTTCTATCCGGCGGAATTTGGTCAGAATGTCAAGATCAGTGTCACCATCCAGATCAGTGATAAAGCTATCCTGCTGATAGCAGAAATCTCCCTTGCAGTAGGCATAGGCCAGAACCTGTACCGGCTCCATCACTTCCCCGTTCAGATCAAATAAAACGATAGTGTTGGGCCCTTTGTCGGAGGGCGTACGGATCAGGTAGTGCTCTGCTCTGTTGCCTTTAATACTGTAAATACTGTAAGCGTAGGATGCATCATCCTCCAGCAAATCGCGGTGGGTACCGGCAAACATCTCATAATACGACTCCGGTATCTCTTTACCTTTAAATGGGTATTCGTAAGGCAGTTCATCATCGTAGTGCGAATAGACCCGCAGGTTACCAACGTTGCTTTCCTCAAAAAGGGCAATAAAAGAAGCTGCTTCCGGGCTAACGGGTACATTGGTTGCCGGATAAGGCCGTACGTCATATTCCCCGTAGGAAGTGTCTGGCTTCTGCCCTAAGGCGGAAAACGTCAAACAAACAGAAAAGATCAACAGACTAAGAATTCGCATATTTTACAGTATTTATTTTTATTCATCTGTAAAACAGCGGCTTAAATAGCATGTTCGATTCGTCTACCCTTCCCGCATCTCCTCCTGATACTCCTGCAAAAGCGCCCACTCTCCTTCCGTAGCCAGGCGGGCTTGTGCCGGCCAGGTGGCGGGGTCATGCATGTTGTAATTGGGCCCTGAGGCTTCCAGTATCTCCCGCAGGCGGTCCGTATCTGCAGCAGCAAGCTCACCCCAGCTTCCAATTCCAGCTGTCTTTAAGGCATCAGCCACCATAGGCCCAATGCCTTCAAAAATAGTCAGATCGGTGGGATCTTCAGATAATGGGGCCACCTTAGTCCTGAAGTCATCCGGATTTTCCTGTTTTTGCAGGGCCAGCTGGGCGGCTTGTTCCACCCATTTATCTTTTTCAATTCGGCCTTCAAAGTAGCCAATCGTTTCTGTAACCTGTTGGGTACGCTCAGAGTCCCAACTGCTTATTTCTTCGTAGGTATAGACACCGATATCATTGAGCTGTTTTTCCAAAAAATTGCCAATCCCTTCAATTCGGGTCAGGTCATCGCGCTCTGCGACCTGCTCCCGGATTTTATCCATGAAGGGCTTTGGGTTGGTAAACTGCAGCTCCGGTTCTTCCTCCACCACCGTAGCGTCAGGCAGGCCCGGCATAGGGTGCACTTCGGGGTGTATATTGGCTTCCGGAGTGGCCATTCCACGGGACACGGCTCCCCCCACCAGGGTTTTCAGTTCAGACCGAAGTGCGGCATTATCATGAGAAAGATTATCCATTTTGCGCTCCAGGGCATCCAACCGGTCCGGGCTTATCACTGCAGCGGAAGCCATCTGCCCACCGTTGTTTGAAGCTGCTTCAAGAGCATTGGCCAACTCCTGATTTCGGGAACGCAGGGCTGCCACTTCATCATTGAGGTCATCGACAATTTGCTGATAAGAGTCTCCGCTGTGCCCGCCTTCCTCCAACTGCCGCCTGAGCATAAACACCTCTTTATTGAGCTGTTCCTTTTCTTCTTCCAAGCGCTGTTGCCCGGCTTCTGCTTCCTGCAGAGAGAATCCCAGTTTTTTAAGGTCGGCATCTTTCAGGGACAATTGTTCGCGCAAGGTTTCTATTTCTGCCTGCGCATCAGCTAGTTCTTTTTTTTTATCGTTCAACTCGCGCCGCAACTCGCGCACCCGTCGGTTCCGCAGCAGGTAGCCTACCAGCAGCCCGAACAAAAAAGCGGTTAACATGACGATAAGTATGAAGATGCTTTCGCGGGCGGTAAACTGACTAAATAAATTGCTCAGGTCCATGGTTTATTGGTATTGTTGATACGGGCTGATGCCCAAGGTTATTAATTCGGTTGCCTTACTGTACAGCAGTGGAGTCCGCCGCAGTACTTAAGACAAAATTGACCCGCCGGTTTTTTTGCCGGCCTTCCGGGTTATCGGCACCGCCGGGCAGAGAGTTGGGAGCTACAGGGCGGCTCTCCCCTTCGGAATCAATCTGAATACTGGCGGTCACGCCCAGGGAGTCCTGAAAGTAAAAGCGGGCATTTTCGGCCCGGCGCATCCCTAAATCCAGGTTATAGGCATCAGAGCCAATACTATCGGTATGACCGATGATGGCCATGCTGGCCTCCGGGTTGAGGTCAAGGTAGGTTTTCACCGAATCTGCATAGAGCTGCAGGGACGGCCCCGGCTTGAAAACGGCTGAATTATACTCAAAGTTAGCATCTGAAAAAGTCATGTTCTTAAAGGTAAACAACACTTTTTCAAAGCCCCCTTCTACCGCTGCGGGGTCATAAAGGTCAAACATGATGGGTTCACGTAGTTGGCGGTCTTCGCTAATCCCGTAATCAAGGGTGAAGCGGTTTTGGTCAATACCCCTTCGCATCATCAGCTTCCGGATTTGATCAGCGCGTGCCAGGCCCAGGTTTTCAAAGAAACCGGGGGCTACAGCGTCTTCGCTTTCGCGATAAAGAGCAGTGAGGGTCACGTTACGGTCCGAACGGTCTCTAAGAATAGCCGCCAGTGTATCCAGAAAAAACTGGTTATTGTCGTTTAGGCGAGGCTGCAAAGCGGCAGAGTCGAAGGCAAATTGGTCATACCCCCTTAGCAACACGCTATCCCCCTCTGTGAGCCGGAGGGTCTGCAAACGGGCATCTACCAGCTCTCCGGGGCCACACTGCTGCCGGAGCTCACAAATAAAGTACCAGCGTGCCAGTAAAGCGAAGGCCAAAAAGGCCATGAAAACCAATAAGGCCAAAAAACGCATAGTGTTGTAAATTGGTGGTTCGTTAGTACAAAGGCGATTCTCCCTTTGGTTATTGCCAAAGTAATACTTTTCTTCTTAATATGCCTGAAGCGGTTTGGGAAATTAGTAGCAGGAGCTGATTCCACCTTTCGCTGGCAGCTACGTGTTTCAGAAGTTTTAATGGTAAGTACACGCCTCCTTTACTTTTTGCATATACTTCCGGACATCAATCAGGCTCACTACGGCAGCGTGTACTGACTTCACAACGGCCTGCTAAAGCCTTTCGATAAAAACGTCCAGGTCCCCGGTAGTATTAAGGCCTAGCTTTCTGCTTAGCCGATGGCGGCTGCGCCATACACTTTGAAGGGAAATGCCTAATGATTCGGCTGCCTCTCTGTTGTCAAATTTTAGTTTCATTAGTAAGATAAGGCGTGTCTCGCCAGAGGTGAGTTTAGGGAACATCTCTTTCAGTTTGTCAAGAAAACCCGGAAAGCACTCCTCATAACGTTCCTTGAAAACAAGCCAGTCCTGGTCTGTCAGAATTTTCATACTCTTGAGCTCGGAGGACTCCTGAGACGCATGCCCGGCTTCGGAAGTAGAGGACGGGCCGGCTTGCTGGCTGAGTTTAATTTGTAATTCCCTGATAAGCCTGCTTTTCAGTGCAAGTGCCTGCCCGGTTTCATTAAGCTCTTTTTTCGCATCCTCCAGTTGGTTCCGGGAATGCATTAAGGCTTTTGATTTCAACTTTTCCCGTGCGTTAATCAGTTCTTTTTCCTGTGATAACAAGCGGTTTTGCTGTACTAAAATAAGCCGGTGGTTGTGCTGCCGGATGTAGAGTGCCGAAAGCAGGAGAATGACCGACAGCAGGGCGAGCGCCCAGATGAATTGCCGAAGCCTTAAGGCCAGCTGCTCCTGCTCCAGGCTTTCGATACGATGCTCTTTTTGGGTATTTTCATACTGTGCTTCCAGTCTGACCACCTCTTTGGCTTTATCCGAGTCTAACTTGATTCTGTATAGCCGATGGCTTTCATTGGCTTCGTTCAATGCGCTTTCCCAATCACCACGTTTCGCATAAATATCACTCAGCATTCTGTGCGCAGCATAGAGATTGCCGGTGTCTGGGGAAGCCAATGACTCTTTGATATACCATTCTGCAGAATCCAGTTGCCCAAGGTTAAGATAACACTCCCCGAGTGCCAAAGGTACCTGGAAATAAGAAATACGGATACTGCCAAATGGATTTTGGTGGTAAGCGCCCTGAAATAAAGGAAGAGCCAACTGATACTGCCCTGCTTCGGAATAAGCCCTCGCGAGCCTGTAGTCCATAATAGCGGGTAGCTCTTTTTCAGGGTTGGCTTCCTTAAAGATTTTTTGCATTTGCTTTACCCAGTAAATACTGGAGTCCGGTTGAGTTCTAAGATAGTGGACACTCAAGTGTCTCGCTGTCCTTGCCCGAAATCTCCAGGGGTTGTAAATTTTAGAGACATCCGCTTTCCAACTTTTTTGTGCCCACTCCAGGGACTGAGGCCTGTCCCCACTGCGCTCATAAGCTACAGTAATATCAGAGTAAAGATTTGCATGCCGGTCAGAAAAATGGCTGCTTGCCTTATTCAGGACGTCCAGCAATTCAAAATAAATTTCCAGTGCTTCCGCAAACCTGCTCTGATAAATATAGCTGCGGGCCTGAAGATAGCGAGCATCACTTGCATCAAGAGGCCGGCCCAACTCCATATAGCGCCGGTAGGCATCTTCAGTACATATTTTAGCCAGGTCGAACTCGGCAAGATCCACATAAAACTCAGCACGCATCATCTGACAAAAAGCAAATACCGTATCATGGGGGTAATTCTCTTCATAAAGCTCTAACAGGCGAAAGTTGACCTCCGGGCTGTCCCTCGGCAAATGGTACCACAAAGACAGACAAGCCCAGGGTTGAAGAGCTTCCGGCACTTCCTGCTTAAGCCGGGCAATGCAAGAATCCGGGTCTGAAAGTGGATAAGTGGCGATATAGTCTCCCTCATGAGCGGCATTTTGGCGTTCGAAGAAACCCTCCACTTCATTATCTTCTGTGTCATCACAGCTTGATACTGTTAAGGCTATGATACACCATAACAACAGCTTTAGGCGTCGTAAAGCACTGCTCATATCAGGAACAACCCTGTATTGGTATCTCATACCTCTACCTTCAAAAGGGCTCAGTATCTTCATGATATTACATAGTGTTTGCTTGCAGACAATCTTGATGGAGGTAAAAGTAAGACTTTAATCCCCCTAAAAGACTAGTGTTCCTTGCGTATTGCCTCTTTGTCCGAGTAATTGTCCGATTAAAAAACATGGGAATCACGGCATTCTGTGCGTGATTTGTATCCACAAGCAGGAGCATTATTTAACTTGTTCAAAAGGCTGCGTAACATAAACAAATATGCATTCGACACTCCTCGCTATCCATTCCTTCAAACCGATTCATACAAGTTTTTTTAGCCGTTTTTTTTTCAACTCATCGGTATAGCCTGACAAGATGAGATTTGTAACAATATGGCATCACTATTTTTTCGGCTTCCAGGGCGGAGCCAGGAAATAGGCGCGAAGCCAAACGCAGGCGATCCCTGACGAATCGTGGATAAAGGCGCCACGGTGAAATCTGAATCAACGCAGTAAGGCGGAAGCGACGCTAAAAGTAAGGAGTCAGCACTTAAAATATTGAGTTATACAGGCTGTATCCGGTCTAGTGCTCTGTCAAGTATGAACAATGGAGTACTCTGCTACAGATTACCTGTTATTTGATATTTGACAGCGCATTTAGGATTATTTATGGGGAATTTGAAGGCGCTGCGGCTTTTGCCGTGGCGCTTTTTTTGGAACTTGTTCATATGGTAAGCTGAAATGTACGAAATGAGTACAGCGGAGAACAGCCATTGCCAAGGGCACCTGAAAACATATTTGGAGGTGCCCCTGTATGACAACGAACCTAATTAGAAATGGAAATCTATTGAACCAGGATGATACCCTGATTTGGGGAATTCATCAGTTAGCCATCAGCCCCAGTTGACCAGCCGCCCATTGAAGTTTCTGTCGGGTCTTGTGGAACTTCCCCCTCAGCTCAGTCAACTTGAGCTGCGCATCAATGAGTTTCTGCTCACGGGAATTAACCAGAAATATGGAGCTTTCCCCCAGTTCGAACTTGATGTATTCTGCCTCAAGCAGGGTATTGTAGTTTTGAACAGCACCTTCGTAGAGCTCAATCTGAGCGATAAAGTTATCCTGCTCGTTATAGTAGTTGTTGATCTTGTTTTCCACCTCAAGCTGCTTACGCTGCAGGGTGTATTCCGTATCCTGTATTTTGATACGCGTCAATTGCAGCTTGCCCCGCTCCTTACGCAGGAATACCGGGAAGTCGAAACGTACACCCCACTTATAGTTTTGCCCCACTAACTGCGTAATGCCATTGTCTGTTGTAGAACCAGGAAGGAAGTTGGTCCCCTCGCCCAGGAAGTTGTATTCGAAGTCCAGGCGTGGCTTAAGCTGCTCCAGGGCCAGCCTCCGATCTACATCATACTGTTGTAGCTTGAACCGGTACTTCAAAAGATCCGGGTGTATCTGCCGGGCATCCTGCCAAAGCTGTTGCCGCGTATTTGGAACAGGGTCGGGTGAAAGCTCTTCCAGCAGTAAAGGCCGGACCCCATCGGTCACTTCCAGAGGTTCGCCTGCTTCGGTCCAGAGGAAGTTGGACAGTTTAAGGGTCGCATTCCGGTACTCAATCAAGGCGTTATTGTAGTCAAATTGCCGGTTTTGCACCTGAATCATAGTCTCAAGCGTATCAATCGCCGGCAAATCCCCCGCCAGAAAGCTCTGCCTTATCCCCTCGAAACGTTCTACAGTAATAACCAGTGCGCGATCGAAGATGATCAGCTGATTGAATGCTACACTCCAGTCCCAGTATACTTGCGCCGCTTCCATGAGCAGATCATTAACCATTCCCTGCTGTTCCGCCACGTTCGCACCCGCCATGATCTTGGCCTGTTCCAGGGCAGCGCGGCGTTCATCGATAATAAGGTTACGGCCAAGGGGCACCTTAATGCCTAATATGGCCTGCCCAACATCAGGAACGGTACGCTCTGCGTTTTGGTAGAGCGCGTCCACATCAGCAACGGCATAAGCACCTTTCAGCTCTATACCGTACCAGGTAGGGATTTTTACGCCCGCCTCCCCAAATGCGAAATATTCATTTTCCTTAAAGTTTTTCTGATCCCAGTCGCCATAAAGCTTGGGGTCGAACCCGCCCCGGGCCAGCCGCTCCAAAGCTTCTGCCTGCACATTCAGCAAACGCCCCTGCCGCGCCACCGGATGGTAACTCGCCACCCAGGACAAGTACTGATCAGCGGTGAGCACCTGCGCACTGTCAGCCGGTTGCGCTCCGGCTACCACGCCAAATAGCATCAGCAATAAAAGCGTCGGGATGAATCTCAATCTCATTTTATTTTATTGATTTTGCAGGAGCTTTCATTTTGACATCCTCCCCATCTCCCATATCACCATCTTCCGCATCGTAGTAATCTGGCGGGAACCCATTGAGGCGGCGCCATATTTCGTACCAGAGCGGCACGTTATTGAGCAGCGCAATCCCCTGAGCCCCTGAGCCTACGCGTAGGGCTTCCGGCCAGGGCTTACCGCCGGGGTCTGCTCCCACTAGAATGCGGTACTCACCGTTTTTGCTAATCATATTGTCAATAGCGACCACACTGCCGGAGTAAGTGCCGAAGGACTGCCCGGGCCAGCCGGAAAATATGAATGCTGGCCAGCCATCAAAAATGAAGCGGACTTCCTGCCCGAGTTCGATCAGCGGCAGGTCCATAGGCTTGATAAAGAGCTCCACAGCCAGTTCGTAGTCGGCTGGCATGATGGTAACGATATTGCCCCCTTCCTTCACCGTTTCGCCAATACCAGGAGTAATAGCTTTGGTGATGTAACAATCCTGGGGGGCAAGAATATAGTAGAACTGATTACGGGCACTATAGTTTGAAGCCTGAATTCGAAGCTTATTGACACTGCCCTCCGCATCGTACAGCGCAGAGAGGGTGCTAAATTTATCGGATTCGGCCTTAGCGATTTTCTGATTGTACTCGTACTGTACGGTACTGAGCGCGAGTTTGGCATTCTCCAACTCATTGCGGGCTTCCTGCACTTTATTCTGTGCCGAAACCAACTTAGCGGCTGTTTGCTGTACTTTCGACTGCTTATCCTCCAGTTTTGTACGGGAATCAATGCCTTTATCAAACAGTTCCTGAGACCGGGCGTACTGACGCCGGGCAATTGAATCCTGAACGACCGCTTCTGCATAATCGGCCTGACTGGAATTGAGTTTAAACTCCATCTGGCTGATCTTATTCGTCAGCTGCTGCTGTTTGAAGGTCAACTCGGAACGCATTGCCGCAATCTGCTGCTCCAGTGCCACCACCTTGTCACTGTAGGAACCAATAGCCCCTTCCTTTGCCTTCACCTGCTGATTAGTGCGGGGTACCAGATCGGGGTCGAAGTATTCAGACTTAATTTCCGAAAGGAATACAATCGTATCTCCCCGCCTGACTAAGTCCCCTTCCCGAACATACCACTTCTCAATACGGCCCGCAATAGTGGACTGTATGGTCTGCGGCCGCTGTCCGGGCTGAAGCGTGGTGACCTTGCCCTTAGACTGCACGTTTTGAGTCCAGGGCAGGAATAAGAACACAATCACAAGGAAAAGCGTGAATAACAGCCAGCGGGTAAACATCCGGTTGGCATTAGACAGCACAGTCCGTTTGAAAGAATTGAACCGGCTGAACTCTACTTCCTGATTGACGGTATTATCAGATATATTCAACATATCAGTTAAGCGTTTGATTCAGCAGATTGATGCGGCGTCCCCACTCCATTGCCGTGAATCCGTGCTGCGTCAGTTCTTGTAAAAATATTGTAAAAGTGGGGCCCCTTCTCAATCTCTTCAAATGTCCCGGATTGTACGATCTGCCCTTCTTTCATGACGATGACCCGGTCGCACCGGGAAGCCAAAACCGGGTCATCCGTTACGGTGACCATAGTCCAGTCGTGATCTTTAGAGGTAAGATAGTCCGAAATCATCTCGCGGTCGCCCTGCTCAATGCCGTAGAAGAAACCTTCCACGGCCAGCATGCGCGGGCTGGTGATGATACAGCGCGCCAGAATAATGCGGGTACGTATACTTTGGGTGACGTTGCTGCCCTCAGGCAGAAGCATAGTCTCATAGCCTTTGGGGAGCTTGTCAATGTAAGTACTCAACCCGATCTGATTCGCGACTTCCACTACTCGTTTCAATGGCACATCGGGGCAACTAAAGGTGATATTTTCCAGAATGGTGCCCCGGAAGATGTCTTCCTGAGCAGAATAATCGCCTATTTGTTGCCGCAGGCTATGTATGTTGATGTTTCGTACCGGGAAACCGTTGTAGGAAATGCTGCCTTTGAAATCAGTATACAAGCCTGCCATAATCTGCAGCAGGGTGGACTTGCCCGAACCGTTGTAGCCAGCGATACAAATGCGCTCATTGGCTTTGATCTTTAGGTTCAGGTTATCCAGCGTATTCTTCTCGGAATCCCGGAATTTGAAGGTCAGCTTCTCCAGGTTGAGCGCAATGCCTTTACCGGTGTCAATTTGCTCGAAAAGCCGGCCTTCTTCCTCCTCAATCGGCAGGTCGGTAACGGCACCAAGTTTCTCCAGCCCTGTAAGAACGTCATAAATGGTCTCCATGCTTAGTATGAGCTTCTCCACAGAATTCATAACCAGGATAACCACAATCTCCGCCGCAACGAACTGCCCAATATTAATCTGATTATCAATCACCAGGTAGGCCCCTAAAAACAAAAGCCCGGCTGTAATGATAGTTTTGAAAGCAACGATATTGCCATATTGGAAGACCAAAATTTTAAAGTGCTTCTTCCTGGCATCCAGGTAATCGCAAACCAGGCCATCGGTTTTATTTAGGGAAAAGGAATTACCGCCTGCCAGTTTAAAGGTATTCATGGCTCGGGCGATTTCCTCCAGCCAGTAAGCTACTTCGTACTTGTACTTCGACTCTTTGAGGCTCGTTTTGAGCCCTCCGGGGCCGGTCACCCGCATGATGGCCAGCAAGATGACGATCAACGCCAGCCCGAAGAAGACAAAGAAAGGGTGATAAAAAGAAATCAGGATGAGCCCAAAAAGGATTTGGAGAACTGCAGTGGAAAAGTCCATCAGTATTTTGGGCACCCCTTTTTGTACGGAGAGCGTATCAAAAAAGCGGTTGACCAGTTCCGGCGGGTAAAACCGGACCACCTCATCCAGCTTTATACGCGGTATACGGTAGGCGAAATCAAAAGCCGAACGGGCAAAAATACGCCGCTGAATGGTCTCCGTTACCGTCAGCTGCATCACTTTTAAGATGCCGGAAAGTGCCGTAGCCAGAGTAACCACCGCTACAAGTATAACCAGGGACGCGGACAGCGACCCTCCCGCGATCAAGCCAATGATAGCCTGTACGCCAAGCGGAAGGCTCAGAGTGATAAGCCCGGCAAAAATTGCGTAGACATATATGTAATAGATATCTTTTTTGTCGAGTTCCAGCAAGCGGAAAAACCGCTGCAATGGTTTCGAAGAACCATAATCAGCCATTCTAAAAATATTTTGAAAGCTGCTACGTACTGGCGTAGCCGTTGCAGCAGCGATGCATGATGATTAAGGACTGTCCCGCGTCGTTAGAGCAAGCTAGGCAAGTGTTTGTTCAGCCCTTCAGGCAAAACAAATGCTCCATATTTGTAAAGACCTGCAACTGTTGCTAATGTTGCAACCCATTGGTCACTATGTCAACACTCCACCTTTCCGGAGTCAAAACTTGTTGGTTGATCCGTACTTGCTTTGCTTGTTCAGTATTCTGAACGGTTGGGGGGAAAATTAGTTTCCAAATGTAGTACAACATCAGTTCTTCCACTTGTGCGAGAATATCTCCGTTAGCCTTCACTTCGGTGAGGCTGGGCAGGTGTTCGGCAAAATAAATATGGTTGTTAGTCATCTCCAGAATATTGGAAGCCATAGCCCTGGGATATGGAAAGTCAGGATTGTTTTCCAGGATAACGTCAGCGACTTTTCTGGAAAGCTCTTTGTAAGAGGAGAAAAAGCCGTCCTGATTTTGAGCATCTACCGATTTGTTATGGTATGCCTTGGTGCCTTCTGCCACTACAATTCTGTGGAGGATATCCTCATCGATAAACGCCACAGTTGTATTTCGCTTTGCTGTATCTACAATACAACTAATTACTGCGCGCAACCTCTTGATCGGGTCATCTATTTCCATCGTTTTGAGATCAATCCTAAAGCGCATCCATTCCCAATACCAATTGACCAGGTAGATCAATAAGAGGTATTTATTCTCAAAATAACGGTAAATAGACGCTTCTGTAGACCCGATACGCTGCGCCAGTTTTTTAAAGTTGAACCGCTCCAGCCCAAGCTCATCGATCATAATGACGCTGTACTGAAGGATTTTACGCCCCAGGTCTGTTCGCTGCGGGTCGTTTTTGAATAGCTTTTCGTTGATCTTTAACTCGATAGATAGCAGAGCCATTTGGATTTCAAGTTGATGAAAGGTTCAGTAGTAATGACTTGCCTACAGCCATTTTAGTTCAATAATTCGTTCAGGTTTTGAGACTGATACATACCTTTCAGTCCTTCCTGTAGTTTCTTACGTGCAAAGAAGATCCGGCTTTTGACCGTACCTAAGGGAATATCGAGCTCCTGAGCAATTTCTTCGTATTTAAAACCCTGATAGTGCATCAAAAAGGGCACTTTCAGCCAGTCTTCCAGGCCGTCTACCAAACGGTAGAGCTCCTTCATTGTCACCGTTGACTCGCCACCGTTAAGCACTATGCGCCCCCCGCTATTCAGGAAGTAGTTGTTTGGTGTCTTGTCGTTTAGCGTTTGACGGCGCTTCTTCTGACGGTAGTTATTAATAAAGGTATTTCGCATAATGGTCATCAGCCACGCCCGGAGGTTAGTGTGCGGCTTATACATACTGCGGTACTTAAACGCTTTGTATGCTGTATCCTGTAAAAGGTCCTGCGCTTCTTCCTCATTCTTGGTGAGGTGAAATGCGAAGGAGGAAAGCATGGGGCGAAACTGGCAGAATGACTCAGTAAACTCGATCTGTGACATAGGGCTACGATTTTTTAAACAAGTTTAACTCCATTACACAATAGTAAAACTATTACAGACGCAAATATAACACTCCTGCCCACAGTTGGTTGAAATCTGGAAACTTTTTTTTAGACAAATTACAAATAGTGTAAAACAGGGCGCACGATAGGGCTATAGCAGCTACCGTAGCTCTACATACAAAACCGCCCCGCGTGCCTTCCTGGCACGTGGGGCGGTTTGACTATCCCCTATGATAGCAAAGCTCTAATCTGATTTCAAAATACGATGGGATAACACTTGCCCGCTACTACTCAGCCGGAGGAAATACAGCCCGTTGGAAGGCAACTGCTGCTCACTAAGCAACCACTCCTGCCAACCGGCAGAGGACGGCACCTGCCATCCTTCCCATATCAGCCGCCCTTGCTGATCAAGGACAGACAGATGGGCAGGCTCGGTTGTGGAGGCATAGTAGCGGACCGTAGCTTGCTGTACGAAAGGATTGGGGAAGACTTCCAGCCTGAAGCCTGCAGATTCAGCATCCACATACTCCAGAAACACAGGACCTTTGACCAGCGATTGGGTATAACACTCCGGCTGTATGCGTTGAGCATCCAAAAACACTGCTTCTGACAAGCGCACTGTACGCTTGGCTCGCAGGGTCAGGTAGAGCAAAGGTGTGTCGTTTTCAGGTGGAGTGTCGCCATTCCAACTCATGGCTAAGCGACAGGACGCCTGATGGAAAAACGGTTCACCCAGCGTACCAGGCGCCACGTTTTCCAAGGTCACGACCTCCTGATCAAAAGTTAAAAGTGCCTGAAAACCAGCTAAGCCAGACCAGTCGCTATTCAGGGGCACCTCCACTGCAGTACCGGCAGGAAGGATGACATCTTCAAAGTGAAGTATGGCTGCCGGACCATCATGCCTGCTTCTTGTTTCAGTTACCGGGCCAGCTGCACTGGCAACAGCACTCAGGTCAATATCACCTATTTTGATAGCGACATAGTCTTCCTCAAGCCGGGAAGCAGCTAAGTCATTGTAAGTTACTGAATATGGTATTGGTTCTGTCCAGGGATCTGCCGGATCTTCAAACTGATGGCTTTTCGGAACAAACCGCCAGCTGGGCCCATTGGGTATTTCCACAAGGATGCTCAGGATAACCTGACGCAGCAGGATGATATCGAGTGTACTAACAGAGCCTGAGTTATTGACATCGGCAGCAATCAGCTGATAGGGAGAATCCAAATGATCGATCCCCAGAATATGCCGGCTAATTAAAACGACATCGTAGGTAGTCAGCCCATTCTGGTCGTCTCCATCGAGGAAAGGGGTAACGGTATAATCAAATTCCGGTTCCAACCCTTCGAGTGCGTAGCCCCCCATACTATCAGTAAGAACAGACTGGCTGATGAAGCCACTAAGGTCAGCAGATACGCCCGACACCGGAGATTCATCCTCCCGCTCTATGGCACCGGCAATGGTGGGCAGCGGCGCATTGCAATCGGCCAGGTTGTTGGTGACCAGCACGTACGTTTCACAATAATCGTAATTGGGGCCACCGGTACTCCCATCAGGCTGTACCTGGAAGGGGTTGTCTGCACTGTCCCAGGCATACACTTCAAGCAGTGCCACACCCAGGTCTTCGCAAGTCAGGATGATGGACGTTTTGTCGCGGCCGGGCTGCTCCCCCACCCTGTTGACACTGTAGGTGACCGGACCGCTGCAGTCTGTATAGGGAGAAACAATCAGGTCTGCAGCGAATATAGTTGCGGCACCGCGGTCAAAATCTCCATCTCCATCCACATCCGTTTGCGGAGGTACGGGCATCAATGGTGTAGACAAACCATTAATACAGGTGGGTACTGGCGCCAGGCAGTCTACTATTCGGAATGGCATAGTAGCAGCAGCCTCGTTGCCACATCCGTCTTCCACCCGGATTTCAAATTCATGCTCTCCTATGGGCCAGTCCCCGTTAAGCTTCCACTTGGGATATGTTCCAAAAATATCGGTAAAAACGGAATCAACCGTGCCATCGGAGTATTCATCATAATATATTTCAATGGTCAGGTCCGATGGGGTGCAGTTATCCAATACACTAAAAAGGTACTCCGCAGAAGCACGGCAGGTTTCGTTGTTTATGCTACAGACATCTAATGGCGGGATGAACAGGATTTCCGGCGCTTCATCGTCAAAGACCTTTACATGCTGCTGGTATTGCCAGTACCCGTTCGATACGACTGTCCGCCAAAAACCTTCAGGGTTGGATTGACCGTTGCACACAGTGCCCTTCGTACCGGCAGCCGGTATGTTATTGCTGTGGTTATTGTCCCGGTCTACAAAAGCATGGTCCGAACGGCGGAGCACCCAAACGTCTTCATCTCCGGGTATTTCATCGCAATCTTCATCACGACGGATCAGTACAGGTGGGCTTTCTCCATCGTACTCGCACCAGTTGATCACCTTGTAAGTCCGGAAAAGCTTGTAGCACTCGTCTCCAGAAGCCGCAAAAATCGTATCCGTGACACTTACGGCCAGCAAGTCACAGGCCATCTCAAAGACCTCAATTGTATCTGGATTGGGTATTCCGCAGTTGGACATGCCATCCCGGGGGAACTTTATTTCATAGTTGTGATCAGGCTCTATGGTGATGAGCTGTTCGCAGGCTGTGTTTGACACATTCCCGGCAGCGTCTACTGCCTGAAAGCGCCGGACAATAGTACCTACCCCACACTCGTCAATCAAAGGTTCGGATTCCAGCTCTTCCCAGGTCGCCGAGCAGTTATCAGTTACAGAAGGCTGGCCAAACAGGGACTGAAGCCCTCCCAGGCTATCCGGTTCGAACCCGTTGGGCAGGCTATCGCAGGATATGACCCGATCGCTGGGGGGACTGCAATTGGGGCGGATTTTGTCTTCTATCAGGACCTCTGCCCAGCAGGTATTTTCATTGCCTGCCGTGTCAACCACCAACAGTTCTATGAGCACAAGCGAATCAATATCGCAGCAGGTAAAATCTACATAGGGTGCCCAGTCAGAGTAGGCAGAATCTACCGTTGCACAGCCTGGGCCTTTGGTGATCAGCCTGCGAACCTCCATTTGCTCAACGGCGCAGTTGTCCCAGCTGCCCTCATCTACACTTGGCGCAAGAAGGCGTACGAAACCGTCATGAGTCAGGGATACATTGAGCTGCTCATTGCAATCCGCAACCGGCTCTGTGCGGTCTTCCACACAGAAGGTACAGTACTGTTCGATTTGATTATCGCAGGCATCGGTCACCAGGTAGCGGAAAGCATGACAACCTGTAGGGATTCCGGAGACAAAACGGTTGGGCGCATCATTGGGAATAGTGGCCAGCACCTCTTCAATCTCTATTGTGTCTACAGGCAAGCCTGAGGCACTATGCACTATGCTATCGCGGAAGGTTACGACCTGGGTAAACACTTCCCAACCCGAGCAGTTGTCGGTTACTTCCGGTAAGGGTACTGCAAAAGCTCCAGTGCATTCAAAAGGCTGGGTTGGGAATATCAGTGCGTCATCCACGCCATCACCATCAGTGTCCTGTGCCGGACAGTCCAACAAAGGCGCGGTAAAGTCTCCTACCTTAATGATTTGCCCGAAAGTAAAGGAGCCAGCCGGATCGCACCAGTCAACAATATTCCAGGTCCTCAAGAACTGGAAGGAGGCTTCGCAGACCGGGATAGGCGGGCTGTCACTGTAAGTAGCACCCAGGTTGCAATACACCTGGTCCAGGTCCCGGGCGCCCTGCACCGTCAGCAAAAAAGGATAGCCGGTAAGGCTGGGGGAGGGATTGCCCATGCCATTTACCGGGTAATTCAGATTACAATCAATAGGGAACGTCTGAGGCGGTAGTGATATATCATCCACACCAGGGCGGCGCAAGTCAATTTGCTGGGTGCATGAACTGGCATTTCCGGAACCGTCCACAGCGGTAAAGGTCCGCAGGATACTCAACGCGCCACAGTCGCCTGATTGCTCCAGGTCATCCTCAAAAGAAAAGTTAACAGGCCCGCAGTTGTCCGATATTTCAGGGGTGCCTGTCCAGTGCAGGCTGTCAGTTTCCTGGATGAAAAACAGGTCTTCGCAGAACAGGGTTTGCGTAAACGGCAACACCACCTCAGTAGCACCACTAAGCAAGCCATTGCCATCAGGAAAAATCGTGTACGTATAGTCTCCGGTAGCACCGGGTGTATCCGTAGTGGTAAAAAGATAATAGAGCTGATTGGCTTCCAGCGGCAGCGACAGTCTTACATACGGGTCGTTGCTTCCGTTAAAAGGGTTCGGAGAGGCAGGGAAATCATGCTGCGCCAGAATACTACTGCACGGGCTCAGTGGGCTGAAGCCCCCCTGAAAGAGGGCCATGTGCCCGCCACCATCGGAAAAAGTGGTATTCAGAAAAAACGTAAACACGCCCGGTTGGTCTACTTCAAAGACAATCACATCGTAGAAACGGTCCCCGCTGACCGGCAAATCTCCGGAAAGGCAGGAGTGGACATTCACATTAATGGCCGGGCTTTGAGCTGTAATGGCTCCAGTCAGCTGCTGAGCCGTCTGCATAACCGATGCCGCATCGGTATTGGGCGGGCAGATTATGGAAGGGGGCGTCTGATCCCGGGCGACGACCATTCCCCAACAGGGAAAAGCCGCACTCAGGTCAAGATCATCCAGCGTTACATTCCAATTGGTAACAAAGGCGCTGAAGGCAGGGATAGGCTCTGCCACGCCTGGGGAAACCAGATTCAGAACAAGAACCTGCCCCTGAGTGACCGGGCTTTCAAAGCTGCCCGCATCAGAATTGTTGTAAAGGTTTTCAATGGCGACCGTGCCATCGGGATTCAGTACCTGAATACTAAAGGTAGCAGAGTCTGCCAATTCAATGGATGTTGCCCAGTCAAAATGAAGTACTCCTCCAAAATCAATCGGAAGGACTGCTGCCGACCAACCGCCAGATGCGTTTACGGACTGAAAAAGCGTATCTGCCGAAAAGCGGGTGGCTGCACTATCCCGATTGGATAACAGCCAGAACCCAGGGTCAGCCGATAGCGTAAACCCTGCAACAGCGTCTACTTGCTGAGGGTTGAGCTCTACCGGATAAGTACCTGTTCCATCCACTACCGGCCCATTGCCCGGCACCTCATCTATGACTTGTATATCGAAGTATTCCGCCGGGAGACAGCCAATATCCCCTTCCAGAATCATATCAGGCGTGATCAATCGCTGACAATCCTCGTCAAGCGTAACGATGATGGTGTCGTTGCAGCCGTAGCTTGTACCCGGCACTGGCTCCTGCCCCACCTCAACGGCAAAAATTTCTTGCCGGCCATTCCCGGCAGTATCAGACGCTATAATGGTAATTTCGTAGCTGCCTGGCAGAGCCGTAAGCAAAAAGTGATTGCCGTAAGGATTGCTAAGGGATAAGCTGGCGGTATCATCATTTGAAAACTCCACCTCAAGTACAGGATTGGGGTCGCAATCATCGGCTACTGTAATGGAAAAGAAGAAGACCGCAGGTTGCCCGGCGTTACAGCCCTCAATGGTAGCGTGCAAACCGGCAGCCGGATAAACGATGACCGGGGCAGTATCGTCTAATTCGCAATCAGACAGGATGGATTCGGCCCGGGATAATTCCGCCGGCCCTCCGTGGGCAGGCACGGACCACGCTGTTGTGCAGAGGAGCAAAACGAGCCCCAATGCATAACAAAACACGCTAAAAACCGTGGTGCCGGACGTCTTCATAATTTCACGAGATGCGAATCATCAGTTCGATTGTAAAGATATATGTCTTACAATCCCCTGCAATACTGGTTTAACAAATTATAACATATATGACAAATTCCTTTCTATTTTAATTTTAGAAAGATAGAGATTAACCTCGTACCTCACTTCTAAGACCGCTTCAACGGCTAAGAGGCTGCCTGTACGGTCACCATTCTTTTAGTGTCTGAATTTGTCCAAGTGTGTGCTTACTGTCTGGGTACAAACAATACCATTATGGGGGGAGGAAGGTACTGTTTGAACACCTGTAATGTGTTTGAGGTCGTCTTTTACTGGTTAGGCAGATGTGACAAAGGGATCAATCACTTAGTTCTTGCACGATTTCTATGAGGAAACAGGAATAAATCGACTTATTCCTGATATGACAAAAATGCTAAAATCATCTTAATTATTCAACAGATCGTTCCTTTATCTGAAATACTAAGCCCGGGTTTGTATAAAAAGAGACCTGCCAGAACGCTGTCAGAGCGTTCTGGCAGGCCATTAGCTTTGATTAATCCTGAATAATCATCTTTCTGGTTGCCACCTGTCCATTCACCTGCAAACGGTAATAGAGCACTCCGGCAGCAGGAAGTTCATCCCTCTCCAACCGAATCTCATTGTAGCCTGCTGCATAATCCCCATCATAGGTCTTCAGCAAGCGGCCATTAAGATCGAATATATGCAAGGCGGCTTCACCTGCTTCGGGCAGATCGAAACCAATAACGGTTCCCTGCCGGAATGGGTTAGGACGGTTTTGGTACAGACGGAACGGAGCCGTTGAGCTTGAGCTTTCGCCCTGTGCAAAGTTCAGGCTGACGTCCAGCAATCGTCCGTCCCGGCTATAGGCCTCTGCCAGTGTGACACTGGAATTGACCTCAAGCACCTCGCTTAGTGCGGCGTTTGCGTTGCCTACAACGTCGAAGACCAGGGTAAACAGTACGGGGCCACCGGCCGTGCCACCATTTGCCATCAGCTCCTCGTCGTACCAGCTGGCGGTAATCAGGCCCCAGTCTGCATCATAAAGACCAAGGCTATTTTCCTGAGCCAGGCCATACTCTACCTCTGCCAGCGCCAGCATATCGGTATCAAAGTTCATGGAGAACTGATAGCCGTACACAGGCTCATCCTGAGGTGCGTGCACCGGAACCCGGATTTGGGCTCCCGGTTTCAGCTGCTGCTCCCCGGTTTCCAGTTGGAATGCACCACGGAAACTCCGCTCATCGATTCCGGTAAACAGGGTCGTCGTCGCACTATTGTTTACATCTCCAACCTTGATGGCTACGAAGTCATTGGACATCACATCATCATCCAGGTTATTAATAGAAATACTTTCGGGGAACAGAGAGAACCATGGGTTCGTCGGTACAGGGAATACAAACTCCCGGTCTACAAACCTCCAGCTCGTATTGCCGGCGAACTCCTGGATTTCACCCAGAATCAGCTTTTGAATCTGGATCATATCCAGAGTCGTAATAGAATTGGTCCTGTTGACGTCCGCAGCAATCATCTTGTACGGGCTACCCAGTGATGCGATCCCCAGCAAGTGCTGCTGTATGATGATCAAATCAAAAGTTGACACCCCATTGCGGTGCTCATCATTCCTGGACGGCGTCACCGTATAGTCGTAGCCCATTGGCAGATCCACAAATTCGTAGGTACCCGTTGAGTTAGTCATCATCGAAGTGCTCATCTGCCCACTCAGCGAAACTTCTACCGCTTCCACAGCATCGTCATTCTCTCTGGAGATGAGGCCAGCCATCATCGGGTCCGGTTGTGTGGTATTACAGTAGCCTTCCGGGTCAGTGATCAGCACATAAGTTTCGCAGAAGTCCCAGTTAGGGCCGCCCACGGTACCATCCGGCTGAACAGCATTCGGATTGAAGGCACTATCGTAAAAATAGACCTCAATAGGTACGTTACCGACGTCATCACAGGTGAAGTAGATCGAGGTTTGGTTGAAGTTTGGCGTCTCCCCTACCAGGTTCACGGAGAAAGCGATAGTATCATCACTACAGTCCGATTCGCTGATGTGGAAGTCGTTTGCCCAAATTCCTGCACCGTAGGCATCGATCTCGCCATCACCATCAATATCGGTGTTTGGCGGCAGCTCCTGCAGGCTAAAGGTGATGCCATTCAGGCAAGTCAGCGTTGGCGGTGCACAGTCGATTACTTCAAATGGGAGTATCGCAAAGTCCGTATTCCCGCCACAACCGTCTGAGACCGTTACTCGGAATTCATGAGAACCAATGGGGTATGCTCCGCCGATCACGTAGTTTGGATAGGAGCCGGTAAGTTGGTTGGTCACGTTGAAGTCTATCGTACCATTGGCGCCCGCATCCAACTGAACTGTAATATCGAGGTTGTCAGGGTCACAGTTTTCAACAATCGTGAATGGGAACTGCACCGTTGCGTTACAAGTCACCTGATTAATACTGCAGAATTCCTGAGGGCCGGCAAAGCTGATCTCCGGCGCTTCTTCATCTTTCACCTCAATTATCTGAGTATACTGCCAGTAACCCACTGACGAAACCGTACGCCAGTATCCCGCAGGGTTGGTCTGCCCATCGCAGGACGTCCCCTTCACGCCAAAGGCAGGGTTGCTGTTGCCTGGGTTATTGTCGCGGTCGATGTACGTTATACCCGGGGTACGAACCACCCAGACATCTTCATCTCCGGGCGTGGCATCGCAATCTTCATTGCGGCCGACCACGAACGGTCCGGAAATACCGTCCCACTCGCACATATTCTGCACCCGGTAGCGGCGGAAGATTTTGTAGCATGAAGCATCATTACCACCTGCATTCGGGTAGAAATATTCATCAAAGACACTTACCGAGAGCATATCGCAGCCCTGCCCGTTGACCAGGATCGTGTCTGGTGAAGGTACGCCACAGTTGGAGATCTCGTCTTTCGGGAACTTGATCGTGTAGTTGTACTCTTCCGTTACCGTGATAACCTGCTGGCAGGTGTTAGTAGACTGATTACCCGCATTATCAAATGCTGTGAACGTACGCGTAATGGTACCAAAGCCACAGGCATCGAGCGTGGATTCCGGTGTGAATTCATTCACTGTAGCGACTCCGCAATCATCCATTGCAGTAGCGACTCCAAACAAGGCCTCCAGTGCCTGAGGGCTTTCTGGTTCGAAACCAGCTGGGATATCCGCACAGCTGATCGTAGTGCTCGCTGGCGCAACGCAGAATGGATTGATCTTATCCTCAATCATTACCTCCAGCCAGCAAATATTCTGATTGCCATAGATGTCTGTCACGCGGAGCTCAATGGTTACCATGCTGCCGGCATCACAGCAGGAGAAATCAACAAAATTGCCCCAGTCGGAATAATAGTCCGTAACATCACTGCAATCGTTAGGGTCAAGCTCGTACAAGCGCCGTACTTCAAGGGTGGCAATTTCGCAGTTGTCACTGCTGCCCTCGTCGATATCCGTAGCAAATACCCGTGCTGCGCCATTACCGCCCAGTGAGATATTCAGGTCATCGTCGCAAACCGCTGAAGGTGCAATATTGTCTTCGATGCAGAACGGTGCGTCTATAATGGTAAAGTTGTTGCAATCGTCTGTCACTTTATAACGGAAGACATGGCAGCCTATCGGGATACCCGTTATGAAACGGTTGTCATCCGGCCCGATTGAAGCAAACACCGTTTGTACGGTATCGTAACCAATCAACTGGCCATACTGATTGTAGTCGGGCACAACTTCCTCAACGAGGATGTCTGTATCAATCTCGAAGCTGGAGCAGTTGTCTGTGACATCTGGCTCTGGCACCACGATAGCTGCGGTACAATCAAAAGTACCCGTAGAGTACACGAGTGGATCAAGCTCACCATCACCATCAGTGTCTACGTTCGGAGCTGTAACCTCAGGCCCTTCCTCATCACCAATCTTAATCAGCTGAGTGAAGGTGGTAACGTTGTCGCCACCATCCGGGCACCAGTCAATAATTGTCCACTCCCGCACGAATTTGATCGTACCGTCACACACCTGAATAGGCGGGCCATCCTCAAAGGTGGCGCCAAGGTCGCAAAGCGCGCCATCAAAGAAGTAATCATTATAGTAACCGTCAATCATTGGGGAACCGGTAACATCTGCCGTTGGGTTGCCCGTTATCGGATCGGCATTGAATGGCTGATCACAGGAGACCACCGGTGCAGGGTCCGGCTGCATAATATCACTGAATGACAGGTTGCGGAAGTTAATTTCCTGCACACAAGTCGTGGAGTTGCCTGCCGGGTCAGTCACTGTAAAGGTACGGTTGATGCGCTGCCCTTCGCAACTTGGCAGCCCCATTACCATCTCATCGGTAAAGGTAATGGTGTTGTAGTCCACGCAGTTGTCCAGGACAATTGGCTGCCCAAGATCGGCAAGGCTGGATTCAGCATCCATCACAAAGTCAAAATCGTTGCAAACCAGGTCTACTTCCTGCGTAGGGCAGACAATCGTTGGTGCTGTTACATCCGTTACCCAGATATTCCCCCAGCACAACAGGCCACAGTACGGGTCAATGACTTCTGCAATCAGCAGCTGACCAACCTCGTTTCCTGTAATCGTATTCCCTATAGACACACCGCTCTCATTGATCAAATTCACCTGCAAAGAGCCCATGCAATCCGGGGTACCCTCCAGGACCATGTCTGGCGTGACCAATATTTCACAGCTGGTACCAAAAGTTACGTTAACCTGATCGTTGCAGCCATAAGAAGTAATGTCTGTAAGCTCAATGGTCACTGTAGCGGATGTTGCCGGGCACATGCCCATCCCTCCTACTGTATAAACAAAGTCATAGCTGCCTTCCGGTACCCCTGCAAAGTCAACGTTGGTTGGATCGAGCAGGCTGACACCAGCGCCATCCACATCCTGCCAGAAGCCACCTGGGCTTGGTGTGCCAGCCAGTGCTCCAAACAGGTCGTAGTTGATCTCATCCGGGGTACAGGACAGGCACAGCTGCTGCATCGTACCGATACCGGCTGACAGGTCGTTGCAGTTGTTTAGCGTAATCGTTGCCGGGTCGTGGTCATCCTCATCCGTTGCGGCAATGCCACTGCCCGGTGCACCGGTACCATTTCCATTGATGGCATCATCGGCAGCGGAATTGGGTGCGCCACCTGCATCGTTTGACGGGTTGTTGTCGTAGAAGGAATCCGCATCCGTCGGGGGTGTATTCGTGGAATCATTATCATCATCAGCCGCGCTGATCTCAGCATAATTGGTAATTGCGGCCCCCATGTAATTGTCATCAATTTCAAAATCAATGGTGACCGTTTCTGTACCACCAAGTGCGGCAATTGGGCCGGGTATGGTATAGGTTGCCTGATTACCATTCTGTGCCCAGTCCGCGTCTGTAAGGTTCAATCCGGATGGGATGTAATCTGTGATTTCGACGTTGTAGGCCGGGAAGTCTCCCTGATTGGTAATAGTGATACTGTAAGTGACAGGGTCACCCAGGCTGAATGGCCCCACCGTACTGACAACCTTGGTCAGTGCCAGGTCAAAGGCTGCTTCAGGGGTCTGATCAACTACCAGTGAAGCACCATCGTAATCATCCTCATTGGCACCGGCAGCACCGTTATTGGGTGTGGAATCTCCGTCGCCCAGACCAATTGGGTTGACTGCACTTAGGATTTCTGCGAAGTTTTGGATGCTGGTACCATCAAATTCCGGATCAATCACAAAGTCAATGGTGACCATAGTGGTTTGTCCGGCCGAGAGGGTGAATATTGGTGTATTCAACGTCGCAATGCCGTTGTCTTCAGACCAGTCCGGGTCAATCAGCGTCAATCCGTCCGGAATAAAGTCCTGAATCTCGACAAACTGAGCAGCTATGCTGCCCTGATTGCTGATGTTGATGTTGAAGGTCACGTTGTCGCCCGGCTCAAACGGACCAACACTAGCCAGGGTCTTGATCAGAGCCAGGTCGAAGTTTTGCTGCGTGACGGTAAGCGAAGCACTGTCGATATCATCCTCACCTGAACCGGCGAAGCCGTTATTTGGCGTAGAATCAATATCCTGAATGCCCTGAGCATTGGTCGCTGAGTGAATTTCAGCGTAGTTGACTATGCTCGCACCCTGGAAGTTCTGGTTGACCACAAAATCCACGGTTACCGAAGCCGAGTTACCAGGTGCCAGAGAGGAAATGGGGCTATTCAGCACCACTGTTCCCCCTTGCTGAGACCAGTCCATATCAGCCGGGATCAAACCGGCAGCTATGTAGTCTTTAATGACGATATTCTGAGCCGTGATGTCCCCTTCATTCGTCACCGTAATAACGAACCTCACGAGGTTGCCAGGCTGATAAGGGCCGGGCGTAGCATTCACATCAATAGCCTTTTCAAGCGACAAGTCAAATACCGGGTCATCTTCCTGAGAGACATTGATGAAAGCCCCGTCGAAGTCATCCTCATTATTGCCGGAGCTACCGTTGCCCGGTGTGGAGTCGACATCCGTAAAGCCTCCGGTATTGCTGGCCGAACCTATTTCTGCGAAGTTGGTAATACCAGTGCCAGTGAAACTTCCGGAAACAGTAAAGGTGATATTTCGGGTCGCTGAGGCACCGGCAGGCAGGCTGGCAATAGGCACATCAAGCTGTGCATAAGAACCAATCTGTGACCAGTCACTGTCTGCCAGCACAAGTCCAAGTGGAATGTAATCCCGGATCTGTACGTTTTGGGCGTTGATATCCCCCTCGTTCAACACAGTAATGCTAAAGGTCACCGTACTGCCCGGCAGGAATGGCCCGGGGGTAAGGCTGGTATTGAGGTTTTTGGATAAGGCCAGGTCAAACTCCTGAACGCTGCTGATGACGTTGATAATCGCGTTGTCGTAATCATCCTCACCGGAGCCGGCAGCGCCGTTAGCCGGTGTGGAGTCTGCGTCACCTATACCAAGGTCATTGGTAAAGGCGCCGATTTCTGCATTATTATTAATAATTGAACCGGTGAAGGCTGTAGATACTGTAAAGGAGATGTCTACAGAAGCAGACTGCCCGGGAGCAAGGTTCGTAATGGCGTTGTTGAAAATAGCCGTGGAACCATTCTGCGTCCAGTCGTTATCTGCCAGTACCAGCCCAAGTGGCATATAGTCGCGCAGCTGAATGGTCTGCGCTGTCATACTGCCCTGATTAATCACGGTGATGGTGAAAGTGACGGGGCTGCCCGGCATAAACGGACCAGGGGTCAGGCTGGTATTGACTGACTTGGAAAGCGCCAGGTCGAAGTTTTGTTGCAGAACGGAGATGGTCGCGCCATCGTAGTCGTCCTCATTGCTTCCCATGCTACCGTTGCCCGGTGTAGAGTCCTGGTCATCGATTCCTAAAGTATTGAAAGCACTGCCTACTTCTGCGAAGTTGGTCAGAGAAGTCCCTGAAAAGGAGGCATTAATTTCAAAGTCCACACTCAGTGTGGTGGTGGCGCCCGGTGCAAGGCTGGCAATAGGCACGTTCAGCTCTGCCACTGAACCCACTGCTGTCCAGTCCGGGTCGATAAGAGTAAGGCCGGACGGGATGTACTCCCGAAGCTGAATATTCTGAGCTGTAATGCTACCCTGATTGGCCACAGAAATATTAAAGGTAACCGCATCGCCTGGCTCAAACGGGCCAGGGGTTACACTACTGTTGAGGGATTTGCTGAGCGCCAGGTCAAAAGTCTGTTGCTGCAGGCTGATGACCGCGCCATCATAATCATCCTCGTTTGGCGCATTGGCACCGTTGCCGGGGGTGGAGTCGGAGTCCTGTGCACCGGCATTATTAGTAGCGCCGGCAATCTCAGCGTAGTTAATTATCGTCGCCCCTGTGAATGAAGCAATAATCGCCATATCGATATCCACGGTTACAGAAGCACCGGGAGCAAGACTGGATATGTTATTGTTTAGGGAAGCAACGCCGCCGTTGTTGGTCCAGTCCGGATCGATAACGACCAGCCCTTGCGGAACGTAGTCGACGACTTCGATATTCTGAGCCGTCAGGTCGCCTTCGTTGGTAATCTCGATACGGAAAGTAACCGATGAGCCCGGAGACAGGTTGCTGCTGCCCAGTACTGTTTTCTCCAGAGCCAGGTCAAAGTTCTGCAGGCAGCTAACTGTAATATCAACAGCATCATCGTCATCCTGATCATGGCTGCCATCTGCCGGGTGAGAATCCACATCGGGTTGCGGGGTGCTGTCGCCGGCAATTTCAGCACAGTTGGTCAGCACTTCGCCACAGTCTACATCCGCATCAATCTGGAAGGTAATCGGCACAGAAACCGAGGCGCCCGGAGCCAGACTTGCAATAGGCGTTTTCAGGCGCAGAATATTGCCCTGAACCGGCTCCCAGTCATTATCCGCCAGTGTCATGTGGTTGAAAGGATAATAATCATACAGTTGAATATCTGTACCGGTAATATTACCCTGGTTGATCACATTAAGGTTATAGGTCACGTACTGCCCGGCTTCAAACGGGCCAGCAGTCACTACTGTTTTAGTCAGCGCCAAATCGTAGTTCTGCACCACTGTAATCAGAGCGTTATCCTGATCATCTTCTGCACTGACACCATTATTAGGTGTGGAGTCATCGTCCGGCAGCTGTGAGTTATTGGACGCAGTTTGTATCTCAGCAACGTTATTGATCGATGTACCCGTAAAGTGGTCATCAATCGTAAAGGTAATATTCACACTAACGCTGCCATCTACCGGGATACTCGAAATCGGAGTATTCAGCGTGGCTATACCGTTATTAAAAGTCCAGTTGGCATCGTTTGGTACCAGGCTCGATGGATAAGTATCTTTAATTTGAACGCCTGTTGCTTCAAGAGAACCGGTATTCTCCACTGTAATAGTATACGTAACCTGATCGCCAGGCTCATAAGGGCCAGGTGTCAGGGAAGAATTCACGGATTTATTGAGTTCGAGGTCGAAGTTTTCGGCTTCTCCGCCAACTTCTAATGCCGCGCTGTCCGTGTCGTCTTCGCCGTTGTCTATTCCATTAAATGGTGTGGAATCCGTATCCCACATGCCCATGGCATTAGAAGCCGCAGCGATTTCCGCATTATTGACAATGGCGCCCTCAGGTGCACCTGCGTCAATCATAAAGGTAATGGTACGGGTAACCGATTCACCCGGCGCTATCGTTGGAATGGGCTGTGCCAGTGTAGCCGAGCTCATCATTGACATCCAGGTATTGCTGGTCAGGGTCAGGAAGTTGGGCACATAATCGACAATCTGCACGCCAGTAGCAGCCAGGTTACCTTCATTAGTGACGGTAATATCGAATGCGACGGTCTGGCCTGGCAGGAATGGGCCCGGGTTCACCTCTTCATTGATTTGCTTGGTCAGAGAGAGGTCGAATACCGGCATGGGCTGTTCCACAGGAACGACCGCCGTATCATCATCGTCTTCCTGCGTACTGCCGTTGGCTGGCGTGGAATCTCCGTCAGGATGGACGTTCATGTCGTCATAGGAAGCAATTTCACCATAGTTGATGATGCTTACGCCGCTGAAGTTATTGTTAATCCGGAAGGTCACCTCTACGGTTTCTGTTGCGCCCGGCATTACAAGGGGGATAGGTGCAACCAGATTCGCGCGTGAAGGCGTCACCATTTCCCAATCCGAGTCTTCCAGTGTCAGGCCATTGGGGACCTGCTCGTTGATTTGGACGCTCGTTGCCATAATGGAGCCCTGATTGGTCACCTCAAATTCAAAGGTTACCAGGTCGCCAGGCTCGTAGGGGCCGTAGCTGACCACATTTTTATGCAGAGCAAGGTCAAAGGACGGCTGTATGACAAGCAATACTTCGTCCTGATCATCTTCCTCCGGGTTGTTGTTATCCGGAGAGGAATCCTGATCATCCGTCCATGGGAAGTTATAGAAGCTCAGTACTTCTGCAGAGTTCACGATGGAACTGCCAGTGAAAAATGGATCAATAGTAAAGGTGACCTGTACTGTTGCGGATTGTCCGGGCTCAATTTCCACAATTTCTTCTTTGAGAACTGCCACGCCGTTATCGGTTTCCCAGTCCGTATCGTTCAGGATAAGCCCATTGGGAGTGTAGTCCTGTACGACCACATTTTCTGCCAGCAGGATACCTTCATTCTTTACTGTAATTTCGAAAGTCACATCCTGGCCGGGTTCGAAAGGCCCGTTACCCACGACTCTTTTGTCCAGGCTGAGGTCAAAAATCAAGGCCGGATTTACGGATATCTCTACGGTACTGTAGTCATCCTCGTTATCATCGTTCCCGTTGATAAAGTCAGGTGTGGAATCAGCATCGGTATAATTCATAGCGTTGTTGACCTGAGCAATCTCCGCAGCGTTGACAATGGTTTCTCCGGTAAAGGCATTATCAATGCGGTAGGTTACGCTCATGGTCACCGAATCGCCAGGTGCCAGATTAGGCAACTGAAAGAGGTTGCCGGACACATGGTACTGCCCGCCGTCTTCCATATTGAGCCCGGCGGGAGCATAATCAACAACCCTGAGGAAGGTAGTGCTGAGCATACCTTCATTGTAAACGGTAATATTATATTTCACCAGCTGGCCCGGTGTAAACGGAGGAGGCGTCAGCACGGTATCCAGTTCTTTCTTCAGAGACAAGTCAAAGAGGACTTCCTGGAAGCCGGCATCAAGCGAAGCATTCATCACTCCGGCTTCACCCGTGGAGTAAGCGATATAAGGTAGCCCATCGGGTATACCTCCTGGCATATTGTCAGATAAAACTTCAGGATCGGGATTAGAATCATGCAAAGAAGAACCGCCCAACTTGCCGGTTGCTGCATAGGTTTTTCCGCTGGCTACGACAAACTGATTCTCAGGGTTATTGGCATCATTTCCGAATACGATGTAGTATTGGGTTTGAGGCAGCACCTGAGTTTCCAGCAACCAGTTTTCGCCCTGTGTACCGTGCTTTGTGAAGTGATAATGCCCATCCGCACCCGAAGTAGTGGTGGCCAGCAGGGTGCCGCTGCCATCATAAAGGCTGATTGGCATAGCCTTGACAGGCACTTCGCAGGCATCCTGCACCCCATTCGCATTCTTATCAGCCCAAACATAATCGCCAAGCTGAATGGGTGCCGGGCGGCAAATGCAGAACATAAAGTCACTCACACCTACCATCTGAGGGGCAGGGTTTTGTGGGCTTTGTGCCCCTGTTTCCAGACGAACGACTACAGAATCTACTTTCTCCGCAAAATACACCCATAAGTTACCACTGGGATCCGATGCGCCAAGCATCATACCCTGTGACTCATATTCGTTGGCGTTCAGGAGAGCTACCTGATTGTTATACATACCGGAGTACGGCGTGATATCGTTTAGGGAAAGGGGTACTTCTGTACCATGCAGGAAGCCATGAACGCTTACCTTATCCTGATAAGCCCCTTCCAGCTGATCAATGCCCAGCACAGAGAAGCTCAAATCATCTACCGGAATACCGAATGTAAAACTGCTCTGTACGTACTGTCCGGCAACCTCAGCATCCATACCCAGTGCCCAGAACCCACGGGTACCTCCCAGTGGAGACAGGTCACTGTCAACCATAAATCCGGCCGGGGTAGCCACACCTGCAGGGTCTTCGTTAACAACATCCAGTATAGACCCTCCGATAGTGTGGGGCATCGGGTTGGCGTTATTGTCTCCAAACTGATGCCAATCCATAATACGGGCGCACTGTGGCGCAATGGGCACAGGGTCTTCGCACCACTGTATTTTGCCAAGGCCGATCATTTGCAGCCCCGGATCGTCCACTGCAGCGCCAATTGCAGAGAAGTTAATCGCCACCTGGTCAACGGGGTCGGTAAAGTGTACGGTAACGTTGCCTGAGGTTGAGGCATCACTCACAGTGGTGGTGCCTTCAAAGATGCCATCGCCAAGCTGATTGACATGAACCCCTACGAAGGTGTCGTCCATATTCATACCCACCGGCACACCAGACAGAGAACCCTGAATAGCGACCCGGTCAATTGCATTACCGGTAATGTCAATATCTAATACCTGAAAAACCAGGCGCTGTACGGGGCGGTCAAAAGAAAAGACAACGCCCACATCTCTGGGATCATTGCCATCATGACTGTCAGCGTCCATCTCCAGAGAATAGAAGACTTCCTCTCCACCCAGCATTTCATGAATGACACGGTGGGTGTAGGGGGTGCCATCTGCCGAAGCAATCGCACAGGATATTTCATCCCCGCCTATTGTTTTGGAATAAGGCGGCAGTGGGAATGGGTTTGCCCCATCTGCATAATCTGCCCAGTCCAGAATATTAAAGTTTTCAATACAAATATTACCGTAGTTGTCCGGGTTCTCACAATCCTCCTCGACAACCTGTGGAGTAAACCCTGCCAGGATAGTACAGTCCCCGGGCTGAGCAAAGCGCACATCCGAGACATTATCATTCCCAACCATAGAGAACCCTACTCCCTGAAGACTCTGAGCTGTAAACTCAATACGGTAGTCCTCTTCAGCATTAAGGTTTGGAATGGCCCAGACCCCATCTGCATTCGAGTAGGCAGTGCCTGCCAGTTCGCCATTGCAATCGTAGGCCTCTACTTTGACGTTGGGCAGGCCCGGTTCGGCACCGAACGCGCCGTTGTAGTCCAGGTCTTCCCACACCAGGCCGCCAATTTCATCCGGCTCACCGGTGCATGGAGGCGTACAGGCAATAGCTGACACCTCATCAAGAACCTGACATCCTGAGCCATCGCTAAGCATAACCGGATAGGCTGACCCAGGTGCTGATAATGTAAAACCACCCAGCTCGCCGTTCCCATCCGTGGCACTAATAGCGTAGGTCTGCGTTTGACCGGCTACCGTGATGTCCAATTCGTTTCCACCTATACCCTCCCAGGAAAAGAGCACTGTCACATCGAAAGTATTGCCCCCATTCTGAAACGTACAGTTTACCTCAACATCATCGATGGAAAGGGCACACTGATTTTGGGCCAGAGCAGAAAAAGAGAAGAAGGACCCCAGCAATATTACCGGCAGGACCTTGAGGTTAATAATGTGGGCTAAACGGTTCACTACATTGAAGTGGGTGTAGCTATGTCTCATGCGATTAAAATTTGAATACTCTGATAATGAAGCTGGCTGAAGCATTCAACCACCTTTGTACGGGCTTTGATGTCGCGAAAGCAGTTACTCAGCGCCGTAAAGGTGCGTTTGGCTACATCCAGTTGCAGGGTCACAGTGCTTGTACAACTACTTACATCAAAATCTGCGCCAATTTTTTATTGAGACGCAAGATGGTGCAAAGGAGTACAAAATATTTAGTTTGCTCATCGCACTGCGACAACCATACGCTGGAAACTTAATGAGATTTGTAAAGGGCGTTAGGCGCGAGCCGGGGCTCACATCTAAAGTTTTGTTTAAATAGAGAATATCCTGCTCGGGGCAGGGGGGTATTCTATCCGATTGTAGGTTACGGAACCGGCACAGGACTTACCGGTTTAGTTGTCACAAAAATAGGTAAATATTTAAAACCCTGCCACTTTTGACTGGCTAAATGTGCAGCTTATTGTCCTTTCACTGGCATTCAATACACATTGTTATTTATTGAATATCAAAACTTTAGATAAAAACCGGGCAAACCCAAGCTCTATTGGGCTGCCCGGCGAAGGTGAAATTGTTCACCAAAAACCGTTTCTTAAGAAGTATAGCATGGCGATTGCCCTCATTCAGAGAATAAGCGCCTTCAGGCATTCTTCTCTGAACAGGGCCACTTCACCATCCTTTCTCCTTTGTATCAGACCCGCCTTAGGCAGGTTCCGCTTCTTTAGGAAAGTGAGAATTATGCACAATACCCTGAAACTATACCAATCCGGGTATTTAATTTTTCGTCGTTTGCCAATAAGTTAAGTTTTTGGGAAGAGCCGGCAGGTGGATCAGATACAAGATAATGCCAGAACCGGAAAAGCGGCCTGGGGCGTTGACGCAGGGAGGACAGAAGCCCCCCTTGCTTAACTGGCTCAGGCGGTCACGAATTGCGCTGATTTCTGAACACAAAACGCATTAGCACCAGTAAATATACTTTATTTTTTTATGTTTATCCGGCAGCAATTTAATTTTGACCTGCATTTTTTTCAAGTTTCGTAAATTTGTGACACGTGAAAAGGAATTTATTAGGATTTATCGCTATCTTTAATTCTTAAGAGTTTTCCTTTGTCCGGAAGACTCAAAACACAAAAACAACACTGGCCAGAGGTAAGCCCAAACAAACTTACAGTCCATTAAGCTTCCTTTAGACTTACTGTAGGCCAGAATCTTTCCCAGCGACTGATTTCCCGGCTGTACTGTTTTTAATTACGATAAACAATCCACTGTTTTTTCTCCCAGACCGTTGCCTACCCTGCCCCCTGCAAAGCCAAGGCGCAGCGTAGAACCTTTAATTCATTTAATCAACTACCAACTTTCGGAATACCATGAAAAAAATCCTTGTGGTGGATGACAAATCATCAATCAGCGACCTGATCGTTCAATTACTCAAGCAAAGCTATGACGTAGAGTCCAGGTCTAACGGTGTGGAAGCCATGGCGTATTTACAAGATGGCAACTTACCAGATCTCATTATTTCTGATCTTGAAATGCCGCAAATGTCAGGCTTTGAGCTCATTCAGGCCGTACGGGAAAGCGGCTTTTTCTCAGATATCCCCATCATCATCCTCAGCAGCCTTGACAGTTCTGAGGACCGCATCAAATGCCTGAAACTGGGCGCTGATGATTACATGATGAAGCCCTTCAATCCGGAGGAGCTGCTGATCAGGATCGAAAAGGCGCTCAAATAGCAAGCAAAGTCTTAACGATACGGTAGATTTAGTAACCCAAACGGACAATTATGCATCTTCTTTACATCGGCGATGACCTCAAACTTACAGAGACCCTGCTCCGGCAGGAAGCCGGGCTGGACATCCATCAGGAGCCCAACCCGCTCCGGGCAAGCGCCTGGCTTCAAAGCCGCCCACACCTTGACGGTATTATTGCAGAGTACCAGCTGCCCGGCCGCACCGGTCCGGGGTACTACAAATATTTCGTCCAGAACTTCGATCCGCAACGCAAAACCCCTTACATCGTGGTTGCACCGGAGCGGACCAAAGAGCAGATCAGAGAAGCTATGGATGCCAAGGTGGATGACTTCTACGCCAAACCACTTGACCCTGAGCAGCTACTCGGCCGCCTACGCCGGCTTGCCCAGCTGAAGACCGTCATGAGCTCAGCCGCTTCCGGGCAATCTGGTACTACCTCCCAACTGGAAGAGTACAAAATTGGCTTTCTCAAACGGTCTTTCGATATTTTTGTGGCGCTTACGGCCTTGATTGTCCTTTCGCCCCTCCTGCTGATCACTATCCTGGCTATACGGCTGGAGTCCAAAGGGAAAGTCTATTACATTTCCAAGCGGGTGGGAACTGGCTACAAAATTTTCAATTTCCTGAAACTGCGGTCCATGTACCCGGATGCGGACAAACGGCTGAAGGAATTCCAACACCTCAATCAATACAATAGCGAAGAAGAGGAAGTGGTCGCTGAGCCACAGGAGCAAAAGGTCGCCGCCTCAGGAGGCGCCACCCTCTACGGGGATGATATACGTGTGGATGAGCAGGCTCACTTACGGAGTAAAAAACAGGAGCAGGCCCGCGCTTTCGTTAAGTTTGACAATGACCCCAGAATTACGAAGGTGGGGCATATCATCCGCAAGCTGAGTATTGACGAGCTCCCACAACTTATCAATGTGCTGAAAGGAGACATGTCCATCGTTGGCAACCGCCCCCTACCCCTCTACGAAGCCGAACTACTGACCACCGATGACTGGATCAAGCGCTTTAACGGGCCCGCAGGCATTACCGGGCTTTGGCAGGTGGAAGCCAGAGGCCGTACTTCAAAAATGTCGCCGGAAGAACGAAAGGAACTGGATAATAAGTACGTGGAGATTGCCAACAGCAAGTATGCATTTTGGAAGGACATGTGGATTATTCTCCGTACAATACCTGCTGTTTTTCAAAAGGAAAATGTATGATTCGACTCCCTGCAATACTACTTTTAATTACTTGTTTAGCATGGCCGGCCGCCTTGCTTGCCCAAAGCCAGCAAGCCTTTATCGAGCGGAGCCTGGCCAGCAACGACATTACCGATAGGCTCCCGCCTTTGGACACACTCCTGCAGGCCGCAGAGCAGTATTCTCCGCTCCTTAAAGAACAGGATGCCAATCTGGTACTCGCCAAACTGGCTGAGCAATCACAACGACGCGACTGGATGCGGCACCTTGGGGTCAACCTGGGCTGGAGCTACGGGCAGTTCGATGCCCTCACCGTGAACCCGGATGCACCGGTAGGGGTCGCAACTACCACCTCCTCTCAGAACCGCTACACGGTAGGAGCCTTTTTCAAGATGCCCCTGTTCACGCCTATCAACCGCAGCAATGAGATCCAGGCTACCAAAATAGAGCAGGAGCAGGTCCGATACCGGCGGCAGTTCCAGGCTATTGAGTTGCGCAAACTTGTCATCGCGCAGTACCAGGCCGTGGTACAGGCACACCGGCTACTGCTCATTTCCAACAACCGACTGCAAACCATCAACTTACAAGCCAAACGCACCGAACGGGAATTCACCGATGGGCTGATCACCGTGGGGGACTACACCCGCGTGCAGGATATGCTGATCAATGCCATGGAAGCACTTGAGACCCGAAAAATTGAATTCGTTACCGCTTATTTATTACTGGAAGAAACCACAGGCGTAAAATTAAACCTGTAAAGCATTGAAGTTTAACCTGCTATTTTTCGTACGGCTTTTTCTAAGACACCTGCACCTCCTTATCATGGTACCGGTGTTACTGGCAGGTCTCGTCTTTTACTTAACGCAGGATGAGTCCAAATCCTACTACTCTACAGTCAAAATTTATACGGGCATTGCCTCCGGGGCTTCTATTGAGCTGGACAATCAGCGCTTCGATTACCGGGCAGCCAATACCGCTTTTGACAACCTCATCAATATCGTTGAGTCCAAACGCACCCTGTCTGAAGTAGGGCTACGGCTATTCGCACAGCATATGACCCTCACAGAGCCTGACCCTATGATTATCGGACGGGAAAAATACTATGCCTTGATGAGGATTGTGCCGGAAGAGGTAAAAGCGCTGGCCAAACCCGGTGATTATGCAGGAAATTTGCAACGGTTCCGGAATTATATGAATATGAGTACGGAAAACTTCCTGCACGAGCTCATCAACCTCCGGCACCCCGATTACAGCTATGAAAAAATCGGGGCTAAAATATGGGTCAAACGGCTCTCCAACAGCGATTTCATTGAACTGGGATATGAAACCGAAGACCCCGGCATCTGCCAGAATACCCTGCGCATCCTGGTGGAGGTCTTTACCGTCTTTAATACCGAGATCAAAGTCAATAACTCAGATGAGGTCGTCAAGTACTTTCAGGCACAACTACAGCACGCAGCAGAAGAACTGCGCATAGCTGAAGGCAATATGCAAGCCTTCAACAAGACTCATAATATCATCAATTATTACGAGCAGACAAAGCACATCGCCTCCCAGCGGGAGCATACGGAGCTGGAGTACCAAAATGTCCTCACCAACTACCACGGCGCCAAGGCTATTCTCAAAAACCTGGAAGGCCGTATGGAGCTCCGCCAAAAACAACGGCTAACCAGTCAGGCGGTCCTGGATACCCGGGACGAACTTGCCGAGGCGAATTTCCAGATTGCTATGCTGGAAATCACGCCTCCTGAAGACTCCCTGAAACGGGAATCTAATGCTCAACGTATTTATCAGCTGCAATTAAGAGCCGATTCTCTGGAACGCAAGCTGGGCGCGGTCATCGATACCCTCTACCGGGCCGATATTGACCAAAACGGGCTGCCTTCCACTTCCATCCTGGACAACTGGCTTAACACCGTCATGGAGGTGGAGCGCAAGGAAGCCCAGATCAAGGTGTTTGAAGAAAAACGGGAAGAATTTGAAGAGCTCTACGCCACCTTCTCCCCACTCGGCGCCGAAATGAAGCGGTTGGAGCGCAAAATCGACGTAGCCGAACGGGAATACCTCAGCATCCTTCACAGCCTGGGGCTGGCTAAGCTCAAGCAGCAGAGTATCGAGATGAAGTCTAACTATACGATTGCTGAGCCGGCCTACTATCCGCTCATACCCAAACCCAGTAAACGGAAAATCCTGGTTGCTGCAGCCGGGGTCATGGGCTTTGCGCTTACGGCTTTTACGATCCTGCTTTTGGAGTTCCTGGATACCAACATCAAGGACGCCCGCCGGGCAGAAAAGAAAATCGGACTGCCGGTTACAGCCATCTACCCCAAGCTGACACGCCGGAGCCGACGTATTGACGTGGACTACCTCAAGGACCGGGCTACGGATGCTATACTGCTTAATGTGGCTTTCGCCGACCGGGAAAAGGAAGCCAACCCCGAGGCCCCTTCCGTCAACTTTTTCATCTCTACCCAGAAAAATGACGGTAAGACTTTCATCGGGCACCGCTTGCTCAATAAGCTGGCTGGAATGAGCTACCGCACTCTGTTCCTCACCCCTGAAAACAAAGAATACTCTATGGAGGAAGGGGCCTACGACCACCGGGAGTTCCCCTCAGACAGTAAGCTGTATGCTAAAGAACGGCTTTCCGAGCTCAATCCGGACCTCAGCCCTGAGCAGCTGAGCACGTACGATTTCATCTTTGTGGAAGCTCCCCCCATCATTTCAAAGGCCTTCCCGGTCAAGCTCTTTCACGAAGCAGACCACGTTTACCTGGTCGTACGCGCCAACCGCCCCTGGAGCGAAGCTGACAAAAACGCGATGAAGGTGTTCCGGGAAATTGCGCCGGAGCCGGAGCCCAGTGTCATCCTCAATGGTGTCGAATTACTGGAGATGGAGTCTGTGCTGGGCGATCTGCCCCGCCGTCGGACCTGGGTGCGGCGGTTTATTAAGAATGCACTCCGGCTTCGGTTCTTCTCAAAACGAAAACTATGAGGCTCGTTTCCATCATAAAAAAGGTGCTTTTTGAGAAGAACATGTCTTCTCTGATCAGCAATGTGTCTGTTGCGGCAGCTGGCCTGGCGAGCTTCATGCTGCTGGCCCGTCAGCTGGATAAGGCCGCTTTCGGGGACTGGGTACTGTACGTAGCACTGGCTTCTTTTATTGATTTGTTGCGGTTTGGGCTGACTAAGACCTCAGCCGTCCGCCTGTTATCTGGTGCGGCCGAAGAAAAGCAATGGGCCATCATGGGCACAAGCTTCCGGATTAACCTCTGGCTCTTAGGTGCTGTAGCCTTGGTTTGCTGGCCGCTCGCCTTCTGGGCACAACAGGCGGGTACGGGTATCAGCCGGGGCTATCTATTGTTCCTCCAGTGGTACCCCATTCTTGCCCTGTTCAATATGAACTGGAACAACGCCACCTCCCTATTCCAGGCCGAGCAGCAGTTCCGCCGCATGATGTACGTACGCCTGGCGGCAACGGGCAGTTTTGTCCTTTTCCTGGCTGCCAATGGTTTGTATTTCAAGTGGGGCTTGATGGAAATCCTCTACGCCCACCTCGCCTGCAACGTGCTGGCCAGCCTTTGGACGGCTTTTGCCAAATGGGATGGGATGGCTTACCTGGGCAAAGCCACGCGACCGATCCAAAAAGAACTCATCGACTTTGGCAAATACTCTATGGGGACACTGGTTGGCTCCAGCCTCCTCAAAAGTGCAGACACCTTTATCATTGGCCTGAGCCCCGTAATGGGTTCTACCGCAGTAGCCCTCTACGCGATTCCGCTCAAGCTGACCGACCTGCTGGGTATCCCACTGCGCAGCTTTACCATGACCGCTTATCCCCGGATGGCCAAACGGTACCATGAGGAAGATATGGCTGGTGTGCGCAAGATATTCTATGGGTATACCGGTGCCGTGACCCTGCTTTTTATACCGGTGGCTGTGCTCTGTTTCATCCTGGCTGAGCCTTTAATCCTCTTTCTGGGCGGCAGCAATTACGCAGACAGCCTCCCACAGGTCACTTTGATTTTCCGGATTTTTACGCTTTATACGCTGCTGTTGCCCATCGACCGCTTCTCCGGTGTAGCCCTGGATAGCATCAACCGCCCTAAAGTGAACCTGCAAAAGGTAGTGGTGATGACAATCGCCAACGTTGTAATTGACCTCATTGGGGTTTTTGTATTCCAGTCTCTGGAGGTGGTCGCTATCGGAACCATTGTATTCACAATGATTGGTATCGGCATCGGCATGCGGGAGTTGAAGCGGGAGCTGCAGGTGCAATCCAGGTACATCTGGACCGAAGGGCTCGCTTTTTTTAAGAACCTCAAAAGCTTTTTAGCCGTATGAGCAGCGAGGTCTACAAAAAAGTGAGTGGCGCCAGCTGGCTGCAGAAGCCCATACCCATACTAATCATGCTGGGGGTACAACTGGTCATGGCCTATGGTATCGCTACTAAAGGGTTATCGATTGGCATTCTGGGCATAGCCCTGCCCATTGTGATCTCGTTTGTCCTTGCGGTTATGCTTTACCCCCAAATCGGGTTCTACACCCTGTTCTTCCAGGCCTTTGTCATCCTGGGGGCCAGCCGGTATGTGCCCGCCCAGTGGGGGCTGACGATTGACGGGGTGCTTTTCCTCATGTACGGCTCGCTGTTCTTCAAAACCTTTCATCAGGATGTGCCCTGGGAAAAAGCTAAAAGCGACATTACCCTGGTCGCCTTTATCTGGTATGGCTACCTGCTGTTCCAAATTGTCAACCCGGAAGCAGCCAGCCGGGCGGCCTGGTTTTATGCCATGCGCGGGCTGGGGCTTTATATGCTGCTGATCATCCCGCTCATCCTCATCATTTTTGATAAACGGCAGCACATGCATGGCTTCTTCATCATTTGGGGCATCATGTCCTTTCTGGGTACTTTGAAAGGAGCACAGCAACTCGTCCTTGGCCCCGACCCTTTCGAGCAGGCCTGGCTGGATAAAGGGGCCGCTGAGACGCATATTTTGTTTGGCAAACTGCGGGTCTTCTCTTTCTACTCCGATGCCGGGCAGTTTGGGGGCGCTCAGGCTCATGCAGGAGTCGTGTTTGGGATACTGGCGCTGGCGCAAAACCGGAATTTCTGGCTCCGGGTTTTCTACATCGTGGTTGCCCTGGGCGGCATTTATGGCATGTTCATCTCCGGTACCCGTGGAGCTATTGCTGTCCCCATCATGGGTGGCGCCCTGTACTTTGTGCTCAAAAAGAATATCTATGTAATGGTCATCGGCGCTATTATGGGAATTGCCTTCATCGGCTTCTTCAAGTACACGACGATTGGCAATAATATCGATCAGATCAGGCGTATGCGCACCGCCTTCGACCCGGAGGACAAATCCCTGCAGGTACGACTGGAAAACCAACGGAAGCTCAAAAGCTATCTGGCTTCCCGGCCCATAGGAGGGGGCATCGGCTCCTCAGGCAACTGGGGCCGCCGGTTTAGCCCCAATACCTTCCTGGCCAATACCCCTACCGACAGCTGGTATGTGATGATTTGGGCAGAGCTGGGCATTGTGGGGCTTTTGTTACACCTTGGCGTCTTGTTTTATATCCTGGGCAAGGCCTGCTATCTGGCGATGTTCAAAATCAGGGACGACTGGATACGCGGGACCACCACGGCTATGGCCTGCGGTATGTTTGGTGTCATGGTCGCTTCCTATGGCAATGGCGTACTGGGGCAATTCCCCACCGGGCCCATGATCTATGCCAGCATGGCTTTCATGTTCCTTTCAACCCGGATGGACGAGGAAGCACAGGCAGAAAAAGCTACAGCAACAGCAGAACCATAAAAACCCCAACGAGACATGTATGCACAACCACTTGTTTCAATAATCACTATCAACTACAACGAGTCCGGCGTCACGCTGGAGTTGCTGGAGTCCCTGCGTGGCCTTACCTATCCTTCGGTAGAGGTCATCGTGGTGGACAATGCTTCGCCTAATGACAATCCTGACCTCATTAAAGAAGCCTTCCCGGAGGTACATCTCATCAAAAGCGCTGAGAATCTGGGCTTCGCCGGAGGGAACAACCTGGGCATTGATGCAGCAAAGGGGGAGTTCCTGTTCTTTATCAATAACGACACCGAAGTCCCTCCCGGCATTCTGGAGCCGCTCGTGGAAACGCTGCAAAAGCACCCGGAAATCGGCATTATCAGCCCCAAGATCAAATTTCACTGGGACCCCAGCCTCATTCAGTACGCAGGCTACACCCCGATGAACCCCTGGACCATCCGCAACAACAGCATTGGCTACCGGCAACCCGATGGGCCGGACTACGACACGGCCGGGCCAACCGAGTCCATCCACGGGGCTGCCATGATGGTGCCACGCCGCATAGTGGAGGAGATTGGTAAGATGCCCGAAGGCTATTTCCTGTACTACGAGGAGCATGACTGGGCCGCGATGATTCGCCGGGCAGGGTATGAGGCGTATTACCAACCGGCTTCCTACATTTTGCACAAAGAATCAATCTCCACCGGTAAGAACAGCCCGCTCAAAACCTACTACCTGACCCGTAACCGGGTACTCTATGCCCGGCGGAATTTCAGCAGCCTGCATTTGCTCTTCAGCATACTGTACCTCTGCCTGATTTCCATTCCGAAAAATACCCTGACCTTCCTGCTGCAACGGCAGTGGGCGCACCTTTCCGCCTACTGGCGGGGCATCACCTGGAATCTCCATCACACGGCAGCAGCCCGAACTTAAACACAAAGAACCATGGACTACTTATTTTACCTTACATCAGCTCTGGAATGGGCACTCCTCATTTACTTTGGCTTTGCGGCCGCTTACGTTTTCCTCTTTGCCCTGGCCAGCCTCCTACCCTATCGCCCTAAGCTTGCGGCAGAGTCCACTACGCGAAAAATCGCCGTGCTCATCCCCGGCTACAAGGAGGATGCAGTCATTGTGGATGTAGCGAAAGATGCCCTGCAGCAAGACTACCCCGCTGAGCAATACGATGTAGTGGTCATCGCTGACTCCTTCCAACCGCAGACGCTTTCTGCCCTCCGCGAGCTTCCCATACGGCTGGTGGAGGTCTCCTTTGAGAAAAGCACCAAGTCCAAAGCCCTCAATCGCGCTATGGCAACCATCGGCGATGGCTATGATATTGCGCTGGTGCTGGATGCCGACAACCTCATGGAGCGCAGCTTCCTGACCAAAGTCAACGACGCTTTTGACCGGGGCTACTGGATTGTACAGGGGCACCGGGCAGCTAAGAACCTCAATACGCCATTCGCCATCCTGGATGCGGTCAGCGAGGAGGTCAACAACCAGATTTTCCGTAAGGGGCACCGGGTGCTGGGACTGTCCTCAGCGCTCATCGGCTCCGGCATGGCCTTTGACTACGCCTTCTTCAAAGAAACGATGGCGAATGTAAAAGCAGTGGGTGGATTTGACAAGGAACTCGAACTCAAGCTGCTGCGCGACCGGCAAACCATAGAATACCTGCCGGACGCAATTGTACTGGATGAGAAAGTGCAAAAGTCAGAGGTATTTGCCAATCAGCGGCGGCGGTGGCTCTCGGCACAGCTCATTTACTTCAAGCGCTATGCGTGGTCGGGGCTTGCCGGCCTGCTGCGGGGCAATATTGACTTTGCCGATAAGGTGTACCAGATGATTTCTCCACCCCGGGTGCTGCTGTTGGGTATGGTGACCATCCTGGGAGGAGGGTACTTGTTCCTCAGCTGGTTGTTCCCGGAGACTTCCTGGCTGGCGTTATCCTTTCAGGAATGGCGGTGGCCGCTGTTGCTGACCTACCTGGGCATGGGCATGGCCGTCCCCCGCAAATTCTATAACCTTGACACCCTCAAGGCATTGTTCACCCTTCCGCGTGCCTTCGCGCTGATGTCCCTGTCGCTCTTCAAGCTCAAGGGCGCCAATAAAAAGTTCATCCACACCCAGCACGGCACGATCGAAGACAAAACCCCAAAGGCATGAGAATCGGAATAGAAGGCCAACGGCTGTTCCGCCCCAAAAAGCATGGGATGGATATGGTTGCCCTCGAGCTTATCAAAAACCTTCAGGAGATTGACCAGGAAAATGAATACATCATCTTCGTCAAACCGGATGAAGACAACACTTGTATCCCCGAAGCTCCCAACTTTAAGATTGTGGAACTCTCTGCTCCCGGAGGCTATCCGGTCTGGGAACAATGGGCGCTGCCCCGGGCGGCCCGTCAGCAGGGCTGTGACCTCCTGCATTGTACCAGTAACACAGGCCCTTTGCGCTCAAAGGTACCGCTCATGATCACACTGCACGATATCATCTACATGGAAAAGCTCAGCCTGTTCCAAAAAGGCAGCACCTGGTATCAGCGGCTGGGCAATGTATACCGCCGCTTTGTAGTGCCCCCGGTACTGAAACGCAGCAAATGCGTTATTACCGTATCCAACTTCGAGAAAGACCGAATCAATGAGTTTTTCGGGCTCAAGCCCGGAAAGCTGACCGCAGTATATAATGGTGTCAGCCCGCATTTCCGAAAAGTTACAGACCCGGACCTGCTCCTGAATGCGCGCGAGAAATACCGCCTGCCGGAGCGTTTCCTCTTTTTCCTGGGCAACACCGCCCCCAAGAAGAACACCCCCGGCGTGCTTAAGGCTTTTGCCGATTTTAATGCCAAACAGGAGACACCCTACTACCTGGTCATGCTGGATTATGAAGAAGCTAAGCTTCAGCAAATCCTGCGGGATATCGGGCACCCCGGGCTCCGGGCCTACATCCACCTGACCGGGTATGTCCCGAATGTGGAACTGCCCGCGATCATTAGTCAGGCGAAACTATTCCTGTACCCCTCCCTTCGGGAGAGTTTCGGCATCCCGATCCTGGAAGGCATGGCCTGCGGCGTACCGGTCATCACCTCCAATACTTCATCCATGCCGGAAGTCGCAGGGGGGGAAGCACTATTGGTTGACCCTTTTCAACCTGCCGAAATCACTGCAGCCATAGAGCAGCTGCTGAATGATGAAGCCCTTTATCAATCGCTCAGCGAGCGGGGGCCAAAGCGGGCCGCCCAGTTTTCCTGGCGCGCTATGGCCGAGCAGGTGCTGGAACTGTATCAGGGCATCCACCAAAAAACCACTGTGGTATGAAGAAGGCACCCATCGTTTGCATATCGAATACCACCTGGCACGGAGCCTATACCAAATCTACGGTACAGCTCATGTCTCTCCTCGCCCGGGAACGGGAAGTCCTCTTTGTGGAATACCCATTCACTGTAAAGGACGTACTCATGACCTGGCTGGGCCGGCAGCAGGCTCCGGTGAAACGCATGCTGGGCATTAAGCCAAGGGTACAAAAAATCGAAACGGCCTACGGTACGACAGTCCATCACCTGGTAGTACCTCCGGTCTTACCGGTGGATTTCATTCCGGTTGATGCTGTTTTTGAAATCCTTTTCCGGCGCAATGCGAGGCAGTACCGGCGGACCGTCCGCCGGGCGATGCGGCAGCTGGGGTTTGATGACGCTATCGTGGTTACCGCCTACAATCCCTTTTATGGCCTGCCTATGATTGGAAAGCTGGACGAACAGCTGAACGTGTACTACTGCTACGACGGCATCGGCACCCGCCGGCACGGACAACGGATTTTTGCAAGAGACCGTCGTTTTTCAGAAGCAGTGGATGCTATTATCGCCAGTTCTGATTTTATACGGCAGGAGAAACTGCCTCGTAACCCGGCTACCTACACCGTCAAAAACGGGGTAGATTATGCTACATTCCAGCCCTTTGCCAGGCAGGAAGTGCGAGACTACGGCAACCGCCCGAAAGTCGGTTACCTGGGCAGCATGGACCACCGGTTCGATATTGATACCGTTGAGTATGCCATCAAAATGCTCCCGGATTTCGAGTTTGAATTTGTGGGCAGCCTGCGCAATGAGGCCGTACGCGACCGTTTGGAGCCTTATCCCAATGCGACCTTCCGCCCCCCTGTACGCCCCGACGAGGTCCCGGCGCTGATGGCCGACTGTGAAGTGGGCATTATCCCGTATCTGGTCAACGACATCAACCGCAGTATCTACCCGCTGAAGATTAATGAATACCTGGCGGTGGGCGTGCCGGTGGTCATGACTGTCTTTGCCGACCTGCCGGAGTTTGATGGCTATGCCGCTCAGACGGATTCACCTGAAGCCTTTTCAACTGCGCTTCGGGAAGCCATTGCCACCGACAGCCCTGAACAAATACAAGCGCGTACAGCCTTTGCACAAAAAAACAGCTGGCAGGCAAAAGCCATGGAGTTTGATCAGTTGCTGACTGAGCTATGCCAGGAAAAGGCGGCCACGACCACTACTTAAACCCATACATATGCACATTCGAGCCCAGGATGGTATGATGGCAGGTATTCGGCCCACGGTTTGGGCAATTGTGGCAACACGGTTGTCCCTGCTACAGCATTCAGGAACAACAGCCAGGCACTACTCTGTCTCCCCGGGCGATCTTTAACCCCTTCAACAAACTAAACAGCCATGAGCTTCATTTCCAAAATCAAATCCAACCCCAAGACCAAAGCGTTTGCCCTTTGGCTGATCACGCCCAACCGCAACCCCCGGCCACGGTGGTGGGTGCGCAATATTCTGAACCGCTTTTTCCACAAACGGGGCAAAGGCTCCACCATCCGCCGGCGTTCCCGCATAGACGTATTCCCCTGGAACCGCTTCGAAATTGGCGACCTTACCACTATTGAGGATTTCACCACCGTCAACAACGGCTCCGGCGATGTTCTCATGGGCAACCGGGTGCGTATCGGGATCGGAAGTGTGGTCATCGGCCCGGTCACGATGGGCAATGGCTCCGGGCTGGGGCAGCATGTCTTCATTTCGGGCTTCAACCATGGCTATCAGGATGGCTCCAAAAACTCCAGCGTGCAACCTTTGGATATCAAACCAGTGATTATCGAGGATGAAGCCCATATTGGCGCCAACTCCGTGGTAGTGGCTGGTGTACGCATTGGAAAGCGCGTGCAGGTCGGTGCAGGCAGTGTGGTCACCAAGGACATCCCCCCCTACTCTGTAGCTGTAGGCAACCCGGCCCGGGTCATCAAGCGCTTTAATCAGGAGACGGGGCAATGGGAGCGGGTGTAAGCAGACTTTGTTCCTGCTCTTTTGGGAATGGTGTCCTCAGCGGTTTAGCCACAATAACCGGGCGTTCCCCTTTGCGTGTGGCTTTCAGGAGTACCCTGAAGTTATCCATCTGCCCGGGCACCTCGATCCCTGCCCAAAGACCAGAGCCCATTTTGGCAAACCGGTATTCTTCCGGCTCACTCCCCAGCCTCAACAGGAACCAATCCAAACGGTCATAGTGCGTTGTGTCAGCCAGGGCCCAGCGGCCTGCTCTGGGCTCTACAGCTGAAAAAACGGCAATATCACCAGGATAAAGCACCTGGGCCGTTCTCAGAATACTCAGCGGTGCAGCATCTGCCGGACGCGTATCCAATTCTGATCCCGGCTGAAGTACAGGATTATGCTGGTATTCCTCCCGAACCCATTGCTGTACCGTTTTGTCCTTGATGAGCTGAAAACGATACGTCGGCCAGTCCTGCAAAAGCCACACCGCACCAATAGAAATGAGGGCCACCAACGGAAAAGCAGTCTTCCGGATCAGGGCGAATATCCGGTGGTTGAAAAGCCATACCGCCCGCCGGACCTGCCGGATGCGGTGATCCAGCAAACGGAGCGACCGGCGGCTGTCAATGACGCGGCGCCAGCTCGCCTGCCGGCTCGCCAGGACGGTAAAGCTTAAAATACTGATATTGAGCAAGGCCAGGCTGCTCATCATAGCATAGTAGATATTAGGATGTGTATTCATCCCGTAGATCACTGCCGCCAGGGATACCCCGATGGCAATAAGATTGGGGATATTCAGGGGCCAGTTGTTGGCTTCCTGATTGTCTTTGGGAGTGGGGTCATAGGGCACCTTCCGGCGCAAGATGGCAAAGATCAGCCCCATGAGGTGGATCCACCAGGTTCCGATCAAAAGTAAGCCCCCAACGGTATGCAGCCCCCGTTCCCGCTCTTCCATCACCCAGTTTTGGGCATACTGCCGGATTGCCAGTCCGGAAACAAATAAGGGCAGCCCAATCAGCACAAACTCCACCAAATCCATGCGCATAGGCATATGGCCGGAGAAAAGCGCAATAACCGGAATAAGTAAATTGAGAAAATAGGCCGTACTCAGAAAATAGTATCCAGGCAGCACTCCGTAGTACAGTCTTTGCGGCCAGGTCAGTTTTCTGAATATCCGCGGATAAGTAGTAAACAACAACTCAAAGACACCCCGCGACCACTTCAGCTGTTGTTTGTAATAGGCGGACAGAGTGGACGGCACTAACCCCCGGGCAAGTACTCGTGGTACATAGACTGATTTCCACCCCTTCGCATGTAGCTGCATCGCCGTGTGCATATCCTCTGCCAGGCCGGCAGCATGCCCGCCAATGGAGTCCAGTGCCTTTCGGCGAAAAGTGCAATTAGCCCCAATTGCCTGTACCGTACCGTAGGAATTCATGGTCATCATCATAGGCCCATAGAATTGGAAGGTCTGTTGGGCTGCCCCTTTGGAAATCAGGGTCTCATGAATATTCTCGTAAGCTTGTACGGTCTGCACGAAACCGATCCGCTCATCGGCAAAGTGAGGAATTATATGGTCCAGAAAATCTGGCTGCGGCACATGGTCAGGATCGAGCACCAGACAGATTTCTCCGGTGGCTTGTTGCAAAGCATTATTGATATTGCCTGCTTTGGCATTGATCTTCTTCTCCCGGGTCACGTGGTGAATCCCCAGCTTCGCACAAAAAGCTTTAAGGCGTGGGTCATCAGCTTCATCACAGAGGTAGGTTTCGTGCGGGTAGCGGATGTTTTTAATGGCAGTCAGTGTTTCCTCGATCATCTCGTAGGGCTCCCCCGCGACGAAGGTGGTCAGCACATCCACCGTGAATTCAGGTGGATCTTCCGGCGTTTCCGGTACGCTGATGCTGAAATAATAAGTCCACTCGTGAAGGACCTTTCCGCACAGCAGGACAAGCGCAAAAAGCAGCAGCCAATAAAGCGGCGGGTACCCGATATGTACCGGGCGGAGCAATTCATACCAAAGAAAAATCATACTCGCCACCCCAATCAGGATCAGGCTTCGCATGATTAAGGTCTGTAGTTTTGTAGGCGGGGTGATCATAGGGCTAAGCATTACTCAATAACATAGAAAGGGGTGTTGACCGCGGTAGCAATACTGCCCGGGTAATGCAGCGTTGCATATAGCCGGTACGGGCCTTCGTGTGCAGGTGCCCGAAAACGGACCATTTTCGTGCCAGCGGTGTCCAGCAAATGATCATATTGAAATACCGGAACCACCGTATCAAGCTCCAGTGAATACCAGTCCTCATCGAGCAGCCTCCAACGGGTTTGCAGGGTGGAATCGGGAGGGTGGTCAAAAACCAAATGAGCCGTGTAGAGCTGCCCCGGATGGAGCATAATATAATCAGAACTACCGGCGCTGTCCAGAAGCATATATTTCAGTTCGGGAGCAGTAGGGTAAGAAAGGGAGCAATCATTCAGCTGTTCGTAAGCTTCATAAAGGGCTGTAGGGATCCCATCGTAGGTAAAGGTATTAAACCAGGTCTCCGTCCGCTCCTGCTTATGCCCCCAGTAGAACAGGCAACTGCCCAGAAAACGGGGATCATGATAGGGCATTTCCTGGTAAAAGCGCTCTACTAATTCTTCTCCTTTTTTCCAGCCGGCATCCTCAATGGGCGCGCCCCATGCAGTCATGGGCACCTCCCAATAGCCATTGATGTTCCATTCACTGACAAAGTAGGGCCCGTCCCACATCCAGGCAAAATCAGCCATGTCCTGCTCCAGGTCTTTGAGCAATCCGAAGGTATTGATCCCCAAAAGATCCAGATCGGGTATTTTGAGCCGGATGTTGGTAATGGTGCGCCGCTGAAAGTTCGTGAGGGCGGTAGCCACCGGGTGCTGCCCATCCACTTGATGAATCATCGCGAGCAGATCATTATATGCCCGGTAAAATGGGGTGTAGTTAGGCTTATAGGGAAAGTCGAGCTCGTTGCCCAACATCCACATCAGAAGCGCAGGGTGGTCTTTGTGCCGTCGAACAAAGTCCCGGTAGGCATGAAACTGAGCTTTCACCTGCTGCTGATCCCGGTAGAAGGAAAGATGCTGGCTTTTGGGCAGTGGCAGATCAGCAATGATGGCTATCCCGTAACGGTATGCGGTATCAAGCACCTGAGCCAGCCCCAGGGTGTCGTACACGCGCAAACAATTCCCCCCTGCTTCTGCCAGTTGGCGGATATAGCGGGGGTCACCTGATGCACCGTGTATGCGAAAAGATTGGTTGTCTTTGTAGAGTACAAAGGTGTCATCAGATTTATAGAGGTAAACTTTCTTATCGGGCGGCGATACTGCTCCAGAAGTCCCCGCCACCTGTAAATCACAGGCAGTAAACAGCCATAACGGCAGCAGCCACAGGAAAAGAGCTAAGGGTTTCAATGTGCGTATTTGTTTAAAAGTGTGCAATTAACCACGCCTGTTCAATCCACATTCCACGTTGATCAACCTAACCAGGCATTGTTTGCAGGCAAAAGGTGACATCGGATATCGGAAAGTATCAGGGCTTCGAAAAAATCTGCTTAGGGGAATTTGCTTAATATTTCCAAAGATAATCAATTCCGGACTGATAATCAATTGTGAGAAAGTATTAATCCATTTGGGCAAATACATTACAAATTTGCTTATTTTTAGGGGTATTTTCAGCCGTATAGTTTTGGTATTTAGCTGGCATCGGCTGTTTAATCCAACAAATATGCCATGACACTTCTTGAAATTCTATTTTGGTTATTCCTGTTTATTGTTTTTTACACCTACGTAGGCTACGGCATTCTGCTGTACTTCCTTGTAAAGGTGAGGCGCTTGCTGGGGCTGCACCACCCCTACGAAGGCAATGCTGATTATGAGCCGGAGGTCACGCTTTTTGTAGCGGCCTATAACGAGGAGGACTATGTGGACGCCAAAGTCCGCAACTCCAAATCCCTCAATTATCCACAGGAAAAAGTAAGCCACATGTGGGTCACGGATGGCTCGGACGATGGCACGCCCGACATGCTTCAGCAATACGAAGGAGTCGAAGTCCACCACAACCCTGCCCGCAACGGCAAGATTGCCGCTATGAACCGGGGCATGCAGTTTGTCAAAACCCCCATTGTCATCTTTTCGGATGCGAATACGGACCTCGGCGAGGACTCTATTCAGGAAATTGTCCGCCTGTTCCGAAACCCCAAGGTGGGATGTGTATCGGGCGAAAAGCGGATTCGTTCCAAAGATGCAGATGCTGCTGCCGGTGCCGGCGAGGGCATTTACTGGAAGTACGAGTCTACGCTCAAAAAATGGGATGCCGAGCTGTACTCTGTGGTGGGCGCGGCCGGAGAACTCTTCGCCATTCGTACAGCGCTTTGGCAAGAGGTGGAGAAAGACACCCTCCTCGACGACTTCATCATTTCCCTGCGGGTAGCCATGCAGGGCTACACCATTCAGTACAATCCCAATGCCTACGCTATTGAGACGGCTTCTGCCAATGTCAAGGAGGAACTCAAGCGCAAGGTCCGGATCTCAGCGGGCGGCATTCAGTCGGTCATCCGCCTATGGCCGCTGCTGAATATTTTCAAATATGGAAGATTGTCCTTCCAGTATATTTCTCACCGGGTCCTACGGTGGACGCTTACGCCCCTGTTGTTGCTGCTGTTGATTCCGATCAATCTGGCACTCGCACTGCAGGAAGGGCTGTTTGATTTTGGTTTGTACAGCCTGCTCTTCTGGGCGCAGGTCCTCTTTTACGCAGCAGCACTGCTGGGCTGGTTCCTGGAAAACCGCAAGCTCAAAGTGAAGGTCCTCTTTGTGCCCTACTACTTTTTCATCATGAACCTTTCGGTATTTCTCGGCCTGCGCCGTTACCTCAAAGGTCAGCAAAGTGTGAACTGGGAGAGGGCCGTGCGCGGTGCCTGATCAACTTTTCCCGTTGGCAAGCGTAATTGCAAAGGGTGGTTACTCGTTTTGGATAAGGTGGATCGCCTCATAAATTACGCGAATCTATGAATACGGTTTTTCTATACTTACTCTTGCTGTTTTCGAATGAGCCTGCACTGGAAGCCCACGACTTTCATGTCAGCAAATGCCTGATGGAATACGATGCTGAGGCACAGTCGCTGCAGATGAGTATGCATATTTTCCTGGATGACCTGGAGCTGGCGCTGGAGCAACAGGGGCACGACGATCTGTTCCTCTGCACCCCAAGGGAGGCCGTTGAAGCCGAGCACCACCTCGAAGCCTACCTGCGCGAGCACTTCAAGCTAATCGTCAATGGTAAGCCACAGGACTACAAATTCTGGGGTAAGGAAATTTCTGATGACCTCTCAGCCGTTTGGTGCTATATGGAATTGGAAAACCTGGAAAAGCTGGAGTCCCTGCAGTTGACCTACCGTGTACTTTTCGATACCTACCGCGACCAGAAGAACCTGGCCAGCATCGTCCTGCCCGGACAGGAACCGGGCATGCTGTTTTTTCAGGTTGGGGATGAGACTAAGGGAATTTGATGGCTGATTTGGAAAAGAAAACTAAGGTTGCTTCAACCAGGACAGGTCCAAAGTAGACCCGGGCATCACCCCTCCACCGGTCGAATCAGCCCCTCCTGAACGGTTAATGCCAACATCTCTTTTTGGAAAGAGAATGCAGATGCATTGAAAGTGATCCGGTCTTTCTGGATGACCTTCACGCAGTGGGGTAGCTTCGCAGGCAAAAGGGCTAAAAACACTATTGAACAAGTGGTTAAAAAGCATTAAATTACAATGAAAATCATTGTTTATGGACTTGATAATATCTGAAAAGACCTTAAAAGCTGCAGAAATATCAGCAGATGAGCTATTAGTAGAAATAGCCGTTCATCTGTATGATACAGAGAGGTTGTCGATAGGGCAAGCAAAAAACCTGGTAAACATGGATCATATTTCGTTTCAACGAGAGTTAGCAAAAAGGAATATATACATAAAATATGATGAAAACGACCTAGATACTGACTTAGAAAATCTGAAAGCTTTCCATCAAAAGAAAGCTTCTTAGCCTGAGCCTAAAACCAACCAGATGATAATAGTCAGCGATACCTCTGTGATTACAAACCTCAAACAGATCGGATATTTAGAAATCCTGGAAAAGTTATTCAAAAGAGTTATAGTTCCTCAAAAAGTAAGTGTAACAGCCCCCTAAATACTCTGACAAAAGTCTAAAAACTTTTTTAGAGATTTAGATATGGAAAAGCAAGAAAACAGAGGCCGGAAATTCAGCAAAAAGGAGAAGCTGGAGATTCTGGATGAAGCTAAAGCTTATGGGGTCAAAGTAACTTTGGCGAAGTATGATGTGTACCCTGCAACGTACTATTACTGGAAAAAGCAGTATCAAGCTGATGGTGCTGATGGCTTAGACCATAGCGTAGCTAAGGCCAACCGGAGCCGGATACGAGAGCTGGAAAACGAACTGGTCCATTACAAGCTCATGCTTGCAGAAGAGCAGCTGAGAAGCCGGTTAAAGGATGAGCTATTGAAAAAAAAGTACCCAGAGTTGAGAAAGTAATGTTAGCAAAACAATACATGTCGCTGGGTTTGATGCGGGAGGAAGTGTTAACGATAACGGGGCTTACCCGCCATGATTTATACTATCAGCCAACGGGCCGAAAAGTAGGCAAGCAAGCCACCCATTGGACACTGTTCAAAGACCCAGTAACTCAACTCTTAACGCGTCGTAGTAACGAGGAAGTAGTCACCGGTATTATCTCTATTTTGGCTGATAAAGATTTGCCAAATTGGTATCGTTTGGTGAGTGCTACTTTACAAGTCCGAGGTTGGTATATCAACCATAAAAAAGTGTACCGGCTGGAACAGGAAAATGGCCTTTTGTGTAAGGCCAGAAAACGTAAAGGGCGTAATTTTGTCCAGTACCGCAGAGTATGCCCGCAAGGCCCATTAAGGATCATTGAAATGGATATCAAGTACGTCTGGGTAGCTGGAAAGTCCTGCTACGCCTACGTCCTGACGATATTGGATACTTTTACCCGCTTTGCCTTACATTGGGCTGTAGGCTACGTCATGAAGCAAGAACAGATCAAGGATGCCTGGGATCAGGTCATCGTGAAATACTTGCAGCCAGCGGACTTGCTCAAAGCTCAAATCAGCGTCGAAATACGCAATGATAATGGCAAGCAATTTTGCAGTAAAATGGTCCAACAATACTTTCGGGACAATCACCTTAATCAGGTTTTTACGCATCCTTACACGCCCGAGGAAAATGGCCACGTAGAGAGCTTTCACAAGACCTTAGGCAGCTCTTTGAAAGGAGCCTGTTTCCATACGCTCAAAGACTTGGAAAACCGGTTGAATAAGTTCTACCAGACTTACAATAACCACCGCCAGCATAGCTCTATAGCGATGCTCAGTCCGAGTATGTTTTGGGCACTCTGGGAGGATAACCAAATCGAAATGGAAACCTTCGATAAAAAGAAAGCTCGGTTCAAATTGAGGCTAAGTCTTCAGGATGTTTTATCTTGGAAAGAGATACACCGCTATGACTGTTCCTTCGGGTAATCAGAACCAGCAGGTGTTCCTCGCAATAATGAGGTTCCCTCGATGGGGCCTCATTATTAAAAACGTAATGGTAGGCCTACGCATTACTACCTTCGGTACAATCGTCACCGTTGGTGTTCTCGCAGAGCAAAGATAATACCATCACGAATGATTATTATTCACTAATAGAATTTTGTCCGATTCTTAGGGGGCTGAACCAGTAAGTGAAGAGCTTCTGAGAATAGAGGGTAGAGACCAATTATTTGAAGAAAACAGCTGGCTTGAAGTAAGAGAAACTTTGAACAAGCCACTTTATGAAAAATTACTGAAGAGAGTTGATCCGGGAGAGGCTGAATCGATTGCATTGGCCTTGGAAAACAAGGCAGATTTGCTGTTAATTGACGAGAGAAAGGGTAGAAAGGTAGCCGAAGAGTATGGTTTGACTATAACTGGTTTGGTTGGAATTCTAATAGATGCCAAATCGAAAAACTATGTCAATGATATCAAACCAATCTTAGATAAACTAATCTATGACATTGGATTTAGGATAAGTCCAAAACTATATCAGAAAGTTTTGATAATGGTAAATGAGTAAGCTTCTCAATCGGTAGCAAAGTGCAGCCGAATATACCCTGCCCCCCAGGCATTGCATCTACATAGCCATCCATCCCTACAGACGACAAACAATTCCCTAAAAAATCACCCCTCCACCGGACGAATCAGCCCCTCCTGAACGGTTGAGGCCACCAAAACACCCTCCTGATTAAAAATACTGCCCCGCGTAAAGCCCCTGGCGTTAGAACCACTTGGGCTGTCGATAGCATAGAGCAGCCATTCATCGGCCCGGAAGGGACGGTGGAACCACATGGCGTGGTCCAGGCTGGCCATTTGAATTTTGGTTTTCGACACCTGATCACCGTGGGGCAACAGGGCGGTAGTCAGCAGATTGTAATCAGAAGCGTAAGCCAGTACCGCCTGATGTGCCGTAACCTGATCAGGCATCGCCCCCTTCGACTTCATCCATACGTGGCGGATGGGCTGTTGCTTGCCACTTAGCATGGGGTGCACCCGCTCCACGGGCCGGAATTCAATGGGATGGGAAATTTCCAGGAATTTACGGATCCCCTCCGGCAGCCGGTCGCCCATCTGCTCCAAAAGGTCGTCCCAGTTCATCAGTGCATCGGGCGGCTGTACATTGGGCATGCTGATTTGGTGGTCAAATCCTTCCTGCTGCTTTTGGAAAGAAGCCGACATGTTAAAAATCGCCCGCCCTTTCTGAATGGCTTTGATACGCCGGGTGGTAAAACTGCCCCCGTCACGGATGCGGTCCACTTCAAAAATAATCGGTTGTGCCACATCGCCCGGCAGGATAAAATAAGCGTGGAGAGAATGTACAAAGCGGTCTTCCGGCACCGTGCGGATAGCCGACTGCAAAGCCTGCGCCAGTACCTGTCCGCCGAATACCCGCTTGCTGCCGATACTGGCACTTTGCCCGCGAAAAATATGCTCTTCGATCGGTTCCAGGTCGAGTAGTTGCAGGAGGGCTTGGATGTCTTTCATATCAATTTTAGAATCAGAAGGGTTTAAATTGACTAATAATACCAACTTTGCTCATTATCTCGAAATCTCTGTCAATATGCAGGACTTGCATATCGAATTTTCTTGCAAATGCAGCAATCGTACAGTTGTTGGACTTCCTGATAGTTACTCCTTTTTTCCTTAAAGTCCGATAAATTAAAGCTCCGGAAAGAGCGGCTTCAATGGGGTCCCATTCAAGAACATCAAAAGACAGCAAGCTCTCTTTTACCAGTTTAAATTGGCTATCTGATTTAATCCCCTGTAGCGTTTCCTGAACAATTACCGGGCATATACTTATTTTTTGATCTTGCCTGATCAATGACATCAAAGCTGCCACTTCCGGCTCTTCACCTCCATTTAAATAGCTAATCCATACAGAGGTATCTACCAAAACACCGCTACTTTTCATATACTGCGCATCTCATCAAGGTTACCTTCCCACTCTACCTTGCCATGGAGCTCAAGCATACGTAGCCTTTTCATCTTTTTCACGAATTGCTCAAGCGCTTCATTCACGACTTCTTTTTTTGTCTTTAGTTGACTTAATTCAAGCGCCTGCTGAATCAATTGGTCATTTATCTCGATACTTGTACGCATTTTTTATTTTTTTTGCATAAAAATATCAAAACTCAGGCATAAAATCAACCACTGTATTTGCACGCGTATCTTCATAAATCTCGCCTGACTGTGATAATTAGATTCAAATCAATTATGTAACAACAACAATTTTCAAGTAATGAAATGCCTTGATTTAATTTTTCCGCCTAGCAAAAAAGCTCTATTTTACCTCGGACAACAAACTGCAGACACCACTGACCATGGGAAAAAGGACGCCTGAGCGCCAAACCAAAAGCCAGCCTGCCACTGCCCCGAAAGGGTACCCGGCCTGGTTTACCAATTCGAAACTCCACCTCTGGGGCTTGTTTGCCCTGAGCTTTTTACTGTATGCCAATACCCTCGGGCACGGTTATGCTCTGGATGATGCCATCGTGATCTACGACAATATGTTTGTCAAGGAAGGTATCAGCGGCATACCTGGCATTCTGAGCAAGGACACCTTCTTCGGCTTCTTTAAGGAGGAAGGCAAGGCTGCGCTTGTGGCGGGGGGGCGTTACCGGCCACTATCGCTCATCCTGTTTGCTATTGAGGTACAGTTTTTTGGGGAAAGCCCCTTCGTGGGGCACCTGTTCAACGGGCTCTACTACGGTGCTACTACGGTGCTGCTGTACCTGGTATTGTTGCAGCTGTTCCGCCCGCAGCGGGGTCAGGTGAAGGCGTACTTCATTGCCCTGGCGGCAAGCCTGTTGTTTGCCGTCCACCCTATACATACCGAGGTGGTAGCAAATGTCAAGGGGCGGGACGAAATCCTCACCCTGCTGGGCAGCCTTGGGGCGCTATACCTCTCCCTTCGTGCCTTTCTCGATAAGAAACCACTTTACAATCTGCTGGCAGGTATAGTCTTCTTCCTGGCACTGATGGCAAAGGAAAATGCCATCATGTTTTTATTTGTAGCGCCACTGGCGTACTACTTTTTCACTTCCGCAAAGACCGGTGAAATCATCAAACAGGCCCTGCCCTTTGCCATCGCTGCCGGTGCCTTTCTGGCCATTCGGTTCTCGGTGCTGGGCTTTGGGCTGAGCGATCCGCCCATGGAGATGATGAATAATCCTTTTGTCAAAGTACAGGGCAATGGCTATATAGCCTTCACGGCACAGGAACGCTTTGCCACGGTGATATACTCCCTGGGAAAATACCTGCAGTTGTTATTCGTACCCGTCACCCTCACGCACGACTACTACCCCCGGGCAATTGGGGTCATGACCTTTGGGGACTGGGAGGCTATGCTCAGCCTGCTGCTCTATCTGGCGCTGGGTGCCTACGCCCTGTGGCGGCTCCCCAAACGCGACCCTATGAGCTTTGCCATCCTGTTCTACCTGATTACCCTGGCTATTGTCTCCAACCTGTTCTTTCCGGTAGGCACGCACATGGCAGAGCGCCTGCTGTTTATGCCTTCTGTAGGATTCAGCCTGGCGCTGGCACTGCTGGGCTATCGCTGGGCGGTAAAGGGAGCGCCTGCTGGCAAAATTCCAGCCTTCCGCCGCTTCAAACCGGTGCTGGGCGTGGTAGCTGGCATTGCGCTTTTGTTTGGAGTGAGAACGCTGCTCCGCAACCCGGTCTGGGCCGACAACTACACCCTTTTCACTACCGATATTCAATACTCGCCCAACAGCGCCAAACTACGCAATGCCGTAGGCGGCGAGCTTGTCACCCAATCCGTCAAACCGGAGAATGCCACCCGAAAGGAAGCCATGCTGCGCGAAGCCATCGGGCATCTGGAAGAAGCCGTGCGCATCCATCCCAACTACAAAAATGCCTACCTCCTCATGGGCAACGCCTACAATTACCTTCAGGCTTACGATCAGTCCATTGCCGCTTATCAAAATGCCCTGTCGATTGACCCCAACTACCGGGATGCCAACCGCAACCTGGGCATCACCTATAAGGATGCCGGCAAATACTACGGCGAGCAGCTCGGGCAGGTGGACAAAGCCATCACTTATCTGAACAAGGCCTACGAACTGATGCCGGACGAGTACGAAGTCATCCGTCTGCTGGGCGTAGCCCATGGTATACGAGGCAACACCCCAAAAGCCATTGAATACTTTACCAAAGCGACCGAAGTTGCGCCCCAAAACCCCAGTGCCTGGTTTGACCTGGGCACCGCCTACTACAACGCCGGCGATCAGCAACGGGGGCAACAGTACCGCAATAAAGCACTGGAACTCGACCCCGGTTTCCTTGAAAAAATGCAGTCAAACAATTAAAACAAGCGACCTGAAATGATCCGACTACTGACTCTATGCTGCCTGCTCCTGATGGGGTACGGGCTACAAGCGCAAACTGATCCGGCAACCGCCTGGGCTGACTCCGTGTACAATACCATGACTGAAACCGAGCGCCTGGGGCAGCTCTTTATGATCCGTGCCCATTCTGACCTTGGCCCGGAACACATCCAGTCTGTAGAAACACAAATCAAAAAGTATAAGGTCGGTGGCTTATGCTTTTTCCAGGGCACACCGGAGCGGCAGGTAGAGCTCATCAATCAGTACCAGAAGCTGGCGGAGCCCGTTCCACTTATGATGGCCATTGACGGCGAATGGGGGCTGGGCATGCGCATGAAATCCAGCACCATCAGCTTCCCGCGGCAGCTTACCCTGGGTGCCATACAGGACAACAGCCTGATTTATGAGATGGGGACCGAGATCGCCCGGCAGATGAAGCTGGCCGGCATCCACGTCAACTTCGCCCCGGTAGCCGATGTTAACAACAACGCCGCCAACCCAGTCATCAACAACCGCTCCTTCGGCGAGGACCGGATGAATGTAGCGGCCAAAAGCTGGCGGTACGCTCAGGGCATGCAGGACAACGGGGTGATGGCCTGCGCCAAGCACTTCCCGGGGCATGGCGACACCGATGTGGATTCTCACTACGACCTCCCGGTGATCCGGCACGACTATGGCCGCCTCGACAGCATCGAGCTCTTCCCCTTCCGGCAACTGGCCAAACAGGGCATCGGCAGCATGATGGTAGCCCACCTCAATGTGCCGGCTTTGGACGAGCGGGAGAAACGCCCCACTACCCTATCCTACAACACCATCACCAACCTCCTTAAGGAAGGGCTGGAATACGAAGGCATCGTCTTCACCGATGCGCTGGAGATGAAGGGCGTAACCAAACACTTCGAAAGCGGAGAAGTGGAAGCCGAAGCGCTGGTAGCCGGCAACGATATCCTGCTGCTGCCCGAAGACATGGAGGCTGCCTACCGGGAAATCCGCAACTACATTGAAGCCGGGAAGCTAAGCTGGGAAGAGCTGGCGCCCCGGGTTAAAAAAGTGCTCCGCGCGAAATATGAGTTGGGGCTGCAGCAATTTGAGCCCCTGCGTACCGACAGCCTGCGGGAGCGCCTGAACACAGATGACGCTCTGGTGCTTAAGCGCAAACTCCTGGCCAATGCCCTCACGCTGGTCCGCAACCCCAACGACCTCCTCCCCTTCCGGCAACTGGAAGGTATCAAAATGGCGAGTCTGAGCATTAATGCCAGCAAAGTCACCCCTTTCCAGGACCGGCTGCAGGAGTATAAGAAAATGCCAGCTCTGCAATGCGGACAGGCACCATCGGAACGGGAGCAAGCCCGTATTATTGCTGAACTGAGTAAAGCCGATATCGCCATCGTTGGCCTGCATGACATGAGCAGCCGGGCTTCCAATGACTTTGGGATTTCGGGAGCAGCCCGGCGTATGCTGCAACAACTCCAGCAAAAGACCAAAGTGGTGCTTGTCGTATTTGGCAACCCGTACAGCCTGAAGTTTTTTGACGAGCAGGAATGGGTCCTGGAAGCCTACGAAGACAGCCCAATGATGCAGCACCTGGCCGCCGAAGCCCTGTTTGGTGCCCGCGCCATCAAAGGCCGGCTGCCCATCACGGCCTCTCCAAAAAGTGCCTTCGGAGATGGTGTGATTACTGGCAAACTGGCCCGCTTTGGTTTTGCACTGCCCGCATCGGTAGGTATGGATGCGGCGACGCTTGCTAAAATTGATGAAATCGCAGAGCAGGCCATTGAAGCCAGGGCGACCCCGGGCTGTGTGGTATTGGTTGCTAAAGACCAGCAAATCGTTTACAAAAAGGCATTCGGCCACCACACTTACTCTGGTGCGCAGCCTGTACATGCCGACGACATCTACGATCTGGCCTCAGTTACTAAAATTGCTGCGGCCACGCTGGCAGTCATGTGGCTGCAGGAAGCCAACCAAATCCACCTCGATACCCCCATCGTGCATTACCTACCAGAGTTGGAGGGTACTAATAAAGCGCAATTACGTTTAAGAGATATCATGGCGCACCAGGCTGGTTTGGAAGATTGGATCCCTTTTTACAAGCAAACTCTGGTACATACCCGTAAAGGTCGGATACTGCACAGCCGCGATTTCTTTCGCCGGATGCCGGAGCCAGGTTTCAGTACAGAAGTCGCTCCGGACATGTACCTTAGAGATGATTTTAAGGCCAGCCTGTTCCAGCAGATTTTTGATTCCAGTGTAGACGACAATCCCCGCTACAAGTATAGCGACCTCGGTTTTTACCTGATCGCTGAGATGGTGGACCGCCTTACAGGTATGCCTTTGGATGAATTTACGCGCCGCCTGTTTTATAAGCCTATGGGGCTGGAAACCGCTACCTACCGCCCGTTGGAGCGCTTTGAGCCTTTAGAAATAGCGCCTACCGAAATTGACAACTACTTCCGAAAGCAAGCCCTGCGGGGCTATGTGCACGATATGGGCTCTGCCATGCTGGGCGGGGTGAGCGGGCACGCCGGCCTGTTTTCCAATGCCCAGGACCTCGCTGCTATCATGCAAATGCTGCTCAATGGAGGACTATACAGTGATCAGCGCCTCCTCAACGCAAAAACCATTGAGGCTTTTGCCCAACGGCACCCAAAGTCTACCCGCCGTGGTATAGGCTTCGACATGCGCCAACTGGATCCCAGCAAGTGGATCAACCTGCCCGCCGATGCCTCAGATGCAACATTTGGGCATACCGGCTTTACCGGCACTTGTGCCTGGGCGGACCCGGAGGAAAACCTGGTCTTTGTTTTCCTTTCCAACCGTACTTTCCCGGATATGAACAATTACCGGCTCAATAAGCTCCGTACCCGCCACCGTATCCTTAGCACGGTATACGAAGCTATTGAGCAGTACGAGTACCTGACGGATGCCAATACCACGCAGCACCCACAAGGCATAGTAGTTCGTTAAGCCCTCTTATCGCTTGATTACCCGGCGCACGAGTGAACGCTCCCCATTGCTGATCCGCACCAGGTAAAGCCCTGCTGCCTGAGCTGATAGATCCACGGGCAGCATCGCAGTACCATTTACCTGCAAACTTTGAGCAGAAAGCACCTGACCGTGTATCGTCATCAGTTCAACCTGATAGTCGCCCGCCTCCGCTTCACTGATACGCAGGGTTGCCGCTTCACCTGCAGGATTGGGAAATATCTCGACTGCAGCCTCGAGCGTCAGACGGTCTGCTATATTGCTGGTCGCATCCTCAGTAAGCACAACCGGTGCATCCAGTGTAGCTACGCCATCACCGCCGGAACCATTGCCGTTATTGGCCGCCAGAATGGAACTGTAGAAACGCACCTCACCGGTACCCGCCTCCGGAGCCACCCATTCTATCTCAAAAGCACTCTCCTGGCTGCGTGAGCTATGCTCGGGATACTCCCGCCCATTAAGGGCAGTGATTTGTACGCCAGAGGGCGCATTCTGAAAATCGCCAGCCTGTGCGTTATTGGCTCCGGTAAGCGCAACCGCCTGAAAGCCGAAAACCGAAGGATTGCCTGTGAATCCGGCTGAGACCCGCATGGTATACACTTCTCCGGGAATATACGCGGCTACCGCTTCCCCATCCTTCAGGATTTCCAATTCGATGGTGGGCGAGAAATTATTGCCCCCGTGGCAGGCGCCACAGGTAGCGCTGCTCAGCGGTGAGCCGGTACGATCCTGGCCCTGTACTGCCCCGGCACCCGAGCTGTTGCCAAGGAACAGAAAAGCGCCGCCCGCCAGCACAAATAACGTGTAGAGTAATTTAAACTTCATCGTTGGTGGTTTATGAGTGTAAATGATGAAGTTTAAGACAGAAAGCGTTGCAAAAGGTTTATCTCCACCTTAGAGAAAGCCGGGGCTAATCTGCAGCGAGGTCGTGCTCGCGACGGTAACCGTAGCCTTGCTCTGGATTTTTGCCGGGCGTACCGACAAAAAAAGCATCAATATGAGAGAAATCCAGTTCCTTATTGCCGGTTGGGTGGAAAGGCGCACTGATCGTAATGCACTTTTTTTGCCAATCGAAGCCTGCCATAATGATGGGAACCTGAGCCCCCAGGGCGATATAGTAGAACCCAGACTTCAGCTTGTCCACCCGGCTTCGTGTACCTTCAGGAGCTATGCACATGGCAAAGGCCTCCTTTTCATTGAAGACATCCACCACCGCATCCACATAGCCGGTACTGCGACTGCGGTCCACAGGGTAGCCACCCAGCCAGCGGAAAAGCCAGCCCAATGGCGGGCGGAACAGACTGGCTTTGCCCACATACCTGATATCGAGCCCCAGTGCAGAGCGAGCCAGCAAGCCAACCGGAAAATCCCAGTTCGAAGTATGCGGCACGGCAATGAGGACGTACTTAGGCGGCAGTGCCTCATATGCGGTGACAATACGCCAGCCCAGCCAGCTCAAAAGCATTGTGCTAATGTACCTTCCCATCTTTTTAAGACGCTTCACTTTGGTTAGAGGCTACCAAAATAATCAATTTTGCAAAATGTAACTTACCGCTCCTGCTTTGCGTACGAAGAGGAGGACAATGCGAGTGGCAACACTTGACAAAAATGCGTAATTTGCGGCTTACTGCCCAAAACCGATTAAACACACGAGCACCTTGAAGCGACTGACATCCCTTTTTTCCCTGCTTTGCCTAACGCTTTGCCTGCCCGCGCAGGAAACGGTAAAACCTCCGCGACCAGAGGTTATCCTCTCCATCCCGGGCGGCTATTATCCCGAAGCAGTAAGAGTAGACATTCAATGCCCGGGCGGGCAGGTGTTCTATACGCTTGATGGATCTGAGCCCAGCCAAAAATCCGCCCGCTACCAGACACCCATCGCAATTCAGGAGACATCCGTACTTCGGCTCCTGGCCACATACAAAGACGAACGGGGCGATTTACTGGAAGGGCACACCTATTTCATTGGAGAGCCCGAGACGGATTTTGCCACGATTTCTATTGGTATAGACCCACCTACCCTTTTCCACCCTTTCCATGGTCTGTTCATGCTGGGCGCCAATGCAGTGGATACGCTTTGGAAAAAACCGGGTGCCAACTTCTGGAGCAAACGGGAGACCACCTGCAATCTGGAAATCTTCGAAAGCAACGGGCAATGCGTATACCGAAGCCCTTCCGGATTCCGGCTTTTTGGCGGCATGAGCCGCCTTTTTCCGCAAAAATCCATAGCGCTGGTTGCCCGGGACGAATACGGAGAACACCGCATTGACCACGAAATTTTCGGAAAGCCCGGCAAGAAGAAGTTCAAGTTCCTGGTCCTGCGCAACTCGGGCAGCGATTTTGGGAAAAGCCACTTCCGGGATGCCCTCATGACCAGCCTGGTAGAAGACTGGGACCTGGAGACCCAGGACAACCGCCCCGCTCATGTCTACATCAATGGGCGGTACTGGGGCATCTATAACATCCGCGAAAAAATCAACCGATACTTCATTGACAGCCACTTTGAAGAAGTGGAAAACGACAGCGTGGATATCATGGAGCACCGGTACACGGTCAAAAGAGGCAGTGCACGGCATTACCGTTCTCTGCTCCGCTATCTGGAAGAACATGACTTGAGCGAGCCCGGGCATTTTGATTATGTAGCCACACAAATGGATATCGACAACTTTCTGGACTACCAGATTGCCCAGATTTACTTCGACAATCAGGACGCAGGCGGCAACATCCGGTACTGGCGCCCTCAAACTGAACGTGGACGGTGGCGCTGGATCCTCTACGATACTGACTGGGGCTTTGGCCTGCATGAACCCAGTGCCTACGAGCACAATAGCCTGGCTTTTCATACCAACCCCGATGGCCCGGCCTGGCCTAATCCGCCCTGGAGCACTTTCCTTTTGCGCAAATTGCTGGAGAATGAGGATTGCCGCCACCGTTTTGTCAACCGCTTTGCCGATCGCCTGAATACCTCTTTTGATCCCCAACGAGTACTGGATCAGGTCAACTTCTTTTACGAACGGCTGAAGCCCGAGATGCCCCGCCATCTGGACCGATGGAAGCTTAGCCGTACGGACTGGAATTTCCACGTAAACGTCATGCGCACCTTTGCACAGGAACGCCCGGGATATGTACGCATGCACCTGATGGAATATTTTCAGACCGGAGCACAGCGCAAGGTCTCTGTGGGCAGTACAAAGGGTGGACAGGTCGTCCTTAATGAAAACCTGACCATCACCTCCGATACCCTGCTGGGCACCTACTTTGAGCGGTTTCCTATATCCTTGCGTGTAGTAGCCCACCATGGCTACCGGTTCTCCCACTGGGAAGGGGTCATTGCCGGGGACGAACGCCGGGAACTATCCCTTTCGCTGGCACCGGGAGACACAGAGGTTTACGCCGTCTTCGAGCCTTACATCCACCCGCTGGAAAGCAAGCTGGTTATCAACGAAATATCACCTAAAAGTGGAGATGCCGGCGATTGGCTGGAATTGTATAACGGATCCAAAGAGCGGCTCAACCTGGCCAAGTGGACCCTAAGTGACCTTAAGCAAAACACCTTCACCTTTCCGGCAGTAACGATTGAGCCCAACGACTATCTGGTCATTGCAGAAGATTCTGTGGGATTCAGGGCCAAATATCCTAAAGCCTATAATGTGATTGGAGGCCTGGACTTCGGGCTGAATAAACGGCAGGAATCCATTGCCCTGTATTCTATCCTTGGCGCTATGGTAGACAGCATTAGTTACGAAGCCCCTCCGGTAGATTCGGCATTCGTACTGAGCCTCCTGTTGCCGGACCTCAACAACTCGGACCCTCAAAACTGGGCATTCCGGCCGGGCACCGGCACACCCAATGCTGCCAATCCGTATTATGTGGAAAGCCGGGTGCGGGCGCAGCAGACGCGATGGATGCAAATAGGACTGGCAGGTGGGGTATTTGTACTGAGCCTCTTGCTATTGGTTTTGCGGCAGCGCAGGATTCTATAGCCACCACAGCAGAAAAAGCAACCCAATGAGTTTACGCAATGCTTTCAGCCCAGCGGAGGCTACATTGCGTACTGACTGATAATTGATTTCCAGCACTTCCGCAATCGTATGGTAGTCCATTTGTTGGAAATACTTGAGGTAGAGGACCTCTTGCTGCCGCTTGCTGAGTTGCTGCATCGCCTCTTTCAGCCGGGCGATCCGTAGTTCCCGGCTTTCTGCTTCGATGATCTCGGCATCAATGGAGGTCACCGTTTCCTCTTCAAGCTTTGTCTCGTCCAACTCACCGGTGATTCGGCGCAGCCGGGTATTGCGGCGGATGAGGTCCCGGCGCAGCGCTACAAAGAGGTACCGGCGAATGGAGTCGGTGGCCCCAAGCCCGTCCCGACGCCTCCACAAACCTATAAACATGTCCTGAATAACATCCTCGACGAGCGCCTCGTCGTTAATGATTCGGCGCCCATAACGGAACAGGTCTGCCACCTCCCTGCGGTAGATGGCCTCCAATGCGGACTTTTCGCCACGTCGAAGGGCTTCCCAAAGCTGCATGTCATTCATACGGGCTGTTATTTCTGCCTTAAAGATAGGGGTTAGACGGCAGAAGTTGTAGAGGGATTAACCACAGGGCATAAATCCTTCATCAAAATCTAAATACAGGGGCTCCGCTTTCCGCTTTTGCAGGAGGTACGGTCAATAGATTTTAACAAAAATCCGATATTTTCGTTAGTTGAATAATTAAAGCTTCTTGTAATGAACCAACTTATCCGCTATTGCTTTGAGCTGTTACTGCTATCTGCGCTCCTTCCCGCTTGTCAGTCTGCCACAGCCTCTGAACCCAATCAGGATGAGGCCCTCAACCTCGAAGAAATCACTATTGCCGAATTACAGGAAAAGTATGCATCCGGCACGCTTTCCGCTGCCGCTGTAGTGCAGTACTACCTCGACCGAATCGCTGCGACCGACCAATCCGGCCCGGGCCTGAATTCCGTCCTAACCATTAATCCCGATGCCCTGGACATTGCCCGCAGGCTGGATGAGGAACGAGCCAACGGGCGGGTACGCGGTCCCCTGCACGGTATTCCGGTGCTCCTAAAAGACAATATTGATACCGGCGACCAAATGCCGACCACTGCCGGCAGCCGGGCGCTGGAAGGATCTGTTGCCCCTGATGATGCGTTTATCGTCAAACAATTGCGAAAGGCTGGGGCGATTATTCTCGGCAAGACCAATCTCAGCGAGTGGGCGAACTTTCGAAGCACACATTCGAGCAGTGGCTGGAGCGGGCTCGGTGGCCAAACGCACAACCCCTACCGACTCGACTGTAATCCCTGCGGGTCAAGTTCGGGTTCCGGAGTAGCAGTTGCCGCCAACCTCTGCGTGGTGGCGCTGGGTACGGAGACCAATGGCTCCATCGTATGCCCTTCCTCTGCCAACGGGATTGTGGGCATTAAACCTACAGTAGGGCTGCTGAGCCGTGATGGCATCATTCCTATTTCCTTTACGCAGGATACGCCCGGGCCTATGGCGCGTACCGTCACAGATGCCGCTATCGCACTGGGTGTGATGACTGGCGTAGATAAGGCGGATGCCAAAACCACTGCAAGTGAAGGGCAATTCAAAACCGACTACACCCCCTACCTCGACAGTACAGCCCTGAAGGGCAAGCGGATTGGCTACTACACCGCCCCCAAAGGCACTCACTACAAAGTGGACACCCTCATGGAAAGCGCCATGCAGACGCTGCGCGCACAAGGGGCAGAAGTGATTGCCATTGAGGACCGCCTGCCTTCCCAAACCGGCAGCCTGAGCTATCAGGTGATGCTCTATGAATTCAAAGACGGGCTCAATCAATATTTTGGTAGCCTGGGCCCTGATGCTCCGGTGAAATCAGTCGGGGAACTCATCGCTTTCAATCAGGCCGACGAGGTGGAGCTCCGGCATTTCCATCAGGACATTCTGGAACAAGCCGCGCAAATGGGCACGCTGGATAGCGATGATTACCGCAGTACCGTATCAGAAATGCAGCGCCTGGCCCGGGCTGAAGGTATTGATAAAATCATGGCCACCTACGAACTGGACGCCCTGATCGCCCCCACCGGTGCCCCGGCCTGGAAAACCGATCATGTCAATGGTGACCACTATACCCTGGGCAGTTCCTCCCCTGCTGCCTGGGCCGGTTATCCCAATATCAGCGTACCTATGGGCTTTATCGAAGGGCTGCCGGTAGGCTTGTCCTTTTATGGTACTGCATGGAGCGAACCGGTGCTGATCGGGCTGGCGTATGATTTTGAGCAGGCGCGGGGGGCGCGGCGGGCACCGGAGTTGTAGTATTTTGAGCTACTTTTACCACCGCTATCCTCACTAAAATGATCCGAAATGCGAAACTCGCTGCTACTGCCTTTGTTGCTGGCCCTAATCCCATTAGCGAAGTTGTCTGCCCAACAGCCGCAGGCCCTTACCGCCCCCTTCGAACTGGACAGCAATACCACTGCGACCTACCAACAAACGATTGCATTTTACGAGACGCTAAGCCTGGCTTATCCACAGCTGCACCTGCAGGCACATGGGCACACTGACGCAGGCTTCCCCCTGCATACGGCCGTGCTCGCCACCGGCGGAGCCTGGCAACCGGAAGCGGCAAAAGCGCAGGGCAAAACGATCATCTTTATCAATAATGCCATTCATCCCGGAGAGCCCTGCGGGGTGGATGCCACGATGCTGCTCCTGCGCAACTGGCTGCAAAGCCCGGAGAAAATGGCGCTGCTCGACCGCCTTGTGGTGGTGGCTATCCCGTTTTACAATATCGGTGGAGGGCTCAACCGCGGGCCGCATAGCCGCGCCAATCAGGACGGGCCTGAGGCACATGGCTTCCGGGGCAATGCCCGCAACCTCGACCTCAACCGGGACTTCATCAAAGCCGATTCCCGCAATGCGCAGACGTTTAATCAAATTTTCGCCGACTGGCAGCCAGACCTGTTTGTCGATAATCATACGTCAAATGGGGCCGACTATCAATACACCATCACCCTCATTCCCACCCAAAGCGACAAGCTCGATCCCCACCTGTCTGATTACCTGGACAACCGCCTGCTCCCCAGCCTTTACGCCGACATGGAAGCCGATGGGTGGGAAATGACGCCCTACGTTTACGCCCGCAGCACACCGGATGAAGGCATTGCAGCTTTTCTCGACCTGCCCCGCTACTCTACCGGCTATGCGGCATTGCACAATACCATCGGATTCATGCCCGAGACGCATATGCTGAAGCCCTTCAAAGACCGGGTAAAAAGCACTTACACGTTTATCGACAACCTGCTACAGGCCGCCTGGGACGACCACGAAGCCATTCAGCATGCCCGAAAGCAAGCCCGTACCCATACTATCCAAAAGGACACCTTTGCCCTGAACTGGGCACTCGATATGGAGCGTCAGGTACCTCAAATCTTCAAAGGCTATACAGCCAAATACAAGCCAAGCGAAGTCTCCGGGCTGCAACGGCTCTACTACGACCGGGAGGCGCCCTACACCATGGAAATTCCCTACTTTAAGTTTTACAATACCACGGTAGCCGTCCAAAAGCCCATCGCCTATGTCATTCCGCAGGCTTATCAGGAGGTTATCGAACGGTTGCGGTGGAATAATGTCACGCTGCACCGCCTTACGGAAGACCAAACGCTGAAGGTGGAACAATACCGCATCGAAGATTACAAAGACCGCGCTGCCTACGAAGGGCACTACCTCCACTACGGCACAACCGTAACCACCGAAGACCGCCAACAGCGCTACCATCGGGGCGACTACGTGGTCCTGACCAATCAACCGCTCAACCGGTACATTGTGGAAACCCTGGAACCGCAGGCGCCGGACGCCTTCTTCTCCTGGAACTTCTTCGATGGCATTCTTATGCAGAAAGAGTACTTCTCAGCCTACGTATTTGAAGACAAAGCAGCCGCTATGCTGGCGGAAAACCCGGAACTAAAGGCAGCGCTTGCAGCCAAAAGGGCGGAAGACCCGGAGTTTGCCAAGTCAGCCCGGGCTCAGCTCAACTTCATTTACGAGCGGTCTCCCCACTATGAGCCTACCTACCGGCTATATCCCGTAGGTCGCCTGATGGATCTGCAGGATATCCGCTTCCAACCCGAAACAGAGTAGGCTATGTTGTTGCTTTTCATCGGTGGCTATCTGCTGCTGACCCTCGGTATAGGCTGGTGGGCTTCCCGCCGGGTGCACTCCACAAAAGACTTTGTTATTGCCGGGCGTAACCTGCCTATGGTAGTGGCAGCTTCTGCTCTTTTCGCGACCTGGTTTGGTTCTGAAACCATTATGGGCGCCAGCTCAGAATTCGTGGAGCACGGGCTGATCGGGGTGATCGAAGACCCCTTTGGCGCGGCGCTTTGCCTGGTGCTTGTAGGAGCGTTTTTTGCCCGCCCGCTTTACAAGCTGAACATCATCACCTTCAATGATTTCTTCCGTATCCGCTTCAGCCGGCAGGCAGAGGTCATCTCCGCCCTGTTCATGATCCCTTCCTACTTCGGATGGATCGCGGCACAGCTCGTGGCTATGGCGATCATTCTTAATACCATCGCCGGGCTCACCCTGCTGCAAGGCATCCTGCTCTGTGCGCTGATCGTGGTCTTTTACACCTACATCGGCGGAATGTGGGCGGTTTCCATCACAGATTTTTTGCAGACCATCATGATCATCATCGGGCTGCTGATCATTGCGTGGCAATTGTCGGAGCAGGTGGGAGGCGTACAGAAGGTGGCCGCTTCGGTGCCGGAGGGCTTTTTCCGGTTTTGGCCGGAGGGCAACTTCCACAGCATCGTGCACTATATCGCGGCCTGGATCACGATCGGGCTGGGGTCTATCCCGCAGCAGGATGTCTTTCAGCGAGTCATGTCGGCACGGTCGGCAAAAACGGCGGTAACGGCCTCCTATCTTTCGGGCTTCATGTACCTGACCATTGGGTCAATTCCGCTCTTCATCGGCCTTTGCGGCAAGATGCTCTACCCAGAGCTGCAGATGGTGGACGACACGCAGATGGTCCTGCCCTTTATGGTGCTGGAACACAGCAGCATGTGGGTGCAAATCCTCTTTTTCGGAGCATTGCTGTCAGCGATTCTAAGTACGACCTCCGGCGCTATGCTTGCCCCGGCTACCGTCATTGGGGAAAACCTGGTGCGCCCCTACTTTCCCGACATGTCCGATCAGCGGTTGCTGTTGGTGATGCGGCTGTCTGTGGTAGGGGTTGCCATTTGTTCTGCACTCCTTGCCGCAAGCACTCAGAACATCTACGAGCTCGTCGGGCAGTCTTCCGCCCTCAGCCTCGTGAGTCTGTTTGTGCCACTAACGGCAGGGCTGTACTGGAAGCGCGCTTCGAACATTGGTGCCCTTGCGGCCATTATCATCGGTATGGCGGTTTGGCTAATTTGCGAATGGCAGGCCACTGCAATCCCAAGCCTGATCTACGGCGGGCTGAGCAGTTTGCTGGGCATGCTGTTAGGCAGTTGGCTATGGCCTAACGATCCGAAAAAAGTACTATTCAATGAAGACACGATTTAACATCCTGATTTTAAGCCTGCTCCTGTGGGGGTGCGCCACCAAGCCTTCGGGCACCTTTTCCACCACGACCAAGCCGATGGCACCCGATTACAGTCAGGCAAACGCCTGGGCGGCCCTGCCCTCCAAAACCGACCCTGCCGACCGGGCACCTGACGGGCTGGAAGATCAACAGGATAGTGCAGCCGCCGATGTGTTTTTCCTCCATCCCACCACCTACACCGGTAAGCGGGGCGACCGGCTCTGGAACGGACCGGTTGGGAAAGCTGATTTGCAGGAGCGTACACTGGAAGGGCCTATCTTATTCCAGGCAAGCGCCTTCAATGCCGCGGGCAAGGTGTATGCGCCATTTTACCGGCAGGCGCACCTCGAAGCCTACTTCACCAAAGATACGACAAGCGCCAAACAAGCCTTTGACCTGGCGTATAGCGATATCCGGCGGGCATTTGAATACTACCTGGAGCACTACAATGACGGGCGGCCGATCATCATCGCTGCTCATAGTCAGGGGACTACCCATGCCAAACAATTGCTACGGGAGTTTTTTGATGGAAAGCCGCTGCAATCACAACTCGTAGCCGCCTATATTATTGGTATTCCGGTACGCCAAACAGATTTTAAAAACATACCGCCCTGCACCGACAGCCTTGACACCGGCTGCTATGTTTCCTGGCGGACCTTCCGGCGGGGCACCAAAAAGGAGCCTGAACCGGCTGTCGTTGTGACCAACCCCCTGCTTTGGGATACCACCAAGGCGTTTGCGCCCCGTACGCTCAATGATGGTGCTGTCCTGACTCCCTTCGAGAAGGTACGCCCCAATAACGTTAGTGCAGAGGTACGCGGACCCGTACTGTGGAGCAGCAAACCTCAGTTTCCGGGCAGTTTCCTCATGCTGCGCCGCAATTATCATGTAGGCGACCTTAATTTATTTTATGTGGATATCCGGAAAAATGCGGTGCAGCGGGTGGAGCGGTTTAGGGAGTGAGTTTATCGGTAAATAAATTCATGAAAGATAAATTAGCAATACCCTTAAAATCTTTATCATTTCTAGATATCAAAGTATAATCACCTAATATTGCAGATGCAGCAATTACAGCATCTGGCAGTTTGATTTTTCTAACTCTCCTAATCAGGATTGCCTTTTCTGCTATCAAATCGGTTAAAGGGACAATCGTCGATTTTCTCACCAAACTTTCAACAACTGCCATATGAACTTTATTAGGAGTTTGCCACCCTAATAGCTCTATTTTTGTAACAATAGATATTATGCTGCCTTTTTCATTTAGCATTTTTTCCAAGAAATCCATTGCAGGTTCCGGGAAGCTACCATTTAGGAAATAAATAACGGTATTGGTATCTAAAAGGAATTCCTTTCCCATTCGTCACGTAGCTTATCTAACTGCAAATCAATTTCTTCCATCGAATAAGCGTTTTGAAAAACAGCTCTGTATTCGCTGAATGCAGCCTTTTTTTCAGATACTCTATTCTTATTATCGATATTACGGGACTCATACTTGAATAACAGAAAGGAAATGAAGTCTTCAACTTCTTTTTTCAGCCCCGCTGGTAGTTGATTAAGCTGTGCTAGAATTTGTTGATCGCTCATTGAGTAACTTAACTTTGATTAGTTGGCTATCCTATTACTTTACTAATATAATACAATAAATAGGTGGTTAATAGTTCCAAGGATCACTTTTTACCGCCAGCGCTCAAACAGCGTCACCACGCCAAACATCAGCAGGAAGCCGTAGACGGAATCATCCAGTGGGACAGAAGTGATACGAATGCCCAGGTATTCTTCGGGGTTGTAAATGACCACCGGCTGCTCAGTATAGCCACCAGTCAGCACGCCATTCACAATCAAAAACGGGATAAGGGCCACCAGGTAGGACAGGTAGAAACGGCTGCGGTAGGTGCCTTTCAGAAAGAGCCAGTGGTAGAGGATAAAACCTCCGGTGAGCAGAAAAGTCGTCGTGGTGTACAAATGCCCCCAGTACAGCAGCCCTGTGAGCAGGAAACCGAAGCCCATGAGCGGCGTCAACCAGGGTTCTGCGCGCGCGAGCAGGTCTTTTTTGATATAAAAATTCAGGCATTCATAGATGAATACACAGGCGAAAGGCACTGTAAAGAAAAACAGCCACTCTTCCACGGGCAGGTGGAGAAAGCGGATATTGGCAAAGTAGCGCTCATTGAAATTCCAGACGCCCTGAGCAGTGAAGAACACATCCCAGGCGATGAAGAGCCCGCCGACAATCGCGATAGCCGGCAGCAGTGGTTTCCATTTGCGGTAGTAATGTACGTTTTTGTCGAAACTGAGCAGGAAGACCGGTACGAATGTGAAGATGTGCAGACCAAAATAAGCCCATTTCGTTTCCAGCCAGGGCAAACGGGTAACTTCCGGCACCTGCATCAGGTAATTGTCGGGGAGGACCGGGTCTGTAGCCCACTGCCAGCCCACAAGCAACAGAGGAACCAACACCACAATAGCCTGCAAGACAGGCCGCACCCGGGCCTGAACCCGGGAAGGCTGAGAAACGACTGAATCCATAATCTACAATAAGTTCAGGCTGTTGCGCAGGGCCGAACTGAACAAGAGCACAGCCTTACGCCGGTTAGGTACGCGTATACGCTCCTGCGTAACCCGGTCAGCCGGTGCCGAACGGATTTTCTTAAACAGATTGGTGTAGTAAATATAAGCCAGGTAAACCCCGAACCGTGCGCCTTCGGGAAGCTGCACGATGCCCTTGTAGGCATCATCGAAGTCCTTTTTGATATCAGCTTCGATTTCGAGCTTGTCCTGCTGACAGAACCGCGTGTAGTCCACGCCCGGGAAGTACACCCGCCCGCGCTCATCAAAATCGCTCTTCATATCGCGCAGGAAGTTGATCTTTTGGAAAGCGGAGCCAAGACTGCAGGCCGGTGCCTTAAGGCGTTGGTATTGTTCGTCGTCGCCCTCCACAAAGACCCGCAGGCACATCAGCCCCACCACCTCAGCGGAGCCGTAAATGTACTTTTTGTACAGGCTATCGTGGTAACGGTCAAAGTGCAGATCCATTTCCATACTATCCAGGAAGGCATCAATCAGTTCGCGCTCAATCTGATACTGATGCACGGTTTCCTGAAAGGCATGCAGCACCGGGTTGAGGCTGATGCGCTCATCGATGGCCCGGTAGGTGTCTTCCCGGAAGCGGTCGAGGAGTGTCTTCTTGGGGTAATCATGGAAGGTATCCACGATCTCATCCGCAAAGCGCACAAAGCCATACACGGCATAAATAGGTGGCCGGAACCGCTTGTCGAAGACGCGGATACCCATGGAAAAGGAGGTGCTGTAGCGGTTTGTGATATGCTTACTGCACTCTTGGCAAACCTTGTTGTACAATTCCATCATAACGTTATCGGTTTGGCAATCCGGCGCGTATCTGATAAGCTCTTTCCAGTTGCCAGCGGGCAGAACTTACGGTTCAGACTTTACGCACTGTATTGCTAAGGTTTCACAGCTTTAAAAATTTCATTGGCCACCACGCTGCCTGAAATCAGGGAAGGCGGTACGCCCGGGCCCGGTGTAGTCAACTGTCCGGTATAGTAAAGGTTGCTGACCTTCTTGCTTCTGAGCTTTGGCTTTAGGAAAGCGGTTTGGAACAGCGTATTAGCCAGCCCGTACGCGTTCCCCTTGTAAGCATGGTAATCCTTTTCAAAATCCCGGTGGGCAAAAGCCCGCTTGTAGACGATATGCTTACGAATTTCCTGCCCGGTCAGATCTTCCAGACGGTCCATTACGATGTTAAAATAGGTCTCGCGCTTTTCATCTGTATCCTCCAGGTTGGGTGCAAGAGGGATGAGGACAAACAAATTCTCTTTGCCCTCGGGTGCTACGCTGGGGTCGGTGACTGATGGCGCACAAACGTAGAACAGCGGATCGCTCGGCCACTGTGGCTGATCGTAAATTTCCACAGCGTGCTTCTTGAAGTCAGCATCGAAGAAGAGGTTGTGGTGGTGCAAACCTTCGATCTTTTTATCAATCCCCAGATAGAACAACAAAGAAGAAGGCGCCATCGTGCGCTTATCCCAGTATTTTTCATTGTACATGCGGTGCTCAGGCTGCAGCAGCTGTTGCTCCACATGGTGGTAGTCGGCACCACCCACTACGATATCAGCTTCATACTCGCCGTTTTGGGTAATGACCTTGGTGGCATGCCCGTTCGGAACGTAAATCTGCTGGACTTCCTCATTGAGCTTGATTTCCACGCCCAGCTCTTCCGCTACGCTCACCATGCCCTCCACTATCTTGTGCATGCCGCCCATAGGGTACCAGGTGCCCAGAGCCATATCGGCGTAGTTCATCATGCTGTAAAGCGCAGGCGTATTTTCAGGCGTTGCACCCAGGAACAAGACTGGGAACTCCAGCAGCTGAATCAACTGCTCGTGCTTAAATAGCTTGCGGATATGTTTGGAAATAGAAGTGAACATCTGCAGGCGGAAGAGGCTCATCAGGATGCGGGTGTCCGCAAACTCCATAATGGAATGAGAAGGTTTGTGCACAAACTCGTTCATGCCCACCTCATATTTGTACTGCGCCTCTTTGAGGAACTGCCGGAGTTTTTGACTGCTGCCCCGCTCGTAATGCTCGAACATGGCTTCCAGCTCTTCCATTTTGGCAGGGACTTCCATGCTGTTCCCTTTACCAAAGATCACCTCATAGGAAGGGTCAAGGCGCACCAATTCGTAATAGTCGGAAGGTTTCTTACCGAACTGTGCGAAGTACTGCTCAAACACATCCGGCATCCAATACCAGCTCGGCCCCATATCAAACATGAAGCCGTCCTGCTCAAACTTGCGGGCACGTCCACCCGGAATGCTGTTTTTTTCTAAAATAGTAACCTTATACCCTTTTTGGGCAAGATGGGAGGCTGCGGAGAGCCCTGCAAACCCCGATCCTATAACGATAACTTTCTTTGCCAAGACTGCTTTTGGTTTGGTGACAAGGGAGAAACAGCAACCCCGTTTTTTTGTTTAAGCATTTTTGACAGAAAGCTTACTTAACTTTAACAAAAGTACGCTTCTCCGATCCGCTATTACTCCCGCTGGCCGGTAATCACTTCCAAATCCCGCCTGCCCAGCAGTGCCTGATGGAGATCCGTTTTCATTGTGAGCTTATCTCCCTCGAAATTAAAGGTGTAAGTTACCCGGGCGGGAGAATGGTAAAGGTACACCCTGGCTTCATAAGCAGCCGGACTGATCCAGCCCCCATGAGCGGCGACCTCCGGCTCCAGGTTTTCGGTATAGGGCAGAGGGTGTGCAACCGTACCTTTCCGGTAAGTCTCTTTACCCACCCATAGGGTATCAGTGCCCGCCCCGGTTTCGAACACCAGATAGGGTTCTGCATGCTGCAAACGGAAACGGACTGCCTTCAGGCCGGCATTATTGTCTTTTAGCCGGTAGGTACCATCTTCAACGCCGGCTTTGACCCCCCCGGAAGCCAGCAGGGGTAATCGTAAGCCTTTGAGGCGCTCCCGGAGCTCCGCGTCCTTTTCCGGCTGGGAGAACAGCGGCTTATCTTTCATGCCAGGCAGCAAAGTTTCCCAAACCACCTGCAACAGGCGGTGCATATCCGGTGTGCCGGAAGTAATGGCGATCACCGCATCCTGCTCCGGCATCACAATACAGTACTGCCCGCAGGCTCCATCTCCGCGATAGGCATTGTGCCGGCATCGCCAGAATTGAAAACCATAGCCCTGTGCCCAGTCATTAGCAGGGTCACTGCCGTTGGACACTTGCTTTGAAGTTGCCATTTCCACCCAGTCTCCGGACAAAAGCTGCTCGCCTTCCCACTTCCCTTTTTGCAAGTAGAACTGCCCGAACTTTGCAATGTCTTCCGTACGTACCTGCAGGCCCCAGCCGCCGGTATTGACGCCATCGGGGCAGGTCTTCCAGTCTGGCTTGGGAATACCGAGTGGTTGAAACAGACGTGGCTCCAGATAATCCACCAGCTTTTCGCCTGTGGCGCGCTGTAAAATGGCAGAAAGCATGTAGGTCGCCATACTGTTGTACCGGAAATGAGTACCGGGCATAAAGTCCGGCTCAGTGCCCAGAAAGAACTGTGCCCAGTCCTCTGTGGTAGCATCCGGCCATCGTTCTTCTGCATGGCCGGTATTCATCGTCAGCAAATCGCGGATGCGCATTTGATTCCAGTACTGGTGTGGCTTGCCGATGGTTTTGTCCGGAAAGAAGGAGACCACCAAATCGTCCAGCGTCAGTACCCCCTCCTGAACGGCAAAGCCAATAGCGGTAGAGGTGAAGCTTTTGCTGAGCGAATGCATGATATGGGGCGCCTCCCGTTCGTACGGTGCCCACCAGCCTTCGGCTACTGAATAGCCATGCCGGATGATCATAAAGCTATGCACTACGTCAAACTCCGCTTCCACCCGGTCAATGAAGGACAGAATGGAATCCGAAACCATGCTTTGTGCTTCTGGGGCACTCTTTGGGAAGTAAGCGGTGGGCTGAGCCAGGAGGGGCATGCACCCGGTCAGCAGCAAAAGGGAAAAGATGTAGCGTTTTGCCATCAGTTTAAGCTTTTTGGTGAAGTTAGCGCCTAACGGACAATGAGCAGCGGTTGCCCCTCAATACTCTGAGCAAGCCGCTCCGTCACAGAACCAAATAGGAACGTCTCGAAGGGGGTATGCCCTTTTGCGCCCATAACCAGCAGTGAATCCTGTTGGTCAGCAGCATAGCGGATGATGTGAGCAGCCAGATTATTCCGGTTGTTTTCCTGAAATACATCCACAATATCATCATCGGCAATGCCCTGAGCATCCCGAAATTTTCCGGCCGCCAGCCGGGCTGACTCCATAAGCATGCCCAGGTAGCCGCGATCGGGTAAAGAACGGTTATAGTAATGCCCTGGCGGCAGGTCAACGATATGCAGGCTGTGTACGGGCTGCCCCTTCATTGCGCGGCTGAGGGCCAGGGCAGCATGCAGGGCGCGGGCAGCATTCTCAGAGAAATCATTAGGGACGACAAGATTGGCAATTTCAGCACCAGCACCATCGGGTACCAGCAATACCGCCGCATGCACATTGCGTGCCACACGCTTAGCCGTAATACCGCTGCCTTCACTCAAACGCTTTTTGCCCATGACCAGCAGGTCTGCCTCTTTGATTTTTGTCCAGTGCAGCAATTTCTCATAGGGTTTGCCCTCCCGGACTTCAATATCGATGTCCAGCCCGGGCGCTTCGCCGAAGACCTCTTCCACACGGGCCTTAATCGCCAATTCTACCCGCTCATCCACCGGAGACTCCGGGGCAAACCGCTTCTGAAAATCCAGGTCAGGGTGGGACGGCTCCGTAAAGTCAGGCATAATGTGCAGTGCATACAGTTTTTGGATACCCAGTGCCTGGTAGTGTTGCGCCAGGAACTGCTGCAGTTGCAGGTCCATTTCTGACAGATCTAATGCCACAAGGGCGCGCTTGAATGCTAGCATGTCGTTGGTTTTGGTTAGATACTTGGTTCCTAAAGGTACAGCAGGATGCCACAATTTCATAATAGGCTTTACCGGGCTTCGTGCGCAATGAAAATTAGCAATCAGGCCATTGATAATGGTCACTTGCTAAAGCCTTCTAACGGAAAGCGCCCGGCGTGGGCAAAGCCAGCCAGGCACTTTCAGGTTTAGAGTCTTAGATATTCCCAGTAGTGTGGGCAAAAATGGTGTTTGTTCTAGCCAATGGTGGCGTCTGCCACCTCGTATAAGGAGAATTGAGCCATAAAGGTATTGACTTCCTGCCGGATTTCCGCAATCAGGCTGTCGTTTTCCGGATTGGTAATGACCGTATCGATCCATCCCACCACTTTTTCACAATCGGTTTCCTTAAGGCCGCGGGTGGTTACCGCTGCTGTACCTACCCGTATGCCGGAAGTAACAAATGGCGATTGTGTATCAAAAGGTACCATATTCTTGTTGACGGTGATGTCTGCCGCTCCCAGTTTCTGCTCTGCCACCTTACCGGTCACGCCTTTGGAGCGCAGGTCAATCAGCATCAGATGGTTATCGGTCCCGCCGGAAATCAGCTTGTAGCCTTTCTCCACAAAGACCCGGGCCATGGCCTGCGCATTCTTAACGACCTGCTCCGTGTACGTTTTGAAGCCGGGCTGCAGCGCTTCGCCGAAAGCCACCGCTTTGGCGGCAATGATGTGCTCAAGCGGGCCGCCCTGCATGCCAGGGAAGACTCCGCTGTTAAGGATAGCCGACATTTTGATCGGATTGCCCTTTTTCGTTGTACGGCCCCAGGGGTTGTCAAAGTTTTCGCCCATCATGATGATGCCACCGCGTGGCCCACGCAGGGTTTTGTGGGTGGTGGAAGTTACGATGTGGCAGTGGGGCATGGGGTTATTGAGCAAACCAGTCGCAATCAGTCCGGCCGGGTGGGCAATATCCGCCAGCAGCAAGGCGCCTACCTTATCCGCAATGGCCCGGAAGCGCGCATAATCCCAGTCACGGCTATAGGCCGAAGCGCCGCAGATAATCAGCTTAGGCTTTACTTCCAGCGCTTTCGCCTCTACCTTGTCCATGTCAATAAGCCCGGTATCCTCCTCCACACCGTAGAAATGCGGGCGGTACACCTTACCGGAAAAATTGACCGGAGAGCCGTGAGACAAATGGCCACCGTGCGCCAGGTCAAAGCCCAGAATCGCATCACCGGGTTGCAGAACAGCCAGAAATACGGCTGCATTGGCCTGTGCACCGGAGTGGGGCTGCACGTTGGCATAAGCAGCTCCAAAGAGCTCCTTGAGCCGGTCAATAGCCAGCTGCTCGATCTCATCCACCACTTCGCAACCACCATAGTAGCGCTTGCCGGGATAGCCTTCCGCATATTTATTGGTCAGTACGCTCCCGGCAGCTTCCATCACCTGCGGGCTCGTAAAGTTTTCAGAGGCAATCAGCTCAATACCGTGCTGCTGACGGCGCAGCTCTTTTTCTATGAGGTTAAAAACGGTTGTATCTTTCATGATGTCACTATACGGTTTTGAAAATCAGCGGATGCTGGTTTGGCGTTCTGCCGCAAAGGTAAGCCCTTTGCAAATAAGAATAAAATCGAAGCCTGTTTTTGACCGGATCGTGTTTTTTCCCGGCTTACGATCCCTAATCGCGGCAGAAGACCTGACCTTCGGGAGCATTCTTATCACCTTTTTGAAAAATCAGGTGGTTTTGAAAATGCGCCCCGCTCAGCACCCGGTTGATAAAATCAACTACCCGTTCCTGCTCCCGATAAAAATAAGCTCCCGCAAAACCATGCCTGCCCCCGCAGAAAGAGTGCAATTCAACATCAGCACCAATATCGCTGTAGCGCTCATAGATGGAATGAGAGCCAAAGAGCATAAGCCATCCGGTGGCATCTGTTTTACAGTAATGATGGGCAGCGGTACCGTAAGGCACAAGCGGATCGACAGTGCCATGAAAAAGCATAGCCGGAATTGCCGTCTTTGGCGTTATCCCACTCATATCCATGATCGCACCGGCACCGCCAATCAAACCAGCATATTGAAAACGCCCGGGCAAAGGGTCACCATAAAGCTGCATGACCGACCGGTCCCAAAAGGCGGCATGAAGTACGGTCTCAGCCCCGGCACTGCTCCCGGCAATAAAAATCTTTGAAGGGTCTATACCATACTTCTCAGCCTGACCTTCGAAGAAAGCCGTGGCCTGCCAGAGCTGATTGGCTGCCAAACGAATCGCCTGAATCTTTTCTGAAAGGATGCCATCGCAGCTAAAGCTTTTGTCTTTCATGTAGAGGGTGTAGGTAATCGTTGCTGCTGCAATGCCCTTTTCCGAAAGGTAGGCACACAGCTTGTGCCCTCCGGCCCGGTCTCCACCCGAAAAGCCACCGCCGTGCACATAAATCAGCAATGGCTTAAGTACGGGCGAAGGCGTTTCCGGCAGGAAAAGATCAAGCTCCAGCGAAAAAGAATCTGTCTCAAAATAAGTAACCGTCGAGTAGCGCTGCTGGGCCTGCACTAACAGCACCAGGCAAGTCAAAAGTAAGGTAAGTTGATATCTCATGGCTGAATTTTAAATTACGATCCCGAAATGTAAGCCTTTAGTACCAGCCCTGCGAATGAATTCCGGTATGATTTACTTGCTGAACGGGCGGCAAGAGGGGCGGCAAAACTAACTTTTCGTGCCTCAACTGGCTTTTTTCATCGTCTCTCATCATTTTTTGCAACTGAAAACCGTTACAGCAGTATAAACAATAACGGTGCTGGCCGGATTTATTTCCGGGATTAGCCCAATGCCTATACCTTTGGCACATAATATACTGTTCCAGAGCGACTGAAAAAATCAACCATAGATGCGTGTAACCCATCATCTGCCTTACTTATTGCTATTGACTTTCGTATTGTCCGCGGCTACTGAGCTGATGGGGCTGACTGCCCGCTATCGTTGTATGTGGCGCGACGATCCGGCTACCACGATGGTTATTGGCTGGGATCAGGTCTCCGGCACCAATCCGGTCCTGCATTTTGACGAAATCGACTACGGCGGGCAGGCCAATGCCTATCGTTACCGCAAAGCCCCGGACCGCTTTATCAGGGCAAAGGGCATGCAAAACCAATTTGTACGCCTGACCGGGCTCAAGCCTAATACGGTGTACTATTTTGTCATTCAGGATAGTGAAGGGATGAGCAGGCGCATGTCGTTTAAGACCACGCCTAACAACCCGAATCAGCCCTTGTCCATCATTGCCGGGGGCGACTCCCGGAATAACCGGCAGGCAAGGGTGACCGCCAACCGTCTCGTCAGCAAACTGCGCCCTCACTTCGTCATTTTTAATGGGGACATGACCGGCGGGGACACCAACGAAAACTGGCGCGACTGGTTTGATGACTGGCAGGAAACCTTCGGTAGTGATGGGCGGTTATTCCCAATCGTAGCCTCCCGGGGCAATCATGAGCGGGAAAATGCATCGATTACAGAGCTGTTCGATGTTCCCAGCATTGATGTGTACTATGCGCTAACCTTCGGGGGAGACCTTTTCCGTTTGTATACCCTCAACTCGATGATCGCACCTGCCGGCAGTCAGGCCATCTGGCTGGAAGGAGACTTGGATGCCAATCAGCAGGTGACCTGGAAAATGGCACAGTATCACCACGGTATGCGCCCCCATACACAGCGAAAGCCCGAAAAAGATGAGCTCTACAACAACTGGGCCAGATTATTTTATACCTACGAAGTAGATCTGGTCCTGGAGTCTGATGCACACGTGGTCAAAACCACTTACCCTATCCGGCCTTTCCGTGGTGTGGGCAGTGAGGAAGGCTTCATCAGGGACGATGAGCGTGGAACCGTATACATCGGGGAAGGCTGCTGGGGGGCGCCCCTCAGGAATTCCGATGATGCCAAACAATGGACCCGGGCGCATGGCAGCTTCAATCAATTCAAGTGGATATTCGTTATGCCGGACCGGATGGAGGTCCGAACTGTAAAAACAGATGAATCCCTAAATGTGGCGGAGGTGAGCCATAATAACCTCTTCGAAATTCCTCTCGGGCTTAACATCTGGACGCCCCCCACAGGAGATGTAGTCTACATTCAAAATAACAAGATGGCTCAAACTTCCCGTCAACCGATACGGGATGCTACACGCGAAAGCATTCAGGACCGGCAGGAAGAGCGGCTGGCAGACAACAACCCTGCGCCATCCGAAACCGTTGCTCCTCCGCCACCTGCCCAAACAGAGCCTTCTGACCCCAATGACTGGTCGCCCTACACCAAGGTGATGCCCGATGCGCAAAACTTTGTCACTGTTAAGTTTACCATGCCCCGGCCGGGCCCGGTTGCTGCGCAGCTCATTAACCGGGATTATGCTATTCAGGACCGGTTCAATATACCTGCGGAACAAGCAGGTGAACGCGTCAAGAAATTTCCGATTAATGCGTCGCTACCAGAGGGGGAATATTTGCTCATCATTCGTAGCGGTAAGGAGGTACTCCGGAAATATCAAGTGGTCAAACGATGAAGTTTTGTAGTTTTGGGCAGTAAAACCAAGTCCATGGCCACATCCTTAGAAGCGATAAAACAACCGATCGAAGAAGAGCTGAACCACTTTGAAGTGCGCTTTCGGGAAGCTATGCGCAGCCCGGTTTCTCTGCTCGATAAAATCACTTACTACATCGTTCGCCGAAAGGGCAAGCAGGTCAGGCCTATGTTTGTCTTCCTCTCTGCCAAAGTTTGCGGTACAGTGGGCGACTCCACCTACCACGCGGCGTCCCTCGTAGAACTACTGCATACCGCAACGCTCGTCCACGATGATGTGGTGGACGACTCCTTTGAACGCCGGGGCTTCTTTTCCGTCAATGCACTTTGGAAAAACAAAATCGCCGTCCTCGTCGGCGACTATTTTCTTTCGCAGGGGCTGCTGCTCGCCCTGAAGAATAAGGAGTACCGCCTGCTGGAAATCGTCTCCAACGCCGTCAAAGCCATGAGCGAGGGAGAGCTGTTGCAGATTGAGAAAGCCCGCCGGTTAGATATCAAGGAGGAGATTTACTACGATATCATCCGCCAAAAAACAGCTTCCCTAATTGCGGCGGCCTGTAGCGCCGGGGCTTCCTCCACCGTGCAGGATGATGAACAAATTGAAAAAATGCGCCTCTTCGGAGAGAAGATCGGCATTGCGTTTCAAATCCGCGACGACCTCTTTGACTACGGAACGGATGACGTAGGCAAACCCCTGGGCATAGACATCAAGGAAAAGAAAATGACCCTGCCTCTGATCTATGCACTGGACCAGGCACCCAGAAAGGACCGCAAGCACATCATCAACACCATTAAGCGGTACAGCGACCAACCGGAGAAGGTGAAGGAAGTCGTCGACTTCGTACGGCAAAGTGGTGGCCTCGATTATGCAAAGGAAGCTATGTTGCGCTATCGGTCAGAGGCGTTTGAGCTGCTGCGGACTTTCCCGGAAACGCCTTCCCGGCAATCGCTGCAAGACCTGGTGACTTTTGTTACGGAGCGGAAGCGATAAAAAAAAGCCCACGCCAAGGCGCAGGCTCGAAACCACTCTCTTGCCGGGCTTTCCGAAGAAAGCCTGACACTATGAAAACTGTTACGTCTTGATTACACTTTGATAAAAAGTTGGGTGCTCACCGTTCCGGACTTATTCTGATAATGAGCCTGATAGGCCCCCTTAGCCCAGCGGCTTACATCTAACTCACCTGCCCGCTCTACCTCACCCGACCACTTTTGCCGCCCGGCAGCGTCGAATATCTGAACCTGCCCCGGCGATCCGACTGAAAAGTTCAGCACTTCCTGTACCGGATTGGGGAATACCTGGAAATCAGCCTCAGCATTACCACCTGTGGTACCAATAGCTGAGGCTACTTCCGAAAAAAAGAGATAGTCTTGCTGATTGTAATTGGCCAGATAGAGGTCTGCGATGCCATCCCCATTGAAATCATTGGCATGAACGCCGGTTCCCTGTGTGAAATTGGCCTGGGGCAAGACCGACTCCGGGGCAACCGTGAACTTAGCATTTCCATCATTTAAAAGCACATGGCAGGCTCGCGAGCCCGGGACCGACCACTGCGTAAGAATAAGGTCCATATCCCCATCCTGATCAAAGTCAAGGGGGAGGGCTTCCAGCGTAGTTTCATTCGTAATATTCCCGGGAAGATTGCTGGTAGTCACATCTTCAAAGAATCCGTTGCCGTCATTTAGGAGCAACCTGTCAATTCCTGCTGCCAGGGGTGACCAACCGACGTTGGACAGGTAGACATCTGTGTCACCATCGCCGTCTGCATCCAGCAGGCTGACCTTGCGGGTTTCCATGGCGAAGGGCCAAATCGGCAGGCGTTCATTCGCCTCCGTAAAAACACCTTCTTCGTTGAGATAGATATTGCTGCCACCAGATTCTGCGCCCTCAAAAATATCCAGGTCACCATCGTTATCAATGTCAAATGCTTTCAGATCTTGTGTGCTATCAGCATTATTCGGCCAGCGGTCTACGGTCTCATTGGAGAAGTTCGCCCCACCGTCATTAATCAGCACGGTATTGTTCCCTTTATTGCCGATGATGATATCGGGGCTGCCATCGGCATTGATATCCATGACCAAAACGGCATTCCCGATACTTTGAGGGAAGGTGTAGTTGGCAAAAGTGAACTTTCCGCTTCCGTCATTCAGCAACAGCTCATGATTTGGCGTATCCTCGGAGACGAAAAGTAAATCCAGATCACCATCTCCATCGAAATCAGCAATACCAATATCTTCACTGTCTTCCCCGGGGAAATTATCTAAAGTATCGTACTCCGGCAACATCCGCTCCGGATCGAGGGTAAAATGCCCGCTCCCGTCGTTAAAGAAAATCAGATTTTCCAAGGCTTCGCCCGCCAGGACGAGGTCCAGGTCACCATCTCCATCCAGGTCGGCGCTTTCCACATCCATCGTTGCGCCGCTGGTAAATGCGGCAGGCATCTGATTCGTGGCATCCACATAGTTTTGGGCAAACAAGCCCAGGGGCATCAGCAAAGTGATACTTAGTAGTGGGGCAAAACCAGTTGTGTATTTTATTTTTCGAGAAGCCCTTAGAAAAATACGCATCATGTTGTTGCTTTTAAGAGTTATCGGGTTTTTCCTGAAACACGGGACATCCAGTTGAGCAGGCAATCTGCAAACTGATCATTAAAGTTGTTCTGGTAGTACGCTGCCCGGACCTCGCTCTGCCCGGTGGCAAAATCCAGTTGTTCTTCAAAATTGTCCATTTTGAGCAGGGAGTGATTGGTCTTTTCGATGAGCTGAAACGTACCATTGCCAGGGCGCTCCCGGTTGATTAGGCCAGCCAGTTGCTTTGCGCCCCGGTCATCAATCGCAGCAAGGTCGTATTCTCCGTACATGGCCAGCACCGGGCAGTCCACCCTTTGCCATTCGGCAGGCAGGTTTTTCCGATCCAGGGTTTGCCAAAAGGAGTAATGCCTTCCAAAACAATGCTCCTGGCCATCATAGGACATCAAACCGGCAAAAGCAGCCCGGTCTTCATCGGTTTTTAGGAACTCAGCAGGAGCCAATTCATCATCAAAGTAAGCATTCAGCAGGTGCCGGCCAGACTGCAAATCTGCCATTGCCTGCCCGGGGTCTTCGCCCATGCGTATACGCTGATCCCAGTGGATGTCAAACATATAGTCCTTCCAGGGCTTGAGCACGAAACCATAGGCCATTACGCCGGCAGGTTGGAACTCAGCCGCAAGGAAGGGCGCCACTACTCCGCCCAGGGAGTGCCCGTAAAGGAATAGTTGTTCCGTATCAATGCCGTCCTGCTTCAGCAAAGCCTTATATCCGGCTTTAAATGCTAACAGCTCAGCATCAAAATCTATGCTTTCACAGTCCGGTGTGCCGGCGCTATCCCCCACCCCGGGCTTCTCCACCCGGAATACGGCATAGCCATTGGACACCCATTGGTTAAACAACTTGCGCATCGGGCTATGTGGGCTAGCATGCTCTACGGTTTGACAGGTGTAGCCCTGCAGGAAATAGATGACCGGAAATGGACCATCTCCTTGCGGTTTTTCGAGGAAAGACCGCAGGTGACCGCCACCATAGGGCACCTCACCGAAGTCGATAGTAGCCCCCGGAGCCAGCGGGAGCGGACGGGCACCCATAGGGCCTGTTTGAGTCAGCTTACGACCGTCTCTGATGGTAGTCAGGACAACTTCCTCCCCAGCGCTGAGCTCACCTAGCTGAGCTACAATACCGGCCGGGCTTTCCACCGCTTCTCCATTGACCTCAAGGACCAGGTCGCCTTCTGCTATTCCAATTGCTTCGGCAGCAGACCCCGGCATCACCTTTGCCACTTTTATCCCCTTTGGTGCATCCATGCCCGCCTTAAGCGCTTCCGTTGCGCTAAGGGCTGCAGGATAAATGCCCAACGTACCAGAACGTTTGAGATGCTGTGCCTGCAATACCGTAACACTCAGGACAAGCGCACACCATAGTAACCCTATTCTCATGACTTCCTTTTTCAACAAAGGTAGCCGCTCAACCAAAGCCGGGGTTGCACTAAATTGCTAATTAGATCGCACATAGTCTTTTATGGCCAGCACCAGGCGGTCCAGGTCTTCCGCGAGCGTATAGACATTGGGTGTGATGCGCACCCCATTGATACCTTCCCATTTGATGGGGACGGTGTGGATTTTGTATTTCTTGAAAAGATGGTCATAGAGCTTCCCGGCGTCACGGTCTCCAAACCCGACATTAGCAATCGCACCTGCAAGGTCGGGGTTATCTGGTGTATAACTCCGGAAGCCTGGCAGGTCCCGCACCTGATCCACCCAGTAGGTGCGCAGGTATTTCAGCCGGGCCTCTTTTCGGGCGCTGCCAATGAGTTTATGAAACTGCACGGCCTGCCCGATCGCCTGCTCAATGGCAAAGGAACGGGTGCCCAGGTGTTCGAACTTGCGGATATCACTGCTGTCCGGCTCAGGGGCTGCGAATAAGGGATAGATGGCCTCAATTTTAGGTTGGCGCACATAGAGCAGCCCGCTACCGAAGGGGGCACAGAGCCATTTGTGCAAACTGGTGCCCAGGTAATCGCACTGCAGTTCCTCCACCTTAAAATCCAGGTGTACGAAGGAGTGAGCAGCATCTACCATAACGTCGATACCCCTTGCCCGGGCCTGCTCCGCGATAGCACGCACCGGCAATACCTGCCCATTCCAGTTGATCATATGCGTCAGGTGGACAACACGGGTTTTATCCGTAAACTGACTGATGTAACGCTCGGCGATGGCGCTTTCCTCTTCCATCGGCAGGTCCAGGTCGACCCATTTGAGGACGACCCCATCCCGGTGGGCCCGCTGTTTCCAGGCATTCATCATATTAGGATAGTCGTACTTACTCAGCACCACTTCATCTCCAGCCTTCAGCTGTAGTCCAAAAATGACGGTCTCAAGGGCTTCTGAGGCGTTCCGGTTGATGGCCACTTCCTCCGGGCTACTGCCCAGCAAGCCAGCCAGCTGAGCCCGCAGGGGTTCCCTGCCTTTATCGAGAATGCGCCACATATAATAGGAGGGCGCTTCGTTGCTCAGCCGGTTGTAGCGTTCCACGGCTTCCTGTACTACTTTTGGTGAAGGGCTGACGCCGCCGTTGTTGAGGTTGAGGATGGTTGGAGATACGGTATAGGCTTGCTGAATCAGCCGCCAAAATTCCTCATCGGTGGCATCTGGTTGCCGGGCGAGCGCTTCCAGCAGCGCTTTACCGGAATCAGACTGAAAGAAAGGCAGCGTAGCCAAAGTGCCAGCGACGGTGCCCATATGAGAGAAGAACTTCCTTCGGGAGTGCATAGTATTCTGGGATTTTCAGACAATATACACAAGAGGACGGAAAATCATGGGCATTGTGCCCGAAAACGAGAGGGAGATTCGCCCGCAAGGCGTTTAAATGTCCGGCTAAAATACTGAAGGTCGCTAAACCCGCACTGTGCAGCGACATCGGTTACACTCAGATGGGGCTGGCGAAGTAGCGCCTTGGCCTGACGAATACGCTCCTGCTGCATAAACTGATTAGGCGAAAGCCCAAATGCCTGCCGGAATGTCCGGATAAAATGAAACTCCGATAGAGCCGCCTCCCGGGCCACTTCACTGACCAGCATCGGCTGGCTGAGGTTATCCAGCATATAAGCCTTTGCGATGGTCAGCCGCTGATGCAGCTCCTCGCGGGTGGAACGGCGCTTGGCAGGGATCGCGAAAACTTCTTTTGCGACCTGATATTCTTTGCGGACCACCGCAATGGCCAGTTGCTCGAACAGGGCATCATTATTTTGAGATAAAGCATGAGGGCCCTGAATCAAATTCCGGACGATGGATTCGATAGGAGAATGCCGGACAGAATAAGTCCGCTGACGCACCTCGAAGGTCTCTGCTGAGGCCTGCCCCTCCAGCAATTGTTCAGCAGACTGCCCGAGCAGAGATTGCGCCTGGCTGACCTGTTCCGGATCGATGTACAGGCAAAGCCCTTTTACGGTTTTGCGGGACCGCACGAAAGCCGTAACCTTCTGCTGATGATTGACCATCAGGAATTGCCCGGCTTTAACATGATGCAATTGCCCATCCACTTCGTACTGTTCTTCCCCTTCCTGCACATACTTAATTCCAATGCCCTGACTTGCCCGGCAGGAAACCCAATCCTGAAGATCTGAATAAACCACCCGGTTGAGGGGGTTATACCCCGTTTGGAATGCTTTAAAGCCCTCTGCTCTTACAAACTGTGGATCTAACTTCATCTTGTTTATTTGGTCACTTTACTAACGACACCGATTCATTGAGCTGCCCTGCAAGACAAAAGATGAAAAAATGCCCGCTGCCAGACAAAACACAGGAAATCCGGAAGGTGAGATCCGAATACCCGATCTATTTCAGGCGGTCTAAATATTCCTATCTTGCGGCAATAAAGCTAATCTATGAACCCACCACCAATGGATACGATTATTTTCGACCTTGGGGGCGTCCTGATCGACTGGAACCCCCGCCATTTATTCCGTAAGCTCTTTGAGGAAGAGCAGGAGATGGAGCATTTTCTGGAACATGTTTGCACAGGCGACTGGAATGAGCAACAGGACGGCGGGCGCCCGTTTGCCGAAGCAATAGCCTTGAAAACAGCTGAATTTCCGGAATACGGGCCTCAGATCAAAGCCTTCTTTGAACGGTGGCCAGAGATGCTCGGCGGGCCGATTGAGGGCACCGTCTCCATTCTTGAGCAAATCCACCGGGAAAAGCGTTACCGCCTGCTTGCCCTCACCAACTGGAGCCATGAGACCTGGCCGGTCGCCTGGGAACGCTATGGTTTTTTGAAATACTTTGAAGACATTTTGGTATCCGGAAAGGAAAAGCTCAAAAAACCCGACCCCAGAATCTATCACCTGCTACTGGAGCGCAACGGTGTCCGCCCCGGACAAGCCCTTTTTATCGATGACAGCCACCGGAATGTACAGGCTGCCCGACAGGAAGGCATACGCACCATCCACTTTACCAACCCAACGGCCCTGCGCACCGCCCTTCAGCAGTTTGGAGTGATCCACTAACCTGGTGCAACATTTCCGTGTTATTATACGTAAAAACCAGACATAGCGGCAAGCTTAACAGTGGAAAACACATCATTAATGACTTCTATGCTTATATTTAGCCGCAAACACTAGCAAAAGCTGGACCTAGCTCAGCTTTAGAACAACATTCAGCATACTTTGAGAAGGCAGTGCCAAACAGGGGAGTAACCTAAGCACTGCCGAAAAAACACATACGGTGAGAAAACGATCTACGGGAAAGCGTGCCCTTACCCCCCATAGTCCTTTCATAACTAAACGCATAGGTATGAAACAATTCCTGGTATGGGCCACGCTAATTTTCCTATCCGCACAAGCCTTAGCACAGCCTCAACAACTCGTCCGGCAAAAGCTGCTGGAGGGCCTGTCCTGGCGCAACATTGGCCCCTACAGAGGTGGCCGCTGCGTTGCTGTTGCCGGTGTGCCCAGTTACCCTCTGCGCTTTTACATGGGCACTACAGGCGGGGGCATCTGGAAGACAGAGGATGCCGGCCAGAGCTGGGACAACTGCTCGGATGGCTTCTTTAATACCGGCTCCATAGGCGCCATTGCTGTAGCGCCTTCTGACCACAATACCATCTACGCAGGCACAGGAGAGCATCCGGTCCGGGGTGTGATGACCAGTGCCGGAGACGGCGTGTATAAATCACAGGACGGAGGCCGCTCCTGGCAATACCTGGGCTTGAGGTATGCCCGCCATATCTCTGCTATTGTGGTCCATCCGAGATATCCGGACATCGTCTACGTAGCCGTACAGGGCGCGGTACATGGCCCCTCTGAGACCCGTGGCGTATACCGGAGTATGGACGGCGGCATGTCCTGGCAGAAAACCCTCTTCATCAACGAAACAACCGGCGCTGCCAGCCTGAGCATAGACCCTTCCAACCCCAGAATACTGTACGCCGGTATGTGGGACCACCTGCGCTCACCCTGGAGCATACGGAGTGGTGGCGAAGGCTCCGGCCTTTACCGCTCCACTGATGGCGGGCTGAACTGGGAAAAACTGGGCGAAGGCCTGCCTGAAGAAATGGGCAAGGTAGGGGTGTGTGTCGCTCCTTCCAACCCGGCAAAAGTCTACGCCGTAATTGAGGCTGAAAACGGAGGCGTGTACCGCTCTGAAGACAGGGGGGAGCACTGGGAGCTGGTCAATAATCAGCGGGTCACCGTGGCCCGGGCCTGGTACTACACCAAAATCACAGTGGACCCCACCGATGAGGAAACAGTGTATGTACTCAATGCCCCTTTGCTGAAATCTAACAACGGAGGAAAAGACTTTACCAGTATTTCCAATCCGCATACCGACCAGCACTCCCTGTGGATTAACCCGCGTAACCCGGAAATCATGGTGCTGGGCAACGATGGAGGGGCAACTGTGACTCTTAACGGCGGCAAAACCTGGTCTTCCCAATACAATCAACCCACCGCTCAGCTATACCGCATCGCGACCGACAACCGCTTCCCTTACTACATTTATTCGGGGCAGCAGGACAATACCACGATTGCCATTCCCAGCAGGACAGCCGATGCGGGTATTACGGACCGCCACTGGTACCCGGTTGCAGGGGGCGAAAGCGCATTCATCGCCCTTGATCCCGACAATCCCAAACGAGTCTACGGCGGCAGCTATCAGGGCAACCTTTCGGTTTATGACCAGGAAACAAAACTGACAAACGACATTATGGCTTACCCGGCCCTGCGCCTCGGAAAAGCCCCCAAAGACATGAAGTACCGCTTCAACTGGAATGCCCCGCTGCTGGTACAGCCTCAAAACCCAAATGTGCTGCTGCATGGTGCCAATCTGGTGCTGCGTAGTGAAGATGGCGGGCTCTCGTGGACAGAAATCAGCCCCGACCTTACCCGCAACGAACCGGAGAAACAGGGACAAGGCGGCGGTCCCTTCACCAATGAAGGCGCAGGTGGTGAAAATTATAACACCATCAGCTACCTGGCTTACTCCCCACATGAAGCGGAAGTCATCTGGGCAGGTAGTGATGACGGCCTGTTGCACCTGACTACCGATGACGGGAAAAACTGGGTGGACGTCACTCCGCCCAATCTCGGAGAGGCTTACATCAACTGCATCGAAGTATCTCCTCACGACCCCGACCGAGTCTATGTAGTGGCGATGAAGTATAAATTTAACAACTTCGAGCCCCTGATATATCTGTCTGAGGATAAGGGAGCAACCTGGCGAAAAATCACCAGAGGCATAGACGCGGAACACTTTATTAGAGTCGTTCGGGAAGACCCTGTTCGTCCCGGCCTGCTCTATGGCGGGAGCGAAAGAGGCTTCTACATTTCTTTTGACAACGGGCTGCGCTGGCAGTCCTTTCAGCTCAACCTTCCTGTGTGCCCCATCACCGATTTAAAAGTGCAGGGCAATGACCTCATCGCTGCAACATCAGGCCGTTCCTTTTGGATCCTTGACGGGCTATCCCCCCTGCGGCAAATTGAAGACAATATCATACAGCGCGCCCACCTTTTCGAGCCGGAGCCTGCCATCCGCTACCTTGCCGACCTGCCGGATGAGCCGGTATACGGCCTTGGAGAAAACCCTCCCAACGGTATGCAAATTGCTTATTACCTGCCTGAAGCCCTGGACAGCTTCCGGCTACAACTGGAGGTACTCGATGCTTTTGGCAATACGCTTCGGACCTTCACCAATGAAGCACCTGAAACCGCAGACAGCTACGAAGGCGGGCCCAAACCGGAACCCACCCTGCCCGCCTGCCGGGGACTTAATGTTTTCCACTGGGATCTCCGGCGGGAGCCTATGCCTGGTGTGCCCCATGTTTTCATCCTGGGAGACTACAAGGGCAGCCTAGTGCCCCCCGGGCAATACCGTATCCGGCTGACCACCCCCTATGGGGTGCTGAAAAGCGATGCTGTCCTACAGGCAGACCCCCGGCTGAAGGCTCCTCAGGAGGCTTATCTGGCCCAACAGGAATTGCTGCTGAGCATTGAGTCGGCGGTCCGTGAGGTCCATCAGTCGATACAGCACATGCGCAACGTTAAGCAACAGGTTAAACAACTGCATGCCAACCTCAAGCAAATAGACTGCACCCAGGAAATTCTGGATGCCGGCGAGCACCTTATCAACCGGATTACGGCCTGGGAGGACAATCTTATTCAGCCGAAGCAGGAAACCCATCAGGATGTGATCAACTACCCCAACCGGCTGAGCGCAGAACTAATGGACCTGAAAGCCCGGATCGACCATCCTAAACCGGTGGTAACGAAAGGAGCTCTACTGCGGCTGGAGCACCTTTTGCAACAGTGGGCTGGCATGAAAAAAGAGATGCGGAAAATCACCAAAGATGACATTTCCGCTTTCAACGAATTGTATAAGACTTATCAGATACCTGCCATTATGCTGCCGCTGGGGGCAGAATAGAAAAGCTGGCGGCTCTTTCCAACCGTTGCTGGCTAAAAAAGCTATTTTAGCAACGTTGAAAATGATGGAGACCTATTCACCATGTCAGAACCCAGAAGCTTTAATATTGATGAACTGCGCTGTAATGCCTTCACCCGGGCAGGCAAACATTTTGACCTGGCCCGGCACGAGGTTTTCATGTCTGAGACGGACGGGTTTGCCTACCCCCACCGGCACAACTATTACATGCTGCTGCTCGCCACTTCCGGCAATGGCAGTCAGCTGATCGACTTCAAGGCCTATGATGTCAAGCCGGGGCGCCTCTTCCTGATGTCACCGGGAATGATACATGCCTGGGAACGGGATGAGGGGCTGAAAGGATATGTACTGTTCTTTACGGCCGACTTTTTCACACAGCGCTACAACATGAATAAGCTGTATGAATTTCCATTTTACTCTTCCAGCTATGAGCATCCGTTTGTGGATTTGGATGAGCGGAACCACGAAGCCTGCTGCACCCTGCTCGAACAGATGCTGGCAGTGTATCACGAAAACAAGACCGGGATGATGAGCATGCTGCGCTCTTATGTGAATGTCATCCTTTGCCGGGCACAACAGGTTTACGAAGACCGGTTTCAGGCTAACCCAAGCGAAACGCCGCAGCTAAGGGATATCATACAGCGGTTTGAGCAGCTGATTGATCTGCACTACAGCGAGACGAGGCTGGTAAAAGACTATGCGAAGTTGCTGCACCTCACGCCTAACTATTTAAATGCTGTTGCGAAGGAGAAGACAGGGCAATCTGCCGGCCACCTCATCCGGCACCGGGTGATGCTGGAAGCTAAGCGCATGCTGGCTCACGAAAACCGGACGGTCGGTGAAATCAGCGATGCGCTTAACTTTAAGGATGCGGCTTATTTCTGTCGCTTTTTCAAGAAGTACGAAGCCACTACTCCGGAGCGCTTCCGTAAGCAGCTCTTCTCCAGAGCCGGGCATCGGTAAGTGAAAGCTTAAGCCTTAATGCCACAGCCTACCGCTTTAGTTACAGGCGGATGGGGCGTTTCATTTTTCATCAGGGCATTGATGGCATTCTCCAGGTATTTTTCTTCTACGCCTTCAGGGTCGCGCACGCTGTCATCAATAGCACCGTGGTACTTGACATAGCGGTCGGCATCCAACAGAAATACCTCAGGCGTTTTGGTGGCGCCATAAACAGGGTATACTTCCTGCCCTTCGTCAAAGAGGTAAACGAAAGGGTAATCCATTTCCTCTGCCCGCTCCTGCATCGCCTCGAAGCTGTCGCCCGGCTGAATGGCGGGGTCGTTGGGCTGAATGGCTACCACCGGATAGCCCTGTGGGGCATACTTGTTGTGCAGGTCAATAATGCGCTGCTCACTCGCTACAGCAAAGGGGCAGGTATTGCAGGTGAAGATAACGACATAGCCCTTTGGAGCAAGGCCATTCGCATCTTTGATACCGGCAAGGCTATAGGTCTTTCCGTCTACATTTTTGAGTTCGAAATCTGGCGCCTGCTCGCCAACGGCAATGCCCTCCGCTCGCTGGGATACCGCTTTGGCTTCAGGTTTTGTCTCAGTGGCTTCCGTCGTTTCCGTATTCGCGGCTTGCTCTTTTCCGGCTTCGGTGGCATTGCCGCAAGCGGTTAGCAAAAGCCCAAGCAACAGAGCAGTCATCAGGTGTTTCATGGTCAAAGTGTTATGGTTGATAAATGGTATTGAGTTCCTGTTCCAGCTCTTCCAGGCTGTGCACCGCTTCTCCAACGAAGTGGCGGTCCTTGCCCCGGTAAAAAAGGGTAGCCGGTATGGCGCCGCTCCATTCCGGGGAAACCCGGTCAATCCAGTCATTGTACTTGCCATCCAGCAGTACGGCTACCAGTGGCTTAATCTCCCGCTCTTCAACGAAAGGGACGAGGCGGGATTGCAGCTGAGCCGGGAAATCAAGGCTGATGAGCAATATTCGAACCGGTTGGCTGGCGTATTTCTTACCCAGTTCTACAAAGTAGGGCAGTTCCTTAACACAGGGCTTGCACCAGGTGGCCCAGAAATTCACGATGTAAGTGGTGTCATTATTCAGAGCCAGTAAGGGCGCGATATCGTCAAACTTTGGATAGACAGGGATGCCTGCCAGAAGGCTGTCTGCTTTTGGATAGCCTTCGTAGATTGCTGCCACTTCTCGTTCATCAGATGCGCTGCCAGCTGTACCTTGATCTGCTGAAGCACCGCAGCTGCTGGTAAGCAGCATTATCGTGAGAATCAGTCCTGTTTTCATGATGATCGTTTTTCCATACTTGTCCTAAGGAAAACGACGGCGCGCCAAAAGGGTTTACCAAAAAAGGGTGCCGCGTATACGGCACCCTTCCAAAATAGTAATTAGTATGAAATCGCTTGGTTCTTACAACCTTAGTTCTTGAGCGTGCTTTGCAGCGCGCCTGGCTGCTGCGGGTCCATCAGCATAGGCATATCCCCGTCGGTGATAATGACCTTGGTATTAGGGGATTTGGCCAGCTCAAGGAATGCTTCGATGGACTTGAACTGCAGCACGTTGGGGTCGAGCCCCTGTGAGATGATGTTTTGCGCATCCCGGATACCTTCGGCTTCGATGCGGCGGCGCTGCGCTTCCTGCTGTGCTTCCTGCAGGACGAACTCCATACGGAGCGCGCGCTGTTCGGCTTCCAGCTTCTCCTCGATCGCCCGTGCCAGGTTAGCGGGCAACTGTATGCTCTTAATCAGCACCGCTTCGATGAGTATCCCGCGTTCTTCTAGCAGGCCCGCCATCTGATCGCGGATCGCCACCTCAATGGTTGCACGCTCGCCGGTGTGCATGTCCTTGGCGAAGTAACGGGCAGTAACGTCGGAAACGGTAGACCGGAAGACAGGGAGGATGACGTTATTCTCATAATTCCGCCCGATTTCCCGGAGCAGATCGGGTGCTTTGTTTGCTTTTAGGTTATACAGGATGGAAATGTCGGCCCGGATATTGAGCCCTTCTTTGGAAGGCAGGTTGAGACTGACCTCCATATTTTCGGTTTGGACCGGCACTTTGACTACCGTAGTGGTGAAGGGGTTGAATACCCGAAGCCCTTCGGTATATGGCCGGTCAGCATACTTCCCAAAAGTGCGCTTGACGCCGACCTCTCCTTGCTTTACTACGGTACAGCTGGTCGTAAGCGCGGACAGCGCCAAGCACATCATTAAAAACAGGAAATTTTTCATAGCCATTAATTTTAAGGTGATCAATAAACCATAACATTGATGATTTAGTACCACAGGACGCGTTTCGTGAGCCCAAACGAAAGCCATCTTTTCAGCAAAACTAGCTTTATTGATAGCTTTACTATAAAGACAAAGCAAACTGAGCTTAGTTCGCGAAAAAGCTACTTTTTTTGATGGCAATAAAATGGCTGGCCATTCTTCCGGGAGATGCTTTAAAGAAAGAGATATAGTATTACTATCAGGAAAAGAGGAGGCAAAAAAAGCGGGCAGCAGGAATCCGGGGGGAAGCGCTACTGCCCTTGTGTTTCAACGTGCACAGCTAAAGTAAGGATAAATGTAGTACAGCGCAAGTGGCTGGCTTTATTTATTCGCTCCTGCCAAAGCCACGGAAAATGTAGAAAAGCATTGTTTCATCCATTTTAGCGATCAACTATTTGAGATTCTGTCGTATTTTTCAGGCCTCAAACCAAACACACTGAACAATGCTAAAAGAATTCAAGGCCTTCATCATGAAAGGCAACGTACTGGAACTGGCCGTAGCCGTAATTATTGCGGGTGCATTCGGAGCCATTGTCAAGTCGCTCACGGCTGATGTCATTATGCCGCCGATTGGTCTCGCGCTGGGCGGGGTAGACTTCTCCAGCCTCGCTATCGTGCTTCAGGAGGGCGTGTCCAATGACGCAGGCGAGCTCGTGCAGGAGGAGGTTGCCATCCGCTATGGTATTTTTATACAGCGGATTTTAGACTTTGTAATTATCGCCTTCATTGTTTTTATGATCATCCGGTCTTACAACCGCCTGACGGAAAAGAAAGAGGCAGAGGAAGCCCCACCCGCGCCTAAGGGGCCTTCGCAGGAAGAACTGTTGGCTGAAATCCGGGACTTGCTTAAGAAGTAAAGAGGGCGGGTAGGCGGGTAGGAGGAAGGCACTTCAGAAGTGCTTTCCTCCTCCTTCTCATATACCGTTCCAAAATTATTGAAATATACATTAGCTACCTCAATAGCATCACACCTCCGGAGACCTTTTTTACCAGACCATCGCGAACATCACGGTACAACAACTGATAAGTATAAAGCCCTGCAGTGGCTGGCTCCCCTCCGGAAATGCCATCCCAACGTGCAGCAATACCTTCACCTTTATATAGCAAACCGCCCCAGCGGTCATAAACTTCTAACCTAAGGGTTTCATGATAAGGCCCCAGCGGCTCAAAAAAGTCATTGCGCCCGTCATCATTAGGGGAGAAAGCCGTAGGCAAATAGATGTTATCCGGCACTTCGACTTCCACGAAATAGCGGCAGGTCACCGCACAATTGCCGCCATTGCTTACCAAGAGCTGCAAGGTGTCATTGCCGACCGCTTCCAGCTCCGGGTTTGGGCAATCGCGGCAGGAAAGCGGGTAGCTGGACTGCCAGGCGTAGAATTGCCCCTCAGCGCAAGGCGACAAGCGTAAGCGCTCCCCAAACTGCAAGCGGTAAGGTTCCGCAACAGGAGCTGGGGCTTCCGGCTGCGGCAGGACTACAATAGTTTTCACAGCGATGAGGGTGTCAAGTGTGGTGCCGACTTGCAGGCTGATTTCGTATTGGCCGGCTTCGTCAAAACAAATTTCCTGCGGCTCCAGCCCGCTTGCCTGCGCAGGCGCTGCCGATTCGAATGACCAGAATGCCAGCCCGATATCCAAGTTCGTGCCGGTGTATTCTACAGTGGCGCACTGTCCGCTACAAATGGTATCCTGAGATAAAGCAAAACTTGGGTCCGGCTGCTCGAAAACTTCCACCTCGTAGGTGCAGCTTTGGGCGCACTGCCCCGCGTTCAAAACTTGCACCGTATACGCCACATCCTCCTGCGGCGTAGCCAGGGGGTTGGGGCAATCGGTGCAGCTCAGCCCCTGGCTGGGTTGCCATTGGTAGGTGTCGCCGGCGGCACAAGCTTGTAACGGCACGGTATCCCCCGCAGTGACTTGCAGCTGCTGCAAAGTATCAGCGGTGAGCGTGGGCTGCGGCACTACCGTCACAGCCCCTTCCAGCAGAAGGGTATCTTGGCCGGCGCAGTGGGTCATGACCACCTCTATGTTGAACACACCGGGCTCGTCGTAGCAGATTTGCTGGGGCGCGATCTCCTGAGAAGTACTTGGGGAAGCGCCGGCAAACTGCCAGTTGTAGTCTCCGCCTATACGGTTGGCGATGTTGATGCAGCTCCCCGCGCATATCGTCGTATCAAAATTGAGCAGGTGCTCGAAGCTGAACTTAAACAGCCCGACATCGTCAAAGTAGGAATAATTGGATTTCTCAATAGCAGTATTGGGGTCCCAGATAAAATCGGTCTCCTGATCGGCATTGAAATTGCCCAGGGTGATGTAGCGCTCGCCCCCCTGCGCCGTGAAGCAGCCTGAAATTTTGGTATACTGCGTCGTATCGGTGATGATGTCTCCCACGTACTCAATGGTCGGTTCCATGTTGAGCACGCCATCGAAAGGCAATGTGGAGTCGATGGGCTCAGGGGTTACGATCATCTCGTATTTATTGATGTAGCCATGCCGTGGGATGGGTCTAATGTAAAATTCAGCGTAATAGAAACTGTCTTTTTCTAGTGGTTCTGATAACTGCCCGTGCAAATAATCATGAGCCGAAAAATTATTGGTAACGATTTTGTAAAGATAGGCCGCCGTAAACCCATTCCCGGTTCTTGGGAATGCTCCTAGGTCGGTGTATCCACACTCGTTCAGGTATTCCGGGCTGCCAAAGTAAAAAGTCCAATCCAACAAGTACCCCGAGAAAAAATCTGCTCCTGTTGGGCAATTTTCATATTCTTCAAAGCCCGGATTAATAACCAGATTCTGTTGGGCGTTTGTCAATATCGGTGTTAGAAGAAATAAGTAATGTAGGTACCTTTTCATAGCTGGACTGGTACAATGGGCAGGGCGACAGATAACTTGCCGCCACCCTGCAATTTAATTATTCTATAATCACCTTACGGCTGATCCGCTGCTCTTCAACGGATCTAAAGAAACTCTTATTACCGGATAGGTTGAAGGCACTTCGGAAGTGCCTTCAACCTACCCGAAGTTAATTCAACACATACTCCACCCCAATTTTCTCCAGCTCCGCAATAAAGCCATTCGCGGCATTCACCTTCCGCTGCTTGGCTTTCATCTTCAGCTTCAGGCGTTTGGAGCGGTCAATGATCTCCATGCGGAGGCTGTGCGGGCCGGCGTGCTCAGCGCAGGCTTTGTCCACAGCTTCGATGAGCTCCATGGTCAGCCCTTCCACTGGGATTTTCAGGGTGATGGCGTCGGTCATGTTTTCCGCAATGCCGTCCAGAAGTTTCACTTCTTTTACCTTGATTTCCAGGCTTTCATCGCGCCAGCTCTTCTGCCAGCCCAGGTTGAGGTAGAGGGCTTTCCCGATTTCCAGCAGGTGCTTGAACTTCTGATAGTCCTCTCCAAACAGCTTGAACTCCAGGGAGCCATTGTAATCCTGAAGCTCAAAAATGCCCCAGCCATTGCCGTTTTTGCTGATGAGGTGGCGGGCATTGATCACCATGCCGGCTACGTTGAGAGAGGGCCGGTTTTTGCTGTCCTCCACCTGGTCCAGCGGGCAGTTGGTGAAGTTTTCCACTTCCACTTTGTAGTCATCCAGCGGATGCCCGCTGATGAAGATGCCGGTGACGTTTTTCTCATTGTTGAGCTGCTCGATGAGCGGCCAGGGCTCGCACTCGGGCACCTCGGGCTCAGGGATCAGAACTTCATCTGAATCTCCAAAAAGAGAATTCACCGCCTGTGCCTTTTGCGCCTGATAGGCATTGCCGTAGCGCAGGGCGTGCTCCAAAAGGCTGTCGTATTTGTCAGATGGGGTAAAATACTGCGCCCGGTGGGTCTCCTCAAAGCAGTCGAAGCCGCCGCCCATTGCGAGCGTTTCCATCACTTTTTTATTGATAGAACGCAAATTGAGGCGCCGTACCAGATCAAATATGCTCTCGTATTTACCATTCGCTTCCCGCTCCTCCACAATGGCTTCCACGGGCCCCTCTCCCACCCCACGCAGGGCAGTCAGGCCAAAGCGGATATGTCCGCTCTTGTCTACCGAAAAGTCGGCAACCGATTCATTCACACTTGGTCCAAGTACATTCAGCCCCATACGCTTGCATTCCTGCAGGAAGAAGGTCACCTTGCTGATGTCGTTCTTGTTGTTGGTCAGCACGCTGGCCATGAACTCCGCTGGGTAATGCGCCTTAAGGTAGGCGGTTTGGAAGGCGACGAAGGCATAGCAGGTCGAGTGCGACTTATTAAAGGCGTAAGAGGCGAAAGCTTCCCAGTCCTTCCAGACTTTCTCCAGCTTGTCCTTATCATGGCCGCGCTCCACCCCTCCTTCGATAAACTTAGGGTGCAGTTCGTCAATGATCTTCTTTTTCTTCTTACCCATGCCCTTCCGCAGCATATCCGCCTGACCTTTGGTAAAGCCGGCCAGCTTTTGCGAAAGCAACATTACCTGCTCCTGATAGACCGTAATACCGTAAGTTTCCTCCAGGTACTCCTGCATATCGGGCAAGTCGTAAGTCACCGGTTTGCGCCCGTGCTTACGGTCGATAAATTCCGGGATGTACTCCAGCGGGCCGGGGCGGTAGAGGGCGTTCATGGCGATGAGGTCCTCAAAGGCGGTAGGCTTGAGCTCCTTCATGTACTTCTGCATGCCTGCGGACTCGTACTGGAAAATGCCGACCGTTTCCCCTCGCTGAAAAAGCTCGTAGGTCTTGGGGTCATCCAGCGGGATCATATCCATATCGAGCTTGACATCGTGGTTCCGTTCTGCCATAGCCACCGCCTTCTTGATGATGGTCAGGGTTTTCAGACCCAGGAAGTCCATCTTAAGCAGGCCGGCGTCTTCCGCCACGCTGTTGTCAAACTGAGAGACGAGCATGCCGGTGTCCTTGTCCGCAGTCACCGGTACGTAGCGGGTGATGTCATCTGGTGTAATGACCACTCCACAGGCGTGTATGCCAGTGTTCCGGACGGAGCCTTCAAGTTTGCGGGCCGTTTGGATCATCTGCCCGATTTTGTCGTCGGCCTCGGCCAGTTGCCGGAACTGATAGGCTTTTTCGCGCTCTTCGCTGTTAAGGGCGCCTTTGAGCTTGTCGTCGATATCGCCATCCTTCAGCACTTTGGCGAGGCTGGCTTTGAGGTGATTGGGGAAGGTCTTGGCTACCCGGTCCACTTCGGAAAGCGGCACATCCATCACCCGACCTACATCGCGCAGGCTGGATTTGGCAGCCATCGTACCATAGGTGACAATTTGGGCGACCTGGTTTTGCCCGTATTTGTCGATCACATAGTCGATGACCTTCTGCCGGCCTTCGTCATCAAAGTCAATATCAATATCCGGCATGGAAATCCGCTCCGGGTTGAGAAATCGCTCAAACAGGAGGTCGTACTTGATCGGATCGACATTCGTAATCCCCACACAGTAGGCCACTGCCGAACCCGCCGCCGAGCCCCGCCCTGGGCCAACAGAAACGCCCATCTCCCGGGCCGTGGTGGTGAAGTCCTGCACGATAAGGAAGTAGCCGGGGTAGCCGGAGTTTTCAATGACAGAAAGCTCGAAGTCGAGGCGTTCTTTGATCTCAGGCGTAATCGTACCGTACCGTTTTTTAGCGCCTTCGTAGGTCAGGTGGCGCAGGTAATCGTCCTGCGTGGCAAATTGCTCCGGCATGGGGAAAGCCGGCAGGAGAATATCCCGGGCCAGCGTGAGCTTATCGATCTTGTCGTAAATCTCAATGGTATTCGCCAGTGCCTCTTCGTGGTCGTGGAAGAGCTCTGACATCTGCTGCTGTGTCTTGAAGTAGAAGTCAGAACTCGGGAACTTGAAACGGGTGCTCTCTTCCAGCAGGCTGCCGGTATTGATGCAGAGCAGGATATCGTGGGGCATCCAATCGTCCTCCTCCACGTAGTGGGAGTCATTGGTGGCAATGACCTTAACGTTGTGCTTTTGGGCCAGCTTCAGCAGCTTTTGGTTGACGGCTTCCTGACTGAGGTTGGAGTAGATTGGATTGCCTTTGCTGTCTTTACCTACGTCGATATTGTCCAGCCCGCGGTGGCGCTGTAGCTCAATGTAGTAATCATCCCCGAAAATATTCAGCCACCACTTCAACTCCTGCTCGGCTTCCTCATCTTTACCCGCCAGAAAAAGCTGCGGGATGATGGCACCAATGCAACAGGAAGTAACAACCAGGCCTTCGTGGTACTTCTCAATTAATTCCTTGTCGATACGGGGGTACTTGCTGTAGGTGCCCTCGATAAAGCCCAGGGAGCAAAGCTTGCTCAGGTTTTCGTACCCTTTCTGGTTTTTGGCCAGCATAAGTTGGTGGTAGCGGCGGTCTCTTTCCCCTTTGGCTCTGGAAAAGGCTTTCTTATGCCGGTCCTCCACCACGTAAAACTCACAGCCGATGATAGGCTTGAGGTCGCGCCTTTCGGCCTCCGCGACAAACTTGAAAGCGCCAAACATATTGCCGTGGTCTGTCAGGGCAACGCCTTTTTGACCGTCTTTGGCGGCTTTGTCCATCATGGCCCCGATATCGGAGGCGCCATCGAGCAGTGAATATTGAGTATGACAGTGCAGGTGTACGAATTCCGGCATGGTATTATCGGTTTCGGCTGAAAAAGAGAAGGCTTTTCGAGCTGTTATTGACAGTTTCTACGATATACGCAATATGAAGTGGTTTGCAGCATCGCCCGTGACGAAGCGTAGCTTATCAGGGCAAGCGCAAGCCACTTCTCAGCGTAAATGCTGACATTGAGTAGGTTTGCTGTGGCAAACCATTCAATCGTCAGTATAACACCGAAAATAGGGCTTTCGGTTGAAGCAAAAAATTAAATTGGGAAAGAGTTTTCCACATCGGCTGCGGACCTTAGGGACAGAAAGGGAATGCCAGGAAACAGGACAAGTGCTCTCTGTAGACAGGGAACACTTGTTGTTGTCTTTTTCCGGTACAAGGCGCAACCTGTACCGGTGTCGAAAGGAGTTCAGGCAACCTAACTAACAAAGCTGCCTTTTACCAAACCAGGTTGACAGACCTGCCTGCTTGGGCTACAGCCTCACGGGCAGGTAGGAATAAATGATGAAATTTTTTCTCTGCCACTAAGCAGCATACTTCATCAGGTAATTCGTCGCGTCCTCCACGGTTTCAATGGCATCGTATTCCTCAGCAGAAAGGTACGCGTTGAAGCGGCTTTCCAGCTCTGCAATCAGTAGCATCAGGTCGATAGCATCCAGATAAAGGTCTTCCTGAAGGCGGCTGTAAGGGTGAATATTGTCAACCGGCATATTCAAACGCCAGCTGATCAGGTCAATGACGCGGTTTTGAATCGTGTGGGTAGCAGCGGGGGATTCTACAGTTATTTGATTTGTCATAGCGGGTATTGCGTTACTTTTCGAGGTAGATAACGAACACCGTCGCCAATTGGTTGCCTGACGTTTTTCAATTTTGTCGAAAAAAAAGACCGATTGGTCTTTTCCAGTCATTTCTTCGTCTTTGGGGCATCTATTCTGAGCTGCTCAGCCTGGAAGCACCAATATGCTTTTGGTAAAATCTCCATACCTCCTGTGCCACATCACGGCCCAATTCCAGGCCCGCAACATTCTCACTTTGAATGTGATAGCCTCCCAGCACCCTTGAAATCCCAGCCATCTCTGCCGTTTCTGTAAAGGTTGGGAACTCAAGCACTACTGTATCACCAAGGTTATCCGGCTCCGTCAGTGCCCCGGCGACGAGTTGCTGACTTTCGCCAAATTGGTCGCTTCCGGTAAAAAGACGCAGGGCTTCCGCACAGGCACCACTGATCGTACTGTGACCGGAGACGTAACTTGGGAAAGGCGGACAGAGGAATTCTGCTGGGGAATAAGGGCGCCATTCTTCGCCTTTCATCTTCACGAAGCCTTTGCCCGGGCCTGCCCAACCAGTGATCTCTTTACCGCGGTAATGATCATGGACCAGCGCGTAGGGGCGTGCAAAATCATAGTGCATCTTGGAATCCCAGGAAGCGATGAAGGCATCCATAGCGGTGACTTGATTCAGGAAGTACATTTTCACGTCTTCATCCAGGGTATGCTTATCGCGCCGGGAGACATCCTGAGCAAACTTTAGCCAGTGCCCGGCCTGCTGCACCGATTGGGGGCCATCGCGCATAAACTCCACCAAAGCTTTTTCCGCATCGGTCAGGTTGGCTTGCATTTCCACTACTTCCTCGACTTCTTTGGCCAGTTGTTCTGAACCTTTCATCGGAGGCGGCCCCGGACGGAACTGATCAGCAGATTGGATGCCGATCGTTTTGACCAACTGCCAGTAGGGTGTCAGGCAGCCTGGCGCGTAGCGTTGCCCATCCTTCGTGACAAAATACTTAGGCTGCCAGCGGTTGATATCTACATTTTCTTCCGGTGTATTCACCGGCAGGTAACCTGTGTAGTCCGCATAGACCATGCCATTGGCTCCTTCGGCCTCGCCGTACTGATTGGCCCCATCTCCTTTTCTGGCTTCGATTACAGCTGAGGCTGCCAGATTGCCGATGCCAGCGGGAGTAGCAGGGTCCAAAGAATGGTTGTCCGGGTCATAGCCCAATTCCACCATAAACGACCTGAACAACAAGCTATCGGTGTAGTAGTACTCGCACAGGGCCCTGTAGGCCGCATAGCTAATGGCTTCTTCCTTGTTGTCCAGCATTTGTGCGGAGATGGGCTGACGCTCTACATCGCTGAGATAAACCGGCGAAGCCTGCTCATCGTAACGCGACCAGGCATCAAATACGGCCACAAAGATGAGCCCGAGGTAACGGGAAGTCACCGTTGGGCGGGGGTTGAAACGCTCCGTGTCATTGGCGGTAGCCTGTAGCGCCATTTCTCCCCACTTGTAGGCAATATTTTCTGCGCCCATGGGTTCTTCAGTTGCCTGAGTAGCTGCCTTATCCATTTGTTCAGATGGCGCACAACCCACCAGTAACAGCGCCCATGCAAGCGGTAAAATGTAAAGAAATCTCTTCATAACGGTGTTCGTTTATTTATAGCTTGTTTTCAGCTCCGGTACCATATCGGTACGCCAAAGCATATGCCCTTTAAGAATTGAATACACTGACAATAAGGGAGGGGGGAAATGGCGGATAAGGAACAGGTAGCACGCTTTAAACAGGGCGATCCTGTAAAAGCTAGCCTAACTGGAATCCAACCGACAATTAAAGGTAAAAATATATTTGGAAAAACTAAAAATAAACCAGCGCAAAGGGCTTGCTGAATAATTGCTATGGCTGCTGGGGTAGAGCTTCCCGCTCTGCTCCAGCTTATCCAAAAAATACATTTTTATATCAAAAATACATTCGCCTCAAGCATATTTAATTTTCATCCACCTCCGCATCATCTGCGCTGCTGCATGCAACTTCCGTTTCAAAATGCGGTCTACCTCGGGGGCTTTGATCTAACCCTATTGCTTCTCCCTCAACTTCTCAATAATATACGCTTCATGCTGATTAAAATAAAGCAGCCGGTAATCCCTGCCGATGTAGATATCCTCTACCCGCTCCTCTTCATCGAAGAAAAAGACCAGACCAGGGTAGTTCAGCCCGGTGATCTGATAGGTTTTATAGCAATCCTCCTCCATACAGTAGTTGAAAAGGTTTACGCCTTTGCTCCGCAATACCGTTTCGTAATTAGGAGAACCGAATAAGTCCCGGATAAACTGCTTGCTTGCCCCCAAAAGGCAGCCGCCGCCGAAGGGGTACAGGAAATCCCCCTGACGGTAACGCTCAAATATCTGCTCCTCCTCTCTAAACTGATACCAGCCGCCTTCCGTGCGCTGCCACTCCGCCTTGATAAAATCGTAATACGGCTGGCAGGCATCGCTGACAGGTTGCCTCTGTTCCGGAAAGGAGGAGCAAGCTGACACTGTACACAGAGCGATTAAGAATATAAGATTTTTGCTTTTCATATCACGGCCGCTGTTTCCCTTGCTTCCGCCGGAGTAAAAGGTATTTTTGGTAATGCTTGATGCTCAGCATATAGTCCTTTTTAAATCGGTCATTATCGTCAAAAAATATTGCGCCACCGCTACCGCTAGATAATCCATTACTATCCTCATTGACACAATAAGCAGATCGGCAATACGCAAAAGAATTTATCCCAAGTCCTTCTGCTACCCACTCCCTGTGCGGCTGCCCAAACAATGCCCTTATCTCGGATTTATGCAGGCCTACAAGGCAGGGCCCTAAATTTATGGGTTCATAATTTTCTTTGTTGTACTCTCCCCCCATTTCTTCTATCTTCCGAAGTTCGTACCAGCCTCCCTCCGTCTGATACCACTGCGTACGGATGTATTCATAAAACTCCTCGCACTCGTCGCTTACAGCAGTTTCGGATACCTGAACTGGCTTGCTGGCACAAGCGGTTAAAAAGAGAAAAAGAAACAAGACACTGAATTGGTTTGTCATCCACTGCATTGGCGTTTGGTTGAAATTTTGAAATCCTGTAAGCATTACCATTGCGTATAAACAAATTTGCCGGTTAGGTATTCCGAGCTTGCTAGATTGGCTAAACTAAAGAAATAGATGCCGCTGCTCTTCAATGGATCTAAAGCAACTCTTATTTCTTCCTGGCTATCGTACCAATCAAAAGTGGATGAAAAAACCTGCTGGCCAGTGGGCGTGTAAACCGTTAGCAGGTATGAGCCACTTTTATTGTGGGCTATTTGCTTGAAAACTATTTCTTTACCGTCTATGTAGTGCTCAAATTCTAAATCGGAGATTTCTGCTTCTTTTTGCTGATTGATTACGTTTCCGCACAAACCCATTATATTTTGTAGGTGGAAGGCACTTTGGAGTGCCTCCACCTACCCCCATTTTTTATAGCTCGTAATTCGGGCTGAGTTCCTCACCCTTATCTGCATAGAACTGGTCAATGATGGCAACGACTTCTTCAGGATCGTCGACGACCGGCATCAGGTCCAGATCATCAGGATTAATATTATGGTGTTCTTCGAGCATCACCTGCTTGATCCATTCCTTCATCCCCCCCCAGAATTCAGTCCCGACCAGAATGATTGGGACCTGAGTAATTTTTTTGGTTTGAACCAGCGTCAACACCTCAAACAGCTCATCCATAGTGCCAAACCCGCCGGGCAGGGCGATAAATGCCTGGGCATACTTCACAAACATGACCTTACGGACGAAGAAGTACCGGAAATTAAGGTTGGCATCGTGGTCTACGTATTGGTTGGAGCCCTGCTCAAAGGGCAGGTCGATATTGAGCCCCACAGAGCGGCCGCCGTACAAGTGTGCGCCCTTGTTGCCAGCCTCCATAATACCTGGGCCACCTCCCGTGATCACACCGTAGCCCGCTTCCGTAAGGATACGCGCGATATCAACAGCTTTCTTATAGTTGGGATGGTCCGGCTTGGTACGGGCAGAACCAAAAATGGACACGCAGGGCCCCATCTTATTCAGGGTTTCAAACCCATCTACAAACTCGGAGATGACCTTGAACATGGTCCAGGAATTCTCTCCTTTCATGGCGCGGCCCCACTGCCGCATTTCGTGCTTTTTCACTTGATTACTGGTCATAGGCTATTCTTTTATTCAGGATAGTTGGTTCCTCCCTTATGCCCGAACAATCGAACGGCTGCCTTTTCCAAGCAGAAAGGGCAGCCGTGGCAAAGGGGCATATAAAGACAACTGAACCGGGCGTTTAGTTCAATTCAGGCCTTTTGATAGACGGCAAATTGCTCGTCAATGAAGTCCAGCAACGCCTCCTTGCTCTCGAAGCGGGCAAAGATATCCTTCAGTTTCTGGCTGGGCGCAGCGCTGGTGGGCAGTACATAATGTTCCACATCTCCTTCGCTAATCCGGTCTTTGCTAAGGATGACCAGCCGTTCTATGGCATTGCGCAGCTCGCGGATATTGCCGGTCCAGTTGACGTCCTTCAGGCGTTCCAGCGCGCTGGGGGCTATGGGTTTTGCGGGGACGCCGTATTCCTGGCAGACCTGCTTCACAAAGTGCCTGGCCAGGGTGGGAATATCATCTTTGCGGTCATTTAGGGAGGGTACCCGGATGATGATCACAGCCAAACGGTGGTAGAGGTCTTCCCTGAAGCGGCCTTCTTCAATTTCTTTGCGCAGGTCTTTGTTGGTAGCTGCTACTACTCGGACATCGACGCTGATCTCCTTGTCCCCGCCTACGCGAGTGATCCGGCTTTCCTGTAGTGCCCGAAGTACTTTAGCCTGAGCGGAAAGGCTCATATCGCCGATTTCATCCAGGAAGAGGGTGCCGCCATTGGCTTGTTCAAATTTACCGATGCGCTGCTTGTGAGCGGAGGTAAAGGCGCCCTTCTCATGACCAAACAACTCGCTTTCAATAAGCTCAGCCGGTATGGCCGCACAGTTGACTTCTATGATGGGCTGATCCGAGCGGGCGCTCTTTTCGTGCAGCCAGCGGGCTACGAGCTCCTTGCCGGTCCCGTTTGGCCCGAGGATGAGCACCCGGGCATCGGTTGGCCCGACCTGATCGATGGTATTTTTGACTTCCTGTACGCCTTCCGACGCCCCAATGATTTCCTGTACTTTAGACTTGGACACCTTTCGCTTGAGCAGCTTAGTTTCGGTAACGAGGCTGGATTTGTCCATCGCATTCCGGATAGTAATCAGCAGTCGGTTGAGGTCCGGTGGTTTAGAAATAAAGTCGAAAGCGCCTTTTTTTACGGCTTCCACTGCTGTGTCGATGTTAGCATGCCCGGAAATCATGACGACGGGGGTATCCGGTGCCAATATTTGAACGCGCTCCAGTGCTTCCATGCCGTCCATTTTAGGCATCTTGATGTCCATAATCACCACATCGTACCGGGATTGCTTTAGCTTTACCAGGCACTCCATGCCGTCCGAAGCTTCTTCCACCTCGTACTTTTCGAATTCAAGGATGTCCCGCAGGGTTCGGCGAATACTTTTTTCGTCGTCAACGATGAGAACTTTGGCCATACTTCAAATCGGTTTTGCTGCCATCAGGCTTCGCCCCGGGAGAGGCAGAACCCGTATCAGGTTGTTTGTATTGGATTGATTTAACCGGCTAATTCGTAAATAGGTATACGCTACAGGGCACTGAAGGTTTCAGCAGCACATCAGCTTTTTCTAAATATAAAAGTTTGACGAATATCAATTCGGCCCAAGCCAACTATTTGCAGCGCATTCCATTATATAAGAAGGCGCAGGGCATCTAAACGGGTATGCCGACGTAAAATAGATGTAATAATCAGCCCTGTCGCAGAAATAGTGCATACCAACATCTAAAATAGCGTATATTTGCAAGCTATGAAGCAGACCAGAAACTTTTGTGTAATCGCCCATATTGACCATGGGAAGAGTACCCTCTCCGACCGGCTTTTGGAGTATACCAAGACGATTGCCGACCGGGAGATGAAAGACCAGGCCCTGGACAACATGGACCTGGAGCGGGAGCGTGGCATTACCATTAAGAGTCACGCCATACAGATGTATTACGACCGTCCAAGCGATGGGAAACAATATACGTTCAACCTTATCGATACACCGGGCCACGTGGACTTCAGCTACGAGGTATCCCGTTCTATCGCCGCCTGCGAGGGCGCACTCCTGCTGGTAGATGCCTCTCAGGGTATTCAGGCACAGACTATTTCCAATCTCTACTTAGCGATTGAGCATGACCTTGAGATCATCCCGATCCTCAATAAGGTAGACATGGAAAGTGCTATGATCGATGAAGTCTCTGATCAGATTATAGACCTCATTGGTTGTGAAAAGGAGGACATCCTCCTGGCCAGTGGCAAGACCGGGCGTGGTGTTCCTGACATTATGGAAGCCATTGTGGAGCGCATCCCAGCACCAAAGGGTGACCCCCAAGCTCCACTGCAAGCGCTGATCTTTGATTCCGTTTTCAATGCTTACCGCGGTGTCATCGCTTACTTCCGGATACTTAATGGCACAATGCGCAAAGGCGACCTTGTCCGGTTTGTGAACACGGGCAAGGAGTACGAGGCCGACGAGATTGGTGTGCTCAAAATGACACAGCACCCTAAGGACAAACTGGAAGCTGGCAACGTAGGCTATATTATCACCGGCATTAAGGAGTCCAAGGAGATTAAGGTGGGGGATACCATCACTACGGTGGAACGCCCCTGCGAAAAGGCGATTCAGGGTTTTGAAGATGTCAAGCCCATGGTTTTTGCCGGAATTTTCCCTCTCGACAACGATGACTTTGAAGACCTGCGCGACAGCCTGGAGAAATTGCAGCTCAACGATGCCTCTCTGGTATTTGAGCCGGAAACTTCCGCTGCGCTGGGCTTCGGATTCCGCTGCGGATTCCTGGGCATGCTGCACCTGGAAATTGTGCAGGAGCGCCTCTACCGGGAGTTTGATATGGATGTCATTACAACCGTTCCCAACGTTTCCTATAACCTGATGGACAAGTCCGGAGAGGAATACACGGTACGGACGCCTTCGGAGTTGCCTGAACAGCATACCATTGAAATGGTGGAGGAGCCCTATATCACGGCTCAGATCATCACCAAGCCCGAGTTTATCGGAACGATCATGACCCTCTGCATGGAGAAACGGGGTACGCTGACAAAACAGCATTACCTCACGCCTGAGCGGGTGGAGCTATCCTTTGATCTGCCACTGGCTGAGATCGTGTTTGACTTCTACGATCGTCTCAAATCGGTCTCCCGGGGCTACGCCAGCTTCGACTATCAGCCTATAGAGTACCGGGAAACGGACCTGGTTAAGCTGGATATCCGCCTAAACGGTGAGCCTGTGGATGCACTCTCCGCGCTGGTTCACCGGTCTAAAGCAGAAGCCTTTGGCCGGCAGATATGCAAAAAGCTCAAGGAACTACTGCCACGCCAACAGTTTGTTATTGCCATACAGGCGGCAGTGGGTGCTAAGGTCATTGCACGGGAAACCATCTCCGCCCTGCGTAAAGATGTAACTGCCAAGTGTTACGGTGGTGATATTACGCGGAAGCGGAAACTGCTCGAAAAGCAGAAGGCTGGTAAGCGCCGTATGCGGCAGTTTGGAAAAGTCGAGGTGCCCCAAAAAGCATTCCTTGACGTCCTTAAACTCTGAGAAGATACAACCAAAAACAAGTTACCCTTCGGGGTTTCTTTCCTACAAAAAGCAAAAGGCACTGTCTTACCATCGGGGTAGGCAGTGCCTTTGCTACTTTTAGCATCAAGCCATAGTTGGTTATAGGCTTAACAAAGTGGTCACCTGCTGGCGCTGTCGACCAGCACGGGGAACGATAAATATCTGGCTTACAGTCCAGACATTCATCGTCTGGAATCTTTGGATTAGCGACATCGACCTGTGACGAAGCGTAGCTTGTCAGGACAAGCGCAGACCACTTTCCAGCGTTTACGCCGACATCGAGTCGGTTTGCCGCGGCAAGCCGCTTTATCGTCGGTATAGTTTTTCGTTTTGTTTTGACAGCTTATGCCCCAAAAGCCATTGCCCCTCTCACCTGTAAACAGGCAGGAGGGACAATAACTATACTTTAGGTGTTTACCGCTACAATTCAACCTGCCAAACCAACTTGCTTAGCATGATGAACACCTGTATGCGATATCGCACCATATCGGTTAGGCAGGGACTTGTCCCTGCCGGCAATAAGTTCATGGGAAAATACAAGAAGCCAAAGGCTTCATCGCTGCACACCATTCCTGAAGCAGTGAGTGGCGTATACAGCAGGTATAGTAATGTGTTTGATTTTGATTGGGGTGTGTGCCATAGCTTACTAATGCAGGGAGGAGCTTTGGCAGTCCTCCGTTCTTACAAGGTAGGGGGGGTGATCAGATCATTAATAATAACGGCTGCGTGTTTTTTGAGCCATAAGATTTGAAAAGAACACTAACCCTCCACCTACAACAAATGCGCCTGAGGCAATGTATAGGATTAACATAGGCCGATTGGATTTAAAATTAAACAATAAATTTTGGACTATTAGGGTGGATATGTTCTGAGGGCGCTACTAAAATGGTGATTTTTTAATACTCTACATAATTATTCCTCATATTTTTTAATAAAACCCGACACTGTAAAATGGCAAAAGCTTAAAAGGGGATTAAAGCTACACTTCACCGTTTGCAATGAGCTGTTCGACGGTAGGTTCATCGCTCCCGCCTTCAGGCTCTATAGTGATATTAAGGCTCTCTGCGTGATCGATATAAGATACGGCTTTTAACCCTTTGCTTTGTTGTTCGAGGACCCCCATGTTGATCATTTCCCCTTCCACATCAGCCCACAGCTGATAGGTTTTCCCGGAAGGCAATTCTGGCAGCAAACCAGTATTGATATAGGCTACTTTTTCGAGGCCGTTGAGGTAAGCTACGGCTTCTGCATTTGCTTGCAGCCCTGTGGTATGAAGGCGAACAGGCACTGTTGCCTCATGATTTAGAATGGCAAATATTTGCTGTTGCTGCTGAAGCGCGGCTTTTTGGCGCTCACATTCTTCCTGGAAAATGGTATGCCGGCTTTCCAATGAAGCCAAATCACGTTCTGCGGCAGCTTTGCCCCTGTATAAAAACAGCGAAGCCCCTATTAACAGAACCATTAGAGCTGCTCCCATCCAGTTGGAGCCTGAACTGGCGGGGCCAGGGACAGCTGTACCCGTATCAGAACGCTGATCAGCCTGATCTACCCCCTTCATGACTCTTGACTTCAGCTCTTCCGGAGGCATGACAGCGTACTGCTTTGCATACTGATCCAGGGCCTCCCGCATCTGATTAATTTCCGATTGAACCTCCGGATAGGTTTCCGCATAATCTTTTACAATCTTGGTCTCTTCCTCATCCGTCAGACCAAGGATATACTGCTCTAATAATCCGGTTTGTAAAAATTTATCTTTATTCATGGCATTATTCTTAAACGACGAACCAATATACCGACAGGCAAAAAGCTGCGATCAGGAGGTGGGTTAGACCTGGCTCTGAAAAGATTTTCCTCAACTCACGGAGTCCTATTCGAACTCTCGACTTTACCGTACCAATTGGCAAATCCAGGTCTTCAGCAATTTCCTGCTGAGTGTACCCCTGAAAATAGGCCAGTTCGATTATGTCTCTGTACTTTTCCTCTAATTGATTCACAAAGGACCTTAACCCTATTTGATCCGTGTTCTGCGCGGTACTCAGTTTATGGTTGTTTTTCAAATGCTCATCTACAGGTAGGTTCTGCCGCCTTCGCCGAAATGCCGCAGATCGGGTTTTATCAATCGCTCCATTCCGGGTGATATTTAGCAACCAGGTAAATAAAGTCCCTTTCCTGGTGTCATATGTGGCCGCATTTTTCCAGACTTTGATGAACGTCTCTTGTACCACATCCTGAGCTATGGCCTCAGACCTTACAATATGCAGCGCAATACCGTACAGTGAAGGTGCGTAGGCGTCATACACTTCGGCAATGGCTGACTTGTCCCTCGCTTGAAGGCGGCGCACCAGTTTTTCTTCGTTGATTTTTGTGGCCATAAGCAGCAGTTGAATTCCGAATGCAGATTAGAAAAAGAACTCGGGCAAGGTTACAAATGCGGAACAGAGCCTCAATGGTTTTGTTCACCATTCTGATAGGGTTAATTTGACAAGTTTGCGCAAGTGCTGGGTATATGGTGTACGAAGGGTACAGAATACCCTACCCTAGCGCTATTCCAGCACTCTGATTTTCACTTCCACCCGGCGGTTAAGGGCTTTTGTGGTTTCATCTTTCACTTCCCCTTTGCCCTCCATGTATATATGGTCTACTTCCAGCCCGTTGTCCATGATGACGAGTGCAATCTGCTTGGCACGTTCTTCGGAGAGCCGTAGATTGTAATCATCCGTTCCAATGTCATCAGAGAACCCCACAATACGAATATCCTGAGCATCTTTTTTCTGCAGCGGCTTCAGGAAAGCTAATAGTTTTTCCCGCTCTTCTATTTCCATCTTGTCTTCATCAAAGGGGAAGAAAACGGTATGGGTGTACTCAACAAATTTCTTGCGTGGCAGCGGTTGAGCTATGGCCTGAAGGGTGTCCTGCTCAATGGCCGGAGCAGCATCAGGTATATCAAATGTGGAATGGAGCAACAGCTCAATGGTGTAGAACTGACGGTTGTTCCATCGCGGGATGATAAAGGCATTTTCATAGGGGTGAAAAAACTTTTTGCTGACCGCCGTGAATAGCGTGTCGCCAGCGGGTACACAAAGGAAAAACCGCCCGTCCCGCCCAACCTGAATATCCTGACGCCCTGCGATGGAAACCGTAGCGCTCACGGTCATCTCCAGCGAGCTGTCGATGACCAGCCCTTCAACAAAAGTTATCGGGCGGCTATACAGTTGTGTATCCAGTCGAAAGCGAAAAATATCAAGCCCGCCGGCACTTTCCTCCGGCCGGTCAGAGGCAAAATAGCCGGTCTGCCCGTCTGCGGTAAGAAAAAACCCCAGTTCCCGGAAGGCAGAATTCACGGGTGGCCCCAGATTGATAGGCACCGACCACTCCCCGTCTTTATCTTTCCAGCTCATGAAGATATCCTGATCGCCCATACCCGGATGACCATTGGATGAAAAGTACAGGGTCTGCCCGTCGTTGGTGATGAAGGGGGCTTCTTCGTCCAGTTTTGAATTGATGCCTGCCCCCAGGTTGACGGCCTCCCCCCAGGATCCATCTGCCTGCCGCTCACAAACGTAGAGGTCTGTTCCTCCCACTCCACCGGGGCGGTTACTGGCAAAATAGAGGGCTTGCCCATCGCAGCTGATCGCCGCCTGAGATTCCCACCCTCCGGAATTGGCAAAGCCTTCCAAAGGCGCCATGGCGGTGACCTCCCTGTTTTGGTCCATTTCCACCTGCCAGATGTCGCAACCACCGAGCACGCCTTCCCTGCCACAAACAGTGTAAAACAATACCCGCCCATCCCGTACAAAAGTGCTCATGCCCTCATCCTTGCTGGTGTTCAGGTCGCGGACAGGACGCCCTCTCGACCACTGCCCGCCCACGAAATCACTTTCATAAAGGTCTTCGTCCCCCTTATCCGTCTTACGGGTGAAATACAGCAGCTTCTGATCGTTGGTCAGAAAGGGGAAATAATCGTCTGCTTTTGTATTGACTTGCCCATTGAGCGGTTCTACAGTAGTAATGTTGATAAACTTGATGGAATCAAGGGAGACCTCGCAGGCACGTATGCTACCTGGCAGCCGCCGCAGGTATTCTTCTTCTATTTCAAGCTCTCTTTCGGTATTTAGGCTGAAGGTATCCACACCCCATGCCAGGAGTGCTTTATAGCGGGAAAAATAGGCCAGCGCTTCCTCCGGCTTTCCAGCCTTATAAAACGCCTCTCCGGCCTGAAAGTACATGGCCCGCGAAAAAAGGGAATCCCGGTCAAGAATCTGTTTGTACTCCTGTGCAGCACCTGCATAATCCCGCTGCAGTTCCAGACAGAGCGCCATGCCTCGTCTGGCAGCATTAAAATCAGGCTTTGCTTTTACTGCTTTCCTAAATAACCGAAGGGCCTGTTCCTCCTTCCCGGCCAGCAAAGCTTCTTCCGCTGCTTTGTAATAATCCACAGCATCCCCAGTGTTCACTACCTGGGCAGCAGTCGTAAAGGAACAGCAAATAAGGAACAGCCCGAAGAAGATACGTGCCATTGGAATCAGTTTTTGGAATAGTACAGCAAGCCTCACTGCTCAAATCAGCCCAAAACTAATAGTTTTTTTTATAATATTTTCAATCTGTAGCTGGTAAAACAAACCCTTTCCCGGCTTCGTTTTCCATTACAGACATTGCATAATCAATGGTCTGTGCCACACAAAACCAACCAACATGCGAATTACTCTTTTCTTCCTGTTTCTACTGCTCCAACAAACACTGCCCTTTGCCCAAACGGTTGAGCTACCCCTGAAAAGCCCGGCTGCAAGTACTGCGCTTACCATCGGCTATACTCATATTTCTATAGACTATAGCGCCCCTTCAGTACTAGACCGTGAAATATGGGGCGGGCTCGTACCTTATGACACCCTCTGGCGCGCCGGCGCTAATGCGGCTACCACAGTCGGGTTCAGTACCGATGTCAAGGTCAATGGGCAACCCCTGAAAGCAGGTAAGTATGCTTTGCTGGTTCTGCCCAGAAAAGACAGTACCTGGACCGTGATTTTCAATCAGAACACCTCCCTGCGTGGCACCAATGGCTACCAACCCGAACAAGATGCCCTCAGGGTAAATATCCGCCCAAAATTTGCACGTACCCGGCACCAGGAAATGCTGCAATATGAGATCGTCCGGCAGAATATTGAGAACGGCTACATGCTACTCAGCTGGGAAAAGCTCCGGCTCTACCTGCCAATCAAGGTGGAAACTATGGACCGGGCCATCGCGGAAATAGAAGAAGCTCTGGCAGCCACGCCGGATGAAGGGGAATGGGAAATTTACCTTCAGGCGGCGGATTTCCTTTTTTGGTCAGGGGCTGTCAACCCGGCCCGAACTTACGCGCAGAAATCAGTAGACAATAAGCCCACAGCACAAGGCTACTGGCTCCTCGCACGCATTAACGCCAAACAGGAAGCCTACCAGGCTGCGCTCGAAGCAACATCTGAAGCACTAAAGCTGGCAGATAACAACTTCAAAGCCCGGTATGGGAAGACTGTTCAGGAAAAACAGGCCGCATGGAAGGATGAGCGTCAGTGACGCTATCAGAAAAGGACGTACCCAATATTCAGGTACAACATGCCCGTGACCCGGATATCGGCTGTATTGATTGCATAATCCGGATCAAAGGCCCCACTGAAGATACTCGTCCGCCGAAGGGAACCATAATCAGGTATATTGCTGAAGGAATTGTCTTGCCCGGTTAGGCCCAGCCCCATGCCTAACTCAACTAACAGGCGCTCATTAAAACTGTGGTCAAACAGGCCGACGTTAAGGAATGCTGATAATTTCCGGCTGTCCACAGAGTAATTGACCAATCGGTTATAGGAGAGTTCGTTTGGTGGGGCAATCCAAAACTCGCCATCTATATCCATTGATACCTGCCGGTATACCAGCAAAAATTCCAGAAAGTACCGGTTGCGCTGTTCCTGGTAGTAGAAACGAACGGCTGGCCGTAACCTGAAACCACTTTTGTCGCCAGTCCTCAGTCCATCCACCTGATCCTCAAGGTTAAGGATCAGCCCTGCCTCCATCTGCCCGTACCAGCGGCCACTAATCTGAAACTCTCCTGCCAGATTAAAGGAGGGTAAAACAGGATCGATTAGGCTCAGCGCACCGAGTTTGACCGTCAACTTAGGAACCGAAGCTTCGGGCTGGGCATTGAGAAAACCTGCAATACCAAGGAGCAACACGACAATCGCTGCAGAATGCTTCATTTAAGCGCCAATTGACATTACGGAAATCACCTGAATATTATTGATATCGGTGTAGTCTAATTGAATGAGCGCATCCGTGCCAACCACCAGCAAAGTTCCGCCAAGAGGGATGACGTCGATGGCGTTAATGTCATTCAGGTAGCGGATTTCCTCCGGCGACTCCGGGTCATCAAGGTTGAAAACACGGAGCCCGTTTGACCCTTCACATACAAAAAGGACATTCCCGTCCAGCCCTAAGCCGTAGGGGCCATCCAGGGAAAGGGAGTTGACCAGATTGGGGCTTTCGATATTGCTGATGTCGATCACATCCAGCGTATTGGCTGCGCCAGCAGCTGCCTCCCGGCATTCAGATACGCGCAGGGTTACATAAGCGTAGTTCTGATTGGCCACTACCGGGTCGCAACTGACCACATGCTGGTATTCAGACACATAAGCCGGCAGCCCGTTGTCGCTTACCCGATAGATATACATCCCGTTTTGTGTACCCAGCAGTAAGTGGTCCTTGAGCGGGAAGATGGTCTCAACACCCCGGGTGACGACGGTTTCGTCTATCTTTTCGGGCGCTTCCGGCGCACTGATATCAAAAGTGGCCAAAGTCGTATTGTCTACTGTGTACAGGTAATCGCCAATAATAGTAAAACGGGCCAGTGAACCGCCGACGCCTGTCCCGCTGGAAGCAGCCGCACTAATATCGGCGCTATCCTCTGCGCAGCTCAATACAAAGAAGGCAAGTAAGGCAAGGATAAAAGTGGATATCTTAGTCATAATAGCATTCAGTTTTGAGATTAGCGCCAGCATTCCGGCGATTGGAGGGTCTTTTCGGTCCAGCCCACGATGGTCCCGAGGGCGGGGTCCGGACATTCAAAGAAGCCAAAGTAGCCTTGGGGCAGGGTTGCACCACTTTGCGGGAAAGCCCCTTCCACCCGGCTCACCAGCTCCACGTTGTTGATGTCACTGATATTAAGGACTACCAGATCGGCAAGGTTGTTGGCATACAACAGATTGCCCTTGATGGAAATATCAGAGTTGCCCTGAATGCTGATGAAGGCAATGCGCTCCGGTTCTGCCGGGTTGCGGTTATCAATGATGTGGATGCCTTTCTGGGCTTCGCCTACGAAGATGAGGCTGTCTTTGTAATAAATTTTGTTGAGCGCTATGATAGGCTGAGGGGGCTGGCTCTCAATGATCTTCCAGTCGCCATCAGAATAGACAGGCGCCAGCCCGACCGTTTCTTCCGGAATCTCTACCGGCTCGGTGTAGCAGCCAGCTAAAAACGTTACGGTCAGCAGCAAGCCGGCCCAATGGGTGATTTTCATGGCAAAGCGTTTGATTGCCCAACTAAAACGAAAGGCTTTCGAAAAACGCGGCTTTGGCTATGGATTTGTGTATTTTTACTGAACCCTTAAAGCTACGCCATGGAAGCAGAGCCCCTTAAAGACTTTTCGTTAGAAGCTTATTTGTCTTTAGAAGAGGAATCCGGGGTAAAGTATGAGTACCACGATGGTACTGTAGTCGCTATGGCAGGCGGCACCATTGAACAAGGATTGATTAGCGGCAATATTTTTGGTGAACTCAAATTGGGACTCCGCGGTCATCAAAAGCCCTGCAGAGCCATCAACGGCGAGGTCAAACTTCACATTGCCAGTTTCAATAAGTATTTATATCCGGATGCCATGGCCATTTGCGGACCACTGCAGCGTGCACCGCAACATCAAGATGCCATTATTAACCCAACCATTATTGTGGAAGTCCTGTCTGCATCCACAGAGCGCTATGACCGGGGGGATAAATTCTTCTTCTACCGCCAAATCCCCACCTTGAAGGCTTACATTCTCATCGACCAGTATTCACCAAGCATCGAAACCTACAACCGCATCGGCGACCTTTGGCAAATTACCCGCACCACTGGATTAGACAAAAGCCTCGCTATTGAGGCCCTAAATCTTGAGATCCAGTTGTCAGCGATCTATGAGGGGGTGGTGTGGGAATAGCCGGGGCTTGAGTCGTAGGTGCTGACATAAAGCACACCGGGTGGATGTCCCGGCAGGAGCCCCAGACTGCTGGTGTAGAGCTTAAGCCCAAGTACTTCACAGGGCTCTGCTCCAGCTTAGTCCGACGGACCCAGATAAAACACCGGGAGAAAGCTCCCCGCAGGGGCGAAGCTGCGATCGGCGACGCAAGCTCAGGCACCGGGTCGGAAAAACCATAACACCCTCTGCCCACCGAAGCTTTCAGGCGAAGGAGGGGAAAAGCCATAACACCAGCCCCTCTCCAACCACAGAGAGAATCTTAGCGCCTAACCCCCAGCCGTCCCTACTGCTTCACCACCAACCTGCGGACAACACCATAATTCGTCTGCAGCTCCACTGTGTAAGCGCCGCTAGGCCACTGCCCTACCTCCAGTTGCCGGACGGTACCTGCCCACTGAGCCAGCAACTGCCCGTTGGCATGGTAAAGGCGGGCTTGCTCAAGGGTTGTGCCGGCGGGGAGGCTTAGATTAAGCTTGTCTTGTACCGGGTTGGGGAATACCTGTACTGCTTCCAGCAGTGCGGCTTCGGTATTGGTAAACTGCCCCTGCGTCACGCTGTTGTTGCGGCTCACGATACGCTGCTCAGGATCAAAGTAGACAATCCCAACATTCCCCGGCACCTCGATGGCAAATTGCTGCCCATCAAAAGTATGGTCGAAGACGATGGAGGTGTCGATACCGCCGCTGATCAGGAAGCGTACCGGGACCGGCATTTCGAAAAAGTCGACTGAAGCGTGGGAGGTTTGCTGATTCAGGCGGACGTACAGCGTACTCCCTTCCTGAAACCAACGCATCTGATAGGACGGGTACCCCTGCCCATAGAGCCAGTCCTCAAAAAACTCAGTTAGGTCCTGCCCGCTTTCGGCTTCCAGATACCCTTTGAGGTCATCAGATTTGGCGTAGCCAAAGGCCAGCTCGGGTGCATCTACATAGTTGCGTACGCCCTGGAAGAAAGCTTCGTCGCCCAGTTTCCAGCGCAGCATGTGGAGGAGCATCGCACCCTTGGAGTACGACAGGCGGCTGCTGAAAATACGGCTTACGCTGCTCGTATCGTACACAAAAACGGAGCCGTCGGGTGCGCTTGTCACGTGGTTGATCTTACCGGATAGCCAGTTGTCCCAGGTATTGGGCCCCAGATCGTACTGATACGTCAGTCCTTCCAGGTAGGTGGCAAAGCCTTCGTTGAGCCAGATATCCTGCCAGCTGCCACAGGTCACTTTATCACCAAACCATTGGTGGGCCAGCTCGTGCGCCTGCAAAAGGTGGGAAAAGCCGCCCATAAAGCTCATCGTTTGGTGCTCCATGCCACCGCCCCAGCCGAATTGGGCATGGCCGTATTTTTCTTCGGCAAAGGGGTACAGCCCGAAGAGCTCGTTGAAGAGCTGCATGATTTCGACCGTAGCCGTGGTGGCCAGTTGGGCATCTGCCAGGTTTTCGGGAAAGACGTAGTTGAGCACCTCAATCGGTTCCCCATTTTCCACCGGTACAAAATCAGAGTACTCCGCGTAGTTGGTCACCGCAATGGCTATGAGGTAGGCGGGGATGGGATAGCGGTGCTTCCAGTGGTAGATGTGCTCATTGCCATCTTCAATAATCTCTTTCAACAAGCCATTGCTGGCCACCTTGTAGGCAACCGGGGTACGCACCAGTACATCAATACTGTCAATTTTGTCGCTCAAATCCTGCTTGCAGGGCCACCAATCCCGGGCACCGTAGGGCTCAGAAAGGGTCCAGAGCACCGGATTGCCGCTGTGGGTGGCCTGCGCAAAGGAGCCAAAGCCATTGGACGGCGGTGCGCCTTCGTAGGTAACGCTTACCGAGTCCAGCTCTGCCATCGCCAGGGAATTGGGGAGGTTGATGGTCAGCATATTGTTGCTTTGGCTGTAGGTTTCCACTTCCTGCCCGTGAAAAGTTACGCTGTTGACCTGCAGGGTATTGGCAAGATCGAAGTGCAGGGCTACGAAGTTGGCCTCCTTAGGCATGAAGTAGGTCGTGACGGTCCCGGAAATGTAGTAGTTGTTGGGGTTGATGTTCCACTCCAGCCGGTGGTACTTGATATCATAGTCATCGGTCAATGCGGAGGAACGGAAATTCAGCTGCCGCTCGGCCGCGCCACGTTCCATGGCGGTGATGGCTTCCTGATCTTTGCACACCCATTCTTCGGTTTGGGCAGTGCCTAATGTATTCAAAGTAGCCAGCAGCAGACCGGCGAGTATCCATTTTTTCATCGCTAATTTTTTTCTTCCCCGAAAATTAAGCGACAAAAGCCTGAACTACAGTGAGGATGGTCACCGAAGAGGGTGAGATTAGGCAGGCAAGAAAGTTCCCCACCTGCCTAACAGCCCTATTTTACCAGCAGAAACCCTTTACTGCTTACTCACCAGCCGTTGTAAAGCGCCCTGCTCATTGGTCAGTTCGATGACATAAACACCCGCACTCCACTGCTCCATTGGAATGGTGGACTGCCCCTGTAGCCCCTGCCGGCGGAGCAACAGTTGTCCGTCGGCGCGAAAAACAGACACGTCATAAGCTCCGGTCATTGCCGGGCGGATGGTCAGGCGGTCTTTGACCGGGTTGGGGAATAGCGCAAAAGCCGTAGCAGGCAAATCCCGGGTACTGACGACCATAACGCTCACCTGTGACACCGCAATAGCCTCCCCACAGTCATTCATAGCCGTGAGGGTTACGGTGTAGCTGCCTTCAGAAGCGTAGGTATGCGTGGGCGACTGCTCGGTGCTTTGCTGACCATCCCCGAAATCCCATAGGTAGGACGTGGCATATGCTGCATTATTCTGGAAAGCCACCTGCAGCTCATTGACCGTGGCTTCGAAAGCAGCGGTAGGTAGGGCCTGAATTTCAACGGCGGCCTCCATTTCAATCGTCGCTGTCTGCCCGAAGGTATCGGTGACGGTGAGTATAACAGGGTACACGCCGGGCCCAATATAGGTTACGGTTGGATTAGGGGCATCAGCAGTCGCCGGCTGCCCACCGGGGAAAACCCAGGACCAGGTGTCAACGGCGCCTTCCGAGAGGTCCTCAAAGGAAAAAGCATCGCCGGGGCAATTCCCTGCCTCGGGGGTGACGCCAAAATTGGTGAGCAACGGCGGGGCTACCGTCACGGTTTCCACGAAAGTGGCCGAGCAGCACCAGGTATGTACTTTGAGCTCCACCATATAAGTTCCATATTCTGCATAAGTATGGGGCTCCGGATGCCGTTCCGTGGAAGTGGTGCCATCACCAAAGTCCCATTCGAAGGCCTTGGCAAAAGAAGAAATGTTTTCTGCAATGAGCTGATTGCCGATGACGCTAAGGTTCGCGTTAGCTGTAGGGGTGAGCAGGGAGTCACCGCCCAGACTGGTAATCCCAATGAATACCCCGGAGTCATAGACCCCGTCCCCCGCATCTGCAATACCAATTTTGATGTGGTAGGTTTCGCCCGGTGTGACGTATGCTTTGGCAGGCAGTAAAGTGGTGTAGGCATCGTAAGCCAGGTCTGTGGCTGTAGTGTCATAAATTGGAAATGCCGAAGATGTATCAAAGGTATATTGCGGAACATAAAAGCTGCTGTTGGAGTCCGCATTCAGGTTATTGATGGTTACCGGGACTATCGGGTCGCTGTCCGGTATAGTAGCAATATTAGTCAGGGAATCGTACTCCGGACCACCACTTATAAAGAAAGCAAAGACATCATTAAATTGACTGCCCACAAACTCCGGGTATTCCTCAGAGCCAAAAATGTAATTAAAGCAGATGGTATCTGTATTGGGCACGATATCAAACTCCAGTACTGCGGCATCATGGGTCATCATACCAGGCTCCAGCAGCCCCTGCAAATCAGCGTCTCCGGGCTGTAATAAGTTATTAAAAGTTGCACTGAAGCTTGCCGGGTTGGCCGCTACGGTTGTCGGGCCGGTGGACAGGAATATCCCGGCATTGATGCCCATGTAGGTATCGCCGGCATCAAAAAAAGCCATCCCCTCCGGAGCGCCGGTATAGGTCACATTGGAAGGCGCAACATCAGCATCGCTGAAGAAAGCGGTAACCATTTCAGATGCGGTGTAAGAGGTGTCGACAAACAGGTTGGACTGAGCCAGGAGTGCGTTGCTGCTCAAAAGGGCGAACAGGAAAAGGGGGATTGCAGTAATCGTCTTTTTCATCATATCGGGTTTAGTGTTAACCAAAAATAAGGAAAACAGGCGGTAAAAGGCAACTGCTATACAGCGCTGACCAAAATTTAACGTCTATCTGTGCTTTTTTCCCTACCTTTGCGCCAGCTTTGGTACGAATGCTATGTCTGTGACGATGGCCTTCGTTTAAAAGGGAATCAGGTGCAAATCCTGAGCAGTCCCCGCTGCTGTAAGCTTCACAAAAAATGCCCTTTGCGCACTAAGCCACTGTCGGGAGATGATGGGAAGGCCGCAAAAGCAGAAGCAAGCCAGAAGACCTGCCAGGCAAGATTTAATTCATTCGGGCTTTCGGAGGAAAAGCAGGGATGGAGTGCTTATTGGGCCTGATGGGTGCTGTGGCTGCCTGATCACTATGTGAAGGCAAGCGCACGGCTTAACAAACAGATGCGTGGGTGTTTACTGCACCTTATTTTGGTTGTTCACCCATGAAATGCCCCACTATCCGCTCTTGTCCTGCCCTTTAGGCTCCAAAAATGGCAGGATGCGGCAGCTCCTAATCCTTTTCCTGAGTATTTCGTGTACGGTGTCTCTTTTGGCACAGCCCGATACCGCCGTGCTCCTGCCTACTGCCGAAATCACCACTTCGCCCCTTCGCGCCAACTTCACCGGCAGTCAGGAACAACGCTGGGACTCCACCGATGTCAACCGCTACGCCGGCTACTACCTGACCGACCTGCTGGAACGGGAAGGCGGTATTTTCATCAAGAATTACGGCGGGGGCAGCATTGCCACCACCTCTATCCGCGGGGGCAGTGCCGGGCATACAGCGGTCACCTGGAATGGGCTGCCGCTCCAAAGCCCGATGCTGGGCCAACTTGACTTTTCCCTCCTGCCCCTGGCTTTTGTAGATGGGGTTAACCTGCAAAGAGGCGGGGGCAGCGCAGCCTGGGGCAGCGGGGCCATTGGCGGCACGGTGGGTTTGCGCAATACACCCCTCTCCTACCGGGGCATGGAAGCCGGCGCACAAACCCTGCTGGGCAGCTTTGGCTTTCAGGACCATCAGGCGCGGGCCCGGTACCGGGGGGAGCAGTGGGCATTCAATACCCGCCTGTTCCGCCGGTCTGCCGACAACGATTTCAGCTACCGATTGGACAGCGGAGAAGAGCGGCAGCAAACGCATGCCGATTTCCGGCAGCAGGCCATCATGCAGGAAGTCTACTGGCAGCCCCGCCCCGACCGTCAACTGGCTGCTTTTGCCTGGTGGCAAACCTCCGATCGTAACATCCCGCCCCTGACCACCCAAACCCGGAGCGAAGCCCTGCAGCTCGACACCTTCCTGCGCACCGCCCTGCACTACCAGCAACTCAGCAAACATGGCGTCTTTAATGCCCGCCTGGGCTGGTTCCGGGAAGCGATCGACTACCGGGATGACGCCATTCTGCTTCGGGCGCTCAGCCATTTCCATACCCTAATGGCTGAGGTGGAGCAGCAATGGGCGCTAAGCGCAGACCTGGAGCTGCAGGCTGGCCTGTTCTATAGCCGGGCTACGGCTACAGCTGATGGCTACCGGGGCGAACAACCGGAGCAGCAACGTGCCGCGGCTTTTGCCAGCCTCCGGAAAGAATGGAACGCCCTGCGGGTTCAGCTCAGCCTACGGCAGGAACGAGTCGATGAAAACTGGGTGCCCATCGTGCCTGCACTGGGCGCAAACGGCCCCATTACTTCTAATCTAAGCTGGCAGGCCAAAATCAGCCGTAATTACCGCATTCCCACCCTGAACGACCTGTACTGGCTGCCAGGTGGGAACCCCGACTTATTGCCCGAAATCGGCTGGAGCGCAGAGGGAGGGCTAAACTGGCAAAAGGGGGCATGGAGCTATACCGTCACCGGCTTCCACCGGCGCATCGACGATTGGATTATGTGGGGGCTTACCGAGGGGCAAAACTTCTGGTCCGCCAATAACCTCACAGAGGTCTGGAGCCGGGGGCTGGAACAGCGCCTATCCTGCCGCTTCACCACCGGAGAATGGCAATGGGAAGGGCAAATCGGCTATGATTACATCCGCTCCACCAATGAAATCGCCCTTCAGCAGCCGCGGATTGCAGAAGGTGAGCAACTCGCCTACACACCTGAGCATCTGGGTTTTGCCCGCATATCCGTTAGTAAAGACGCCCTGCAATTCACCTATCAGCACCGGCTAACGAGTGCGGTCCAAACCCTGAATAATACTGAGCTGCCTGGGTATCACCTTGGTTTTGCGCAGCTAGAGTATCAGCTAAACTGGCAAAAATTCACGCTACAGGCTTTCGGCCGGGCAGACAATCTCTGGGACGCTTCCTACCGCATCGTCGATCGGCGTCCCATGCCGGGCCGCAGCTTTCAACTAGGCATTAACCTATTTTTCAAACATAAACATTAGCCTTATATGAAATGGACTTCAACGACTATTCTGCTACTGCTCTGTACCGCATTGAGCTATGCACAGACGACTGCTGATTTCGAAAACTTTGATCTCGAGCCCGGCGAAGCCCTGAACGGGAGTGACGGCAGTGGCAGCTTTCAAAGCGGCAACCTTTTTCTGCCCAACAGCTACAACCCGGATTTTAATTCCTGGTCTGGCTGGGCTATATCTGCCACCACGGATGTAACTACCCCTGGCTTTATGAATGACCTGAGCGCCATTACCGGAGGGGGGTACAACTCCACAGCCTACGCAGTAAGCTTTGCTTCGCCACAATCCGTGCTGGTACTGCAGGGCGCAGCTGCCGGGGGTGCAGTGGAAGGCTTCTACGTCACCAATGGCACCTATCCTTACCTCAGCATGCTGGAAGGTGATGGCTTTGCTAAAAAGTTTGGCGGAGAGTCCGGCGATGACCCCGACTTTTTTCTTTTAACCATAAAAAAGTATCTTGGTGGGGAACTGAGTACCGATAGTGTCAACTTTTACCTGGCTGATTACCGGTTTGAGGACAACAGTCAGGACTACATCGTGGAAGAGTGGACCTATGTGGACCTGAGCACACTCGGCAATGCCGACAGCCTGCAATTCACGATGAGCTCTACGGATAATGGGATGTTTGGTATGAATACGCCCGCGTATTTTTGCATGGACGACCTGACGACTACCGACATGCCGGTCAGCACACGGCGTGTACAACTGCCCGCAGCTTATCTAAATGTATTTCCTAACCCGGCGGGAGCTACCTGGTATGCGAACTGGGCTACGGACCATGAAGCAGAAGCCCGGCTGATGAATATCAGTGGGCAGGTGTTGCAAACTTTTCGGCTTATGCCGGGAACAAACGCCATAGAAGCCTTAACTTTGCCAAAAGGCATTTACGTGCTACAGGTAAGGACGGCAGATGGCTTCTTAACCAAAAAACTATTTAAAACCAATTTTTAACGCCTCAGCGTCAGGCGTTTCAAAAAACTATAAACTACTTAATATATGCAAGATCAAAAGATTAACATCCGGTTTGCTGTGGTCACAGGCATGATCCTCGTGGCGGCATTGTTCCGGATTTTCCCACACCCTCTGAATTTTTCTCCAGTAGCCGCGATGGGCTTGTTTGGTGCCGCTTACTTCAGCAAGCGCTGGCTGGCTTTCCTGGTGCCCGTATTGGCGGTTTTTGCCAGTGATATTATCATCAATAATGTCATTTATGCCCACTACTTTGAGGGCTTCACCGTGTTCTATGAAGGCTTCTTCTGGCAGTACGGCAGCTACCTGCTCATCGTACTCTTTGGGCTGGGTGTCCTTTCCAAAGTGACCCTGCCCCGTATTCTGGGTGGTGCGATTGGAGCCGGTGCTATCTTTTTCCTGGTGTCCAACTTTGGCGTATGGCTCGGCAGCCCCATGTACCCGCAAAGTATCGGCGGGCTGATGGCTTGCTATGGTGCAGGCTGGCCTTTCTATCAGGCAACCTTTGCCGGTGATCTCGTCTTCACCGGTGTCATGTTTGGTGCGTATGAGTTCATCAAACTCCGCTACCCGGCGCTGGATTTCCAAACGCAGCGTATCGCCTAGCCCGACTATCGACTCGATTAGCGCGGCAGCAACAGCCCGGCAATTCCAAAACAGGAAATGCCGGGCTGTTTTTTCTTCTGGCTACAACTCCCTGTACCGCAAAGCCTTAAAACCTAAACTTAGAGGCAAAGACAAAAAATTTAAGCCAAGGGGTTGCGCAGTATGGATATCGCGCTTATATTTGCAACCGCAAAACACCGAAAGCGGTGGCTGATCAAAAGAACTTGAAAAGTGTTTTTGCAATCTTCAATTTTTGCGTCAGGCCCGCGGCGAAAATAAAATGCGAACGCAGCAATAGCGGAGGTGAGTATTTTATTTTCTTCAAAAGAGCGGGGTAGCGAAAATTGTATAAACCCAGTTTTTGCGTAAGCCTGCGACAAAATTGAAATGCGAATGAAGCGATAGCGAAGATGAGTATTTCAATTTTTTTTACAGGAGCAGGATTAGCAAAAACTGTTACAAGCCCAATTTTCGCGTCAGGCCCGCGGCGAAAATAAAATGCGAACGCAGCAATAGCGGAGGTGAGTATTTTATTTTCTTCAAAAGAGCGGGGTAGCGAAAATTGTATAAACCATGGTGCGGTAGCTCAGGTGGTAGAGCAATGGACTGAAAATCCATGTGTCGGCGGTTCGAATCCGCCCCACACCACTCCGGAAAGCAGCTCAAAAGGCTGCTTTTCTTATTTAACAACTTATGATTATCAACAACTGGCATCATCACGTACATCATTTCCCACTGCCCGGCAGTGAATGGTGGAATCATGCGTGAGATGAACCGTTGATTGATCAACTTTAGTCCACAAAAGAGGTTAACCATTCGCTGGTTAACCTCTTTTTTTGTTTCACCACAACCCTCGCGTTTATTATGTCAGACACACGTTTGAAAATCGCTGTTCAAAAATCCGGCCGCCTGTTGGATGGTTCTTTGGAACTGCTCAAAGAGTGCGGTATCCGGGTCAACAACGGTAAAGACCAACTGAAAGCCTCGGCCAGCAACTACCCGGTAGATATTCTGTACCTGCGTAATTCTGATATCCCGCAGTACGTGCAGGACGGGGTAGCCGATATTGGCATTCTGGGCCAAAATACCCTCGTCGAAAAGCAAAAGCAAATCGAAGAAGTGCTGCCCCTCGGCTTCTCTAAATGCCGGTTGTCCATTGCCCTGCCCAAGAATACGCCTTACCCCGGACCGGAATGGCTCAACGGCAAGCGCATCGCCACCTCCTACCCCAACTCCCTGCGGCAGTTTATGGCTAAGTACCAAATTGAGGCGGAGATTCACGAGATTTCCGGATCGGTGGAGATTGCACCCAATATCGGGCTGGCAGATGCCATTTGCGACCTCGTCAGTTCCGGCAGCACACTCTTCAAAAATGGGCTGGAAGAAAAAGAGGTCATCCTGAAATCGGAAGCCTGTATCGTCAGGAATGCACAGCTTTCTGCGGGCAAACAAGCCATTCTGGATCAAATTATCTTCCGCATACAGTCGGTGCTCAAAGCCCGCAACAACAAATACATTCTGATGAACGCCCCCGCCAGCCAAACGGAAGCCATCATCAACATCCTGCCGGGCATGAAGAGCCCTACAGTGATGCCCCTCGCAGCCTCGGGCTGGAACTCCATCCACACCGTAATTGATGAATCCCAATTCTGGGAAATCATCGATCAGCTCAAAGCTGCCGGTGCGGAAGGTATCTTAGTTATTCCCATCGAAAAAATGATTTTGTAATGCAGATGAAAACCTACCTCAATCCGGCTCCGGACACTTGGGCCGATCTCCTCCGCCGACCTACGATGGCAGCGGCCGACCTCGACAAAATCGTGGGAGGTGTCCTTGCTGATATCGAACAGCGCGGTGACGAAGCCGTGCGGGAATACACCGAACGTTTCGATGGCGTACGCCTTGACGATTTTCGTGTCAGCGAAGCGGAGATTGCAGAAGCCCGGGCCACACTTGCGCCTGAGCTCAAAGCCGCCATCCAACTCGCCCGCACGAATATTGAAACCTTCCACGCCCGGCAGTGGGAACCGGTGGAAGCAGTGGAAACCATGCCAGGCGTACGCTGCTGGCGCAAAAGTGTGCCCATTGAAAAAGTCGGACTGTACATCCCCGGCGGTACTGCGCCCCTGTTTTCGGCGGTGCTTATGCTCGGTGTCCCCGCAACGATTGCCGGTTGCCGGGAGCGGATTTTATGCACGCCTCCTGATAAAAACGGTAAAGTCAACCCTGCCATTCTCTACACCGCGGACCTTGTAGGCATTACGCAGATTTTCAAGATCGGTGGTGCACAGGCGATTGGGGCCATGACTTATGGCACAGCGACAGTACCCTCCGTCTACAAAATCTTTGGCCCCGGCAATCAGTACGTGACCGCCGCTAAACAGCTGGCCAGCCGGCGTGGTGTAGCCATTGATATGCCTGCCGGCCCATCAGAGGTGCTCGTTTGTGCCGATGATACTGCCAACCCGGCATTCGTCGCGGCCGACCTGCTTTCGCAAGCAGAACACGGCATTGACAGTCAGGTCGTGCTCGTCACTCTTTCGGAAACGATGGCTCAGGCGGTAGCCGAAGCGGTGGAAGCCCAGCTCGCCACATTGCCCAGGCGGGAAATAGCCAAAGAAGCACTAAGCCACAGTGTAACCGTAGTACTCGAAGACCGGGCAGCAGCGGTGGAACTCATCAATGCGTATGCCCCCGAACACCTTATCCTTTCCGTGGCGGATGCCGGAGAGATGGGCGAACAAATCCTGAACGCCGGTTCGGTATTTCTGGGACAATACACCCCGGAATCGGTGGGCGATTACGCTTCCGGTACCAACCACACCCTGCCAACGGATGGGTACGCCCGCAGCTACAGTGGGGTCTCGCTCGACAGCTTTATCAAAAAGATCACTTTTCAGGAGTTAAGCCGGGAGGGGCTGCAGGGGCTCGGGCCTGCGGTACAACGCATGGCTGAAGCGGAGGAACTGATGGCGCATGCCCGGGCGGTGGCGGTTCGGTTGGAGGAGAAAGCGTAATCGCGCTGTGAAACCAAGTGAGCATAAACCTACAAAGCATGAATGATCTTGACACGATCCATGGAGCGTTAGCAGAAATACTACAGAATATGCCTAGAAAAGCATTTCAAAAGCTAAGGACATCAACAGTAAATCATACCCGGTTTGAAGCCTGAAAAGAAAGTCGCTTGATCAGGGGCTTACCGTACAAGAACAAGAGGAGCTTACTCACTTTAAGGTACTCGACCGGCTACTTCAAGCGACGGCCGAAAAGCATTAAAGATAATCTTGTGGTGCGTAATATTGATGTTTTATGAAAACTCCTTTCAGGTGCTTAAAGTCCTTATCTGTTGTCAGTAGGGTAGCTCCAGTGGCTGCAGCTGATGCAGCAATCCAAAGATCATTTTTACCCATATTACGGGATGACAAACCGGCAGGGAGAGGTTGACCTTTTAGTTTGCCCTGACTAAATGCATCAATTTCACCATACAATCGAAGGACATCTTTACTATTAATGGGAATGACTAAAAACTTATTTAATTCGTGGTATATGCTTTCTACTCGTTTAGGTCCCCAATTCCGTTTTAACGCCAAAGCATTCAATTCTCCTATTGACACCACTGAAATGGCAAGAATACCAGAAGCAGCACTCAAATTGAACTGTTCATCAATAGCTGCAGTAATTGCACCATCCCGGAGAAAAATCAAGAATGAGATTCGTGTCAAACAATAATATCATTCTTCCAGAAGCCTTAATAATTCAGAATACTCTTCTCCATCTATATCTAAAGCCCCCCTGGTGGAAAGCACCTCTCGCAGGTTGTAACTTTGTTCCTGAGCGAGTTCTTCCACTGAAATGTAAGCGCGAGTAGGTTCACTGAAATATTGTAAGACTTTTCGGCGCTCAGCAGTTTCTTTCAATTCAGCAATAAGTTGCTCGTCCTCTGTTGAGGCGATCAAAGCAATAAGTTGAAGCCGATCAGTTTTTACTGTCATTCGTTTTTCTTTAAGAACAATACAAAATACAACAAAAGTTCCTATGATACAAAACCTAGTCCGCCCCAACATCCACCGCCTCACGCCCTACTCCTCTGCCCGTTCGGAGTTCAAAGGGAAGGCCGAGGTTTTTTTGGATGCCAACGAAAGCCCGTATGAGACCGGCTACAACCGCTACCCGGACCCCTTGCAGTGGAAGCTCAAACAGGCCATCAGTACCCTAAAAGGCATTGCCCCGGAGCACATCTTCCTCGGCAACGGCAGCGACGAAGCGATTGATCTGCTGCTCCGGATTTTTTGTGAGCCCGGGGCCGACCACATCATCACCCTGCCCCCTACCTACGGCATGTACCGGGTATCTGCTGATATTTCCAATGTGTCGGTGAAGGAAATCCCTCTGCGCCCGGGTAGTTTTCAGCCGGATGTTGAGGCGGTGCTGGCTGAAGCAGATGCCCATTCCAAACTGCTGTTCATCTGCAGCCCTAACAACCCGACCGGCAACAGCATTCGCCCCGGGCTGATCCGGGAACTCACAAAAGGCTTCCCAGGCATTGTGGTCGTGGATGAAGCTTATATTGACTTCTCTGCTCAGGAAAGTGCCATCCACCTCCTGCCGGAATATCCTAATCTTGTTGTCCTGCAAACCTTTTCCAAGGCCTGGGGCATGGCAGGCATACGGCTGGGTATGGCTTTTGCCTCTGAAGAGATTATTGGGTATTTCAATAAAGTGAAGCCCCCTTACAATATCAACCAACTGACCCAGGAAGCAGCATTAAAGGCTTTAGACAAACAGGAAGCACAGGAAGCACAAGTAAAGCAACTGCTTGGTCAGCGTACCCTGCTGCAGCAATACCTGGGCGGGCTGCCTTTCGCGGAGCGTATCTACCCTTCTGATGCCAACTTCCTGCTTGTAAAAGTGGAGGACCCGACCGGCATTTACAACTACCTCGTAGACCGGGGTATCATCGTGCGGGACCGCTCCCGGGTGACGCTGTGCGAGGGCTGCCTGCGCATCACCGTGGGAACGCCGGAAGAAAACGAGCGGCTATTCCGAGCACTGGTGGAGTTTGAGTAAGGCACAAGCTTTGCTTTTAGCCCCCGGTGCCTTATCTTTGCGCGAAATTCCTCAAGTTAATGAGCGACATTCAGCAAGTTCCCGCCGTATTATTATTAGAAGATGGGACCGTCTTCCACGGTCTTTCCGCCGGAAAAATTGGCACCACCACCGGAGAAATTTGTTTCAATACTGGTATGACTGGCTATCAGGAGATCTTCACCGACCCTTCCTACTATGGCCAGCTGATGGTGATGACGAATGCCCATATTGGCAATTACGGCGTCAAGCGTACGGAGTCAGAGTCTTACAGCATCAAGATCAATGGGCTGATCTGCAAGAACTACACCAACGAATACCACCGCCCAATCGCTGATCAGTCCATTCAGGACTACTTCGAGGAAGAAGGCCTGGTGGGCATTTGCAGCGTAGACACTCGTGCTATCGTGCGGCATATCCGCAGCAAGGGAGCGATGAACGCCATCATCTCCTCGGAGACCACCGACCTGAAAGTACTGGAGCAAAAACTGGCGGAAGTGCCTTCCATGGATGGGCTGGAGCTGGCTTCTAAGGTCAGCACTAAGGAAATTTACACCTTTGGAGACCCGCACGCGAAGTACAAAGTTGCGGTGATGGACTTTGGCATTAAGCAGAACATACTCAACAGCTTTGCAGAGCGCAACTGCTACATGAGAATCTTCCCGGCCAAAACGCCCCTTGAGGAAATCCGTGAATGGGGGCCAGATGGTTACTTCATGTCCAACGGCCCCGGCGACCCCGCACCGATGGATTATGCGGTTCAGAATGCCAAAGCCATACTTGAAGAAGACAAACCGCTGTTTGGCATCTGCCTGGGCCATCAGATTCTGGCACTGGCGGTAGACATCCCGACCTACAAGATGCACCACGGGCACCGCGGTATTAACCACCCGGTCAAAAACCTGGCTACCGGCAAATGTGAAATCACCAGCCAAAACCATGGCTTCGGTGTATCTCCGGAAGCCTTACAGGCAAACGCTGACAAGGTGGAAATTACCCATATCAACCTTAACGACGATACGATTGAGGGCATGCGCATCCGTGGCAAGAAGGCTTTCTCGGTACAGTACCACCCCGAAGCTTCCCCTGGCCCGCATGACGCCCGCTACCTCTTCGACCATTTCGTGAATTTAATGGAAAATTAATCCTGTAAACACTGCAGGATAGCGAACCTACACCTATTTTTAGGTGCTTAACAGAATATAGAGAATTAAAACCAACCAACATGAGTATTATCCTTGATATTGCAGCCCGACAGATACTGGACTCCCGAGGCAATCCGACTGTAGAGGCAGAAGTCATTACAGAAGATGGTTTCCTGGGCCGTGCGGCGGTGCCTTCAGGTGCTTCTACCGGTAAACATGAAGCAGTAGAGCTTCGCGATGGCGACAAAAGCCGTTACCTGGGCAAAGGCGTGACTAAAGCGGTGGAAAACATCCGCGAAGTCATCCTGGAAGAGCTTGTTGGTGTTGACGTGACAGATCAGCGTTACATCGATATGCTGATGCTGGAAATTGACGGCACTAAAAACAAGGGTAAGCTCGGTGCCAATGCTATTCTGGCCGTGTCGCTGGCTTGCGCCAAAGCAGCTGCTGAGTCAACCGTACAGCCCCTTTACCGCTATCTGGGCGGTGTGAATGCCCACGTCCTTCCGGTACCGATGATGAACATCCTCAATGGTGGCTCGCATGCAGACAACAGCATTGACTTTCAGGAATTCATGATCATGCCGGTAGGTGCAAGCACTTTCTCCGAAGGCTTGCGCATGGGCGTGGAAATCTTCCACCACCTCAAAAATGTACTCAAGGACAAAGGCTACTCCACCAACGTTGGTGACGAGGGTGGCTTTGCACCGAATATCAAGTCCAATCAGGAAGCGATTGAAACGGTCCTGACTGCGATCGAGAAGGCAGGCTACAAGCCGGGCGAAGAAATCTACATTGCAATGGACGCCGCCGCTTCTGAGTTCTACAATGCCGATGAGAAAGTCTACCACTTCCATCAGTCCACCGGCGATAAGCTGACCAGTTCTGAAATGGTAGACTACTGGAAGCAGTGGGTCGACAACTACCCGATCTTCTCTATTGAGGATGGCCTGGATGAAGACGACTGGACAGGCTGGAAAGCGCTAAACGCAGCTATCGGCGACCGTACACAACTTGTGGGTGATGACCTCTTCGTGACCAACGTGGAGCGCCTGCAGCGTGGCATTGACGAAAGTGCTGCCAACTCCATCCTGATCAAAGTCAATCAGATTGGCTCCCTGACGGAGACCGTTGAAGCGGTAAACCTGGCGACCCGCCACTCTATGACAAGTGTGATGAGCCACCGCTCCGGCGAGACAGAAGATACCACAATTGCTGACCTGGCCGTAGCGCTGAATACCGGACAAATCAAGACCGGCTCGGCTTCCCGCTCGGACCGGATCGCGAAGTACAATCAGCTTATCCGCATTGAAGAAGAGCTGGGCGATCAGGCTTACTACCCGGGCACTTCTATTTTAAAGAAGTAACCGGCATATCAGGTCAAGCCCTCTTTTTTCTGAGATAATTAGTGGGTCTGCCTTCATCTTCGTATGTTCGTCAGACCCACTAACTTTATAAACCGATTGTCATGGCAAAAATAAGCAATCCGCTACAGCCACTTTTGGAGCAACTGCCCGGGCCCCTGAGGAACAAATACTTCGTTACGCTGGCGCTGTTCCTGGGCTGGATGGTCTTCTTTGACAATCATGGCGTGCTGACTCAAATAAAGTTGCAGCGCACCGTTAATAAGATGCACCGCGACAAAGCGATGTACGAAGAGAAAATAGAGGAAGCCAAACAGGAACGCCTGGATTTGGAAGTCAATAAAGAAAAGTTTGCCCGCGAGCAGTACTACATGAAAAAGCAGGGCGAAGATGTATTCATCATTGAAGAAATTGAAGATTAAGATCAACAACAATCGATAAAACCATAGTTATGTCAGTTCTTGTCAATAAGGATTCTAAAATCATTGTGCAGGGCTTCACCGGGAAGGAAGGCTCGTTCCATGCCGGGCAGATGATCGAGTATGGCACCAACGTCGTAGGAGGCGTAACGCCGGGAAAAGGTGGTCAGGAGCACCTAGGAAAGCCGGTTTTCAATACTGTTGCCGATGCTGTTAAGGATGCAGGTGCAGACACTTCCGTTATTTTTGTACCCCCTGCCTTTGCGGGTGATGCGATCATGGAAGCAGCTGATGCCGGCATTAAGGTCATTATCTGTATTACGGAAGGTATTCCGGTACAGGATATGGTTAAGGTCAAGGCCTATATTAAGGATCGCGACTGCCGCCTTATCGGACCTAACTGTCCGGGTATCATCACACCGGGCGAAGCGAAATGCGGTATTATGCCTGGCTTTATCCACAACCCGGGGCGCATTGGTATCGTTTCCCGCTCCGGCACTCTGACGTACGAAGCCGTTGATCAGGTGACCAAAGCCGGAATGGGCCAATCTACCTGCATCGGTATCGGTGGCGACCCCATCGTAGGTACCACTACTAAGGAAGCTGTCGAATTGCTGATGAATGACCCTGACACAGATGGCATCATCATGATTGGTGAAATTGGCGGTGGCATGGAAGCTGAAGCTGCGCGCTACATCAAAGAGCACGGCACTAAGCCTGTAGTTGGTTTTATTGCCGGTCAGACAGCTCCCAAGGGCCGTACAATGGGCCATGCTGGTGCGATCATCGGCGGTGCAGAAGATACCGCAGAAGCCAAGATGAAAATCATGGAAGAATGTGGCCTGCACGTCGTGAAATCTCCTGCAACCATCGGCGAGACTATGAAAAAGGCACTGCAGGGTTAAGAGCGTGTTGGGACTTTGCTTTTGGAGCGAACGCAGCCAAATTTTGTTCTGATCAAGGCGTGATGAGGGAACATAGCCTTAGCTACATGACCGAAGAACAACGAAGAGCAGGACAAAATTTGGTAAGAGCAGCCCGAAGTGTAAAATCCCAACACGCTCTAAACCCTACGCAGTCCTGTGCATACCACCAAAGCAAAGTGCCCACTTCGCGAAAATCGTGCAGTGGGCGCTTTTTCTTTTCATCTAAACGATATGGCAGGGGGTAGTGTAGTCCGGACAATAACCTGCACCAAGCGCCCCCATCTACCAGGCACCCTACCCTGCAGCGTGCTAATAGGACAACAGTACCACAAGCGCAATTAAAGCCAGAACGATGAGGGTGACGGTGATCAGAAAGCTATTGTTGTTGCGGTACTTATTGAACAGCTTTTCAAGGGCTTCCCGCCAAACAAGCCTACTGCCCACACGCTCGTGCAGCATGACCAGGTACTCGGGGCGGCCCAGCTTTTTATTGTCTCCATGCTTGGACAGGATAAAAAATTCCGGATCCAGGAAAGCGAGGTCGTACAGTTCTGAGGGTTCTTCTTCATCTAAACTAACCATAAGCTTATTGGAACTGCTCAGGTAGCGCCACTCCCCTGCCTCTACATCGCCGTTGGTGGACCTCAGGTACTCGTTCTCTTCATTAAAAAAGTGAAGAATGGCATCGTGGAAGTTTTCATCATCCCTGAACTCCAGCCAGGGCTTATTCAGGTAGAACTTCTCTTCTCTCAGGTCTTCGCTAAGCGGGCGGACCACTTTGAGAATAGCCCGGAGGCTGTCATCCATGTTGGTATGCTCCGGGACGGGCTCACTGAGCGATTGATTAACCTTGGCTAAGTATTTATTTTCCACCGTTTTGAGGTCTTATCTTCCAAAAATACCAATACTGCGGCAGAGATGCTAATCCTGATGCTGGGTTTAACCTGCTTTGGCCTCTTCTTTTGCCCACTCACTGCGCTTACGGAAGTACTTTGGGTTGACGATTAGTAACCCAAAAGACTCTCCATCTTCCTTTTCACGCTTAGCGTGGTGGGCACCATGCGCCCGCAGGATGGCACGGGAGTACTTGCTGTCGAGCTGCCGGAACCACTTGAAACGCTGATGAATATACACATCGTGAATCAGGAAGTAAATCATACCATAAATAGATATCCCGATGCCAACAAACAACAGCCAGAAATAACCCGGCACGGCCAGGCCTACGATATAGGAAATCGCGCTTGGAATGGCAAAAACCAGGAAGAACAGGTCGTTCTTTTCAAAAAAGCCGTCCTTTTCATGGTGGGGCTTATGGTGGTCCTCATGCCAGTTCCACAGAAAGCCGTGCATAATGTACTTATGCGCAAACCAGGCCATAAACTCCATACCAATTACGGCTGCCAGGGTGATCAGTGAATAAAGGAGTACATTCATTTGTGTCCTAACGATTGAAGTTTAAAAAATCAGCAGGGCTGCAAAAAAGATGATTTGTAGGCAAAACAACGCCACTGCCACTTTGTTGCGCCGCCCGGGGTGCCAGTAAGCAAAGAGGACTTCCAGGGGCAAGGCTACCGCCAGCCAGCCGAGGTAATTTTGCAAGGGTACCACATCGCCCTCCCAGGACCAGAACCCGTAGGCCATCGCTACCGGTTCTATCATTACATCCAGCCCCACCATCATTAATGCGGCAAGGGTACCCCGAAGCCAGAAGCTGCGCTGCCCAAGCAGTGTATTGCTCAGAATGCCTGCGCAGTAGCCAAGCATGAGCCAGTTTACGCCAATCATAAGTGGTGTACCCCAAATCTTAGGCCCGAGCACACGGCCGTAGGCATAATCCCCGAATAACAGCCCGGTCTGAACACCAAACAACTCTGCCCCAAAGCCTGCCAGATAGGCAATCAGCAGGTACAAAACCGTCTTCCGTTGCCACTCACCGTGATACCAAAGCACCAGGCCTACCGAAACCAACAGATTGAGGGGCGTGAGCAGGATAAAGTCCGGATGAATGGGCAGTAAAATGCCCACAATGCCGACCAGGTATAAAACCGACAGCACCGCAATCGACAAATCTGCCGATTGCAGGCCCAAAAACTTCCAGTTAGGGGCTTCCAGAGATTTACTTGTCATTGATTGAATCTTCAATTTTCAATTGCTGCTCAGGCAGCTTCCATTACATCCTCCACAATTTTGGCAGAAAGCAGGCAGAGCGGAATACCGCCGCCAGGGTGCACGCTGCCTCCGCAAAAGTACAGATTCCTGATCCGGTTGGAAAAGTTGGCGTGCCGCATAAAGGCAGCCATACGGTTATTAGAACTCGTACCGTAGAGGGCGCCCAAATGGGAACGGGTCTTAGACTCAATGCTCCTGGGGTCCAGAATATCCTCACAAACGATCAGGGATTTCAGGTCCACGCCCAGTATACGGCCTACTTTTTGGATAACCTGCTCCCGGGCCCGGTCAATAATAGCATCCCAGTCCTGCCCACTATCGTAAGGCACATTGATCATTGTGAACCAGTTCTCGTGGCCTTCGGGGGCATCACCCGGCTCGCATTTGCTGGAAATATTAACGTAGACCGTAGGATCTTCATACACTTCTCCGGCTTCCAGCAGGGCAAACTCCTGTTTATAATCTTCGCTGAAGAAAATATTATGCAGCCCAAGCTCCTCAAAGCTATGCCGAATGCCCCAGTAAAAAATCAGGGCGGAGGTCGACTTTTGTTGCTTTAGCGTAAGCTGTGGATGCCTGGCATCCGGGAGTAACTTCTTATACGTGAAGAAGACGTCCATATTACTAATTATGCGGTCGTAGTGGTGCTGTGCTTCGCCCACCTGCAGCCCTGCCGCCCGTCCATTTTCCACCAGGATACGGTCAACCGGTTGCCCCATGTGAAAGGTCACGCCTTTGCGGACCGCCAGGTCGTAGATGGCCTGCGTAATGGCATTCATCCCTCCCCTTGGGAAATAGGCCCCTATCTTATGCTCAAAGTGCGGAATGATACTTAGCAGCCCGGGCGCTTTGTAGGGGTTGGAGCCGTTGTAGGTGGCAAAACGGTTGAATAGCTGCACCAGTTTAGGTTCCTGCAGCAAGCGCTCGTTCACCCGGTTCATGCTTGTAAACAAGTCCAGGCCGGGGATCTTCAGCATAGCCTTAAGCACTTTGGCATTGGTCCAGGTAGACAGCCGGTGAAGTGATTTTTCAAGGAAGATACGCCCGGTAAGCTCGTATTTGTAAGCACTGTCAGATAATGCAGTATGTACCCGATCCGCCGGCACGCCAAGCTTATCTTCCACCTCTTTGCCAAATGCAGTGGGGTCAGCGTAAGCATTCAGGCGGGTGCCGTCTTCCCAAAAATAGTGGCAAACGGTATCCAGCCGGTCATATTGGAAATGCTCCAGAGGGTCTTCACCTGCCAGCCGGAAGAGATCGTCCACGTACTGTGGCATAGTGAAGAGTGAAGGCCCTGCATCAAAGCGGTAGCCCTGCAGGTCAAACTGCGACAGCTTGCCTCCGGGATAGTCGTTGGCCTCGAAGACCTCTACTTCATGCCCCTGCACAGCCATCCGCACTGCACTGGCCAGTCCGGCAATACCTGCACCGATAATTCCAATACGCATATTGAATTCTTTGTTGTCGGGCGATTAACATTCACCATTCCGGAATGTTGGTAGCCCGGCGGGTTTTTAGACTTTTTGAGCGTACAGATGGGCATAGCGGGCTATGTACTTCCCGATGATGTCAAATTCCAGGTTAACACGGTCTCCTGCCTCAAGGTCCTTGAAGTTGGTATGCTCATAGGTGTAGGGGATGATAGCTACCGAAAAACGGTCCCCCACCGGCTCCACCACCGTAAGGCTCACGCCGTTAATGCAAACGGAACCTTTATCTACCAGCAGGTGCTCTTCCGTAGGCTGATACTTGAAGCGATAGTACCAACTGCCGTCCCGGGTTTCCACTTCCGTACAAACAGCCGTGGCATCCACGTGCCCCTGCACCATGTGGCCATCGAGGCGGGCATCTGCTTTCATTGCCCGCTCCAGATTGACCAGGCTGCCTACAGACCAGTCGCCAAGGTTGGTCCGCTTCAGGGTTTCTTCGATTGCAGTGACGGTGTGGGTGCCTTCGTCCAACTTTACCACTGTAAGGCAGGTGCCATTGTGCGCTACACTCTGATCAACCTTTAGGGCACCAGAGATCGGGCTGGCAATGGTAAAATGTACGTTTGTACCTTCCTGCTTAATTTCCCGTACTTCTCCTGAGGCTTCGATTATTCCTGTGAACATATCAATTGTATTGGTCTTCTTTTGTGAAAAACAGCCCCCCTCCTATTTAGTTGTCTGGTCCATGCCCGCGTATTTTGTAACTTTAAGCTACCTTCGCGTTATACAGTTAATTACGCCCTTACGTAATTTGGAACATCATTATGGAAGACATCAACCTGGAACAATGGCTGGAAACAGCTACGGACTACCTGGCTTCTACCGGACCTATGGAATGGGGTATCGGAGGAGGTGGGCTTATCATCTTCATTCTGCTGATCTCCCTGTCCGGCGGCCGGCGGCGCAGGAAGCGTAAAGCCAAGGCCATAGCGCCCAACCTGACCATCAGTGCGTTCCAGCTCTCGCCTATGGGCAGAGATGCTTACTTCAAGGTGCATAACCACGGGCAGCTTGCCCGGCTGAGCATGCTGTCCATTAAAGGAAAGGGGCACATACAGGTCAAGAATAACATCGCCGGGCATGAAATCAACACTGGTGACTCCTATCGCATCCTGCTGGAAGCTACCGGCCAGAAAAAGATCAATAAAGATTTTATCGTAGAGCTTACCTACCTTGATCAGCTCGGTAATGTCTACCGGCAGGACTTTCCGATCGCCAAACAAGTTGCAGAGCAACCTAAGCTGATTAAATTTGCCTGATTGCATCCTGAACTCTGGGCAGCAATACGGTGTTCCCCGTCCTGTTACTGTATTTTCATTAAATCAAAATGCACTTTTGCCCCTTCCTCATGAAAGTAGATATACTAGCCATCGGCGTACACCCTGATGATGTAGAACTGAGCTGTAGCGGCACCCTGCTGCGGCATATGGATCAGGGTAAAACAGTGGGCCTGCTCGACCTCACACGTGGGGAACTGGGCACCCGGGGCACTGCTGAAATCAGAGATCAGGAAGCGGCAGATGCGGCGGAATTGCTGGGCGCCTCGTTTAGAAAAAACCTGGAAATGGAAGACGGGTTCTTTGCCTATAACCCGGAAAACATAAAAAAAATCATCGCCATCATCCGGGAACATCAGCCGGAAATAGTCCTCTGTAATGCGGTAGACGACCGGCACCCCGATCATGGCCGGGCAGCAAAGCTTACCGCTGATGCATGCTTCTACTCAGGCCTGGTGAAAATACCGACCTATGACGCAGAGGGCAACCTGCACGAACGGTGGCGGCCGAAGGCAGTATACCACTACATACAGGATTTTAACTTAAAACCAGATTTTGTAGTAGATATTTCGGAGTATATGGAGCGAAAGCTGGATTTGGTAAAGGCATTCCGCTCGCAGTTTTATGTTCCTGATGCTAAAGAATATGAACAGGAACTAAGTTCCCCAATTTCCTCCAAAAGCTTTATGGATTTCCTGAAAGCCAAGGCCGCTACTTACGGCCGCCCTGCGGGATTTGATTTTGGAGAAGGGTTCACGGTGCCCCGTACTCCAGGTATTCAGGACTTGTTTCAACTGTCGTAAGCAGTGCCGCCCTGAGCATTTTTGGGAAAAGAAAAGTAGAAAGTAGCGCCTTTTCCTTCCTGCCCTTCGCCCCAAAAGCGGCCGCCGTGCAGCTCTACCACTTGCTTTACAATGGCCAGTCCGATACCCGTACCTTCAAACTCATGAGCAGAATGCAACCGTTTGAAAGGCCGCCCAAGTTCACTGGCGAACTGCTGAGGAAACCCCGCGCCGTTATCTTTGATGTATATAATTTTTTCGCCCCGATCCTGAAAAGCCCCCACTTCAATTTTAGGAAGCTCCGTTTTTTCGGAGTACTTCACCGCATTGGAAAGTAAGTTATGGAAAACATGCCACACCAGCCCCTCGTCGCCAGCCACCTTCCCCAATAGGCCTTTTTGGAATTCAACTTTCCGGTCGGTAACAATATCTTCTCCAAGCTCTTTCCAAACCTTATCAGACATTTCATCTAAATCAACTATTTTCGGCTCAAGGTCTGACTTACCTATTTTATTCAGTAGTGTAAGCCCCTCAATAATCTCCTGGATCTTGTCATGATTTTGCTTAATCATTCCAAATAAGTCGGCTACTTCTTCCTTTTCCCGGAGGGGCAACCTCCGCTCCACCAACTGCGTAAATGACTGTGCACGGCGGAGCGCGCCCTTCAGGTCGTGGGTGATTGCAAAATTAAAGCCGACCAGGTTGGCGTTAACGTCTTCCAGCTCTTCCCGCTGCCTGGCAATACGGGCTTCTTTTTCTTCAAGGGTATACAAGTAGGTAGCTTTCTCTTTTTCCTGCCGGTGCTGGCCACGGAGTACAAAAATAGAGAATACCGCCAGTATCAAGATGGAAGCAGCCCATCCCATACTTTTGATTTCACCCATAAAAATACCAATGATAAACACCACTGTTAAAATGCCGGTAGCCCACATCACAATAGGGCGTGCCCCCTGAGCTACCAGGGTATTAATGGCTAACATCGTTAGTGTCCCCGTTGTCACGGCAAAGTATTCTGTCACCCCGTACATGGAGCTGGTAAATACCAAACCCGAGATGCCCAGCATCATTATAAGGTAAGCCGTTAACGTGATACCGTGAAAAGTATTTATTTGACGGGGAGAAGGCTTGAAGACCAGGCTAATGAGGAAAAAAACTGCGGCTGCTGCACCGATACCGCGCCAAAGGAGGGTACCTTCCAAGCCCAGTTCGGTCCGGTCTGTGTAATAAAAAAAAGGGAGAATCATGAATGCCAGTACAGCTGTTACCAAACCATACCAACGGGAACGTTTAGCTTGTTCACTCAGAAACCTCGATTGATGAGCTTGGTTCATTTTTGTGCTGGGCTTTGGATAGACTCTATTCTAAGGGCGGAAATCATTGTGCAGGCTTTTGCCTTCCAGCTTCTGCACATAGTGATATTCTCCCAATCTAAACTTTACTGGAAACTGAACGACCTGCTCTAAGCGGTACTCCCACTTGCAAATCACCCCCAGGTGTTTATATGCATGTGCAGGATCTGTTCTAATAATCGATTGTTGGTACGGCAGCTTTTTTTTAGTAGGCAAAGATAGTGGTGTAGCCAACCAATAACTTAGGGGGAGGATCGCATAGCCAAATGCAATAATATCCCCTTCTTCAGCCGTAAGCTGTAGCCCCATAGGACTGCTTTGTGCCTTTAAACTGAGGTTCTGAGCAGTAGCCGGACAGGTACTCAAAGCTACTGACAAAGTAAATATAGAACAAAATTTCCATATAATCCCTACCTGCTTCCTCCTAATTTCGTGTCCCGGCATACAATTCATATTTTACAAACCGGCATTCCAAAGCTCCATTAAACATAGGTATTTTCTGGGTAGACTTTAGGCCCAACCGCTTAAATCCATCTATACTGGAAGATATAATCCAGGCATCAAAACCCGTAAAGCGCTGTTTGAGCTGATCGCCGATCATCTCGTAAAAGGCACCAATATCATCTTCTGACAAGCGCTCATCGTAGGGCGGGTTCATTAAAATCATTCCTGCTTCCACTTCCGGCTCCAGTTTTTCAAATTTCTTCCGCTGTACAGTGATGGTGTCTTCCAGACCGGCAGCCATTGCATTTTGCTCAGTAAGCCGCATTGCTTTGAAGTCTTTATCAGAACCCAAAATAGGCACCGGCGATTTGCGGACACGCTGTTTAGCCTCTTCCAGGATTTGCGCCCACAGGGCTTCATCAAAGTCAGGCCAGCGTTTGAAACCAAAGTGCTCCCGGTTGAGCTGCGGAGCCCGCTGTGTGGCAATCAGCCCGGCTTCAATAACCAACGTGCCCGAACCGCACATGGGGTCCAGCAATGGACGGTCCGCCTTCCAGCCTGAGAGCAGCACCATGCCTGCTGCCAGCACCTCATTTATTGGCGCCTCTACTGAAGACAGGCGATAACCTCGTTTGTGCAGGGAATCATCAGAACTGTCCAGCGCTATGGTACATTCATCGTTGAAAATGTGCACATTGACCCTAAGCCGGGGCGCATAAACATTGACATTGGGGCGGCGCCCGGTCGCTTCACGAAACTGATCGACAATGGCGTCCTTAGTCTTTAGGGCGACATATTTAGAATGGGTAAAGAGCCTGGAGTTGGTGACTCCGTCTACAGCCAGGGTGTCATTGACCTTCATATACCGGCTCCAGTCTACCTTACGCACCAGGCGGTACAATTCATCTTCTGTTCTGACTTTGCCTTGGTGTACGGGCAGTAAAATACGTAGTGCGGTACGCAGCTCCAGGTTAGCCCGGTACATCAGCGCTTTATCGCCTTCGAAGGCGACAGCACGGTTGAGGGGTTCTATACCCTGTGCACCCAGTTCTTCCAATTCCTGAGCAAGGACCGGCTCCAAACCGGCAAGTGTTTTTGCAATCAATCGCATATTGGCGGTTCGTTCTGATTTCTCAATAGCTCGCGCAAAGATATTTAACGCCAGCCTGCACCGGAAAGGTAGGAACTTTTGCGCAATCTTACCTCGGAAGGTGCTCCAGCCGAATCATCAGGTGGCCGAGCCCACGCCGGTAAAGCCAGGTCGTGTGGAAGTCACTAATTGGGGCGTACATTTCTATATCTACCCGGGATTTCACGGACGGATAGGCTTCCAGGTCCTCCAGCAGTCGATGTACCAAAGCATACCTCACACTCAGGGCACTGTGGTCTACTGCCAGGATCAGCCGCAGGTCCTGCTCCGTTTCCAGAAGGCTTAACAAATGATCCAGCAGGTTAGCATCTATGGTCAGCCGGGGCGTGATTAGATCTGGCCCGAGTTTGCGCATTACATCCTCCAGCTTGTTTCCGGCTGATGTGCTTTCTGAACCTTCTGCTGAAGCGCTGCTAAACGAACCCGATAATGTGCTTACAGGTTCCAACCCGGATGCCCCGGCGGGTGGACTGTAGCGTTGGCTTGGTATTTTCGCGCCATGACGGTGGGAAGGCGGCCCGGTTGCCCCGTTAGTTTGGGCAGTAAGCCATAAAGGCCAACAAAAGAAAAGCAGGTAGAGGTATCTCATAAGCAGCAGTGGTCAAAGTGTGATTTGGGTGTACACTCAAAATACAATTTTTTATAATACCTCGCACTACTTTTCGTATTGGTACAAATCATCTTCCGGATCGGCTATGTCACAGGGCACAATTGGGGAGCAGTGGTCGACCATTAGGTTACCGTTGTAAGGAGAAATCTCATCACCTCCGTAGTAGTAGTACGCTTCCAAATAAATGTAATCGTAGGTATCAGAGGGTTCCAGCAGCAATTTATACTCTTCCCATGCTTCGTGGTCTACAGGTTCCGTTTCATTGAGCAGTTCCATCCCTTTGCCTTTGGTTTTACCGCCCCAAACCCGGAGTACGCAGGGTTTGTTAAAATTCGCTTTTAGTTTGGTAATCCGGCTAATACTTATGTATTCCGGCGACCGCATGAGCGCAACGGACCATAGATAACAGGTGTATGCACGTAGCGGATGTTCCAATCGCTGACCAACGCACTCCCATGTTTCATTATCACGAACGACCATTCCTACATAGGTCTGCCCATCTGTTGCCGGCGCCGTGACTCCAAAAGAACCATTGGGTTGTGTATCCGCAGGAGACTCCCCTTTAAAGCCCTCATTATTCCAATGTATAGGGACATGACTATGCCTTGGAAAGTCTTCAAAAGACGGATTCTCCAAATGAATGATCTCCTGGGCAGTAAGGAAAGCGCAATGACCAAGGAAAGCCAGAAATAAGAGCGTAAAACGTTGCATCATCTATTGATTTAGGGCAAAGAGCAGATGCACGAAGATAAGCATTTTGCTACATGGCACACTTGCCCAGCCCCACGAAAATAGCAATCCATACCAGCCCCTTGATCAGGAAGAATAAAAAGCCGGCTACACCTAATCTTTTCAGCCACAGTTTTAACCGATTCTCGCGCTCCATTTTGTGCTTTGTTCGTTTTAGGCTAAGAACATTCAAAGCAGGTTTTGGTTTGGCGGACCAGCTGATCGGCCACCTTAGGTTTGCAGCACACCGGGGTTGAAGCGATCCACTTCCGCATTACTCGCTGCCTCAATACCCATGGAAATCACCTTTCGGGTTTCCAGCGGGTCAATAATGGCATCCACCCACAGCCGGGCAGCCGCGTAGTAGGGCGTAGTCTGTTCGTCGTAGCTCGCCTGTATGCGGTTGAGCAATTCCTCCTGCTCCTGTGTGCTGGGCGCTTCGCCCTTTGCCTTCATAGAGGCCACTTGTATTTGCATGAGCACCTTGGCCGCCTGAGAGCCCCCCATCACGGCAATCTTGGCACTGGGCCAGGCTACGATGAGGCGCGGATCATAGGCTTTGCCGCACATCGCGTAATTACCGGCACCATAGGAATTGCCCATGACGATACTGAACTTTGGTACAGTAGAATTGGAAACGGCATTGACCATCTTGGCGCCATCCTTAATGATGCCGCCGTGCTCCGACCGTGTGCCTACCATAAAGCCAGTCACATCGTGCAGGAAGACAAGCGGTATCTTTTTCTGGTTGCAGTTCATGATGAAACGGGCGGCCTTATCGGCAGAGTCAGAATAGATAACCCCTCCAAATTGCATCTCCCCTTTCTTGTTTTTGACCACTTCCCGGTTGTTCGCCACAATACCAACTGACCAGCCGTCAATGCGGGCGTAGGCGCAGATGATGGTCTTCCCATAGCCGTTTTTGTAGTATGTCAGCTTGGAATCGTCGACCAGGCGCTTGAGGATTTCTGTGGTTTTGTAGGGCTTGGCGTTGCCTTCCGGGAACAAACTGTAAATTTCTTCCGGGTCAGCTTTGGGCGGTTGAGGTTCTGCCCGGTCGAAGCCCGCCTTGGGGAAGTGCCCGATTTTGTCTACCAGGTCGCGGATGGTTTCCAGGCAAGTTTCGTCATCTGGCATTTTGTAGTCAGTTACGCCGGAAATTTCGCTTTGGGTGGTTGCTCCGCCCAGGGTTTCCTGATCGACCTCTTCACCAATAGCCGCTTTGACGAGGTAAGGCCCTGCCAAAAAGATGGACCCTGTACCTTCCACGATAAGTGCCTCGTCGGACATAATAGGCAGATAAGCCCCACCTGCCACGCAGCTACCCATGATTGCCGCTATTTGCGGAATGCCCATGCTGGACATGCGCGCGTTATTGCGAAAGATACGCCCGAAGTGTTCCTTGTCCGGGAAAATCTCGTCCTGCATTGGCAGGTATACCCCGGCGCTGTCTACCAGATAAATAATCGGCAGGCGGTTCTCCATGGCGATTTCCTGAGCTCGCAGGTTTTTCTTGCCGGTAATCGGAAACCAGGCACCAGCTTTAACCGTGGCATCATTAGCGACAATCACGCATTGCCGCCCGCTCACATAGCCTATGCCCACGACCACCCCGCCCGCCGGGCAACCGCCGTGTTCCTTGTACATCTCGTATCCGGCGAAAGCGCCGATTTCCAGAAAGTCGCGGTCTTTGTCGATGAGCCGCTCAATACGTTCCCGGGCGGTCATTTTGCCTTTCTTGTGCAGCTTCTCAATTTTTCGCTCTCCGCCGCCCTTATAGATTTTTTCCAGGCGGTGCTGCATACGGGAGAGCAGCAGTTTCATTGCGTCTTCGTTTTTACTTTTCTCAATGTCGATTTTGGCCATATTTGGTTAGTGGTTTTTCTTATCAATCCAGTGGAAAGGCGTAGTAGTATTCCCCGGAGTAGCCTTCGTAGATGCCTTCCAGCATGATTTTGCCGGAAGCGCGCTCCAGGTAGTTGACCAGGTCTTCCACCTCGTCTACCGGGCGGTTGTCTATCTTAGTAATGACGAAGCCGGGGTCCATATTAGTGCGTTCCACCCGGCTGCCCCGGTAGATGCTGATCACCTTCACGCCGTCTACATCGAGGCGGCGCTGTTCTTCCCGGGTCAGCTCCCGGAGTTCGAAGCCCAGGTCGAGTAAAATGTCTTCATTTTTGGCGGTCACCAACGCAGTGCTGTTACTCTTATTCTTGAGAATGACTTCTACATCCTGCCGGTTGCCGTCACGAATGATCTCAATTTTTATGGCGTTGCCCGGGCGATAGCGCCCCAGCTGCTCCTGCATTTCGGGCAGGGTTTTGGTTTTTACACCGTTAATGCCAATAATGACATCTCCCTTTGTCAGCCCCGCATCGTCTGCGCCACTATCGGGCGTCACGCGGTTGATGTACACGCCTTCCACCGCATCAAGATTGAGGCGTTTGGCCATCTCGTTGGTCATTTCGTCAATAAACACACCAAGGATGCCCCGCTGCACCACGCCGTAGTCCCGAAGGTCGCGTACTACCTTGCGTACCAAATTGATGGGTACAGCAAAGGAATACCCCTCATACCGACCGGAGCGGGTGATAATGGCCGTGTTGATGCCAATCAGTTCGCCGTTGGTGTTCACCAGGGCACCGCCGCTATTGCCCGGATTGACGGCAGCATCGGTTTGGATAAAGGACTCAATCCGGTCCTGCCCTTCCAAAATGTCAATACTACGCCCCTTGGCGCTCACGATGCCGGAAGTCACTGTAGATTCGAGGTTGAAAGGGTTACCAATGGCCAGCACCCACTCCCCTACCCTCAGGGAATCCGAATTGCCAAATTCGAGCGAAGGGAGGTCCTTTGCATTGACCTTGATTAGGGCTAGATCGGTGGAAGGGTCCGTACCGATCAGTTCGGCACGGTACTCGCGTTTATCGTTGAGGGTCACTTCGATTTCATCGCTATCCTCAATAACATGGTTGTTGGTAACAATATAGCCATCATCGGAAATGATCACACCAGAGCCGGAAGCAGAGCCTACAGAAGCACTTCCCCAAAGGTCGAATCCTCCTCCGCCCTGTATCGTTTTGATATTGACCACAGCCGGGATCACCGCCTCTGCCGCACTTGAGAAGTCTGTAGGCGAAGCAGAAAGGAACAAACGCTGCTTGCTCACATCCATCTGATCGAAATTGGTATAGCGGGCAGCAACGGTCTCCCGGATAATGACTTCTTTAGGAGGGTCAATGTATCTGTAGGCCAGAATGGCCAGCACTGCACTAAGCAGGGAGCTGATGGCAATGAGAAGGTACTGCTTCATAGGGATTCAAAAGTTGTAAGTGCTGATTCCTGTAACGAATCTCTAATGTACTAAATTTTTCAAAGGGCCCGGTTAATAAAAAAGCGGGCACCCGGCTTATTATTGCCAGATGCCCGCTTGGTCGATTAAACAGGTACGTTATGCCTGTTTGCTGTTATTCTACAATGACCATCTTCTTAGTCGCTGTATAGCTGCCTGCTGCAACAGTATAGGAGACCATACCAGCTGCTGCCAGATCAGCCGAACGTACAGTCAGTTGGTTATAGCCCTTTGTACCTTCGAGGCGGTAGAGCTTCAGGACTTTTCCAGTGACATCGCTGATCGTCACTGTCGCCTGAGCCGCTTCCGGAAGGTTGAAACCAATTACAGTTTCTCCCTTGAAGGGGTTAGGCTGATTCTGATAAAGCTCAAAACCAGCAACCGCTGCGGCAGTACCGCTAAACTCGATGGCTACGTCCCGGAAGGTTCCGTCTTTGCCATAAGCTTCCGCTTTGGTAACGGCTGAACTAACGCCCAGCACCTCGCTCAGCATCACATTGCTTTCTGCACGCAGTACCAGTGTGAACAGTTCCGTGCCTGCCAGGGCTTCTGCTGTCGCTTTAGACGCCCAGTTCCAGCTTGTGGTGATCATACCCTCGCCAGCGTATACCAGACCAAAGTGGTCTTCTGTGGCCACACCGCTTACGATGTCGACCAATGCTACTTCACTGCTCAGCGTCAGCGTAGCCTGATAGCCTTCAATTGCCTGCAGATCGGCGGCAGTAAAGGTTACGCGGTATTCATTGCCTGCTTTCAGCTCCTGCTCGTCTGTTTGCAGTGCGAAGAGGCCTTCGTAGCTGCGCTCGTCAATAGCTGCAAAGCTGTTAGGCGTTGCATCACCGCTTACATCACCAATCTTCACTGCAACAAAGTTAGCATTGCTGATGCCTCCTAAAGGCAGGTCATTGAAGTTGATCACTTCAGGGAATTGCGCTGCCCATGGGTTAGCAGGGTTCGGGAAGTTATAGCTTGCTTCCACGAAACGCCAGCTCGTATTATCAGTGAACGACGTGGTAATGGACAGAATCAGCTTACGGAGCTGAATCAGGTCCAGCGTAGTTACCGTACCTGAGCGGTTGACGTCAGCTGCAATCAGCTGATAGGGCGAATCCAGTGGGTCCACGCCCAGAATGTGCTTGCTAATGAGCACCAGGTCATAGGTGGACACCCCGTTGAGGTCATCACCATCGCGCTGTGGCGTAACGGTATAGTCCAGCCCGGGCTGCAGTCCGGTGAAGCTGTACTGACCATCTGCCTGAGTCATCATCATATCAGACATTTGTCCGGACAGATTGACCATAACATCTTCCACTGCTTCATCCTGCGCGGTGCTGATTGCACCTGCTGCCATTGGTGAGGCATCACCGCAGAGCCCCATATTGTCCTGTACCAGGATGTAAGTCTCGCAGAAGTCACCGTTACCGGCAGCATCGTATGCCCAGATTTCCACAACAAGGGTACCCTCATCGTCACAAGTCAGGATCAAGCCGGTCTGATCCGGGTCATTTGGCTCACCAACGCGGTTGATAGAGTACTTGATGGGCTCTGAACAGTCTGAAATCGGAGAAGCTATGAAATCGCTCGCCCAGATTTCCGCCATGCCTGCGCCTGGATCAGGCAGGTTGTCGCCATCCTCGTCTACCGGCATCAGCTCAATGGCAAGACCGTTGATGCAAATAGGTGCCGGCGCCTTGCAGTCGATCACACTGAACGGCAGCACTGCCTGATCAGAATTGCCGCACCCATCTTTCACGCGTACTTCAAAGGAGTGCGCGCCGATTGGGAAAGCCCCTGTAATCGTGAAGTTGGGATAAGCACCAGACAGGGCACCGTTGAGCGGTGTAAGTGTACCGTTGTTGAAAGCATTCAGGAAGACATCAACATCGAGGTCGTTCGGCGTGCAATCCTCATCAACCGTGAATGGGAAGACAACTGTTGCATCGCAATCCACATTATCCAGCGAACAGAATGGAGAAGCGGCATTGAAGGAAATATCCGGTGCGATATCATCGTATACTTTGATGATTTGGGTATACTGGTAGAAACCCGTTTCATCGTATACGAAGTCGTAGTAGTCATTGGAAGTACCACAGAAGTTGATACCCGGCACGTTGTTGTCCGATGACTCATCAGTGTCCTGATCGAAGTAAATCTTGCCATTCGGGCGAGCCAGCAGCCATATGCTCTTATCGCCAGGTGTGCCGTTGCAGTCTTCATCCCTGCCAACGATGTACGGGGCACTTTCGCCATCGTACTGACACCAGTTGATCACCTTCCAGGTACGGAAGATTTTGTAGCATTCGTTACCAGAGGCAGAGAAGGTTTCATCAGAGCTGGAAATGGCAAGCAGGTCGCAGCCAATCTCGTTGTAGGTCACGCTGTCCGGCTCAGCAATACCGCACTGTGCTTCTGCATCTTTAGGGAAGTTGATTTCGTAGTTGTGTACCTCATTGACCGTAATAACCTGTACACAGCTATTGGTGCTGTTGCGGCCGTTCACGTCGGTCACCCGGAAAATACGGGTGATGGAGCCAAAGCCACAATCAAGGTTGTTATTGGCAGCCACTTGCTGAACACTCGCGATGCCACAGTTGTCTGCACCGGTAGCCATGCCGAAGAGGTCCTCCAGCTGATCGGCATTGGTTGGGTCAAACCCATAAGGAAGATCATCACAGTCTACCACTACGTTGTCAGGGGCATCACAGAATGGATTGATCTTGTCCTCCGGTGTCACGCTCAGCCAGCAGGTATTCTGATTACCGTATTGGTCGGTGACAACCAGGGTCACATCAGAGGTCACGCCAACATCACAGCAGAAGAAATCAACGTAGTCTCCGGCGACACTGTTCTGCGTACCACAAGTGTTTGTTACGGGGTTGAAATTATTGCGGAAGACCTGAATGGTCACATCACCACAGTTATCCCAGGATCCCTCGTCTACATCATGAGCGAAGATCCGCGCTCCGGCAGGCTGCCCGGGCACGATATTACCACCGCCAATGCTCACGTTTAGTTGGTCATCACAAATCGCGATAGGCTCGATTTGATCCACAACCTCAAAAGGACAGTACAATTCTGTTGCATTGCCGCAGTCATCTTCTGCTACGTAGCGGAAATAGTGGCTACCAAACGGAATACTGCCCACAAAACGGCTTGCACCCGGTGCAATGGTCCGTACAACGACCGTATCAATCTCGATACCTGCAAACAGACCATACTGGTTAAAGATGCTATCTTCCACCTCTGTCACGATCTCAGTATATACACTTACACCTGAGCAGTTGTCTGAAATATTAGCAGGCATAGGCACTGCGAATGCTGCCGTACAGGCAAATGGGCTGGAAGAGTATACCAACGGTGTACCAGCCGGGCACTCAATCTGAGGGGCAGTGAAGTCCCCTACCTTGATCAGCTGATTGACTACGAGCGAGCTGCCCGGGTCGCACCAGTCGAAAATAGTCCATTCCCGGCGGAACTTGAAGCGGCCGTCGCACTCGTCTATCGCTGGAGTATCATCAAATGATGCTCCAATATTGCAATAGGAAGGCGCAATATCAAAAATTCCAAAAGCAGTAAAGATGAACGGATAGCCAGTCAGCTCAGGGCTCGGATTTCCGTCTGCCAGAGTCGGATAGTCCTCATCGCACTCAATCGCAACGGTAAAGGAAGGCAGGTTAACATCATCCAGAGTCGGTTTACGGAAGGTAATCTGCTGCTGGCAGTTGTCCGTGCGGCCGTTGTCATCTCTTGCGACGAAGGTCCGGGTAATGACAACGTCTCCACAATCGCCATTAGCGACAAAATCATCCGTAGCTGTTATGTCTACATTTGTGTCGCAGTTATCCGTAGCGGAAGGTGCGCCGACAAAACCGTACGTGCCCTGAATGAATGCTGTTTGCTGAGCAACGCTTCCCGCATCACCTCCATAAATATGATCGAAATCATCACAGAACAGCGGTGCTGTCAGTGTTTCAGTAGTTGTTGGCAAAGCAGAGAATGTCGTATCAAACTGAATGGTCCAGTCTGGCAGGGTAGTTTGGGAATAATTCCAAACACCGACCAAACCATTGCCATCACTAAAGATGGTATGTTCGTAAGCACCGGTCTCATCTGCACCGAAGCTGGAAACCAGCACCAAGTAGGTTTCATAGGCCCGAAGTGGGAGTGTCACCCGTACCTGCGGATCGAATAAACCGCCGATTGGACCAACATTACCGAGGATGTTATCGTCAGCGGCGTACAGGATATTTTCGCAGGGACTATTAGGATTAAAGCTGCCCTGATATAAAGCCGTGAACCCATCGCCCCATTCCGTATTCAGGTAAATGGTGTAGATATCGTCCTGGCTCACCTGGAACTCAATGATATCGTAGTAATGTGATCCGGCCGTTGGGCCAGCTGCATCGAGGAAGCAGGAATAGTCTGCCAGTTCCAGTTGTGCATCCGTGGTCGTCAGGGCTCCCTGAATCTTCTGAACAGCAGTGCTGAAAATAGCTTCTCCTGTATCATCCGGGCAGCTAATAACCGGAGCAGTCTTGTCCTCCGCAGTAACATAGCCCCAGCAATTCTCGAATCCGGGTACGTCCGGACCGGAAATATCATAAATAAACTGGCCGTCCCCATCGACAATATTGCCGTTAGAGGGGTTGAGGTCATTGACGATAGTAATGCTGAAGTCTTCTTCTGTCAGGCAGCCGAAGTTGCCTTCGAGCACCATATCAGCAGTAATGACCCGGGAGCAGTTATCATTGAGGGTGACATTGATGTTATCGTTACACGCCAGGTTGGTTGAAGGTGCAGCAGCCTGGGTTACACTGATCGCAAAACTTTCGGAACGGCTGTTGCCTGATCCGTCTTCTGCGAAGATGCTAACGGTGAACGGCCCTGCGTTTGCCGGTGCGGTCACCACGTAGGTGTTGCCGGCAGATGGCGCGATGGTTGCGCTACCCGACACGCTAACGTTTGGAGTCAATGCGCCTTCACAATTGTCTATTGCAGAAACCTGGAAGCTCACCTCAGCAGTAGAGGGGGCGCAGGGGTCCAATACAACGTTGATATTCTGGGAAGGATAAACAATGATTGGGGCTGAGTTATCTGGCTGATCTGTAACGGTGAGCTCTGATATGCCTTCGGAAGTATCCCCGGCGCCATCTGTATAGCTGGCTACCAAAGTATATACACCTGCCGGGATACCACTTAGGTTCCATACATATAAGCCACTTTCCGGCTCAGAAGCCAATGGATCGATCGCTGGTGCAGCAGCGCCATTTAGCGTAAAGGTGGCACCTGACAGGTCGGTATCACAATCATCTGAGATTTGCACCTGGAAGCTGAGATTCGCACCAGCTGTGCAAATAGGCTCCAGAAAAGTCAGGTTACCGGGCATGGTGATTCCAGCCGGCTGATTTGCATCCTGTATAACACTTACCGCGTGATCTACGGTTACACCACCATAGGTGAAGTCAATTAAGTAATTACCCGGTGTAAGATTGCCGGCGGCCTCAAAATATGCAAACCCACCTTCAGCAAGAGTATAGGTGATTGCCAAGGGAGCACCACTTACAGTAATAGCACCTGAGAGGTTATCATCCGCTGTAAGATCACAATCGTAGATATTACCCGATAGCACCACAAACTCAGAAGCTTCGCAGGCTGGCACGTGGAACTGTCCGTTTCCGGAAATGTCAACGATTGGCTGTGGGCTGTTAGCCTGTGTAACATTCACAGTAAAGCTGTAAACGGTCGCATTCCCGCTGTAGTCGGTTGCAGTATAGCTGATATTATAAGAGCCTTCAGAAAATACAGAGCCGGAAGCAAGCCCTGAGGTCTGCTGCAGATCAGGTTGGGTATCGCAATCATCAGCAACAACGATTGTCCAGTTGACAGGTACACCTTCATTTTGACAAGCGGGGATTTCCACATTCATATCACCCGGGCCGTAAACTTCAGGAGCACGGCTGTCATTTACAGTCAGAACGTAATCCAATACTTCTGAGTTGCCATTCCCATCAGTAGCGGTGATGGTCAGGGTATTTTCACCTACAGCAAGAAAAATATTCAGTACATATGCCGCATCCAGAGCTATCTGCTCAAAAGAGACAGTAGGTGCTGCTCCCGGATCGGGGTTCGTCAAGGTAACGTCAAAGCTAAGTTCGGAAGGGCTTTCGCAATTATCGGAGGGCAGTACAGACCATAGCAGCTGTACGCCACACTCGCCTTCCGGTGGGCTGTAAGCAAAAGCAGCTCCGGGATTCACAGAGACTCCTCCTGATCCGGTCACTTCTATTTCCGGTGCTTGATTATCAGAAGCGGCAAGTGTAACTTCAGTGGAAAGGCTTTCCACACAATCTGCGTTAAAGGTACAGTCTCCTTCATTTACCAGCTCCAAAGTCACGCTGTAAGTAGTCCCGGCTCCTGTACTGCCCGGGAGGCTGAATGAAACCACTTCGCCTGAAGCAACGTTGTTTTGGCGATCGGCTTCACTGCCGTTTGCAAGCACTACAATATTATAAATTGCATTGCAATCAGACACTCCGCCATCAGCCATATCGCTAACAACCACATCGAAACTGCCATCATCTCCTCCGCAAACCGGGCTGGCCACATCAGAGATTTGAATTTCCGGCAGCCTGTTTTGGATGAGGTCCCCATTAATTGAACCAGTGGCAGAAGCAACATTAGACGAACCACAATTAGCAGTAATTGCATAATTATAGGTCGTACCAGCCGATAGCGTTCCTGCGGCAATTGTCAATTGAGTATTTGTCATGTTCACAAAGTCGACAACCGGCTGATTGCCATTTTCAATATCTACCGTGTAGCTGTTCGCTGCGGCAGAGCCATCCCAGTCAAGTGTCACGACTCCGTTGCAATCGTACCCCACATCCACGTTAGCAGGAATCGGGCATTGCCCAAAGAGATTTCCTGACCAACCTGTAAACAGTACTGCTGCAAACAGCAGGCCCAAGGTCCGGGTCATAAAAGGTTTCGTCAAGGTCATAATGTTCATAGAATTACGATTTGTGTTAATGGAATTATGGTCAAAAAGGACGTATACGACAGTCATGCTCCCTGCCAAAGGGGCAAGGCACTGTTCGTAAAACCTCCTATAAATACCTGAGTATTGAAGGTTATACACCTGTCATTAGAAGTGAATAAACTATGAAGGGGTCTAAAACTGTGGGTCTAAAATTACAAGATGGCATACGGATGTACCGCTGCCGGGAGTGCATATCAATAAGATGTTAAGGTAGGTTGTATAAAGGGTGTGTAACAGGGACTGAGCTTTTTTATTTGGGCTCTTTTTTTCTTTCTGTAGGTGTTTGTGAGTTCAAATAACGGATATTTATTTCAATTATGCAATACCCCCACTCATAATCCGATCTATTTATCTGCGATAAATCAAATTATTTTTTATTCAATGTCCACCACCTTTGAAATCACTGCTTTAGCCTAAAACCAGAAAGGCCGGGCGCCCTTTCGGATGCCCGGCCTCCCGGTCTGCCCACTGCGGGCGCCGCCTAAGCAGCGCCCGCCGGGCTATATCTCAAAGAGATGGTTACTTGATGATTACCATCTTCTTCGTTGCTGTGTAGTCACCAGTTTCAACAGTGTAAGATACTACGCCTGTCGCCGCCAGCTCAGAAGACTTAACCGTGATGTGGTTGTAGCCTTTAGAGCCATCCTGGCGGTACAGTTTCAGTACCTTGCCGGTTACGTCGCTGATGGTGATCGTCACCTGTGCTGCCTCTGGCAGGTTGAAGCCGATCACAGTCTCGCCCTTGAATGGGTTCGGCTGGTTCTGGTACAGCTCGAAGCCTGCGCCCGCTACAGTACCGGTGCTGAACTCGATCGCTACGTCCTGGAAGCTGCCGTCTTTGCCGTAAGCTTCTGCCTTCGTAACTGCTGAGCTTACGCCCAGTACTTCGCTCAGCATCACGTCGCTGTTGGCGCGCAATACCAGTGTGAACAGCTCTGCATCAGATGCTTCGCCGTTCCAGCTTGTCGTGATCATGCCTTCGCCCAGGTAAGCCAGGCCGAAGTTGTCTTCAGTAGCTACACCGCTTACGATGTCTACCAGCTCTACGCCGTTGCTCAGCGTCAGCGTCGCCTGGTAGCCCTCGATGCGTGCCAGCTCAGCAGCTGTGAAGCTTACGCGGTACTCATTGCCCGCCTTCAGCTCCTGCTCGTCTGTCTGCAGTGCAAAAGTGCCTTCGTAGCTGCGCTCGTCAACTACTGCAAAGCTGTTTGCTGCCGCATCACCGTTCACATCACCAATCTTCACGGCTACGAAGTCCGCATCCATGATGCTTGTCGCAGGCAGGTCGTTGATGTTGATCACTTCAGGGAACTGCTCTGCCCATGGGTTAGATGGGTCTGGGAAGACGTAAGCCGTCTCCACAAAGCGCCAGCTGGTGTTGTTAGCGAACTCTGTATCGATAGACAGGATCAGCTTGCGCAGCTGGATCAAGTCCAGAGTAGTGATAGAGCCAGAGTTGTTAACGTCCGCTGCGATACGCTGGTATGGCGTGCTCAGCGGGCCAACGCCCAGGATGTGCTTGCTGATCAGTACCAGGTCGAACGTAGACACACCGTTGAGGTAGTCGCCGTCGCGCTGTGGCGTGATCGTGTAGTCAAGGCCTGATGTCAGGTTCGTGAATACGTAAGCGCCGTCGTTCTGAGTCGTCATCGCTGTAGAAGCCTGGCCGGAAAGGCTGACCTGTACATCTTCTACCGGCTCGTTGTCCTCGGTATTGACTGCACCGGCTGCCATTGGTGCTGCTGCACCGCATACGCCCATGTTGTCCTGTACCAGGATGTACGTCTCGCAGAAGTCGCTGTTGCCAGCTGCGTCGTACGCCCAGATCTCGATCACCAGCGTGCCTTCGTCGTCGCAAGTCAGCACAAGGCCGGTCTGGTCAGGGTTGTTAGGCTCGCCTACGCGGTTGATAGAGTACTTGATTGGCTCAGAGCAGTCGCCCGCCTGAGTGGAGAAGTCGACAAAGTCGCTCGCCCAGATCTCAGCCATGCCTGCGCCCGGGTCCGGCAGGTTGTCGCCGTCCTCGTCTACTGGCATCAGCTCGATCGCAATGCCGTTCAGGCAGAATGGCGCTGGCGCCTTGCAGTCGATGATGTCGAATGGCAGGATCGCAAGGTCTGAGTTGCCACAGCCGTCCAGTACGTGCACTTCGAACGCGTGGCTGCCGATTGGCAGGTCGTTCACTGTGATCGTGTAGTCTGGGTAAGAACCAGATACCACGCCTGTCAGCTCCACAAGGTCACCGCTCAGGAATGGGTCAAGGAACACCTTGATCGTCAGGTCGTCTGGCGTACAGTCCTCATCGATGCTGAACGGATAAGTCACGTTCGCATCACAGTTCACGTTGTCCAGTGAGCAGAATGCGTCTGCCTGCGTGAAGCTGATCTCAGGAGCGGTGTCGTCGTATACCTTGATGATCTGAGTGTACTGGTAGTAGCCAGTCTCGTCATACTCGAAGCTGTAGTAGTCATTCGATACGCCACAGAAGTTGATGCCTGGTACGTTGTTGTCAGGTGTCTCGTCTGTGTCCTGGTCGAAGTAGATCTTGCCGTTCGGGCGTGCAAGCAGCCAGAAGCCGTTGCCGTTGTTCGCAATACGGTCGCCATCGCCTGGCGTTCCGTTGCAGTCCTCGTCGCGGCCTACGATGTAAGGGTCGCTCTCGCCGTCATACTGGCACCAGTTGATCACCTTCCACGTACGGAAGATCTTGTAGCACTCGTCGCCGGATGCAGAGAACTGCTCGTCGTTGCTTGTCACTGCAAGCAGGTCGCAGCCAAGCTCGTTGTACTCAACGGTGTCTGGCGTTGGCGTGCCACAGTTCGCCTCAGCGTCCTCTGGGAAGTAGATCTCGTAGTTGTGCACCTCATTGATCGTGATCACCTGCACACAGCTGTTCGTGCTGCTCAGGCCGTTCACGTCAGTGACGCGGAAGATACGAGTGATGGAGCCGTAGCCGCACTCCAGGTCAGCGTTCGATGCTACCTGCTGTACAGATGCTACGCCGCAGTTGTCTGCGCCCGTCGCCATGCCGAACAGGTCTTCCAGCTGGCCTGCGTCAGATGCGTCGAAGCCGTATGGCAGGTCGTCGCAATCCACAACTACGTTGTCTGGCGCGTCACAGAATGGGTTGATCTTGTCCTCTGGCGTAACGCTCAGCCAGCAGGAGTTCTGGTTGCCGTACTGGTCGGTCACAACCAGTGTGATATCAGATGTAACGCCTACGTCACAGCAGAAGAAGTCGACGAAATCGCCGGTTACGCTGTTCTGCGTGCCGCAAGTGTAAGTGATCGGGTTGAAGTTGTTGCGGAAGATCGCGATAGATACATCACCGCAGTTGTCCCATGAGCCTTCGTCCACGTCAGATGCGAACACCCGTGCAAGCGCTGGCTGGCCAGGCACGATGTTGCCGCCGCCGATGCTTACGTTCAGCTGGTCGTCGCATACTGCCACCGGCTCGATCTGGTCGATCACTGAGAATGGGCAGTACAGCTCCGTCTCATTGCCACAGTCGTCTTCTGCCACATAGCGGAAGAAGTGGTCGCCGAATGGGATAGAGGATACAAAACGGTTCGCGCCGGGCTGGATTGTGCGCACCACTACGGTGTCGATCACAAACTGTCCGGTTGGCAGGCCGTACTGGTTGATCACCTCTTCCTCTGTTGTCGTCACGATCTCAGTGTATACCGTTACGTTAGAGCAGTTGTCGCTCACGCTTGGCATAGGCACTTCGAAAGATGCACCGCAAGAGAATGGGCTTGTAGAGTAAGCGATTGGCGTGCCCGCTGGGCAAGACACCTCTGGCGCTGTGTAGTCGCCTACTTTGATCAGCTGGTTAGCGATCAATGAGCTGCCTGGGTCGCACCAGTCAAAGATAGTCCACTCACGGCGGAACTTGAAGCGGCCTTCGCACTCGTCTACTGTTGGCAGGTCTTCGTAAGAAGCGCCGATGTTGCAGTAATTCGGAGCGATGTCAAAGATGCCGAACGCTGTGAAGATGAACGGATAGCCAGTCAGCTCTGGAGCCGGGTTGCCGTTCGCCAGCGTTGGGAAGTCTTCGTCGCACTCTACCACTGCTGTGAAGCTTGGGAAGTTCACGTCGTCAAGCGTTGGCTTGCGGATCGTGATCTGCTGCTGGCACTCGTCTGTCAGGCCCTGGTCGTCAGTAGCCGTGAAGGAGCGCGTGATTACTACGTCGCCGCAGTCGCCGGAAGCTGTGAAGCTGTCCGTCGCTGTGATGTCTACGTTGTTGTCGCAGTTGTCCGTCGCACTTGGCGCGCCTACCCACTGGTAAGTGCCGCTGATGAATGCAGTCTCCTGTGCTACAGAACCTGCGTCGCCGCCGTAGATCTGGCCGAAGTCGTCACAGAACAGCGGGATAGACAGCTGCTCAGTAGTCGATGGCAGGGCAGAGAACGTCGTGTCATACTGGATTGTCCAGTCTGGCAGCATCGTTTCTGTAAAGTTCCATGCGCCTACAAGGCCGTTGCCGTCGCTGAAGATCGTGTGCTCGTAGGAGCCAGTCACGTCTGAGCCAAAGCTGGAAACCAGCACGAAGTAAGTCTCGTACGCACGCAGTGGCAGCGTTACGCGCACTTGTGGGTCGAACAAGCCGCCGATTGGGCCTGCGTTGCCAAGGATGTTGTCATCCGCTGCGTAAAGGATATTCTCACATGGGCTGTCCGCATCAAAGCTGCCCTGGTACAGTGCAGTGAAGCCGTCGCCCCATGAAGTGTTCAGATAAATCGTGTAGATATCATCGGCGCTCACCTGGAACTCGATGATGTCGTAGTACTGTCCGCCTGCAACTGGGCCTGCTCCGTCAAGGAAGCAAGAGTAGTCCGCAAGCTCAAGCTGTGCGTCAGTCGTCTCCAGGGCGCCCTGGATCTTCTGTACAGACTCAGAAATCGTCGCTACAGCTGTATTGTCCGGGCACTCAACAACTGGTGCGGTCTTGTCTTCGCCGGTAACATAGCCCCAGCATGGCTCGAAGCCTGTAATATCTGCACCTGCTGGATCAAACACGAAGTTGCTGACAGTTGCATCAGCGCCATATGGAGCAAGACCATCAACAGTCATGAACAGAACAAACAGGTCACCACCGTTCAGATCAAGGCTTACGCTACCAGATGCTTCGCCAGTCGTAGGATCAATGCCCCCTGTACCGTTGAAATCAGCAGCGAGTACTACTTCTGTAATATTGCCGCTAGCATCAATAGAGTAACCGAAGAACTCATATATAAATAAAGAAGAACCTGCAAACTCCTCCGTCTGGAAGTACCAATCGAAGGACAACTGACCGTCTAGTGGTACTTCGATAGAAGCCATAGCTGTCTGGTCACCAACACCTGGGTCTACAGGGCTATCGAACTGGATAGCTTGGTCACCCGTGAACTCAACAGTAATGCCTGTTGAAGTAGAAGACAGGTCCCAGTTAGCGGGAGCAAATGCACCTGTAAAATCTACAGTAGTCTGTGGCTGGCTCAGAGAGATTTCGTAGATAAACTCCCCATGTCCGTCAAGAATATTACCGTTAGATGGGTTGTCATCGTTGACGATGTTTAGTACGAAGTCATCATCTGTAAGGCAGCCAAAGTTGCCCTCGAGTACCATATCTGCAGTAACTACGCGTGAGCAGTTGTCGTCAAGCGTAACGTTGATGTTATCGTTACACGCCAGGTTCTCCTGTGGTGCGGGTGCCTGAGTCACGTTAATTACGAAAGACTCCGTGCGGCTGTTGCCAGCTGCATCAGAAGCTTCGATTGTAACAGTATAAGGACCCTCATTAGCTGGGGCAGACACTGTGTATACACCAGCAGATGCAAGCACTGTTGCAGGGGCATCAATAGTAACAGTCGGATCAACATCACCATCACAATTGTCGATCGCAGAAACTTGGAAAGTAACCAGTCCAATGTTAGAATCAGAGCATGGGTCAAGTGCAACGTTGATATTTTGTGATGGGTATACAATAATCGGAGCAGCGTTGTCAGGCTGGTCGGTTACCGTGAAGGTAGCAGTGCCTTCTGAAGTCGCGCCTGCGCCGTCAGTGTAAGTACCTACGAGTGTGTAAGAGCCCGCTGGGATACCAGCAAGGTTCCATACGTAAAGGCCATTTGCCTCATCAGAAGCGGCTGCGTCAACTGCAGGTGCAGCACCGCCGTTCAGTGTGAAGGTAGCACCGCTAAGGTCTGCATCACAGTCGTCTGTGATCTGTACCTGGAAGCTCAGGTCTGCTCCGTCAGCACACAGTGGCTCAAGGAATGCAAGGTTGCCGGGCATCGTGACCGTTGCAGGCTGGTTCGCATCCTGGATAACAGAAACCGCGTGGTCTACAGTTACGCCCTGGTAGCTTACTGCGATGAGGTAATCACCTGGCTCAAGGTTGCCGGTAGCCTCGAAGTATACGTAGTCTTCCTGTGGCAGGAAGTAGCTGATCGCTACATCTGCACCGCTAACGGTCAGGTCCGCAGGATTGAAGTTGAATACTGTCAGGTCACAGTCATATACGTTGCCAGAGAACACAACCTCTGCGTTGTCCTCACAAGCTGGTACGTTGAACTGGCCATTGCCTGATACGTCTACGATTGGAGCCGGGCTTGCTGCCTGCGTCACTTCGATATCGAAGCTGTAGGAAGCAGTATTGCCTGTATCGTCAGTAGAAGTGTAAGATACCGTGTAAGTACCTGCTGTCAGCGTGCTGCCGGAAGATGGGCCAGCTGTCTGAGTCAGTGCTGGCTGCACATCACAGTCATCAACTGTAGATACTGTCCAGTTTACAGGCACGCCTTCATCCTGGCAAGCCGGGATTTGAACCTGCATGTCGCCAGGGCCGTAAATCTCAGGGATACGCACATCCAGTACTTCGATAGTGAAAGTCAGGGTCGTGTTGTTGCCATTCTCATCGGTTGCGCTAAGCGTAACAACGTTCGTGCCTACTGCAGCGAAGATATTCACAGCGTAAGCCGCGTCTACTGCATCCTGAGTTACTGAAGCTGTTGGGAATACGCCAAGGTTGTTATTGGTCACACTCGCTGTGAAGTCAATATCAGATGGCCCACCGCAGTTGTCGAATGGGAACACAGACCAAAGCAGCTGTACGCCGCACTCGCCCTCTGGCGGAGTGTAAGTAAGTACCGCGCCTGAGCCCAGGTCAACACCACCGGCTGCAGTCACGTCCATACCTGGTGCCTGGCTGTCGGATGGCGTCAGCGTCTGAGTTGCTGAAACAGAAGAAACACAGCCCGTCTGGTCTGTGTTAAACTGGCAGCCGCCTGCTGAAGCCAAGGAGAGGTTCACCGTGTAGACTGTACCACCTACTGCGGCGTTCAGCCCACCGAAGGTTATGGTATTGCCCGCTGGCACGTTGAAGAAAGTGGTCCCGCCTACAGAGATATTGTAGGAAGCGCCACAACCATCATTCACCGTAACATCAAAGCTGCCGGAGAACTCGTCGCCCGGGCAAACTGGGTTGTTCACGTTGGTGATAGAAATCGTTGGCTGGCGGTCCTGAATGTCCGCGCCATCGATTTGGCCAGTTGCAGATGAAACATTAGAAGCTGCACAGTTCGCAGTAATTGCGTAGTTGTAGGTCGTGCCTGGTGTCAGGGTACCTGCAACAATAGTCAGCTCAGTGGAAGTCATGTTGACAAAGTCGACAACCGGCTGGTTGCCATTCTCGATGTCAACGGTGTAAGATTGTACCAGGCCGCTTGGGTCCGTAATGTCCCAGTCCAGTACAACGACTCCATCACAGTTGTAGCTCACGTCTACGTTCGATGGTGTTGGACAATCCTGTGCAAAAGCCTGTGGAAGGCCCAGGAAAGTCAACAGCGCGAACGCAAATGCGCCTGCCAGCCGCGACGGAGAAACGAAAGTAAACTTCGTTTTTTCCATAAGATCACGATTTGTTTAAAAAAAATTAGGTTAAAAAAAAGGTCGTTAAACTGTATATCTATCCCTTAGGATAAAATAATTCTTGTAGGTATCGGTCGTCTTATCAAGAAGCTGAGCGTGTTAAAAAACAAGCACAAAGCCTGTAATTCTTTGTTTTATTTTCCTACAAGCTTCTTAATTCGGGGATAAAGATAGTATTATTTTATATTCAAATACAACAATGTGCGAGCAAAGAAGCGACTAACAGGCAACAAGAAATGGATACATTCCCGAAGAGACTGACAATCAACCGCTGACGCTTTTCCCAGACTTTGCAAGTCTTAAAGAAGTAGCGCCTCCCGGCTCTAAGAAGATTGTATTCTTCCCGACATACACTCTATATTTGTTTTTTTAAACCTATTGAATATGACTCAGGAACCTAAAAAGAAAGACCCATTCGATGGCGAGTATATTGGCAACATATGGGGGTGGCGTATATCACTTATCGGTGCCGCCGTCATTGTGCTGCTTTCTGCTTTTGCAGCGTACCGGCACTACACACTTGACGTCCCATTCGGATTGGAAGTGCCGGATCAGACCCGGGAAAAACCCGCAGCAGACAGTATAAACCTTGAAAAGCCTGCGCAAAAATGAAGCTACTCCAATTTTACAAATACCAGGGTACAGGCAATGATTTCATCATGATCAATCAGATGAAAGCAACTGTATTGGATGGAAGCGAGACGGCCCTTATTAAGAGACTTTGCGACCGTCGCTTTGGCATAGGGGCTGATGGGCTAATTTTACTGCAGCCAAAACAGGGATACGATTTTGAGATGGATTATTTTAATGCGGATGGGCACAGAGGCTCAATGTGTGGCAATGGAGCCCGATGTACGGTTGCTTTTGCGCGTTCCCTTGGACTAGAGCAGTCAAGCTATTACTTCTTTGCTCCTGATGGGCCGCACCGGGCTCGTTTAAGTCTGAAAAAAGAAGGCTGGTTTGAAATCGAAATGTCAGATGTGCTAAAAGTAGAACGAGGGCAGGACTATTTTTTCATGGATACCGGTTCTCCTCATTATGTGAGGTTTGAAGAAACGCTGCATGCCCTGAACGTAGAAAAGGAAGGACGACACATCCGCTACAATGAGCAATTTGCAGCGACAGGGACCAATGTAAACTTCGTATCGGCAGCACCGAGCCTCCCGCTGCAGGTTTTCACCTATGAACGCGGAGTGGAAGCAGAAACCCTTTCCTGTGGCACAGGTGTGACGGCGGCAGCTATAGCTTATACCCTTCGACATAAACTGTTGGACGAGCCCGGGATAACCATCCCTGTGCAAACAAAAGGAGGGATACTCGAGATCAGAATGGACAAAAAAGAGGACCGTTACAGTAAGATTTGGTTGTGTGGGCCGGCCGAAGAAGTTTTTCAGGGACACCTTTATATATAGTAACGAGCAAAGAGAAGCCAGGCTGCTTCACCTGACTTCTGCTTTTGCGGCTAGATATAAAAAGGTATATAAACTTCTTTATTCTCCCTGACCAAGGGAATAAGCCCGTTCGCCATTTATTTCATAAAGGTTTTCAATCTTAATGAAATTGAGGCCCTCTACTGTGAGCCGTTGCAGTAAACCTGTAATTTGCTCATAGGTGACGGCGGCCATACGTGGCTTCCCCCCTGCTTCTGTACCACCATTAGCAGCAGCAATAAAGCGGCAGCGCCAGTGATCAGTACAGAAGGTCTCCGGAAAACCGTTAGGATAGACTTTGACACCCCGGTTCGTGATCATTTTAAGCTTAAAGTCCGCTTTGGCAATTTCCTCCAGTGCCCTGCCCAGTTCGTTAGGGTCACGCTCGCCCACTGCCCAATCGATAAAGACATCTACTCCGACCAGCTTTTTACTGGCTGGCACAAAAGGCCTGACTTTAACTTCAATAGGCTTTCGGGCAGTAGACAGTTCGACCTCTTTGAGATGCCGTGGCACTTGACCAAGGCGCTCAATCAGGGCTTCCGCAAACTCTTGCGTACCTACTTTTTGGCGGGTATAAGCCTCACTGTAAAGGTCACCGGTATGAATACCATCCTCCAGCGTACGTAATAATGCATTCTGTATTCGGACAGCTATGTCGTTTTTGCCCATATGGCTCAGCATCATACATGCAGCATGAATAAGCCCCGAGGGGTTAGCAATTCCTTTGCCTGCAATATCAGGTGCGGATCCGTGAATCGCTTCAAACATGGAAATGGGTTCTCCAATATTAGCAGAACCACCCAGACCGACAGAGCCTGCCACCTGTGCAGTAATGTCAGATACGATATCTCCATAAAGATTAAGCGTGACGATAACATCGAATTGCTCCGGTCGGTCAGCAAGCAGAGCAGAGCCAATATCTATGATATGGTGCTCGTTTTCAATATCCGGGTACTCTTTAGCCACCTCGTTGAAGATGGAGTGGAACAGCCCATCGGTATGCTTCATGATATTGTCCTTGCTCATGCAAGTTACTTTCTTACGCCCATTCGCACGCGCGTATTCGAAAGCATACCGGATGACCCGCTCACAGCCAGGACGGGAAACCAGCTTAAGGCATTGAACCACTTCAGCAGTTTGCTGATGTTCAATTCCTGCATACAGGTCTTCCTCATTTTCCCGGACCACGACAAGGTCCATATCAGGAAAATTGCTGTCTACATAAGGAGTAAAAGCACGGCAGGGGCGTACGTTAGCGAAAAGCCCCAGCGTCTTACGAATCGTTACATTAAGACTCTTGTACCCTCCTCCCTGCGGAGTGGTGATCGGACCTTTCAAAAAGACCCGGTTGCGGCGCAAAATATCCCAGGCATCAGGTGCGATACCGGACTGATGGCCGCTGAGGTACATTTCTTTTCCAATCTTCACTTCTTCGTACTCCAGCCCGGCACCTGCTGCCTCGAGAATATCGAGGGTTGCACGCATAATTTCCGGACCGATACCATCACCGAAAGCTACGGCGATGCGATTGGACAGAGACTTTGATTCTGCTGTAGAGCCTTGTGACTGAGGGCTTGAAGCATTGCCCATGGCGCTGTTGTCAGCATTCCATTGTTCTTTCATAAATTGGACAATTGTTGATGTTTTAAAGTTTTACTATCAACAATAGAAGTGAATTACTGTTCGGCAGAAAACCAAAATTTATCAGACTAACCCGATAGAGTATTGGCGGGCAACTTATTTCTATTTTTTCAGAATAACTTGAAAGCATGACTATCACTGAGGTTTCGAGAAGAACTTCCAAACCTATGCTTTATAACAGGTGTTTTTACTTGTAGAAAAAAATCATCAAAAAATTGCCCGAAATGCCAGTTAACACTCTTAGGCTTCTCAATCTGCTTGGATTTGTGCTTGTCATCGCCTTAAACATTCTTGCAAATGCTCTTCCCATCAACGGGATGACGACCGGAGAACTATCCGCGCTCTATCCTAATCGCTTTGTGCCTGCAGGTTTTACATTTGGGATTTGGGGCGTCATTTATCTGGCTTTGCTTGGATTCACTGTTTTCCAGTTTTTCCAGTCTGCGCACGGAGCAATAAAAAGCATTGGGATTTGGTTCTTCGTCTCTTGCCTTGCGAATGCAAGCTGGATTCTTGCCTGGCACTACCAAAAGCCTTTGCTTTCTCTAGGGCTTATGCTGCTGCTGCTTTTCACCCTGATCAAAATCTACCTTGTGGTAAGACCTCTGACATGGTCTGCCAACTGGCTTGCAAAGGTCCCTTTTCAACTCTACCTGGGATGGATATCTGTTGCCACAATTGCCAACGCCACTGCAGTACTCGTGAGTTACGGTTGGGCTGGCGGGCCGCTATCTGAAGTAGCCTGGGCTTCCATTATGGTTGTAGTGGCTGCAATTGCCGGACTGTTCTTCGCTATCCGCTACAAGGATATACTATATAATGGTGTGCTCTTGTGGGCATTTTATGGTATCTACGCACGACAGGCTTCTGAAGGGCTGCTTCAAACCACCCTCTATATTGCGGCTAGTGCTTTGATTGTCGCTACGCTTTTCGCATTGATAAGAAGGACTCCGCAAGCCTGAGCGCCCCGGGGCCTTGCCGGGGTTCATCAAAGCTCTTGCCCGCTTTCATTCATTTGAAGGCAACCGAACGCAAAAGAAAACAGCATTTCCACAACCTGGTCCAGGTACTCTGCTCCAAACTTAATATCTGTCAGGCGAGGCAAGTGTTCTGCAAAGTAAATATTGTTATTAGCAGACTCCAACAGCATACTTGCCAGTGCCCGTGGATAAGGGTAAGCAGGCTTTATTTCTATAATGATATCTGCAATCTTAGCGCAAAGCATTTTATAAGCCAGAAAAAAGCCATACTTGTTCTCTTCGTCTACGTTCTTTTTATGATAAGCTTTAGGGCCTTCTGTTACCACAATCCGGTGAAGTACCTCTGTATCAATAAAATCAACACTTGTGCTTTTCCGGGAAGTATCAACTATCGCACGCAATGCGGACTTTAACTTGTCCTGCGGAGCGGGGATATTCATCGTGAAAAAGGTTACCCGAAAGCGCATCCACTCCCAATACCAGTTTACCAGATAGATAAACAGGTAGTGCTTGTTCTCAAAATATCGGTAGATTGAGGCTTCGGTAGAGTGGATCCGTTCTGCCAACTTACGAAAAGTGAAATTCTCAAACCCTACTTCATCAAACAGGACAACAGAATACTCAATAATACGACGCCCCAGGGCCGTTTCCTGAGGATTCTTGATGAACAACTTCTCGTTAATGTCCAGGTTTACATTCACTTGCAGCATTGACGCACTTTTTTCCGTATTTAATGGCAGCGCTCTCTTCAAACTTAAACTTTTAGAAAAAAGCTGAAAATCTAAGTTAATAAAATCTGCCGACAAAATAGCTTTACTTCTACATTCAATAGCCTAAAATGTTTTCGCCAGTTGCTGTTTTGCACGCTACTGATTTAGCGCCGCTCTAACCCCGGCGATGCCTCTACGCTGGCAAACCAAGGTTTTATCATATACTGTCTTTCTTTTAATTTTCTTAGGCCCGCCGTCACCTCAGCAGGGCTTACCTAAATGAAAATCGAAAAAAGTTCTGTTTTCTGCGAACACAAAAAGCCCCTGTTTGTCTAATAGTAAAACTACCAATCCTGATAACCAAAGGATCGGTTTTAAGATAAAAAATATCAAAGCAGAGATAATGGCGTTAAAAGCAGACCTTTGGCTCTTTTTATTAAGCCTCATAGCGGTCATCGCTGGTCTTGGTTGTTACCTGTACGGAATGTACAGCCATTGTGTCTTATTTCTGATCATTAGCTTAGGCTATTCAGCCTATATCATAAAGAACCAAAAAGAGAAGCACTTAGGGCATTAAAGTTGTGCTTTCAGTATGCAGTAGTATGGTGCTGCCCGCTTAGCCGGGCAGTTTTTTTTTGCCCCTATCCCACCCTTCTGCCTTGTCGGCTATCTGTCAGGTTTCGTAGAAAGAAGGTGCAACATGCGATCTGATTCCACATATTTAGGTGTATCGAAATCACCACCGACACACTATGTTATCCCGACTATTTCTATTAGCGATGGCACTTGCAGCTCTGCCGGTCTTGGGTAGTGCATCCCCATTCCCGGTACCGTACCCTGTGCTGGGGCAAAGACAGGTAGCGCCACCACGCTACCCCAATGCAGAGCAGCTTTCTCCCATGACCATCCGTATCCCTTTCAAGCTGGCTGGCCACCTGATACTAATACAGGCGGAAGTAGCCGGGCAGTCCGGCAACTTCATACTCGATACCGGCTCCAGCAAGCTCATTCTGAACGCACGCCACTACTCCGGAGGGCGGTCAGCACCAAATACAGTGGGCATGAGCATGACCGGTGCCATCAAAGACCTCCGGGAAGCAACAGTCAGAGACTTCACTATTGACTCCCTGAGATACGACCGGCTGTATGCAGACATCATAGACCTCAATCATATTGAGCGCAAAAAGAACATCCGTCTCCTTGGGCTTCTGGGCTACAACGTAGTGGAAAACTACGAACTCATGATTGACTTTCAGCTCAAACAGCTGACCCTGACCGCCCTTGACAAAGAAGGCAACCGCATGGACACCCTTGCCTTTTACGAAAAGCCTACCGATAGCCTACATGTAACAATGGATAAGCACTTTCTGGTCATCAATGGAGAAGTGGACGGCAAAGCCCTCAGGCTTGGACTGGATTCCGGTGCAGAACTCAATCTCCTGCACAACCGCGTGAACAGAGCTATTCTTGACCATTTCAAAATCAGCAGGCGGACTTACCTGGCAGGCATGTCGGGACAACAGGAGCTGGAGGTCATCGCCGGTAAATTGTACCGCTTTCGTTCAGGCGGGCAAAGATGCTCCGGAATGCGAACCCTGCTGACCAACATGCATACCTTCAACCGCACCTACAGAACACGCCTTGACGGACTCATTGGGTACGAATTCCTGTGCGTCCGCCGTACCCTGATCAACTATAAGAAGAAAAAGTTGTACTTCTTTCAATGGTATCAACCTTAAAAAGGAATGAAAACACCGCACTTATATATCATGATCTGCCTTTTGGGTGCCTTGCAAATACCTTTGCAGAGCCAGGAGCCTTATCATGCCTATTTTTTCGAAGGCGATGATATCGTTTTCGAATTTGACATCCGGTACTTTGAAGAGGCTTCCCGGACCGGTACTTTCTGGATGACCGACTTTGAAGACATCGACGTAGAATCGGTTGCCATTGCCGGGGATTTCAATAATTGGTCTGCGGATGAATGGCGGATGAAAAAAGTGGGCGAAGGCCGTTATCAGCTCCGCAAACGGATTGAAGACTTCGATGATGCCTTCCGCTGGGAATTCAAGTTTGTCGTCAACGGGAAGTTCTGGGCAGAACCCTCTGAGGCCATACGCAACAAAGGCAAAACCACGCCCACAGGCACTTTCTGGAAGGAGACCTACAATATGGAGCTTTATACCGCCCGGGCAGACACAACTGCTGAAGATTGCTTTTTCCTTCCCGGCTATCCGGATGCAGAGAAGGTGGTCCTCAGCGGCAACTTCAACGCCTGGGACGAATCTGCTTTCACCATGCAAAAAGTGGATGGTGGTTGGGAAACCTGCCTGAGCCTCGATGCCGGCCGCTATGAATACAAATTCATCGTAGACGGCGAGTGGATGCCCGACCCCAACAACCCTCAGACTGTCAGGAACCAATATGCCACCCTCAACTCCGTTTATGAAATCAAGCGGGAGACACAGTTTCGCCTGGCGGGTTTCGAAGACGCGGAAGAAGTCCACCTGGCGGGTTCCTTTACCGACTGGGAAGACCGCGCTCTGAGGATGCACCGCGAAGGTAAAGCCTGGGTGGTCAGCCTGCCGCTAACGGGTGGCAAACACCTGTACAAATTCATCGTAGACGGGCAATGGATCACCGATCCGGTCAATCCCATCAAGGAATATGACTGGGCAGGCAACCTCAACTCGGTCAGAATGGTGGAATAAGCCTGGCTGTGTCGCCTGCTTACCATTGAGGCCAACCTGGCGTTAACAAATTGCGCCATATTCCTGTTACCAAAAGAAAAAAAATGAAACGCATATTTCTTTTCCTAACGTTGAGCACTATGGTACTCAGTTGTGCCAATTCGCAGAAGACCAATAGTACTATGGCTGAAAAAAGCCAAAAAATTGATTACCCGGAAGGCGTCGTCCCGGTTGACCAAATCGATGCCCCCTACGAAGACCTTTCTGAAGCGGTCTTTGCAGGTGGTTGCTTTTGGTGTGTGGAAGCCGTGTTTGAGCGCGTTGAAGGCGTAGAGGAGGCCATTTCCGGCTACGCAGGGGGAACCACAGCTGATCCAACCTACAAAAAGGTGGCTTCCGGTATGACGGACTATGCAGAATCGGTCATCGTTTACTACGATTCCACCGTAGTCAGCTACGACGAGCTGCTCACCGCGTTTTTTGCAGGCCACGACCCCACGCAGCTCAACCGGCAGGGGCCGGATGTTGGACCGCAGTACCGTTCTGCTATTTTCTATGCGGATACGTACGAAAAGGCCCGGGCAGAAGCTTTTATACAACAGCTGGAGGAAAGCGGTAAATTCCAAAAGCCAATTGTGACCAAACTCAGCCCGCTCAGTACTTTCTACACAGCCGAAGGGTATCATCAGGACTACATCGTTCACAATCCCAATCAGCCCTATGTGGTCGGCGTGTCGATGCCCAAGATTGAGAAATTTATGAAGGCACACCCTGAGCTCTTAAAGGAGAATTACAAAAAGCCATAAACCCTTTTCACTAAATTAAAACGCCTGGAGCAATTCATTTCATTGCTCCAGGCGTTCTGCATTAAGAATATGGGTAACAGAATCAACGCTTAATCATTGGCATCCCGCCCGCCGATAAAAAAGCTAAAACCTACTCCCAGCCCAAATGCATTATTCAGTTGCCGGACATTATCGTTATCTATAGGGCTACTCCTTTCATGGAAGTATCCCAGGGCCAGGTCTATTGAGACAAAATCATTAAAGAAAAAGGCCGCACCGGCACCGAGGTTGAGGTTAAGAAAATTAGATTTATCTTCATCATCTGGCCCATTACTGGAGCGCCCCAGGCCTACATTGCCCTGAATAAATGGCTTGGCATTTCCCAAATCAAAATAGTAACGGGCGAAGGGGCCAACCGAGAGTATAGTGCTCGGGTCATTATCTTCCACCTTCGAATAAGCAAAAGTGAGCTTGCCCCCAACGGCCAGCCCATCCGCTACAAAATAGGCCACCGCCGGGCTTATATTGAAGAGCGTGATGTTGGTACCATCTGATTTATCCCCATTAAATTCAAACTTGCTGTTGGCAAAAGCAATGCCTGCAGAACTTACGCCTAAGGGTTGGATGCCGCCGATGATTTCAGTGGTGGTCCCGGCCAGGACCTGTCCTTTTTGAATAGCTTGCGCTTCGGTGAAACTGTAACAAAAGGCAAGCAGAGCCATGGTTAGAAAAATCGATTTCATAAAAACAGGTTTTTGAGGTGATAAAGGAGAGCCTAAACTCTTTTAGCAGTTGCTATTCAATCGCTTACAAAGTTTACGGCTCTTTTATTGAACTATGTAAAAGGTACGACAAATGATTTAAAATATCCTGAGTACCGTTGCAAATAATCAGATCCGGCCGGCCGCTGTTCTTTAGTATTTGAAAATCCCGCCAACTTTCTGCAATATTGCAGACAAAGCTAAACGACTATGAGCGAGTTTAAACAAGTTATTAAAGATGGAGCCGGCACGGTAGGTGGCTGGATCAAACGATTCTTCTTCATCCTGCTCACCCTGGCCATAGTAGGCGGAGCGAGCTACCTATGGGTCTGCAACTGGACTTACAGTGAAGGTACCCGGGCAGGCACCCTGATTAAGATTTCCAATAAAGGTGTGGTATTTAAGACCTACGAAGGGCAGCTGAACCTGGGCGGCTTCCGCCAAAATGCCAGTGACGGCGTTTCCGGGAACATCTGGGAGTTCTCCGTTTGGCAAAATGAGGTTTATGAGAAGCTTCAAAACTATGAAGGCAAACAAGTCAAGCTCTACTACCGGGAAAAATATAAGGCAATGCCCTGGCAGGGGGATACGAATTACTTCATTTATCAGGTGGAGGAAGTAAAGTAACGCTTACTTGAGCAGCTTACTGGTGACTACCACCCTCTGAGCCAATACTTTTGCCAGGTTGCGCCAAATGATGGTGCGGTCTGATTCCTCTGTTAACTGGTCGATAGCGGATTCCTGAAAGAGGACGACTTCTGTATCCGGGCTGGCGGAGACAATCTTTGCAGTGCGCTTGGTATTTAGAATGTAGGCAATCTCCCCGAAGAGGTCGCCTTCTCCCAGCATCACCACTGTCTGCCCGCCAATTTCCACCCTCAGCAGGCCTTTGCGCACGTAACCGATAGCTTTGCCTGCATCATTTTCTGCAAACAACACTTCGTCCTGCCGGCAATTGACAATTATGGCATCCTTAAGGAAAGCAGCGGTACCGGCTTCGCTCAATCCTTCCGTAATGACATGGTGCCCATGGAAATCATCGTGGTCTTCCGGGTAAAAAGCGGTACCGGTTTGTAGCTCTTTGTGCTCGCGAACCAATTGATAGTACCAGTCGCAAATTTCCTGATAACGGTCAAAAGACACCCCGCGAAGCATGGGTAACAAAGGAGAGTGAATGACGGAAAGGTACTCCATATCCGGCAGTCCGATCATAGGGATTTGAAAATCGCCCCCCTCCCCCATTTGCAGCGGGCCGATGGGGCGCATCCCCAAACGCTTATAGATGGAATAATGCCCGGGGTCGCACTGCATGAGCAATGCCTGCCCTTCGGCTTTCAGGACCTCCACAAAGCAGTGGCTCAGCAGCACAGGTACAGCAGGGGTATTGAGGTAAGCGCTATCAAAAGATAAATGAGAAACCACAGCCAGCTTGGGCAGATAGCCTGTCTTCACATATCCAAACGCTTCTGCCGCCTCTTCTGCCCGGTCTACAGCATTGCTCAGCACCAGACAGGCAATGATTTTACCGCGCCGGGTATCCTGACAAGCCACGAGCTGCCCTTTTTCGGGAAGCTCGCGGTCGCTGTCGTAATTCAACAGCCGCTCGCAAGCTTCCCGGTCCTGAGCTTCTGTGACAAAGAAGGCCCGGTATTTACCGATCCACAGATCCCACTGCAGTGATATGTTTTGGAGTAGCCCCATGGGGCTGAAGATAAGAAGATTTAGAACTTCAGCCCTACGCTAAACTGCAGAAAATGGGCATCTGCATTCCGGGTGCCCAGGGTATTCTCCTGATACCGGTAGCCAAAGGAGGCCACATAGGCCATATTTGGATTGACGGAGCGCTGAATACCGCCTCCGACACCGAACATAATGCCCCCATCCGTTGCCTCGTCCAAAAAGCCCAGCCCGTAGCCCAGGTCGCCGTAGAAGAAAGGCGCCCACTCGGTAAGGGTCGGATAGTACCGGACATCAGCGTAAAGCGGCACGAGCTCATAATCGCCATACCATTCCACACCTACCCCCAGACCCAGGCTCACACTTCGGTTGATGTGGTAGCCATTGACGGTGTGAATCGAAAAGTAATCTTCATCATTATTAATGGCCCGTTCGTCCCCTATTGTCCCAATGCCAAAACCATAGCCCAGGGTGGTGATATTGGTAAAACCTTCCCCATCGTGGACGATGATCTTGTTCTTCAGGTTATCGTGCGGGACTTCCTCCCGGACAATACGGCGGACCTCATCGGGCGAGAAGGTGTATACATCACTCTCGGTTGTCATAATCTGCACGCCATCCGCATCCATAGGTTTGATGATGGAGCCTTTGATGACTTGTCCGTTTTTGAGGTAAATAACGTCCATTTTGTCTTGCCCGAAGGCCGCTACGGCCATCAGGGTCATAAAGCAAGTGAGCAATATCGTTCTCATGGTTGTACAGGTTTTTGATTTTGAGTGGCAGCCGGGTGTAATACGCGGCTGTCGGGTGTGATTACATGCCTGACCTGCAGCCTGCCCCCGCCATTGAGGCGCAGGTAATGCTCTTCCAGGCGTTGATTGTATCGGTTATAAAAGGTCACTCGGATTTCATTAGCGCCCCGCTTCAGTGGCACCCGCTGATAATGGATTTCTGCCGGCAGGGTTTGCCAGGATCGGATGTCAGCACGCTCAGTAGCGGCGTTGACGATGCTCATTGTGGTGCCCAGGATGAGGCCGAGCGTTTCGTCGTACTCCACGTCCTCTTCCTCGTCTTTATCCTCGTCTTTTGATTTTTTCTGCTCTTCGTCTCCATCGTTGTCCTCATCGTCGTCTTTCTTTTTCGTTTTGATGGAACGCAGGCCCGCCTCCACGGCCTCCTTGGCGGCCAGACGGATCAGGGCATTAGCCAGCTCCCGCCCAAAGCGGTCTCGCAGAGACTGCTCCGCTACCACATTCAGGTCTTCGAGCATTTCCATTCGCTGTATGCCACCAGGGTATTTGATATCTGCACGATAGAGCGGATACTCACGTGGGCGGAATATTGGCAGTGCCAGCCGAACAGTATTGATACCGGCAAAGCCATTGTATTCGTTATAGATGTCCTCCCCAAAATCGTACTCCATCCCCATGCTGTTATTCACGAAGCGGACTTGCGAGCGGTCGCCCCGGCGCATCACATCAAACCCGATGATATTTTCTTCCTTGACCGGCCCCTGACCATTTTCCCAAAAGAGCACAAGCGAGCCACCTTCGCCCACATCATCCTTGCAGCGTGGGTTGAGCAATCTGCGATACCGGCTGGCATCATTGGCAAACCCAAGCTGATCCGCCATACGAACGAGGTCACATTTGAGCTGTTCGGGAATTCGCACTCCCATATAGGGCTGTACTTTGCCCTCCTGAATGAAAAGTTCAGCAGCGTTGCGGTAAGCGATGAAGGCATTGTTCCACTCTCCGTTCATCTCGTAACTCAGCCCCATGGTAATGTGCCCAAGTACGTCGTCGTGGTACTTCAGTGGCTTTTCTGGTACGGCGTCATTGAGTTCCTGCAAGCGGATATTGGTGCGGCGGGCTTCCACCCGGGCCGCTGACACATCATTCAGTTGAAGGTAGTTCAGGCTTTTGAGGTAATGGACGGCAATATTCTCAAAGTACTCTGTACGATAAGGGAGTACCCGTGGGTTGCTGACTACCGCCAGGCCTTGTGATCCGATAGAAGCCCGTCTGTCCTCGATGAGCAGATCAGCCTTATTGAGGTATTCGTTGCTCTTTGCGAGATCGCCCTGCATGCGGGCCAGCGCCCCCAGCTCCAGGTAGCGAAGTACTTCGTTGCGGTCTTTTTTGTAAAACCGCTTATTTTCGATCAGCCGGGTGGCCTCTTCGAAGTTGCCGGCCTCAATGCGGTCATTGTAAAGTATCCGGTAGCGCTCGAAGGAAGCACAGGAGGTAAGCCCACCGGCCAGGATAAACAGCGACAGTAGGTAAAGGTATTTCATGGGCGTCTCAGGTTGGGGCGAGAAAAAGCAGGGAAAGCAGGGGCTGATCACAAGGAGCAGCCCCCGAACTAACAGATTCAGTCCTTCTGTTAATTTTTCACAAACTTCTTAATCTTCTTATCTCCAATCCAGACCACCTCATTGGTCTCCATGTTGGTCAGGGTCATGTCAATCTGGTAGTAGATGACTTTCTTGCGCTTGTAGGCGTCCATAATGGAGTTGATAGAGCCCTGCAGCATGTAGTCAGCGCCGACTTCGAGCCCCCAGCTTTTCATAGTAGACTGGGAGGCGTTGTTTTGCTGATCGGCCCGCTCGCGGCGGATTTGCTCGCGCTTGGCACCGCCCTGCACGAGGCGTACCCGACCGCTTTTGACGAAGGCTTTTTCCAATTCCTTGATAAAGACTTCCGCTTCGATATGTTCATGGGATTTGTTTTCCACCATACCAACGATGACCACGGGTTCTTCCCCGCTGTTATTGCGTTTGTGGCGCTCCAGCCAGGGTTGCCCCATAATTTCAGAGACCAGTTCGGCAGCAGTCAGGCGGGCGTCAGTGTCATTCCAGCGCCCGCTGAGGTCCACGGTAGTATCGGTTTCAATACGTTGTACCTGACGATTGCAGGAGGTGCCGAGAAGGATAGCGAAAAACAAAAGAGGAAGGAAGGGTTTCATGCAGATTGTGTTTTGGTGTAGAGTGCATGCCAGATTAGAAGATACGACCTGGCACACACCTGTTTCGTTTTGTTAATTTTAGAAAGTTTGGCCGGAGTTTACCAGCGGTTCCAGCCCCAGGGGCGGCGTGGGGCAATAAACTGCGGCCGGCGGGCCCGTTCGAGGCGGAGCTGCCGGCGGAAATCGCGGCGTTCTTCCCGGCGGGCTTCTTTGATCAGAATGGGGTCGTAGGCTTCGTAAGTCTGATCCATCGTCACCCCCATAGTATTGGCGTGGTCAGTGGGGTTTTCCGTCTGGTATGCTTTGTAAGCCAACTGTGCCCGCGGGTTCTGATCAGCAGATTGTGCTGTGAGGGTCAGCCCGAAGGCCAGGGCGAAGGATAATGCGAGCAGTTGCTTTTTCATGGCTTTTGTTTTTGATTACACTTCAAATATAGGGGGTTTAGACATACGATGCAGGGCTTTAACGGAGGGTTAACGCAAAGCCGGGCAATTTAATAGCGTACTAACAGCAGCAGGCTGAAGAATCTTAAAATTGTTAAGATTTAACAACTGCTGAAGCGTATGGAGCATTCATTTTGTTCAATAATCCTGCGATGCCCCTATCAGAATAAAACGGGGAGTGCCTTACCTTTGCCAAATGGAGACATTAGCACATTTGCCTGACCCGCCGGCTCAACGCCTGGCTATCCAAGTCAAGCCGGCAGCGGAACGCGCACTTCGGCGGGAGCATCCCTGGGTTTTTGAGGAAGCCATCACTAAACAAAATACCAAAGGCATAGCTGGCAGCCTGGCGATTATCTTTGATCGTAAAAAAGATAAATTCCTCGCAGCAGGTTTGTACGACCCCCACTCCCCTATCCGGATTAAAGCCCTGCAGTTTGGCCAGCCGGCACGGATTGATGCCCTTTGGTTTTCGGGCAAAATCGAGCAAGCCTACGAACGGCGGAAGCCCCTCCTGGAAAGCGATACCAACAGCTACCGCTTCCTCTACGGAGAGAATGACGGGCTGCCGGGCCTCGTAGCCGATGTATACGATCAGGTGCTGGTCCTCAAGCTTTATTCGTTTATCTGGCTGCCTTATTTAAAAATGGTACTGCCTCCCCTACTCCGTTTGAGCGAATGCACCACTGTTGTCCTCCGGCTGAGCCGCAACCTGCAGGCCCGCCCTGATCTTTGCCACGGATTGTCTGACGGCCAGGTCATTCACGGCACACTGGAAAAGGAGGAAATCATATTTCGGGAACACGGGCTGTTGTTTTCCGCTAATGTGGTAAAGGGCCATAAAACCGGCTATTTCCTCGACCACCGGCACAACCGGAAACGCATTGGAGAATTGGCGAAAGAGAAAACCGTTCTTGACGTCTTCGCATACGCCGGAGGCTTTTCCGTACACGCTCTGGCAGGAGGCGCAACAGCCGTAACCAGCCTGGACATCAGCGCGCAAGCCCTTGAGATGGCTGCCCAAAACGTAGCCCTAAACCATTTGGGAGGCCGCCACCGGACATTGACCGGCGATGCCTTTGAGCAGATGGAGCAGTTGAGTAAAACCGGTCAGCGCTTTGATATTGTCATCGTCGACCCACCCTCTTTTGCCAAGCAACGCAGTGAACGGGAAAAAGCCCTGCAGGCTTACCGCCAGCTTGCTGCCCTGGCAGCCGGGATTGTTGCTCCGAAGGGATTGCTCCTCCTCGCTTCCTGTTCAAGCCGCATTACCGCTCCGGAGTTCTTCGAAGCTGTACTGGAAGTGCTGGACAATCACCCCCGACAATTCCGCGAAAGCAGGCGCACCTACCACGATACGGACCACCCCATTGGTTTCCCGGAAGGGGCCTACCTGAAAGCCATTTACCTGGAAGCGCAGCAGTAGGGCGAACATGGTCCCGAAACAGCCGTTCTACCAGAAAAGCCAATGCAACATTTTGACAACCTGGTAGAAGCTACCCAGGCCCTGAAAAAAGAGGGCTATGACCACGAATTCACGCTGAAACGCGACCGCATTTATTGCGAAGACTTAAATAAGACATTTACCCCCGACCATTTTGAGGTAGAGCAGGTGCTCCACTTTGAAGGTGCAGACAGCAGCCCTAATACCCGCTCCACACTATTCCTCATCAAGACTGATAGTAATGATAACGGCACCCTGATCGAAGAGGATGGAATGTACGGCACAGATAACGTTTCCCCTCAACTACTGGAAAAATTTAAGCAGCACAAATAGGGTCTTCATAGTTGGGTGATGTATTTTTGATGCGCTGCTTTCCCCTCCACTTGCAGCGTATTATACATCATTTTCAAACTGAACAGATTTATGAAGAACCCACTACTCACCTCGCTGTGCATTTTCCTGCTTGCCTTCGGGCTATCTAACTGCCAATCCGGCTCTTCGGAGGGCACTGTGGCATCTGATCAGCAGGACTCTACCGCTGTAACCACCGAAGCAGACCCAAGGCTCGATTTCACAATTGTCCCTGGCACACGGGTAGGTCTTGTTGACCTGGCATCAGCTACTGCCGCTGATGTCTTGAAAGTTTATGGTGATCTGGCGCAGGAGGACAGCATCCACCTGGGCGAAGGTATTTTCGAGCCAGGCATTGTCCTGTTCAAAGACAGTAAAAACCGGGTGGATTTGTACTGGGATGCTGCAATGGGCTCCGATCGGCCCAGCTATGTCAGCATCTATGGCAAGGACGGGCAATCTGACTGGTCCACCCCCAACGGCATCACCATTGGCACCACCCTTGAGGAAATGGAGCAACTCAATGGCAAGCCATTTGACTTTTACGGCTTTGGCTGGGACTACGGCGGCTACGTTAGTGACTGGAAGGATGGAAAACTTACCGGTCAGGGGCTGAGCATCCGTTTTGAGCCAGGTGCAGACGGTGAGACCGCCATGGAGCTCGTTGGCGATGTCACACTCAGCAGCGACAACCCTGCGTTGAAATCTGTAAAAGCAAGGGTGAGTGAGATCACACTCAGCGATCCTTCACCCAACCTAATGGCCATGATGCAGGGCGGCTGGCGCTCTACGACCGACGAAGGGTATGAAATCATCATTGAGGGTGACCAAATCAGCCATTACAACAACCAGCGGTTGACGTATTCCTCGACGATTGAGGCGGACCCCGGCTGCCGTTCGGAAGCTTGTGCGGTGACCGGCACAGCTCCCGAAGGCTTCTGCTTTATCGAAAAAGGAGAATTTGATGCGCAGTGCAACCTGGTCCTCGCAGCCAATGCAACCACATTGGAATACACTGCCATTGGGGCAGCCGGCGGTTCATTGGTATTTGAGCGGGTGGATTAATCTCTCAGGTGCCCTCATGGGTTTGCAGACCGATGAGGGCGCTTTCTTAGCTGTTTCATTCCTGGAGACGTGGTTACAATCGCGACTGGAGCAACCCACCGCCGCAACTTATCGGATACACCCATTGTGGAAAGCGGTACTTTTTAGGTGAGATGGGGCTTGTATATCACATACTTGATAAAACTATTTCCGTTTGTTTAGCGGCAGACTAAATCCTAAACAAGGACTAAAGGTAGCAGCATTTTCCAGCCCTACAGGAAAAAAGACTCCGTAGTCCAGTGTTCCTTTTGGCCAGATTGTACGCGCGCCTATCGAAAGAAACCCAAGATACATTGACTCCTCAGAAGTGCTAATGAGCAAATTTTCTGTAAGAAGAGAAGTCTTCTGACTGACTCTAAACAGACCACTGAGAGACAAGGACGGCGCTTTTGACCATTTTCCACCAAAGCCCCCGTAGCCAATTCCCAGGCTTATATTTCGGCTCCGGTTGCCATAGGTTGCCGATCCATAAGCTAAGGCGATGTTCAACCTTCTTTCCCCAAAAACTGTCCCCAGAATGGCTCCTCCGCTAAGATTAAATTTATCCTCTACTACCGGGAAAGCGACTTTTGGAGTAATCAAAACGGGCAGCAATAAGTCCTCTGAAAAAGGGTTCAAGAAGGGGAATAAGAATGCGCCCATTGAAAAGCGGTCCGTAATGCCAAAATTGATCTGATTATAAACTATAAGAAAATTTTGATAGCTGACCTCACCAGCACTCAAGCCATAGCCACTTGGGCTCCAAAAGTAATGAGTGGGTTTTGGGTGTTGCCGCCACACTGTTCCGTTTTTAAGGATTAGATTCTCTGCAGCCAATTCAACTCTACTGATTTTTTGCCTCGGGATACTGACGAATCCGGTACGCTCAGATTCAAACTGCACGGTATCATCCTGAATGGAAATAATACGTCCAATATAAGTCTCCTGTTCTACCGTAACCAGGACGAGAATACCAGAAGTGTCGATGGAGTGGAGATAACTGCTGCTTACAAATGCGTAATAATTAGTGTTGTTTTGCTGATCCTGGTATAAGATGTGGGAGACAAATCGCATGCCAAGTTGACGGAGGCTCTCCCGACTGTCCAACCGACGAAAAAACACATCTTCCTCATCATACTGCTCGATGAGAACAAGGGAGGTATCTCCTGAGAATGTTATCAATGTATCCTGAGCGAATAACAGCAGTGGTGTACATACCAAAGCTGCTGTCAAAAGATGAACTTTGAAGTGTTGTGACATGATATCTGGGGTTTACCCCTAAATATAGCCTAAAAAACTGAATTTCAATATTATAAGACTGGGGAATGAGGGAGCGCCCCCGCTGCCCATAGCTTCCAAAACCAATGCTCGTCGTATCTTTTCTTTTGTGGTTGTAATACTTTAGGCGAAATGTAGTCTTATCCTACAGCTCCTGTTCCGGCAACTGGCTCGCAATGAAACTCAGGTAGCCTCTTTTCCCTCTTTCCTTACGCCAAAAGCGGGCAGAGCGTTGCAGATAGGTAAAAGCAGTGGCGTAGAGCATTTCCAGATACGGAATGGTTCTGCCTCCCAGTGTATATTGGTCATTTTGGAGCAAATGCTCATCTGCTCCAAACTCTTCACGGACAGCAAGTGCCAGGGTAATCGACTCTATCAGAGCCTGCTTACGGGTAATCGTAGAATGGGGCTCCTCCAGCTCTGCGCCTCCGGCGAGCTTTTTGAAAAACCGCTGCAGCTGTTCGTAGACTACCTCGATGTCTTTGTCTTCCAGTTTTGGGTGATCTTTATAGGCCTTCAGTACGGCTTCTTCGATACTTAACAGGCAGGGCTGCAGGAAATCGGGGGGCATGTGAGCATTAGGCATATCGATATTTTTATACGCTAACAGTTATCATGACTGGAAACAAATGTAAAGCTTATCCGGTGATATTCAATTGTGTGTAAAACAAATTGCCCAACACAGGAACTAATACCGAAAATTTATTATACCATACGAAGTGACCACCGGCTATCAATACCGGAGGGCAACCCTCTGCATTTAAGTAATGCAATTCGTTATGCACTTTAGAAGGAGCGCATTACCCTTAAGTTTCTTATTTTTACATCTATGGAAAAACTGCCCATCGGCATACAAGACTTTGGCGAGCTGCGCAGAGGCGGCTATGTGTACGTAGACAAGACCGAGCTGATCCACCGCATGGTCACGATGGGCAAGCCCTACTTCCTTTCCCGGCCCCGCAGGTTCGGAAAATCTTTGCTCGTCTCTACTCTAAAGGCTCTGTTTGAAGGCAAGCGGGAGCTGTTTGAGGGCTTGTGGATCGAGAACCGCTGGGACTGGCAGCAGACGAACCCAGTGCTTCATTTTTCTTTTGAGGCTATCGATTATGATAAGAGAGGGCTCGAAGAAGCTTTGCAGTTGCACCTCAGGATGAAAGCCGAAGCTTTCAACCTGAAGTTAGAACGATTGGGCAGCAAAGAACAGCTTGCAGAATTGATACAGAAAATTGCTGCCAAACACGGACAGGTAGCCCTGCTAATCGATGAGTACGACAAACCCATTACAGATTATCTTAACGAAGAAAACATCGGTCAAGCTAAAGCCAACCGGGATCTGCTGCGCGAATTTTACGGCGTCCTCAAAAGTGCCGATGAGCACCTCCGACTGATCTTCATTACAGGTATTTCTAAGTTTGCCAAAGTCTCAATTTTTTCTAACCTGAACAACCTCTCCGACCTTACCCTGCACCGCACCTACGCCACACTAACGGGCTACACGCAATCAGAGCTGGAATACTATTTTGAACCCCACCTGTACGCAGCCGGGCAGGCATTAGAACTATCCACTGCGGTATTACTCGACAAAATACGGGAGTGGTACAACGGCTATTCCTGGGATGGCCGCAATAAGGTTTATAACCCTTTTGGTATAATTAGTTTTCTGGATCAGCAAGCTTTCATGAACTTCTGGTCAGCAAGTGGGACCCCACGGCTGATTGTTGAGCAGATGCGGCAGCAGCAGCTTTATGCTATGGAAGAAGTGCCTATCAAAAGCTTTATTTTCGAACATTTCGACCTGGATCATATCGCGCTTGTCCCATTGCTCTTCCAGTCTGGCTACCTGACGGTAAAATCAGCTAACCTGCTGACGGGTGAATATGTGCTGCACTACCCTAACAAAGAAGTACGCGAAAGCATGTACGCCTTTCTGCTGCAGGAGCTCTCTCCCGAGCCGACTCGCCACAATACCGGCCGCACGGTCCACGACCTGCAGCAGGCTTTTGCTCAGGACAACCTGGAGCAGGTGCGGGATATCCTGGACAGCGTGCTGGCAGATTTGCCTTACGAAACCTTTGATAAAACGTCTGAGGGCCTGTTTCACGGCTTGGTACACATCTTATTTAACTACCTGGGGCTCTACTGCAAAAGCGAAGTCCACTCTGCCCGCGGGCGTGCCGATGCGGTGGTTCAGATGCCGCAGGCCATCTATATTTTTGAATTCAAAATCCACCAAACGGCTACCGAGGCGCTTCAGCAAATCCGGGAACGCGACTACGCGCAGCGTTTCCGCAGCAGCGGCAAGCGGGTATTGGGAATCGGGGTCCACTTTGATGGGCAGGAACGGCGGATTGCGGGCTGGGAGGTGGAAGCACTTTAGCCCCTACCGCACCAGCGTCACATCCCCCTGCCGCGTCCACACTCCATCGGGCGTTTGTACCTCAATTTGATAGTAGTAAACCTCCGTAGGCTGCGGCTGCCTATTAGCAGTGCCGTCCCAGCCCTGAGCGGGGTTTTCGTTGTTGTACACCTGCTGCCCCCAGCGGTTGAAGATGCGGAAGGCGACCACCCGTGCTTCGGCATTGCCGACTACATTGAAGAAATCATTCGCCCCATCGCCATTAGGCGTAAAGGTATTGGGCATAGCCAGCAGGAGGTCACCGCCCGGGACTTCCACCTCGATCTCCGCCACACAGCCCCATTCGTCCTCAATACTGGCGTAGTAAAAGCCCGCCTGCAGGTTGGTGCGCTCCGGAGTGGTGCTGCCGTCTTCCCAGGTCAGGGTGTGTGTACTGTCGGATAGGATAAGAGACAGGCTTCCGTCCCCGTAACCAAAGTCGGGCGCAGCCTCCACCTCGTACAGGGGCGGCGGGTAGTAATCCAGCATCAGGTAGACGGTGGAGTCGCAGCCGTTGGCATCGGTAAGTTGAAGGGTGTAGTCGCCCGCGGATTCGAAAGTCGCTCCGCCTATGTCCAGCACTTCGCCCAGGCAGAGTGTGGTATCGAAAAAGGACTCCGAAAGGGCTTCCACCGACAGCTGCAGCACCACCAGGGAATCACAACCAGCCTGGGATTGCAGTTCGGCTTCGTAGGTGCCCGCAGCACTCAGTTCCTGCCCATTGAACAGGTAGTTTTCTCCCTCACAAATCACTTCGGCCAGCTCTGTTTCAAACTCCGGCAGCACAGTAAGCTCGAGCTCCACGATACTGTCGCATCCTAAAGTAGTTTGATACTCGGCCGTATAAGTGCCGGGCCCGGTCAGGGGCTGCCCGTCGAAGAAGAGGGTATCGCTTTCGCAGATGGTGGATTGGAGGCTTTCAGAAACGGCGGGCAGCACACTCAGGTCGAGCGTGATGAGGCTGTCGCAGCCGTTGCTGGCGGTGAGGGGCTCGGTGTACAGGCCGGGTTGGGTAAGGGGGGTGCCGTAGAAGTCGTAGGCCTCGCCCTGGCAGATGGCGGCGCTTTCATCGGTAGACCAGGTAGGGCGCAGCTCCAGGTCCAGGCATTCCACCCGGACGCAGGAACCAACCGTAGGCGTGATATCGCAGTACAGCCCGGCGGCACTGACCCAGGCCCCGAAGATATTGATGCTGTCGCCTGAGCAGATGCTTTCGGTTTGCGTTGGCAGAATGGTGTCGGTCTGGCTCTGCATAGTGAGCAGGCGCTCTGCTTCACATTGAGCACTATCGGTGGCGGCAATCAGGAAGCTGCTTTCGCTAAATGGTACCGGGATGCTCACTTCCGCGCAGTTGCTACCCGCGCAGATCACCTCTTCCCCCCCAGACCAGTTATACTGCACCCCTCCGGTAAGGTTTACGGAAAGGGTGTCGCCCAGGCAGGCTTGTAAAGTGTCCGGCACGCCGCCGATTTCAAACGCCTCGAAAAAGTCCACGGATACGGCAAACGAGCGGGTGCAGACCCCATTATCGGCTTGTAGCTGATAGGTATAATCCTCCTGCACTTCCACCACCGGGCTCAGACTGTAAATATCGCTCAGGCGGCCATCTGCATTGACCCACTCATAGGCCGTGCCGGGCTCCGCGCTGACCTGCAACTGCGCCGGCGGCCCAAAACAGAAACTTTGTACCGGATCGCCCTGCAGGGCCGGGGCAGGGAGCACCTCGACCATCACAGAGTCCATACCCGTGCACCCCAGATTATCCGTAATGCTGACGGTGTATACGGCGGAGTTGTCAGGGGCGGCAAGAGCGGCCTGTTCATCGTCGATGACCAGATTTGGGCCCGACCAGGCGAAGGCCTCGCCCAAAGAAGCGATGAGCGAAGCCGTATCGCCCTGACAAATCGTGATGTCTTCAGAAAATATAAAGGGCTCCGGGTTGACCGTGACCTCAAAGGGATGGGTGATGGTGCAGTTGCCGGCCGTTTCCTGCAGTTCAAAGGTGTAGAGTACCTGGTTACTAGTCGTTTCCGGTGGGAAGAAGACCGTTTGCGGGCATTGGGTACAGCTTAGCCCATCGGCATCCGACCATTGGTAGGTATAGCCCGTCAGCGGGTCGACGCCCAGCTCGGCGGATTGGTCCCAGCACAGGCTGACGGTAGTAGGTTTAATGACCGGCACCCCAGAAACAGGGACCGTCAGCGTCTGACAGGCGCAGTTGGCCTCCGCTTCGAGGACCAGCAAGAGCCGGCACCAGTATTGACGGGGCAGATTAGGAAGGAAAGCGCTCAGCTGAGTGCTGCCGCCAGCCTGATCAATGCCGTTCAATGTCAGCATTTGCAGCATTGAATCCGGCAGGCTCAGTGCGCCATCCCCGTCTAGGTCGAGGTATAAGGCCGCCTGAAGAGGCAGCCCGTTGGGGTCAGCGATATTGGTAATGGTGGCCTCCAGCTGCAAGTCATTGGATAGGCTGGAAGGTGCCATGGCAGAGATGTCGGTTATTTCATAGGCCGCCTTATCCACCGAAAGCGGCAGGTTGGCATCACCGGTCACCACCTCGATCTCGCAGGGCTGCCCCTCACTTACGCAAATGGCGGGCACCTTGGTGGTGGTGAAATGGCTCAGGACGGGCACGGCGCATTCGATGCCTTCCTCCGCTACGATGCTAAAAGCCAGCGTCACATCCGACGAAGGGCTGTTGATGGTCCACTTGAGCTGCCCGTCCTGCAAGGTTGGCTCCGGGTGGTCGGTATTGCCCGCTGTGGAGCCCGGCACGTAGGCCATGCCCACCGGCAGGGTGACGTAGAGGTTGGCATCCGTATTGGCAGGGTACTGGAAAGTCGCATTCAGCGCCAGCGTGTCCCCACAGTTGAGGCTGCCCGATAAGTTGACGTTGAGATTGGAGGCATAAGGCGGCTCCACGCCTTCGATTTGGTAGCGCCCGGTGACCTTGGCTACCGTATTGGTGGGCTCTTTACAGGTCTGCTCCGCCCGCATGCGGTAGAGGATGCGGGTACCGGAGATGAAATCGCAGTTGGTCTCGGTATCAAACTGCAGGTAGAAGCTATTGCCCGGCGTACTGTTGACGCCCGACAGCCCCTGCTCCTGAATGAGTGGCCAGGCCGTTGCAAAATCCCAGATAAAGGTGCGCCCCTGCAACAGCTCGGGGTCAGGTAGTGGATAAGTTTGCCCGCTCCCCGCCGGGTATTCCACGGCGCAGGAGCCCGGCAGGATATTCATGCCCGCCGGCAGGGTGACCTCCGCCTGCAGCTCGTAGACGGCCCCCAGCCCTGCATTGAACAGCAGCGCCTGCGTACGCGGCATGGTATCGCAGAGGTCGGCGCTCAGGTCTTCCTCTTCCGCCTGCATATCGATCAGCCCGGGCGGGAAGTCGATGGTCAGGGTTTCGCTTTCCAATGCACAGGGTTCCTGGGCCGGATCGGTAAAAGGCGAGCAGTCGAAGCCGTAGTCGAGACGGATGGTCTCGGTGCCGCAGCTGCTGGAGCGGCCGCGGAGTTGCAAGTTGAGCGTGTCCGGCGTGACCACCGAACCGAGCTGGAAGATGCCGTTGACTTCGGGGTATACCTCCCCGGTCTCCGCATTGACAACTTGTATGGAGTCGAAGACGGTGGTGGGGTAGACGGGGCGGAGGTAGAGGTTGTCGTAGGGGAGGTTAGTTTGATTGTCCACTCTTGCTATAAAAGGAAACTCATATTCAAAATCGGCGGAGAAGGAAGTAACGCTGGATTGAGGCAGTGGCAAGTCGCAAATGTCAACTGCATCACGATATGGCCCAACACTACCGACATTAAATGTATAAGATGCCGGAAAAAAACGGGTGCCAATTGATGTCCGCTCTAACATGACTTCAAACGGCAACATTCCACTCTGATACCCCCATTCAGCTATACAAGCGGTAAAATGGCGGTGCAGCGATAGCTGAAAGTGATAATTACTATTCACACCAACAAAAGGGAACGTCTCTGGCACATCAAAAAGCACATATTCTGCAGAATCATAGGGAAGTAAGAATACAGGAGGCGTATTTTGTTGCCTTAACTCCAGGGAATCAAACACTATGCCCGCCACCTTGGGCACCCGAAACTGAGTAGCCCGGTGAAAAGGTTTGATCTCACCAGGAAAAGGGAAAGAGAGGGTTGAGACTAACCTTCGTCCGGTAGAGTTAGGTGAAGCAGTCTGACAGTTACCACTTCGATCACTTCCTAAAGAAGGCACTTGCCATAATCTTACATTCGCAATTTCTATCCGCTGCGACTGACAATTACAGGTAGTTAATGGACGAGTCGCATCAATCGGGCTTTGTCCGAAGTAAGTACGGGTATCGTAATCGAAGGCAAACCGTATTGACGAATATAATGTGGAACTGTTTGGTGGATTGATCGTACCTGATCCACTTAAATCTAAATTAGCATCCACCCGCTGCTTCACCACCATTTTGACAGAGTCGCCCGCTGTATATTTAAATCCTTCCGGTATCGCGGGATTCAACGTCCGCAATACAGGAACAGAAAGGTCGTACAAAAAGACATCGCGGGGAGACCAGAAAATACGGTCGAGGCCATTGACCTCATACCATACCGATTCGGAGGCATCAAAAAGGAGGAGGGTATTGCTTAATTCGGCAATCTTTTTTTGCTCGCCTATCATGTGGTTGACCGTTGGAGCAGTGAGCATGCTGTTTCCGTTTACAAAGTTCGTCACTTCAAACCCTTTGTGACCGACTTCCAGCGTAAAGTACTCCAGCTCCGTACCCGGTACATCTGTTTGCACTACGCCATCGACGCGCAGTTCGAAAGTATCCCCGGGCGCCAGGTAGTCCAGGCGCATTTGGCTAAAGTCATAAATTCCATCTTCATCGGGCTGCCCATCGCCATCCTTATCCGGCCAGCCCAAGGTGGTGCGGACAGCCTCAAAATTATAATCAAGGTAGCCAGCCAGCGTATCATAACAGACCCCCTCGTAGCAGGGCAGGGGTACCAATATATCGCTACAGGTGCGCGATTGCCCGATGTCGCTGCAGTTTTCGTCTGCTACTACTACTGCTTCCGCCACTAGACTTAAAGGATTGACGGCTCCTACCGGGCAGGGGTCCAAACAATCTGAAAAGATAATTGGAAGACAGGGTAAATTTGATGCCATATTGCAATCCAAAATCGTTGGTACGGTAAGCGTATATGGGCCCCAACCTGCAATGGGTAGCGGATACGTCAGTTTTACTTTATTGACAACATCTGTAGTCACCTCCTGACTGACCGGCAAGACACCCGCCAGGGCAAAATCAGTGGGCTGTATAGTCAGAGAAGTAGGAAAAGCCAGCTCCACGTTCAGCTCTCCCTCTACACCATTAAGATTGATGCCACTGATCGCATAGACGATGTCTACCGGGTTGTTATTCTGCAAAGCGCCGCTTATGGAAAGGGCTCCGGTGATCAAAGGATCTCCGCTTCCAGCCTCTCCCTCCCCGTCAACAAAGCGATCATCCGGCGCTGCACACTCCTTGATGTATTCGTAATCGTAGGTCCAGTTAGAAGCCGCAGAATTGCACTGTCCAGGCTCACAAATACTGGTCGCCCATGTGATGTCAAATTGCGAACCGAAACTTGGTGGTGGCAAAGGATTGATAAAGTGCAAAGTAACGGCATGGGCTACACTATCCCCACAGGTATTCAGCAAAGGCTCGTGGTAAACGACAGAATCCAGAAAGGGACTATTCAGGCTGCCCAGCAAAATACCCCGTCCCTCGCCCGGCTGCCGGATGTTGAGCACAAAATCCATCAGACCGGTAGATTGGTTATTGCGCCGTACGCGAAGGGTTTGCGCTGCGGCTCCTCCATCGAAGCAGGTTGGCTGCTCTAGGATTTCAAAAAAACCTAACACATTCCCCTGTTCCACCACATCTATAATCTCCACCTTCGCATTCGCCCGCCGCGCCTGACAAAAGCTGCCCCCACAGCCCCAGCGCACCCAAAGGTCGGAGAGGGCATCGCGGGTTTCCGCAGCGCAGTCCACCACCCGTACCAGCTCTCTTATAGTGAGCTCCTCATTGAAATCGAACCAGCCATCGCCATTGCCAATTTGGGCGAAGTCCTGCGGGCCGAAACGCAGGAGCAGGGTGTCCGCGTTTTCGATGAGGGTCTCTCCATCGTTGCTGCTTACCGAGATACTGCTGACGTGGGTATCCAGAAAATCAAAACTAGCCACCCTGCCCGGCCGGGTATTGCGGACGGTGAGGATACGGAACACGAAATCATTGAGCCCCCCCTGCCAGTACAGGTTTTCGCCATTAGTGATGAGCAGGTTGGCCGTCTCCACATTGAAGGGGTCGGAGGCGAAGCCCTGACTGCCATTGGCGTGTTCCAGTTCTGCGGTGATGAAAAACAGCTCCCCCGCATCAATACAGGGCAGCGCCTGACAGCTGACATCGGCTTGCAGGGTGAGGCTTAGCGTATCGCCTGCAGGCACTTCCGGCAAGGCAAAGACGGGCTCCGACGGGTTTCCAATCGCTTCCTCGGTGCCGCCGCTAATGCTGCCGGCCTGGTAGGTGATGCCGCAGGGCAGACCAAGCGTCAGGGTGGCGTCTTGCAGCCCGTTGGTGCCTCCGGTGATGGTGTATTGGAAGGTCTGATCTTCGCAAACGCTGAGGTTTCCGGGGGGCTGCAGCTGGACTTGCTGGGCGGTGAGGCTCAGCTGGGTGAGCAGGAAAAGGCTTAAGAGGGTGGTGTAAATTTGGGGTTGCATAGTTGCTAAGGTTCTTATCTCTAAAAATCAGAAGGCCTATTCGTTATTCAGCGGTACAAAAGCTATCCACTCATATCGTTATCGTAATCGCACCCGGCGTACGCAGCTTCTCCCTGAACTTGCCATTCACATGCACATCCGCCATGCCAGTGGAGGCGTGCTGTACTTCGGCCACGCCCTGCGCATTGGTATACACCGCTTTGCTGAAGCCGGAGTTGAGCAGCCCGTTCCAGAACAGCACGACCTTGGCGTTTTGCTCCCACTTGCCGTAGCGGGCGTTGTAGACTTTGATGATGGAGGTGTGCATCACTCAAAAATTTTAGTTAATAAAATAGAGTTTATTTTACCTTCCCGGCTTTTGGGTATCCTGTAAAATGGCACCATTTACAACAACCTCCGCTCCATCCTCACCAACCCCCAATCCTTCCCCACTAATCCGCCCGCAAATTAGGCAGCCCGCTCAAAAACGACTCCCGCCACTTGTCGCTCAGCGGGATTTCCTGCGTCCCCTCCCGGTAGCGGACCATCACGCGGCCGCGGTGGTAGGCCACTACATGACGGGTATTGACCACCCAGGAACGGTGGGTGCGCATAAGGGCGGGGTGAGGTACTTGTTCCAGGAAACTCTTGAGGCGGACGGAAAAGGCAATGGCTTTAGCGTCGGTCACGATTTTAACGGCGTGCTCTTTAGCTTCTATCCAGCGGATGTCGGCGACTTCCACGCGCACGTGGCGGTAGTCCTGACGGACGAAGAAGAAATCCTGAGCGGCGTACAGGGCGCAGCTGCTGCCGGAGGAGGCCGGTACAGTTGTCACAACGGCGGGACGGCGGGAATAGAAAGTCGCAAAGGCCGTATCCAGCGCAATCAGAAGCTGCTCAATGGGGGCAGATTTGAGGACGTACTGCACCATTGGCGCCCGTTTGGCCCGCTCTACAAACTCCCGCTTGTCGTGGCTGCTGAGGAAGAGAATGGGCAGGGGGGAAATGCTGTGCAGGGCGATGGACAGTTCAATGCCGTCGAGCTTGCTGCCATTAAGCTCGATGTCCAGCAGGGCGATGTCGGGGCGCTCCTTTTGGAAAAGCGCCATAGCCTCATCGCTGTTGGTGGCGTGGCCGGTGATGCGGTAGCCTTGCTGCTCCAGTTGTTCCTGCAGATTGGCGGCTATGATATGGTCGTCTTCGACGAGTAAAATGCTTGCGGCTTTCATTTTGGCAAAGGGTTTTTTATGCGGCTTTCAAATTGAGTTCACACTCCACGCGGGTGCCTTTCTCACCGGAAAAGGCGATGCGGCCGTTGAGCTGTTTGACCAGGTTGTGGATCAGGAAAAGCCCCATCGACTGTTTCGTATCTACCTGGAAGTCGGCGGGCAGGCCACTGCCGTTGTCGGTGTAGATAAGGCGGTAATGCCCTTCTGTTTCAGGCTGCAACGCTACATTAATTTCAGGGTTGGGCTGCTCGGCAAAGGCGTGCTTGCAGGAGTTGGTCGCCAGCTCATTGACGATGAGGCCGATGCGCATGGCGGCATCCCCGTCTACCTGCTCAGCATCCGGTGCCTGCAGGTGGATACGCAGGGGCTGTTCCGGGCTGCCAAAGCTGCGCTGAAGAGCGGTAGTGATTTCTTCCAGATACTCGCGTATGGCAACCGTTTTCTGCCCTTCCCCATCGTGGTGGAGGCGGCTCTGCAGGACTGACATCGCCCGCAGGCGGGCATCTGCTTCTTTGACGGCCTGCTGCGCTTCGGGCTGTTCCTTTAGGCGGTTGACCTGCAGGCTCATCAGGCTGTTGGCGAAGACGAGGTTGTTCATCATGCGGTGGCGCTGCTCCCGGTGGAGGAGCTCGATTTGGGATTTCTGGGCTTGGATGCGTTGCCGTTGGCGGTAGAGGAAGGTGGATAAGCCGGCCAGAGCAATTAAACCCAGCCCAAGGCCACCTAGCCCCATACGCTGATTGCGGTTGATGCTAGCCTGCAGCTCATTCTCGCGCTGCAGGGCTTGGTTTTGGAGTTCTTTTTGTTCGGTTTGGTATTTGGTTTCGATTTCGGTGATAGCTTCCAGCTTTTCCATGGACTCGATACTGTCCGTGTAAATTTGCTTCATCTTCAAAAAGGTTAGCGCATTCTCCCAGTCTTTTTCCTCTTCATAAATTTTAGCCTTCATTTCGTAGATGACCGCCTGCTCCGTTAGATTAGAAGGGGCAACCTGATCTTCTGCCAAATCCAGAAATTCCCGCGCCCGGCCGAGGTCACCCGATCTGTAATACAGCTTAACAAAGTTGTTCCAGACCAGCAAAAAACTCCTTTTTAACCTCCGCTCCTTACAGATTGCCGCTGCCTGAGCCAAGGCTTCCTCTGCCATATTATAACGCTCAAGATTCATATAAGCAATGCCTAAGTTCAGGTAGATGAGCTCAGGCTCACTGGCGTAATCAATCAGCGCTTTGCTCTTCAGTAAAAAATCCAAAGCCTCTGCATGTTTCCCCTGCTTCATATTTAAGATTCCCAAGCTGGAAAATACTACGCCATGAACTACCGGATTGTCGGTAATATCGAGCAACTCCTTATAACTCTTCTCAGCCCTTCTATAATTCTCCAGCCGGGTCAACAAATTGGCCTGATTATATTTCGATGACATCTGATTCTTTTGGTTATTGCTTTTACCAAAGTATTTAGCTGCGGTGTTAAAACTTTCAGATGCCTTTACAAAATCGCTTTTATCTCTGTACGCAAAGCCCAGGTACTGATACAGGTTTCCAATTAGATCAAGGTATGATTTTTCCTCATCTGGTTTTTCGAACCTTGCAATTGATCGCTTTAAAATGGAAATACAGCTATCCAGCTCGTTCGCCGCTATCAACCCACTTGCATAGACTATTATTGCCCGCATTTCACTAACCCCATTATCATCAACCGCCTGAGTATGAGGAATAACCTTCTCGACAAAATCAAGAGCCTGTTGGTTATTTAAACTCAGTAGTGTGTCAGCAAAACTGATAATAAGCCTTGTTTCTCTTTTGGTAAGGGTTCCATACTCTTTATCCACAGCTATTTCGGCAACTTGCCTTAAACTATCCTCCTGCCCCCACACAGGCCCGTAAAACCATACCACCACTGCCCAAAACAGCAGTACTTTGCCATTATTCATAACCTTGAGTTTAGACTGTTACCGTGTCAGTCAGCCGGGTGGATGGAGTTTCAGGTGAGCTTTTTCAACTCATATAGTGCTAAAACTAATAAACATTGTTGAATTCCCCATTCTGGCAAGACAGTTTCTGAAAATCCAGGGGTGGTTTATCCGGACAAACTACCCAGCGCTCCACTTACCGCTGCCGCCAGGCGCGCATTATTCAGCACTAATTCGATATTGGCTTCCAGGCTGTTGCCTTGGGTCAGTTGCTCGATGCGGGAAAGCAGGAAGGGGGTGAGCGCTTTGCCAACTATACCTTGCTCCTCTGCTTCTGCAATAGCCTGCCCAATGACCCGGTCCATCTCCTCCTGCGGCATAGCGAAGGCTTCCGGAATGGGGTTGGCAATGACGGCACCGCCATGTAGCCCGAGCTGCCATTTGGTATGTAATGCTTTCGCAATTTCCGATGCCGTTTCCATCCGGTAATCAACCGGCAAACCACTTGTACGGGTATAAAAGGCCGGCAGTTCATCCGTTTGGAAGCCCAGCACCGGCACGCCCATGGTCTCCAGGTATTCCAGCGTCAGGCGCAAATCGAGGATAGACTTGGCGCCCGCACAGACCACTGCCACATTCGTCCGCGCCAGTTCCTGAAGGTCGGCGGAGATATCCATCGTTCTTTCCGCCCCCCGGTGCACCCCGCCTATGCCACCGGTAGCAAATACGCGGATGCCCGCCAGGGCTGCGATGATCATGGTAGCGGCTACGGTGGTCGCACCATCTCCTTCCCGGGCAACCAGCACCGGTAAATCCCTGCGGCTGACTTTGGACACCGCCGTACCTTTTTTGCCCAGGTATTCAATTTCTGATTCGGAAAGCCCGGCCCGCAATTGTCCACCGATCACCGCTATGGTTGCGGGGACAGCACCGCTCTCCCGCACAGCAGCCTCCACGCGCAGAGCCGTTTCCACATTTTTCGGGTAGGGCATGCCGTGGGAGATGATGGTGGATTCGAGGGCGACTACGGGTTGGCCATTTTGCAGGGCGGCTTTCACAACCGGCGACATGCTGACGAGCGGATTGAGCTGCATAACTTGATGTTTTACTGATCCTTAAGAGTACTATCCTGCTGTTTCGCACTATACTGAAGGTAAAGACTTCTTCATCATCAGAGAAACAGAGTTTACTCCCCTACCACCTACTGAAGTATAGCCCTTGCCCGTTCAGATTGCGGATTGAGCTGCAAAGCCCGCCTCGCCATCTGTTGTGCCTGCCCGGTATTGCCGGCCAGCGCATGGACTTCTGCCAAATCTTCAAGGAGGGTCACATTGTCCGGGCTTACCTCCAACCCGTAATTCAGGTACTGCAGCGCCAAAGCATATTGCTTTTGCTGCTTACCCATTAATTCATACCCCGCCCGATGGTAAAACCGCGCCAGTCGCTGTCCATCCTCCCGGCCATTCAGGTAGACCATATACTGATCAATAAAGTTGACATGGCGGGCACTTAGTATCTCGTAGAACCCTTCCAACAGCTGATCCAGGTCCCTGTTCTGCTGATACAGCCCACCAAGCAAACCTCCCTTACAAGTCAAAGCATCGGAATATTCCGGATAGATTTCCAGCGCCCGGTTCACGTAAGGAAGCGCTTCCTGATACGTAGCCAGTTGCTGTGCGCCCTGCTCCTGCAAGCCTCGCTGATACAGGGAATAAGCCATATAGCTGTTGGCCCGCGCACTGTTCGTTGACACTTTAATTGCAGCACGATTGAGGCTCATGGCGTCTTTCCAGGCGGGAAGGCGTTCGTAGGTTTTTCCCGCGTAAGCTAAAGCGGTAACCAGTAAAATACCCAGACCGGCTTGTTTGGCCCATGTAAGCTGGCTTTGCCAGGCAGGCAGCCGGACAAGGAACAAATAAGCCCATAAGGTGCAAAAACCCAGAGAAGAAACATACACAAACCGCTCGTTCATCGGAGCGCCCACTGAAATGACAATATTGGATACAATGGACAGGGTAGAAAAGTAAAACAGAATGCTCCAGGCTGGAATAGATTGCTTCCGGAACGACCGGATGCCCCAGCCCAACAGTACCAGATTGGCGGCAAGTGATACCAGGACCCGCCAGTCCCCCCAGCTGAGAATGGGTACCTGATAAGGGTAGTAATCGTGGGTGAGCGGGTGCGGAAAAACCAATAGCTTCAGGTATTGCCCCAGGGTATAAGTGATCGTTGCATACTTTTCGGCTACGCTCGTCTCCACGTAGGGGTCGTTCATAATGCCCGAAACGACCAGACCGGGATTGTACAAATACCCCACCGCATTGACCCGGATCCCTAAATAGAGCCCAAAAGAGAGCAATAACGGCAGCACACTAATGGCCACGGTTTTCAGTTCAGCTTTGGTAAACAGGTAGATACTCAGCGGAATAACCGCGAGGAAGGTTACGGCATTTTCCTTGGCTAGTAGAGCCAGTAAGAAGAGCCCGCCTGATAGCAGCAGCGCAAACCAGGACTGTTGTTTGGCATAGCGAAGACTGAAGTACAACGTGCTAAGGGAAAGCAGCAGTACCAAAATTTCATCCCGCCCCTTGATATTCGCAACCACCTCGGTATGTATAGGGTGTAGCACAAACAGCAGCGCAATCCAAAACGGCAGCCTTTCGTACCAGGCCTGCCCTTTTTTCCCCGGGATCAGGATAGCCAGCAACCGGAAGATCAGCAGACCGGTCAGACTGTACAAAAGGACATTGATCAGGTGGCTGTTGCCCGGATTCAAACCGTAGAATGCATACTCCACCGCAAAAGTGGCGATAGACAAAGGGCGGTAGCGGGCACCGGCTACCAGTTCCCGCTGCTCGCCAAGGTAACCGGTAAAACTATCCGTTGTGAAAATATCACCAATCCCTGCCAGTCCCTTTTTCACGAAGTTATTCTCCGACAACACCAGCACATCGTCCAGCACATAACCGAACGTACGCGTAGTGGCGTACAGTAAAAAAGGCAGGGCGAACAACAGCAGCCCGGGCAGTGCGTAGCGCCGCCAAAAGCCGGAACGCTTAACTTTGGTCTTGCCTGCCTTTGACGACTGCTTTTTCATTTTCCGTTTTGCCATAATGATCCAGATTGATACATCGCTGCTCAAAATAGCAGTTTTTTCAGAAGCCGGTATTAATGCAGAATAACCTGGCAGATGATTCTTATACGAAAAGCCACTACTGTGGTCTTAAAACCGGGTAGAACCATTAAAACAACGCCTCAAGGATCTGTTTGACATAGGCCAGGGGGATATGCTCTTGCTCCAGCCTCATCTGTCGGGCATTGAGCTCCTCAAACAAGGCTTTCTCCTTATTATTAAGCCCGGGCAAGCTCGCGGCCGGACTGTATGGGGCATCGTAATGAACGTATTCCGCGAATACCTTCAGCGTCTGCTCATCCATCAGGAAAGGCCGGACATGAGGATGGTGGGACCTCAACCGGGAGAGGATTTGCAGCCCGTGTGCGTCAATGTCTCCCCAGTAGAACAGCTCAACTTCTGATAGCCAGGCCACTTCCGATAGCGCTCCCACCCCAAAGCCACTTCCGAAAATACCAATCGTCTCCTTTGCCTGCGGGAGCGTTAGCAAATTCATCAGGTTGGCATAGTTGGTCTTATTTTCCAAAATAATGGCCCGGCGCACTGGCAACTTCAGCTGTGCAAGTGCATCAAGGGGCAACGCCAAATCCTGTACCCCGGAGAAATACTGATCCGCCAGAGATACATCCATTAGCCGGAGGCGGACCATCGGCTGCCGGTATTTTAGCCCGTAGCGCTGTTCAAAATGGCGCACACCCCGAAATTGATCATTGATGCGGGACCCCGGCAGCACTTCATCCAGCAAGCTGATGAGTAGCCGTTTATGGGTTTCAATAAACTTGGTGGGGATATCCAGGGGCAGCTCCCGGATGTAATATTGCCCCGGCCTGTGCTCCTCCATGAAGTAACGGACTACTTTTAACAGCCCATTCCATTGGGTGTGATGGCTTTCCACATCAAGGGGAGAAGCGATGCACCAGGACTGCAGCCCAGGGATTGCTCCGGCTATCATAGCTGCATCTGCCATGACCTGAGCATAAGCCTGCCCGCGCTTTAGCAGGTACAGATAATCTTCAAGGGTTGCCACATCAATACTGTGGATAAAGCGGTTGCGACCAATGCTGCGGTAGTCGCGCTCTTCCCAGCTTAGGCTCCAGCCTTTAGATTTATACGGTTGGCTGCGCTTCAGCCACTGCTCCTGTGCCGATCGTACCTGCTCAAAGTTTTCTATCCACTCCTTTTTTTGAGGCTTGCCGATGCGGCTCAGGGAGCGCGGAAAGTAATCTGCCTGCTCCAATCCGGCCCGCAACACCTTTGGCCACCACTTTTCCAGCTGCTGAAGGGCTGCTTTTTCGGTAATCATGACTTTGAAGTATTAACGGTTTGCTCCCGGGCTGCTTTCTCTGCCTGGTACTCCTCAATACTGATGTTGCGTACCATGGAAGATTGCCCGTTGGGGTTGGACACGTAGTGCACCGTCGAGATATGCTTTTCGATGACATTGATCTTTTGCAGCGGCGTCACAATAAGCAACTGCAAATTAAGCCGCTCAAACAGCTGAAGCCCGTACCTCGTACTCTCATCCGAACCGCGCCCGAAGGCCTCATCAATCACGACAAAGCGGAAAGACCTTTTGCGGGAGCGCCCCCATTCCAGACCAAACTGAAAGGCAATGGCGGAAGCCAGGATCGTATAGGCCAGTTTTTCCTTTTGCCCACCGGACTTACCTGAAGAATCACTGAAATACTCATGCAGCTCGTTGGTCTCCCGGTAAAGCTCTTCGGCACCAAAGGTGTACCACTGTCTTACGTCAGTCACCCTCTTTGTCCAGCGGCTGTCTTCCTCCGTCCCCCCGGCGAAACGGTCGAGGAGCTTTTTGACGTGCTCAAATTTCTCTTCGGTATACAGATCTTCGTCGGCCACATCTCCATATGTATTGGACAGGCAGGCCCTCAGGTCTTGCTTGAAGGTACTGATATCCTCGCTGTGAACCGGCTCCTTCGAAATGCGGATGAACCGACCGGGATTGTAGTCGATCTCGCGCAGGTGCTGATTGATTTCCTCTATTTTGCGGTTAATGTCCTGTTCAAAAGTGTCGAGCTTCGACTTGAACATCAGGATGCTCTGTATGGTCTTGGTGCGCAACAGCTCGCGGAAGCGCTGCTCATGGCGTGGGATATCGTCCTTTTGCAACCGCACATAACGCTCGCGGAACTCATCCACAGACCGGATGTCCGCATCCACATCTATGACTTCCTCCGGAAACTGTTGCTTGAAGGTAGTCATTTGCCTGACGATACGCTGTGCCAGCCGGCTTTCCTGATCACGGTACTTCCGGATCATCCCATTATTGCCTTCAATTTTTTCTTTAAGCTTCTGCTCCGCCTGTGCCCACGCTTCGGCCGGTGCTTCCGGGCTCAGCTCAGGCAGGTGCTTTTGCAAATGGCCGGAAGGTGCCTGTTGGGGTATCGTGACTGCCCTGCAATCGCTAAACACCCTGTGCGCCGCCTCATTGGTGACCACTTCGCCCAATGCGCTCAGAGGGAGTGGCGGCAATCCGGTTTGGTGGAGTAATGCCGTGATTGCACCAAGCAATTGCCTGAGTTCGTTTTTCTGGACACCTTTCTGCTCAAACTTTACGCCAACCTGAGCACTCAGCTGACTTACCGCAGCTTCCGCCTCTGTTATTTTTTCCTGCAGATGCCGCAGCTCCTCTGAGCCGGCTTCCAGGCGCTGCTGCTCTTCCCGCAGCTCCTGAATACGGATAATCAAGGGCTTGAAATTCAGGTTTTCAAAGGAGGGGTACTCCAACAGCCGCTCAAGTATACCCCGCTGCTTGTCCAATGCCCGTTCTGCATTGCGCAATCGCTGATACTCGGCCTCCGCCTGAGCTAATTCCGCCTCCACTTCCAGTTGTTCCGCTTCCAGAGCCTTGATTTTAGGCTTATTGCTCCAGCCCAGGATATACTGCCGCCGGTCGTTGACATCATAGCGGTCATCTTTGGTGTGCCGCACCCGGTTGTCTTTGCTCTGCCCTTCGACGGTAAGCGCCCGGGGCGCCCGCCGGAACGCAGCCATCGTGTCGCAACAGGTATAATCGTAACGCCTGATCAGCTCCTTTTCCAACCATTCGTAAAACGGGGTATCCGCTTTGATCTGCACTTTGCGCACCAAAGAGTTGGCTTCCGGCTCGCGGCTATCCCTGTCCGGATGAGGCAGGGTACGCAAATAGACCAGTTTTCCACCGAGATGAATGCGATCCAGATAATTGCTGACAACTTCGTAGTGTTGGTCGGGTACCAGCAGGCTAAGGCCGAAGCCCCGTAGCTGCCGCTCGATTGCCCCCTCCCACTTAGCCTCTTCCGGGAGCACCTGTAGCAGTTCACCCGCAAAGGGCAGGTCCTCTTCCGTAAGATACAGCCCGGTGAGCAGCTTTTGCCGTAGCCTTAAATTGCGTTGCGGAATTTGCGTGGGCCTTTGTCTGAGGGATTGCAGCTCCTTGTCCAGCTCTTCCAGGCGTGCCCGGTGTTTGTCTATCCGAACAGCTAAGGGATCCCGGGCATCCTGCAGTTCTTCCAGCGTTATCAGCGCCTGCTCCCGTTGCGCCGTGAACTGATGTTTCTGTGCCATGAAACCGCCTACGTCTTCCGGCATCCCGAGTGGAAGCCCGTGCCCTTTCGGCAGGAAACGACCAAGTTCTGCGAGCCGGTCTTCGTAGGTGCGGGCCTGATCCTGGCGGCGCGCACGCTCTGCCCCGAGCTCTTTGATTTGCAGTTTGATGTGAGCCAGCTGCTGATTAACATTCAGGCTGTCCCGGGCTGCTTTCAGGCGAGCCAACTCCTCTTGTGCCGCCTGCTCCTGCTGCCGTAAAGCCAGCATTTCTGCCTCCAGGGTTTCCCAGTCTTGTTGCAGGCGCCCCATACCCCGGATAGCGGCCTGCAGTTTTGCTTTCGCAAAATAGCCGGGGATTTCCTCCAAAAGCGCTTCCAGCTCACCAATTTTATGCAGTGCTTTCCCGCGCTCGTCCGCTTCTTCAATCATAGGCTGCAGGAGATCGCGCTGCTGCCTGGCCTGCGCTACTAATCGGTGAGCGGTGTTTAGGTCGGCGTATTTAGCGACCAGCTCATTGATATCCTCCTGAATATTTGTCTGCCCCAGCATCTGCTCCCGGACAAACTCCGTGAGGTTGCCTACCGATTTCATGGAGACGGTCTTGTAAAACAGCTCCAGGGCTTCAGGCTGCCGGATGCCAAAAACCTGCCGAAAGCGGTCTGCATAAGCACTGAAGCTATTGAACAGCTCGGCGCCCCGCTGTTTGCGCAACTGCTTTTTGAGCTGCCGGATATCTGTTCCGAAATTGCTGAAGTCGGGGTCAATTTGCAGAGCCTGTTCAGCCAGCACGTAAAAGCGTTTGACGCTATCATCCTGCATCCAGTAAACCTGCGCCAGCGTAGCGAAATCGTTTTGCGCGGCATTGACAAACACAGCCAGCAGCAAGGTCAGGTGCTTGTTATCGGGCCGGAGGTACACATCCCGCCCTTTGCTTGCCGCGTTGACCTTTTCATTTTTGTAAGCACCGCGCACGTAGCTCAGCAGGTTGCGCTCCCGGCTTTCAGCTCCGGCTGCCTTGTTGTAGGTGATCTTTTGCTGTGGCACCAGCAAGGTCGTGATGGCATCGACCAGTGTGGATTTCCCGGAGCCGATATCGCCAGTAAGCAGGGCGTTCTGCCCGTTGGGGCTTATTTCCCAGATATGCTTGTCGAAAGTGCCCCAGTTGAGGACTTCCAGGCGGTGCAGCCGGTAACCGGACGGGGAGCTTGGTATTTCAGATGGAGATAGCATCAGGATTCTTTTTGGGCTTCAGCGTAGGCTTTGAGCTGTCCGAGGATTTCGTTCAGTTTTTCGATAGGGACGTAGGCTTTCAGGATGCGGCTCACTTCGTAGCGGTCTTCTTCCCGCACCGTCTGCAGGAAGCCAAAGCTGATCATTTTCTTGATATCAGCCCGGAGCTTGTCCTCCTGTTTGCGCTCGTTGGCGGCCGTATCATCCCAGTACAGGCGCATCATCTCGGCGATATCACTGTAGCGGAGCACCAGCCTGACTTCGTTGCCTTCCGACTCAAACTCGAGGAGGCGTTTACGCAAAAGTACAATAAGGAGCGTCTGTTGGTAGCTTAGCCGGCGTCGGGTCATGAGGCGGGGTTGAGGATCAGCTTCCTCTTCCTCCGGTTGCTGCCGCAAATAGGCATACCCGTCCCCCTCTTCCACGATCAGCTCCAGCCCAAGCACTTCGAAGTAAGCCCGCAGGCGCTCCCGGTACCTCAGCAGCAGATTCCAGGCATCAAGGTGCTGCTCCCGGTACAGGATGCCCTTGAGCAAGTAGATGGCCGGCGCACGGATTTCCGCTTTTACAGTTGGTTCGCTCATTTCAAAAATAAGATTTGGGGCAGTTCCACGGCGTAAGTTTGTCCCTCGCTTTCATAAAACAACTTTTCCTGCTGCCCGGTATTGATGACCGCTTTTTGGTGGGGTTCCCACTGCGTAGCCAGCCCAAAGTAGGCCACTATCTCACTGAGCCCCTTTTCCACCGGGGCGTGGGCCACCACTTCTTTCAGGCTCACCTGCTGTTTGCCCCGCAGCATTTTCTGTATTCTGTTCTTCAGTTCCTCAGGGTCAATGTACATTTGATTGTAAAGCCCCTCTGTAAGGACTTTGACGGCATTCCCCGCTACCGGCTGATCGGATGCCAGCTGCAGCTCATCGGCAGGCTGAAAAAGGCGGCGTTCCATCACCAGGTTCACTGCAGGCTTGCCAGCAATATCACTAAAAAAGCGCTGAGGAGGCGGTTCGTTTTTGACCTGAAGCGCCAGTTGCTCAATTTCTTCAATAACCTGCCCGGCACGGCGGTTTTCCAAAAAGGTACGGGAGGCCAAAAACCGGCGCAGTTGTTCGATAAGCCGGGTGGTGGTCCGGTCTACCCGTTCGCCAGCCTCTACCAGGAGGATTTTAAGGCGGGGCAGGACAGAGTGGTTGCGGTAGGCTTCCAGCTCGGGCTGTTCAAATAATTGCGCAGCCATTTGGTCGAGCCGGTCCTGCCGGTCCTGATCCATCAGGAAAGCCCAAAAGGCAGTGAAGGTCTTGCCCTGATCCGTTTCCATGATAGCGTCCTGAGCGGAGAAAATCTCGTCCAGCACCTGCCCCCGGCTATGCTGCCGGTTGATTTGCTCTTCCCGGGCCTTAGTGTTGAGTTGCCGGAAGTTTTCCTCAATCTGCCGGAAGTCAGCCAGCAGCTTGGCTGCCGTTTCTTCAATCAATTTAAGCTGTTCGCGCATACGGGTGGGGTCAAGGCGGTTGATTTGCCCTTCTTCCAGCTCCATGATTTCCCGGTCCAGCTCCAGGCGCTGTGCCAGCAGCTGCTCCAGGCGGGCCTGTGCATCGGTGGAGCTGCCGTAGGTCAGATCTTGCAGCATATTGAAGAGCTGCAGCAGCCGGGACTCCGCCCCTACAAATTCCCTTTTGTCCAGCTCGGCTATCCAGACCAGAGCTTGCTCTGCGGCAGGGGTAAGTTCAAAGGTCGCTTCCGCAGCCCCGGCTTCGTAGTACTGCCGCAAAAAGCCGTCTTTGGTCCAGTCTTCCAGGTAAAGCCGTGAAGTGCGGGGGTAGGGTTTCCCGCCTTCCCCAGCACCTTCGTTAGCCGCAAACAGGAAATCAGACAATAGGGTATTGAGCTCCTGACTACCGTAGGCCTGCCGGCGCTCTTCGCGGAAGGCACGCCACAGGAAAGCCACAATCATTGGGGCATGCTGCTTGCGCAACAGCCGCACCGCGCTGTGGTCTTCCAACAGCCTGCTCACTTCGTCTATATTTGAAAAGCGGTCCTCCATAATTATTTCTACCCTAGCTTACTCAGCAGCCCGCCCAGCAATTTCGCTGCATTCTTAACCACCTCGGAATCTTCCACCGGGATTTTCAGGTAGGACTGCCCGGTTTGCTCGTCCTTTTCCACTATTTCATTGACTAGTTGCTGTGTGGCCTTTTCGTCAGACAAAGTTTGCGAGAGCCGCCCGAGGAAGCTGAGCCCTTCTGATAACAGGCCTGCTCCGGAGGAGGAAGAAGCCTGACCAGTACCCGTTGAGCCGCCCCGCTTCGGTTGAGGCGCTGCTTCCAGCTCCGGCGTTTCCTCTTCCCACCAGGCATCAAGTGCGGCCTCGGCCGGTTCCAGTTTTTCAGATGCCCCGCTGGCAGATGCTTTTTCGAGGTCTTCATCACTGCTGGGCTCGGCAACTGCGTGCTCGGGCACCTGTACGTTTTTCACGCGCTCCAGCTCCTCCATAAAGTCTTTGAACTTGCGGTCGTTCATGAAGACGCTGTCCTGTGCCGTGTCGAGCACGGCTTCCGCCAGTGAAGACTTGAACTGCAGCGTCTGTACCATCCGGTGCTCTATCGTCCCCTCGGCGATCAGGTTGATGACCTGCACCTGCCGCTCCTGCCCGATTCGGAAGACCCGCCCGATGCGTTGTTCCAGCACAGCCGGATTCCAGGGCAGGTCCAGATTGACCACCAGGGAGGCTTTCTGCAAATTGAGGCCTACGCCCCCCGCATCGGTAGATAAAAATACCCGGCAGGCGGAGTCTTCCCGGAAACGGTCGAGCAATTCGCCCCGCTTGCTGCCCGGAATGCCACCGTGCAAATAAGCAAAAGGGATTTCCCGGGCTTCCAGCTCCTGTGCAACGATGCGGGTCATGCGCTCCCACTGACTGAAGATGACGGCGCTCTCGCCTTCCTCGGCCAGGCGTTCTTCCAATATGTAAAAGAGCTCTTCAATTTTGGTATCGTGCCGCGTCTGCTGATCGACCAGGTAAGTGCTGTTGCACGACATACGCATCAGGTTGAGGCAGCTTAGCAAGCGGCGGCGGTCTTTTTCGTTGAGGAAGCCCATTCTTCGCCATTTAGCGACCAGCTGTGCTACATCTGCATCGTAGCTGTTATGCAGCTCCAATTGCTGGGGTGTCATGGGCACGAGCAGTTGTTGATCCTGACGGGCAGGGAGTTGCTTCAGCACCTGCCGCTTGCGTCGGCGGATCATTACATGGTTAAGCTTTTTGTAGATGGCATCCAGGTTTTTGTAGCCACGTACCACCCCATTCTCATCTTTGACCTGATGCCGGTAGAGCAGCAGGTAGAGTGGCCCCAGCAGAAATTGATCCAGAAACTGTATGATGGAGTACAGATCCTCCAGCTTGTTTTCAAGGGGTGTACCAGTTAGTGCCATCCGGTAAGGTGCTTCCAGGCGTTTAACCGCCCGGGAGATTTTGGTGTCCCAGTTTTTAATGCGCTGCGCTTCGTCCAGGATAACGAGATCCGGAGCCGCCGCATTCAGGTAGGGATAATCCCGGGCGACTACATTATAGGTTAGGATTTTGTAAACCTGCTCATGATCATCATACTGCTCCCGACGCTTGTGGGCAGGGCCCTCCACTACATGCGCCTGAATACCTGTGAAGCGCTCAATCTCCGAGCGCCACTGATACTTGAGGGAGGTAGGGCAAATGATGAATACACTTCCAATACCCAGCTCACGGCGGTATAGCTCTGCCGCTGCTATGGCCTGAATGGTTTTGCCCAGCCCCATCTCATCGGCGATCAGGCAGCGCCCGGCACGGAAGGCGAAGAGTACGCCTTCTTTCTGATAATGATATAATTTGGCATTAACCAGCCCGTTCAGGTTTTCCTCATCCGCCGCTAAGACATCCGCACGTTGACCCCGCCGGGCATCTGCCCGTTTCTGTATGACAAAGTCCAGGGCATCCGGATAGCACCGAAAGGAGGAAGAGACGGCCTGCGCCTGCTCCAGAAACTGGTCAAAATCCAGATAAGCATGCTCATACAGTATACCATCTTCATCGAAGTACTGCCCGGCCAGTTTGCCAAGTGCTTGTACTTCTTCTCCGCCCAGGCGAAGCCGCAAACGCCGTTCTTCTCCGTACTCCAGGTAAACTGAGCTGTACTGCCGCTCCGGAGGCGGCTTGCGGAAGTGCTGCTTGTTGCCGTAAGTGCGGTACAGCTTGTGCAGGGCCCATTCAATGTGCTTGCAGGTGCCGAGCCCGTTCGTTTTGAAGTCCATGCACTCACAGAAGTTCCCGCCCGGCTCCTGCCCGCGCAGGGCTACCCGATAACGGCTGTTCCGCTCCGGGTTGATGACCGTAAAGTCAGACCAAACCGGGTGCTCCCCTTCGTTGACCAGCTCAAAGGTCTGCTCCGGCCCAAATTGCTTGCGCAGGCCGATTTGCCAATCCCGCAGGCTCAGCTCCTCCGGCTGCCGATAGTAGCTTATCTTTCTCTGTTTTTTCTTCTTTTGTGCTTTCTTTTTGGCCATGTGCTGTCTAGCTTTAGGTTGCTGTTTGCTCTTGTTACATCCACAATACAGAGATTGCCTTGCCCTCGTGTGTTTTCTCCTCCCGCCGTACCCGCTCGTCCCAGGATAGCTCCGTGGAAGGCTTGGTTTCAAAAATCATCAGGTAGCCGTGCTGCTGCCCAAGCTTGTCCATGTAGCGGGCGAGCTGTCGTAAGCCATCGGATAAAGTATAGTTATCATAGTGAATTTTCAACTCGATAGGCACTACCTGGTCTTTCCAAAATACCGCCAGGTCGGTCCGCCCGTTACCGACTGCCATTTCCCGCTCAATGCGGCCACCGCCGTTCACTACCCTTTGCAGGAAGGCCATGAGCAACAATTGATGCCCGGCTTCCTTGTAAGTAAAGCGCTCCAGCCAGGACTCAGAATGCCGCCGGTAAAAGCCGACGAAAGCGCCCAGCAGTTTATCCATGATCAAGCGCCCCTCCTCATCCAGGTACCAGGCTGTTTCCGAAATCTCCTCCGGAAAACTCTCCTGCAAGGGGGAATTGAGAATGCGGGTGATGATCTCCCGGTAAATCGGGTTCGCAAACCGGATAGGGCTCTTTTGCGTGATCAGCCCCAGGTCCCGGCAGTAGCGGATGGAGTCATCGAGCGTGTCAAATTCCAGCGGACTGCCTTCAATAATGCTCATTACAATTTTGCGGACCCGCTCTTCCCTGACCTTGTCAGCCAGGCTGTCTAAGTGCGTTTGCCGCTGTTCTATGAGGCGCTCTTTGGCTTCGATGACCATGTCTGGCGTGATGACCTTGCTGTGGTCATTGCGCAGCATTTTGACAACGATTTCGTTGGCCAGCGCATTGGTCAGCCAGGGTTGACCGCCAGCATATTCGTATATTTTTTCGAATACGGCATCGGAAAATTCCTGACCGGTATCTTCAGTATGTTGACTTAATAAACCTCTGACTTCTTCTCTGGAGAAAACCGGGAGGAAAAAGGATTCAGCTTTCACATTAAAAGGTGAGCCCGCCCCGATTGAAGGATTGTCTGCCCGCGCCCGTGTACGGTACTCCCGAATATCCCGCAACCCCACAAGAGCGATGGATTGAGGAAATCCCTGCGGCCGGGTTTGAAAGCCATCCCGGAACTGCCGCAGCACTGCAATCAGGACATCATCATAAAGTGCGTCCACTTCGTCCACCAACAAAACCAAAGGCTGATCAAGAGCTTTACTCCAATCGCTGAGATACTGCCGGAATAACTGCGGTCCAGCTTTATAATGAGTGGGGTTAGGTGGCAATTTAGCCCCATTCAGGAAGACCTGAGCAGTTTGATAAAGAGACTGTATAAAAACCTCATTGGCATCTGAAACGGAAATACTGGGATAACCTGCTGATTCGAGAGAGCAAACCGCAGCGGTGTATTTACCTTCCCGGTTCAGCCGGTGCGCCAACTGATGCAGAAAAGTCGTTTTACCCGTTTGCCGGGGCGCATGGATCAGGAAGTATTGCTCCGCTTCAATTAGGTGGTTAACCTCATCAAATATTCCCCGAAAAGGATCCACCATATAGTGCTTCTTCGGATTGCACAAGCCTGTCGTGTTGAAAAATCGCTTCATAAAAGTAAAGTTACATAATAACGGCCAGCCCCGCTTATTTACGCTGCCGCTAAATAGTTACCCGGCGTACAGCCCATTTTCGTCGTAATTTCATCCAGCTTCGACGAGGAAAATCGAAATATCTCCGGATTTTAACACATTTTAACCCTGTATTCGGAAAGATTCGGGTAAGAAACTGAAATTTCCGAAATCATATACTGAGGATTAGGAAAGAGCTTCTCCGCTCTTGGCTAAACTCGGAACAATAGGGTCGAGCTTTACAGCAAAACTCATCGGACGAGTTTATGCCGACACGAAATAGTCCATTTGGATACCATTTCGTCGTCGGTATAGCGCCTCCCCGACACCAACACATCAATTTACTGTACAACTCCGCTTGCTGAGACATTTGTGCCTCTGTAAGCCTGAAAATGGTAGCCTATGCAAGACTTACTCAACGCTGCAATGGCAGGCGTCAACCTGCCCTTTACCTTGCTGCTGGGCCTTGTGGTCCTCTACTGGCTCTCCGTCATCCTCGGAGCGGTGGACCTGAGTGCTTTCGACTTTGATATCGATGCAGAGGTGGACGTGGACGCAGACGTGGATACCGATGTGGACGCCAGCGGCATGAGCGGCTGGTTTGCCGGTGCACTGCACTTTTTCAACTTCGGGCGTGTACCCTTCATGCTGATCATCACCGTGACGGTGGTTACCGCCTGGGTGCTTGCCATTTTGGGCAACCACTACCTGGGGCACTACAGCCTGGGCTATGCATTGGCAACGGCAATTCCCATCCTGTTCATCGGGCTATTTGCCGCCAAGGTGGTTACGACCCCCTTCGTGCCCCTCTTCGAGCAAATCAGCAAAGAAGCCCAGCCTATGGACTACATCGGGCAGGCCTGCGAGCTCATCCTGCCCGCAAGCTTTACGCAAATGGGACAGGCACGGGTACAGGCTGAAGACGACGAGCTGCTCATCTACGTCAAAACCGCCGTGCCGGAGCTACAGCTGCCGAGCGGCACTAAAGCCATCGTCTCCCGGGCCGCGCCTGATGGCAGCCACTACCTCATCCGGGCGTACCCGGAGGAGGACCCGCCGGAACGCAGCACGGTGCTGTAAAATCCGACTTCATTTTCTGACAACCCTTAAAATCGTAACCTAATGATCTTACTCCAAAACCTGGCCGGCCCTCTGGGCTGGGCCGTACTCGGCATTAGCCTGCTGGTGATTTTTGGCCTCATCGTCATGCTCATCAGCTGGTACAAAAAGGTGCCTCAGGGCAAAGCCATCATCCGTACCGGCGTGGGCGGCACTAAAGTCGCCATCGAAAACGGCATCATTGTGGTGCCCGGTATTCAAATGTACGAAGTAATGGACCTCAGCGTTCGCACCATCGAAATCAGCCGTATGAAAGAGGATGGCCTCATTTGCAAGGACAACATCCGAGCGGATACCAAAGTCGTCTTTTTCGTACGCATCAATAAGGAAGTGGCCGACATCAAAAAGGTCGCGCAGTCTATCGGCTGTCAGCGGGCCTCCGATACGGCGACGTTGCGGGAGCTGTTTGAAGCCAAGTTTTCCGAAGCCATCAAAACGGTGGGCAAGCGCTTCGACTTCGTAGAGCTCTACGACAGCCGCGAAAAGTTCAACTCGGAAATTCAGAACGCCATCGGGCTCAACCTGAATGGCTACATCCTGGAGGATGCCTCCATCGACTACCTGGAGCAGACTGACATCAGCTACCTCAAGGAGAACAACATCCTCGACGCTGAGGGTATCAAGAAGATCACGGAGCTCACCGCCCAGCAGAAGGTGAAGGCCAACTTCATCCGCCGTGAGGAGGAGAAGACCATCACCGAGCAAAATGCGGAGGCGAAGGAGGCTATACTGGAATACGAGCGCCAACTCATTGAGAAAGAAGAGCGGCAGAAGCGGGAAATCGCCAACATCAAAGCACGGGAAGCTGCCGAGATTGCCAAAATCAATGAAGAGGAGCGACTGCGCTCCGAGATGGTCCGCATCAAGACCGAAGAAGAGCTGCAGGTTGCGGAAGAGAACCGCATGCGGCAGGTCATCGTCGCCCTGAAGAACAAAGAGCGCACCGAGGCCATTGAGCAGGAGCGCGTAGAGAAAGACCGTATGCTGGAGCGCACCGAGCGCGAGAAGATTGTCACCCTGGCGGAGATCGAGAAGCAGCGCGCGGTGGAAGAAGAGAAGAAGAATATACAAGACGTCATCCGCGACCGCATCATGGTCGAAAAGAAGGTGGTCGAGCAGGAGGAAGTCATCAAAGACACCAAGGTGCTAGCGGAGGCCGAGCGTTTACGGCAGAAGGAAGTGATTCAGGCTCAGGCCAAGGGCGAAGCGACCGTCATCGAGCAGCAGAAGCTGGCTGAAGCCGCCAAACTGGCCGCTGAAATCAACGCCGAGAAGCTCCTCATCGACGCCGAAGCAGAAAAGAATGCCGCCGAGAAAGAGGCCGAAGCCCGCAAGATTCAGGCCGAGGCGACTGCTGCCGAGGAGGCCACCATCGGATTGTCCGAAGCACAGGTCATCGAGGCCAAGGCAAAAGCCAAAGAGCTGGAAGGCAAACTGGAGGCCAGCGTGATGGAGCGCAAGGCACAGGCAGAAGCCATCGGCATAGAAGCCAAAGCAGAAGCACTGCGCAAGCAAGGCCGTGCTGAGGCAGAGGTGGCCGACGAGAAAGGACAAGCCGAAGCCCGTGTACTCGAGCTGAAGTTTGCGGCTGAAGCCAAGGGCATTGAGCAGAAAGCCAACGCTATGAAGGAGCTGGACGGCGTAGGTCGCGAGCACGAGGAGTTCAAGCTGCGCCTGGAGACCGAGAAGGAGATTCAGTTGGCCAATATCAACGTCTCCAAAGACATCGCCAACGCACAGGCGGGTGTCCTGGGCGAGGCCATGAAGCACGCCAATATCGACATCGTCGGAGGCGAGATGCAGTTCGTCAACAGCATCCTCAATTCCGTACAGCGCGGCAAGAGCATCGACGGCCTGCTCAACAACAGCAGCCACCTGAACAGCCTGAGCCAAAACCTGCTGTCTTCCGCATCCGGCAACGGCGAGGGCCTGCTCCCCCAACTGGGCAACCTCATCCGCCGCGCCGGCCTGACGATGGACGACATCAAGGACCTGACCCTCACCGCTCTGCTGCTGCGCCTCGGCGAGCAGTCCGGCACCGTGGAGGAGAAGAGCCTGCTCAAGCGCCTGACGGCCAAAGTGGAGGAGCTGGGGCTGGGGGCGCTTAGTGCGGGGCAATTGCTCTAGGGGAATTCCAGGGTAGGCTGAGGTTGAGGTTAAGGTTGAGGCAGACACGGCATGTACTCCGGGCGCGGCAGCAAGCTGCCTATCGCCCCAGCGGGAAAAGGCAGCTTGCTGCCGCGCCAGGCGTACACGTCACTGCTCGCCTCAACCTCAACCTTAGCCTTCTCCAGCCGACGTAGCTTCAGCAAAGTTGGCAGCCTCCTCCAGGGGGCTCCATAGCTCCCCATTCCAAACCAACAAAACCTCAAAACAATGACGCAAACCACCACCTACGATATCATCCGCAACCGCCTGCAGCAGCAAGCTGATGAGCTGCGCAACCGGCTACAGCAGCTTAATACCGCCCGCAGGGACGTCTTCGGCGCGGTGGAGAGCGCACTGATTGCCAACGACCGCATCACGACCGGCAATTACTGTACGGCGCGCGATATCGTGGCGGTAGGCGAGCACTGCATCCTGGGGTACAACGTCCACCTCGGGCTGCGCAGCGGCATACAGCTGACGGACGTCTTCAGCATCTACCGCTTCCACGGCAAGGGATTTGAGGAGGCCGGGCTGTCGCTCCTGCAAAAAGAGGAATTTCAGACCGACTTCCACAACCTCTACCGCTACTACAAGGAGGCTTACTTTGCGCGCTTTGCACAGCGGGGCCGCCACCTGTACATGATTTTTCACCTTAAGCCGGGCGGTACGGACTTCAAAGCCTTCAAGTGGCTGCGTACGGACGAGGGGTTGCAATATGTCGATAACCGCTCCGATCAGGAAGTACGCTTCCCCAATCAGTATGAATTTCGCTGGCAGCAGGCCGGGCGGGACGAGCAGCGCCACGGGCGGCACCCGCATGTGTCCATCCTCGACCGGGTCTTTGTGGAGACGACCGGGGGCGACCTGACCATCAAAGTGGAAGACAATACCGATGACGGGCGCGGCATTTACACCGAGCCGGTAGACTATAAAGACCAAACCCTGGACGATGCGGAATTTGCCTATGCCGACCTCGGCCACCTCATCGCCCTGCGCATCAAGCCCTATCAGGAAGACTACCGCTACTTTGTTTTCAATGAGAAGATGCAGAGTGTGGAGCGCGTGGCTGCACTGGCAGATTCCGGGGTGCTCCTGCCCGATCAGCAGGGCCTCATCTTTGCCAATGGCTACTATCTGCAAACGGGGGAGTACAAGCTGTTTGACCACTCTCCGACCGGGCTGCTATTCAAAAAGCGGATTGCTTCGCCCAATGGGGAGGACTTCCTGTTTGTGTTCTACGGCGCGGACAGCGGCACCTATCTGCTGCTGCACTACAACATCATCAATCAGGAAGTGGCCACGCCTATCGTCTGCAATGGCTTCACCCTTTTCCCAAACGGAGAGCTGGCCTACTTCAAAGCCGAGGAAGAGCCTACCAAGCACCACGTGCTGCAGATTTGGCAAACGCCTTTCCTCGAAGGAGAAACGATCCCTTCCGGGCATACCGATGCCTATCTGTACAAAGTAGGCAACAAGGACATCGTGCGCGCCATGGCCGAGTGCCAGGAGATCCTCACCCTTACGGGAAAAGAGGACGCCTACGCCAATCTTTACGACGAGCTCGTCAAGCGCACCACCGATGTGCTCGACCGCTACTACTGGATCGATCAGCCGGACGCTTTCCAGCTGGATGCGCCCCTAAAAGCCTTACGGCAAACAGCCAATACGGCCATTGAGGAATACGAGAAAAAAGTAAGCGCACAGCGGCGCGATCAGGCAGAAATGCAGCGGGTGGAAAAAGAAGCACAGGCACGCTTTGACGCCATCCGCCGCGCTTCCTTCGACCGTATTGAGGACTTCGTGGCCAACCTGGCCGGGCTGCGGGCACTGCGGGGAGACATCGCCGGGCTGCGCGAGCTGCGCTATGCCGACATGGATCAAGTGGATGCACTGGAGGAGCAAGCCCAAAAAGCACAATCGCAACTGGCAGAAGACTGTGTGGCCTTTTTGCTGGAAGAGGATGCCCTGCTCCCCTACCGCAAGCAGATTGAAGCCGAAGCCGCCCGCATTCCCCAATTGGAAACGGCCCGGCAGGCAGCGGAACTGGAAGCTGCCTTTGATGAGATTGGCAAGGCCCTGGAATTGCTCATCGAGATCGTCAGTAACCTGAAAATCGAGGATGCGACGCAGACTACCCGCATCATTGATGGCATTTCTGCCCTTTTCACCCTGCTCAATCAGCATAAAGCGGCGGTGAAGCAGCGCGGGAAGCAGTTCCGTACGCAAGAGTCTAAAGCAGAGTTTGATGCGCAACTCAAGCTATTGGATCAGAGCATCATCAATTACCTGGACCTGGCCGATACGCCCGAAAAGTGCGACGACTACCTCACCAAGCTGATGGTACAGCTGGAAGAGCTGGAAGGCAAATTCGCGGAAGTGGATGCCTTTGTCACCGAGCTGTCCGTCAAGCGGGAGGAGGTCTACGCCGCCCTGGAGAGCCGCAAGAACAGCCTGGTGGAAGCCCGCAACAGCCGTACCGCTAATTTGGCGAAAGCCGCCGACCGCATCCTGGCCGGCATGCAAAAGCGCGCCGCTGCCTTTAAGGAGGAAGCCGAGGTCAACAGCTTCTTCGCTGCCGACCTGATGGTGGAAAAAGTGCGTGGCCTTATCCGCCAATTGCAGGAGCTGGACGACAGCAACAAGGCCAATGCCGTACAGACTCAGCTGAAAACGCTGAAGGAAGACACCCTGCGCAGTCTGCGCGACCGTAAGGAACTCTTTGAGGAAGGCGAGAACATCATCCGCCTCGGGCAGCACCGCTTCTCCGTGAATGTGCAGCCGCTGGAGCTGACTGTGGTGCAGGACGACGGTCAATTGTTGTACCACCTCACCGGGACTAACTTTTATGAGCCGATTGAGGATGAGTCGCTGTTGCAAACCCAAGCCGTCTGGCAGCAAAGCCTGATTTCGGAAAATCAGGAGGTCTGCCGCAGCGAGTACCTGGCTTACCAATTGTACCGGGAGCATCCGGACTGGCCGGTCAAAACAGCGGCGCTGCTACCGCTTGTAACTAAGGCCGCCGGTCAGCGCTACTCGGAGGGCTACACTAAGGGCATCCACGATGCTGATGCTACGATTATGCTTTCTACTCTGCTGGAAATGAGTCAGGGGATCGGCCTGCTGCGCTTCCCGCCTACGGTACGGGCTTGCGCCAAAAGCTGGTGGACCGCCTTCGTAGAGGCCGACCGTAAGGCACTGCTGCAAAAGCAGCTCAAGAGCGCAGGCGAAATTCTGGAGCTCTTCCCAAATACCCGGGAATTTGATTACCTCATCGAGGAATTGGCAGAAGACCTGCAGGCTTTTGGGGATCACACCCGTTTGTTCCCAGCCTTCACCGTGGAGCGGGCCGCCGAATACTTGTTCCGCGAGCTGGCACAGGACGACCACTTTGTCATCAGTGCAGAAGCCGGGCAGCTGTACCGGCAGTTTGTGGACCTGCTCTCCGGCAAAAAAGCCCTGAAGCGCTTCAAGCAATCGCTCGATGCCCTGCGCGAGCGCCCCCGGGAGCGCTACCTCCTCATCCGCAAGTGGGTGCACGCTTTTCTGGAGGAGCAAGAAGAGGCACAGTGGCTGCCGTATCAGGAGGAAATTGCTGCGTTGTTGTTCGCGGATGATTTTGAGAAAACACGGGTGATCGAATTACAGACCAGCCGTCAACTGGAGGGACTGCGGAGCGACCATCCTGTGCTGAAGGAAGGCAGGTACGAGCTCAACTTCCACGCCTTCATGGACAAGCTGGAGCGCTACTGCGGGGAAACCGTGCCCCTGTTTGAGCAATTCCAAAGCCGGAAGCGGGCACTCACAGCGGAGACGAAGGAAGCCCTGCAGCTCGACAGCTTCAAGCCCCAGGTGATGAGCAGCTTTGTGCGCAACCGCCTTATTGACAAGGTGTACCTGCCCCTGTTTGGGGACAACCTCGCCAAGCAGATGGGCACGGCAGGCGAGCAGACCCGCACCGACCGCATGGGCCTGCTGCTGTTGCTGTCCCCTCCCGGCTACGGCAAGACCACGCTCATGGAATACATCGCCAACCGCCTGGGGCTCATTTTTATGAAAATCAATGGCCCGGCGATCGGGCATCAGGTGACCTCCCTGGCACCGCAGGATGCCAATAGCATGGCTGCTGCCAAAGAGCTGGAGAAGCTGAACCTGGCCCTGGAAATGGGCGACAACGTCATGCTTTACGTAGACGACATACAGCACTGCCATCCGGAGTTCTTGCAGAAGTTCATCTCCCTCTGCGATGCGCAGCGCCGTATTGAGGGCGTGTACAAAGGCAAGGCGAAAACCTATGACTTGCGGGGCAGCCGTTTCGCTGTGGTCATGGCCGGCAACCCCTACACCGAGAGCGGCGACCGCTTCCAAATCCCGGACATGCTGGCTAACCGGGCAGATATTTACAACCTGGGAGACATCATCGGCGACTCCGCAGCGGCCTTCAAGCTCAGCTATCTGGAGAACGCCCTGACTTCCAACTCGACCCTGGCACAACTTGCCGGCAAGAGCACGAAGGATGTGCACACGCTCATTCAAAGCGTGGAAACCGGGCAGCTCGAAGGGTTGGAATATGAAGGCAGCCACAGCACACAGGAGCTGGCCGATTACCGGAAGGTGTTGCAGCTGCTGCTAAAAGTGCGCGATGTGGTCCTGACCGTCAATCAGGCGTACATCCGTTCCGCAGCGATGGCGGAGGACTACCGCACAGAGCCGGCTTTCAAGCTGCAAGGCTCCTACCGCAACATGAACAAGCTGGCGGAGAAAATCGCCCCCATCATGAACGAGTCGGAGCTGCGTACCCTGCTCCTCGCCCACTATGAAGGCGAAGTGCAAACGCTGACCGCAGACGCAGAGGCTAATTTCCTCAAGCTGAAGGAACTGCTCGGTTGGCTGAGCCCCGAAGAGGCAGAGCGCTGGTCGGCAATTAAAGCGGCATTCCGGAAAAAGCAGCGCTTCGGCGGGGCGGACGGAAGTGACCGCATGGCACAGGTCATCGCTCAGATGGATGCCTTTAATGAAGGGCTGGCGGGGATACGGCAGGCGCTGGAGGCGGAATGATTGTAAGTAAGTACCCGCAAAGCAGGCAGAAAAACTGCTCTGCAAGAGAGAATGATGTAGCACTTTATCGCGGAGGCTGGCTGGAAGGTCAGTCTCCGCTTTCTATTAAATGGTTTAGCGAAAAGCAGAAGCCTTACTGGCTTTTCCTCTGAACGAAAAAACTTCAAAAAATCATGATTGGTTGGGAACGCTTTCATTTCCCTTGCCGTTGACACTAACAACACTGCAATTATCTCACCATTTCTTACGGGTAAAAAAGATTAAGTATTTACTTTTCATCTTTTTACCTAGTCATTTTACTAAAAACATACAAGAGGCTACTATATCTGCACCTATTACTGTGCAATGCCACAGTACGCCTTAAAGCGGAAAACCAACGCAACAAAATTTACCGGATTACTACGCTGAGTCAGAATCATGCGCCTGCTCAGGGCTGAACTCTTTATGCCAAAAGCCTGGAATCAAGCCCCTGACAGGGCAAGCGCAACGCTGTCAACAGCCTGGCTTATGCCCACAAACCAGTATACAATGTATGTGATGTAAAACCCACAGTGCAAACGGATAGCAATTACCTACAAAAGAAGTACACCAAGCTTAAACAGGCTTAGGTAACGGCTCAAAAAGCCGAACCTATCTAACCTGCGATGCCTGCCCAACGGCAAGACCACACCGGGCAGGCCTGTACTACCTATTCTTTCATTATAAACCTACTAATGATGAAAACACTATTGCTATTCGTTACGATTTTGGGGCTAGCTGCAACTGCTAATCCTTATGCATCCAACCACTTGCAATCAGAGGAGACGCTTGGAGGGAGTATTACTGTAGAAAACGTTGTAGTACTACTTACTACTACCAACGACCCGAGCGAGAATATTCTCACTATTGAGGTTTATGACGGTGCAATGGTCGTGATGTCTTTTACCGGTTGTGGAGCCTCTGTTTGCAGGAATAACATCTCGCTCCTGGCTAACGGGACTTATTCCGTTGTTGTTACTACAGATGCCGGATCCTTTAGCGGAGGTATTACAAAGTAGGCCCTTTACCCTTGGCCAGCACTTGTTCGCCCCAGACCTGATCAATCAGCGGCCAGCCTTGTATCCGTTCACTGGTAAAGGGTTGGCTGTTTTGACTACAACTCAGCAAATCGTCAAAAAAGCTCATTAATCCTTGTTGTACATGTGGTGGATACTGACTGCGGGTTACGTACCCCCTAACGCTTCGGATTTGACGCTCCAAAGCTATAAACTCCTGATTTTCGAAATAAATTTTGCTCAAAACCTTATCAGAACCAATTCTCATGGCAAAATTAGAGTAGCTGGTTTTACTGTAGAGTACCGAGCGCTGAAAAATATGAATGTATTGGTGCGCGTTAGAGATATCCCCGCGATACAGCGCTGAATAAGCCAATGAAAAATGCCTGTATGCATCCCGTTCTTTCCTTGAAGCCAAGGCTACTTTATCCCAGTTCCGATTCAGAAAATCTAAAAACCAGCCTATTTCCCCAGATATCACTGCCGCACTCATGGCACCATTAATTCTAGCCAGCTGTATCGTGTGGCCGTCATTCAAATGGAGATTACGGTCCTCAAGTTGCTTAATGATTTTAACCAATTCTCCGGCAAACCGGCGGTCTTTATTGATGTTTAATCGGTCAACACAGTAATTAAATAAGGTTGCCCAATATTGTTTTTGGTAAACATTGGCTACTTCTTTATCAAAACCGTTTGGTTCCTTAGCTATTTCCAGATATTCTTCCGGAGGGCATTGGTCAAGGACTCGAACCAATTGACCAAAGTATTTAATATTTTCATCTTTTGTCTGCCCTACTATAGTTTGAATCTTCTCGCGGATATCCTCAACATTCTCTTCTTCTCCTCCGTATACTTTAATCCGATTATAGGTCTCTAAAAGAAGGCTCATTCGCATGTAATCACTAAATTTTTCCAGCGCGCTGCCCCACTTTCTCATATCTGCATACCCCAGCTGAGCATTACTCCTTTCCTCTTCAGACCTAGCTTTTATCAAAATATGCTGCCCAAGCGTCTCTCCCAAGTAAGGGCCAATGATTTGTTCTTCGTGACTGTACTGCTCCTTTTCCAATTCCCGCAAATGGTAGTCGAGGTGTTTTCTAAGCCCCAGGTGATCATATTTACCCGCCAACAGAATATGCCTGAGGCGGGGTTCTTTGTCCAGTGCATCCAACAGCAGATACCGCTCCAGAGCCCGCAGTACACGGGTTTTAAATTTATTAGCCGCCAATGGCTTCATTGCATTGGCTTCCCAGAACGCAGCCTCGCCCTGAGGAAACCTTCGGTTGACGATTTCTTCTGTATACCGTTGTACCAAATCCTGGTCATTTTGTGACAGGTTGTTTTCCTTCAGTTTCATTGTTGATAAAAAGCTACACCTTTCAGCCGGGCTTAGCCGTTCAAAAACCTCATATAGCTTACTTTTCCGCATAACTCCGAAATTAATAATAGAACAAAATAAAATTTAATACCCTGATAAACAAATTTTTAAATATTAATTAATTAGGAACAAATTAAAATGAAACCCTAATTTATCAGTAGCTCTACCCAGACACTTAACTGTATGTTTAGTGGAGCATTATTTAAATAATGTCTCTCAGTTGACTCCCTGATGACCGCATTGGTCATCAGGGCTACTGAAAAAATTAAATACACTCAGTTTATCCGGCAGACCAGAAATGGGAAGCCGGTTTTCTACCCTAAAAAACTAAACACACTTTCGGAAGCAGGTCGAACTTATACGGCCTGCTTTTTTATTTACCTACTTTAGACTTTAGCGTGCTTTGCAGGACTTCTAACTGCCCGTCAATACCTTTCGGCACCGGCAAGCCCAGGATTTCACAAACCAGAGGATAGACATGCACATTACGGAATGAAGGTATGGTAAGCCCCTGCCGAAATGCCGGGCCTTTGGCATAAAAAATAGCGTGCATTTCCGGAAACTCCGGGTGGAAGCCATGCTCGCCGCCCTGAGAAAATTTCCCGCTTTTGACCAACTGAATACGGCGGCTGTCGGCCAGGTAGTAGCCATACTCCGGGTAGAGGATAAAATCGCCAAGGCGGGGGTCAGATTTATCGCTGTAGTGTGGGAATTCTGCGATGGGGTAAACCTCCAGCGGTAACCCCTCTGATTTTTCTTTCATGAAGGCTAATGCTTCCTTAGGGTCCGCACCGTCCTCCATGTAGATATGCGCCAGAGCACCGTTGTTGGCTACCCGGTAGCGGCTGTCTTGCAGCAGGGGATCGATGTTGACAAGCTTTTCAGGGCCGACATCAATCATGCCATGATCTGAGACCATAATGATATTCACGGGTAGCCCCGAGGCTTCCACACCGTCAAATAACTCGCCCAACGCCCAGTCCAGCTTCATCAGTGCAGCGCGGATAGCTTCATCGTCGGAAGGACCATGACGGTGGCCGGTGTCATCCATATCAGAGAAGTAAAGGGTGATCATATGCGGGCGCTCCGCTTCCGGTAACTCCAGCCAGTCTAGGACCTGCTGTACCCGGTCTTCATTGGGGACACTACCGTCGTAGGGATAATAGTAACTCGGCCGCACGCCCTGAATATCGGCTTCCGAGCCCACAAAGAAGAAACTTGCCGCCTTCATCCCGTTTTGCTCCGCATTCACCCAAAGGGGCGTTCCGTTATACCAGCTGCCATCTTCCACGGCATCCCGGTTGCTGATGCGGTAGAGTTGTGCTCTTTCCGGGTCGTAAAAGGTGTTATCGACCAGGCCGTTGTGCTCCGGTAGCAGCCCGGTGGCAATGGCGTAGTGATTAGGGAAGGTCTTGGAGGGGAAACTCGGGATCATGGAGTACGCCTGCACGCCCCCGGCTATCAGTTTGGTGATATTCGGCGGGCGGAAGCGGGCGGTATAATCCCACCGGTAGCCATCACAGGAAATCAGGATCACGTAGGGGTGGTCCGCCGGGACGTTGTCCTTTTTCTGGGCGGAAACCGTTAAGGCAAAATGGGCACTAAAAAGCAAAAGGAGGAGTAAACGAAGCATAAGTTTCTGATTTGAGTGCGAAAATAAGAAAACCAGCTGACCAGTTTTGAGACATTTTTACCCTGGAGTTACTTGCCCCGGCTCGAAAATCCTATCTTTAAGGACAGACAACCCGAACTCCATGCAGCGCCTGTTCCAACCTGTAGACATTGCTACCCTCATTATGCTCCGCATCGTATTTGGCATACTGGGCTTTGCGGATGTCTTCGGCACCTGGATTTACTACCACATGATGAAAGGCGCTTTTTATACGGAAGGATTTCAATTTAAGTATTACGGTTTCGAATGGGTAAAGCCTTTGCCTGAGCCCTTCATGTCCATCCTGCTTCTAAGCATTTGTGCCTGTGCCATCCTGGTGGCGCTGGGCAAGTGGTACCGCATTTCGGCGACGCTGTTTGCCTTTGGCTTCACGTACACCTATTTCCTGGAAAAGGCCCACTATCTCAACCATGGCTACCTCTTCTGCTGGATCGCTTTTCTAATGATTTTCCTCCCTGTCAACCGGCAGCTGTCGCTCGATGTTAAGCGCCCCCAGCACAGTAGTCTGGGCGAACATGCCCGGGATGTTAACCAGATTGAAGAACGAAACAAAAAAGCCTTTCAGCAACGGCTGCCCTTTTTGCTCACTCGCCTGAATCGTTTGCTTTCGTAAAGCCTGCAGTCCGAAAAAAGCCCTTAGCGCCAGAAACAGCAGTATGGCCCCCTGCCGCAGATAGTTGAGGCAGCCCGGCAAATACAATGGCGATATAGGCATGGATAAACACGGCTACAGAAGCACCGAGGTTGAAGCGCAATGCTGCACTGGCGCCCCGCCTCAGTTATTCGCAGGCAGCAGTTACGCTTACCATCGGGCAGCAGCATGGTGAACATGGTCACCACACAATCCAGTAAGCTATGTGTCAGGCAGGTCATGGGAGGCAAAAGTAGAGGAAAAGGGAATGACTTTACTTTTGCCCTTGCTCGTGTGTGTATAACAAATTGCACAAAACACAAAGGCAACCCTCTGCATTTAAGCCCTATGGCTGCTGGGGTAGAGCTTCCCGCTCTGCTCCAGCTTATCCAGGAAAAAGTGCAATTTGTTATGCACACCTTGCTCGTCTATCTAATTGTAATAAGCCTGCAGCACATACATCAGACCCCATACCTGAAACTTGCATATGTCAACAATAACCATTATTTTAGTTTGAGAATCAAACGCGTTCGCTATGACTCCAAAAACCAGAATCCAGCTAGCTCAGCTTTATGGCTTTTCTACCCGTACACTTTCCAATCGCTTAAAAGCTATAGGTATTGAGCTGCCTGCCCGGCAGTTGATCAGTATCGCCAAGCAAATCGAGATTTATGCTCATCTGGGCATCCCAACCTGCTTACAGGAAGCTGAGGCGAGAAAGATTAAACCAAAGGTCTTGGCTTATTGCCGTGCAAGAGGGATAACAGATACCTGGCATTTCTGATATTTTCCAATGATTTCCAATTAATTCAAATTGGTTCAATACTGGGGTCTTTCATTTGTTCGCGGTTTAGTCGAGCTTTGGTTTATTATTCAAATTCCTTATTTCAAATTCATCTTTTATGGATAACACTAATCTATTTTGGATCAATGGATCACTGGATCACTACGCTAAATCACAGGTCCTCCCTGTTTAAGGGAATGGTAAAAGCATTTTTTATTTGCTCTTTTGTCATTGCATTATGCCCTTACCATGCAAATTCTCAGACTGAGCCCTTTGATAGTCTGGGGTATGAGGTTGACAGCCTCGGCATGGCTGAAAGATTCGACTCATTGATGCTTAGGATTGAGGAGCAGGCTTTAAACTGCTATTCTCTTGGCGTCAGGAAGGTTGTGCCTGTCCTTTATCAAGAAGGCTTTTCCATTTACGTGCAGCTGTATGACCTTCAAGTAAATACTGTTTTTCTAAGCCTTGATGGCTCCGAGGATCAACCTGTAGCTATTCCGCTGTCTGGTGACGGAGCTATAACTATTAGAAATTTACCTTTTGACAAAAATTATATCCTTAGCGGCTCCAACAGTTGCGGTGAGATCGTACCATTTTTAACGTTCTATACAGATGATCAGCTTCATTCCCACAAAGAGGGAATCACAGAAGTATTTTCGGAAGAAATGTTTCTGCTAGCGTCATCCTTTGCTGCTCAAGACACTTCTAACGCTCTTGCACTTCACGAATTTATGAATAGCGAATCGAACATAGAAATACACCCTTTTGAAAAGCTAAATTTTTATCAACAATATATCATGCAGGGAGACCGCTATTCTACTCCCGTTGAAAGCGACTTGATCCCTACTGCCTTTGAAAAGCCCCAGTCAAGAAAAGACGAATGTGAGTGTTCGTTTGTTAAGCTTTCTGCATCTGCGAGCCCGACAGCTGGAACTACAGAATTAACTGGTCAAGAGTTCTTTGTGCCTGTAACTAACAATAATGGTGACAACTATTCAGAAGCAACTAATGTCAATAAACTCCATTGGTACCAAGTCAAAGGTGCTGCAAAGGAAGTTTTTGTATACACAAGTGGATGGAAAGCCGACTGCGATCAGGAGCATTCCATGTCTGCCAATCACCAAGGTGACGCACGGCCTGACATTGATGAGGCTGAGGATGTAGAATTACTGGGAGAAGCAGGCAGCTATGGCAGGATAGCAGTATCCTTACTATGTAATAATGGAAACCAGTTACCTGAGCGGTGTGACTGCCGCAAGAAAATACTATTCGATTACGAGTACAGAAATGCTCTTACAGCACGTGCAGAACGTCTTCGCAGCAGTGCCTTTAGTTGTAACAGAAGGCGCCAATCAGCTGCCTATGCCGAAGATTTTGTCATCGTAACCAAAGAAACCCGACAGGCAGGCGACAACGCTGGCTCCGATAATGAAACGGTGATTATGGACTTTAACCGCTGGGCATTTGGAGCAGAATGTGGCACTGAGTTAAATCCTGAATGGCAAGAGGCTTTCAATGCTGTAATGGAAGATTTGTTTGGAAACGTAACGCTAGGAGATATTGAAAATTTCATATCGGGAGATGGGGAAGTTGGAGATATTATCAATTCTGATACAGAGTTACCTGATTTGATTGCATCAATTTCCAATTGGATTACGACTGAGCGATTCCTTGATATGCCTTGTGACACTGACACCAGATTCTACGGTGTGGATGGCAAGGAGGATTTTACTTTACACCCAAATGAGGAGCTTTGGTTTAACATAAGAACCAGTGGTATTGTGAGAGCTGAAGGTCAACGCAGCTGGCAATCAGAAGCCCGAATACAAAGCAGCTTCGCCATGACTGTACAGACTTTTCCGGGGAGTACGGAAGAGCCAAATGTATCTTGCTGTAGCGACTGGGGCGCATCTTACGCCGGTTCGACACTAATGCCCGGAGGGTCAGGTGAGCAGATTAATCTGCAATCAACGCTGGAGGAGTTTCTAAATGGCTCTCTTATGACTTTTCCAGGCTGCACGCTTTTTTCAACTCCTGATGGCGACATCAGCAATGGAGAGTTTGGCACCTGTTCCGTGCCGACTGAAAGACCAGAGTGCAGCGTGCCTGTGATAGAGAGAAGCCATGATTCCAACGGTTTGGTAAGCTTTGGTCATAATTCCATCACCGAGGTTGCTTTGCTGGATATACAGGGCAGAGTGCTACGGCAATTCAACAATCAAGGTTTTAATAACTTTGGAGAAATAGAAGCTTTTTTGCGGGAACGTATATCTAACTCAGGATATCCCACCGGAATTTATCTGGTCCGCTACCATAATGGCAATAGCGCTACCACTCAAAAGCTATTCTTCGGAGCTGGTTACTAAGGAGTCAAAATCAAAATTTTGAATGACAGCCAGCGACCGGAGGGTCGCTGCCCTACTTAAATAACTATAGAATGAAACCAATCAATCAACTTACGCTGATACTTCTGGCAACAAGCCTGCTGCTTGCCTGCGACAAAAATAAAGAAGATGGAGCCGCCTTAGTACCCGATGGGAGGCCATGTGGAGGCGGCTATTTTTACTACACTGATGGAGAATGTGGGTGCCCGGAGCCTTATGTTCTTATTGGCGACCTGCCGGAAGAGAGTAACAACGATTACCGCACTCAAACCGGTATTTGCATTACTGTATCCAAGGGCAAAGAAATAGTCTTTTACGCCACCAGCGATTGCAAGTGCACCGCGCTAACCAATAACACCCCGGATACTTTTGCCCTCAAGTTTCCAATTATCGAAGCACCTAACGGAGAAGGGCAGTTCACAGGCCGATATGACCGATCAGGCTACTACGGCCATGAAACTGGATATATCATGAGGCAGGAAGGCGGCGAGGAGGTCAACTTGAGCCTGTACAATGTTTTCCATCAGGGAGAGCACCCGGAATGCCAATCTTATCACCCCGGTACGGTAGGGAAGATGAAATTGTTTTTCCCGGAAGGTGAGGAAAAAGCAATGGGACTGGTAATTTGGCAAACCCTGGGCAGCGACGCTACGATTTTGGATACTTGCGCTATTTCTTTAATTAGAGTATCCACTTAGTGTATGTTTGGAGCAAACGAGAGTTGATAATCAAAGAGTTGTGGTTATGGCTAGATGGAAAAATGCGCGTTTGGCGCGTCAAATAAGTATTTTTCCATGACGTTCCCGGTTTTACCGGGATTCACAAGGCTTTGGTTATCAGCCGAAGTGCACCTCCAAACATACACTTAGGGTTCAGCGGAAAATAAGGTCTTCATTTCAGGCGAGCTATTTTTACACCAGACAAGGCGCGAAGAACGAGCATAGCCTAGTGGTTCATGTCGCAAATATCTCCACATTTACACTTCTCCTTTTCCGCCTACTCTTCCCCGGAGAACCGAGCTTCGTAGCTTTGGCTACGATCCCGAACCTCCGTCTCGATTAGACGAAAAATGACGACGTCTAAATTGTGTATCTACTTACAACTTGAACCACTAGCTACGTAAGTGATGAGCAACGAAGGCTGGGGTGAAAATAGCCGTATCAAATGGGGAAGTTCTTTTTCGCTGGACCCTTAGATAAACTATTGTCAGACTCACTGTTACAGGATGCCGGGTTGCTCGTTTCGCTTTATCGCTTTTTTCTAGGCTGCCATCTTCATTAGACTTGATGCGTCGGGAATTGTCTATCTTTAGGGTTGTTCAACCCGACATCCCATGCAGCGCCTGTTCCAACCTGTAGACATTGCTTCCCTCATTCTACTCCGTATCATATTTGGCATACTGGGGTTTGCCGATGTTTTCGGTACCTGGATTTACTACCACATGATGAAAGGGGCCTTCGCCCCGGAAGCTTTTCAATTTAAGTATTACGGTTTCGAATGGGTAAAGCCTTTGCCTGAGCCCTTCATGTCCATCCTGCTTCTAAGCATTTGTGCCTGTGCCATCCTGGTGGCGCTGGGCAAGTGGTACCGCATTTCAGCAACCCTTTTTGCCTTTGGGTTTACCTACACCTATTTTCTGGAGAAAGCGCATTACCTTAATCACGGCTACCTCTTTTGCTGGATCAGTTTTCTGATGATTTTCCTGCCCGTGGACCGGCAGCTGTCCCTTGATGTCAAAAAGAACCCGGACCTCAAGTCTGATACAGCTCCCTATTGGTGCCTCTTCATCCCGCAGTTTCTCATGGGCATAGTGTACTTTTTTGGCGGCATTGCCAAGCTCAACAGCGACTGGCTCCATGCCATCCCCCTCAAGCAGTGGATTGGGTACCGGACCGGCCACCCGTTAATCGGCCTCTTGCTGGAGCAGGAGTGGATGGCCTACTTCATGGCATACGGGGGACTGTTACTGGACCTGTTCGTGGTCTTTTTCCTGGTTTTTCGAAAGACCCGCCCATGGGCGTTTGCAGCCGTCCTGTTTTTTCATTTTATGAACCTGTTGGTGTTTAGTATCGGTATTTTCCCTTTCCTCTCCGTTACCCTGACCGCCTTGTATTTTGCGCCGGATTTCCCGCGCCGCTTCATGCATTGGCTGGCCGACCGGTGGGATTGGCTCAACAAGCAACAAAATGCCTGGATATCGAGGATACAAAGCAGTACTGAAAAGATTCCAATGTGGCAGGCCGCCCCCCGCAACCGCACCCTTATCCTCAGCGGACTTGGCGTACTGATGGCGATTCATCTCCTGCTGCCCCTGCGCCACCACCTCTACCCTGGCGATGTAGCCTGGACGGAAGAGGGCCACCGCTATTCGTGGCGAATGATGCTGCGTTCTAAAATTGGTTTTGGAAAGTTCCAGGTTGTCAATCAGAATACCGGGGAAAAAACAATCGTCCGGTCCAGAGACTACCTCTCAGAGCGGCAGGAGCGCAAGCTATACACCCATCCGGATATGATCCTGCAGTTTGCCCACTTCCTGGAAAAGGAATTTGAGACAGAAGGGCAGGAAGTCGCTGTTTATGCCAACATCCGCTGCAAGCTTAACTACCGCGACTATCACGATTACATCGACCCGGAGCGGGACCTCACGCAGTTGGAATGGTCGTTTTGGGCACCATCGGATTGGATTTTGCCGGAATAAGGCTATCTTTTTGACCAAAACGATGAACCGCAGATCCTTTTCCCGGAAAGCCCTGGCCCTTCCCCTGCTTGCGGGCAGCCCCCATTTTACGGCCCCGCGCACCAAGCGTATATTCCCCAAACGCCTGCGCCCGGGCGATACCATCGGGTTCATTACCCCCGGCAGCTACATTAGTGACGAATCGCTGGACAAGGCGGTTTCCAATATGCTTCAGCTTGGGCTGAAAGTAAAAATGGGCAAAAACATCCGCGCGAAGCACGGCTTTGTAGCCGGCACCGATCAGCAACGCCTGGATGACCTGCATATGATGTTCTCCGACCGCTCCGTTGATGCCGTATGGTGTGCCCGTGGCGGCTATGGCTGTACCCGCCTGCTGCCCAAGATTGACTACGGGCTCATCCGCAAAAACCCAAAAATCCTGATTGGCTACAGCGACATCACCGCCCTGCTCAATGCCATTTACCACAAGACGGGTCTGGTGACCTTCCATGGCCCGGTGGGCGCTTCCGAATTTTCGGCCTACACCGAAGCACAGGTGCGAGCCGTACTGATGTACGGGACAGCCCCCTACTCTATCCCCTTATCCGAAGGCAACGAAGCTTCCGATGATCCGCTTTATCAGCCGGAGGTCATCCGCAAAGGGCAGGCAGAAGGCGTGCTGATGGGCGGCAATCTGTCCTTGCTGTCGGCTATGGCAGGCACCGGGTATTTACCTGACCCAACCGGTGCTATTGTGTTTATGGAAGATGTTGGGGAGGCGCCCTACCGGGTGGACCGCATGCTCACCCAGCTACGGCAGGCCTGGCCGCTAAAAGCTGCTAATGGAATAGCGCTTGGCGTTTTTGCCGACTGCGCCAAAGCGGAAGGCAGTGATTCCCTGACCTTGTCCGAAACCCTGAAGGAACAACTACGGCCTACTGCCACCCCAACCGCTTATGGTTTTCCATTTGGCCATATTGACCATCAGTGCACTTTCCCGGTGGGCGTACGAGCACGGATAGATGCATCGGAGCGGTCCATCATTTTACTGGAAGCGGGCGTGCGGTAAGCACAAGAAAGACCTGATAAAAAATACTTATGCTTAGTTTAGAAGACTTTGAATTTTCCGTTTCCTCACATATCAAAGAAAGAGGATGGACCTATTTCCACCACGGTGCTGTGAAGGACCTGCAGCAGATTGGGGAAGGGCACTGGCATGCCATTGTATTTGGAAGTGCAGAATATGAGGTATCGGTTCAAATGACAGGTACGAACATTGATGCTATGCACTGCGACTGCCCCTATGACTATGGGCCGGTATGCAAGCATCAGGTAGCCATGTTGTATGGCATCAAAGCTGCTTTGGATGCGGGAACTGAAAACTCGCCGCGAGCTGCCCTGAACGCCTCAGACCAACTGGAACGTATAACCAATGAAGAACTCCGCGCATTTGTAAAACACCTGATTGAGCAAGACTGGGAATTCAAAAACCGCTTCATGCTGTACTTTGCGGACTCAGGCCGTGCTACCGACATCCGGACGAATTATAAGAAAGCTGTACGCAAATTAATAGGCAATCAGGTCAGCAACCGGAAGGAGTACCGAGACCTGGCGGAGCTACTCCTCAAAGTAAAGACCGATATTGTAAACAGCCAGCCGGCAATCGAAGAACTGGCATCCAGGCTGTTAGCCCGTTACCCCAGGAGGCCAGCCATGAAAGCGGAGCTGAGCACGATCTTCAAAAAAGGCTGACAAATAAGGCTGCACCATGACCATCGATCACGTAGATTCAAGTAACTCAAACACCGTATATTGAATTGAGAAAAAACACAACCTTATGTTTTCCTATATCCCCAACAACATACACTTCCGTACATCAGCGTATATCGTGTGTGCCTTTTTCTTATGCATTCTAAGCCTTCCTGCACAGGATGCCGGGCCGGCGAAAAAAACCACCAACAACGTATGGGGATACACGGTTGGCCAACCGCTGGGGCAGGTCACGGCAACGGCTACTACTGACACAGCAAGCTTCAATCAGGGGCTCCTTTCAGACCCGGCTGAACTGCTACAGGGGCAATTACCGGGCGTTCAGATTTACAACCGGGGCGGCAACCCTAATGCATTGCCGCTCTTTCGGATCAGAGGATTGTCTTCCTACTCACAGCAGCAGCCTTTGCTGGTGATAGATGGTATTGCGGGAGCTTCCTGGTATAGCCTTGATCCGGAGGATATTGCCTCCGTGACGGTGCTTCGGGATGGAGCGGCACAAGCGCTTTACGGCATACGTGCATCCAATGGTGTCATCCTGGTGCAGACCAGGGGCAGCGCATTCCGGCAGGATACTCTTACTGTAAATTATACCGGGCAGCTAGCGTTATCCACCCCCTATGAGGGCTTCCCGAGCATGGATGCGGCTGCTTTCCGGCAAGCCGGGCACTGGGATTTCGGCAGCTCTACCAACTGGTTAGACGAAGTGCAACGCGATGGCAGCAGTCAGGCACACAGCTTGTCGGTCAGCGGGTTAAAAAAAGGGACTCAATTCCGCGTGGGCGGGCACTTCCGGAATATCGGAGGAGTGCTACAGCGTTCCGGCTTCGAACAAGCCAACCTGCGCGCTTACCTCAACCGGTCTTTCCTGAAGGATGCCCTGGATGTCAAAGTCAATGCGGCCTATACCAACCGCAACAGCCAACTGGGATTCCCGGAAGCCTTCCGCTACGCAGCTGCCTTCAATCCGACAATCCCGCTCGACGCCGCCAACGCTCCCTTCCCTTACGATACGGACCTGTTTGGGGGCTATTTTGAAACGCCCGGGCTATTTGATTCCTTCAACCCTAAAGCTATCGTGGAACAGAACTCAAATATGGGATTAGTTGAAGTCCTGCAAGCCTCCGCCCTTGCGCAATACCGGTTCAGCGACCGCTTGTCGGTGCAAGCCCGCTATGCCTGTCAGAATCAATTCAATAACCAACGGGCCTTCTACAGCCCTCAGTCCCAATTTCGCGGCAGCGCCTACAGCCCCTACGAGGAAAGGCGCGGGCGGGCCGACCTGACCGATGAAAGTGCTGCGCTATCGCTTTACGAAGTCTTTGTGCATTACCAGCAACACACCGATAAGTTGGCACTGCGCCTCACCGGTGGAACGTCATACTCCAATACCGCACATACTTTTGACCAATTGCAGCTCTTCGGATTCACAGATACCGGCCTGTTGTCTAACAAGGAAATCAGCGGCTACGGAGACTGGGCGGAGGGCACCTACCGCTCGGATACGGTCAGTAGTGGCTGGTCAGAGAAAGTATCCGCATTCTTCGGGCAGATGCACCTGACGGTAAAGGACCGCCTGCACACTTATGCCTCGTTACGTTACGAAGGGTCGAGCAAGCTGGGCAACGACAACAACTGGGGGTTGTTCCCGGCAGTAGGGGCTGGATACGAACTGATTAACAACCCTGCCTCATCAGGCCTGGAACAACTCCTGGTACGCGCCAGCTTTGGCGTTACCGGCGCCCTGCCAGACGAAGCGGGCTTGTCGCAACAACGCATTCGGACTACGGCCTATCCTAATGGTTTTGTAGACACCACCGTTATTCATGCCGCCAACCCTGATTTGGGCTGGGAGCAAAAGCAGGAATTCAATATCGGGCTGACCCTGCGGGCCGGCAAGCTAAGGGCCCAAATCGACTGGTATACCCGGACGGTCAGCGACTGGATCAGCGGCAACTTTGTTTTTAACACCCCATACACTAATCAAAACGCTTTTCGAACGACTGGGCTGGACCTCAGCCTGCAGCTTACCCTTTGGGAGCGCCCCGGCTTTGCCTACAGCACAGGCTTGCAAGGTACCACCTACCGGTCTGTATACCAGGAAACAGGCGCTGAATCCGCTTCCCTCCTCGTTGTACCCGGCAATATTTACGGTACACCTGTTGTCGTAATGCAGAATGGCGGACAGCTGGGCGAGCTGGCAGGCCCTCAGTTCACAGGAACCGTTGATGCAGAAGGCGCTCCGGTTTTTGAAGATTTGAACGGCGATGGGGCAATCAACCGGCAGCCTGATTGGTTTGGGCAGCCGGAAAGTGACCTGACAGAATTAGGCAACGGGCTGCCCGCCCTGGACTGGGGGTGGTCCCACCGGATAAAATGGAGAAGCTGGGAGGCCCGGGCCCTGCTACGAGGTGCTTTGGGGCATAGCTTGGCTAACATGCACCGGTTGCGCTTTGAGCCCCGCCCCTCAGACGGCAGAAGTGCCTACAACTTATTCCAAAGTAACCAAGTCCTGGAAAACCTGAATGCCTATCAGTTTTCCTCCTATTACGTGGAGCGAGCGGACTTTATCAAGCTTGACCACTTTCAACTAGCTAAAACTTTTAGGTCTAAAACAGGCAAGCAGGCACTTCACCTTAGGCTGTCGCTGACTGCGCGCAACATTCTACTCGCCTCCCGCTACTCCGGAATAGACCCCGAGCCGGTACTGGAAGACCCGGGAACGACCATTTTTGGCGGCACCTTATCGCCGGAACAACGTACACCTCTGGTAGCAGGCGTTGACCGGTTGGATTATTACCTGCCTGCCCGGCAATTTGTTATTGGGCTGGAAGCGGCGTTCTAGACGAAAGCTAACCCCACATTTGCCCCACCTGCATAAGTGCCAGGAGCAGGAATAATCCACTCAGCCCGGCATTCAGCCTTTGGTAGAAAGCTGGTCCGGTTTGTTCAATACGACGGGCGGCCAGGATGTAGAGCGACAGCATGGCGAAGGCACCTACCGCCGTTCCCGCAACGTAGAAAAACCGGTAAGGCGATGCAAAGATGAGTAAATCCCGCGCCCGCAATACGGTAGTCAGCGCGAACATGCCCGGGATGTTAACCAGATTGAATAAGGAAACAAAAAAGCCTTTCAGCAACGGCTGCCCCTTCTGCTCACTCGCCTGAATCGTTTGCTTCCGCAAAGCCTGCAGGCCAAAAAAAGCACTTAACGCCAGAAACAGCAGTATGGCCCCCTGCCGCAGATAGCTGAGGTAGGCCGGTTCGCGGGCCAGCAGCCCGGCAAAGACAATGGCGATATAGGCATGGATAAACACAGCGACTGAAGCACCGAGGTTAAAGCGCCAGGCTGCACGGGCACCCCGCCGCAGGTATTCGCGGGCAGCCGTTACGTTTACCATACCGGGCAGCAGCATGGCAAGCATGGTCACCACACAACCCAATAAGCTATGGTTCAGGTAGGTCATGAGGGGCAAAGGTAGGGAAAAAGGGCAAGGGCTGCGTTTCGCTGATAGCTTCCGTACCCATTTTCGTTCTAAGCCTCTCCAAGGCTGATCAGAGGATAGTCGAAGGTGGAGAAAAGCTTATGAGAGCAATCGTTGTTTTCCTGCTTTAGAAACAGGCAGGACGGCTTGATCTATTGTAATGACCCATCCTCCGGCGGCCTTCTTATCTTTTCCAGCCGGCTCAGGGGGGCTGCCACCGTCTTTAATGTAGTTTTTCAGGTGCAGCCGGTTTACGAGGTGGCTTTGATGGATACGGCAGAAAGCGTGCCCTTTCAGCAGTTCCTGCTCAACCGTTTTCAGGGTTTTCGAGCAAAGGATGGGGTTCTTCTGCGTTTTCAGGTAGAAAAGCGTTTGGTTGCCTTTTTCCGTAGCTGCCTGGCACCGGATAATATCTGCGGCTTTGACAAAAGAGCAGCCTTCCATGGTAGGCACTGAAACCTGTGGCGATGGTACTTCCGGGTTTTGGTATACCGTTTTTATTTCACTCAACAAGGCATTTGAAACCAAGGGTAGTTGCCGCTCTTCAATAATGCTCATAGCCTTGACCAGCCGCCTGGGATCAATAGGCTTGACGAGAAAGTCGATAGGGTAGACCTCAAAAGCCCGCATGGCATGCATATCGTGCTGGGTGGTAAAAATCACATCGAAAGCCCGTTCCGGCAATTGTTCCAAGAGTTCAAAACCTGCTACTGGAGTCTCCATTTGGATATCCAGAAAAACCAAATCTGGCTTGTGCATTTTTATAGATTCCAGCCCTTCTTCGGCTGAGCGGCAGGTGTCGCAAATTTCTACCTTGGGGCAGTTGCGTTGCAACAAGATCAATAAACTGCTTAAGTGCAGTTTGTTGTCATCTATAAGTATCGTCTTAATCGTATCGGGCATGGAAAAGCTGAGTTTCAATTGCTATAAAGTTCATAATATGACCATTCCTGGCAAGCATAGTTAAGCAAAAATGAGAATTTGTCTATTTTACTGAGAATTTGGCACCTCCTCCAATAAAAATGGACACTAAAAACCCTGTTCGTCATTCAATTTTTACGAAAATGCATTTGCTGGTCTTAGCAAATGTGTTCTTTTGGGTATCCTTTGCCATTTTTGACATCCTTTCTTCAGGTGGTGCTCTGGGGGGCTATTACAGTGCGCTCACCGTCCGGTTTTTCTTGCATGCTTTTTTGTTCTCTGTGCTGGTCTACCCTAATTTGTACTATCTATATCCCAGGTTTTTTTCAAGGGGCAGGTACCTTACGTACATCTTACTGATCATTGCGCTCATCGTGGTAGTGAATTACCTACGGATCAGGCTGGATTACTTTTTGCTTACTTCCGAAAGCGCCAAAACATTGCTTGGCGATATCTACAATCAGGGGGCTGCCCAAAAAGCCAAGACAAGCTTGATCAATGCCGGTTTATTCTCTCTAAAATACGGTTTCCTGCCGCCTTACTACCTAGGGATGACCATAGGTACAGTAGGCGTCTTTTTCATTACGTCCCCTATTCGCTTAATAGAAAGTTGGTTCAATCAAAAAGAGCTGGAATTACAGTTGCTCCGAAACGAATTGAAGCAAAAACAAAATGCCATCCGTATCCGGGAGGAAAAGCTGAAATTCCTTAAAGCACAGACAGACCCCCATTTTCTCATCAATGCCATAAGTGGGGTTTATCATTTGGCTCTCGTAGAAAGTAAACGTGTAGACCATGCCCTACTACGCCTTTCTGAATTGATGGGGTACTTATTGGGCTATGGTAAAGAAGATGTGATTGCATTAAGGCATGAAATCGCGTTTGTGGAAAACTATCTCGACTTTAATACCACAATTTACCAAGATGAATTTGAGGTTACATTTCAACACAGTGCCACTCCGGAGCAAATGCAAACTATCGTTATCCCCCCTATGCTGTTGCAGCCTTTTTTTGAAAACGCCTTTAAATACGGCAGTTACAGTCCAGGAAAGGCATTGGTCAATGCCTCATTGGAGATCCGGGAAACGTATATACGGTTCAACATTGAAAACACTTATGCCCCCTCCAGGTCAGGTGCGGATAAACCTATTTCCTATGGTATTGGCATCAGAAATGTACAGGAACGCCTGAAGCTTTTCCTGCCTGACCAGCATACCCTGCACGTTTCGGCAGAAGGCGGGCGCTTTAAAGTGGAGCTGGTACTCTTTATACATACAGCAGCTACTGAGATGCTTCCTTTGACGAGGGACAAGAATTAGCATTGGTCAATTTTTCCAGATTCTCCCCTATTGTTCCAAATTCTCAATTGTCGTTCTACCCCAGCAGGATTGCCCATTACTTTGTCAGCGAGTTCAAGATTTACACTAGACCAAAATTTAACCTTTATGCAATCCTCAAAGCACCTCATTCAATTCACTTGCCTGGGAGCCTTTATCTTATTTTTGGGTATGGGACTTTCGGCTCAAAACAACGTAGCACTCAACAAGCGTGCCACCCAATCCAGTAACTACACCAGCAGCTCCGGCCAACCTTCAAAAGCCGTGGACGGCAATACGGATGGCCGCTGGCAGAGCGGCTCGGTCACCCATACCCAGGGGGGCGGCTCAAACAACCCCTGGTGGACCGTTGATCTGGGCGAAGTGCACGACATTAGAAAAATCCGGGTTTGGAACCGCACTGACTGTTGTAAGGAACGCTTAGATAACTTCGTGATATTGGTCAAAAACACCGCTCAGGAATCTTGGAGAGGCTTCATCTCAGGCTCCCAGCGCAATACAGGCACCAACCCGCTTACCTTTGAAGGCCAAGCTGAAGGCCGCTATGTAATGATACAGTTAAGAAACCCAAAGGGCATCCTTTCTCTGGCCGAGGTGGAAGTCTACGGCTTGCCCTACCTGGAATCTGTCGATACTCCAAACGGCAGTAGCATTACGGTAAGCAATGAATATAAGCCTGCCACAAAGGGAGGCCAGGTTGGCTGCGGCAACGGCACCTTCTACGACCCGATTGACGGCGGTACTTGCTGGACGTGCCCGCAGGGATACAAGCGTACGGTATTTTCTGTAAAGAGTGACAAAGCCTGCGAGCGTGCCGGCGGAGAGAAGCTAGTCCGCGCTACCCGTCACGGGCGCGGTGGTGGCTTAATAGGTACGGACTGCCCTGGCGGACAGTTTTTAGACCCCAATGGCTACTGCTACAGCTGCCCGCAGGGCTACAACCGCACAGCCTATCCGGTCACTTCTGACAAAGCCTGCTCACAGCGCGTGCCAGCTGATTACCAAAATGCCCAGCTGGTCAATAGTGCTAAAACCTGTGGATCTGGCTACTTCTTTGACATAGGTACCAATAGATGCTGGAGCTGTCCGGAGGGATATAAGCGCACGGTGTTTTCTGTAAACGGAGACAAAGCTTGTGAAAAGATTTCGGTGAGCACGAATTAGAAATAGAACAACCAGAGCGGAGCAAGGCTTTACTGCTGTATTGCCTTCCTCCTCTTCCTTTTTGGGAGCCAGAGTATGGCGTCACGCTTAACTACCTCACCACAAAAGCCACCTTGTACAAAAGAGTGCCGCCCCCGATCTTAAACGGAGACGGCACTCTTTTTACCATCCATTCAGAAACAAACGCTGATTAACGCTTGATGAACTTCAAGGTCTGCTGTCCTTCTGCAACCTGTACGCGGATCAGGTAGGTTCCGGCTACCAGACTGGAAACGTCGATGTTATTGTTATTTGCCTGTCCCATCAGTACGGTCTGTCCTGTGATTGTTGCAACCTCATAGGCTTGTACGGTAGAATTGCTCTCAATCAGGAGCAAATCAGTCGCAGGGTTAGGAAACACGCGGATGTTGTTCTCCTGCTCAACCAGGCCATCAACGGATACGGCCATATCACTGATTACGATGCTGCCCAGAGCCGCTTCGTTAGCAGGATTAGCATTTCTGCCGGTCACACTGAAACCACACTGAATAAGCAAACCAGCAGCCAGCTGATCTCCAGAAATGGTTACTGTGAACATACCGCTTTCCGGCATATCCATGATCCCCGCACCTCCGAGTGCATCTGAAAAATTGTTATTTGGATCGAGCGCCTTGATGAAATACCTCACTTCGTAAGACTCATCCATGGTGTTGGACACCACAGCACCTGAAAAAGTTAAATCTTCGCCATTAAAGCTTGCACCCGGCTCAATGAAAGTGGAAGCCTCCATCACTTTCGCACCTTCGCCCGTTGCAGGGTCAATCCAGTATGCATCACCGGGGTTATCAGCGTAGGTATTAAAATTAGGCTGCAGGGTAACTGTATTGGCATCCGTGTCCAGAACGGTTTTCAAATCTGCAATGCCCCATTCAGAGCCAAATTCGTATCCTCCTCCCAAATTGAAAACATTCATAAAGCCTTTCCACTCGGCCGAAGCGCTTACCTCAATTGTATTTTGCCCAAAGAGCGCAGGGAGGATAAACAAGCTCAATACAATACTTGTAAAAATTGATCTCATAATTTCTAAACTTTTAGTTGATTAAAACAAAGAAAAGCCCCTGAATATCCAGGTGGCGGTATCTGTATTCTGTTCCCGCATCAAACGCACAGAATGAACTAAACATCTGCACGTCCTGATGCCTGAATGGAACGCAGCTGGCGAAATTAGGTTTTACTGCACGGTTTTTAGCTATTTATAACCACAACAAAAACTCAACTATACCACGACACGACCACAACAAACCATTCAAAATGGCCTTTATTCATATTAATGGTTCTGACGATGGTAATCGCTACTACTCAAACATGATCTCTCACGCCAAGTTACTAAAGCTTGAAGAATCGTATCCAATGGTTGAAGGCTCCTTACTATTCCCTATCCACCAATGCCCATCTCCTGATTTTGGTCATAGGTGCTGTGAAGGGGCTGGAACACCTTAATGCTTTACGGCTCCCTGATCACCTCACTCAGCAGCGCCCGCGTCTCATCGGTGTGCGCAGCACTACTGAGCCTGACCAGCAGATCAAAGATTCGATAGCCCCCTTCCTTTACTTCGCCCGACATCGTCCCCTCACGACGGGAAGGCTTCTCAGGACTTTAGTTTTTGAAGGATGCCGGATTATTGGTTTGGAGGTTCATTTTATTTATTCAGGTTCCAGCCTGAATCCGAGTTCCTATATAGGGCCTACCCTGAAAATCCCTTTCAGAGTCCCTGATCAGAACAAAATTTGGCTGCTGCGGTCTTATTATCCAGCCTAATCCGAGATTTTTTTGCGAGGTTGCATCTTATTGAGGGCTGAATCTTAGCTTTTGGCTGCTTTGCCAGGTCAGAGCCCAAGAGATTGAGGGTATCCTCAGGCTGCTTCCTTAGGATGCGAGATAGCTTGACCGTCCTCCCTGGCTTAATCATATAGTCGCCCTAAGCTGCGCGTGCTTTCCTGATGCGGCTGAGCCTTTTATGCTTGCGCCTTGCCACCTTCATCGCATTAGCGGTCATCATCCCAAAGAAGATCCAGGTTTTTAATCCTGATATATGAAGTATCATCAGAGCTATTTCGGTATGCTCATTGCGAGCCTTGATCTTGCGCAAGCCGTAGTGTTTTTTGTCGTTGCCATAGCTTCCTTCCAGTTCTGCAAACCTCGCTTTGCCAAGCTCCGCCCGCTGTTGGTCTTCTTCCATGCGCAGCTGTGCATCCAATGTGCGCCGGCCTTTAGGCTTGAAGTTTGTGCGAATGCCTTCATCCGAGCAGTACGAGCGGTTGTCGTTCGTGGCGCATATCGCCTCTGCTGCCAGTTTGTCCAACCGCTTAGCGCACAAGTGCAGCAGCTGCCAGCGGCGCCGGCGCTCCAGCTCATAGGGCTTGCGCCGACGGCTCGAATAATCCATTTGCTTTTTGCGCTGTTCGTTATACTTGCTGCGCGGGCGGGACTGCCCTAACTCTTTTAATATCAGCACAATGCGCTCATGCAGCCACTTAGCGCTCTGCCACAGCAGTTATAGAACCGAGGAGCTCCATGGTCCCAGCTTACCCTGCGAGTGGGCATTACCAAGAAGCATCTCACATCCATTTTGTTCGCTGATACCAAAACGGCGAGCAGCTCTTGACCCTAACAATATCCGGGATTATCGCCGGACGATCGAGATAAAGCATCAACAATTACCGCCATTTTGCCCATAAGCTCCATCAGGCGGTATTGCTTTTCCCTTTGAAAATTCAGGGTCTCTAGCAGCCTGTCGGAGAGGCGCTCAATGGTCTGCGAACGGCAAATATTATTCTGCACTTCGTTGCTCATCAGTCACGTAGCTCAGGCTATGTTCCTTCTTCGTGCCTTGTTCAGAACAATATTTGCTCGCTCTCGCCGCATCAGCACATCTCCGACAGGCTGCTAGTGTCTAAAGAAAAAGCGAAAGGACTCCTCGTATCAGCCGGGAGTACCAAGGTGTATTTAGGCTGAGAATGTGAAAATATTTGTTTCAAAAGTACTATTAAATTTAAGGGGACTGACAGAGATCAAGTGAACAGTTTGAAAATCGAAGAGTAGAAATTGGCTTCTACTCTTATTAACTTCTTGTAACTTAGCCAACTTACCTGTATAAGCAGTAAAAGCGATCCATGCAACGATTATTGGGGGTGTTTTTTTGTGTAATAGTTGCGATAGCCGGCACCAGCCAGCAGCCTGATAACGAATTATTCTTTGACCACCTCACCATCAGTGACGGTTTGTCTCATAATACGGTGCATTGCCTGCTTCAGGATCGGTATGGCTATATATGGGCAGGCACCCAGCACGGGCTTAATAAATATGATGGCTACAACTTTGAAGTTGTTCGGTCCCTCAATGAAGAGGAAGAAAACCTGGGATTGTTCGGTGCGAAAATCACTGCCTTATATGAAGACCGCAAAGGCAATTTATGGGTGGGGACGAGTAAGAATGGCATCTACTATCGGCCGGTTCACAATGACCGATTTATCAGCCTAAATCAGGACTCTGCTTATATATTTATTGCAGACCACGAGATTACCTCATTCCTGGAAGATCGGGAAGGCCAGATCTGGATCACAACGATTGAAGGCGGGTTGCTTCAGTACACCCCTTCAGACGGTACGACCCGCCATTATACTCAAGCCAATAGCGGACTCTCCAGCGATGTCGTTTTCGATATCAAAGAAGACAAATATGGTACAATTTGGGTCGCTACAGCCGGTGGGGGGCTCAACATACTTGGTGAAGACCATCGGTTCCAGCTGAGCCACCCCATGCTCCCCAATCACCCCAATATGAGTGGTTACCGAAAAAAGCTCCTGCTGGACGATGAGTATTTATGGGTGGCCACAGAGGGGACCGGTCTGTACCGTATGGATACGAGAGATCGTACCTATCTCCACTTTGCCCCGGGTCTTGAAACGCGCTCCCTAAGCTCTAACGGCGTAAGAGATATCTGCAAAATGCCAGATGGTACTGTTTTCATTGCCACAGATGGGGGTGGGCTTAATATTTATAGTCCTGATACAGAAGAAATAACTGAATACAGGTATCAGGTAAAAAACAAAACGGGACTGAACAGTGACGCGCTATATTGCATAGAAAAAGACCGGACGGGAAATATCTGGATCGGAACTTACAACGGAGGCATCAACATCTATAAACCCTGGAAAGTCTGGTTCAGGCAATTTGCACCGGGAATGACAGGCAGCAAAACCCTCTACAATCGCTCTATCCTCGCTCTGGCCCAAACCCATGACAGTGTAGTATGGATTGGCAGCGATGGGGGCGGACTCAACAGGCTTACCCCGGAGCACAGCCAGTTTATTATACCTCCATTCAGGCATCAGCCAAATGACAAACGCTCCATTGCCGGAAATGTAGTGAAAGCGCTATTTGAGGATAGCAGAAACCGGCTCTGGGTAGGCTTATTCGGAGCAGGGCTTGATCGTTATAAGCCAGAAAGTCAAACCTTTGAGCATATACTTGGACCGCCTTATAGCGTCTGGTCCATTGCAGAACGCCAAAACGGTGAATTGTGGGCGGGCACTATGGGGGAGGGCATCGTGGTGCTAGATCCGGAAACCCTTGAAAACCAATACCTTCGCCACGAGCCCGGCAATCCCAAAAGCCTGGCGGACCTCAACGTCATGGCCGTTTACGCAGACCAAAGCGATCAGATATGGGTAGGCACGACCGATCAGGGGCTTGACCGCTGGGTGGAAAGCCGTAAGGAATTTGAACACTTTCGCTATAACCCTGAAGACCCCTATTCGATCAGTAATAACGCCATCCGGAGCATTTTTCAGGATAGTCAGGGTAATCTTTGGATCGGCACAGAGGGGGGAGGGCTCAACCAATGGTTGGGCAATGGCCGGTTTAAGCGGATAGGGCAAAGTCAAGGATTAGTGGCTAATAGCGTTATGGGCATTACTGAAGATGAACGGGGCATGATCTGGGTGACCACCTTTGAGGGTATCAGCCGCCTCGACCCTAAAACCATGGCTTTTCAAAACTTTGACTTCCGTACCCCCCAGAACGCCAATCAGTTTAATCAGTCTGCTCTGCTCGCAGCAAATAACGGACGGCTCTTCTTCGGGGGAACTAATGGACTCAATACCATACAAACTGACCAGTTGAATACCGAAGCTTTTGCTGGCACCGTCATCCTGACCGATTTTAAAATTTTCAATCAGACGATCAAAGCCGGGCAAAAGGTAGATGGCCGGGTAATCCTGGAGCGCCCTATCGAAGAAGCAGAACACATACAACTCAGCTATCTCGATAAATCCTTCTCGTTCAGCTTCTCTGCTATTGATTATACCAACCCAATGGATTATCAATACTCATTTATCATGCAGGGATTTGATGATCAGTGGCAGGAAACAGAAGCTGGCCAAAACCGGGTAAGCTATACCAATTTAGACCCGGGGGATTACACCTTCAAGGTAAAATATCAGGAGCAGATGGCGTCGATCAACGTACATATTCAACCTCCTTTTTGGCAGACCAACTGGTTTCGGGCATTAGTATTCCTCCTATTCATTGGCTTCATCGCTGCTACCATATACACCATACTGAAGCGAAAGGAGGCTGCTCATAAGCGAGCATTATTACGGTTAAAAAACGAAAAACTGGCGGGTGAAATAGAAGCCAAGACCTCCAAGCTCATGTTCTCAACGGTACAAATGGCTCACAAGAACGAAATTCTTACCGGCCTCAAAGATGATTTGCTAAAAGTACAGCAGCAATCGGGCGCCCCGTTGACCAGTGTGGTCAGAAAACTTGATGCCGAACTCCGCAATGAAGACCATTGGAAAGATTTTGATATTTACTTCAATCAGGTAGATCAGGATTTTTTCCAGTCCCTGCTCGCCAAACATCCCGCTCTGACCCAAAATGACTTGCGGCTGTGCTCCCTGATCCGCATCAATCTGAGCACAAAGGAAATTGCTTTTCTGCTCAACATATCGACCCGGGCAGTGGAGCAGGGCCGCTACCGGCTTAAAAAAAGACTGGAATTGGGCAAAGAAGAGGACCTTAACAAGTATATCACCGGGTTTAAAACAACAGACTAAACCTACACTTCTGCTTTTCAGTTCATTACAAACCCTTAAAACACGGTGTTCTTACAAGATAATATTGCCTGTAGTAGGTTTGTCGTAGTGTAAAATTGCGGAAAATGGATAGGCTTTTGGATCATTGGGCTTCAGAAAGTGAAAAAACAAACCACGATTATGAAGCAAAATACCATACTCTATCAATTTGTCATTTTGGTGCTATTGATGTTGGCCTCAGCCCATCTGAATGCACAAACCAGAATCAGCGGGGTCATCACGGATGCCGATTCGGGTGATCCGCTAATCGGAGCCAACGTCCTGGTTGTCGGAACAGCAAATGGCACAATTGCCGATATCAACGGAGCCTACGTGCTAGTGGTCAGCGATACCGCCAGGCAATTACGTTTCTCTTACACCGGCTATGCTGATCAAACCATTAATATTGATGGCAAGACCGTAATTGACATAGCCTTAACTTCAGGGGAGACATTGGAGGAAGTGGTGGTGGTTGGCTACGGCCGTCAATCCAAAGCAAAGCTGACCTCAGCTGTTTCCACTGTGGATGAAGAAACTCTAAAAAAGCTGCCGGTGGCTAATGTCAGCAATGGGCTGGAAGGCCTGGCGGCAGGCTTGTTTGTGCGTCAGGGGAGCGGAGAGCCCGGCTTTAGCGGGTCCTCTTTTGAGGTGCGTAATTTCGGTAGCGCCCTGGTCATTGTAGATGGGTCTCCGGGCAATATTGATGAGCTCGCCCCCAATGAGATCGAAAGCATTACCGTTCTGAAAGATGCAGCCGCAGCCTCCGTATACGGGGTACAGGGGGGCAACGGCGTGGTCCTTGTCACCACCCGGCGAGGCACGATGGGAAAACCCAAACTGAGCTATGACAATCAGTTTACCTTTACGTCATTTACCTCCTATCCAGACTTTCTCAATTCCGCTCAGCGCGCTACCGTGCTCAATGAAGGGCTGTTGAATGCAGGGCAGGCTCCATTTTATACAGAAGACGAAGTGGAGACCTTCCGTTCGGGGTCTGATCCTATCAACTATCCCGATACAGATTGGAAAGCCCTGATGTTTAACGACTACGGCTTTCAGCAGCGCCACAACCTCAACCTTAATGGCGGTAGCGAAAAAGTAAGGTACTTTGTATCTGCCAGTTTTCTGGACCAGGGCTCCAACTACACGGAGGACGTCCTCGGGTATCAGCAGTTCAACCTACGGTCAAACATCAATGCCAATATCACCGACAATCTGATACTGGATTTCAGGCTGGCCGGGCGGCGCAGGCTCAATGAGGCCCCCGCGTATTCAGCGTTCAATATTTTCCGGGAATTAAGCCGTGCCCTTCCAACCGATCTGGCTTACTATCCAGATGGCACCCCCGCGCGCCCCAGCTTCAGCCCCAACCATATCCTTGAAGGCATTCGCGACTTCAACGCCGGCTACTACCGGGCCCGGAACAACAATATCGATACGAAGCTGTCCCTGCAATGGGATGTCAATCAAGTACCCGGCCTTAGCATCAAGTCTTATGGCTCCCTGGTCTACAATACCAACTTCGCCAAGGAATGGGGCAAAAGCTATGAGCTCTACACCCTGAACCGCCAAACCGGGGAGTACGATGCTTTTACGGCCAGCCCGGAAGGCTCATTTAGCGAAACCGTGCTGACGCAGTCCACTGGGTTTAACAACCACTATGTCGTGCAGCAGTCCATCAACTACGACCGGCAGTTTGGGCAGCATAGCGTTTCGGCTCTTTTACTCGGGGAGCTGCAAAATAACAGTGGACAAAACTTCTTTGGCCGGCGGCAGGATTTTCAGTCTACCCTTATTGATCAACTTTTTGCCGGATCGAATGAAAATAAGGATGCCAACGGTGGGGAGTACCGGGAGAACCGTTTGGGCCTGGTAGGCCGCCTGAGCTATGACTACAAGGCGAAATACCTGATAGAGTCTTCTTTCCGCTATGACGGTTCTTCACGTTTTGCCCCCGGCCGGGAGTGGGGCTTCTTCCCTTCGGTCTCCGCAGGCTGGCGATTATCAGAGGAAGGATTCTTTGACGGGGCCAGGGGCGTTATTCAAAACCTAAAACTCCGTGCTTCTGTGGGCACAGCTGGCAATGATGGCACCGGGGCGTATCAATGGCTGTCCGGATTTGTCTACGATGGTTTCTTCGCCATCAACGAAACAGCCATTCCCACTATCAACAATACGGCTTTGCCCAACGAAGACCTGACATGGGAAACACTGACTACTTATGATGTCGGTTTCGATGCCGCTTTTCTGGACAATAGCCTAACGGTATCCTTCGATTATTTTTACCGCGACCGGACTGATGTACTGGCCTTTGCTTCTGGCAGTGTGCCAAGTACCCTGGGGGTTGGTCTGGCTGCCCAAAATTTGCACGCCTACTCCAATGAAGGCTTTGAGGTATCCCTCAATTACAATAAAAAGGTAAACCGGGACCTCACACTGGGTGCCATGCTCAACTTTTCCCGCGCCAGGGAAACGGCAGTATTCATTGACGAGGCCTTCTTTGAAGATCCCTTTATGCGGCAAAACCTAACGGTAACAGGTGGTTTTACTAACCTTCGAAGAGGCTATATCTCAGATGGGCTGTTCCAAACACAGGAAGAGATTAACCAAAGCCCCATACAAGACGGCAACGAGAATAACAGCCTTCAACCCGGAGATGTCAAATACGTAGACCTTAACGGCGATAACATTATTGATGTCCGTGACCAAAGGGTATTTGGTGATGGCGATAAGCCCGCGTTGAACTATTCCCTAAATCTATCGGCCAGCTATAAAAACTTCGATTGCTCTGTGCTGCTCACTGGTGCTGCCGGTTACGACATCTATATTGATGGTGAAGCACAAAGCCCCCTGCGAAACGGCTTCAATGGTTACACCTACCAGATGGACTACTGGACGCCCGAAAACACGGATGCAGCATATCCGCGCATTACCGATGGAGGCTTTAATGACAACAACTACCGATATTCAGATTTTTGGATGCGCGACGGCCGCCACATTCGCCTGAGGAACGTCAACTTAAGCTACTCCATTCCCAAATTGCTCCTTGAAAGGCTCAGAGGGTTTGACGAAGTCCGGTTATTCGTGACCGGTCATAATTTGTTTGTCCTGAAAAACTTTGAGGAAGAGTTTGATCCGCAGATGCAATCTTCCGTGGGCTGGTACTATCCTCAGCTTCGGTCTTTCACCTGTGGAATCAATCTGACACTTTAAAACTTAGCCAAAATGAACCGCAATACTTTTCTACTCCTACTGCTTACTTTATTTTTTGTTGGCTGTAGTGACGATTACCTGAATCAGCCCCCGCTAGACCGGATCACCGACAGTGACGTCTGGAGAGATCAGGCACTAATGGATGCTTACATCTATAAGATCTACGACGACATGCCATGGGACTACCTTAAAGACTTTGGGGGCGGTGCCGGATTTGGCGCTCACCGGGAAATTCTTTCTGATCTGGCGCGCAGTACTTATGCCTGGACTCCAGCCTCCAATACTTTCCGGCCCGGCAACTGGGGGACTGCCAACAATACCTGGCCATTGGACTGGTGGGGGTATTTTAACATCTGGAAAATCAACTACGCGCTTCAAAACATCGAAGCCGTGGGCCAGGATGTCCTCACCCTGGAAGAGCGGGACCACCGCTTAGGCGAGCTGTACTTCATGCGGGCATACTGTTATTTTGCAATGGCGAAACGCTACGGTGGCGTACCCATCATTCTGGAGCCTCAAGACCCTAATACCACCCCGGAGGAAGAATATTTCCCGGAGCGGGATACAGAACAAGCTGTATATGATCAGGTTTTGTCGGACGCACAGTTGGCATTTGAACTGCTGCCCCACCGCTGGAATGGGCTGAAAGGTCGGGCTGGAAAATGGGCGGCAAAAGCATTGGAATCCCGCGCAGCACTATATGCAGGGAGCATTGCCAAATATGGCACTTATGATATGGACGGCCTGGTAGGCCTGCCGTCTTCTGATGCCGAAGCCTATTATCAGCAGGCGCTGGATGCCTCAGCAGAAATCATTAATAACAGCGGGCATACCCTTTTCAACCAATACCCGGACCCTGCCGAAAACTACTACCGCCTGTTCGTTGATGAAACCGAAGATGAGGCGATCTTTGTAAAAGTCTGGCTCCCTTTCGAAAAAGGGCACTCCTATGACTTGTACAACACACCATACAGCTACCGGGTCGACTGGGGCTCAAGCATGTCCCCATCCAAACAACTGATGGATAGCTACGAAATGCTTAGCACAGGGCTCCTACCTGATCAGGAAGGTTCAGGGTACGACCCTCAGGCTCCATTTGACAACCGCGACCCCCGCTTCAAAGGGACGCTGCTCACCGATAACGATGTATTCCAGGGTTCCCGCATTGAGACCTGGTATGCTACCGAAAGAAATGGCGAGCTGGATACCAACACCGGAACAGGTATAGGCAAGGATGGCATGGGAATCCATCCCGATGCCACAAAGACCGGAGCTTATGTAAGAAAATACCTGAATGATGGCTCCTCACCACTACTCATTCAGCAATACTACTCGGGACAGGACTGCATCATCTTCCGGCTGGGAGAAATTTACCTTAATGCTGCCGAGGCAGCTATTGAGCTCGGGCTGGAGGAAGAAGCTCGGAGCTATATTGAGCCCATCCGCACGCGTGCAGGCCTGCAGCAACACCTCCGCTTGGAGCCTTACTCAGGGCTTGAACTTAGAGACCGTATCCGAAACGAAAGGAAAATTGAGCTGGCCTTCGAAGATCAGCGATACTGGGATGTAAGACGCTGGCGTATTGCAGAGGAAGCGCTGAGTGTCCAAATTATGGGCATACGCTCACTGCGCCATGTGGATGATCAGGGACAGGAGACCTTCACTTATGAAACCATTGTAGCCGAATCTCAAAAGATGAACTTCTTCCCCCGTCATTACTACTTCCCCATCGGACAGGGCCGGGTAAATAATAACCCCAAGCTCATCGAGAACCCTGGCTACTAACCGGCAGGGATAGGTTTTTGTAAACTAAAAAATGTAACAGCATGATCAAAGCAATAAAATTTCAACACGGGCTTCTATCACTCTTTGCGCTGCTGTTTTTGGCAGGCTGCAACAATGATGATGACTCTGTAGCTGTCCTGCCTCCGGACAGCGAACAGGCCGCATTCACCTACACCCCCGACCCTGAAAAACCCAACACTTTAACCTTCACCGCTTACCCTGAGGTAGAAACCTGGTACACGCACTGGTCATTTGGTGATAACACGGCTGCTGAAGGAATGGACGCTACCAAGACCTACCCACTCAGCGGAGAGTACGAGGTGCGGTTTAAAATATTTACCGAGGGCGGCACGGCAGAAAGCTTCCAAACGGTTTCAATTGAATCAGACCTCCTGGGACCTAACCTGATTCAAAACGGGGAATTCGAAGGAAGTGATTCCTGGACTATATTACCTATCTCAGATGGCGTAGAAGTCGCGTTCGAAAATGGGGCTGCATCCTGGTCCGGTGGTGGCTGGGGACAGCAGGGTGTCTACCAGGCTATTGAGGTGGAAGCCAATCAGGTTTACCAAATCAATATGGAGGTCACTTGCAACGGGCTAAGTGATTCCTGGTTTGAAGTGTATGCAGGAAAAACAGTGCCCACCCCAGGCAACGACTATACCGACGGCGGTATCCGGCTTGGCTTAAATACTTGGGAAGGCTGCGGTGGCGAACCGTTTGAAGGCCTATTCACGGCTTACAGCTGTAGCGGGGAAGATGGTACGTTCCAGTTTACCGAAGGAGGCACCGTGTACCTGGTCATCAGAGGTGGTGGGGCAGACTATGGTACCAATGGCGTGACAATAGACAACGTATCAGTGCGTGGACTTTAAGCACACCTGGAAATAGTACAAACATTTATCATAAACAGCAGGCACCATAAGGCCTATGCCCTAAGGTGCCCCTGCTCCTACTATGCCACTACGCAACGTCTGCATTATACCAGACCCGTTAATGACTTATTCATCAATTATCAATCAAACCAAGTAAAATGAAAAAACTACTACTTACGGTATTACTTTCTGCAGCACTGACCGCAGTCCTGACAGCGCAGGTCAATATCACCATTGAACTCAACACAGCCACCATTGACATGATTGACCCCGGAGGGCTTTATATAGCAGGTGGAAGCGGTTTTGGCTCGCCTGGAGATAATGAGCTAACGGATCCGGATGGTGATGGCATTTATAGCATTACCCTACAGCGGGAGGTCGGCTTTTCCAGCTTCTACACCTTTACAAATGGCAACTGCGGGGACTACAGCTGCAAGGAAAACATCGCCGGGCTACCCTGTAGCGATCCTGCCAACTTCAATGACCGATTCCTGCCACCCGTATCTGCGGATACCACCATTCTTGCTTGCTTCGGCACCTGTGACAGCGATGGAAGCTGTACTATTGTTACGGACTCCATCGATATCACTTTCCATCTGAACACGGAAAATATCGAGATGATTGACCCCTCGGGTATCTTCCTGGCAGGTGGTAACAATTTCGGTTTTCCGGGCGACAATCCAATGATCGACCCCGATGGCGATGGCATTTACACCATTACCATGCGCAGGCCAATGGGTTTTGCCAGCTACTACACCTTTACAAATGGTGCTTGTGGCGACTGGTCCTGTAAGGAAAACCTAGAGGGGCTGCCCTGTGGTGACCCCGACAGCTTCAATGATCGGTTTCTGCCAGCGACCCAATCGGATACCACAATCATGGCTTGCTTTGGCAACTGTGCGAGTGATGGCTCCTGCCAGGTTACCAGTACAAACGGAGTAACTGTGGATAAAACGCTTTTTGAGTTGTACCCCACTTTGGCAGCAGGTTTTACGCAGCTGGCCTTTAGTGAGCAGGCTGCATCAATGGAGAAAAATGTACAGGTCGTTAGCGTGGCAGGGCAAGTGATGGAAACGCTCAACACCGCGCACCAAGCTTTCTACCAAATAAACACCACTGACTATGCCACAGGCCTGTACTATGTACGCGTCAATACAGCAACCGCTACCTATACCCGTAAATTTATCGTACAGCGCTAACGCAAACTATTGAATTGAGCTTTAGAACCAGGATGGTTATTCGCCATTAGCCACTCTCAGGGATATGGCGAATAACCTCCTTTACGTGAACTATTTAATTATCAGGCCTTCATAAAACTTACTTCCCAATGAATCTTAAATTAACCTCCTTTGCCCTTTGCTTTTTTTGCCTCACCCTGCTCAGCCCAATGGCCGGACAGCACCTGCTGAGGACACATGGACAGGCCATCGTCAATGAGAACCAAGACACTATACTCCTCCGTGGCATGGGGCTCGGCGGATGGATGGTACAGGAAGGGTATATGTTGCAAACCTCTGGTTTTGCCAACCCACAACATGAGATCAGAGCGGCTATCGAAGCCCTCATTGGGGAAGAACAAACCGACCTGTTCTATGAAGCCTGGCTGGCCAACCACGTCCGGAAACCAGATATCGATTCTCTAAAATCCTGGGGTTTCAACTCCATCCGGTTGCCTATGCACTACAATCTATTTACGCTGCCTATTGAAGAAGAGCCAATACCCGGCGAGCAGACCTGGCTGGACAAAGGCTTTGAGCTTACCGATAGTGTCATTTCCTGGTGTGCCCAAAACGAGATGTACGTTATCCTCGATCTCCATGCCGCGCCGGGAGGGCAGGGGCAGGACGCTGCAATTAGTGACTATGACCCTACCAAACCTTCTCTTTGGGAAAGCAAAGACAACCGCGACAAAATGGTCGCCTTGTGGAAAAAAATTGCCGAGCGATACGCTGACGAGCAATGGGTGGCCGGTTATGACCTACTCAACGAGCCCAACTGGGAATTGCCCGGCAATGTGCTGTTGCGGGAGCTGTACGAAGAAGTTACAGATAGCATCCGCACCGTAGATACCACTCACATGCTCATCATCGAAGGCAACTGGTGGGCCAATGATTTTACGGGCCTTACACCACCGTGGGATGACAATATCGTTTATTCTCCTCATAAGTACTGGTCAAATAATGATGTAGCGACTATGCAGTGGGTGCTGGATATCCGGAACACTTATAACGTCCCACTCTACCTTGGAGAGAGTGGAGAAAACTCTAATGTATGGTTCCGGGATGCCATCCAACTTCTGGAAGACCTGGGCATTGGCTGGGCCTGGTGGCCTATGAAAAAAATTGAATCCATTTCCGGTCCTCTTTCAGTGGTCAAAACCGAGGAATACCAATCACTGCTGGATTATTGGAACGGTAATGGCCCTGCCCCTGATCCGGCATTTGCAGCAGCCACACTTATGGAAATCACTGAAGGGCTGAAAACGGAAAACTGTATACTTCAGCAAGATGTCATTGACGCTATGTTCAGGCAGGTGCGCTCTGATGAAACGGTACCTTACCATCAGCCGCATACCATCCCCGGCGTTATCTACGCCACTGACTTTGATATGGGGGTCGTTGGGGAAGCTTACTACGACAAAGTAGTTGCCAACTACCATGTATCCACCGGCAACTACACGGCCTGGAATAATGGCTGGGCTTACCGAAACGATGGCGTGGATATTGAACCCTGCTCAGATACCCTCAATACGAATGGGTTTCATATTGGTTTTACGGAAACAGGGGAATGGATGCAGTACGAGTCGGATGTAATGGAAAGCGGGGTATATGACATCCACCTTAGGGTCGCTTCCGGAGGTTCCGGTGGCAGGCTGCACTTTGCTGCCGATGGCACTGCCATCACTCCAACCAGCTTCATGCCTCCAACCGGTGGATGGCAAAACTGGGAAACGGTTGTTATCCCCAATGTCATCCTTGATAGCAATGCCCAAAAAATCCGGCTTTATATTGATGCTGCCGGCTTCAACATCAGCAGCTTCGAATTCGTAGGCACAACGCTTGCTCCGGCAGAGGTGTTCACTCGGTTTATGGAAGCCTCCACTGTAGATGAGTACACCATAAAAATGAACACCAACAAAGCTATGAATGAGGCACTGCCGGCTGCGCCCAGCGGTTTTGAGATACATGTAGACGGAAATAGTGTGCCCATTACTTCGGTGAAAATCGACCCGGACAACCATAAACAATTCCTCTTTTCGGTAGATTATCTTCTGAAATCAACAGAAGACATCCGGATATCTTACAGTGGAAGTGAGGTGATGGCTAATGATGGGGTTGCACTCAGCCCTTTTACCCTCGAAAAAGTTAAAAACAATCTCCCATTCGTTCACCAATTGCCTGGCCGGGTCGAAGCGGAAGCTTTCCGTGTGCAGCAAGGCATCGAGCTCGAAGAAACTACCGATCAAGGGGGCGGGCAGAACATTGCTTATCTTGACCCTGGTGATTATCTAGACTACGAAGTCAATATCACTACTCCGGGAGCCTATCAGGTTAGCTACCGTACGGCATCTCAATTTGGCTCCGGAGGGATAGAGCTGCAGCTCATAGATACAGCAGGAAATGCTTTCGTCATTCAGAATGCAAGTTTCACTCCAACGGGCGATTGGCAGAGCTGGTCTACAACTCAGCAAATGGCTGACCTCCCCTCAGGGCGCTATACGCTCAGAGCACGGATTACAGCCGCTCCTTTCAACCTCAACTGGATGGAGTTCAGCTTAGGCACTACCTCTGTCCAAGAAGAATTGGACGAAACGGCAATTGTTTTCCCAAACCCATCTGAGGGCATGTACCAGTTACAACTGAATACACCGGGGAAGCAAGCAGTGCGCCTGCAAGTATACGCTGCAGATGGCCAGGTCGTTGTAAACCGGCCTCTCCCAAAAGCAGCGCAAATTGAAGAAACGATATCCCTTGGTAGCCAGCCAAGCGGTTGCTACTATCTATTCATCCGGTTTTCAGATGGCACTGCCTGTTCAAAAACGCTGATCAAGCTTTAACTAGCCAACAAAAAGGGGGGGGATTGCAGGGGAATTGCGGTGGGCTCTGAATGGCTCAGCACTGCTCTTGGGGACTGAGCCCATTTTGCAAGTCTGCGAAAAAACAGCCTCAGGAAAAGCCCCTTCTCAGCTTTTACGCCCCCCTTCAATAAGATGAAATCTAACTGATCACTAACATCAATTGCAATGAAGTATGTTTTAACCATGGGGGTTGTTGTCTCCTTAAACTTAACCCTCTATTTAGGGCATCAAGAAACGAAAGACAGCCATACAACCTCTGTCTGGAAGGTAGATTTCTTTGACGACTTTGATACATTCGATCCGGAAAACTGGCAGGACCAGCAGATCTGGGTAAACAATGAAACGCACTGCTATGTCCCCGATGGAGAATTCGGCACCCGGGAGGTGAGTGATGGCACATTAAAATTAAAGGTCGTCAACATCGGAGAAAAGCGCCCCTGCGACAATTTGGACAAATACGGGAAACAGCACCCCGATACAGAGTTTGTCGCTGGCCGCATCACCTCAAAAAACCGCAAAGAATTCATTAAGGGAAGATGGACTGCCAGACTGAGGCTGTGGAGCAACGGAGAAGCCAGCATGTTTCCCGCCTGGTGGATTTTGGGTGCCCAAAACAATGAGCCACCCGTTCAGGAGGAAGATGAAAATGTTTGCTGGCCTATGACCGGATCTGGTGAAATTGACATTTTCGAACACCACGGTGACCATCAAAAGGACCACTTTACCACGGGAGCGATAAAAAGCCTGGGAGAATGTGATAAAGGTGACTGGTGGAGCATGCGCAAGGGCGTTGATGCTACGCTAAACGAATATCATGAGTATGCCGTAGAATGGGAAGGCAGTGATCTGGTCTACCGCCTGGACGGCAAAGAAGTGTACCGCAATATTGGGCAAGGCGACAACTATCCGGAGCCCATGTTTGCGATTTTGAATTATGCAAAGATTACCGACTCTCCAATGGAGGGGGAGTGGACGATGGAGGTAGATTGGGTAAAGCATGAATATAAAGATTAGCCAGGCCATTCTATTACGGAAGAGCCGCGCTGATACATTTTTAGTCTCATACACTAATTTTTTGTTCTTATGGCTGGGGCTGTATATTGGACAGCCCTATGCCATGAGGGCTTTTGTGCCCTAACGCCTTCGGAGAAGGCTAGCTGAGAGAAGCGCTTCTCACAGCCATATCCAATCCAACCGCCTCATTCGCCTCTGCCGCACGGGTAGCCCTAACAATACTTTTATCCAGCTTTCTGCAAAATGATAATACCAGTTAAGCTATGCCACGAATTGACCGGGCAAGCCTGAGTAGTGGCCTCTATCTCTATCGCATCCAAACCGATGATAAAAAATACTGGCTGGCAGGTTGCTTGTCCGCTGATTTGGCAGGGGCATGACCTCTGCCTGACTAAACCCCAATTTTACCAGGGGGCATGATTCCCGTCCTTAAACACCTGATGTATGGTGAGGCACAAGCTGTCTGCTATGGGCATGGCTTGTGCTTTTCTTTAGAGAGGGGCTGTCAGAAAGGACTTGGGAAAGCGGATTGGGCTGCGCCCCTTCCGCAACTGGTGGAGATTCAAAGCCCTCCACAGCCTCCGCCTGACGGCGGTGGGCTGTTTGTATTTCAGCCACTTACGAAAGTGAACTTTCGACCTGCCTGAAATGCAAACAGCCCCTTCGCTGTCGCGAAGAGGCTGTGAAGTGCTTAGAGGTTGGGAGCGGATTCGAACCGCCGTACGAGGTTTTGCAGACCTCTGCCTAGCCACTCGGCCACCCAACCCTTTGCCGCTATATTTTTAGCGGACTGCAAATATAAAGCTTTTTTCAAAAGCACCCAGCTTTTGGGCACTAATTTTATCCTTTGTTTGAGAACACTAGAAAAACGGCGGAACGGAGCATAAAGTTTCCCTTCCGCTATTCTTTTTTAACGGACGAGGTAGATCTCTCCGGAACGCTCAATAAGGGTGCCGTCTGCCTGCTCGATACGGAGCTGATAGGCGTAGGCACCAATATTTAAAGGCTCCGTACCACGCAGCCCGTCCCAGCCTTGATCGTAATCCTGGGATTCAAAGACGAGCCCGCCCCAGCGGTCAAATATCCGAAGGCTGTAGGCCAATGGGGTACCGAACTGGAGGTAGGGGCGAAAGATATCGTTTACGCCATCGTTATTGGGAGAAAAGGCATTGGGGACATAGACCTTGGCCGTCTGTATTGCACAGGCAAGGTTCGAGCGGCTTTGGAGAGCTATCACCGTGTCTGTACCGACTTCAACCATGGTTTCTGCCTCCACGAAGTAGCAGGCCTGAGCCTGATCCGGGTCGCTGAGGTCTACCTCATCGGCGGTAGTCAGGGTGTTGGAGTCGAAGAAGCCCAGCTCTATCGGCGCACCAGCTTCCAATCGGAAGACCCGGTAGCCCTGAAGGGTGCCCTGCCCGTTGGTGTATGGGGTCCATTCCAGGGTGTTGATGCCGTTTTGGCCCTCTGCTTGCAGCCAGATCGTTGCAGCGGTATTGGAGGTCATCTCCACCCCACAGGCATCCGTGGTCAGCACCTGATAGGAGTAGGACTCAGTGGAAGGGTTGATACCCGCATCCGTGTATGTATTTTGATTGCTGAGTGGCAGAACCGGAGGCTGCGTAAGCAAACCGGCAAAATTGCTATTAGCACCGGCCCGCTGCAGGGTGTAGCTGTCAATGAGTGCATTATCGTTCCAAAACCATTGGAGCTGTACTTCGCCATTCATAACGGTGGCATTGGCCATCACGAGGGTTTCCACCGGGTCGTTGATCATGGCGGTGGCGCAAACCGTATTCGACCGGGCTTGCTGATCTCCATTATTTTGAATGGCAACGATGGAAAAACAATACTCACGCCCGTTCTCAGTGGTTTCGTATTGGAATTCGGTTTCAGCCCCATCCACCGTCCCGGCCAAAGCCCAGGAAGAACTATCGGCAGCTTCGAAAATCCGGTACTCTGCCACGCCGCTATTCCATCCGATGTAAGGTGTCCAGGAAAGCGTCACATTGCGGATGCAGGGGTTGTCGAAGTCACTGGCTTCCAGCAAAATGGTCGAATGGGGTGCAGCAACAATACTTTTATTGCCGCAGGGGTCAATCGATTCAATGAAGTAGGTTTCCTGCTGAGCGCCCGGGCTTGCTCCGGTATCCAGATAAGTATTGCCGGAAAAGACGGTATCGAGGACCACCGAGCCGACTCCATCTACCTCCCGGGAAATGATGTAGCCCACTACTTCCGGGGACGGGCTGTTCGCCCAGTTGACGACCACGTCCCCATTCTCTACAGAGACAGACTGTAGTACCGCCGGGAGCGGAATAAGCGAATCGAGGGTATCAGAAGCCACCACCGGTTCTCCGGGGCAGTCGGCATTGGTTTGCAAGTAATAGTACCAGGTGCCGGCCCCAGGCGAATCATGGTAGAAAAAATCAGCGGCAAGATCTGTGACGGAGGCCAGAAGGGTGTAAGGCCCGTTCTCGTTTTGGCTGGCGTAGATTTCATAACTATTAACCGGGCCGCAGTTGACCACCGGCAGGTCCCAGCGCAGGGTATCGTTGCTGACGCACAAAAACCCGGGCGGGGCGATTTGCGCCGAAAGGGAGGCCCAGGGGCCAAGAAAAAGGATTATCGCTATCCATCCATATTTACTGCGCTGCTCTGATTCTTTGTTCATACTGTTCTTCTAGTTCGTTCATGGGATACCGGCGTTTAAGCGCATAACTCAACGCCATGCTCCCGCCAATTTTCTTATCGTAATAGACCAGCCCTATGCCTTCCGCATAAATTTCACGGCCGCCGTATTCCTGTTCAAAAACACCTTCCTTGTCATAAGAGAGCAACTCCCGGACGTCGAAAACCACCGCATCATGATTCTCTCCCAGTGCCTGCACCACGGTGTCTTTCAAATAGCGCCGGTTTTTGACCAGCGTGAGTACCGCTCCGCTGTCCTGAGGGGGCGCCCAGCGGATTTTATATAAAAAAACACCCGAGCTGTCCGTCACTTCAAAAGGGAAGGCACTTCCCTGCAACACCTCAACGGCTGTGCGGTTCTGCTGCCCGGAGCTATCGGCCTCTTCTTCGTACAAATAAACATCCTGTACCAGCATACCGTTGCGTACCAGCTCCTCACGCACCAACTGAAGAGGCACAAGGTCATACTCGTAGTAAGTACCGGTTAGGAACACGCCCTCCTCCTGAATAAACGACCGGTAATACCAATAGGCAGGCGTAAGGGAATCCAGGTGTACCGGCTCGTATTCATAAACCAGACCGTCCTCCAGTTCCCGCAGCGGGAAGTAGTAATCACGGATGTCTTTAGGCCCGTTTTCGCGACAGGATGACAGTCCGGTGACGAAAATGACAATAAAAAGAGCTGAAACAAATAACCTCAGATCAATCATAATATGAAAAACAGGTTTTCACCGGAAAAACCCGGAAAAAGCAAAGCTTGTCTGCTATTAATCAACGCTTTTATCAACCTATAATTATTTCATTCTGTTTATTTTGTATGTGCCAAAATGGCACGGTTAAAGGTAATGGTACGATAAATGCAGAGGAAGGACCAAGATCATCCGGCTACCCGCCCAACAGATGCTCTAAACGCCGCAAATATATTTATCTTTGCGCCACAATAAAAGACTAACATTGGAAATTTTCTCATATGTTTAATGCTATAGCAAAATCCATTAAAAAAGTGTTCGGCACCAAGCAGGAGCGAGATGTCAACACGTATATGCCTGTCGTTGAAGAGGTTAACGAGGCTTTCGAAAAGCTCTCTGGCCTCTCCAACGATGAGCTGCGGAATAAGACGCAGGAATTCCGCACCCGCATCGCCGAGCACCTGGCCGGTATCGACAAAGATATTGCGGAAGCCCGGGCCGAAGCTAACGAGGAAGAGGAACTGCATCGCAAGGAAGCGCTCTTCGGAGAACTGGACGAGCTCAGAAAAGACCGTGACAAGCACCTCGAAGAAATCCTGAAGTCGATCCTACCCGAAGCTTTTGCTGTAGTCAAGGAGACTGCCCGCCGCTTTTCAGCCTCCTCTGAAATACGGGTCACAGCTACCGGGCACGACCGGGATATTGCAGCGGACCCCAAGAAAGGCTACGTCTCCATCGAAGGAGATCAGGCAGTCTGGAAAAACAGCTGGATGGCTGCCGGTGGTGAAATCACCTGGAATATGGTGCACTATGACGTACAGCTGATCGGTGGTATGGTCCTGCACGATGGCAAAGTCGCAGAGATGGCAACCGGTGAAGGTAAGACCCTCGTGGCTACCCTCCCGGCCTACCTCAATGGCTTGTCCGGGCAGGGCGTACACGTTATCACCGTGAATGATTACCTCGCCCGCCGTGACCAGGAATGGGTCGGCCCTATCTTCGAATTCCTGTTTCTTACCGTTGACTGTATCGATAAGTACCGCCCGCATTCCGACGAGCGTATCAAAGCGTACAAATGCGATATTACTTACGGTACCAATAATGAATTTGGCTTCGATTATCTACGGGACAATATGGTGCGCTCCATTGACGAGAAAGTACAGGGCAAGCACCACTTCGTCATGATCGATGAGGTCGACTCCGTACTGATTGATGACGCCCGGACTCCCCTGATCATCTCCGGACCCGTCCCTCAGGGTAGCGAAGACCAGGAATATGTGAGCCTGCGCCCTTTTGTAGAAAAACTCATTGCTGCACAGCGCAAGCTGGCTACGGAGTACCTTGCCGAGGCCAAACGCTTGTTTAAAGAAGGTAAACTAGGCTACCAGGAAGGAGAAGCCGGGATGGCTCTCCTGCGCGCCTACCGCGCCCTGCCGAAGTACCGCCCACTGATCAAATTCCTGAGTGAGGATGGTGTAAAGGTAGCCATGCAAAAAGCTGAGAACTTCTACATGCAGGAGCAGTCCAAAAACATGCACCTTGTAGATGAGCCGCTCTACTTCACCATAGACGAAAAGAACCGCAACGTTGAGCTGACTGAATTCGGCGCAGAGTACCTCTCTCAGGGCACCTCTGACCCCGAATTCTTCATCATGCCAGATATAGCCACTTCTATGGTCGAAATCGATGATAATGATTCGATGACCGAAGAGGAAAAGCAGGAAGCCAAAACCAAACTTAGCCAGGATTTCTCGGTCAAGTCCAAGCGCCTGCACTCCATGAGCCAGCTGCTGAAAGCCTACACGCTCTTTGAGAAAGACCAGGAATACGTAGTCATGGACGGGCAGGTGAAAATCGTGGACGAGCAGACGGGCCGTATGATGGAAGGCCGCCGCTACTCTGACGGATTGCACCAGGCACTGGAAGCAAAGGAAAATGTAAAGATTGGTGATATCACCCAGACTTACGCCACCGTAACGCTACAGAACTACTTCCGGATGTACCACAAGCTATCTGGTATGACGGGTACAGCAGAGACGGAGGCCAGCGAGCTTTGGGAAATCTACAAGCTGGATGTGGCCGTCATTCCCACCAACAGGCCAATCGTCCGGGACGACCGGGAGGACCTGATCTTTAAGACCGCGCGGGAGAAGTTCAACGCAGTGATTGATGAGATCGTCAACCTGACGGAGCAGGGCCGCCCGGTACTGGTGGGTACAACCTCCGTGGAGGTATCCGAGGTCCTGAGCCGGATGCTGAAGCTCCGCCACATCAACCACAACGTACTGAACGCCAAGCAGCATCAGCGCGAGGCAGAAGTGGTTGCCGAAGCCGGTAAGCCAGGCAATGTCACCATTGCCACCAACATGGCCGGCCGGGGTACGGACATCAAAATCGGGCAGGAAGTAAAAGACAGTGGTGGTTTAGCTATTATTGGTACCGAGCGCCATGATTCCCGCCGGGTAGACCGGCAGTTGCGCGGTCGCGCCGGCCGTCAGGGCGACCCCGGTAGCTCACAGTTTTATGTGTCGCTGGAAGACAACCTCATGCGCCTCTTCCAGTCCGAGCGCATTGCCAAGCTAATGGACCGCATGGGCCACGAAGAGGGCGAGGTCATTCAGCACTCTATGGTGACCAAGTCTATTGAGCGGGCGCAGAAAAAGGTGGAAGAGAACAACTTCGGTATTCGTAAGCGGCTGCTGGAGTACGATGACGTAATGAACATTCAGCGGGAAGCGATCTACAAGAAACGCGACAATGCTCTTTCCGGTGAGCGCCTTTCCGTTGACGTCAATAATATGTTTGAGGGCATGCTCGAAAACCTGGTGGCTACCCACCGGGAAACGGGCGACTTTGAGAGTTTCCGCCGCGATGCTCTTGGCGTTCTGGGCATGGACCCCAAAATGGATGCCATCGACTTTAAGGAGGCACCCGAAACAGAAGTTAAGGAGCGGTTCCAACAACAATTCGACGAGTTCTACGACCGTAAGATGACTCAGATTACGGATGCACTGATGCCCTTCTTCATCGAGAAGCATGAGGAGAAGAATCAGATTAAGCGGATCGTGATCCCATTCAGTGATGGCCGGACAAAACCCATGGCTGTTACCGCAGACCTGGAATCTGCTATAACCACCAAAGGCAAATCAATCCGCCGGGACATTGAAAAAGCAGTCACTCTTGCCATTATTGACGAGCGATGGAAAGAACACTTGCGGTCTATGGATGAGCTTAAGGAATCTGTTCAGGCAGCTTCCTTTGAGCAAAAGGACCCGCTTGTGATCTACAAGATGGAGGCTTATAATTTGTTTGAGCAGCTCATCTTTGAAATCAACGAGCAGGTAACGTCTTATCTTTCAAGAGGTACCCTCATCTTTGCTGATGGCCGGACCCTTGAGCAGGCACGCGAGCAACGGACAGACCTTAGCAAAGTCAAAACCAACCGGTCTGCGGAGGAACGTGCGGCAAGGGCAGCTGCTGAGGGCGTGAGCCGCCAGCCCAAGCCTCAGACTGTGGTTCGCAACGAAAAGAAAGTAGGCAGAAACGAGCCTTGTCCCTGTGGCAGTGGCAAGAAGTACAAGCATTGCCATGGCAGATAAGCCTAGTTAAACCTTACTGACGAAGCCCGGAACAGCCCGCCTGATTCCGGGCTTTGTTTTATACCCTAATCCGGGTAGATTTCTGACAAGGCAACCGGGTTTAACAATCATTCTCCGCACGAATTAGAAAGGAATGCCATCCGAAAAGGATATTTGTGATATATTGCACCGCTGAATAATTCTATCCCTGAAAGAATAAACCCTGATTACCAAGATGAACCTAAATGGTTACATTGACCATACGATCCTCAGACCTGATTGCACAATGGAAGACATTGAGCAACTGTGCCGGGAAGCCCGGCAGCATCAGTTCGCAGCTGTCTGCGTACCTCCTTTCCATGTGAAACGGGCTGCTGACCTTTGCGAAGACAGCCCCGTTGCTGTAGCTACCGTAGTTGGCTTCCCTATGGGCTATGCCTCTACTCCTTCCAAAATAGAAGAAATCAAAAGAGCAATCGATGAAGGGGCCTCCGAAATTGATGCGGTGATCAATATTTGTGCGGTGAAATCCGGCAACTGGAACTACGTCACCAATGACATCGACAGCCTGACCACAGCGACCCACCTCAAAGGCAAACAAATAAAGATTATCCTCGAAACTGCGCTGCTCACTCAGGAGGAGATCGAGCGGGTTGTTGGCATTTGCCTGGATAAAGAGGTGGAGTACCTGAAGACTTCAACCGGGTTTAATGGTGGTGGAGCTACACTAGAGGTCGTCGAACTGCTAAAGCGCCTGGCCAACGGGAAAGCCAGGATCAAAGCTTCAGGTGGTATCCGTTCCCGCTGGGAAGCCGAGCAGTTTATTAAAGCAGGGGCGGAACGTATCGGCACATCTTCAGGAGTTGCGATCATAGGCGGGTAAAGACGGGCCGTGTTCCTCTGCACGCATCAGGGCTAACGGCACACGTAGATTTTGATGCAAGCCCGGGTCTCTGTCCATCCTGAAATCTGCGCTTAAAAAGCATAGCTTTGACCGTTCAGCTATGGCAATCGCCACTTTTAATGACTTCCCCTCGTTATAATTCCTTAATTTTAGGAACTTTGCATCAATTTCCCGCTATTGCGGCTTCGGAACATGCCTGCCAAAGGCATAGTCAATTGAATGATCAAAACGATTATAATGTTATTCAGAGTCCTGTTTTCCGCCTTCTTTATGATAGGATGCCTTGGCTTCGGGCAAGCCCAAAATGTCATTATTGAGGCAGATGAGCCTATTCAGCAGATGATGGACCGCTACGTAGAGCTCAACAAATCCCGAAACTTTGTACAAGGCTGGCGGGTACAAATCCTGGCTACGCCGGACCGGCAGCGCCTGGAGACGGTCAAGCAATCCTTCAAATACCGCTACCCGAATATCCCGGTAGACTGGGAGCACGCGAAGCCTTACTACAAGCTCCGGGCCGGCGCCTTTGAGTCCAAATTGGAAGCGATGCGGCTGAAGTATATCCTGCAACAAGACTACTCCGGGATTTATCTCGTTAAAGATGACAGGATCAGACCTTCAGAGCTTATTGGAAACTTTTAATCCTTTATGAACGCATACCGCAGACAACATCAGGGTAACCCGGAAAGTGTGATGATGTTTGGCCGCATTGACTGGCTGACCTTCTGCCTGTTCCTGGGGCTGGCGGTTATTGGATGGATGATGATCTTCTCCGTAAGCTACGAGGAGTACAGGAAAGTCGGCATGGGAGGCTTCCTGAATACATCTGCCGGTAAGCAGGCCATTTGGCTGGGCATTTGCGGGCTGGTTTTCGCCTTCATCATGCTCTTTGACCATAAGTTTTGGCAAACCTTTGCCTATCCGATCTACGGATTGTCCATGCTGATGCTGGTCCTGGTCCTGATTTTTGGGACCAACATTAAAGGCGCAACCTCCTGGTTTTCTTTCGGTGGTTTTTCCCTGCAGCCTTCCGAACTGGCCAAAGTGGGCACCTGCCTGGGCGTCTCCGCATTTCTAAGTACCTACAGCACTGACCTCCGGCATCCCAAAGCACAACTGACAGCCCTTGGGCTCATCGCGCTACCGGTCTTATTGATCATGCTACAGCCTGATGCCGGTTCAGCGCTCGTTTTCACCTCCTTCCTGGTTGTATACTTCCGCGAAGGGCTGAACCCTATCTACTATATTGTAGGAATCGTCGGAGCCACGTTGCTGATTCTGGGGTTCATATATCCTCCTGTACAGATCATCTTTGGCACCGTCTTGGCTGGTGCAGCGGTGCTTGCCTATTACTTCAGCAACAACCTAAGAAATTATGCGTGGGCAGCTATTGCCCTCCTGGCCATTGCAGCGTACAATCTGTCGGGGCTGGGCTATCATTTATACCTTTTGGGCGGAGCAATCCTGTTTTTCCTGGCTTCCGGTTTCATCGCTTACCAGCAGCGCAACGGCCGCATGGCTATGCTCATGGCTTTCTTTCTGATACTGGGCAGCGGGCTCGCCTTCGCTTCAAACTACGCTTTCAACTATGTGCTCAAACCGCATCAGCAGGACCGGATTAACGTCTGGCTGCAGCCCGAAAAATGCGACGAGCGGGGCTCCCTTTATAACCTGACCCAATCCAAGGCTGCCATTGGCTCCGGAGGGTTGGAAGGCAAAGGGTTTCTTAATGGCACGATGACTAAACTCAACTACGTACCGGAGCAGTCTACTGACTTCATCTTTTGTACCATAGGTGAAGAGCAGGGTTTTGTGGGCACAGCCGGTATCATTCTCCTGTATTTGCTGCTCTTGTTGCGCATAACGGTGGTTGCTGAGCGGCAAAAATCCGCTTTTGCCCGGCACTACGCCTATTGCGTTGCAGGTATTCTGTTCATCCATATTTTTATCAACATCGGCATGACCATGGGCATGACGCCGATCATCGGTATCCCCCTCCCACTGATTAGCAAGGGGGGATCGTCCCTGCTGGGCTTTACCATAATGATCAGCATTCTGCTCAAGCTAGACAAACACCGTTTCCGCCACTAAACTGATTGAATTTGTTCACGTTCCAGCTGCAACATACTGACCCAAAATCTGCGGCACGGGCAGGCCGTATAGAAACTGCGCACGGCGAGATCCAAACGCCGATTTTTATGCCGGTTGGTACCCTTGGCACCGTCAAAGGAGTCCATCAACGAGAATTAGAGTCTGATATCAGGGCTCAGATCATCCTGGGCAATACGTATCATTTGTACCTGCGCCCCGGGCTGGAGATACTGGAAAATGCAGGCGGGCTGCATGGGTTTAATGGCTGGAAGCGCCCCATGCTTACCGATAGCGGTGGCTATCAGGTCTACTCCCTGAGCGCTCAGCGCAAAATAGATGAGGAAGGGGTCACTTTCCGGTCGCATATAGATGGTTCTTCCCACACTTTTACTCCGGAGCGCGCCATCGATATTCAACGCATCATTGGTGCAGACATTATCATGGCTTTCGATGAGTGCCCGCCCTACCCCTGCGACTATGAGTATGCCAAAAACTCTATGGAGCTCACCCACCGATGGCTGGACCGCTGTGTGAAGCGCATGGCAGAGACCGGGGGCAAATACGGGTACGAACAGACGCTGTTCCCCATCGTGCAGGGCAGCACTTACCCCGACCTGCGCCGCAAATCAGCAGAGACGATTGCAGCAGCAGACCAGGCAGGCAATGCCATTGGCGGTCTTTCGGTGGGCGAACCTGCGGAAGCTATGTACGAAACCACCGATCAGGTCTGCCACATTTTGCCTAAAGACAAGCCACGTTACCTGATGGGCGTGGGCACACCGGAAAACATCCTCGAATGCATCGCTCTGGGTGTGGACATGTTTGACTGTGTGCTGCCCACCCGGAATGCCCGCCACGGTATGCTCTATACTTCAGAGGGCATTATCAACATCAAGAATGCCAAATGGAAAGACGACTTCAGCCCGGTGGATGCCAGCAACCCCTGTTATGCCAGTCAGCAATACTCCAAAGCATACCTGCGGCACCTGATGCATACCAAAGAGCTCCTGGGCCCGCAAATTGCCAGCCTGCACAATCTGAGTTTCTACCTCTGGCTTGTGGGGGAAGCCCGGCAGCACATTATTGACGGCGACTTTGCGTCCTGGAAGGAGGAGATGGTTAAACGAGTGCAAAGGAGGTTATAATTTTGTTAGTAGTGCATCTAAATACTCATCCCATGCGTTACCGAAAAGAAGCGCAGCAGATGCAGCGGGAATTCCGCTCAAAAGCGCTTTTCTTTGTTGCCAAGTCAAGAACCCGGCCAGAACTATGCTAAAGAAAATCGACCTGTATCTTATTAAGAAGTTTTTGAGTACCTTCTTTTTCACGGTGCTCATCTTCACTATGATATCGGTCATTATTGACTTTAGTGAAAAAATAGAGAAATTTATCGAGAGCGAAATCACGCGCTATGAGATTTTTGTGCTCTACTACCCCGGGTTTATTATGTTTATTGCGGGGTTGCTTTGGCCGCTGTACACCCTGATTGCCGTCATTTTCTTCACCTCACGCCTCGCCTACAACTCAGAAGTCATATCCATATTCAATGCCGGGATTAGCTTTCGGCGGTTTATGCAACCCTATTTGGTTGCGGCAAGCTTTATTGCAATACTTCATCTGATAGGCAACCACTTTTTCATCCCGCTTGGCAACAAGAACCGGTTGGACGTCGAACATGCTTATATCTGGACGAATAACGATAAAGGCAAGACACAGGACGTGCATATGTTCGTAGCCCCCAACACCAAGGTTTACATCAACTACTACCGGAAGCGCGACAGCACCGCCCGGAAATTCCGGCTGGAGCACTTTGAGAATGGTGAATTGGTATCGCTCCTTAAAGCCAATACCGCTGAATGGGTTGGCCCACCTAATCAGTGGCGGCTGCGCAACTATGAAGTCCGCACTTTCAATGGCATGGCAGAGGAACTCATCCTCGGGCGGGGAGAGACCCTCGATACTGCGATCAACCTAACACCGGCTGACTTTGTGGACTATAAAGAGCAGCATATGATGATGACTTCCCGGCAACTGCTCGACTATATAGCCAAGCAGGAAGCCCGCGGAGTGGGCAATACTAAGAAGTACGAAATCGAATTTCACAGGAGGACTGCCGAGCCCTTCACTATTTTTATCCTCACCGTTATCGGTATGGCTATTGCTGCGCGTAAAGTAAGGGGCGGCATTGGGCTTCATCTGGCTATGGGGGTTGGCATAGGGGCACTGTTCATTTTCTTTTCCCGCTTTGCTGTTGTATTTGCAGCCGGTCAGCTCATTCCGGTGATTGTGGGCATTTGGCTGCCCAACCTGGTCTTTGGCGCAGTTGCCATTTATTTGGTCCGAAATGCTCAAAAGTAAGGTTTAACAAAAGTTTATTTTCTGTTTAACTTTAGGGTAGGCATCGTTCTACACCAGACTTTTTCGTGCCGCTTAAAGTCCCGAATGTTGAACAAAAGTATGAAAACACGCCTGCAAGTCTCTACAAAAACCCACTCATTTCATTTTTTACTGAAAGTTATAAAAATTTTTGAAAGTTCCTTAAGTAGGATAATCAACTGTATAACAGGCTTTTATGAAATGAATTCAAGAATTCACGCTTCATTTTAGTGCAAAACAGGCGTCACTTTGGTATGAAATATTGTATTTTGTTTAACTATTCCTTATCTTTGATTCAACAAGAGAAGAAAACTAGAACAAATAAATTAAAGTCCAATTTAGCCATGTCCACCACAGAGTTTTACAGCAACTTCGATAAAATGACGGTTCTCCTTAATTCCTTCGCTTACAATCTGACCAAAAACACGGAGGATGCGAAAGACCTTTTCCAGGAGACCGCATTCAGAGCTTTTACCAACCGGGATAAATTCCGTCCCGGAACGAATTTTAAAGCCTGGCTTTTCACCATCATGAAGAACATCTTCATCAACAACTACCGGAAAAAAGTCAAAGCCAACACGATAATGGACTCTACCGATAATATGTATTATATTAATTCGGGAAGCGTCGTTATTTCAAACAAAGCAGAATCCAACATCATGCTTAAGGAGCTTACTCAAATGATCGAAGAGCTGGACGACAGCATTAAGATTCCGTTTTTGATGCACTACCACGGTTATAAGTACCAGGAAATTGCAGACCACCTGGAGCTTCCGCTGGGCACTGTCAAGAGCCGTATTTTCTTCGCTCGCAAAGAACTCAAAGATGTGATTGGCAAGCGTTATGAGAACCTGAGCGAGCTCCGTCAGAAGGTTCATCAGTAGGTTTTCGCGCAAGTTTAACCTGGTAATACCTGTGGCAACTTAGACATTCCGGACCTACGTATTTCCCCCTTTATCGAAAAATAAACTTTACTTTTATGCGGCAATAGAACCATCAGGCTCTATTGCCGCTACTTTTTTACCTATGCTCAGAAGATCCACTTCAAAAGACAGTTTGTCATTTTTCACGAATCAGCTCAAGGTTTGGTTTAGCCAAAGCCACCGCCCTCTTCCGTGGAAGGGTGAAAAAGACGCCTACCTGATCTGGCTGTCCGAAATCATCCTTCAACAGACCCGGGTAGAACAGGGTCTGCCCTACTTTGAGCGTTTCCGGGAACGCTTCCCTACCGTTCATGACCTCGCTAATGCACCAGAGGATACCATCATGAAAACATGGGAAGGCCTCGGCTACTACTCCCGGGCCCGTAATCTCCACGCAGCCGCAAAGTATATTGTACACACGCTCAAGGGTAAATTCCCCAGCACCTACGAAGGAATACGGGCACTCAAAGGAGTTGGCCCTTATACCGCAGCAGCGATTGCATCCTTTGCCTACGAGCTCCCTTATGCCGTAGTTGATGGCAACGTATTCCGGGTGCTATCCAGGTTTTGGGGCATTCAAACCCCCATTGACAGTACAGAAGGGAAAAAGCAGTTTGCCAATCTAGCAGACCGGGCACTACAGGCTTCATCCCTTGCCCCATCTCAGCACAATCAGGCTATGATGGATTTTGGCGCGACCCACTGCAAGCCTAAAGCGCCACTTTGCTCACATTGCCCTCTGAATGGCCAATGCGCCGCTTTTCAGAATAAAAAAGTCGATCAGCTCCCTGTCAAATCCAAAAAAATCAAAAAGAAAAACCGGTATTTTCATTACCTCGTCGTGAACGCAGGCCCGCAGGTTATGCTCCGGAAAAGAACCGAAAAGGACATCTGGCGCAACCTCTATGAATTCCCTGTACTGGAGTGGCCGGAGGCTAAAGCAAGTGAACAGGAAATCCGGCGCAGCGCTCCCTGGGAGGCTTGCATTGGCGATCGGCCCGCCCGGATCGAGCAGATTTCCCCGCCTCAGCAGCAAACACTGACCCATCAAAAGATTCAGGCCGTGTTTTGGGAAATCCACCTCGAAGACGAACCACCCTCCATATCAGAATTAGCCCCTTACATTCTTGCCGATCGGAAAAACTTAAGTAATTTCGCCTTCCCAAAAATAATTGATTGGTATTTAGGTGATAATTCGCTATATTTAAAGTTGGTGTAACGAAGAGCGCCTCAAACTTCAATCCAATAGCTAAAAATGGTAAATCGCGTTATATTAATTGGCAATTTAGGTGCAGACCCGGAGGTACGCCGCCTGGAAAATGGGGCGGTCGTTGCCAAGGTCCGCCTCGCTACCAATGAAAACTACAAAGACCGCAGCGGTGAATGGCAAACGTTAACGGAATGGCACGATGTTGTTATGTGGAGAACACTTGCTGAGCGGGCAGAGAGCCAGCTAAAAACGGGTACCCAGGTTTACATCGAAGGCAAACTGACCCACCGCACCTGGCAGGATCAGGATGGCAATAACCGCAAGACAACTGAAGTAGTTGCCAGCTATTTCCGAATGGTCGGTGGCAAACGTGACAACAACTCCGGCGGCGGTGGTTACTTCCCAAGTCCGGAAGACGAGCAAAAAATGGGAAACATGCAGAGAAGTACGCCTGAGACGGCTACAACTTCACAATCGCAATCCGACGCAGACACTGGCAATATCAGTAAAGAACCTGCCGGTGGCAATACCGCCGAAGATGACCTGCCGTTCTAGGCAACTTCCGTTCACTAATTCCCAGCACCTTGGAATCGGAGCCCGCTAGTTTATTTTCGTTTCTGGTTCAGCATCCTCTATTTCTGAGTGCCTTCAGCCCTGAATTGATGCTGGGCGTATTTGGCATTATTTTGCTGCTCTTTTCATCAGCCCTGATTTCGGGTTCTGAAGTCGCCTTCTTTTCCTTGGGCTATAGCGATGTGAAAAAACTGGAAGACAGTAATACCGTCGCAGACCGCGCCATTATCAGCCTGAAGGAAAAACCCCGAAAGCTCTTAGCGACTATCCTGATTAGCAATAACTTCATCAATATTGCGATTGTCATTCTGTCTGACTTTGTGCTCCGTTCGGCCTTTCCGGACGAAACATTCGATCAGTGGGCAACAACTCTGCTTGGTTTGTTTACGGTCCCCACGGCTGAACAAACAGAATTCTGGGGCCGTTTGCTGAGCTTTTTGATCACGATAGCTGGCGTTACTTTCCTCCTCGTCTTGTTTGGGGAAGTGGCACCCAAGGTCTATGCCCGTATCAACAACCTGCAGCTTGCCCGGTTGATGTCCCGCCCTTTGGATATTATGATGCGGTTGTTCCATCCGGTCAGCAATATCCTGGTCCGGTCTACCAATATCATGGAAAGGCGCCTTGCCGGCGCCGGCAATGGCAACAGCCCCAGCCGGGCCGAAATCGATGAAGCCATCGAGCTAACGGTAAGCCAGGAAAAAGGGGCAGGGAGGGATATTGATATCCTGAAAAGTATTGTCAAGTTTGGTGATGTGACCGTCAAACAGATTATGCGTTCCCGGGTAGATGTTGTGGCTGTCGATTTCCGAATGGACTATAAGGAGCTCCTGGAAATTATTAAGGAGGCGGGTTACTCTCGTATCCCAGTCTATGAGAATGATTTCGACAACGTCACCGGCATCCTCTATGTGAAAGACCTGCTGGGCCACCTGGACGAACCTGCTGATTTTGAATGGCAGGAGCTGATCCGGCCGGATGTTTACTACGTGCCGGAAGCGAAGAAAATTAATGACCTGCTAAAGGAGTTCCAGGTGGAGCGTTTGCACATGGCGATCGTGGTGGACGAATACGGAGGTAGTTCCGGCATCGTTACCCTGGAAGACATCATGGAAGAGATCATCGGCGAAATCAAAGACGAGTTTGATGATGAGATCGAAGTGGTTTATAAAAAAATTGATGATTTCAATTACTTATTTGAAGGTAAGACACTGCTCAATGATGTGTGCCGCATTATCGGTATCGACACCAATACTTTTGACGAAGTAAAGGGCGAGGCGGATTCACTGGCGGGGCTAATTCTGGAAATCAAGGGATATATGCCCAAAACTGACGCAGAGATTACCCAGGGGGCATACCGTTTCAAAGTCGTGACCGTTAGCAAGCGGAGGATTGAGCAGATTTTATTGACACTTCCCAAAAATTAGATCGTCTATGTACCGGTTGAGCTTTTTTGTTTTCCTGACCCTTTTATTAGGCAGCTGCGGCGACGCCCCTGCCCCCACCCCTAAACCGAGAGCATTCCCCAAAGTTGAGTATCCCGAAAAGGCTTATCAGCAATTTGATGAAGACTACTGTGCCTTCACCTTCGAGTACCCGAACTATGCTGAAGTTCAACAGGACAAAAGCTTCTTTGACGAAGCTCCTCCACACCCCTGTTGGTTCGACCTTTACTTTAAGGACTTTGATGGGCGCCTCTATTGCAGCTACGCCCCTATTGAAAGTCAGGCAGACTGGGAAGACCTGCGCAGCGATGCCTTCAACCTCGCAGACTGGCACAATAAAAAAGCCAGCTATATTGATGAGATGCTCATCCAAAAAGACAATAACGTTAGTGGTGTTCTTTTCCTTATTGAAGGGCACGCTGCTTCTCCGGCTCAGTTCTACCTTACAGACAGTACAAACCACTTCCTAAGGGCTTCGCTCTACTTCAACACAGAAGTACGCCCGGACTCTATGGCGCCAATCTACAAATTCCTGGAAACCGACCTTCTGAAGATGATCGAGACCTTTGAATGGAAAGAATAGAGAGGGCCACCTTCATTCTGCAGCCATAATACCTAATCCATACAGGACTAAACAGAAAGGGCGTGTCCATTCCTACAGGGACACGCCGTTTTCTATTCTTTACATTATTATTCTGCATATTCCCTATTCGGGAACATCCTAATCCTCACTCACCTTCACGGCATTTTTGGTGCTTTTGCCCTTAGCGCCTGCATCGTCTTCCTCTGCAGGTTCTGCCACACCGGTGATCTTGTTTTTAATCTTCTGCTCGATTTCCAGCGCCACTTCCGGGTTGTCCATCATAAACTGCTTGGCCGCCTCACGCCCCTGCGCAATTTTGGCAGTATCATAGCTGTACCAGGCGCCGCTCTTTTGGATGATATCGTGATCGACACCAAGGTCAACGACCTCGCCGACTTTAGAGATACCCTCGCCGTACATGATGTCAAACTCAGCAATTCGGAATGGGGGCGCCAACTTGTTTTTCACCACCTTCACTTTCACGTGGTTGCCCACTACGTTGCCTTCCTTGTCCTTAATGGCCGAACCCGAACGCCGGATATCCAGCCGCATGGAAGCATAGAACTTCAGGGCATTACCACCGGTAGTCGTTTCGGGGTTACCGAACATAACGCCGATTTTCTCCCGAAGCTGATTGATAAAAATGCAGCAACAGCCTGTACGGCCAATCGTACCTGTAAGTTTACGCATGGCCTGAGACATCAGTCTCGCCTGAAGGCCCATTTTGGAATCCCCCATTTCCCCTTCGATCTCACTGCGGGGCACCAGGGCCGCCACGGAGTCGACAACGATAATATCAATTGCACCTGAGCGGATGAGGTTTTCAGCAATCTCCAGTGCCTGCTCACCGTTGTCCGGCTGAGCGATAAGCAGGTTTTCCGTATCTACGCCCAGGGCTTTGGCATAGGTGCGGTCAAAGGCATGTTCTGCGTCGATAAATGCTGCAATCCCGCCCTGTTTCTGACACTCTGCAAGCGCATGAATAGCCAGGGTGGTTTTGCCGGAAGACTCCGGCCCGTAAATTTCTACAATACGCCCGCGGGGAAATCCATTTACGCCGAGCGCAATATCGAGGCTCAAAGAGCCGGAGGGAATGGCATCTACTTCGATGACGTTGTCGTCACCGAGGCGCATGATCGAGCCCTTCCCGTAGGTTTTCTCTATCCGGTCTACTGTCAGCTGAAGCGCCTTGAGTTTAGCTTCCCGGTCCTTGTTGACATCTGCCATTTGGTGTGGTTTAATCAAGATTTTGTTTGAATGCCCAACAAAAATAAACACTTCGTTTATAAAAAGCAAACAAACGCTACATTTTATTTAAAACTGATTGCAGGCAGGTATGCCCGCAACCACGGCTCAAGTTAGGCAAACCCGGCAGGGATTCAAAAGAGCGACGGTCTAAAATGCAGAAGCCCCTGACCGTCATTGCGATGCCAGGGGCTTCTTAAGCAGTAAATGTTCCGGCGCTCAATGCGAGCGTTCCAGGGCAGCTCTTTCACTACTATACTCCAGCACGCGCTGAAGCGATTGCTTTGAGGGGCTAAACGTCACCTTCGGCAAGGCTCGGTAAGCCGCCTTCAGCTCGCTGTATTCCTCAAATAGCCCGAAATCCCGAGTGAGTGCCTCCTCAAGGCCGAGCCGTTCTGATACCGTCACCTCATTGTAGAGGTATCTGACGAGATGGTTGGATGTAAAGCTTTGCTTCATAGAATAATTTGATGTGGTTGCGTTTAAGAAAATCACCTATAAAACTAAAGAAAGGACATTCATATTGCCCTTTTAATTTGTTTTTTTCGGTGCTGCACCACCAAAACTTTATCCTCCCGTCTGATTACCTGACCCGGTACCAGGTTTGTGTGCGGTAAACTCCTGTCCAGTGCTTGCCGCGCACTTTCAATTCATCGGGCTTGCCTTCTTCAAACCAGACCGAACAGCCATACTCGTTGCCGGTCTCCGGGTCCATAATGGTACCATTCTTCCAGTAATCCTTGTAGGGCTCAAGGTCATTAACAATGACCATCCCTACCAGCTTCTTCCCTTTACGGCTGCCCGTGCAGGCCTCGCAGACTTGGTCCTGAGGATACTGCAGTAGTTTTGTGATTTTCCCGTGGTATTTTCCGCCATCCTGGTAAATCTCCACATGCGACTTGGCCTCGCCGGTCTCATCATCAACGGTTTTCCATATGCCGGTTGGTGTATTCTGTGCCTGAACGTTTACTACGCCAGCTAGTGTAACAAACAGTAGCAACAACAGCTGCTTCATCATCTCGCTTAACTTTAAGTTTTGGGGTTTACCCCTTTTAATCAACCTTCACTTCGTAATCCATGCCCAGGGCTTTGGGGTGCCAAAACACTTCGTCGAAGTCCGCCACGCGGTTATCTTCCACCCGGATGCCTTCTTCCTCAAGCCGCTCCTGCATTAACGTGGGTGTGGGAAAGTGATTGCGCCCGGTCAGCTCGCCTTTCCGGTTGACCACCCGGTGTGCAGGAATGCCTTCCTCGTGGAAACTATTGTTTAACGCCCAGCCGACCATACGGGCGGAGCCCAGGGCCAGGAAATCGGCAATCGCGCCATAAGTACTGACCCGCCCCCGCGGAATCTCCCGGGTCACGGCAAATACTAAAGTATAATAGGAAGGCTGTGCCATGGTTCACATTTCAATTCTATAACTTTGCACTGCGAGCCTGCTGATTAATCGCTTCAGTGAAAAGGATCGACCATTTATATTGACAAGCAACACGCATTATTAGTTTATGCTAAAGACAAAAGTAAAGGCCAGCGCCGTAACCAACCTTACTGATGCCCGTTATTTCGCCGCATGGGAAGTGGAGTGGCTGGGCTTCAACCTCGATACCGGAGCCGCAGACTACATCCCCCCTGCCAATATGGAGGCCATCCGCGAATGGGTGGACGGCGTGAAAATACTCGGCGAATTCAACCTGCAGGCCAACGATGAAATCCTGGGCGCCGTCGATATGCTCAAGCTCGATGCCGTACAGGTGGGCATGTTCGCTGACCTGCAAACCCTCAAAGCCCTGCACAAAGCAGAAGTGCCCGTCATTCAGGAAATGGTAGTGCAGGACCTGAGCGAGCTCGATGCTATAGCCACCCAGATGAAGGCCAACGAAGACCAGGTACAGTACTTTGTGCTCGACTTTGCCAAAAACAACCTCAAATGGGCTGATATTCAGGCTAATGCACCGGGGCAACTTCAGGAACTTTGCGAAGAATTCCCTATCTTGCTAAGTGCTGACTTCCCTGCCGGGCAGGTGGAAGATGTACTGGAAAACACTGCCGCAGCGGGCATCAGCGTACGGGGGGGCGAAGAGGAAAAAGTGGGCTATAAATCCTTTGATGAACTGGATGACCTGTTTGAGGCACTGGAGACCTTTGAAGAATAAAGCGACCAGCCATGTTATCCATTTCAACGCTAAAAAGCTAAGCCCTGTTCTTTTGCTTAACCTGCCCAATCACCGGTTTTAGGTGAACCCTGTGGCCGCTTTCATAATCTCAAAATACACCTCCATGAAAAAGGGCTTTTTACTGCTACTTCCTCTTTTGGGTTTGTGGATCCAACTCATTGCACAAAACAATGATCTTGAATGTATTGCGTTTGCACCCGTTACCCTTTTTGAAACCAACAGTGCCTGTCAGGTGGAGCTCAGCCCCTTTCAGCTGCTTACCGGTGGCGACCTGCAAAACTACGATGAGAGCAGTTTCCTGCTGACGATATTTGATGGCAGCTCCAGCAATGGAAATGTTCTGGATGGCCCTGGCACGTATGAATACGAAATCCAGTGTTTTGGCCTCGATATCCCTCCCTGTGGGGACTTTACTTCCTGTACTGGCCTAATAAGTGCTACGCTACCTGTACCAGAAATCACTTCTAATGCGGCCGCCATTTGTCCCGCTGCCAATCCCGGCCCTAATACCCCGGGCGGCACGCAAGACTGCGAAAAAGTCTGCGCCGGCAGTACCGTCACTTATGCCTTAACAGACAGCACTTTCACCATTGAGTCCGTACAGGTCAGCGGCAGCGATAACTTTGCCATCTTTGGCAACCGGGTAGAAGTCACATGGGAGGATGCTGGCTTCGGCAGCCTTTCCATCCTCGTCAACGGTTCTTGTGGAATAACGCAACAGGTGTTCACCTGCGCTGAGGTCCTGGAACTCCCCACCGCTGAATTCAAAACCCTGCCTGAAGCCAGTGGCGACACCCTTTTTGTCTGTCAGGGGCAATCCATACAGTTCCTTAACAACAGCCAGGCCGCCGAATCCTTCTTTTGGTCCTTCGGTGATGGGAACACCTCTGCCGGGGGGCAGCCCAGCCACCGGTACGACCTGCCGGGCACCTACACCACTACCCTGTCGGCATTCAACGAGTGCGAATGCGTGGATGAGGACCGCCTGACCGTCGTAGTGGAAGAAGGGGAAGTGCCCATCGTAGACTGTGTGGGCACGCTCTGCGCCGGGCAAATTGGCACCTACGAGGCGGCAACCGATTGCAACACTTACACCTGGAATATCATCGGCAACGGGACCATCATCGACGGTGGCGGCCCGCAGGATGACTTTATCAGCGTGGAATGGAACGAAGGGCCGGCAGGCACCGTGCAACTGGAAGTGAGCGACTGCCCCGACCCTGGCAGCTGCACCAGTGTCTTTGAAGCCCAGGTCCCTATTCTGGATGACACCATTGCCATCAGCGGCGCAACCAATGTCTGCCGGGCAGCCACCAGCGTGTACAGCATCGCTCCATACGAAGGCACTGCCATGACGTGGTCGGCCAGCTCCCTTGGCACCATTCTGGAAGGGCAGGGCACCAACGAAATTGTGGTGGAATGGGCCAATTTCCTGTCCAATCAGCCACAGTGGGTCGCCGTGGAGCTCGACAATTGCTACCTGGGCTGCGTGGCTGCTGATACCCTTCCGGTACGCATCAACCCCGGACTTTTAATAGAAGCGCCTTTGGAAGCTTGTGCAGGCGATACTATAGCCATTGATGCCCTGAGCATCCCCAGCGGCAGCCCCGCCCCTTCCACCTGGGTGCTCCAAAATGCCACCGGCGATACTGTTTCGGTTAACAACAGCGTTACCGGGACCTGGTCGCTCCCCCTCGGCTTTACAGATGGGCTCTACGAGGTGACCGCCACCCCCGAAACCGGAAGCGGGTACTGCCTGATGCAAGCCTCCGCCGTACTCAGAGTGCTGCCGGCCGTGCCAGCAATTGAGGCTATACAAGGCGCCCGGCAGATTTGCCCGGGGCAGGTTTACACTTACGAGGCAGAATCCGACCTGAACAGTGCCCGCTTTTTCTGGACCATCAACGATGGGGGGACCCTTTCCACCCGTACTGGCAACCCGGTCAATGTAAGCTTTGGCCCTACCCCACCGTACGAAATCAGCGTGCGGCAGGAAAGCGTACTAGGCTGCACTTCTCCCGACACGCTTATCGCTTTGGATACCCTCCCGGAGCTTCAAATCAGCGGGCCGGACGAAACCTGCAATCAGGAAATCACCTCTTACAGCGTAGCGGATATCGAAGGGCTGGACTACAACTGGAGCATCAGCCCTGCCGGCGCAGGCACCATCATCAATGAAAATGGAAATGCCAATATTATCGTCAGCTGGCACTATACCGGCTTTGCCACGATTACAATGGAAGCCTGTGACCAGATCGCTATCCTTCAGGTGGCCGTCTATGGCTTGCCGGAGCCAGTGGTGGACCACCCGGATGTGCTCTGCCCGGAAGAAACGGCTATGGTTCAAACCACAGCCCCTTTCGACAGCTACCTTTGGCTGGATGAAACAGGCAACATCGTTTCCCTGGAGAACACCCCTGACCTTGGCCCTGGTTTTTACCGCACCGTAGTGACCGACTTTAACGGCTGTGCGGAAGATACCCTCTTTCTCATCCGCGGCTATGAAGCGCCGGAAGTCAGCATTTCCACCCCCGACCCCAATGGATTTTGCAACCTGACGCCTTCCACCCGCCTTTTCGCTACCGATACCGAAGCCGGGTATACCTTCCAGTGGCTGCAGAACGGCAATCCCGTAGGCGCCAACAGCGCGCAGTACACCGCAACCGACTTCGGGGCTTACCAGGTGCGTGTGACCGATCAGAATGGATGTACAGACCTTTCCAACACCATTTCCGTACTCGATTGCTCCGGCATTGGCGGCGGCATCTTCCCAAACAGCCCGGGCTGTGCCGGCACCATTGACCTGCAGCAAATGAGCAATGGCGACTGCAACGACCGCAGCTACGAAGCCATCGTGTCTGCCAATTATATCCCAGGCACTGCTGTATGGAATTTTGACGACCCCGGCAGCGGCCCGGGGAATATCTCCTTTGGCACCCTGCAGACCAGCCACGTGTTTTCCAGCCCCGGCTACTACCGGGTGTTTTTTGTTGGAGAATTTACGGACCCCGGTACCGGACAAGCGACCACCTGCTCTTTCTACCGGCCGGATACAGTCTATGCGGTCGCCCGTTTCAATGCCGACACCGTTTGTACAGGCGAGCCTACGACATTCATTGACCTGTCCCGTTTTATTGACGGGGCAACGATCGATAGCTGGGCGTGGGACTTTGGCGACCCTGCCAGCCCAAACAACACTTCCAACCTGCCTGCCCCCCAACACTTGTACACCGCTCCGGGCGTATACACTGCCACCCTGACCATCACGAGCAATGGCTGCACCTCTACCTTCAGCCGGCCGGTCACTGTCAAAGGCTTGCCCGAGGTAGCTTTCCCACAGCCCGCCGTAAGTTGTGCCGACGAAGCCGTACAATTTGAAGCCGATGCAGGGCCCGATGTCACAGAACTTTTCTGGAGCTTCGGCGACCCGGCCAGCGCGGAGGCTAATGAAGCCGAAGGGACCATCGCCTACCACCGCTTTGAAAATCCAGGCACCTACACCGTTTCCCTGACGGCCATCGGGCGCTTTGGCTGCGACAGCACTTACGTAGCAACGGTGACCATTCTGCCCAATAACCTGAGCGGTATGATTAGCTCGAATGGCACTCAATTTTGTGCGGGGGATACGGCCGTACTTACAGCGCCTCCGGGCGGCGTCTCCTGGGCGTGGAGCAATGGCCAGGCCGGGGACAGCCTGTTTGTTACCCGGACCGGTGTCTACGATGTTACCGTTACCAATTCAAATGGCTGCACTTATACACCTGACCCGGTAGAACTGGCCTTCCGCCCTGCCCCCGAAGACACCATCCGGGCGGCGATCTACAACGAACTGGGCCAACTTCTAGGCTATGAATACGACACCCTGGAAATTTGTGAGGCCACCGATGTCTTCCTGGAAACCCTGGCGAATCCTGACTACTCCTACACCTGGTCGAACGGTACCGGTGCGGTCGCCATAGAGTTCTCCGATGAACGGGGCAACTTGCTTACCGCCGGCACTTATACCTTCGACGTGACCGTAACAGAAACCGCCTCCGGCTGCACCAACGTAGAAGGTCCATTTACGGTGATCGTCAATCCGGTACCGGAAGTACAGATCAGTCAATCGCCCGGTGGTTTTGTATGCGAAGGCACCTTGGTCACTTTCTCAGTAGACAGCCCTGACCCTGCCCTCTCCTACCGCTGGAGCAATGGCGTTACCGGTCCCGTCATGCAGACCGATCAGCCCGGGCGCTACACCGTGATGGCCACTAACGGTTTCGGATGCGAAAGCGAAAGCAATACCCTGCAGATTGAGCCCGGCCCGGATATTTCACTGGTGCCCAATGGCTGCTACAGCCGATGCCGCCCGGACACCCTTTGCCTGCCCGAAATCCCAGGCATCAGCACCTATCAGTGGGTATTTGAAGGCCTGCCGCTGGGAGCACCTTCCTCCACCGTCCCCGAGCTCATCGCCACCGAAAGCGGCAGTTACTGGCTGGATATGGTTGCCGAGAATGGCTGCGCCCTGTCCTCGGAGCCCTTACAACTGGAACTCTTCGACGGGTTAAGTCAGCTGGAAGGGCAGGTGTACATCGATGTCAACGATAATGGCATCATTGACGCAGCAGATACGCTCTACAGCGGGGCCGTCATTAACCTGTTGCAAAACAACAGCCTGCTGAACAGCCTTACAGCAATTGCCCCCAATGGTTACACCTTCCCCAATCTACCGGCAGGTGGCTATCAACTACAGCTCGATACCACTCAGTTGCCACAGGAATTGGTACCAGTTTACACCGAAATCGACACCACCACCTTCGGCTGTTTCCTTGCCTTCCCGGCCGACTGGCTGCTACAGGTGAATTGCACGCCTGACACCACGAGCTTTAGCTTTTCGGGCTGTGACTCGGTAGTTTACGAAGGGGTAACCTATGTGCAGGATACCATTCTGGAAAGTGCGCTGAGCAGTTTCTGGGGATGTGACAGCCTGGTGCAGGTTTCTATTGACATACTACAACCCACAGCTGCCACCCTGCAGGCCAACGCTTGCGAGAATGAAGCTTTCGACTATCAGGGCACGCTTATCCCGGCCGGTACACAACAGGATTTTATACTTACAAATGTTGCAGGTTGTGATTCCATATTGACGGTGGTGGTGGCGACGCTGTTGCCTACGGATTCCACACTTACCCTCGCCGCTTGCCAGGGCCAAAGCGCAGACTACCTCGGTACGTCGGTGCTGGCGGGAACACAACAGGACTTCATCTTTCCCAATGCCAATGGATGCGACTCTGTGGTCACCGTGGTCGTTGAAACGCTACTGCCCACCGATTCTACGATCAACTTAGCTGCTTGCCAAGGTGAAAGCGCGGACTATCTCGGTACGCCTGTACCCGCCGGGACGCAGCAAGACTTCACCTTCACCAATGCTAACGGCTGCGACTCCGTGGTCACGGTGATCGTCGAAACCCTGTTGCCCACCGATTCCACAATCAATCTCGCCGCTTGCCAGGGCCAAAGCGCAGACTACCTCGGTACGCCTGTACCCGCAGGAACGCAGCAAAACTTCACCTTCACCAATGCTAACGGCTGCGACTCCGTGGTCACGGTAATCGTCGAAACCCTGTTGCCCACCGATTCCACAATCAATCTCGCCGCTTGCCAGGGCCAAAGCGCAGACTACCTCGGTACGCCTGTACCCGCAGGGACGCAGCAAGACTTCACCTTCACCAATATTAATGGGTGCGACTCCGTGGTCACCGTGATCGTCGAAACCCTGTTGCCCACCGATTCCACGATCAATCTCGCCGCTTGCCAGGGCCAAAGCGCAGACTACCTCGGTACACCTGTACCCGCAGGGACGCAGCAAAACTTCACCTTCACCAATATTAATGGGTGCGACTCCGTGGTCACCGTGGTCGTTGAAACGCTGTTGCCTACGGATTCCACAATCAATCTCGCCGCTTGCCAGGGCCAAAGCGCAGACTATCTTGGTACACCTGTACCCGCAGGGACGCAGCAAGACTTCACCTTCACCAATGCTAACGGTTGCGACTCCGTGGTCACCGTGATCGTCGAAACGCTGTTGCCTACGGATTCCACAATCAATCTCGCCGCTTGCCAGGGCCAAAGCGCAGACTACCTCGGTACGCCTGTACCCGCCGGGACGCAGCAAAACTTCACCTTCACCAATGCTAACGGTTGCGATTCCGTGGTCACGGTGTTGGTCGAAACCCTCCTGCCCACCGATTCCACCCTGCAGGTACAAGCCTGTTCGGGCACTAACTATGTGTACGAAGGCACAGCCATCCCGGCAGGCGAGACCGCAAACTTTACCTTTATCAATGCCAATGGCTGTGACTCCGTGGTTACAGTGGAGGTGGAGGCGGTGGAAGCTCTGGAGACTAATATCGCCCTATCAGCCTGTGAAGGAGCAAGTATTGATTACAATGGTACCGAGCTGCAGGCGGGGCAGGACACGGTATTCACTTTCCAAAGCGCGGCGGGCTGTGACTCCCTCGTGTTTGTGGAAGTGGAAACGGCCGAACCCAACTTCACCACCATCAATCTCGAAGCCTGTACCGGAACGACCATTGATTTTGAAGGGCAATCCCTCAGCCCGGGCGATTCCCTTCAGCTGGAACTGACGAATAGCGAAGGGTGCGACTCTGTTGTGCTGGTGCGGGTGGAAGAACTATCTGCTCCCATGCCGACAGCAACCACAGCGCCCAGTTGCCCGGAAGGCAGTACAGGGGCATTGGTAGTTCAGGATAGCTCCCAGCAACCACTGACCTTCACCCTGCAAGGTTTCCCTACACAGAGCGACCCGGCATTCAGCGACCTGAGCGCTGGCGATTACAGCCTGACTGTTACCAACACCAGCAATGGTTGTACGGCTACGCTCATGGCGACCGTTGAAGCACTGCCGCCCCTACAGGCCGAACTTGACATTCAGCCCGGCGATTGCGAAACACCATCGACTACAGTAGATGCCGTGGTGCTCTCCGGCACAGAATCAGAGCTTTCCTACAACTGGAGCAATGGAGAAAGCGGCCCGATGGCGCAGTTCGATACTGCCGGCACTTACCAACTGACCCTCAGCAACGCCTGTGAGGTACTGACGCTGAACTTCAACGTCACCGCTCCACGGGTGGACGAAGCGGCTTTCCTTTACCTGCCCACCGCATTCTCCCCCAATGAGGATGGCAATAACGATACCTTCCGGGCTTACCCGGCACCGGGCCTGGAGTGGCAGTCCTTCAAGCTGATGGTTTTTGACCGCTGGGGCAATCAGCTGTTTGAAAGTAATGACCCGCTACTGGGTTGGGACGGCATTTTCAAAGGCAGCCTAATGAATACTGGTTTGTATGTGTACCACCTCAAGGGTAAGGTGTTTTACTGCGGTCAGGAATTGGATGTGGAACGGGAAGGCGGGGTCATGCTCGTACGATAAGGCTAAAGGCGTTGAACTTCTTGCAGCAATCGCCCCCCCCGACTATTGCAATACCATGAGCGAAACTTCAGGTAAGTTCGAAGCATAGGGTATGAAAAGCGGCGTATTCTGAGATAATCAGAAGGAGCATTTCTCCTCGGCTGGATATAACGTGCGACTTCTCCGAAGTCGATCTCCCGTGGTGTTGCCAGGGTTACAAGGGTGTAACTTCTACGAAGTCTTCCAGCATGTGCAGCCCGTTGTGGTTCATAATGGCACTGCATTAAAACACTGATAAAGGGGGATTTCCCCCCTCCATCAGCGTAGCATGGGATGATAATAGCAGGTGACAATTGGTTCGTTAGGCCGTTACTGAAGCGTAATGTAGAATGAATGCTCATTTGGTGTTTCAGGGAACGCTCAGTCATCACACTTGCTCATATCACCTAGAATAGTTCTGCTAAACAGCGTTAAAACCTGATAGGAACATACCTTAAGGGATGCTACCTTAGCATCTCTAAGACCTGACCGTAACGGGCCTGTCAAAAGCAAAGCCCCATCAGTTTTTTAAAGCTGCTTAAGCTTTTACAGGCTGAAGTTTCCTGATGATACTGACCACCTCTTCGCGGCTTTTGTGGAGCCTGGATTCGATTCTTTTGAGCAGGTCGTTTTCTTTACCTGTTTCAAATTTCAAATCTGAATCGGTAAGCTGATCATACTTCGCCTTCATTTGTTTGGATAGATTTTTCCAATCGCCCGTCATTTTGAAGGGTTCTTGTTTTTTCTCGCCCTTAACCGTTTCTTTTGAATGTTGCATAATCTTTTCCTTTTAGTGTTGCAGATAAACCTCAACAACAATGCAAAGGTGGGAGTATCTCAAGCCTAAAGCGTTATGCATATCCGGATTTCAGTTACATGTATCACACGTTTCGAGAAAGTGATCAGAGGTCTTCCAGGTTTTTTTTGCGCCGCTGCCCCAGCTTTTTGTAGAAGGTAGGGCTAAGCCCGGTCACTTTTTTGAACTGATTAGACAAATGGGCCACACTGCTGTAATGTAACCGGTAGGAAATTTCAGTGATGTTGAGTTCGTCATACAGCAAAAGCTCTTTTACCTTTTCAATTTTGTGCTTGATAATGTACTGCTGAATGGTGATGCCTTTGACCTCAGAAAAAGTGTTAGCCAGATAGGTATAATTATAGCCTAGCTTATCGCTTATATATTCAGAATAGTTTACTCTTGGAACTTCATCGGCATAGTGGATCATTTCTACAATGACACTCTTGATTTTCTCAATCAGGATACTTTTCTTGTCATCCAACAGTTCCAACCCTGATTTACGCAAATTTTCATTCAGCTGACGCTTCTGCTCTTCTGTAATGTCCTCTAATATTTCAACCATGCCCAAAGTAACGATAACGTAGTGCAAGCCTAGCTTCTTCAGTTCTTCCCTGACCACCATTTTGCACCGTAGACTGACCATGTACTTGATATATAGCTTCATAACATGGGCTTTAAACCTTTCCTTAATAATGCTTAAAGGGTATCATTAAATCGAGCTATTACCCCCTCGTTTGCCTGAAGCATATCTGACGGATCAAATTAGCCACAAGGGTTGAAAGGGGTTCAAAAATGATTGACTTGCGATAGGAAGAAATGGCAACCGTATTGCTGCGGTATTGTGCTTTATAAAGCTGGGAACAATGAGAAATCATGGCACTGCCCCAGATACAGAAAGGATTGATTATGGCAGCCCAGGCACTGTTTTTGATTCTATCAAACCGAGTAGAACCCTAAAGCAGAAACCCTAATAGCTACAACTGTTAATTTAAACAAAAATGCCCAATAAAGCAAGGGTAATGGCTCTGAGCATATATTTATGAGTGGTTTATGGTTCTGACTAAGAGCATGTTTGCTGTGGCTAGACCGAGTTACTTGCTAGTTTTTTTAGCTCTAAACCTATTGCTGATGCTGAGCCTTACACCGTCAGGCAATTCCGGCTCAACCCACTAGTCCAAAACAATCCCCTAACCCTCTGAACAGCCGACAAACCGACCGCCATCGTTCATAAGTCTTTGACCTTCAGTATTAAGATTGCTTGCAAACCTGCTATTGCCAATAACCTTGCATTTTTTTGCTACTGCCAACCGCTAATCACAGCGCCCATGAGCATTAGGGTCAGCGCCCAGTAGCCGGCGTGGATCCAGATGTACTTCCAGGGGCGGCGCTCGAACTGCGCGACGATGGCGATGACAGGGAAAGCGAACGTAATACCGGTCATCAAGCCGTGGAAAGCGCCGTGCTTAAAGGTGCGGAAGTTGTCCCCGTAAGCCGCCATAAACTCCCCGATGTACCGCATAATTTCTGAGCCCTCCTCACCGAAGCCCGGTTCATTGACCAGGATGGAATACAGGTGCCCCTGATGCACGACCAGGAAGCTCAGGGTAAGCGATACCATGAGGCCAAAGACATACGTCAGCCCGAAGATGACCAGCATATTGCCACTCTGCACTTGTTCTTCTGTGACGCCACTCGCCTGCATCCAGGCTTTGCCCAGTACTCTGGGGTTGTACCAAATCGCGCCAATAACCAGCGGTATGAGCGCACTTACGGCGATTGCAATCCAGTTTATTTCCATGGTGATAAGGTTTTAGTTACCCTAAAGTAAGCAAAAGGAAAAAATCCCTTCATTTTTTTTGAAAAAAGCCGGCCTCTTGCGAACTATTTCAGCGTGCAAACATTTAATGTTTAAACACCAAAATTAATCAATTATGACTTACAAGGAAAAAGCACAGGATATTTACAACATGCTCGGACAGGGCAAATTAATGGACGCTTTTGAGAAGTACTACGCAGAGGGCGTCATCATGGAAGAGCCAACGGGCAAGCGTACCGGCAAGGCTGCCTGCCGTGAATACGAGGAGCAGTTCCTCAACAACGTACAGGAGTTTCATGACTTGAAGGTACACAGCTTAACTTCAGACGAAGAAAACGGGATCACGACAGTTGAAAACATGATGGAAGTGACCTTCAAGGATGGCAACCGCGTTCAGATGGAGCAGGTGGCTGTACAGAAGTGGGAAGGTGACCAGATCGTGCACGAGCGTTTTTATTACAACGCTGGATAATTTTAAGCTATACCGACGACGAAGTGGTATGGACCTTGCCCAAACCACTTCGCGTCATGTATAGACGCAAAGGTAATGTTTTGGGTGGCTGCCTGCAGTGATGTGGGAGGCCATTATTCTATCTGGCTTTCCTGTTTTTACCTGGATTATTGCCATCCCTCTTCGTTGGCGTAAGTCTCATAGCTTACGGGAGCTGTATAATCAAATGCAATTCTATTTTTAGTTTCGTAAGCCAGGGACGATAAGGAAAGTAAAGGCTCAAAATCTTCTTCCGGGTCAATCTGCGAGGGCGATTCCAAAACACTAAGAAAAAATGCCTGCCCCCTGGCGACTACTGCCGCTCGAACGTATAAAAACCCATCTTCGGAAATCCGGCTGTTTGGATAAGCAGCTTCAGCATGCGCTCTGGTATCCAATAAAAACAATTTCTCTGCCAGATAGTCCTCAAACAAATAGATATCACTATTTGGTCGTTGTGCCAGAGCAGCCACCGCTGGCTTAAGTACCTCACCCCTGGTTTTGGCATTCCAATCAAGCATATCGATAATTGACCAGAAGTGCTCTTCTTTAAATGCAGGGGTACTGTCCATATCAACCACCTGAATGTACAGCCTGGCATGGCTGGGGTGTTTCTCCTTCAGCTCTTTCAGGAAGTGCTCGTCTACTTCAGATAGTGGGACACTTATTTTGGTTGTCATTGATCCGGAATTGATACCTTAATATACGCAAATAAAACCACTCGTTCAAGCAAAACGTTCTGCCTGGCTTTTCTGCAGAAGCGGCTTACGCCCAAATAAAGCAGCACCCAGGCAGTGGCTTCTCTAGAAGCCTTGAATAACTTTGCCTTAGGAGGGCAAATCATTGTTTCACCAAATAAACCCCACTCAAAATCAACCCCATACCCACAAAGTGAATCACAGAAATGACTTCTCCGTCCAGAAAGCCCCAGGAGACCGCCACCATAGGCACCAGATAGCTGATCATGGAGGCGAATACCGGAGTGGTACGCTTGATGAGCTGAAAGAAAATCAGGGAGGCGAGCACGGTGCCCATGATGCTGAGCAGTGCAACGTAGCCTAACGCTTCCCAGGCACCGGCGGTGCTTTCCAGCTTGGGTAGCACATCGGTCTGAAACAGATAGGCAAAAGCCGGTATGCCCACAATGGTAAAAGAAGTGGCACTGATGATGAGCGACTTCATCTCCTTCAGGTACTTCGCAATGGTATTGGAATTGATGGCGTAGCAGATGCAGCCGACGATCACCAGCAGCCCGTACCAGGGGTTGCCCTCCATGCCCGCCTCCCGGCTGAACAGGATGAGCGTAGCCGCTCCTGCCAGTCCGATGAGCACCCCCAACAGCTTAAGCCAGCGCGCCTTTGCCCCGAATAGCAGCACACCCAGTACCAACGTAAACAAAGGCACCAAAGAGTTGAGCACGCCCGCCATGGAACTGCTGATCTCTGTCTGAGCAATCGCGAACATAAAAGCCGGGATAGCCGTACCTGTGAGTCCCACAATGACCAGAAATGGCCAGCGCGACCAGTCTACTTTCCGGAACTGATAAAGCAGGAAGGGCAGAAAGCACAAGGCCGAGATCGCCAGGCGCAGGCAGGCTACCTCCGTGCTGGAGTAGACCACCAGCCCCTTTTTGATGAGGATATAAGAACTGCCCCAAATCAGGCTCAGGGTAACGAGGATAACCCAGCTCATCAGGTCCGGCTGGCTGTCCTGTTCAACTTCTGCTTTGGGTGGAGTGGATGTTGCGTTCAAAATTTACGATCTTTGTTTTCTGATGCAGACCACTAAAAAACCAGAGCAAGGATCAAAAGTTGTAACGATGGAGGAGGAACCGCTCAAGGAAGACATGCCTACCCGCCTGCAGCACCTCAGGCAGCGGGCGAAAAGCGATAAGCGGGCGAATAAAAAGTATTTCCAAAAGCTCAAAAAAAAGCCGCCCCGGCAGTTGGACGCCACCGTTGCCCAGCTGCACGATGAGGTGTTTGAAGAGACCGACTGCCTGCAATGCGCCAACTGCTGCAAGTCAGCCAGCCCCATATTCCGCGACCGCGATATTGAGCGCATCGCCAGCCATTTGAAAATGCGCCCTGCCGAATTCGTGAGCCAGTACCTGCACCTGGATGACGAAGGCGACTACGTCCTCAACGAAACGCCCTGCCCCTTCCTCGGCAGCGACAACTACTGCTCCATCTACGAGTACCGCCCCAAAGCCTGCGCCGAGTACCCACACACCAACCACAAGGGCTTCCACCAGATTCTGGATTTGACGCTGAAGAATACGACGATCTGCCCCGCAGCTTATGAGGTGGTAAAGCGGTTGAGGGAGGCGCTGCCGGGATAACACGTTTTTCGGAAAAACAGGCGACCCTGCCCGCCCAAGCTATCTACGATTGTTTCTGGGGACCTGGAGCCTGCGCAGCTGAGTTGGCAAAGCGGTTAGAGGCACCGCCTGCCAATCACGGCCATCATTGAGCACCGCCACACCATGACCAAAGTAGGCCACCCGGCGAAGTTTTCGGCCAGTGCGCTGAAAAGTGTATCGACCTAACAATTGCCCCTTATGCCGGTCAATTTCATAAAGCACCTGGTCAGATCCTCCAATCAGGTAAGTGGCCTCAGGGGTATGGAAAACCCGGCTCGGCGTACCGGCTGTAGGCAATGACCACTGCAACTTCCCGGTGGAGGCAGCAATCGTGTACAATTTTTCATCTTCACAGGCCAGAAAAAGGTTTTCACCATGCAAGGTCAGGCGTGAAGTGAGCAACCCATGCGGCAAGGTTACCCTCCATACTATTTTCTCATTTGCCAAATCAAAGGAGACGACATCCTGGCTGGCTACCCACCAGGAATGCTTCCCGGCGACAACCGGTGGCAAACCAGGCCCTCTGCCTTGTTCATTATCCGGATAAATGGTATGGCGCACTGCCGCGGCTGGTTGTCCTCTCTTCCAAATCAACAGATAGCTTTCGGTAAGCCCCCGGGGCTCATAATCGATCACCGGGCTGACCAAGCCACTATCACACCCGTCAAAAAAAGGCACTGGCGACCGCATAAGGCAGCGGGAAGCCTTACTTACCGGGCTCACGAGCAACAGGCTATCCCTGCCGGAATCCAGGTCAAAGCGTATCCACTCAAAGGCGGTGTCAGTCGGTGCAGCATAAGAACGGTATACGAATTGACCATCCCCGAATACGTGAGAGTCCCCTGGCCTGCTGCGCCGGCTTTGCCATAATATTTCCCCGGTTTTGGGTGACAGGCAAATCAGTTCCCGCCCGACCGGAAGTACCAGGTAGCGCTCGTCCATGTAAGGCTGAAAGTTGTAGTAGACCTGGTTGAAGCAGGAGTCAGAAAGCGACCAGACCTCTTCGCCGCTGCGCAAATCAATCGCCTTAATGCAGGGCCCCGAGTCGCAACTTGACGACAGGATGAGCAACTGCTCCCAATTCAAAGGGTAAAACTCAAAATGACCGGAACAGGGGACCACCCAGCTTTCCTGCAAGGCGGAGGAACAGCCTGACAAGCTTATCAGCAACCCCCAAACTACAATCAGGTAGCGCATAAGTCAGATATCCAATCAAACATTATTGTTTAGGCACAGCAAAAGCAGGCCCTGCTGTTCCGTCGAAAAGTTCTTGTAAAGCATGATTCAGTGTCCCCTCAGAAGACTGGCCGGACAGGGCTGTTTCCTGAAAGTGGTTGTGCTCTTCCAAATGATAAACAAAGGCTGCGCCGTCCAGCATTTGCTCAGATTTGAGCAGCAGTCCATCGTTTTCTTCCGGCAGGTAGACTGTAACGGTTTGTGTAGGCGGATCGTCCATGCAATCCTCTACACAATTGCCAAAAACGGATAAGCCCGGAAAGCCGGTAAATTGCTCCTGACAGTACTGTATGCACAGCGCCTGAGAAGCTTCCGGTAGCAGGGGTACCTCTTCAGTACCTACCTCTACAGTGCCATACTTAATCAGCCCAAACTGCCATTCGGAAGCCAGCAATTGATGAGACAGCTCACAGCGCAGTATCCGCGCCAGCTCCTGATCGGCCTCCCGCTGTGCCTCAATATCTTCAATGATTGCGCTTCTTTCTGCCACTACCCAGTCTCCAAATGCGGAAAGTACCGTACCCGGAGAGGGGGTTCCACCTCCGGCGAATTCTCCTACAATCTCACCAAATGCGCTCAGCGCCCTACCGAAGAAACCGCTTACCGTACTTATTAGCCCCAATATTTCCAGGTCTGTCTCATAGTCTTTTCTTGCCCTTTCCATGGCCTCTGCAGCACAAGTTGTGATAGGGGTGCTCCACGGATTATTCGATGTGCGGGAGTCCATAAGGCTCATTAATGACAGCTCCTCCACACTGCCCCACAGTATGGCAAATGGGATTTCAGGGGGTGGTGGGTTATCATTTAAATAAGTAATTTGCGAGCTTTCATTCGCCATTTGATCGAATACATCAATACTAGTAGTGGAGAGGGCGTTGATCCAGGTTTCAAAAATACCTAAAGCATTGCAGTCGTCACAATCTTGCATGGCCTGGACAGATTGAGCATTTTCAAGTATCAACTGAGCAGAAGTCTTGTCTACAGGGTTATCAGCGTCCGTTGCCAACTTAACTGCTGAAGAGCCCTGATTGGGTACCCCGTCAAGAATCATGGCAGACAAGCTATTGTCCCGGTTAGCCAATTCCCGCAATACCAGTCCGCCGAAGTCGTGCGCAATACCGAGCACATTACTCCTATTGTCCAGCATAGGCTCCATCTGCATAGCAGCGGTCGGGCTTGTTGGCATATCAGAGTCCCTGACGCCTAAGATTACATCGTATTCCTGGCTACCAGACGAATTTGTGGAAACCAGGTCTACAAAATCATAATTGTAAAAGTCGCGCATAGAGTTTGGGGTGCCTTGCCATCCCTTCGATGTAGTAGTTCTTACGCCATCCAGCCAAATCGTATTGCGCTGCCCCAGCGCCCAACCCGGCAAGAGCAGCAGCGTTAAGGCAAAAGTATTGAGTAGTTTGTTGTTCTTCATGATTACAGATTTTTCTCCAATTCAAAATTGCGAAATTGGGCGGTCTTCCAAACGCCCATGCGTACGCCATTCCGTGGGGCATCGTAGAAAGTGACAAAACGGTGAGCGGTAAGCACAGCCGGCTCCCCCGGCTCGAAGACATATTCAGACAGGGTTTCTAACTGTCCTTCCGCATCATAATGTGCCCGTGCGCGAATGCGCTGCTGTGTTTTGTCCAGGTAAAAGACCGTCCGGCGGGCATCCTCAAACTCGTGGGCCAGCTCGACAATATTGTTATCCTGACTATTGACAGATACGTCGAAACCTGCCTCGTCAAACCCCTCTATCATATAGTCAAATTCCTCCCCCGAAAGCATGGTGCCTTCGGATAACTCATCCGCTATGCGTTGGAAATACATAGCGGTCTCAGCCCCCTGGAAGCAATGGCTTATGATCTCGCCCTCAGCGTTGAATGATGTGCTCGCCCCCCCTTCAATTACTATGCGCTGCGGTCGGTACTTTTTGGGCATAACCGGGCCGCCAATGCGAGGTTCAGGGTAGCGGGGCATGCCTTCCAGATCCATCCGCTGAATCTCTCCGTCTATAGTGCCATCTCTGTTTATAAACTGCTTTACACGGCTGCCTTCCACAATGGGAGAAGCCAGTGCCCGCTCGCCCGGGCTGAGCAATTCGGCATCGTCCGGGTTTTCAGGGATAAGAAAGGTAGAAACAATTACATCATAGCTTATTGCTATCGCGGCTGACTCAGGCAGCTCTGTACCTGTTTTTTTGCTGTCAGCTCCACCACTAAGGTGATCCTTTTGACAGCTTACTGCAATGCCAAGCAGAAAGGCGAGCACCAGCAGATGAGCTGTTCTCCTGCTATATTTTGAAAAATACATATATCCAAAGGTATGGTTAAATACCGTACACAACTGTTAGAGAGGCACGCCTACGGTTCAATATTGCTTGGGCGTTAAATTGCCATGTAGCCTCTAAATCATTTAGAAATAAATTACGAAAATTCATTACACAAATATAAAAAGATAACTTGGGACAGTTTGGGACAGTTTGGGACAGGTTAAAGTCTATCGATCTCCGCACAACTCTGCTCTAGGCAGGTTTCCTGAGAGGAGGGGGGCCAAGCACTTCATAAATCCGCTTTAAGTCATCATGTTTAACCAAGCCTGGTGCCAGCACTATACCCGCCTTATTCAGCCACCTGTACAAGGTCTTTCGGCTAATACCGTACTCTTCTGCAATTTGCTTTCTCGTCTTGGGTGGAAATATGGTGGGTTCTGGTTTCATAAATACAGGTCTTTAAGCGTCTTTATTCCTAAATATAAAACAAAAATCTGATTTCCCAAGCATTACATCACCGCTAGCGACCATAACTCACCCTTTGAAAGGAAGGCGACTACGTCCTCACTGGACCGCCTCATTATTGATAATAAGGCTACATCTGACAGCCAGTAACTGCATCTAAGCAGGTGCATATACCAGTGCAAAGCTTTACTCACAAGCTACCAGCTCTTTTTGCTTTAGCATTTCAGATAGGGTTTCACCCTGCACAACCTCTGAGTCGATCGCTAAGTCTTTGACGAATTGAAGCAAATCCACCTTTGTCTGCCTGCACAGCTCATTTGTGCGGAGCATAATGGCTATTGACTTAGCGATTAGGTTTGGTGGCAGGTTGCCCTTTTGTATTTCTTGCTGTAGCAACCGCTTGATTTTCCTATCAAAGAAAATTGTTACATCTGACTGAGCAATGTGAATGAATGTGATGGTGATTGCACGCTGCATACAGGAATCTGGTGCTGGTTGTTTTACATTTATTTGAGGGAAGCCCTCTTTGGAAGCATACTCCATGATTTCAAAGAAATTATTCCTGAAAACCTCATGACGCTTTGCTTTGTCCGACAAGTAATTGGCATCTGACTTGTCGTAATTCACATGGGCCTGATCGTTGCTTAACATTTGGCAATAATTGGGCGGCTGGAGTTCTGCCATATTGCAACGACATAGGAGTAACAGCGAAAAAGCAGCAATACAATTCATCTTAGCAACCTTCATCATGCGCATTTCCTTTACAGCGTTGTAAAATAGCCTGTTTTTCCTGCTATACCACCCGTGCCTTGGATTCAATTCTTAGGAAAGGTACCCCATTTATTCTAAATCAAATCTTTCCAGGTACTCGCTCAAAGGTTCCAACCCTATTTCTAACCTCCTGTAATCAACAGAGTCGGGATTTTCAATAGGGTGCAGTTCGCCATTTACAATTTGACTGCCATATACCTGTTTATAGTCGTTGAAAACCAGTAACCGGTCGGTCACTAAAACCAATCTTTCAGGGTGCAGATCACCGGATTGGACTAACCCTTCAATGTACCGGTAATAATAAGCCATCTGTTCCTTCTCATTATGCTGTATGAATGCCCAAAATACCTTGACACTTCTTTCTCCATGTTCCTCTAAAGTTGGAAGGCCACAGTCTTTCTCTATGGACGCTATTATTAATCTCCGGAAGTCAAAAAAATCTAATGTGTCAGGAGGAGTTGTATCGAGAAGGTTCTTGATCTCTTCAGTCTCCAGCCTGTAGAGATCGTCAATGATAAACTCTAAACTATCACAATTAATAGAAACAAGGGGGACCTTGTCGCTAGGATGGTACCCAATGTTTTTAATCAGAATGGCTAAAATATTATCCTCATACGTTGCGGGCCGAATTACAACTCTTCGAATGTTATAGCTCCCATCCGCATAGTAGTCAGCAGCCCACTCCCCTCTTTTAAAGCGCTCTAGTTCGCTAGCAGTGGCTTTGCCGTGATCGGTTGTCTCGAATGCTGCATCATCTAATGACCAGCGTTGATTTTCCTTCAGCTCTAAGATTTCATCTCTCGATAGCTTCCTTAAAGGTTCTTTAATATTATTCCCTGAACAGCCGGCCAGGGATAGGCCTACAAGAAGGGTAAAGAAGTAAATAAGACGGATTGCGGTGTTTAAATTTGGATACATAGGTTTATGTTTTACTACACGATATTCATTATCCGGATCATAGCAGCATGGCATTTCATATTTTGGTGTTAAAGCGGACATCCACTTTGGCTTCCCCCAGATTCTGGATTCGACGCAAGTCTACACTATTACCTGGTTTCCAGGTTTCTGGTTCTTTGATTGTATACCTCTAGTTGCCCCTCCGAAAGATGTATTTCGATTTCTTTCAGGTACTTTTTCCTTACGCTGATGTCCACTTGATGATGAAGTACAAGCCAGACAACATCGACCAGTTCATGGCCAACTTGATGGGTTCCTGGATATCCGTGATGCGTTAGGACAGTGTCAATTCTGAGCAGGTTAATCGAGTCTAGCCGGGATTGCAGGCTCCACATTTGCTCACGGTCTTTTTCTGAGAAATCCAGCCTTTGATCTCCAAGCTGAGCCCGGTATTTCTGATCGTCCTCCAGGGCTTGCGACAGTATTTCTATCAGATCAGGGATCAGTAATGAGGAGTCTAGTTTAGGGCGGCTATTTCGGTAGGTTTCTTCTTCAAGTTTTTCTTTTTGATCGAATTTTTCATAAGCTTCTTCGCCAAGCATTTTAAGACAAAGGTTAAAAACCTCGTAAAACCGGGCAGTATCCGCTTTGTAAGGGTTTTGATAAAAACCATGATTTACCGCCATTCTGTTCATATCGAAGATGGACTCACAATGGTTTACATTGTTTTGCACTGCATTTTTGAGGTGTTTGTAAACAAGTTCATTCGGAGCCTTCAGGTTAGACAATTGAAATGCTACCTGAAAGTCATCCCCCTCTTCATACGCCTGTAGCAGCTTCACTTTAAATTCTTCACAGGATGAGACACTAAGTGCTTCCGGACAATTAGGGATGTATGGTTTAGGTGGGCTACAACCTACTAACAGGATGCAGAGGAGGCAGGAACGAGTACGATTTAGTGCATTGAATTTCAGCTTCATAAAAAGGTCTTGAAATCATTTCCTAATGAGGCAGACAAATGTCTCCAAATCAAGTTCTCGTTAAATATCCCCTTTTTTCTCACCATTGTATAATAACTACCCCAACAAAGTATCAACCGCAGCAGCCACCGGAACAGCAGGGTCCGTTTTCAATTTGGCGCCCTGGAAAACCTCAACAATATGCCCGGTTTGATCTACCACTATGGTACTTGGATAGCCCAATATCATCCTTAAGCGATCTTTGATGATTGCTTCAGCATCGGGCACTTGGTTGAAGTGAAAGGGTTTTAAGTCCAGCACTTTTTGCGCTTCTGCTTTGGCATCCCTCGTCAGGGCTATAAAGTTGACTTCCTCATCTCCATACTTGGCTACTAACTGATTGAGTTGAGGGATTTCTGCAACGCAGGGGGCGCATTCCTTGAACCAGAAGTTGATCACCGTCACCTTCCCTCTCAAACGGGAGGCACTAACCTTCCTGCCATCGATATCGACTGCCTCAAAATCAGATAATGGGGCACCAATCAGGCATTTCACATCGAACCCTGAATAAACTACACCTGTTTCGCCGGTTCCAACGACTTCGAATGTACTGGTTTGTACGTCTTGCATGCAGGCTTCAAGGTGGTCATTGTAGGTATCATTGCGCTGACAGGAATGGAACGATAATTTCAGCAGGAGGGCTGTAATTAAGCAGGATAAGTGCAGGTAGTGCCTGAACGTAATAACCCTGATTTGCATCATTATTCATTTTAGACGAAAAAATTAACTTTCCTTAAGACACCTTAACCAAAGTCACTCCACCCCCCAATCCACAATCCCCTTCTGCTCAGTAGAAAAACTGACGCCCACGCCAATCTTCTCCTTTGGGCTGTCCTTGTAGGCCGATAGATAGCCTTTCTCCCGGATTTGCCGCAGGGCTTCCGCCACCGGCCGGTCGAGCTTGAACTCGAAGGCGTAGAGGTAGTCGGCGGTTTCCACAAGGGCATCGCAGCGGCCGCGGGCCGTGTGGACTTCGGAGCGGACATACACGCCCAGCAACCGGAAAATCAAATGGATGAGGGCATGGTAAAAGTGCTCATTCTCTTTTTGCCAGTGCTCGTAGGGGATTTCGGCGAAAGCCGCATTGAGGATGTCAATGGCTGATGGTAAGTCTTTCTGCTGCAAAGCACGCCTCAAATGGACAATCCGGGGCAGCGGGCTCTCTGATGGATGCCCCAGATAAGTAGCCAACAGCACCTGCTCCAGAGAAAAACGGACCTCTTTATTGGGGTGATCCAATGTGTACAGGTAGTCCTCTGGCTCGTAGTGGCGGATGGTCAGGTAGCCGGTTTGAAACAGTACACTGACAGGGTTGAGGTGACGGTAATCGAAGTTGCTCAGGTCACTTACTGCTGCTTCTATCCCTGAGACCTCGTAGAACTGCTTGTCGCGCATTTCTTTGACCAGAAACGTCGGTGTGCCCGTCTCAAACCAGTAGTTCTGGTACTGCCCGCTCTGTAAAAAGCGCAGGATGGAAAACGGGTTATACAGGCGCTCCTCCCCGCCCCAGCTGTAGCCGTTGTACCACTCGCGCACTTTGCTGCGGTCGTGGGCCTGCATGGGAGTTTCAAAAACCGTGTCCAGCTCTTCCTGTGTGATGCCCAGCAAGGTGTAGCCCTGAGGGGAAAGGGTAATGTTGGACAGGTTGTTCAGGTCCGAAAAAATACTCACTTTGCTGAAGGCGGACACCCCGGTCAGGAACAGAAACTCAATGTAAGGGTCAGCATCTTTGAGCACCGAGTAAAAATTCTTCAGGACATCCCGGTTCGCTTCTGCTTGCGGCGTATCGTCCAGATAATCAATGATCGGTTTGTCGTACTCGTCTATGAGCAGTACAGCTTTCTGCGATCGCCCCACCTCATACAGCAACTCCGAAAAACTGCTTTTCAGGGTATCTTCAGAAAGGCTCACCCCCAGCTCCTTCGCGATACGATGGACCTCGGCCAACAGCGCTGCCTCCAACCCTTTCATTTTATAATCTATTTGGGCAAACTTCAGCCAGATGACTGGCCGGGGCGCTGCCTGCCAATCCCAGTGTGCATGTATCCATAAATCCCGGAACAGTGTTTCCTGACCGGTATACAACTCGTACAATGTAGACAGCAGGAGCGACTTGCCGAAGCGGCGCGGCCGGGACAGAAAAAAATAATTCCCATGCCCCATCAGGTCGTAAATCTGCCGGGTCTTGTCCACGTACACATATCCCTCTTCGCGGATTTTGCGGAAGCTTTGTATGCCAATGGGGTACTTCATAGGGGCAAGATACAGCCTTTTGGAGTGGATACGCAAGGGGCGGCGACCAGAAGTGCGCCAAAGTCACCTCTTTTCACAGAGCGCCCGTTTGCTTTTTCTGGCACTTTATAATCCCAAAATGAGTGCGCTGACCCAATACTTTGTCTAACTTATCTCAATCTGAAGCTTAATCCACCTCCACCCCCCAATCCACAATCCCCTTCTGCTCCGTGGAAAAACTGACGCCCACGCCAACCTTTTCCTTTGGGCTGTCCGCATAAGCAGACAGGTAGCCCTTCTCCCGGATTTGCCGCAAGGCTTCCGCCACCGGCCGGTCGAGCTTGAACTCGAAGGCGTAAAGGTAATCGGCGGTTTCCACAAGGGCATCGCAACGGCCGCGGGCCGTGTGGACTTCAGAGCGGGTGTAAGCCCCCAAGAGGCTGAAGGTAAGGTGGATGAGCGCGTGGTAAAAGTGTTCATTCTCTTTTTGCCAGTGCTCGTAGGGGATTTCGGCGAAAGCTGCATTGAGGATGTCCACCACAGCCTCTAAATCTCGGTGGCGCAATGCTTGCAGGATATTAACGACCCTGGGCAGCGCACCCTGCGGCGGATAATCCATGTATTCGCTCATGAGGAGCTGTTCCAAAGAGGAGCGCACTTCACGGTTTGGGTAATCAAGGGTATAGATGAGCAGCTCAGGGTCGTAGTGGCGGATGGTCAAATAACCAGTCTGAAACAGTACGCTGATAGGGTTTAAGCGTGCATAATCAAAATTGACCAGGTCATTAATGGCGGTCTGAAAACCAGACATATTAAAGAAGCGGTGCTTGCGCATTTCCCGCACCAGAAACGTCGGCGTGCCCGTCTCAAACCAGTAGTTCTGGTACTGCCCGCTCTGTAAAAAGCGCAGGATGGAAAACGGGTTATACAGGCGCTCTTCCCCGCCCCAGCTGTAGCCGTTGTACCACTCGCGCACTTTGCTGCGGTCGTGGGCCTGCATCGGGGCTTCAAAAACCGTGTCCAGCTCTTCCTGTGTGATGCCCAGCAAGGTGTAGCCCTGAGGGGAAAGGGTAATGTTGGACAGGTTGTTCAGGTCCGAAAAAATACTCACTTTGCTGAAGGCGGACACCCCAGTCAGGAACAGAAACTCAATGTAAGGGTCAGCATCTTTGAGCACCGAGTAAAAATTCTTCAGGACATCCCGGTTCGCTTCTGCTTGCGGCGTGTCGTCCAGAAAATCAATGATGGGTTTGTCGTACTCGTCTATGAGCAGTACAACTTTCTGCGAGCGCCCCACCTCGTACAGCAACTCCGAAAAACTGCTTTTCAGAGTATCTTCAGAAAGGCTCACCCCCAGCTCCTTCGCGATACGATGGACCTCGGCCAACAGCGCTGCCTCCAACCCTTTCGTTTTATAATCTATTTGGGCAAACTTCAGCCAGATGACTGGCCGGGGCGCTGCCTGCCAATCCCAGTGTGCATGTATCCATAAATCCCGGAACAGTGTTTCCTGACCGGTATACAACTCGTACAATGTAGACAACAGGAGCGACTTGCCAAAGCGGCGCGGACGGGACAAAAAGAAGTACTTCCCCTCTGAAACCAGGTCGTGAATTTGCCTGGTCTTGTCCACGTATACATATCCGCCCTCGCGGATTTCTCTGAAACTCTGTATGCCGATGGGGTACTTCATGGAGGCAAGATACAGCCTTTTGGAGTGGATTCGCAAGGGTTGGCAACCAGAAGTACGCCAAAGTCGCCTCTTGTGGACAGCGCTTCCCCAAATCCTGGATTTAACGCTGAAGAATACAACGATCTGCCCGGCCGCTTATGAGGTGGGTAAGCGGTTGCGGGAGGCGCTGCCGGTATAGTCTTTTTTAAGGCTTCCTAATTTGTAAGGGAAAGGTAAAATGCCCCTGCATCGAATAAAGCCCTGTTCATCTTTAGGTACAACAGCCATAGCCCTCTTGTTTTCCCGCTTTGCAGCCCTCCTTCCTGTTTATGCGTTTTCGTATATTGCTACAAAAAACGAATGAACACATCCCGTTTCCTGTCCATATTGATATTATCTTTTTTGCTCTTTTCCATCCTGCCGGGCAGTGCGTATACCAGTAAATCCACTCCGGCGAGCTATGCGGCGCTTAAAAGTTTATTCCAGGAATGGCGTGCTTTTGAAACGCCTCCTTTACGCGAAGGGGCACCTGATTATACCGCTCAGACATTCAAAGCCCGCCGGCCTGCTTTTGAGCAGTTGCAGGAAGCGCTTTTGGCTATGGATACCAGTGGATGGACGGTTCCACAGCGGGTGGACTGGGCGCTGGTTTGGGCAGAAATGAACGGCTATGATTTCAATGATCGCATCCTGCGCCCCTGGGCAAGGGACCCTGCATTTTATAAATCACTCTGGACCTACAGGTCTGATGTGCCTGCCCACGAAGGGCCAACGCATCATCACACGACTGAGATATGGACATACGCGTTTCCGCTGAGCACTTCAGAAAGAGCCAGGCTTATTAAGGACCTCAAAGTCATCCCTCCTCTCAATAAACAAGCTCAGCTCAACCTGACGGGTAATGCCCGTGATCTCTGGATAGCCGGAATACGGGATATCCGCACCCAAAGCAGCGACCTGAAAGCGATCATTCAACAACCGGGCGTGGAAGGTGACGAGGAGCTGATGGAAATCATAGAAGCTGCCATCGCCTCCACAGATGAGCTCGTCCGTTGGCTGGAGGCTGAAGCCGGCAATAAGACTGGCCCTTCAGGAATCGGAAAAGACAACTATACCTGGTACCTGCAAAATGTTCATCTTGTACCTATGACCTGGGAGGACGAGGTAATGCTCATGAAGCGGGAACTTGCCCGGGCCTGGTCCGCACTAAAGCTGGAGGAGCATCGCAATCGTGACCTTCCGGAACTGACAGCGGCCAACAGCCCCGAAGCTTACGCCGAGCTGGCAGAGCGGTCTGCGAAAAGTTTACTCCACTTTTTAGAACAGGATCAGATGGTAACGGTCAAAGCATATTTTGAACCTGCACTCCGCGAACACCTGGGGGCGTACATCCCGGAGGAAGACCGGCACTTCTTCTGGATTACGGCGCACTATGATCCACGTCCCCTTTATTCCCACTTTTACCACTGGTTTGAACTCGCCCGTATGGATAATGAGCCTCATCCCAATGAGATTCGACGTGATGCTCTACTGTATAACATCTTTGATTCACGAAGTGAAGGTGTGGCTACGGCTGTGGAGGAAATGTTCCTGCAGGCCGGACTGTACGATGATGACCCAAGAGTAAGGGAGATCGTGTACATCCTGATTGCCCAGCGTGCTGCCCGGGGCCTGGGTTCCCTCTATGCACACGCCAATGAAATGACAATGGAGGAAGCAGGGAAGATTCATTCTGAGTACACCCCAAGAGGCTGGATGAAGACGGAAAAAGAGTTGTTGATCTTTGAGCAGCACCTGTACCTGCGCCAACCAGGTTATGGGACCAGTTACATTACGGGAAAATACCTGGTCGAAGCAGCAATGGCAGACTTTGCCCTCCTGAAGGAGTCCAAAGCTAGTCGGTTTTCTCCAATGGAATTCTTCGACCTGCTAAACGCTATGGGCAACATACCTATCGCGCTTGGGCATTGGGAGCTGACAGGAGAACCAGCAGTTTATCACAACACGAAGGAGGCAGGCTCGAAATCAGATTAAAAATTCGAGTTATACTGACGATTAAGTGGTTTGCCACAGCAAACCTACTCAATGCTTGCCCGTGTCTCGCCGCCTTTGGGCTTTGACCACCTTAAAGGCAGGAGGGTCAGCATTTACGCTGGGAAGTGGTTTGCTTCGATGTCGCAAACCACTTCGTATTGCGTATAAATAAGTTTATTATGAGCCTTCAGGTTAGCCAATTGGAATGCTACCTGAAAGTCATCCCCCTCTTCGTACGCCTGTAGCAGCCCTTATTGTTTGGGTTTTATAGTCCAAACTACTAAGTTCTTGGACTATAGCAAAGTATTACTTCTGCAAATACTGCCCTGCGGTCATAACCGGAATAGCGGAAGTTTTAAAATCCCTCAAATTTCTTGTAATAATGATATCTGATTCGTTTTCCAACGCTGTATAGTATTGTAATCCATCCTCAAAATCGCTGAAGGCATCATCATTTAAGGACAATTCTAAAATCTTATCATCGAGTGCAAGTACTTCAACCAATACCTTGAACCTTGTTAAAATTGCTCTGGCTTCTTCTTTTGACTTCAGCTTTGATAAAATGTAATTTGCATTGGCAAAACTTAAAGAAGATACACACAATTTTATTTCTTTTCGATCGGCTAAAGAAAAGAGCTTAGCGGCATCTTGATAAAACGGTGCTCTTTGCCCTAACAGATCAAGTACAATATTCGTGTCAATGAATAGCTTCTTCATCTATACTTCTCCATTAAGTAATCTGCGTATTCACTGCGATGGTCAAACCCATCCGGTATCTCAACCACTCCACTTAAAGACTTTACCAATGGCGTGATTTCGATATCCTTTGGTTTATTGTCAATTAATGCGCTTAAGTAGGCCTCTATAAGCCTTGACAGGCTAACTTGATGTTGTTTGGCGTAAACCTTAGCTTTTTCAATCACCCTTTCATCGAGACTAAGCGTCAGTTTTTTGTCCATTGATTTAATTGTTTTACGTGTAAAAATAAGTCATCTACACGTAAAAATCAAGCCTAAGCACTTTCTCCCTATAGATAAACTACGTAGTGGGACAAACCAAACCCACTCCTTTCGTCGAATCCTCACCCCGCTTAGTCCAACCAACTGCGCCCAAATAATATATGCTCCCTATCATTGCACTCAGAACAAAACCCGTGCAATGGAACTAACCATAGAACACCTGAGCAAAACCTACCCCAACGGCACTCAAGCCCTGAAAGGCGTAAGTTTTTCCATCCCTAAAGGCATGTTTGGGCTCCTGGGCCCAAATGGTGCCGGCAAATCGACTCTAATGCGCATCATCGCCACCCTGCAGGATGCAGATGAGGGCAGTGTGCGCCTGGGCGATTTAGATATTCTCAAAGACAAACAGGCGACCCGCCAAATCCTGGGCTACCTGCCACAGGAATTCGGGGTCTACCCCAAAGTATCGGCTACAGCCATGCTCGACCACATCGCCATGCTAAAAGGCGTACAAAACAAAAGCGAGCGCAAGGAACTGGTCGAAGCCCTCCTCCACCGGGTCAATTTGTACGAACACCGCAAAAAGGCCGTGAGCAGCTACTCCGGCGGTATGCGGCAGCGCTTTGGCATTGCGCAGTGCCTCATTGGCAGCCCCCAGCTGATCATTGTGGATGAGCCTACCGCCGGACTGGACCCCGGAGAGCGCAACCGGTTCTACAACCTGCTCTCGGAGATCGGTGAGAACGTCATCGTCATCCTCTCCACCCACATCGTGCAGGACGTCAAGGAACTGTGTACCAATATGGCGATCATCAACGAGGGCCACCTCCTCTTCACCGGTGCGCCCGATGCTGCCCTTTCGGAAATGAGCGGCAAGGTCTGGGAAAAGTCAGTCTCTAAAGCCGACTTGGACCGCTACAAGGCGGAACATCAGGTCATCTCCTCCAAGCTCGTGGCCGGGCAGCCCCTCATCCACGTGTACAGCGAGGCAGCCCCGGGCGATGGCTTCGAGGCGGCTGACCCCAGCCTGGAAGACGTCTTTTTTGGAAAAATCTTTGGTGTCAACTAAAACCCCAACCCTATGCTTACCAATATGCTACAATTTGAGCTTCGCTACTGGCTGAAGCGGCCAATGGTTTGGGTGTTTTTGCTGCTGAATACCCTGCTCGTCTTCTTCGCGGTCACGAGCGACAACGTCACCATCGGGCAGTCCTACGGCAGCGTGCATAAGAATGCGCCCTTTGTGCTGCAAGGCATGTACGGCAATATGTCGATCATCATGCTGCTCATGTCTACCGCCTTTATGCAGGGCGCGGCACTGCGGGACTTCAACAACAATACGCATCAGATCATCTTTTCCACGCCTTTGCGCAAGTTCCCCTACCTGATGGGGCGCTATCTTGGCGCTTGTATCATTGCACTAATTCCCTTGTTGGGCGTGACCCTGGCTGGCATCCTGGGTAGCTTTGCCCCCTGGGTAGCCCCCGAACAGCTCGGCCCCCTAAACCTGAGCGGCGACCTCTGGGGCATGCTGCTTTTCGGCATCCCCAACACCTTGCTCATCGGAGCGATTATCTTTGGTATTGCCACGCTGACCCGGAGCACGATCGGCTCTTTCATTGGAGCGTTGGGTGTGCTGGTGGGGTATGGCGTCGCCGTCTCTCAAACTTCCGATCTTGACAGCGAACACATTGCCATGCTTGTAGACCCCTTCGGCCTGAGCACTTTTCAAATCATAACAAAATACTGGACCGTAGCCGAAAAGAACACCATGGCCCTGGGCGCTCACCCCATGATGCTGCTCAACCGGGCGATATGGCTGGGTGCGGGCGCACTAATATGGTTCCTGACTTACACCCGTTTCTCTTTCACGCTGCGCAATAAGAAAAAGAAAAAGCAGGCGGATACTGCGGAGGAAGTAGCCTCTACCACATCGGTAGCGCTTCCAAAAGTGGCCTTGCAGCAGGGCTTTGGGGTATACTTCCGTCAAATGCTGAGCCAGGCCCGCCTCGACTTTATGGGTGTGATCAAAGGAGCGCCTTTTCTGGTGATCCTGCTGTTCGGTATTCTGAATATGGCGCCTGGCATCGCCTCAGTCAATGGTAGTTACGGACTAGACCTATATCCCGTTACCTACCGCATCATCGGCAATATCCGGGGCTCTATGTATTTGTCGGTTATTGCCATCCTGGTTTTTTACTCCGGCGCACTGATCTGGAAGGAGCGGGATGCTAAGGCGGATGAAATCTACGGCAGCCTGCCTTACCCGAACTGGGTGCCGGTGATTTCCAAAATACTGGCCATGACGGGCATTATTGCCGCCCTGCAGCTGATTTCTATCCTTACCGGAGTAGTCGCACAGACCATCAAGGGCTATACCAACTTCGAATTGGGGGTCTACTTCAAAGAGCTGATGGTGCTGGACCTGCTGGGCTTCTTCTTTGTAGCCGTGCTGTCCATGCTTTTGCATACCCTGATCAACAATAAGTACCTGGCGTACTTTGCCGTGGTGGCTTTCCTGATTGTGAATACCTTCATCTGGCTGCCGCTGGACGTTTTCAGCAATATGCTTAGCTTCGGTTCCTCACCGGACTATATCTACTCTGATATGAATGGTTTTGGCCCCTTTATTGCCGGCTTGACCTGGTTCAACCTGTACTGGTTCCTGTTTAGCCTGTTGCTGGTTGGCGGAACAGTTTTCTTCTGGGTGCGCGGCAAGGATACGGTTTGGAAAAATCGCCGGCAGGCTGCTGCTGCGGGTTTCCGTCAAAGCCGGTGGCCGATGATTGGCTTACTCGGGCTTTGGGTCCTCACTGCGGGCTTTGTTTTCTACAATACCCAAATGCTGAACGATTATGACACGCCAAAGGCATCACGGAAACTCAGCGCCGACTACGAAAAGACCTTTTCCTACCTGGAAAAGCAGCCGCAGCCGCACATCGTGGACGCGAAGTACGAGATCAACCTCTACCCCGAAGCGCGCGATCTGGACGTGAAAGCCCAACTGCGCCTTACCAACAACTCCGGACAGCCGATTGACACGATGGTCGTGAACCTCATTGATGACTTTGAAACCGAAATCACCATTGAAGGAGCCCGGTTCGTGCGGGAAGAAGCCGACTTCCAAATGCAGTTTTATGCCTTTGAGCCAGCCCTGCAACCCGGCGACACCATCCGCATGCAGTACACCGGCAAAATCGACCACCGGGGCTTTGAGAATGAAGTCAGCAACGTTTCCATAGTCCCTAATGGCTCGTTTTTCAATAATATGTCCATCACCCCCAGCTTTGGCTATCAAAAGAGCCGGGAAATTTCGGAAAAGCGGTACCGCAAAAAGTACGATCTGCCGGAGCAGGAAGCCATGCCGCCTCTGCAGCGCGAGTGCACCGATGCTTACGTCTGCCGCCATCACTACCTGGGGCTTCACGCCGACTGGGTAACCGCGGAAACGACCATTAGCACAACCAAAGGGCAGACGGCAGTCGCACCGGGCTCTCTGGTGCGCAAGTGGGAAGAAGGCGACCGGGCTTACTTCCAATACAAGCTTGACCACCCGTCTATGAATTTTTATTCCTTCATTTCTGCCGACTATGAAGTGGAACGGGAAAAGTGGCAGGACGTGGATGTGGAAGTCTACTATCAGGAAGGGCACGAGTACAATGTGGAAAATATGGCCAGCAGTATCCGCAACTCTCTGGCGTACTATTCCAAAAACTTCTCGCCCTACCGCCACAAGCAGGCCCGGATCATTGAGTTCCCGCGCTATGCCAGTTTTGCACAGGCTTTCCCGGGCACTATGCCTTACTCTGAAGGCATTGGCTTCATCGCGGAAATCGAAGAAGACCAAAAAGATGTGGACATGGTCTACTACGTGGTGGCGCACGAGATGGCGCACCAATGGTGGGCGCATCAGGTCATCGGTTCGGGCATGCAGGGCGCTACCTTGCTTTCTGAAACCCTCGCGCAGTACTCCGCCCTGATGGTGATGGAGGAAACCTACGGGCAGGAGCGCATCCACAAATTCCTAAAGTACGAAGTGGACAGTTACCTGCGGGGGCGTGGCCGGGAAACGGAACGGGAAAAGCCCCTCCTCGAAGTCTACGCCAATCAGGGCTACATCCACTACCGGAAAGGCAGTGCGGTGATGTACTACCTCAAGGAGATGATTGGGGAAGACCGGGTAAATGCGGCTCTGCGCAGCGTTATCGACTCCTTTGCCTATCAACAGCCCCCTTATCCGAATGCGCACCACTTGGTAGATGCTTTCAGGGCGCAAACTCCAGACTCCCTGCAATACCTGATCACCGATATGTTTGAGACCATCACCTTGTTTGACAACCGGGTGCAGGAACCTGCCTACCGGGAACTGGATAATGGGAAGTATGAGGTTAACTTCACGGCCTACGCCACCAAGTTCCGGGCAGATTCCCTGGGCACAGAAACGGAAATCCCGATCCGCGACTACATAGACGTGGCCGTGTTTGCGGAACCCGAAGAGGACGAAGAGCGTGGCAGGGTGCTGCATCAGGAGCGCCTGCTGATACAGGACAAGGAAACACCGGTTAAAATTGTCGTGGACGAACTACCCTACGAGGTGGGCTTCGACCCCAACTATTACCTCATTGACCGGATGCCGGATGATAATGTACAGCGGGTGAAATTGGAATAAACAGCCCGTTATGAATAAACAAGGAGCAGAGGGGTAGCCCAGGTGGGCATACCCCTCTTGCTGTTTCATAGCTGACCAAAAATACGTTCAATTGTATTTTCTTTTTTTGTACTTTTGTAATGGCTGATACCCTTACTCCATTCATTCTCCCTATCCATAACCCTGATGAGCCCCTGCTTGTAGCTCAATGAACTGCGTTGCGGTAATCATCCCGCATCCCCTGTTAAGAAATAGCAAATACTTCAATGAGAACACTTTTACTGCCTTCTTTTCTAGTGATGGCACTCGCACTTTATGGACAGATCCCCTGCAATGGAGAATTTCTGCTTTCGGGCACTGCTGTACAGCAGGGCGACTGCATTCAGCTGACAGCAAGTACCACCGCCCAACAAGGCTGTGCATGGCTCAATACGCCCGTAGATTTCAGCCAACCATTTACCCACAATATGTCTGCCAATTTCGGAGTCGTGGACGGCAGCGGGGCAGATGGCATTTGCCTGATTTACCAAACAGGTGGGCCGACCATTTGCGGAATTTCGGGTGGAGGCATGGGCGCACAGGGCATCGCCAACTCATTTATCGTAGAGTTCGACACCTGGGACAATGGTGCACTTCAATCAGATATTGCGCCCGACCACTCTGCCATTTCCATCAATGGTGATCTCAACAATCAGCAGAACGGGCCGGTAGCCTTGCCCAACATAGAAGACGGGCAAAATCATACTATTACCTTTTCGTGGAACCCGGTCGGCAATCAGTATACAGTAGTCTTCGACGGGAATACCATCATGTCAGGCTCTTTTGACATCATCAATCAGTGTTTTGGCGGCAACACCCTGGCTTACTGGGGTTATACGGCCTCTACCGGAGCGGCTTTCAACACTCAGTCGGTTTGCCCAATCCTCCCTCCCCCTATTCCCACTGATGCAGGAGCGGATGTCATCGTGCCCTGCGCCTCTGCACAAATCACACTGAATGGCACCGGCACCGCTGTAGGCCCCTACACCTACTCCTGGTCTTCGCCAAACGGCGGCACCATTATTTCCGGGGGCAATACACTTACCCCAACGGTGATGGGCGCGGGCACTTACATCCTCACCCTCACCGACCCCAACGGCGGCTGCCAGGAAACAGACGAGGTCGTGGTCAATATCGACCCTTTGGAGGTAAATATCAATGCACCGGCTTTCGCTCCCTGCGCCGGGGGTGAAGTTTTGCTGGATGGGAGTGCCTCCTCTTCCGGCGGATTCATCACCTATCAGTGGTCTACGCCGAACGGGCTTTTGCTTTCTGCTCCCAATCAGCCCACCGTACTGGCAGGCTCACCGGGCACCTACACCCTGACCATCACCTACAATGACGGGCAGGTTGTTTGTACCGAACAGGAAAGTGTAACCCTGCAACCCAATACGAATATCCCGGTTGCCATGGCCACAGGCGGCGACATTACCTGCAACAACCCTGTAGTCGCGCTCAATGGCCTGGGCCCATACATCGGCCCTCAGTTTTCCTACCAGTGGATCACCAGCGATGGTCTCATCGTAAGCGGTGCCCAAACCCTGACCCCGGTCGTAAGCCAACCCGGACTGTACACACTAACAGTTGTCAACAACAACACCAACTGCATGTCCCAGGTCACCGTAGAAGTGGGTGACGAAACCGACCCGCCTGTTGCCGCCGCCAGTGCACTGGGGGAGCTGGGTTGCAATACCAGCCAGGTCACCCTGACAGGCGCTGGCTCAGATACCGGACAGCAAATCGAGTACAGCTGGCAAACCAATGACGGAAATATCGTCTCCGGGGCTAATACCCTGACGCCCACAGTGGATGCCCCCGGGAACTATGTGCTTCTCGTTACGAATGAGGAGACAGGTTGCTTTAGCATAGCTGATGTTACCGTTGCAGCCAGTGCGCCCGGCCCTGCGGTTGATATCGTTGCCCCGGACACCCTAAACTGCGCCATCGAATCCGTCATCCTGGACGGCAGTGGTTCAGAACAATCCATTAACTTCACTTACAACTGGACGACAACAGGTGGGCTCCTCCTGGCCGGAGCGGATACGCTTGTGGCTGCCGCCGGGGCGCCGGGCACGTATTATTTTTCAGTTTCAGATACGCTTACCGATTGCACCACCACCGACTCTGTAGTGGTCATTCAGCAACTGAGCATGCCGTTAGCCGATGCTGGCCCTGATCAAAGCCTGGATTGCGGTACCACCTCCGTTAGCCTGGATGGATCGGGCACCGGCCTCCCGGCGGGTTATGTCCCTATATGGTCCACTCCAAACGGCAGCCTGCTGAACGGTGGGCAAACCCTGACACCAACGGCCGGAGGTCCCGGCCTATACATACTGACAGTGCTTGATACCATCACCCAATGTTCAGGTACAGATACCGTCCTGATTGTCAATGATGGGAATGTACCCTCCGTAAGCATCGCCATGCCAGATACCCTTGACTGTGCAACCTCAAGCATTGACCTTATTGGGAACGGGGCTACAGCAGGAGGCAATGGCTTTACTGTCGCCTGGAGCAGCGCCGGGGGCCACCCGATTACTAATGCCAGCCAGCTGACCGCTGCAGTTACCGAGCCCGGCACCTATACCCTGGAAATCCTGGATACCCTCAACGATTGTTCGGCTCTTGCCTCCGTCCTTGTTTTACAGGACACACTCCTCCCCATCGCTTCAATTGAGGACACCGATACGCTTACCTGCACAAACACTATGCTGGCGCTGGACGGTACGGGAAGCAGCTCAGGCCAGATTTTTGACCTGCAATGGAACACCAGCGACGGCCATATCATTACCGGTTCAGAAACCTATACTCCTGTCGTAAATGAGCCGGGCACCTACGTACTTGAAGTGCTAAATTTACAGAACCAGTGCTCCTCCACCGCCAGCATTACCGTGGCGCAGGATACCACCGCGCCTGTGGCCAATATCATTCCGCCCTCAACGATCACCTGTGCTTTGCCTGCCGTGATGCTTTCTGCCCAGGGCACCAGCACAGGCCCAAATATGGCATACAACTGGTCCACCACGGATGGAGTGATCCTAAGTGGCACACAATCCTTAAGCCCGGAGGTCAATGCAAGCGGCACCTACACCTTACAGGTTGCTAACAGCCTAAATGGTTGCAGCAGCACCGCCACGGTCTTTGTGCCGGCCGATACCCTGCCTCCTGTCGCTGCTGCAGGCCCGGATGACACCCTCAACTGTTATCAGCCTGCTCTGCAACTGGGCAGCAGCAACACCTCAGCCGGCAGCCGCTTCACCTATGACTGGTCCGGCAGCAGCCCGATTGCCGGGGACCCCACCACGCCTATGCCGTTAGTAGAAACAGGTGGCACCTTCCAGCTCGTTGTTACAGATACTGTGAATGGCTGCCAGGCTTCCGACAGCGTGACGCTTACCGAAGACTTCGAGGCTCCTGTGGCCACACTTGCTATGCCGGACACCCTCAACTGCGTAGACAGCCTCGTCACCTTAAATGGTAGTGGCTCCAGCACTAATGGCAACTTCAGGTACGAGTGGACGGCCCTCAACAGCGGGGTCATGTTTGTTTCTGACAACCCCACCGCAGAAGTTACGGCAGCAGGCCCCTACGTGCTGGAAGTCGGGAACCTGGACAACGGCTGTACGGCAACTGATACCGTCGAGGTGTTCCAGGATACCAACCTGCCCGTTGCGGCGATTGAGCTGGCCGATACCCTGACCTGCGCTCAGTCACAGGTTACCCTGAATGCTGCTCTGAGCAATTCCAATAACAACCTTAGCCTGCAATGGTCCACAATGAACGGGAATATCCTGTCCGGACAAAACGGATTACAGCCTGTCGTCAATGCACCTGGCGTGTACGACCTTGTGGTTACCGACCTCAACAACGACTGTACCGTAAATGCCAGCGTTGCAGTAGCCATAGACACCGTATCACCGGCTTTAGCGCTAAGTCCGACCGGGGTACTCAACTGCCGGGATACCGTACTGACCCTAAATGGCAGCACTCCGGCTCCTGCTGCTCAGTGGACCTGGAGTAGCACAGACGGCAACCTCCTTAGTGGCACGGACACCCCCACGCCGGCGATTGATGCGCCCGGTACCTATCAGGCCACAGTGGTTAATCCGGCCAATGGCTGTACCAACGCTATCTTCCGTACCGTACTGCAAGACATCGCCTTGCCCAACATCACCATTGCGCCAACTGCCGTGCTCACCTGTACCCGAACCACTGTCCTGCTTAACGGCTCCGCCTCTGACCAGGCTCCCGGATGGGACATCACCTGGCAGGCACCCGATGGCAATAGCATCAATGACACCTTGCTCGCTGAAGTGGACATGCCAGGGACCTACACGCTCGAAATTCTAAACACGGACAACTTCTGCCGGAACATGGCCGCCATATCGGTTGTCCAGGACACCCTGCAGCCCACAGTGGCCCTGCTACCTGCGGACACCCTGGATTGCGCCACCCCAACCATTGCCCTCAGCAGTAATGTCAGCACCACCGCCGCCCCAGCCTACCAGTGGACTTCTGTCGATGGGCAAATCCTTTCCGGTGCCAACAGCCTGAACGCCACGGCAGGAACTCCGGGCTGGTACTACTTCACCGCAACCAATGAGAATAACGGCTGTCAGACCGTCGACAGCCTGCTCGTATTGCAAGACACGATTGCCCCTGCCCTCGCCTCCCTTGCACCTGCGCCACTGACCTGCACAGCCCCTCAAACCTGGCTGAATGCAGCAACCGGCAGCAACCCTACCTGGACTTACAGCTGGACTGCTGCCAACGGGGGGCTCCTCAACAGCCCGGCAGACAGCAATGCCGTTGAAGTGACGGCCGCCGGTACCTACCAGGTGTTGGTCACCAACCCGGAAAATGCCTGCACGGCCACCCAGAGCTATACCGTAACGATGGATACCCTATCGCCCGTGGCCAGTATAGCCCAGCCGGATACCCTAAACTGCGCAGTCAGTAGTGTCCCCCTTACCGGCAATGGATCAGATTCAGGGAACGGCTTTAGCTTGAGCTGGAGCACGAATGATGGCCAATTGAGCGGACAAACGGATCAGCCTGACGCTACGGCAAATGCGCCCGGCACCTATACCCTTTTCATTGAGAACCTGACCAATGGCTGCACTGCCAACGAAAGCGTTGTCGTCCCTCAGGACACCCTTGCACCCATTGTTCAGATTGCCGCCGCCGACACCCTTAACTGCAACATCAGCAGCATCCTTCTTGATGCTACCGGAAGCAGCACTGGCAATACCTTTGCCTACGCCTGGACCACCGGAACCGGACTGTTGCTAAGCGGCGCAGATGGGCCTATGCCGGAAGCCGGTGCCGCCGGGCAGTACACATTGGAAGTCACAGACCTGCAGAACTTTTGCAGCACCACCAGCAGCGTGACCGTACCCATAGATACCCTTTCGCCAAACGTTTCCCTGGCACCGCCTGCCGTACTGAACTGTGATCAGAACAGCGTTCCGCTCAGCGGGGATGTCAGCAACGCCGGCACCGGGTATGACCTGGTTTGGAATGGGCCTGCAGGCGGGTTTTTATCCGGGCAGGATGGGCTCGAACCGGTGGTGGCTCAACCTGGTACTTACAGCCTGACCATTACCAACCCGAATAACGGCTGCTCCTCAGCTGCCAGCGTAGCAGTCACACAGGATATAACGCCTCCAACAGCCGCCGCAGGCACCGACTTTATCATCCCCTGCTTCCCGGAGCTCCGCCAACTGGATGGCAGCAATTCCTCTACCGGGCCCACATTCAGCTATAGCTGGAGCAGTACCGATGGGGCAATTCTGGATGATAGCACTACGCTCAATCCTGCCATCGATGCACCGGGCACCTACACCTTGCTGGTTACGAATACAGAAAACGGGTGCACGGCCACCGATGCCGTAGAAGTCAGTCAGGATATACCGGAAGCGACCTCTACTACCATTCAACCATTGTGTTTTGGAGATTCCGGCCAAATCAGCTTTGAAAATATATCCGGTGGAGCGCCGCCCTATGTGTACTCTATCAATGGCGGAGACACTTATGAAAATACACCAAGCTTCCAGGTACAGGCGCCCGGCACCTACACCCTCATCGTTCAGGATGTCAACGGGTGCGAAGCGGTACTTACCACGTCAATCGTACAGCCGGATTCGCTGGTGGTATTGATGGCTCCGGAAACTGCAGAAATCAATTACGGCGAAAGCCAGACGATCCAACTTCAGTCCAACTACCCGCTGGGTGAGCTGACGAACATCACCTGGTCCCCTAATCCCGGGCTAGACTGTTACGACTGCCTAAGCCCGGTAGCAAGCCCGAGGCTTTCCACCGTGTATCAGGTAACCGCCACCAACGCTAATGGCTGCCGGGATCAGGCAAGTATCCGTATTATCGTCAAAAAAGACATCCCGGTTTACATCCCGACGGCCTTTTCCCCAAATGGCGATGGCAACAACGACTGGTTTACCGTTTACGCCGGTCAGGGCACCATCACCAATATCCGCTACATGCAGATTTTTAACCGGTGGGGCGAGCAGGTCTTCCAAAACCAGAACTTCCAGCCCAATGTACCAGCAGAAGGCTGGGACGGGCTCTTCCGCAATCAATACCTAAATCCAGGCGTGTTTGCCTATGTGGTAGAGGTGGAATACTTTGATGGCACCACTGATTTGCTAAAAGGGGACGTCACCCTGGCCCGGTAAGGGAAAACAGGTCTCCTGGCAGGCATTTTGGCAGAATACGTGCGGTTGTTGGCTGCCCGGTGCTACATTTGATTTTAATTTTTCAACTCATAAACCTCAGCTTCATGAAGCAATTTTTTACCCTTTTTTGCCCTTTGCCTCAGCTTTCAGCTGGCTTTTGCCCAGGTGTCCATCACGGAAGCGCCTGATTTTACCCTCACGGATATTCACGGAGAGGAACACCATTTATACGATTTACTGGATGACGGCAAATATGTCATGATCAAGCTTTACGCCTAATGGTGCGGCCCTTGCTGTTCTACTGCTCCGGCAGTGAAAGAGGTCTACGAGAACTTTGGCTGCAACTCCGGCAACCTCGTTGTCATAGGGCTGGAAGCCGATGGCACCCTGGCACAGACTGAAGCCTTTGAGAATGACTGCGGCGCTGCCGGAGGTTTCCCGGTGGTCAGTGGGCTGGACGGAGGCGCCAGCGCTGTTGTTGACCAATTCAACCCTTTGGATTTCCCTACCGTCATCCTCGTTGCCCCTGACCGTACGATCGTGGAGCAAGACATCTGGCCTTTCGAAGTCGACGGTGCTACAGCCCTTGTGGAAGGCTACGGCCCCGCACAACAGGAATGCGCACCGGTCAGCACGGCTGACGTAGCCCTGATTGCGGGTTTCGAAGCCAAAGCGCAGCCCAATCCATTTGCAGAGATGCTGAGCATTACCGGCCATACCGATACCCCGGCGCGTATACAGGTTGAAGTCCTGAACGCACTTGGGCAGATTGTACTGCAGCATGATGCCGGGCAGTGGACAGCCGGTGAACATACCACTAGGATCTCTGCAGAACAGCTTCCTAAAGGACAGTATTTCGTGCATCTTCTTGCGGATGGTGTGCCTGCTGCAACGCTTAATGTGCAGAAACAATAACTGATATGATACCATGCGCCAGGCTTTGAACTGGCGCATGGTAAGTTCACCCCCCGCTATCCTGCGTGTATTTACAATTCCTGTCCCGTTTCCACAGTGTTCCGACAACTACCGCTTTTTACAATTTATTTTTCCTTACATTTGAAAAGCGAAGCTTCACCCGGAGGCTTCCCAAAGCGGCACCATACAAACACTAAAACCCTGCATGCGGTACAGCCCTGAAGAAATCGAAGGTTTCGAGGGCCAGCTGGATTTGCTGGTCCGGAAGCTCAACTTCATGAAAAGTGAGCTGGGGCGTACTATTGACCCAAACGCAAAGTTTGCCATAACGGAAGAAATTACCCAGCTGGAAGGGCAAATCTCTGATCTCAAGGGCAAACTCAGCGCTGCTCATGGCCTGCCCGTTGCAAATCAAAAGGAACGGCTTGCCGAGGCTATCCGTCAGCTCAATATGGATGAGGAAGAGGAAATCGGGCTGCTCCACCTTGTGAATTGCGACCGCCATCAGATGGTAGACAAATTCTGGAACGCCTTTGATGAGAAGGAAGAAGAGCACTTTCAGTTTTACTTCATTACCGGCTGCCCCACGCAGATGCCGCCCAGTTTTGCAGAGCGTATGGTGTATGAGCTTTTGGTGGAAGAGCTGGATGGAGAAAGCGATGCTCTCCACATTCTCACCCAGGAAGATAGTGGGCGCCTCCGCATTCAGGACCTCCCGCTCGGCCGTAATACCCGCAAAAGCCAGCAACGCTTCAAAGCTTACGTACAGGAACGCTTTCGCTTTGCAGACACGCAGTCGTTTGATACTTTCATCGAGACAGGCGTGCCCAATCTGCCCTACGACTACGTGGCCGTCGTTTTCGAACTGCACGAACGCAAATGGAGCAGTTTCCTGCCCGAATACCTGGAGTGGATGATTGAGACCTTCAAAAATCCGAATAAACAGGTCCCTAAATTCTTATTCTTCTTCGTGTTTTATGTCGATGGGCAGCACCTCGGCGGGCTTAAAAGTGAACAGAAGTCCATACTCACCGCCCTGAGCGAGCTGACCGTCCGCCATGAGACCACCCTGCTCACGCCCCTGCTGCCTGTAGAGGACGGCGACCTGAGGGCCTGGCTGATGGACCTGGGGGAGCGCAACCCCAATCAGGTGCAATCGGTGATCGATGCGATGGTAGCCGGGCTGCGGGAAGAAGACCAACTGCTGTTTCGAGACAAGCAGCAGTTCAATATGAAAGATATCGAAGAGCTTCAGGCTCTGATTCATAACATTGCAAATGAATAGGCTATGAGTTTCCATCTTTACGGTGCGGAAGGGCAAAAGGCACTGCCGCCCATAACCCTGAACGAACGGGTCAACGACCCGGCTTTATACCTGCCCGCACCCGGACTGGTCAGTGCAGTCAATGTAGCGCTCAACCTGGGGCTGCCGCTACTGCTCACCGGAGAGCCAGGCACGGGCAAGACCCAACTGGCCTATCACATCGCGCACTACTTTTCCCTGGGAGAAGTTCTGGTGTTCAATGCTCAGACCACCTCTTCCGCCAAAGACCTGTTCTACCGGTATGATGCTCTGGGGCACTTCCAGCACAGCCAAACCCAATCCGAAGCACTGAGCCCTGATGAAATCGAACGCCGGTATGTTCGGTACCAGGCTCTAGGTGCAGCCATCCGGAGCGAACAACGCCGCCTCGTGCTGATCGACGAAGTGGACAAAGCGCCCCGCGACCTGCCCAACGACATCCTCGCGGCCCTGGAACGCCTGGAGTTCGATGTACCGGAGATCGATAAAAGCTATGCCACAAGCAAAGACAACCGCCCTATCATCATCATGACCTCCAACTCGGAGAAAAACCTGCCGGAACCCTTCCTGCGCCGGGTTGCCTTTTACCATATTGACTTTCCTACTGCCCGGGAGCTCCTCCAAATTCTCCAGCGGAAAGTAGAAGGCTATGATGGGCAGGAAGGCGCAGGCAAGCTACAGGCCATCATCGACCACTTTGAGCATATCCGCTCCCGGACCTCCGTCAAGTTACGGAAAGACCCCGCTACAGCAGAACTCATACAATGGGCCGCCCTACTTCATAAGCTCGGCTTTGAGGTCCGGCAGCTCAGCGATCCGGGAAGCCTGTCAGAAAAAGCCCGTGCCGATCTGAAGCTTTCTTACTGTGTGCTGGCCAAAAACAAGGATGACCTTGACCAATTGTACCGCATGATTGACCAAGCTTAAGGATGGAAAGGGGATTCACATATCGCCTCGTAGCCGACCTGATACAGACCCTGGAAACAGAAGGGTACCAAATCGGGACCGGACAATACCTTCGGGTGCAGGAATTGCTGCGTCAGTTGCCCGATGGTATGCCCGCTGAGGAGTTGATGTACGCCCTCGGCCCACTCTTTGTGCAAACCCCACAGCAACAAGATCAATTTTACCGGCTTTTTCAACAGGCACGGGACCGGACAGAGGCTTATTTCCGTGCGATTGACCAAGCTCAGAATACAACGGAGGAGATCCCCCTACTCCAACGCCGCCCCCGGAAGCTGCAGTGGCTTCTTGTGGCATTGGCCCTACTGTTAGTTGTGCCCCCTGTTATCGTTATCGGACTGTACTACCTGAAGGAGAGCACGCGCCCGTATGAGCGTATTTTTACCGTCAATGCAGGGGCATCTGCCAGCAGCTGTATACCGGACTCTGTTCTTCAGGAACACATAGGCAGTATAGACACCTTTGAGGTCCTCTTCGCGGGCCGGAAGGGGCAGGCATTGGGCAGCTTCATGCTCGACCGTAACTGTCTGGACTACATCGCCCGGGACTCTGTAAACGGGCAGGACTCTATCGTCATTCGCTACCTGAATGGCAACCGCAAACTACTGGTCAATTTCCGCCCGGTTATCGAGGGTTACGCTGCTCCTCCTGCACCTGCTAACCGGAAAGACCCCGGGAAGCCCTATAAGCCTGAGCCAAGCTCCCCAACTCGTGCTGTACAATCCGAATGGGCTAATATCAGCCCTCCCTTTAACCATGACCTTTTTGCATACAGTGTGGAAGCCCCAAGCTGGCTACAGCAGCAACTGGCGCGGTACGAAGACCTCATCCGCATCGGCGGTTACATCCTGGCTTATGCATTTTTGATAGCACTGTTGCTCTACCGGTTCAGGCGCCGGCAAAGCCAGCAAATAGCACTGGACAGTGACAAGCCGCCCTATGTATGGCATATTCGCATCCCTGAAGTAGAACACCTCCAATTTGGGCCAGCATTTCAGCGGCTCCTGAACCGCCTGCGGCAGCGGACACGGGGCGGTGCCTATCAGCTCGATGTGCCCGGTACGATTCGGGCGACCATTCAGAAAGCCGGTATGGCAGACTTTCAATACCGGCAGCAAACCCGGCAGCCAGAGTATTTACTGCTTATTGACCAGCAGTCTGCCCGCAATCACAGAGCCCGGTTATTCGACTATATCTTCCGCACCTTCCGGGCAAACGAGGTTCTGGCCGAACGCTTCTTCTACGATGGTGACCCCAGGATATGCTACAACAAGCAATACCCCGATGGGATCACGCTCACCGACCTGCAACAGCAATTTGGATCTGCGCGGCTCTTCATCATTGGGCAGGGGCAGTCGATGCTCAACAAAATGACGGGTAAGCTTGCTGCCTGGACGACGGTACTGGAAGGATGGAAAAACCGCGCCCTGTTTACTCCAAAACCCTACGATAACTGGGGCAGAAAGGAACGTCGCCTGAGTCAGCGCTTCATCGTACTCCCACTGGAACTGGAAAGCCTGGAGATTTTACTCGAAGCTTCAGAAAACGACGAAGCCCCCACAGCTGAGGCTTGGCAAAACCGGCTGGCAGGGCAGCTGCGCCCTCCGGTTCAAATGGAAGGGCCCCTGCTGGATACGCTAAAGCGCCATTATCCTCAGCCGATGCTCGAATGGATTGCTGCCTGTGCCCTCTTCCCAACTTTACACTGGCATCTGACGCTTTACCTTGGCCGCTACCTGTCTACTGCAGAAGCCCCATTGCTTACCTACACCAACATACAGGAACTCTGCCGGCTACCCTGGTTCGTAGAAGGGAGCATCCCGGACAACGCCCGGCTGCAACTCACGCAGTGGCTGCAAACGGAGCACCCTGCCCTGCTACGCGCACTGAGGACCGAGCTCAATGATGTACTCCGCCGCTATGCGCCACCGGCCGGCAGTGCAGCATTTGAAGAACATCAGTTGCACACTGCACTCAACGAATACCTTTCCCTGGGGCGCTCCGCCCGCAGGGACCAGCTTAGCCAGGAAATCGCTACCCTGATGGAAGCCGGCAACCCACTGGACGAAGTGGCTGCAGCACAGCTTAAGGCCCGACAGCCCAAATGGTCTGCCAAACTTTCAGATAAATGGAAAGAACGGCTGTACTGGCAGGGGTTGCCAGCATTGGGACTGAAGCACCTTTGGCGGGAAATGCGCTGGTTTATACCTGCCCTGTTTTTTGTGGCCGGCTTATCCCAAATGCCCTGGAATTTAAGCCTCAGCCCCTGCGAGGGTGCACTTGTTGCACTAAAATCTAAAGGGGCCAGTGACTTCGTATGTCTGAATGAGCGTGCCGCCTGGCAGCTTTTCCTGGAAGCACGTGCCCGGCAGCAGATTCAAACCACCCAGGACCCCATTTCCGCTATTTCCGCTGTTAGCCGTTCCCTGAGTTGCAGCCGCGGCCTTTCGGTGCTTGAGGTAGCCCGGGAAGACCAAACCAGTACCGCCCATAGTTGGGAATGGTACTTCCCAGAGCCCGGTGCCTCCCTTAACAGCAGCTGGGGCAGAGTCTCGACTTTCAGAGACTCTTTAATGATCACCCTTGATGCAGCCCCTGGCATTGACACACTGGACCAGGAACTTCGCGCCAACCTCGCCGTTTTGCTCTATAATAAAGGTGCTGAAATAGCCCGGCAAACGCCTGACAGCCTTTCGGGAGATGGCTCAGCCTGTACCTATTTTGCCGCAGCGCTGGCTATAGATAGCGTCCACTTGCCCAGGGAGATCATGCAACAGTGGTGCGAAGGACAAGCTGGGTTTAGCCCGGAATGCCGAATCCTGGGCAAAAACATTGCTTTCCGCTCCCGCCCTGTCAGTGATGCCAAGCTGGAGGAAATCATGAGGCGGTTTCAAAACAATCAGGGAGATACGGAGCTCAATACCGATTGGGCACTCTTTCAGGCACCGGCTGGCACAAGGGCTACCCTACTGGAAGAGCGGGCACTGGGTTACTGGGCTGTCATTCGGGGCATTCCCGGCTATCTGCCGAAGTTTCCGGAAGAGGACAGCCTCCTGATCCCCTGTGAGACCCGCTACCGGTACGTTCAGGGGCAGGTCCTCGACGGCACAAAACAGAGCGCAGCTCCACTTAGTGGTGTAATGGTACTTACAGATCAGTATACTGCCATTACCGATGGGGAGGGCAATTTTACACTGGAAATCCCTAACAGGCTGGCAAAGCCCGGCCAGCTGGTCTTCTACCAGAAGGTTGGATACCAGCCCGACACCATCGCTTCAGATCTTTCTCTGGAGCGCATCCCCAGTGTGCAACTTTATCCCGATGCTGATTATCTGGATACCAGTGCAGTGTACTCTGTTTCCTTTGTACTTCAAAATCTTTCAGATGGCAGCCCATTGAGTGATGTTGCCGTGCGGCTTATACAGCCAGACACCCTGGTGGGGCTGACTGGCCCAAACGGCAGATTAGACCTCTATGTGCCGAGGCCCGCCCTGGCCCGGAATGAGCGTGTAGCTTTTCAGTTTCAAAAAGAGGGCTTCCAGAGCAATCAGACCACCCTTAGCTTCCAGGAACTGGAAAAGGAAGCGGTGTTCCAAAAAATCGTAGTCCTAAAGCCCGAAGGGAATATTCCTGTGCAGCAGGATATTCCTCAGCAAACCGTAGAAGCCAGCACAGGCTCAAGATACCTGTGGTGCCTCAACCGAATCAGCCAGGACTACTACTCTCCCACCTTTGATGATGGCCGCACCCGTTTGGACGGACAAGAGATCATCACGGACCTGCTCAACCGGATCAAAGCCGGCCTCGAACAAAACAACATTTCTTATTTTGAGGTCAATCCTATCGGCAAACGACCTACGGAAGGCGAGCAGGTACAGCGGATCAATGCCCAGCCAGGAAATAAACTGGTGCTGACCTTTAGCTTTGGTTTCACCGGATCAGTCAGCAACCCAGCCTGGGCTACTCAGGACAAGGGCGGCATCAGTGCCCGTATCAACAGCAGCGAAAGCAGTGCTCGCCTGGCGGCCATTTTCATGGAGGCCATCATGCGGCAAACCAGCCTGCGCAATGCCAACCTGGCCACCGCCCCGGAGTCACCTTCCCCGCTTTTGAATGGGCTGCAGGTACCTGTAGCGATCTTTCAAAATGGCTTTCTGACTAACCGGGAAAATGCCACTTTGCTGGTCCAGCCGGCTTTCAGGCAGGAACTGGCCAATGCCTATCTCAGTGCTATATACGCTATCGAGAGCAGCGGTTTGGCCAAAACCCCTGCCCCCTATATCGAAAACCGGGATGCAGACGACGATGGTATTGAAAACCGGCTTGACCGTTGCCCCTTTGAACCCGGCGAAGGGGCCAGCGATGGCTGCCCGGTAGAAAAAACAGACCAGGAAGCACTCGAAGCCACACTGAGAAAAGCAACAGGCATCTGGGAGGAACGGAAAAATACACCACAGAATTTCAACACTACCGGTACTATTTTCCCTGAGATTGGGGTACGGGGGCGATACGGCATTCTCAAAACACTCATTAACCCCGCTGCACTTGAGACGCTTATCGGCGAGCCTGTTTACCTGAGCGGCCCACATAACGGAGCCGATATTAACTTCAACGCTGAAGATGCTTTTGGATACTACAATCCTGCTTTTCTAACCAAACTCACGGACTACCTGAACATGGCTGCCCAAAACCAGGCTCTCCAACGGCAACTTCAACCGCTGTACAACCGGGAATTCAGACAAGTCATGCGTACCTTTTTCCAGACTCATCAGACCGGCACTAGTCAGGAGCAGTTGAAAAGGCCGTTCCTGGAATTGCTGCGCAGTGTAACCAAAGAGCGCAAAAGTATAGCCGTCAATCGTTTTTTCCTGGACAATTTCCGCAACCTGCCGGGTGAGGGAGACTCCCTTGAAAAAATGATGGCCACCCGTTTTTGGTTCCGCCGTTCCATTGATGGTACGGATGAGGAATTCTATAATCTGATGCTGCTGACACTGCAAACTTTTGATCCGGATTTCCTGTACAGACAGACGAATTAATCATACCCCTGCGCCTGCAGGTGGAAAAGCTCAGCGTACTTGCCATCCTTTGCAATCAGCTCCTCGTGGCTGCCAAGCTCCAGCAATTGGCCGTGCTCCAGAAAAAGGATACGGTCGGCCATTCGGACCGTCGAGAACCGGTGAGAGATGATGACCGCAGCTTTGCCTTCAATGAGCTCAGAAAACCGCTGAAAGACCTCATGTTCCGCCCGGGCATCAAGGGCAGCCGTGGGTTCATCGAGAATAAGCAGCTGTGCGTCCCGCATGTAAGCGCGTGCCAGAGCGATTTTCTGCCACTGCCCGCCACTGAGGTCGACACCTTTGGCAAAACGCTTGCCCAGAATTTGGTCGTACCGCTCGGGGAGAGTGTCCACTACTGTATCAGCGAGGCTTTTGTGTGCTGCCTCTTCAATGGCCAGGCTATCCTCTAAGGCACCAATATTGCCGATAGCGATATTCTCACCTGCTTTAAGCTGAAACCGGATATAATCCTGAAAAATGATGCCGATGTTGTTGCGCAACTCCAGCAGGCTATACTCCCGAATATCCACACCATCAATCAAAATACGCCCCTCCGTGGGCTCGTAAAGCCGGGCCAATAGCTTTACCAGAGTAGTCTTTCCTGCGCCATTCTCCCCCACCAAAGCCAGCTTCTCCCCTGGCCGGAGCTGAAAAGACAGGTTCCGAATGGCCCAGTGCTCACTATTCGGGTACTTGAAACTGACATGCTCAAACACAAAGCCCTCCTGAATAGCCGCCGGAAATGGCAAACTATCCGGGGCGGAAGTGATGGTGGGCTCAATCTCAAAAAACTCAAACAAGTCCTGCAGGTACATTGCTCCTTCCGCAATACGGGAAAAGCGGTTCATAATGCCCTGCAGCCGGTTGCGCATCCGTTCGAAAGACCCGGCCAGGAACGTCAACGTACCTACTGTTATGATGCCGCCTACGGCTTGGGTGATGATGAAAACGTAGGCCCCGTAATACGATAAAGTACCTATAGCCGAAAGTCCACTGCCCCAGGCGGCCCGCCGAATGGCAATCTTGCGGTTGGCGTGATAGTACCGGTCAGACAAATCAGCAAAGCGGCGGGTGATGAAACCCGATAGGTTGAAAATTTTCACCTCCTTAGCCATTTGGTCGCTGGCACCGATGTAGCGCAGGTAGTCCAGCTCACGCCGTTCGGGTGTCCAGCTACGGGTAAGGGAATACGTGCGCTGATTGAAGTGCGTTTCCCCAAGGAAGGAAGGGATGACCGCCACGATTAGGATCAGGATCAGCCAGGCATTAAAGGCGATAAGCCCTCCGGCAAGGAACAGGACGGTAACGATATCCTGCATTTGGGTGAGCACCTGCGACATGAGCACGGTACGTCCGGTAGTCTGCCTTCTGGCCCGCTCCATTTTATCGTAAAACTCGGCCTGCTCAAACTGATAGAGATCAAGCCGTGCCGCATGCTCAATAAGCTCCACGGAAGTCCGGTTGGCAAACAAGTCGCCCAGCAGGCTGTCCAGCAGGGTAATGCCTCGGTTCATGAGGTCAGAAACGATGGCTAGGGCAAATTCCAGGCCCACCATCGTCCAGAGGTAAGTGGTATCTGTACTTTCACCATCGATCAGCAGTAATATGGTGTCAATAATTTCTTTGCCTACGTATAGGACGAGCAGCGGCACTGCCGATTTCAGTAACCGTAGCAGTGCGTTGGCCAGTGTCATACCCGGGCTGGCTTTCCAGATCAGCCGGAAAAAGCGCGGCAAATTGCGCAATGCTTCGAATTGCTCCCGAAAACTTCGTTTTTTGTCGTCTGCCATATTTCTATGAACCCACAACACCTATATTAGTTGTACACCCAAGACTAACCACCAATCATGGCTAAAGCACTGGAAGAATTCGACCGCCTGGCAGAACTGCTGCAACTGGAAAAAGAGGAGGACCTGGAACAGTTTAAATCCCGGATTCAACGCCTGCCTCTTACCGAAAGACGCGATAATGGCTACGCCTGGTACCCGGTACAGGTGATGAAAACCGGCTACACCTACGGCGACCGGGCCTACGTGACCATCTCCAGAGAAACTGCCGAAGACACGCCTCACCATTTCCGGGCCGGCATGGTAGTCAATTTTTTCACCCAACAGGCCGGAGCCAACAAGCCGGAGCGCAGCGGCGTGGTCAACTATGTGAATAAAAACCGTATGCAGATCATCCTCAACAGCAAGGACTTTCCGGACTGGATTGGGATGGGGCTGATCGGGGTGGACCTCCTCTTTGACGACCGCACCTATAAAGAGATGGAAAAAGCCCTGAAAACGGTGCAGGAAGCAAAGAAAGGCCGGCTGCCGGAACTTCGCAATATTTTGCTGGGCATTGAGCCGCCCCGCTTTGCCCCCGTCAATGAGCCATTTATCCATCCTCAACTCAACGACTCCCAAAACCGGGCTATTACTCAGATACTGGCGGCACAGGATGTAACAGTGGTGCATGGCCCTCCCGGTACAGGCAAGACCACCACACTCATACAAGCTGTAAAGCGGCTTTCCGAGCAGGAACACAACATCCTGGTGACCGCGCCCAGCAATACCGCTGTAGATCTCTTGGTGGAGCGCATCGCGGCGGAGGGGCTCAATGTTACCCGTATCGGCAATATATCGCGCGTAGACGAGGCGGTAATCCGGCACACGCTGGAAATGAAACTCGCCGACCATCCTGAGGCCAAGAACATCAAAAAGGTAAAGGTGCAGGCCGCCGAAGCCCGCCGCAACGCTCAAAAATACAAGCGACGGTTCGGGCCGGAAGAACGAGCCGAGCGCCACCAATACTATCAGGAAGCCCGGGAGCTTTCCGCCTGGGCAAGGCAACTTGAAGACCGGCTGATTGAGCAAATCCTTGATGGCTCTCAGGTCATCGCGGCCACGCTTGTAGGCACTTCTAATGACATTCTCTACAGCCGGAATTTCCGGACCGTCTTCATTGATGAAGCCGCACAGGCACTTGAGCCCGCTACCTGGATCCCTATTGCCCGGGCTTCCCGCGTGATTTTCATGGGCGACCCCTTTCAGCTACCGCCCACCGTCAAATCACAGGAAGCGGCACGAAAAGGCTTTGGGGTGACATTGATAGAAAAGCTGCTCGACCGCCTTCCCGAAGTCAACCTCCTCAACGTGCAGTACCGCATGAATGAGCACATCATGGCTTTCTCTAATAAGGTCTTTTACAATGGGCAATTGCAAGCCGCACCCGAAGTAAAGAGCCATCGGATAGACGCTGATGCCGACCATCCACTGATTTTTATTGATACGGCCGGTTGTGGGTTTGACGAAAAAACACATCCCAAATACAAAAGCCGTTACAATCCGGAAGAGTTCCTGATTCTGCGGGAACACCTTTATCAGCTCAGGGATGCCTTTCATCCGGAGGCACTACCTTCAGTCGCCATCATTTCCCCCTATCGCGAACAGGTGGTGCATATGGAGCGAATGATTGAGGAGGACCCATCGCTGGAAAACCTTGCTCTGACCATCAATACTATTGATGGATTTCAGGGTCAGGAGCGGGATGTGGTTTATATTTCGCTGGTACGCTCCAATGCTAAAGGAGAGATTGGCTTCCTAAAGGATTACCGGCGGATGAACGTAGCCATGACCCGGGCGAAAAAGCAATTAATCATCGTAGGCGACAGCGCAACCATAGGCGGAGACCGCTTTTACGCAGATTTTTTAACCTATTGCGAGCAGCAGGGACTGTACCAAACGGCATGGGAATACATGAGAACGGCAGGTTGAATCTCAGAAAGTGGTCGGTTTTTCACAGAGAACGGTATCTTTTTTTGAGAAAGCGGTGTTTTTTTGACGTATTTTCTTGCTAAAGATAATAAAAAAATGCATATTTGCATAAGTGATACGCGTTAAACTCTTGTAAAACTGCGTGTTACAGCAGCAACTCCAACTGAGAGTGCTATCTAAACTACATACTTCAAGAAAACCTACTATGAGAAAAACAAAAGTGAGCGTACACCATGAGCGCTTGCAGGTATCATCTGAGATCCTGCGTGCCATTGCTCATCCGTTACGCATGAAAATCCTGGAATTCATTGACCGCAACACCGAGATCAACGTGAACAAAATCTACAACACGCTTGGCCTTGAGCAGTCTATTACCTCACAGCACCTCCGCATCCTCCGCCTTGCCGGGCTTGTAGATACAGAGCGGGATGGAAAGTACGTCCACTACAGCATCAACTATGAGAAAGTAGGTGGGACGGTTGAAGGCGTCAAGCGCTTTCTGGAAAAGTCCAGGGTGCTGCAAAAGTAAAGTTGGCTTCCAGGCAACAGTCCAGGACCAAATGAGACCACGCAATTGTTGTGTGGTCTTATTTTTTTGCCCGTATGCCTTATACCGGAGATGAGCCTTCAGCCTGCTGCGGATGATCGCGGTCAACATCCTTGGTTGCAGCTTCCTCGTCCTGCATATCAGAGGCTACTTCCGCGCCAGACACGGACTGTTCTTCAGACATTTCCTGAAAGAAGCTGCGCTGAAAAATCAGAATATTGATCACACCTAGTGTGATCGCCGTATCCGCAATATTAAAAACCGGCTTAAAAAACATCACTCTTTCTCCGCCCCAAAAAGGCACCCACTCAGGAAGCACACCATTGACAAGCGGGAAGTAAAGCATATCCACCACTTTGCCGTGCAGGAACCCGGCGTATCCGCCTCCTTCCGGAAATAGTTCAGCTACCCCTCCGTGAAAATGACTGGCAGAAAAGATTAGCCCGTAGAAAGCACTATCGAGGATATTGCCCAATGCCCCGGCTAAGATAAGGGCAAAACTAACCATTAGCCCGAGAGAAGCACCGGATTTAACCAGTAAGCGCAGGTAATAGACCAGAAAGGCTACAGCCAGAATACGAAAGAGGCTTAAAGCCAGCTTTCCATATTCACCGCCCAGGGAAAGCCCGAAAGCCATGCCATTATTCTCTACAAAGTGGATACGAGCCCAGTCGAGCCCGAACATTGCGAATTCCTCTCCGTACTCCATATGGGTTTTGATCCAAATCTTCAGCGACTGATCGATAACAAGGACCAGGAGTACGACAAAAACAATAACGGCTGATTTCTTCAAGGTACTGCTGTTTCAGTTTGTTCTGCAAATATACCAAAGGTGAACACAGGTTGTACAAAACCTGCACGCTACCAGACAAACCTGTCACCGTTTTGGCATGGGCGGGGCTTAAAATTTCAGTCCAATCGGATTAATAACGCCCGTATGGATTTTTAGGTTTGCAGTAAATTGTAAAAAAGCCCTCTTCTGCATTATTGCAAAAGAGGACTTTTCGGGGCGTGGAGCGCAAGAGGTAATTTACCGGCTCTTTTTCGCATCTATACTAAGCGTGGCATGAGGTACAGCCCGGAGCCGCTCTTTTGAGATCAGCTTACCGGTTTCGCGGCAAACGCCGTATACTTTATTTTGAATGCGGATCAGTGCATTATCCAAATGCTGAATGAGTTTGCGCTGCCGCGATGCCATGCTGGTAAGCCGTTCGTTTTCAGCAGTGCCGATGCCATCGTCAAGCCCTTTGACTTTTGCATCCGGGTTATCCGCCATTTCAGATAGCTGATCGAGATAGAAGTCCAGTTCCTTTCTGGCTTTATCCAGTTTTCCCTGGATAAGCACGCGAAATTCTTCCAGCTCTTCATCCGAATAGCGTGTTTTTTCTGCGTTTTGATTCATAGCAAGTTGCAGTTTAATATGAAGCACATTAATACCCGGCTGAGCCTTACTTCTGCCTACATTGAGGGACAGCCAGAACAATTATTTCTCTAAAACACGGTGCAAAAGTACGAATAATTAAATTAAATTCCCACGCTAACATATTATTTGCCCTACCCGGAAAAGTCCGGCTCATACCCCGTCAGGCAATCAATAATGGTCTTTAAGCTCACAAAGAGGGCTTCCTGCCCCTCCCGGGAAACCAGGGCCAGAGCATCTTCTTCGTCCTGAGTCAGCGCATCTTCTGCAAAAGCCAGCAGGTCCTCCTGAGGGTAGCCCTCGAAGAAGGGGTCAAGGCGGGACCGGAAGTTTCCGCCTTTGTTGCCATGCATTACAGCCCAGTTGGCTTCCTCCACTTCGCTGAGGTGTTTTTCGTCAATAACGGGCGGGAGCGCCTCTTTTCGGACGGCATGCCAAACTACCAGCATCAGAAACAGAAAGTACTCACGCTCTTCCGCTGTGAACGCCTCGAAGTTTTCTGTAAAAGGATAGGCAAACAATACGGGCTGCTCCTGCTGCATGGCCTCCAGCCCCTGCGCGTAGGCATCAGACTTTCCCTCCAGTTCGGCTACCGCCTGATCAATCGCGTCTTCAGGTATAAACTGCATACAAGGTTGGTTTTAGCGTGCCCACACGGGCACCCTTTCAATTTTTGCCAATGATACGTATTTCGAGACGTTCGGAAAAGGCCGGGTTGGGTTTTGGGAAAGCTTTTCCATAACCCTTACCGTGCAGGCGCGTGGCATCAATGCCATTCCCAACTAAAAAACTTACCACTACCTGAGCCCGCTGCCGGGTCAGTTCAAGTGCTTTGGCATAGGAATGAGGCTCGCCAATGTGCGCGCCAACCTCTGCTATGAGATCCGGATGCTGATTGAGAAAAGACAGCAAACGGTTGAGTTCGGGATAAGCCCCCGGCTTCAGACGATCTGTACCAGTCTCAAAATGCACGCTGTTAAGTGCAATATTCTGGCCTATTTCTGCCGGGATTAAGGTGAGGTTTTGGCTGACCTCCTGATAGGCTGCAGGAGCCGATGATGAAACCGGTACAAGAGCAGGCACTGCATCAGGATCGTCATTAACGGGCGGCACGGGTTCTGTGGATAGTTGCTGTGCCACTTTGCGGTCGAGCTTTTGCTGCACCATTGCCCGTTCCAGTTTTTTGACCTGATACCTTCCGTCTATTTCAACCAGCCCTTCCACTTTTTCTTCCAGATGCGGGGCCAGAGCTTCTGCCACTTCATCTTCCATTGCAGCTTTCAACCCTTCCAGTACCTGAGCCTCCCATGGTTCTGGTTCTTGTCCAGCAGGCTGAAATGCACCTTTGGCTGTCCAGTCCGGGGGTAAGGCATCGGCAGAGGTCAGCCCTTCCTTAATTTGAGCTTGCAGCTGCCGGGCCTTTTGCTCCAGCGAGGCACGCTCCGATTCCGTCAAAGCCGGGCTGGGCTCCACCTTAACAGGTATTTCCATTTCCTGTATCAGCCGCTTTTCCACTTCAGGGATCAATTCCTGTTCCAGCTCTGCTTTGGCCTGATCCTGAAGCTCTTCGAAGGTTGGTTGGTCTTCCCAAAGGTGGCGTTCTCCTTCGGCTGTTTCCTGTTCCGCCTCCTGCAGGGACTTCTCATGCACGTAAAATCGCTTAAACCGTGCTTGCATATCTTCCAGCTCCCGTTCGGCAGCAGCAGCCTCATCGTAGCCATCGTCCGGTAAGGTATCCTGATGCGCCACAACTTCTGTAAAATACCGGTACCGGTGACGCAGGGCCTCAATTTCGGGGTCCGAAGGCGGAGGCAAATCCAGTCCGTATTGCTGAGCCCGGACTTCAGCCAGTGCCTCCTGCCGCATCCGTTTAAGCTCCAGCAACTCATTATCCAGCTTATCCAGGTGCAGGTGAAGGGCCCGGATATCTGCCTCTTCCTCTGACATTACAACGGCAGAGCCATTCGATACCATAGCGTTGGCAGACAAGTCTTCTCCAAGAGCTTCTATCGGCTGCGCCACGGGGAAATAGCCGGGTAATTCCGCAAAAACCACTCCTTTTTCAGTGGCAGGAAGCAGGAGGCTGTAGGTCCCGTCTGCATCAACTTCTGCAACCTGTACTATCTTCCCGGCTTTTGTATCCTCAAGGCGCACCTCCACTTCTCCTGCCAAACTGAAGCGGTCAACCTGCACCTCGCCTTTGATCAGGCGCAATGCTTCAGGCCGGAGTGGTTCAGGCAACGTCATTTGAAAAATATCCATATCTCTGCCTACGGGGCGGCGTGCAATAAAAGCCTCTGTTCCGGAAGCCGGAACGCTGATGAACAACTCATCAGCTTTGGTATTGATTTCCTGGCCAAGGTTGACCGGTTCCGTCCAATTATTCCAGCCACCTCCTTTTCGCCTGGTCATATACAGATCGTAGCCGCCTTTGCCGCCAGCGCGATTGGAGGAAAAATAAAGGGTCCGGTTATCCGGAGCGAGATAGGCACTCTGCTCATCTGCAGGGCTGTTAATGGTCTTCGGCAGGACTATGGGAGCACTCCAGGCGGCTGCATCCGTCCGGGTGCTCAGGTAAAGGTCTTTATGGGCAGGGTGCCCCTTTTGCGGCAGCACGCAGATCATATGGTGATTGTCCTGAGCGATCTGAAAAAAAGCTTCCGGTACACTTGCGTGGCCGCCCTCAAGGTGGTGCGTATCTGACAGGCTCCAAAGCCGGCCAGCCTCCCGGTACCGGCGCAGCTGACCTTTTCCGGCAGCATAAACCAACAGCTGCCTTGCGGAAGTATTCAGGCTCAGAGGCCACTCGGCTCCTCTGGTGTTGACAGGAGCGCCAACGTTCACCGGTTTGGACCAGATGCCGCTACCTGAACGGTAGGTGACCCAAACGTCGCTGGCGTTTTGCTCGCCCCGGTTCCTCGGGTGCCCAAAGCGGGCGAAGTACAGGGCATCGCCCTGCATATTAACGACCGGGTAAAGTTCGTCGTAAGTGGTATTAACAACCTCCTGCAGCGTACCCTGTGCGGTGGCAGGAATCACACAGCGGCCCAAAAGAAGCAGGAATAGCAGTGGCAGGAAGGGCTTTCTCATAATTTAGTGTATAAGCAGAACTTAAAAGAAATCGGCCGAAAACGACTTGTACACTCCTTATGACGATAAAACACACAAAAGTAATGCCCGGTTTCAAAGCATTTCCTCCGCTTCGCCAAAAGCCGAGGGTGGCGGCCCCTGAAGTTGAATAATCCGACTACTGTCCAGAACGGAAAGGGCCCGGAGCGATTCGCCTGTCCATTCTCCAAAAACGGTAACCTCCTGATGCCCTCCTACGGCCAAAAGTACCCACTCATGGGCGTCCTCTGCCTGCACTGGTATTTCCATGCCCCGGGCATCAAGCAGTACCACCTTCCCTGATTGCCAAACCGCCCGGATCTGCCCCAGCAATACCGGAAAGCCGGAAAGCCATGGATTCTTAGACAGTGCCTGCGCATAGGCTTCCAGCATTTCCTGCCCATGCTCTGTTATGGGGATTGCATCCATAGGCTGCCGGTAGGGCTGTACCCTTTTCAATAAGGCCCGCAACGGATAGGTACCCAGATAGTAAACGAGCTCCCCCTGCAGGGCACTGCCCAAGACCCAATGCCCCTCAAAACGTTCGTTTCCCCACGCAAAGTCCAAAATAAGTGCAAACCGGCCGGTCTGCTCCCCTACCAGCCAGGTACGGCGGTAACGAAGCTTTTCTTCCTCTCCCTCCACCAGTCCGATCACCAGCCATCGGTCTGAGACAGCCGGCCCTTCCAGTACCTCTTCCTTTTTCAAATTGACGCCTCCGTAGGACAGCAGTTCTACCTGCATGGCCTGGGGCAGCCCCTCTAACTGACGGAAGCTTTGCACGAACAGATAAAGCTCAGACAAAGCGCCTAGTAATTTACCATGCCACTGTTCTTCTTCCATCAGCTTTGGGAAGCTGCGAATGCGGCGGGCGACACTCCCTAGTTTAGCGTCCACCATACGGGCTGCTATGCGTTCCCAGAAATCTGGCCCTGCCCCTTCAAGGCTGGAAAGCCCCTGCCGGATGACATCACGAAGCCATTGATCCAGCTCTTCCACGCCTGACTTCATCTCCACAATACGCTTGTGCAGGCGGGCTTCGCGTTCGCTGGTATCTGCTACGGCAGACTTTCGGGCCTCCGGCTGCCGGATCGCATCGCGAACCCAGCCCGGGCGCTCATCGGCGGGTGTGATCTGATCATTTTTGCGAAGGAAGAAAAGCAACAGGGAAAGTACGTGCTGACAGGGGCGGTACCGGTTTTTGCAGGTACAATGGAAGGCTTTCCCGTCGAGAGTTACCATGACCGGGTAGGTGAGCTCACCTGTAGACTTGCAAATGCCCCAAAGGGCATCGCCATCGGAAGCTACGTTTTCCCACTTTCGCCCGTAGAAGAGTGCCCGTGCCCGGTTCAGGACGAGGGTATTCGGTGCGTACGCTTGCAGGGTGGCGTAGGTCCAGCTCACATTGTAACAGATTAGTCCTCTGTATCGAGGATGCCCATAGAGTGCATGGCTTTTTCAGAAGCGGTTTGTTCGGCGCTTTTCTTGTTGAAGTCGTCGGCGGTGGCTATTTTCTTGCCATTCACCATGACTGCAACTTTGAAGCGGTCCCGCTTTTCGAACTTATACCGTGCCAGGAGCTTGTAAGTAACGGTTTGGCCGTTTTTCTGGCACCATTCCAGCAGCTGGCTCTTGTAGTTGTCATCCACGGTTTCCAGCTCGTGTACGTCCACGTAGTTGCGCAGGATTTTATTGACTACGAAGCGCTTAGTGCCTTTGTAACCCTTTTCCAGATAAACTGCGCCAACGAGTGCCTCCACCGCATTTCCCAGCATAGAGCGGCTCAGGCGGGTCTGATTGTACTCAGAGAGCAGCATATCCAGCCCCATCTTATCGCCGATCAGGTTGAGTGATTTGCGCTTGACGATCTTCGAGCGCATTTTGGTGAGAAAGCCCTCGTCGCTGTTAGGGTATTTCTTAAAGAGATACTCTGCTACGATAGTACCGAGCACAGCGTCGCCCAGGTATTCCAGGCGTTCGTTGTTCTGCACTGCGTAGGGTTTCTCCGAAGAGGAAGACTTGTGGGAAAAAGCCAGCTTAAAAATAGCCATATTGGCAGGGGTGAAACCAATAAGCTGCCGCAAACGGCGGGCCAGTTCCTTATCCTCGGATAAAAAATGGTTATAAAACCTAAATACGAGCCGCAACAAAACCTTAGTGTTTTGTGAAAAGATATTGTTATCTAAGGAGTAAGGCGGTAACAGGCTTGATGCGCGCTGCCGCTCTACTCTTTTAAAACCAACGGGAGAATCCGGTATACCAAGCCCGCTCAAATAAATGCGGCGGCCCCATACCAGCCTCCCTAAAAGACGGCTCGCCTGCGATTGGGGAATCCAATTCCCCAGGCGCAGAAGTGCCTAATCTTCGTACTTCTTAAATACGACAGAGGAATTGTGCCCTCCGAAGCCAAAAGTGTTGCTGAGAATCGCTCTGACTTCCCGCTCCTGCGCTTCGTTAAAGGTCAGGTTCAGTTTAGCATCCAGCTCCGGATCATCCGTGAAGTGGTTGATCGTAGGCGGGATAAAACCATGCTGAATGGCCAGGATGCCTGCAATCGACTCCACTGCTCCGGCGGCGCCAAGCAAATGCCCGGTCATGGATTTCGTGGAACTGATATTCAGATTGTAGGCATGCTCGCCAAAGACCTGCTGAATGGCTTTCACCTCTGCAATATCCCCAAGTGGGGTAGACGTGCCGTGCACGTTGATGTAATCAATATCTTCCGGATTGAGCCCGGCATCTGCCAATGCGATCCGCATAACGTTGCCTGCACCCAGTCCCTCGGGATGTGGCGCAGTGATGTGGTGGGCATCTGCGGTAGCGCCTGCACCAACGATTTCGGCATAGATGGTCGCACCACGCTTTTTAGCGTGCTCCAGTTCTTCGAGCACGATTGCGCCTGCGCCCTCGCCGAGGACGAAGCCATCACGGTCCGCGTCAAACGGACGGGAGGCGGTTTTGTAATCATCGTTGCGGGTAGAGAGTGCTTTCATCGCATTGAAGCCACCTACTCCAGCCTTTGTCACTGTAGCTTCTGAGCCACCGGTAATGACAACATCCTGCCGGCCCAGGCGGATTTGATCAAAAGCAGTGCCAATTGCATGAGAAGAAGAAGCACAGGCAGAAACGGTCGCAAAATTCGCGCCCCGGAAACCATACCTGATGGAGATCAGCCCGGCAGCAATATCGGAGATCATCTTAGGGATCATGAAAGGGTTGTAGCGAGGTGTGCCATTTCCCGTGATATGATCTTCGATTTCCTTTTCCAGTGTAGCCAGTCCGCCAATCCCGGAGCCCCAGATAACCCCTGCACGGTCGACGTTAATCTTTTCAACATCGATGCCCGAATTTTCCATGGCCTCCGCAACGCTATACATCGCATAGATGGTAAAATTATCCATGCGGCGCATTTCGCGGCGGTCTACTTTTTCTTCAGGTTGGAAATTCTTGAGTTCGCAGGCAAACTGAGTCTTGAATTGGGAAGCATCAAAATGAGTGATAGGATTAGCACCACTGAGGCCATTCTGTAAACCTTCCAGGTATTCGCTAATTGAGTTTCCGATGGGGGTTACTGCTCCTAGTCCTGTTACGACAACCCTTTTCATTGGCTTAATTTGATTTGGTTCCAGCCTCCTGTTGCAACGGCTAAGTTATGCCCGTGTAATTGTTTGGTTGGAAATTTGCGCCTTGTATTTGGTAGAGAATGTAGCCGGGAGGTTCAAAATGCAATTTTAAAGAAGGCGCGGAGATACAAATCAGAGACTTTCCTCAGAAAGCCTCTAATTTGCATACGTTAAATCCGGAAACAGCAAACGCTGTTACGCTTCTTTAACCTGTGACTCCAGATAAGAAACAGCCTGGCCTACCGTTTGAATAGCTTCAGCCTGTTCGTCCGGAATAGCGATATCGAACTCCTTTTCGAACTCCATGATGAGCTCCACGGTGTCCAGAGAGTCGGCCCCCAGATCGTTCGTGAAGTTTGCATCCGGGTTCACCTCTGATTCGTCGACACCTAATTTGTCGACGATGATCTTATTAACTCTTTCTGCAATGCTAGACATAAGTGAATTCGCTTTATTGGTTTACAATTGCGATGCAAAGAAACGTAGAAGAACCTTGACTACCAAAGTTTTTCAAAAAAAAGTTACCCCCCTGAACCTCTGAAATACCCTGCTATTGCTGAATCCCAGCCGATTCAGGGTTCAGTTTCAGCCTGGTTTTTTTCTTTTAAAGTGGCTGCTGCCTGTTCGGAAATCAGCCCCTCAAATGCCGCCGTACCGGTATTTGTTCATAGGTTTTTAACCATAGGCGGTTTGTATATTATTAGGATTAGCGTACTTTTACAGTTAGGATTATTGTAAATTTTACACTTAGTCTGTTGCAAACACAAAATTACACCCAATTAAAAAATTACCAGACGCATGAAAGTCGTTGACCATCAAAATACTAAAATTGTGGCAACCGTAGGTCCTGCCTGCAATAGTTACAATCAATTGCTGGAATTGGTCAAAACGGGTGTGGACGTATTCCGCCTTAACTTTTCCCACGGCACCCATCAGGATCACCAACAGGTCATTGATCACGTCACTTACATCAACGAAAAGTATAACCTGCACATTAGTATTCTTGCCGACTTGCAGGGCCCTAAGCTCCGTGTAGGCAAAATCAAGGATAACGCCCTTGAGCTTAAAGAAGGGGATGTGATCACCCTCGTCAACGAAAAGTGCGTGGGTACCATGGAGAAAATCTACATGAGCTACGAAAGTTTTGCCCGGGATGTTAAGGTGGGCGAGCGCGTGCTCGTAGATGACGGCAAACTCGTATTTGAAGTCCTTGAAACCAATAAAGAGGATACGGTCAGGCTCAAAACCCTCTTCGGCGGCACCCTTTCCTCCAATAAAGGCGTCAACCTGCCCAATACAAAAATTTCTCTGCCTTCCCTTACGGAAAAAGACCTGGTGGACCTTGAGTTCATCCTCACACAGCCGGTCAACTGGATTGCCCTCTCCTTCGTACGGCACCCTAAAGACCTCAAAGATTTACGCAGACGCATCGAAGCGAAAAACCACCCTGCCAAAATCATCTCCAAAATCGAGAAGCCGGAAGCGGTAGAGCGGATTGACAAAATCATCAAGCACTCCAATGCGATCATGGTAGCCCGGGGCGACCTGGGCATCGAAGTGGCTATGGAGCGCCTGCCGCTTATCCAGAAGGACATCATCGCTAAGTGTATTCAGCGGGCCCGACCAGTGATTGTCGCCACGCAGATGATGGATAGCATGATCACCAACCCAAGCCCGACCCGTGCAGAGATCACCGACGTAGCCAACGCCGTACTCGATGGCGCGGATGCCGTAATGCTAAGTGGTGAAACCTCCGTGGGTAAGCATCCCGTGAAGGTGGTGGAAGCCATGAATAAAATCATTGAGGAGGCAGAGACGCACTACGACTTCAAGGACCGCCGCCCGATCGCAACCTCAAAAACCCGGACGTTCCACTCGGATGTCATTTGCTTTAATGCCGCACAGACTGCTATGCAGGTCAATGCCAAAGCAATTATCGGTATGACAAGCTCGGGCTACACCGCATTCAAAGTTTCGAGCTACCGGCCGAAGACCGATATCTACATCTTCTCCGACCGCATGCACATGCTCGCCACCCTTAACCTCGTTTGGGGCGTGCGCTGCTTCTACTACGACCGGTTCACCACCACTGATGAGACCATCGCGGATGTAACGGAAATCCTGAAGCGCGAAGGGCGCGTCAAACCCGGTGATGTCATCATCAATACGGGTAGTATGCCGCTGCATCGCCGCCACCGGACCAACATGATGAAAATCACGCCGGTCGAGTAATCAACCCATAAAGCCAGATGCGGATAAAGCCCGGGCAAGTTCAGCCGCCGGCTCCAGCGCATCTGGCTTTCCCACATCCAGCCACTGCGAATGCTCGTGTCTAAAGCCAGCTATCTTTGCACTGCGGGCTGCATGCAGATAAACGTCTATGATTGAAAAGGCTTCCTGCTCTGGCATGTAATCGAACAGCCGCGGGTGGAGATACTGTATCCCGCTAAAGGCCAATGCTGTGGTGGAAGGCACCGCTCTGCTGATTTTTTCTTCTCCCGTTTTGGCATTTTTCCAGCCACTGAGCAACCCTGCTTCATCAAACAGGAGATAGCGCGAAGTCTTACGGTCCCGCACGGCAAGGGTGGCAAGCGCCCCGCTAGCTTCATGGGCGCGCCGGAAAGCGTGTAGGTCAAGGTCGGTGAGAATGTCCGCATTGTGCACCAAAAAGGAATCTCCGCCCTGTAGCCACTTTGCAGCCTTCCGCAAGCCGCCTCCTGTGTCCAGCAATTGCTTCCTTTCATCGGAAATATGAATGACCGCCCCGAAATTATTATTCCTTTGCAGAAAATCTTCGATCTGATCGGCAAAGTGGTGTACGTTAACAACCACTTCCTCATACCCGAAAGCCAGAAGGCGGCGCAAGGCGATTTCCAGCAACGGGTACCCCCCCACTTCCACAAGCGCTTTCGGGCGGTCATTGGTTAAAGGGCGGAGTCGGGTGCCAAGGCCGGCAGCGAAGATCATAGCTTTCATGATAATTCTGTTATTTTAGCCGCTATGATACAAAAACAACTTGTACAGATTCTACTCGCCCCCTTTTCTTTGCTGTACGGCATCGGTGTCAGTGTGCGGGACTTCCTGTACAAGCAGGGGCTGCTCAAGGGAGTGGAGTTTAATCTTCCGGTCATCTCCGTTGGCAATTTATCGGTTGGGGGTGCAGGCAAAAGCCCGCATATTGAGTACCTCATCCGATTGTTGAAGGACTACATCGACATCGCTACCTTAAGCCGGGGCTATGGCCGCAAGACCAAGGGCTACCTGGAAGTACACGCCGACATGACTGCCGAGCAGGCCGGTGACGAACCCCTGCAGTTTAAGCGCAAGTTTCCGGAGATCATGGTCACCGTTTGTGAAAGCCGCACCTTTGCCATCCCCAAAATCATGATGGCCCGGCCCGAGACCAAAGCGATACTGCTGGACGATGCCTTTCAGCACCGGTCAGTGAAGCCCGGCATGAATATCCTGCTCACCGAATACAGCCACCCCTTTACCCGGGACTACCTTTTGCCTGCAGGCCGGCTCCGGGAATGGCGTTCGGCCTATGAGCGGGCGGATATCATTATTGTCAGTAAGTGCCCGCCGCAGCTATCGGAGGAGGAACGGCAGGCCTTTACAGCCGAAATCTCCCCCCTACCCCATCAGAAACTGTACTTTTCTTATTACGATTACGGGCAGCCTTATTTCATTCTGAACCCGCGCTACCGGCTGGAGTTTACGCCGGAACTGGAGGTGCTGCTGATTTCAGCTATTGCCCGGACGGACTACCTGCAGGCTTACCTTGAGGGGCAGGTTGAACACATCAAAGCGATGGAATACGAAGACCATCATTACTTTACCAAATATGATGTGGGGCAGCTCAAAGCTAACTTTGACCGTATGGAGACCAACCGAAAGGCTATTCTCACCACCGAGAAAGACGCCATGCGCCTGCAGTTGCACCATCAATATATCAAGGAGCATCAACTGCCTGTTTTTGCCCTGCCGGTACAAGTGCGCTTCCACTTCGGCCAGGCTGCCGATTTTGACGAAACCATCCAACAATACCTCTTAAATTTTCAGGTGTAGATGAACCCCATCCTTTACCTTATATATCAGTTCCTGAAGCTGCTTACCAAGATTTCCTTCCGGGTTTACTACCCTAATGCCACTAGGATGAACCTGGACCGGTTGCGCTACCGGGGCGGCAGTATTTTGGTATCCAACCACCCCAATACCCTGCTCGACCCCCTCAATGCCGCCTGCCGGGTACCCAAGGTGGTGCATTTTCTGGCTAATGCCAGTCTTTTTCAGACGCCGTTTACCAACTGGTTTTTCAATACCTTCTATTGCATTCCGGTGGAGCGCCCCCAGGACACCAAGGGCAAGCCGATCAATAATGCCAACGCTTTCCGAAAGAGCCAGCAATTCATCAACAAAGGGGGGTGCCTTTTCATTGCCCCTGAGGGCGGAAGTGATATGGAACGGCGGGTGCGGCCTTTCAAAACCGGCACGGCGCGGATTTTGCTCGGGGCAGCTGCCATGAACGATTTCGAAACTGATTTGCGGATTTTACCCGTGGGCCTTACTTATGACCACCCCCATCGTTTCCGGTCCCGCATGACGGTCAATGCAGCGCCTCCGATTCTTGCGCGGGATTATGCTGAAGCCTACCGGACAGACAAGGTACAGGCCGCCCGGCAGCTTACGCAAGATCTGGAGCAGGCTATCCGCGATCATACGATCGACACGAAAGACGAAGCCGAGGATACCATCATATTACGGGCAGAAGAACTGCTAAGGAACAGCCACCCGCTGAAAGGCTCCGATCACTTCAGGCGTACGAAAAAGTGGATCGAAGGCTTACGGAAACAAGCGCAACAAGCTCCGGAGGCTTACCAGGCGTACGCAGAACAGCAGCAAAAGTATTGGACTAAACTTACGGAAGCCCGGACTACCGACGAGGCTGTAGCTAAACGCCCAGGCCTGGCAGCTGTGACTTACCTGATACTCGGAGCGCCATTTGCACTATACGGCTGGATAAACAATTTACTGGCGGGTTATCTGCCCAAACTCGCTTCCGAAAAGCTCGGCCTTTATATCGGTTACACGGCTTCAGTCCGAATTCTGTGCGGCGTGTTTGCCTTTCCTATTGTCTACGCTCTGCAATCCTGGGCAGTGGGCGCCTGGCTGGGAGGCACAGCAGGATGGATTTACCTGCTCAGCCTTCCCCTTTCCGGCTGGCTGTACCTGAAATGGCAACCGGTGGCCACGCGATTCAAAAACCGGCAAAAGGCCAAAAGCATGAAACACCTTGATGAAGCAAAGGCTGAGCGGGCCACCCTGCTGAAGGCTACCCTGCAATACCTTAACCCCTGAGCCTATGGGCTACCCCGAAGCCATGGAACCTATCCTGCTGGGCCTGTTTCTGGCTGCCACCTTTGTACAGCTTTTGTACTGGCTGGGGTTGTTTTCGAGGCTTGCGCTGTACCGGCAGCCACCGCCCCCTAAAGTGCCTCCGGAGCCCGTATCCATTATCATTTGCGCTCATAACGAGGCGGAGAATCTTCGTCAGAACCTCCCCCTTTTCCTGGCTCAGGACTACCCTGATTTCGAGGTCCTGGTTGTAAATGATGCTTCTACGGATAATTCTTTGGAAATTCTTTTGGAATTTAAAAGAAAAAGTCCCAACTTGCGCATAGCTAATCTTACAACCAAAGTAAGTCGTGGGAAAAAAGCAGCCTTAAGCAAGGGCATTAAAGCTGCAAAACATAGCATTCTTTTACTTTCCGACGCCGATTGTCGACCCGTTAGCTCCAAATGGCTGGAGCACATGCAAGCATTCATACGGGATAGGGTCGAAATAGGCTTAGGATACAGCCCTTACATTCGTGAAAAAGGCATATTAAATGCCACCATCCGCTTTGAGACGGTTTATTCTGCTGTCCAATATTCTTCATTCGCATTCGTTGGGATGCCCTACATGGGAGTAGGGCGAAATTTGATCTATCGCAAACACTTGTATCGTGAGGCAGGTGGTTTCGATGATCACATGGACGTGACCTCCGGTGACGATGATTTGTTCATCAACGCTGTGGCTACGCCATACAATACCCGGGTGATCCTTTCGCCCGAAGCATTCGTCTTTTCTAAAGCCAAGAGTAGTTGGAGAGGCTACTATCGCCAGAAATCGAGGCATTTATCAACGGGTACCCGGTACCGCCCGGTGCATCAGCTTTTGCTGGGCGCACTGTCAGCGAGCCACTTTGGGCACTATGTATTTGGTCTTGCCTTGATCCTATTTCACAATTTGGAAACCATCGTATTCATTAACTATCTGGTACGGATAGTGGTGGTTACGGCGATGTACGGCCTCATTACGAGAAAGCTTCGAGACCCCTCACTTGTGTTTTGGGTTCCCTTGTTCGATGCGTTGTTCATCCTGTACTACCTGATATTCGCGCCAGCCCTTTTCAAAAAAAAGGAACCATGGACATAGCAGTACAAAACCCAACCCAAAAGCAGACGACAACCTCTTCCACGAACGACGACTACAGCATCGTCAAGGCAGCCATCCGCGGCAATCAGCGCGCTTACGAAACGCTGATGAACCGCTACCGCACGCCGATTTACCACATGATGCTGAAGATGGTCAACAACCGCGAGGATGCCGACGATTTGACGATTGAAGCCTTCGGAAAGGCTTTTTCCAAACTCTCCAGCTACGTGCCCCGCTACGCATTCAGCACCTGGCTGTTCCGTATTGCCATTAATAATGGTATTGATCACATTCGCCGCAAGCGCCTGCAAATCCTTTCCATCGACGAACCGATGGACGGCGACAACAGCAGCGATTACTCCAGCAACATCCCGTCCTACACCCTGGACCCGGAGCAGGAGATCATCCGCAATCAGCGCCTGAGCCTGATGCGGGAGCTGCTCGGCCACCTCAGCCAGAAGTACCGCCTGATGATCGAACTGCGCTACTTTGAGGAAATGAGCTACGAAGAAATCAGCACCGAGCTCGATATTCCGCTCGGAACGGTGAAAGCCCAGCTTTTCCGTGCCAAGGAAGTCCTGAGCAACCTACTCAACCAACCCGGCGCCAGCGCCTACATCGACCAGGTGCGTCAGCGCGCCTAAGCAGGGGATTGCCCCCTGTTCGCAAAGATCCCCTGCCGTGCAGCGCCCTTGCTGTGCGGCAGGTAATTTCCCATTTTCTTCGCCCTTTCTCACCCTCAGGGTTTTTCTTTCCACATTTTTTCTTTGGTTACCAACAGGGGCTCTTAGCAATAAGTGAAAGGGGTTCGCCCCGTTTGTGCACAGAATGCCTTAGCTTTGTAAGCTGCAAAAAAACAGCACAGCAAAATATGGCGGGCGACAAATACCAGGATGGCAATAAGCCAGCCTACCGAAAAGGTGGGCGGCAGAAAAAGGAAGAACTTTCCAACTTCGTGTTCGGAAAGGTGCAGCCACAGGCCGTACCCCTGGAGGAAGCCGTGCTTGGCGCCATTATGCTGGATAAGGAAGCCCTCACGGTAGTCCTTGATATTTTACGGGCTGAAAGTTTCTACCTGAATGCCCATCAGCTGATTTATAAGGCAATGATGAGGCTGTTTGAGAAATCGCAGCCTGTCGATCTGCTCACCGTCACGGAAGAACTGAAGAAAACCAGCGACCTGGAAGCCGCCGGCGGCCCCTACTACCTCATTGAGCTGACCAATAAAGTCGCTTCCGCCGCCAATATCGAATACCACGCCCGTATCATTGCTCAGAAATTCGTGCAGCGGGAGCTCATCACCGTATCCACCAAAATCATCACCGACGCCTACGAAGACTCCACAGATGTTTTTGAACTGCTGGATGATGCCGAGCAGGGGCTTTTTTCCATTGCTCAGCAGAATATGAGCCGGGGCGTGGAGAGCATGTCTTCCCTTGCCGCCAAGGCCCAGAAGCAAATGGAGGAGCTGCGCAAGAAGGAAGATGGCCTGACCGGAGTACCTTCCGGCTTTACCGACCTGGACCGCCTGACGTCCGGCCTGCAGCGGTCAGATTTGATCATTTTGGCGGCGCGTCCGGGCATGGGTAAATGCCTGGGCAAAGGCACTAAGGTGCTGATGTACGATGGCAGCCTGAAGAAAGTAGAGGACGTAGTGCCCGGCGACCTGCTCATGGGCGACGATTCTACCCCAAGGCGCGTCATGACAATTGCCAGAGGCCGGGAACGGATGTACTGGATCCGGCAAAACAAGGGTAAGGATTACCGGGTGAACGAAAGCCATATCCTTTCCCTGAAGAAGAGCCGTCAGGAAGGTAAAGGAGAGCGTGGCAGCATTCTTGATATTTCGGTAAGAGACTACCTGGCAATGTCTGCTAAATTCCAGAGTAATTACAAAGGCTATAAAGTTGCGGTCGACTTTCCGGAACAGGCGGTTCCACTCCCCCCCTACTTTCTCGGGCTTTGGCTGGGTGATGGGTCTTCCTACAAAAGCAACATCATCAATCAGGATGAGGAGGTGGTTGCCTATCTGGAGGAACTGGCTCAGGCAAAAGGGCTGGAGCTGGTCACCTACAAGCAGGAAGGAAAATGCCCGGAACACCGGATCAGCAACCGGTCAGAAGGCCGGCATGGGTACAGTATTCAGGGCGTACTCCGGGAAATGGAGGTACTGCAAAATAAACATATTCCTCAAGCCTACCTTATCAATAGCCGTCAAAAGCGGCTTGAGTTGCTGGCCGGGCTGATTGACAGCGACGGGCACTATCTGGTTCAATCGAATGGGTACGAAATCACCCAAAAGAATGAAGCGCTGGCCCGCCAAATCAAATTCCTCTGCGACAGCCTTGGCTACCGGGTGAGCTTCAAGCCCAAGCAAGCAGTCATCAGCAGCATCGGCTATGAATCTACCGTTTACCGGCTCCGGATTTATGGCAATCTGGATGAAGTACCGGTCAAAGTGGAACGCAAACAAGCCGCCCCGTGGAAGAGCCTGGTCAACTGGCAAGTCACCGGTATTCAGGTGGTGTACGATAAAGTAGACGATTACTACGGTTTTGAGATTGACGGCAACCGGCGCTTCCTGCTGGAAGACATGACCGTTACGCATAATACCGCCTTTACGCTCTCTCTGGCCCGAAACGCCGCCATGACCTTCAAAAAAGCAGTCGCCTTTTTCTCTCTGGAGATGTCTGCCCTGCAGCTCGCTCAGCGTATCATTGCGATGGAAGCGGAGATCTCCGGTATGAAAATGCGGAACGGGCAGTTGGAGGACTACGAGTGGGAACAGCTCAATGCAGCCCTGGAGCGAGTGAGCGAAGTCCCCATCTACATTGACGATACGCCGGGCATCAACGTCTTCGAGCTGCGGGCCAAATGCCGCCGCCTGAAGATGCAACACGACATCGACCTGATCGTGATCGACTACCTGCAGCTGATGAGTGGTGGCGGGGACAATCAGCGCGGCAACCGGGAACAGGAGGTCAGTGCCATCTCCCGTGCCCTCAAAGGCCTGGCAAAAGAACTTAACGTGCCGGTCATCGCCCTTTCTCAGCTGAGCCGTGCGGTGGAGACCCGCGGGGGCAGCAAACGGCCGCAGCTGTCGGATTTGCGCGAGAGCGGAAGCATCGAGCAAGACGCTGATATTGTGGCGTTTATATATAGACCAGAATACTATGATATTCTAGAAGACGAGGAAGGCATGTCCCTCAAAAACGTAGCCGAGCTGATTGTCGCCAAGCACCGGCATGGTGCCCTGGAAACCGTCCGCATGCGCTTTGAAGCCGAGTTCGCGCGCTTTTCCGACCTCGATGACCCTGACTTTGGTGACCTGCCCGGGGATACCTTTGGGGACCCACAGGCGCCCAACATCATCACCCGGCCTTCTAAGATGAATGATGATGAGGACATTCCGTTTTAGGGCAGGCAAGGTATGGATTCGCACAAGCCTCGTTTTGATACGGCTCGTTACCTACGCTTTTTCAGCGCCTCAAAACCCGAGATGACATCGAATAACTCTTCGTCAATGAGGCCTTGCCGCAGTTGATGAAATTGATGATTCAGATGGTCTAATAATTCTTCAATATTTTTCTCTGCACGTTGCATCGCAGTCAGCCGACTGGCATTCTCGCTCGCCAAAGATGCTGCACAGGCCTTGAAAAGGGAGGCAAAAAGGTATTCATGGAGGAGCGCCAACAGTGTACCCGGCCTACTGCCAGCTACCTGGGGAAGGAGTGTTGTGGGCCATTCCAGCGCTAAAAAACGTTGCTTCCATTGTTCATCGAGAGGCAATAACCGCTCCACTACGGAGGTATAACCTACTCCGGTTTTAGGCTGATTATTAAAAACGTAAACTCCATTAAAACGTCCGCTTTGAACCTCTTCTTCACTGTTGATGAGGATTTGGCTTACCAGGGGTGTGACCCCCTCGACCACACCCGGCAGTGGGAAGTTTTTAGTGGGATGTAACCCCATATCCAGCAATCGCAAACGCATGCGCTCACCCACCACCCAAAATTCTTTATCCCCTGGTAAATCAGCAAGGTAGGCAGCTGCAAAATCGGCAAGCGTGTCATTAAACTGGCCCACAAGCCCCTGATCTGAGCCAAAAACGACGGCACAGTGCAAGGGGGCTTTCCTGGTCTGTCCGGCCCTTTTGTGTAGGAAAACACTTGTTGGCTTTTCGCTGAAACAGGCATGTATACCCAGCGCAATCGTCCGGTGGTACTTACCCAGCGCACGAACCGCTAGTTCATATTGCCCGATATTGGCAGCGGCCATGGCTTTCATGGTGCGAACGACTGATTTCAAGTCTTCTGCACCCGCTAGTTTCTGCTGTATATGAGCCAGGGTTTCCATCAGGATAGATTGTTTTTGTGATCAGAATGGAGATAGGCTGACCCGTTGATCTTGCTTTTTCGCCGGGTTCTGATTTTTACCAGTTCATACCACATAACGGAGATAAAGCCTATCGCTGCACTCGTGAAAAACTGTGCGGCATTGACTCGTTCAAATCCGAAAAATGCCGTTAAGGGTGGAACAAACAGCAGGAGCCCGGTAATCGTAGCGGTAATAGCAATAACAAGAAATACCAAGTTGTTTTTATACCGCATCGTAGTGAAAACGGAATAGTAAAAAGAGCGATTGACCAGCGTCAGGAAAATATTAGCCGTTATCAAAACCAGGAATACGAGGGTTCGGGTCAGGGCTTCGTCAAGTGCCAGAGCAACGGAATATTGATAAACGAACAGCGCTCCGGCAGTGATGGCTAACCCTTGGATAATACTGGTCGTCAATTCCTTCCAATTGAAAAAAGTAGTCGTTAGGGGCCTTGGTTTTTGAAGCATTATATTTTTTTCCATGGGTTCATTTTCAAAAACGATAGAGCAGGTGGGCCCCATGATGAGCTCCAGGAAAATGATATGCACCGGAGAAAATATATTGGGGTAAACCCACCCTAATGTCAAAGGGATGAAAACGGTAAGGATAATGGGGATGTGAATGGATATGATGTATTGAATGGCTTTTTTGAGGTTGGTATAGATCCTTCTGCCCATGGCCACCGCATCCACCATTTTGGATAAATCGTCTTCCAATAAGATCAAAGAGGCGGCTTGTTTGGCTATTTCTGTGCCTTTTTTCCCCATCGCAACACCAATGTGTGCGGCTTTCAGCGCCGGCCCGTCGTTTACGCCATCGCCGGTCATCGCCACAATTTGGTTATTGGCTTTTAAGGCATTAATGATTCTGAGTTTGGCTTCGGGGAACATCCGGGTAAAGATGTTCGTCTCGTTGACTTTTTCGTTTAATTCCGTATCCGATAACTGCATTAATTCATTCCCCGTTAAGCTTTGCTCCAGCCCTTTGAAATCAATCTTCCGGGCAATAGCGGTGGTGGTTTCCGCATTGTCGCCGGTGATAATCTTCACGGCAATCCCAGCCTGGTAAAAGTCTTCCAGGACCTTGTTGATATGCTGCTTGGGAGGATCGTAGAAGCCGACTAACCCTTTAAATACAAAAGGGAGCTCTTGTTGCGTACCGGGGAACTCACTCCCCTCGAAATCACTTTCACCAACACCTAAAACCCGGTAGCCTTCAATGGTTATGGTTTGGATGGCTTGCTCAACCTGCTGCCTTTCTGCGGCCGTCAACTTGCAAACCTCCATCAATGCTTCCGGCGCTCCTTTGGCCGCAATGATACTTTTGCCCGAGTTGTTTTTAAAAACATGGGTCATCATTGGCGGTTTGCCCTGCAGGGGGTATTCATGGACCATCTTGAAATCCGGCCGCTCATCCTTCAGCCCGAGGTTGACGTAGGCATCGTGCACGGCGATTTCCATAGGATCAAAAGGTATAGGTTCACTGGCCCACATCGCTGTTGTGATGAGTTGTTTTTCATCGGCTGCCAACGCTACGTCGGGGCTGGAAATATTTTGGGTAGAGTGGGTAAAGAGCTTTGCCAAACTCATCCTGTTCTCGGTAATGGTCCCTGTTTTATCGGTACAGATGACGGTGGCACTTCCTAATGTCTCGACCGTTTTCATTTGCTTTACCAAAATCCCCATTTTCATTAACCGCCATGCACCTATTGCCATAAAGGCACTGAAGGCCATGGGCACTTCTTCCGGCAAAATACTCATCGCCAACGTGAGCGCCTTCAGCAAACTGTCCAGCAGATCGTAAGAGTGGAAATAGTTGATCGCCCAAACCACCAGGAAAACTATTGTGCCCGCGATGACCAGGTTTTTTACGAAACTGCTTATTTGTATTTCTAAGGGTGTTTTTTCTTCTTTAATGCTTTCCAGGCTTTCACCAATTTTGCCTAGTTTCGTTTCGTTACCGATACTGGTAATCGTCGCAATAGCGAGCCCACTGCTGACTGTGGAGCCTTTGTAAATAAAGGGGTCTTCTTTTTCTTTGTCTTTAAAGACCGGTAAGGATTCACCGGTAAGAATAGATTCGTTGACCGAGAAATCGTTGGAATGTACAATGATTCCGTCGGCGGTAATGGAAGTTCCTTCTTCCACGATCAAACTGTCCCCAACGACCAGTTCTTCACTTTTTATTTCTACGACCTCGCCATTTCTAACCACCTTGCAGTTGGGCTGCGTCAGGTTTTTTAGCTTTTGCAAGGCATTGCGGCTTCTGGAATCCTGGAACAGGGAAATTGCCGAAACAACAATAATTGCCGATGCAAGAAAGATCGCATCCCCTGTTTTTCCGCTCACAAAATAAATCAGCGCGGCAACCAACAGCAAGAGAATCATGGGCTCTTTGGCCAATTTTTTCAAGGCATCCAATACACTGTTTTCCTGTTTGTACTTCAAGGTGTTTTCCCCAAACTTCTCCCTCGCAAGGCGGATCTGCTCGCTGCTTAGCCCTTGAATATCGAATTGGTCTAATTGCATGGCCGAGGTGTCTTTTAGCTTACTGTAGCAGGTTTGAGTGTATCGTTATCACTTTCGCCACTTCCTTCCTTTTCTATGGTTTCACCTTCCATCGCTGCCTTTTCAAAAGGCGAAAGCGCATGTTTTGCCAGAGTCAGAATGGCGTCCTTATCAGCTTCACTTAGGGGTTGATCTGAAAACAACCGTTTTAGAGCATCCGCAGGGAGCGCGGTGCATGCGTCCAGTAAAGCGGCTTCGGCTTCCTGAAACACCGCAATCGGAATCGTGTCAAAGCATTCTTCGGTCAGGGCTAACAACACCACAATCTGTTCGGCGACCGAAAAAGCATGGAGTTGGTGCTGAATCAGCCAGTTGCGGATCCGTTTCCCGTGCCCGATAGCCTTCCGGGTGTGCTCATCCAGCCGTGTACCAAAGCGGGCATAATTTTCTAACTCTTCAAATTGAGCATAAGCCAGCTTCAGGTTTCCGGTTACAGAACGATAGCCTGGTAACTGCGCTTTTCCGCCTACGCGGGAAACGGATTTGCCCACATCTACTGCCGGCAAAATGCCCAGTTCGAATAACTTGGGGGAAAGGTAAATCTGCCCATCGGTAATCGAGATAAGGTTGGTAGGAATATAGGCTGATATATTCTGCGCCTCGGTTTCAATGATCGGCAGTGCCGTCAGTGACCCGCCTCCCAGTTTATCGCTCAGATGCGTAGATCGTTCCAGCAGCCGGGAGTGTATATAAAAAATATCACCCGGGAAGGCTTCCCGTCCCGGCGGTCTTCTGAGCAACAGGGACAACTCCCGATAAGCACGGGCATGGTGCGTGAGGTCATCATAAACAATGAGCACGTCACGGCCCTGTTCCATAAAATATTCCGCAATACTGGTAGCCGCGTAGGGGGCAATGTATTTCAATCCCGGTGGGTCATTCCCTTCCGTAACGACGACGACCGTATAGGCCATAGCACCCTTTTCTTTAAGGTTTGCGATCACCTTGGCCACGCTTGATGCCCGTTGCCCGATGGCACAATATACACAAAGTACGTTTTTGTCACCCTGATTGATGATGGCATCAACGGCAATGGCGGTTTTGCCGATTTGGCGATCCCCTAAAATCAGCTCCCGTTGGCCGCGGCCAATCGGAATTAAAGCATCAATGACTTTTATGCCGGTTTGTAACGGCACCGCAACCGGTGCCCGGTCCATAATAGCCGTGGCCGTGCGTTCGATGGGCAGCCGCTGCTGAGAGACGATGGGGGCACCCCCGTCTTCCGGCTCACCCAAAGGGTTGATGACACGCCCCATTAATGAATCACCTACCGGAATATCCATTACCCGATGGGTGCGCTCCACTTCTGCTCCCACATTCAGCGCTGCATCTGCTCCCAGTAGGATGACGCCTATTTCTGTTTCATCTATGTTGTAGGCAATGCCAAAGATGTTTTCTGAGAATTTCAACAACTCCTCAAAGCCTACTCCCGGCAAACCGGACACGGTTGCAATACCTGAGGAGACGCTCGTTACATAACCGGTCTCACGAGGTACAAAGGGGAAGTTGTACTTTTCCCGGGCCTCCTGCAATTGATGAAAAACATCAGGGCTACGATGATCGGTATTGGAGTCAGGCATGTTGTTTTTTCGATTCTGAAGAGACCGGTTTTGCATTGTCCGGCAGGAAAATGGTTTCCTCAAATGCGCGGAGGTATTCAGAAATACTCCAGGCAAGTTTATACTCATGCGTACTCAGTTCTATCCCCCCGATTAGCGCCGGGGCAACCTCAAAGGTTAAGGCCGTATCGGCAGTGAGCACTTCATCAATGGATTGCTTTAGTGCTTGCTGTTGTTTTTCAGGAAGGGCTATAGCACTGCGCACCAATAAGGGGGCTGATGACCCGGTAAATGCCGCTTTCAATAGCTTCAATTCCTCCTCTTTTGGGGTTTTGAGACGCTTGATAAAAGCTTTGGTCAATTGTTCTTCCAAACCTACCGCAGCCAAATCGGCGAGGGTTCTGCGTACTATGGCAAAAACCGCTTGCTGAATCTTTTGCTGGTAAGCCTTTTGCTCATTGTGTTGTTGCGCTGTTGCTGCCGTGGCCAGTTTTGCTGCCAGCTTTTCCGCTTCGGCGCGCGCCTGTTCAAGTAATTCCTGTCGCGCTTCGGTGGCTGCGGCAACGGCTTCTGCCATGAGCTTCTCCTTTTTCTGGTCGAAGGAAAGGTTCTTTTGCTCAAACACTTCCTGTTCTTTTTCTGCCTCGGCTTTTGTTGCTTCAGCCGCTTTCAATTGCGCGGCAATTTTCCGCTCCCGTTCGTCTATCGCGTTCAGGATAGGCTTATACAGGAAGCGCTTAAGCAACCACACCAGGATGAAGAAGTTAATGACCTGCGCAATGACGGTAAACCAATTGATTTCCATGACACTAATTGGCGATGATGAAATTCCAGAATGGATTGGCAAAAATGAGAATCATCGAGACTACAAAACAATAAATGGCAGTGGATTCGATCATGGCCAACCCGACAAACAGGGTCCTCGTGATGGTCGGTGCGGCATCGGGTTGCTGCGCTACAGATTGCAGGGCAGAGGCGACCGCTTTGCCTTCGCTTAGTGCCGGGAACATGCACCCTATCCCCGTGGTGAAACCGGCGGTAATAACGGAGACGATGGCTATAACTGTTGTACTATCCATGGTGAATTTGCTTTAGTTTCGTTTTTGTTCTCTTGCTTTCCTGTATGGCTGCGGCAATGTAGACGGTTGCCAAAATGCTGAAAATATAGGCTTGTACCATGCCCGTTAACAAGCCCAAAGCCGTCATGACAACGGGAAATAAAAACGGGGCTATACTTAGTAAGACGGCGACAATCAAGCCGCCGCTCATGATGTTGCCAAAGAGGCGGATCATTAGGGCGAGGGTGCGGGAAACCTCCCCGATGAGGTTGAAAGGGAGCATAATGATGGAAGGCTTGATATAAGACCTTAGATAGCCTGCGAAGCCGCTTTGCTGAATCCCAAAAAAGGGCACAGCAAAAAGAACAGAAATGGCCAGTGCCGCAGTGGTCGAGAGGGAGCCGGTTGGAGGCTCATACCAAGGTAAAATGATCAAGAGATTGGACGTAGCAATGAATAAAAACAAGGTCCCTATAAAACCGATATAATGTTCCGGGTGCTTTAATCCAACTTCCTTAATTTGTTGGTTGATGCCTGTCACCAGGATCTCAAGGAAACTTTGCCAGCGGGAAATCCGCACCTCTGTTTTTAGCCGCCGCGTGATCAGCATCGCCGCAATAACCAGGAGCAGCATAATCGCCCACGTAGTAACCAGCGTGAGGTTGATGGAGAAAAAGCCATGCTCCCAAAAAACGGTTTCGTCCGGGCTAAGATTCATAATGAGCTTCTTTTATGTCCAGGTGGGCAGATTCATAATCCCTGGTCAGGCGAAGGACAATAACCCGCGCGATAATAAAGCCAAGCAGGCAAAGGAGGCCAATCAGCCAACTGCCCCGCTGCATGATCAGGTAAAAACCTGCTAATACGGCTCCGATGCGGAGGATCAAACTGCCCAAAAACCACCAGGCAGGTGTTTTCGACGCTACTGCCTTCCTCACGGTCAACCAAAGGCCTCCGAAAAAGAGGATGCCCAATATGCCTCCTGTGATAAAGGCGACGGCCATAAAAAGTAATTCATTCATCGTCTTCCTTATTGATCTCGTCATGTTCTTTGTTGACCCATTGCCAGGCTAACAGGCAACCGGCAAACAAACCGAGAATTAATAAACTCAGCGTCCAGGAGAAGGACTGGGGGTGATGCTGATCTAACCAGATACCTAATCCGGCTCCGGCCAGTGTAGGGACAACAACAGACCAGCCAATTAGCCCAAACATCCCCAATCCGCCCCAAACACTCTGATGCTCCTCGCGTTGGGCATGCCGTTTTCTCCGTGCCTTATCGCTGACCTGCCGCAACACTTCTTGATGCTTTTTATCGATGGGGTTCATTGGTCACGAAATTTATCCAGGCTTAACAGGAACCCACTCTCCATCCTGGCCATCACGGAGCGCCTGTTTTTTTCGCTTTCATCCAGCTGCTTGAATGCGGTCTCAACCGCTTGGTGCAATTCCTCAAGGCTTGCCCCGCGAATGGCATTACGCACCGACACCACTACTTCCTGCCCTGCTTTGATCATCACGCCTTCATCAATAGCGATATAGTGTTCGCGTTCTGTTTCATAAGTCAAAATTCCCGGAACCAGCGCCGCTACGCAATCCAATCTTTGTGGCAAAAGCCCAAACGCACCTTCAGGGGTCTCCATGACGATACGCTTGACATTTTGGAGGTCTTCAAACACACGAAAAGGGAGTAAGATGGTAAGCTGCATCGTCATCATTTGAGTAGTGGTTCTTTGGATGGTGAAACGGCATTCTTTGGTAAGTCTCCGGCCTCTTTTCCTGCTTTGGCAGGGGCTTTTTCCAGCGCTTCCTTGATGTTCCCAATCATGTAAAAGGCACTTTCGGGCACCTCTTTGAATTCATCAGAAAGGATGCGTTCACAACCCTCAAGGGCATCTTCTAAACGCACCTCTTTTCCCTTGGCGCCACTAAACTGCTCGGTCGCATAAAAAGGCTGCGTGAGAAAACGCTCAAGGCGTCTGGCCCGATTGACAATATGATGGTCTTCGGCGGACAATTGCTCCAGTCCCAGCATGGCAATGATGTCCTTGAGTTCTTCATAGTGGGCCAAGGTTTTGCGGATTTCCTGAGCCAATTCATAATGCCTTTCACCGATAATGCCCGGAGTGGCCATTTTTGAATTGGACGCCAACAAATCAATAGCGGGGTAAAGGCCTTCGCTGGCTTTCTTTCTGGAGAGTACAATGGATGCCGATAAGTGCGAAAATGTGTGAACGGCAGCCGGGTCTGTCAAATCATCAGCCGGTACGTACACCGCCTGAATGGAGGTGATGGCCCCGGCATTAGTATTGGCAATGCGTTCTTCGAGTTTGGATAATTCGGTCTCCAAGGTCGGTTGATAGCCCAGTCGTGAGGGCATTTGCCCCATCAATCCCGAAACTTCCATGCCCGCCTGTATAAAACGGAAAATATTATCGATGAGCAAAAGGACATCCCGATGCTCTTCGACCCGAAAATACTCCGCCATCGTCAACGCTGCATGCCCTACCCGAAAGCGGGCACCGGGAGGCTCATTCATCTGTCCGAACAACAAAACCATATTTTCCAGTACACCTGCATCTTTCATATCGTGGTAGAGTTCGTGGCCTTCCCGGCACCGTTCTCCGATCCCGCAAAACATGCTCACTCCTTTGTCGTGGCCCACCATATTGTGGATCATCTCGGTGAGTAAAACCGTTTTACCGACTCCTGCGCCACCAAATAAGCCGGCTTTGCCGCCACGTTCCAGGGGGATGAGGACATCTATGGCTTTGATCCCCGTGATAAAAACTTCTGACTTGGTGGACCGCCTCGAGAGGGGTGGGGGAGATTGGTGGATGGAGTTCCATTTCACATCGGATAGCGGCTCCTGATGATCAATGGTATTTCCGAACACATCAAACATTCGTCCCATAATACTTTTTCCCACCGGAACGGAAAGTTGTTTCCCCGTTGACGTTACGGTCATACCGCGCGCCAACCCCTGAGTAGGGTTCAGTGCAATGCCGCGTACATGGTGCGCATCTAACTGAGTGAAGACCTCTACGTTTATTTGCTGATCCTGACCGGTAAGCAACAGGGTGTTGATCACCGGTAAATGACCCTCGAACCGGATGTCTACTACACTTCCGCGTACGCTCGTTACTTTGCCGGTATTCGATTCACTATCCATTCCAGAAGGGTTTTTGTTTATGGTCTTGCTCAATGAGCCATTCCTCAACGGCGTAACTGGATAACAGGAAGTAGCTTAAAGTTTGTACTTTTCAGGTTCAAACTATTACACCTTCCCGGTAAAAGGTTACACATATCACAGGTAGTTTGCCCGGAAACAGGGCGTCGCTATTTTTGCCCCGTCCTCAATCGAAAAAGACCTCCTCGATATCAGCCTGATAACAGCCGTAGGGTAGCTGCCCACCAATTTTGGAACCGGGCCCTGTCGTTTCTGCGTAGTAAAAACGGCGGTCACGGTGGGTATAGAAAATGCCCTTTTCGATATCAGGGGCTACCCAAACCCCTACAGCAATGTGCCCTGGATACTTCAGGAAAACGCAATCGTAACGCCAGGCAGACAGTATGCCGGCATAAAGTACAGCCGTATCAGAACAGTCGCCCTGTGCGTCAATCAGGGTCTCCGCTGCATACCGCTGATAAATGCCCATATTGGTTTGATAGGGTAAAGCCTGAACAAAAGAAAGCGCCAGTTCGGCCTCTGGGATGGAATAGACCGATGCCAGGTCTCGAAGTTTCCCGGCCAAAACCAGAATCATCTCTTTAAATGGATCATCGCTAATGAAGTAGGCGAAATTGATCTCACGATGGAATTTAGTCAGGTAGGCTTTTTGCATACTGTCCATTGGAGTATCAAAATCGATGAAGAGGGAATAAGGAATGGTTTGCCCATTTTCATCAATATAGATCCAATGATAGGTGATCCGTTTGCCCGAAAGGAGGTGAGTGCCCCCGTTGACATCGGGGGTTAACTCGCTGATTTGGTTATATAAGCTATTTGGAAAAAGGGACAGCAGTGCTAATATCCAGCACCAATGGTAAGTCTTCATGACCTGTTTAAGTAGATTACAATTGAAAATTACCCTTTTTATCCTAAACAGGTTTACACAATTCCTGGGAAGAGTTACACGATGCCTACTCTTTGATTGTATTTGGAGGTGATTCAGTTGAGAAAACCAGTTCTACATTTTATCCGACTCGTTAAGAGAGGCTAACATAGCATCTCTAAGCTGCATGCAGCGTGTTGGCTTCTTTGTCTACCAGCCGTAGCTTCGCTCTTTGTTCACTGAGGACTAACTGCTCTGGTTTTGTTAGATGCACACTAATACCTACTGTAAAACTGATACCAACAAGGAATCCCAATACAGTGGCAAGTATCCATTGATTCAGAAACCCTAAAGTGACAATAACGGCCATCATGAAGTAAAACCTCAATACCAGGCTGCTAATGCTCAAATCAAATACTTTGAAAGTCATCATGATTGTTCGTTTTACTCAGTTAGTGAATATTACATCGCCCTGCGCCGATCGATTACTTCTGGAAACACGACCGTATAGATTGCCCTGCACGAACGCAGTTTATCTCAGACTGTGAAATTCGGGTATTTCAAGAGATAAAGCATTACATGCATCTTGAAGGGATTTGTATTATTCCCACAATCAGGGCCAAACGCAGGATGATTAGAGTTTATGAATGTGTGAGTTATATAAATCTGCTGAATAATGATGTAATACTTCCGGCTATTAATATGCCGACCTTTACCAGTGTTTTTTACTCCACAGTGAAAACACAATGGTTTTCACTTTACGTAAAGCACATTAGAGTTATTCCTACCTAAAAACGTGATAACCAAGGCATTCGTGACTAAAAAACTTGTAGTCAGGTGATCATCGATAAAAATCAAAACAAACATGAAAACAACCACCAAATGGAATAAGCGTGTCACAAACATCATCACCAGGATTCATCAGGAATTTCCCGAGCTACATAAATACATTGTTGAAAACCCCATAAGCAGCGTAGATAATGGAGGCATAAACGGTAACAACCTGGAAGAGTATTACAACTCTCTGGCAGCGCTGCTAGAAGGGTATTCGAAAACCCATGAGGGTATAAACACAGCAATAGATAAGCCCAGGTCTTCAACTTATCCATTATACCCTCCTTCGGAAGACATCTACAATCAGGAAACGAGAGCAAGGGGCATAAACCCACGTGATCTTTCAAAAGAGAAAGCCCCAAACGAAGCCGTAGGTTCCTGGAATGAAAAGAGCTTTAGAGAGGATATGTCTGGTGATGATTTGGATGTTCCGGGATCAGAGTTGGATGATCAGCAAGAAAGTGTGGGAAGTGAAGATGAAGAAAACAACTACTACAGCTTGGGGGGAGACAACCACAATGACCTGGAAGAAGATAATACAATGAAGATTCAATCTAATACTGACAAGACTGTTAATGGAGATAAAAAAAGTCAAAGTTTCTTTATTTCTCAAATTGTTAAAGAACTCAATTTGTACCAATCGTATATTACGAGAATAGAAGTTCACCTCTCAGACGAAAACGGCAAAAAAGAAGGAAGGAAGGACCTCCGGTGTTTACTTGAAGCCCGGCTTGCAGGCAGGCAGCCCCTGACTGTTTCAAGTCAGGCAGACACTACTGAACTGGCGATATCAGGAGCTATTGGCAAGCTCAAAGCAGCTTTAGAGACCACACTTGGGCGCATCCAAAATCATCATAGTCAGCCAAGTCAGAATTTATAGTTTCTGACTTATTGGACTATAATACACCATTTAATCATGATTACAGCACCACATTTGCATGCCATGGTTATTCATTTCCCGATAGCCTTATTGATGGCAGGCTTCTTATCAGAGCTCGTTGCACTGATTAGCAAAAAGCAATTTTTCAGGAATGCTTCCTTTTATCTGCTGATACTAGGCACCTTAGGTGCTATAGCGGCTTATGTGAGTGGCAGTTATGCCGGTGACGGCATGACGGATGGCCTGCTTCAAAAACCACTGGGCATGCATGAGGAAGCGGCACTTGTGACCCTTTGGCTGGCTATTATCACCGCACTCACAAGAGGAGCCATGTATTTTTTCAACTACCAGAAAGCCTGGGCTAAATGGGCGAGCTTCCTGTTTTATGCCATCTTGATTGGCGCTGTTGCGCGAACGGGCTACCTGGGTGGAGAATTGGTTTTTAAACACGGTGCAGGAATAGAGTTGGTACTCCCTGATTTCAGTGACCAATCCACAGAATAGCATCTCTAATCATGCTTGTGGGTCTTTTTGAGTATGTTTGAAGATGATTAGAACCGAGAAACAGGGATTGGGAGCGCTTATCAAAATCACACTTCCTTACTTTGCGTTGACCGCAGCCTACGCCGCATTCGTATTTCTTCTGGAAGAAAATATTGGCGATCATATTTTCAAAGTCTCAGCGCAAATCGGTTCCGTTTTTGGTATTGCTGTTGCCTTTTTCTTAGGTTTTAGAATGAACTCGGCTTACGACAGATGGTGGGAAGCACGTAAAATATTTGGGAACTTAGTCAATAATTCGAGAAGTTTTACTGCTAAAATCTACACCTACTTCCAATCCCCTTCTAACATAGTCCCGGATGAGGATATGAACAGGACCGTTGAGCTCATTGATTTAACGTGCTGCTACATCAGCCAGTTAAAAAATGAAATACACGAAGTTCCACATCCTCCTTACGATCAAAAAACGCAGTCGCTTTTTAAGAAATATGCGGTTGAACAGACCCATAAAGTGAGTAATGAGGTTTTGATTTCATTATCCACCAAGATTGAAATGGTATTTGCGGACAAAGCAAATATTGAAAAACGCGACTTAATGGAACACATTAATCAGTTTTACAATATTCAAGGCAAAGCCGAACGGATCAACAATACCCCCTTCTTAAAAATATACAGCGCTTTTACTCGGGTAACGGTGCTGTTTTATGTGGCTCTTCGCCATTAATAGTGGGTTTCGTATTTTTAGCAGATGAAAGACACCGAACTATTTGCAGCAGCCTTAGCGCTAAAATCACCTTGGTATATCAAGAAAATTGACTTTCGAGATACAGCACAGGGAGAAAAGGAACTCCATATCGAAGTAGACCACCATAAGCGGGTCAAATTTGAGTACGAGGGCGAGCTGTGCCCTGTGCACGATCATCAATTGCGGAGTTGGCGGCATCTGCGTTTTTTCCAACATGACTGCTATCTGCACGCACGTGTGCCGCGGGTGAAGACGGAGTCAGGAGAGGTACGCCTGGTAGCTGTGCCCTGGGCTGAGCCGGGCAGCTCCTTTACCCTTTTGTTTGAGCTTGACGTTCTAAAGCTTATGGATAAAGGCATGAGCGCCTCTGCAGTTGGCCGCCACTACAGCTTTGATTCCCGTATAGCTAGCCGTATAGTGGGCCGCCATGTAAGCAACGCTTTGGCTACTCAGGAGCTAAGAACGGTCAAGGACCTGTCTGTCGATGAGACCTCACGAAAGAAAGGGCACAACTACCTGACCATCCTATGTGACCGGCAAGCTAAAAAGGTAGTAGGCGTATCTCGGGGCAAAGACCAAAAAGCTGTAGGCCAAGCACTTATCGATATGGAAGCACGTGGCGCAGACAGGGCTACAGTACGGTCAGTGACTCTAGATATGTCACGCTCCTATATCGCGGCCTGTGAGTCCTACCTTCCACAAGCCGAGATGGTTTTTGACCGCTTTCATTTAGTCAAAAAGCTTAATGAAGCTATTGATACTATTCGAAGAGCAGAACAAAAGCAGTTTAAGGAGGCGCTCAAGCACAGCCGGTATTTATGGCTGCGCAATGCCAGCAAGTTATCTCAAAAGCAGCAACAACGCCTGGACTTGTTAAAAGAAGCATTCCCCAATCTAGGCCAGGCCTACCGGCTCAAAGAGCTATTCCGGGAAGTTTTCGATGCGGCTCAGTTCACCAAGCGCCTCAAGCCGCTCAATGAGTGGATAAAGATGGCTTGGGACAGCGGGATCAAGCCCATCCAGGAGTTTGTCAATATGCTCCATGACCATTGGTACGGTATTAAGACCTACTTCAAAAGATTGGCAAATAATGCTTTCGCTGAAGGGGTGAACCTAAAGATTCAGGAAATAAAGAGAATTGCCAGAGGCTATCGGAACCCACACAATTTCATCCTGATGATCTATTTCAAACTCGGAGGACTTGATTTGAAAATCCACTAAATATGGCGAAGAGCCTTTTATGTTTTAATGATTCCCTTTATTATTGGTGATATTGATATTGGAGGGGAAGATAGTCATCTGGAATTACTTGCCATCCCCCTGCTTTCTATTGTCAGTACGCTTTTTCTAACGATCAATAAATTGGCTAATTTATATGGTGACCCGCTGGAGGAGAATACGACTTCAGTACCAATTGATCAAATTTGTCAAACCATAATAGAAAACTGTCAGGAGGTTAAAGTGAAGCTTTCATGAAAGACCGTAAACCGCTACAGAAGAAGATCGTAAATGCGTTGCTGGGCTCACTGATTTTGCTAGGTGCCTGCCAATCTCAGCCGGACAGCATTAAGCCTGTCCGGCAATCGATCACGGAATCGGTGTACGCTTCCGGAGTTATCGTGAGTGAAAACCAATACGAGGTTTTTGCCACGGTCAGCGGTATTGTTGACGAGGTTTTTGCAGACGAAGGGGCAGCCGTAGACATAGGCTCTCCCTTGCTTTCTATAGCGAATGATGCGCAGCAATTAATGGCAGACAATGCCGAATTATCGGCGGTATTCAATGCATTGAGCCTAAATCGTGGGAAATTAGACGAAGCCAAATCGTTGGCCGATTTGATGAAAAGCCAACTCGAAAATGATTCCTCCCTGCTGGAAAGACAAAAAAGGCTGTGGGCCCAAAACATTGGGTCCAAAGTAGAACTGGAGCAACGAGCACTTGCCTTCGAGCGCTCCAAAAACAACTATGCGTCTGCACAGGAGCAACGAAAGGAACTGGAAAGGCAATTGAGTTACCTCTCCAGGCAAGCCCGGAACAACCTGCTAATCAGCAATAAAAACACGGGTGACTACCTGGTGAAAAGTAAAATCAAAGGCAGGGTTTATCAGATGAATCTCACCGAGGGAGAAATGGTTACCCCTCAAATTCCACTTGGCATCATCGGTGATGATGAGAAATACCTTCTCGAAATGCAGATCGATGAATATGATATTGTGGCCATCCAATTGGGTATGCCTGTATTGGTAGTGCTCAACAGTTATCGGGATTCTGTCTTCGATGCCGTGGTATCCAAAATCAATCCCATCATGAATATACAAAGCAAAACCTTTACCGTAGAAGCGGAATTTGTCCGCCCACCGAGCGTACTGTACCCCAATATTTCCTTTGAAGCCAATGTGGTGATTAGCACTAAAAAAGACGCCCTACTGGTACCGAGAAATTACGTATTGAACGATTCTATCGTAGTGAACGAGGCCGGGGAGCGGCTAATCGTAAAGACAGGTTTGAAAGACTACCAAATGGTGGAAATCCGCTCCGGAATCGATGCTAATGAAGCCCTCATACTCCCCGGGCAATGAAAATCAACCTCATTGCACGGATTTCAGTGGCGTTGCTCACTGCCAGGCTAAAGCAAACGATAATTGCAGCCTTTGGGGTCACCTTCAGCATTACGATGTTCATCACTTTGCTGAGTTTCATGGCGGGGTTGAATGATCTGCTCGACAACCTGATTTTAAACCGTACGCCCCACATAAGGCTCTACAACGAAATCTTACCTTCCCCCGTTCAACCTATTGACAGGTCAACGGCCTACCCGGGAGCTTACCATTTTGTAAAGCATATAAAACCAAAAAATGAGCTGCCGGAGATTCGGAATAGTAAAGCCATCATCAGAGCCCTGGAAAACGACCCGAATGTTCGGGGGGTCGCTCCCAAAAACACCGTTGCCGTTTTTTACAACGTGGGCGCCATTAATTTAACCGGGGTCATCAACGGTATTGATGTAGATGCGGAAAACAGGCTTTTTATCTTCCAGGATTATGTGGTACAAGGCAAAACCCTGGATTTAAAAAACACCCCCAACAGTATCATTCTGGGCATCGGGGTTGCAAAAAAGATGCTTGTCCAGATTGGTGACAACATTCAAATCACGACCAGCGATGGTACCCGCTTCCCTTTAAAGGTCGTTGGCTTTTTTCAATCCGGAATTGAAGAGCTCGACAAAGTGCAAAGCTATGCGACCCTCGCCACTACCCAGAAGATACTCGGAAAACCGGTGAGTTACGTAACGGATATTCAGATCAAATTGTATGACATCACCCTGGCGCCAGCCCTTGCCCAAAGGTACCATACCCGATTCAGCACAGAAGCCATCGATATTCAAACCGCTAATGCTCAATTTGAAACCGGCAGCTCGGTACGGACACTGATTTCTTACGCTGTGGGGATCACCTTACTTATTGTTGCCGGGTTTGGAATCTATAACATCCTGAACATGATGATCTACGAAAAAATGGATTCCATTGCAATTCTGAAAGCAACGGGGTTTTCCGGCAAGGATGTCAATGCTATATTCATTACCATTGCCCTGACCATTGGCCTGGTTGGCGGAGCACTTGGACTGATCTTTGGATTAGGGCTCTCCGCTTTGATTGGAGAAATCCCCTTCGACACGCCTTCATTGCCGACCGTAAAAACGTACCCCATCAGCTACAACTCCAAATTCTATATAATTGGAGCTGTTTTTTCGATCATTACGACCTACCTGGCAGGGTACTTCCCTTCTAAAAAAGCCAGCAGGATAGATCCGGTAGATATCATCCGGGGAAAATAATAGCTGGTAGCATCTACAAACACCACATTTCGGATTGGAGAGAAAGGTGGACGTTGTTGTTAAAGTAGTCCTGATTATGGAAAAAAAAGTCATAGAAGCCATCGGTATCTGTAAATCATTTCATGACCCGATTACCGTGAAGGTGCTAACCGATGTGAGTTTTGCAATCCACGCAGGCGAGTTTGTTTCTGTTGTTGGCAAGTCGGGCTGTGGCAAATCCACCTTACTCTACATCTTATCGACCATGGATACGAGCTACGAAGGGGAGTTGCTGCTGGACGGTGTCAGCATGAAAAACAAAAAAGACGCGGAACTAGCGAAGGTGCGAAATGAAAAAATCGGTTTCGTATTTCAATTTCACTACCTGCTCAACGAATTCAACAACCTCCAAAACGTCATGCTGCCAGGGCTCAAGTACGGAAAGCTCACGCCCAAAGCAGTAGAACATCATGCCTATGAGAAACTAAAAATCCTGGGCATAGAAAAAGAAGCCCTAAAGTATCCTAACCAATTGAGTGGTGGCCAAAAACAGCGCGTGGCCATCGCCAGAGCACTCATTAATGACCCCCTGATTATCATGGGAGATGAGCCTACCGGCAATCTGGACAAAAAAAATAGTGATGTAGTGTTCCATATTTTCAAGGAGCTCGCAGAAGAATACCAGCAGTCTTTATTGATCGTGACCCACGATCTGGATTTTGCGGCCAATACGCAAAGAACCATCACCATGGAGGACGGGAGAATCATCGGCTCAGCTACCGGAGCGACCTCAAAAACGTGAAGGCCACCAAAGGCGTGCTGCTATCGGTATACGGTGCCTACAGCGAGGCCAACTTTGACGAGTACGAGCGCCTGCTGATGGACGAGGGCTATGTGGTGGCTCAGGCCAGCGTACGGGGCAGCCGGGCTAAAGGCTGGCCGTGGTACCGGGCGGGTCGGGGAGTTAGCAAACCTGTGGGTATTTCAGACTATCTGGCCTGCGCCGCTTACGTCCGGCATGAACTACACCTTCCCAAGACCTTTGCTTACGGGCAAAGTGCTGGGGGGCTGATCGCCGCCGCCGCCCTTAATGAGAATCCTCAGCTGTTTGACGCTGCTATTCTGGACTACCCCTTTCTCGACGCCCTCGGTATTTCCCTGGACAGCCTCCTACCGCTCACTAGCCTGGAATACCCGGAGTGGGGCTACCCCGACCGGCCGGCAGAGCTTCAGGCGCTGCAGGCTTACTCGCCCTACCAAAACATCAAAGCACAGGCTTATCCGCCCATCCTGATGCTGGGCGGCCTCTACGATTTGCAGACGCCATACTGGCAAATCATGAAAGCAGCCGCCCGGTATCGCGCTCTGCAGACCAACGATGCTCCGGTGCTATTGCATTTGGGCAGAAATTATCATCCGGGCAATATCCCCTACCGGACGCGGATCCGGGAGATGACGTATCAGTATTTGTTTCTTGAGTATGTGCTATCTCACCAACAGTAAATGCTCAGAAGCGGACTTTAAAATTATAGCTCCACCGCTTCCCATTCCACAATACGCCGTTCTGTTGAAGAGAAATTGATACCTACAGCAATTTTTTGCCGGAGCGAGTTGGTGTAGGGCTCAAGGTATCCTTTATCCTGAATTTGCCGGAGTGCTTCACCTGCACTCTTATCCAATTTGAACTCAAGCGCATAAATACGATCAGCCGTTTCCACCAGCGCATCGCAGCGACCACGGGAAGAATGTACTTCTGAGCGAATGTAGGTCCCTAACAAGGAAAAAATCAAAGCCACAACAGCGTGGTAAAAATGCTCCGTTTGCCCCTTCCAATGATCGTAGGGAATTTCTGAAAAAGCCGAATTGATAATCTGAAAAGCTTCCTCTAAATGACCGGAGCGCATTGCCTCACGCAGCCGCAATACTTTTGGTACCGGATTCTCAGACGGATAATCGAGGTACTCTTTCAGAAGCACTTCCTGAAGGGAATGCCGGACTTCCTGGTTGGGGTAATCCAGGGTATAAACCAAGTCTGCCGGCTCATAGTGCTTAATGGTGAGGTATCCCGTTTGAAAAAGGATGGGGATGGGCTGTAAATTACGCAGGTCGAAACTATTGAGGTCATGCTGGGTGGCCAGCGTGTCCCTCAGGTTGAAATAGCTGCGCTTCTTCATTTCTTTTACGAGAAAGGTCGGTGTACCGGTCTCGAACCAGAAATTTCGGTACTCTCCCCCACCCCGGAAAAAACTAAGAATAGAGAAGGGATTATACACGCTCTCTGTGCCGCCCCAGGAATAACCATTATACCAACGACGGACCTCCTCTTTATCCACGGTTTTCAAGGGCTGCGCAAAATAGTGCTCCAGCTCTTCCTGCGTGATGCCGAGCAAGGTTCGGGCCGGGGCCACGAGGGAAAGGTTATACAGGTTGTTGAGGTCAGAAAAGATGCTGACTTTACTGAAGGCCGAAACGCCGGTTATGAAAACGAGCTCCAGATAGGGGTCGCTATCTTTCAAAACCGAATAAAACCATTTCAATGTATCCCGGTTAGCTTCCGCCTTCTCAGGTTCGTCAAGGTAGTCGATAATCGGCTTGTCGTACTCATCAATAAGCAATACCACTTTCTGACCAAAGTGATAATACGCTTTTTGAATGAGCTGTTGAAGCGGGTGTGTAAGTTCACGATTATCCAATTCAATCCCCAAGCTTTCGGCGGCTTCCTCCACGCCTTCCCGAATGGCTGCTTTGAGCTCGTTATGCTTGTAGTTGAAGGAGGCAAACCGCAACCAAATGACGGGCCAGTACTTCCCTTCCCAATCCCAGTGATTTTCAATCCAAAGCCCCTGAAATAACTCCTTGCTGCCCCTATACAGCTCATTTATGGTAGAAAGCAGCAGGCTTTTACCAAAGCGGCGGGGACGGGAGAGGAAGAAGTGTTTTCCTCCTTCAATAATCCGATGAAGATATTCTGTCTTATCCACATAAACATAGCCGCCTTCGCGCAACTCCCGAAAATCCTGTATGCCGATTGGATACTTCATACGTTCAAAGATAAGAAATTAATGCCGCTACTACCCGAGATTTACCTCCCAACTCCTCCCTCACTTCCATCAGGGCAAACCCTGGTGAAGTTACCCCTTTTTCTACCGGCCAGGAGGACAAAAAAGTTCCCGGCAGTACGGAATTCGCCGGGGCTTACTTTACAGGTACTCTACAATTTTTCCGTATTTTTAGAGCAGAAACCCCCACTATTATGAAAAAACTACATCTCCCATTACTGATACTCGCCTTTCTGTCCGTGCTCTCTTACCGAAGTTTATTGGCTCAGATCACCATTATTGGGCAGATGCCCGCCGACTATCCCTTTCAAAACATTCTCTACACCAATGCAGGCGAATTCGAGCTGCCCCGAGCTTACGATACGATGTTGTTAAAAAAGCAGTCCTTCCGACTGAGCCTTCCGGCTGAAAAGATGCGGGCGGTAACTTTCGGGCTGCCGCAGGAGTACGCCCCCCAACCCAGGCAGTACCACACCTTTTACCTGTATCCCGGCGATAGCGTCCAGCTGGATTTTCAGTACCTCTCTGGTAGTCGGGAACTTGAATTGCACGTACAGGGCCCTAATGCAGCTGGCTACGAAGCCCGGGCTGTTTTCGACCGGCAATACTCCCCTCCTATCCGGTTTTTGCAGCCGTTTTATGACCTCCAGCCCACGCTGCCAAACATACAGAATACCATCATTGCTAAAATTGAATCCATCCTTCACCCTTACGACAGTTTGCTGCACAGGGATGAGATTGATACCGCTTTTCACGCGATTGTAAGCGCGCACTTCCGGGAGTACATCTGTCTGAGCCTCATCAATAGCCTGTACCATGACCGGTGGGGGAAATCTGACGAGGCGCTTACTACAGAGAAAAAAATTAACCTTTCGGAACAGCTCCTCCGGTATGGGAAGCCCGCAGCAGCTTCTCCTTTTCGGGACGCAGCATATGCGTTTCGCCGTATCGACCGGCTTCGCTACGAATGGCTCCGGGCACTGAAAGCTGAACGATACGCAAACCTGCCCGATACTACAGTGGAAGTTAATGGGCAACTCTTTTACATCCCTGCGAAATATGCACCTGCTATTTTGGAACCCAATGATACACTACGTGAATTTTTACTGGCCCGCTACCTGCATTTTTCCTACTCCTCGCTGATTGGCCCGGAATTTGACCGTACACGGGAGCCTGTGTTGGCTTACTTCAAGACTATCTACCCGTCGAGCCGCTACTTGCAGCCCTTATCTGCTGCCCGCAATAAGAACCCGGTTCGCTACGCCGAAATCGTTCAGGAATCAGAACCGCAACCGCCTCCGCCCTACGATCAGCCCTGGCGCACAGGCATCATAGACGATATTGGCAGGATGACGGATTTCACTTTTGTGAATCAGGGAGTTAACCTGAAATTAGGCAAGTACTACATCGACCTCTGGGCCACCTGGTGCAAGCCTTGTCTGCAAGGTTTTGCCAATAACAAAGCTGCCGATAGCCTACTCAATGCCAACGGGTACAACCGATTGTATATTTCAATTGATGATCCGGATTATCATTATTCGCGATGGGTGGAAACGATTGAACGCTATCAGCTTAACGGGCGCCATGTGTTGGCGGGGACGGTATTGCGAAAATGGATTGCTGAACAGTTTTATGGCGGTGGCCCAATTGTCCTCCCCCGGCACCTACTGCTGATCGATGGGCAGGTTGTGGAGCCCTATGTCCCCGGGCCGGCGGACTTGAGAGGGCTGGAGGAGAAACTGCGATCGTATTGAAATTCCTTTTCCTTTCGGTGCTGGCTAAAAGGTAGGTTTAAATTATTTCGAACCGGAAGCGATAAAACTCCGGGAGCGTTTATGATCTAAAACCTTAAGCAAGCTAACGCAAGGTTGACCGAAGTCCAATGGGTTTTGCAGGACTCACTCATCTTGGCATACAATGGGCTTTCGCCGAAAAGGCATATCTCAACCTGGAGGCGAACCCCATTTTATTCTTCAATGCTTATGACCAGGAAAACGGATTGTTACTATCACCACAATTGAGCATTGGATACACCCTGGGGCCACATTAACCTGAACGATTGCTTAGCCTAAGCTCATCTAAAAATGCATGAGGATCTGTTTTACAGAGACCTTCGCTGATGCCCGTATGCTCACCTAGTGTGCCCTCTGTTCTCTTTTCCGGGCGAACCTGCTGACTAAGGAATTTGGCATAAAGCAGTATCCCCCCAATTTCCGTACCTTAGCCCCTCAAACAAAGCCAAGCCATCCGTATATGCCGCCACCCAAAAAGCACGACCGCAACCGCAAGAATAGCAGCAGCAAAAAGCCCAACCGATCTTTTTCACAAAAGCCACGCCCTGCAAAGCCTGCTAAACCAGGACCGGTCCATGAAAAGCCGGAAGTAGAGGGCATGCGCCTCAACAAATACGTGGCACACTCTGGCATCTGTTCCCGCCGGCAAGCTGCCGACCACGTCAAGAACGGGCTGGTCACGGTGAATGGGGAGGTAGAACGTTCACCAGGCTATCAGGTACAGGAAGGGGATGAAATCCGCTTTAAAGGTGAACTGATCCAACCGGAAGAACGCAAGGTGTACCTGCTGCTCAATAAGCCCCGGGGCTATATTACCACCACAAGTGATGACCGGGGGCGCAAAACGGTACTCGACCTGGTAAGCGATAAAGTCCCGGAACGCATTTTCCCCGTAGGCCGCCTCGACCGGGAAACCACCGGGCTGCTGCTGTTGACCAACGATGGCGACCTCGCGAAAAAACTGGCCCACCCCAGCCACGAGATTAAGAAATTCTATCAGGTCACCCTTGACAAAAATGTTACCCCGGAGCATATTGAAGCCATCCGACAAGGGCTCGAGCTGGAAGACGGCCCTACTCCGGTAGACGGCGTGGACTACCTGCGCGGTGGCAAGAAAAATGAAGTCGGCATCGAAATCCACATTGGGCGCAACCGGATTGTTCGCCGTATCTTTGAGCACCTGGGTTATGAGGTCAAACGGCTCGACCGTTCCTACTACGCCGGGCTCACCAAAAAAGACCTGCCCAGAGGCTTCTCCCGCCACCTCACCGAGCGGGAAATTATTATGCTAAAGCACTTCATCTGATATGTATAGCAAAGAAGAACAGCAATCGCTTTACAGCCTGTCAAAGGAATTCCTGAATGCGGGCAGTGCCTTGCACCAGCAATCACCGGATGAGCAAATCAATGAGCTCCGGCAGCTGATTGTCTACCATGAATACCGGTACTACATCCTCAATGATCCGGTCTTGAGCGATTATGAATACGATCAGCTCTATAAGTTACTGGAAAAACTGGAGGCGGACCATCCTGACCTGGTTACCCCGGACTCCCCCACGCAACGTGTTTCCAGCGATCTGATTGAGGACTTCCCGTCGGTGGAGCACCTCACGCCCATGCTGTCCCTGGCCAATTCTTACAATGAGGAAGATCTGGTGGAATTTGATAAGCAGATCAAGCGCTACGCCAATATCCCGGAGGAGCAGGACATCGAATACGCTGTGGAGCCCAAATTCGACGGGGGCAGCATAGCGGTGGTGTATGAGAACGACCAACTGGTCCGCGGCGCTACCCGGGGCAACGGGCAAATGGGCGAAGAAATGACCGCCAATGCCCGTGTGATCCGGTCGGTACCGCTGAAGGCCGCCTTTTCAAAATACGGTATTCAAAAAGCGGAGCTTAGAGGCGAAGTGCTCATCCGGAAAGATGTATTTGAGGAGATCAATGCCACCCGCCAAAAGGAGGGGCTGACGTTGTTTGCCAATGCCCGGAACACCGCCACCGGTGCCCTGCGCATGAAGGACCCTAAGGAAGTGGCCCGGCGCGGGCTGGAGGCTTTCATTTACACGCTTGGATTTGCTACCGGCGAAAACGGTGAAAGCGTGCTGAGCAACTTCAACTCCCATAAGGAGAGCCTGGATATGCTGCATCAGCTGGGCTTCAAGGTACCTGCTGAGGGCGACGAGCGGAAGGTTTGCAAAAATATCAGGGAGGTGGTGGATTTTTGCCTGAAGTGGCAGGAAAAGCGGGAGGAATACCCCTACGAAATAGACGGCATGGTGGTCAAAGTGAACGACCGGGAACTACAGGAGCGGACCGGGTACACAAGCCATCATCCCCGTTGGTCTATCGCCTTCAAATTCAAAGCCAAACAGGCGACCACCAAGTTGTTGAATGTGGAGTATCAGGTAGGCAAAATCGGATCCATCACTCCGGTGGCAAAAGTAGAGCCGGTGCAACTGGCGGGCGTAACGGTCGCTTCCGTTTCCCTGCACAATGAAGACTTCATCACCGGCAAAGACCTGCACCTTGGAGATACAGTGCTGGTTGAGCGTGCCGGTGACGTCATCCCCTACATCGTCAAAGCGATGGACGAACTCCGGGACGGTTCCGAAAAACCGATCAAATTCCCGCAGACCTGCCCGGTGAATGATACGGATGAACCGGTGGAGCTGGTCCGGGCAGAGGGGGAAGCCGCCTGGCGGTGCCCTACCTGTGTGTGCGGAGCGCAAAACCTGCAGCAGATCATCTTCCACGTCTCCAAAAACGCTATGGACATCGACGGTATGGGCAAGTCCATTATCGAGCGGTTCTATGAGCTTGGGTGGTTGCGCACGATTGCCGATGTCTACCGCCTGGACTACGACCAAATTGCCCAACTGGAAGGCTTCGGGCAAAAGTCAGCCGACAATCTCAAGGCCTCCATTGAAAAGGCCAAACAAAACCCCATTCACCGGTTGCTGCACAGCCTCGCCATTCACCACCTGGGGCGCAAGGTCTCCAAGATTATCGCAGCAGAGATCAAGCATGTGCTGGACCTGCGGGAATGGACCACAGAGGATTTCACCAATATCAAGGATATCGGGCCGGTAGTTGCGGAGAACATTGCCCACTACTTTCACGACGAGCACAACATCAAAATGCTGGAGGAGATGGAAGCCCTTGGCGTCAACTTACAGCAAACAGAGGACGACATCCCCAAAGCGGCTTCCGGTGACGGGCCCTTTGTCGGCAAAACCATTCTCTTTACCGGCTCCCTTCAAACGATGAGCCGTAAGGAAGCGCAGGCCAAAGCCGAAGCAGCCGGTGCCAAAAACATCAGCGCCGTAAGTGGCAACCTGGATGTACTGGTGGTGGGTGAGAAAGCAGGGTCTAAACTCAAAAAAGCGCAGGCGCTGGGTACTGTTCAGGTCTTAACGGAGGAGGAGTTTCTGGCGCAGCTGAGTTGATTTCACAGCCTGACTATTTGTGATACCGTTTTTAAGCCTCACACTGCTGACGGACTACCAGGATGACCTTACAGGGTTGAGGTCCTTCAGTCAATATTGGATGGGCAAAAAAAATGTTGGATACTCCGCTTTGGAGCATCCAACATTTAAAGTATGTTAGGGCATCCTCAAAAAGTCAGCGCCGCAGGCGCTAGCCGATGAAGTATTATTAAGTTTTGGGTTCTGGAAAGCACCTGGTTGCAGCCCTGTGTAAGATTTAATATTAATCGTCGGCCAAGGTTGCTTGTCAAGGCTGCGGCACGCCCATAAAAAGGGCATAAAAAAACCCTTCCGAGCTTGATGGCATTAAGCGCCATAAGGATCAGGGCTATACAGGCCATGGAGGTGTCTTGCCTCTTTGTTTTAATATCATCGAGCCCATATTTTGATTTTGCTTGCCCAAACTTGCCTTCTATTTCTGATCTTTTGTTTTGTTCTTTTTTGCGTTTTTGCTTCTCATTGCGGGTCATGGCCGGCCGACGGCCCAGCGGCAGGCCGCTATTGCGTATACCCTTGTCTTTTAGCGCCTTGCGGTTTTTTCTGGTCAGGTATATCCGGTCTGCAAGTACCAATTCGGGATAATAGCCAAACAAGGCTTTATAAGCCTCTACCTGGCTCATAAGGAAGCCACCCTCGTTGAAGTTGTCAAAACTGATTTGGTCGGCCCTGACGAAGCCTTCCGTCTCTGACATATTGAGTTTTGCGCCAAACTCGGTCTTTTTGCCCGCCTTGCCTCGCTGGATGGGGCGCACGTAGGGCTGAGCGATATTCACGATACGGTTGTCTATGCGCCGCCGCCCGTCGCGGTGCATGATATCCTGCTGCCGGTACAGTTCTTGTATGACCCACAGCCGCTGCCAGTCCCGGTGCTGCCAGCTGGGTGCGATGCCTTTTGCTTCCAGCATGTCCAGCATCTTGTGCATAGTCTTCAGGTTACGCCGCAGGTAGCGCAGCTGCTTGCCGCGGGCCTGCCTGACCGTCTGCTTTTTCGGTGCGCGCTTTTTAGAAAAAGCCAAATACTCCTTGCGGGCTTGGCGGCGGTAAGTCCGCGGCTTCTTTTGCCACAGCCCGCCTTTGTAGAGCTTGTCAATGAGCTCTTCGCTATACTGTCGCGCTTCGGCCAAAAGCCGGGTGTCGGTCGGATAGCCCACATGCTGCGGAGCCACCGTGGCATCTACTTTCAGGGTCCCCTTGTTCGGCACCTTGGCTTCTGCCCCTGTCCCGCTAACCTCTTCCTCGGCGCTTGTGCCGGCAGGGGGCACAGGGCCTTGGCCGCCGCCCTTGGACGGCTTCTTTCGGTGCTTGATTGCCTTGGCACGCTTAGCTTGGCGCAGCACTAAATCGTTCAACTGCCTGGCACCTTCCTTCCCGAGCCGCTTGCGCACCTCCACGAAAAGGCTCGGCACGAACACCGGGCCCGTCTGGAAACTAGGCAGGCCCACAAAGTACTGGGCATAGATGTTCTCTTGGATATACTGTATCGTGTCTTCGTCGGAGATGCCTTCTATATGCTTGACCAGCAGTGCCCCGAGGATGATGCGCAGGTCTATGCTCGCACGGCCGTGCCCTTCGCTCATGTGCTTGAAGAACACCTGGGCCATCTCGTCCCATGTCTCTGACCCTGACAAACGAATGTTTCGTCATGGGGGCATTACCCCTGCCATCCTTACCCATCGGTTGGAAGGGTCGAGCTTCTGCTCGAAAGGGGTCTTAAACAGTGACAATGTACGCTCGCTGGCTGGTGTATAGGTGATCATCGAAGTGCAAGGATTTTTGCCAAAATAGGGCTTTTTCCTTGCACTTTTGGCCTTTACTTGGCAATTTATGATACTTGCAACGCTTTGCTAGCAAAGGGATGCAGAGGCTGTCAGACTTTTTGAGGATGCCCTAAGTACTCAGCATCTTCAGATTCTAACGGAGGAAGAATTTTTAGAACAACTGCAGTAATTTATGTAATTTGAAAACGCAAACATTGATTTGCACCGATTATAAACGAAAAACAAAAAACTATGGGTTTAATCTACACCTTAATTATCGGCCTCATTGCAGGGGCGCTCGCCAAAATGATTACGCCGCAAAATGAGAAGGGCGGCTGGATTTCTTCTATTGTCATTGGTATCATTGGCTCCTTTGTTGGCCACTTTTTAGGAGGCATTCTCGGTATTGAAAGCACCCATTTTATCGGCAGGATTCTGATTGCTACGGGCGGTGCCGTGCTCGTGCTTTTCATTTACCACCGTTACCTCGCAAAAGAATTGAACCTCCCGATCTGAGGACAGGGAGGGTTTACAGCCAGTAAATTGCCTGCGGACTTACAGTCCATAAACATTTATTGCACATCATTCATGATACCAAGCGCGATGAACAGCAAAAAGTTGAAGGTCGCCCTTAGCCTAATGGGCCTGGGGCTATCCTTACTTTGGGCTGTCAGTGCAGATGGGCAAACCTACCACTTTAAACAGTATACGGCTAATGATGGCCTGCCTACCAATGCCGTATACGGAGGCATTCAGGACCAAAAAGGGTTCATCTGGTTCTATACTGAGCATGGCGTCAGCCGCTTCGACGGGCAGGAGTTCCGCAACTACACCGTAGAGGACGGATTGCCGGTGAATGATGTCTGGTATCTCGCTGAGGACAGGCAAGGGCGTATATGGCTGAATACTTTCGGGACGAAGCTTGTTGCTATAGAAGACGATAGCGTCAAAACTTACTATGAAAGTACAGATCCCCATTTTCAGCGTTTTGACTTTTTCGCAAATGACCAAGACCTGGCCATTTACGAAAAAGGTACCGGGCAGCTACTCATCCCGGATAGTCAGAGGGGATTGCAACGGCTCCCGGTGCCTAAGGTAATTGACAGCATTCCGGACTACCTGCTATTGCCCTGTTCCCGGGATACTTTTTTGCAGTTCCATAAATCCTTATCTCAAATCACCCTGATTACTAATGGTGGATTCCGGGAAAGTTATCTCCTCGATAAGCAGGACGCTGCAACCTGGCGCCGCCTGAACCATAACCACCGGCATAACCGTACTTACTGGAATAAAGAACTCTTTTTCTGGCCCCCTAAGGACAGCCTCCTGTATTATTTTTCGCTGAAGACCGGAAAACTACTGCACTACAACCTCAAACAGGTCTTTGGCGCAACCCCTCACCTGCTAAGGTATCAGCAACTGCATGGACAGCTGCAGATTCAGACTAACCTGGGGCTTTTCATTCTGGATAACCAACTGAATGGTGTAGATACGCTAAAGTTTCAACTTGCTGCAGACAGTGATGTCCACCGGTCTTTTCGTGACCGGGAAGGCAACTATTGGGTCTGTACAAAGGATCGTGGTGTCTTCTTTCTAACTGCCCGCCAACGGAACGCTAAACTATTCACGATCGAAGGCCGGTACGAAGTTGGGATCACACACATCCGGAAATCTGGCAAAGGGGCCATCGTAGCCGGCACCCGTAAAGGGGCCCTGCTAAAGTTGAATCCAAATGAAGAATTTCAACTGCTGCTACCTGAACTAAAAGGTCAACTCAATGATAGCCGGAATATCAATGCTATTTGCGTTCGGGACGACCAACACCTGTGGATTGCCCGCCCGATCCTACCGTTGGAATATGTTAAACTAAGCAACCATCAAACCATCACGCAGCCGGTTGATTACGAAAAACTATCTATAGAAGACCACGGTATTCCCCATTTTTTTGATATACCTTCAAGGAAGCGATCCCTTGGGCTGGGCATCAAGGACCTCGCCTGGCATGCCCCTTCCCAACGGCTTTGTGTGGCCCGTGGCACCCATCCTTATATCCTCCATTTTGAGGGGAAAGACAGGGCCCAACGGCTGGAACTCCTGACCAGCAAACGAACTTATGCCTGTGCCTTTTCACCAGATGGCAAGCTCTGGCTTGGCCATATTGACGGCCTGGCTGCGTACACAACAGAGGAGGGGTATCAGCCTGTTTTGGCCCCCGAACTCATTCAGGGGCTTTACATACAGAAACTCATCTATGATTCCAGCCATGAAATCCTGTGGATAGGGTCTGATGGAGGTGGGGTTATTGCGCTTTACAAAGACACCGCTTTCACCGTCAAAGGCACGGAGGGCTTAAGCATTAATGACCTTCACCTTGAAGATAAGACCTTATTCGTCGCTACTAATCAGGGGGCTCAACTCATCAGAATTAGTCAGGATGTTATCCGTTCACAGGTTGTGGAAACCTATGGCATACTGGAAGGGCTCCCTTCTGTGGAAACCCGGTCCATAACTTCAGACAGTAGTGCAATCTATATAGGCAGTGCTATGGGGCTTTCGAAAATTTTAAAGCAGGAGGTCTACTTTAATTACCGGCATCCGCGGCTCTATTTTGCAGGATTAGAGGTCGATGAGGTGCCGCTCCCTCCCGATACCAGCTATACGATGAATAGCGTGCCCTATCAGCTTTCTTTTTCCTTCATAGGCCTGTCTTTTAAGAGCCTGGGGGATATTCAATATTTTTATCAGCTCAAAGGCGTGGACGAACAGGTCATGCAAACTTCCGACCGGCAGATTCGGTATACCAATCTTTCACCCGGCGAGTATACCTTCACGGTGCTGGCAGAAGACAACAATCAACAGCGCAGTGAGATTTATACTGTTAGCCTTACGATTCATTCTAATTTTTGGCAGCAATTCATGCCCTGGATAATCGCCATGCTGGTCGTTGCTTTGACGGCCTGGCTGTTTTACCGCTGGCGGTTACACCGTCACCGGCAGCAAGCCGAACAGGAAAACGCGATTAACCGGCAGTTTGCAGAGCTGGAACTACAGGCGCTTCAGGCTCAAATGAACCCCCATTTCGTTTTCAACTCCCTGAGCGCCATACAGTACTTCATTGCGGCCAATGAAAAACAACGGGCTGACAACTACCTTTCTAAATTTGCGATGCTGATGCGGCAATTTTTGGAGTCTTCCAAAACCCGTTATCTCAGCCTACATCAGGAGTTGCACCTGATCAGGCTGTATATTGAGCTGGAACAAATGCGGTTCCCCAACCGGTTTGAGGCAGATATTACTATGGAGCCGGATATCAATCCGTATACGACCTTAATCCCCACCATGCTCCTGCAGCCTTTTGTAGAGAATGCTATCAACCATGGTTTGTTCCATAAAATGGCAGGTGGCAAATTGAGTCTGGACATTGTTAAGGATGAGAACCAGATGTTAATTTGTACGTTAAAAGATAACGGCGTAGGCCGTACTGCTGCCAAAAGTATTCAGCAAAAGGCAGGTAAAGCTTATCGCTCCCGCGCCATGCAGATTACTAACGAACGCCTGCATGCCCTTAGGGTCATTGAAGGTTACGATGTCAAAGTGGAAGTAGCAGACCTGACAAACCAGGATGGTTCAGCTGCAGGCACCCGAGTCATCATTGCGGTTCCGGAAATTGAGTAAGCACCCCATGATCAAAGCAATAATTATTGAAGATGAAGCCCACGCCAGGCTTACCCTGAAAAGTAAACTGGAAGAATACTGCCCGGAAGTTGAACTCCTGGGCATGGCAGACAATCCTAAAGAGGGCCGAATACTCATTCAGGACTTAAAACCTGAGCTGGTTTTCCTGGATATTGCCATGCCCGGCGAGAGCGGCTTTGACATGCTTAGCCAACTCGATAGTCTTGATTTTGAGATAATTTTTGTGACCGGCTTTGACAACTTCGCCATCGATGCAATTAACTTCTGCGCGATTGGCTACATCCTTAAGCCCATACAAACCAGCGTGCTCATCAAAACGGTGCATAACGCTGCTCAGCGCATTCGCCAAAAACGGGATAACGAGCGCAACAAAGAGCTCATCCGCAACCTTCAACACCCTGGTAGCACTTCCAACCGGATCGGTATACCCACAGAGGAGGGGCTGGAGTTTATCCCCACTTCCGATATTATCCACTGCGAAGGCCAGAAAAAGCTAACCAAATTATTCCTCGCCGGCAACCGCTCCCTGGTCAGCTCTTATAATATTGGAGAATTTGTCCGGTTGCTGGAGCCCTACGGTTTTTTCCAGACCCACCGGTCTCACCTGATCAACCTCAACCGCATCCTCCGCTACAACCGGGAGGGGCAGGTAACCATGGAAGACCACTCTCTGGTCCCTGTTTCTAAGCGAAGGCGCGGAGAATTCCTTCAACAACTTACCCGCTTGTAAGCATTATCTGCCCTCTCATTCCGCAATGGTGCCCGTTGGTCAGATGTGGGCTACAACCTCCGTGTTTTGGTCCTACCTTTGAAAATCATAAAGCTTTGCAGGCAGATGCACCGCTTCTGCACAAAGCCACCTAAACCTTACCGAATCATCTTCCTTTCTATTAGCCGTCGGGCTCACAGAAATGGGAAAAGCCTTAACTCAGTTTGATATTGTCTGCTCTGCAGACTAATACGCTCTCTTAGCATAGCCGGGAGAGCCATCTGCAAACGGTGGCTCTTTTTTTTTATTCCATACACACAAATCCGGTTTGAGGCGTTATGATAGGTAAATGTTCAATCATGAATGCTTCTCAGCTCCTTTCCCTCTTCAGTCTGTTCACGCTGTTAACCGGCATTGCCTGCAGTTGCCCTCCGGATGAAGAAATCGGTCAGCTCGGCCTAAGTGAAGCCGGTCGGAATTTCCTGCCTTACGATGGTACCGAAACGCTGCGCTTTGTGAATGCCAGCGGACAAGCCATGACTTTTTCTGCGCCGCGGGGCGAGGAAGCTGGCAAAAACCAGCTCTGCGTTAATATCATCTGCACCGAGGCCCGGTTCAACAGCCCCTCCAGTTGCGAGTACTACCTAACAGATAACCTACGTTATATTTTTGTCTCTGATGATAACGAACGTCTGCTCGACCTCGCTGTGTTTACAGGGCTCTATGCATGGGAAACAGAACACTTCTTTGATGCGCTTCAGGCGTCTTTTTCTTCCGGCACACCTTCCATTCAGGCCGGGCAGGTCATTGAGCAACGCTTTGACGGCACGCTGATCCCGGAAGAAACCAGCATCACCAACCTGATGCAGAAACGGGAATCTGTAGAGCTCAATGGTACTACTTTTAATAACGTATGGAGTTTCGAGCAGGATAACCTCGGCTTTTTTATGCAGCCGGGCAAGGGCGTGATTGCTCTCAAAGAGAATAGTCAGATTTGGGTTTTAGAGCAGTAATGCCTTTCTTGAGTAGATAAGCATCCACAACCTACAATGAAGTACCCGCTTTTCTACCTCAGCCTCCTGCTTTTCCCCCTAAGCCTCCACAGTGCGCAACTGCCTGCAGGGTTTGTGGAACAACAAATAGCCACCGGACTTGACCCCACGACCCTGGCCATCACTCCGGATGGACGCGTTTTTATTGCTGAGAAGTCCGGCCGAATCCGGATCATAGAAGATGGCATCTTACTGCCTGACCCATTCCTGAGTGTTGAAGTAGACAATTACAACGAGCGTGGTCTGAGCGGGCTCGTCCTTGACCCCGGCTTTGAGGTCAACAACTACTATTACGTCTTTTATACCGTACCCGGCAGTAACTTTAACCGCATCAGCCGTTTTACCGCAAATGGCAATCACACCCTGCCCAATAGCGAAGTCATCCTCATGGAACTTGCACCCCTGAATGGCACCATACACAATGGTGGGGCGATGGTCTTCGGCAGCGACGGCAAGCTCTACATTGCAGTAGGCGATGGCGCCGACCCACAGAGCGGACAAGACCTGAATACCACGTTGGGCAAGATGCTGCGCATCAACCCGGACGGGAGTATACCTGAAGACAACCCATTCTACAATGAGCTCAGCGGGCAACAACGGGCTATTTATGCTTATGGCTTTCGCAATCCATTCACCATGGCTGTTGACCCTGTGACGGGCACGATCATGGCCAATGATGTGGGCAGTAACAACTTTGAAGAGGTCAATGCCATAATAGCCGGCGGCAACTACGGATGGGCACTACAGGAAGGCCCGGGCGCAGCACCTTTTCCCGATGGCTATGTTGCTCCCCTGCATGCTTACGATCATGGGGTGGGCTGTGCCGTCATTGGCTCCGCTTTTTATCAACCCACTCTGCAGCAATTTCCTCCGGAGTACACCGGCCGGTACTTCTTTGCTGATTACTGTGAAGGCATCATCTGGACCATGGACCCCTCCACAGGTAGCGTTTATGCCCCTTTTGCCACGGGCATTGAACGCCCCATCGCCCTGCACACCGCACCCGATGGCAGCCTGTACTACATTGAGCGTCGGGGACTTGGCGGCGGTTCAGAAATTGACAATACCAGCACCGCTAATGGCGTGCTTTGGAAAGTGTCCTATACCGGCAGCGGAGCTCCATTCGTAGCGGTGCAGCCCCAGCCGGTACTGCGGGTAGTGGGCGAAACAGCACATTTTTCCTGCACTGCTTCCGGTGCCCCTACCCTCTCCTATCAGTGGCAACGCGACGATATTGATATCCCGGGAGCAACAGACTCCATCCTGACTTTGCCCGCCGTCACCCTAGCGGATGATGGCAGCGCTTACCGATGTCGCATCAGCAATGGCGAGGGTGAAGCATGGACAGCAGAAGCACTGCTTTCAGTCACGGCCAATAACCGCCCGATACCTGAAATCACACTGCCTGCTACCGGGCAGACCTATCAGGCCGGCGATGTGCTGGCTTTTGAGGGCACAGCATCGGACCCGGAGGAAGGCGTATTGCCATCCGACCAACTTACCTGGCGTATTGATTTTCACCACGATGACCATACCCATCCGGGGTTGTCTCCGCAAACAGGGGCAGGTGGCAGCTTCACAATTCCCATTGTAGGGGAAACTTCTCCCAACGTCTGGTACCGTATTCATCTTACTGCGACTGATGCTGAGGGGCTCTCACAATCTACCTTCCGGGATGTCTTCCCTGAAAAACGTAATCTTCAGCTGCTGACCGAGCCACCGGGGCTGCTGCTCCGCATTGATGGGCGCTCCGTAACCACTCCTCAGACAGAGGAAGGCGTAGTCGGGGTAATCCGGTCCCTGCAGGCACCGCCAAGCCAAATCATCGGCAACGTGCTGTACTCTTTTACCGGATGGGAAAATGCAGGTACTGACCCATTGCTATCCTTTGCCATGCCCGATGCAGACCAAACTTTTCTGGCTTATTATCAGGAAGTACCCCTGGGCTCTGGCACCGGGCTCACCGGGGCCTATTACAACAGCCCGGTTCCCGACTTCCAGGGAAACCCGGCATTCTGGCGTATTGATACGACCATTCAGTTTGACTGGGGCGATGGATCTGCAGCACCTGCCCTGCTCGGCACTGACTTCTACAGCGTTCAATGGACGGGCAGTATCGAAGTGCCTTTTTCTGAAACTTATACCTTTTATACCCATTCGGATGATGGAGCCAGACTTTGGGTGAATGACGAGCTCATCATAGACCAATGGGTACCACAGCCACCTACCGAGGTAAGCGGCGAGATTTTCCTGCAGGCGGGGCAGCGCTATGCCATCCGGCTCGAATATTTCGAGGAAGGCGGTGGTGCGGTTTGCGAACTTCGCTGGAGCAGTGCCCGCATGCCCAAAGCCATTATACCCAAAACACAGCTTTACCCGGATCTCCCTGCTTCAGGTTCTACCCAACTACTGACCGGGCGCTTCCAGCTGTTCCCGCAGCCAGCCAGTGAAACAGCGACGCTCTGGATTGATGCCCCAGGGGAACAAAATCTGCGTGCCCGTTTATTCCAGGCCAATGGGCAGGAAGTATGGCGTGGACTTTTCCAGCACCTGCCTCCGGTCAGCCAGCACAATATTCCGGTCTCAGCATTGCCTGCCGGCTTGTACGTTTTGCAACTGCAATCCCGGACAGGCCAACAGAGCCTCAGGTTATTGGTCGACTAGCGAACATCGCTGGAAGCACACTCGTTGCAGAACAAAAAGTACTTATGAGAAGAACAGCAACCTCCGTTTGGAATGGAACCGGCACCAAGGGCAGTGGCCATTTATCCACGCAAAGTGGCGTATTTGACCAACAGCCTTATTCTTTCAAAACCCGCTTTGAAAATGAAGATGGCAAAAAAGGGACTAACCCTGAGGAGCTCATCGCAGCAGCCCACGCCGGATGTTTCAATATGGCATTGGGCGTGCAACTGGAACAGGCTGGCTTTGAGCCGGAAGAGCTGAATACTCAGGCCGCCGTCCAACTGGAAAAGCAAGGGGAAGGGTTCGCCATCACCAAAATCCACCTCACACTGAAAGGGAAAGTCCCTAAGATTTCCTCCGAGCAATTTCAGGAGCTGGCGAATGGCGCAAAGGCCAATTGCCCTATTTCTCAAGTCCTCAATGCAGCTATTTCAATGGAGGCAGAGCTCATCAGCTAAATCAAATTCCCCGGGGGCCACTCAGTCCGGACCTCCGGGGATTTTTGACAGCAGCCAGCTCCGCTCCGTGAGGGGTTGCATGTTTTCCACTTCCTTTCTTATCCTTGCCCTGCCCGGTATATCATAGGGGGGCAAAGCGATCAATTGCCGGACTATCCGGATGATATTACCATAATTCTTCCGGTGGTACTGGCTAAACTCCCGCCGGGCTACAAAACTGCGCAGCCTTTCCAAATGGGCTTCCAGTAATTCATACTCGCCTTGTTCATAATAGATTTTCAACAGTAAGGTCCGGGCAATCAAATCATTAACCAAGTCTGTAATTTCCGTGGTCAGCAACAGCTGCCGGGCCCGGTCGTAGTCCTGCTCTGCGAAGTGCAGCCTTGCCTGATTGAACTGACTGGCCGACTCCCGGTAGGCATCCGGCAAGTGGGGCGTATAATCTGCAATAAATGCCCGCACCGCATCCAGGTAGCTCAGCCGTATCCCAACGGCCACGATATTGTTGAAGGTAAACCTCGAAAGCATCCCACTATCAAACAGTACTTCCTGCGCCAGCCCATCCTGGTACAAACGCCAGCTTTCTTCAGCGTAGAAGATATTACCGGTATTGATCTGCCGGATACAAAAATTCAGAGCCAGCATGTACAAGTCCTTTTGCTCTTCAGCAGTGAATTGCCCCTGACAGGCCTGCTGCAGCTCCCGGAATGCCAGGAAATGCTTTTCTTGATCCGTGTTTCCCAAAAATCTAAAGCAGTGGTAGTAGAGGGCAACCGCCGGGTACTGCAAATACCCTCCTGCCTCAATTTGGCTGATTAGCGGTTCCAACAACCCATAATCGTAGGACTTTTTGAAAACGGCCTCGTGCGAGCGTTGGGTACAGGCATGCCGAAGCTTTCGTGCCAGGTAATCCACGTCGAGCGTATCGGCAATCTCTTGCAGCTGTAAAGGCTCTGTGCGTCTGTTGTCCGCCTGATGCTCCAACTCGCTGACCTGGTACGTCAGTAAAGCCTGGTAATAGTCCGCATTCCTGAGGGGCTGCCGTTCCAACTGCTGTTTTTGCCGCCGCATGGTGCGTTGGAAGTGGCGGTCGAGGCGGCGATGCCGGTACAGCTTAGCCAATTGGCGGGTGCGGGGCAGACCTGAAGCCCGGGCTTCTTCCATCAACAGGAAATCTTCCAGTAAAGCATGCAGCTCGCTCATGGCATTCCGGAGCTGCTGATTGTCGTAGGGCTGCCCGGGGAAAGCATGTTTGTACAGTAATTTCAGCTCCGGCCAGGGTCTTTTTGCAGCTTTCCTTTCTACAAGGTAGCCCAACATCAGATGTAGTTCTTCCCGCTTAGTGGCGTAGCCCGAGCTCAAAAACCACCTCAATTTACGGATTTCTCCGCTGGAAAGCGCCCCCAAGAGTTCGTACAACTGATATTTTTCCATACTAAAATGTAGCTTTCATTTCTACAATATAGAAATAATTGCATTGCAGCGGGGCATTAAACCCTGCACTTTTGTTAGGCAATCAATACCTATCACATGAACCTACACCATTCGTTTTTAATCTTCTTTTGCCTCGCGGCATTACAATTATCAGCCCAAGGTTGGCGGCAAACCTATCAATTCCCCAGCCAACTTCACCGCGTTTACGATCTTGCCCAGCATCCGGATGGTGGCTTTCTGATTGCCTCTACCGCCTCTCTGTCAAACGAATTCAACGCCGTACTGCTCAAAACAAACGCTGAGGGGGATTCACTTTGGTTAAAACCCTATCCCGGACAGGAAGGCTTGCTCATCGCCTCGAATAGCGACAACACCTTTTCCTTTGTCACCACCGGATATATCAACCTTATCGCTACGGAGGGTGAAATACTCAGTTCTGTACCCATACCCAATACGGAAAACTTCAACGTAGTATACACCGCTGAGCAAAACGCGGTGCAAACTGCAGATGAGCACTTACTTTTAGGTGGTAAAAATGACCTGGGTGACGCGATGGTGATGAAGCTTACAAAGTCCGGACAGGAAATTTGGACCACTACCCTTGCATCCCCCAATGAAGAAGAGGTACAAGCCATTGCCGAAGATGAAGATGGTAATATTTACCTAGGGTTACAAAGTAAGCCAACAGGATCACTGTACGCTAAGCGTGTCGTACAAAAGATCGATGCCAGTGGGTCCATACTGTGGCGAGCTGAGTTCCCAGCCGATGAAAATACGAGTTACAGTGTAAGCAATATATCCGTTATTAATGGCAACGAAGGTGCTATCGTCGCTGGAATAGGGCAGCCACAACTGCTAAGGCTCGACGCAGAGGGCAGTACCGTCTGGAGTGACACCCTTGCCAATAACTATTTCCCAATAGCTGTAACGGAGGATCCTGAAGGTCACTTCGCGGTCACGGGTACGGTCTATTCCAATGATATTTACTTCGGTGATGTGTTCCTGCTCAACATCAATGAGGATGGACAGCACAACTGGGAGCGCATCTACCCTCGTACACGGGTTCAAACAGGTAGTGCCATCATTCCAGCAGAGGATACCGGCTACCTCATCAGCGGAGCCGCAAGCTTGCCGGATTTCCAGGCAGGAAGGGTATTTCTCTTAAAAACCGATGTACTGGGCTACCTGTACACCAATCAACTCAACGGGCAGGCTTTCCTTGACCTTAACAATAACTGCCAAAAAGACGATAATGAACCCTCCCTTCCGAATACCGGGCTTTCCCTCACTAAACCGGGTTTTGAAAATGTCGCGATTACCGATACGGAAGGATTTTATGAAATGGTGGCAGATACCGGTAACTATACGATTAACCCCTATTTCAATTCGCCCTACTATGCAGCAGATTGCCCCTCGTTTGCACCTGCTTTTTCAGGATTCTTTGATACGCTGAACCTTGACATCCCTGCTACGCCGATAGTCGAATGTCCGCTAATGCAAGTCCACTTAAATACCCCGTTCCTGCGGCGATGCTTTTCCAGCACATACTATGTGGACTACTGTAATATCGGAACCGCTCTGGCAGGTAACGTTTACGTGGAAATCACCCTCGACCCTTTCCTTGAGCTGGAAGGAGCAGATGTCCCTTTCGAGGAGCTTGGTCCGGGGCATTATAAGTTTGAAGTAGAAGACCTGGCTATTGGCCAGTGCGGAAGCTTTAATTTCGATATTCTCGTTAGCTGTGATGCCGAGCTGGGGCAGAGCCACTGCACAGAGGCACATATCTTTCCGGATGGACTTTGCCTCCCTGAAGTTCCCGGATACTCCGGTGCTTTTCTGGAACTGGAAGCACTCTGCTTGGACACCACGGCTTATTTCCGTATTCAAAACACCGGCGATGCCAGTATGGCCGCTCCCCTTGAGTACATCGTCATTGAAGATGCAGTACTGCTGGAGCAGGAAACTTATAGCCTCCCCCAGGGCCAGGAAACCCTGATCACCTTCCCGGCAAACGGCAGCACTTATTACCTCAATACCCCTCAGGAGCCAGGCGCACCGGGCGCAACTTTTATAAGCGCTGTTATAGAAGGTTGCGGCAGCAACAACAGCGGCACCTTTAGCACTGGTTTCGTCAATGTTTTTCCTCAAAGTGACAGCGATCCCTGGCTGGACATCGACTGCCGTGAGAATATTGGTAGCTTCGACCCGAATGACATTCAGGTATTCCCAAAGGGATACGGTCCCGAGGGGCGAGTAGAGGCAGGTACCACCCTTGAGTACCTCATCCGCTTCCAGAACACCGGTACAGACACCGCCTTCACCGTAGAACTCATAAACCCGCTGCCGCCTCAACTCAACATCAGCACGCTAAATCCATTGGGCAGCAGCCACAATTACGAACTGACCCTAATGGAAGATGGTGTTCTAAACTTCCGGTTTGACGATATCCTGCTCCCTGATAGCACCACCAACCTACAGGCTTCACAGGGGTTTGTCCGCTACCGGATTGATCATCAGGAAGGACTGATACCGGGTACGAATTTTGGGAACCGGGCTGCTATTTACTTTGACTTCAACGACCCCATATACACCAATACAGCCCTGACCACCATTGATGAAAACTTTATCCTGGTAAACCTGGAAGAGATCTTTATGCCTGGATTATCACTTGATGCGTTTCCAAATCCCTTTACTGACTTTCTAAATATTTCTTTTGAAGGATTGTCTGGTAATACCCTGCAATTCATGATTTTCAGTATGGATGGCAGACTGGTTTGGCAACAGGAACGCCCCTTTACTCCGGTGGCTACCATTCGTCCGGGTGATCTTCCTACCGGACAGTATGCACTGCAGGTATGGATAGACCAAAAGTTGGCAGCAGCCGGCACAATTATCAACCACTAAACCCCAGTTGACATGTTTTCATTTATTCTCTTTTCGATCTTTTCTTACAGTGTTTTTTCCAGTGGGTGCAAAAATAAAGGTAGCCCCATTGATAATAACCTAGCCTTAGGTCTCTACGCAGTTTATAGTTGCCCCTTCAAAATCATCAATTCAACACGCAGCAGAATTACTTTGCCATTGCAAAAAATAACACAAAGCATATGAAGACCCAATATATCTACCTTTTGCTGTTCAGCTTTTTCGCGTTCCAACTCGCGGGTCAGGGGTGGCGGCAGACCTATAACTTCCCAAGTAACTCCTACCGGGTATACAGCCTTGCCCAACACCCAGATGGAGGCTACCTGGCCGCTACTTCTGCCTCCCTGACCACCTCTTTCAATGCAACCATTCTAAAAACCACAGCTGAAGGCGATTCTATTTGGCTTAAAAGCTATCCTGGCGGGTACGGTATTTTTATTGCGGAGAATACCGATGGCACCTTCTCTTTTGTCACCGATGAATACGTCAATATCATTGACACCGAGGGCGAGGTGATTAGCACAGCTGCTATTCCGGAAACAGACAATTTTGACTTTCAATTCACGGCAAACCAGGCTGTCGCTTCCGCAGGTAATGGAGATTTACTGCTTGGCGGGCATAATAATACCGGGCATGCCATGCTCACCAGACTGACCCCCGCCGGGCAGGAAATCTGGACGCGTACCTTCCCCCACCCCAACGAGGAAGAAGTACATGCTTTAGCGGAAGATGAAGCGGGGAACATATACCTGGGACTCCAAAGCAACCCACCGGGCGAGCAGTTTTCTACCAGAATCGTTCTGAAAATTGACCCGGATGGAAATACCCTCTGGCGCACCGAGCTGCCCAATGACGGCAATGCCAGCGATACCCCGGATCATATTGCTGTGGTGAACGGCACTGAAGGCATCATTATCGTGGGTGCCGGAGTACCACAAATTTCAAGGCTTAGCACTGATGGAGATCTGCTTTGGAGTGATGCCCTTTCCTCCAGTTACTCCCCATCTTCAATCGTTGAAGATCAGGAAGGCAACTTTACCATCACCGGCGTACAGGTTTCCAACGGTATCTACAGGAATGACATCTTCCTGCTAAATCTTGATGAGAATGGCAATCACAATTGGGAGCACACCTACACCCGCCTGGAATTTGAGGGTGGTGATGCGATTTTGCCCACAGCCGATGCAGGTTTTTTAATTGGTGGAAACACCGTGTCACAAGACTTTTCCTCAGGCAGTATGCTTCTTATGAAAACCGATGCCTTCGGCAATCTTTTCACCAATCAAGTTAGCGGGCAGGTCTTCCTGGACCTTAACAACAACTGCCAGAAAGATCCCAATGAGCCTCTATTGCCCAATACCGGGCTCACCCTGACCAAACCGGGCTTTGAGAGTATCGCCATCTCGGATACGGCCGGGCAGTTCACCATGCAGGCGGACACTGGTGCCTTTAGCCTAACACCATTCTTTAACTCGCCCTATTACACCTCAGAATGCCCTACGGACGCTCTGGCTTTTTCCGGCTTTTTCGATACCCTTTCCATTGACGTGCCAGCCACACCGGTTGTCTACTGCCCGCTGCTACAGGTCAATCTGAGTACGCCTTTCCTGCGCCGCTGCTTTTCCAATACTTACACCGTGGATTACTGTAATATTGGCACGGCATCTGCCGGAAATGTGCATGTAGAAATCACCCTTGATCCCTTTTTAGAGCTGGAGGGAGCGTCCATCCCATTTGAAGAGCTAAGCCCGGGCCGGTATAAGTTTGATGTGGAAAATCTGGATATTGGGCAGTGCGGCCGTTTCAATATGACCGTGCTGGTCAGTTGTGAAGCCGAGCTGGGGCAAAGCCACTGCACCGAAGCCCATATTTTTCCTGATGACCTCTGCCTGCCACCTGTGCCCGGTTACTCTGGCGCTTTTCTGGAGCTGGAAGCCCTCTGTCTGGACACCACCGCCTTTTTCCGGATTCAGAATACCGGCGACGGAGATATGGCCGCACCACTCGAATATATCGTCATTGAAGATGCAGTACTGCTTCAGCAGGAAACCTACGATCTGGCACAGGGACAAGAGGCCTTGCTCACCTTCCCCGCCAATGGTAGCACCTATTACTTCAATACACCTCAGGAACCGGGCGCACCGGGGGCAGATTTCCTCAGCGCTGTGCTTGAAGGCTGTGGCACCAACTCCGATGGAGGCTTCAGCACCGGCTTTGTCAACATTTTCCCGCAGAGCGACAGCGACCCCTGGCTCGATATCGACTGCCGGGAGAACATTGGCAGCTTCGACCCCAATGACATACAGGTGTTCCCGAAAGGATATGGCCCTGAAGGGCAGGTAGAGCCGGGCACAACGCTGGAATACCTCATCCGGTTCCAGAATACAGGCACAGACACTGCATTCACAGTAGAAATCCTGAACCCCTTCCCACCTGAACTCAACCTGAGCACATTACAGCCCCTGGGCAGCAGCCACGACTATAAACTGACAGTCCTGGAGGACAACCTGCTCAGCTTCCGGTTTGATAACATCCTGCTGCCCGACAGCACCACCAATCTGGAAGCCTCACAGGGTTACATCCGCTACCGGGCGGAGCACCGGGAAGGACTCCCGCTCGGCACCACCATCGAAAATGATGCCGCGATTTACTTCGACTTCAATGAGCCCATTTTCACCAACACCACACTAACCACTATTGATGAAAACTTTATCCTGGTCAACATGGAAGAGATCTACGTACCGGGCTTGTCCCTGAATGCCTACCCCAACCCCTTTACCGATTTCCTGAACATTTCCTTTGATGGCTTGTCCGGAAATACAGTACAAATCCTGATTTACAACACGGAAGGCAAACTCGTCCGGCAACTGGAGCAGCCGTTTGCGCCGGTCGTGACCCTCCGGCCGGGGGCGATTCCCAGTGGGCAATACGCCCTGCAGGTTTGGGTAGACCAAAAGCTAACCGCCGCCGGCACTATTATTAACCACTAAACTTTGAAGCTATGAAAAGGCTAACCATCGCTAGTTTTCTAATGATCCTGTTTGCAACGATCACAACTGCGCAGGACTCCCCATGGAGCGTACAAACCTCACTGGGCTACCAGCAGTTTGAAATCTTCAACGACTTCCGCACGGAGCTTATGACCTTTGAAAACGGTAACTTTGGCCGGAGCACGGGCAACGTGACCTACCCCATCCGAAGCCTGCAATTTGGGCTTGGCCTCAATTACGCCATCCATCCAAGGTGGACTGCCAGCTTACAGGCCAACTATACCGGCTGGAAAGGCGAGTACGGTACTGACCGCTCCATGACTTTCAATGCAGGTGCGGAGAATGAAGTCACGCATAGCCCGAGAAGCCCGCGTACGCTACGTCTCGCACAGTTCAACCTCATAGGCTATTACCACCTCAACGGCATCGGAGCGAAGAGTCAGTGGCAAATAGGTACCGGTGTGAGCGGGGCTTTCCGCCGGCACCGCTATGAGACCCTTGCGCGATACAATATCACCTCCACCTATGACCTGGAAGTACTGGAAAGCCAGATTGAGACCCTTGATAAGTGGATAGTGGGCATTCCACTGAGTGCACGGGTGCTTATCCCGGCAACAGAAAGATTGCAGCTTGGCGCACAGCTCGACTTCACCTTTTTCGCCAGTGAAGCGTTTCACCGGAGCCTTGTACTAATCGCTGCGCATACCTTCTAAAAAACACCTGACCTATATACCCCAATCATTAAAGAAGCCATCCCAAGGCATTTGCCTGGGATGGCTTACTTTTTTCAAATTATCTCAACAGAGCAACAGGCTTAGCTCGCCAGTTCCTCCCGGATTTTGTTCAGTGCAGAACCCGCGCTTACCCAATCAATCTGCGCCTGATTGTAGGTGTGTGCTACCTCGAACTCTTCCGTTGAGCCATCCTTGTGGTGCAGCTTCACGGTCAGGTTCTTATCCGGTGCCATCTCATTGAAGCCGAGGATGTCGATTTTGTCGTCCTGCCGTACTTTTTCGTAATCATCCGGATTAACGAAAGTGAGAGCCAGCATGCCCTGCTTCTTCAGGTTGGTCTCGTGGATACGTGCGAAAGACTTCACAATCACCGCACGGACCCCCAGGTGGCGCGGCTCCATAGCAGCGTGCTCACGGGAAGAACCTTCACCGTAGTTTTCCTCACCGAATACCACGGTGCTGATGCCTGCGGCTTTGTACTTGCGTGCAGAGTCTGGCACACCCAGGTATTCCGCTTCATCTTCGCTGTCCACGTAGTTCGCAACCTTGTTCATTTCGCCATTGAAGAAGTTGATGGCGCCGATGAAGCAGTTGTTGGAGATGTTATCCAGGTGGCCACGGTACTTCAACCATGGGCCCGCCATAGAAATGTGGTCCGTTGTACACTTACCCTTTGCTTTGATCAGCAGGCGCATGCCTTTCAGCTGCTCCTGAGTGATCGGCTTAAATGGGGTTAGCAGCTCCAGGCGGTCTGAATTGGGATCTACCTTTACCTCAATACCACTACCATCAGCAGCAGGTGGTATAAACCCGGCATCCTCAACAGCAAAGCCTTTTGCCGGCAGTTCCACGCCAGTTGGTGGGTCCAGCTTTACGTCCTCGCCGTTTTCGTTCTTCAGCGTATCGGTAAGCGGGTTGAAGGTCAGGTCACCGGCAATGGCCAACGCTGTAACGATTTCCGGAGAGGCCACAAAGGAGCGGGTCTGCGGGTTACCGTCGTTACGCTTGGAGAAGTTCCGGTTGAAAGAGGTGATGATGGAGTTTGCCCGGTTGGGGTCATCGGTGTGGCGAGCCCACTGACCGATACACGGCCCGCAAGCGTTAGCCAGCACAACGCCGCCCATCTTCTCAAAGTCCTGAAGTTGACCATCACGGTCTACCGTAAAGCGGATTTGCTCAGAGCCCGGCGTCACCGTGAACTCCGACTTCACCTTGAGCTTCTTATCCACCGCCTGACGTGCCAGAGAGGCCGCCCGGTCGAGGTCTTCGTAAGAGGAGTTGGTGCAGGAGCCGATCAGCCCTACCTCCAGCTTTTGCGGGTAATTATTTTCCTTTACGGCCTGAGCAAACTTGGAAATTGGCCAGGCCAAATCCGGGGTATAAGGGCCATTGATATGTGGCTCCAGCTCAGACAGGTTGATTTCAATCACCTGGTCGAAATATTTTTCCGGATTAGCGTAGCACTCGGCATCACCGGTGAGGTGCTCTTTCACGCCATCCGCAAGGTCGGCAACTTCGGCACGCTCTGTAGCACGCAGGTAGCGGCCCATAGCCTCATCGTAACCAAAGGTCGAGGTGGTCGCGCCAATTTCGGCACCCATATTACAGATCGTGCCTTTTCCGGTACAAGACAGCGACTCTGCGCCATCACCGAAGTATTCAACGATAGCACCGGTACCACCTTTCACAGTCAGGATACCCGCCACTTTAAGGATGACGTCCTTGGCAGAAGTCCAGCCACTCATCTTGCCGGTCAGCTTCACACCGATCACTTTAGGCATCTTGAGTTCCCAGGGCATGCCAGCCATCACGTCTACGGCATCTGCACCGCCCACGCCGATCGCAACCATACCCAAACCACCCGCATTAGGGGTGTGAGAGTCGGTACCGATCATCATACCGCCGGGGAAAGCGTAGTTCTCCAGCACAATTTGGTGGATAATACCCGCGCCCGGCTTCCAGAAACCAATACCATACTTGTTGGACACAGAAGACAGGAAGTCGTATACTTCCTTATTCACGTCGTTAGCTTTGGCGAGGTCCTGTGCAGCGCCCTCTTCGGCCTGAATGAGGTGGTCACAGTGCACGGTGGAAGGGACAGCGACGTTATCGCGCCCAGCCATCATAAACTGCAACAGTGCCATTTGTGCGGTCGCATCCTGCATAGCAACCCGGTCAGGCGCAAAGAAAACGTAGTCTTTGGCACGGGAATAATTTTGCAACGGCGACTCAGGGTGCAGGTGGGTATAGAGGATTTTTTCAGTAAGGGTGAGCGGGCGGCCAAGGGTTTTCCTGGCTTCCTCTACTCGCGCAGGCAGTGCTTTATACACTGCCTTGATCATATCGAGATCGAATGGCATAGCAGATGAATTTAATTTGTTTATTGTAATGTGGGACTAGTGCGACTAGACCGGATTATCTGATAGTCTTTTCACGCCTGAACCGCTTTTGTTGACGGGTCTTAAACGGTCAAAATTTGCGGCTCAATTCGTCAGGCATGCGTTCATGCCCTACGCGGTTTTTTATTTGGTGTTTTCAATAGCTGCCTTCAGTAGTGCTCCCTGTTAAAAACAAGCAGGCGGACCGGGGTAAAACCCTTATTTTTTCAAGGATTTTGAAAGGTAGGCAAATGTACAATTTTTACCTCTTTTTGGCAATGCATATGTAATATAGATAGGATGGACCGAAATATTGTTTTGCCGGTTTGCACTTTTCTGCCTATCGTTCCACCGCCCATAGGTTTTGGTAGGCACGCCCCCAGCAGGTGACCTTGCGCAAATTGGGGATACGGGGCAGGCAGCCTTCCACCATAGAAGCGCCAAAGTACTCGTACCCGCAGCGGTAGTTGTCCATGTAGAGGATGTCGCCTCCGGTATTGTCGGCCAGGCAGGCGTATTCCGCGAATGCGTTGGTGTTGCTCTCCGTAGCATCCAGAAAAGTGAGGATATTGATGGTGATTTTCCGGCTGGACAAACGGCTGGCCCACTCACAGATGTCTTCCCCATCGGCCCGGCAAACGTTGGCCCCATCACTGATAAGGAAGATCGACTTCCGGGTTTGCGCATCGTCTGAAAACAGCTCCGGGCTGGCTTGCAGGCGCTCAAGCAGCGGTGTAGTGCCATTGGGTACCAGGAATCGCAGCCGGTAGCGCATATCGTAACGGCTCAGCGCCCCCACCGCATCCCAGGCTTTGGGCTCCGTCCAGCAGTCCCCATCTATGCTGCCCAGACCGAGTTGGGTGGCCTCCGGAAGGCTATCCAGAATGAACAAGGCCGTCTGTTTCATCACCTCAAACCGGGTGGTACCCATACAAGGCACTTTCTCCATTACCATGGACCCCGATAAATCGAGCAGAAAGAGCAGCTCCTCGTAGTCGGTAAACTCCAGGGTCCGGTTCGTATTGCCGGGGAGCTCCCCTACCGGCTTTGGGCCCGCAGAATCCTGTTGCGCATAGTAGTCTTTCATTCCCTCCATGCCGAGGGTGTCGCGCACCAGGAAGTAGTTGTAAAGGGCTGCAGCATTTTTCGTGTCGTACTTCACCGCCTGATCAAAATAGCCAAGAGAGCGGATCAAATCGCGCCGGTGTACGTGGTAGTGCCAGCCCAGGGTATCGCTGCCGTGGTCGCTGCCCCCCTGATTAAGCATGGTAGCGTAGCCCAACGCGTTGTAATAAATGGATAGCCGCTTGGGGTCTCCCAGTTTTTCCTGTAAGCCAATGCTCTTTTCCAGTGGTTGTAAAGCCTGCCCCGCCCGGTCAGCGTAAAGCAGGACCATGCCCTTGAGGAAATAGCGTGTAGATTCCTTTTGCGCGAGGTCAGGGTCGCCGGACCGGAGCAGGATATCGCTCTTTTGCAGCAGTCCCAGCCCTTCGTCCGCCCGGCCAACCCGGCTCAGCGCCAGGGCGAGGGAAAGGTTGAAATTGTAATTGTCCGGAATGATGCTGTGGGCTTTCTCAAAGTGGCTGACAGCCCGCTCATAGTGGGCTTCTGAGTACAGCAACATGCCCTTGTAGTGCGCACGAAAGGCGGCTTTCTGCCGGTTGCTCTCGGGTGCCAGCAAAAGCAGCATCAATGGAAAAATAACCAGACTACTGTACTTAATGATCATGCACTACAACGGTTCTGCTCAGAGAAAATCAGGCCATTTCAGCCAGCTCCATCCACCGGAGCTCCAGCTCTTCCAGCTCATCATTGACATTACTCAGCTCCTTCGACAAATCTGTAATTTGCTCAGCACTCAGGCTTGTGTCATTAAACTGCTCAGTTAGCTCCGTCTTTTTTTCTTCCAGTTTCAGAATTTTCTTTTCCAGCCGCTTCAACTCTTTACGTTCATCCTGACTCAGGGCCGTGGCTTTAGATTTTGGCTTTGGCGCAACAGGCATGGAGGCTTCTGCTTCCTTGGCCAGGCGGGCTTTTTCCCGGTCTTCTTCCTTTTTTACCTCCCGGTAACGGGTATAACTGCCCGGGAAGTCACGGATTTTTCCGTTGCCTTCAAAAACGAAGAGATGCTCCACGATTTTGTCCATGAAGTAGCGGTCGTGGGAGACGATCAGCACACAGCCCGGGAAATCCATCAGGAAATCTTCCAGCACATTGAGCGTCATGATGTCCAGGTCATTGGTAGGCTCATCAAGAATAAGGAAGTTGGGGTTGGCCATAAGGACAGTGAGCAGGTACAGGCGGCGGCGTTCTCCACCACTGAGCTCAGAAACGTATACCTGCTGCTGCTTGCGGTTGAACATAAAACGCTCCAGTAGCTGAGGTGCGGTCAGTTTCTGCCCTTTTTCCAGGGGGATAAACTCAGCAATGTCCTGAATCACATCAATAACCCGCTTATTTTCTTTGAGTTGGATGCCGTCCTGAGTATAGTAGCCAAAGACGGTATTTCCGCCCACCACGACCTTGCCGCTATCGGTGCGAATTTCATTCGTGAGCAATTTCAGGAAAGTAGATTTACCGACCCCGTTCGGCCCAACGATGCCTGCACGCTCCCCTTTTCGGAACTTGTAGGTAAAGCCGTCCACCAGCACTTTGTCATCGTAGGCCTTGCTGATGTTGTGGGCTTCCAGCACTTTTTTGCCCATGCGCTGCCCCTTGATGTCGATCTTCATCTCTTCATCAATACGCTGCTGTGAGACCTCATCTTTCAGGTCGTGGAAGGCATCCACCCGGGACTTGGCTTTGGTGCCCCGGGCTTTAGGCATACGGCGTACCCAGTCCAGTTCCCGTTTGAGTAGTTTCTTGCTTTTCTCCAGGGTGGCAGACTCCACATCATGGCGGGTCGTCTTCTTTTCCAAAAATTCACTGTAGTTACCAGTGTAGCGGTAGAGCTTGCCCAGGTCCAGCTCTACAATGATGTCACAGACCCGCTCCAGGAAGTAGCGGTCGTGGGTAACCATGAATAAGGTGATACGGGGCTGCTGCAAATACTCTTCCAGCCACTCGATCATGTCGAGGTCGAGGTGGTTGGTCGGCTCATCGAGAATGAGGAATTCCGGCTCTTCGATGATGAGCTTAGCCAGGGCCAGGCGTTTTTTCTGCCCTCCGGAGAGGTTTTTGACCAATTTATTCAGGTCGCTGACTTCCAGCTTGGTCAGCACTTCCCGAATGCGGGCTTCAAAATCCCAGGCTTTCAGGGCATCCATCTTAGCGATGGCTTTGTGCATGGCCTCAGTATCGTCCGGAAAAAGCATAGCATACTCGTATGCCCGCACGGCCTGAATCATAGCATTGTCTGAATCCAGTACAGCCTCCAGAATAGTATGTTCCTCGAAAAACTCAGGGTCCTGATTCAGGAAGCCAATGCGTACATCCTTGTGCAGGTAGACTTTGGCGGCCTCTCCTTCCGGCGCTTCTTCGCCGGCGATCACCCGGAGCAGCGTGGTTTTCCCCGATCCGTTTTTGGCGACCAATGCGATCTTTTGCCCCTGATTAACCTGCAGGGAAATATTGTCGAAGAGAACTTTCTCTCCGTACATTTTTGTGACGTCTTCGAGGTTGAGATAATTCACGCTTATGGATTCTGTGAATGAATATGCAAAAGTACAAAAGACTTAAGCAGTTGCCCCCTGTGCCGAAAAAAAACGGAGGCTTTCCCACCCAGGTAGAAAAGCCTCCGAAGCTGAGGGGCCCAAAAGCCTATTTCTCTTTGATCATATCATGCATGATCGCCAGTGTTTCCTTGATGTAAATGTCTTTGGAGACACTTTCCAGCCACTCGTCATTACGGGCTTTTTTGGACTCGTCGGCTTCGATGCCGGGCAGGTCTTCCTCCAGGTTGGAGATATTCTCCAGGACCACCTGATCCATGACGCCATCAAACTCATCGGCCTGTTCCTGACGTTTTTCGCGCATTTCGCGGTAGGCCTCCAGCCCAATCGGGTAGGCAGACTCTTCGCGCTGCTGCTCTACGCGCTTGGCATTAGCCAGGATTTTCTGGAAAGCCGCATTTTCTTCAATCCGCTTTTCACTGCGGCGGCGCAGCTTGCTGATGTTATCCACCTGCAGCACATCCTGATCGTACTCCACAGGGTCGATTTCCGTCCACTCCATGGCATACTCCCGGTCGCGCTCACCGGTCTTGATGTAGAAGAAATTGTCTGGCAGGATGATGTCCGGCGTCACGCCTTTGAGCTGGGTGGAACCGCCATTGACGCGGTAGAACTTCTGAGTGGTCAGCTTGATTTCGCCCAGTGGCTTCAACTCATTGAAGCCACGGATCGTGCGGTCCAGGTCGATAAAGCGCTGCACGGTGCCTTTACCGAAAGTGGAAGGGCTACCTACAATCACCGCCCGGCCGTAGTCCTGCAAGGCTGCTGCCAGAATTTCCGAGGCAGAAGCACTGTAAGAATTGACCATAACTACGAGCGGGCCATCATACTGCACACGCGAATCGGAGTCTTTCAGCACTTCAGGGTCCGAAATACGGGATTTCACCTGTACAATCGGACCTTTCTCAATGAACAGGCCAGTCATTTTGACCACATCCCGCAGGGAACCCCCACCGTTGTAGCGCAGGTCCAGGATGATGCCATCTACATTTTTAGCTTTGAGCTTCTCGATTTCTGCTGCCACATCCGTAGAGCAGAAGCGCCCGTTTTTATTCTGAAAATCTGCATAGAATGAGGGCAGCAGGATGTATCCAATACGCTCTTCGCTGCCTTCCTCCCCTTCCAGGATGAGTGATTTTGCAAACTGCTCTTCCAGGACGACTACATCGCGGGTGATCGTTATATCTTTCACACTGCCATCGATCTTCTTTACTGTTAAGGTCACCTTGGTACCTTTGTCCCCGCGGATGAGCTGCACCACATCGTTGATGACCATGCCTGCAATATCCTTAGGCTCGTCTTCATCCTCCTGCTTAACCTTCAGGATGACGTCGTTTTCATCCAGCTCTTTTTGTTTCCATGCCGGCCCACCAACTACGATACTCACCACTTTGGTATAATCATCCTCAGTACGCAGAGTGGCGCCAATGCCTTCCAGCCGGCCACTGAAGCGGATATTGAAGTTTTCTTTATCAATGGGCTGATAGTACTCGGAGTGCGGGTCGAATATATGCGTGAAGGTATTGAGGTAAACACTCAGGCGGTCTTCCCGCTTCAGTTTGCGCATACGGCCGTACCAGTCGTCCAGAAATTCCAGGACTTCTTTGCGGGATTCCTGTTCAATTTCTTCAAAGGACTTTGGGGCTTCCTCTTCCCCTTTCTTTTCCTCTTCTTTGGTTTTGTTGACGATGCGCTCTACCGTTTCGTACTTCAGGTACTTGCGCCAGTACTCCTTCAGCTCGTCGTCATGCTGAGCGAAGGGCTTCTTATCGCCATCCAGCTCAATAAATTCGTTGGTATCATAATCAAAAGGCGTCTCCAGCATTTCCCGGTAATAACCCTGTGTTTTATCAAGAGCGGCCTCCAGCATTTGAACAGAGGCATCGAAAAATTCGAACTGCCCGGCCTGCGCCTGATCATCAATACTCGTGCGGTAGCCTTCAAGCTTAGCAATATCTTCCTGTGTCAGGAACCGGCGGCCACCATCGACCTGATCGAGGTAAAAATCAAAAATCTGGCTGGAGAAATCGTCATTGATATCCTTCGGCTGATAATGCAGCTGCCCGAAACCGCTCAATACAGCCTGCATCAGGACAGCCTCTTTTTCAGCGTTATTGGGTTGTGGATAGTAAGCTGCTGCAAGTAGAGCAAGTAACAAAACGGAGAAGAAGATCTGACCTCTGTACTTCATGATAAATTTCTTTATTGACATCCTAAGGTGTGCTTTGCTGGATTAAGACTGTGTTGGGATTTCACACTTTGGGCTGCATTTGCCAAATTTTATCCTGCACTTCGTTGCTCTTCAGTCACTTAGCTCAGGCTAGGCTCCTTCATCGCGCCCCCGACGATGAATGTCGGGATCAAAGACTTGTTCAGAATAAAATTTGACTACATTCGCTCCAAAAGCGAATTGCCAACACAGTCTAAGGCACGGTTTGCAAATAACAGTTTATGGTGCCGGCTGGCTTTAATTATGCTGCTAATTTATTGCCAGAGCCTGTATCCATATAAATATACTCCTTTCAACAATAAAAATTAGCAATTGTACCGGTGCCGGCTTTGCTTTAACGGTATTGTAACAAATCCAGTGCCAAATTATCGAAAAGGTAACGATAAAACCAGAAAAGAAGTTGTGCCAGCCCCAAACAGAACAGCCCCGGTAGCGTCATTCTACCGGGGCTGTTACAATTATTCCTTCGCTGAGATTACAGCAGTGGCGCAATTACCAGTGCGACCACAGACATCAGCTTCAGCAGAATGTTCAGTGATGGGCCGGAGGTATCCTTGAACGGATCACCCACGGTATCACCTACAACGGTGGCTTTGTGCGGGTCAGAGCCCTTGTAGTACATTTCACCGTTGATTTCCACGCCTTCTTCAAACATTTTCTTGGCGTTGTCCCATGCACCGCCAGCGTTAGACTGGAAGATGGCCATGAGTACACCTGTTACGGTAACGCCAGCAAGAAGACCGCCGAGCATTTCTGCCCCTAGTTGGCTGCCCAGGCCTATCAGTCCAGGTGTCAGGCCAACCACAACCGGTGCCAGTACGGCCAGCAGGCCAGGGCGCACCATCTCGCGGATAGAAGCCGCAGTGGAGATTTCCACACACTTGCCATATTCTGCCTTGCCGTCGGCTGCTTCGAAGGTCTTCTGATCGGCATCGCTCCAGTCAGCGAAGTCTTTGCCGTCGTTTTTGCGCATTACGTCAAGCGCTGCAGTCAGCTCAGGGATAGACTTGAACTGACGGCGCACCTCCTGAATCATATCCATTGCCGCACGGCCCACTGCACCCATAGAGAGGGCAGAGAACAGGAAAGGCAACATACCGCCCACAAACAGGGCCGCCATGACATAAGGGCTGGTGATGTTGATGCTGGTTAGTCTTGCATCCGGGTGGCTGAGGTTGTACGCAGTGATGAAGGCAGCAAAGAGTGCCAGGGCAGTAAGTGCCGCAGAACCGATTGCGAAACCTTTACCAATTGCAGCCGTAGTGTTACCTACTGCATCAAGCTTGTCTGTACGCTCGCGCACTTCTTTTGGCAGCTCTGCCATTTCAGCGATACCGCCGGCGTTGTCGGAAATCGGGCCATAAGCATCTACCGCCAGCTGAATGCCGGTATTGGAAAGCATACCTACTGCAGCAATTGCGATACCATACAGGCCAGCAAAAGAGTAAGAACCTACGATAGCAACTGCCAGGATCAGAATAGGGATAGCCGTTGACTGCATACCCACACCAAGACCGGCGATGATGTTAGTCGCCGCACCCGTCAGAGACTGGTCCACGATGCTCTTTACCGGTTTTGTGCCTGTGCCTGTGTAGTATTCGGTAATCATACCGATGAGGAGACCGCCAGCAAGGCCGAAGATCACGGCCCAGAATACACCCATAGAGGTGTAAGTGGTACCTTCGAAAGTCCATTCTGCAGGCAGCATCCAGTTAACGATGCCGAAAGTGGCCGCCAACATCACACCGGCAGACAGAAATTCCCCACGGTTCAGGGCTTTCTGAGGGTCACCGCCTTCTTTTACCTTCACAAAGAAAGTACCCAGGATAGAGGTCACGATGCCAACGCTTGCGAGTACCAGTGGCAACAGTACGGCGTTCAGGCCTCCAAAGGGGTTATCGCTTTCAAAACCGGCGGAACCACTGATGACTTCCTGCGTCGCAGGGTCTGTCACCAAAATAAACGCAGCACCCAGTACCATCGTACCGATGATAGAACCCACATAAGACTCGAACAGGTCAGCGCCCATACCGGCTACGTCACCTACGTTGTCGCCTACGTTGTCCGCGATTGTTGCAGGGTTGAGGGGGTGGTCCTCTGGGATACCGGCTTCCACTTTACCTACGAGGTCAGCGCCCACGTCAGCAGCTTTGGTATAAATACCGCCGCCCACACGTGCAAAGAGCGCAATGGAAGATGCACCAAAAGAGAAACCGGTAATCACGGTGATCACGCGGTTAATATCCCACCCCATGCTCGAGTAGCCCAGGAAGAGCACGCCAAGACCGACTACGCCAAGACCGACTACGCCAAGGCCCATAACAGAGCCGCCAGCAAAGGCGATCTCCAGGGCTTTGCCCAGACTTGTACGGGCAGCGTTGGTGGTGCGCACGTTGGCTTTAGTCGCTACGCGCATGCCAATAAACCCTGCCAGTGCAGAGCAAATCGCGCCCAGTACAAAAGACAGAGCGATAAGGGGAGAGGAATCAGCAGTATTACCGCTGATGCCCAGTAGGATTGCCACGGCCAGTACGAAGATGGCCAGTACGCGGTATTCCGCTTTGAGAAATGCCATGGCACCATCCGCGATATTCACCGCGATACGGCCCATGCGTTCTGTTCCAACTTCCTGCTTTGACACCCAGGCCGAGCGCCAGAAGGTGTACAACAGGGCGAGTACACCAAAGACGGGTACTAAATAAGTGATCGTTTGACCCATACCATTTTTTGTTTAAAGTTATAGTTGATTCGGAGGATCCATTTGGCCCTCTTTGTTTTTATACCGACGACGAAGTGGTTTGAGGTTCAAACCTGCTTGGTGTCGGCATAAACTCCTACGTCGGGTTTGTGCCTAATGCCCAAACCTTTCCGTTCTGAGTTTAGGTTCTGCTAATCGCTTATGATTTAGCGGGGCAAAGCTAACGCAAATTTGTTTTTTGTCCAACTGTTGCAGGAGGAGTTGTGAAGGACTCCATATAACAAGGTGTAATTTGGTGGAAGCCACTCAAACCTAACCCTTGACTATTTTGTAAGATATATCCTGAAATCATCAAACAGACACCTTGCTACTATGACACCTATTAGTATAGCACTCGACTGGACACCTAACACCAATCACACGGGATTCTTTGTGGCGCAGGAGCTGGGCTACTATGAAAACGCCGGGCTACAGGTCCAAATTATTGACCCTTCTGCAGATCAATACGCCACGACCCCGGCCAAGAAGCTGGAGCTCGGGCAGGTAGACTTTGCCATCGCCCCAACGGAGAGCGCCATCAGCCTAAATACCAAATCCAGGAGGGCAGCAGTCAAAGCTGTGGCAGCCATCCTGCAGGAAGATGCCAGTGCCATCGCGGTACTGGCTTCCAGTGACATCAACCGCCCCGCTGCGTTGGATGGCAGAAGCTATGCCTCCTACGGTGCCCGGTACGAAGACAAAATTGTGCAGCAGATGGTGCGCAATGATGGCGGTAAGGGCGAGCTCTATCTCAGCTATCCAAATAAGCTTGGTATTTGGAATACCTTGCTTGAGAACAAAGCAGATGCCACCTGGATATTCCAAAACTGGGAAGGAGTGGAAGCAGAAACACAGGGCATTGAGCTGCGTTGTTTTGAACTTGGCAATTACGGCATACCTTATGGCTATTCACCGGTGCTTCTGGCGTTGGCAGACCAAATTGAAAGTCGCCGGGAAGCCTACCAAGCCTTCTTACAAGCCACCAAAGCCGGCTACCTCCACGCCCTGGAAAACCCCGAATCAGCGGCCCGTATGCTGGGGGCTTTTGTAACCGCACACGACCGGGAGCGCATTGACCTGGTAAAAGCCCAGAAACGCACCAACCCCTACTACGGAACTGCCCAAACGTGGGGGCAAATGGATGCAGCGCGCGTCTCCAGGTTTGTAACCTGGCTGAAGGCAAACAACATCGAATCCACTTTGGAAGCTATTGAGCAAATATTCACCAACGAACTCCTTTCAGGATCAGGAACTTAGTTCAACAAAAAATTTTGTGCAACTTTATGACCGAAGCCTGACAACGGTTCGAGCCTACACTTCGTATTTATACTTGACTATTGCGACAAAAACGCTGAAACAGAGGCATAGCAGGGCTTTACCAAGCTGTGGCCTTTCAAAAAACCAATATTTCTTTTGTCATTTTTTCGTAAGGAGATATAAGATGTTGATAAATGTCATGACAAGAAATACGGTCGATAAATAGTTTTGTTGAACCTTGTTGCAGTTTTGTGACATTGATGCAACGAGCGAAAATTACTTTTGTAACCGAACACTGAATTTAAGGGCTTTATGCTGGCGAAGTACAATATACTTACGGTAACACACAAACGCACTAACCTCAAGGATATAGGCGATTTTGTGATCAAGGTGGACGATCAGGAGGCACTGAAGCAGCAATTGCAGCAGCTTAAGGCGCAATTCCATATTGATGAGCTGTTCTACCTGCCCACCTGCAACCGGGTTATGTACTTCTTCACCACCAATCATCAGGTGGACGAGCGCTTCATCGCCCATTTCTTTCAGCGTATTAACCCTGACATGCCGATCGAGCTTGAAGACGAGCTTGATGATATCGTTTACCACTATCAGGGAGAAGAAGCACTCAAACACTTTTTTGATGTTTCCGCTTCCATCGACTCTCTCGTGATCGGTGAGCGCCAAATCCTCCGCCAGATCCGCGAAGCTTACGAACTCTGCCACAGTTGGGGCACCACCGGAGAATACATCCGCCTCGTTTTTCAGCAGGCCGTAGTGGCTGCCAAAGCTGTCTACAACCGCACCCGGATTGGTGATAAGCCGGTTTCCGTGGTATCGCTGGCTTTTCAGCAAATGCTCAAAGCACACGTCCACAAAGAAGACCGCGTGCTGCTCGTTGGTGCCGGGCAGACCAATCAGCTCGTGGGCAAATTCCTGAGCAAATACGAGTTTTCCGACATTACGGTTTTCAACCGCAGCCTCGACAAAGCTGAGCAGTTGGCCAAAACCCTAAACGGTCGGGCGCTGCCGCTAAGCGACCTGTCTGACTATCAGGAAGGCTTCGATTGCCTGATCGTATGCACCGGGTCTACTGAGCCGATCATTACAGCCCCGCTTTACGAAAAGCTGCTGCAGGGCGACACCGAACGCAAAGTTGTCATTGATCTCTCCATTCCCAACAACGTAGCCGAAGCCGCTGTCGAACAGTTCAATTTTGAATACATCGAAGTGGAGGGGCTGCGCAACCTCGCCAAGCAAAACCTCGCTTTCCGCGAACGCGAAGTGGAACGCGCCCACAAAGTCCTCAACGAGTACATACAGCAAATGCCTGCCCTCATCAAGCAGCGTCAGATTGAACTGGCCATGCGGCAGGTCCCCATCGAAATCAAAGCCGTCAGGGAGCGCGCCATGAACGAAGTCTTCCACAAGGAGGTTGCCACCCTCGATGATCAGACCAAAGCGCTGATGGAAAAGATGCTGGCCTATATGGAAAAGAAGTGCATTGGCATTCCAATGAAGGCGGCGCGGGAGGCGGTACTGTAGGGCGTTGAAGTGATGGGTTTTGTGGTGTGATCTTTGGCACTACTATTCCATTAGTTTCTTGAAAAGCCCCAGCATAATGCATCTGTTTTTAATGATCCCAATCTTCAAACCTCTCAATTGTTAGCTTATAATCTCTTTTGTTGATGTTTTTTAAGCTATCTACTATATAGGTGGTTGATCTAAGCTCCTCTCCTTCTTTGCCAAACCCTCTCCAGCCTCTACCTATACCATACTCAAATACTACTACCGTATTCGAGTCAAGGTTTAAAGTGCTATCTGCCCTTGCAAACACATATTGCTTTAGCTCTAGTAAGGTATCTGGTTTTTGGTAATAGAAATTCAAATCCTTCCTTGCATCTATCGTGCCGCTATTGGATTTAAATTTGGTTCGCAGCACTCCGGATTTTGGAATCCTGTAAACTCTTGCATTTTCATCATATTCTCTTGCCCTGCCCTCGCTCTGATTAAAAAATATATATACTTTCCCCGTGTAGCCATCCGGCAAAAAATGTGTTTCAGGAGCCATTCTGTTACAGCCCCCTCCAAACGCAAGGATTGCCCATAAAATATAAGCTCCGTACAGAAGAACCATAATGAATAGGGCTGAGATTATTATACTGCGTATTTTCATGTAAAACTTGTTGTGCGTTTAAAATCAAGAATTCATGAAATTAAGGGCTAAAATCTTTGGCTGTTGATAACAGAAATATATGGCAGAATAACTCCTCCGCTAATATTTCCACTTCGACCGGATAGCTAGCGCGTAGACACAATTCCTGGATGCTGTACTGACAAACTCCGCCGTCAGAATTCGGGAACCAACAGTGTCAGTCCTACTTGCAGCGTTGCTTTTGGTTGTTTTGGCCGATGGCAGTGGTTCATAGTATGGGCAGCGGGGGTGCTAAAAGAGTGACCGATTTTGAAGGTAATCTTTGTTCTACACACTGTTTCCATATCAATCATGTAAACAATTTTTTGATGTATTTCTCCCATAGTGGAACAAACAATATCAAAAAAACAAAATTACCCAATAGTATATAAGTTATCATTAACCCACCATATGGAGCAAATGGCCCTGATAGCAGAGATCCTAACGAATCTTCCTTGATAAAGGAACCAAAACCAATAGAACACAAGTAAATAAGGCACCAAAATAAATATACTTTCAAAAGTAAAAAGCTTATATACTCATATACGTTCTCCTTTTCCTGGAGTAAGGAAGTAATCAATTTATAAAAAATATAAAAGTTCATTATTGTAGCAGGCAGTAGCCAAAAAAAATCATAAATGATGTTAAGGAAGATATTTGAAAATATTATCTCAATTATGTTATCTCCTTCTGTAGTACGAAAATAGGCCCGTGCTATGTTTTCAGGGTATTCAATATAGATAATATGATTAAAAAGTACATAAAATGCTTTTAGAAAAGCATTATACGGTAAATAAATAAGTAATAATTTTACGCTATTATTGCTGCTTCTTATTGGCATGAGATAAAGTCTACAGGTGTCTCAGACTTGAGTTTATTATAAACAGTCTCAAAATTTAAATGTATAACTTCTGGTTCCTTTTTCTACTAAACTTCCTTCCTAAAATATAAAATCAACAACTTTTGTTAGGAAGTTTTTCCAGGTTTCATCTGCTATTGTAAAATAACCGGATATGTCAACAAGAGATAAATATCACGATGTCGTGAAGCAGGCGTTAGAAAAGGAAGGCTGGACCATCACCGATGATCCTGTAACAGCCCCCTAAATACTCTGACAAAAGTCTAAAAACTTTTTTAGAGATTTAGATATGGAAAAGCAAGAAAACAGAGGCCGGAAATTCAGCAAAAAGGAGAAGCTGGAGATTCTGGATGAAGCTAAAGCTTATGGGGTCAAAGTAACTTTGGCGAAGTATGATGTGTACCCTGCAACGTACTATTACTGGAAAAAGCAGTATCAAGCTGATGGTGCTGATGGCTTAGACCATAGCGTAGCTAAGGCCAACCGGAGCCGGATACGAGAGCTGGAAAACGAACTGGTCCATTACAAGCTCATGCTTGCAGAAGAGCAGCTGAGAAGCCGGTTAAAGGATGAGCTATTGAAAAAAAAGTACCCAGAGTTGAGAAAGTAATGTTAGCAAAACAATACATGTCGCTGGGTTTGATGCGGGAGGAAGTGTTAACGATAACGGGGCTTACCCGCCATGATTTATACTATCAGCCAACGGGCCGAAAAGTAGGCAAGCAAGCCACCCATTGGACACTGTTCAAAGACCCAGTAACTCAACTCTTAACGCGTCGTAGTAACGAGGAAGTAGTCACCGGTATTATCTCTATTTTGGCTGATAAAGATTTGCCAAATTGGTATCGTTTGGTGAGTGCTACTTTACAAGTCCGAGGTTGGTATATCAACCATAAAAAAGTGTACCGGCTGGAACAGGAAAATGGCCTTTTGTGTAAGGCCAGAAAACGTAAAGGGCGTAATTTTGTCCAGTACCGCAGAGTATGCCCGCAAGGCCCATTAAGGATCATTGAAATGGATATCAAGTACGTCTGGGTAGCTGGAAAGTCCTGCTACGCCTACGTCCTGACGATATTGGATACTTTTACCCGCTTTGCCTTACATTGGGCTGTAGGCTACGTCATGAAGCAAGAACAGATCAAGGATGCCTGGGATCAGGTCATCGTGAAATACTTGCAGCCAGCGGACTTGCTCAAAGCTCAAATCAGCGTCGAAATACGCAATGATAATGGCAAGCAATTTTGCAGTAAAATGGTCCAACAATACTTTCGGGACAATCACCTTAATCAGGTTTTTACGCATCCTTACACGCCCGAGGAAAATGGCCACGTAGAGAGCTTTCACAAGACCTTAGGCAGCTCTTTGAAAGGAGCCTGTTTCCATACGCTCAAAGACTTGGAAAACCGGTTGAATAAGTTCTACCAGACTTACAATAACCACCGCCAGCATAGCTCTATAGCGATGCTCAGTCCGAGTATGTTTTGGGCACTCTGGGAGGATAACCAAATCGAAATGGAAACCTTCGATAAAAAGAAAGCTCGGTTCAAATTGAGGCTAAGTCTTCAGGATGTTTTATCTTGGAAAGAGATACACCGCTATGACTGTTCCTTCGGGTAATCAGAACCAGCAGGTGTTCCTCGCAATAATGAGGTTCCCTCGATGGGGCCTCATTATTAAAAACGTAATGGTAGGCCTACGCATTACTACCTTCGGTACAATCGTCACCGTTGGTGTTCTCGCAGAGCAAAGATAATACCATCACGAATGATTATTATTCACTAATAGAATTTTGTCCGATTCTTAGGGGGCTGAACCAGATCCATACGCTTTCAGCTACGGAAAAGTTGACTTCAGGATAGACCTTGGAGCAGAAAAGCTAATAGCAGCGCAGAATGACAACCACAAGATAGCGGTAGAAATAAAGAGCTTCATCAAACCTTCACCCGTACAGGATATGCACGAGGCTGTTGGTCAGTACGAAATGTATTCATTGGCTCTTGACTTTGATGACCCTAATCGCGAACTTTACTTGGCAATACCCAAACGGACTTACGATGGCTTTTTTCAGGCTCTTCGCCATATTTAGTGGATTTTCAAATCAAGTCCTCCGAGTTTGAAATAGATCATCAGGATGAAATTGTGTGGGTTCCGATAGCCTCTGGCAATTCTCTTTATTTCCTGAATCTTTAGGTTCACCCCTTCAGCGAAAGCATTATTTGCCAATCTTTTGAAGTAGGTCTTAATACCGTACCAATGGTCATGGAGCATATTGACAAACTCCTGGATGGGCTTGATCCCGCTGTCCCAAGCCATCTTTATCCACTCATTGAGCGGCTTGAGGCGCTTGGTGAACTGAGCCGCATCGAAAACTTCCCGGAATAGCTCTTTGAGCCGGTAGGCCTGGCCTAGATTGGGGAATGCTTCTTTTAACAAGTCCAGGCGTTGTTGCTGCTTTTGAGATAACTTGCTGGCATTGCGCAGCCATAAATACCGGCTGTGCTTGAGCGCCTCCTTAAACTGCTTTTGTTCTGCTCTTCGAATAGTATCAATAGCTTCATTAAGCTTTTTGACTAAATGAAAGCGGTCAAAAACCATCTCGGCTTGTGGAAGGTAGGACTCACAGGCCGCGATATAGGAGCGTGACATATCTAGAGTCACTGACCGTACTGTAGCCCTGTCTGCGCCACGTGCTTCCATATCGATAAGTGCTTGGCCTACAGCTTTTTGGTCTTTGCCCCGAGATACGCCTACTACCTTTTTAGCTTGCCGGTCACATAGGATGGTCAGGTAGTTGTGCCCTTTCTTTCGTGAGGTCTCATCGACAGACAGGTCCTTGACCGTTCTTAGCTCCTGAGTAGCCAAAGCGTTGCTTACATGGCGGCCCACTATACGGCTAGCTATACGGGAATCAAAGCTGTAGTGGCGGCCAACTGCAGAGGCGCTCATGCCTTTATCCATAAGCTTTAGAACGTCAAGCTCAAACAAAAGGGTAAAGGAGCTGCCCGGCTCAGCCCAGGGCACAGCTACCAGGCGTACCTCTCCTGACTCCGTCTTCACCCGCGGCACACGTGCGTGCAGATAGCAGTCATGTTGGAAAAAACGCAGATGCCGCCAACTCCGCAATTGATGATCGTGCACAGGGCACAGCTCGCCCTCGTACTCAAATTTGACCCGCTTATGGTGGTCTACTTCGATATGGAGTTCCTTTTCTCCCTGTGCTGTATCTCGAAAGTCAATTTTCTTGATATACCAAGGTGATTTTAGCGCTAAGGCTGCTGCAAATAGTTCGGTGTCTTTCATCTGCTAAAAATACGAAACCCACTATTAATGGCGAAGAGCCTTTTTTCAGCGGCCATTCATCAAAGAAATTGTCAAAAGGAAAAAAATAAAGCTATTGGTTTATCAAATTGGAGCCATAAAAATATCAGCATGGATAAAGTAACAAGATACCAGGAAGCAATACTAAAAGTGTTAAATGAATATGCTAAAATCAAACCTTCAAATATTAAAAATATTGAAAATCAGGTAATTGCTGATAAAGCTAACAATCACTATCAGCTTATGCGTGTGGGCTGGGACAAAAACGAGTTTATCCATGACTGCGTGATGCATTTTGATATAAAAGAAGAAAAGGTATGGATTCAGTGCAACTGGACAGATATTGACGTTGCTGAAGAACTAATGAGCTATGGGGTAGCTCGCCTTGATATCGTTCTTGGCTTTATTCCAGAAAATGAGAGAGCGTTAACCGGTTATGCAGCATAGTATTATAGGGGTTGCCGAGGTTGTAGTAGAGCCCCCCATGCTGCCCGTAGCTTGCCACCCCAAACGTAACGCTCGCCCAGGTGGTTTGTCAAGGCTCAAATCTGAGAATTTTAAAGAAAACCTGTTATCTTATCCTCAAAAATATGGGTGCATTTCTCTCTATAGGGCTAGTCAACGAAGTCAGCGTTAGTTGTGATACAATGGCAATCGAAGAAGTGAAAGTTCCACTCGCCGAACACGGTATTCATCTAAACATCTATGAAGGCAAAATCAAGGAAAGCAGCTGGGAAGGCAAGCTACGTCCAGATATTCTGGAAAAAGAACTGCTGCCTTTTCTTCGAGCGTTGTATGATTCTATGGGTACATTCACTAAGTTTGGCGATGCAGAAGACATCATAGCTCTGCTGGAAAAAACGCCTGCTAAGGAAAGATACAAGCGATTGTTAGCAGCAAATTTTTCCAGTTTCTCTGATATAGGCCTTTCACAAATAATTCGTCTGCCAATCCATCAGCGGCATGTCGGCGTACGCTATTATAGCATCAGGCTTCATTCAGCAGGAAAAATATTGATGGAAGAGGACGGTGGCATGTTTGATATTTTCACCATCGCCCTACAGCAACAGTTTAAGGAATTTGAGTTATCTAAAGCCATCATGGTCGATGTATTTTAATACTACGGGCAGTGAGAGGGTGCTGATAGTATTTTTACTTTGGCCGGATAGCTGGCGCATTGGCGCAGTTCTCAGATGCTGAACTGCCCGACGCTTTCGGTGCAGACTGGAGAACGAACTTCGTTGTCAGCATCTGAGAACCGACAGCGTTCCTGGTCTGTACCGTAAGCGTCAGACAGTACTACTTGCAGCGTTGCTTTTGGTGTTAGGGCTGGAGCTTGGGTTGGGGGGCATGATATGGGCAGCAAGGAAACCTTTTTGCTAAGATTGTGGCCAGTTTATAACCTCTTCGAACTTTGCCGCTAAACGTTTATCTACAGAGATTAGGTAATCACGACCATATTTACCGTTCTCCAAGTGTTCATACATCCAATCGGGTAAATCTCGTTCTATCTCTCTACAAAAATAAGCTGCCGAAAAAGCTATAGCAGCAACTGTATCAACGTCTCCGGTAAACGCTATACACGTTTTGAGTAGTTCTGATTGACTACTGCTTTTCTTTATCGCGGTGATTGCCGCTCTCACACTCATCCAACCTTTTTCTCCCACTTCTCCTGACCAGTCTTCTGACCACTTCGGACTGGACACAACTTCGCTCACATAATTCCCTACATCTGCTTTGGCTCCTTTTTGATAAGCAAAATAGTGTGTCAATAAAGCTGCCGCCTCCGCTGCTGCCTTACCAGATTCCGTATTATGTGTAAGACTTGCCTGCAAACGAGTCTTTTTCATTACACCTTCAGTGTCTGCGTAGAGACCAATTATACCAGATCGCATGGCAGCACCGCTGCGGTCACTTGTTGGAACAATATTCGATAGTAAGTCTTCCCCGCTACTCGAAGCGGATAAAATATTCTGAAATTTCTTTGAATAACCGTTTCGGGGATCGCGCTGGAACACCTCTACAAAGTAATCCGCAATGATTCTCGCTTCCCATGAGGCGTTCTCTAGCATTAATTCCGCAATACCTAGACTCATCTGTGTGTCGTCGGAATAGCACCCGTGCAATGAGGCATATTTTTCGTGAGAGTAGTACTTTTCCAGATCGTTATTCTCTCGGATGAAGTTCTGAGGTCTGTACTCAAAGCCTACTCCATAGGCATCTGCGATGGCAATTTCTAAAAGCACTGTGGTTTATTTTTTGCTTATTCCTATCCTTGATAGTACCACATTTTCATCCAATTTCAGTACCTTTATTACTTCTTTCAACATCTGCAAAATATTGGGCTCATATTTAAGCCATATTTTAAAATCTGGCACATTGAAAACGTCCATTTCATCTACCCCAGATTCATTATTCCATCTCATTTGCCTTCCAATATAGCCGGACCAAAATTTCACTTTTTCTTTGGAACTCATGCTATGATAATTCTTAACCCAATAATCTTCTGTTGACAACTTGGAGTTAATCAATTCAGCTGCTTCCGAATATCTTTTATCTTTTATTAAGTTACTTATGATTTGTTCCTTATCCATTATAGTTCAAAGTTCAGTTAAGAATATAGTAGAAACACCATTCGAAGACTCGACAATATCGTCAACATGAAAACTAATTGCACTAGGAAATAATAGTTCAGGAGGGGGGAAGCCTCTATAAAACACACCGTCAGAGAGAGCTGATATATCTCTTACTCTAGAATCAGGTTTTAAAGTTATGGTCATTTTGATTTTAGTATTAGCATGATTTAAGAAAGCAGTGTTCGAACTCGCACTTACAGAGGTAAATTGCAACTCTGTTATCGGATTATTTATTTGGTAATTTGATAATATGCTCTGTAATTGAGCATCACCTCCTGTTATCTTAATTCCTCGATAAATCTGAGATTGCCCATTCCACGATGGAAGTTTGGCTAAACCTGAATCTATTAAATCTTTTATTCCAGATGTTTGACTTGTATTTATCCCTTCACGTAGCCAATAGTTAAGATCTTGATAAAAGAAGTTTGTAGTATACCCAAAGATACTATACACTTCAGATTTTGACAACCCATTTGTATTGTTCAGTATAAAGTCATCCATAATCTCAAAGAATTCGTCATCATAATCCACTCCATGTCTGGTAAATAAATCTCCCTTGACTAGACCAAAACTTTCTAATGCTGATACATACTCGTCTGGATACTCTTTTAGTACTCTTAATGCGTAACCATTCAGCCGGTATATCAATCGCCCCAGACCAAATTCGATACGAATGGCTCAGTTTGGCCAGTGAAGAGCTTCTTCATGGCCTCAAAAGCGGAGTATCCCTGTTTAGTGGCTGTGGATAAGAAAGCCCTGATACGCAGGAAGCGGTTGCCAGTCTCTATGCTGTGAAAGAAACCGGATATTTTCATTTTCACTTTTAGCGTAAGCGTCCGAGCAACTACGTGTTTTGCTCCATCGGTTTCCACTGGGGGCTGGGTATTAGGGTGTTGAGTTCGGAGAGCTTGGTATCAGGGATACGATCGAGGGTGTCTTTAAGCCATTGGTAAGGATTGATCTGATGTTCCTTACAGCTGGCCATGAAGCTGTAGATCATGGCGGCCCGCTGAGCGGCTTCGTGGGACCCGGCAAAGAGATAGTTCTTTCTGCCCAAGGCCAGAGGCCGGATTTTGTTTTCGATATGGTTATTATCGATGAGTAGGCGGCCGTCCTGGAATAGGGTTACTAAAGTGGGCCATTGGTTTTGGGCATAGGTGAAGGCCTGCCCCATTGCACTTTTGGGGGTGACATAGACGCATTGCTCATCCAGCCAGTCTTTAAACTCCTGGAACAAAGGCAGTAGATGCTCTTCCCGATAGGCCTTACGTTTTTCGGGGGTATATTCTGCGGTTTTGCGTTCGTGGCCATAGATCTGCTGGATCAGTCCCAGAGCATGCTGGGCTCGTTTTTTATCATTGCCCTGTGCTTCGAAGAACTTACGCCGCACATGTGCCCAGCAGCCCAGGCGTTCTACATCGGCACGTGCAGCGATCTGGTTGTAGGAGCCCAGTCCGTCGGTCTGTAAAAAGCCGCCCTGGAAGCCGCTCAATACAGTATTGGCGGCCTTCTGGCCACGATTATCTTCATAGACAAACAGCACCTGCCCGGTCTGTGGGCTACGTATTGCCCACATCCAGCCCAGCATCTGTTTGCTGCCCTTTTTACGGGTATCTACTTTGATACGATTACCGTTCTTGTCTTTGAGGATTTTGGTCAAGACCTTTATTTTTGATTCGTCGGCTTGCAGATAGGCCTGTTCCAATATCTGCTGGCGATGGACTTCGTATAGCGGCTTGAGTAGGGTGCAAACGGCTACAAACCAGCTATTGATGGTTGATTTGTGGACCGCCCAGTCATGATTGCGCTTAAAACGCTGGATCTGCCGGTAAAAAGGCAAATGATCAATATATTTATTGATAATAATGTGAGCTAGCAGACTAGCCGAGGCAATACTCTTTTCAATGGGGCGGCTAGGCAGCGGTGCACAAACAAACTCGGTGTTTTCATCCACCCGCGTATTGGGCTTGGCGTATTTGGGGCGGATCAACCGGATGACCTTCAGCTCCGCCGGTGTATATTCCACATACTCGGTGATGTGCTCGCCAACACGCACCATGCCCGTAGTATCTTCTTCCGGTTCCAGGGCCTTTTCTTCTACCGGGAAATGCTCCGGCAGCGGTGTGCGCCCGGGATGCTTCTTTTTTGCCACCGGCTTATTGCGCTCGTAGCTGATCTTTTCCCGCAAGGGGGCCATCTCCGCCCCCTCCGCTTCGGCCTCTTGGCCGGCAGCGAACATATTGAGCTGTCCGGCCGGTGGAGCATCCGCTACAAAGCGTTCGCTCTTACGCCCAAACAGCATACGCTCCAACTTCTCCAAACGGAATTTGAGTTGCGCATTTTCGGCCAAAACGGCCTCGTGTTCTGCTATGGAAACGGTTGCTTTCATTGGTGAAAAGATACGAAAAAGGTAGCAAAATCAGGCACCGTGGCGGTATCTTTTGCGCCTTTTTATGGACTTTAATTCGATGCCTTCCAGCACTAGCACCAGCTCCGGCCAGCTTAGCTCGGCCGTCCCCTCACGGGCCGCCAGGGGCAACTCAAAAGTCCCCCGCTCCAGCTGTTTGTAATACAGGGCAAAGCCTGTTATATCCCACATCAGCAGCTTAATACGGTCGCGGCGGCGGTTCACGAAAATGAATACATCACCGCTCATTAATTCCTGGTCCATATGCGCCCGCACCAGGCCGCTCAGCCCCGAAAAGCCCTTGCGCATATCTGTGGCCCCGCCGTAGAGGAAATACCGCTGTCGAGAAGAAAAACTAAGCATGGCATAGATGTTGGATGATTTGCGCCAGGGTCGCTGGCGAACCGCTGCGCAGGCGCAGCTCTTGATCGGCCAGGCACACTACTACTTCATGTGCCGCCCGGGGTTCGTGTGCGGCCCGGGGACGGATGCGCAAGAAGCCGGCCCCTTCATCTGGAACGTGTTCCGACAGACGGCGCTGCCAATAATAAAAAGTAGCTGCATTGATACCTTCTCGTTCACAAAATGCCTTCTTGCTTAACCCGGAAGCAGACTGCTCGGCCAGCAGAGCCTGCCACTTTTGTACGCGTTTGACTGGATTCATATCTTTAGGTTTTGCCCAAAGGTAGATTCATGAAAACCGGCAGTCAAGACGCCTTTGCTCGGACGCTTACCTTTTAGCATCCTTATGTCCCGCTCCGCCCTGTTGTTGTCAAAAGGGACCCGGAAGTCGTACAGGAAACGGAGCACCTCGCTGGCATATTCTTTTAAGGCCATAAGGAGGTTGTGGGTTTTGGTTTGCTTAGGCGGCCCTTTTGTGCCATCCCCATTTATAGCAGGGTGCAGTTTTAGCCCCTGTTGTACCCAGGTCATGTATCGTTGGCGGTACTGTGCGCAGTGGCTGGAAGAAAACGCATCTTTGCCTTGCGCTTTTGCCCGTTTTACTGCTTTATTGATGTTTTTGAGCAGTTCCTGCAGTTGCCGGGCCCAGTAATCATTATGCTCGTCAATGACGGCTTGTAAGTTGCGCAGTAAATGGGCATTGCACAGGCTATGCTGGCAGTCATAGCCGAAGTAGTTAGCGTAGCGGTCATGCACTGCAATGCCTTTAAAACCTGGCAAGATGCCCATTTCGTCCATCGTAGCATAGCCCCGCTTTCCAAGAAAGAAGTAAGTATGGGCGCTGCCGCTGGCCACATGGGCATAAGCCTGCCCTTGCGCGCGCACGCCTGTTTCGTCAAAGCCGGCTACCTCCTCTTGTTGAAAGCGCCTTATTATTTGCTCGCTGAAGCTGTCCAGTTGGCAGCAAGCCTCTGAAAGCATATTGTCCAGCGTCCCTTCGCTTATTGGCTGCCCTAAAAAATCGGACAGCAGTTCTGCCGTGCGTCCGTAAGGCAGCAATTGGTAGGACATGCAGTAGCTGGCAAATGTCCGCAGGTTGGGGCCGTACACCGCATTATTTGTAGCTTCGGCGGGGAAGAGCCCCTGCGTGCGCACCCCACAGCAGGAACAGCTGGCGCGGTGTGCACGGTGCTCTGTGACTTGTATCTCAATTGGTGGGATATCGAAGACCTGACGGCGGTCAAACCCCAAGCTTGGCTGCCCCGATAAATCTGCGCCGCAACCAGAGCAAGCCTTTGGGTAATGGTCCTCAATCTTCGCCTCGGCGCTGGGCACCATCTTCAAAGTAGTGCCCTTATGCCCTGGCTGTCCACCGGGTTTCCTGCCTTTCTTGCTTTTTTGGGTTGTTGTGCGTGACTTCTTAGGGCCGTCACTGCTCGGCGGTCGAGAACTGTTCCGGCTGTTTTGGTTGAGCTGGGCTTCCAGTTCTTTGATGCGCTGCTCTAATGCCCGGATCGTTTCGTCGCGCTGGGATATGGCTTCTTGCTGCATAGAAACAATAACCCTGACCACCTGGCTAATGTCAGGCGGCAGCTTGGATAGCAGGTTATTTAGGGCAGACGGTTCCATGGGCTTAAATATCGTATTTTTTTGAATCTTTGTTTAACCGGCTGAATGTTTACTAATTGTATCCCAATCAGTAAGTAATCCATTTTCGGTATACTCTTTAATCCTATAAAATCCTAAGTCAAATACTATGAAACTATCTTGATACTCGCTAGGTAAAGATGCTTTTAACTCACACGCTGCCTCTTCTAAATCAACCAACTGGGCAGGTGTGTGTGTCATTCCAGTAGCATCACCTAATTGAACGAAGCAGTTTTGGGCTTTCGCTGTCCCAATAGCTAAAAATATGCTAATACTTGAGAGAAAAAATTTGAAACGCAACATAGTCATTAAGATTAGTCTTTCCTTAAAGCTTCTCCACAACCACCACCCGGCGCACCCCATCCACCACCACCGTCACCCAGTAAAGCCCGGGCAGCCACTTTTCAGTAGGCAATGGGTAGGTGTGTTTGCCGGCAGTGCCATCGTAGAGGGCGGTGGTGATTTGCTGGCCGAGCGCATTCTGTACGATGACCTCCATGGGCGTGGCAGCGGGCAGCTGCAGTTCCAGTTGCAGCCAATCGGTTGCCGGGTTCGGGAAGACGCGCAGGGAGGACAGGATATCGGTTTCGCTGACCAGCGCCGCCTGATCAAAGTCCAGCAGCAGGGTAAACCCATCCGCTTGCCCGCTGGGGCGGTTCCCGGAGGACAGAGCATAGTTATTGACCCAGAGCAGATAGGTCTCTCCAGCCTTCACAAAGACAGGGGACAGGTAGTTGCCATCGGCATTATCACAGCCAGAAGCGGCAGCATTGGTGTCTACATTTGCTTTTAGCCCCGTAGCGCCCATACAGGGCGTGCTGAATGCGGTAGCGCCTCCAATATTTGGCCCGGCGGCTGTGCAGCGTATAGCCGTGCGGCTCTGGCAATCGTCCCCTTCAACTTTGTAGAGGATGAAGTCGAGGTCATCCCCTTCGTTGAGGGGGATGAGATCGAAGGCCAAACGGGCATCTACCGGGGCCGTAAACTGGACCCATGCCGGGTGAGTAGCGGGCAACCCTTCAGCCCGGCAGTCACTGATCTGGTGCGGGGTATCTGCTGCTGCCCGGCTTAAGGACGGGACGGTGAGCATGGTTTCCTGTGAGCTGAGCACAGTAGCCTCCGCACAGTCCTGCGCCTGGCTCAACGAGGGCAACAGGAATAAAGCGATAAATAGTATTTGGAGTCGCATCATAGTCCTTTCTTTTAATAGATCACAATGACTGATTCAGAGAGTGGGGATACTGCCCCATCAATGTATTGGGCTTCGACCCGATAGGTATAGGCGGTCCCTTTCTTTAGCCCACCGTCGAAGAAGAAAAAGTGGTTGCCGTCAACGATGCCGGAGTCGATCCCTGACTGTGCACCAAAACGTTCCTGGATTTTCTGAAATACTTCCAGTGTGACGACACCTTCATCCGGCCTGACCATACGGTAGGGCCGTAATACCCCATCGGATGCGGAACGGTATATTTGGTAACCATAAATTCCATCTTGTTCAAGGAACTCCCAGACCAGCGCAGCTTCTCCACGGCCATATAGGTATTGTTGGCCAGGCTGTGCGCCTTGGGGATTGTTTGGAAATACATTACTGGAAGGATTGACCGTTAATACAGGCAGATTGGTTAGCACCGCAGAATCTTGTTCTAAAATCGTATGTATAAGCAAGCGCAGATCCAAAATCTCGCCCCGAACCGAGCTGGCTAAGGGACGGGCAGTCAATATTTTAGAGCTGGACTTCAGCCCGGCATCATCTACGGCCAGTAACCGGTAATCGTAGTTGTATTGATAAGAAGCTGTGGAGTCTTCGAAGTATATAGGTTCTCCTGCTGGTAAGGTAATCAGCGTTTCCCATAGGTAGCCTTGGTTTTTCTTGCGCTGCAATTCGTGCTGTACCAGGTCATCACTACTGCTTGCGATCCCTTCTATTTTCAGGTAGCCGATCCGGGGCTCAATGTCATCCCCTGAAATAGTTTGCCCCCCCTAAACCTCCGCCACCAAATCCTTAGGAACCCACCCCACCGTCGTATCACTAAGCTCCACCTTATACCAGCCACTAATTTCATCCAGTATAGTCAGGCTCTCGCCGCCGTAGAGGGTCAGGACGGGCTCACTTTGGGCATCCGGGGCCACGTGCAGGGGTGTTTCTTCTGCCATCAGGACGGCTTTGTGATGGTAAAACTCCTGCTGCGCCCGACCGTAGGCGAAGCCAAAGGGCAACAGGCAGAGGAACAGGGCGGTAACGCCTGCCAGAAAACCTGCTTTGCGCTGCCGGCGCTGAGGGGCAAATTGCCAGACGGCCAGCCCGCCTACGCCCAGCCAAAACAGGAGGAGACCGAGCACGGCCCAGCCCCGGGTGCGCATTAGGTGCTGCACGGAAAGCCAGGTGCGGACGACGCCCGATTGCCGGATTTGAATATTCGAAGCTTCGAGTTGTTCCTGTACCAACGCCAGATTGGACTGTACCTGCTCATTGGCGGGGTCGAGCCGGAGGGCACGCTCGTAGTTGAGGACCGACATGGGCAGATTGCCGTTGCGGTAGTAGGCGTTGCCGAGGTTGTAGTAGAGGACCACACTTTCGTACCCATCGGCACGGAGGGCTTCGTACCGGCTGATGGCGGTTTCGTAATCTTTGTCGTGGTAGGCATTATGGCCGGCTTGCAGCAGCTGTTTTGGTGAAGACTGTGCGGCCAGCAGCCCAATGCCCATTCCAAACCATGCAATGAATACCATCCACTTTTTCATCATTATTGCTCGTCGTTTTGTTTTTCTGGTGTCAGTGGTTGCTCCGTGGTGGCCGGGGAAACGGGTAAACCCTGTCCTTTAGCAGGATCGGGCGGAACGGGTAAACCCTGAGCCGGGGGCGCAGCGGGGACTTCGGCGGGGCTTGCCGGAGCACCTTCTGCTTCCTCATCCAGCCCCATAGCGGAAGGGGGGACTTCCAAACTGTCCTGCGCCAGAGAATCCGCAGCGGGGGCAGCGGCTTTGGGCAGGGGCTTCAGTACCCGTTTTTTCTCCGGGCTGAACAAATCAGGCAGGCTGTCCGGCCGGTATTGGGTTTCCCAAAAGAAGCCTTCCAGTTTGAGCGTGCTGTGGTTCGTTTGCCCCATCGGCAGCATCTCGGCCTTGGGCTGATTGAAAAATGTGATCTTTTCCACCTCATTGTTCCCGAAGTACAGCATCATCTCGCTGCAGATGGTTTTATTGACGCCTACGTAGCCGCCATCGTCATCCAAAGCGTAGTACACGGATTCCGCGTTGCCGTTCACTGCCATCCGCCGGAGTTCTTCTGCTTTGAAAAAGGCGGTCACGTGCTTGCCTTTGACCTGATTGAACATAATCTCATCCGGAGAATTGACAATCAGGGCGTTATTGCGAAGGAAAATGCGGTCAATACTGCCCTTGTTGAGCAGGATGTTAACGGTATCGGCATTGAACTGCGAGGTATCTGCCCAGACGATAGGCTCCCGGAACAGCCGGAAGGTGGAGTCTCGCGTACTGTACGACAGGGAGTCGCAGATGGCCTGCATATCCGTTTTAAAAATGCGCACATCAGGATAGGCCCGCAACAGACGGGCACTGTCGGTGACAAGGGTTTCCGTGATGAGGGTATCGGCAATGAGGGAGTCTATGACCAAAGTATCTGTGGACAGAGCATCAGCCCATAGCGTATCGACGGTAATGACGGTCTCCACAATCAGGGTATCGAATACGTCTTGCAGCGCCAGCAGGGTATCGGATGCCATAAATAAGGAGTCGCCATCCACAATCGTGATGAGCAGCGGCCGGCCATTGCGCCCCCCGAAGGCTTTGAGGTAATCCGCTTTCCGGTCATAGTCGGCCGTATCGCACATAATGGTCAGGTCTTCGGAGGTGTCCCGCCAAATCACAGAGCCGGTGGCGATACCAATGCCCCGTTCCTCGCTGTAGTCCACCTGATCGGCTTCCAGCAGCTGCGGCGGATCGCTAATGCGGGAGCGGCCGCGGGTGGAATAAGTCTCCTGTTTGGCATCGTAGACGATCTCATCAGCGGCGATGTCCTGTTTGGCATCTTTGTAGCGGGCATTGCCCACGAGTACCGTGCGGTCGGCTTCCTGACTGTACTCAATTACATCGGCGGTGGCTTCCCGTTCGTTTTCTTTGAAAATGGCGTTGCCGCGCAGGATGTACACCTCCCGGCTGCCATCGTAGCGGATGGTATCGGCCAGGGCCAGTTGGTCGCCCTTTTGGTACTGCGCGTTTTTGGTGAATTCCGCTACGTTGTTCTCGGTATCGTAAAAACCATCTTCGCAGTACAGCTTGGTGGTATCGCTGTCGATCAGAGTAGGCCCCAGAAAGTCCACCACTTTGGTCTCCGTATTGAAGCCCAGAGTGTCCGAAAGCAGTGTAAAAGCCGAATCGATCACCACGACGCTGTCTTTGAAGTAGATTTGCCGCTCATCTACGTAGTAATAGCCCTTTTTACTTGTCAGTTGCGTGCTGTCGAGGGTAAGGGTGGCACCATTATCGTAAGTGGCCAGCTTGAGGTTAAGGTCGTAAGTCAGGCGGTCGGTGAAGAGGCGCTGATCACCCTTTTCCAGAATGACATCCCCGTAGAGCTCGGCGATGCGGGTCGCCCCGTCGTAAACGGCAGAGTCTGAGAAGACATTGAGGGAATCCCCCTGCTGAATGATGACGTTGCCATTGGCATACACGCGGGTTTGGTTCTCAATACGGGCGGTATCACAGTACATGTACACGCTATCCTGCCGCAGCTCGACGTTGCCATTGAGCTTCTGAATAACCGTATCTCCCGACTGAATGTATTCAAACAGGTCGGCGTGGTCGACTTCCACTTCCTGCTTGGCCGTGTCCTGTGCCGGAGCGGCGGGCTGTTGCCCAAATACCGGGGCAGCCACTAGCAGCAGCAGTACGATACCGTATATTTTCGGGTTCAATAATGGCATAGCTTCTTCCATGAGGTGCAAACTTCCGACTTTCCCCGCACTTCCCTGCGAAAAACGGGCTGAAATCTCCACGAAAACGTTGAGAAAGGCCCTCCCGCTTGCTTCCCGGAACGGGTTAACCCTTTTTTAACGTTGTGAAGAGGCAGACCATCGCCAAAATCAGCTCAAAGAAGCAGATTTGTGAGGACTCCCCCTCCATATAGGTTGTAAATCCCCCATTCGTCAGTATATTTGTGCCCTTACAAAACTACAGCAATGAAAGTATCTCTGAACTGGCTGAAAGAGTATATCGATATAAACCATAGCCCTGAGGAAGTCTCGGCTATGCTCACAGGTATTGGACTGGAAGAAGAAGGCATGGAGCGGGTGGAAAGCATCCGCGGCGGGCTGGAAGGCGTGGTCGTGGGGCATGTCCTCGAATGTGGCCAACACCCTGATGCCGACCGCCTGTCCCTGACCAAAGTGGATGTAGGTGGGGAAGCGCCCCTGCAGATCGTCTGCGGTGCGCCAAATGTAGCGCAGGGACAAAAAGTGATGGTGGCTACCGTGGGGACAACTTTGTACCCCGTTGGCAGCGAAGAACCCCTCACCCTCAAAAAAGGCAAGATCCGCGGGCAGGTGTCCGAAGGCATGATCTGCGCGGAAGACGAACTGGGCACCGGCACGAGCCACGATGGCATCCTGGTGCTGCCGGAAGACACCGCAGTGGGCACCCCCGCACGGGAGTACTTCAATATCGAAATCGACCACGTTTACGAGATCGGGCTGACGCCCAACCGCTCGGATGCCACCAACCACCTGGGCGTAGCCAAGGACCTGGCAGCCTACCTCAAAGTCAACCACAGCCACAACGACGGCGTGCACCTGCCCTCCGTCGACGGCTTCAAAGCGGATGACCAAAGCCTGCCGGTCAGCATTGAGGTGGAAGATGCCGAAGCCTGCCCACGCTACGCTGGCCTGACGCTAAAGGGCATTACCGTTAAGGAGTCGCCCAACTGGCTCAAAAACCGCCTGCTCTCCATCGGGCTGCGGCCCATCAATAATGTGGTGGACGTGACCAACTTCGTACTGCACGAGCTCGGTCAGCCTCTCCACGCTTTCGACCTGGCAAAAGTCAAAGACCACAAGATTGTCGTAAAGGCTTTGCCAAAAGGCACAAAGTTCACTACCCTCGATGAAACGGAGCGCGAGCTGACAGGCGAAGACCTTATGATCTGCAATGGCGCTGGCGAAGGCATGTGCATCGCTGGCGTGTTCGGGGGCATAGGCTCCGGTGTGACGGAAAATACCACTGATGTCTTCCTGGAATCCGCTCATTTCAACGCCAAGTGGGTACGCCGCACAAGCATGGGGCACAACCTGCGCACTGATGCCGCCAAGGTTTTCGAAAAAGGCAGCGACCCCAACATCGTGGTCTACGCCCTGAAGCGGGCCGCCCTGCTCATTAAGGACCTGGCTGGCGGTACCCTTTCAAGCGACATAACCGACCTCTACCCCAACCCGGTCAAACCGGTGGAAGTGAAGGTCAGCTACGCGCACACCAACCGCCTCATTGGCATCGACATTCCCAAAGCCAAAATCCACAGCATCCTGGAGGCCCTGGAGATGAAAATCCTGGCAGACGATGGGGAGACGTTCACCGTTGCAGTGCCTACCAATAAGTCGGACGTAACGCGGGAAGCCGATGTGATCGAGGAAATCCTGCGCATTTACGGTTACAACGAGGTGCCTATCCCTGAGCAGGTCAAGACCGGGCTCAACATCGCCCCTCAGCCCGACCCCAACCTGCTGCGCGACAAGATCGGCGACTACCTGGCAGCCAATGGTTTCAATGAGATGATGGCCCTGTCCCTGTCCCGCTCGCAGTACTACAAGGAAATTTTCGAAGGGCTGGCCGACAACAAGCTGGTGTACATCAACAACACCTCTACCGTGCAGCTCGATATTATGCGCCCGGATATGCTCTTCAGCGGGCTCGAAGCCATTCTGCACAATCAGAACCGGCAGCAGTCGCGCCTGAAGCTGTTTGAATTTGGCCGTACTTATCAGCACGGAGAAAATAAGATCGACGAGCAGCAACACCTGAGCCTCTTCATGACCGGGGAGCGCCACCCGGAAACCTGGCTGGGCGTACGCGAAGGCGATGCGGATTACTACGCCCTGAAGGCTTTTGTGGAAAACATCCTCGCCCGCTTCGGGCTGCAGGGCTATCAGGAGACAGCGCTGCGGGACAACAGCCTGGCGTTCGGGCTGGAATACCACCGCGGCCCGCAGACCCTGGTCCGCTTCGGCAAAGTCAACCCTAAGCTGGTCAAGGCGATGGATATCCGCGGGGAGGTCTTTTACGCCGATTTCAGCTGGGACAACCTCATGAAAGCCCGAAAAAAGTATAAATTATCCTACGAGGAGCTGAACAAATTCCCAAGCAGCCGGAGGGATTTGGCCCTGGTTATTGATAATTCTGTAAAATTTAGTGATATTGTGGCGATTGCCCGTAAGGTGGGCAAGAAGCTCATTAAGGATATCAACCTTTTTGACGTGTACGAAAACGAGGAGCAGCTCGGCGCCGGGAAAAAGTCCTACGCTGTCAGCTTCACATTTGAAAACCCTGAGAAAACGCTCAAGGACAAGGAAGTGGACAAGGTGGTCAATCAGCTGATTGCCGACTATGAGTCCAAACTTGGTGCTACGATCCGTCAGTAAAGGCAGGGTAGTATGATGACCCAAAGTCCCAAAATGAACTTTTTAGAGCGCATTGACAATATTGAACTGAAAGTCCGGCAGCTTGTGCAGCGCATGGCGCGCCTGAAGCAGGAAAATGCCGGGCTCAAGGAAGAAAACCAGAAACTCAAGGCCGATCTGGACCGTCAGCGCGGTGCAGTGAGTGCCTTAACCCATAAGTTGGAACAAACGCAGCGGTCCCTGGACACGCAGCGGGAAGGACAACCTGAGCAATCAAATCAGCTGAAACAACAGCTGGAAACATACATTGAAGAGATCAACGCTTGTATTGAGTGGCTACATAAGCAATAGGAATGAGCAGAGGGCAAGACAAGGAGATGAAACATATTACCGTGCTGATTGCCGGCCGGCCGTACCCACTCAAAATAGATGTGGCAGATGAACCTGCCATCCGCAAGATCGTCAAAGAGGTCAACGAGAAAATCAACCGTTTTCAGTTGACCTATACCAATAAGGACAAACAGGACTGCCTCTCGATGGCGCTCCTGACCTACGCGGTCGACTTGCACAAAGCTAAAACCTCCGGGGGCAATGACCCTGCCCTTTCCGGTAAACTCTTTCAATTGGAAGCCTTGCTTGATCAGGTGCTTGACTAAACTTTCCCGATGTGCGGTATCCTGCCGCCCGTTTTTCCTGAAATATTGGAATACCCCTGTTTTGGCGTAAGCCCGCTGCTCCTTAATTAGGTGCACATGAGCTTCGCCAGCCAGGTTATTTATACACCAAATGCAATTCGGTGGCCCGGGTTTGTCCTGCAAGTATACATACAGGCAAAGCACCAAAACCACCGCATCACAAAATCAACACCAATTATGGATATAGGAATAGGAATCATTATTGGGTTGGTCGTTGGAGCCATTATTGGCTACATAGGCGTTCAGATGGCCCTTAAAAGTGCCAAACAGAAACGCATCGACGAAATCAACTCCACCGTGGACCAGGAGGTCAAGGAAGCCCGGCTCACGGCCAAACGCCTGATTGACGAGGCAGAGATCAAAGCGGAAAAGATCACCTCTCAGGCCGAAAATAAGAACGAGAAGATCAAGCAGCGCAAAATTCAGGAGGCCAAGGAAAAATTCAGCCGCCTCAAGTCTGAATTTGAAAGCAGCAAAGCCGATCAGATGGTGGAGCTGAAGGAGCGCAAAATGGAAATCAAGGAACTAGAGTCTGACCTGCGCCAAAAGGAAAAGAGCTTCGGCGATAAAGTCAAAGCCCTGGACAATCAGCGGGCAGAACTGGAACAGCGCGAAGCAGACGCCATCGCCCTGCGGGAAAATCTCGAGAAGCAGATCAAAGTCATGAACCGCAAGCGCGAGGAACTGGAGACCGCAAGCGAGCGCCACATCAAGGAACTGGAAAAAGTGGCTAACCTGAGCGAAGCCGAAGCCAGGGAACAGCTGCTCGAAGCCGTGAAAGCCAAGGCGGAAACCGATGCTATGGCCCTGGTGAAAAACTCCGTGGAACAGGCTAAGATCACTGCCAACAAGGAAGCCAAGAAAATTATCATTCAGTCCATTCAGCGCATGTGTGCGGAGTATACGATTGAGAATACCGTTTCGGTCTTCAACCTCGACTCCGACGACCTGAAAGGGCAGATCATTGGTCGGGAAGGCCGGAATATCCGGGCGCTGGAAGCCGCTACCGGTGCGGAAATCGTTGTGGACGACACGCCGGAAGCCATTGTGATTTCCAGCTTTGACCCCATCCGCCGGGAAGTAGCCCGCCTGGCGCTCAAGCGCCTCGTAGCCGATGGCCGTATCCACCCGGCACGCATCGAGGAAGTGGTAGCCAAAGTCCGCAAGCAGCTCGACGAGCAGATTGTGGAAATCGGTGAGCGCACCGTCATCGACCTGGACCTCCACGGGCTTGACCCTTACCTCGTGAAGATGGTAGGCCGCATGCGCTTCCGCTCGTCCTACGGGCAAAACCTGCTCAAGCACTCCATTGAAACGGCCAACCTCTGCGCCATCATGGCTGCCGAGCTCGGCCTGAGCCGCAAGCAAGCCAAAATGGCCAAGCGGGCCGGCCTGCTCCACGATATTGGCAAAGTTGCCGAGGAGGAAACGGAACTGTCCCACGCCCTGCTGGGCATGAAGCTTTGCGAAAAGTACGGTGAACACGCTGCCGTTTGCAATGCCGTAGGTGCCCACCACGATGAGGTAGAGATGAACAACATCCTCTCCCCTATCATTCAGGCCTGTGATGCCATTTCCGGTGCCCGCCCCGGCGCGCGGCGCGAGATCCTCGAAAGCTACCTCAAGCGTATTGGCGAGCTGGAAGAACTGGCGATGGAGCACGAGGGCGTACAAAAAGCCTATGCGATGCAGGCCGGCCGTGAGCTGCGCGTCATCGTAGAGTCCGAAAAAGTAACCGATCAGCGGGCCGACGAGCTGTCGTTCCAGATTTCTCAGAAAATCCAGGACGATATGCAGTACCCCGGGCAGATCAAAGTGACTGTCATCCGCGAAAAGCGGGCGGTGGCTTATGCGCGGTAGGGCATAACTGGTTACCTGGTCAAGCAATCCCCTGTCCGATGTATTTGGGCAGGGGATTTTTTGTGGTGCTCTTTTGCCGGTATGCAAGGATTGCCATCAGAGGGTTCAGCAGTACCTTCTCCATACCCAAAAAGACAGACCGCGCTATATTCAATGGGCAAAACCGATTATCCCAGCTCTTTTTGCGACTCAAACCCAAGTCAAGCCAAACGTTAATTCACCTAAACTTATTCCGCCGAAATTGGCACTATCTCGTTTTTTCGCTACATTGTAACCACAACGCGTTCCAGCTGCTTGCTCGAATGCGCCTTCTGTAACTAAACACCATCTTATATCATGAAAACATCATTGAGATTTACCGGCTTCAGATTTTCGCCCCCGCTTAAATAAGACAAAGGTACAGCTCTGCCCTGCACCTCTCATATGAATGAATTATGCGCATTATCCTAACTTTACTATTGCTGTACGCCCCTCTCTTCACCCGTGCACAGCCCTGGTTCAGCACTTCTATAGATATTGAAGAAAAAGATAATTCTGGATGGCAGGTCATCGTTGACGAAGACCGGGAAGAACTACTACTTGTCTCTCCTAACCGGTGCGACACTACTTACAGCAGGATTTGCACCATTATCGCCCGTACCGATTGGGCGGGCAACTTGCTGGGGCACGCCCAAATAGATACCCACATTGTAGCTTCAGTGAGCGAGTCGCTCATCAAAGTGTCGGACAGCACGTATTATATGTACGCCCGCCCCTCTCCGGCTGAAGAAGAAAACGTACAGATACTAAAACTAAATCAGGACTTTACTGTCGAACAGGAATGGAACTTCGGTGCAGAAACAGAGGAGGAAATCCCCTATTACTGGGCAAAACATGAAGAAGGCTATTTGACTGCCAGTATCACAGTAGGAGAAGGTGAACCTATAACCACTTTTTCATTTCTCAATGACAGCATGGAAATCCTGCATCAGGCTATGCACCCGGAATCGGAGAGCCCCTATGGCATTATGTCAGATAATGACCTCATAGCCACACAGGACGGGAATTTTGTCAGCTCTGGGCTGGTCAGGAATAACGAAGGCCGGTTTCAGGGCTTCACCAAGTTTACCCCAGAGATGGAAGTGCTATGGCACAGCCGGCTGGAAGAAGACGACTTTTCACGAAACAACATCGCAAAGATCGTAGAGCTCAACAACGGCAACATTGCCACCAACTGGGAGGAACCAAACCTGACGGACCCGCTGGATGTCACCATCTCATTTATTAACCTCCGTATGGCTGCCCTGGATGGCATGACAGGGGACACCGTATGGACCAACACCCTATGGATGACCCGGCCGGCCTACCCCTATGTCATCAAACTCAACCGGGCCAATAACGGGGATATTATTGGCATTGGGTATATTAGCCGCCCCCCGGTGCCCGAGGAATGGGAAGAAATTATCGATAATGCAGGGTTCATCTTCCGGATGTCCCCGGAAGGGGAACTCAAGTGGAAACGCTATATTTTTGACAACCGGTCTCCCCTGGCTTTCCTCAGCTATTTCAACAACGGGGCAGAGCTTCCCAACGGCGACCTGGTCTTCACCGGCACCTATCAGGATACCTTCCCGAATCAGGAGCCTTTCATCAACAACATCAATATCTGGCTGGTCCGTACAGACAGTATGGGCTGCCTGGTCCCTGGGTGCGGCAACCTGCAAATTGTAACAGACAGTACCATCATCACTTCTACACGGGAGGAAGTGCCAACGAATACGGCCCCACAGCTTATGGCCCGCGCCTACCCCAATCCTACAACAGACCATTGGGTCCTGGACTGGGGCTACCCAGGCACTGCCCACCTGCAGCTGACCGATATGCAGGGCAGGGTTTTGAAAGAGGCCAAAGTCAGACAGGGGCAACAGGACATTAGCGCGGAGGGGCTGCCGCCTGGTATTTATATTTTGGTATTGCATAGCGCGGAGGTTTCGGGTAGCCTGAAAGTCGTGAAACGGTGAAAAGGCTGCTGTAGCTGACATCGCGCAGTATCTGGAAAGCGTGCAGGGCTGCGAGCCGCTTTTAGAAGGTGGAGTGATAACCACATCACCCCACATGCCGCTCCACCAGCCCAATTACTTCCTGCTCCAGAGCATCTGCCTTGGCAGCTATGGATTGAGCCGCCGACAGTTTGGCTTCCACCCACGCTTTGTCCTCGATATCGCCGACATTGATGCGGACATTGAGCCAGGCTCCGTGCACAGCTGCTCTTCCTGCACATTTTTTCGGGAGAGCTCTCTTCCCTAAAAAAAATACGTCACGCTATATTTGATTGATAAAATCAGCTCGTCCGGTATTTTTTACACCCCCAAACAAAGCTGAACCATACGTTAATTCAGCTAAACTTATTCAGCCGGAATTGGCACTATCCCGTTTTTTTGCCTACATTGTAACCACAGCGCGTTCCAGCCACTTGCTCGAATGCGCTCTTTGTAACTAAAATCCCTTCACACTTTATGCAAAATCTATCTTCCATTTATCCCCCCGCGTTAAGTATTATTGCCTTATCCTTTGATAAACTTGTAAGCGGCAGTGCAGATTTATCCGGGTTTAGCCTTGATACTGCTGCACTACAGCCCATTGCTTATATGGCAGATGGGACGAAGCAAAAGATCACGCTTTCCATCCGTTCCGGGGGGAAGCTGGGCAACGGTTTCTTGCAGCAATCGGATAACACTCCTCTGGAAGAAAGCAACGAACAGAAATCAGCATTAGGTGCACAAGTGTTGGTTGCCCCTAACCCCTTCAGTCAAAAGCTGCTGATCGACCTTGGGAGTACTCCTTCAGGCGCACAAGCCTCAGTTACTATTTTCAACAGTATTGGCCAGCAGGTCTGGCAATGGCAGGGCCTAACGGTTGGTGTTTTGGAAAGTTCTACCGCTTCCTGGCCGGATGGTGTGTACTACTATCAAGTAAAGATAGGTGAAGACATGACTTCTGGTAAGGTTATTAAAGGCCAATAAGACTTTAATATAGTTTAATTACCCAGCCCTTCAATATATGCAGGGCTGGGTATATATCCTTTTATTATGCGTACCATATTCCTCATTTTACTGATAATAGCCAGCATAAACAAGGGCAAAAGCCAATGCTGGGAAATCATTTACGATGGAGGTAATGATAATATTGTTTTTACAAACCTTGAAGTCTTAAATGACTCCGTATTTTGGGTAGTTGCCGGACTTGTAGAACAAGGGCAAAGCTTAGGGCTAAGAACAGAAGACAAAGGGGACTCCTGGAGCATCGTGACTTGGCCAAGCTCCATTTCTCACCCAAGTTCCATTGAACTCATTGATCAGAACTCTGCTTTTATTGGAGCATTTAAGTATAGTGTATTTAAAACAGAAGATAAGGGCTGGTCATGGGATGATGTAGATCTCCCTCCAGAGGGAGGGGGGACCCAAATCCGTTATATTGTTTTTAACAACGAAAACGAGGGCTGGCTAACTGTTGACAAAGGCTCTATTTTTCATACTCAAGATGGAGGGTCAAATTGGGTAGAAAAAGGAAACAATGTAGAACTTGGGATACCTTCTTTCAGAGGTTTTCAGGCTGTAACGGATAGTGTCCTCTATTTTTATGGCTGGCATGCATTCAGCAGCGCTAATTCAGCCCGAATATGGAAAACTATCAACAAGGGGGATACATGGAATACTTTGAATTTAGGACTACCTACAAGTGAACTAGATTTCTTCTTTCTAGATCAAACCACTGGATGGATTCCATGCCAAAACAACACCATTTATAAAACACTGGATGGGGGGGATACTTGGTCAGAATATACAGTTACGGACAACTCTGAAACTTATGGTTTTACAACCCAATTTACTAGCAATAGTATAGGCTGGGTAGGGGGAGCAATTTTAGATTCTCCAAACTTTTACAATGCATTTATTTCTTATAGCAAAGACGGGGGCGAAACCTGGGCAAGGCAACATTTAGCAATTGATACGTCTTATGTTCTTGAGTATGAAAACGACAATAGAATAAGAGAACTCCATATGGTCAACGACACACTGGGTTATGCCATATCCAGCAGAGGCCGCATCTACCGCTACCGCGGGCGCGCTGCCGAATGCGGGCCTGCCCCCGTATTGCTCGGCACTAACGTCTTGTCCCCCAGCTTCTCCTGGGCTGCCGCTGAAGGCTGCTTCGATGGGTACTATTTCCAAATAGGCAGCAGCCCAGGGGAGGATGACCTCCTGCCTCCAACTGATGTCGGGCTCGACACCTTTTTCCACGCTACGGCACCGCTCCCTGAAAACACCACCGCATACGCCACTGTGCGCCCCTATAACCACCAATTTGGGCCAGCACAAAGCTGCGAGTCTACCGTTTTCCTAACCCCGGACTGCCCTCCAGCCCCTATCGTCATCGATACCGGCTACTGTGCAGGCAGTCCATTGCTGTGGGGGGACAGCCTCATTAATGCGCCCGGCACCTATACCTTCCCTGCACAGGCGCTGACGGGCTGCGACAGCACCACCGTGCTCAAAGTAGAAGCCTATGCCCCGGATACCAGCTTAATCGATACTTTTTTCTGCAGTGGCAGCGATGGGCTGCTTTGGGGGGACAGCCTGTTGCCACAGCCAGGGGCATACACCTTTGCTTACCTCAACCAACAGGGCTGTGACAGTACTGTACAGGTTTCACTAGCCCTCGCCAACAGCAGCTTCAGCGCCATAGACACCTTCTATTGCGAAGGGGAAGCCTTTTGGTGGGGCGATACCCTACTGCCTGGCCAGGGCCTGCACACCCTCGCCTACCGCTCCGCAGAGGGTTGTGACAGCACCCTGCAAGTCACGCTCCAAGCCCGGAACAATAGCTATGTTGAGCTGGACACTGCTCTTGTGCCAGGAGCTGTTTTTATGGGCAGCACCTTCTATACAGACACTACTTTAACGCAGTTGCACCCGGCTTCTAATGGTTGTGACAGCCTCACCACCATCCACATAGAGATCATCTCCAATACCAGAGCTGCCGCCCAGCCTTCCCCCTGGCGTTGTTACCCTAACCCTGCCCGGGGCCTCCTCTGGGCGGAAGGCCCTTCACCCAATGCCCGGCTTCAGTTATGGTCTGCCGGAGGGCAGCGGATTGGGCTTCCCAAGCATAGCCTCCCTGCACCTGAAGAGGCAGGGCGGTACAGGTATGCTTACAACATCTCCCATTTGCCGCCGGGGTTGTACTGGCTGCAGATCACTTGGGAGGGCGGGACAGCTTTGGAGAAGGTGGTGAAGATGTAGCACTCTTCCCACTACCCCACATGCCGCTCCACCAGCCCTATCACTTCCTGCTCCAGGGCATCCGCTTTGGCAGCTATGGATTGAGCCGCCGACAGTTTGGCTTCCACCCAGGCCTTGTCCTCGATATCGCCGGCATTGATGCGGACATTGAGCCAGGCTCCGTGCACAGCTGCCCGGGCACACAGCGCCCCTACCCCAGCATCACTAGCAGAGTTGGGGTTGCCTTTTTCTGCCATGGCTTTGCACACCTCGAAGGTCTCCAGCGCCAGTTCCATAGTTCGGAAAGGCACTTCGGTGGCATACTTGGTCGCCTCCTGCATCGCTTCGTGTCGGGCGGCTTTTTCTGCTTCCGTCCCCTTTGGCATGCGCACTGCGGCAATAATGTCGTTGAAGGAACGGGTATCTTCATCTACCAGCGCCAGGAGCCCATCCTTGATGCGCTGCCCGCGTTCCGCCCACTCGGAAAACTCCGCCCAGCGGTCGTCCCAGACCCGGCGGTGAGAAGACAGGTTGGCGACCATCGTGCCCAAAGATGCTCCCAAAGCGCCAACGTAGGCCGCTACCGAACCACCACCCGGTGCCACGCTCTCCGAGGCCGTCTCATTGGAGAAGGTGCGGAGGTCCATATTGAGGAGTGGCGTAGGGGTACCTTCTGCCAGTTGGTATTCGATAATTTTCTGTTGGGGGTCGAAGGGGCTCAGCTCATCCAGACCCATTGACTTTACGGCAATTTTGATGACCTCTTCTTCAGATGCGCCCAGGGAACGCCGCTGCTGTTGCAGGAAGTAATGCCCGGCATCAAGCATGACCTGCAGGGGCACCAGGCCGACCAGTTCGGAACCAGTCACCCGCATCCCCCGGCGGTTCGCGCTTTCGCGGCAGGCTTCGAAGGCGATGTGGAGTGGGGTTTGGCGCACATCGGTAATGTTCATGGAAATTTGGGCAATGCCGTACTCTTCGATGTACCAGCCGATGCCTTTTACGCCCTTGCACTTGCCGGGTTCCCGCAGGGCATTCCCGTTTTCATCCTTGAGCACTGCACCGGAGACTTTGCCGCCTTCCCGCTTCACACGCCCCTGCTCCCGCACATCAAAGGCAACGGAATTGGCGCGGCGTACCGAGGTGGTATTGAGGTTGACGTTGTAAGCGATGAGGAAGTCCCGGGCGCCCACTGCCGTCGCTCCGGCGGTTGCGTTAAACTTCGCCGGGCCATAATCCGGCTTCCATTCCGGTTTAGCCAGTTTATCGGGCAGGGCTTCGTACTCGCCAGAGCGGACCGTAGCCAGATTGCGCCAGGCAGGCTTGGTCGCGGCACTTTCGTACATGTAGATGGGAATGCCCAGTTCCTCACCGGCACGCCTGGCCAGCTTATGCGCCCATTCGGCGACCTCTTCCATGGTGATATGGGCAATGGGGATAAGCGGGCAGACATCCGTGGCGCCCATACGGGGGTGCTCACCGGTATGCTTGGACATATCAATGACTTCGCTGGCCTTTTTCATAGCCTGGAAAGCCGCCTCAATGACCGGCTCCGGCGCGCCCACAAAGGTGACGACCGTGCGGTTGGTCGCTTTTCCGGGGTCGACGTCCAGAAGTTTGACGCCCTCCACCGCTTCGATGGCAACAGTGATTTGCTTCAGCACTGCCGGGTCACGGCCTTCGCTGAAATTGGGTACGCACTCTATGAGCGGTTGGTTTTGCATGGTTTATTTGGTTTAGCACTTTGACAAACATTTGAGGCGGGAAAATAAACTTTTCAGAGGGGAGGACGATTATTTTGTTGCATTTTCCGCTTCCAAATTGAAGAAAAATAAAAAATATGAACACCATTGCCAAGGCTGCTCCATCGACGCTCCTACAGGAAGCCGAACAGTTCCTTCAGCTTTATGCCAAAGAACAGGAACTGCCCAAAGCGGCTTATCAGGACCGACGGGAGGAAATCGTGGAATCGGTCGCGGCACAGGGCACCTACGAGCTGACCAAAGCTGAGTTGGCCTTTGGGGCACGGGTTGCCTGGCGGAATTCCATCCGATGCATCGGGCGGTTGTACTGGAAAAGCCTGCATGTATTCGATGCCCGGCAGGTGACGGATGCAGAGACGGCCTTTCGCCTTCTCTGCGACCACCTGCGCTTTGCCACCAACGAGGGGAATATCCGGTCAGCGATCACCATTTTCCCACCTGACGTTGAAGGCCGGACGCCCCTGAAAATCCTTAATCATCAGCTCATCCGCTATGCGGGCTACGCGCAACCGGATGGCAGTGTCTTAGGCGACCCGGCAAGTGCCTCCTTTACCCGCTTTTGCGAAAGCCTCGGCTGGCAGGGCAAAGGCACCGCATTTGACGTCCTCCCCCTTGTGGTACAGGAAGCGGGCCGCCCACCGGTTTGGTTTGAGTGGCCGAAGGAGGTGTGCCTGGAAGTGCCGATTACGCACCCTGATCAGCCCGGGATTACCGCCTTAGGTTTGAAATGGTACGCCGTACCTGTAATTGCTGATATGTGGCTGAGCATCGGTGGGCTGCGGTTCTCCGCTGCGCCCTTCAATGGCTGGTACATGGGCGCGGAAATTGGTGCCCGCAACCTGGCGGACCAGCAACGCTACAACGCTCTGCCTAAAGTTGCGGAAGCCATGAACCTTGATACCTCCCGCAATGCCACCCTCTGGAAAGACCGGGCGCTGGTGGAATTGAATGCCGCGGTACTGCATTCCTACGCGCAGGCGGGCGTGAAAGTCGTGGACCACCACAGCGCCGCTGAACAGCATGCCCATTTTGAACGCATTGAACAATCGCACGGCCGCCCGGTCAATGGCGACTGGACCTGGCTCATACCACCGGTCTCACCGGCCACGACGGCGACCTTCCACCGCACGTATAATGCTGCGGAGCTGAAGCCGAACTTCTTTTACAAGACAGCAGCGGAGAAGGGATGCCCGATGATGTGATTTGTATTAATACCCAGGGTTCTGCGTCATCCCTGCGTCTCCGCCGATAGCAGACCGGGGAATAGGAAATAATTCCCGGTAGGGCTCAGAAGCTGGCTTTTCCCACCAGGCTTCAGTATACTTTCCAAACCGGATGAGGTCAGTCCGGCGTATGGCTTCCTGAAACATCTCCCGGCCTCGTTCTGCCAAAAACTCATCCGCCGTAAGCGTACCGCTGTAGGGCTCTACCCCAGCACGGGCGCGCAATACATTGACATCAGGCTCGGCATCTGCCCAGTTGCCGCTAAGGCGGGCGCGGGCCTCTGCCCTGATGAGGTAGACCTCCCCCAGGCGGACGATCGGAAAGTCATTGTCCATTTCCCTGCGCCCAAAGAGCTTAAAGCTAAACTTAGCGGGCCGGGCACCTGATTCTGCTTGGGCATTGGGCTGCAGCTCATTGATTGCAGGTGTGTACTTTAGCTGAAGTTCACCGTCATTTTCTGTGTAATCGATGACAGCAGAACCGGAGAAATCAAACTGCGGCCCGGTCAGGAAACTGGCTTTTTTGCGCAGGTCAGCGTCCTCATAGCTGTTGTAGAATTCTTCAAGGGTGGCGTAGCCGTTCCAGGGTTGTTCCTGCAGGTGCCAGCTCAGTCGACTGGCCGGGTGAAGAACCATTTGTGAAAAGTTCATGCCCGGTCCCAGATACTCATCGTAATTGATGGAAAAGATGTGCTCGGGATTGCCATCATTGTTGGGTGCGAAAACAACGGCATAGCCTTCCAACTGTTCAGAGTCGAAAGGTACGCCCTGACGCCGGCCCAGATTTGGCACAGCACAACCCTGGCCGCAGAGCTGATAATGCCCGCTGTCGATGATGTAGGAAGCTGCTGTACCGGCTGATTCGTACCTCGGCATCCCCGTATACACTTCGGCATTCAGATAGAGCCTGGCCAGGATACCTAAGGCACCGTAGCGATTAAGTTCGTAGGCATCACTACTTTCAGAAAGCGAGCTACTGCTGAGGTCCATATCTGCACTGACTTCGGGAACTTCTAATATTGCCAGGAGCTCCTGTTCCACAAAGTTAAACACTTCCTCCCGGGTGGCCTGAGGAGGATTAGGATCGTACTCGGTTACGATTTTGACCCGGCCGAACAGGTCGAGAAGCCGCCAGTAGTAAAATGCCCGCAAACCTCTGACCTGTGCCACTTCGTGTGGTTCCAAATGCGCCTGGTCCAGCGCTTGATTGGCTTCAGATATAGCCTCGTACAACTGCCGGAAAGTCGTACCCAGAAAAGGATGGTCGGGCGTATAAGTATGCTGATGCAAAGCGATCTGTATTCCACCATCATACCAGTCGCTGCCTTTGGCACATACCACCATTTCATCGGAGGTAAGCTCCTGCAGGGAGAAATAGCCCCCGTGGTAGGCGGTCCCAGAATATCTTAATCCTGCATAAGCTCCAACCAGCGGCCCACCGCAGGCACAATCATAATCAAGACCGTTTCCTTCAACAGACAACTCCTCCGTGAGGGCTCCCACCAAATCCTCCTCTAAGTCCATACAGGCATAATGGCTTAGAGCAATCATTAGCGACAAAAGGTATACTTTTTTCATTTCCAGGGTCTTTGACCGATCAATTTACGGATTTTCAAGGGAAAAAGCCAGAAGGAGTCAGCACGGCGCAGCAGGAGCAGAAAATCAGGGCATTTTATCAATTTAGCGGTCCCGGTTTCCCGATTGCAACCATCCTTTCTTACCTTTGTTTAGATTTCAAACGAAGATACATGAAGATAGCGATCGCACAACTCAACTTCCACATTGGCAACTTTGAAGGCAACCTGCAAAAAATGCTGCAGGCGGTCGCGGAAGCCAAAGCTCAACAAGCCGACCTCATCTGCTTCAGCGAACTGGCAACCGTGGGTTATCCGCCCCGGGACTTCCTGGAATTTGAGGACTTCATTGAGTTGGCGGAAGCCACGGTGGAAAGGCTGGCTGAAGCTGCACAGGGCATCGCTATTGTGGTGGGCTCACCAACCAAAAACCCGGTGATTGAGGGCAAAGACCATTACAACTCCGCCTTCTTTCTGGCTGATGGCAAAGTGCAGCAGGTGCAGCACAAAACCCTCCTGCCGACTTACGATATCTTCGACGAGTACCGCTACTTCGAGCCGGCTTCGGAGTGGAAGGTGGTGGAATTCAAAGGCAAGCGCATTGCCCTCACGGTTTGTGAGGACATCTGGAACATCGCCAATGAAAACCCGCTCTACACCATCTCGCCCATGGATCAGCTGATGCCGCAACAGCCGGATTTCATTCTTAACCTTTCCGCTTCGCCCTTCAGTTACGTGCAGGCCGAGTCACGCACGAAAGTCGTCCGGGCCAATGTGGAGCGCTACGGCATTCCAATGTTCTACGTCAACCACAGCGGCGCACAGACAGAAATCCTTTTCGACGGCGGCTCTATGGTCGCCTCCCCCGATGGCAAAATCTTTGACGAGCTGCCTTACTTCGAAGAGGCGGTGCGGATGTACGACCTGGACGAAGTCACCAAAGGCGGCAGGGAGCTGCTGCAGCCCCGAAACAAAATGTCCCTCATTCACGATGCGCTGGTGATGGGGATCCGCGATTACTTCCGGAAGCTGGGCTTTAAGCGGGCCATCCTGGGACTTTCCGGTGGGATAGACTCGGCTTTGGTCGCCGTACTGGCGGTGCGGGCGCTGGGAGCGAAAAATGTCCGCCTGGTATTAATGCCCTCACAGTTTTCCTCCGACCACTCGGTTGTAGATGCCCGGAAGCTGGCGGAAAACCTGGGCGCGCCCTACGATATCATTCCCATCGAGCCCATCTACAACAGTTTTATGGAAGCGCTCAAGCCCCACTTTTGGGCCACCGAATTCAATATCGCCGAGGAAAACCTGCAGTCCCGCTCCCGGGGCAACCTGCTCATGGCCTTGTCTAATAAGTTCGGTAACATCCTGCTCAACACGTCCAACAAAAGCGAGGTGGCCGTCGGGTATGGCACCCTTTATGGCGACATGTGCGGCGGCTTGTCCGTCATCGGCGACCTATACAAAACAGAGGTCTTTGAGCTTTGCCGCTATATCAACCGGGAGGAGGAAATCATTCCCGACAACATCATCACCAAGCCCCCTTCCGCTGAGCTCAAGCCCGACCAAAAGGACACCGACAGCCTGCCCGAATATGAGGACCTGGACGAAATCCTGTTCCAATACATCGAGCGCCGCCTCAGCCCCCAGGACATCATCGAAAAAGGTTACGATGAAAAGCTGGTCCGCCGGGTGCTCCGCCTGGTCAACATCAACGAGTTCAAGCGCCACCAAATGGCTCCCGTGCTGCGGGTTTCTGAAAAGGCATTTGGCATGGGGCGGCGTATGCCGATTGTGGGCAAATATTTGGCGTAGAGGTTTTCAGCATCAATCGTTTATGTCCTCAGGCTAATTAGCGAATCGGCAGCCAAGAAAACATTCGTTTTTTTGGGAATATCATGAACACCTAATTATATTTACAATATCGTTAAACGCTCTAAAACATAAAATTATGCTACGCTCTACGCTTGCCCTACAAGCTTAACTGGATATTTTCTCAAATTTTGATTTTTGGATTTCAGAGATGATAAGCTAACCAACTTGGAAACTTAGCAGCTAAATTTATCTTTATGCGCAAAGTGTTGATCCTAATTTTAATGCTAATGGTAAACCAGGGCTGGGCGCAAACCCAGGTCCTACCCTCGAGCTCTGATAACCCAATCTGGCAAGTACGCCAAACGCCGGCTTTAGAAACCGAACAACTGCTCTATAAGTACGGTTCGGAAATCCAAATTTGCGGAATGCTCTGGCAGATGATCGAAGAATATACTGCCAGTAAACAGCACCGGATTGCAGGTTATTTCAGAGCAGAAGGGGATAAGGGGTACTTCCGGCGAAGTTTGGACTGTGCCGAACCGGAGTATTTGATTTATGACTATGGGCTTGAAGTCGGTGATACGATGAAACTACATTTTGGGCTACTTGAGGCCTTTCAGAATGTATCTCCTGCCACTTCATTTGATTATGTAGTTTATAACACAGATAGTGTGGAAATTGCAGGGACGTACCATAAAACTATATTTCTAGGCAGTACCGATCTACAGGCAACGCTTCTTGATTTTACAATATGGACAGCTGGCTACGGAGACTATCGCCACCCCTTTTATTTACTTTATCCAGCAAGTGGTGATCTGTTTAGTTTTTTGCTGGGCTGCGTCTGGACTAATGAAGGGCTTGAGTATGATGTCAATTGTGACTGGGAACGCCCCGCTGCCTCGATATGGTATGTTGATGCGGATGTACAAGGTGGGCTAAAGAATGGTTCAAGCTGGCCTAATGCTTTTGATAATTTACAGGAAGGGCTATTTTATGCTAATCCGGGGGACACTATCTGGGTAGCAGAGGGTACCTACCTGCCTACTGATTTTACACTTTTCAATAGTACTGACCGCTATTCTTCTTTCTTATTGCAGCCTGGTGTTACAGTACTCGGTGGGTTTCAGGGAATTGAGCTTACTGCTCAAGAGCGTCAGCCTTATCTCTTTCCTGCTATTCTTTCTGGTGATATTGGTATACAAGGAGATAGTACAGACAATGTATATCATGTCGTTCAGGCTATTGGTACGGATAGCCTGTGCCGGTTGGATGGGTTTACGATAGAAGCAGGGCAGGGTTTAGACTCGGCTCAACTGCTTGGCCCCAATAGTTCGGGTGGGGGGCTACTGGTATGGAGTAATGAAGCTATGCCTGCCAATATGCCAATGATTTCACACTGCGTTTTTCAAAATAACCGTGCCCGATTCGGTGGTGCAGTACATGGAGAAATACGGAATGAAGCTATAGGCTGGCCACGCTTACAGGATTGCAGATTTGAACGAAACCATGCTTTTTTTCAGGGTGGGGGACTGAATCTAAATTCGGTGAACGCTGATACTTTTCCTTATTACGGGCTTTTACGTGATACCTTTATTCACAATCACGCGCTTAGCGGAGGCGGATTGTCAGTGACAGGTACTGGTCAGTTTAAGGTACAGGATGTCATATTTGGTGATAACTATGCCAGGGAAGGCGCCGGAGCCATAATTAATAATTCAAACGGTACAGGGCAAATCACCTTTCAGGATTGTGTATTTCAACGTAATGCAGTTGCTACCAACGGAGGAGGAATATTGTTGTATAGTACCAGTGTTATGGCAGATGCGGGGGATAGTTTAGGGTTCGCTATTCGAAATTGTTTATTTCAGGAAAATATCTCTGATACCCAAAAAGGGAGCGCTCTTCATCTAGGCACCGGGAGCAGTGTCTTTTCGGGTCGGGTAGAAAATTCGATATTTGAAAAGAATTTTGGGCAGGCTGTTTCTCTTACTTATCAGGGCAGCAACCTTTCTGATGTTATTGATGATTTTACTTTCGAATCTTGTCAGTTTTTAGAGAATAAGGCACCAACCAAAAAGTCAGGAGGCGCTATTGTCGCCTTCGGGACTGATTCTTCTGTGGGAGTTATCAGAAACCTTAATATCCACAACTGCACATTTGATCGAAATGAAGGCGCATTAGGGCTTTATATTCAAGTAAACGCTGAATTGTACACTACCGTCAATCACTGTACATTTTTTAATAACGGCTTGAATCCCGTCATTAAGAACTGGCAAGCGGAACCGGGGCTGGACACCTGGATTAACAGGCTTCAGGTACGGAATAGTATCTTCTGGGAAGAGAAAACAGCTATTGAAGAGCCAAAAGGCATTTTTTACAACAGTCTTGTAAATAATGTCGGCTTGGAAAATTACTATGATTTTGATATCGACTACACACTCATTAGCTCCCCGCCCTGCGTTGGGTTATCAGGCTGCCCGGAAGCCTTTGGAGATCAGGTCATCCATGAGGTGTACCCCCATTTTCTGGACACTTTATCAGGAGACTTGAGACTGTCGGCTTGCTCGCCGGCACTCAATACAGGGCAAAATGAGGCGGTGACTTCTGACACTGACCTGGAAGGCAACAATCGCATTCAGGAGGGTATCGTAGACTTAGGCACTTATGAACGCCTGAGCTTTGAACTTGCTGTAGATTCTGTTGCTGCACCTTTATGCGCTGAAGGGGAGGATGGGGTAGTTTTCTTTGCTCCTACCGGAGAGGCTCCGTTCACCTACTCCTGGTCAGGAAATGGAGTTTCAGGAATACGGCCTGACAGCCTGCCTGCCGGAAGTTATCAATTCACCATCACCGATGCCAGCAATTGCCGGGATACACTAACTGTTACGGTTCCTGAACAAATGCCTATTCATGTGGAATCTATAGTGACTCCTGCCAATGAAACAATGGGAGGCAGTATTTTTCTGCAAAGTGTTTCCGGAGGTACGCCTCCATATAACTACAACTGGAGCACGGGCAGCAACATGCCTTCCCTCAGTGGTTTACCTCCTGGCATTTATCAACTCACCATCACCGATGCCAATAATTGTGAAGAGACTTGGCCTTTTGAAGTAGAATTTGTTAGTGCTGATATCACGGAGGACCGGTCTGCCGAAGTACTAAAGCTTTTTCCAAATCCGGTAGCATCTGGTGCTCCGGTGTATTGGTCTTTGGCTGGCTTGGACCAGGAAAACGTGCAGGTGTTGATCATGCATGCTACAGGGTCAATTGTCAGGAAGACGCCCTTGCAAAGTGGCGCGCCCTTGCCTACTGAGCATCTACCCGCCGGACTGTACGAAGTTCAAGTGCTTGATGCTGATGGGCAGGTAGCAGGGCGTGGGCGGCTTGTGGTTGCCGGGCAGTGAGCGCTTATAGTACCTCACTTTCCCACGCCACCACCGCCCGTTCCTCCGAGGAAAAATTCAGGCCTACTGCAACGCGCTGCTTAGGGGAGTCGGCGTAGGGCTGCAGGTAACCTTTATCAAAAATCTGCTGCAGGGCTTCCGCCGCGCTTTTATCGAGTTTGAACTCCAGAGCGTAGATGCGATCGGCCGTTTCCACGAGGGCATCGCAGCGCCCGTTAGCGGTATGGACTTCCGATCGGATGTAGGTCCCCAACAGGTCAAAAGTGAGGTGGATAATGGCGTGGAAGAAACGCTCGGTTTGCTGCTGTGGCCAAAGATCATAGGGCATGGAGGCAAACAGCGCATTGATGATGCGGACCATACCTTCGATATCGCCTTCCCTCAGTGCATTGCGCAGTCCGGCCACCCTTGCAAGGGGGTCTTGTATCGGGCCTTCGAGGTATTCGTGCAGCAGGCTTTGCTCCATGGATTGGCGGACTTCCATATTCGGGTAATCCAAAGTGTACAGATGGTCTTCCGGCTCGTACTTCAGGATGGTCAGGTAGCCAGTCTGGAAAAGCACGGAAATGGGGTCCAGGCGCGTAAGGTCAAAGGCGTTGAGCTTGTTTTGCGAGACTTCGATGCGCTCCGGGAAATAGTAAGCCCGTTTTTTCATTTCCCGGATCAGGAAAGTCGGCGTACCGGTTTCAAACCAGAAATTGCTGTACTCTCCCCCACCCTGGAAAAAGCTGAGTATGGAAAACGGGTTGTAGACTTTCTCCGTACCACCCCAGGAATAGCCGTTGTACCATTGCCGGACTTTTGCCTTATCGACACGCGCCAGAGGCTCCGCAAAGTAATGCTCCAGCTCATCCTGCGTGATACCAAGCAAGGTGCGGGCAGCGGCTACCAGAGAAAGATTGTAGAGGTTATTGAGATCAGAAAAAAATACTGACTTTGCTGAAAGCAGAAACGCCGGTGATGAAAATGAGCTCCAGATAGGGGTCGCTGTCCTTGAGGATGGAGTAAAAGCTCTTTAGTATTTCCCGGTGAGCTTCTGCCACCTGAGGATCATCTAAATAGTCAATAATAGGCTTATCGTACTCATCAATCAGGAGTACTACCTTGTTTTCCTTGCTTGCTTTCTGTATCAGTTCTTTGAACTGAAGGTCAAAAGTCGCCTTTTCTAACTGAATGCCCAGCCGATTGGCTTCACCGTTGAGCATTGCATCAAGACCGGCCTCCAATCCCATTGTTCGAATGCCCTGACTACTAAACTTTAGCCAAATTACCGGCCGTTGCATCTCTTCCCAGTCCCAGTGATTGTCGATCCATAAGCCTTCGAACAGCTCCCGGTTGCCACGGTACAGCTCATTCATGGTGGATAGCAGCAGGCTTTTGCCAAAACGGCGGGGGCGATGGAGATGGTAGTACCCTCCGCCCTGTTGCAGAATATTAAAAAGTGTTTTTGTCTTATCCACATACACATAGCCACCTTCCCGGAGCTCCCGGAAATCCTGTATGCCAATCGGATACTTCATAACTGGAAAGATAAGCAAAAAAAGCCGCTACTCCTGCACCTTCTCCCCGTAGCTGAGGTCGCCGGCATCGCCCAGGCCGGGCACGATGTAGGACTTGGCAGTCAGCTCTTCGTCCACCGCGCCAACCCAAAGGTGGGCTTCCGGCATCACCCGCTGCAGGTGCTCCACACCGGCGGTGGCTGCCACTGCGGTGACTACGTGGATTGCGGCAGGCTGCCCGTGCTCCAGCAGGGACTCAATCGCCAGGGACATGGAAGCGCCGGTCGCCAGCATGGGATCGGCAATGATGAGCGTCTTGCCCGTAAGGTCCGGGCAGGAGATGTACTCCACGTGCACGTCAAAGGAGCCGTCTTTGTGGTGTTTTCGGTAAGCAGAGACAAAGGCGCTTTCGGCGTGATCGAAGTAATGCAGCATGCCCTGATGCATCGGCAAGCCGGCCCGTAGGATGGTGGCCAGCACCACTTTTTGATCGCTGAGGGCTACTTCGGCCTCCCCCAGGGGCGTGGCAACGCTTTTGGGCGTATAAGCCAGGGTTTTGCTGACCTCATAGGCCAGGATTTCGCCCAGGCGTTCCAGGTTGCGGCGGAATCGCATCCGGTCGGCTTGTACATTGATATCCCGAAGCTCGGCGATAAATTGATTCGCGATGGAAGGGGTCTGGCTTAGATTGAACATGTGGGTCGTTTTTGCTGCGGCGACCAAAATAGGGGTTATCCCTCATAATAGGAACAAAAAACTCAGCTTTTGGTGCTGCCGTACCGTAAAAGCTGCTCATGTACCTCCGCCCAGCCTGCCCAGCCGTGGCTCGCGGCAAAGGAGCTGTTGTGCCAGAGCGGCATAAATACGCCGCCTGTGCCCCGTACGGTATCAATCAGGCTCTTTAACATTTCGATGGCCTGACCGGGAGGAAGCTGCAGGTACTGTTGCAGCGTTACATCCATTACGGCAAACGGGTAAATGAGCAGCGGTTGCTCCGCCTCCGCTTCGAGGTCATACCAGGGATAAGGCACCGACAGGCCCGCCCGGAAGCCCGGGGCATCAGCGTAGCCCATGGTGTAATCTTCCTTTATCCCCGCCTCTATCAACTGCCTGTAGGTAGCCGGAAAACTTAGCTTTAGAAAATGCTGACGGCTGCGCAGGGGTGCCTGCCCTGTAAGCCGGGTGTAATGCTCCACTTCTGCCTGCAACTGCGCTCGGGAGGTATTCGACCGGTAAGAAGGGTGCAGCCCGGTATCGCTGAAAGTGATCAGCTTTTGGGTTAGTGCCTGCATCGCCCTACCCTTTGGCGGCAGGTTTTTATCGTAAGGGCCGAACTGCCCGAGCAGCAGGAAAAACAGTGGGCGCAGCTCCAGTTCGATATGCAGGCGCTCCAGCTCATCAAAGGTATAGAAAGGGTCCTGAGCCCTCCCCAGGCACACCCGCAGGCGCTCCCGAAGCAGCGTATGGTTGCCCTGCAGGGCAGCTCTGAGCCATCCGCCAAGCTGAAGCCAAAGCGGGCGGTAGCGGTACGCCCAGGCTATATCCACATCGTAAGTGGGCCGGAACGTATACCCTGGGCGGTGATCAGGCAGGTGTGGGTAAAAAGCCTGCAACCGTTTCAGGAGCATTGCCCCCCATTCCTGTAAAATTGGCCGTTGCAGAAACCCATGCTGATGGGCAAGGCTGCCTGTTGCCGGAAACCGGCCGTGGGCATCGCCTTCAAAAGGCAGGTATTCTTCGTAGCGGGCCACCAGGTAAAAGGTAAAAGCCAGCAGGTCGAAAGGCAGCATAGCATTAGCCTTGCCAGGCACGAAAAAACCGGCGGGGCGCCCTTTAAAATGGCGTATTTCTACCCGCTGTGGATGGATGCCCTTCTCAAAAAGCAAGGAGGAGGCAGGCAGGCAGGGCTCTTTTCCTACATAACTGGCAGCTCCGTAAATGATTTTGTCCGCATTGGCCGACTGAAAGTAGGACCAGTCTGCCGTCACTTCCACCTGCAGCCCGAGGATATGCCCGAATAACACCTTGCATGCATAGTGTACCCTTGGTGTGGCCTGACTGGTATAGAGCAGCAAATTCATGCTTCAAAAATAGGACAAACTGAAGGAAAATGCGATAAATGTTGTTTTTACGAATACGGAATGGCTACCTTTATTCTACGAGGATGAATTTTGAGGCTAACCTAGTCCAGCAAATAAACAGCCAAAACACAACACCTTTTCCCAACACCTACTATTAATAAGGTAGTGCTGCAATTAATGCAGCCACAAAAAGAAACAGATCATATGGCTGAAACGAAAACACCGACCTTCGGGGAGATCAACACCATCCGGGATATCCTGATGGGGGAACAGATGAGCGAATATGATGCCCGCTTCAATCAAATCAACGAAGCGCTCAACGGACTTGAGCAACGATTGGGGCAGCGCATCGACGACTGGATCGCCAAACAGGAAAGCGCACAGCAGGCGCTGGAGGACCGCATCAGTCAGCGCCTGAACCATCTGGAGGCTCAGCTCAATACTCAGGGTAAAGAACTGGGCAGAAAGATTGACACGGTCAGCAGTGCCGATCGCGCCCGCCTGGGCAGCATGCTCAGCGAGCTGGGGCAGCAAATCAGCCAATTATCGGAAGAAGCCTGATGCCTGTGAGCCAGCAGCCTGAACATCAATCGGACCCTTTACAGCAGTTGCGCAACATCCTGCTCCGGCCGGAGCAGGAGCGGATCACGCATATCCATAACATACTGGAGGAGAAGGAGCCTCTGGCAGAACGGGTGGTCCCCATCATCGAAGAGCAGCTCAGCGAGTTTGAAGCCCACTTCCCCAAAGCCTACCAACTGGCGGTGGACCGGCTGGTAGAACGCAAAATCCGGGAATCCCAGGAAGAGATGATCGATATGCTCTATCCGGTCATGGGCACGATGATCCGCAAGTACATTGCCCAGCAGCTGCAGGAACTCCGGGAAAGCGTGGAACAACAGCTGGAGCGCAGCTTTCTGGCGCGTTTGCGCGACCGTTTCTTTCGGGCAGGGGGCGTTCGGGAGGCGGACCTGGTGCTGCGCAATGCGGCTTTGCCCCGGGTAAGGGAGGCGTATATCATTGAGCAGCATTCCGGTCTTTTGCTGGGAAGCGCATCCACACAGGAGGTCGTGGACAAAGAGCTGATTGCAGGGATGCTCACCGCAATAAAATCATTTGTAGTGGATGCCTTCCGGCGTGGCACTACTCAGCTTGAGCTGATTGAATATGCGGGCTACCAGATTTTGATACGGGATTTTCACACTTACTACGTTGCTCTCGCCGTGGAAGGCAAAATGACGACAAAAGAACAGGAACAATTGTCTGGTCAGATTGCTACCTTTGTTCAGAACGAATTAGCCAGGAAGATCAGGGCGGATGATGCCTCCCTGCACCTTCACCTGGGCAAAACCCTGAAAGAATACTTCATGAAAACAACGCCTCTGAGCACTGAGGCAATACAGGGCCAGCTTTAAGAGCAGGCCAAACAGCCGGGGGGCGTAAAAAAGTTTATTTAATGACCAGCAGGAAAGTCCTGATAACAGGAAGTTTTGCGGTGGGGAAAACCTCTTTATTTCATCGCTTTGTCTATAATACGTTTAGTGACCAGTACCTGACTACCATAGGAGTTAAGGTAGACAAACGAGTAGTGGACGTCAGTGGCGAACCACTCTCGCTTATACTTTGGGATATTGCCGGAGAAGTATCTCAGAAGAAAGTACCAAAGACCTACTTCCTTGGTGCAAGTGCCGTGATTTATGTCTTCGATCTGTCCAGAAAGCAAACCGCCGATAACTTAAAGAGTGACCTCAAACTCATTCAGAAAATCCTGCCCGGTTGCCTGATCAAAGTCGTTGGCAACAAAAAAGACCTGGTCTCTGAGGAGGAGCTGATCATCCTGGAGCGGACACATAACCCCGACTTTCTGACCAGCGCCAAAACCGGAGAAAACGTGGAAACACTATTCATGGAAATTGCCAGTGAGCTGGTTTCCTACTAAAAAACAAGAAAAACCAACAACACCCCAACACCGACGCCCAAAAACGATTATATGCCACAACAACAAATCCTCATCCTGTCCCGGCAGGGCTATACCCTGCAGGCAGATGGAGCCCTTTTTCCGCGGCATTGGCTTTTGCACCATTCCATGCGCGATGATTTCCCTATCCTGGATAGCATTTGGGAGACGCTTATGGCCTTGCCTGCAGATCAATTCCCGGTGCAGTTCCGCTTTGTCGACAGCCCTCACCCTGTCCTCAACGGGTATTACCACTTGACGGTGCATATAGTCCCCGGATCTTCCGCCCGTTTGCGCCTGACTATTGAGCGCTGTACTTTCGAAGCACTGCAACTGCGCAAGGCGCTGCAACTCAAAAATACAGCTGCGCTCTATCAGCAGCAAAGAGAATTTACCTTCCTGTCAAAGTAGTACTGGCATTATTTGGCATTTTTGTATAAATTGAGACAAACAACGCGGGGAGCTCAGTTTTTGCCGATCCTCCTTCTTTTTTTTGCTAAAATTGCCAATGAAGTGTATTGAACCTTTAAGGCAAAATAATGTAGTATTAGTACTATTACCATTTCTGCCGCCGTCAGGTGATTTCGCTATTGCAGCCTCCCTTTCGGAGACAGGACTACCACAACCGAGTATGCTGAGATTACGATCTGTTTCTTTCCTGTTTTTCCTGCTGAGCTTTGTGCCCCTCTTTGCACAACAAACCTTCGAGACGAATCAAAACATCTACGATGAGTCGGAGGGTATTGTGTATGATCGTGAAATCACAGCAGACCTTAAATTACTGCAAACCAATGGCTTTGCCTTTGGAGTCAACTTTGCCCGCCTGAAAACTTATTACCTGACCCGGTACATCAATGTAGAATTCGGCGAAATCAAGCACCCGAAAGAGTACCGGCAAAGTTTTGACTTTCAGCGGCAGTCGGCACGTGTTTCCCGGGCTTTCGTTTTTGGTAAGCAGAATAACTTCTTTGTCCTTCGTACCGGCTTCGGCGAAAAGCGTTATTTTTCTGAAAAAGCCAAGCGGCGTGGCGTGGCGGTCGGCATCACTTACGAAGGCGGCCCGTCCCTCGGTTTGCTAAAGCCTTACTACCTTGAACTCATCCGTACCTCCGAGCCGGGAAGTGTCGATAACTTTGTGGTGCGCAGTGAAAAATACAGCGCCGACAACGCCAATACCTTTTTGGAAATCAGCCGTATCTATGGCTCTTCAGGTTTTGCCCAGGGACTGGGCGAACTGGAAGTGGTGCCCGGCATGCATGGCAAATTTGCCCTCCACTTTGACTGGGGTGCTTTCGATGAATTCGTGAAGGCAATCGAAGCCGGAGTGATGGTTGATGTCTTTACGCGCACCATTCCGATTATGGTCGAATCACCGGAAGTCGTAAACACCGAGAACCGTCCTTTCTTTATCAATCTTTACGTAAATTTGCAGTTGGGCAAGCGCTGGTAGCGTAGTTTGCCGGTGCCTGTCTACAATTGATCCCAGCCCGGGACCAGGCTCTGTAGTAAATCCGGGTGTTTTGACGTTGATTTAACGAAGTGCGCCGAACACTTTTGTTAGCCCAATGACTCCATACTTCCCAAAACTATAAGCTTGGCCTGACTGTTGATTGATCGAAAATACATTACCGCAAAACCATTATCCGGATTTTGCGAAAGTCATAAAAACGATTCCCATGCTGGAATTACCTGTAGTAGAAAGCAAAGAACAACGACGTAAAAAGCCGGACTGGCTACGTGTGAAGCTGCCAATCGGGCCCAACTATAAGAAAGTCCGCAGCCTGGTGGACGACTACAACCTCCACACCATCTGCCAAAGCGGCAACTGCCCGAATATGGGCGAGTGCTGGGGTGCTGGTACTGCTACTTTCATGATCCTGGGCAACACCTGTACCCGGTCTTGCTCTTTTTGCGCAGTGAAGACCGGCCGTCCACCGGAGTATGATGAGGACGAGCCGCGCCGGGTAGCAGAAGCGATTGACCTGATGCAGGTGAAGCATGCCGTTATTACCTCCGTCAACCGCGATGAGCGTAAGGACCGGGGCGCAGAAGTCTGGTACCAAACCGTGCGCCATATCAAAGATCGTACTCCTGAGGTAACAATCGAGACGCTTATCCCTGATGTACGGGCGACCTGGTGGGCCCTGGAGCGTATGATCAGCGCCGGGCAGGAAGTGGTTTCTCACAATATGGAAACCGTGGAAGCCCTGTACCGGAAAGTTCGCCCGCAGGCCAAGTACCACCGAAGCCTGGAGCAAATACAACGCACCAAGGATTACGGTAAGCGCACCAAGTCTGGCATTATGGTAGGCCTGGGTGAAACGGATGAACAGGTATACAAAACCATGGATGACCTGCTGGAGCACGGTTGCGACGTGATGACCATCGGCCAGTACCTGCAGCCTACTAAGATGCACCTCGATGTGGTGGAATATGTCCACCCTGATAAATTCGCCGAGTATAAAGAAGTTGGCCTGTCTAAAGGCTTTGACTTTGTGGAAAGCGCGCCTTTGGTCCGTTCCAGCTACCACGCTGAGCGCCACCTGTAAGAACGGCTTTCTCTAAAAGACCTTGTTAACCGGAAGTTTGCACAGAGCAAGCTTCCGGTTTTCTTTTTAGTATCCGGCCTTATCGTTATGCTCTCCACACACAAAAGCCCGGCTAACGTTTGGCAGCCGGGCTTTTGCATAAGTCTATTGAAATCACAGGGCATTACCGCATCAGCAGGACATCGCCTTTGTATAGTTCAATGACACCATCCACGAACTCAATCTCAGCGACGTAGACGTAGACGCCCCCGTTCATTAGTTCGCCCCGGTGAGTGCCATCCCAGCCGAAGGTAGGATCATTAGCCGGGAAGTCGTAGATTTCGTACATCGGTTCACCCCACCGGTTGTAAACCTGGAAGCTGTTGACCCGGATGACCTCAGGCCCCGCAAAGATGGTAAAGACATCATTGCTGCCATCTCCATTAGGCGAGAAGACATTCGGAATGAAAACATCCCGGTCTTTGTCTACGAATACCGTGATCTGATCGGTTGCCTGACAGTTGTTCTCATCAATTACGGTAACGAAATAAGACATCGTCACCTGCGGCGTGATCAACGGATCGACACAATCCAGGCAGGAGGGGCGTGCAGCTGTATCAATACGCCAAATGTACTGCGCAATCATATCATCGTTGGTAGTCTCTGCGTAGAGTTCTACACTTTCACCCAGCTCGATGTCTATATCATCGCCCAGATCAACGATTAGCTCTTCCGGCTGATTGACAATAACCTCTTGTAAATCTGTACAACCATTCGCATCCTGCACCTGTACAAGGTGTGAGCCGATGGTCAGGTTGGTAAACAGTGGGCTGCCTGACATTGGAGAGCCATCTATACCATAGACATATGGAGTGACCCCTCCTTCCACTGCGTCAACACTGACCACGCCTGCCTCATCGCCAAAGCAAAGGGGATCGGTAACACTTAGAGCGACATTCAAGCCTTCAGGTTCAATTAGTGTTGCTTCTGCTGAAGCAGTACACCCGTTAGCATCCGTTACGGTAAGGCTGTAAGTGCCAGCGCCGAGCTCATCAATGCCATCCAGGCGGCTTCCATTGCTCCAGGTATAACTGTAAGGTGGGATGCCACCGGTAACAATACCATTAATAAAGCCATCTGTTTCGGATGCGCAGCTCACGTTGAACTGATTGTATTCGGAAAGCAGCAACTCAATATCGACAGGCTCTGGTTGTGCCACTACGACCTGGAAGCTGCCGGAAATTTCAAATGGAGAGCTGTCCACCACATCAATACGATAGGTACCGGCCGGCAATTGGTCAATGACTTCTTCAAGGTTGTTGCCATCAATAGTGCCGTTGCCATTGGGCAGCCCTCCCGGCAGCGCCTGCCAGGTAAAGGTATAGGGCGGCGTACCTACCAGCACTTCAAAAGCTACCTCCCCGTCGGAGTCGTTGAAACAGCTGACATCCGTTGCTTCGTTGGCAAACTGCAGCTCGCAGGGGAAGACGGATAGCTCAAGGGTGACGATACTGTCACAGCCCGCTGCCGTAGTCAGTGGAACGGTATAAGTGCCCGTTTGCGAGAAGCTTTCTGCACCAACAGGGAAGGACTCTCCGTCGCAGATATTCTCCTGTAAAGTAATTTCGTACTCGGGATTAACGACCAGATCGAGCATGACGATACTATCACATCCAGTCACCACCGAGGTCAGCGTATCTGTATAACTGCCTGCCTCGCTGTAGGTCGAGGACCCAACACTAAAGGTTTCGCTTTCGCAAATCTCTTCCGTAAGCATAGTCATTTCGATCGGGTACACGGTCAGGTCCAGGGTGATGATACTGTCGCAGCCCGTCACCATTGAGCTAAGCGTGTCTACGAAAGTGCCGCTTGTAGTGTAGGTAGATGTGCCGACGCCAAAGCTCTCGCCATCGCAAATCTCCTGTGTGAGTGAGGTAAACAGGGTTGGGTGCACCGTCAGGTTGAGGGTAACGATACTATCGCAACCGGTCTCCACCGAACTGAGCGTATCTACATGCACGCCGGTCGTATTATAGGTGCTGCTGCCCACTGTAAAGGTCTCGTAGTCGCAGATTTCCTCCGTCAGTTCAGTGAACAGCGTCGGGTACACCGTCAGATCCAGCGTGACGATGCTGTCGCAACCGGTGGCTACCGAGGTAAGCGTATCCGCGTACATACCAGTGGTATTATAATTGCTGTTACCAACGGAGAAGGTCTCGTAGTCGCAAATCTCCTGTACCAGTTCCGTGCGGATTTCCTCCCGAACTGTCAGGTCAAGAGTAACTATGCTGTCGCAGCCGGTGATGACCGAGCTGAGCGTGTCCACATAGTTCCCAGTGGCATCGTAGGTAGAAGTGCCAACGGTATAGGTATCGCCAAAGCAAACGATTTCCGTCAGGTTCGTCATCGGAATGGGGTGCACCGTCAGATCCAGCGTAATGATACTGTCGCAGCCGGTGACGACCGAACTGAGCGTATCCACATAGTTCCCGCTCGTCGTGTAATCAGAAGTGCCAACGGTATAAGTCTCCCCATCGCAAATTTCCTCCGTCAGTTCGGTGAACAAGGTCGGATGCACGGTCAGGTCAAGCGTGACGATACTGTCGCAGCCGGTCACTACCGAGCTGAGCGTATCTACATGCACGCCGGTCGTATTGTAAGTACTACTGCCCACCGTGAAGGTTTCGTAATCACAGATTTCCTCCGTCAGCTCGGTGAACAAGGTCGGGTGTACGGTCAGGTCAAGCGTGACGATACTGTCGCAGCCAGTGGCGATCGAGGTGAGCGTATCCGCGTACATACCAGTAGTATTGTAGGTACTGTTGCCAACGGAGAAGGTCTCATAGTCGCAAATCTCCTGCACCAGCTCCGTTCGGATTTCCTCCCGTACCGTCAGGTCGAGCATGACAATACTATCGCAGCCGGTCACCGCTGAGGTCAACGTATCCACAAAGTTGCCAGTGGCATCATAGGTGGAAGTACCAACGGTATAGGTATCACCAAAACAAACAATTTCCGTCAGGCTCGTCATCGGGATGGGATACACCGTCAGGTCCAGTGTGATAATACTGTCGCAGCCTGTGACAACTGAGCTAAGGGTATCCACATAGTTTCCGCTCGTGGTGTAGTCAGAAGTGCCAACCGTGTAAGTCTCCCCATCGCAAATTTCCTCCGTCAGATCAGTAAACAGCGTAGGGTGCACTGTCAGGTCCAGGGTAACGATACTATCGCAGCCGGTCACCACCGAACTGAGGGTATCTGTATAAATCCCTGTGGTATTGTAGACCGAAGTGCCTACAGTGTAAGTTTCGTAATCGCAAATTTCTTCTGTAAGACTGGTAAACAGCGTTGGATTGACGGTAAGGTCAAGGGTAATAATACTGTCGCAGCCTGAGACAAAGGAAGTCAGCGTATCCATATACACGCCGGTCTGGAAATAAGGATTGCCCGCCACATTAAAAGTATCCCCTTCGCAAATGACAGGTGCCAGGTCGGTCCGTGGGAATGGAATGACGGTAAGATTGAGATTCACAATACTATCGCAGCCCTCCACGGAAATGAAGGTCTGAGAGTACATCCCGGTGGAGTCGTAAGGCGTTGTACCCACTGTGAAAGACTCTCCTTCGCATACTGTGCGGTTCAGATTGATTTCGAAGAAATCGCGTACCATCAGGTTCAGGGTAACAATACTGTCACAGCCCGTCAGGTTAGAACTGAGGGTATCTACGTAGGTGCCTTCCACGTTGTAGGTGTTGCTACCAACCGTGTAGGAAGAGGCATTGCAAATGGTAATATCCAGGGTGTCCCGCTTCACGGGGAATACTGTCAGTTCAAGGCTGACAATACTATCGCAGCCATTTGCCGCAACGAGCGTATCCACATAGCTCCCGCTCATGGTGTAGCTGGATGGGCCCACTTCGTAAGACTCGAACTGACAAATGCTTTCTACCAGGTCAACTTCAGGTACATTGAGTACCGTCAGGTCCAGCATTACGATGCTATCACAGCCATTTGCCGCCACAAGGGTGTCTGTGTAGAATCCGGATGCGGTATAATCAGAAGTGCCTACCGTGTACGTTTCTCCATCACAAATTGACTCGGTAAGGCCTATTTCCGGTACATCAAGCACGGTAAGGTCCAGCGTGATGATACTGTCGCAGCCATTCGCCGCCTGTAAGGTATCTGCGTACATACCAGTCGTGGTATAATCTGAGGTACCTACCGTATAAGTCTCCCCGTCACAGATGGATTCTGTAAGGTCGGTCCGTGGGACATTCAGCACCGTAAGGTTGAGCCGGACAATACTGTCGCAACCCGTTTCCACCGCCGTGGTCACGTCTTCAAACATGCCTGTGGTGGTATAGTCGTTGCCCAGAATGGTTACGCTTTCCCCATCACAAATGGTGCTGTCTATATCGGTAATACGGGTCGGGACAACCGTGAGGTTCAGGTAAAAGACACTATCACAGCCCGAAGCCGTAACAAAGTCATTAGGATAAAGCCCGGTCGCATCATAATCGGTGCCGGCTACGGTGAAGACTTCTCCTTCACATATAGAGGTGGACAGTGTATCCCGGATCACATCTTCGATCGTAAGCGTTAAATTGACGATACTGTCGCAGCCCTCAGGCGTCATCAGGGTGTCGGTATACATACCCGGCGAATCGTAGGTGCTGCTTCCCACCATTACTGCCTGTCCGGTACACACCTTACGGGTGATGTCCTCAATAATCGGGTCGAGGACAGTCAGGTTCAGGGTGATAACACTATCGCAGCCCGTGTTTATTGCCGGGAGCGTATCCATGTAGGTGCCCGTCACATCGTAAGTGGAAGTGCCCACTGTGAAACTGCCACCATTACATACTTCTTCATCGAGCGTTGTAAATACGGTTGGGATGACGTCAAGGTTCAGGGTGACGGTACTGTCGCAACCATCCGCTGCGGTCAATACCACGTCATAGGTACCCGTAGTATCAAAACTCATGCCTCCTACCGTGAAAGCGTCTCCTTCACAAATGGATTCGTCGAGCGTTGTTGTAATTTCCGGCTTGACGGTGAGCTCAACAATAACGGTACTATCGCAGCCCTCAGTGGTCATCAGCGGTACTTCATAAGTGCCGGTGGCCGTGAAGGTAGAGTCTCCGAGCACAAAATCATCTCCAAAGCACACCTCCGGCGTGATCGTTGTTTCAACGTTGGGGTTGACGAGCAGGTCAAGGAAGACGGTACTGTCGCACCCGTTGCTGGCCTGCAGCAGAACGGTGTACTCCCCGGTTGTGGTGAAAATTTCGGAGCCTACCATAGCGGTGTCCCCTTCGCAGATTTCTTCCTCCAGAAAAGTTTCGATAGGGTCAAGAATGGTAAGGTTTAAAATCACAGTACTATCACAATCGATACCCGGTGTTTGTGAAGGAAGCGTGATTTCTAAATCCGTTGTGCCGGCACTGTACTCATTACCGCCCACAGTCAGTGACTCTCCGTTACAGATGGTGGTGTCTATATTGGTTACCGGGTCATAAACGGTGAGGTCCAGCTGAAAAGTACTCTGACATCCACCCGGATCAGTGAAATTTCCCGAGTAGAAGCCCGTTTCAGTGAAAGTGGAGCCACCATTAAACAGGTCGCCGATCACAACAAGCTCTCCTTCACAAACGGTTGTATCTACAATGATGAGACCCGGCGAGGTAATTGTTAGGAACCCCACAGTGACCTGATCACACCCGAAGGCATTAGGAAGTATCACCTGAAAGGGGCCAGGCTGTGAAATGGGCACGCCCCCCGGCCCTCCGGCCATGTAGGGTAAAAGGGTTTCACAAATAAAGACCTCCCCTATATTTTGAAAGGTATTGGGGTTTACGGTAAGGTTGAGGATGACGGTACTATCGCATCCATCAGCAGTCGTCAGCGTTTCTTCGTACTGACCGGTTTGGTTAAGCGGAGTACCCTGGAAGATGTAGGTTTCATCCTCGCAGATTTCCGCCGTAATTAAAGTGGGCGGGATAGGAGGGATTACGGTTAAGTCCAGCTGCACCGGTTGCTGACAGCCATTCTGAAAATAGGAAAAGTTATAAACTCCCGTCTCAAAGAAAGGCGGAGAGCCCTGATAGGTATACGGCGCTTCATCCTGGCAGATCACTTCGGTGATCATTTCGGTTGGGGGCGGTGTAGTTGAGATAGTGGTACAGTTGGGGATGCCCGCACCATTACAGGCGTTACTCGGCGTAACACAAATGGTGTAGTTCGCCTCATCTGGCAGGTTAATTGTCACTGTTTCCTGGTTGCCCTGATTAACCGGTGTGCCATTGACCGTCCACTGGTAGGCACCGGCATTTTGCACGCCGTTGACAGATAAAGTCACTGTGCTGCCCGGGCAGTATGGCGGAGGCGTGGTGGGTATGATGTTGGGAACACCCGACACCGGTGGGACGGTAGTACTACCGGAAGTGACGTTGACGGTGAAGTCGCATACGTCATCATCGAAGCCATCCACAATGAAGAAATAAGTTGCTCCAACGGTAAGCCCGGTCATATTAAATGGCGTAGGGGTATTGGGGTTGACCTGGTAAGAACACTGTGAGACGAGGTTAAACGATGAGCAATCGGAAGTACCCCAAACTCCGATTTGCAGTCCATTCCCATCATTGCAGTTTTCCACAAGTACATTCATCGATATATTGGGTGTACCAGCGACAAAGCCCACCCATTGAACGTTGTGGGGCTGAATGGGCTGACCAGGGCAAAAATCAGGGGGTACCTGTTGCCCGGTATTGGGGTTATCGTTACTACTTGTGAACGTCGTAAAGTCACAAAGTACGCAAGCTGCACCACAGTTGTTGGCAAGCGCCGGCTCACCGGGAGGGCATGGTCCGGGGGGTTGTTGTGCCCAAAGTGAGATAGTAGTCAGCGTCAAAAGGCAAAGGAGTAGATTTCTCTTCATGTTATGCAATCAAAGTCTTGAACGAACCAAATGATTTCTTCCGTTATCTCCATCAGGAGATGATCGTTGCATACAAAGAAGCAGCAGCGCCGTCATGGTTTTTGGGCGATAATAATTATTTTAGGTGTGTGCTTATTTGATTCTTTTGGTAGGTTTAGTGGGGTGCTTTACACGAATTGGACAGCAACGGCCAATAGCGCGCAGAGCATTTTATATCCGGGGCAGCTTGGGCAATTCATTGTTTAAACTTTAGCAAATATACCAAATCGAAGGGCAGTAAAGAAATAATTTAACAAGATGGCCCCGAAACCGCACCTTTTCTTTGGAGTACGAGGCTTTGTCCCAAAGCAAAACAAAAAACATACTTCAAATTCATTGCCCACTTGCCAAAAAAAATATTGAATTTGCATTCTGAACTACCAATCATCAGGAATTTATTAATGCGAATGAAATGTCGCCCAGATTACAAAGCGAGTTATTTGTCCGGATAAAACGACATATTGTCCCCCGGCGTTAAAGGTCTGTTAAACAGGGCTTCACCCTGATAGGAATGCTTAACTTTAAGAGTTTAGTTCCTGTTGGGTAGTCAAAGTATCAATTTGCCTGGTAGCAGGCGAGCTAAAAAGTACAAATCAAGAAGGCCGTTCTTTATGAATAAAAAAGCAATCTGGGCGATAATCGGGCTGATGAGTGCCGCTGTTTTGGGCGTAGTGATTCTACAGATGGACCTCATCCGTACAGCCGTTGCTGTTAACGAAGAACGCTTTGAGAAAAACATTTATGCCGCGCTCAATGCAGTGACCCGCAGGCTGGAAACCGAGGAGAGTCAGGAGGTACTTCAGTACTCCCTGAATGGGTTCCAAAATGCCTACTACCAGGAAATGAATGGGGCAAAACTTGACCTGCCCGACAACCTGCCCCCCAACTTCAACTGGAGTCCCTCCGACATGGCCAATGGCGGCAATCAGGTGAGCAGGGGCGCCTGGCTCAACTGGCTCACTGCAGAGCTGCTCAACGACTGCAGCTCCCCGGAATGCATTAAACGTAAGGACACTTACCGCAAGCTGATGGTGATTTTCGAACAAAGCGCCCGGGGCATTCCGTTAGAAGAACGGATTAAGCTGAAGCAACTCGACAAATTCCTCAAACAGGAACTTTCTAACCGGGGCATAGATACCGAATACAGTTACGGGATTTTCTCCAGAGAAAAAAACAGTTTTATTATTGCTGACGGGCACTACGTGGTTGAGGACGATCAGCCAAAGGAAATTTTGCCTGGCTTCCGGACTATCTTTAACTCCCGCTATAAAGTGGACCTGTTTCCGGAAGATGCAACGGCGCCCGGCATGCTGATGATCCACTTCCCGCAACGCACCAGTTTTGTCTGGCGTTCCCTGTGGCTCAACTTCTTAGGGTCAATTGTATTCACCACGATTATCCTCTTTTGCTTTGCTTACACCATCAATGTGATCTTCCGGCAAAAGAAGCTCTCGTCCATGAAGACGGACTTCATCAACAACATGACACATGAGTTCAAAACGCCGATCGCAACGATTTCCCTGGCCGCCGATTCCATCATAAGTCCGATGATCGCAGGTAAAGCAGACAAAGTCGGGCGCTTCGCCAACATAATAAAACAGGAAAATAAACGTATGAATAGTCAGGTAGAGAAAGTTCTACAGATGGCTTTGATTGACAAAAAGGACTTTTCACTCAAAGTTTCTGATGTCAATTTGCATGACATTATTCATAATGCGGTAGAAAACATCAGCTTGCAGGTAGAGAAAAAGGGCGGCAAAGCCTGGGCCGAACTGGAAGCCAGCAACCCGATGATCGAGGGGGATAACATCCATATCTCGAATATCATCAACAATCTGCTGGACAACGCGAATAAGTATTCGCCTGATGAACCGGAAATTTCCGTACATACCCGTAACGTGCCCAACGGTGTGGAAGTCACCATTTCTGACAAAGGCATCGGTATGAACAAAGAGCAGCGTAAGCATATCTTTGACAAATTCTACCGTGTGCACACCGGTGACGTACATGATGTAAAAGGTTTTGGCCTGGGCTTAAGCTATGTCAAAGCGATGATGACCGCCCATCAGGGGCAAATTGATGTGAAAAGTGAATTGGGCAAAGGCAGTAGCTTCACGCTCTTCTTTCCCTGCAAACAATAAGTTAACGCTGCGGCGCCCGGCTGTCCGCAACAAAACAAACTCCAGAACAGAAAACCTCCGACTATGGCAGAAAACAAGATACTTCTGGTAGAAGATGACCAAAATTTTGGCGATGTCCTGCGCTCCTATCTGGAAATGCACGACTATGACGTTACCCTCGCAACCGACGGGGAGCAGGGTTTGGAAAAATATAATGACGGCACCTATGATTTGTGCATTTTTGATGTCATGATGCCCAAAAAAGATGGGTTCACCCTGGCTAAGGAAATCCGTGAAAAGGATGAGGAGATGCCCATCATCTTCCTCACAGCAAAGACGATGAAGGAGGATGTAGTCAAAGGTTTTAAAATCGGAGCTGATGACTACATTTCCAAACCCTTTAATTCTGAAGAGCTGCTTTACCGCATTCAGGCTATTCTCAAGAGGAGTCAGGCAAAAGCGGACCCCAGGGAAGAAATCAAGGAGTTCAGCATCGGCAAGTATCACTTCAACTTCCCCTTACGTATCCTGACGTTTGACCCCGATGGCCCGGAAGAAGAAGAAAATAAGCTGTCGCCAAAGGAGGCACAACTGTTGCGGATGTTTGCCATGTACATGAACGACATTCTGCCACGCTCGGAAGCCCTGACTAAGATTTGGGGGGAAGACAATTACTTCACAGCGCGTAGTATGGACGTATTCGTCACCAAGCTCCGCAAGTACCTGAAGAGAGACGGAAACATTGAAATCGTCAATATTCACGGAAACGGCTTTCAGCTTCTGGTGCGTGCAGAAGAGGGTGCCTCTAAATAAAAGCAGGAAATTCGGGCACTGTACCACTTTTTTTGTCTATAGCGCTCAATTCATTTGGCGGTAAATGAACAAATAAGTATATTTGTGAAACTACAATACATGATTAAACCAGGCTTGTCTGAAAAGTCTGATCAAGAATAGTTTTTGGGATTATGATTCCGGCTGGGTAGAAAAATGCTACCTGGCCTTTTTTTATGCCCGCAATCGCCTATTTTTGCGACTAAAAGCCGTGTATAAATCCCTGCTCAAACCTTTCTTCTTCCGCTTCTCGCCGGAGCGGGCCCATCATATTACCCTTAGCCTTTTCAATTTTGGATTGTCGGTGCCTGGCGTCGGCACGTTGCTGCGGCGTCTATACCGCTATAAGCATCCTGCCCTGCGCCGTGAGCTCTTCGGGCTGACTTTTGAGAACCCCGTAGGCCTCGCCGCCGGATTTGACAAGGACGGGAAGCACTACAGGACGATGGCCAACCTTGGTTTTGGCTTTATTGAGGTCGGCACCGTTACGCCAAAGGGGCAGGACGGCAACCCGCAGCCCCGCCTGTTCCGCCTTCCGGCTGACGAGGGCCTCATCAACCGGATGGGCTTCAACAACGATGGCGTGGAAGCCCTGGTAGAACGCCTAAAGCGGTACGGCAAGCCCAAAGGCGTTATCATTGGCGGCAATATTGGCAAAAACAAAGTGACCCCCAACGAGCAGGCGGCTGATGATTATGTCAAATGCTTCGAAGCGTTATTTCCCTACGTTGACTACTTTGTGGTCAACGTCAGTTCGCCCAATACGCCCAACCTGCGCGATCTTCAGGAAAAAGAGCCTCTGTCAAAGCTGCTTCAACTGTTGCAGGATCTCAACCGGGCTAAGCCGGCCCCTAAGCCCCTAATCCTCAAAATCGCTCCGGACCTCACCAATGGGCAACTGGACGACATCCTCGATATTGCCCGGGAGACGCAGCTCGATGGCCTCATTGCCACCAATACCACGATCAGCCGGGAAGGCCTGACCACGCCCGCCGCAAAAGTGGAAGCCATAGGTGCAGGAGGGCTCAGCGGTCAGCCTGTCAAAGCGCGCGCAACTGAGGTCATTCGGTACCTGGCACAGCGCAGCAACGGTGCTTTCAAAATCATCGGCGTAGGCGGTATTAGCAGCCCTGAGGATGCCATCGAGAAACTGGATGCCGGCGCTGACCTCATCCAAATCTACTCCGGCCTCGTATACGAAGGCCCGGGGCTGGTGCGGCGGATCAATCAGGCACTGGCTGCACGGTAGGTTGCCCGAAATGGGATTCACGCAGCGGACGCTAAGGTGCACGCGGGGAGCGCGAAGTTTCAAGCAGCGCACGCGGGGTATTACGGAGGTTGCCCTTACGCTGCGAACTTTGCGAAACCCTTCCTCCCCTTTGCGTGAACTACCGTATGAAGGTTTCATGCAGCGTACGCTAAGGTGCACGCTAAGTGCGCGAAGCATTCCCGAGGACGGCCCTCACGCTGCGAACTTTGCGCGATCTTTCCCTCCCTTTGCGTGAACCCTCCTGCCCCATCCAACACTCACATTACAAAAAACCACTATGGCATCGTTTTTGAAGTAAATATTTCGCCTGCTTAGTAGGACCAATCAGCATCGCTGAGCGAAAATTTCTGCAGCGCATTTATCTATTGCTTAAACCAACTTCAATACCATGCAAGAGCGTACTTACCGCCTCTATCAGGACATCCGGTTCTGGCTGGCCCTGGCATCTTTTTGCCTACTCCTTTGGATGACCATGAAAGGCTATCCGGTGTGAAACCAACAGGACCTGATTACAAACAGCAGCCCCGCTAAGTGACCAATGGATCAGCTTGGCGGGGCTTTGTTTTACAACCAAGAGGACACAATTGATGGTATTATTTTCCGTACCTTTAGCGAGTATAGAAAAGTTGAATATGGCTAAGGAATTCAATGTCACGGGTACTTGCTATCCTGCTATGCATTATATGGCGGACATTAGCGCCAAACTCGGGCATATTTTGGAAATGGTGGAGAAAGGCCGGTATTTCACCATCAACCGGCCCCGGCAGTACGGCAAAACCACCATGCTGGCTACACTAAACGATGCGCTTTCAAACAGCAGTGCGTACCTCCCCATAAGAATGAACTTTCAGGGCATTGACAGTAAGTGGCATGAAACAGACGCTGCTTTTGCGCAAATGGTGCTCAACCATATGAAAACAACCCTGGAATATCAGGATAAACAACTATTTGAAGTTATTCGGGAAAAAGAGGCGGAGGCCGATGGAATGGATGGGCTGTCAAGGCTAATCACACACCTGGCGCATCGGTCGAAGAAAAAACTGGTCCTGCTCATCGACGAAGTGGATGCAAGCAGCAACTACTGGCCCTTCCTCCGCTTTCTGGGCATGCTGCGGAGCAAATACCTCGACCGGTTCTCTCCCCAGCATGCGACCTTTCACAGTGTGGTACTCGCGGGCGTACATGATGTAAAGTCCCTGAAATCCAGAATCCGGCCGGGAGAAGACAATACCGGGCAATACAACAGCCCCTGGAATATCGCTGCCGATTTCAAAGTGACGATGAGCTTTCTGCCAGAGGAGATCGTGCCTATGCTGGAGGACTTCGCACAGGAACAGCACGTGCAACTCAATGCTCCGCATCTGGCGAATAGGCTATACTATTACACCTCCGGCTATCCCTTTCTGGTGAGCAAGCTTTGCAAAATCATGGCGGAGGACATCCTATTGGCAAAAACAGAAAAAGCATTAACTGAAGCCGACCTGGAGCAAGCCGTACAGCAATTGCTGCGGGAAGACAATACCAACTTCGAGAGCCTGATCAAAAACCTCGAGAACAATCCGGAACTGTACAACCTGGCTTTTCAGGTGATTATAAATGGAGCAAACATACCTTTCAATCCGGATGAGCCCATAACGGCAATGGGGCGTTTATACGGTATTTTCAAGTCTAACGGGCGGCTCAGCATTCACAACAGAATTTATGAGCAACGCCTGTACAGCTACATGACGGCAAAGTACTATCGGGAACAACTCAGTCAGGAACAAGAGGTTTCTCCGGGACTCTACACTACCCCCGATGGACAGGGGCTCGACCTGGAGCGGGCACTGCTCCGTTTCCAGCAGTACCTGCGCGAGCAGCACAGCAAACGGGACGAGCATTTTCTGGAACGGCACTGGCGCCTCGTCTTCCTGGCCTTTCTAAAGCCCATCATCAATGGCAAAGGGCACGACTTTAAGGAGGCACAAATCTCCGAAGAAAAGCGGCTGGATGTCGTTGTCACCTACAATCACCACAAATACATCATAGAGCTCAAACGCTGGTACGGGGAGCAGGCGCATCAGCGCGGTTTGCTGCAACTCGCGGACTACCTGCAGCGGCAAGGCATGGATGAAGGCTACCTCCTCATCTTCGACCCACGCCGTCAGGGGGACGTGCCGGCGCATGGGTGGGAGGAAGTGGAGGGGAAGCGGGTGTTTGTGGTTTGGGTGTGAGCTTATCTGTTGCCGCTCAGCTCTTTTAGCAGCCTTGCGGTCTCGTGAAGGAGTTTAGCCACCTCTATTACTTGAATCCACGAATTATGAAGCACTTCATTCTAACTTATACAACGGATACTAAGGAAAAGGGAAGTGTGTACCCTCAAGTTAAAGTGTTGGAACTGTTTCAACCCCTATAATCGTAAAAACGCTAACCTCAAAATTCAAAACTTATGAAACAGCTTTTTCTCACGCTCCTTTATTGTTATTGTGCAGCCACCCTCCTTCCCGCTCAAATACAGGCAGGAAGTGACATCCTTGGGGAGGAGGCCGGCGACAAAAGCGGGTTTTCTGTCGCACTCTCCGGAGATGGGAGCCGTATTGTGATTGGAGCCCCTTCTCATGATGGGGAATGGACGCTCAGTGGGCAGGCAAGAGTAATGGAATATCGGAATGGCACCTGGGAGCAGTTGGGTTCTGCCCTTAAAGAACCGTTCGGGTTTGCCGATCAGCAGGGCTTTGCTGTTGACATCTCTGATGATGGCAACCGGGTAGTCACGGGCCTGCCTGGCTACTTCGAAATCAACCCTGCAAGGCGTGGAGCCGTACGAGTGTACACCTGGGAAGATGAAGATTGGCAACAGATGGGAAGTATGCTGGAAGGCGGCCCGGAAGGTCAAGCTTTAATAAGTTTTGGTCATATCGTTGCTATGTCAGGTGATGGAAACCGAATTGCAGTAGGTACTCAGGCTGCCTCAGAAGACGCTTTTGGCGAAGTGAAGGTCTATGAGTGGGATGGTGCCGAATGGGCTTTGCTTGGACAGCCTGTTGTTGCAGAAAACCCTGACCGGGCCTTTGCATCGGTGGTAAGCCTGAATAGCGATGGAACGATTTTAGCTGTCGGAAATTACAATAGTGTGGATAGTACCAGTGGAGGCAGTGTACACGTTTATAGCTTCAATGGTAACGACTGGGTGCAAAAAGGGCAAACGCTCCGGGGGAACCACTTTGAGGACTATTTTGGTTTAGACCTTGAACTGAATGCCGATGGCGATATGCTTGTGGTCGGAAGCCCCCGAGATTCTTCTTATCTCATTCTCGCAGGCAAAGTACAAGTTTATTCATTTCAGGAAAGCCAATGGGTCCCAAGGGGGGACCCATTATACGGAGCATTTGTAGATGCCTTGGGTTGGACCGTAGCGATTTCTGCTGATGGTGACCGAATTGTCTGCGGAGCCCCGCATAGTGATACCTGGGATATATTTGTTGGTTATTTACAGGTTTATCAATGGAATGGGCAAACCTATGTACCAATTGGGCTGCGGCTGGAAGGAGACCTGGGAACTGATGAATTTGCTTCTGCTGTCTCAATTTCTGCTGATGGGAGCCGGGTAGCAGGTGCATCCTTTGAAAATACTTTCCAGAGTGAACAGCCAGGCTTTACAAGGGTCTTTGATATTGGCTATTTGACTGGGACGCAATCCATAGCCCCACCAATTGCACCACTAACCCTCTTCCCTAACCCAACCAAGGATGGCATCATAAGTATAGAAGGGGATTTTGAAGGTGCGTGCAGCATCTATAGTACAACCGGTCAGCTTATTAGCCAACAGACCGTAAATGACCAGCAGATTAACCTGACGGCTCTCCCGGCAGGGACCTATTGGTTGTACTTCGGAATACAGGGGGCTTACAAAATCATCAAGAAGAATTAGGCTGGACAATCTCTATTCCGCGCTGATTGGGAAAAACTTCTCTTCAGCGCGGAAATTCGATTCCCCTACGCCACCACCACCTTCAAGCTCAAGTCCAAACTCTGAGCCGAGTGCGTCAGCGCACCTACAGAGACGTAGTCCACACCCGTTAGCGCCACTTCGCGGACGTTGTGAATGTTGACGCCGCCGGAAGCCTCTGTTTCAAAGCGCTTGTTGACCGTGTGCACGGCTTCTTCCATCAGCGGCAGTTCAAAGTTGTCCAGCAGGATACGGGTGACCTGCCCAACCTGAAGGACCTCGTGCAGCTCTACCAGATTGCGGACCTCCACTGTAACGCCAAGGTCCGTACCTTTTTCCTTTTGATAAGCCGCCACCCGCTCGATGGCTGCCGTAATACTGCCACAGGCATCAATGTGGTTGTCCTTGATCATAATCCAGTCGAAAAGGCCGAAGCGGTAGTTGTCACAGCCGCCCAACTTCACCGCCAGTTTTTCCAATGGGCGGATCAGCGGCGTGGTCTTACGCGTATCGAGGATGGTCACATTCAGGTCTTCCACCTCAAATTTGAAGCGGTTGCTCAGGGTAGCGATACCGGTCATGCGTTGCATGGTATTGAGCACGAGGCGCTCGGCACGCAGTAACGCCTGCGCATTACATTCTACCTCAAAAGCCACATCGCCGTAACTGACGGGCTGACCGTCTTTCACCTTTAGGGTAAAGGTTGAGCTGGGGTCCACATGCCGGAAAATGTAGGCGGCAACGTCCATCCCGGCGATCACGCCCGGATCTTTAACGTACAGGCGGGCCTTTGACCGCGCATCTGAGGGAATACAAGCCAGGGAAGTATGGTCACCGTCGCCCACATCTTCTTTCAATGCCTGTATAACGAAAAATTCGAGGTAGTCTTGAAGTTCTGCCATGTTTGTGCTCATACCCTGTTTGTTTTGTGCCCGGAATTTAAGACTACCCGGCAGTGCGCCAGGCAGCTTTTGGGCCGCAAAGGTAAAGCTTTTCAGGCAAATTATCCAGTGCTGGTTCGATGAAAGGTTCACGCTGATGGGGGTGAGGTTTCACGCAGCGTACGCTAAGGGGAGCGCAAAGTGCGCAAAGCATTCCAGATACGCCTCTTGCGCTGCGGCCTTTGCGAAACCCTTCCTTTGTGCTGCCTTTGCGTGAAATCCACTATGAAAGTTTCACGCAGCGTACACAGAGGGTGACGCAAAGTGCGCTAAGCGTTCTAAGTGCGCCTCTTGCGCTGCAGCCTTTGCGAAACTCTTCCTTTGCGGCCTTTGCGAAACCCTTCCTTTGCGGCCTTTGCGTGCAACCCTCTCTAAAACAACACCCCCAGCCGCAGCACAACGCCCCGCGCTACGCCTTTGCTATCCTCAGCATCCTGATTGGAAACGCTGTTGTCCAGGTAAACGGTGTCATCATCTTTGGTCACATCCGTGAAGCCGAACTGCAGGCCGATGCCTGCCACCAAAGAAGTGCTTTCTGAAACGCTGTACTCAATGCCGCCATTCAGCCCCCAGAAAAGGTTCAGCAGGCGCACGTCTGGCCGGATATTGATGTCATTGCATTCTTCAGCATCATCAGCATTGCGAATATCGCCTTTGGCCTGCGTGCGGAAACCGATGCCAACATTAGGCTCCATAAAGTAGCGGATGTAGCCGAATTCCCGGGTGCGCATTTTCAGCCCGATCGGGATTTCCACGTACTGTATAGAGTATTTCAAATTGGGCGCCTGCTGCTCTTCCATGAAGAAGGCACAATCGGCAGGGACTTCAGAGTTGGCCCAGTAGATACCGGTATTGGAGTGCAGCAGCGTACCCCCTGAATTGAAAGAAAACCCTAAGCCTGTGGCCAGTGCATAGTTTTCCTGAAAGTAAAACTCGCCCATCAGCCCCATTTTAAGGCCCAGGTTGGTACCATTGGTGCTGATGGAGTTTTTATCGGTAGACATCCAGTTGAAAGCGGGGCTGACCTGAAAGCCAAAGCGGACCGCCTGCTGAGCTTCCGCTAAGGTGGAAAGTCCAATCAGGAAAGCAGCAAAAACAACAATTTTTTTCATCTTCTTCAGTTTTTGTAAGCAGGTGTATGATCAGGAAGCGTCTGTGCTCTTGATGCAAAAATAAACGTACATCGTCAAACGTGGCGGTAAAATATAAAAAACACAACGTTAATGTTTAATGCAATACCATTAGCTTCGCGGTTTCAGATTATAAACTCAACTTTTATGAGCGCAAAACGAATGCATTTGTTCACTTTTTTGATAGCAACCACCCTGATTTGGGGCTGCCAAACAGGGGAACAGGAATTTATACCCGATGTTTCAGGCATCGAAGCGGAGGTGGATATCCGGCGCTTCGATCAGGCGCTCTTTCAGCTGGATACGAATAACATGCAGGCAGCTCTGGAAGGGCTGATGGAAGACTATCCGGAACTGGGCGACCTTTACTTTAGCCGCATCCTCCGGGCCAACGACCCGCGCATGGCACCCGATGGGCCCGCTCCCTATGTCAAAGGGTTCCTGCAGCACGAGCCGGTACGCAACCTTTACGATTCCGTACAGGTGCACTATCCGGACCTGTCAGATATAGAGGAGGAACTGGAGCAGGCGTTCCGGTTTTTCCAGTATTATTTCCCCGATGAGCCGGTGCCCACTGTCTCTACCCTGATTTCGGAATACGCGGTAGCGGCTTTCGTGTACGGTGAAAACGACCTGGGAGTTTCTCTGGATTATTTTCTCGGAGAGGACTACCCCTACCAAAAGCTGAACCCCCGCGATCCGGCATTTTCCGCTTACCTCACCCGTACCTTCAACCGGCAGCACCTGACTTCCAAAGCCATTCAGACCCTCATCAACGGGCTCGTGCCTCCGCCCCGGCAGCAACGCCTTATCGACCTGATGGTCAACAACGGCAAAAAGCTCTACATCCTGGACAAACTCCTGCCTTACGCTCCGGACAGCGTCAAACTGGAAGTGACCGGCGAGCAGGTGGAGTGGCTAAACGATAATGAGCTGGAAATGTGGGCTTTCTTCATCAAAGAGGACCTGATGTACGAAACGGACAGCCGCAAAATCCGAAAACTCGTGGATTACAGCCCTCACTCTCCGGGCATGCCGGAAGAAGCGCCCGGCCGCACCGCCAACTGGGTGGGCTGGCAGATCGTCCGGACCTACATGCAACGACACCCGGAGGCGACGATGCAGGACCTCATTGCGCTGGAGGACGCACAGGCCCTACTCGATGCCAGCCGCTACAAACCTGGCCGGTAAACGCCCGAAATTTTGTATCTTTGCATACCTCGAAAATAGCCATGCATGAGCAATTTTATTGTTTCCGCCAGAAAGTACCGCCCTACCCGCTTCGATGAAGTGGTGGGCCAACAGCACGTTTCGCTTACGCTAAAAAATGCGCTGCAGAACGACCACCTGGCGCATGCATTCCTTTTTTGTGGCCCCCGGGGGGTCGGCAAAACCACCTGTGCCCGTATCCTGGCCAAGGTGCTGAACTGTCAGAATGTAACCGAGGACCACGAGCCATGCGGGGTTTGCGACTCTTGCAAGTCCTTCAGTGAGAATGCCTCCTTCAACATCACTGAGCTGGATGCCGCCTCTAACAACAGCGTGGAGCACATCCGCGCACTCATAGAGCAGGTGCGCTTTCAGCCGCAGCAGGGCCGGTATAAGATTTTCATCATTGATGAGGTCCACATGCTTTCCCAACAGGCCTTCAATGCCTTTCTGAAGACCCTGGAGGAACCGCCTTCCTACGCCATCTTCATCCTGGCGACCACCGAAAAGCACAAGATTATCCCGACCATCCTGTCCCGGTGCCAGATTTTCGACTTCCGGCGGATACAGGTGCAGGATATGGTCGATCACCTGCAGAGCATTTGCGATACCGAAGACATTCAGGCCGACCCGGATGCCCTGCATATCATCGGACAAAAGGCAGACGGCGCACTAAGGGATGCTCTGTCCATTTTTGACCGCATCGTCTCCTTCAGTGGCAACCGCATTACCTACGAGGATGTCATTGAGAACCTCAACGTGCTGGACTACGACTACTATTTCCGGGTCGTGGACGCCATGCTGCAGGAGGACCGCAATCAGATGCTGCTGATTTTTGATGAAATCCTGCGCAAGGGTTTTGACCCTGATCTCTTCATCAACGGGCTGGCAGAGCACCTGCGTAATGTACTGGTGTGCAAAGACGCCCAAACCCTCGATTTGCTGGAAGTCAGCGGTGGGCTAAAAGACCGGTACGAGCAGCAAGCCCGGCTGTTGCCCGCCCAACTGCTCCTCACCGCCCTGAATATTGCCAACGACTGTGACCTGGGCTATCGTCTGGCCCGCAACAAGCGCCTGCACGTTGAAATGGCGCTGCTCAAAATGACTTACATCAACCGGGCCTTTCAGCTGTCTGAAGCTCAGTTGTCTGCGCCTGCCCCGGAAAAAAAAACGGCTGACGTAAGCACCTCAGCCCCACCACCACAGGTCCCGGAGCCTGCGCCTAAGCCCGTAGCGGCCCCTACAGCGGAGACGCCCGCCCCAACTGCGGAAGAAGCGCCTGCAGCCCCACCACCGGATTCAGCAACAAAACCCGCCGCCCCCACGCCTGTAAAAAAGACCAAGCACGTCCTGCCCAAGATGAAGAAGCTGGACGCGATGTTGGCTGAAATTAAGGAAGAAGAGGCGCAAACAACTAAGGAAGAAACAGCAGAGCCCATCACCCTGGAGCGGGCACAGGAAGCCTGGGGCCAATACATTGACCAATGCGAGCAGGAATCGGTGAAAGTGATCATGCGCAATGCCGAGCTCGCACTCCTGGGTGAACAGGAAATACAGGTGACAGTCTCCTCCAATCTGGCAGAAAATACCATACGGCAGGAAGACGGCTTGGTAGAGCACCTGCGGGCCACCCTCAAAGCGCCGGGCATCATGATGCGGGTGGAAGTCGATAAAAGTAGCGCCCCGGAGCCCCCACCCAAGCCCAAACGCCTGATGACCAGCAAAGAGAAATACCTGGAGATGCGGGAAACCAACCCCCTGCTTCAGGAAATGCAAAAACGGTTTGATTTGCGCCCCGATGAATAGGGTTATTTGAGATTCCACACTCAATGGGGGGCAGCATCTATTTGTCGTAAATGTTCTGTGCCGGACACTTTCCCCGGATGATCTTTGAAATGGGAGCACGCAACCGGCGTTAACCATTGGTTAGCTTATTTTCAAAGCTATACACCTCCGCAAACTAAACCTGAAAGGCTATGACTAGCGAGCAGTCCCTTTGGTACCTGGAAAATATTGACCTGAGCGGCATCCTCTGCCCGCGTAAGATTAAGCGGGGCGACCTGGATACCCACGAGCACAAAGTATTTGACAAAGGCAGCTATATTTATTTGCCTGATGAATACGCCGACCGCATGTTCTTCATCACCGAAGGCCGGGTAAAAATCGGCACCTACAGCGATCAGGGCAAGGAGGTCACCAAAGCCATTATCGGCCCCGGTGAGGTATTTGGGGAGCTGTCGATGATCGGCGAAAACAGGCGGCATGACTTTGCTTACGCTATGGAGCAGACCCGTACCTGCATCATGACGGTAGGAGACCTACAGGATATGATGCGGGAGCACAGTGCCCTGTCCCTCTTCCTGATGCGCACCATGGGCTCCCGAATGCTGGAAATGGAGAACCGTCTGCAATCACTCGTTTTCAAAGATTCCCGTACCCGCATTATTGACTACCTGGTCAGCCTGGTTCACAAAAAAGGACAGCGCGTGGGCTACGAAATGCTGGTCCGGAAGTTCCTCACCCATCAGGAAATAGCCAACCTCACCGCCACTTCCCGGCAAACCGTGACCACCGTCCTCAACGAGCTGCGCAATAAAGACATCCTCACTTTCGACCGCAAACGGCTGCTGGTCCGGGATATGGAAGCCCTTGAAAAGGAAAAATAATGCGTTTGCCCTTTTTTAGCGGTAACTGTCTTACCTTTGCGCCCTAAATCACTACGTTTGGCAAGGATTCTGAGCATCGACTATGGCACTAAGCGCACCGGGCTGGCAGTTACCGACCCGCTGCAGATCATCCCGACCGGGTTGGACACGGTGCCTACCTCCGGGCTGGAAGCCTATCTGCAGGATTACCTGAACAGAGAAGAGGTCGAAACCATCGTCGTTGGCGAGCCCCTTTATCCGGATGGCAATCCGGCCCAAATCCATCATATGGTGGTGGGGTTGGCCCGGAAGCTGCGCAAACTTTTTCCCGAAGTGGAAGTTGTTATGCAGGATGAACGCTTCACCTCCGAAGAGGCCAAATCTGTAATTCGTCAAAGTGGTGCCCGCCGGAAAAAGCGACAGGACAAAGGCCTTGTAGACAAAGTAAGCGCCGTCCTCATCCTGCGGGATTATCTAGAACAAAACCGGTACTAATTCAATCATGATACTGCCCATTTACGCCTACGGACAACCTGTCCTTAAAAAGGAAGCAGAAGACATACAGCCGGACTATCCCGGCCTTGCAGAACTGATCGAGAATATGTGGGAGACCATGTACTTTGCCGAGGGCGTGGGGCTTGCTGCTCCCCAAATTGGCCGTTCTATCCGCATTTTCATGGTCGACACCGCACAGGTCGAGCGTAAAGACAGCGAGGAGGAAGGTATTAAAAAAGTCTTCATCAATGCCCATAAAGTAGAAGAAGGGGGCAATCCCTGGCCCTATGAGGAAGGTTGCCTGAGCATTCCGGATGTACGGGGCGAAGTGGAGCGCCCTGCACAGATTCGCCTGCGCTATATGGATGAGAACTTCGAGGAGCACGAGGAAGTGTTCACCGGATTTAATGCCCGGGTCATTCAGCATGAATACGACCACATTGATGGCATCCTGTTCACGGAGCACCTCAAGCCGATCAAGCGCCGCCTCATCCGCCGAAAGCTGGACAGCATCAAAAAAGGCAAAATCAAGGTGGACTATAAGATGAAGTTCCCACGCTAGGATTACACCAACTAAACGGCTGCAACAGCGCCCTTATGCTCTACCCGGAAATGAGAAGGCGCGACCCCAAACTTCTTCTTAAAAGCCTTGGTGAAGGAACGACGGTCAGAAAAGCCGAGCTCCCGGGCGACACTACTCAGTTTTTCACCTTGTTGTACCAGGTCAGTTGCTTTCTCCAGGCGCAGTTCCAGCACCTGCTGATAAGGCGTGATACCGAATGCCTGCTTGTAAGTCCGCAGCAAGTGATATTTGGATAGCAATGCCGCTTTAGCCAGCTCTTCCAGCTGCAAATCGTTACAGTAATTATCATAAATATACTGCCGGGCGGTGCACAAACGGCGGTACAGTTCTTCCCGTGTAGACCGCCGGGCACAGTCAATGCCCCTCATCTCCTGTTCGGTACGCCAGTGGGTGCGCAGGAGTGCTGTTGCCACATCAAAAAATACCTGATTGAAATCGAGTTGCTGATGGGCAGCAAGGGCCGGGCGCAGTTGTTCGAGATAGCGGCCGAGCTCATTCTCATCCGTCCGGTAAATCTTTTCCAGAAAACGAGGTGCTTTGTTGGACTTCGGTGCCGGGTGGTCCAGCAAATCTTCCGTATTGCGCGACAAGCCTGAGGCAGCTTCCTGAATCAGGCGTGGGCTCAGGTAAAAGCAAAAGCCCTCCACCGGCGTGGGATTACGGATAAAACAATCGAAGGTTTGATGGCGGTTCACCAGTAGGTATTCTCCACGCTGCAGGCTGACCTGACGGTTCCTGAAGAAGTAACGCTCCGTGCCAATATGCCCCAGCTTGATTGACAGGCCGGAATCACTGACGGATTTGTCAAAATCCCTAAGCCGGGAGTGAATGATAAGATCGTCGAAGTTAAGTGGCGTTTGCTGCAATTGCTCTGACATACGGACGAGCGGTTGCCGGTTGAGCATCCCATTACCTGTTAATAGCGTCATATTGGACTGCATTTTAGTGTTTTGCCGATGGTACCGGCATGAATACCGCAGCGAAAGGCACTGCGGGCAGTTTTATTTACGTAACAGATGATGGGCAATGAAAGCAGGATTGACCTGCCTAAAATTATTGCAGCTTAAAGATTGGAAATATCAGTGATTTAAAGAGATTTAATCTATCAACGCTGTTTTTTTACCGACGAAAGCGGGCAAACACACTACAGTGCAAAAGGAAGCGCCGCTCCCGGGAAGCAAAACACTCCCAAAAGCGGCGCCACATAATTTCATAGACTGATGCCTTACTGCACCACCACAAACGTAGTCTCTACCCGTTGCCCAGCCATGATACGCAGCACATAGCTTCCAGCCGGCAACTTAAGATCAAGGGCTTCCCCATGCCAGCCAAAGCTGCGCTGCCCCAGGTTTTCCTGATGTACGGTCTGCCCCTGCAGGTTGACAACTTCCAGCTGTACTTCCGCTGCCTTTGGTAAGTCATAGCTCACGAGAAGCTCGCCGGCGGTAGGATTGGGCGCAACGCGGAGCTCAAAGCCATTAATTGCCCGTTCATTCTGAGTAGAAGTAGGCGTTTCCAGCGGTTCTGTGGTATACAAACGGTATTCTCCTGGCTCCAGCGGCAGCAACTGATTGGGGGTAATCACCTGAAAGGTTTCTCCGGTGAAGTATTCGTACCAGGTGCCCGTCTGCGTGAATACCTGAGAAGCACTCTGATTGGTCACCCCAAAGTTGGCGACAGCCACGGCATCCATGCTTTCGTGCCGCAGTTTGATCACCTTTGTGGAAGGCGCCAGGTCAAACTCAATATCATCGGTATGAAATACGTCATAGGCCTGCGTCACCAGGATGAGGTCGCTCATCGTTTCGTAAAGGTCGCGCCGCCCTTCTTCCTCCAGAAAGTCCCAGCGGATAGGCTTGGGGCCGGTCCGGCAATCCTGATTGATGCTGCCATCTTCGCAGTAGTTGATGGAAAAATCATAGCCCAGCTCCCCAAACTGCCAGAGCATTTTAGGCCCGGGTATGGTGTAGAACATCGTAGCGCCGGCCGCTACCCGGTCCAGCGCCGTTTCCAGCTCTCTCACGTTGTAGTCGCCCTGTGAACTGCCAAACTCCAGGGCCTCGTACACCAGCCGCTCCTCATCATGGCTTTCCATGTAGGACACGATACCCGGTACATCCCAGCCACGGTGAGTGTAGGAAGCGCCGGAAAGATTGGAGCCAAAGCCGAGCACCGCATTTTTGTACTGCGGTTGCATGTTATTCCACATCAGCATGCCTTCGCCATAGTTAGCCATTTCCACTTCTTCGGCCCAGTCGCCCAGGTGCTCCATAATGGCGTAGGAGCCCGGTGAGGCATCCCACATTTCATCTGCGTAATCTTTGATGATGACCAAGCGGGACGGGTCATAGGCACTCCAGGCGCCCACATCGGTGGTTTCTACTTGCGTAAATCCTTTGGAAAGGTCGAAGCGGAAGCCATCCACCCGCATTTCCTCCAGCCAGTATCGCATAGTGCGTTTAACATATTCCCTGGTGTGCGGGCTTTCGTGGTTGAAGTCGTAGCCCACGTTGAAAGGGTGCTTGGCAAATTCATTCAGCCAGGGGTTGTCAGGTGTTGGGCGGAAGTTATTCCCATCCCAATACAGCTGTGCAAGGGGGCTTTGGCTAAAGGCATGGTTGTACACCACGTCGATAATGACCGCCAACCCGCGTTGGTGACAGACATCCACAAAGCGCTTGAACTCATAAATCGGTCCGTAGTACTTGTCCAGCGCCATGTGGAAGGACGGGTTGTAGCCCCAGCTGATATTACCCTCAAACTCATTCACCGGCATCAGCTCAATGGCATTGATGCCAAGGCGCTTGAGGTAGTCAAGGGTGTCGATCAGATCGGTATAGCTGTGGCTTTCGAGGAAGTCGCGTACCAGCAGCTCATACACCACGAGCCGCTCTTTGGGCGGGCGCTCGAAATTGTCCACCTGCCAGTCGTACTCCGCCACCTGCGGGTCTACCAGTGACACGATCCCCTGCGCATTATCCGGATAATCGGGCAGGTTCGGATACACCTCCTCTTCAATAAAGGGGTCGTTGCCGGGGTCCAGCACCAGCGTACTGTAAGGATCTGCCACCCGGATGCTGCCATCGACCAGGTATTGGAAAGTGTGTGGCCCTTCGGGGTCCAGTCCATCAATTTCTATCCACCAGTTACCGGAAGCGGAGGGCGTCATTTGGTATTCCGTCAGCGGGCGGTAATCGTTGAAGCTGCCGAGGACGAAGACGTGCTCTTTGTTGGGAGCGAAGAGATTCAGGCGGAGGGTACCGGATTCGAAAGTGATACCAGGCTCCAGGTCAGTAGGCACAGCCTGAGGGGCAACATCCAGAGGAACGGCGTAGGCGAAGTCCAGCACGATACTCTCTTCGCCATTGTCTACCGTGATTTCGACCAGGTGGGTACCCGCTTCACCGGCAATCAGGTCATACTCCAGAAGCGCTGTGGCCTCAGAGATCAGTTCTTCACCGTTATCGGTAACTGTTATAGTAGCTTCTTCCGAAATGGCTACCCGCACCGGTATGGTTTCTCCGGTTTGTGCGATGATGGCATTGCTGGCAGGGCTTTGCAGTACGGCTGTAAAACCAACCCCAGCTTCGAATAGCTCAAGAAAGATATCGCCACCGCCCGTTGCTCTTCCGGTTTGGTTACCGGCAGCATCGCGGAACACGAAAGCCATTTGCTCTACCGTCTCACTGCCGGGTACGCCGTAATAGGCGTTGACCGAAGGCGAAAAGGTGTAGCTGTAGAGATTGTCCTCCCCGGGCACCGGTGTCATCTTCCAGTCATCGTTGGCCTGTCCCCAGGTGGTCGGCACATAGCGCCAGTCGGCAGGGCTTGAGCTAAGATTGGTAATCACACCTGTGTGCAGGTACACATCGCACCCACAGTTCTGTAGCCCACCGTTGCCTTCCGAGGCGTTGAAAAAGACCGTGACTTCATCTTCGGGAGTTGGGAATGCCGGTTCGCTGTAAATGACCTGAGCGTGCAGGAAAGCCGCATTTAGGCCGAGCAACAGCAGCGGCAAAATTGTTTTAAGCATGCTAATGAATTTTCTTTCTGTGATTATGATAGCAAGACTATCAAATTTAAGTAAATTTCGGGACGCCTGCGCCATCAAATTGACTGAATGCGGACAAAAGTACAGGCCGTACTACATCGGAATGCCCAGGTGGAGGATGCGCCCCCCGGTCTGATTGATCGGGCTCACGCTTTTTCCTATGACCACCCCATCGTGCGGCGCGGTGTAACGCTTGATAAAGTCCCCGAAGATATTGCGCAGGGTGGCGACTTCCTGCCCGGCTTTAACGCGCTCCGTCAGGCCCGGCTGCACCGTGAGAATCCCCCCCGTATCCGTATACAGCCAGCTGGAATCCTTACACAGAATTGCAGGCTCTTCCGGCTCTTCCACCGTATCCCCTGTCATGCCCAGGTGGGCCAGCACATTATGGATACCGGTAAGCCCGGAGCGAATATGCCCTTTCTGAAAAGTATTGGGATTGCCGACTTCCAGTGTGATAGCATGTATGCCTAACTCATCGGCAGCCCCACGGAGCGTACCATCGGAAGGCGGGTTATGGACGATAATCTGAGCGTTTTGCAACAACGCCATACGGCGGGTAATTTCACTACTCATATCTGCCCGGATGTAATAGGAATTGACCCGGCCAAAACTCGCTGTATGCAGGTCAATGAGGTAGTCAAATTTGGCAACTATCCAGTTAACGATGCGGTAAGCATATACCTGGCTGACGTTGCCGTCTTCCCGGCCCGGCATAATATGGTTGAGGTCAGTGCCATCGATGAAGCGCCGTTTCTTGCGCAATAAGCTCGGCAGGTTCACCACAGGCACACCTACTATAGTGCCTTTAATTTCCCGGGCATCAATCTCCCGAAAAAGGCGCTGAATCACCGGTATCCCATTGAGCTCATTGCCGTGCACCGCAGCGGTCAACCCCACTACCGGGCCCTCTTCCACACCTCTTGCCACTATAACCGGGATGAATACGGGCATACCCATGCCATCGGTCACGAGGTGGAGCCAAAAACGCTGTAAAGTGCCTTGGGGTACAGCTTCTAAATCGAGTTCCCGGATGACGGGGGCGTCATCGGGTAGTGCAGAGTAGGTGGATTCCATATACTTTTTTTTAGCTGAGCGAACATGGGGGCAACAAAGGTAAGCCCTAAACCCTAAAAAATACGCCCCGCAACTGTTCTTTGTTTACGGGGCGGATAGGAAGTCCAAAATACGAAAATCAAAGAAAACAAATGGGTCAGGTCAGATGCAATTGTATGCCGTTGTCTCCAGGCGTGTAAGTTTCCAGGGATTGCGCCTTGAGTTGGTAGACCGAGCGATAAGCCTCCGGATTATTCAGGAAGGCATCGACACCGATTTTAGTACCATCGTCGAGCAGGGCTGCGAGCGGTTGGTCGACCTTCCAGATTTGGGGCAGGGCATCGCGCAGCTTCAGGTCCCAATCCTTATAGTATTGCTCAAAATCTTCGGGGCGGAGCTGTCTGCGGCAGCAATCATGCGCACACTGCAGGTCCATAGGCTGTGTCAGGTTGAAGAGGCCGTACTCATCGGTGATTTCCTCACCGGGCTGAATGTCACGAATGGCAATTTCAAAGCCATAGCCGGTGCTCATGGTGTTGCAGTTGCAGCAATGATTGACATACTTGGCGAAGTCCCAGCTGACAATACGGTACCCGCGTTCGTCAATGTAGGAATACTTCTCAATAGCGGCTTGCATTTCGGGATTATGATTCCGGTAGGTGTTCGGGCTGATCTCCATTTCCAGGCTGTCTTTGACGTAGGTAATGGTGCCTTTGGGCAAAAACCGGGTAGCAAATACACCATAGCCTTTGTGGTCGTCGATGTATTGCAGTTGAGTATGCGGATGGATCATTGTTTAGAATAATTGGGTTTCGTCCTTGAGCCAACCGGTTATGCTGCACCGTTCGCGGTGGGCAACTTCAACTTCGTGCTCAATGGCATGGCTTTCAAACAGCATCAGGCGTCCGGCTTCCGGCAGTACGGTAAGCGTCTCTTCTGTGCCATCTTCGTTAGGCAGGTATAGTTTCAGGGCGCCACCATCGGCTGCCGTCCATTCCGGATTGAGGTAGCAAATAGCGGACAACTTACGCGACTGCGTGCGGTGGAAAACATCGAGGTGGCGTTTGTAAAAACCACCCGGCTGGTAAACAGCAAAGTGCATCTCCATGTCCCGAATCCCCAGGTAGCAGGTACGATTGAGGTATCGGATCATATTTTGCAGGCGTTCAAAGTAAGGCAAACAGGATACGGGAGGATCATTGTGGTCTATCCATCGGATTTCATCCCTGCGAATGGTCCGGTTGCGCTGAAAGTCAGCCCCCTGCCCAACACCAGCGGGATTGAATGCACCTTCTGCTTCCTCTGCATGGATGGTTTGCAGGATCAGATCCACTTCTGCAGGGCTGAGAAAGCCATCAATGATGCTATAACCCCGCTCTGCAATCTCAATAGAAGCCTGTTCGTATGTAGCTTCCTGAAGAAGCGCGATCGTTTTGGTCATAATATTTGCTATTGCAGATTGGCTTCCTCACTTAGCCAGTACTGCGGATGGTTGTATTTTGGTGGTTTGCTGGCCCTGCCGGCCTTTTTGGGCCGGGGGGCATCCTCCTGCCCAGTGCTCCGCTTTTTAGGGCGTGCTTTGTCTGTGGATTTACCTTTCCTGCTCATTTTTTCAGGCAAAAAAGCGCGCAGATTCTGAATAAAAACTGAATTTTACCGCCCTGAATAAAAAAATATGAAGGTTTTACTTATCGGAGCTGAATCCTCCTCCCGAATAGCCCTGCAGCGATACCTGAAAAGACAGGGATTGGAGGGCCAAACGGTTGCTCAGCCGAAGGCTGCTGTACAGAAAGTGCTACAGGTGGAATTCGATGCTGTAGTGGTAACAGAGCCGCTCGAAAAAGGCAGCGCCATACGCCTGGGGCAGTTGCTCCGGCAGCAGGAGATGCAGGGTGGGCTGCTGTTGCTCACCCCCGCTACCCTACCCGCTTATCGGATTGAGGCCCTGGAATCGGGCTACGATGACGTACTCTCTCTGCCATATGATTTAGCAGAAGCCCACGCCCGCCTGAAAGCCATCGTACGCCGCCGCACCGGGCTGTATCAGCGGGAGCTCCGGCTGGACAGCCTGGTTGTCCGGCCTGACGAAGCCACTGTATGGATTGGCGGGCAACGTCTGGAGCTCACCAAAAAAGAGTTTAACATCCTGTTTTTCCTGGCCCGCAACCGCAATCGCGTAGTGAGCAAAGACCAATTGATTGACTACCTTTGGGGCGAAGAGGCAGAAGACATAGATGGGTATGATTTTCTGTACGCTCACCTGAAGAACCTCCGCCGGAAACTAAAGGCGTTGGGCGCGGAGGGCCTCATCGAAACACTCTACGGCATGGGCTACATCCTGCGGTCCTGACTGGGCTGAATTTAATACCAGACTCAACAAGGGCCACTGCCCGCTCGTTTATTCGAAGTACAACAATCGAAACATGGAAGTCGCAACAAAGAAAATAGAACTCCGCAACCTCACCCTGGATGATTACATCGGCCTTAAAGAGGCCATGATCCAAGCCTATTCGGGCGGTGGGGTGACGCACTGGAATAAAAAGGCCATACAAAAACTGCTCAAGGTTTTTCCGGAAGGGCAGCTTTGCGTAGTCGTTGACGATAAAGTGGCGGCCTGTGCGCTTTCTATCATCGTCAACTATGACAAGTATGGCGATAAACACACCTACGATCAGATTACCGGTAACGAGACCTTCAATACACATGATGAAAACGGAGATGTACTCTACGGCATTGAGCTTTTCGTACACCCTGAGTTTCGGGGTATGCGCCTGGGGCGGCGGCTGTACGATGCCCGCAAGGAACTCTGCGAATCGCTCAACCTGCGTTCTATCATTGCCGGAGGGCGTATCCCCAAATACAGGGAATATGCCGATGAGCTGACGCCACGGGAGTACATCAATCAGGTGAAGATGCGGGAAATCTACGATCCCACCCTGACCTTTCAGCTGTCCAATGATTTCCACGTCCGTAAAATCATTCAAAATTACCTGCCGGAGGACAAAGCCTCGAAAGAGTATGCCACCCTGCTGGAATGGAACAACATCTACTATCAGGAAGAGGAAAAGCTCATCAATGTCCCTAAATCGGATGTGCGTATTGGTATCGTACAGTGGCAGATGCGCTTGTTTCCCAACTTTGATGCCCTCATCCGGCAGGTGGAGTACTTTGTAGACGCCGTGAGCGACTATCAGTCCGATTTCATCCTTTTTCCGGAGTTTTTCGAAGCGCCCCTTATGGCAGATTACAACCACCTGGGGGAGGCTCGTGCCATACGGGAACTGGCCGGGTATACCAATGCCCTGCGCGAGAAATTCACGGAGTTTGCCGTCAGCTACAACGTCAACATCATTACAGGCAGTATGCCTAAAGTAGAAGAGGATGGGCATCTCTATAATGTGTCTTACCTGTGCCGGCGCGATGGTACATGGGAAAAATACCAGAAAGTGCACATCACACCTTCTGAGCGGGACGCCTGGGGCATGAAGGGAGGCAGTGAGCTGAAAGTCTTTGATACCGACTGCGGCAAGGTGGGCATTCTCATCTGCTACGATGTGGAATTTCCGGAGCTGGCCCGCATCTACGCAGATCAGGGCATGCAGCTGCTCTTCGTGCCATTCCTCACCGATACACAGAATGGCTACAACCGGGTCCGGCTCTGTGCGCAGGCGCGGGCGATCGAAAATGAGTGCTATGTCATCATGGCGGGGGCAGTGGGCAATCTGCCCCGCGTTAATAATATGGACATCAACTACGCTCAGTCTGCCATCTTTACCCCTTCCGACTTTGCATTCCCTACCAATGCCATCCGTTCTGAGGCTACTCCCAATACCGAGATGACGGTGATTGCGGATGTCAACCTGGAACTGCTCAAAGAGCTGCACGAATACGGTAGTGTGAATACGCTCAAAGACCGGCGCAAAGACCTCTACGAGGTAAAACTAAAGAAGTAATGAGCCTGAAAAAAGGAGAGGACAAGCAGTTTGACGAGGACGTTCTGCGCCACTATGGGGTCAATCCGGACTATGTACACGAGTTGTATTTCCTGCAGGTGGAACTGCTAAAATTGCAAAAGCACATTCATGAGCAGGGGCAACGGCTGGCGATTTTTTTTGAAGGCCGGGATACCGCCGGTAAGGGCAGTGCGATTGCCCGTTTTTCTCAATTTCTTAACCCACGCCACTACCGCATCGTAGCCCTGGGCAAGCCTTCGGAGGAAGAGCGCGGGCAGTGGTATTTTCAGCGTTATATCCGGCAGTTGCCCAATGCCGGGGAAATGGTCTTCTTTGACCGCAGCTGGTACAACCGGGCGGTGGTGGAGCCGGTCATGGGCTTCTGTACGCAGCCGCAGTACGAGCTGTTTATGCAGCAGGTCAATACCGTGGAGCGCATGCTCACCGATGATGGCATTACTCTGGTCAAGTTTTGGTTTTCCATAGATGCCGAGGTGCAGCGCAGCCGTATCGAAGACCGCCTGTCGAGCCCCCTTAAGCAATGGAAAGTCAGCCCGGTCGACCTCCTTGCCCAGGAAAAATGGGATGCTTTTACGGCATACAAAGCGCGTATGTTCGAACAGACTTCCACTGAGGCCAACCCCTGGTTCGTTGTCAAAGGCAATGAGCGGGAGCGCGCCAGAATTGCGGCAATGCGCCATGTGCTTTACCTCCTTGATTATGCAGGTAAGACGGAAAAATTACAGCCCCCGTCAGAGGAGATCTTGCAACGGCTCCGTTAAGAGTTAAGATAGCTCAATAACGTCAGGAGGCCATATCCGCTCCTTCAGGCGCTACCTCCGGCATATCCCCTTCCACCCCTTTCGGATCAACATCCGGTGGCAGCGAAGGCGGGAAATAGGATTGGGCTTATATGGCCTTCATGGTTGTTGCTATTAATCAGGTTTGATAGTTTAGGCTACCGGCCGTTCGGCTTTCCACTCGCCCGCTCCACTGCGCTGCCACTAATTGCATCGCTAAAGAAAAGCGCGTTGGCGAAAATACGGTTGGTGCCGTACCAAAAAGCCCGGAAATTGGGGTCAAAAGGCAGGCAGATGACCCGTCCCTGCCCTGCACCGCTGACTATAGCGGCAGCAGCTCCCGCCAGCTTGCGCTCATGCTCCGGCCGGGCATATCCACTAATCAGGGGTGGCTCCGCATAAACGGCAGGCGTGGCGTACCGGTTGCTGGTGGGGCGATAGGCTGTAGTGCCCCGCTGGAAAACAGGAATAGAGGAGCGGGAATACCCAAAAAACAGTGGATGGCTCAGATCAGCTTCGATCTCCATAATGGCACCACCAATGCGATCAGAGCCCCGGTCCGCACCAAGCTTTTCGTAGGGCCGTTGCCCGGAAGCCTCCCGGGCATCTCCAATGGGGCTCACCTTCGCCAGCCCCTGCCGGTCAGCCCAGTCAATGGCGGATTTAACAGCAATCAGGTTGCCGCCATCGCTTACCCATTCGCGCAAGTTGTTATTGCCGCTTTGGCTAATGCTGCCGTAACTGCCATTGACCATGATAATCGTATTAAAATCGGTCAGGTCTGCCCGTCCAAGTTCATTGGTTTCCAGCATCGTGAGCGGGATGCCGTAGCGCTGATCGAGCAGGTGCCAGGCCGCGCCCGCTTCATAGGCATAAACGCCCTCCCCTACGATCAGGGCGGCCTTCAGCGCCTCCAGCCGTTCAAAACTCCGGCTGCCGAGGTCTATGCCCGTTGGGGTCAACCCCGTATTAACAGCCGTAATCGCCGCACAGCCCTCCGCTGCCTTTTTGACTTGCTCATGGATTTCAGTGGCAGACTTTTCCTGATTTTGAACGGGTACCAAAATTGTGCCCCGCTGATAGGCCTTTCCATTTAACACAAAGGGTTCGGTAGCGACTTTGGTGCGCAGGCCAGCTGCCTGAATCTGGTACAACGCTTTCGGAGCGCAGTAGCTTTCCCATTCCAGCAGATAAGCGTAGGCACTTTGCTCCGGAGCAGCAAAAGCAGCTTCCGGTACCGCCTCTACGAGCTGACCAAGCAAGCGATTGCTAAACTGCCCATCGCCCAGCTCCGCGTAGTCCATGCCAAAAGCCAAGGGCAGCGTCCAACTGGACACATCGTAAAAAATACTGTCGGTAAAGGAGGTCATGGTCTCAAACATGCCTCTCACCAGCCGGTACTGCGCCTGTTCTGCAGGCACCACATAGCTCTGACCCGGCGCATACACCACCCCATCAGCTTCCACCTCCCGCTCCAGCTGATAGACCTGCACTTTATGCTTCAGCAAAAGATCGAGAAAAGCCGAAGTCCGTACCGGGTCTTCCGGTGCTCCAAATACGTAGCCTTTGACTTTGGCGCCCCGCGCATCTTCCAGCCCCTCCCGGTAAAAATCATACTGATACTGCAGCAGGTCCTGACGCAGCGCCACCCCCGCCTTTTGGGTAGAAATCGCCGTGCGTACCTGATTGCGGATGGTAAAGGGGAAAGTCAGCAGGCCATTCTCCGTCTCCTGCACATGCCCGCGCGAGCTCGCCTGCTCGAACAGGATGCCAATACCGCCATTCGCATCCGGGTAGGTGGAGCCCTTCCCGTAGTAAAAATCGTCGTAGCTCTCCTTGGTGTAGTAGAATGAGCCGATGTCGTCCAGGGCTTCCGCATGAAAATTGCCGATGCGCCCGGTCAGCTCCTGATTCAGGGGCGGAGTGATGGGGTTGGTCCGGGACGGAATACCCGGCATAAAGAAGAAGGTCGCATTGGAGCCCATTTCGTGGTGGTCCGTCAGCACATTGGGCTTCCATTGATGGAAAACCTCAATGCGGCCCCGGCTTTCCGGATGCTGTACCAGCAGCCAGTCGCGGTTGAGGTCAAACCAGTAGTGATTGGTGCGGCCGCCGGGCCAGCTTTCGTCGTACTCCCGATCCTGAGGGTTGGGAGTGAGGTGCAGGTTCTTATGCATATTTACCCAGGTGGAAAAGCGGTGGAAGCCATCCGGGTTGAAGCAGGGATCAAGCAAAACAACCGCCTCTTCCAGGGTTTGCAGGACTTCCGGACTCTGCCCCGCCGCCAGGTAATAGGCAACCAGAGGTGCTGCATTGCCCCCGCTCGCTTCGTTGCCATGTATGCTAAAGCCCTGATAGAGGACCACGGGCTGCTCTTTCGCGGGCTTGCGGTTGGTTTCCGGGTTGGAAAGAGCCACATGCTGCGCCTGTATTTCGTCCAGCCGGCTGTGATTGTCCGGGGAGGTGATGGTCAGGTAAAGCAATGGCCGGCCTTCGTAACTGCGGGCATACTCGGTATACGTCACGCGGGGAGAGGCTTCCGCCAATGCTTTCATGTAGTACACCAGTTTATCGTGGCTCAGGTGCCACTCCCCAATCTGATGCCCGAAAAAGGACTCCGGAGTCGGAATTCGCTCATCGTATTCAATGTCCGGCAGGTAGTAGCTTAAAGGTTGCTGTGCGAAGCTTAGTTGGGCGAAAAAAGCCAGCAGGGAGACTAGCAGAGCGGGCTTATGACTCATTAGCGTTGGTTTTGATGATTGTCTGCCCTTAAAATGAGGATTTTTGGGGAATTGTTGCCAAAGCCATTCAAAGCAGCAACAGAATTCTCTCTTTTTCAAACCAAAGCCCCCGCAGAAACGTATTTTTGTCCACCAACGAATCTACAGACCATGTACATCCTGCTCATATCTATCGTTATCGGCCTGTTTGTGGCCATGCTGTTTGTCAATGTCTACTTCCGGGTGAAGGTGCTGAAGAGCTACCGCAAGCTGATCAAGGCGCGGGTGGAATTTGGCGCGGCGCACTTGTTCAACAAAGAAAAAATGGAAGCTGAGGTGATGCCCAAGTACCCGGATATGCGGGAGGAAATCGAGACCTTCACCAGCCATATACAATACTCCATGCGCATGGCTACGGTGCTGATTGCGCTGATCACGCTCTTTGGGGCGATCCTGATGTACTACCGGTAAACGTGTGCATAACAAATTGCACTTTTTGAATAGCTTGCCAGCATTTGCCGTTTGCCTCTCCTGGATAAGCTGGAGCAGAGCGGGAAGCTCTACCCCAGCAGCCATAGGGCTTAAATGCAGAGGGTTGCCTTTGTGTTTTGTGCAATTTGTTATACACACCCGGTAAACCGTGAAATGGGGAATATGCCGAAAATCCCCTACTTTTGCAGCCGTAAAAAAAGGACCACCTATGTTAAAGATTGGCGTTTTGGGCACCGGCCACCTCGGTAAAATCCACCTCAAGTGCATTCAGCTGGCGGAGGAGACTTACGAACTGATTGGCTTCTATGACCCCGATGATGCGGCCGCCCGGCAGGCAGAGGAACAGTATGGCGTGCAGCGCTGGACCGACCTGGATGCTTTAATCGCTGCAGCGGATGTGATCGATATCGTGACACCAACCACCACCCACTTTGAGCTCGCCAAACGGGTCATCGGGCAGGGCAAACACCTGTTTATAGAGAAGCCCCTGACCAACACCATGGACGAAGCCAAAACCCTGCTGCAACTGGCCAAAGAAAAGGGCGTAAAGGTGCAGGTAGGCCATGTGGAGCGCTTCAACCCGGCACTGCTGGCATTGGGCGATCAGCCACTCAACCCCATGTTCATTGAGGCACACCGCCTGGCGGTCTTCAACCCTCGGGGTACGGACGTCAGTGTGATCCTGGATTTGATGATCCACGATTTGGACATCATTCAAAGCCTCGTGAAATCGCCGGTGAAATCCATCAGTGCAAGTGGCGTGCCGGTGGTAAGCGAGAGCGCCGATATTTGCAATGCGCGCATAGAGTTTGAGAATGGCTGCATCGCCAATCTTACCGCCAGCCGAATATCCATGAAGCAGATGCGCAAGGTGCGCTTTTTCCAAAAGGACGCCTACATCAGCCTCGATTTCCTGGAAAAGGAAGCACAGGTCGTCCGCCTTTACGATACCGATGCCGACCCTGCTCAGTTGCCACAGGATAACCTCATGGAGCTGGAAACGCAGAGCGGCAAGCGCTACATCCATCTCTCCATGCCGGAAACCGCCCCGGTCAATGCCATCAAAATGGAGCTGGAGTCCCTGGCCCATAGCATTGAAAGGGATGAACGACCGGTAGTCAGTATTGAAGATGGTTACCGCGCCCTGGATTTGGCACATCAGATCATGGACCAGATCGAAAAGCGGCTGATAGCTGCCAAGTCACCCTCCTGACTTCGTCTGTTAAATGACGAAGGCGGTGTAATCTGGCAAGCCGGACAACGTTTTTGGGATTTTAATCCCTCTGCCACCCAACCTTTGACGCTAAATTCTGGCTCTTGCTTATAAGAGCCGACAAACTATCAAGCTATGAAAAAGCAAAACTTTTCCCTCTTACCCGCTCTGTTTTTAGCTGCGGCTTTCCTAACCAGCTGTGAAATCATCAATCCGGAAGAACCAGTCCCAGCTTACCTGCACATTCCTTCCGTGAGTGTACAAACAGCTGCTGACGAGGGCTCAGCTTCCTCAAATATCTCCGAAGCCTGGGTGTCTGTAAACGGTAGCTTTGTAGGCGCCTACTCTTTGCCGGCTACGGTGCCCGTACTGGAGGAGGGCGTATCCGAAGTAGTGGTGCAGGCCGGCGTAAAGGACAATGGGCTGGGCAACAGCCCGGATATTTACCCTTTCTTTGCCAACTTTGAAACACAAGCTGACCTGGGGCCTAACACCACGGATACCATCCGCCCGGTCTTTCGCTACAGCGACAACACCAAATTTGCCTTTATTGAGGATTTTAATGAAGGGACGCAGATTTTTTCCGAAATACGACGAGGCAGCCTTTCACAAATGTCATCTGTAGATGAAGATGCCTTTGAAGGCCGCTCCCTTCGCATTGAGCTGGACACCTCCGCAGCCATTGTAGAGGCAGCCACCTTTGAGCGCTACGCGGACCTTACCGGCCCTTTTACCACAAGCGTATATCTGGAGGTAGACTATAAATCCGATGTGCCGGTTACTTTCGGGATCATTGGCTTTGACAATGCAGGGACTATAGGCAACGGGCAGGCTATTTTCCTTTCTGGTTTCAACGCTTCCGGGGAATGGAAAAAAATCTACTTCAACCTTTCCGCTGCCGTTGTGGAATCCGGGCTTGATGAATACCAAATTGTTTTTCAGGCTCTTATCCCTATTGAGAATGGGCAATTCGTACGGAATGAAGCAGTAGTCCTGATGGATAATATAAAGCTGTTGCATTTCTAACTGCTCAGTCCTGAACCAAGCAACTTATCTACATGCAAAAAAACATGAACCGACAGCGCCGTTTGCACACCTTGCAATATCAGGTGGCAGACTTCATTACAGCCATGCTGTCCTGGGCTTGTTTTTTCGTGTACCGCAAGCAGCTGGAAGCCCCTCAACCGGACTGGTCGGTGATCAGTACGGATACGAATTTCTGGTACGGCGTACTGGTTATTCCTACCGGATGGTTGCTTTTCTACTCCATTTTTGATCAGTACCGGGATATTTACCGCCTTTCCCGCCTGGCTACGCTTGCCCGGACCTTCTTCCTAAGTTTTCTGGGGGTCACTTTCCTGTTTTTCACCCTCATTCTGGATGACTTCGTTACCAACTACACGACCTACCGGGCCTCCTTCACCACACTATTCCTGCTGCACTTCCTGTTGACGGCCACGGTGCGCATGTACATTCTGACCCGCGCCAGCCAACGCCTGAAGAAAGGCCTGATCACCTACAATACGCTCATCATTGGCAGCAACCAAAAAGCCGTGGAACTCTACGAAGAAATCAGTGGCCGGGAGAAAGGGCTGGGCAATAAGTTTATCGGCTTCATCAGCCTGAACGGTACAGAAGAGGAGGAACTATCCGCTCACCTGCCCCGGATTGGCGGTATGGATGTACTGGAGCAAAGTATCATAGACCTGAATATAGAAGAGGTCATCATCGCTATTGAGACCTCAGAGCACAATCGCCTCAGGGAGCTGCTTAACATCCTGTTTGATTTTGATGAGCAGGTACTGGTCAAGATCATCCCGGACATGTACGATATTATGCTGGGCACCGTAAAGATGAGCCACATTTACGGGGCAGTACTCATCGAAATCCGGCAGGACCTGATGCCGAAGTGGCAACGCCTGGTCAAGCGGCTCATTGACCTGACGGCCTCCGCGATGATGTTGTTGATCCTATCGCCCCTGTACCTGTACATCGCCACCCGGGTACGCTTGTCCTCACAAGGCCCCATTATTTTTCAGCAGGAACGCATCGGGCTGAACGGCAAGCCCTTTATGATCTACAAATTCCGGTCTATGTTTACAGATGCAGAAAAGGATGGGCCACAACTAAGCTCCGATACCGACAACCGATGCACGCCCTGGGGAGCAGTGATGCGCAAGTGGCGGCTGGATGAGCTGCCGCAGTTCTGGAATGTGCTGAAAGGGGACATGTCGCTCGTTGGCCCGCGGCCGGAACGGCAGTATTTCATTGACCTGATCACCAAAGAAGCCCCGCACTACAAACACCTGCTCAAGGTACGCCCTGGAATCACCTCCTGGGGACAGGTAAAATATGGCTATGCTTCCAACCTGGACCAAATGCTACAGCGGCTGAAGTTTGACATTCTTTACATTGAGAATATGTCTCTGGCACTGGACTTTAAAATCATGTTCTACACCCTGCTGGTGCTCCTGCAGGGCAAAGGAAAGTAGGGAAGCCCGAAAGGCTTGGTAATCTGGCGCGAGTATTGTATCTTTGCCCCTCAATTTCAATATTCATCTTTTCAAACAGATAGAATCATGTTCGCAATCGTAAAAATAGCTGGTCAACAGTTCAAAGTTGAGGAAGGGCAGAAGCTTTTCGTCCACCAGCTAGAAGCCAGTGAAGGAGACAACGTATCCTTCGAGGACGTACTGCTCGTCGACAACGGCGGCAAAGTCTCTGTAGGCACGCCGACGCTGAACGCCAAGGTAAGCGCTACGGTACTCGGCCACCAGAAAGGAGACAAAGTTATCGTCTTCAAAAAGAAGCGCCGCAAGGGCTACCGTCGTAAGAACGGCCACCGTCAGCACTTCACCCAAATCCAAATCGACAGTATCGCCGTTTAATCCCCGGCCAGGGGTGCGGTTTTTGTAAAACCTAAAATTGTTTAAGACATGGCACACAAGAAAGGTGTAGGTAGTACGGACAACGGCCGGGACAGTAAATCGAAAAGACTCGGCGTTAAACTATTCGGAGGCCAGCACGCTAAAGCCGGCAACATCCTCGTTCGTCAGCGCGGTACCAAGTACCACCCGGGCGAAAACGTTTACATGGGCAAAGACTTCACGCTGCACGCAGGCATCGAAGGCACCGTAACCTTCCGCCGCCGCCGCAAGAACCGCCTTTACGTTAACGTTATGCCTAATGGTTCTGCTAACGGCAACGGCGCAGCAGCAGTAGCGGCTCCGGCTCCTGAAAAGAAAGAAGCACCTGCTCCAAAGGCAAAAGAAGAAACGCCAAAGGCAAAAGCTTCCAAATCTGAAAAAATTACCTTACCTTCCGGTAAGAAAATCAATCAGGATGACCTGAAGATGGTCGAGGGCGTAGGCCCGAAAATCGAAGGTCTGCTGAACGAAGGCGGTATCCACACCTGGGAAGACCTCGCCAATGCACCTACTGAAAAGGTACAGGCGATCCTCGATGAGGCAGGTCCCCGCTACCGGATGCACGACCCTGCTACCTGGGCTAAGCAAGCTAAACTTGCGCACGAAGGTAAGTGGGAAGAGCTCGAAGAACTTCAGGACCGCCTTGATGGTGGTCGCGAAGTTAGCGACGAGAAAGAGTAAAACACAGGAACTGTTGGGGCGGGCTCTTTACCGCCCCAATGGGTTCAACTATAAGATTTTTTAGTTTTCATAGCTTTATATTTCAGGGCCCTGCTTTTGGTAGGGCTTTTTTTATGCCCTTATCAGTCCAATAGCCCTTGCAGGTAATGCTCCCCCACCCCAAAGTCCGACTTAATCCGCTCCACCTCGGCCAGGGCGGAAGCATTGCGGCGGCCCTTAATGCCCACAATCATCAGGTTTTTGGGCGTATGCTCGGTGGAGACGAATTCGAATACCTTGGTCTCATACCCCCGGTCTTCCATCAGCAGGGCGCGGATGCCATCGGTGACGAGCTCGGCCTGCCGTTCCTGCAGGATGCCGTGCCGGAGCATGGGCTGTAAGCCTTCGGTGGGCTGCATGGCTTTGCGGACCTGCTTATGGCAGCAGGGCGCCACGATGATGATCTCCGCTCCCGCCTGTACGCCTTTGGCAATAGCAATATCCGTGGCGATGTCGCAGGCATGCAGGGCGATGAGCATGTCAATGCGCTCTGGCTCGTACTCAAAAATATCCTGGGCGCGGAACTGCAGCCCGGTAAACCCCACTTTGGGCGCCAGTTCATTGCCAAAGCCGACCAGGTTTTCCCGTAGCTCAATACCTGTAATGGAAGGCTGCCAGCCCCGGTTGTTGACAAGGTGGTCATAAAGAGCGAAAGTCAGGTAACCCTTGCCCGAGCCCATATCGACAATATGTGGCTGCCGGGGGAAGTCTCCGTGCTGCTGCAGGAGGCTATCCACAATCTCGATGTACTTATTGATTTGGCGGAACTTGCGCTGCCCGTCCGCCCGTACCTTGCCTTCAGCAGTGGTGATGCCCATGGCCTGCAGGTAGGCATTGCCGGAAGCTTCGATGAAATACTGCTTGGGCTTGTTGTGCGCTTTCGGGGGTGGTGCCGCTTTTGAGGCCTGCCGCTGATGCAGACGGGGCTTCCGCTTGCGGTTGTACTGCAGGCTGTAATCCGCTTCGGTGGTTAGTAAATCTGCATTCAGGAAGTCCTCTCCCAGCCACAGCCCGATCATCGGCACCGCTTCCTCCGGGGGATGGTTCTTCGTGATGTCCCTGGTGCTGTAGCGCAGGGTAAAGGACACCTGCGACGCCCCCTTCAGCTCGATGAGGCGGGCGTAGACATTCTTAAACGACTTGTCCGCACCGCCCGGCTTGCTAAGGGTCAGTTTACGAAAGTGCCCTGCGAAAGGCTGCGCTGCAGATGCTGCAAAAAAGTTTCCTTGGCTTCCATACTTCTATTAAGTCTTTTCAGCAACTAATGGTTGAAAGTCTAAGACTATGTTTGGAGCTTAGTCCTATTGAAAATCAAGGAATTGTGGTTCTGGCGTCATCTTTTTTAGCTTATTTGGCCCGCCAAACGCGCCAAAAAAGATGACGCCAGAACCACAATTCCTTGATTTTTCATGACGAACCCGCCCCAAACATAGTCTAAACAAAGCCGGATTTTTTATATTTTGTTCCAAACTACTGCGATACGTATGAAAAACACCATTCTCCTCTTGCTGGGCATGCTCTCCATCCAATTATCCGCACAGGTTACCTTCCCCAACAACGGCGTGGAAGACCCGCGCGAACGCTACTACGCCCTAACCGGGGCGACGGTTTTCACCGATTATGACACCAAAGTGGAAAATGCCACGCTTGTCATCCGTGATGGCTATGTGGTCTCCGTGGTGGCCGGTGGGCAGGTACCACAGGGCGCTGTGGAGGTGGAAGTCAAAGGCAAGGTCATCTACCCCGCTTTTATCGACCTCTACAGCGACTACGGCATGCCGGAGCCTAAGGCGGAAGGCAAATCTCCTGACCGCAAGCCACAGATGCTGTCCAATAAAGAGGGGGCCTACAGCTGGAATGAAGCGTTGAAGCCCGACTTTGAAGCCCATGCCCATTTCAACCCGGATGCCAAAGCGGCCAAAACCCTGCGCCAAATCGGCTTTGGTACCGTAGCAGCTCAGCGGATGGATGGGATTTCACGCGGCACGATGACGCTGGTAGGGCTGGGGGACGAACGCGCCCACGAAATGATTGTCGCCGAAAAGGCCGGCCATGCGCTTGCCTTCAGCAAAGGGACCTCCACGCAGAGTTATCCCAATTCCCTGATGGGCATGATCGCACTGCTCCGCCAAACCTACTACGATGCCGGCTGGTACCAACAGCAAAGCGAAGAGGTCAACCTGTCGCTGGAAGCCTGGAATGCCGTGCAGGAGCTGCCTCAGTTTTTTGCGATTGGCGACCGGCTGGAAATCCTGCGGGCGGCGAAGCTGGGGGCAGAATTTGACAAAACCTATATTTTCAAAGGCACGGGAGACGAATATCAGCGCCTGGATGCCCTGAAAAACCTCAATACCGCCTTCATTCTCCCCCTCGACTTCCCGGATGCCTACGATGTGACCGACCCTTACGATGCCCAACAGGTCACCCTGGCACAGCTGAAGCACTGGGAGCTTGCCCCTTCCAATCCTGCCCGCCTGGCCAATGCCGGTATCCCCATCGCTTTTACGGCAGATGGGTTGGAAAAGAAGACCGACTTCCTCAAGCATTTGCGCAAAGCGGTACAGTACGGGCTCGACACCACCGCCGCCCTGAAAGCGCTGACCTACACCCCGGCAGAACTGGTGCAGGCGACGGACCACCTCGGAGGGTTGGAAAAAGGCAAGCTGGCCAATTTTATCGTCACCGATGGCTCCCTCTTTGGGGACGGCACGGAAATTTACCAGACCTGGGTCAAGGGCAAAGCCTACACCCACAAAGCCATCACCACCCCTCAGCTGACCGGGCAGTACGAGCTCAAAGTCGGCAGCGACACCTATGCGTTGGAAATCACCGGCACCGACGAGCAGCCCGCTGCCAAAATCAACACCACGGATTCCACCTCCGTAAAGGTCAAACTGGAAAGAGCGGATGAACTGCTGACCCTTTCTTTTGCCCCCGACTCCACCGGGCAGGTTCGCCTCTCCGGTACCCTCAACGGGCGCAACTGGAGCGGCCGCGGGCAATCGGCCGATGGGCAATGGGTAGACTGGCGGGCGGCCTTCGAAAAACCAGTTGAAGCGGATAAAAAAGACGAGGCATCAGAAAAACCGGCGCCTACTCCGGAATTACCCGAGATGGGCGACCTCATCTACCCCTTCACCGCTTATGGCTGGACAGAGCGCCCTGAGCCCAAAACCTATCTCATCCAAAACGCCACGGTTTGGACCAACGAAGCGGACGGCATACTGGAAGGCACCGATGTACTGCTGCGGGACGGCAAAATTGCGGCCATTGGGCAGGGGCTGAAGGCCAAGGGCGCAACGGTCATCGATGCCACCGGGCTCCACCTCACGCCCGGCATTATTGACGAGCACTCCCACATTGCCATCAGCCGGGGCGTGAACGAAAGCTCACAAGCCAGTACAGCCGAAGTGCGCATTGGCGACGTGGTGAACTCCGAAGATGTCAACATCTACCGGCAATTGTCGGGCGGAGTGACGACCTCCCAACTGCTGCACGGCTCTGCCAACCCCATTGGCGGGCAGTCGGCCATCATCAAGCTGCGGTGGGGCTACACGCCGGAAGAAATGAAATTTAAGGAAGCCGCTCCCTTCATCAAGTTTGCGCTGGGCGAAAACGTCAAGCAGTCGAACTGGGGCGAAGACTACCGCATCCGTTTCCCACAGACCCGCATGGGCGTGGAGCAGGTGTATGTGGATAAATTCACGCAGGCCGTCGCTTACGGCGAAAAGGTAGCCTCGGGTGCCCCCTACCGCCGCGACCTCGACCTGGAGACGCTACTGGAGATTGTCAACGGAGAGCGCTTCATCACCTGCCACTCCTACCGGCAAAGCGAAATCAATATGCTGATGAAGGTAGCCGAGCAGTTTGGGTTCCGCGTCAATACCTTTACCCACATCCTGGAAGGCTACAAAGTGGCGGACAAAATGGCGGCCCACGGCGCCGGTGGCTCAAGCTTCTCCGACTGGTGGGCGTACAAATACGAAGTGCAGGAAGCCATCCCTTACAATGGTGCGCTGATGCATGAGCAGGGCGTCACGGTGGCCTTCAACTCAGACGATGCCGAGATGGCCCGCCGCCTCAATCAGGAAGCTGCCAAAGCCGTACTTTTTGGTGGCGTATCCGAAGAAGACGCCCTGAAGTTTGTGACCCTGAACCCTGCCAAACTCCTGCACCTGGATGAATACGTGGGCAGCATCAAAGCAGGCAAGCATGCCGATGTAGTGCTCTGGTCCGGCCACCCCCTGTCCATGTACAGCCGGGCAGAAAAGACGTTCATCGACGGCACCCTCTTCTTTGACCGGACCGCAGACCTGGAGGCCCGGGAAGACATCGCTGCCGAGCGCCACCGCCTCATTCAGCAGATGCTGGACGACAAGAAAAACGGCGGCAAAACCCAGAAAGTGAGCAGCCAACGGCAGTACCGCCACTACCACTGTGATGATTATGAGGATGAGGCGCGGTAGGGGGGCTGGTTACACGCCGAACACTGCTTTACTGCGTCCAAAGAGGGCACAACCGCTGTATTCACTCACGGCTTCATCTTGTCCGGATCTTGCCGAACGTCAAAGATATCAGTAATTGCAATGAAAGGCTTAGCGATCAGGTAAATGACCTTTTACATTGTTCCGACCAGTAGTGAGCGGTGACCCTGACCTAAAGATTTGAGGTTGTATTCCTCCGGGCCGAGTTCAGGATAATCCTCTAGTTCATCAGCCCGATCCAGAATATCGGTTACGATCTTCTTCCCCTTACGTCCACCATTAAAGTCCATGATCTGGCGTAAGCGTCTTTGCGCATTAGCCGTATATTTCAACTTCATAGACCTAGTGCTGCTTCCACTTCTTCACGAGTGTAAACCCTTCCGGCTTCAATATCTTCGTTAGAAGCCTCTGCTCTGGCAATTAGTTCTTGCAAAGTCATTGGCTTGAGTGAAGCCTCGTAAGCCTCAAGGTCGAAGTCTTCTGCAACCAGGGCATTACTAACGGCAAGCAATACCCGAATGTGCTTTTCATCACCCGTTTGAATGCGCTCCATTAACTGCTGTTTCATTAGATCAATACCCATGGTTTTCGGTTTGAGTGGATTAATCTGTGGTTGTACGAAGTTAACGGTTTTACGATAAAATAAGTTGCTCTTTACTTCAAGGGAGGTCCTTATTAAGGCTACGCCCGCCCGACGGGTGATACCTTCTTAGGGCAGTCCTCCAGCTCTTGCATAGTTCTTATTGTTCCTTATTTATACGCAATACGAAGTGGTTTGCGACATCGGAGCAAGCCACTTCTCAGCGTAGATGCTGACATTGAGTAGGTTTGCTGTGGCAAACCACTTAATCGTCAGTATACAGACGAAGGAAGGACGACTTCAATCACTCGTTCAAACGAATCGTAAAACCATTTTTCTGCCGCTGACCCACAGCCTGCGTAATCTCCAGCTCCTTTTCCACCGGGGGACACAACATCCAAAATACAACTCTCACCAGCCGCAGTGCAACTGCTACGGTATTATTCCTGGCCGGATAGCTACCGTGGCGGTGTAAGCGACTGGCGGAGGCTTTTGGACGGCTGCTTGCAGGCTACTTTCAGCGGGGTATGTTTTGAAATACCCCTGTATCTGCTTTGGGCGCAGATACAGTTCAGTGCCCCCCCCCTTTCACTTTGGCAATTTGTTACCTTGAACCTCTTTTAAAGATAAAAGATCACGAGTAAGTTCATCTATCGTTGCTTTGTCCCAAATCATCAAGCTAGGTGATATTTGACAAATTATGTTGCCCTCATTATCAAATAGTTTTAAGATACGATACCTTGTTGCCCTACTAACTTGCTCTTCCTCATACTTAATGCGAAGCTCATCTATAATTATACGTTTCTTTTTTCTTCGCCCAAATAAATAAGAGAAAACAATCACAGCCTCTTTGTCTTTTTCATAAACCTCAACTCGTTTGACCTTTTGTTTACAGAAAACGTAAAATAAAACCACAATATCAAAAACACCTAAAGTCAACATATGTGTAACAAAGTCATACTCATCAAAAATATAACCAACAATGATAGTGAGACAATTAATCACTAGAAATAGGCCCCAGAATTTATTTATTGAATTAGAATAAACCCTTTCTTTATTGTCCATCTATAAAGTTTTTAATGTCATTTACTTCTTTTTTTAGAAAGTTCTTTTCCTGAGGATTGGTATTGGTTACTTTCTACATAAGCTTTTGATGCTTCAACAACACCCTTGGTATCATTATACGCATCGTATGCTTGTAATCCTTGTACCTTGCCCTGCTTTAGCCGACCTGTATAGATAGAGACGGCAGCACCGGTGGCATCTTTAGCCCCTCCTAGAATATTTCCTCCTGAAAAGACTCCAGGTATGAATTGACCCATTGCGTCAGCTAGTTGAACTTGTTCAGGTGTCCCACCTGCTTCAGCTGTCACAATACCAGGAATACTACCTGTGCTATGAAGGCTTGAATTAGGATCTGCTTCGCCAAAAAGCCCATCTGCTATTTGGGCGAAGCCAATACTTGCTTCTCCTAATGTAAAGGGTATTGCCACCGCTGAAGCACCTCCAGTTTCAGGGGTTTGTTGCAAATCACTTACATTGACGAATAACCAGTGACGCTGGAATATGCACATTAGTAAACTCGCCTGCATGGTTTTTCTTCTCTATGCTTAATTCTATTTTCTACCCTTCCTGAGATGGCTCTTCAGAATTTCAAGATTACCTTCATCCGAAGTAATATTTCCGATAAGTTTGATGTCCGTATGTGCACTATCAACAAGCACTGTCATTTCTTCACCTGCCTGAAATAAATATCCCGTGTCCAATTCAATGAAGGATATGTCGATTTCGCCATTGAGGGTCATTGGTAATTTAAGCTTCAGATTATTCGTTTCTGAGGAAGAATTAAATCTTACAATCCGATTTTGATCCAATCTATACTCAAAAGTAGCTCCAGTGTAAAAAACCTCAAGATTAGAGTACAATAGCTTAAAGTAAAGCTCAGTACTATCTGCTAAGCGATTTACGCTCATTTCAACAGGCAATTTACCGACAAACTCATTTCTTGCCGTGTCTAAGGATTTACTATAAAATTCTATGTTGTCGACGAGATAACTATAGGATTTAAGTTTTCCGGTTTCAGAATACTCTTTCCATTCACCTTCCAATTTTCCATTCACATTCTTCGCTTCAATGTATAGGGAATCATTTGGAAAATAAATATTCACCGGCCCATGCTTTACCTCTCCAGCATAGGACATAATTAATTTGTAGCGATCCGATGAATAACATTCAAGTACATGGTGATATTCATACCCTTCTTCCAAAGCACAAACAAAATCTTTTCCCTCAAAATTAATGATGTAGTCATCAGTAGCTTCTCCATTCCTGCAACTTGACACCAGGGTGTGACGGATTTTTGATGTAATTATTAAGCTGCATACCGCATTCTCTTTTTCCAATATTGCTCATATCTGCCCGCAGACAGCTTGAGCGCACGGACGATAAGCATATCATCGGCATGCACATTAAGCCACCTCATGCCACTACCTCCCAAACGGGCTTTGATCAGCGTCTTGCACCCTGCCTCTACGGTGCCGGAACCGATAGGCAGCCCTTTTTCCTGCATTTGAAAATAATTCATCCGGTGCTGCTGGTTTTCCAGGTATACAACTTGCTGGCGGGCGATTTCGCGCCGCTTCTGCGTCTTGACACCCGCAGCCGCCTGACGCGCGCGCTCCACAACGAGGGCTGCGCCGCCCGGCTCGTTCAGCAGCGTACTCTTTTGCTGGCTTACCCACTGCGCACGTTTTTTGGAGGGCAGGGGCATTACTGCAGCCAGTTTGTAAAGCCGTTCAGTGACGTGGTAGTAGTCCGTTACCTGGTAGTCGGTTAACCGCTCCAGCTGTGTCCAGTTGTCGGGCGCCCCATCTGCAACCCCCACGTAAACCGGCCGTAGCCCAGCCTCTTCGAACTGTGCCTTAAGCCGCTCAGCCTCTTCTTCCAACAGATGGGTGAAAGCCCCTTTTTTCTCTTGCGCGCCAACCCCCAAGTAAATAGAGTGCAGCAACTTGCCCTCATGCCCGTAAAGGCTGATTACGCCGCACATCGCTTCCCGGTAGCCCGGTTTGCGCTTAGGCTTGCCAGGCAGGCCGTCAAGAAGGTGCACCATCGCACCGTCCCGGCTTATGCTCACTGAGCTGACCCCGCAAAGGCTTACCTCTTCCGGCATGGCGTAAGACCAGCGGCTTTCTACTTCTTTAGCGTGGCGGCTGATGCGCAGGCTCACATCACGCACAAGGTCTTTGCTCACTTCGACTTCATGGTGCTCCTTAAACCGGGCTGACACTTTCCTGGCTGAGCCCTCACAATAGTCGCTAGCCAGCAGCTTGGCCAGCCGTGGCGTCGATTTGCCTACTATGCCTGCCGTGCTGTCAGCTGGTACGTAGCTCACGCCGCCACAAACAGGCTGGTAGACGTGGCGCTTGACGCAGACTTTGCCGTAAGGTGTGGACATTAACTTTTTTTTCGCCCCTTGCTCGAAAGGCGCTGCCCTTTGTGGGTGATGGCAGTACCATCCGTATCGAAACGCTCGGCGGCAGCGCGCGTGGCGAGTTTACCTGCTTCGTTTAGGGCTAGCTGTATCGCTTCTTCCTGGCTCAGCATGCTGCCGTTAAGCTCCATATCAACCTCTATCGTGACCTTACCCCCATCTTGCTTTACTATTCGTGCGCTCATACCTTCTTTTTGCTTTAAGATACGTATCTTTCTGTACATCAAAAATCCGTCACACCCTGACACCAAAAACACAAATGCGAAAATTGCAAATCGATGCCCATGAAAAAAAATCATATTAATCAATTTTTAGACTTATAAATCACCTCAATGCTGTCTCTCCTCAAAAATTTAGTGCGCCTAATATAAATCATAGTATCCCTTTTACCATTACCATTAGTTCCCGTTCTCATTATTGAATCGCGCCCATTATGAGAAAATGTATTACCGTCACTAGTCCTAGTTGGAGAGTTAAAGGTAGGTCTCTTTATTTTCCAATCTTTTGTCCAAGGTTTATCTTGAGCGCCAACCCCTTCATGATAATTAACTACTGTCGATACTATATTTGGAATACCATTTGTATTTGAAGCCCCACCTCCTGCGGGAGTCGGCATACCATCAACTATGTCAGTAGAGCCATTTTCAGCTTCGGGAGTATCTGCTGTTCCTGCTGATTTTTTATCCCCTCCAGTAAGTACTTCCACTCCACTAGGCTGAGTATCTCCAGAATCGTGATAATCCCCAGCCGAAGGAGAGCCTTCTCCAAACCACTCATCTACTGAAGGTAACCCTAAAGCAGTTGGTAGTTTTTGACCATAAACCCATTTCAAAGCTTGACCGAAGTTTTGGAGAGAAAGCCCATTACCAGGTGGAGCGATGCTATCTCCATTGATTTCCACGTAAAGAATGGGATTATTTTGCGCATAAGCATAAGGAGATTGAAAACTAAAGTCTTCTGCAAACCTGTCAATAGAGGTGAAGCGGGACGTAGCCGCATCATACCACCGAGCCCCATAATCATGCAGCCCGATCCCATAATCCTCATTCAGCTCCTTGCCATTGTAGCGGTAGTCGTTGTCCGGGGCTACGGTGCTGTAGGCCGCCTGCACGCGGTTACGGTGGACGGTACAGCTGCCCAGGTGCTCCATGCCAAATGGGTAATTACATCACTTCGTAGTAGTCTAAACAAAGGTAACCAATATAGGCTTTTGATAACCAAGCTTCTCTCTATACTAAAGCCTGGGCAGCAGATCAAAAGCGCGGTTGCTAATTGTCCAATATCATGAATGTAATCAAAATTTGTAAAATATACTGCCTTTATTTAAATTAGCAGTATATTCTACAATATGGAAAAAGAAGAGGCTATTCTCGGAATATTCCGCCGGAATAACGGCTATGCAAGAACAGGTGAGATCCTCAAAGCAGGCTTCCACAACCACTACCTTGACCTACTGCTGGAAAAAGGAGCCATTATTAAGCTTAAACGGGGGCTGTACCGTCTTACTTCGGTCAGTGCAGACAGCGAGCTGGAAGAGGTTTGCCGGATCGTCCCGAAGGGTGTCGTATGCCTCTTTTCCGCGTGGGATTACTACGGGCTTTCGGACTTTGTACCTCCTGAGTACCACATTGCCATTGAGAAGTCCCAAAAGGTTGCGCTGCCAGATTACCCACCAATAAAGCTTTACTATTGGAGTGAAGCCTACTGGCAGCTGGGCATCACCTACGTCAAAATAGGGAACACGGAAGTTCCGATTTACGAAAAGGAAAAGTCAGTCTGTGATGCAATTCGGTTTAAGAATAAAGTCGGAAAGGATATTGAAAAAGAAGTACTGAAAAACTTTCTAAAAGAAAGAGATCGAAACATTGATAAATTGCTCCGCTTCGCCCGCCTGCTAAGGGTTGAAAATACTATAAAGCGCTATCTGAATATTCTGCTATGAAGGAAAAGAAGAACATCGTGGCTTCGGTAAAGGGACGGCTGTTACACATCGCCCGTTCAGAAGGCAAAAGCCATCAATTGCTTTTACTTCGCTATTTTCAGGAACGGTTTCTGTACCGAATATCCCAGTCAAAATACAAGCATCACTTCTGCCTCAAAGGTGCTGCGTTCCTCTATGCACTGGAAGGAGAGCGTAGCCGGGTCACAAAGGATATTGACTTTCTGGGGCTTGAGCTTGACCCAACTCATCGGGCGCTTAGAGCGGCAATAACACACATTTGTGAGCAGCCATACAAAGAAGATGGCGTAACCTTTAATTTAGATTCCCTTTCCACAGAAGACATTATTAAGGATGGCAACTATCGGGGAGTCCGAATCGGCGTTACAGCACACCTCCACCGGACTAAGCAACGGTTACAAATAGACATTGGTTTTGGAGATAAAGTCGTACCTGCCCCAATTAAAATGACCTACCCTGTTATTCTTGATATGGAGCCTCCCGTTCTTTATACCTATTCTATCGAATCCGCCATCGCAGAAAAATTCGAAGCTATGATCGACCTGGGTGAAATGAACACTAGAATGAAAGATTTCTATGATGTCTATCACTTATTGAAAAACCATACAGTGGATGATGTAACTCTAGAGGAAGCAATCCGGCAAACATTCGGGCAACGGGGCACACCAGTAAGCTCAGACCACAGTCTTTTTAAGCCGGCATTCCATGAAGATAAAGACAGGAATATTATTTGGAGGGCTTGGCTCAACAAAGCAAAACTTGACACTGGTCTTCAGCTTTCGGAGGTAATAAAACTAATTAGCGAGCGGATCAAACCCACTTATGAAAGACTAATCAAACCGGGTAGTTAGCCCTTTACATCTTGGCAAGGCAACCTCTTACCCATTCAGCTCCTTACCATTATAGCGGTAGTCGTTGTCCGGGGCAACGGTGCTGTAGGCCGCCTGCACTACAGTTACGGCGGATGGTACAGCTGCCCAGCTGCTCCATGCCCAATAGCCTGTGCCGCTGTAAGCGGTAGGTAGTAGTGCAGCTTCCCGGTAAGAACCGGGACTTCCGCTTTGCTTCAGCCTGAGTGACCTCAATATCGTTCTGCGGCGTATTAGGGTCGTTATACTTAGTCAAGCACACCAAATTTTCATCCGATCTTGAATAGCAGATGGGGGTAGTCGCGGGTTCACCTTGTTTAGCAGTCTTATTTTTTCACAGGCTGTTGTCGGACTGATCATACCTTCAGCAAACAGTTGATCAAGCAACCACAGTATTCCATGTACCTCAACACCTGTTTTCTGCCCCACTTTCCGAAGCTTTTTATCGCCCGTTAGTAAGATCGCTGAAAGCGCCCGAGCCAAAAATAAAGCTGAGCTGTCCTCAAAGGAAATACCGCTGTGGGCATCACTAATTGAAAGAATGCCTTCTATCTCAGCGGGGCTAAATGAAATCACCTCTAATGAACCCAACTCTATAAGTGGCTGTATCACTTCACGCTGTGAAGGGACTTCGATTTCTGCCCAAACAAAATCAGGGATTTTAAAGGTGATTGAAAGCTTTAAAACCTGCTCAAGCAAACTCAGCTCTACACAATCGATCAGTATATTAGCATCTTTTACCGCAACAGGCTGCATCTAAACCAATTGATGTTCCTTCCTGAGATCATTCAGAGATTTCCCTGCCATCTGTGCTGCTTTACTGTAGGTGACCAATTCCAGGGTCAGCGCTTTTGCGAGCAATTGCTCAAAGCGGGAAGATCGTTCCTGCCCAAGGTAGTGGCCGAATTGTTCAGGATTTTCTTTTTTTAGCGCCGGATTTTGGTTTCTCATTTTCCAAAACCTATTAGCAACGCCCCGGGTAAAGATGCCCAGCTCACTTCCACGGTAGATCATTGCAGCTAAAGAGAGGCCATAATATTCCTTTATTGGGATCAATTCAGATAATGCGACCCTTTTGCGGTTTAATCCTATTTCTTCCTGAAACACCTCTGCTGGCAACAGCATTGCGCCTGCAAACCGATTGCAGGCTTTTTCACAGAATTGGTACCCGGCTTCCTCCGGAAACTGAAGCACTAAATGTCCAAGCTCATGCAGAACAGTAAACCGGACACGAAGGGTATCCCAATTGCGGTTGACCACTATAACCGGTATCCTGCCATTTACCATAGTGCTTAAGCCATCAAACTGACGGTCGGCATCTACCATGACTACCTTAATGTTGTGCTCCTCCAACATCTCCACAATATTGGGGATAGGATTGTTGCCCAGCTTCCAAGCTTCCATCAACCGGCTGGCCGCCTCTTCAGCATTTTCAATCTGAGTAATCTGGACATCAGCAATCGGGTTAGTGAACCCGATACCTATTCCAAGGATTTCCTCAAGCTCCAGATAGGGCTCAAGACGGTCGAGCACTTTAGCTTTTACGGCTTCGAGTGCCTTGCCTTTTAGGCTTGCCCGTTTCCTGAAATCTACCTGTTCTAATTGAATGGACAGTGGGCGCATGAAGTACCCTACCGGCTTCCCAAAAAACTGCGCAATCCTAATGAGGGTACCACTCTCCGGGCTTTTTCGCCCATGCTCAAACTGGCTAATAGCCTGTTTGCTCACCCCTATGCCAGCAGCCAGGGTTGCCTGAGTGGCGCCTGCCTGAAGACGTGCAGCTTTGAGCCGTTTAGGAAATGCTGAATGCATGTTGGAACCTTCTTTGGTTGACAAAATACACGATTGCAAACAAAAAGTAAATCATTTAGGTTCTTTTCTCCTCTCTTTCCTAATCAAATACTACTGCTATCTTGGCATCCAGCATGTTGTTGATAGACCAAAGTCGGAGCGGAATAGGGAAATTACCAGGCCGCTAAAAAAATGGAGGCCTATTTTGCAATCCTGGCGAGGCGGAATCCAAGTTGGTGGCTTTTGTGGTCTTGGCTGCTGCTGCAGCGACTGGCATGATGCGGGACGGCTGGGGGCGCAATATCCAAATACGCTCTAGCCAGCTGCCTTGCAACTGCTACGGTTTTAATGCTGACCGGATAGCTACCGTGGCGGTGTAAGCGACTGGCGGCGGCTGCTACTTTTTTAGTTGCGGTGAACTACATCAATAAATCTATTCTTTACGATATCTCCTTTTTCATCTACTAAAAGAACAATCACTAATGATGGTCCAGAAATAAAATAATGATGAGTTGGGTATACTTCATCTTCGGTAATTTCCAGAGCTATTGTATTTCCTATCATTTTTGATATGTACACATACAAGGGCTTATTTTCTCTAGATGGGTTTGTTATGTGAGGCTCTAGCAAAATGCTTTCATAATAATATAAACGCTTATATGCGTGCCTACTATTAAAGGGTGTGACGGATTTTTGATGTACAGAAAGATACGTATCTTAAAGCAAAAAGAAGGTATGAGCGCACGAATAGTAAAGCAAGATGGGGGTAAGGTCACGATAGAGGTTGATATGGAGCTTAACGGCAGCATGCTGAGCCAGGAAGAAGCGATACAGCTAGCCCTAAACGAAGCAGGCAAACTCGCCACGCGCGCTGCCGCCGAGCGTTTCGATACGGATGGTACTGCCATCACCCACAAAGGGCAGCGCCTTTCGAGCAAGGGGCGAAAAAAAAGTTAATGTCCACACCTTACGGCAAAGTCTGCGTCAAGCGCCACGTCTACCAGCCTGTTTGTGGCGGCGTGAGCTACGTACCAGCTGACAGCACGGCAGGCATAGTAGGCAAATCGACGCCACGGCTGGCCAAGCTGCTGGCTAGCGACTATTGTGAGGGCTCAGCCAGGAAAGTGTCAGCCCGGTTTAAGGAGCACCATGAAGTCGAAGTGAGCAAAGACCTTGTGCGTGATGTGAGCCTGCGCATCAGCCGCCACGCTAAAGAAGTAGAAAGCCGCTGGTCTTACGCCATGCCGGAAGAGGTAAGCCTTTGCGGGGTCAGCTCAGTGAGCATAAGCCGGGACGGTGCGATGGTGCACCTTCTTGACGGCCTGCCTGGCAAGCCTAAGCGCAAACCGGGCTACCGGGAAGCGATGTGCGGCGTAATCAGCCTTTACGGGCATGAGGGCAAGTTGCTGCACTCTATTTACTTGGGGGTTGGCGCGCAAGAGAAAAAAGGGGCTTTCACCCATCTGTTGGAAGAAGAGGCTGAGCGGCTTAAGGCACAGTTCGAAGAGGCTGGGCTACGGCCGGTTTACGTGGGGGTTGCAGATGGGGCGCCCGACAACTGGACACAGCTGGAGCGGTTAACCGACTACCAGGTAACGGACTACTACCACGTCACTGAACGGCTTTACAAACTGGCTGCAGTAATGCCCCTGCCCTCCAAAAAACGTGCGCAGTGGGTAAGCCAGCAAAAGAGTACGCTGCTGAACGAGCCGGGCGGCGCAGCCCTCGTTGTGGAGCGCGCGCGTCAGGCGGCTGCGGGTGTCAAGACGCAGAAGCGGCGCGAAATCGCCCGCCAGCAAGTTGTATACCTGGAAAACCAGCAGCACCGGATGAATTATTTTCAAATGCAGGAAAAAGGGCTGCCTATCGGTTCCGGCACCGTAGAGGCAGGGTGCAAGACGCTGATCAAAGCCCGTTTGGGAGGTAGTGGCATGAGGTGGCTTAATGTGCATGCCGATGATATGCTTATCGTCCGTGCGCTCAAGCTGTCTGCGGGCAGATACGAGCAATATTGGAAAAAGAGAATGCGGTATGCAGCTTAATAATTACATCAAAAATCCGTCACACCCCTATTAAAAGCTCTTGAATCCAGCCCGAGTGCTTTATCTTCTGTTTCGTTTATTAAGTTTATACCTATATCTACAAAGGTTAAACTATCTGCCACATAATAAGCAATTGGGTTCTTTTGTTCCTCTATTCGACTACCGAAAACATTTTTAACTTTTTCAGTTATTTGTTCATCATTATGTAAATGTACAATTGCATTTAAATAATAACAATGCTCATCCTGAGCAGAAACTATCGACAAGGAAAACATGATGAAAAAAAACAATTTAAATTTCATAATAATAAATTAGAAGCTTTGTAAGCTGTTAATCATGGTTCTTCTGGTCAATCGAATCTTACAACCACTTAGGAACGTTTAAATAATAACTTCACCATTTATGACTGCTTCTTCTTGCGCTGGCCTACGTTGCTCACCCGCCTGCCAAAGTCTTGTACGGTCTCCGGTGACCAAAGCCCACAGGCGACGAGACACGGGCAGGTCAGTCAGGTAGCTTTGGCTATCTTCCTTCTTCGCGCCTTGCCCAGCACAAGAATAATCGACTCAAAATGTCGAATCTATTTTTTTAACGTTCCTTAGTAATTCTTGCTATCAGTACTATAGTCATATGCCATGATAGCCATTTGTAGGAACGATACCTCTCTTTATTTGATCAAGTGCTCCTTTACTAAAAGGAAGATACCTATTACTTCCTATTGTTGTATGTTTGTAAGCATGCCTCTGTCCATATCTAGGCCCTAATTCCCTCCTGATTTTGTTAGGTATAATCTCTATTTCACCAGAAGTGATATAGGCTTCTTTACCTCCAGGATCAGCTAAGCCGCCACCATATTCGGTATGCCCAAGTTCATGAAAAAATGTTAAGCCTGGTCCCCATGTTTGCTTATTCAAATCAGGTGATAAATAAATTTGTAAAAATCCAAATTGATTGCTATCATATCCAATTCTATTTTCGTGATTAATCACTTCATTTCCTCCTCCTGGATTGTTATATATACTAACAGTTGTTTCACTTTTAATTAGCTTTTTCAGTGTTTTTCTGGCTGTTTTACTCCCTTTTACTTTTTTCCCATTCTCATCTCTTGACCTTCCAGAAATAGACACATTCCCTGATTCTCCAACGCTCAAATCTAAACCCGTAACACTTTCTAAATCACCTATTAACTTTGCAGCCCCCTCAGGATCACCAGCAACATTTTCATCACCATTAATTAATTCTGAAACATTTAGTGAGTCCCCATTGACATCAATGTGTTTAATCGGATCGCTAGCAGCATATCCATAAGAAGAGTAGGAATAATATTTTTCGGCAAACCTGTCTATTGTTGTAAATCTCCCAATAGCCGCATCATACCACCGAGCCCCATAATCATATAGCCCAATCCCATAATCCTCATTCAGCTCCTTGCCATTATAGCGATAGTCGTTGTCCGGGGCAACGGTGCTGTAGGCCGCCTGCACTACAGTTACGGCGGACGGTACAGCTGCCCAGCTGCGCTACAGCCTACGTAATCTCCAGCTCCTTTTCTTCCACCGGGGGACGCAGTATTCAAAAATACGCTCTAGCCAGCCGCGGTGCAACTGCTACGGTCTTGATTCTGACCGGATAGCAGGCGCATCGGGATAAGCGACTTGCGGCGGCTGTTTTTGGACAACCGCTTACAAGCTACTGCCAGCGGGGTGATCCCTTCTCAGGGAGTACTTTAGCTACTGCATAGTTCTTATTGTTCCTTATTCACAGACGAAGGAAGGACGACTTCAATCACTCGTTCAAACGAATCGTAAAACCATTTTTCTGCCGCTGCGCTACAGCCTACGTAATCTCCAGCTCCTTTTCCACCGGGGGAAAACCTCCAAAATACACTCTCACCAGCCGCAGTGCAACTGCTATGGTCTTAATGCTGGCTGGATAGCTGCCGCGTCAGTGGAACTGACTTGCAGCGGCTACTTTTGGACGGTTGCTAATAAGCTACTGTCAGCGGGGGCAGTGGTCACTCCAATGCAGTTCATTGCCCCCCTCAACAAGAAAACGGAGCATGTAAAATGTCAGCGGCTATCAGAATTAAGCTGTTCTTGCAAGACATTTTTACTTATCGGGTAAATACCCAAATCCATTTCCAGCTCCATTATCAAAGTCATTACAGCCCTATTAAATATCAAACCATTATGAACATCTTCGTGAGAGTAATGCACCTCTAAATTATATTCCATTTCCTCATGCTTTACGCTCTGGTTCAGCCCCCTAAGAATCGGACAAAATTCTATTAGTGAATAATAATCATTCGTGATGGTATTATCTTTGCTCTGCGAGAACACCAACGGTGACGATTGTACCGAAGGTAGTAATGCGTAGGCCTACCATTACGTTTTTAATAATGAGGCCCCATCGAGGGAACCTCATTATTGCGAGGAACACCTGCTGGTTCTGATTACCCGAAGGAACAGTCATAGCGGTGTATCTCTTTCCAAGATAAAACATCCTGAAGACTTAGCCTCAATTTGAACCGAGCTTTCTTTTTATCGAAGGTTTCCATTTCGATTTGGTTATCCTCCCAGAGTGCCCAAAACATACTCGGACTGAGCATCGCTATAGAGCTATGCTGGCGGTGGTTATTGTAAGTCTGGTAGAACTTATTCAACCGGTTTTCCAAGTCTTTGAGCGTATGGAAACAGGCTCCTTTCAAAGAGCTGCCTAAGGTCTTGTGAAAGCTCTCTACGTGGCCATTTTCCTCGGGCGTGTAAGGATGCGTAAAAACCTGATTAAGGTGATTGTCCCGAAAGTATTGTTGGACCATTTTACTGCAAAATTGCTTGCCATTATCATTGCGTATTTCGACGCTGATTTGAGCTTTGAGCAAGTCCGCTGGCTGCAAGTATTTCACGATGACCTGATCCCAGGCATCCTTGATCTGTTCTTGCTTCATGACGTAGCCTACAGCCCAATGTAAGGCAAAGCGGGTAAAAGTATCCAATATCGTCAGGACGTAGGCGTAGCAGGACTTTCCAGCTACCCAGACGTACTTGATATCCATTTCAATGATCCTTAATGGGCCTTGCGGGCATACTCTGCGGTACTGGACAAAATTACGCCCTTTACGTTTTCTGGCCTTACACAAAAGGCCATTTTCCTGTTCCAGCCGGTACACTTTTTTATGGTTGATATACCAACCTCGGACTTGTAAAGTAGCACTCACCAAACGATACCAATTTGGCAAATCTTTATCAGCCAAAATAGAGATAATACCGGTGACTACTTCCTCGTTACTACGACGCGTTAAGAGTTGAGTTACTGGGTCTTTGAACAGTGTCCAATGGGTGGCTTGCTTGCCTACTTTTCGGCCCGTTGGCTGATAGTATAAATCATGGCGGGTAAGCCCCGTTATCGTTAACACTTCCTCCCGCATCAAACCCAGCGACATGTATTGTTTGGACTTACCCCAATTGTCTAGACAGCTTTAGCTGTATTTATGATTTACAAATTAAACAAAAAACACATTCATAATCATCATAATATTTTCTTTTTTTGCTTCTTTTTTTCTTTTGATTTCCACAGCAAAAATGTGGATAAGTTCATTGACATAAGGCTGGCCTAGATTGCAGGTACAACTGGCTCGGGTACTTGTCCCCAATCTTGGAATGCCGCCTGTGGAAATTCCAATTATAGAAGTACTGGGCCAAGCCGTTATGCAGCTCTATGCCGTCCTCGTAAGCTTTAAGGTAGATGTCTTCGTACTTGGCCATCTTCCACAAGTTTTCGATGAACGCATTGTCCGTTGCCCGCCCCTTGCCGTCCATGCTTAGCCTCACTTCTTTGCCCAGCACAGCGCTGGTGAACGCATCGCTGGTGTATTGGCTGCCCTGGTCTGTATTGATGATTTGAGGGGCGCCCCATTCAGCTACAGCCTCCTCAAAGCAGCCTGCACACCATTCAGCGTCCATTGTATTGGACAAAGACCAGTTGACCACAAATCGGCTGTACAGGTCTATGATGGCTGTAAGGTACAAAAAGCCTCTTGGCATCGGGATGTAAGTGATATCGGTAGCCCAGACTTGATTAGGCTGCTCAATTGCTAAGCCCCTCAATAAGTAAGGATAAACTTTATGGTCTTTGCCCCGCTTCGAGGTGTGAGGGCCCGGGAAAACAGCCCTGAGCCCCATCACATCGTAGTACAGCCGATAGACCCGGTTGCGGCTGACTTTGTAGCCTTTATCCTGGGTCAGGTAAACGTACATCCTTGGGCCGCCTTTGTAGGGGTGGTCGATGTAATGCTTGTCCATCAGGCGCATCAGCTCCAGGTTCAGCTCCGAAGCTGCCCTCGGTTTATAATATAGCGAGGACCGGTTAATACTCAACAGCCTGCACTGCCTGCTCAAGCTCAACTTGGGGTGGCTGCTGTCCAGAAGCAGCCGTTTTTCTGCTAGTGGCATCAGGGCAGCCTTTTTTTTAGAAAATCGATTTCAATGGCCTGTTCCCCGATTTTGCGCATCAGCCGGTCTTTTTCAAGTTCGGCCTCCGATTTGCCGGAAAGTGCCTTGCCTTTGCGGAAAACCGAAGAGGCGCCTGACAAAAACTCCTTTTTCCAATTGGTAATCTGCTGTGGGTAGATCTTATACTTATTGGCAATCTCAGCCAAAGTATTCACCTCCTTGAGGGCTTCCAAGACTACTTTTGTCTTGAAATCAGCGTTGAAATTTCTTCTGCTCATGATAGCTAATTTAAGGGTTTTTATAAATCAAGCTACCTGTCTAGTTTTTTGGGGGAACTCCAGTTTTGCTAACATTACTTTCTCAACTCTGGGTACTTTTTTTTCAATAGCTCATCCTTTAACCGGCTTCTCAGCTGCTCTTCTGCAAGCATGAGCTTGTAATGGACCAGTTCGTTTTCCAGCTCTCGTATCCGGCTCCGGTTGGCCTTAGCTACGCTATGGTCTAAGCCATCAGCACCATCAGCTTGATACTGCTTTTTCCAGTAATAGTACGTTGCAGGGTACACATCATACTTCGCCAAAGTTACTTTGACCCCATAAGCTTTAGCTTCATCCAGAATCTCCAGCTTCTCCTTTTTGCTGAATTTCCGGCCTCTGTTTTCTTGCTTTTCCATATCTAAATCTCTAAAAAAGTTTTTAGACTTTTGTCAGAGTATTTAGGGGGCTGTTACACGCTCAACAAATCTCTTTTGGACGTATGGAATTTCAGGAGGAAGCGCTCTAATTTATCTTCGATAAGAAGATTAATTCCGTAACTAAAGACTTCCTTATATACCCAAGAAGAATTACCGGGTCTAGATTTTAATTTACTATTGGCGAAACTCCCTTCTATTCCTTTATCCCAAAAATCTGTTGGTGAAAAAGGCAAAAACTCGAATACCTTCGATATGCTTTTGGGTTTTTTTGAAAAATCCGTTGCTTTGAACACCAATCCTATTAGCGGTAAATCATTCATACCTTAAACTTTTATTAGCGCAGTATAGAGTTTTCGCAATTGGATCTACCAACATCAACCAACTTCCACTTCGAATCACAGCGTTAATTCAGTAGTAATCGTAGCCTGTTTCTTAGTTATATCTGTAGGAAGTGGCGAGCGAGGCCTAGAGGAGCTGAGGGGGATATCGCCCGACGCTAATCAGCGCCTCTCGTTCAGATATCCGAAGGTCATCATTTAGCAAGAGAATTTTGGTAGTGACCTTTCCAATATCAGAAATGGGAACTATTCTTGGACCCATAATTCGAAAGTGTTCCTCCCAGGAGTCTGTTCTTGGGTTGTACAGCCTGATAAATTCTTTTTCTGGCAGAACTATGGAGCCAATATCAGCCCCTTTCATCCGGTTGCAAGCCACGCAGGAATAGGCTAGATTATCCAGTTCGCTATTCCCTCCGTGTTTTAGGCTGATGATATGGTCAATTTCAAAAGCGAGGTAAGCATCGCCTTCATGTAATAAGCAATATTCACATCTGGAACGGGCGCGTTTTGCGACTGCATCTCTTGTTTTCCGGTTTACATACCTGCTCATGCAGCATTCAATAATTGGCGGGCTTTAGCTTTAGCCAAACGCATGATATGCTCCAGCATAAGAAAGTAATCAAGCTCTTTCTTCTCCTCGGCCGTTATCTTTTCTTCCCGTTCTTTCTCCAAAAGTATGCTCACTTTTTGATTGACGGATTCTGAAGGTTTGAACTCCAATACGTTTTGTGGATTTGACCTGGCAATGAAGTCAACCACTTCCTCATATATAAATGACTCTGACATTATCGCTTATTTTTTACTTTGCGAGTTACAAGTTAAACGATTCCGGGTGAATCCACAAGGGTTATCAGGCAGGCTAATCGCTTCATGCAGTTTCAAGTTGGCTCCCAATCCCATAATCCCCATTCAGCTCCTTGCCATTACAGCGGTAGTCGTTGTCCGGAGCCCATCAGTTTTCAGATACGCTGAAATCTTACCCCACGAGAAAGAAACAGACATAGTAACAGAAAATCACGCCCCATAATACATACATGCTCAACCGGAACAACAAAAAGAAACGATACTTTCCAGCTCCTTCATCGCCGGGCTTTTGCTCAAGAGCAGCCTTCAACCGCTTTCTTTCTTTATTCAGCAGGGTGATACGATACAGAAGAATCAGCAAAAACAGCATTAACCCAATATCAAATAATCTACTCATTGCCTGGATGCTTTTAGTCTTTTACACTCCCTCTATAAGACCTTATGCCCAAAATATATTATTTTTCGGTACCCAAATACCAATCCAGGACTCATGCGACTAATCCTCTTTTTATTTCTTAGCTATTGCCTGCCGCTATCCGCACAGGTGCCCGGCCTTGTCACAGACCCTAGCGGCCACACTCAGTACCGTTGCCCGGCCGGATGGACCGCACAGGTACAGCAACAACAGCAACTGTTCCTCTGGACCGCCGAAGCCCGGCCCGGTGACCCTGAGAGCCCTGGCCTGCTCGTAGCGGCTATGCCGGCCACTTCCGTTGCGCCCACCCCTGCATTACTTCAGGATTTCTTACAGCAACTGGTGGGCACCGTTGAGGTTCTGCGGACGGAGCAGGCTGGGGCAGACCAGCTGCAGTGGTTTCGGGCCAGCATTGAAGGGCAACAGGCTAAGGTAGCCGGGTACTATACCTATGATCCGTCTTCGGGTTATGTCTTTTGCAGTTATTTCTCTGCCCTGCCGGCTGACTTCGGGCGGCTCGGTGGTATGCGGTTGCTTTGTGCGAGCCTTTCAAGGGACTGTGCGGCTTATGCCGAAAAAACCGGCGACACACTGGCACAAGACAGCCCGGCTGCAGCCCTTACCGGCAATTGGATGCAGGTGGTCAGTTATCAGACCGGTGAGGTGTATGAGGAGCCGGTATCCGGGAAAATCAGCTACGGCACCTACGGCTACGGGCACCTGCTCGAGCTCCGGCAGAATGGCAGCTACCGGCTGACTTATTCCTACGACAATTTCACGCAGGGCTGCGAAAACAAAGCAGCGTTCACCGAAGAAGGCCGTTTTGAACAACAGGGCCAATGGCTGGAGCTAAAGCCCACAGCTTACGATGGTGCCTACGTAGTCTGCGGTCAACGCACAGCAAAACAAAAACAGCAACCTCCCGTCCGACGGTTTCAGCTACAGCTGTCTGCAGATGGACAGTCCCTGCGCTTGCACGGGCAGCCCTTTGAATATACCATCAGCCTGGAGTATGATGCCGCTAATCAGCCTTACTTTGAGGAAACGTTTCAAAAACAGTAGTGCAAAACCAGTTATACGCAATACGAATTGGTTTGCGACATCGGAGCAAGCCAATTCTCAGCGTAAATGCTGACATTGAGTAGGTTTGCTGTGGCAAACCACTTAATTGTCAGTATATCAACTGTCTTGGTTGCAGCTACCTGAAAAATGACAGTTAGAACAACATATCTAAAGGAACTCTAAATATTTATCAGGTTGTTTAATCATAATTATGGGTTTCGTACTCAATGGATAATTTACCTAGTACAATCAATGTTTAAGGACAAATGAGGGTTTGAACAAGTAAACGGATGAGTCAGTTGGACGAAAGTAACAGAGGCACTATCTTCAGCACTACAGGCACCGTTATGCCTCGCAGATGGACTGAGACTTTTTCAAAAAAATCACAGCACTCTAAATTAAAGCTATTATGATACGAACTATTGTTACCGCTCAGGGCAATCAATTGACGCTGACCTTGCCTGATGATTTCCTCGGGAAAGAGATTGAGGTCATTGCCTTTGTCATTGATGAAGCTATCCAGAAATCCGAGAAAGAGGTATCCTTCACCGTATTGAATGTGACAAACGAACAAAAATTCAATTACCGTTTTAACCGAGATCAGGCCAATGAACGATAATCAAAAAGTTTCTTGGATACCAATCTGTTGATCTATGCCCATACCAATTTAGACACGCCTAAACAGCATAAAATTCAAAGTATCATTTCAATCGAACAGACCATTATTAGTACTCAGGTGTTCAAGGAAGCAGCAAATGTACTGTTCAAAAAATTCAATTTTGCCTGGCAGGACATTCAACAGGTGTTACTTGAGATGGAACAAAACAATGAGGTGTACACCAACACTACCAATACGATACAGAGTTCTTGCCAGATAGCGAACCGCTCCGGCTTTTCCTTCTACGACAGCCTGATTATAGCCTCTGCTTTAGAAGTGGGCTGCTCAGTTCTATACTCTGAAGATTTACAGCATGGGCAAGTCTTCGATAAAGAGCTGACGGTGAAAAATCCTTTCGTTTGACTGGAGGCCTGCATAGATCCAACCTGGCTTTCTAATTATTCAGCTGCACTGATCTACCTTTCTGCGAGCGATGGCTTCATCAAACTTACGTGTCCACAAATCATGAAGCCTAACCCTGGATAAGCTCCAAAAAGGTTATTTATAGCCCACACCTCCCCCTCAAAAAAGTCCCAAATCTCACCAAACCAGGGTTTCGGCCCTATTCCTTAGCTTTTTAAACCCAATCCACACAATTACAAAACCGCCTGTCCGCTTGAAGTCCTGCGGGTTTTCATAGGCTGCGGCTGCCCGGGCCGCCCATCAATTTTGGTACAGCCTCCTAAACGTCCTCAATCTCATTTCAGGACGACCGCCGCGCCCTGCCCCTGCATCTTTGTGGCGTAATCAATCACTCGACTTTTCACCATTAATTCTTTCAAAATGAAAAACACACTCTTCCTCATTTTAACCTTCTGCACCCTTAGTAGTGTTTTTGCTCAGCGCGACCTGCAGACCGGCAGCGCAGCCAAAGTAGCCCGTAAGTACAGGGTTAGCCTGCCCGTCATTACGCTGCCTCAGCTGGCCACGAAGTCATGGGACGACCGGACCCATACACAGCACATAGAACTCCACATCAAACGCGATCTGGATGACAAGAACATCATCGGGCTCAAGCTGGCGACCTGGCGGTTATTCCAGCCTATGGGCATTGTGTGGTGGGACGGCCTGCTGGATAAGCTAGAGTCTGAAAGCGAATTCTACCCCGGCCATGTGCGGGAATCAGGAATAGGCATCACCTATCAGCGTATGCTGTGGAAAGGGCTGTTTGCAACCGTTGAAGTCCTCCCGCAGTTCAAAACCTACCTGGACGAGGACAACAACAAGGTTGGAGATGGCTTCAAGCTGTACAATTCCTATCACCTGGGCTACCATTTTGCCTTCGGCAAGGAAAAACGGTTTTTCATAGAACCGCAGGTCCACTGCCAGCACTGGATGTTTGACACCAATACGCCTGATGAATTTAAAGCCCTGGACGACAAATGGCGGAATTACTTCCTGTTTGAGCCCAATCTGTATTTCGGTATCAAGTTCTAAGAGCGTGTTGGGATTTTGGTCTTCTAGTCGAAAACTAGCAATTTTTTGATTAGACGAGACCCGAAAACCGGAGTTTAGCCAAAGCTAAATAGCCTGTCCCGCAGTTTGCGGGAAGGATTTTCGGGGCGAAGTATAAGCGAAAAAGTGTCCCGGTGCACCGGGACAGACCGATTACTAAAGTCCCAACACGCTCTAAAAAAAAACGGCCCCGGTAAAGGTTTGCATTGCCTTTGCCGGGGCCATTGTATGTTTGCCCGCATAATACGCTGACCTCACTGCGTGCTACTCTCCCCCCACAGCTCCGCCCGGGCGGCTGGCCGGAATCTCATAGCTGATGTTCATATCGCGGAGAACGGAGTCGAGGATGGGGTCTTTCCCTTCCACATACCCTTCCTTTATGTCATGGCCAAAAAGGCTGCCCATCGTATTCCAATAGGAAGCGGTAAGACCATTGCGGAGGTCCTTGATGAGTTCAAAAAGCGGCGTGTCGAGCTCACGTTCGATCATCTCTATCAGGATCATACCCTGTGTCTTGGTCAGCCCCTTGAGGGGGTCCGTAAATTCGCGCTTGAGGTCACGGTGCAGCTGACGGATATAGCGGCGTTGCTCCCTGTCTTTCATGTGCTCAGTCGCGTATTCCACTTCCCGGAACAGCTTGATGGCCTCTACAGCATAGGGGTACACCACAGCAGCATAACGGCGGTAGCGGCGGTACTTGAGGTAGTCCTCCCGGTTGTCAAACTCCCGCATGGAAGAGACGGAGACATCATCAAGCGTTGCCATAATCAGGGTGTCGCCACAGGCATCGATCATGTAAGGCAGGCGCTGCCCGTTGATGGTTACAGAGCCACTCGTTTCCTGAGCGGAAAGGCCGAGGAAAAACAGGGATGCGGCGAAGGTCAGGAGTATATTTTTCATATTGTTACAGTTCAGTGATTCAGGAGCGGTTAAGCAGGCTAAGCTGATGCCAGCCGCTCCAATACACACAACGTACAAACGGGGGCGATAAGTTGCCTGCCCCCCTTGTATTTCCGGAATTTAGACGTTGAGCTTACCTACAGGTAACGCCCTGCGCCGGCCATCATTGCGGATTTAGGACAACATTAACGGCCGCCCTGTTCGTACTTGTCCCGGAATTTACGGTAGAGTACCTTTTGCTGATTGTCCAGATTGATCTTGCGCCCCTGAATGAAGGCATGCAGCACTTCGCTCGTGCGCACATCAAGGGCATCGCCCCGGCTGATGAACAGATTAGCGTCCTTGCCGGCTTCCAGGGTGCCGGTACGGTCGTCGATGCCCAGAATCTTTGCCAGATTGCCCGTTAGTCCGGCCACAGCCTGCTCGTAGTCCAGCCCATAACCCACCGACTGCCCGGCCTGAAAAGCCAGGTTGCGCTGCTGCCAGTACCCTTCGTGGCCAAACCCATACAGCACGCCGGCTTCCTGCAGTTGGGTGGGCGTTTTGAAGGGCTGATCAATGTCCGCGTCCACCCGGGCGGGCAGGCTTTGAGTGGAACTGAGGATGACCGGCACTTCGGCCTCCTTCAACGCATCGGCAACCATCCAGGCATCCCGCCCTTCCACAATGACCAGGTTCAATTCGAAATTTTGCGCAAAGCGTATAGCGTGGAGGATCTCTTTAGCCTCCTGTGCACGGATGTAAACCTTACGCTCACCGCTCAGCACCGGGGCCATAGCTTCAAGCTTGAGGTTGGGCTGCTCGCGGTCTTTACGTTGATTGTAGGCCTGGGCTTCCTTAAAGAAGTCGCGCAGCGCTTCCACATCCTCTGTATAGTCGTCGTTTTTGCTGTAGCGTCTTTCGCGCCAGCTGTAGCTAAACAGGGATGGCCAGTTGATGTACAGTCCATCGTCGGCAGCATAAGCCGCATCCTCCCAGTTCCAGGCATCCAACTGCACGATGCTCGAAATACCCGAAACGCGCCCGCCGGATGGTGCAATCTGAGCCAGCAGCACGCCCTGAGAACGCACTGTGGGCGTCACAGGAGAGTCTGTATTATAAGCGATCAGGCTGCGGACGCTGGGGTTCATCGTACCTGTCTCGTCGTAGTCTCGGGTAGCCCGTACGGCGCTGATATCCACCAGCCCCAAATTGGTGGCTGTGGCGATAAAGCCGGGGTAAATATGCTGTCCGTTGGCTTCAATTTGCTCATGCCCTGCCCAGTCTTGACCGGCAGCTTCAGCAGCCGTGCCCACAAAGGTAATTTTACCGTTGGCGAAAGCAATGACCGCATTTTCAATAGCTTCCCCGTTGCCCACATGAGCCGTGGCACCGGTGACGTAAACGGGCTGCGCCTGAGCCGGAGCGGGAGCAGGCACCTGCGCCTTCAGGGCAAAGGCAAGGCAGGCAAAGACAAGTGTAATGAAAAGTCGCATAGCAGTAGTAATGATTGGTTCGTGACCGGTAATATACATCAGATTACGGGATAAGAATATCGGATGAGCCAAAAGGTTGGCCGTAAAGCCTGGTAATCTTGGCCCCATTCAACCAGAATCCTGTATTTTTGCCCCTAACCTATTTAAAAAATGACTGCCCAACCCATTTCTGCTTCTATTGCTGTCCTGCCTTTCGTCAACCGGAGTGCGGACCCCGAAAACGAGTACTTCAGCGATGGCATTACCGAAGAGATCATCAATGCCCTAACCAAAATCAAAGGGCTAAAGGTGACTGCCCGGACCTCCGCTTTTGCTTACAAGAATAAGCCGGCGGACATTCGGGAGATCGGCCGCCGGCTGGGGGTGGCCAACCTTTTGGAGGGCAGCGTCCGTAAATCCGGCAATAAGGTGCGCATCACCGCTCAACTGGTTAATGCCGAAGACGGTGCACATCTCTGGGCCCACCGCTTCGACCGGCAACTGGCGGATATCTTTGAGCTACAGGATGAGATTAGCCTGCTCATTGCCGACCAAATCCGCGAGCATTACGGCCACTTCGAAATGCAGGACCACCTGGTGCAGGCGCCCACGCAAAACATCAAAGCCTACGACCTCTACCTCAAAGCCCGCCACAACCACCTGAAATGGGACAACGAGGGCATCACCAACGCCATTCAGTATTATCAGGATTGCATAGCGATTGATCCCAACTTTGCCCTCCCATACTTTGGCATCAGCTATTGCTTTGCCATGCGGGCTTCTTTCAGCGGCATACCCGGCCTCCTGGATACCGCCGAACACTACCTGCAACGCGGGTTTGAGCTGGACCAGCATTCTGATTTGGGGCATTTCAGTCAGGGCACCCTGCTGTTCTGGGGGCGGTGGGACTTCAAAGGCGGAGCAGCAGCTTACCTCAAAGCGTTGTCCATCAACCCTTCCAATACCGAAGCGGAGGAGGGGCTGACCGAGCTGTATACCGCCATCGGGTATTTTGACCTGGCAGAGGAGCACGCCCGGCATATCCTGACGCTCAACCCACTATCGCCCAACCACCACTTCACGCTGGCTAATATCCGCTACCTGACGGGCGATTACGAGGCGGCACTGGCTGCTGCCGAAGCGGCACTGCAGATCGCCCCCAATTTCACCCATGCTATTGGGCTCAAACAGCTCTGCCTCATCCTCCTAAACCGCCCCAAAACACTGGAAGCCTTTTTGCAAAGCAATCGTTTGGTGGAGTGCCCGGAGGAATGCCGCACACTCTATCAGCTCCTGCATGGCCAGATTACAAAAAGCGATGCCGCCCGGCTGATCCAAACGCCCAAGTCAGAAAGGGATATCTATCTGTTCACCTGGGATTTGTTCCTTCAAACCCATTCCGGAGACACCGCATCTGCCATGGACCATCTGAAAGCCATGACGAGCCGCTGTATCGGACAATATGTCAATTTCGCACACCTCCCTTTGCTGAAGCCCCTGCACAGCGCACCTGTTTTTCAGCAATTGCTACAGCAAGTCTTTGCGCCCAACCGCCTCCCTCCTGCCACTGAAGGAGACAAAACAGAACCAGCAGGCAGCAGGAACCTCATAGACGAAGCAGAAATACCGGCTTTGCTCACCCAGCTTCAACAACTGATGGAAACCGAAGGGGCCTACCAAAATGCCGAGCTTTCGCTCCGCCAGCTGGCCGAACGCCTCAACCTCACGGCCAATAAGCTGTCGTGGCTGCTCAATGAGCATATAGGGCAAAACTTCAATGCCTACATCAACGCCTTTCGCCTGAAGCAATTCCAACGGCTGGCCCTTGACCCCGCCAACAGCCACCTGACACTCCTCGGGCTGGCTTACGAAAGTGGCTTCAACTCTAAAACCGTCTTCAACGCTTACTTCAAAAAATCGACGGGGATGACGCCCCGCGCCTGGGTCAAAAAACAGCAGCAGGCATGAGCAACGGATGGGCACAACTCAAACAATACCTCAGTCGCCCGCATTACTGGGAGGACCGCCCATGGGCGATATTCCGGCAGGCTTTAGGCTTCGGGGCTATCACTTTTGCAGTGCTTTGGTTTTTCGAGCCCTTTGGGTTTTACCAGCTTTCCTCTGCTGCACTATTGATGGTCAGCCTGGAAATCTCAGCAGCTGTCATCTTTTTCATTTGCCTCAACTGGTGGCTGCTGTCCCGCCTTTTCCCCAATTTTGAGCCGGCAGATCAGTGGATGGTAAAGCATGAGCTGATCCTGACGCTCTGCACTATCCTGCTCATCGCCATTGCCGTTGGGGGCATCCTGCACGTTCATGATATCATTGTGCCGGGTAGCCTGAGCCAGGCCGTTAAGGTTCTTTTGAATACCGCCCTGATTGCACTGATTCCAATCCTAATCTTTGTAGCCCGCGACCAGAACAGATTGCTGAAACGCCATTTAAAACAAGCCGAACAGTACACCCGCCAATTGCAGCAACCGGCAGCAACGCCGGGAGAAGCCCTTGTCTCCCTTCCGGATGAAAATGGCAAGCCCGTCCTCCAGCTCCCCGCTGAACGCATCCTTTTTCTGCAGGCAGCCGGCAACTACGCTGAAGTGCACTTTCTGGACGAAACCCGGCAGCCCCGGCGGGAGCTCCTCCGCAATCGCCTCAAGGTGCTGCAGGAAACCCTGCCCGAAGGCCATTTCATCCAATGCCACCGCAGCTATCTGGCCAACCGGCAGCTCATCCGCCAGGTGAAGGGCAATGCCCGGAATTATGAGCTGGTCCTGGAAGGGGCCAATCAGACGGTTCCTGTAGCCCGCAGCAAGGCCGCATCTGTCATGGCAATAATCGGAAAAACATAGGCTTCCCGTTCATCCCGGCATGGTCCCGTTCGTCCCTTTGAGTTGCAAAAGCCCTGATTATACTGGTCTTTTGCGCCAAAATCATGAACGCAATGAAAACGACCTTACTATTTACGCTGGCCTGGCTTTGCAGCCTCTCCCTGCAGGCCCAAGTGTACCTGGAAGAGCAAAACCAGCACCGGTTTGCACAAACTCATGTTGGGTTGCACTACCGCTATCAGCCGGAAGGGGGGAAAATCTTCTGGCAGGGGGCGGATGGTCTGGAATCCGGTACATTTCCTGCTTTTGGCACCCCACAAATCAGCATAGGCGGGCTGCACTTTTGGGGGCACCTCAACTTTGTAATGCACTTCGACCTGCCGGTAAGCGGAGCGCAGGGTATCGCCCCCAAAACCAAAATCAAAAGGCAGCAATTTGCAGACCTGGGCGCCCATTTTTACCCCTGGCGCATGGAGTTTGGCAAGCTCCGCCCCTTCATCGGAGGCACCTACGTCGGGCATAACCTCACCTATGAGCAGAATGGGCGGGACAGAACTGATGGCTGGCTTACTTTTTACCCGGAAGCAGGCCTATCCTTCGGCAGCCGCAACTGGCAGGCGACACTGAAAGCCACCTACTTCCTCTCACCGGAAAAGGACTTCTACGTCGATTCCAGAACGCCGGTCAGCCTGGAGCTGCCCCCCTTGCAGCTCAGCCTGGGGCTCTCCCGCTATTTCGATACCACCCTGCGGGAGGAACCCGGGATAAAAGATGGCAGCACCTACGCCCTGGAGGAACAACTCCAATCCGCGGGCAAGCTCAACAGCCTCTCGGTAGGCATTGGCGCCAGCAGTGGTATTTTTCTCCGCCGGCCTGCATTTGAAGACTTCGTGCGGCAGTCGCTGCCCGAACACAAAACCGCGCTCAACCTTGACTTTGGGCTAGGCTATCTGTTCCACCGCTCCGGCGTGCATGTGGGGGTAGCCTACCGCGACTACGACAGCCGGGTGGGCAGTTTCGGTTATCAGCAAATCCTGCGGCGGCGGTCAGTAGCTTTGGAAGGTTACAAGTTTTTGCTCGACTACAACGGTTTTGTGCCCTTCCTCGGTTTGTCCCTTTCCTATGACCGATGGGCAATGGGCGACTTTGAAGGCAATATTCAGGTGGGCGAAGTGGCCCGAACAGAAGGCATACAGCCGGGGTTGATTTTGGGGTGGGATATCCTGCCTTCTCCCCTGGAGACCTGGGTGTTACGCACCAATCTACGCTACTATCCAAATTTGGAAATCAATAGTGTTGCTGGCGGAAAAGCCCGGGTGGACCAACTGGAATTCAACTTCATACAGCTGGTATTTTATCCGCAGCGGATGTACCACGTAGGCAAAACGAAGCGGCATGCTAAAAAATAACCCCATCCTACTGATCATTAGCTTGGCAGTCAGCATGGGTGCCTGCAACTACAGCAAAAATGTGCTATTGCTGTCACGGGGGGAACTCCTGCGGGATGACTTCCGAACCGCCATACCTTTCCACTACGAGAAAGGCTTAATCCTGGTCGAAGCCACGATCGGATCGGAGACAGCGCCCCGGCGCTTCATTTTCGACACCGGTGCATTTGAATCCAAGGTGGAGAAAAGCTGGGGCTTGTCCATGGGCCTGCCCCAAAAAGCCACAAAGCTCAATCATGCGGCTCAGGGTGTGTCCCGGCAAATCACCATCACACAAATGGATACCATATCTCTGGAGGGAGTGCCTTTCGGCAAAATTTCTGCCGGGCTGTTGCAGTACGACTCCCTTTCAGCAAGCCGGTGCCTGGCGCCCGGCGGGCTGATCGGGGCCAACCTCATTCAACATGCGCATTGGAAAATCGACTATCAGCAACAACAACTGTGGATAAGCGATCAGCCGTTTGAAGCAGGTGCTGAAGCCGCTGTATTGCCATTTTCCCACCCCACGCTTTCCGGCAAGCCTTCCATTGCCATAAATGTTGGGGGCAATACCATAAAAAACCTGATTATGGACACGGGCTATAACGGCAGCCTGACGCTGCCCAGGGCGCTCCTCCCGGAATTTGAGGGGTACCCGGCAGATACACTCATCGATCAGTCCGGCAGCGGTATTTACGGGCATGCGGCAGCGCCCGACACCGTTTTCCGTATACTGCTTCCTTTGAGGTTTGGGGAACACACCCTTCAGGCTCCGGTGGATTTCACCCGCCACGGTGGTTACCTCGGCAACGAGGTGCTGGAAAACTTCATTGTATCCCTCAATTACGACAATAATACCATCGCTTTTGTCCCCGCCACAGCCACGGCCATTCGTACTGGTCCGGATTTCGTCCCTGGTATCCTTTCCGATAGCCTTTGGCAAGTCCGAAGATGCCCTGTGAACAGCCCCGTACAGTTTGGAGATACCCTCACCCGGATCAATGGCTACCGCCCCTGCGACTTATACGATAGTTATTGTGACTACGTCCTGGGCATCCGGGAGCTTTTAGAGCAGGACACCCTGACGCTGGAATATCCGGAGGGGAAAACCTTTGAGCTGACTCCTTAGGGGGTCGTTACTTCCTCACACATCATAAGAAAAAAGTCAAACCATCAACATGAAAATCACCCCACTGATTCTTTTTTGCCTTTGCACCCTTTCGCTCACTGCCCAAATCGATAAAACAGAGCGGCTCACCCAATTCATCGAGCAAACCCTGGCCGCTACGGACCACCTGACCGGGCTGAGCGTTGCCATTACCAATCCGGAAGGCACGCTCTACGCCAAAGGCTTTGGTTATGCCGACCGGGCACAGCAGGAAATGGTCACGCCGAAGACTTCATTCTACATTGCCTCCTGCACCAAAGCTTACAACGGCTTACTCGCCTCTATCCTTGCCGCTGAGGGGCAACTGGAGCTGAGCCGCCCGATTTCCTCATACCGGCCCTTCAGCAGCTTTGAACGGCAGGACCTCTTTGCGGGCATCACCGTGATGGACCTCCTCACCCACCAAAGCGGCCTTGACAACCCCTACCTCTCTACCCTGCTCGCCTACTCCGGCGAGTACACTGATGCTCAGGTACTCCGCCTGATCGAAGAGGAGACGCAGGCCAATGAAACGGGCAAAGCTTTTGCGTATACCAATTTCGGCTACTATCTGCTGGATGTGCTGCTACAGGCCGAGTTGGGGAAAAGCTGGCGCGATTTATTGCAGGAAAAGGTATTTGGCCCTTTGGATATGGAGCATACGACCGCCTATGCATCAAAAGTCAGCACACCGAATAAGGCCGTACCCTTCGATGGCTTGTACCCGGACAAATTGCTGCCCGTTTACCTGAGAAAAGTCGATGCCACCATGCACGCTGCCGGTGGGCTGATGACGACGGGAGAAGATGCCGCCCGGTTCTTGGCGTGCTATCTTGCTACGGAGCAAGGCCCCTTCCCCACTGCTGCCGTTCGGCAATCCTATGAAAAGCAGGTCAGCGCCACCCACGAATTCACGGAAGCGTTCAACGCCGATGGATATGGGCTGGGTTGGCGTACCGGTGCCTACGCCGAACAAGCCCTGGTTTACCACTTTGGCGGTTATCCGGGGTTCTTTTCCAGTTTGTCCTTTATACCTGAAGCAGGACTGGGGGTAGCTGTGCTTGCCAATAACAACATCAGCGGAGCATTGGCCATCCGCATCACGCAGTACGCCTACGACCTGTACCTGGGCAATGAAGGCGCGGTCAAAAAGCACGAGCGTCAGGCGGCCCGGCAACTCAAAAAGCAGCTCCGGCGCTACCGCAAATGGGAAAGCAAGCACCTGTCCAAGATGGCCAAACGCACCTGGCAACTTACGCTGCCCAAAGCGGCCTACACAGGCGCATTCCGCAATCCCCACCTTGGGGAAGTCACTATTGCACTGGAAGCGGACGAACTCGTCGCCCGCATGGGGCAAATCCGCACCGTGGCTACGCCTTATCCGCATGATAACTGTGCCCGGGTGGAAATGGCACCGGGCTCCGGCATGGTCATCTGTTTTGGTGTGGAGGACGGCAAAGTGGTCGACTTTTCGTTTGGGCGGGATGTGTTTGAGCGGGTGGAGTGAAGCGGACAATGAACATCCACCCCGCCCCGTGCTTTGAAAAGGTGGTATGAAATTCAAAAGCCTTTTTACCTTCAAGTACGCCCGCGTGGTCTATGGCAGTATCATCCTGGTCATAGGAGCAGTGGCTATGCTGTTCCCAGTCATCCCCATGGGCTACGTAGGCGTATTTGTCGGCTCTTATCTTTTACACCACAAAGTCCCGTTTCTGGAGCGGGTGATGAACTGGCTGCGGAAGAAGGATGAGAAAGGGCGATTGCAGCGGTTTGAGGATAAGGTGGAACGTTTTTTTCAGAAAGAAAACAATCCCTGAATCAATTATTCTTCAAATGCATCATTGCCCGGTGGCACATGTCCGAACCGGACTCTATGCTGATCAATATATTCACTTTCTAACTTTTTGGCTTTTAAGCGACCGGAGATTTCACCCCGGGCCAACCTTGCGCGTTGCTAAAGGTCTCAGAACTAAGCGTCGGGAAACAATCCAGTGGTCCCCCTGTCTTTCGGCTCCATGCCCGGTCTGCCAGGTACAAAAGAGGCTCGAAGGTAAACTCTTTAGGTATACGGGACGGATCCCTGATTACAGATTCATAAAAGCGCTTTCCATTGGCAACAACCGCACACCGGGAATAGAGGAAATCATCAACCGAAAAATAACGCCCGTGCTCCTCATCGGGTGGCCAGGCGTTACTACCCAGTTCCTCTGCGAAGCGTTTGGCATCCAGATCAAATAATTTTGTAGAAAGTATTTCCTGAAACTGGCATATAGCTTCTTTAGTATACTCTCCTAACTTAAGAATGGCAGGCTCCAGTACTTTGCCGCTTTCTTCCTGCGACCAATCCAGCATATCAATAACAGACCAAAACTTCTCTTCGTCCATACCCTCATTGCCCTGTCCTTCCGCCGTTTCAATCCGAACTTTTGCATCCGGATACCGAGCTTGCAAGCGGGCTAGTTCCTCCGCAGTCATTTGTTTCAATGGGACTTCCCAGGTCATATCATTTTGCAGTTGCTTTCCACCCTAAGATAAGGCTTTTCCGGCAGATTTAGTTCCCTGGCAAGATTACTTGCTTTAGAATGAAGACTTCCGGATATCCTGCGCCTGTTTTTACTTTCGTCCCTGACACTACCGTATATCCAAACTACCTATTCAAATCCCACGCACAGGTATCTGCCATTTCTGCCTTTTTATTACCTTTGCGGGATGCAAATTACAGCAAGAGAACTCGCACATTTTCTGGGAGGCACCCTCGAGGGCAATCCCGATATAACCGTCAGCCAGCCCAGCAAAATTGAGGAAGGAGGAGAGGGTACCATTTCATTTCTCGGCAATCCGAAATACGAATCGTATGCCTATACGACAACAGCGTCCGTACTGCTCGTGAGTAAAGACTTTGCACCCAAGTCACCCGTATCCGCTACCCTGATACGGGTGGACGATGTGTACGCCTCCATCGCCCGCTTGCTGCAACAGTTTGGGCAACAGGCAAAACCGGCGCCCGGCATTTCTGAAACGGCTGTAATTAGCGATGAAGCCATGCTCGGCAATCAGGTGAGCATTGGCGCTGCTGCGATCGTTGAGGCTGGGGCTCAGGTTGGAGAGGGTGCGATTATCATGGGGCAGGTCTATATCGGCAAAGGCGCCAAAATCGGCCCGAATACACTGATCTATCCCGGTGCCCGAATCCTGGACCGCTGCGAGGTGGGCCGGAATTGTATCATCCATGCCAACGCGGTGATCGGCAGCGATGGCTTTGGGTTTGCCCCAAGAGAAGACCGGAGCTACGATAAAATCGTGCACGTTGGAAATGTCGTCATTGAAGATGAGGTCGAAATTGGTGCCAATACCACCATCGACCGGGCCACAATGGGCAGCACCATCATCCGGGAAGGCGTAAAGCTCGATAACCTGATACAGGTGGGGCATAATGTGGAAATCGGTGCTCATACCGTGATTGCTGCCCAAAGTGGCATTGCCGGCAGTACCAAAATTGGCCAATATTGCCGTATTGGCGGGCAGGTAGGTTTTGCCGGTCATGTAGAAGTTGCAGATGGCTCACAGATACAAGCGCAGAGCGGCATCGCCGGGCACATTAAAGAACCTAATCAGGCTTGGTTTGGCTCCCCGATCATCCCCTACCGCGATTTTATCCGCTCCCATTCTGTTTTCAAGAAGCTGCCTGAACTCTACAAAACCATCAGCCGGTTGGAGCGGGAGCTACAATCGCTGAAAACGCCCGAGGCAGACCAATAAAGCCGTCTTTAACAGTTCTATCCCCGAAAATCCTATCTTTGCAGAAAATTTCAGCTGACTATACCTCTTATGGAGCAACAACATACGATCAAGAATACTGTCAGTGTGGAAGGCGTAGGCCTTCATACCGGCAAAACTGTGAAGCTGACTTTCCACCCGGCTCCGGTTGACCATGGCTATAAGTTCCAGCGCATAGACATGGAAAAAGAGCCTGTGCTGAGTGCAGACATCAACCGCGTTGTTTCCACTCAGCGGGGCACAACCATAAAAGTAGGTCAGGCAGAAGTCCATACCGTAGAGCATGTCCTGTCTGCCCTCTCCGGACTGGGCGTTGATAATGTCCTCATTCAGCTGGATGGTCCGGAAGTCCCTATTCTGGATGGCAGTGCCGGCCCTTTTGTGAAAGCGCTGCAGAAAGCAGGTATTGAAACACAAGACAAAGCCCGGGAGTACTTTGTAGTCGAGGAGCCTATTTTCTACAAGGACGAAGCCACCGGCTCCGAACTGGTCGCATTACCGCACGATGGCTTTGAAGTAGTCGCTATGATTGACTTCAACTCCAACGTACTGGGCCAGCAGTACGCCCACCTGAATGGCACTACGGACTATGCCAAAGAAATTGCGCCATGCCGGACTTTTGTCTTCCTGCACGAACTGGAATTTTTGTTCGAGCAAAACCTGATTAAGGGGGGCGATTTAGATAACGCCATTGTGATTGTAGACCGTAAAGTGGAGCAGGACGAGCTGGATCGCCTGGCCGAAAAACTGGGTAAACCCAGTGTCACTGTTGACTACGACGATGGCATCCTGAATACCCTGAAGCTACAATTCAAAAACGAGCCTGCCCGGCATAAGCTGCTCGACGTGGTAGGCGATATTTCCCTGCTGGGCATGCCAATCAAGGGGAAAATTCTGGCGACCAAACCGGGGCATACGCCCAATATCGAGTTTACGAGAGTGCTCAAAAAGGTATTGGTCGAAAAGCGAAAGCTCAAAGGCAAGCCAAATTACGACCCCGATGCAGAACCGCTGTTTGATTCCGTGAAGATCGCCGCCTGGCTTCCCCACCGCTTTCCGTTTCTGCTCGTTGACAAGATTATCGAGTTGTCAGACACCCACGTGGTTGGCGTCAAGAATATCACCTTCAACGAAGGCTTCTTTCAGGGGCACTTCCCCAACAATCCGGTAATGCCCGGCGTACTGCAAATCGAAGCTATGGCGCAGACCGGCGGCATCCTGGCTTTGTCAACCGTAGATGATCCCGGCAACTGGGACACCTACTTCCTGAAGATCGAGAACGCTAAATTTAAAAACAAAGTCGTCCCGGGCGATACGGTCCTGTTCAAGATGGAACTCATGGCCCCTATCCGCCGGGGAATCTGCCAGATGCAAGCCACTGCCTATGTAGGCAATAAAATTGTATCGGAGGCCGAACTGACTGCTCAAATCGTTAAGCGCTCATAAGATGAATACGAACAATAGCAACGCCGTACCCTACATTCATCCGGAAGCTAAGATTGGGAAAAATGTCATGATTGGCCCCTTCGCTTATATTGACAGAGATGTTGAAATTGGCGATGGCACCTGGATTGGCCCTTCTGTCACCATCTTTGAAGGCGCACGGATTGGTAAAAACTGCAGGATTTTTCCGGGGGCTGTCATTGCCGGCATCCCACAGGACCTGAAATTCAAAGGCGAAAAAACCACCGCCGAGATTGGCGACAATACTACCGTAAGGGAGTATGTGACGATCAACCGGGGCACCTCTTACGCTAATACCACCAAAGTAGGCCAAAACTGCCTGCTGATGGCGTACGCTCATGTTGCACACGATTGCATACTGGGCGACAACGTCATTCTGGCCAATAACGTCAACCTGGCCGGCCATGTACAAGTGGGAGATTACGCTATTTTGGAAGGCCTGGTGGCCGTGCAGCAGTTTATCCACATTGGCAAGCATAGCTTTATTGCCGGGGGATCTTTGGTGCGCAAGCATGTGCCGCCTTTCGTAAAAGCGGCCCGGGAGCCTCTTTCCTACGCAGGTGTGAACAGCATCGGGCTTAGGCGGCGGCAGTTTAACGCAGAGAAAATCAACGAAATACAGGAGATTTACCGCATCCTCTTTGTCAAAGGGTACAGTACCTCTCATGCGCTGGAGATTATCGAAGACTCCCTGGAGCCTACTGACGAGCGCGATGCCATCCTGGACTTCATTAAGAGCGCCGACCCGGGCATTATGCGGGGCTTTCAGCAACTGAACGGGAAAAATCCGGATGAAGATTGAATTAGCGGGCGTAGGTAAACGCTACAAAATGGAATGGATCATGAAAGGCGTGGCGCTGACCATCCACCCGGCACAGCGCTATGCTATCACCGGCCCTAACGGCTCGGGTAAGTCCACCCTGATGAAGATGCTTTCCGGCCACCTGACGCCTTCCAAAGGAAAAATCCAATTCACGCTCAACGATAAGCCGGTTCCTGTCAGCGAGGTCTACCAACACCTGGCTTACGCCGCGCCCTATATCGAACTGATAGAGGAGCTCACGCTGATCGAAGCACTTGAGTTTCACCAACGGTTCAAGCCCTTTCAGGGGCAACTGCAACCCGATGATGTCTATCGCATACTTGGTTTTAAGAAAGCCCGACGCAAGCCCATTCGCAACTTCTCATCGGGCATGAAGCAGCGGCTGAAACTTGCCCTGGCCATTCTTTCCGACACCCCTTACCTGCTACTTGACGAGCCCACCACCAACCTCGACACCGAAGGGGTACAGTGGTACCGGCAGCTTATTGAGCAGTATACCGCCGGGCGCACCCTGGTCATTGCCTCCAATGTGGAGGTGGATTTTGACTTTTGCGAGCATCATATCGATATACCACAGTATAAGCACTAATCCTTTCTTGCTGATTTTCAGTTCCTTCCTGACCTAATTCTGCAACAAAACTTGCTTCTTGCTGTTCCGCAGGCAAAGCAAATCAGCTTTGTCATTAGTAAACTATTCCAATCACACAATCCAAGTACATTATGAAAACCCATTTCAGCCTTAATGCTTTGTTTTTGGCGAGCGTTCTGGCAGTATTTACCTTTGCCTGTGGCGAGCCCGCTCCAACTGAGAACATCGTGGAAGTCGCTTCCGGTAACGAAAATGTAAGCACTTTAGTCGAAGCCCTGGGGGCTGCCGAGTTGGCTTCTGCATTAGAAGGCGAGGGCCCATTCACGGTCTTCGCGCCAACCAATGAAGCCTTTGAGGCCCTTCCTGAAGGGATTCTTGAAGCCCTGCTGAAGCCCGAAAACAAGGACGCTTTAACTGCCATTCTCCGCTATCACGTCGCCGCCTCTAAGCTAACAGCAACCGAGATCAAGGAAGCACTAAGCATGGCTTCAGAAGGCTATACCGTAGAAACACTCAACGGCGCTGCTCTTATAGCCACTCTTGAAGGGGATGCCGTCAAGCTTGCTGATGTACAGGGAAACACAGCAAATGTAACCGGAGCTGACCTTATGGCTTCGAATGGCGTCATTCACACTATTGATGCGGTACTGCTACCGGGTGGCGTAGACCCTGCTGCCCTTCTGGGGCCTGCTGATATCGTTGGCGTAGCCATGGATAATGAGCAATTCGCTACGCTGGTTGCTGCCGTAAAAGCCGCAGGCTTAGTGGAGACCTTACAAGGCGAGGGCCCATTTACTGTTTTTGCACCGGTCGATGACGCTTTTGCTGCGCTGCCCGAAGGCACCGTAGAGTCCCTCCTGCAACCGGAGAACAAGGATCAGCTCTCGGGAATACTGACTTACCACGTTGTAGCCGGCAAGGTAGATGCAGCTACCCTTACCAACGCTATTCAAAATGCGGAGGAAGGCACCTACACCATTACCACTGTCAATGGTGCAGAACTCACTGCTTCCATTCAGGATGGGAAAGTGGTCCTTACTGATGCACAGGGCAATACCGCTACGGTAATTGCTACTGACGTTAATGCATCTAATGGTATCATCCATGCAATTGACGCGGTTGTCATGCCCTAGCGGGCTTTCTTAGGCATAAAAAAACGGACAGCTCTGGCAGGTAAAGGACTGCCAGAGCTGTTTTATTTTTGCGCTGATAGTGCAGCCAAATCGACAAGTATCACCTTCAGTCCGCTGAAATCTGCTCCGCCACCAACCGCCCGGTCCGCATAGCCGCATTGATGGAGCCATTCAGGAGGTGGTCCCCGATAGCGTAAAGCCCTTCACCAATCGACAAATCAGCATCGTGCTGCACATGCCGCTGCGCAGGGAGGGCGTAGGTGACTTCTCGGATATCCAGCAAATCCCATTCGTTAACCGACTGCCCAAACCAATGCTGCAACTCGCCCCGTACCTTGCCGGCAAGGCTTACATCATCCATATCTGCCTTGCCTACAATTGACACGGACAACAAGGTTTTGCCGGAGGGCGCGTATCCCGGTGCCACCTGACTGATCGGCGTAATGCTATTGACCAGGTCGCCGCTCCTCGTATTCAATGCAATCAACGGCTGTTGAACCGGCGTATGGCTTGTGATAAAATGCAGGTGCGTGGTTGTTTGGTATGCGGTATTCACCAGCGGCAGGTACTCCCGCACCAGGCCGGTAGCTTCAGTGGCCAGCACGATGTTTTTAGCGCTCAGCGTTTCTCCGTTTTCCAGGAAGACCTGATGGCCTTCCACTTTTTTCACTTTACAATTCAGACGGATGCTGTCCTCCGGCAAATTGGCGGCAAGCTGAAGTGGAATCTGCTGCATACCCTTGTCCGGCACTGCGACGGCCCCTTCGGCAAACATTTTGAATACAAAGTCAAACATGCGCCGGCTCGTAGCAAGCTCTTTTTCCAGAAAAATCCCGCTGTAAAAGGGCTTGAAAAACCGGCTTACCATACGACTGTCAAAACCGTATTCCTCTTCCAATGCCTGAGCGGTGGTCATTTCCGGTTGCCGGAAGATAGCCTCCAGAGGCATCTCCTTCAGCCGGTTGCGGAGTTGGAGAATGCCCAACTTGCTCCCCAGCCCGCCTGCTTTGGCAAACAGGGTAGGCAGCAGGCTGCTCCAGTCCCGCAGCGGATCGCCAATGCGGTCGCGGCTGCCGTCCGGTTGGAGGAGCATAGCGCCCGGCAGAAACGGTTTCAAATCCAGCTTTTTGTAATCGAGCAGGGCGCGGGCTTCCGGATAGGCGGTGGCCAATACCTGAAAGCCGTGGTCCAGCAAAAAGCCTTGCTTTTCAGTGGTTTTCACCCGTCCGCCTACCCGATCGGAGGCTTCGAGCAATAGAAAGGGCTTCCCTTTTTGGTGAAGATAGTTGGCGGCTGTAAGGCCCGCCAGTCCGGCTCCGATGATGATAGTCTCAGACATGGTATTCTTTTGGGTTTGGAGGTACTAAGTGGTTTAATGGACCTCCCTGTTCGGCCGTGGCCTCACGGGCAGGCAGGATAAATGATGCAATTTTCTCCGTCACTAAGTTATCATTCTGCGCCTGCATCGGCAAAGTAGGTCTTAACTTTCTTGGCTACATTCAGCCCGGCCACCTCGGCGAGCTGGGAAGCACGGGCTTCCTTCACTCGCTTTACGGAGCCGAAATGCGCCAGCAACTTCTGCGCCGTTTTCTCTCCAATACCGGGGATTTTAGTGAGCTCAGAACCGGTAAAGTTTTGAGAACGCTTGTTGCGGTGGAACGTAATGGCAAACCGGTGGGCTTCGTCCCGTGCCTGCTGTATGATTTTTAAAGACTCTGACTTTTTGTTGATGTACAGGGGTACGGAATCTCCCGGAAAGTAGATTTCCTCCAGCCGCTTGGCAATACCGACGATGGTTACTTTTTCGAGAATACCAAGTGTCTTCAGGCTTTCCACGGCAGCAGAGAGTTGCCCCTTGCCTCCGTCAATGATAATGAGCTGTGGTAGCGACTCCCCCTCTTCCAGCAGCCGGCGGTAGCGGCGGTGCACGACTTCACGCATAGACGCAAAGTCATCCGGGCCAACCACCGTCTTGATGTTATAGTGCCGGTAGTCTTTTTTGCTGGGCTTGGCATTTTTGAATACCACGCAGGAGGAAACCGGATAGCTGCCCTGCATATTGGAGTTGTCGAAACATTCGATGTGCAGGGGTAGGGCGTCCATACCCAAATCGGACTGCATCGTGCGCAGGATTCGCTCCGCGGATGTTTGCTTGCGTTTCGCAGAAGCCTTTTGCTTCTGCCGCTGCAGCATGTAGTACTTCAGGTTCTTCTCAGACAAGTCGAGCAGCCGCCGCTTATCACCAATCTTGGGCACGGTGACCTGAAGGGTTTCATCCTCCAGGGGGATATCCTGTGGCAGGATAATCTCCGTGGCGATACTATTGAACCGCTCCCGGATGACCGGGATGGCATATTGCAACAGGCCCGCCTCATCGTCATCGTCCAGGTTTTTGACCAGTTCCTGCGTGTGCGTGTGGATGATGGCGCCATTCACCACCTTGATGTAATTGACAAAGGCTTCTTTCTCTTCGGAGGCCACGGAGAAGACATCCACATCCCGGATGGTGGTGCTCACCACCGTGGACTTCGCCTGATAGTCTTCGAAAGCTGTCAGTTTTTCCTTGATACGCTGGGCTTTCTCGAACTCCAGGTTTTCGGCATGTTGCTCCATCACACCTTTGAAGTGTTGCTTTACCGCCCCGAAGTTGCCTTTCAGGATATTGCGGACCTGATCGATCTTTTCATTGTAGGCTTCCTCGCTCTCCAGGGCTTCGCAGGGGCCCATGCAGTTTTTGATGTGGTACTCCAGGCAAACCTTGAACTTGCCCGCTTCGATATTCTCAGCGGACAGGTTGTAACTGCAGGTCCGCAGGGGAAACAGCCGCTTGATGAGTTCGAGGATGATCTTCAGCCGCCCCTTGCTGGTGTAAGGGCCGAAGTAGGTGGAACCATCCCGGACCACTCTCCGGGTAATGAACACCCGGGGGAACCGCTCTTTTTTAATACAGATGTAAGAGTAGCTCTTGTCGTCCCGCAGCATCACATTGTACCGGGGCTGATGCTTTTTGATGAGGGTGTTCTCCAGCAGAAGGGCATCCGCTTCGGTTTCTACCACAGTGAATTCAATGCGGCGGGCATTTTTCACCATCACGCGGGTGCGGTGGGCGCGGTCCTTGCGCTGCCCGAAGTAAGAAGAGACCCGGTTGCGCAGGTTCTTAGCCTTGCCCACATACAATATGGTATCCTCCTCATCGATAAACCGGTACACCCCGGGCTGCCGGGGGATGGTATCAGAAATGGCCTTGAAGTCTGTTGTGGTCATGCAATGCTTGTAATTTCCCGCAGTGAAGTCACCAAAATAATCAATTTGAGCATGGGTAGGTTCTACGCTGACTGATGTTTTTGGCGTAAAAGTGAATTTCCTTAGGAAAAACAAGCGCTGGTTAACGCCACTTTAACGCATAGCAGGTACGAATCGCAAAACAGGGGGCGTTATTCCCTCACAACAACAAGAGATAAGCCATGAAATCATCTGCCAAAATCCTATTCATCGCGGTTGCTGCACTGATTCCCAGCGTTGCCGCTACGGCCCAAACCCAAATCAACCCAAAAGTCGGTGTCAACTTCTCCGGCGTGGAAGCCAAGCTGCAGGACATCACCGCTGAGGCCCGAGTGGGCTGGAACGCGGGCGTTGACCTGCGCATGGGCGACAAAGCCCTCTACCTGCAACCGGGACTGCACTACTACAACTTCACTGCCCGCCTCGTGGAAGGCGTAGAGCACCCCGATGACATCGCTTTTTCCGATGAGACCACCATTCAGGCACTGAAAGCCCCGCTAAACATTGGGCTGCGCCTGACCGGCGACAACGGGCTGATTGGCATTCAGGCACGAGGCGGTGTCACCCCAACTTACATACTAGGTGTGGATGAGAAAAACGGCATCGACTTCAACAAGGAAGACCTCAACAGCTTCACCTGGGGCGCTAACGTGGGCGTAGGGGTCAATTTCCTGTTCCTCACGGCTGACCTGAACTACGAAATAGGCCTGGACGACTTCTTCGCTAATGCGGAAGGAGGCAATAATGTCCTGAGTTTAAGTGTGGGAATTAAGTTTTAAGCTATGCTATGAACAACTGAGCGTGGGTAGCCGTGCAGGCCACCCACCCCCAAATTTCCCAAATGTTTGACACCTGCACCGTTGCCTATTCCCAGGCACGGTGCATTTTTGTTAGACTTGATGCGTCGGGGATCATTGCAGGGTTAAAATGGCTCTTTCCTTCCCACGCTATGCCTTTTTTCAGTCACTTAGCTCAGGCTAAGCTCCTAAAAAAAGCCTTCGCGTGGTTGAAAATAGCTCATTTTTCCCACTACACTGACCCGACGCATCAAGTCTATTGTTTCGGGATTTCGATGACCATGCCCACCGCGCTGGCACTTTCGGTATTGGCCTCGAAAGCGACATTTGCACTTGATTTGAATTCCACCTGACGGGACCGCTCATTGCCGAGTGCATCCCGGAGCTTAGCGGCATAGGTGTTGCCATTACTGCGGTTGATGCGTTGATTGAAATCCTCAAAGTTGAGTTCCTTTTTACTCACCACAATAGCGATCTGGTCCTGACTGCCAACCTTATCTGCCACCATGGAATAATCCCGTGGGAAAAGGCGGGTACCGGTCACGCCACAGTAAGCCGAATGTTTAGGCGTGTATGGGAAGAGCACATAGCTGGAGCCGTCCGTTTCCTGTCCAAAGACATAAGTGTAACATTCCACTGAATTGGCAATCAACACCTTAAATTTATCCCCTTTCTGAATGGGCTGGGCACGGAAAGTCATGTCGTCTTTGCGCTCCAGCTTCAGGGTTTGCTTTGCTTCTGTATCGTAAAGGCCAAACTCCACTGCCATGCGCTTTGAATCCGCAGCGGAAGGTTGTGGGTAGATGGCGTAGGCTTCCTTGTTAAAGTGGTCAAAATCCCGGTAGCGTACCCAGGCCATACCATCATCGCCCCACTGCGAGCCCCAGGAATTCATAATCTGGAAAGCGCCCCCCTCGTAGTTGTCATCGTAGCCGATAACGCACATCGCATGGCCGCCGTAGCCACGCATGCCATAGTCGCGCTGAGAGGGTTTCCAAAGCGGCTGCCCCATCATATTCTGCATGAAGGTGCCGCCGACCATCATACCGATGACCACCGGATAGCCCTGGGCAATATGTTGCTTGATGCCGTTGAGGTCCGTTTTGTAATTGGAAGCGCCCACCGACAGGCGGTCGTAGCCACGGATGCGGTAGCGCTGTCCGGCCTGCTTTTGCTGGCTGGACGGTTCTTTGGCGCACGTCCGCTCATCGTAGTTAAACTCGCTAAAGGGCAGATTGCCGTACTGCATCATGGCTTTCATAGCCGTGTTCATGTAGGCCCCCTGACAGCCGGAAAGTGCGATTTGATTGTACAGATAGGCAGGGCTGAATGCTACCCGGTCTGCGGGCTGCCCGGTAGACTGAGCCTGGAGGATACTACCTGCTGCGTAGGCACTCGCCCATCCTACACAAGAGCCCTGTTTCCCCTGATGCCGGCGGGTAGGGGCATATTGCTCCAGTGATGCTTTAGAAGGCAACCCGGACTGCGCACCGAAGCCATAGCTAACGGGCTCAAATACCTGAGCTTTATCATACTCATTGGGATCGAGCGTTGCCCCAATAGAAAAGGCTGCAGCCTGATCGGGGTCCGGTGCCGCGTACCCTCCGCTAAGCATTTCACTGCCGCCGAAGAAAAAGTACCATACTGCACCTACTAGCAGGGCAGGAATAATCAGCTTTGGACGGCGCACCAGGAACATGATGATGAGCGGTAGTAACCGGATCAGAAAATTCCCTTTTCCGCCTCCGTTACCGTTATTGCCCCGCGATGGCTGCGGGTCATCTTTTTCCATTCGAATAGGCATCAGTCGTTGTGTTTTGAGTGGTTAAATAACTTTTCACTGCTCAAAAATACAGACGCCAGAAAAAAAACCGGTCACTTTTTACCGATGAGATGTAACAAAGCCCTGTTTCTTACCGTACTACTAGGCAACACAAACGGACAGACCGCTTCCTCCCGCGCTGTCCACCCGCTACCCTTCAACAAATAAGCACGCTAACACATTCCCTGACATTTTAGAAATCACAGTTTTTGTGGATGCATCTTGTATGCCCTTAAGCAGTGAATCCCCCCTTAGCAGTTAAATATCCAGGAACGAATACTCGTATATAGAAAAATTTTAATTCAAAAACTTAGGATATTTAAAATCTTACTTTTAGATTTGTTACAACAAACCTACTGAACAGTCTTCTCCCCCCATCCCACACTAAGCAAACGGCTACTACACACCAATCACAACACCAACTTCATTTACACACTGTACCAGGCTACAGCCATGCGTTGTAGCATCAAACTGGATGTACTCCGTTCTTTTCATGGGGCAACCTTTTGGAAAGACTGGCCTGCATACATGCTCATTTAAGCCAGTATGAGCGATCAGGTTACAGGAGCTATGCACACTACTTATTGAAACCTTATTGTGGAACTGTCTAAAGTTTTCACCCATGCACACATGGAACACTATCAAAACCGTAAGCACAAACAAACTTGACCGAGCTATTGAAGTCTTGGAAACCCTTGAGCGTCCTGTCTCTTCCCGCATTCTGGAATACCTCCGGAAAAACGGGAAAAGCAAGCTGATGGACATCGCCCTGCACACTCAGTATAACACAGAAATACTGGAAACGCAACTGGAAAAGCTTTGCTTGTCCAAGGCTGTCCACCGCCACGATGACATTCTTGGCTGCCATTACACCATTAATGCACGTCAGCTATTCCAAACCCGTAAATCTGTACAGGCGCTTGCCGCCTTGTATAAAGAATGATGGGTTCGGTGCCTTAACACACAGATTGAGACTCCCCATAAGATTCACGAAAGTTTGTCACGATTTGCTTAAAAAAAGCCGGGGGCTTACCCCCCCGGCTACTTTTCGCTTTTCTTCACACAGGGAAGCCCTGTACTGCTATGTATTCAGTGCTCCACAGACACTGATGACTTGCCCGGACAGGTAGGTAGACAAATCAGAACCCAGGAATACACACACATCAGCTACTTCTTCGGCTTTGCCGAGGCGGTTCATCGGGATGTTTTGCAGGTAGCCTTCCCTGACCTTCTCGTCGAGGCTCTCTGTCATGTCCGTTTCGATGAAGCCGGGCGCAATCGCATTGCAGCGGATGTTGCGCGAGCCCATCTCCTTGGCGACAGACTTTGTGAAGCCAATAATACCAGCCTTGGATGCGGCGTAGTTGGCTTGCCCGGCGTTGCCCGTCATCCCTACGATGGAGCTCATATTGATGATGGAGCCACCGCGGTTTTTCATCATTGGGCGGATGAGGTGCTTGGTGAGGTTGAAGATCGACTTCAGATTGGTTTGGATCACGTCGTCCCAGTGGGCTTCCGTCATGCGGAGCATCAGGGTGTCTTTGGTGATGCCGGCGTTGTTGACCAGGATATCCACTTGCCCGAACGCTTCCAGCACTTCCTTAGTTAGGTTTTCGGCGGCCTCATAATCGGATGCGTCTGATTGGTAGGCTTTTGCCGTTACGCCCAGTTGTTCCAGTTCGGCAGCCAGTGCGTTGGCTTGTTCCGCAGAGGAACGGTAGGTAAATGCCACATTAGCGCCCTGCTCCGCAAACCGGCGAACAATAGCAGCACCAATACCGCGGGAGCCCCCGGTCACCAGCGCTACTTTTCCATCTAATAGTCCCATGTTTGTTGGTTTTTTTCAGATGGTGAAGGTAGCAAATTTTACACTTCTAACTTAGGCTTCAGGAACTGCCCGGTGTACGATGCTTCCACTTCTGCCAACTCCTCAGGCGTGCCCTGAAAGACCAGGTCGCCACCCTCTTTGCCGCCGCCGGGGCCCAGGTCCACAACCCAGTCGGCATTTTTGATCACCTCCATATTGTGCTCCACGACCATGACGGTATGCCCGTTCTCCACGAGCGCGTTCATGGCATCCAACAGCTTGCGGATATCGTGAAAATGCAGACCGGTGGTAGGCTCGTCAAAAATGAACAGGATGTGCTCGTTGGCCCGTTCCCGCGTCAGGAAGGAGGCCAGCTTGACCCGCTGCGCTTCTCCCCCGGAAAGGGTGCTTGAGGACTGCCCCAGGTGGACATACCCCAGCCCCACATCATAGAGCGGCTGCAGCTTGCTGACTACGTCTTTTTCCTCTTCGAAAAATTCCAACGCTTCCTCCACGCTCAGCTCCAGGATATCGTAAATGCTTTTGCCTTTGTACTGCACATCCAGCACTTCCTGCTTGAACCGCTTGCCGCCACAGGCTTCGCACTCCAGGCGTACATCGGCCAGGAACTGCATTTCCACCACCTGTTCGCCCTCCCCCTTGCAGGTATCGCAGCGCCCGGCATCCACATTGAAGGAAAAATGCTTGGGCTTGAAGCCACGGATTTTAGATAATTGCTGATCTGCCATCAGTTTTCTGATCCCATCGTAGGCCTTCACATAGGTGACCGGATTGGAGCGAGAGGATTTCCCAATCGGGCTTTGGCTCACCATTTCTACCTGCGTGATGGTATCCAGGCTGCCCGCCAACTGATCGAACTGCCCGGGTGCCTGGGAGTAGCTTTCGCCCAGGTGCTTCTTCAGGGCAGGGTACAGAATCTGCTTCACCAGCGTGGTCTTCCCGGAGCCGGAAACGCCAGTGACGACCGTTAACGTGTTTAGCGGAAAGCGGGCGGTAATGTTTTTCAGGTTATGCTGCCGGGCGCCCTGTACCTCAATGTAGTTAGCCGACTTGCGGCGGTGGGCAGGCACCGGTATACTCATACGGCCGCTCATGTACTTGGTTGTCAGGCTTTCCGTCGCCTCGGAGTAAATGCCTTCGTAGGGGCCGGCAAAGACTACTTCCCCACCGTGGATACCTGCTGCCGGGCCAATATCGATGAGGTAGTCCGCACTTTCGATAATGTCTTCCTCGTGCTCCACTACGATGACCGTATTACCAAGGTCGCGCAGGGAGCGCAGCACACGAATAAGCCGGCCGCTATCCCGGGGATGCAGCCCTACACTGGGCTCGTCCAGGATGTACATGGAACTCGTGAGGTTGCTGCCCAAGGTACGGGTGAGGTTGATTCGCTGGGTTTCTCCACCGCTCAGGGTAGCAGAAAGCCGCCCCAAAGTCAGATAGCTTAGCCCCACATCGCTCATAAACTGCAGGCGGTTATTGATTTCCAGCAGCAACCGCTTGGCAATTTTTTGGTCGTGCTCACTGAGTTCCAGGCTACGCAGGTGGTCCAGAAGTTCATCCACCGGCATCTCTACCAGATCAGTAATGGGGCGGTCCTGGATTTTCACGTAAGTCGCTTCCTCCCGCAGTCGGCCGCCCTCGCAGGTGGGGCAGGTCGCTCTGCCCCGATAGCGGGCCATCATGACGCGGTTCTGAATCTTGTACATCTTTTGCTCCAGCTCGGCAAAGAAGTCGTTGATGCCATCGAAGTACTGATTGCCTTTCCAGAGAAGGCGGCGCTCGGCTTTGGTGAGATCCTGATATGGGGTATGCACCGGAAAGTCGAAGTGGTGGGCGGTTTCCAGTAACTGGTCCAGCCAGCGCCCATATTTCTCGCCCCGCCAGCAGGCGATGGCTTGCTCGTAGACAGATTTGGTTTGATCAGGTACCACCTTGCCTTCATCTATGCCCATGACTTTGCTGAAGCCCTCGCAGGTAGGGCAGGCACCGTAGGGGTTATTGAAATTGAAAAGCTGTGGCGTAGGTTCCAGGAAGGACACGCCGTCGAGCTCGAAGCGGTTGTTAAAGTCCTGCTCTTCCCTGCCCATGATATCGACGATGCACTCCCCTTCTGATTCGTAGAAGGCCGTTTGGACAGAGTCAGCGATGCGCTTGTTGTTTTCTTCATCCTCTTGCTTAACCACAAAGCGGTCGATCAGAATGCGGATGCCTTTGTCTTTGATATCGCCCAGCTTTTTGTCCAGGTAAGCCGCGCCGGATTCCAGCAGGTCTTCTGCGTACTGCAAATCGCCTTCCACCTGCAGGCGGGTATAGCCCTTTTGCAGCAGCAGTTCCACTTCCTGTTTCACCAGGCGGTCTTCGTATTTGTAGGGCAGCGGGATAAACAACTGCACCTTGGTGCCCTCCTCAAAGCTGTTGATGTAGTCCACCACATCGCTCACCTCGTGCTTGCGGACTAAAGCACCGGAGACCGGAGAGTAAGTGCGCCCCACCCGTGCGTAAAGAATGCGCAGATAATCGTAAATCTCAGTAAGCGTGCCTACTGTGGAGCGGGCGTTGCTCGTGCTGACCTTCTGCTCAATCGCGATGGCCGGGCAAATGCCTTTGATGTAGTCCACATCGGGCTTTTTCATCCGCATCAGGAACTGCCGGGCGTAGCTCGACAGGCTTTCCACGTAGCGGCGCTGCCCCTCGGCGTAGAGCGTATCCATTGTGATGGAAGACTTGCCGGAACCGGACACGCCGGTCACTACAACCAGTTGATTCTTAGGGATATCGAGGCTGACATTCTTGAGGTTGTTCGCCCGGGCGCCCTTGATCCGGATCGCCTCTTTGAGGTTCTGTTCACTAGGCTTGTCAAGCGTTGGCGTAGTCGCTTTTTTGGACATAGATGCAGGTTGAAGTTTTTTACTCCTATGCTTTTTGAAATGGCACAGCGCAAAGAAGCTGAACCATTTCACAGCATAGGTGCTGGCATTAAGCTGGTTTGCCCTGGCAAACCACTTTATCGTCAGTATCAGTAGAACAGCGGAGGGGGGTTAGGGTTGTGTGAGTGGAGAAAATACCTACTGTCAGCCATGATGCTTTCAACAAAAAAGCCGGCAGCAAAGCTACCGGCTTCCAATTTTTGGTTTACGGATTTTCAGGCGTGAGGAGAATTGGTGCCCCGGCTATCCGCCGGGACAGTGGTAGTTTTTTTATGCAGTTACTACTGTAATACGATTTCGCGCTCTTCTACTAATTTGCGAATATTGATCAGCGCATAGCGCATGCGGCCCAGGGCGGTGTTGATGCTCACCCGGGTCAGCTTGGCGATTTCCTTGAAGCTCATGTCGGCGTAGTGGCGCAGGATGACCACCTCGCGCTGCTCGGGCGGCAGCATATCTACCAGTGCCCGCACTTTATCGTGGGTCTGACTGCGGATAATACCTTGCTCAGCGTTGCGCTCAGAAGACTGCAGTACATCAAAAATATCGAAGGTTTCGGTTGGGGACACCTTTGGGCGGCGCTTGTTGCGGCGGAAGTAGTCCACACACATGTTGTAGGAAATACGGAGTGCCCACTGCAGGAATTTTCCTTCGTGGTTGTATTTGCCCTTGCGCAGGGTGTCGATGATTTTTATGAAGACTTCCTGGAAGATATCTTCAGCCAGGCTTTGGTCTTTGACGAAAAGATAAATGGAAGTGTAAATCCGTTGTTTGTGGCGGGAAAGCAATTCTTCGAAAGCTCTTTCGTCGCCGGACAAATAATTGGTGATCAACTGTTGGTCGTTCAGTGGTGTAACTTGCATAACTAAAATCAAATTAGCGTTATGGGATATTATGTCGCAATTCTTTTAGTGTAGAAGTTACTTTCTATAGACCTGTGATTTTGTTGAAAAATTGTCCGTGACTCGGATAATAACAATTCAAAGATAAGGGCATCTCAGGACAAATGCGAGTGCGGCCCTGATTTTTTTGCTTCCTTTAACACAAATTTAACCGGAATTACAAAATAAATATTAACGAAACCGCTTGAACCACAAGGTTTTAACTAAAGCATCGCAAAGCACAGTCTCAATATTTTAAAAACGAAAAAAAATCAGGACAAAAATTCTGAGCGCAACAAAATCCGGCGTTTGTTACTGCCTTTTCAGTGGGCAAGGCTTCCAATTGTAACTTTGGCAACAGCTGCCCGGAGTTGATGCCCGGATGGCATTTTTTTAGCGTTTACCCATTTTTCTCTTTCTCTTCCATCCGCAGCACCGCGCTGTAAAAAGGCACCCATCGCGTGTAGTGGTAATCCTCTGTTTCCACTGCAAAGCCATAATCTTTGAGCAGCTCATCGGTGCGGCGGTTGAGGTAGCAGCCTTCTGCCAGGTGCTTCCAGACCGGCGTTACGGCCGATTGAATCCAGCGTTGCGGTTGACGGTCGTCGTGAATGTGCTCCAGGACCAGTAGCTGACCACCGGGGCGCAGCCATTTACGGAAGTGCTGCAGGGCTTGCTCCAGATCAGGAATGGTGCAAAGCACAAGGGTACTAACGATCGTATCCAGCGTATCCTCACCCAGCTGAGCACTCACTTCGGCATCGCCAACACCGGCTTCCAGCAGCTGGATGTGCGGGGCCTTCAATTCCTGAAGGAGGGCTGCCGCTTGTTTGGCCATTGCCTGAGCGGGTTCTATAGCCAGTACCTGTGCAGAAGCATCATACAATGGGAAATTGACGCCTGTGCCGGCGCCGACCTCCAGCACCCTGCCCTGTGCCTGCGCGATCAACGACCGCCGCATGTCTGTCAGCAGGCGGGCTTCCAGCTTTTCCATGACGGGATTGTACAGCTTAGCAAAAAGCCTGGTATATAAGGTGTCCGGTTGTTTGGCGTTTGAACGGCTCATACTTACCAGCTTCGGGTGGAGAACCAGCTATCATTGCCTTCGTCCCGTTCACGTTCGCGCTCGGCCTTGGTCTTGTCGAAGGCGTCGCGCTCCAAAAAGAAACGCTTTTCGGCTTCTCCTTCCCGTTCCCAGGACCAGGTGGGGCGTTTTTCCTCGGGCTCTATGCGGTTCTTGAACCAAAAAGCGACAAAGATGCCGACCAGGGCACCAAAGAGGTGGCTCTCCCAAGACACCCGCTCATCCGTTGGCAGAATACCGGCAAACATGCCTCCGTAGTAGACTACCACGATCAGAGACAATACAATAGAACGGATATTGCGCCGGAAAATGCCGGTCCAAAACACAAAAGCCACCAGACCGTACACCACGCCGCTGGCACCAATATGAAAGGCATCAGGCCGCGCAAAGCTCCAGACGGCAAGCCCGGTCAAAATGTAAATCGTGGTAAAGCTGGCGACAGCTACCCGGCGGTAGAAAAAGAAGAGTATGCCGGTCAGCACAAAAAGAGGGGGCGTATTCGCAAGCAGGTGCTTCCAGCCCGAATGCAACAGAGGCGCAAAAAGAATCCCCTTAAGCCCGAATTGGCGGCGGGGGTAGATCCCCATCGTACCAAAATCAGCGCCGGTCAGGACCTGCAGCAAATGGATGCCCCAGATGATGCCCACCGTCCACAGCGCGATTTTAAGGGCGCTTTTGAAATTGCGGGAGGCACGATCCAGGGCAGTACTCATGGCTTAAATTTTTGATCAGGATAGTATATCAACCATTTCAAGGAGCATTGGGTTGATCTCATTGTGATACTTGATGGCCTGTTCGAAGGGGGTATGCACAATTTCTCCATTGATTTCGCCAATCATGACTCCTGACTTTCCTTCCAGAAGGGCATTGACTGCAGCAACGCCCATACGGCTAGACCGCACCCGGTCCATACAGGTTGGGCGGCCGCCCCGTTGCAGGTGGCCCAGGATCGTGACTTTGGTTTCGTAAGGGCAGTGTTTCTTTACCTCCTCCGCGAGCTTAAAAGCGCCGCCGCTTTCATCGCCTTCCGCCACCACTACGATGCTGGAATTTTTCTTGTTGCTGTAGTTACTGTTGAGGGTATCGATTAGCGTTTGGACATCCGTTTTGCTCTCCGGTACCAGCACGGCTTCTGCGCCTGTGGCAATGCCTACATTCATCGCTATAAACCCTGCATCCCGCCCCATTACCTCCACAAAAAACAGGCGGTCATGAGCATTGGCGGTATCCTTAATGTTGTCAATGGCGTTCATTGCGGTATTGATGGCAGTATCGTAGCCAATCGTATAGTCGGTCCCGTACAAGTCGTTGTCGATCGTGCCCGGGCACCCTACCATGTGGATATCGGGGTATTCTTCCATAAAGATGCGGGCACCAGTAAAGCTGCCATCGCCACCAATCGCCACAATTCCGTCAATATCGTTGGCACGCAGATTGGCGTAAGCTTTGGCCCTTCCCTCAGGGGTACGGAAATCCTGGCTGCGGGCCGAACGAAGGATAGTGCCTCCCAGCTGAATGATATTGCTCACGGAATGGGCTTCCATTGCCCAAAAGTCACCTTCTATCATGCCCTGATATCCCCTGAAAATACCCACAGCCTCATAACCACGCCGAAGCGTGGTGCGTACAACTGCCCTGACACAGGCATTCATGCCAGGCGCATCGCCTCCGGAAGTAAAAACAGCTATTTTTTTCATGGTCTGATCGTGTTTCTGGTTTGGCACGAAAGTAAATGTAAGGCAAACACCAAGTAATGACTTTCGTCAAAAGGCACCTTTATTGATACTTCCGGCGGACCAGGCGGATAAAATCGCGGGCAGTGTCCTCTTTTTCGTCTGCGCCCCAGTCGTAACGTTGTGCCATTTGGACAATCAGGCCCCGCGCTTCGTCCATGCTGCTCATTTGGTTGAGCCGGCCCAGGGTATCGTTCAGTGCGTTGAGGTCGCGGCCAAAGAGCTCATTCATGTACAGCAGGCGGTCGTTGATCGCGAGGGCTTTGGTCAGATCGTGAACCGGCCGCTCGCTTAGCTTTTCAGACAACTCCGTTGCTTCCTTAAAAGCAAAAAGATGCTTCAGGCTGGCGGGGATGTCCTGCCGGGAAGCAGCGGGAGCTACCGGTTCAGCAACTTTGACAGGCTCGGGCTTCTGTGGTTCAGGGTCCGGTTCAGGCTTTGGTGGCGGCGGCGGAGTTGGGCGGGGGTCAGGCTTGGGCTCCGGCTCAGGCTTGGGCTGGGGACGGGGCTCCGGGCGGGGTTGTGGCTGCGGGTTGGGCCGGCGGGTGGGGTCAGGCTTTGGAGCGCTGTAGTTGTCACGCGGCGCATCCGGAATTTCGATGATCCGGGGCGGCGTGTAGTTCCGGCGTACCGGTGCTTTTTCCCGAACGGGTTCTTCTGCTACGCTACTGGGAGCAGTGGCCCCGCTAATAAAGTGCTCATAAAACTGCTGGATATAGCCCCGCATCAGGTCTCGTTCAATTAACGAAACATTAGAAGCATCTCTTTCGAGGCTGTGGAAAAGATCATTGATTTTTTCCAGTGTAATTTTCGCTTGTCTAAGGTCCATAGATTGCTTTCCGGTTAAGTAGTTTCCTAAACTTGTCTGAAAACGCTGGCTAATGCAACGCGCCTGGTTTTGTCAGGCAATGCCCTTCGTTCAGACAAACACTCTAATATAAAGAATCGGGTGAAGCTGGCAATTGTTTGTCCGCCGCCCCCCCTTAAGCTTCGTTGAAAAAGATCAGTCTGGCTTTTCTTCCAGTCCCAACACTTCCACTTCAAAGACCAGGGGCGTATCGGGCGGAATGAGATAGCCATCCTTACCATCAGGCACTCCCCGCTCCTTATAGCCCAGATGAGAAGGCACAAAGAGCTGAATACGCCCGCCTTCTTTTACCAGTTGCAGCCCTTCGTTCCAGCCGTCAATCATATTGCCAATATAAAACTTCATTGGCCGGCCTTTCCGATAGGAAGAATCAAAAACCCTGCCATCAAGCAGGTAACCTTTGTAATGGGCACTGAGGTAATCGCCCCATTCCAGCGGCTGCCCGTTGCCCGGGTCCAGTATCCTGTAAAACAAGCCGGAGCGGGTCCGCTGTAGTGGGATAATCTCATCAATCGCGTAGTTCACAATCGCATTTTGCTGTTGTTCTGCCAGCGTAGCGGGCTCTCCGATCAGGTAGGCCGACAGCTGCATAATAGCTTCGTCTTCATTCACCACGGGCGCATTACCGGGAGGCGGCTCCCGGGTTTGTTCATCATTTCCGGTACTACCTCCCCCAGAACAATTCGCCAGGGCAACCGCCAGGAAGAAGAGTAAGGCCAGACGTTGCATAGTTTCAGGCTTTTGGTCAAATATACACTTTCTATTCAGGAACCTGATGCGCCCCCGCGTTTCAATTCCCACTTTATACTTCCCGGGCTGCAATGATCGTTTCCCCATTACTCCGGTCTTCCATTTGTCCGAGAATCTGCTATATTTGCCGTGCCAGACCCACTTGTTAGACTATGTTGGGAATTCGCTTTTGGAGCGAATGTAGTCAAATTTTATTCTGAACAAGTCTTTGATCCCGACATTCATCGTCGGGGGCGGGATGAAGGAGCCTAGCCTAAGCTAAGCGACTGAAGAGCAACGAAGTTCAGGATAAAATTTGGCAAATGCAGCCCAAAGGGTGAAATCCCAACATAGTCTTAGACTAAAGACGGCCCCGGTTAGACGTCCTGGATCAAGGAAAACCAGGGGCTCATTTTTAAAAACGGTAACGACTATTAATCCGGACCGGGCTGCTGTAAGCAAGTGGAAGCCACCAAGATAAAACCTATGCTAAGTCAACTGACGCCAACTATCATACTCGGGATCATCGCCCTTTATTTTTTAGTGCTGATTTCCGTTTCGTATTTCACCGGCCGCAAAGCAGGGAATGCTGAGTTTTTCCTGGCGGGGCGCAACTCTCCCTGGCCGCTTGTGGCCATCGGGATGATCGGGGCAACGCTCTCAGGCGTCACCTTCATATCCATACCGGGCGTAGTGGGTGCCGGGGGAGAAAACCAGGCGTTCTCCTACATGCAGATGGTCTTTGGTTATATTCTAGGCTATGTAGTCATTGCCCAGGTGCTCCTGCCGCTGTACTACAAAAAGAATCTGACCTCTATATATGGTTACCTGGAAGAGCGGCTGGGGCTGGAAGCTTACAAAACCGGTGCCGCTTACTTCCTGCTTTCCCGTACCATAGGCGCTGCCTTTCGGCTTTACCTCGTGGCTATTGTGCTGCAGGCCTTTGTGCTGGGCCCCTTCGGCGTGCCTTTTTTCGCAACCGTTGCCGTAACGATTGTGCTGATCTGGGTTTACACTTTTAAAGGAGGCATCAATACCATCGTGTGGACAGACACCCTGCAAACTGTGGCCATGATCTCGGCGGTTGTCCTTACCATCATATTCATTGGCAAAGCTATGGAAACCGATATCGGGGGCATGGTCGCCATGGTACGCTCCAGCGATTATTCTCAGATGTTTTTCTTTGAAGGAGGCTGGAATGACCCCAACAACTTCTTCAAACAGTTCATCAGCGGAGCGCTCATTACCATCGTGATGACAGGCCTCGATCAGGATATGATGCAGAAGAACCTGAGCTGCCGCAATATTGGCGATGCCCAGAAAAACATGTATGTATTCAGCAGTGTACTGGTGGTGGCAAAGTTCCTGTTTCTTTCTCTGGGAGCACTGCTGTACATCTACGCTGCAAGTATTGGGATCGATATACCTGAGCGGACCGATGAGCTCTTTCCAATGATTGCGCTCAACCACCTGCCGGCAGCGGTAGGCATCTTTTTTGTCTTGGGCCTCATTGCTGCGGCTTACTCAAGTGCAGACTCCGCACTCACTGCGCTGACGACCTCCTTTTGCGTGGATTTTCTGAATTTTGAAAAGAGCGATGCATCAGAACAAGACAAGCAACGCACCCGCCTTTATGTACATATTGGCTTCTCCGTACTGCTGCTGATCATTATCGTCGTCTTCAATGCCCTGAATAACAAGGATGTCATCAGTCAGCTATTTAAGGCCGCAGGGTATACCTACGGTCCGATTCTCGGATTATTTACCTTCGGGCTGCTCACCAACCGCCGGGTGAACCCACGTTTAGTCATCCCGGTTTGTGTTGCTGCCCCTGTGTTATCTTACGTGCTAAACGCCAACTCTGAGGTGCTCTTCATGGGCTTCCAGTTTGGCTTCCTCATTATCGCCCTCAATGGCTTGCTGACCTTTGCCGGGCTTTGGGCAATTTCGGAAGAAGCTTAAAGGAGGAAAACGCCTTAACCGGTTTACTCTGATTCAATAAATTGCCTGATCCCCAAGATTTTCCTACCTTGCTGCCCATTTTAGGAGTGGCCCTTACTAAGGGCCATGACAACAAAACGGATTAGCAACAATTACCAATCTTTGATAAATCCCATGGGCCATTGACGAAGCTGAAGGCAAAAGCGCATGAAATACGGCTCTTTTAAACGGTTGCCAGCTTTTCAAAACCCGGGCGTACATCAAGGATTACAATCTACCAAGGAACTATGGCAAAAACACAAGCTGCCATTACCGGCGTTCAGGGATATTTGCCGGACTACATCCTGACCAACGCCGAACTGGAAACCATAGTCGACACGAACGACGAGTGGATACGCACCCGCACCGGCATTGAGCAGCGGCATATCCTAAAGGGGGAAGGGCAAGGCACTTCGGTGATGGGCATTGAAGCCGTAAAGGGGCTGCTTGAAAAGACCAATACCGATCCCGGCGAGGTAGAGCTTGTCATTTGTGCCACCGTTACCCCTGATATGGTTTTCCCGGACACGGCAAATATCATCGCTGACGAAACCGGCATGAAAAATGCTTTTTGCTACGATATCCATGCCGCTTGCTCAGGCTTCCTCTATGCCCTGACTACCGCCGCCCGCTTCATCGAGGCTGGTGCGCACAAAAAAGTAGTCGTCATTGGGGCAGACAAGATGTCTTCCATTGTAGACTATACAGACCGGACAACCTGCGTCATCTTTGGTGATGGTGCCGGTGCCGTGATGCTGGAAGCTACAGAGGAGCCGGTTGGCGTGATGGACTCCCTGCTTAAGAGCGATGGCTCCGGCCGGGTTTATCTGCATCAGAAAGCAGGAGGCTCCCGTTATCCGGCAACCGCAGAAACAGTGGCCAACCGAGAGCACTTTGTCTTTCAGAATGGCCGCCCGGTGTTTAAAGCTGCCGTATCCGGCATGTCAGATGTGGTCACTCAGGTAATGGCCCGCAATAACCTAACGAATGACGATATTGCCTGGCTGGTCCCTCATCAGGCCAACAAGCGTATCATCGAGACGGTAGCCCGCATGGCGGACTTCCCGATGGAGCGGGTGATGGTTAACATACAGAAATACGGCAATACGACTGCTGCCACCCTGCCGCTCTGCCTGTGGGACTGGGAAGATCAGCTTCAGAAAGGGGACAACATCATCCTGACCGCATTCGGGGGCGGCTTCACCTGGGGAGCAATCTATATCAAGTGGGCTTACTAAGCCGAATAGCACCGAGCCTTCTGCCCGGCAGGAGACCTCCTGCTTAAGGCCTCGTTTCAAGTCCTTGGATTTTTCTATCTTTGCATCGCAATTTGAATACCAAATAAAAACGCAAGCTATAGCAAATGGCTACAACTTCTGACATCCGAAAAGGCATGTGCATTGACTTCAATAATGATATCTTCACCATTATTGAGTTTCAACACGTTAAGCCAGGAAAAGGTGCGGCATTCGTACGTACAAAAATCAAAAGCCTGACTTCCGGAAAGGTTTTGGATAATACTTTCTCTGCCGGTCACAAAGTGGACGAAGTGCGTGTGGAGCGCCGCAAATTCCAGTATCTTTACAGCGACGACATGGGTTACCACTTCATGAATAATGAAACCTATGAGCAGGTTGCGCTTAGCGACAATATCGTAGAGCATGCCCATTTCCTTAAAGAAGGCATGGAAGTAGACGTGATCTATCACGCAGACCGCGAGGTGCCGCTGACCATGGAGATGCCTCAGTACATCATTCTGGAAGTCACCTACACAGAGCCTGGTGTTAAGGGCGATACAGCCACCAACACCCTGAAGCCAGCTACCGTTGAAACCGGTGCGGAAGTTCGGGTCCCTCTGTTTATCAATCAGGGCGACAAAGTGAAGATTGAGGTTGAAACCGGCGCTTACATGGAACGCGTAAAACAATAACACCTATGACTTTTAAGGACATCCAAGAGTTGGTGAAGCTCATCAACAAATCCAACCTGACCGAATTTAAAATGAAGGACGGAGAGTTTGAGCTTTCCATCCGGACCAACAAGCATCAGAAGGCTAAGCCCAGGGACTATGCTTCCGGCACAGCACCGGCTCCTTCTGCTCCTCAGCCTACCGCACCGATCATTCAGATGTCTCCGCCCGTGCAGCAGCCTTATCCGCAGGCGCCACAGCCTGCTCCTGCGCCTCCGGCACCAAAGCCACAGGCAGAGCCTGCCAAAGCAGAAGCACCAGCCAGTGAGGCCAAAGCAGAGGATTCCAACTACCTGGAAGTCCGGTCTCCGATTGTCGGTACTTTCTACCGGTCTTCCAGCCCGGAAAAGCCGCCTTATGTAAAAGTGGGCGACGCGATTGAGGTTGGGCAGGTCGTTTGCATCGTGGAAGCTATGAAACTCTTCAACGAGATCGAGTCCGAAATTGCCGGCAAGATCGTTAAGGTAATGGTTGAAGATGCACAGCCGGTAGAGTATGATCAGGTACTGTTCCTGGTTGACCCTAAGGGCTAGTTGCTGTTTGAAACACCTATCGCTGCAAGGGCAGTAGCCCTTTGCTGCTCATCCAATTGAATGGTTTTATGTTTGAAAAAGTACTCATAGCCAACCGTGGCGAAATTGCCCTGCGAATCATTCGCACCTGTCGGGAAATGGGCATCAAAACGGTGGCGGTCTATTCAACTGCCGACAAGGAAAGCCTGCACGTGCGCTTCGCTGATGAAGCGGTCTGCATTGGCCCGCCTGCCTCTGCCGAGTCTTACCTGAGCGTACCAAGAATTATGGCTGCGGTAGAAATCACCAACGCCGATGCGGTACACCCAGGCTACGGATTCCTGGCTGAAAATGCTGATTTTGCCGAAGTTTGCGCCGAATACGGTATCAAATTTATTGGGCCCACCCCTGCACAAATCCGCAAAATGGGGGACAAAATCACGGCCAAAGAGACCATGATCAAAGCAGGAGTCCCGGTCATCCCCGGCTCCGATGGGCTGGTCAAGGATACCAAATCCGGCATGAAAATCGCCAAAGATATTGGCTATCCGGTCATCCTGAAGGCTACTGCCGGCGGTGGCGGTAAAGGGATGCGGATTGTCTGGGAAGAAAAGGAGTTTGAGCCTAACTGGGACCGTGCCCGTCAGGAAGCGAAAGCGGCATTTGGCAACGATGGCATCTACATCGAAAAGTTCATCGAAGAGCCCCGTCATATCGAATTCCAGATTGCTGGTGACCAAAAAGGCAAAGTCGTCCACCTTTCCGAACGGGACTGCTCTATTCAGCGCCGCCACCAAAAACTGGTGGAAGAATGCCCCTCCCCTTTTATGACCGATGAGCTCCGGGAGAAAATGGGCGATGCGGCTGTAAAAGCAGGAGAAGCTATCAAGTACGAAGGCGTGGGCACCGTGGAGTTCCTCGTAGACAAATACCGGAACTTCTACTTCATGGAAATGAATACCCGGATTCAGGTAGAGCACCCGGTCACAGAAGAGGTAATCGACCATGACCTGATCAAGGAACAGATCAAAATCGCAGCGGGTGAGCTCATCAAAGGGGGCAACTATTATCCCAATGCGCATGCTATGGAGTGCCGGATCAATGCAGAAGACCCCTTCAATGGCTTCCGTCCAAGCCCGGGCAAAATTGCGTCTTTCCACAGCTCTAAAGGGCATGGCGTTCGGGTGGACACAAGCGTATACGCTGGCTATACCATTCCACCTTATTACGATTCCATGATTGCTAAGCTCATTTGCCGGGCTCCTACCCGCGAAGAGTGTATCAAGAAAATGGAGCGTGCACTGGATGAATTCATCATTGAAGGCGTGAAGACCACCGTCCCTTTCCATCAGCAACTGATGAAGGATGAGCGTTTCCGCAACGGTGACTTCCACACCGGCTTCCTCAACGACTTTGAACTGAAGCCCGAGGAGCCTAAGAAAAAGAAGTAGGCAACTGCCTACCCCCCTACTACAAAACAACAGGTTTGCCTGGGAAAATAATAAGCCCGGCAAGCCTGTTCTTATTTACAGACCAAAATACCGCACTATGAGATCCATTTTCCTCCTTTTACTGGTACTGACCTTTACTGCCTACAGCTGTGGCGGCAGTTCCGAAGCTTCGGGCGAAGCCTCCACCTCAACCGGGACACCACATACTGCAACTGAAAGCGCCTCCGATGCCGCCCCCGCACCTGCGGAAGCAGCTGCCTCTGAACCTGCCGAAATGGCCCGGCAGTCAGCACCTCCGGCAGCCGGCCCCTTTGAAGAAAAACTAACGGAAGGTTCTGTTTCCTTCATCGTGGAATCTCCTAACAGCAGCTCAAATTATTTTACCCTGAATACAGAAGGGATGAGCGTGCGCAATGAAGAGACCAAAATGGAAGTCAACGGTGCAGTGGTACGCGCTCAACTGGCCGACCTCAACCAGGATAGCTACCCGGAGGTTTACATCTTTACCCGCACGGACGATGGTACCGAAGAAGTATATGCCTTTGCTTCCTACCGCAACCGCTCCTACGGGCAGATTTATATGGCTGGGGCTGAAAACGCTGCCAACCAACGTGGCCGCGATGGAGTTGAAACGTTCGAACTTACGGAAACGGCTTTGCTCCGGAAGTTCTCCACGCCTCAAAACGGTCAGCGCAACGGCAATCCTCAAATGATAACCTACGCCCTGAAAAAAGGAGAAACCAGCTATCGACTGGAACCCGTAGAATAGGCACACCAAACTCACTATGAAAAAAGAACGCAGCAGCTTTTGGCGATTGCTCGGCTACATGCGCAACTATAAAGCGTATGTAGGGCTCAATATCTTCAGCAATATTATGACAGCGCTGTTCACAGCCCTGAGCATCCCCTTGCTGGTCCCTTTCCTGGAGATCCTCTTTGACCGGCGGGAGCTGGTTATGGACAAGCCCGCTTTTGGCTGGGATATCGAAAGCGCCACGGCCTCCTTCAACTATTACATCAGTCAGCTGATTGTGGAACAGGGCAAGGAAGCTGCACTGGTCTTCGTCTGCGTGGCTATTTTATCGGTTTTCCTGCTCAAAAACCTATTCCGGTACCTATCCCTCTTCTTCATGGCACCGGTTCGCAACGGTATCATCCGCGACCTGCGCGCGCAAATGTACGACAAGGTGATGGCCCTCCCCCTGGCCTACTTCAGCGAGGAGCGCAAAGGCGACCTGATGTCCCGCATGACGAGCGACGTACAGGAAGTGGAATGGAGCATTCTCAATGTGCTGGAAGCCGTATTCCGGGAGCCCCTCATCATCATAGGGGCGTTGGGGTTCATGGTATATGTAAGCCCGGCACTTACAGGTTTTGTCTTTCTGCTGATGATCTTCACGGGCGTGGTGATCGGTGGTATTGGCCGGCGGCTCAAGAAAAAATCAGCGGATGTACAGGACCGCCTTGGCAACCTCGTCGCCATACTTGATGAAGGCCTGGGCGGGCTGCGGATTATCAAGGGCTTCAATGCCGAGCACTATCAAAAAGAAAAATTCCGGAAAGAGAATGATGGCTACCGGCATTCGCTCACCCGCCTGCTGTGGAGGCGCGACCTGGCTTCTCCACTTTCAGAATTCCTGGGCATTGGCACGGTGGCAGTCCTGCTGTGGTATGGCTCCCGTCAGGTCTTTAGCGGACAGCTGGATGCGGAGACTTTCCTGACGTTCATCTTTGCCTTCTATAACGTCATTGACCCGGCCAAGAAATTATCAAAGGCTGTTTACAACGTCCAAAAAGGCGTGGGAGCTATGCGCCGCATGGAAGCCCTGCTTGATGCTCCTGTCAACATCAAAGATGCACCCGATGCTCTCCCCCTTGCGGGCTTCCGGCACAGTATAGAATACCGTAACGTCACCTTCGCTTACCGCAACGATGAGGGCCCTGTGCTACAAAATATCAACCTGAGCCTTCCCAAGGGCAAAGTGGTGGCGCTGGTGGGTGCCTCCGGGGCAGGGAAGTCAACCCTGGCTGACCTACTCCCCCGGTTTTACGATGTGGAGGAAGGAGAGATTCTCCTGGACGGACAGAATATCCGCCAATACCGCCTTCGCGACCTGCGCAGCCTCATGGGCATTGTGTCTCAGGAAGCCATTCTCTTCAATGACAGCATTTACAACAACATCGTCTTCGGCATGGAGGGGGTCACGCAAGAACAGATGGAAGCTGCCGCCCGGGCAGCCAACGCGCACGACTTCATCCTGGCTTCCGAGCAGGGTTACCAGACCAATATCGGGGACCGGGGCAGCAAACTGAGCGGGGGGCAGCGGCAACGGCTTACAATTGCCCGCGCCATTCTGAAAAACCCACCTATACTTATTCTGGACGAAGCGACCTCTGCCTTGGATTCCGAATCCGAGAAATTAGTCCAGAAAGCCCTGCTTGAGCTGATGAAAAACCGGACCTCCATCGTTATTGCTCACCGCCTGTCTACCATACAGCACGCGGATGAGATCATTGTAATGCGGGACGGGCAAATCATGGAGCGGGGTACGCACGAAAGCCTGTTGCAGAAGGACGGGGAGTACCAGAAACTGGTGGAGCTACAAGCGTTCTGAGGAGACGCTTTCGAGGTTGAGCGCAAAAGGGAAGAAGGGCTTCGCAAAGAGCGCCAAGTTAACGGCCCTAATCAGGAAACGCTGCGTACTTTGCGCCATCCTTCGCGAACGCTGCGTGAAACCCTCAGTACAACCCCAAAAAAAAAAGCCCACACAAAGGCGGGCATTTTCAAACAAATCGTAATCCTAATTTTTGACCTTAATTAACCACTCTGTCAATTGCAACAACCGTGCCAAAAATAAGAAAACCCGATTGGTCAGCCCCTGAAAACCAATAAAGGCACCTTTGTATGGAAAGCCATCTGCTTCGTAAAGCTACGATGGAAGAGGCGTTCCAACAGGCGGCGGTTGGGAACGAACAACGACAGTGCATCTATGTCCCGCTCAGCGATAAAGGCATTGATGCCCTCAGCAGGGTTGGGATGAGCCACTACTGTGAAATCGGAGAAAGGAAGCGGGTACTGATCCACCATTTTATAGGCTTCCGTTTTGGCAGCATCCACCTCCCTGTCCACATGTACGAAATGGACTTTCGCTTTAAGTCTGGCCGCCAGCTCCGTCAGATTCGCCACTGCTTTTTCATCCTTTGGCTCGAAGTCCGTGGCATAGGCGATATGACTAATGGGGCGCACCGGTGCACTCTGCGGCACAGCGATTACCGGGCAGGGCGCATTCATGAGGGTATGGGTGGTAACGCTGCCCATCATCTGCTGTACGGGGCTGCGCTCCCCTTTCGTACCCATCACAATAAGCTGATGCCCACCTCTTCCGGCGACATCAATGATCTCCTGATATACAAACAGGCCATAATCTGCCCGCAACTGCCCAATACGATTTGAAGGGGCTTCCTCCGCCAGTTCTCCCAGGTGTTGCATCACCACCGCTCGTTTTTCCCTCAGGAGGCTATCTACCTGATGAGGAGCTACACGGCTTGTATCGCCAACTGGCAGGTGGTAAACACTCATGAGGTCAAGAGCTGTATCCAACTTGTCAGCTAGCAGCAGCGCGTACTGAAAGGCATGGTGAGCTGCCGGAGAGAAATCGGTTGGAAAGAGAATATTATGGCGCATCGGCTACTTTTTTTAAAGCGCCAGGCAGGAGGGCCTTCCCCCGCCTGGCTTTATGAAATCAAAAGGATAATTGTTGTTGTTTTCTTTCTATCGGTGCCGGCGTATCTATTTCATCCATATAGTCCACACTCAGCACGGGGATGTCAGAGTGATTGACCAAAGCCTCCACGTTGCTGCCGCTGAGCATACGCCGCAACGGATGACGATGGTGATTGGAAATACCAATCAGGCCAGCCCCGATCTTTTCAGCGAACGCCCGTACGCCCCGGTCTACACTGAAGTTGCGGAACACATGCGTCTCACACCGGAAGGGCGCGCACAGTCCCCTGAATTCTTCCATGGCTTGCCGGCTTAGAATGTAAGGAGGATCGAAGAAAGAAGAGGTGTGGATTTCCACCAGATGAATCTCCGGTACAAAAGGCTTGACAAACTCCTTGAACTTCAGGAAAGCCTCCCGCTCCTTTTGGTGGAAGGAGGACGCGAAGACCACCTTATCGAAATTGATGTGCTCAAGCGGCTCCTTGACCACCAATACCGGGCAGTGCACTTCCCGCACCACTTTCTGGGTGTTGGAACCGATGAAGTATTCATTCTTGCCACTTGCACCGTGGGAACCCATGACTACGAGGTCTGCCGCAGCGTGTTCCACGTACTCCGCCACAGACTTGGGCAGGGCGCCACTGCAAACGGTGGCCTTTACCTCCAAATTGGGGTAAGCATTGCTCAAATCCTGCAATTGCAGCTGAGCATTTGCCACCATCTGCTGTATATCCGGGCGCATAGAGCGTTGTTGCTCACTCCAGTCATCCCAGCCATCAGGCAGGTTCATGCAATGCAGTAAATGAAGCTGGGCATCAAGCCGGCGGGCGAGTTGCGCAGCGGCATCTGTCGCGTACCGAGCACAAAGGGAAAAATCGGTAGGGCTGAGTATGGTTCTCATGGCTTGCAATTTGGTCGCGCAGCTGCACAGGCAGTGGCTTCGGTTAAGGAATCAGGACGGGTTAGATCCTACCATAAGTTAGGCAATTGTTGCCCAGGCTCGTGTGAAAAAGATCACTGTGCAGGGTGACATTTATCAGGGTCTTAAAGACGGATACCTTACAGGGCTCCTTCCACAGTTGGATTTACTTTTATTTCCTTTTCCCCGTATCTTTGGAGCCCTGAAAATCTGTGGCTGAGCGATTGATCACCCGGAAAAGCAGGACAAGCGGGCGCACAGCCAGCACAAACCGTAAACAGGACATGAGTAATATAGAAGTGAGAACCGTTGATGTGGTGCAATACCTGAAGCCCCTGAGGGAAGGCGGCTCTTTGCCCGCTATTGTGGAAGCCGATGACGAGTTTCTGTACGTCCTGAAATTCCGGGGGGCCGGACAGGGCAAAAAAGCCCTGATTGCAGAGCTTATCGGAGGGCTGCTGGCTAAAGCGATCGGGCTGAATGTGCCGGAGGTGGTTTTCATGAACCTCGACGACTCGTTCAGCAAGACGGAACCAGACGAGGAAATCCAGGATTTGCTGAAGTTTAGCGTTGGGCTCAACCTGGGTCTGCACTTCCTTTCCGGGGCCATCACCTACGACCCCCTGGTGTCCGAGGCGGATTCCTATTCCGCTTCCAAGGTGGTTTTGCTGGACAGCCTGATCAATAATATCGACCGGACTGCAAAGAACACCAACCTGCTCAATTGGAACAGGGAGCTATGGCTAATTGACCACGGTGCCAGCCTCTACTTCCACCACAACTGGAAAAACTGGCGTGATTACCTCCCCCGGACTTTCCCCAATGTGAAAGACCATGTCCTTTTGGCAAAAGCCAACCACCTGCCTGAGGCATCCCTTGATATCCGGGAAGCCATCGACAAAGCAAAAATCGCCGAAATCATTTCCGTCATCCCCGAAGAATGGCTGACAGAAGAAGATATGGAACTCACGCCCGGCGAGAAAAGAAGCGCTTACCAGGAATTCCTGAACGCTAAACTGGATAAAATTGATGTACTGGCCAAAGAAGCTTTAGATGCAAAATAGAGTAACCTACGAATACGCAGTGGTCAGGCTGGTGCCCAAAGTAGAGCGGGAGGAGTTCCTGAACATTGGCGTCATTTTGTTTTCCAAACGGAAGAAGTTCCTGGGCATCAGGTTCCAGATAGATGAGGCAAAGGTCAGGGCCTTCTCAAAGGAAATTGACGTATCCATGATCCATCGCTACCTGCACGCCTGGGAAGCAGTATGCGCGGGAGGGCGGCAGGGCGGCAAGATCGGCGAACTTGACATGGCCTCCCGTTTCCGGTGGCTGGTAGCCGCCAGAAGCACGATTATTCAGAGTTCTCCTACCCACCCCGGCTTATGCCACGATCCCGAAGCGGTACTCGAAAGACTATACCAAAGGTATGTGCTGTAACCTGAATACCGCCCTGCCAGGTGCTCATTTTTCCATAAACCCGTTCCCGGTACCAACCTACCCCACTCTATTTTGTTAATTTGCCAAAAAATAAGATCAATGAGAAAAGGATTGGTATTTATAGCTATTGCCGCATTCGTCTACGCCTGTGGTGGCAGTAGTGCTCCTGCTGAAAGCAACTCCAGCGCCGGTGCAAAAGCTGTAGCAGCTGCAGCCAAACCAGATGGTGAGAAGATCTACAAGCAATACTGCGTCACCTGCCATGGCCTATATGGGGATATGGGTGCAAGCGGTGCTTACAACCTACAGGAATCGGCACTCACCCTGGAAGAGCGCATCAACGTCATTACCAACGGCCGCAAAGCCATGACCGCCTTCGAAGCACTGCTGGACGAGAAAGAAATCAAGGCAGTCGCCAAATACACCATGAAGCTTGGGGAATAGGCACACCATACTCGGCATAATGTCTGGTAGCTCTCTGGATGGGCTGGATTTGGCGCTTTGCACCTTTGAGTTCAATGGCCAGGCACTTCAGCATTGGGAAGCCCTTGCATGTGAAGCCCGCCCTTTCCCGGAGGAATGGGTTCGGCGGCTACGCGCACTCCCCGCTGGTACTGCCCGGGAGCTGGCGGTAGCTCACGCCCAGTTCGGGCAGCTCCTGGGGGAGCAGGCGAAGGCTTTTCTGGAGGCACAGGCTGTAGAAGCTGATGCTATCGCTTCCCATGGGCACACGATTTTCCACTTTCCGGAATCCGGCGTTTCCACACAAATCGGGGACGGCGCGGCCATCGCGGCAATCACCGGGCGCCCCGCTATCGACAACTTCCGTATGCAGGACGTTGCACTTGGCGGTCAGGGTGCACCTATAGCCCCTGTTGCGGACCAGTACTTGTTTCCTGAGCAGACCTTTATGCTAAACCTGGGCGGCATTGCCAATATCAGCGCCCGAACGGAGCAAGGTTATGTGGCCTTTGATTGCAGCGGGGCGAATCAGGTGCTCAATGCCCTGGCAGAGGAAGCCGGGCAACCTTACGACAAAGGAGGTTCCATAGCCCGAACAGGGAAACTGCTGCCTGACTTGCTGGAACGAGCGATGGCTCTACCTTATCATCAGGCTGACTTTCCAAAATCGCTGGGCAATGACTGGGTACAGGAACAACTGCTCCCCCTCTACATGGATTACCCGGCTTCTGTGGCAGACCGCCTGCACACCGCCTGCTGGCAAATTGCACAAAGTGTTGACGATAGCATCAGCGCTATAGCGAAAAAGGCTAAACTGCAACCCGAGCCTCATTCCATGCTGCTTACCGGCGGGGGGGCGTTCAACACCTTTCTGGTGGAGTGCATCCGCGTGAAGTGCGAAAAAAACCGTTCCTTAGCTGTAGAAGTGCCTTCACCCCTAATTATCGAATACAAAGAAGCCATTTTGATGGCCCTCATGGGAGCACTGCGCCTGGAAAGCCTGCCCAACACCCTGCCTACAGCTACTGGCAGTACTGCACCAAGCTGCGGTGGCGGGCTGCATACACCGCCCAAAACGCATAACCGCTAAATGGATAAAAACAGCTCCATACTCATCACCGGTGCCACCGGATTTATCGGTTCTCATCTGCTGCAACAGCTCCTGGTGGATGGCTTTGACCGTATCCGGGCCTTCCGCCGGCCGGGCAGCCCAATGGACCTGGTGGATGACCTGGCGGAGAAAGTAGAATGGGTTGACGGCGATATCCTGGATATTTTCGCGCTGGAACGAGCGATGGAGGGCTGTGACTATATTTTTCACTGTGCGGCTGTCGTCTCCTTTGATCCGGCTGATGCCCGGCACCTGCGCACCGTCAATATCACCGGTACGGCCAACGTGGTGAATACAGCGCTTAAGCTGGGGATAAGGAAATTGCTGTACGTAAGTTCAATTGCGGCCCTGGGCCGGACCAAGCAGGGCATTACCATCACCGAAACCGCCAAGTGGGAGCGCAGCCCCTTCAATACCCGGTATGCGGTCAGCAAATATCAGGGCGAGATGGAGGTGTGGCGCGGCTATGCCGAGGGCCTGGATGTTGCTGTAGTCAACCCTTCCATTGTGCTCGGAAGTGGTTTTTGGGAAAGCGGCCCGGCACATTTCTTCTCTATGGTCGACGAAGGCTTCCCTTTTTATCCTGTTGGTATGACTGGCCTGGTGGACGTACGGGATGTAGCCTGGTATATGGTCCGGTTAATGGAGAGCAACATCAGAAACGAGCGCTTCATCCTCAATGCGGAGCACTATCCTTACAAGCAGTTACTAACGGAAGTGGCAGAAGCACTAGGCGTAAAGCCGCCTAAGTACAAGGTCGGAAAAATCCTGCGCGGTTTATCCTGGCGCCTGGCCTGGCTGCAAGCTAAACTGACCGGCAAGCGCCCGTTTCTTACCCGGGAGACCGCCCGTAATTCAAGCTGGATTTTCTACTATAACAATCAAAAATCGCTGCAGCACTTCGACTTTGCTTACACCCCCATCGCACAGACCATCCGGGATACGGCCGAAGCTTACCGGCAGGCAAAAGGCCAGCAAGCGGTGCGCCTTAGCCCCAACCGCCCTTCCATTTCTGAGCAATCCGCCTAGCAGTTTCCAGCATATCGTCTTCCCAGTGTTCGACGTTCCAGGCAGTACCTGCCAGAGGAGAAACAGACAATTGAGTGCGGGCCTCTCTCAGGCTTGCTGCATTTTCCAGTATTTCAGACAAGGCCTGCTGCTGCTGGTGCAGGGCTTCATCAGACCGGGGCGTAGCCGACAGGGTGAAAGCTGGTGGTTGGAAATCGTTGAGCGAGGTTGGCTTTCCTGCTAAATGATTAGGGTGTTGCAGTATGCGGTACATGGTGCGAAAGTCAACTTGGAAAGCCCGCTGCTGTTCCGGAGTTTCCAGTGCCCCTCCTAGTTGTTCCAGGACGACATACTTCAAATTCGGGCACTTCGGTAGGGCTTTTTCTAACAAGTCAAATACGGCCTTAGGCACCGTTCCATCGTGGGTATCCCGCCGGATTTGGCGATTGCGCTGCCCTGCTGCCGGTTCCCAACTGCCACCGGAAATATGTATTTCACGCACCCGGTGCAGGGGCATCAGCCGGAGCAGTTCCTCCGCCGATTGACGGAAGTTGTGGAGCTGGCAGTACAAATTATGGAGATCTAAAATGATAAACCCATTAATTGGTTCCAGCAATTGCTCCAGGAAGTCGCCGTGGCGCTTCACTTCATCGAGCGTATAGGCGAAAGCGAGGTTTTCCAATCCCACCGGACAGCCAGCTGCTGCACTGATGCGCTTAAGACGGTCCCGGCCAAGCTGCAGGGTTTGAGGTGTGAAAGGTATACCCAGGGGTGCCCCCTTGTGAAAATCAGCACCAGTCATGAAGCCAAAATGCTCCGTCACATGATCAAAACGATACACTTCAGAAAGCGCTTTCAGCCGGTCGAGCCATTGCTGCTGCTCCGCACTCCAACGACCGGAAAAGAGCGAGAAAAAGACCCCATGGCCCACAAGCCGCCCCTCCTCACTGTAGGCCTGGATGAGGGCGGTAAACCAGTCCGGGATTTCCGGAAACTGGAAAAGGGCATCGAAGGACCACTCCAATGCCTCCACCTGCCCTGCTGCGAGCAAAGGGTGAGCAGCCCGCAGCAGGTTGGTGTCTAAATTACAAGCGAGGGTAGCGCGTGGGCGCTGTAAACCGGCATGCTCCATGCTTAGCCCATTCCGCAAGCCGGGCAATTGTACCAGGGCTTGTCGCCATCATCTGTTGGGCAGCGGTCATCTTCGGCTGCCTTTTCGGTGTCGGGTTTGACCTCATCGGAGTTGTCAAGCAGGGTGCAGGATGTAGCGCTGCCGCCCAGGGCAACCCCCAGCGCGATGGCTTGAAGCAGTGATTTGGATACTTTCATGGTCAGAAGGTTTTAAAAATTAAGTCAGGTGATTTCAGGGGAACGACCTGCTGTGGCAGGCTTCCGGGGGTAGAGATGTAGCAGAAGGGCAAAAGGGTTGGGTAAGAACCCGGATTTTTTCAATTCATTCAAATTGTGCTTGATGGTCAGTATCCCACCTCACGGTACTCCGCCACTAACCGAAAGCCTGTCCAGGCATTAGGCTCATCAGCCCGGAACGAAACATACTGAGCAACATCAGCGGGCCTATGAAACCAACTTCCTCCCAGAGTGATACCCGGGGCAGCTGACCATTCTGCAACATTGCCGCTTAGGTGCCGGATATACTTGAGGCTATCCGGCAGAACCCCCGAGCCGGCGCTCTCCACAGGAAGCCTTATGACTCTCTCCTGTGTACAGGGATTTTGCCCGGCATTAACGGGCTCTTCACTATCCAGCTGGCATTCTTTCTGATAACGCCTCAGGACTTCTTCGTTGTAAGCTTTGGCTTTTTCCCAGTCTTCTTCGGAAGGGAGCCGGTAGTGAATGTAGCGGGCGAGCGCGGGGTGGGGCGCACACCGACGGTATTTTCCGGATAAATAGCGCTCTATCGTAAAATGATTGCGAGGCCCCGGATCCGGATGAAAAGGAATGACCTCAAAGTGGCGTAAAACCAGTTCAAGGATTCGGTCCGCACGCCATTTTGCGTAAGCTACAGCCTGGGTACGGCTCACCCCAACTATTGGGAAACCGGCATATGGACCTGATGTAAAATACTCCTTCTCCAAACGCTCTAAACATCGATATGGCGCTCCCCATACGGAAGTCAGGGGTAACGCTGCCTTAAATTCATCTGACTTAATGCCATATACATCGCGTATCCAATGCAGGTACTCCCACCAGTCCCGAACGGTTATTTCCTGTCTGTCATAGAATAAGCCCGGAGCGATCTCTACGCCACCGGGAGGGAGAATAAACGTTTCAAATTCTTCTGCCGACCACTCCAGGGAGACCTTTCGCGTACAGGTCGTTAAGCAGATCGCCGATAGAAGGCTCAGACTGAACAGAAGGCGCTTTTTCATAACAGCAATGTTTGGATTAAAATTAAAAAACATCTGTTAATGTAGCTGTATCCATCTATCCGTTTTAACGGAATTTCCTCCTACAGAATATAATGGGCGGCAGCAACTGAATTTCTGCAAATCGGTTGCTCCGTATTCCCCTCATCCCAGGGTGATCATGGAATAAGGGCAAGAACCATAAAAACTAATAGTATGAATCCCCCCTTATATCGCCCAAAGCCCCCCATTCTTCGAGTTTCCACATCCAAAGCCCCCTGTGACATGTTCACTAAAAGAATAAGCATTGCATACTATGGAAGAAATCGACTTACCAGTAGAACCCCCCAAGACTCAATCACATGCCCGGCAGGCCGTTGTGGATGAAGAGTGGAATGTCTTGAAGGAACTTGACATCGAAGAGATGCCTTTCCGGTTCAAGCTCAGCCTGGCCCCTTTGCTGGAAATGATCAAAGAAAAGTCGGAAAGCGACAACCCGGTGGAATCCGGTGTGGGGCAGTTTGTGATGGACCACCTGAAGGATACGCCGGAGTTATGGCAACCCATTGAAGACCGCAGGCAACTGGAACAACATAAAGACATTATCGACCTGCTCATGCTGATGGTCATCCCTCCTGCCCTGCGCCGAAATCAGTTAATCAAGGTGTCAGCGCCCTTCGAAATGGCACCGATATATATGACGCCAGCCCTGGAGGAGCACATCCGGGCTAAGAATTTCAAGTACGTCATCAACCACAAGCCAGGCTTCACCTTCTGCTCTATGGTGATCAGTGCCTGCAGTTTCATCCTGAATACCTACTACGGTACCGATCTAAAAATCGGATCACCCCTGTCGATCTCTATTTCCAACCCGGAAACGGGCATGGAGCGGCATTACAAAACCCGCCTCGACACAGACTACATGAGGATAAAAAAGCTAAAGCCGCTGAAACCCCTCAACCAGGAACAAATCAATGAGCTGCTAAGCAATGTGTACGATGTAGACCTCTGGATGAAATATCTGCCCCCGGAGAACTTCGAGTTCCAGGGCTTTACCATCGGTACGCTGATCGATATCACGGAGGAAGAGGCCTTGTCCAGGCTTAAGTTTTCCCTGCTGGAACGCAATGCTGTAGTACAGGAAGAGAAGGTTAGCCGACTGGAAGGCCTTGTTCGAACCTTCTTTGACATCCCGGGCTTGCAGATGGGCGTTACGGCCATTGACTACCCCAAAGAGTATCAGGTTGCCCATCAGTATAAAATCCGTTATGATTTTCTTGCCGAACAGCAGGCGGACTTGCTGGCGGAGGACAATACAGGCTCCATCTATGAGAAAGCCTGTAAATACCGGGAGATAGTGCTGGTAGAAGACCTGGAGAAAATAAAGCAAAAAACCCCGATCGAAGAAGGCTTGCTCCAAAAGGGGATCCGTAGTATCATCGTTGCGCCTTTGCTGAATAAAAAAGAGCGTATCATCGGCCTGCTCGAAATCGGCTCGCCCAAGCCCTACGAACTGCACAGCTTTGTAGAGCTTAAATTCCGGGAGCTGGTCAGTTTATTTAGTATGGCGGTGGAACGCAGCCGGGATGAGATCGACAATCAGATTGAGGCCATCATCCGGGAGCAATACACGGCCATCCACCCGAGTGTGGAGTGGAAATTCATTGAAACCTCCTACAATCTGCTGGAGAAACGGGAGGTTGAGGGCAAGAATGCCACCGCTCCGCCTATTGCTTTCAGAGATGTGCACCCGCTCTATGCGCAGGCAGATATTGTAAGCTCCTCTGACCGGCGGAACCATGCCATACAGGCCGACCTTTCAGAAAACCTGCACCTGCTGCTGGACCTCCTTGATGTAGCAATTGGCATGGGCCGCTACCCTTTGCTCAATCAATACCGGGCTGCGGCCGAACGCAACCTTAAAGGCGTACTGGAGGATTTCAACTCCAACGACGAGTCCAGAATCGTTTCCTGGTTGAAGGACGAAATCCATCCGGTGCTCGAGGACATTAGAAACCAATACCCTGCCCTGCAAGCCAAAGTCCGCCACTATTTCAACTACATAGATGCCGACCTGGGCATTGTATACCAGGAACGCAGAAAGTATGAGGATAGCGTATCCATGATCAATTCCACCATTGCCCGCTATCTGGAAGACCAACAGGAAGCAGCCCAAAAAATTGTCCCCCACTACTTTGAGCGCTATAAGACGGATGGTGTGGAGTACGATATCTACGCCGGGCAGTCCCTGCTTAAAACCGGTACATTCAAGCCTATGCACTTGCGCAATCTCCGGCTCTGGCAGTTTATTGACATGTGTGAAGTCACCCGTCTCGTGGAGGATTTACAAACTGATCTGCCCGTACCTCTCACCACCGCGCAACTGATCTTTACCTACTCCAACCCTCTGTCGATCCGCTTCCGGATGGACGAAAAGCAGTTTGATGTGGATGGAGCCTACAATGTCCGCTACGAAATACTGAAGAAGCGCATTGACAAAGCGCTGATCGAAGGTACAGACGAGCGGCTGACGCAGGCCGGCAAAGTGGCGATTGTTTATCTGCAGGAAAAAGATAAGCAGGAGTACCTCGAATATGCGGACTACCTCATTTCCGAAGGGTACATTACCGAAGAAATTGAGGATCTCAAAATCGGAAAACTACAGGGCGTACAGGGGCTTCGGGCCCTCCGCTTTACCGTAAAATACTAATAGCGGTAACAGACTTTAACACCTGAAAAGGAACATTTAACCTGTACTTCTTTTTGTATAAAAGAGCAATAGATGACCTCTGAAGGCGGGGCTACAGCAAAAACCTGATAATATTTCAGGTCGTCATTTCGTTTGCTAATTTTGCTGTGGCCATTCTCAAAATAGCCGTCAAAAAGAAAAGCACACAGGTTTAGTATGATCAAATATCGTTCTTTGATAGGATTACTCATAGTGATATCTGCCGCTTCCTGGCAGAGCCTGTATGGGCAATCTTTGTCTCTGATTGAAAAAGAGGATATTGACCTGACGAAAGACGGTATGGCTTACTGCCGCCCCGGGGTGGTCAACAAGTCTCGCGGCCGCGGCCTGCTCATTGAGCGCACCATGGTAGGCGATCAAAACCTTGCGCCCCGCGCCGGCGGTATAGAAGGTGCCAATGCCAGCGAAATTGACTACATTGAGCAGTTCCGTGCTAAAATCAAAATTCCTATCATTAATGCGCCCAGCCTGAAAGTATTGGCAGGCTATGAATACCAACAGGAGTCGGTCCATTTTGACCGCATCGGCTACTTCAATCAGGAGCTTTTCGAATCGCTTAATGGCAAAGCGCTGCGTACCAATAAATATTCTGTCTACATCACCAAGTCTTTCAACGAGCGGGTTTACGGTGGTTTGCGGCTACGTACCTCTTACCGGGGCGATTACGAACAGATGATGAATTTCGACCCGCGCTACGCTACCTACAGTGGTCTGGCAGCAGTGGGCTTCAAGGAACGGGAGGACCTGGAATGGGGTCTTGGGTTAATGTTTGGGCGCAATTTTTTCAATACGACCATTCTTCCATTTGGGGTGTTCAACCAAACTTTCAGCGAAAAATGGGGCATTGAGACGGTATTGCCCGTTCAGATCATGATGCGCTACAACTTCTCCCCGACAAATCTCCTGCTATTTGGGGTAGAATACCAGAGCAGTTCTTACGCTCTTGATCTGCTACAGCCGGAAACACAAGGCATGACGCCCTACTACTTCCGGCATGCCGAGATTGCCCTAAAAGCCACTTATGACAGGAAACTCTATTCCTGGATTTGGCTTACCGCTGAAACAGGCTACCTCATCCCAAGGCGGGCCCGCTTTGACAATACCCTTGATGCCACCTACGATTTTCGTGCCCGTACTTCGCCTCAACCCTATTTCAGGGTGGGCTTATTCCTGTCTCCGCCACGGGATATGATCAAATAGCAGAAGTGATCCATATCAGCAGCCCGTAGGTCAACACCGTGGTGATTATACCAATCATGAAAATGGTATAGCAGATCCGGAGCAGGCGGTACTTTCGGCCCAGCGACCGCCCCAGAAAGTATAAGTCGCGCATAATTGAACTGTCCAGTTTTTTAGTGTCAGAGACAATCTCCTGCATGCCGGACTCGTAGGCGGGAAAGTCCATTTTAAAAAAGTTGCCGAAAAAGAAGAGGTTGGATGTGCCGCTGGAAATGGCCTCCCGGCTGGTCTCTCCGCTCATCTTGATGGGCCGGGTAGCCAGGGTCGCAAATATCATAGAGGTCAGGCATGTCACCAAAAGTACCAGCATCGGGATCACCAATTGAGGGTGCTCGCTGACGTAGGAGCTGGCCAGCGGCATAACGATGGTTACGATCAGCGCATTCACACTCAGCATGATGTTGGCCTTATTGTCCGCCAGCGCGCTAAGGTCAAGGTGGTTGCGCAGGCTCGTTTTGAACATGGTCTGCGCACTTTTGCTATCGCTGATGGCTCCGGCCAGTTTGGTTTGCTCCGGCTTGGCTGTTTTGTCATTGCCCAGGGCCGGGCTGCGGTGCTCATCTCTGAGCTTTTTCAGTTGCTTCCGGTTGGTATTCCATTGTTTGTCGTAGGCCTCCACAGCCGCAGCAGTATAAAAGCGGTGATTTTTGACAAATTTATAGTTGAGTTTGTACCAGGCTTCATCAGTGTACTCCTGGTTGAGAAAAGTCTTCCACTCGTGGCGAAGGGCCTGTAGGTACTCGAAGTAATGCGGGCTGCCGAGGTTGCTCAGGTCAGCATCGCACATGATTTTTTCGAGCTGCGTCTGCGGCACTTTGGGCGGGAAGGTTACGTCGATCAGGTTGAGCACCTCCGCTTTGCGCTCCTCTTCATACGCCTGACTTGATAAGAACTGATCGGCCAGTTGCCGGCTCACCGCTTCGTGCCCTTCGTAGGTTTCCGTAAAGCCCAGGTCGTGGAAAAGGGCAGCGAGTTCCAGGATTTCCAACTGATACCCTGCAAGCCCTGCTGACTGCCCCAGCTCCAGCACCGCTTTGCATACGCGTTCGGTATGCCCTTGATTATGGTATTGGTGGTCGGTGGTCAGGCCAGCCTGGAAACGCTCCTGAGCATAGGCCCGGGCGGCTTCCAGTACTGACGTTGTCTTGTTGTTGTCCATGCAGGAGGAGTCTCAGGTTGTGAATGAAGCAGGCTCAAGCGAGATACCTGCTAAGTTTACAATAATACTTGATTTACGCTGGTCTTGAAAATCCTTTCCCGGTTTCTTTTTTGATCGGCTGTCAAAAGCCTATCTTCCGGAACCATATTCTGATATGAGCCAGTCCTTATTTCTTATCGGCCAATTGATAACGCTGCTGCTGACCGCCGGATTGCTGGGCAGCTTGTATACTGCGCTGCGCATTGGCATGAGCCGGTTGAAGCAGCCGCCTGCTCAGCGCAAAAAAGCGGGCCGGCTGGTTGTTTTGTCGCTCAGCATTTGGATACTGATCAGTATCGGGCTGGCCAGTAGCGCCCGGTACGGGACAGCCGAGCCGGTGCTCACCATGCTTAGCCTTTTCCTGCTCCCTTCCGTTTTCTTCCTGCTGCTGCTTGGTTTTCGGTTTTTCCGGCAGGTCCTTCTCATCACGCCCCCGCAGTGGATCGTCAAAGCGCAAGGGATCCGGATAGTCCTCAGTTTGCTGCTGTGGATGGGCTACGCAGGGCGGTATGTGCCGCCTCAGCTGACCTTCCTGTGGTTCAACTACGATATTGTGGTGGGCATCAGCGCACTGATGGGCAGCTATGTTTTCTTCGCCCGGGGGCAGTTCCGGAGGCCGGAGACCCTACTTTGGAATACCTTTGGGCTCTTTTCGCTGCTTTACCTCGTGGCTATAGCCCTCGTTTCACTCCCGCAAAGCCCGTACCAGCTATTTGCCACTACACCAGACGGCGCTTTTCTGACCCATCCGCTCTTTGTGCCATTGATGAGCTTCATTTTTCCATTCTGTATGGCCATGCATGTCTATAGCATCTGGCAGGCGCTGCGGCGTCCTTCCCGGCGTACTTTTAGCCTTAATAAGTAATTGGGAAAGCTGGGGCAGAGCTCGTTGCAAAGCCTGGGCTTAAGCTCTACTCCAGCAGGATAGAGCTCCTGTCGGGGAGCTTCCTGCTCTCCGATAGGTTTCCCAAAGAAAAGCTGGAGCAGAGCTCCCGGAAATGCCCAGGCTTAAGCTCTACGCCAGCAGCCGAGCCTCCTGGGCTTTTCCCGCCAAAAAAATAATGCCGGGCTGAGCGCGTGGCCGCTTATATATCGCCTGGGCTCTAGTTCATTATGAAAGGTTAACCAGTTAAATGGATTTGGAATACTACCTTTTTTAAACATTGCATCTGTCCTTTTAATATCGTACCTTACCAATCATTCTCTAACCACTAAAAAACCGAACCCCATGCTTAAACACACACACACAAATACTGGGCATTTACCATGCTTGCCCTTTGGCTATGCGCTCATGCTGACATTCTATACAACCAGGAAGAGAACACAGATTATCCAGGACTTATTTACGGGGAAGTATATGAAGATGACCCCTCCACTTATACCATAAGGGTGATCTTCAATTTCATTGATGAAAATGCCGCTAGTCCAAGCCAGGCATGGTGGAATACTTCAGACAATGGCACCTATATTTTAGAAGATGAAACAAAGGCCGGGATGGCAAATTTGAATAATGCGTTTAACGCCCATGGCATTTTCTTTGTCCCTTTCGGACAGGGGTATTGTGATGGGGATGGGTATTATAATTCTTTCATTGGCCCGGATTTCAGCAGCCCTCCCCAACTGCCGGAAGAACTCGGAGAGGTCAGGGCAGAGCTGCAACCATTGGAAGAAATCCAGGAGGCATTGAACGTTTATATCATTTCAGATGAAGGTCCAATACTAGGTGTTGCGCTATCTGTACCAAGCAACTATATATATCTTAGGGGAAGCAATGCAACTGAATTTGGGCTGTCCACCCAATCACCATTATTGATCCACGAGACTGGGCACGCTCTGGGGCTTTTGCATACCCATGCTGGCACCAACAACCAACAGGCAGAATGTAATCCTTTCAGTAGTTCGCCAAATATACCACCGGGCTGCAATGCTTCTCTAAGCTTGTGCTGTGGTGATTTTGTCGGAGAGACACCACCAAATAATCAGGTAATATTAAATGCTACAACAGACTGTGAGAATGTGACAGACCCTGCTGATGAAACCCTCATCCGGAACTACATGAGCTACGTCGATGAAAGGAGTTGCCAGGACCAGTTTGTTGAAGAGCAGGTGGGCCGTATGAAGATGTATTTGAGGGAGTGGGGAAGTTCTTCGGGGCTTGATATGCTAAATGACATTCAATACCGGACGGTTTATCCAGGTGCCGTGCCTGTGGGTGTGTCCGGCGATGTAATTGTGGAAAGCGGCGTGCTGAGCTTGAATGCGCCTTTGGAGATGTTGCCAGAAGCCTCCATTACCGTCAAAGCAGGAGCTACTTTGAGGATACTGACGAAGCTCACGAGTGCCTGCGGAGGCATGTGGGATGGGATTAAAGTAGAAAACGGGGGGCGGGTATTCCTGCTGGGCAATGAAGGCATTATTGAACACGCCAGGTGCGGCATAGAAGTTCTGGGAGGAGGCAACGTACAGGTTTGGGGCGGAAGTATAATAAATTGCCTGGAAGGGCTCCGGATGCGGCCAGGTGGAAACCCGCTTTCCCCGGAAGGGAAAATAGTATTGGGCAAATTTTGGGTAGACGATTTTTACAGAGGAGGCACAGCGCCCCCGGTTTTACTCTCTTTGAGTCAGACTGAATACCTGGAAGTGCTGTTGTCTGATTTTCTGGACCTAAGGGCGCCTTGTGAGCCGGTTGACTGCCCGCCATTGCGTGCCGTTGGCATTAGGGCAGAAGATAGCGGCTTCCGGAGCGGGGGCAATTACTTCCATTTATTAGAGAAAGGGATTGATGCTGGCAACCTCACCCTGGAGCACGGTGCCCCATTCATTGAAGAATGCCATTTCAAAGATAATTTCACAGGAGTACAAATCCGGAACAGCAGTTTCTTCGACATTAGGGACAACCTGTTCGAGCTGACAACGGATTTAAATGATTACACGCCTTTCCAAGGCTATAAAGTCACAGGAGTATCGGTTTTGGGCTTGAGCGAAGCCCTGTCTGTACGGTACAACCGGTTTGAGCAAAGTTCATTAGATAGCGAAAACCAATTGTTTATATCTGAGGGCACCTACTGTGAAGGCACCGGCGAGGGGCTGGGGAACCAGATTTCATACAATGAGTACGCTGGTATGCTGATAGGCAACGCCGCCAGGAACAATAACGGGAGCATGGAAAACGGGCTGGTTTACTTATGTAATGACCATGACCCTGAGGCCCAGCTCTCTCCGGCCCCCTCTTCGCCATTAGAAGTTGCGGACTACAAAATCGAAGGGACAGTCAAAAACCCGCACTATGGGTTTGCTGATGATCAGGCATTTGCCCCTTCAGGCAATATTTTTTCCCAAATTGGGCCGAGCATAATTTATGAAAATAACGGAGACAATCTAGTATATCATTTCGATGGGAATCTTTTGGGGCATTTTCCAGATGACGCTCAGGGTGTTATCCCTGAACCAATTAATGAGTTTGATTTTTCTGATTACTGTCCTGGCGAATCTTGTGCCCCGCCCTGTGAACAGCCTCAGGATGACCCCGTTTTTCGGTTTTACGATCAAAAGAGCAAACGGGACAGTCTGAAGGAGGCCCTTAGCAGCCTAAGCGGGGCAGCAGCAACAGAAGCACAGCTGAAGCTTCATGCCGCACGCTGGGCGATGGATGAAGCGGCTGGAGAGGTTTTGAAAGAATACGTACAGGACACCGTAGCCGTAGCCTTGGATTCCGTTTACCAATGGCTGGCCCGGGCAAATACCTATGGCACGGCTTACTTGCTCGCCCGGGAGCATTTTTTGAAAGGCGATTTGGCGGCATTTGAAAAGATCTGGGCCGCTATTCCTGAGCAGTTCCTGCTAAGCAAACTGCAACTTGACGAATACGAGGGCTTAAGCCAGGTGTTCAACACTCTGAAGGGGCCGGTAATGGAGGGGGGCAACCTGGATAAATTGCCCAATGCTGCCATCGAATCCTTGCAGCTCCTGACCCCGCATTGCAATGAAGCCGGCTTGCTGGCGGTCCACCTCTTGCACCGCAATGGTGTTGAAGCGGCAGCCAACTGCGCAGGCAATGCTGCGCCCAGCCTGTCATCAAAACCAGGGAGCCCACAATCCACCTCAGAGAGCAGGGATATATTTAAAAGGAGCCGTATAAAGCCGCTGCGCATCTACCCCAACCCTTCCGATGGCACCATAAATGTCCATCTGCCCCAGGGGGTTCCGGGCGGGCAGCTACAAGTGTTTTCTTTGCAGGGGCAACAGCTACACACCCAATATCTGGCAGGCGAAATATCCAGGGTAAAGCTTTCGCTGCCAGCAGGAATATACCTTTTGGCCGTAGCGCCAGCCTCCGGTGCAGCCCCACTGCGCCAAAAAGTAGTATTGCGTTAACGCTAAAGAAGCAGCCATGATAAAGTCATATAAAGTTTGGCTCTTTGGAGCCCTTTCCCTTTTTTTCTATACCTTTTCTGTTGCCCAACCGGCCAACCGCGCGGATGATTTTGGGTTTGAATTCAACTATTACATTGATGCGGTAGTTGGGCACAATGGAGCGATGATCGGTTTTGGCAGGGCCATGCAGGAAATCGGCGGGTTTGATAAGACAGGGGTCTTACTGACCCGGTATGGCCCATCCAATGAAGTGCAGGTTCAAGGTTTTATTACGGATACCGCAACAACCTCTGCTATATATAATCATTTATCGGTAAGTTTTCTCTATGGTGGGCTGATCCCGACCGGAGATGACGGATATTTGTTTAATGCAATGACAAGTAGGGGGAACTCCATTGTCGTCAAACTCAACCGCGACCTGCAGGAGGAATTCCGCTATGAGTACGAGGACAGTAATGTGACGAATAATTTTACGGTAGTAGAGCCCATCGAACTGGAGGGGGGGTACTTGTTGTACGGCACGGCTAAGGCGCTTGATGGCTCCGGCGCCCCTTATGCCCGCCGGATTAATAAAGTTGGGGAGACCCAATGGGTACAGTATTATGGAGAAGAAGGTGCCACGGAAATCGTACAGGACGGCACGATGCAGGGAGACTCCGTTTTAGTGATTAGTTGCACAAAGTCTGAGCAATTTTATAACATAATATACAAGATAAATGTAACCGATGGTACGCTACAATCCGAATGGGCCTCGGAGGTATATCCTGAAACGGGGCTGATCCGGCAGGTTGTTGCCCTGGAGGATGGGAGCCTGATCACTTTCGGGGAGGTATTTGAAGAGTATTACCCCGATGGCTGGTTATTCTCCATGGTACAGTCAGTTATTGCCAGGCTTTCTCCTATTAATAGTGTACAATGGGCTAATCCTGTAGGACCGCCCCATTTGTTTGGTAATGGACAGGAAGGCTCCCGGGAGCTAAAACTGGTTTCAGATGGAAACATTGTGAGTGCCGGAGAGCACAGCACCTGGGTTGGAGGGTCGAAAAAGCTGGCCGGGTGGCTGTTTAAGTTTACGCCGGAGGGGGATACCCTGTGGTCCCGTTACTATCTGCCCCCATTCGACTTGTCAGGCGAAAATGTTTCCGGGCAATTTGGCCGCTTTGGGGAGCTGCCCAATGGCGATCTGGTAGCAGGTGGGTGGTCGCGCGGAGATGGGGACAGAAATTGCTGGCTGGTCCGCACCGATGCGGAAGGGTGCCCAAGCCTGGACTCCTGCGCTTATGTGGTTACTTCTGAGGAGTGGGCCCCGCCGCTTTCCAGTTCACAGCTATCCGTCTTCCCCAACCCCGCCTCCCGCTACCTTACGGTCGCCTGGGCGGGCGCAGTGCCCACGGGCACCGGACATTTCACGCTCTACAATATGCAGGGGCAGCCGGTGTGGTCAGTAATAAAACCATCTGCACCTGAAGTACCGCTACAGTTGCCGGAGTTGCCGACGGGCATGTATGCCCTGCGCGTGGAAGTGGAAGGGCAGGCTTGGGTGGAAAGGGTGGTGGTTCAGTAACCGCCTTGTGCGCAGCGGAAAGAGGGTTTTGTGGCGTTTTCCCGCCGTTGCCTGTGGCTTTGGCGGGCTGTGGGTTTTATGGTTGCCGGGCGATGACCAGGGTTTAGACTCCGGTCAAGGTTGAGGGCTTGGCGATGGCTTCAGGGCGGGAATAGCGGGCTATTCCTTTCTTTAATCAGGCCCATTGGCTGGACTTCAACCTCGGCTTAGCCTTTGCGCATTGCCGGCCTCAACTTGACCTGCAAGAGCGTAGGCGGAAAGAGTTGGCAAAGGGGCTGAAGGTTTTGTGGCATTATGCTTTTCACGACTTCGCGTCTCTACTTGCTTCGTCGGACGGACCCCGACTCCGCCTCTCTGCTTACTTTCGTCGGTCATTGAAGGGCTCACCGGGTGCACTAAGCCCATGCCGGAGCCAAGGCATTCACCCGGTGCGCTATTGATCTGCAAGGAAGGGTACGCCCGGCGAAAGACCCGACTACGTCGGACGGAGAGTGCGCCGGGCGAAGCTGGGGCAGAGCGCCTGGAAAGACCAAAACTTAAGCTCTGCACCAGCGGGCCAAAGCTTTCCTGTGCGCTTACTGCTCAACAAATAATGCCGGGCGGAGCGCGTGGCCCAACCCGGCATTACCTTCACTAAAGAAGCCAGGGGTTAGCGTTTGGCGAGTGCACCCTCAGCTACAAAGTTGACCCGCAGGTTGTATTCCTGCGCTTTGTCCAGGCCAAGGCCTTCTACTTTGCGGTGGTTGATACTCTCCTTTACCTGTTCACAGATTTCGTCGGTCACGCCGAGTACATTGAGGACAATGATCTCGTTATTTTCGTTCACCTTGAAATTAATGAATACAAAGGTTTCCTTCATGCCCAGCTGCTCCAGGTTTGGCGCTTCGATCATTTTGGAAATCTCGCGGCGCAGGTCTTTGGCGGCAGTAGCGCTGTCGGGTGTAGAAGCAAAGGAAGCCGTGACGAATGCAGTAAGCAAAAGGGCGGAAAAAACAATGCGAAAGGTTTTCATAACAAAACTGATTTTAGGTATAACAATCGGGATAAAAAACTAACAATCAGGCAATAAGGCATAAACTGACCGCTGGGCAAATGGCCCGGGTCAGCGGGTGCTTATCAACTAAATCGTTTATTGATGTCTTCGTTATCAAAGACGGTTATATAACGAGGAAGTTGCACGAAATGATCTTTGGAAATGGGTACCTTCTATAAACAGGCGGGAATATTCGATCAATGCAACCCTTTTTCTATACCAGCGAATATTATTTGGCTACAATCAAAGCGTATCGAAAAACACCTGTAAATCAAACACTTACAGGCAACACCAGCAATTGGCGTTTAAAAACGATAGAAGGCAGCAAGACTAATATAATAGTTGCGCAGCTGCATGACCCCCCGTTCCTGCTCAATTTGCAGGGCGGCTTCCTCACTTAGGTCTGCCGTATTGTACACCCGTGTCAGGGCAAAACTGTAACGAAAGCGGGCTCCAATGTGCTCGGTGAACTGATAGCCAATACCCAACAGTAAACTCAATTCATTTTCCTGCAGGTCATTTTCCAATCCGCTGAGTATAAGGCCATCTTGTACAACCGCTGGCTCATCGATCTTTGCATCAATTAGCCGGGCGAAGGCACCTCCGCCTTCAAAGTAGACGGTGGGGAAAGTTTCCCGCCGGTTGTGACGAAAGTAGATGGGTACTTCTACGTAAGAAAGGTCCACCAAACGATCTTTGGTGTTGAGGAGGCGGCGGGGGTCTGATTCCGTACGGGCACCTTTATTGTGGTAAAGCAGCTCTATGCCTATTTCTGACTGCCGGTTGATGACCGCAGTACCACCGATGCCAAACTGCGGATTGAACTTGTCAAAGCCATTATAATTATCGCCGTCAATTTGAGAAAGGTTGAAACCAGTAATCAGGGAAGCCCGGAAGCGCTGCTTAATACGTTTGCCCCGGCGCTGCGCATCGGCATGCTGCGGCAGCACAAAGAGGAAAAGGCAAAACAACGAAATCAACTTCAAGGAAGTAGTCATGGCATGGCGGTATCTGAAGGTTCAATGCTCCAAGGTGGTAAAAGCTTCTACTTTCCTGTGCCGACAGACCACGCACCAGGGAAGGCTTAAGCGTGGAAATACGATCAAATCATCCGGTCTGGTCGCACAAGCTTTCACGCACCGGGCGGTACATTAAGGCAACCTTAAAAACCCGTTTTTGTTGCAGCGCCTCAACGGCTGCTCAGCAAGTAAGGGTAATCGTTATTCGTAATCAGCAACAACTGCCGCCCGCTTACCGGCAGGAGCGCCCGCGCCTGAACCCCTCTCGGCAGGTCCAGTGATTGGACCGTTTGAAAAGCGGAAGCTGCCGCATCGTAGTCTCCGAGCACTCCGCCCCGGGCGGATTGGCTGTTGCCGTGTACGGCCATCAGCTCAGCATTGCTGCTGATGTAGTACAACTGCCGGGCCTCTTCTTCCCACCACAGATCCTGTATGGTGCCCCACTGCGCCTGTGCAGGCAAGGGTTGCGCCTCATAGCCTCCATCAGCTGTAGAGAGGAATAGCATGGACTGCAGGGTTTCCGCCTGTTTTTCTTCTACCAGAAAGTCCTGCCCTTCCGGCAAAAGGGCTTCAAAGCTGGCCACCTCAGCATACTTGGAATAGGACACGAAATACTTTTTCAGCCCGGGTAGCTGCGATAGTAATTTATCTTTGGAACCCAGCGGGACGTAGCGGTCGTAATACTTAAAAAAGACCAGAGGATCCACAAAGCCATTCTCATCAAAATCGCCAAGGTAGAGTTTGATGGGGGCCTCCGGGCTCGCTTGCATCAGGCTGTTGGTGCCTAGATTGCCCGCAAAAATATCGAGTTGCCCGTCCTGATTGACATCTGCCACGGCAAGCCTCGTCCAGAATCCGGTCAGCGCAGGGCCGTTGGCTTCTTCCGGAAGGTACTCCAGCGCGCCCTCACCGTCGTTCTCCAGTATCGTCACCGGCATCCAATCGCCACAGATGATGAGGTCCAGGTCATCGTCCTGGTCAAAGTCGGCCCATTTGGCATCAGTGACCATGCCGAAACGTTGTTTGTAGGCGATATCTACGCCCATCCCCTGCCTATTGGTCAGGATAAAGCTATAGGGAGATAGCCCATAGGACCCCGGGATCGAGCGGGCGCCTACGAAGATGTCTTCGTACCCATCTTTATTGAAGTCTGCAACCGCCACCACGCTGCCGTTGGTGTGGGGCAGGGAAAGCTGCACGCGGCGGAAGTCCATATTACCGTTGTTGAGGTACAACCGGTCTTCCAGCGCCTTTTCCAGCTCTTTGGCCGCTCCTCCCCCACTTACGGCATAGAGGTCCAGGTCACCATCGGCATCGAAATCAATGACCGCGAAACTGGCATCTTCGTAACCGGCATCACGGGTGAATGCATCGACCTCCAGATTCTGAAACGACCCATCCGCCTGCCCCTGTAGCAAGCGCATCGGATAGCCATGTGCCCCACCAATGAGCAGGTCCTTTATGCCATCTGCATTCAGGTCTTCGTACAAAACAGCCGGACCTTCCTGTGAAAGCCGCTCGGGCATAAGCTTTTCCTTTTCGTAGTCCTCGTAGGGGTTTTCCTCGTGCTGTAGTGGAAATACTTCAAAAACCGGAGCTTCTATCAGATTACCCGCTGTAGCTATTGGCAGGTCAGCCACCGGTCTTTCCACCTCCAAATGCTGATTGACGGGCAAGCCGGACAAGACCTGTACCCTCTGCCCCGGCCAGATGATACGCACGGAGTCAACCTTACTGACATCGCCCAGCCCAAAGTGTAAACGGTGGGAAACAGAGGACTGATAGCCTTTGACCACCTGTAGCTCCTGATAGAGTGTGCGCCCACCGGCGTAAATATAGGCTTTGGTGCCCAGTGCGGTTTTCCCGGCACTGTTTTTTAAATGTAAGCTGAGGTAGTTGCCGCCTTCTGCACGGCTCTTCCAGGTCAGTATTTGAGCGGGCTCGTCGATGTTGTTAACGACGGCTTCCAAATAGCCATCTTTGTCCAAATCGGCGTAAGCTACGCCATTGGAGAAAGTCGGGGTTCCTACCTTGGAGCTTTCCAGGTCAGTGAATTCCAGTTCAGACTGCTGCAAAAAGAGCACATTATGCAGCTTTTCGGAAGGCAGCATATCAATCAGTTTGCGGGTGCGCTCCGGGTCATCTTCGTCCAGCTTTGCGATGGCTTCACTGTTGAGGTAGTTGATGTAATCCAGGTCATTGGGCCGCTTTACAATACCATTGGTGACGAAAATATCCTTCCAGCCGTTATTATCGAAGTCCTGCAGCAGCACGCCCCAGCTCCAGTCGGTGGCGAAGGTGCGGGTTTGCAGAGCCAGGTCTGTAAAATAAGCCTTGCCGGAATTGAGCTGCAGGTGATTGCGGGCGTATTGCTCCTCATACCCCAGGTCTGCCTTTATCCTTTTAAGCTGATCGGTATCCTCGCCCCCGGATTTGAGGTAAATCTCCTCGTCAAAGGGCAACATATCAGTGCTGAAAATATCCGGCAACTGATCGTTGTTGAGGTCTGCAATATCGACGCCCATGCTGAACTGCGTGGTGTGGTCGGTCCAGTCTTTGATCACCTCCCGGAAAGTTTTATCGCCGTTGTTGAGGTAAATGTAGTCGTTCTCGTGAAAGTCGTTGCCGATGTAGATATCGGTGTAGCCATCGCCATTCAGGTCTGCGGCAGAGATAGCCAGCCCGTACCCGAGAGGGCTGCTGTATATGCCGGTTGATGCCGTTACATCTACAAACTGCCCTTCTGCCTCATTGACGCGGTTTTCGAAGAACCGGTCACCAGCGAGCGGATCTGTTTCTTTCCGTTTTTTGGTTGAGCCATAACTGCGTACCGAGTGGACATTATGGTTGAGCAGGTATAGATCGAGGTCGCCGTCCAGGTCGTAGTCCAGGAAGCAGGCTTGAGTCGAAAAAGCCTGAATGTTCAATCCCAGGTCTTTTGAACTTTCTTCAAAGGTGCCGTCCTTCTGATTCAGGTACAAAAGGTTGTGCGCAGCCGGCATAATGCCTACGCCCACTTTACAAACGTGGATATCCAGATAGCCATCATTATTGACATCCACCATCGCCACTCCGGTTGACCAGGCATCATCGGCCAAAATGCCCGCCTGTGCTGTAATGTCTTCAAACTGAAGATTGCCCTTGTTGAGGTAGAGCTTGTCGGGTTGCTCATTAGCCGTGAAGAAGAGGTCTTCCAGCCCATCATTATTGATGTCGCCCACTGCAACACCGCCACCGTTGTAGTAATACAGGTACTCGATGATGTTGCGGTCCAGGTTATCAGACAACTGATTGACAAAGTCAATACCTGTTTCCTCAGGCCCGAGCGTCCGCATAGTACCCGGGGCCGTCTCACCTGCAGACGAGGGCTCTCCCCCACAGGCGCTCAACAACATTAACAGTAAAACAGCAAGCCCCTGAAAAAACCCAACTTTATTCATAGTTAATCTGATATGTCTTAATCTCATCGTCATTCCGAAAAATATAAACCAACCCGTTGATGAGCTGAATGTCACGAATTTCGCCCTTAACGCCAAATCCAAGTTCGACAGAGCGGTCGGTAAACTGCCCCTTTCCATCGTTGATCAGGCAATTCCCGTAAGAAGCATCGTAGATGCCTATTTCAGGCTGTACTTTATACAGGTTGCCGCCGAGCAGTAAATCGGGCTGCCCATCCTTATTCACATCTGCTGCTTCAATAGTGTATACCGGGCTGAATTGCACCGTTACCGGCAGGGCCTGCTTTTCGAATTGCCCCCCACCGAGGTTGCGCAGTACCACAGACCTAAGCTCGTTGGCTTCCAGTACTTCTGTACTTCCCAGCTGTTCCTTATTGAATATCTGTGTGATATCTGCCTCTTTAAAGGATTGAAAATCCGGATATTGCTTTTTGAGGTACGGCATCTGTTTGGTGAGGTTATGCCGCAGGGCGTAGGGATAGTCTTTCCCGTTGTCTGCGTTGAAGGTCAAAATGCTTTCCGGGAAGTTGTTGTTATCAAAATCGTTGTAGTACAGGCGCAGCGGGTGTTCGGCGGTGCCGCGGATACGGCTGTTGGTGCCCAGGTTGCCAAGTACCAGGTCTTCATTGCCATCGCCATCCAAGTCTGCGACCTCCAGTGCCGTCCAAAGCCCGGCATTGGGAAAGGGCAGCGGCTGCCTGCGCAGGCTTGACCCTTCATTTATCAAAATCTGTACTTCCATGAATTCTCCGGCCACCACCAGATCCGGGAGGGCGTCATTATTGAGATCGCACCACCGGGCGCTAGTGATCATACCTATATTGGACAATTCAGGATAGTACTGCGCGGTCACATCGCGGAAGTTGCCTGCTCCATCGTTTTCCAGGATGAAGCCTGAGCATTTGGCACCATACTTCCCGACTTTGATCCGCTCTCCGACAAAGAGGTCCAGGTCACCATCGCCGTCGATGTCCCGGGAATCCACTGCGAGGGTGCTCATTTTTTGGTCATTGGGGAAGACCTGTCGGTGCTCCGTAAACCGCCCGCGCCCGTCATTGAACCAAATCTCGTCGTGCAGAAGGTTGGAGAATTCCGTGATTTCCACACCTCCACTTGCAAGATAGAGGTCCAGGTCACCATCCGAATCCGCATCAAAGAGGTGGGCAGTGAGGTGTTCTGCCCCGGCGTCAATTTGCTCCAGCACGGTTTTGGAAAAGCTGCCGTCTGCCTGCCCGAAATAAGCTACACAGGGCGCACCCTTTGGGCCAGGTATGACGATATCCGTATAGCCATCGCCATTCAGGTCACCCTGCCCTGCCCGGGGGCCTTCGGTGCTATGCCCGTGGTAAAGGAGGCGCTCCCGGTTGAAGTCCACATAGTTGTTTTCTTCGTGCGTGTAGTCAATGGGAGAGACTACAGGCTCGAAAGCCTTGCCGGAGACGGTATTTTCGGAAGCCATGGAAGCAACAGCCTGCCCTGTGGATGAAGCCACGGTCAGTGTCTGATTCGCCTCGACTGTACCAAGTTGCGTGACTTTTCCATCCGGCCAGATGATGGTCACCTCAGCCTGCGCCGCCTTGCCGATACCGACCACTACGGCCGGGTCTACGCTCGACTGAAAGCCCCGTGTAGGTTGGTTTTCCACCCGCCAGGTCTGATCGCCTGCCCGAATCTCTACTTTGCTGCCAATGGCGAAGGTATTCTGCCCTTCGCCCCGCAGGTGAAACTTCAGGTAGTTGCCGCCCGCGCCCTGGTTTTCGTAGACAAAACAGGGCATGCTCACGTTATTGACCACAAGGTCGAGATCGCCATCGTTGTCCAGGTCACCGTAGGCGGAGCCATTGGAAAAGCTGGGCGTTTGCAGCCCGCTCGCTTCGTATGCCTCAAAGGAAAGCCCGCCCAGGTTTTTGAAGGCGTGGTTGGGCACTTTGTTGGATGGGATGATGTCGATCAGCTCTTTGTAATTGACTCCTTTATCCGAAATAATGGACTGTATGACGGATTCATTGGCGATGTACTGCAGGTAGTCCTGATCGGTGAGGTCTTTGTAAATGCCATTGGCGATAAAGAGGTCTTCGTACCCATCGTTGTCCATATCGAAGAACAGGGCGCCCCAGCTCCAGTCGGAGGCTTCTACGCCCGCCAGGCGAGAGATTTCGCTAAAGGTGCTGTTGCCCCGGTTGAGGTGCAGCACGTTGCGGGTGAACTGATGATGATAGCCGTTGGTGACGTTGTACTGGTACTTATCCCAGCCTTCAAAGGTCGTTACGGACTTGAGGCGGCTGTAATCGGAGGGCAGCATCTCGGTGACGAAAATATCCTGATATCCATCGTTGTTGATATCCGCCATATCTGCCCCCATAGAGGCCCCGCTGATGGAGTTGATCTGATTGACCAGGTCTTCTTTGAAAGTGCCATCCTGCTGATTGATGTAAAGGTAGTCGCGTTCGAAGAAGTCATTGGAAATAAAAAGGTCTTCCCAGTTATCATTGTTGACATCGCCCACGGTAACCCCCAGACCAAATCCAATCACACTACCATAAATACCTGCTTCTTCGCTCACATCTACAAACCGGCCTCCTTCGTTGCGCATCAACTTATCCCCTCCGAGTTCGTCGCGTTTTGGGCGTTCATTTTTGCGCAGGTTGAAGCTGCCGATGGCCTGGAAGGAGTTGTTGAGAATGTATACGTCCAGGTCGCCGTCTTTATCATAATCAAAGAAGCTGGCGTGAGTAGAATAGCCTTTATCATTCAGGTTGTACTGCTCTGCCTGTTCCTCAAAACGCAGATTGCCCTGATTGATGAACAACTCATTTTCTTTGTTATCGCCTGCTACGTCACCAGAGTTACAAACGTAGATATCTAGCAGCCCATCACCATTTACATCTACCATAGTGACACCGGTAGACCATGCCCGCTGCCCGCTTACACCAGCCTGTTCAGAGATGTCTTCAAACTGCCAGTTGCCTTTGTTCAGGAAAAGTTTGTTGCCCGTTTGATTGGCGGTCAGGTAGACATCGGCGAGCCCGTCGTTGTTAATATCCCCAATCGCGACGCCACCGCCGTTGTAGAAGTTGCGGTACTTGTAGACGTTGAAGTCGTTGGTATAGGTAAGGTCATTGCTGAAATTGATCCCCACCTCAGCATTATCCCTCAACGTAAACAGCGAAGCGGAAGAGGACTGAGTACCGGAACCATCCGGCTGACAGCTCAGGAAGAACAAAAAGGGAATGATCCAAAATGCAGTAGGTGCTTTCATTATTTGTCAAGCTTATAGCGTAAGTCTTCGATACGTACTTTTACATCCTTATTATTGACGGGGTACATCAGGATTTGACGGTTGCCATCAATTTTGACCAATGCGGGGGTCTTGAGCCCTTCTACCTCCAGCTCAATAAAATCGTTGCCCGGATACCCCTGCAGGTACTGCTCGCGTAGTTGATTCATCAGGCTGTCCGCATGCCGGTCGCGGTTCCAGGGCGCCCAGGTTTGGTAGGCATACTTCATATCCATACCGCGCATCACGTCGTCTTCATCAAAAATACCATAGAACAGCATATCCTTGGCTCTTGACAAATCACCACTAATGGTATCCGCATCCACCACGTATTTAGCATACTGATTGCCGGTGCCTGCCGTAATAATTTTCTGCTTGTTCAGCTCCCAGCAAATGGCATAAAATTCCTTTTTGGTCTGCCCCATCTGCATACCAAAAATAAGGCTGTCCCGGATTTCCCCTGTACCCAATTCCCGGTCCACATACTGCTGATACTCTGACTTGCAGCTCTGAAAAGCCAACACCAGTGTTCCCAAAAGTAAAAGGCGGCTGGTAGTGGGGCAAAAAGAAAATGTACAACTTTCAAAAAGCTTTTGCCCCAACGTTGCACGAAAGCTGCCCGCTGATTGGTTTTGTGCAACGTTGGAACAAAACCAGTTGTGCATATGCTTTTTCGAGAAGCTCTTAATCCAACTCATACCACTGAATTTTCTCATCGTTTAAGCCAATAATAATTTGATTTTCGTTGAGGTCTAAAAAACTTCTTACCTGCCCGTTGAGACTCAGCATGCGGCATTGATCAAACACGCCCCCCTCTCCTGCCCTGCGCCCTTTGCAGAGGCAGCCTTTGGAGGCATCCTGACGGCCAAACTGCGGCTTGACCCGGTATTCGTTGCCACCGAGCAGCAAATCCGGAGTGCCGTCCTCATCCACATCTCTGACCATAATGGCATGAACACTGCTATATTGCGCTTCGATTGGTAATGGCTGAAAGCGAAGTTTCCCACTCTCGTTCCACAGCAGGCCGCTACGGCGCTCTTTGAGGTGGAGCTGTAACGCCTCGGTAAGTTGTTCTTCCGAGATCAGGGCTTCCAGCGGGGCTTTTGAGAAAGCCTCGTAGCGGCGGTATTTTTTCTTAAGGACCGGCATTTGCATGTATAGCTCATCGATCGCCTGAATGGGATAATGCCCGTCCTCCCTTTTGATGCAGGCAATCTGCTCGGGCGTTCCGTTTTGGTCAAAATCTGCGATGAATACCATATGCCCGCTTCGGAAAAAGTTGTTGGTGCCCATATTGCCAAGGATAAAGTCAGGGTCGCCGTCTTCGTCCAGGTCCGTGGTTTCAATAACCTGCCACCATCCGTCTGTACCGGGCAGCACTTTTTTTTGAAAATTGCCATTCTCGTTGTACAAAACAGTAAGAGGCATGTATTCTCCGGCCAGTAAAATATCCGGCCAGCCATTGCCGTCAATATCTGAAGCGGACAAGGCTTTGATCATGCCTACATCCTGACCGGCTTTTACGTCCAGTAATTCAAAGTGGTTGTCACCAGTATTGCGCCAGACCAGGCAACTGCCGGGGAGGCCATAGGTGTTGGTTTTCATTGCCTCTCCGACCACAATATCCGGCAGTCCATCCTGATCAAAATCAGCTATACTTACTGCCCCTGTAGACAGTGGACCGGGAAAATCGAGTGCGCCTTCGGCCTGTTCAAAGTAGCCGGTGCCATCGTTGAGGTAAAGCGCATCATGTAATTCCGGCGAGTACTCCGAGAAAGCTTTGCCGCCATGCCCCAGGTAGAGGTCAGGATCACCGTCCTGATCGCTATCAAAAAAGACCGCAGCAGTCACTTCAGAACGACGGGTATCCGCAAATAGTAGCTGAGGCAAATAGCCCGATTCTGTAGCCAGGTACAAAACTGATTCCTGATTCTTGCCTCCGCCCACAAAGAAGTCTTCCCTCCCATCCGCGTTGACATCAGCCTTTGCCAAAACAGGGCCTTGCCCACCGGGCATAGTCAATAGCATACGCTCTCTGCCAAAGAAGTTGATATCGACTTCCTCATGTTCAAAATCGACCGGGGCTTCTACGTGTTTCAGCAATGGTTTGGGCGTTTTCCAGAGCCCGGGGCTAACCGGCTCCACTTCGAGGCCATCGTAACGGATATCATAAATCCGGTCGGCAGTCAGAGAGGTACGCAGGCTGACTTCGCCGTTAGGCCAGATAAAGTAAACACTGTCGACCTCAGCCCGATGGCCCAGCCCAAAAAAGACGGGGCCGGCGGAGCTACTCTGAAAACCTTTGGTAGGATAGTATTCAAAAAGGCTGCGCAGGCTATCCGCCACAATCAGTACTTTAGTACCAATACCCTGCCTGTTTCCGCCGGTGAACTCCAGCCGGAAAGCGATGCTATGAGCGTGGCTGCGTAGGGTATTGTTTCGGTAAATTGTTGCCGGTTGATCGATGTTGTTGACGACCAGGTCCAGGTCGCCGTCGTTATCCAGGTCACCGTAGGCACTGCCGTTGCTGAACGTTGGGGTTTCAAAGCCCCAGTTTTGGCTTTGGTAGGAAAACTGCAGATTGCCTTCATTGCGGAAGAGGGCGTTTCGGACCGGAGCAGAAGGCATGATCTCAATAAGTTTTTTCAGTACTTCCGCATCTTCATTGATCATGGCCCGCACCTGGGTCTCATTAGCCATATAGTTGAGGTAGTCTTTATCGAGCAGGTCAGAACGGATGCCATTGCTGACAAAGATATCCCGCAAGCCATCTGCGTCGTAGTCCTGCATCAAAGCCGACCAGCTCCAATCCGTGCTCTCTACTTCAGCCAGTCGCCCTACCTCTGCGAAGGCCTTCCCATTTAGGTTTTTATGCAGCACATTGCGGGCAAACTGATGGTGGTAGCCTTTCTTTACACTGAGCTGGTATTTGTCCCACTCTTCGTACACTGTTTTGGTCTTTTTGCGGGCAGGGTCACGCGGCAGCATTTCGGTAACGAAGATTTCGGAGAGCAGATCGTTGTCCAGATCGCAGGCATCGGCTCCCATAGACCCCATAGACAAAGCCATAAAGCTGGAGTCCGAAGATTCGGTAAAGGTGCCATCCTGATTATTGAAGTAGAGGTAGTCTTTCTCGAAGAAGTCGTTGGACAGGAAAATATCCGGCCAGCCATCCTGATTAAAATCCGCCAGGGTGATACCCAGCCCGTAGCCAATCCGGCTGGCATAAATTCCGGCTTCCCGGGTCACATCGACAAAGGTACCATTCCGGTTTTCGAGCAGTTTGTTGCCTTCGGGGTCATATTCATCACGTAGCCCCTCCTGCATATCAAACCCGCCTACGGAGCGCAGGGAGTTGTTGAGGAGGTAACAATCAAGGTCGCCGTCAAGGTCATAATCAAAGAAAGCGGACTGAATCGACAGGCCGGTAAAGTCTAAGCCATATTTTTTGGACTCCTCGGTAAAGGTGAGATCCCCCTGATTGATAAACAGTTCATTATGGCGATTGGGGCCACCGGGTTTCCCGGCTTTGCAGACATAGATATCGAGCCAGCCATCACCGTTGATATCGACAAAATTGACACCGGATGTCCAGACATCAGCACAAGCTATACCTGCCTGTTCGGTAATGTCTTCAAATTGCAGCCCGCCTTTATTAAGGTATAATTTATTGGGCATGAGGTTGCCCGCGAAATAGAGGTCCTGTAAGCCATCGTTATTGATATCGCCTACAGCGACGCCGCCGCCATTGTAAAAATTTCGGTAGGTGTAGGGGTTGTAGTCCTCCGTGTAGTGGAGGTCATTTGAGAATTGAATGCCTGTGGATTCGGGGCCGAGAGCGGAGAAAACCGTTGCTGACTGATCGGAGCAGCCAGTGAACAGGGATACAGCAGCGAGCAGAATAGTGATCCCTTTTACACTATACATTTTTCTCAAAGCCCATTTAAGAATTAAGCAGTGCATAAACCATGATGGTTAGGGTATCAAAAAGTATCCCGGGCCCTTCATAAAGGAGGGGCCCGGGATAGCAAGGTTTATCAAACTTCAGGGATTAGTACCCTGGGTTCTGTGTCAATCCACCACCGGCATTGATTTGCTCCTGCGGGATTGGGAAGATGTTTACAAATGGCTCGGAAGTTGGCTTCTCCCACCATTCTCCATTGTACTTACCGAAACGGATCAGGTCCGTACGGCGAGCTGTTTCCTGGAACATCTCACGGCCACGCTCTGCGAGGAATTCCTCCTCAGTCAGGTTACCATTATACTCCGCAACACCGGCACGGGCACGCAGTACATTCACATCTGCTTCAGCTGCAGACCAGTTACCTGCCTGACGTGCAACCGCTTCTGCGCGGATCAGGTAAACTTCGCCCAAACGAACGATGGGGAAGTCGTTGTCCATATCTGCACGGCCAAACTGCTTGTAGCTAAACTTCGCCGGACGAGCGCCAGCTTCGCGCAGTGAGTTTGGAGCCAGCTCGTTGATTTCCGGCGTATAGTTCAGCTGAATATCATCATCATCAGCAGCGTAGTCCAGCAAGGCAGAACCACTGAAGTCCAGCTGAGGACCAACGATGAAGTTATTCTCCTTACGGGCATCACCATCTTCGTAGGAATTGTAGAATTCCTCGAGGGTAGCATATCCGTTCCAGGGCTGCTCCTGGAAGTTCCAGGTAAACTGGCTGGAATAGTGCAGGTTCATCTGGCTAAAGTTCATACCGGCACCAGTAGCTTCGTCATAGCGTACAGAGAAGATATGCTCTGGGTTACCTTCGTTATTAGCTGCAAAAACAGCTGCATAACCTTCCAGTTCAGCAGGGTCTGAGTCTACCCGTGGGCGCTTGCCCAGGTTAGGTACAGAGCAGCCTTCACCGCAAAGTACGTACTGACCGCTGTCGATAATATACGAAGCTGCAATCTCAGCTTTGTCATACATAGGCGTACCCGTGTATACTTCTGCATTGAGGTACAACTTAGCAAGGATTCCCATAGCACCATAGAGATTCATGGAGTAAGCAGAGCCACCGTCGGCAAGCTGGCTGTTGGACAAATCCATAGACTCACTTACTTCAGATATGCCCAGGGCTGCGAGGAGTTCACTTTCAACAAAGTTAAAAACCTCCTGACGGGAAGCTTGTGGTGGGTCCTGATTGGTCTCAGTTACCAGCTTCACCCGGCCATAGGAGTCCAGTAAGCGCCAGTAGAAATAGGCACGTACTGCACGGGCTTGTGCGACTTCTGCATCGCTCAGGTTACCACTACCCAGGTTATCATTGGCAGTAGCAATAGCGTTGTAGGTTTGCACCCATGTACCGTTAATAAATGGATGGTTTGGTGTGTAAGTATGCTGGTGCAAGCGAATCAAGTCACCACCATCAAACCAGTCACCACCTTTCGCACCGATGAACATTTCATCAGTGGTGATTTCCTGAATGGAGTAATATCCACCGTGGTTAGCTGTACCGGCGTTACGGAGCTCACCATAAAGGGCGGTCAGCGCCCCGTCACTACTGCCGGGGCCTCCTATATTGATGCCTTCCACAACGATATCTTCAGTGATATCGCCTACCAGATCTTCTTCCAGGTCGGTACAAGCCGCCATAGAAAGACCCAGGCATACGATTAACGAATATTTAAAAAGTCTTTTCATTACTTTTTAGTTTTCAAGTTAGAAATTAAGATTTACGCCCAGTGTGAATGTCCGCGAAGCAAAGTAGCTGTAGCGGCGGTCGATACCAGGGCTAAGTACATCAGGATTAGAGAAGTCTACTTCTCCACCGTTATCTGATGAACCATAGTCTACTAATGATGGTTCAGGGTCTGTACCGGTATAGTTCGTCAGTACGAACAGGTTTTGTCCGGTAAGCGACACTGTAAGACCGCGAATCGCGCTTCCTTTCTCAAAGCTGAATCTTCTGGAGATCGTCAGGTTGTCCAGCTTGAAGAAGTCAGCCTCTTCCACATAGAGTGAGCTGAATTGAGCAGAAGTCAATCCTGGCTCTGCTAACTCTGTATTAACAAAGTTATAAGAAGTCTGCGAAGAAATGCGAGGCTCGTAGAACGCACGGAAAGTATTTACAAGGCTATGGCCTAATGCCCCACGGAAGAAGGCATTTACCGACCAATCGCCGAAGGAAAGTTGGTTTGTCCAGCCGAATTCCAAATCGGGGATACCATTGCCCAATGTGGTAAAGTCTGCGTCAGGGTTCAAAGCATTACCCTGATCACCAATCACCTGGCCATCACCATTGATGTCTTGAAGGATTGGAGATCCATCTTCACCTACACCTTCAAAAACAGGCCCCCAGATCTGACCGATCTCCTGACCTTCACGGATGACAACCATGTTGGTTCCGTTCTGACCAGGTGCACCGAGGTTAGCGCGCTGCTCTTCAGGTACTACGTATTCTTCGAGTGTAGTTTTGTAAGTGCTAAGGATCAGGCCTGTGTTCCAAATCATATTATCCTTGCGGACCACATCATAACCCAGTGTCAGCTCAGCGCCCTGAGTAGTGAGCAAGCCAGCATTCTCAAACCGGCGGTCTGTACCAAATACAGCTACATCAACCGTACGCTCCAGGATGAAGTCCTGAATATTACGATCATACAGGTCTAAAGTAGCATTGAAGCGACCCATTGTGAATTCCACACCGAGGTTCAGCTCTCCTTTTTCCTCCCATTTGAGGTCAGGGTTAGCAGCACGGACCAATTCTGTGGAGACACTACCGTCATCTCCGTTTACAACTTGGCGGATGGGCTGAGATAGTCCGTTTGGTCCAGGCAGGGCACCTGTTACACCGTAACCTACCCGCACTTTCAGGAGGTCTACGTTATTGATATCAAGGTAGCGGTTAACGTCGACACCTACACCCAGCGCAGGGAAAATACCCCAGCGGTTGTCTGCACCAAGCTTGGTAGAACCTTCACGTCGAACAGATGCGTTCAGGAAGATCGCATCATCAATTGTCATGTTCGCACGGGCGAAGAAGGCAATGATTTTCTCATCAGGAGAAACAGCACTGTTGGCCTGAATAAAGCCAGCATTCTGCAAGTCCTGAGAAGTCTGAATCAAGTTGCCAAAGTCCAGCGTATTGTCCGGGAAGTCACCCAGGCTGAGGAACTTAGACTCGAAGTTGTTCTGCTGATAAGAGTAACCACCTGTAACACGCAGGTTAGAACGGCTGCCTACATCTGCAACATAAGTCAGGTAACCTTCAAACAACTGGAAAGAGGTGATCTCATCGTAAAACTCAGCAAGGCCCTTGCGGGTTGGGCTGGTTGCGTTACCTCTGAACAGTGAAGTAGTGGGATAGTACTCTTCGTTAGCCACAGTAGTCTTTTGGTTTGCCACGCGGCCAGCAATTTCCAGATTAGGCGTAATGTCGTAGCCTACCCGTGCACCATAAGTAACTTCTGTACGTTGTCCCTGATTGCGGTTTTGCTCGATGATAGAAACCGGGTTGAAGCTATCAAACAAGCCCAGTGTCTCGAAAAAGCCGCCATACTGCTCGCTTGCAAATGGGAATGGCGCGTTGGCACCAAGGACCGGAGCAGTAGGGTTGTACAGTACACCATAGCGGAGGGCTTCGTTGAAGCCAAAATCAGAATTCCGGTTGGTAAATGAAGAGTTGAAGTCGATGCTAACTTTCTCGTTGAAAGCTTTTGTAGAAAGGTTCACACGCCCGTTGAACTGCTCAAAACCAGAGTTCTTCAGGATACCATCCACATTACGATAGTTACCGGAAACACGGTAAGTGGTATTCCCTGATCCCCCGGAAGCAGACAAGCTGTGTACGTTGCTAATACCAACGCGCGTCACTTCATCGATCCAATCGGTTTGGCTGCCCAGGTCTGTACCTCCGGCTGCAACGAATTCGTCAGGGCTCATAACCGGCACACTGTTGAATGCCGTTGAGGCAGCAGTCTGACCATTATAAGAGAACTCGACGCCCTTGCTTTGGCTACCGGAGCGGGTAGTCACCAGGATAACCCCTGAGGAACCCCGTGAACCGTAGATCGCAGCGGCAGAGCCGTCCTTCAGGACGGTTACGTTCTCAATATCGTTGGGGTCAACGTTATCAAGAGAAGCACCAATGATACCGTCTACCACTACAAGTGGCTCAGTGTTGGCACCTACAGTAGAGATACCGCGCAGGCGGATAACGCTCTGCCCGTTGGGGTCACCACCCCGGTTGTACACCTGAAGGCCAGCCACCTTACCCTGTAATAACTGGGAAGGGTCGGTGATAGGCCCCTGGTTGAAATCTTCAGCGCTCACTGAAGTAACCGCAGAAGTAATTTCCTTCTCCTTCTGAGAACCATAACCTACAACAACGACCTCCTCCAGCTGCTGACCAGCAGAGAGGGTAACGTCGATCTTGGTTTGGCTGCCAATTTCAACGCGCTGAGAGCTGTATCCTGTGTAAGAGAATTCCAGCTCTTTGGCATTTTCTGAAACGTTAAGGGAATAAGCACCATCAAAGTCCGTAATGGTACCAGTGCTGGAGCCAACAACGAGTATGTTTGCCCCGATTAGAGGCTCACCCGTCTCAGCATCCGTAACCGTACCGGTGATGGTACGCTGTGCAAAAGTGAAATTACACAGCAGGAGCGCCAAGACAAGGAGACCGCCCCTTGTCATGGAGTTGATGTTAAGTTTCATACACTACTTTGGTTTAGTTAGTAAAAACTATGTCTGATTAATAAATCCTGTTACTGCAAACGAAGCCGTCAAACCCTGAGGGCAGCGCTTGCAATTTCTTTGCTGAAGCCGGGGCTTCATTTGTTCAATGGGATCAATGGGATAAAAATCAAGGTCATAGACAAATTGTGTCTGTTTTACACTAACTAGTCCGTAAAAGTCTCAATTTAGCAGGAAAAAACAAAGATCAGCAAACAGTTTTTTACAAATAAGCTTCAAACCAAATTAAATTATGATGTTAAAATAACGTTAACCGCTTGTTCCTGCAAGGAAAACGCCCCAATTTTATTTTCCGCTGCCTGCGCAAAAAAGATATCTGCAGATGCTGAGCAAATGTCGGGCATACCGGAACTCCTACGGAAATATACTGTTCTGAATCTTAGCAAAGAATACCTGCCACATGCCAAAACCCAACGATTTGTTTGCAACTCCGTTCCTCCGTTGCCTTCGGGTGGTGCTGACGGCGCTCTGGCTGGCAGGCGGCCCCGTTTCATATGCACAGTACACCGATCTGGAAATCACCGGCGGGAAAACAAAAATCGATCTTCCGTTCCGGTATACCAATGGCTTTATAGTTGTTCCGGTTGTGTTCGAAAACTGGTTCCCGCTAAACTTCATCTTTGATACGGGAGCCGAGCATACCATTCTCAGCCAACGGGAAATCACCGATCTGCTTCAACTCGAATACCGCCGGCGTTTTACCCTGATTGGCTCCGACCTGAGCCGCGAGTTTTATGCCTATTTGGTTTCAGGCATCAATTTGCAGGCTGGCTCGGTACTGGCCAAAAACCGGTCCATTCTGGTACTGGAGGAAGACTACCTAAGGTTTGAAGATTACACGGGTGTGGAAATCCACGGTATTCTGGGGGCTGATTTTTTCCGGAGGTTTGTAGTGGAGATCGACTATCGCCGGCAGCTCATTACGCTGTATGATCCGCGGGAATTTGTAAAGCCCGGAAAGGGTTTTACTCCGGTTGCAGCGAATTTCAGAAAAAGCAAGCCCTACGTTTTTCCTGAGGTGGCCCTGCGGCAGGGAGACACCAGTACGCTGAAGCTGCTTCTCGATACCGGAGCTGCCCTTCCGTTGCTCATCAACACCGACAGCGACCCGGGGCTGGTGCTTCCCGAGCGGGTCATCCCCAGTAATCTCGGTGCAGGGCTGGGTGGCTTCCTGAGGGGCTATCAGGGCAAAGTCTCCAGCCTGGAAATCCCGCCCTATCAATTCTCAAGCGTGGTCACCAGCTATCAGGAAATCATGCTGGGAACGGCAATAGACAGTAGCAGCCTGGACCAGCGCAACGGCATTCTGGGCAATGAAATATTAAGGCGGTTTACTGTTATTTTGGATTACGTTCGGGAGGAAGTCTACCTTGAGCCCAATAAAAACTATGATGACGAATTTAAGGTAGACCGCAGTGGTATGCTCGTCATCGCCACGGGGCCCGGGCTTCGAGACTTCTTAATCTACAGCGTTATTGAAGGCAGCCCGGCTCATGAAGCCGGATTGAAGCCTGGTGATGAGATCAGGCGCATCAACTGGGTCCCCGCCTCATTCCTTACGCTGAGCAGTATCATCAACCGGCTGCAGAAACCTTCCGGTAAACGTTTGCGCATTGTGGTCAGACGGGATAAGGAGCGCATCAAGACCTCATTCGTACTTCGGGACCTGATTTAAGTTTTGAGCCCTAAAGCCAGGCCCTTTCCCTCCGAGCTTTTATCCTCAGCTGATATTCCTTATATTCCGCCATATGCCTGATGCTCCTCAACCTGAGGGCGCAGGCAACGTTCTATCATTGAATTAAATCATTTACAACCACTTATGAATATTAAGGTATATACCCCTTTTGAACCTGCCACTATTTCGGAAAAGGAACATATCGTCAATTTTCTGTTCCATCACCTCGATCAATACGGCGATGCCCGGGAGGACATCCACAAAGCTATCCAATATGCTTTGAAGGAAACCGCTTCCCATGGCGGCTTTGTCATTGCCGGAGAACTGGAGGGCGAGATTGTGGGGGCGGTGGTCATCAACCGTACAGGTATGGAAGGGTATATTCCTGAAAATATCCTGGTGTACATCGCTGTCGACGGTAGTCAGCGCGGCAAAGGTATCGGTAAGGCCCTCATGCAAAAAGCCATCGACCTGGCACAGGGGGATATTGCCCTTCATGTAGAGCCGGACAACCCGGCGCGCCACCTTTATGAGAAGCTGGGCTTCACGAATAAGTACCTGGAAATGCGCCTTAAGAACAAGTAAACCCATTTTATGCATTGGATTGATATTGTTATTTTCATCGTCTACTTCCTGGCGATGCTGGGGATAGGTTTTTTCTTTTTCAAGCAAAATAAAAACTCCGACGACTACTATGTGGGTGGCCGGGATATGGGCAGCCTGCACATCGGTCTGTCCGTGGTCGCTACCGATGTTGGGGGCGGTTTTTCCATTGGCCTTGGTGGGCTGGGCTTCCTGATGGGCATTTCCGGCTCCTGGATGCTATTCACAGGGCTTATTGGTGCGTGGCTGAGCGCCGTCTTTCTCATCCCAAAGGTCAACCGGCTTTCCAAGAAGGTGAACCTGCTGACCTTTCCGCAACTTTTTGACTTCCTTTTCAACCCAAACGTAGCCCTTCTCGCAGGCATTATTTCTGCTATTGGCTACCTGGGTTTCACCAGTTCGCAACTGCTGGCAGGGGCCAAATTAGCCTCAGCTACCTTTACGGGCCTCAGCCTGACTCAGGCTCTTGTAATTATGGGCGTGATTGCGGTGGTCTATACCGTAGCAGGCGGTTTGAAAGCTGTTATTTATACGGATACGGTACAGTGGATTATCCTGATGGCAGGCCTGGTGTTCATCGGTATCCCATTGGGTTACTTCGCTGTTGGTGGTATGGAGGGTATACGGGAGGTGGTCCGGCCAGAGTTTTTGCAGCTGACCAACGTCTCCTGGTCGCAACTGGTCAACTGGGGCGTTACCATCATCCCCATTTGGTTTGTAGGCATGACGCTCTACCAGCGGATTTATGCCTGCCGGGACGAGCAGACGGCAAAGCGGGCCTGGTATACCGCCGGGCTTTTTGAGTACCCGATTATGGCTTTTATGGGCGTTCTGCTGGGGCTGTTTGCCCGGGTGGGTGCCGATCAGGGTATGTTTGTGGACCTGGGGTACACCGATCCTGAGGCGATGGACGCGGAGATGGGGCTGCCACTCTTGCTGCGGACGGTGCTGCCTGCCGGGCTGACCGGGCTTATGCTTTCTGCCTATTTCTCCGCGATCATGTCTACGGCAGACAGTTGCCTGATGGCAGCCTCCGGTAATGTGGTCACGGATATCCTGGAGCGCTTCCTGCCATTAAAAGGGGATGAAAAGAAAATCCTGCGTTATTCTCAGGTTGCTACCTTTGCGATCGGTGCAGTCGCCCTGCTTATTGCCATGAGTATGCAAAATGTGCTGGAGCTTATGTTGCTCTCTTATGCCTTCATGGTATCCGGGCTCTTTGTGCCGGTCATTGGTGGTATGTACTGGAAACGAGCAACGCCGACTGCAGCGTTTTGGGCCATGCTCCTGGGCGGGGGCACTACCCTCCTGCTTATTCTGACCAGTTGGCAGCTGCCTTACGATTTGGATGCGAATATTGCGGGGATTTCTATTTCTGCCCTATCCTTCATAATATTGAGCTACGTAACCACCCCGCCGGATATACCGGCTGCGGTAAAACTATCTGATACAACCCGTACGCTATGACCCAAACCAAGCCTTCCTGGATGAGTGATATTGATCAGCTACGGCGCTACCTGCATCAGTACCCTGAGCTAAGTGGCGAGGAGCATGAAACAGCGGCATTTCTGGCCAGGTCTCTTCAGAAACTGGAGCCTGCACAACTCATTGAAGGCATAGGTGGCTGTGGCATGGTTGCTGTTTTCGACAGTGGGCACCCTGGCCCTTCCGTACTGTTCCGGACAGAGCTGGATGCCCTGCCTATTCAGGAGGTTAATGACTTCGACTATCGGTCTACGAAGGAAAATATCGCGCACAAATGCGGGCACGATGGGCATATGGCGGTCATGATGGGGTTTGCAAGAGCCCTGTATCACCATCCACCGGAGAAAGGGCGGGCTCTGCTCCTTTTTCAACCTGCCGAAGAGATTGGAGCCGGTGCCGAATGGATGCTGAAAGACGAAACTTTCGATCAGGTATTGCCCATTGACTACGCAGTAGCTTTCCACAATTTACCCGGTTTTCCGCTAGGTACTATCGTTTGCAAAGAAGGCCCGTTCAGCTCTTCAGTCCAAAGCCTCATTATCCGCCTCAATGGCAAGACCTCCCACGCCGGAGAACCGGAAAACGGCATCAATCCAGCCATGGCTATTGCCGAAATTATCAAAGAAGCGGACATTGCCTGCCAGCCCAATATTGAGGAAGAAGGCTTTGCTATCCTGACCCCGGTGCACATACACATGGGCGAAGTCGCATACGGTGTTTCTGCCGGCTATGGTGAAATACACCTGACCATCAGGACAAAAACAGAGGAGGAAATGCAGGCCCTGAGTGACCGGCTGCTGAGCTACGCCGGGCGGGTTTCCCAAAAGTATGGATTGCAGCTCGATACAGAGTGGACCAATGTATTCCGGACAACACAAAATGACCCCGAAGTGGCCGGCATCATTCAGCAAGCTGCCGCGGATAACGGATTGGAGTACCATGCCAAAGACTGGGCATTCAAGTGGGGAGAAGACTTTGGGGCATTCACACAACAATTCAAAGGGGCCATGTTTGGCATTGGGGCGGGAGAGGACCACCCTGCACTGCATAACCCTGATTACGATTTCCCCGACGCCATCACCCCGGTTGGCATTGACATGTACCGGCGCATTCTGGAGCATCTGCTAGAGCGCACAGACTGATCAAAATTAAAACATTTCTATTGCTATCAGAAAACAGACAAGTCTTGTTCGAACACAAAGGGCAGCTTTAACGTCAGAAATAAACACAAAATAAGGAGCTCCCCGCCGCTGTAAAACTCAGCCAGGTTCCTTAATTTACGCTCAACAACTCTGCCCATGCTAGCGACATCAAAAATTACTATCAGCCGAAAGGCACTGGAAAGCAACTACCGGTTTATCCGCAATCAGATTGGCGATGATGCCAATATCTCGTGGGTGGTCAAGGGAAATGCCTACGGCCACGGTATCGAAATGTTCGCCCCGCTTGCCGTGGCTTGCGGCGCAGAGCACTTTAGTGTGTTTGATGCCAGTGAGGCCTATCGGGTCAGGAAAAGCCTTCAGGACAAAGAAGTGCAAATTATGATCATGGGGATGGTGGAAGACCAGCATCTGGAATGGGCAATCGAGAACAACATCGAGTTTTATGTTTTTGAGCCGGAGCGGCTGGAGGCCGCTGTGCGGGCTGCGCGTAAAGTTGGCAAAAAAGCAAAAGTTCACGTTGAGGTTGAAACAGGCATGAACCGTATTGGCTACGAAGCGCATGAGCTGCCTCATGTGGCAGAACTGCTGCTGAAACACCCGGACCTCCTGCAGTTTCAGGGGCTCTGCACCCACTTTGCCGGGGCAGAGAGCATTGCGAACTACGTACGGGTCACGCAACAGCGCAAGACCTACAAGCGCATTCTCAACTGGTTTGCCAATCAGGGGCTGCAGCCGGATATCAAGCATGTGGCCTGCTCAGCCGCAGCAATACGCTATCCGCCCACCCGGCTGGATATGGTCCGGATCGGCATTCTGCAGTATGGTTTTTGGCCCAGCCGGGAAACCCTCATTGAGCACAACAGCAAAGTCAACCGGCAGGACAACCCGCTGGAACGCCTGATCTCCTGGAAAAGCCAGGTGATGGACACCAAAACGGTAAAAACCGGAGAATACGTAGGCTATGGCACCTCTTACATGGCAACAAAGGAGATGAAAGTAGCCACCATCCCGATTGGCTACGGCCACGGCTTCACCCGCTCGCTAAGCAACGCCGGGCGGGTCCTCATCAGGGGCAAGCGGGTGGGCGTCATTGGCATGGTCAACATGAATGCCATTACGGTGGACATTTCCCAGGTGGATCACGTGGAACGAGGTGATGAGGTGGTTATCATCGGCAATCAGGGAGAACTGGAGCTTGGCGTCTCTGCATTTGGAGAGTTTTCCCAGCAAGTCAACTACGAGTTGCTGACCCGCCTGCCTATGGATATCCCCCGGGAAATTGTAGATTAGCCTAACATGATTAAACCTAGATAACATACGTTTGTTTACCAATTTGAAGATAGAAAGCAATCTTTAAATTAAGCCTTACAGTAATCGAAGCTTTTTACAACACGCTGTCCATTCCATTTTCCGCTCAGCGGAAGCACTATTCCTTTGCTTTATCCGGAAATTCTGCTTTAACCCATGGCCTCTGCGCCTGCCGGTAAAGCCACTCACTTTATAACTTCACTAAATCACCATGGCTTACCTGACACTTAACAAAAGTCACCTTCGGCACAATTATGAGTACCTTGACAGGATATTCAAAAAGCATGATATTGACTGGGCAATCGTTACCAAACTCCTGTGCGGTAACGAGGACTTCCTGAAAGAGGTGGTCAATCTGGGCATCAAAGAGGTCTGCGACAGCCGGATTTTCAACCTTGCCAAGATTAAGAAGGTAGCCCCGGATATGCAAACGGTGTATATCAAACCGCCAGCTATGGGTGAAGTGGAGGATGTGATCCGCTACGCAGATGTAAGCTTCAACTCAGAAAGCGCAACAATTAAACTTCTGTCCGAAGAGGCACAGCGGCAGGGTAAGGTGCACCGCGTGACCATCATGATTGAGCTCGGCGACCTGCGGGAGGGCATTATGGGAGAAAACCTCATCGAATTTTATGAGAAAATCTTCGAACTGCCGAATATCGAAATCGTCGCTATCGGTTCTAACCTGAACTGCCTGCACGGTGTTATGCCCTCAGAAGACAAGCTGATACAGCTTAGCCTTTACAAACAGCTCGTGGAAGCCAAGTTCAATAAGAAAATTCAATGGATTACCGGTGGTACTTCTGTAGTGCTGCCGCTGTTGTTCCGTCAGCAGATACCCTCGGGCATCAACCACTTCCGTATTGGCGAAACGCTTTACTTTGGAGTGGACCTGTTTGAGGAAAAGCCTATAAAAGCGATGAAGCCCGATGTGCTGCGGTTGTTCACACAGATTATCGAGATCACTAAAAAGCCTAAAGTTCCCATCGGACAGTTGGCTGCCAACCCATCCGGTGATGTCTTTGAAGTAAATGAAGAGGACTATGGTAAGGAGTCCTACCGGGCTATACTGGATATCGGTACGCTCGATATTTCTGTGGAGTACCTCATTCCGGATGATGAAGACATCAATATCGTCAATGCCAGCTCAGATATGCTGGTGGTAGACCTGGGTGACAAAAGCCCCAACTACAAGGTAGGCGATGAGATATCCTTTCAGCTCAAATACATGGGCGCGCTGAGCCTGCTTAATTCCGACTATATTGAAAAACGGGTTATTGAGTAAGGCCTGTTGTTATTCGTAGGCGATATGAAATAGTGCATCCCCCTGATTAACCACAGCAGCATTACTGTGCCCTATGATGCAGCCGGTATGAGAGGCTTTGACCGCTTTACTGTCTTTGCTGCCGTAGGGATCGTTAATCCATCCGATCTCTTCTCCTTTCTCCACCTGATCCCCTGATGACTTTTCCCAGAGGAAGAGCCCGGCTTTAGGCGAACGTACCCAGCTTTGGTGGCTGAAGTGTTGCCGCAGATAGGGCTGCCCGGCTGCTTCCCCCGGAACCATACCCAGGTAGCTCAGCAGGCGGTCGAGCCCCGCCAGGCCATACTCGATGGAGGCGGCATCATAGCGTTGGCTTTCTCCACCTTCGAAGATCAGGGCGGGCTTGCCGTACTCCAGGGCAATTTTCCGGAAAGACTTCTGAATGGGCGCTTTGGCCACACTAAAGGGTGCACCGAACACTTTAGCAAGTTCCTCGCTGCGCTCATCGCCTTTGCTGTAGCGTATCTGCGGGTAATTGTACAAATTAGCTCCGCCTGTGTGGTAATCGAGTATAATATCGACACCAGGCAGCACCTTTTTAGCCAGGGCATTCGCCAGGCGGGAGGCCAGAGAGCCCCGGCTGCTGCCCGGAAAAGAGCGGTTGATGTCTTTACCATCCGGCACTTCCCGCGACCGGTTTACAAAACCATAGACATTCACCAGTGGAATCGCTACGACACTTCCTTTTTGCAGTTCAGCAAAGCGCCCGTTTTGAAGTGCCCGGCGCACGATCTCCACCCCATTGATCTCATCCCCGTGGATACCTGCCATAACCAGCAGGGCCGGGCCGGGGGCCTCCGCACGAAAGACATGCGCCTCGATCCGGATAGGGTTGCCGGAGGGTAACTGGCCAACCGGAATTTTAACCACTTCATCCTCCCCCGGAGCGATACTTGACTTGTGGATTTCTAATGGCAGGGCTTCACTCATAGTCAGGATGATTGCGCTAAGGTTTCTTCGATAAATTGAATGATTCTTCCGGCAACGTTTATACCGGTGACGGTTTCTATCCCTTCCAGCCCGGGAGAGGCGTTTACCTCCATAATCAGTGGGCCGCGCTCTGAACGCAAAAAATCCACCCCACCGACATGGAGCCCCATAATTTGTACAACTCTTACGGCCAGCTCCTGCTCTTCGGGGGTAAGCTTCACCTGCCTTGCAGAGCCGCCGCGGTGCAGGTTGGAGCGAAACTCACCGGGCCGGGCCTGCCGTTCCATGGCAGCCACCACCTGATTATTGACCACAAGCACCCGGACATCCCTGCCCCTTGCCTCCCGGATAAACTCCTGCAGCATCACGCGATTGTTCAACCGCTGAAAAGCTTCCACGGTAGATTCTACCGTACGGAAGGTTTCTGCAAGTATGACCCCTATGCCATGAGTACCCTCCAAAAGCTTGACGACTACCGGCAATCCCCCCAGCTGACTGACCGCCGCCTGCATATTCTGGCCGGAAGCGACGAAGACCGTTTTAGGGATCTGTATACCATGTTGCGCAAGGCGGTGCAGGCAGCGCAGTTTGTCCCGGGCTTCAATCAGGGCGGCGGCATTAGCGGCCACAAAGACATTCATATTCTCAAACTGGCTGATGACAGAAGCTCCGATGGAAGTTACGGAAGCTCCAATACGGGGAATGACCGCATCAAACCGTTCCAACCGATACCCCTGATAGAGGATACGGGGGCGGTCGCGCTCCAGTACTAAAGAACAGCGGGTATGATCAACAACATGCATTTCGTGCCCTCTTTTGATCCCTGCCCTGATCAGACTCTGGGTGGAATACAACTGCGGGCCACGGGAAAGAATCGCGATTTTCATAATTCCGAATGGTTATTCGTAATTTACGCACTGATCAAAGGTAATCCAATTTTCCTCACGCTCACCACATCTTATGGCTCCATCTTCTACAGATTTCCCGATTAATGACAAGCGCATCATCAATGGCTGGGCCATTTTTGACTGGGCCAATTCCGCTTTTGCGCTGGTGATTACCGCTGCAATTTTCCCGGCTTACTTTGTGGCGGTAACGGATGAGGACCTCTCCGTCCTTGGGATGGAAATGTCCAATAGTTCCCTGTATACTTTTGCCATATCGGCTTCGTACTTCATCATTGCCCTCTTCTCCCCTTTCTTATCCGGCATAGCAGACTATGGGGGCCGGCGGAAGTTTTTCCTTAAGTTTTTTACCATTTTGGGTTCCTTATCCTGCCTTTCCCTGTTTTTCTTTAAAGGTATGGATCAGCTCGAACTGGGGACGGTCGGCTTCATGCTGTCTATGATTGGTTTTGCCGGCGGGCTGGTATTTTACAATGCCTTTTTGCCCGTGATCGTCACCGAGGACCTCTACGACCGGGTGAGTGCACGGGGGTTCTCCTTTGGCTATATCGGGAGTGTTATTTTGCTCATTATCAACCTGGTGATGGTGCAGTTTTGGGAAGGTTTGGGTTTTCCTGATCAGGGCACGGCCACACGCTATGCCTTTCTTTCCGTAGGGCTGTGGTGGATCGGCTTTGCACTTATCCCGTTCCGGCGGCTTCCTTCGGATGAAAAGCAAAAGGCATCTCCTGAAATGCTGCGCAAAGGGTTTCAGGAACTGAAAAAGGTCTGGCGTGCGGTGAAGGGGGAGCAAAACATTCGTTCCTTCCTGTTTTCCTTTTTCTTTTACAGCGCCGGCGTGCAGACGGTGCTATTCCTGGCCAGCACCTTCGCCAGCAAAGAGCTTAACTTTGAGACTTCCGAGCTGATCATCATCATCCTGCTGCTCCAAGTCGTCGCCATCCTGGGGGCTTATAGCTTCGCCCGCCTCTCAGAATGGAAAGGCAATAAAATATCTTTGATTACCATGCTGCTGATTTGGATGGCGATTTGTATTGTAGGGTACCTTGTGCAGGAGAAAGCTCAGTTTTACGCCATCGCGGCAGCCGTTGGGCTCGTTATGGGAGGGATACAGTCCCTGTCCCGGTCTACTTACTCCAAGCTAATCCCCGAGAGCTCCGATGATACGACTTCTTACTTTAGTTTTTATGATGTACTGGAAAAGGTAGCTATTATTATCGGCACGTTCACCTTTGGGTTAATGGAGCAGATTACCGGCAGTATGCGGCTGAGTATGCTGGTGCTAAGCGGATTCTTTTTGGTTGGGCTGCTTTTGTTGCTCAGGGTAAAAGTTCGGGCTACTGCAGCACCAGTGGTGTAAATTACAGGGGCTACTGCAGCATATAAAAGAGCGCCGCCCGGCACGCTACGAGAGCGGCCGGGCGGCGCTTTTCTATTGTAGTCAATGAGTCGCTGAACTTAATTATTCAGCATGCCCAAAGGCTATTACTTAATGATAACAGACTGCGTGAACTGCGCCTGTCCATCAACCACCTGCAGCATGTAAGTGCCGGCAGCGAGGTTGCGTACGTCAAGCTCGATGTTGTCGCTCTGAAGTGTACCAAGGTCGCGGCTCAGTACCACCTGACCCAATGCATTCACCAGGCGGATGTTCAGGCGGCTGGCTACTTCCGGCAGATCGATCTGTACATTCAGCACATCCTTCGCAGGATTAGGGAATACAGATACGCCCTGCTCCAGCGCTACATCGCTCACATCAACCGTCTGGCAGGAAACACAGTAGCCGAAGCAAACCGGATCAAGCGGAATGTTCATGGTACCGGTTTCCACAAAGCGGTCGTTAAACTCGCCGGTCGTACAGTCGTCACCAATGCTGGTATCGATGTTCTCCCATCCGTCAGGACCGTTCTTGAACTTGTAAGTCGCAGTAGAGTTTTCAGGAATCTGTACAGTAACCGTGTAGATGTTATCTCCATCCAGGTCAGACATCTCAACGTTATTGAAATCGCTGAAGCTACCGGCCAGGAATACACCGTCCGGGCTGAGTTCGCCAGCTTCTACGAGCAGGGATACATCAACAGCCATCTGTACGTTTACAGTTGGTGGGTTGAAGATCAGCTCCCAGTCAAAACCAGCAGCGTCATTCCGGTCGATCCACTCAATGTAGTAAGTCGTACCTGCCGTCACTTCGATGTCTTCCACACTTGAAGCGATGATACAGTCGTCATCACTTTCAGCGATCAGCTCCAGAGACTGTAAACCACAATCGCCAGTGTAAACGAACAACCAGGTATCAGCGTCAGTACCACAAGAGTTGATGCTCATAGTGCCATCGCTATCAGGCGTGAAGGAGTACCATGCGCCACCAGAGTATGGAGTAGTAGAAGTCGTGAAGTAACCCGGGCGATAGCCACCAACAGAAGCTTCACCGAACTCCTCTACAGTGTAGGTACCTGGATCAACAGCTTCAGCAGACTCACAGAAATCGCCCACAGGCAGATCGCCTTCGTTGAGCGTCAGTTCCCAGTCAAAGCCGGCAGCTTCCCAGGTATCATCCCAAACGATGTAGTAGGTTTCGCCGGAAGTAACTGGCACCTCACGGTAAGTAGCCCATGCACTGCCGCCAGCGGAAATTTCACAGCGGTCATCATTCACACCTACTGGTGTAAGATCACCACAGTCACCCGCCAGGATCCATGCGCGGGTATCCACACCGCCTCCGCAAGCGCTTACACTAATGTAGCCATCAGCGGTAGCGGTATAGCTGAACCAACGGGCCTGCAGACCAGCTCCGTCAGATGGATCATAGAACAGACCACCACCAAAGCAGTCCAGTTCTTCTGCTGTAATGACACCTGGCTCCACAACTGTAGCCGTCTGGCAGTACAGTCCGTCACCTGGCTCAGGGATCAGCGCTACCGTGAAGTCGTCTACATACCAAAAATCAGGTTCGTTTGGTCTTGGGTAGTAGTTCACTGCGCCTATTGACTGCAAGTTTCCGGTACTGCTGGCATCAAAGTTCAGCGGCCAGCTGGATACCCACTGCCCATCAATATGCATGCGGATGAGGTCATTATCGATATCAATCACCGTTACAATCGAGAACCATTCTCCTTCCGGGTAGGTAAAGTTAGCACGAGGGTCAGCTGCACCTGCATTGAGGTCGCCAGTGCCATCACCATTGAAGAACACCTCTACTGCCCATTCTACGGCTGGTGTTGCATCCTTCTGGAAGTTAAAGTAGGCTGTGGAATCGGCAGGTATGTACATGTTCCAGCTAACGACATAGTGACCGGTAGTCAATGTCTGGTTAGATAACAGGTAAACCGGGTCTACGTCTGTACCGTCACCCGTGATAAGGTGAGAGTTAGAACCACTTGCCGCCTGATCAGAGCTTACATCACCAAGGATGATACCAGCAGCAGGCCAGGGGATAATGAAGTTGTTCACCGGTGGTGCACCTACGGTCTGCCCCTCAAAGTCTTCAGTCCAGATTACAGTAGGCTCGTCGCAGGTAGCCATGTCCAGCGGACAAGCTTCGCAAGCAGCGAAACATACCGCATCAACCTCTACCGGGAAAATTGAAGTATTGATGAACGGACGCACATTGAAGCCAAAGCCGCTTGGCACGCCACAGGAATCAGGGACAACTTCCAGGTTAGCAGGGTCTACGCCGCCGTTCACAAAAGCATAGCCAATAGTATCCAGTGTCGTTACCTGAATAGTTGTTGAGTAGATACCATCGCCATCATCGTCAGACATCGCCTGAATGATCACCTCGTTGAGGTCAGCTACACCAGGACCGCCAACAACCACGCTAACACCTTCTGCTGCTACCGTTTCGTTCTGCATGTCTACATTCAGCGTAACATCAACAGGCTCAGGATCACCCAGGCTGACGGTGAAGTCAAAGCCGTCAGAAGAGTTCGCATCATCCCAGAGGATGTAATATTCCTCGCCTTCAAATACCAGCCAGTCCAGTGTGGAGCCATCATCGTCTGGGCAGCCACCCTGGTTAAATATAAGGTTGGTCAAAGTCGCACGGCAATCTGTAACGCTGTTGAACAGCAAACGTGTGGCGGCTGCGCTTCCACAGGAGCTAACGGTTACCACACCAGTTGCAGAAGGCGTATACTTGTACCAAACTTCGCCGGTAGCCCCTACGAAAGTGTTGCTGGAGTCCATAGGGATCTCATCAACAGTAAAGGTGCCTTCGCCGATCTCAATAGCTGATTCAAAGGTACTGCCTGCAGGCACATCATAGGTTACTGTCAAACCAGTTTCCATGCGGATGGTCTGGCAGTTGTTGTAGCTCAGCACCACCGTAGGGATGGTGATATCCGGGCGGCAGCCAGCACCACTTGCTACGTTCAGGATAGCATCTGGGTTAGCGGTGTCATTATTACAAAGAATTACACCTACGGCACCCGCAGCCTGTGCATTGGCTACTTTGGCATCGAAGCCGCAAGCACCGCGGTCAATCAAGGCTACAGAACCAGACAGGTCATCAGTGATTTCAACACAGGCGGTCGAAAGGCCGTCTGCATCTGACACAACAGTAACAGGGCCAGAGAAGCTTGGTGTGGCAGTGGGGTTCGTAAACACCGCAATACCATGATTGTAGCTACCAGCAACACTTGCCGGAGCATCTACAGTAAACGATTGTGCCTGCACAGAGGTCATCGCAAAAGCCATGACTGCTAGTAGTGCAAGCAGCTTGTTCATGTAAGTTTTTTTCATACGAAACGTATTGAATTGAGTGAATGGAATAAAAGTTAACAATCGGTTGAACAGTAGAAAAGCAGGTTAGAAGCCTGCAATTTTCCACTGTTTATCTTTAAGGGCGCTGAGGCCATGTATGTACCCCTGGCACCCCTGCGTTATCATTTAATTAGCACCGTTTGCGTCGCCTGCCGGTCTCCCATCAGTACACGTAACTGATAGGTGCCTGCAGGAATACTATGGACAGGCAGCTGAAGCTGTACCTCTCCGCCGTCCAGTTGCCTTTCGGCTAGCGGCTGCCCCAGCATGTTCAGCAGGGTGACTTGTGTGCGCCCCTTGAACTGACTTTGCTCCAGCCGGATGTTCAGCACATCTGATGCCGGATTTGGGAAAACGGTAAAGCTCTGCTTAAGAACTTCATCCTGCTCCACACCCACGAACGCATCGAAGCCAAGCTCCCAGATGTAGAGCTCGTCGCCGGGCCCGTCCATCCAGCGGTCGATCCACTCGATGTAGTAGGTTTCGCCACCTGTGACCTCAATGCTGTCCAGGCTGGAGGTCAGCAAACCTTCTCCGCATCCATTGTCATTCTGAGCCACCAGGTTGAGCCCCTCGAAAGTGGAGCAATCCCCGGTATACACAAAAAAGTGCGTATCACTTGCTGCAAAATCACAGGCGGAAATGCTCATATAGCCGTCTGAGCCAGGCGTAAACTGATACCACTTGGATTGTGCGTAGTTGGTCGTAGAACCAGAGGTGTTGTTGATATTGGGGCCAGCCACCGCAGACTCTCCGTCGATTGCGCCCACCTCGTGTTCACCCGGCTCAATATCTTCGGCAGATTCGCAGAATTGACCTTCAGCAGGAGCTTCCTCCACCAATGCAAGTTCAAACCCAAAGCCAGAGTCCGACCATGCATTATCAAACATTATATAATAAGTATCGCCTGCAGTGACCACGGCCTCTCTGTAGGAGGCATAATCATCACCATCACCTGTATCGCAGCGGTCGTCGTTCACACCAACGATGCCTAGATTTTCACAATCAGCACCTTTAAAGATCCAAACCCGGCTATCTACTCCACCCCCACAACTGGAAACAGACATGATGCCATCTGTGGAAGGCGTATATTGATACCAGTGAGCTTTGAAGCCACTGCCGCTGCCGCCCTGATCATAACTGCCTCCATAACAAGTCAGCTCCGGTACAGCATAGAAGCCGGGCTCTTCCAGAACTTCGGCCGTGTAACAGTATTGCCCTGCTTCCGCTGCCGGAATTTCCAGCAAACTAATATCATCGATGAAGTAAGAATGTCCGGTATTCTGCGGGTAAAAGTTGATACTGTGCATCTGGCTTGATTCCGTACTCCCGCTGCTGAACGGCCAGGTGTCTACTGTTCTTTCATTAATGACGAGGCGGGCGTAGTCGCTGTCTATATCTATAAAAAGATACACCGGGAACCATGTACCGGATGGGTATACAAAGGAGGCGTCGTCGCTGCCATCATACTTTTCGAGTATGCCTTTCCCGCCTTCGAAGAGTACATCAAACGCCCAAAACCCCTCTGTATCGGTCGGGGCTTCGTGCTGCAGGTTGAAATAGGCACTTGTGCTGTCGTATACGAACATTGACCAGGACAGGACGTAGTGCCCGCTTTCCTGCCCGCCAAGCAGCAGCAGAGCATCCTGCCCATCGATGTTTCCATCAATTTTGATGGAATTACTGCCTGTATTGGCTTGTTCGGCAGAGACTTCTGCCCCGACGGTTGCACCTGGCCAGGTATCCCAGTCGTCTGACTGAAAGGTAATATCGCCTGTGGCATAGGCCGACAGGTCATCCATCAATAAAACTCCCGGCTCATCACAAGTGACCTGCGCATTCAGGGTGAAACTCATCAATCCAATCAGGAAGAAGAAAGTGTAGCGTTTTTTCATACTAATGTTTGTGCTTTTTTATGCTTCAGGTGTTTTCCACCTTGGTAAATAATCGGTTGTTAACGTAGCTCTCGGTGTATTACACCGGCAGCCATTTTTGATCGCTCTCGGAAGATTCAATAACCCGGTCGATAAATTTCATCCCCCGGACCCCATCCTCAACGGTTGGAAAATCTTCATACACCGGGTCTGCTTTTTGTCCGGATAGTTTAGCACGCAGGCAATGAGCAAAATTCCGGTAAATGTTTGCAAAAGCTTCCAGGTAGCCTTCCGGGTGCCCGGCGGGGATACGGGCAGCAGACTGAGCGGCAGGGTAAAGATCCCCCACGCCGGTTCGGAGCAGTTGTTCGGGCTTGTCCAGCCAGCGCACCTTTAGGTCGTTGGGGTACATTTGATGCCATTCCAGGCCACCTTTTTCTCCGTATACCCGGATATGCAGAGCATTTTCTTCTCCAGCTGCAACCTGAGTCGCGTAGAGAATACCCCGGGCGCCGTTGTCGAAGCGAAGCAACACGCTACCGTCATCATCCAGCTGCCGCCCTTCCACGAAAGTGTGGAGGTCTGCGCACAGTTTGGTGATCCGAAGCCCTGAAATGTACTCTGCCAGGTTTTCTGCGTGGGTCCCTATATCGCCCATTGCCCCTGCTGCACCCGAACGCTTAGGGTCGGTACGCCAGGAGGCTTGTTTTTGGTTCGTCGCTTCCAGACGAGTGGAAAGCCACCCCTGCGGGTAGGCGACAATAACTTTTCGGATAGCCCCAAACTCACCGTTGCGGACCATTGCCCGCGCCTGTTTGACCATAGGGTACCCGGTATAATTGTGGGTTAATGCAAACAACAACCCTGTCGATTCGACAAGTTGTTGCAGCTCAAGGGCTTCGTCAGTATTGAAGGAAAGAGGTTTATCGCATACAACAGAGAAGCCGTTCTCCAGGGCCATTTTTGCCGGTGGGAAATGTACGTGGTTAGGTGTAACGATAGACACAAAATCCATACGCTTGCCTTCGGGCAGGGCTTTTTCCTTCAGGATCATTTCCCCGAAACTGCCGTATACCCGGTCAGGAGGAAGATAAAGGTCAGCACCGGAAGCTTTAGACTTTTCCGGGTCGCTGCTAAAAGCTCCGCAAACCAGCTCTATTTCACCATCCAGGGTAGCAGCCATCCTATGCACAGCACCGATAAAGGCACCGCGACCGCCACCCACCATTCCCATACGGATTTTTCGGCTCATATAGATAGTCAGCTAATTATAATCTCTCTCTCAGTCGGGATTCAAATCTAAGGTTTTGCCCGCTATATGACCATAATAATAGGAATATTTTTTCAAAAAGGCTAAAATTTGATTGGGCAGGTTGCCTCACAAAAGCAATGAACACAAGTAAACAGCCGCTTTTGCCTGATGATAGAGTGCTGAAATGACACCTGTTAAAATTGCAAGGCCTTTTAGCATAAAATGATTAAACCTCCATCAGGCTACTACTGTTCTCTCATAGCTGCAGGGAGCATTCTGCAGCATCTGCCTGCTAAATTCACCATAAAACGGTTGAACTGCTTTATGCCAAATACGATCGTATACTCATTGGAGGAGGTTGAAGAAATTGCCAAAAGGCTACTGAAGGCAGCGGCTCCTGAACAGTCCATCTGGACTTTCACCGGAGAAATCGGCGCAGGCAAAACGACACTGATCAAGGCGATATGCCGTACACTGGGCTCCGAAGAGACAATCAGCAGCCCTACCTTCTCCCTCGTCAATGAATACGAAGACCAGATGGGGGAAACTTTCTACCATATGGACCTCTACCGCTTAAATGACGTGGAGGAAGCTCTGGACATCGGAATCGAAGAGTACCTCGACAGTGGCCGGCGCTGCCTGATTGAGTGGCCTGGCCTGATTGAGCATTTGCTCCCGGAAGATACTTTCCGAATAAAGCTTGAGATAGGGTCTGATTCCAGCCGGAAAATTATATTTTTGTAAGCTATAAGTAGTTTGACGGAAACAAGCGGATCCATTTTTTCTTAAAGCTTTTGTGACATCTCAACGCAACTCTAAGGTTGTCAGTTGCTTATGATCCCGGTCAAACCGGGACACAAACTCAAAAATGGATCCACTTGTTTTGTTTCCGTCTCTCAGGAAAGCCAAGCCTTTTATGAGCGATAAGCAAAAGAAGAAGATCCCTATTCCTAAGGAGTTCACCGAACAGCAGTTTATGCCTCAGGCAGAAATGCTGCAGGTCAGCAACAAGCCCAATAAACTCTATATTGGTATCCCAAAGGAAATCACTATGCAGGAGAACCGGGTAGCCCTTGTCCCTTCTTCGGTTGCAACGCTTATCGGGCATGGGCACCGCGTGGTTGTAGAATCAGGGGCAGGTCAGGAGTCCAGCTATTCTGACCACGACTATTCCGAAACGGGCGCTGATATTGCCTATAGTGCTGAGCAGGTTTATAAAGCTGATGTTATCATTAAGGTAGCTCCCCCCACGCAGGCAGAGATTGAGCTTATGCACCCCAATCAAATCCTGATTTCGCCCCTTCAGCTTCCCATTATCAATGCAGACTACATCAATAAGCTCCGGCAAAAACGGGTCATTGCGCTCGCAATGGAGTATATCAAGGATGAGTCTGATACCTTCCCGATCGTGCGTATCATGAGCGAGATGGCCGGTATTAGTGCTATGTTGACGGCAGCGGAGCTGATGGCTACAACGAGTGGCGGCAAAGGGGTCTTGCTCGGCGGTATTTCTGGTGTACCCAGCGCTAAGGTGGTCATCCTGGGTGCTGGTATCGTGGCCGAGTACGCTACGCGAACGGCTCTGGGACTAGGTGCGGAAGTCCGCATTTTTGACAACAACATCTACAAACTGAAGCGCCTGCAAAACCAGGTAGGCCGCCCTCTATATACCTCTGCTATCAACCCGCACTATCTGGAAGCAGAACTCATCTATGCCGATGTGGCCATCGGAGCCATGCACTCTAAATCGGGCCGCACGCCCATCGTTGTGAGTGAAGAAATGGTGATGAACATGAAACCCGGAGCCGTTATTATCGATGTGAGCATTGATCAGGGCGGGTGCTTCGCTACTTCTGAGGTGACGACCTTTGACCACCCTACTTTTAGCAAGCACGAAGTCATTCACTACTGCGTGCCTAATATTGCTTCCAGGGTATCCCGGACTGCATCGGTGGCTGTAAGTAATATCCTGACGCCTATTCTTCTTAAAGCGGGCAGTACAGGCAGTATTGAACATTTGCTTTTCAATAACCATGGGCTACGCCACGGTGTCTACACCTACAAAGGTTGCCTAACCAACAGCTACCTGGGAGAACGCTTCTCGATCAAGTCTACAGATTTGGACCTCCTGATTACTTCGAATCTCTAATTGCACCAACAGCTCTGCCCTACTCCAGGTATTGCGCCTTCACCCACCCAATCACGGAGCCATGGGCGACCATCCACCAATCTGGTGTGGTATACTCTATCACCTGTATTTCCTGTCCTTCCGGTAAGCGGGCAATGCACTGCCCCTGCTGATGCCCCACTAGCCCCGCTACCATATTGGCAGGGTTACGAAGGCGGACCCGCCGTGGTGCGGGGGGCAGACCTGCATCAGTAATATGCTGCAGCATGCCTGGGTGTTCAGGGGCGTCTCTATCGGTCGCGATTTTAATAGTTGCAACAACCTGAAAATCCTGGCTGGTATCTGCCAATTCCCCCGACGAATGCGCTACTGAAGGGCCGTAGTCCGCTGAGGATAGCCTTTCCTCTTCGATAAAAACCGATGAGACCGGTTCCTCAGACAAGGTGGGCGGGGGAACCGAGTTAGATGTTTGATGCCTGGGCAGACCCGCCTCAACCGGATAACCCAAGCCTGTATTTAAGCCCTCCTCCTCAAAGGCGATCTCTAAAGGCCGGACCAGCTCGTTGGGAACCGGCACCGTTACTGCATTAGTATCGCCCCAAACCAGCAACAAGCCCGGGGGCTCTGCCTCAATAAGTATTGGATGGATCTTCGGTTCCGGCAGGCCAGGAGGCGGTGGGGCGCTGCTGGCAATGGCCGGCATGCTGGCCTCCTCAGCCGTTGGTACTAAGAAGTTCTTTTCCATCACCAACTGACCGGTAGTCCCCGGAGCCGGGTGAATGGCTGGGATATGTACCGAATATGAAGGATGATCCGCCATTTGAATCAGAACTTCGTGATCAGAGCCGGTTTCGAGGTATAAATGATAGTCCGGCCCGGCAAACCGGCTCAGCCGGACAAGCTGCCGCTGCCCGTCTCCGGAAATTTTATAGGCATCAAGGTGGAAAGGCGTTGACTCAGCACCGGGCATACTGCTTAAAATATGCCCATGTAGCCGTACATAGCGCCCCTGGCCCGAGGCGGAACAGTAAACAAGCATCAGCCCAATGGCCAATGCGGTAAGTTTTTGCATTTCTCTTCTCATAGTCTGACTGGGATTATGGGGGGACAAACAAGTTTCGCTATGGGCTCCAGGCCCCTTAGTTTCTTCCTGTTTACCCAGGTTGTGTGCATATTGCTGAGCTGAAACTAAAACCAGCTACACTTCGCTTTTTACGACTGCCTGAGTTAGAATGTTGCAGTTTGGCACCAAAACAGCGGCATCTACCACTGCTTGGCCCTATAGGGGTACCGTATCATATACTGTTCGTGCACCATCTGCTGAAGCTTTTTGCGGAGTTCATCAATATGCTCACCGGTAGCAGCAGAAACGAACATACATTCCTGGTCAAACATGTAGCGCAGGTTACCGAGCAGTCCTTCTTCAATCTCGCGCTTGCCCTCTTCCGTCAGCAAATCATCGTAATTGCGCTCCCGGTACAAGTCAATTTTGTTAAAGACCAGCAGGGTGGGTTTATCAACGGCCTGCAGGTCTTTCAGGGTGCTGTTTACGGTACGGATATGATCTTCATGCAGTGGGTGCGCTACATCTACAACATGAAGGAGGATATCACTCTCCCGCACCTCATCCAGGGTAGATTTAAAGCTTTCCACCAAATGGTGCGGAAGCTTCCGGATAAACCCAACGGTGTCAGAAAGCAGAAAAGGCATACGGTCAATGACCACTTTCCGGACCGTAGTATCCAACGTAGCGAAGAGCTTATTTTCGGCAAACACCTCTGACTTGCTCAGCAGATTCATGAGGGTCGACTTGCCTACGTTGGTGTAACCGACCAGGGCTACGCGAATCATTTCCCCGCGCTGTTTGCGTTGAGTCTGATTTTGCTGATCAATTTTCTCCAGCTTCTTCTTAAGCAGGGAGATTTTATCCCGCACAATACGGCGGTCCGTCTCGATCTCCTTTTCACCCGGGCCCCGCATACCGATACCACCACGCTGCCGCTCAAGGTGGGTCCAAAGCCCCCTCAACCGGGGCAGGAGGTACTGTAGCTGCGCCAGCTCCACCTGTGTTTTAGCCTGAGCCGTTTGCGCACGGCTGGCGAAAATATCCAGAATGAGGGTACTGCGGTCTACAATTTTCAGTTTGAGAAACTCCTCGAGTATATTCACCTGCTTACCGGAAAGGTCATCATCAAAAATAACCATGCTGACCTCCTCGTGAGCGTCAATGTATTCTTTGATTTCTTCCAGCTTACCCTTACCTACAAAGGTCCGCTTATCGGGTTGGCTGAGTTTTTGAATATAACGCTTTCTGGTTTTCGCACCAGCAGTAAGGGCCAGGAATTCCAGCTCGTCCAGGTACTCCTCTACCTCTTCTTCGGTTTGCAGCTGACGGACTACGCCTACCAAAATGGCATACTCTTTATTCTGCTTTAAACCTTTCTTGTCTTTTGTACCTATTGTCCAGTCGTGTGCCATAAAATCTTTGTCGTGAATAATGGGTACAGGGTATTGCCTGTACTTTGAGTTTACCGGTTTTGTAACCAGGTTTCCGGATTTAGCTTCTGAGTGCCCTTCCAAATTTCGAAATGCACCGTATTGTTATCTTCTGCCAGGCGGCCTATCGGCTGATTGGGCCCAACGGGCTGCCCTTTCTCCACAAGCACTTCTTCAATACGGTAGTACAACGTGAAGAAATCCCCGTGGTTAACCAATATAGCATTTTGATATACGGGTACGAAGGTGATGTGTGTCACTTCCCCTTCGAAGACCGGGAAAATATCCGCTCCGTTTTGAGCCTGTATTTCAATGCCATTATTAGGCAGCTTTAGCCCGGTATCCTCCATGACGATTGCGTTGCCAAAGGATTTACTTACCTGGCCAGACCGGACGGGCCACGGTAAACGCCCGCGCTGATTGCTAAAATTACGGGAAAGCGTTGCAGCGGCTTCCACTGTGGCAGCCGGGGCCTCCGGCGCTGTTGAGGTGGCACCAGCCGGAACACGCTCCCGGGCTTCCCGCCGTTTTCGGGACATCTCGGCGACAATGATTTCCTCGATCGCCTGATTGAGCCCTTCATGCGCAGCCTGTTGCTCGTCCAGTTTAGCCATTAACTGCTGTTCACTGGTTTTAAGTTTCTTCAGAAGGCGGTTTTTTTCCTGGAATTCTTCCTGCAACAGATCCGTCTGCCGTTGTTGTGCCGCCAGCAGCTGCTGTTGTTCTACCCGCCGGGCTTCGAGTTGTGCCGTGCGCTCAGTGAGCATCTCCTGGGTTTCGATGATGTTGACCGCCTGCTTTTTGCGGAAGCGGTCGTACTGCCGAATATACTGCCAGCGGCTGAAGGCATCGTTGAAACTCTCGGCTGAGAACAGAAAGACGAGCATACTCTGACTAAGCTTGTGCCGGTAGGCGACCCGCATAGTGTGGGCATACTCTTTCTTGAGGCGTTCAATATCGCCCTGCAGCGCCAGAAGCACCACCTCAGACCGGCGAATACTGGCATCTACCTGCTTCAGCTCCTGCTCCAGGGTACGGACCAGTTCCTGCCGGTTGCGGATCTGGGTCCTTATAGCAATGTATTGCTCAAGGGTTGCTTCCTTATCCTTTTTGGTATTGTTGAGGGCCGTTTCGGTGGCCTTTATTTCCTGCAGCAGGCGCTCCCGCTTACGCTCCAGCTCTTCCCGGTTTTGCCCGCTAAGCAGCACCGGAAGGCAAAGCAGTACCAGGGCGAGTAATATGCCACACCTGAAAGGCAGCCTGTGCATCAGTTTATTTGGCCCGTGTATATCTGGATGGGATATCAAATTTAATTGGTTTTGGGACATTTAGTTCTATGTTGCTGAACTGCAAGGTCACATTCGCCTGACCCGAATACTTGCTTTCCAGCATAAGGTTACGAATATAGGGAAATTTCTGTTCCCCTTCCAGCTCCTCGTATCCTTCCAGTAAGGCGCTCATTTCCTGCTCGTTGCGCAAGTCCTTAAATACCATTTTTTTTAGCAAAAAGTCAGAAGTGCCGATCAGGTACTCAGCCGACATTTCGTCGCTCCCGCCCCTAAGGCGATAAGTAGGCCCCAGCGGCTCGATACCCAGTTCATCGCCGCCAAAAAAGACTGGGTTACCAAGTATAAAATCCTGAAGTTCGGATAAGCTCCCTGCCGGCAGGCCGTAGGACTCCGCCAGATAAGCCAGCCCCTCTATGGTATATTCCTTGTTGAAGCGGTCCACTACGTAGACGGAGTCGGGGGTAACCTGCACCCGGGCAACCTCAAAGCCCAGCTTTTTCACACTTAACCAGAGGAGGCTGTCCTTTTTCATGCGAATTGTAGCACTGGCAGACACCGACATGTCTTCATCAGCATAATCTAAACGCAGGCGGCTCTCAAACCAATCCGGCGATAAGCGTTGTTTTTCCATGCGCTTTAGCAGACCGGATGCCGTCATATCTTTATCGGCAACGCCTTTGGATTTTCGGATAGAAGCGCAACTGTTTAGCGAGAGGACAGCCAGCAGCAAAATGGCATAAGAAGTATACTTCATGTTAGCGTTTGTTGATGAAAAAAAGCCGGCTTACGGCTTTATGAATACCGACGGGGCGAGAGTGGTTTGGGTTACTCTACCAGCTTTCGCTGCTCAATTTTCTGTTCCAGCGCGGAAGAACCGGCGCCAGCAGCCCGTGCTTTCTTCCAGTTTGCTACGGCCTCTTCGACTTTACCAAGTTGATAGAGGGTATCGCCCAGGTGTTCCAGGATGACCGGGCTGGCACTCCCCTCGTTTTCTGCGGCACGCTGCAACCATGCGCGAGCTTCCTGATAGTCGCCCCGTTTGTAAAGTACCCACCCAAGCTGCATTTGGAAAGCGGCCTGACCGGGCAACAGCTCGTTGGCTTTTCGGGCCATTTGTTCAGCATCCTTTAGGCGTTCCTCCCGCTGTGCCAGGGCATAGGCATAACGGGACAATGCAGGTGGTGCGGTATCATCGGTAGCCAGCGCTTTGCCAAATGCTTCGTCAGCAGCGCCTGTATCACCGGTGGCCTGATACAGTAAGCCTTGCAAAGAGTAGATCAGCACCATCGCCCTGACATTCCCCCCGGCCATAAAACCTGCCTGCTGCAAGGTGGAAAGAGCAGCATCATGATTGCCCAGATGATAGTCCGCCAGCGCATTCATATAGTACACAAGAGGCTGATTGGGGTAGTAGTCCATGGCGCGCTCGCTAAAACCCCTTAGGGCTTCAAACTGAAAAGTTTCTTCGTAGAGTTGCATGATTTGCTCCCAAACCATGAAGTTGGCGTTGTCTTCTTCTATCGTTTGCAGGTACTTGGGCAGGGCTTCTGCCTTACGGCCCGAATGATAGAGCAAATCGCCCGCTGCTGAGGACGCTTTTGCACTGCCGGGATGGACTTCCTCCAGGATATCAGTAAGCTCCAGCAACGCATCAGCCAGGCTTTGATCTCCGGTGTCCGCTACTTTCTGAATGAAAGGTATGATTTTCCTGATTTTGACATCAATATCTGTATCCGGGCTGTAAAAAGGTTCCTTTAATTGATTAAGAAAGCGGATTTCGTCTGTTTCCTGGCCGGACTGCCCAGCGAGTGCCATTTTGGCTTTGGCGTTGTCCGGGTCAATATTGAGGATATCGCTATAGACCGAGCGTGCTTTTTGGCCCTCCCCAATTTGCTCGTAAAACCCCGCCAGCAGATGCCGGTACTGCACGTTGTCCGGAAAAGCCTCAATGAGGCGCAGGAGTTCTTCCGCCGCTTTTTTATCCTGCCGTTGGCTCAGGTATAAAGTATGCTTGCGGCGGATGACTTCCTCGTTAAGCCCCAGGCGGGTTTCCAGGTCGTCATAGACCTTCAGGGCGTCCTTAATCTCGTTGGCTTTGACCAAAAGGAAGGCGAGGCGATAGTAGCTTTGCTCGTCGTTGGGCTCCAGCTCCACCACGCGCTCGTAGGTTGCAGCAGCCTCTTCAAATTGTCCGGCCTGCTGTTGCAAATCGGCCAGAAATTTGTGGTACCAAATGTTATCTGCATCCCATTCGGTAGCATCTTTGGCGTATTTCAGGCTCTTGTCGCGGTCGCTTTGGGCTTCATAAATGCGAGCCATTTCAAAAGCAGCAGTAGCATTTTCACGATCCTTACGCAAAATATTCTCCAGCATACTAATCGCTTCATCATAGTTGCCCAGAAGCTTCTCCCGGCTCGCATCGATAAACAGCTCCTGTATTTTGACGGCTTCTTCATCTACCCGGTCTACCTGAGCCATAAGCCCCGGAGCAGTACTCAGCAACATCAGGACGATCAGCCCGAAAAGGCCAGCCAATCCAATTCTGTTTGCGGTCCCTTCCTTTAGGATTTTTTTCCTCATAGCGTTCTGTTACTTGTATTCGGAATAGTCGCCGATACTAATTTCTGACTTATTCCCCTCGTAGTCGACTTTGTTGCCCAGCATGGAATGGCTGAGGTTGGCGTGGCGGACTACGGTGTCATTCTGTATGACTGCATCACTGATAACGGATTGTTCCACCGTTGAATTGTGGCCCAAAGATACATGAGGCCCTACAACACTGTTGCGAATTACTGTATTTTCTCCGATAAAACAAGGCGGGATAATAACGGCATTATCCAGCGTTACGCTGTCGGCAACCAATTTTTCCTTATCCTGCTTGAGCTGCAGCATACGGCGGTTGGTAGCCACCACGTTGTCCTTATTGCCACAGTCCAGCCATTCCTCAATCTGAGCCGAGCGAAACTTCACGCCGTTATTTTTGAGCAGCTCCAGGGCCGTGGTAATCTGAAATTCCCCTTTGTCCCGAATGTCGTTGTCCACCATATGCTGAAGGGTGTCACGAAGGCGCTCACCGTCCCGCACGTAGTACAGCCCGACAATCGCCAGGTCAGAAACAAAGGTGGGCGACTTTTCCACAAACTCCGTAATAACATTATTTTCGTCGGTCTTTACGACTCCGAATGAGGAAGGGTCCTCAACTTTCTGGCACCAAATGATACCGTCCTCTTTAGGATCGAAGGAAAAGTTGGCCTTGAAGAGCGTATCCGCAAAAGCTACAATACAGTTGCCGCTCAGGCTCGGCTTGGCACACAGTATCGCATGGCCCGGCCCGTGAGGGATATCCTGTGTGTAAATGGAGCATTTGGCGCCAACTTTAGCAGCAATTTCCTGCAACTGCGCTTCCGCTTCTGCGCCGAAGTCGCCAATGACAAATGCGACTTCTTCCACCGGTTCGTCCAGTGCTTCGGCCAGGTCTTCCACGATACGCTGTACAATAGGCTTACCGCTTACCGGCAACAAGGGCTTGGGGATGGTAAGGGTGTGTGGGCGCAGGCGGGATCCGCGGCCTGCCATGGGAATGATGATTTTCATGATTCAGGATTGGTTTAGTTTTAAAAATCAGGGGTACTACGTTGGTTTCACAATTGTGCGTATTTGTTTCCGGTAGCCCTTCTATTAAAGGTATGGAAGCCCTTGATAGTTTGAACAGCTCCTTTCTATTGTTTACTTAAATTAGCGGCGAGGTACAATATAAGGCTTCATGCAACGTCAGTTGTTGTAGTCCTTATTGACTTTTTCAGTAAAAAGAAGCTTTTTCCGCTTTTTTACGGCGAGACAGGCCGGAAAACCAATAAACATCAATGTGATGCGCCAATTTCTACTGTGGACGTTTGGTCTTTGTTTGACTTGCACATTTGCTCATAGCCAAAACCCGCTGCCCATTGGTCAGTGGAGGAGCCACCTACCCTATCAGACCGGGCAATATGTTACCCAGAGTGCCGAAAAAATCTACTTCTCCACCGAATTATCTGTGCTTTCTGTAGACAAGACTGACTTTGCTGTTGACTTTCTCTCCACCGTGGATGGGCTGAGCAATGCCGGTGTGGAGTTCATTCGTTACAATTCGTTCAGCAACATTTTGATCATCGTTTATCAAAATGCGGTGATCGATCTCCTTTACGAAGACGGAGAGGTGGTGACCCTCAATCAAATCCGAAACTTCCAGAACTTCTCCGGAGAGAAGCGGATCAATGATATGCACATTCTCAATGACAGTATCGTCTATCTGGCAGCCACCTACGGGGTATCGGAGCTGGACATTCTAAATACGGAATTCCGGTCCACCACACTAACAGGGGTGGAAGTCAGCAGCGTGCATGTTTTTGAAGAAGACCTCTACGCCGCTACAGAAGAAGGCATCTACCGCATTTCCACCAACAACGTCAACCCGGATGACTTTGGCAACTGGGACTTGCTGGGCCCTTCGGAGGGCTTCCCAATGGACTACAGCGCGCAGGGTTTCGAGACATTTGAGGGCGCGCTTTATGTGGGCGTTAATGACACGGCCTTTCGGTATGAAAATCAGCAGTTGGAATACTTTTATGCCGAAACAGGCAGTACGCTGCAGTTCATGTCTCACGAGGGCACGCTGCTGCTGGTAGGCTTCCGCCCGGGGCGGGTGGTCTATTTGCATCCGGACGGGCGGACGGGCCCTTTGCCATTCAACTGCATTTTCACACCCAATTATGCCATAGAAGATGAGCGGGGGCGGCTTTGGTACGGTAATGAAGCCGTTGGTTCTGATTTTCGCTACGCCGAAAACTTTGAACAAGGCTTCTGCGAATCCCTGAACTTTAATTCGCCCTTTTCAGAAGCCGTCTGGAATATGTCCATTGCCAACGGACAGCTCTGGATGGCCTCCGGGGGACTTGACCAAACCCTGGGCCCAATCTTTATCCGGGATGGATTTGCGTCTCTTATCAACGGGCAATGGACGGTATACAACCGGGATCTGAGGGACGAACTCAAGGGGGATGACCTCAACAGTTCTGATGATGACATTCAGGTTTTTGTCACCTCTGCCATCAACCCGGGGAACAGTAAAGTCTACATGGGCAGCTACATCGAAGGCCTGGTGGAAGTCGATCCTGCTTCTGACGAGATCACCGCCTACAACACGGATAATTCCACTCTGCAAATTGCCCAGCAAGATATTCGCGTGCGCGTGGGCGGGCTTGCGTTTGACGAAGACAATAACCTCTGGGTAAGCAACAACTCGGCTCCTGCCCCACTGTCCGTATTGATGCCTGGTGGGGAATGGCGGAGCTTTCAGCCCGGTTGTTCCCAAAACTCAGTGCTTGATATTGCCATAGATGGCAGTGGGTACAAATGGATACGCCTCGGCAGCAGCAGTGCCGGCCTCCTCCTCTTTGATGAAGGCGATATGGAAGACCCCAATGATGACCGGTGCCGCGTCTTCACCGCTAACAACAGCGAATTGCCCAGTAATGATGTCAATTGCGTGACTGCTGATATAGACGGGGATATCTGGGTGGGCACGACAGAAGGCGTTGTGATTTTTGAATGCGGCAGCAGTGCCTTCGATGAGTCCTGTATTGGTACAAGGCGTATCGTTGAGCAGGATGGCTTTGGCGCCCGCCTTCTGGAGACCGAAAATGTAATCGATATAGCCGTTGACGGGGCTAACCGGAAGTGGATAGGGACACAGAATGGTGTTTTCCTGCTTTCTCCCTCTGGTGAGGAACAAGTCGACCGGTTTACGGTAGCCAACAGCCCACTTTTCGACAACAATATTGTAGACATTGCCGTAGATCAGCAAACCGGAGAGGTCTTTATCGGTACGGCAAAGGGCATTATCTCCTACCAAAGCGATGCGGTGGAAGGGGGCCGGGTGCACCGCTCGGACATTCTGGTTTACCCCAATCCGGTACGAGAGGACTATGAGGGCCCGATCGCCATCAACGGGCTGGCCCGGGATGCGGTAGTGAAAATTACAGACGTGACGGGCAAGCTGGTTTTTGAGACCAATGCCCTGGGCGGGCAGGCGGTCTGGAATGGCAGGGACTACAACGGGCGGCGGGTACAAACCGGTGTATACCTGGTATTTAGTAGCAGCAATGCCCGCAATACCAGCCTGAACGCCCGGCCAGATGCAGCAGTGGCTAAGATTATGGTCATCAATTGAGATGATCCGCTGCCGGGTTTGTTGCCCGGCACCCCTTAGTAAACAGCTGTCTTGACAATTTCTTCGTAGTAAGCTTCGTATTGCGGGAGGATATTATCGATATCAAAACGTTTGGCCTGTGCCAAAGCGTGGCGACGGAAGGTCTGTAGTTTTTTATCATCCTGGAGTATGCTAAGGGCATTACGGGCCATATCCTCCACATCACCAACCGGGCTAAGGTAACCGGTTTTACCATGAATATTCACTTCCGGCAGGCCTCCTACATCAGAAGAAATGACAGGGACTTCACAAGCCATGGCCTCAAGTGCAGCCAGACCGAAACTCTCACTGCCCGAAGGCATGATAAACAGGTCCGCAATCGCCAGCAGCTCTTCCACGGCGTCCTGCTTTCCCAGGAAGCGGGTTTCATGGCAAAGCTCCATCTTGCGGCAGAGCTCTTCGAGGTTGTGCCGCTCCGGGCCGTCACCAATAAGCAGCAGCTTGGAAGGTATTTCCTTGTAGACTTTAGCGAATACCTTGAGTACATCCTCTACGCGTTTTACCTTTCGGAAGTTGGACACATGCACCAGAATCCGCTCTCCGTTTGGCGCAATTGCCTTTTTAAAGTGGTCTTTGTTGACCTTTCGGAAGCGCTCAAAGTCAATGAAGTTATTGATCACTCTGATATCGTTATGGATATCGAAGTACTCATAGGTTTGTTGCTTGAGGCTTTCAGACACCGCAGTGACACCATCTGATTTATTGATGGAGAAAGCCACCACCGGCGCGAAAGCGTTGTTATTGCCCACCAGGGTAATATCAGTACCATGCAGGGTAGTGATCACTGGGATGTACTTGCCTTCGGTGAGCAGAATTTTTTTGGCCATATAAGCCACTGCTGCGTGCGGAATGGCGTAGTGGACGTGCAGCAAGTCCAGGTGGGCAAACTTCACCACATCCACCAGCTTACTGGCCAGCGAGGTATCATAGGGGGTATACTCAAACAGCGGATAGTCTTCTGTAGCGACCTCGTGGAAAACTACATTTTCGTGGAATGCCGACAGGCGTGCAGGGCGTTTGTAGGTGATGAAGTGGACTTCGTGCCCCTTGCGGGCAAGCCCAAGGCCAAGCTCTGTAGCGACAACGCCACTTCCTCCGTAGGTGGGGTAACAGACAATCCCTATTTTCATAAGCGGTGACATGCCCCGCTGCCGCGGGGCAGCAGGTTGAAGTTTTGATTTGCTAAGGATTGATACGTTTGGGGGCTTAAATAGTTTATTTTTTAACAACAACGGGGCGTTCCTGCCTCATTCAGCAGAAACGCCCCGTTACATTTCATCAGGGACTAAAACTACAGCCCGGCTTTGATCAGCTTAGCCGTTTTGACCTGCCCGTTGGCGAAAATACGCACCCAGTACATACCGCTGTTGTAGCGGCTCAGGTCAATGGGGTAGGTCCCCTCTGTCACCTGCTGGTCTACAGTTTCATAAAGCAGTTGCCCCATGGTATTCAGCACCTGAATGCGCGCATCTACCGGCTGCTTGAAGGCTACGGTCAGGGTACTCTGCCCGGAGGTCGGATTAGGCGCCAGGTTGACGCTGCCGATGTTGTCCAGTTCAATCGTACCGACCATTACATCCACTGCGAATGTTTTGACGTCCTGACAGCCAAACCCATCTGTAATCGTTACGGTGTATTCGCCAACGCCCAGGTCAGAAACCACCCGGGTCGAATCGCCGGTGCTCCACTCGTAGATGTAAGGGCCTTCGGAGCTTGTTGGCAGGACAGCTATGCTGCCATCTGTCATATCCGCTGCACTGGCACCAGTGATGATGGAATCAATGGTAATACCACTACAACGGCGGATATTGATGTTGTCGATATCCAGCCAGTAGTCACCTTCACCCCAGATACCCTGGAAGCGAACGCGGATATACTCCCCGGCATATTCTTCCAGTGGAAGCGTCACGGTTGTCATATCTACGGATGGAACATGCAGAGAGTCAGAAACCGTAAAAACAGTTGTATAGGTTTCTCCACAGTCTGTAGAGACGCCTACCTTAAGGCTGTCCATATCTGTGAGCACTGTTGGCTCTGTACCTGCGAAATATTCAACGTACCGGTAATCAAAGCGGAGGGTGTCACCAGCTTCCACGGGCCCCAGGACCGGCATTTCCAAGGAGATAGAATCATTGAAGGACCAGATATTGGCATGGATGGCGAAGGAAGCGTTATTGTGCCCGTTAGAAACCGTTACACTTGGGCTAACCTCCCAGTCATCCGGCACACCTCCTGCTTCAAAGTCCTGTTTGTAAGGCAGTTGAGAAGCCGTTTGGAAACGGTACATAGTCGTGTCATTGGCCAGGAAGCCGTCACCGTCGAGCATGGCCCAGGCGCGGACTTCGTAGATGCCCGGCACGGAAGAGTCGAAGGTTTGTTCGAAAGTATAAACAAACTGATCCCCCGGGAAAACGATAGGCAAGCCAGTGGTTTCCATCACCACAGGGCCGCCGTTCACGGAGTAGGCTACCGGAATATTTTGCTGAGGTTCATCACCCACATTCCGGATGGTGAACGTCACCTGATCGTCAGGGCTACCGCAGGCTACATCTTCCAGCGTTGTGATACCGGAAGCGGCCATATCATCTGCAATTGTTGGCCCGATCAGGATATTGTCGAGCCCAATCCCCTCACGCGGAACAGAACCATCAGAAGAGAAAACGAAACGCACCTTTACATCAGCTTCTCCCGCAGTATTTGCGAGGATATTTTGTACATACGCCCATCCCTCAAATCCAGCAGTGCCATCCCACCAGTTGTTGAACGTATCATTGTACCAGTTCACACCAGTACCTGCCACACCGACTTTAGACCAGGTCTCGCCATCATCAGTGGAAACTTCCAGCCAAAGCTCATCGCAGCAAGACTCTGACTCGAAATTCATAAAGAAGGCGATGCGGGGGTCTTCATCCAGCGAACTGAAATCAAGGCAGGGAGAAATCAGATAGGAAATCTCGCTGTTATTGTAGTCTCCATCCAGGTTGGTCACCCAGGCATTTTCGCCGCTTACAGCACTATTGATCAGCGTACCAGCCGGCACGCCGTATTCCCAGGTAGCCTCGCCGGTGCCATTCTGTTCAACGGTCCATCCACCGCCCCACTCTTCAAAAGTTTGGTAGTAAGGGTAAGTCGTTACCTCCGGAATATTGACAATAAGGACACGGGTGGTATCATTTGTACGTACGCTATCACCTTCCAGGTCCGTCCAGATTTCAAATAAGTACTCGCCGGGCTCGGACAGGTCATAAGGTGCATCAAACTGAGCGATATCCGTACTATCCGTCCCAATCACACCAGTGAAGAGGCCATCCGTGGGCATATTCACGCCGCCGGGAATGCCATTGACGGCAAAGTTGTAAGGGATGAGTGTCTGAGGCGCACCTCCAAAATTGGAAATGGCTAAAGTAATGCTGTCTGCTATCCCCAGGTTGCAAGCGGTAACCGGGTCAAGCAATTCCACTACCCCCACGTCATTCGCAAATGGAGTGAAAAAAGGGTAGGGGCCAATTGTAATGCTTGTATCACCATTCGCACATGCAGCGGACAGGTATACTTCGTAACCGGTATTTTCCGAAAGGTTGAAAAGAGTTGTGGAAGCCCCGGATATAGTTTTGAAAGTGCCCATGCCCGGCATAAAGCCCGCTTCGCCAAGCTCAATGATCGTGGAGCCTTCCGGGTCAGAAGGGATCAAAGAGACATCGGCACGAAAGGCGCGGATATTCTCAATATCAATCCCCCCGGTAGGCGGCGGCGGGCAGGAAGGGCACACCGCACTGGCAGTAAAGGCAACACCAGACAAAGGGGCACCAACCAGACCATCCTCAAAAATAACAGTAAACTCGGCGTCGACGAGGTTATAGGAAACCTCCGGACCGAACCCGCCAACTGTGAAGTCCAGTATAATCGTATCTCCTTCCGTTACGGTCAGCGCAAAGGAGTTGAAACTACCGTCATCATTGAAATTATCAAGGGTGTAGGTGGTGGTGGTATTCCCGATCGTTACATCAAGGAAGCCGCCATTCCAGCCATCACCGAAGCTATCGAATAGATTGAGCGTATATTCACAGGATGTTTGGGCGTTCAGGGTGCTGCTGCCTAACAAAAACGGCAACAGGATGAACCAAAAGGGGCGCAGGGTAAAACTCCGCTTCATATAGTTTTCTTTTTAACTTTTGATAAGTCTTATAGCAGCTATGCAATATGGTTTTAGCCCGCCTTCGCGGCACCTTCAACCACCATATTTCTTGCCCTGTTATAGGAGTGCTAAAATTAAGCAAAAATTCCAATACCCTTAAGCCTCTTCACGTCACCTGCCTGCCAAAGCAGCAGGAATTCATTGAAAATGATTTTATTTAAACCTTTTATCTTGTTTAATGTTAGGATTTTTGTTCACCAGGAGGGTCTGTAAACCACAGCTTCTGCAGCAGCTTAAGACACTGATTTAAAAGAAATTATAGCGTGGCCGTTTATTCTATAAAAGATTTAGAAAAGCTTTCGGGCATCAAGGCGCATACCTTGCGGGTGTGGGAGCAACGCTATGATATCATCAAGCCAAAACGGACTAAAACAAATATCCGGTATTATTTGGACGATGATTTGAAATTCATCCTGAATATTGCGCTGCTTAACAAAAACGGTATCAAAATCTCCAAAATAGCGGAGATGAGCCGTGAGGAGATTGCAGAGAAAGTAGCTGCTATTTCTGAAATCAATTTTGAGTATGGCACTCAGCTCGATGCGCTCACCATTTCGATGATTGAAATGGACGAGTACAAATTTGACCGGATCATTAGTACCAATATCCAGCAACTTGGTTTTGAGCGGACCATGCTTGAGATTATTTACCCTTTCCTGGATAAGCTCAGTGTTTTATGGCTTACCGGCTCTATCAACCCGGTGCAGGAGAATTTCATGAGTTACCTGATCCGGCAGAAAATCGTTGTTGCTATTGACAATGAGACTTTGGTTAGTGGCAAGGATGTGAAGCGGTTCCTCATCTATTTACCGGAAGGTGAGAAGCAGGAGCTTAGCATGCTGTTCATGCACTATCTGCTAAAATCCAGAGGCAACCACGTTGCTTATATCGGACAGGACATTACCCTTGCCGATCTCAAGGACGCCTGCACTATTTACCAGCCGGACTTCATTTTCACGATGATCACGGAGACTTTCTCCAGAGAGCCTTTGCAGCAATATGTGGACCGGCTTGCAGAAAACTTTAAGGATTGCCGCATTCTCCTTTCCGGGTATCAGGTAGTGGCCCAGAAAGTGGAGCGGTCCGAAAATATAGAAATACTGAAGAGTCTTGATCAAACGATGTCTTTCCTGGAAACGCTGCAGGCCAGTGGAGAAAAAATAAAAGCCCGCCACTAAAACCTATTTCAGACAACTGACCTTTCCTTTTATAATTGTTCAACACTTTAAACCTCTATTATGAAAAAGGCAATGCTCCTTTACGGCGCAGCACTGTTGCTGAGCGCAGTATTCGTATCCTGCGGACAAACGCCTGAAGGCGAAAAAGTAGAAGCGCAGGAAAAGGTGGAAACCACTACCTCTGAAAATACTTCAGGAATGGCATACAGTGTAGATACTGAAGCCAGCAAAATCAACTGGACAGGCGGCAAACTCGTGGGCAATTCACACACAGGCTATATCCAACTGAAAGAAGGCCAGCTCAACGTCGAGGGAGGGAACCTGACAGGCGGCAAGTTTGTGATAGACATGAATACCATTACGGATACGGATATAGAGAACCCGGAGAAGCGCCAGGACCTGGAAGGGCACCTGAAGAGTGATGATTTCTTCAACGTTGGCGCCCACCCTACTGCTACCTTTGAAATCGCCCAGGTAGAACCAGCTCCGGATAAACCAGATGCCACTCATACCATCACAGGCAACCTGATGATGAAGGGCATTACCAAAAGCGTAACTATTCCTGCCAACATCAGTATGGAAGACGGCATGATCAAGGCAATTACGCCCCAGTTTGTCATCGATCGTACACAGTGGGAAGTCATGTACGGTGCATCCGCTCTTGGCGTGGTCAAGGACAACATCATTAAGGATGAAGTGGCCCTTGTCATTGACCTGACAGCTAAAGCCCGGTAAAGGCATCCTTTCCCACCTGTCTGGAAAAAGAAACGGCTGGTACAGGCTTAACGCATCTACCAGCCGTTTTTGATTGGCATACAGCAAGGCAGTATTCGCCGGAATCCCCCCATTTCCTACCTACCGGTGAGCCTCGATCAGGGCATCACAAGCCTGATCCAGCATTTGATACACTTTCTCAAAGCCATCGTCATCCCAATAGGGGTCAGGCACGTCTCCGCCGTTTTCATCAGAAGTGTAGTCCAGTATTTTTTTAACTTTTTTTGCTTCGGCCGGCGATTGAGCTAAACGGAGGATATCCCGGTAATTCGACTGGTCCATCGCCAGGATGAGGTCGAAGTCTTTCAGGTCCTGCCGGCCGAACTGCCGGGCACGCTGTGCGGAGATATCAAGCCCGTGCTGCCCCGCCGTGTAAACCGAGCGAGGGTCTGGCTTTTCGCCGATGTGCCAGGAGCCGGTACCGGCGGAGTCAATTTCCCAATCTAAACCCTGGGCCGCCACTTTACGTTCCAAAATCCCCTGTGCCAGTGGGGAACGGCAGATATTTCCCAAACAAACCATCAAGATTCTCATAGAGACCAGCATTTAAAACCCAAAGTAATCTTACTTTCCACTACCCTGCCTATATTTGCAGCTTGGAAAGGCTCGTTGTACAAACAACTGCCCTCGATTTTGAAAAGTTCTAATCATGAAGATTGTAATCGCAGGAGCCGGCGACATAGGTTTCCACCTGGCCGAGCTGCTGTCCTTTGAAAAGCAGGATATCGTCCTCATTGACACCAATCAGGAGGTGCTCGACTATGCAGCCACCCACCTCGATGTCATGACCCTGCGCGGCGACGCCTCCTCCATTGACATCCTCCGGCAGGCCGATGTCAACCGAGCCCGCCTGGTACTGGCAGTCACGACTTCTGAAAAAACCAACCTTGTCACTGCTATCCTGGCCAAGAAGATGGGTGCACGTCAGACCATCGCACGGGTGAGCAATCACGAATACCTTGAAGACTCTCAAAGGGAGACCTTCCGGGAATTGGGTGTAGACTCTCTCATCTCTCCGGTACTGCTGGCAGGGGAGGAAATCCGGCGCCTGATCCGGGAGTGTTCCTTTACAGACCACTTCGCATTTGAGGATGGCAAAATCAACCTTATTGGCGTTACCCTGGACGAATACAGCCCGCTGGTCAACCAGCAACTGTTCAATATTGATGACGAGCAGGACACGGACCTCAACCTTCGTCCTATCGCTATCCTGCGGGGCCACCGGACCATCATCCCAAGGGGCAAAACCATTCTCAGAAGAGGTGACCATGTTTACTTTATCACCAAGAAGAAAAACATGGAGAAACTCAATAATCTGATCGGCAAACAGAAGTACAAGGTCAAAAACGTTATGATCCTTGGTGGCACCCCTCTGGGGCTGGCCACTGCGAAACAGCTGGAGAACGAGTACAATATCACGGTGATCGAAAGCGATAAGGAGCGCTGTAAAGTCCTGGCCGAACAGCTCAACAACAGCCTCATCATTAACGGCGATGCCAGCAATATTGACCTTTTGGTGGAAGAAGGGCTAAACAACATGGATGCTTTTGTCGCATTGAGCAGCAACTCTGAGACCAATATTATTGCCAGTCTTACCGCTAAGAACCACGGCGTGTACAAAACCATCGCTCAGGTAGAGAACAAAGAGTACATCCATATTTCCCAAAACATTGGCGTAGATACGCTTATCAATAAAAAACTGATTGCAGCCAATAATATTTTCCGGTTTATCCGCAAAGGCAAAGTAGAAGCCATTACCAGCCTGCACGGTGTGGATGCTGAGGTCATCGAATACCTTATCCATAAATCGAATAAGACCACCCGCAAACCATTGAAAGACCTGCACTTCCCGGATACTGCGCTCATCGGCGGGGTCATCCGGGGAGAAGAAGCCCTTATCCCGGATGGGGAGTTCCAATTGCAGCTCAACGACAAGGTTATTGTGTTTGCGTTGCCCGAGGCTATTGACAAACTTGAACAGTTATTCCACTAAGCTCAGCACCAACAGCCGCTGCTCATGATTAATTTCAGACCTATCGCCCGCGTTATTGCCGTACTTCTCATGCTCATCGGGGGCATGATGCTGTTCGGTATTCCCTTTTCGCTCTACTACGAAAGCGGGGACTTCTGGGCACTGCTCAACAGCGGTCTGATCAGTATTATTACAGGAGGGGCTCTTTGGCTTATCCCTATACCCGGCACGACTAATATCAAAAAAAGAGAGGGCTATCTGATCGTTGCCCTGGGCTGGCTGGCCATGGTCACCTTTGGGATGCTGCCCTACCTGCTCAGCGGGGTGATCCCTGACGTGATCGGAGCGTTCTTTGAAACGGTCTCAGGCATGACCACCACCGGTGCGTCTGTCCTCACTGATATTGAGTCAGTACCTAAGGGTATTTTATTCTGGCGCAGCTTAACGCAATGGATTGGGGGCATGGGGATCATCGTGCTTACAGTGGCTATCTTCCCGCTGCTTGGAATCGGTGGTATTGAGCTATTTGTAGCAGAAGCGCCCGGCCCAACCTCCGACAAACTTCACCCCCGCATACGGGAAACGGCCAAGCGGCTGTGGCAGATTTATGTGGGTCTGACCGGGCTCTTGTGCATTGTACTACTGATTGCTGGCCTCGATTTCTATGAAGCCATCAACCATGCTCTCACTACGATGGCGACCGGCGGCTTCTCTACCAAGAATGCCAGCATGGCTTATTACGACCTGCCGCAGGTGCAATACCCCATCATTTTCTTCATGTTCCTGGCAGGTACCAACTATACGGTCATCTATTTCGGGCTGAAAGGGAAGTTCAAGAATGTATGGCAGAGCGATGAGTTCCGGGCCTACCTGACTATTGTAGGCTTACTGGCCGTCATTGTCACCCTGGGCGTGCACAACAACACCGACCTGTCATGGGAGAAAGCGTTCCGGGACAGCCTCTTTCAGATCGTTTCTATTATCACCACAACGGGCTTTGTCTCGGCTGACTATACCTCCTGGGGAAATGCCCTGACAATGCTGTTTTTTGTTCTGCTTTTCCTGGGCGCCTGCGCGGGCTCCACGAGTGGGGGTATCAAGCTGATACGGCATCTGGTGTTTTTCAAAAACTCCTTCCTGGAGTTCAAGCGCATCCTGCACCCCCGTGCGGTTATCCCGTTGAAGCTGAACGGGCAGGTCGTGACCGGGAGGATTCTAACCCACATCATTATCTTCCTGCTACTGTACATGATCTTATTCGTCATAGGGTCTATCGTTGTAGCCGCTCTGGGCCTGGAATTCACCACCGCGGTAGGCGCTACCGCCACGGCCCTGGGCAACGTTGGCCCCGGCATTGGTGGCGTTGGCCCGGTCGACAACTTCGCCTGGCTGAGCCCGCCGATTAAGTTTGTGCTTTCTATTCTGATGCTGCTTGGCCGCCTGGAGCTGTTTACGATTTTGGTGCTGTTTACGCCTTATTTTTGGAAGTCGAATTAAGGGCATGTTGCAAGATACAGCCTGTAAAAATTTGCCTGACTGACCCCAAACGCCCTATTTTAGACGACAAAAACCCAATGAAAACCCTGGCTACCCTCATTCTCACCCTTGGCCTTACCTGTCAGGTTCAAGCCAGTGCACGGCACATTTACCCTGACACTGCCCGTTGTGATACTTTAGAAATGAGAGCAGGCTTTGAACTCTATGCAAAAGTCATCAAACTGGAGGAAAAAGCCTACGTCATTCAATATTGCAAGGATGAAAGAAAGAGCCGCATTCCTGTTAGCAAGATACACCGGATTCGTTATGCCGATGGGACAGTAAAAAGCCGTAAAGATATCCGGCGGGAAGCCTGGCCCAAAACCCTCGCTCTAAACACTACACTGAGCGGTTTCCTGCAACTCCTGTGGTCGGGGCTGATTGGGCTATCGGGCCTTTATCTGGGCGCACTTGTCCTGGCAGTCTACAACTCATGGCTGGGCTTTCCTATTTTAATCATCACAGCAATCTTTGCCGGCTTTTTCCTGGTAAAAGGGCTGGGACGAATTGTAAAGGGCGTACGCCAATTATTCCGTAAACGCCGTAGCGGGTAGCGCCCATTTTACTGACTTTCATCATTGCAGATAATCAGTGGCAACTATACTATATGTGCAAAAGCCCCTATGAAAAACTTCGCCCTGACACTACTGCTTACCGTGCTTACTTTTCACCTCGCCACTGCCGCGGTTCACTGCCCCGCAGATACGCTAAAGTGTGATACGCTGGTTCTTAAAAATGGTATCGAAACCCATGCCCGAATCGTAGGGGTTTCCGGTAATTCTTTTATAGTTCAGTACTGCGATGAGGACCGCCAAACTCACATCCACAGCGCCGACCTGGAAGCTATCCGTTTTAGCGACGGCACCCAGTTTGGCAAGCCTGAAATCAAACAGGAAATAAGGCTTAAACGCAGGGGGGCCAAAGCCCTTACCCCCAAGCGTATTAAATCAACGGGTAAGTTACAACTCCTCGGTGCATTTCTCGCGGCACCGGTAGCAGCCTTTTCTATATTAGCCTTCGTGGTTTCAGGGGCATCTGTGGTATTAGTCCTTTCCATTTCGTTGACGGTATTAGTGATCTATCTTTTGTTTAGAGGCATCTCCAACCTCATTCTAGCCGGGCGCCTGCGCAAAAAGCTAAAAAAACAGGAGTCTTCTTTCTGAGCGCCTTTGAATGGTTTTTGGCTTCATAAAAACCTGACGTTATGAAGCACTTCATACTATTCCCTGTCTTTGTGCTTTCTAAATCTACAATAAAGCCACAGTATTCACCGGTCTCTTAGTGTATGTTTGGAGCAAACAAGAGTTGATAATCAAAGAGTTGTGGTTATGACTAAATGAAAAAATGCGCGTTTGGCGGGTCAAATAAGTATTTTTCTATGACGTCACTGTTCACAAGGCTTTGGTTATCAGCCGAAGTGCACCTCCAAACATACACTTACTACAGGGGCTATTCCGAATTGTAAAGGGCGTACGCCAATTATTCCGTAAACGCCGTAGCGGGTAACAACCATTTTACTGACTTTCATCATTGCAAATAATCAGTAGCAACTGCACTATGTAGGCAAAAGCCCCTATGAAAAAATTCACCCTAACCTTATCGCTTACGATTCTTGCCCTCCACCTAAGCGCAGCTGCCATTCACTGGCCTACAGATACGCTCAAATGCGACACCTTTGTCATGAGAAATGGTATTGAGATGCAAGTCCGGATCGTGGACTTCGCAGCAGACACCTTTATCGTTCAATATTGCCGGGATACCCGAAGGAGCAAAATTGCACCTGGTCAAATACAGCAAATCCGGTATGCCACCGGCCTCGTCAAGGACCGCCGGCAGATACGGCGGGATGCCCGGCAGAAACGAATAGAATCTCAGGGCTCCGAAAGGCTTGCCAGAATAGGGTTCTTTCAGCTATTAGGTATTATCCCAGTGGGGTTAGCCAGCTTCACAGCAGGTTTATACTTAGCTTTTATAGGTTCAGGAGGAAGCTTGGTACTCCCTGTTTTGATTTTCATTATTCCTCCCGGGATTTTACTGGTTGTGGGTATTCGGAATCTCACCAAGGCAGGCAAGATGTAGGAGAAGCAAGGTCAGATTATATCCTTGCATGGTTAATGTGGCAAAGTGCGATGTAGCCACTCCGAAAAGGGCCTGCCGGTATTAATTCTACATCAATTTTTCCTAAGAGGTCAAAATTCTCCCTAATGCACCCTATTTTCAGGGCTCGCAAAACCTCCTCCGATATGAAAATTGATGGCCAGCCCTTCCGTACGATTTGGGAAAAAGCCGATGAGCCCGGCGTTATTCAGATTATAGATCAGCGTCACCTGCCGCATCAGCTGATGATAGAAGACCTGCGGCGGCTCAGCGATTTTGCGAAAGCCATCAAAGATATGCACGTGCGGGGAGCGCCCCTCATTGGTGCCACGGCTGCCTACGGGCTCTACAGCGCTATGCTTGAAGCCCCGGCAGATAAGCGCCGCCTGCCTAAATACATCCGAAAGGCAGCTGATACCCTGCTGCAGACCCGCCCTACTGCGGTCAACCTCGCCTACGCTATTCGCTACAGCCTGCAAAAAATAGATACGCAGGCTGATTTGGAAGGCAAGACAGCCGCTGCCCTGCAGGCCGCCCGGAATATTACCGAAGAAAGCGTGGAGCACTGCCGCCTCATCGGGCAACACGGCCTACCGCTTATCGAAGCCATCAGCAAGCGGAAAAACGGGGCGCCTGTCAACATCCTCACCCACTGCAATGCCGGCTGGATCGCCTGTATTGACCACGGCACGGCCACTGCACCCATTTATGCCGCTCACGATGCCGGCATCCCCGTGCATGTTTGGGTGGACGAAACCCGCCCCCGCAATCAGGGCGCACGCATCACTGCCTTTGAACTGCTGCAGCACGGTGTGCCGCATACGGTAATTGCCGACAACACCGGTGGCCACCTCATGCAGCACGGGCAGGTCGACCTCGTCATCGTAGGCAGCGACCGCACCACCCGGCAGGGCGACGTGGCGAATAAAATCGGCACCTACCTCAAGGCTTTGGCAGCCAAAGACAATGGCGTCCCCTTTTACGTCGCCCTGCCCTCTTCCACTTTCGACTTTGAAGTGGTGGATGGCGTACTGGAAATCCCGATTGAGGAGCGCTCTGCAGATGAAGTGCGCTACATTCAGGGGATGCGCAACGGGAAAATCTTCAAAGTCCTGCTCACACCGGTCGACAGCCCGGCAGCCAACTACGCCTTTGATGTAACGCCGGCACGGCTGGTATCGGGGCTGATTACAGAACGGGGAATTTGTGAGGCTACAGAAGAAAGTATTGCGCGTATGTTTCCGGAATTTAGCCTCCCTAAGACTGCCTGATCTTACCGGTGCCGCTCCTCCAAAACTTTAAGCACATCCTTCAACTCGTAGCCCTTGGCGGCCAGTAAGACCAGGTAGTGGTACATCAGGTCCGCTGCTTCATTGAGGAAGAGCGCTTCGTTATCGTCTTTGGCCTCGATGACCAGCTCCACTGCCTCCTCCCCTACCTTTTGGGCGACCTTGTTCATGCCGCGGGCAAAGAGGCGGGCGGTGTAGGAAGTATCCGGATCGGCATTTTTCCGGCTTTGGATGACAGACTCCAGGTGGCCGAGAAAGCCTGCCGGGTAGTTGTCTTCCGCCCAGCAGGTGTCAGTGCCTTTGTGGCAAACCGGACCTGCCGGATGAGCATAGACCAACAGGGAATCCTGATCACAATCGGCTTTGATATCAACCAATGCCAGGGAATTGCCGGAAGTCTCGCCTTTAGTCCACAAGCGGTTTTTGCTGCGGCTGAAAAAGGTGACCTGCTTCGTATCGAGGGTTTTCTGCAGCGCCTGCTCATTCATATACCCCTGCATGAGCACCCGCCCGGTGGTGGCATCCTGTACAATAGCGGGCACAAGGCCATCGCCTTTTTGAAAATCTATAGTGGTTGGATCTACAGCCATCGTTGATTGTCTTTGAGGTGAATATTTTAAAGCCGCACCGTCACGCCTTTATCCCTAAGATAGGACTTCAGGTCGGTGATGCCGATTTCACGAAAGTGGAAAATACTAGCCGCCAGCCCGGCATCGGCTTTGCCTTCCGTAAAAACATCGTAGAAGTGCTCCATGTTCCCGGCACCGCCTGAGGCAATGACCGGAATGGAAACCGTTTCGGATACCCGGGCGGTGATACCATTGGCAAAGCCATTCTTAGTGCCATCGTGGTTCATGGAGGTGAAGAGGATTTCCCCCGCCCCCCGGTCTTCGGCTTCCTTTACCCAATCGAGCAGTCGAATCTCAGTAGCGAGCCGTCCCCCGTTGAGGTGGACAAACCAGTCGCCATCAATAGACTTGGCATCTACGGCTACGACCACAAACTGACTCCCGAAGCGCTTGGCGAGGTCTTCGATCAGCTGCGGGTTGCGAACTGCTGCCGAGTTGATGGAAATCTTGTCTGCCCCGGAGGCCAGGAGGACGTCCACATCCTCAACGGATTTAATGCCCCCGCCGATGGTGAAGGGGATGCTCAGGTGCGCTGCGATATCGTGGGCCAGCGCCGCCAGGGTTTTGCGTTTTTCGTGCGTGGCGGTGATATCCAGGAAGACCAGTTCGTCGGCCCCCTGTTCGCTGTAGAGGGCGCCCAGTTCCACGGGGTCACCCGCATCGCGCAGGTTGACAAAATTGACACCCTTTACGGTGCGCCCGTCCTTGATATCCAGGCAAGGTATGATGCGTTTGGCTAGCATTTGAAAACGTTACTTTTCGCGAAGGTAGGAAAATTGCGTTGCTCACACATTCAGGGATTGTACGCACGAAGTCAAAATATGACTTCACAATTCCACATTGCCTGTTTGTCCGAAAAACCAGTATCTTTCAGTTGGAAAACCCGTAGTTCGTACCGATGCTGAATGCTGATCTAACCAGGTGGCAAGGTAAACTTACACCCTGAAAGCACTCATTCAGCCATTCCAGAGAAGCACTCACTCATTGCAGATGGCAGCCGCCAGGGAAAATGGCCATATTGGAATACACATCAAAAATACCAGCGTATGCAGACCCGGATACTTCTACTTCTTACCGTTTTAGGCTTGCAGCACCTCCTGAATGCACAGTGCGGGCCGCCTGAAAATATGAGCGACTTGTTTGGGAATGAAATCCAGGCCCGGATCACTACGGGTGGCGACCTGTTTTGGGATGGCAACGATGCGAGATTTCGCATCACAAGCGCTCCGGGTATGCCCAGTACTATTTTTGCGGAAGGGCTGTGGCTGGGCGGTATTGACCCCGCCGGCAACCTGAAGGTATCTGCTCAAACCTATGGCAGAGCCAGTGGAGAGAGCGATTACTTTCCGGGCCCCTTGCCTAATGGTGGCGCCATCGATGCCGATGCCTGTGCCAATTGGGACCACACCTGGAGTGTGCGCAGGTATGAGATTGAGGCTCACCTTGCCGACTTTGCCGACAACGGTACAGTTGACACTCCCCTACCCGCTATCCTGGAATGGCCAGGCAAGGGCAACCCTTACTTCGAGGAGGCGTTTGGCTTCCCTCTGCCTAATGACGAGCACGGTCTTGCCCCCTTTGCCGATACCGATGGCGATGGGCTGTACGACCCCATGGCGGGGGACTATCCGGCCCTGGAAGAAGTGGCGGTGACACCTGAGCAAATGATTTGGAGTGTATTTAATGATGCTGGCGATGTTCATGGTCAGACATTAGGAAATCCGCTAAACATGGAGATACAGCGGACTTCCTGGGCCGTCAGTTGCGGAGGCAGCATCCTGGACCGGACGGTTTTTGTTCAGTACCAACTCATCAACCGCGGAGTGGAATTGCTGGACTCTTTACGGTTCGCTATTTGGACCGACTTTGACTTGGGTTGCTATACCGATGATTATGTCGGCTCCGCTCCCGAACACGATGCTTTCTTTGTGTACAACGACAATCCCATTGACCAAAACCCATGCCCGCAGGGCGTAGACAGTTTTGGAGAAAATCCGCCCGTACAATCCTCGGTTATCCTCAGTCACCCACTGTCATCCTATATACTCTTCACTGGCGGTAATGGTCCGCCTGGTACAAGCAACCCCGGACAGCCGACAAGCTATTACCATTATATGAATGGCAGATGGCTGGATGATACACCCATCACTGTGGGAGGCAATGGTTATATGAGTTCTACAGAAGAAACCACTTTTATGTTCCCTGATGACCCGAACGATCCGGAGGGATGGTCTTTGTATTCAGAACAGCTTATGGGCCGAGACTGGCGTGGCGTAGGTGGCGTACGACTGGGCAGCTTAAGCCCAAACGAATCGGTAACTGTTGCCACCGCCCGGCTCTACACCCGCGTGCCCGGCAATGACTTCCTCGAAAACGTCTCCGCCATGTACGGCGAGCTTGATGCCCTGCACGAGGCTTACGCCAATGGCTTTGAAGATGCCTGCCCGCAACAGCCGCTTTGCACCAACGACTGCGTCTGGCCCGGGGATGCCAATGCCGATGGTATTGCCAATCAGGAGGACCTGCTCGCTATCGGGCTGAACGCAACAACCACGGGCCCTACCCGCGATGGCGGTTTGTTCTGGGGCCCCAAAGTAGCCGATGACTGGTCCACCGATTTGGTCAAACACGCCGATACCGATGGAAATGGCAGTATTGACACCGCTGATGTGGAAGTCACCCACCTCAACTACAATCTGCGGCGGCCCGACTATGTGGAGAGCCCGACTTACGTGGAAGGGCCGGAATTGCAGGTTGGCCCGGGTTTCCCAAATGGTTTTAACGGTGTAAATGCGGGTAGTATCGTACTTACGCGTATTTCTCTGGCTGACGTTTCGGAGCTCAAAGGATTGTCCTTTTCCATCGAATTTGATACCCGATACTTTGATGGGACCATCCATCCTGCTACTATTTCTGGCAGTTCGGAAGAACTATACGCCAGGATGCCCCTCAATGAGGAAGGACTTATTGGCTTCGCCCGGTATAAAATGGCACCAGGCACCTTAATTGAGGGCACCGGCACCTACGAACTCTTCACGATGCAAGTCCGGGAATATTTCGACATTCCAGTCCCTTCAGATACCTCCTACCTGCGCTTTCGGGATATCGTTGCAGTGCGGGAAGATGGCAGCCTGATCCCCATTGGCGGCATGACCGTACCCGTGATCTTTAACGGGGTCTTTGTGGACACAGAAGATGTGCCAGCGCAAGAGCAGCTTCAGGTTTTCCCCAACCCCACTACCGGGCAATTGCACGTACAATTCCCCGGGCAGCAGGTGGAACAACTGGAAGTCTGGAACAGCACCGGACAGGCTATTCGCCGCGCGCAGGGCCCCTTCCATGAGCAGCATACGCTGGATTTGAGCGGGCTGCCGGCGGGGCTTTATACTTTGCGGGCGCGGACGGCAACAGGGATGCGGGTAGAGAAGGTGGTGGTACAGCCTTGATAGTATACAATAAAGTAAGCTTTGCATGATGAGAATTTACAGTTTGTTTTTATTGGGGCTATTATTGCCTGCTTTTTTGCGGGCGCAGTGTGCCCCGCCTGAGGCCGAGGCCCTTCTGTTTGGAAATGAGATGCAGGCTATGATTAAGAGTGGCGGAGATGGATTTTGGGACTTTAAATTCTACGATGCCGCACTATTCAATCAGGCTAGTCCACTAGAGTCCGAAGCTCTTTGGCTGGGAGGGAAAACACCCGATGGACAACTCCGTGTAGCAGCCCAAACTTTTGGAAGAAAAAACGGGCAGCACGGCTACCACCCAGGGCCACTTCCCCAAGGAGAAGGCCCACTTGATTCTGCTTATTGTGCGCAGTGGGACCGGCTATGGAGTGTCCGGGGCATGGACATACAGGCACACATTGCCGACTTTGAAGATAATGGCATTATTGACGAACCCATTGATGCTATTTTACAATGGCCAGCACGGGGCAATCCTCATTTTTTTGAGCAGTTGGGCTTTGAGCTGCCAGAAGATGAAAATGGGCTTGCTCCATTTGCTGATCTTGATGAAGACGGATGGTATGAGCCTATGGAGGGAGACTACCCCTCTGTTGAGGCAACAGATGCAATCCCTGCTCAAATCATCTGGACGGTCTTTAACGATGCTCAGGGACAATCCAGTATTGTAGATACACCACCTATGAATATGGAGGTACAGCGCACCGTTTGGACCCTTGGCTGCGGAGGGCATCCGCTAGACCGGACTATATTTGTTGACTTTAAAGTCATTAATCGTAGTCCTACGATACTGGATTCTATGCATCTGGCAATTTTCAATTCCTTTAATATTGGCTGTTCTTTAATTGAATATGTTGGATCCTCTCCTGACCATCATGCATTTTTTACCTACGACTGGCAAAATACCCAGCCTGTTGAGTGTGGGCAAAACGAACATCCTGGATTTGGGGAAAATCCACCCGTTTTAGCAACAGTATTTCTGAACCATCCGATGACATCCTTTACTTATCACAACCTCAATAAGCATTCTGAAAAATCGAGACCTAAAAAATCACAACACTGCTTCAACTATATGACAGCCCGATGGCGGGATGGCACACCTCTCACAGCTATCGGCGATGGCTATTGGGGCACTGCACCTGTTACCAGTTTTGCTTTCTACGGGAACCCCAACAACCTTTCTGAATGGTCTATGAGATCCGAAACCATCTACAATGATTATTCAAACTTCAAAGGTGTAGGCAGTACCTGGCTCGGAAGCCTGGCACCAGGAGAAGCAAAGGAGGTGCATACTGCCCGGTTGTACGTAAGGGAGCCTGGGTTGAACCACCTGGAAAATGTCAACGCGATGTACGGGCAGCTTGATGCATTACACGAAGGTTATGCCGACCGGTTCGCAACAGCCTGTGAACAACAGATTTGCGAAACAGACTGTGTCTGGCCCGGAGACACCAATAAAGACGGCATTGCAGACCATTACGACTTGCTCCCTATTGCTGCCTGGCAGGGCACCACAGGTCCGGAGCGTAGCGGCTTCTTCTGGGCGCCTCAGCTTGCGGCTCCATGGTCGGGGACACAGGTTTCGGGACAAAACCTCAAACACGCTGATGCTAATGGTGATGGCACTATTGACCTGCAAGACGCCCGGGTTTGTGGGCTCAACCTAGGCAAGGCCCTATCAGATTATATACCACCTGCCGCTAACTACCCCTCCGGTCCCGACCTCCTCATCAAGGGATTTGGGAACGCTCCGCCCTGGAGTGATGTATTTAATCAAAACAATCAACTAGCCAACAAAATAAACATTGACTTGCGGGAGATTCCCGGGCTTGCCGCGCTGGCTTTCACGCTGGAGTTTGATACGGGCTATGTGAAAAACATTTCAACCCTCTATCTGGATGAAGACTTCTTCCCCATCAGGATTGAGCCCGACCGGACCTTGTTTTACCGGGAACGGATTGAAGAGGGCGCAATAGATATTGCAGTAGCACGCCCGGACGAATCGGTCCCTCTCTCCGGTGAAATCATCAGGATTTTTCTAAGTCTGCTCCCGGAAGAAGACCTCCCCGGAGACCAGGTAGAATTCCGCATCAAAAACCCTTGGGGTATTATGTTTGACGGGACGTATATTCTTCTCGGTGCCAATACCCGGACTTTTTTCACAGAAGAACAGCCGGTCTCCACCGATAATGAACAAATCGCTCCCCTCCACCTCTTCCCCAACCCCACCACCGGGCAGCTCCACGTACAATTCCCCGGGCAGCAGGTGGAACAACTGGAAGTCTGGAACAGCACCGGACAGGCTGTACGCCGCGCGCAGGGCCCCTTCCATGAGCAGCATACGCTGGATTTGAGCGGGCTGCCGGCGGGGCTTTATACTCTCCGGGCGCGGATGGAAATGGGGATATGGGTGGAAAAGGTGGTGGTGCGTTGATCCTCAATACGGGGGTCTACTTTTCACAATACAATATTTCCGGCATCCGGCTGAGCAAATCATGGAGCAGTGGGTACGCTAAGGGCACATCGAAGCCGGAAAAGGTATCAACCCCAGAGGAACTGTAGAGTGTAACCGTGTTCATCAACAATGCATCCTCGACTGGCCCCTGCCAAAGATGGAAAGTAGTTGGGGTGATTCGGCTCAGTTCGGTTGAAAGTTTTTCCTTTATTTCATCGCGAACTTTGCAGGTGTGAATAGTCGTGCCTGGCTTCAAATGCTCCTTCAACACGGACTGTATTTGTGCATGTCCGTTTGGATATAGCACTATCTTTTCCGCCAGTGATGCTTTCTTTTGATTAATCCAGTAGTGCCGTTCCACCAAAACAGAATCCCAATTCGTTTGTCCGTTCCAACTGGATAACCTTACAAACTGTTGCCCTCCCAGGTACTCAAACAGGTTTCGGTGTTTGGACGGGTTAACAGCCAAAAGCTCCAAAAACAGGGAGTCGTTGGTTTGTTTGAATTGGAAAATTGCAGTGTCCTGTGCATACATGATTTGGAGCTGACCGCCTTTAATAGCGTAGGGGAAAGCCATGGAGATTGTGTTTTCTGTAATGACCACCTCATTGGCTGAAAAGGTTAGGGTTGCCAAATCGCTGGATACCCAGTGCGAGGAAGGCAAAGGAGATTGGCAACCTGCTTCAATTACGACTAGCAGAGTAATGATCCATAATACTGTGCTTTGAGCCGTTTTCATGCTATACCCTGACAAAGGGACACCTCCACTCCCTGAATAACAAGCACTTAAGCAAACCGTTAGTCCGATTAGGCAAATGAGTCTCAACATCTATATTACTCAATTCTCCTTTTAAAGTTAAAAATTCTTTCATTCCATTGGTTTTCTCTACTCTCCACCCATTCTTCAAATTCGTAAGTTTCTCTTTTGGGGTATCTGGTAATTAAAATATCTCTGCTACTATTACGCCCGTTTCCTGTGATTACCAACTTGTTGTTATCTGTAGTGTTCAAAACAATCAACGAGTCAAGGTTAGCATCTACATGCGCCACAGACCTACCCTCATCAAGCCTATTAAATTTTTCATTAACGCCATAAATGTCGATATTTTTTAGCGTCTCTGTAGTTGAAAATCGAAGCATATTACTCTCAGGACTCCCTTTTATTGATTCAAGCCAATCCTTTATAGAAGCTTTGTGCTGTTTGAGTTCAATATCGAGACCATACATGTCAAAACCTACCCAAGTATCACCAAAGGATTGATTGATAATTGTCCATTCAAAGTATTCTCTGTCACCATTTTTAAATGTCATGTGGACATCTGCGTTGAAATGAATGTCAAGAATAGCATCCCCCCTAATATTGCAAGAATAACTTGTTCCACAGAAGGCTTGGAATTGTATGATTTCCATTCCAATCATTCCCTGAAGCCCTCTGAGGCTTTTCTCTGATAAGCTAGCGTGATATTGATGTCTTGTCATTACGAATAACTTTTTTCGCCTGCTGAGCGGTTCCTGTTTTCTCCTAGGAGAAAACAGGAACCGCTCAGCGATTTTAAATACTATGGCGTTATATGTTGAATATAAGTTCCTTAGTCATCAAATCTGATTTTGAATTTGCTATTCAATTGCCCTGAACTTGATGCATTACATGGGCCAGTATAAAAACCGATAGTCCAAGCGTAGCCCGAATTAGAATCAGGATAAAGCTCCATAAAAATGCATAAACCACCATATAACTCTCCTATTTTAAAAACAGGAGTTAGAGTTCCATTCTGATCATTAAAAAAAACCGGAGTAGTAACCCCGAATTCATCTTTTAACTTATCGAAGAACTCTGAGGAAGCTACATCATTTAACTTCGCTCCTAAATTTGGGGAAATCCATTGGAATTTGTCTCTTACTTTTTTTACTGTCCAATTTAATCGATTCCTAAATACATTGTATAGTTTCAACAAAAAGTCTTCTCCAAGCGATTTTGCCCTTTTAAAGGCTTCAAATGCCTTCTTCAAGTGCTTTCCCTTAACAAAAAGACCGTACGCAAACGATCCCATTTTCGCCGCAGGAAAAAAAGCATCCGCCTCATTCAATACAATATCAACTGCATTAAACATAGCATCCATCCACTGGCCACCTTGAAGGTTAGCAAATAATTCAGGCCCAATGGTGGCGAGCGTTCCTCCTGGAATGAGATCAGCTACTAACTCTTTAACTGTTTCCAGTAGCATCTCTATGACAATATCCCGTATAGGGTCAGAAGGACCATCCCCTAAGTCCAGCATTGTACTGCCGAACTCGGCATAAATATCATCATAGGCTCTTGCAATGGCTACTGCCAGGTTTTTATCACTTTCAGAGCCTCCTGAAATAAGGTGCTGTCCAAGAAACGTGGATATCTCCTGAAACAACTCCGGGTTTTCCAAAAACCTGTTAATCTCCTCCTCACTAAACTGCGCTGTCTCCTGATGCTCCAATAAAAATTGAACCACTTCGGGATGATCAGTACAGGCATCATCCAAGGGCAGGCTAAGGTCGTAGGCAGCTCTGAAAGCCTGCAGGGAATAACTGCACAGCGCCTCCTCCACACAAGCCTCATACCCCTCCGTCCCACAATTATTCACCGCCTCATAACACTGCCCCGGGTTAAGCGCATTGTCACAAACTTCACAAATCTGCTGCCCGATCTGATAATAACTGCTGCCTTCCACACCTGATGTGATGGCTTCCAGCGTCTCGTGGATATCATGCGGGGGACTTGTAGGGAATTGCGGAAACTCACCGCCCTGTGCTTCCTGATTATCATAGTATTCATTGCACAGCCGCATTACGATATTGTCTATAATGCTTTTGATGTTATACTCCGCCGCTTCTCCACAGGACGCGGTCAGTAATGCCTCCTCAAGTTGATTGATCATTGCAGTGGAGTGGGGATGATTGAAGGCAAACATACATTCCATGGTATTTTCATTCCAGCGCGGTTTGTTGTAGCTCCAGTCGGGGCCGGTATTGATAGGGCCGCCACCTCCGCCAGTTGGCTCCAGATTAGTGGCCCAGCTATGCGCCCAGGGGTCCTGACCTACTTCATCCTCGCACCATGCCCAAAAGTGATAGACCGTTGTTCCACTTTCGCCGGGGCTACCGTGGATTACGGTACCATCATTATTCAGATAGTTGATGCGCCATTTGTGCTGTTGGATAGAGTTGTTAAACCAAGTAGGGTCAAATACGGAAGGATGAACCCCAGAAGGAGGGTTCATAATTTCATGGCCCGTAAGCTGATTGACGTATGTACAATAACAATTTTCATCAACATCCTCCTGTGATTGATTCTCCGTGTACAGTTCAATTTCGATCAGGCACCAGCCTCGTGGTATAATTTCCAGGATTTCGTCTGCTACTTCCGGGTGGGTCAGGTGCGTGTACAGGAAATCAAATGCCCTGCTGCTACCCAACACCTGACTATACTGAAAAAAAGAAAAAATGGGTATGATCAGATTACCGGGCCCAAACTGCTCTAACAATACCTCTGTATCTGCCAGTAGCTGATCTTTGGTAATATGAAAAAAAGAGTAGGCACCGTTATTCACAGCAACAAAAAGGATGGATTGAAGGCTATCGTGTTTCAGGGTAGGCACGGAAAGTATGTAGTGCTCCGGCTCAAACTCTTTTACCACTTTCGCCAGCTTCCAGTCAAACAAGCCATTGTTGTAGATGAAAGTGCCAATCTCATCTACGGTAGCTTCTTCCATCATTTGCGCCCACAGCAAATTCAACCGGGAGACGGATGGCTTTTGCCAAATAGAGTCTGCCAGTAAAGTAGCGTTACTCCTGGTGTCTATGGTATTGTCATAGTCTTGTTCTCTTTCTGGAATTTGGTCGGGATCTTTGGTACAACTATTGAGGACTACCCCCCCCCACAATTAAAATTAGAATAAGTTTAAATGCTTTCATGTTTCCATTGGTTTTTTTGAGAAAAATAATAACCCAATAATACGCACTTTCAATTAACATACTGAGCGCCATCAGACGAACGGGCTCTTTTTGAGTATGACCGGGCGTTCTAACAGAACGAACAGCCTGCCGCTCCCGATTAGGTACAAATCGCTCCCCTCCACCTCTTCCCCAACCCCACCACCGGGCAGCTCCACGTACAATTCCCCGGGCAGCAGGTGGAACAACTGGAAGTCTGGAACAGCACCGGACAGGCTGTACGCCGCGCGCAGGGCCCCTTCCCTGAGCAACATACGCTGGATTTGAGCGGGCTGCCGGCGGGGCTTTATACACTGCGGACTCGGATGGAAACGGGGATGCGGGTGGAGAAGGTGGTGGTGCAGCCTTAATGCCAAAAAACTTGCCAAATCTTTGAGGGCAAGAATATTTAATAGGGCTGAGGGAGCCTCGACTTCATGCGAGCGCATTGTGTAGATACAACCGCCGGGCATACCGTTAAAAAACAGTATGCCCGGCGTTGCATTTTCATGGCTACTCAACGAGCAGCATCACAATGGCTTGACTACCATAGGAAGGTTATCAACCCTTAGCCCCTAAAAATTATCGTTCCCTCCACCTTTCTGATCGTCATTATTGATCTTGGAACGGCGGCCGCGGCGGTTACCGCTGAAATCCAGTTCGCCGAAATTGTAGCTGATGCTAAAGCCAATCGAGCGGAACGGAATGCTAAAGTTGGAGCGCTGATAGAAGTTTTCGCCCTGAATTTCGGAGGGGAAACTCTTGCGCTCATTAAACGGCTCGATAGCACGGATACCAAGGCTGAAGCGCTTGTTAAACTGCTTCCGTAGCCCCATACCATAAAGCCAGAAACTCGGGTTCTCTCCCTGCAGCGTCTGCTGTGGAGAACGGGCAAAACCGAACAAATCAAACTTCCAATCCCTCGGTAAATTGATATTCGCACCGATGTTGCCGTTCCAAATTACCGTGCTCCGGCTCAGATCAATGCTGTCTACCGTCGACTCGGCGTTATAGGTGAAGATGTTAAAGCCCAGGCGGAAGGAACCTATTTCTTTGATGTTGACCGATGTAAAGAGGTTAACTCCCACACTGTTGTTTACACCAATGTTCAGATAACTGGTAGACGACACCTCTGAAGCCGGCTCGATTTGGACGAAGGACTCAATAATATCCGTTGTCTGCCGGTAATAGACCGCGGCATTAATAGCGACCCCTTTGACGAAGGTATTGTAGCTCAACTCGTACTGGTCCACGACTTCGGGATCGAGCGTTGGATTTCCGAAAACCAGGTTATTGGGGTCACTGATTTGGGTGAATGGATTGATAAAGAACAGACTTGGCCGCTGAATACGGCGCGAATAGCTCGCCTTCGCATTACTGAAGTTCTTAAACTGCTTGTTCAGAATAATGCTGGGCAAAATATTACTGTATTGCTGCGTAAATGGCTCCTGCTCTAACTCCCGGTATGCGCCACGAATGGTGGTATGCTCATAACGCGCGCCGGTGATCAGTCCGATAGACTTGCTCAATTTCCAGTTCAAGGAAACATAACCGGCGTACACATCCTGATCGTACAGGAAATTATCAGTGAGGAAAGGAATGGGGGTAAACATAACGGCATTCGTCTCCCTGGTCAGGGTCTTGTAATCACTATTGATGCGCCGAATGACGGTCTTGAGCCCCGTTTCCAGTTTTGTCCCTCCGGGAAAGGGGTGTACATAATCCGCCTGCAGAGTGTACTCACTGTTGATACCATCGTTAAAATTTCGGATATCTTCCTCGTAGCGCAATTCACTGCCATCCTGATCGGTGATGTTTTCCTGATCGCTGTTGGTGGTACTTAGCTGAAAGGCTACAGAAAACTCCCGTTCAGATTTGGGATAGGTACGCTTGTAATCTACTGTCCAATCGTAGCCATTTCGTACGCTTGCATTATCATTACTGCGCACAAAATCCACGATATCGCCTGTATTGGGGGCGATGCGGCCATTGGTTGTACCGTCCCGCCAATTATTAAAGCCATTGAACCGGATACTGGAGTTGATACTATTGTAAGCATTGAAGTCGTAGAAGGCCCCGAAATTACCGTTAAACCCAAGTACCTGACTACTATTCGGCCCACCCTGGCTAAAGGTGCTTAGTATGGTTTCGCCCTCCTGCTCCTCCCGCAGGAAGTCTACAGACCCTTCGCGCCTCCAGGACCAGAAGCTGTTGGCACCACCGTTGAGCCCAAAGCGGCCACGCACCCAATTCAGATTGACCCCACCGTTATTTTGGCGGGTTCCGATGGAGGTGTTTACAGAGCCGGTAAAGCCTTCAGCGTTTCTTTTTTTGGTGATGATATTGATGATTCCCGAACTCCCTTCTCCGTCATACTTAGCGGTAGGCGTCGTTATTACTTCCACCGTTTTAATCTGGTTAGCAGGGATCGTTTTCAGGGCATCCGCCGGGTTGGAACCAAACAAGGTGGAAGGGCGGCCATTGATCAGGATTTGAATATTGGAGGAGCCCCGCAGGCTTACGTTCCCGTCCAGATCTACTGACAACAAAGGGACATTACGAAGTACATCTGCGGCGTCGCCCCCCACGGTACTCGCATCTTTTTCCGCGTTGTAAACCAGTTTGTCAATTCGGTTTTCCACAAGGGCCGCCTGCCCCGTCACCGTAACCTCTTCCAGGTTTACACCCGTTGGCAGGATATAAATAGTGCCCAAGTCCAGGTCGGGCTTTTCCAGGGTGGTTTCCAGACCTTCCAGTACCTTAGGTTCGTAGCCCAAAAAGCTAATATTCAAATCATATTTCCCATTCTCCACCTCAATGATCTTGAAGGAGCCATCCGATTCCGTAATCCCGCCATCCTGTTGCTTCCCATCGGCTGACTTGATTAAAACCAGGGTTGCAAATTCTACCGGCTGCCCACTGATCGAATCGATCACCGTCCCGGCAATACGCCCTTTAATGGTAGGCCCCTTCTTGCCGCCCCCAGTGCCGCCCCATGGAGGCTGAGCCGATATAGCGGAAACCACCAGCAAAAAAACTAACAAGAGGGAAAAATGTATAGCGTTGGACTTCATACTAACGAATATTTTGGTGCAGAACAAAGTTCTCCCTGATCAGTTGCGAGGAACAAGCAGATTGTCATAGTAGTGTAATGGCTGGCAAAAGTAAGCTTTTCGTATTTATCCAAGCTACTCCTAATTTTCTGTTGGAGACCATAGGTGCTGCTGTTGGAGCAATCGCTTTTTTCAACTAAATATCTAGCTGCAGTGATCTGAAGGTGCGGGAATAATTCACTCTAAGAGCCGGGAAATATGCAGGAAGCAGGTACATACCGACCTCAACCGCAATCTTCCCAATTGGGATCACTAAAATAGAGTTGACGAAAGCCAAGGCCTTCAACCTACCGGTAATGATTCGTCACCACCACCAACACGCCATTCACCAGATCAAACCAGTTGGGGTGCGGGTCGTTGGTAGACAGGGCGATGCTGACATCGGCTTCCGGGACATACATAATGATGCTCCGGTAGTCCATCAGAGAGCCGGTGTGCCCGTAGTGGACGATGCCAAAGTCGTCCCAAAGACGGGTGCCCAGACCGTAGTTACTGCCGCCTACGGCGAAGCCATAATCGGTAATCATCAGTTCTTTGGAAGCGGCGGTGAGGAAGTTGCCCCCGTACACGGCATTGCCGTACTTCGCCAGATCGGAAGGGGTGGAAACGATAGCGCCGGCAGCGCCCACTGAGGTCAGGTGGTACTCATAGGCACGGCTGTTTTCCGCCAGGCTGTCGATTTTTTCTGCGTAGGAGCTGAAGTCGTCGTACAAGGTTTGATCCAGCCCGAGTGGATTGAAGATGTAGGATTTGTACAGATCGCTCAGCGACTGTCCGGTGACGGCTTCCGCCAAAGCGCCCAGCACATAAAAGCCCGTATTGGAGTAGCGGTAGCTGCTGCCAGGCCAGAAGAAGGAGCCCTGATCGACCGTGTAGTCGTAGATATCCTGATGCTCCCACACGCGGGTCTGCCAGTCGCTGCCGGTGTAGAAGCCACCGTCATTGAGATGGTCGCCCATGCCGGAAGTATGCGTCAGCAGGTGTTCAATGGTAATAGCGATGCCGTTGTCCAGCCCGGGGATTTCCAGGTATTCAAACAGCTTATCATCTAACTCAAAGTAGCCCTCTTCTGCCAGGCGGAGGATGAGGGTCGCTGTGAAAGATTTGGTCACGCTGGCCACCCGGTACCGGTAGTTGGGGTCGAGTGGGTTATTGCCTCCGGGGCTGTGTTCTCCGCGGGTGGTCGTGATGAGCTCATCCTCGGGGGTCATCAGCGCTACGGACACGCCAAGCATACCGCTGGTGGTGAACTGGAATTTACTGGTGACTTCGTTGTTGAGCTTTTCGGTGATGGACAGGTAGACCAGCACGGCAATCTTTAGCGTCCGCTTGCGTTGCCCTATATCATCGGCAGCAATGATGTCTATGGTCACATTGCCCTGATCGGAGCGGGCGGGCGTTCCGGAAAGCACTTGTGTGGCCGCATCGTAGGACAGCCAGTCCGGCAAGCCTTCAAAACTTACTACCGGAACAGGGCCATCGGGATCGGTAATTTCCAGTTGCAGCGTAAACAGGGAATCGGCAATAGCCGAAACCGAGGATGGTGCCTCGATGACCGGCAGTTGGTTGGCAGGCATGATGTCGTCCTGCTGATCTTCTTTGGAGCAGCTGTGGAAAAGGAGCGATAGTGCGAACAGTGAAAGCAGTAAGAAACGATTCAGCATAGATGATAAAACTATTGAGTATGCAGATTAAATGTAGAGGAAGTAATTTCTGTTGTTGCACGCAAAGCCGCAAAGGGTAGCGCAAAGATCGCAAAGTTATACGCAATACGAAGTGGTCACCGACGATGAATGTCGGGATCTTGGATTTGCGACATCGGCCACTGACGAAGCATAGCTTGTCAGGACAGGCGCAAGCCACTTCTCAGCGTAGATGCTGACATTGAGTAGGTTTGCTGTGGCAAACCACTTAATCGTCAGTATATAAGGCTCAGAACCTTCTCAATCGCCATAGCAACCATCCTTCGCGCCCTCTGCGTGAATCCCAGGTAAGCCATCGCTGTACCTGACAGAACACAAAACCAAAGGGATGACCAAGATAAGGAATTCTCCCTTACCTTTGCTGCACAAACAGCAGGACCATGGCCCGACTTCAATTTTGGATGTTTCTTCTTTTTCTCCCGGCACTGGGCATGGCCCAACAAGCCAACCGGCAGCACTACACCGGGCTCAACCTTGGCGTCAGTGTCATTCAGGAAGACCTGCGGGAAGGATATGCTTATCAACCTTTCACTTTACTGGCGGAAACCTCACTCTGGCTCATAGGTCCGGTATCGGTTTATGCAGAGGGGCAGTTTGTCTATGCTGATACTCCCATAGAACCGGGCGCCGTTTACGAAACCGGCCTGAATATGGGCTTCCGGTATCAGGCGCAGCTTTCGGAGCGGTGGCTTTTGGGGGCGGCCATTGGAGCCGGACCGCATTACATCACCCTCAATACAGAAAGCCAGGCGCCGGGCTTTATCTTTTCTGATAATTTTGAACTGGGCTTTTCTTATCTCCCACCTGCCAGAGACTGGGGCATCAATCTGCGCACCCGTTTTCGGCACATCTCCAATGCCGGCTTCAAATACCCGAATCTGGGCCTGGATAATCTCTTTGTCATTATTGGCATTCGGCAACAGATTTAGCCCTTTCGCATTTGAGGAACTAAAACATAGGAGATCTTTTGTTGTTATAACAACGTTCTGCTTTCGTAGCGAGCACTTGCACAATAAAAAACCCTTCACTGATGAGATTCCTTACCATAATTTGCAGTTTGAGCTTCGTGCTTTTTGGATGTAATACAGGTCAGGAGGCACCGGATAGAGCTACATCCAACGCCACGCCCGTCCAAACAGCTGCCTTTACTTTTGCTGACCAAGACCCGGGGTTGAGCGATTACTGGTATCAGGGCAAGGCTGAAATCAGCCGGTATGATTTGGAGCAAAACCGCTATCAAGATGTACACCCGGGAGAAGCCGTTGCTATTTTTGTAACGGAGGATTTCCTGACCGACAAGCAGGTCAAAAATGATAATTACAGCAACCCCAACAGCACACCGGTACTAAAGACAAACCTGCTGCGCAAATTCCCCACCGGCATTTATGACTACAGCATTATGACCTCTGTCTTCACACCCACTAAAGTGAAGGATTACCCCCAGACGCTGAAGGTTTCCACCACGGCACAGGATTGGTGCGGGCACGCTTACATGCAGCTCAATTACGAAGAAGAGCAGTACCGCATGCAACTGCATTCCTACTTTGAAAATGAGGCGGACCAGGACAAGAAGGTGGGCTACGCAATGCTGGAAGACGAGCTGTTCAACCGCATCCGGATCCATCCGGAAGGATTGCCGACCGGGCAGATCGAGATCATTCCGGCAACCACGGTGATCCGCCTGCGCCATTTACCTTTTAAAGCCTATACCGCCAAGGTCACTCACGGCGATTACAGCGGTACCGATTTTGAAGGCAGCAACCTCAAGGTATATACGCTGGAATATCCCGAACTAAAGCGAACGCTATCCATCGTTTACCAGGCTGAATCCCCCTACATTATTGAGGGCTGGAAAGACACCTATCCTTCCGCATTTGACCGGCAACCCCGTACCACGCTGGCCCGGCGGACGAATACTATTTTATCGCCTTACTGGAAATTAAATAGCCGTGAAGATATGCCCGAGCGGCAGCGGTTGGATATGGAAGTATTCCCTGGAAAAGCGGAGGATTAACCCCGGAATGCCTGCCGGGCCGCCTGATCGGCGCGGCGCATGGGCTCGATGTTGCGGTATTTGTCCATCAGCTGCTTTACGGTTTCCAGCGCAGTACCCTGACTCACTTTATGCCCGGCGCTGACGAATACCGGCTTAACATTTTTGCGGGTGCGCAGGGCATGCCCCACTATTTTTTCATTTAGCATAATGGGCAATACAGCGCCCTGTTCCGGCGGCAGTTCGCCTGTGTAGGGAAGCAGCGTATCCTTAGCTAGCCCAATTACCGGGTAGCCGGTAGTTACGCCCAGCCAGCAGGCCAGCCCGAACTGCCGGGGATGGTTGGTCCCATGCCCATCGGTTATGATCACTTTAGGGTAGCGGTTGAATTCCCGGGCGATATCCTCCAGGGCATTGACCAGCAGGGGTCCCTCACGAAAAGCGAAAAAGCCCGGTGCGTAAGGAACCGTCACCTCGTAAGTTTTGATCACCGTACCAACAGGCTCGTTGGGCCAGCGCAAGACATCCACGGCTACTGCACCAATATCCCCTTGATACTGCACGTCTGTAGTAAAAACCCAATCACCAGGATTTAGCGCCAAGTCCTGCCGCGAAGATTGCGGAATGCGCACTTGTTGCGCCAAGTCCAGTTGACGTTCCCGCAGAGCTTGTTTATCCATTTTTCAGGTAGTTGTGAAGGCGTTCCAGTTGAGGGCGGTTGCGGAGCAGAGCGCCTGCAGTAACCTGAGCCGTCTTAGCCTCTTTCAGGTTGGGAAAGCGTAGGGTTTTGTAAGCGGCTGAGTACTTCCACAGTAAATCCAGAAAGTTGAAGTAGAGGTTGTACTTTTCGTAGGAAGGGATTTCCACCAGTTCAAATCCCAGCCGTTTCGCGGTCCGCTCGCTGAAAAAGTAGGAGCTGCCTTTGATCAGGGTTTCCTCTGAGACCTCTCCTTTTTCCACCAAGTCTGTCAAATGAAGCAGCCCTTCCAGATAATAACTGACCTTTCGCACGCGAAAGGTTATGACAATTGAAAAAGTTAGCAGTACTCAGGGTGCTTGGCACAGCAAGCCCACTCAGTGCATGGCACTGAAAAAGCACTCGCATGAACAAGTTAATCAAGGCCTTACCCCAAAAGAGGGGTGGCTAGCCCATCCGGCGGTCCAATTTTAGGGACATAGGCTTTGAGCCTTTGCACCTCTTGAAAAGCCGCCCTGAGGGCATTGACATAAATTTTGGTTTTTAGGGCAAAGTGGTTGGTCTGCTCTTTTGCAGCCAGCAGTTCGAGTTTAGTCCAGGCAATCATGGCAGCAAAAACATGGTTGCACTGGGATGTCTCGTGCTTGGTGGGGGACTTTTCCAGCCCCACGTTTTGTTTGAGCGATTTGTGGAATACCTCCACTCCCCAGCGTGTCCCGTAGGTTGTGCAGATAGCTGGGCCGCTTAGCTCCAGATCGTTGGTGACCAGGTACAAGTCTCCAGTTGAGCCGTCTTGGTTTATAAAGACCTGCTTGACCAACTGGACTTGGAAATCCAGCCCTTTGAGGTAAACAGTAATGGCCTGGCCTGCTTGCAGTTCTAGCCCGTCGACTCGGTGGAACTTGCCTTCCAGCTTGTCTTCCATGCTAAGGGCGACCTTGCGGTTGCTCTTCAAGGCACTGATGAAATGCTTGCCCAGCTCATAATGCACGAACTCGAAGTTCTCCTTGGCAGCAAACCAAGTGTCCCATACCACATAGCGGAAGGGCACGCGGTTGTATTTGACAAGTGCAAAAAGCTGGTCGCGCAGCATCTCGTTCTTGCTGCGGGGGCTGCGCTTCTTTACCTGCCCGCTTTTGGCATCCACGTATTCTTGCGACTTGCGCACGATCTCAAAAGCAACAGGCAGCTCTATGCCCTGTGGGCTCTGGTAAAGGAAATTCAGGATGTTGATCCCTTTGGTGTGCCCCGCTTTCGGCTTCTTGGAGTGGTCCCAGTGCCAAGTGACCACTTCATTCTCCGTAGAGTGCGGCTTCTCCTCGATCGTGTCATCTATCTTGATGACCGCGTCCGGGTGCTCCACTTTACGTACCAAAGGCTTTATGCAACGCCAATAGTCCTTTGCCGTGAAGGCTTCCTGCCCTAAAAAACGGCTGATCTTGTCATGGCTCAGTGCCTGATCGGTCAGCTCGGACAAGCCGGTGGCTGTCGCCATGCGAAACGATGCCAGCAGGTAGTCCGAATACAAGTCAAGTAACTTTGGGTCTTTCATCTTGCGCTCCTTTGAGCTGCAAGATAACTGCCCCAACATTATTAATCAATTTTCCAAATCTTTCGCGTGCGAAAGGTCAGATAATAAGTCAGGATGCGGCGGCGCAGGGGCGCACCGGCGGGCGTGCCCCGCAGCACAAAAAGGTAGTCGAAAGAAGTACCGTTGTGCAGTCCCCAAACCTTTTCATTGGGCGCATACACCAACAGCATGGGCGACAGATAGCGGTACAGCCCGATGAGCCTGAAGAAAGGCGTGAAGGCAAATTGTATCGCCGGGACAATGAGCAAGAGCAGCGGAATGTAAAAGAGCCAGTGCTCTGTGCCATATATGATGACTTTACCGGTAAGGTAAGCGCCGGCAGCAAAAAGCAGTAACGCCAGAATCCATTGTACGGCCTTGGGCCAGGTGTAAAATGTATTCATATTAGTCCTTGTAAAAGAGCCATTTGCCCAGTTCCTTAAGTGTCACTTTCTTACCGTACATGAGAATACCTACCCGGTAGATCCGCCCGGACAACCAGACAAAAAAGATCGCTGTGGCGGCCAACAGGACGACCGACAGCACCACTTCCCAGACCGGAGGCGAAAAGGCCAGCCGGGCCGGCATCACAATTGGCGAAAAGAGCGGGAATATAGACGACCATACTGCCAAACTCGAATTGGGGGCCTGTATAGCCACAATCATAATGTAAAACGCCAGGATCACCGGAATGGTAATCGGGATGGTTAGGGATTGCCCTTCGCCCAGATCATCGCCCATAGCTGAGCCCACTGCCGCGAACATGGAGGAGTACAAAAAGTACCCGCCCAGGAAGAAGAAAATAAACATCGGCAGGATGAGCCACCAGTTGAGGCTTTTAAACTCCTCAATGGCAAGGGCGACCATAGCTTCTGTGTCCTCCGGGTTGAAATTGGCAGCGCCGGGCTGCTGTTGTGCCATTTCCATTTGCGCACTGGAATCAATGCCAAAGAGCAGGCTGCTCACCAGTATGATAATCGGGATCAGGATAGCCCAAATGGCGACCTGCGTCAGCCCTACCGCGCCAACGCCTACAATTTTGCCCAACATCAACTGAAAGGGGCGGACGCTGGAAATCATGACCTCTACAATACGGCTGGTCTTTTCTTCCATCACCGAGCGCATGACCATCATGCCATAGATAAAGACCACGATGTACATGATGATGCCCATGATGCCTCCAATACCGGCGGCAATAGCTCCGGTGAGCTTACTGGCATCCGCGCTTTCGTCATCAATGGGCTCCGGCTCCAGCTCGATGCGGGTATCAATCGCTTCCAGTTGCTGAGGGTCTAGCTGAAGGGCTTCAATTTTGTAATCGCGCATTTGTCCCCGCACCCGGTCACGGATCAGCGCATCTATATCCAGGGAGGGCTGCTTGTCGGCATAGTAGTAAATAGTGTGGCGGGTAGCCATCACATCTTTGACCTTGGGCACGACAAGAATGCCATCGTAGTCGAAGTCATCAAAATTTTGGCGGAGGGTTTCCAGGTCCGTGTCCACAAATTTGAAGTACAAATTCTCTTCATCTTTGATAGACCGGTCGAAGATATTGCCTTCATCGATGATGGCAATGCGCCGGGAATCGTCGCTCTCATACTGAAAGATCAGGCCCGCCACTACGAAAAACAAGCCAAAGGCCAGCGGGGTCAGCAAGGTAGCCAAGATGAAGGAGCGGCGGGTCACCCGTGTGAGGTATTCCCGCTTTATGATGAGCCAAAGCTTATCCATGATCGTTGTTTAGGGTTAATTAGTTGACCTGACGAATGAAAATTTCGTTCAGTGTAGGCAGGATTTCCTGAAAGCGCTTCACAAAAACACCCCGGTCGAGCATCGCGCGGAGGAGGGTATTCGACTCGGTTGTTTCTGCCACTTGTACGGTGAGCCGCCCGGGCTGTTGATCAATAACTTTAGCCCGTTCCAGCAGGCCCTCCGGCAGCTCACCCTCGTATTCCAGTTCGAACAGGTTTTGCTTGAAGCGGTCTTTGACGGCGCTGACTTTGCCCTCCAGCACATTCTCGCCTTTGTTGATGAGTACGATGTGCTCGCAAATTTCCTCGACCTGCTCCATGCGGTGGGTGGAGAATATGATGCTCATGCCCTTCCCGCGCAAGCTGTGGATTTCGTCCTTGATCAGGTTGGTATTGACGGGGTCCAGCCCGGAAAAGGGCTCGTCCAGGATCAGCAGCTTAGGCTCGTGGACGACAGTCGCTATAAACTGAATCTTCTGCTGCATGCCCTTGGAGAGCTCTTCCACCTTTTTGTCCCACCAGTCCTCAATGCCAAATTTTTCCATCCAGCCGCTGATCTTGGCCTTGGCATCTGTAGCGGATAAGCCTTTGAGGCGGGCCAGGTAGGTCAGGTGCTCGCCCACTTTCATTTTGCGGTAAAGCCCCCGCTCCTCCGGCATATAGCCAATTTCCTCGGGGTGGCGGCTGTTGAGCTTTTCGCCATCCAGAAACACGGTGCCCTCATCGGCCCGGGTTATGGTGGTGATGATGCGGATAAGGGAAGTCTTGCCTGCTCCATTCGGTCCCAGGAGCCCAAAGATACTCCCGGCGGGCACTTCGAAACTCACGTCATTGACAGCGACGTGCTTTTCGTAAGCCTTCACAATATTTTGAATATCAAGTATAGGTCTGCTCACGGTTCAATAGGTTGTGGCAGGGAAGATAAGCCCATTTCTGCGGGGGAAGCAAGAAATTCGGTTAGGGATTGGGATTTTTGGATGAATGGGATAAGATAAATACTATGGTATACTTGTTAGACGCAGTCTTTTTAGCCCCGTAGCACTTGCGGAATTTTAATTAACACTGGTGAAAACTATAAATAAAGCAGGTTGCGAAGCAAAATGCTAACTATTCACTATTTTAGAGCCAATATGGATCGTCTCATGCATAGTATTCCCGATTTATTAGTACTTTAAACGGAAGTCGATTGAATCATTCATAAGTTATGACTCTTTGCTTGCTATACAATAAGGAGAAGTTTACATTTTCTGGCTTATGCCTGATGCTTTTTCTATTGGCAAGTTGCATAAATGATAAAGGCCTTAACGATGACGAAGGTGAAGCTGTTCCTGATACAACATGGCTGAGCTCCAATTATTCTTTAAGTCTGGAAGGGACTTTATCAACCTACAGCGATGAAGATATAGGATATGACTTTTGTACCGATGTCAGCACAAGGAGTATTTCAACCTACAAGCATTACGGTGACTCCACAGTAGTTTACGAGGTGATATTAAGCCCGCTTAATATCGTTAACCAACCGAAAGTGCTCAGCTATGCGTTCTACGTGTACTGGAATCGATTTGAAGAGACAGACCTTTCGCTTTACAATGCTGTCACTGATATCATTCAAGGCAACTCCTCGCGGAAATATCATTTGCAATTTTCGATAAGGGATGAGGATGTAAGTTACTCCAATAGCTTTTTCTATACAGAGCGTACTACAAACACTGATGCCGATTCTGATTCGGAATCAATCCTTCGCATCCCTGAGAACATTGATTGCAGGGTTTACGGAGAAAGGGTATGCGAATTAAATTTTCAGTACTCCGGATTCGTTTATTCCAATGGCAAAGCAGATTCCTTGTTTGTGGATTATTTCGATTTACAACTCTTTTTGCCTTTGTCGTTGTGAACCGGGTCCCTCCCGTACTAAGTGCCTGGCATCATCGAAGCTTTTATTTTTTTCAAAGCCCTACATCCGCCGCACCTTCCCTTCCTGTTGCGCTTGGCTGGCTGGCTTCTCCGTCTTCAGGTCCAGAATATTGCCCATATGGTAGCAGGTGCGGCAGCGGGCCTCATAGGTATCCTTTTCGCCCAGCACAACGGTATGGTCATCTGCCGAAAGGCGGTAGGAATGGGTGGCCAGGTTGCCGCAGTGCTGACAGATGGCGTGCACTTTGGTGATGTACTCCGCCACGGCCAGCAGATTGGGCATGGGGCCGAAGGGCTTGCCCCGGAAGTCCATATCCAACCCCGCCACAATGACGCGCAGCCCGCGCAGGGCCAGCATCTGACAGACCTCCGGCAGGTCCTCATCAAAGAACTGCGCCTCATCTACCCCGATGACATTGACGCCCTCGGTCAGCTCCAGCAGGCGGCGGGAGTGCTCGATCGGCGTGGAGAGGATGTAGTTGGCATCGTGGGACACCACTTTGGCCTCATCGTAGCGCGTATCGACCTTGGGCTTGAAGATTTCCACCCGCTGATTGGCAATTTTGGCGCGCTTCAGGCGGCGGATCAATTCCTCGGTCTTACCGGAAAACATGGACCCGCAGATGATTTCTATCCATCCGCTGCGCTGTCCCTTAAAATGCGGTTCTAAAAACATAGGCTCAGGGTTGAACGCCTAAAGTTACGGCACCGGGAAGGGATTAAAAAATAATCCGGAGCATGGGCCTGATTTTTCTGCCCCATCTTATGGAAAAGTGCGCTGCTGCAAAGGTGTGAACTTGACTGGCTCTGCTAATGTTACTAACTTTGATCTTCCGGTGGAATAGCCGGTGTGTCTAAATGATAAATATTGGTCCGCCATGATAAAAGTTGCAGAAAGCGCAAAAAGCCAGATTGCAGAGATTCGTAAAGCCAAGAATTACGGAGCCGATTACTTTGTCCGGGTATGGGTCACGAGCGGGGGCTGTTCCGGGCTAACCTATCAACTGGAGTTTTCCAATGAGGCTAAAGCCGATGATCAGGTCTTTGAAGACAACGGCGAGAAAGTCGTCACCGATCTGCGCAGCTTCATTTACCTTTGTAACACCACGCTGGAGTTTTCCGGCGGGCTCAATGGGGAGGGCTTTGTATTCAACAACCCGAATGCCTCCCGCACCTGCGCCTGCGGAGAAAGCTTTGCTGTTTAGGAAAAGAGTTTTAAACCCACTACTTGCTTATGTTTATTGTCGATGCTTTCCACAAATCGGGTAGTGGGCTCTGTTTCTGTTAATTGCTTTATAACGCCCAATAGTCAATTTGTACGGAGCTATTATTAATCCCAAACTGTAAAATGGTATGGTACAAATTGCAAACCCAATCTACGATGTGGTATTCAAATACCTCATGCGCGACGAGAAACTAGCTCGTCTTTTACTGTCTGCCATTATTGGAGAAGAAGTCATCAGCCTTGACTTTCGCCCGACTGAGCATCACTTCCCCCTTGGGGAGAACCTGATGGTGCTTCGGATGGATTTCAGCGCCAGGATAAGGTATGCCAATGGAGAGGAGCAACTGATCATCCTGGAATTGCAAAAAGCCAAGCTTGCCACGGATATCATGCGCTTCCGGCGTTACCTGGGCGAACAGTACAGGAATAAGAACAACGTTGTACAGGAGTCTCCGGAAGATTATGCTTCCAGGCAGGCACTGCCTATACTGAGCATCTACTTTCTCGGGCATAAGCTTGAACATACTACTGCTCCGGTTATCCGGGTTAACCGGCAGTACATTGATGCGGCTACCGGAGAAGAAATTGAAGGCCGGGAAATCTTCATCGAAAGCCTCACGCACGATAGCATCATCATCCAAATCCCTTATCTGAAAGGGCACCGGCGCACCGAACTGGAGCAGCTGCTTGCGCTTTTTGACCAATCCTATGCTACCAACGACCGGCACATGCTGCATATTGAAGAAACCGAGCTGCCCGAACGGTACCGTCCCCTGCTACGACGCCTGCAACAGGCCATTGCGGAACCGGTGGTCAGAGAAATCATGGATGCCGAAGATGACCTGATTGAAGAGTTCAAAGATTACCAGCGGCAATTAGCCGATAAAGAACTACAACTTACCAAAGTAGAGCTGGAGATAGCCAAAAAGGAGGAGGTCATTTCACAGAAGGAGGAAGTCATTTCACAGAAGGAGGAGGTCATTTCACAGAAGGAGGAGGTCATTTCACAGAAGGAGGAGGTCATTTCACAGAAGGAGGAAGTCATTTCACAGAAAGAGGAGGTGCTTTCCCGGAAAGAGGAAGAGCTGCAGCAAGCCCGTCAGCAGTTACAACTGGCGATCAAAACACTTTTCGAGGCCGGGCAGACACCGGAGCACATAGCAGGAATTATGAATTTGCCTTTGGAAAAGGTAAAACAATTGCTAAATTGAAGCAGTTCCTTTTGCATAAAACCGTCAATTGTATTGATCCAATGCCTGACTCCTTTTGTTCTACTTCAGCTACCAACGCCTGACCGCCTATGCTACGCATCGGATATGACGCAAGGCAGTTGTACAATAATTTTACCGGGCCCGGCAACTACAGCCGTACGCTCCTCTCCAATCTCGCGGAGTACTATCCGGACAATGCCTATTTCCTGTATACGCCGCGCCTGACCCGTAACGAAGAGACGCAGTTCTTCCTCAACAGTGCCTTGTACAATACCCACATGCCCCGCCGAAAAGGGTTCCCGCTGCTATGGCAAAATTTTGGTATCAAACGTGACCTGAAGCGGCAACGCATACAGCTCTTTCACGGTCTTAATCAGTCTCTGCCCTTTGGCTTATCCAAAACGGGAATTAAAAGTGTGGTCACGGTGCATGACCTGATTTTCAAACGATTCCCTAAGCAGTATACTTTTTCGCGCCGGCTGGCGCTTGACTTCAGACTTAAGTACGCTTGCCGGGAGGCAGACCACATCGTAGCTATTAGCGAAAATACCCGGCAGGACCTGCTGCACTTTTATGAGGTGCCACCGGAGAAGGTATCGGTTATTTACCAGTCCTGCCACGAGCGCTATATGCAGGAACGGTCAAATAAAACCCTGGAAGCGGTAAGGCAGCGGTACCAGTTACCTAAAGAATATATTTTATCGGTGGGTGCCATCATACCACGCAAGAATTTATCCGGGGTCATCAAAGCATTATCCATAATGCCTGCATCAGAACGGATTCCACTTGTAGTTGTGGGCAGAGGTGCCAGGCATAAGCAGCAAATCCTTCGTTTGGCCAAGCAACTGCAAATCAGCGATCATATCCACTTTGCAGATGTCCGCTTTAACGACCTCCCGGCAGTCTACCAAAGTGCCTCTCTTTTTGTCTATCCTTCGCTTTATGAGGGCTTCGGTATTCCTATTCTCGAAGCGCTGTTTAGTAAAGTCCCGGTTTTGACGTCCGATACCGCTTCCCTGCCTGAAGCAGGCGGCCCCGGAGCACATCTGACAGACCCCACACAACCCGAAGCTATTGCCGAGGGTATCCGAAAAGTGCTTACCGATACCGAATACCAGGCCCGGCTCATCCATGACGGCTTTGAACATGCCCAACAATTCCTGGGCGAGCCCCTTTCCGAAAAAATGATTGATCTGTACGAAGAACTAATTGGAGAAGAATACCTGACCCCGGAACAGATAACTTAACCTCCTCCCTTCATCCAAACATCGCGTTGTGGGAATGGAATGGTGACACCATTTTCCCGGAAAGCGTGGTCAACCTTAAAACGCATATCACTCTTGACATCCTCGATTCGGATGAACTCGTGCGACCAGAAGTGGAGCTCAAAGTCGAGGGAAGAGTCTCCAAAATCCACAAAACGCACAAAAGGTGCCGGGTGGCGGATGACTTCCGCATTGCTCCGCGCGATATCCAGCAGCAACTGCTTGACCAGCTCCGTATCCGATCCGTAGGCCACACCCACCTTAATGTAAAAGCGGGCCTTATTGTCGTTGTGGCTCCAGTTGACAAAATGCTGAACGATCAGGCGGGAGTTGGGGACAATCACAACGATGTTATCACGGGTCTCCACCAGCGAAGTCCGCACGCCAATCCGTTTTACCGTACCGATAAGGCCGTCCACTTCCACTACATCACCGACCTCTGCCCGGCGCTCGAACAACAGGATCACACCAGAGAACAAATCCTTGAACGTTTCCTGAAGGCCTAGCCCCACGCCCACCAGTAGCGCCGCTGCACCGCCCCAAATCAGGGTAAGCGTAAAGCCAAGTGCCTCCAGCGCCATCAGCCCGGCAATGATATAAACGAAGTATTGCAGCAGCTGATTGAAGGCATACTGCGAGCCCACATTAATCTGCTTGCTCCGGTAGTACTGACTGAGGATAAGCTGAATGATCATCCAACTGAACAATCGCGCCAGCACAATAATGAACGCCGCATTCAGAAGATTGGAGACTGAGAAATTCCGGGTTTGCCCGTCCTCCGCACCAGCGGGTTTATAAGTGTAAAACACCCAGTCTATTTCAAAAGCCTGTACAATAAAGAGCAGCGCCAGGATGTATACGGCATATTGTACCGTACGATTCGTCTTGTTTTTGGAATCCGTTTGATAGCGGTCCAACTCCACGGGGTCTTCCCTCCGGTTACGATAATAATTGGTAACCAGCAGACGCGAAATGACGAAGTCCAGCAGGCGGGCAAACTGCCAGATCAGCATCGCCTGAACGAAAGTGGAGATGAACAGGTTGGGTGCATTCTCATTGGTAGTCTCCACCAGCTGCCGGTCGAGTTGCAGCACCGCAATTAGCGCGACGGCTGCCATCAGGACCAGTAAGGTGCCTAAAATCCGGCGGGCTTTGCGGCGTTCCTCCTGTGGCAGCTCCAGGTGAGCGGCAATTTTTGGAAAAAGCCGGCGGGCGACCAGCCAGTACAGGAAAGCAAGCACAATCAGAATACTGGTACCCAGCACCACCTGCCCCAGGCGCAGCGCCCATCCATTGTACTCCAGTATTATCTGATCAAATATCTCCTGCATAGCCCTGATCTTGACGGAAAGTTAAGCAGACCGTTGTTGAAAACGGAATGGATGACTAAATATTTGCATATTCTTTACTGCCGGGCAGGGTCAACTTTACTCTTGCATAATTTGTATCTTTAGGCGCAACCAAAACGTCGTTACATGCTGAAACCACTGGCTCAGGTCATCTCCGTACTTTTCCACCCCCTATTGATTGTGACCTACATGCTGGTTCTCCTCTTGCTGATCAATCCCTACCTCTTCGGAGTATACAGCATTGGCGATAAGTTTAGCAAGCTGCTCATTCTGCAGGTGTTCCTGTCTACCTTTTTTATTCCCGGGTTTGCTGTAGCCATGCTGCGCTTTACCGGGCTGGTGAGTTCCCTGGAGATGAAGACGAAGCAGGAGCGCATCGGCCCCTACGTCATCACGGGCATGTTTTACATTTGGATGTTCCGCAACTTCCTGGGCAATGCACAGGTGCCTAATGCCTTTTCCGCTTTTCTGCTGGGGGCAGCGATTGGCCTGTTTATTGCTTTTTTCATCAATATCTTTTCCAAAATCAGTGCGCACGCTGTGGGTATGGGCGGCCTGTTGGGTATGGTGGTCATTACCCTGCTGCTCTTTAGCCACGACACCTTCCTCATCAATCTTGGCGCAATCGGCGTCTATGAAGTCAGCATGTACTGGGTGCTGATGCTTACAGTGCTCCTGGCCGGGCTCGTTGGCACCTGCCGCCTCATTCTGCAGGCGCATGAACCAACTGACCTCTACGGCGGTTACCTCGTCGGATTCGTATCGCAATTTATCGCGCTGCGCTTCATGTTTTAGGACTCAAAACCAACCCATTATGAAAGATCGCATCCTCATTGTTGGCGCCGGGCTAGTAGGCTCGCTTTGGGCCGTACTGCTTGCCAAGCGTGGCTATCAGGTTGATGTATTTGAACTCCGCGATGACCCCCGGAAGGCAGGCTTCAAAGGTGGGCGGTCCATCAACCTGGCTATGAGCGACCGGGGGTGGAAAGCCATGGAACGGGCTGGCATTAAAGATACGATCCGGCAACAGGCCATCCCGATGCGGGGCAGAAAAATGCATGATACCGCCGGGCAGCTTACCTTTCAGCCCTATGGCGACCAAGACCAGGCCATCTACTCTGTCTCCCGGGGCGGGCTCAATATTGAGCTGATTGATATCGCCGATCAGTACGACAACCTGAAATTTCACTTTGGATATAAGTGCCTTGGCGTAGTGGCTGAGGAAGCCAAAGCGCACTTTGAGCACCGGGATACCGGCGAGCACCTGACGGTAAATGCGGACCGGATATTCGGCACTGACGGTGCATTCTCAGCAGTGCGGCGAAGCCTTATGAAAGCCCTCCCCCGTTTCAATTACAGTCAGTCCTTCCTGGACTATGGCTATAAGGAACTGCACATACCTCCTACAACGGATGGCAGGCACGCACTTGACCCCCATGCACTCCACATTTGGCCACGGGGCCAGTTCATGATGATCGCTTTGCCTAATGTTGATGGCAGCTTCACCGGCACGCTGTTCCTGGCCTATGAGGGGCAAACCCCGGCTTTCGATCAGTTGAATACGGATGAGGAGATCATGGCCTTCTTCCAAACTTACTTTGCAGATGCCATCCCACTTATCCCCAACCTGCTGGAAAAATTTCGCGAGAACCCGACTTCTTCCCTGGTCACCATTCGCTGCAGCCCCTGGCGCTACGAAGATAAGGTCCTGATCATGGGCGATGCTTCCCACGCTATCGTTCCTTTCTACGGGCAGGGCATGAATTCTGGTTTTGAAGACTGTACCTTACTCGATGAGCTCATTGACGCTCACGATGGCAACTGGACGGAGATCATCGAAGCCTTCAATCATTCGCGGATCAAAGATGCCAACGCTATTGCCGACCTTGCCCTGCGCAATTTTATAGAAATGCGGGATAAGGTGGCAGACCCCAAATTCCTGTTGCGTAAGGAAATCGCTGCTCATTTTAACAAGATTTACCCGGAGTTCCTGCCGCTTTACTCACAGGTGACCTTCAGCCATATCCCCTATAGCGAAGCACTGGAGGAAGGGCATGCGCAGGACGCCCTTTTTGAGGAAATACTGGTGCTGGATGGCATTGAGCACAACTGGAAAGACAATCCCGAAGTTGACCGTATTTTCAGAAAATGGATGCAGGGGCGCCCGGTGCTGGCAACCAGCTAATACAAAACAGCCCTCAGCGCAGCGGAGCACTGAGGGCTGTTATCATTTTTGCATAACTTTTCTTATTTCTCCTCTTCCGGAGCTTTTCCCTCCATCCAGCCTTTCGTGAGGGCAACTTCCTGTAGCTGCTCCACGATGGTGCCCAGCTCTTCCGGGTAACCATAGTAGAGTTTGATTTTTTTCTGTTTGCCCTCATGCTCAAAGGTGAGGTATGTGGTCGGCAAATCCGTCACGTTATCGGTATACTCCCGCTCGTACTGATACAGATCGGCCTCAATCAGGCGGGAAAAAACCATGTTGGTGGTATCTGCCGAATAAGTCCGGTGGTGCTCCCCTTCCGGCTCTACGAAGCGGCGCCCATTGAAAGTAGCCGAACCATCGCCTTTAAGCGAGAAAACATAGGTAGGGCACTGGCCAAAGCAGCCTGTTTTCGCAATTTCGATAGAGGTGGTGGGCTCGTACTCATATTTACCGCTGCCGCACTTCTGTGCCGTAAACAACAGAAAGGCACTTGCCAGCATTAAAGTTAGTCGGATTGGACTTTTCATAGATTTCATTTTTGCCGCAAGATATTAATTCCTTGCCTTATCCACCACCTTGAAAAGGGTTCCGCTCTCTACCTGCGTATTGAGCTCCATCCCATTCAAGATAGCAAACTCTTCCAGACGATCATTCGGGATCCCATTGCTGGTCAGCAGGCTACGCAGGTTGGTGGTGCGCGGCGCTTTTACGATTTTGATGCGTTCTGGCTGTACATTGATCCTGGAGGCATCCGTCAGGCGGTCAAAACCGTTCATCGTGCGCAGGAAGCTGCTTTCGTAGTTGCCATACTGCTGCTGATACGCCATGCCCAGTAGCTGGTATACCCGCCCTTCGTACTCAATAAAGTAAAGCAGAATATTGATGACCTGCTGATTCTGCTCATCCACCTGACGCCCCTGTACCACACGGGCATTCAGTCCGTTAACCTGCCGGTTATTCCGGCTCGTCACTTCAAACTGATGGGTTTCCATATAGGCCTGTTCTGCCTGAGTCAGGTTATTCTTAGAAGACAACGAGAGGGTCATAAGGGCATTACCATCTTCAGGTGCCATTTGTACCTGACTGGGCGTATTGACCGTCCGCCAGCCATTTGGAATGGGATACTGGAACTTGAGGTCAGGATGATAAAAAGTATTGCGTTCCACATAGCCCTGACGGGGGTCTTCGCCGTAGAGCAGCCCATCGATCATATTCAGGTAAGAATCACGCCCTACCTTTAAATTACGGCCATTGGAGCGCTGCTGCCACTTTTGGGCCAGAGCCTTGGTATTTTCGTACCGGTTAGCCGGGTCTGGGTGCGTAGACATGAAGGTTGGCAGCCGCCCTCCGCTCTGATCGGTCAGGCGCTTCAGTGTTTGGAAAAAGTCGGCCATTTCCCTGGCATCATAACCTATTTTCGTAGAGTATTCCACGCCCAGCCGGTCGGACTCGGTCTCCGCATCCCGGCCATATTTCAGAAACAGCAGCCCCAAACCCTGGCTCGCCACATCTGCAAACTCCGCAAACTTAGGAGAGACGATGATGCCGGCAATCAGCCCTACCTGGCCAAGCATCTGACGGCTGTACTGCCGGGCCGAATGCCGGGCGGTCACGTGCCCGATTTCGTGCCCAAGCACCCCTGCAAACTCAGCTTCGTTATTGAAGTGAGCCATAATCCCCCGGGTGAAGTAGACGAAACCTCCCGGTACTGCAAAAGCGTTCACTACCGGCGAATCCAGCACCTTAAACTCATAGGGCAGGTCCGGCCGGTGAGAAATCCGGGCCATTAACCGGCCCTGAGTCGTAATAAACTGCTGGATTTTATCATCTTCGTATAATCCATAAGAGGCAACGACCTGAGGGTCATAACTAATACCCATTTGCACCTCCTGCTCTTTGCTGAGCAACATGAATTCCTTTTTGCCCGTCACCGGGTTGGTGGCGCACGAAGCCAGAAAACCGGCGCACAACAAAAGGAAGGAAAACTTCATAAGAATGGGGCGTAGAGTTATCATAGTTCTTCAGCTTTGTCTTGTTTCGTTTGGTTGACATAAGCTAAAATAATAAAAGCTCACTACAAATGACACAAACCATTTGGATATATGTATCACTGGTCGCCATGGGGGGTGCCCTGTTGCTGTATGGCCTGCTCAAAATGATAGCGGGCTACAAAAAGCGCAAGCTCCAGCGATTAGAGGAAATAGAAACCCTGAACCCTGTCAAAACCGTTTCTCCTCCCGGGGATTCACCGGAAGCTTCCCTGGAACGGGCCGCCGACAATATCTCCGGGCGCTTCAGCATCATCAGAAAAGGAACAATCACCTTCTCTATCCTCATAATCATTCTGATTGGGGTACTGCCCTTCTCCACGAAGCTCCCCATTACTTCAATCTCTCTACTGATTTCTGCCTTCGGTATCGTTTTGGGTATCGCTGCCAGACCAGTCATTGAGAATTTCATTTCCGGCATCCTCCTTAGCTTTTCCTCCGCCATCCGGTTGGGCGATACAGTGGTTATAGATGGATACTACGGTACGGTTGAGGATATCTCCATGCTGCACACGACCGTCAAAACCTGGGACTGGAAACGATACATCGTTGCGAATTCAGATATGCTAAAGCGGGAGGTTATCAATTTTTCTGTCCATGACACCTACATCTGGGCGCATGTGGAGTTTTTTATTTCTCCGGAAGCTGACCTCTCCAGCGTCCGCTATACGGCTATGCGCATCGCTGAACAGTACAACGCCAGCCAGGTCAAGGAAAAACCCCGGTTTTGGGTGATGGAAATGGGCGAGAAAGCCATCAAATGCTGGATCGCTGCATGGGCAACCTCTCCGGCCAATGCCTGGTCCGTACAGCACAATATCCGCACAGACCTCATGGTAGCACTGCAGGAGATGGGCATTGCCACCCACCTCCATCAGCACCAATTATTACAGTCGGATCATCCCTTTGACACCAAAGGATAGTAAATACGAGTCAGCCACTTGGAGGTATCCGGCTCTGATGCCGGGTCCGTGACGTACTCTTCGATAGCAGGCTCTCCGGCAACTAAACCTTGCTGTTTGCAATAGCCTTCTATTGCACCATGTGCAGCACCTGTACCTTCAGGGTTACCGTAATATTCAACCAAAAGTGCCTCACTTTCTGAGATCTCAATACTTTCAAAACCCTCTAACCGATGAGCCTCTGCTAACGGGATAGCCTGCGCACAGTCCGTAGTTCCTGTAGCTTCATCCCAGGTATAGTACAGCCCGCAAGGCATACCCACCATCGTCAGCCCCGCCTGCTCTACCGCCTGATAAACTTTTGGAGTATTGGTATCAAAAACGTCGGTCATTTCCGACATATCCACCGTTTGCCGTAAGGCTATGAAATGGCGCAACGGCAGCTCAACCGCCCGTACTCTGAACTGAGGCGCAGCGGCAGCCTTCGCCTCCACCTGCTCCTTCAGCAACTCCAGCCCTCTGTCGTAATCCTTCTCAATCGCACCTTCAAAGTCCTGAAACAGCAGCATCGCATTGAAAGGGTAAGGGAACTCCGTATGAAACGCCCAGGTGGTTTCCGTACCACCATCTACCGGCTTGAACGTCCAGGCTGCATCTGCACCGCCCTGTCCCTTGAAATCTACGTGCGTGGTCAGCTCTTCCGGTGCAGAAGAAGAAGTGATCTCCATACGCCCTTCCCCCGAGTTCTCGCCTGTCCATGAATAAAATGCGCCTGTGCCTACAGAAGGGTCGCCCATAGTGACCTTCATAGCCGGGTCCATTTCCTTCCAGGGTGACCAGGATTCCCAGGTTTTCAGGTCATTCACGGTATTGAAAACCATTTCCTGTGGTGCTTCAATAATGGTGGAACGGCTGAGGGACACTTCGCGGGGGGCAATAAGCCCTCCAATAGCGAACAGGCCGATAAGCCCGGCCAGAATAAATAAACCAATTTTGAGGATTTGCATAATATGTAATAGGTTTTAGTGACGGGTGAACTAGACGAATTGTCAATCTACTGTAAAAATAAACAAATGTTTTAAATAAATCAATTGCAAAACAAATATTTATTTTCGCAATTCAAGCGCCGCTGTCGTGCCCAATCCTAGTTCATCGGGTCAACCAAAGGTTTCATCCAAAAGTAGAAAAGAGTATACCCTGGGGTGGCGCACCTTTCCGCACAATTTGCGTACTTTGGAAGCGAACCCACAATTGCCTCAATCCAAACCTTATGCACCGCCTAAGCATACTACTGTTCCCATTGCTGTTCTGCACCCTGCTGCGGGCACAGAGTGATGTACAGATTAAGGTGTACGACTTTGAGGATGGGCTGAGCCACCGTATTGTCTCAAAAATTTTGCAGGATAGCGCCGGCTTTATCTGGATGGCTACCATCAACGGGCTCAACCGGTTTGACGGGTATGAATTCGTCACCTACACGCCGCAGTCCCCCTCCACCTATCTGCCACACGAATCCTTTTCCGATATGGTTATCGATACCGAGCAGCGGTTGTGGCTGGGCAGCCCCAATTATATCACCCGCTTTGATCCGGGCAACAACCAATTTGAAGACTATAAGATCAAAGAAGGCGATGTACGCATACGGGAAGCGGTAGTCCCGCATGATCTCACGCTTGGTCTCGGCGGGCAGATCTGGTCGGCGGCTTACCATGAAGAAACAGCCACTACGCACCTTTTGCTCATGCAGCCGGATGGCCGTTATGAGGAGCTGTCACGACTTGCCGGCAGGCACATCGGGCGCCCCATGGCTCAGGTCCGGCAAAAGTTATTGCTCGGGGCCGTAGGCAATGAGCTCTGGGAACTCAGTGCTACAGGCCGTGTGCTGCAGCGGCATATTGTGCCGGTACCGGAAAGCAACCGTATCGTACAAATCGCTGGAACGGATGCCTTGGTTTATGTTCTATGTGCTGATGGACAACTTTTCACCTTTGACCTGGCACAGGAAACCTTCAGCGAACACCCTGCCAGTATTCGTAATGCCGTTGCTTCCGCTCTTCTGGTGGAGCAGGATGGCAGCCTGTGGGTGGGCTGCCGGGGTATGTTGCTGTATTACAATGCCCTGCTGGGTAGCGTTGAAAACTTTGCGCCCAAAATTCGGTCCATTACCAAAAATACTGCTACCTACCGGCAGATTTTCCGCGATCAGTCTGGCGTGGTTTGGGTGGCTTCGGATTTTGGTGCTATACGGATCGTGCAGGCAGAACAACTCTTTGCCCATTACCTCGAAGGCGGCAGTGAGTATTGCAGCAACATTTACTGCAGCACCCGCGGGATTACCGAGGACGATGATGGGAATATCTACTTTTCCTACTACAGTTCCATCCATGTGCTTGAGCCGGAAACCGATGGGCTCCGCCCGCTTTTCCCTTTCAATGACTATTTCAATTCCCCTTTTGGGCTGACCTACTTTGATGGGGCGCTTTATACCGGAAACGGCAAGCGGATCGACCTGGAAACACTACAGGTGCGTGATATTCTCAAAAAGCCGGATAAAGACCTCGGCCATGTGGTCGTGGCCCCCGACAGCACGCTTTGGATGGGCTATCTGCAGTGGCTTTATCAATATGAGCCCACCACAGACCGCCTTATTCCTTTTGAAGATGAGGTGGGGCAATGGGATAGTTTAGACGGCAACATCAGCTACCTCCACTTCAATGCCTCCGGCGACCGCCTCTGGGTAGGCACACTCGACAATGGGCTCCACGAAATCGTGCCGGGGCAGGGCCGGGTGGCTCACTATCATACCGGAAAAGACAGCCCGGTGCCTCTTCGGAGCAATCAGGTGAATGCCATCTACGAGGATAAAGCTGGTAAGCTATGGATCGGATCGGGTGAAGGGCTCCATTGCATCCTTCCCGGGCAGGACAGCCTGGTCATTTACACCACAGCAGATGGGCTATCGAACGACTTCATCAATGGTATTTTGCCGGAAGGCGACTCCTGCCTTTGGGTGAGTACGGACAACGGGCTGAGCCGGATGGCCGTGCCCAATGGCTCCTGCACCAACTACTATGTGGAAGACGGGCTGACAGCGAATGAGTTCAACCGGATTTCCTTCTACCGCTCCCGGGCAGGACGGCTCTACTTTGGCGGATTGAACGGCATCAATGCCTTCTTCCCCGGCCCGCAGTTTCAGGAGCAACAGCTCGAAGACCAGGAAGCACACCTGCTGCTGACCCACTTTAGCAAATACGATGTAGCAGAAGATACTCTTATCCAACGCAATTACGGATTAGACCCCGGCGAGCGGGTAGACCTCTCCCCCTGGGACCGCATTTTCTCTTTTGGCTTTGCACTGGCTGACTACCGGCAGCCACTCGAAAACACCTATAGCTATAAACTCGAAGGATACGAGGAGGAGTGGAGCCCACCTGCCACCACCACCCTGGTGCGCTACAACAACATCCCTGCCGGCAGCTATACCTTCCGGGTCCGAGCCAAAGCCGGGGCGAACAGCCCTAACTGGAATCAGAGAGAACTAGCTATACCTGTGGTCGTCCACGAAGCCTTTTACAATACCTGGTGGTTTTGGGTGCTGTGCACGCTCTTGCTCAGCAGTGCCGTTTTTGGCGTTATGCGCTGGCGGATCATCCTCGCCCACCGCCGGGAGCAGGAACTGGAAGCCCTGGTACAGGAACGCACCAAAGAACTGGAAAAGGAAAAGCAAAAGTCCGAAGAACTCCTGCTCAATATCCTGCCTGAAGAAACCGCCCGGGAACTCAAAGAGTTTGGTTTTGCCAAAGCCAAGCGGCATGAATTGGTCACAGTCATGTTCTCTGACTTCAAAGGTTTCAGCCATATCTCAGAGGGCATGGAACCGGAGGACCTGGTCGCCGAGATTGACCACTGCTTCCGCGCCTTTGATGAGATCATGGAAAAATACGGCCTGGAGAAGATCAAAACGGTAGGCGATGCTTACCTGGCCGTAGGCGGCATGCGGGACACGGATGAAGATGAAGCCGTGCGCGTGACCCTGGCTGCTATGGAGATTCAGGAGTTCATGGCGGGCCTGAAAATACAACGGGAAGCCGAAGGGCGTACCTGCTTTGAAGCCCGTATCGGCATACATACCGGACCGGTAGTTGCAGGCATCGTAGGCATCAAAAAATTTGCCTACGATATCTGGGGCGACACCGTCAACCTTGCCGCCCGCATGGAAACCAGCGGAGAAGCCGGAAAAGTCAATGTTTCCGAGGCTACTCATGCCTTTATACAGGACTTCTTCAGCTTTTCGCGAAACGGAAAATATACCGAAACAAAGGGGCAGGATATTGACATGTATTTTGTAGATGCGTATCTTGGGGACTAATTCCGGCCTCCCTTTTCCCTCCTTTTGACGTCCGGGCTACTTTCGGAGTAGCCGCAATCCATTATCTTGTACCCAAGATCCTTAAATCCCATGTTCATGAAATATCAATGGCCACTCGCGCTCTTATGCTTAGCTGTACTCAACCTGACATTGGTTGATTTTTCATCCACACAAAATGAGGTACCGCTCCCCGCTCCTACAAACGGGGAAACGATCATTCATTTTGGAGAGGAAGAATCAAAAAATGATGCCAAAAGCCAATGGCTGGAACTCCTGCATCAGGCAGCTCCCGGCACGGACTGGAAAGCAATTGAACACCAAACCCGGCTGCGCCGGCACCGCGCCAAGGCCAGCCGGAGAATCGACCTCAGGTCGGGCTGCGAGGGCGGGCTTTTCGCCGATGGGCTCCTCCCCGGTTCGTGGCGGGAACGGGGCAGCATCAATCAGGCGGGCAGTGTTTTTGATACCGAGTACGACCCGGCTACCGACGAGCTGTGGCTGATCTCCGCAGGCGGCTCTCTTTGGCGGGGGCTGCTCGATGGCAGCCACTGGGAAATCGTGAATCAGGACCTGCGGTTTACCCCCGGAATGCTGGAATTTATTCCCTATCAAAATGGGCGGCGCATGATTGCCTTTACCGGACGGATTCCACACTACTCCGATGACGATGGCTACACCTGGCAGCAGTCCGTTGGCATCAGCCACGATGACCGCTGGGGCAACATCCACTCCCCTATCCTTGTGCAAGACAGCATTTCGAGAATTTATGTGCTCGCCAAACCGTCCTACTGGGCAGACATCCAACTGTACCGGTCCACCAGTCAGGGAGAAATATACTCGCCCGTGAGCACTTTCAACACCAATGATTTCAACCGCTTGCGTCTTTCCGCACCCCACCACTATGGCCGGATGATGCTGGTGGAGAAAGCCGCCAATAACACCGGTAAAATTTACCACGCCAATCCCGACAACGGACAGCTCGACTGGATTAACCCTTCGACCAACCTGGACTTTGGCGGGGCACGGGCCAACCTGGCCGGTACCGCAATTGCTGACAGCCTGGTACTTTATGCCTACACCAGCCCCCAGCAGGGTAGCTGGGAAGTCTGGCGCTCAGTGGACAAAGGCATGACCTGGTCAAAACGGGGTGACCTGCCCGCCCGCCCCTGGGATGTTGGCATCTTCGTCAGCCCTGACAACCCGGATGTGCTGTACATGGGCGAAGTGGAATGCTTCCGCAGCCTCGACGGAGGACAATCCTGGGAAAAAATCAATGACTGGTGGGCTTACTACTCTGATATTGCCAATACCCTGCATGCCGATATCATGCATTTTGACGCCTACGAAACCGCTGATGGCATACCTTTTACCCTCATTAGTAACCACGGCGGCTTGTCAGTATCTTACGATCAACTGGCAACGGTGGACAATATCGGCATGGAGGACCTCAATGTCAGCCAATACTACAGCGTCCGTACCGACCCTGCCAATAACCAATTCGTATATGCCGGTTCACAGGATCAGGGTTTTCAGCGCTCCCGCCATTTCGATGATCCTGGTATTCAGCGGTTCGATCAGATTATCTCGGGAGACTACGGCCATATCGTTTTCTCCAATGACGGGCAATACCTCTGGACGGTTTACCCCGGGGGCTGGGTATCCTACTATCAAAACCCCCAAAACGGCGGGATTACCGGCGATTACGACCTTGAGTCTGAGGATGAGTCTGTGTGGCTGCCTCCGCTTATGGCCAGTCCCTTCCCAGGCGATGTGGGCGCCTTTATGGCTGGTGGGAATATTGATGGTGGACCGGGCTCTTACCTCATCCGCCTTGACCCATCTCCAAACGGAATTGCCGCCACGCAGATTGACTTCGATTTTGCCGCCGCCTCCGGCGATGGAGAACTCTCTGCCATGGAAGCCTCACCTCTGGACTACAACCGCTGGTACGCCGCGACCACCAATGGCCGGTTTTTTACCTCAGACGAGGCTGGCTATACCTGGGAACAGACGGTGAATTTCATTCCGGAAGGGCATTACCTCTACGGCCAAACGATCTACGCTTCCACTCAGGATATTGACAAGGTTTACCTGGGCGGGAGTGGTTATTCCAATCCACCGGTCTACGTCAGCACAGACGGAGGGCAAAACTTTACCGATATGTCGGAAGGCCTGCCCTCAACGCTGGTCTTTGAAATCACCGGCACACCAGACGAAGCCTACCTGTTTGCGGCAACAGAAGCCGGCCCTTACGTTTTCATCACAGCAGAGGAGCGCTGGTACTATCTGGGGGGCGACTGCTCGCCCGCGCAGACTTACTGGTCGGTAGAATACCTGCCTGAGATCCACACCGCCCGCTTTGGTACCTATGGCCGGGGCATTTGGGATTTCGAACTCGACCCGGTTGTGGCCAGCAACTCCACAGCAGCGCCTATCGCTAACCTTGTTATTGCCCCCAATCCGGTGAGAGAACAGTTTACCGCCAATTTGCCGGAAGGCACCTGGGAACTACAACTCTTCAACAGTACCGGGCAGAGCATGCAGGTGTGGACTGATATGCAAGGCACCGTCCAATGCCAGGTTTCCGCTCTGCCTAATGGCACCTACTATCTGCTGGGACGCTCAGCAACCGGGGAGGTCCGAAAACAGCCGGTAGTGCTTCAGCGGTAGACCCAACTGAATCTTTCCAAAATAAGCCCGCCAAAGTTGCGTTCTATCATTAAAACCAATAACTTTGAATTTCAAAGTACTCTAAAATGACAACTCACCACCAAGAACACCTGGAAGCGCTGACAGAAATCCGCAGCATTATGGAGCGCTCCTCCCGTTTCATTTCCCTTAGCGGCCTCTCCGGAGTAGCTGCCGGCATCTGGGCGCTGCTCGGTGCGGTTGCCGCCTTTTGGTATCTGGGCGCAACGCCTTTCGAAGGCACCATAACCTATGACCGCATTTCCGATCACCCCACCGGACTCGACCCTATCAGCTTCTTCTTTCTTGATGCGGCTCTGGTGCTGATTTTGGCGCTGGCCACAGGCATTTACTTCACGACCCGGAAGGCACGCCGGAAGGGATTGCCTGTCTGGGACCGGCTCACCCGCCGGCTCCTGATTAACCTGTTCATTCCGCTGGCGGCTGGGGGGATCTTTTGTCTGGCGCTCATTAAACATGGAGAAGCCGACCTCATCGCTTCAGCTACCCTGATTTTCTATGGGCTGGCACTCTTCAATGCCAGCAAGTACACCCTCAACGACATCCGCTATCTCGGGCTGATGGAAGTCGGGCTGGGGCTTATCTCCGCCTTTTTTACCGGATACGGGCTGGAGTTTTGGGCCATAGGCTTCGGAATTCTGCATATCCTTTACGGTACTGCTATGTACTTCAAATATGAGCGGGAGGCATGAAACACATCATCACCAAATTAAATCCTGCTTTTGACCACCGGGTACGGCTGGGCATTATGTCTGTGCTCATGCTGGAAGAATGGGTAGACTTCAGCAGCCTGAAGGAAACCCTCAACCTGACCGACGGCCGCCTGGCTTCCCACATCAAAGCCCTGGAAAAGGAAACTTATCTGGAAGTCCGAAAACGTTTCATTGCCCGGAAGCCTAATACCTCTTACCGGGCTACAGATGAAGGGCGCAAGGCTTTTCAGGCCCACCTCGATGTATTGGAGGCATTGCTGCGGGCTGGCAATAGCGGGCAGCCAGAGTAAAAACTCTATTTTTTTATCTACCAACTTTGAAATACAAAGTACTTTATGAAAAAGAACATTAACCTTCAGCACCCCTTAACCAAATTGGCACTATGGATGACTGGTGCATTAATTTACGTACAACTCTTCTACGATGCCTACCTCGGGCTAAATGTGGTGGTCTTTGCACTCACGGCTATTGGCACTGCGGCACTGAGCTACCCTGAACTCCGGCACCAAAGCGCATCCCGCTGGCTGGCAGGGGCATTGCTCAGCAGTGCGGTGCTGGTGGCCTGGCGGAATTCTGACCTTTCGATTATAGCCTTCTTCCTCTCTTTTCTGATTTTCACCGGGCATTTGCACCAGCGGCCACTGCGCTTCCTCTGGTTTGCCGGCATGCTGGGCATCACCAAGCTTCTTGGCAGCCCGATAGCCGCGTTGTATCAACTCATCCGTTCCTGGCAGCCCCTGGCCTGGAAACCGGCATTCCGCTGGGCACCCTTTGCGGTCCTGCCGGCAGGGCTCGGGCTGGCTTTCGGAACGATTTATTACCATGCCAACCCGCAATTCGCGGCCTTTTGGCAACGGTTCTGGCCGGGCAGCTGGCTGCAATTCAACTGGGATGTGGGCCAAATACTCCTGTTTGTGATGGGCTGCTTTGTAGTTGGTGGCCTGGTCTGGCCTTCGCTGTGGGGCGATTTCCTCAAAGACTGGGAAGCCCCTTTCCGGTCAGTGCTGAAGCGCAAACGGGGCACACCAAAGCCGGAAGTGGGCACGCTGGGGCTCAAACGGGAGTACCAAACGGGGGTTTTCAGCCTGGCTGTGCTGAACGGGCTTCTCTTTGTGGCTAACCTGGCGGATTTGCGTTTCGTCTGGATCAACTACGGGCAGGCCACGCCGCAGGAGCTGAGTCAGTACGTGCACGAGGGCACTTATCTGTTGATCTTGTCTATCCTCATGGCGATGGGGGTGTTGCTCTGGTTCTTCCGGGGCAATCTCAATTTTTTGCCGGATAATGAAAGGCTGCGGTGGCTGGCTCATCTGTGGCTGGCACAAAATGCGATGCTGGTCTTATCGGTAGGGCTACGCAACTGGCAGTATGTGGCCAACTTCGGGCTGGCGTACAAGCGCCTGGGCGTATTTGGCTTCCTGATTGCCACACTAGGCGGACTATGGCTGGTTTACCTCAAAACGCGGGAGCAACGCACCATCTCCTTTGTGCTTCAAAAATCCGCACAACTGGCATTGGTACTCCTGCTATTGTACAGCACCGTCAACTGGGACCGGATGATCACGCGCTACAATATCCGGCAGGCTTCCCCCGGCCAACTAGACACTGATTTCCTGACCCGCGAAGTCTCTCCGGTCAATTTGCCTACCCTTTGGGAAGAGCGGCACCGCCTGCAGATTGCTGCCGGTTGGACAGATGAACAGCTGGAGCGCAAACTAAAGTCGGTTAGCAGGCAACTGAGCAGGCAGTACCAGCCTGGCTGGCGCTCCTGGAACTATACCACCTCAAGGGCTTACCACAGCGACCCGTTCCGGGAGGTCAGGTAAGGCAATCGGAAGGGGCCTCCTCCGCTGGATTTTGCTGGTAAAGAGACCAGATTTCCTCCGGGCTAAGGGCGCGGCTGTATACCCGCAGCTCGTCGAGGACGCCCCTGAACCGGCGGGCGCTGCCCTGTTGGACGCAGGGGCTGTTGCCAAAGGAAAGGGGGACTGAGTTGGAAATGTCCACACCGCTGCAGCGGAAAGCTTTCTGGGCCAGGCGGCCGTTGACGTAGGTAAAAGCACGGGTGCCCTCCCGGGTGATGGCGAAGTGCATCCAACGGGTGGTGTCGAGACCGGGGCTAAGCCCGGGATAGAATTTATGAGGGTTCTCGTGCACCAGAGTAGTAATTTCCTGAGCATTAAGGTCGAGCAAAATGTCCAGCATATTGTAATCTTCGCACTCCTCCCGCTTGGACAACAGGCTTTGCTGAAAAACCAGGTACTGCTCCGGCTTAAAATAAAAGCTGACCGTAAAGTCTGAAGTGTTGAAATAACGGTTGACCGATCCTTCAAATTCCACAAAGTCGTCTACGCCATCAAACAGCAGTCCGCTGCCCTCTATCCCACACCAACAGCTCGTGCTGCCGTACATCCGGCCGTGAGAGCCATTGTCCGAGTCATCACGGGCATCACAATCGTTGAAAGAATAGTAAGCCACAAGGCCAGCTTCGGGAACAGCAGGTGCATAGGGCGGCGCGGAGGCTAAAAGCCCACTCAGGAAGAAGAGTAATGTGCTATGGATCAGGGTTTTCATAAGGCAAATTTGTTATCCCATAAGATATGAAAATTTCAATAAAGTATCCATGGGCTCGTCTTCCCTGTGTCAGGTTTCTGCACTGGCTACTGCCCTAAACCTTGAATTTGCTACCTTTGCAGGATGAAGAAATTATTGATCCTGGACCGCGATGGTACGCTTATTCTGGAGCCGGAAGGCTATCAGATCGACAGTCTGGAAAAGCTGGATTTCTACCCCGGTGTTTTTCAGCACCTGTCCCGTATTGTGAAAGAACTGGACTTCGAGTTCGTCATGATCACCAATCAGGATGGGCTGGGTACAGAGGTTTTCCCGGAGGAGACCTTCTGGCCCGCGCACCACAAAATGATGAGCGCCTTTGAAGCCGAGGGGATCCCCTTCATTGATGTGCTGATTGACCGAAGTTTTCCGGAAGACAACGCCCCCACCCGTAAGCCGCGCACCGGGCTGATGGCCCCCTACATGAACGGCGATTATGACCTGGCGAATTCTTTTGTCGTGGGCGACCGCCTGACAGATATGGAGTTGGCCAAAAATCTGGGCGCAAAGGGCATCTGGCTCAACAATCAGCCTGACCTCGGGGCCGATGAGGTGGAAGGAGACAACCGGGCCGTACATGAGGCTATTGCTCTCACTACTACCGACTGGGGTGACATCTACCGCTTTCTGCGCCTGAGCGAACGGACCGCTAAAGTGCAACGGACCACCAAGGAGACCGACATTCTCATACAGCTCGACCTGGACGGCACGGGCAAGAGTGAGATGGATACCGGGCTGGGCTTTTTCGACCATATGCTCGACCAACTGGCGCGCCACGGTGGGCTCGACCTGTCCATCAAAGTCAGGGGCGACCTCGAAGTGGACGAACACCATACCATAGAGGACACCGCACTGGCACTGGGCGAGGCTTTCGCCAAAGCACTGGGCGACAAACTTGGCCTGGAGCGCTACGGCTACGCACTGCCTATGGACGACTGTCTGGCGCAGGTGGCTATTGACTTCGGAGGCCGCCCGTGGATCGTCTGGGAGGCGGAATTTAAGCGGGAGAAAATTGGCGATATGCCTACCGAGATGTTTTTCCACTTCTTCAAGTCCTTTTCCGATGCGGCAAAAGCTAATCTGAACATCAAAGTGGAAGGCACCAATGAGCACCACAAAATCGAAGCGATCTTCAAAGCCTGGGCGCGGGCCATCCGAATGGCGAAACGACGGGATACGGAGCATTTGCAGTTGCCAAGCACGAAGGGCGTATTATAAACCAGCCAAACCATGAAAGTAGCCATCATCGATTATAACGCCGGCAACGTCCGGTCGGTACAGTTCGCCATGCAGCGCCTGGGCATTGAGGCTCATCTGACTGGAGACGCTGCCGAAATACAAGCCGCCGAAAAGGTGATCTTCCCCGGCGTGGGCGAAGCAAATACCACTATGGCTTATCTTCGGGAGCGCGGGCTGGACGAGGTCATCCGCAACCTGAAGCAGCCGGTACTGGGTATCTGCCTGGGCATGCAGTTGTTGTGCCGGCATTCTGAAGAAAACGATACCGATTGCCTGGGCATTATCCCACAGGAAGTGGTGCGCTTCCGCCCAAAGCAGGGTGAAAAAATCCCCCACATGGGCTGGAACAGCATCCGCAATCTGGGCGACGGGCTGTTTAGCCCCGGGCTGGAAGGGGAATACGTCTACTTTGTGCACAGCTACTACGTGGAGCAGGGGCCCTATACCACTGCGACCACCGAACATGTACTGCCTTTCAGCTCTGCATTGCAAAAAGACAATTTCTACGCCACTCAGTTCCACCCGGAAAAATCGGGCAAGGTAGGCGAAGCCATTCTTAAGCACTTTATCCAACTTTAGTATGCACCCCATCCCCGCTATTGACATTATTGAAGGCAAATGCGTGCGCCTGACACAGGGCGACTACGACCGCAAGAAAGTTTATAACGAAGACCCGCTGGAGGTAGCGAAGGCTTACGAAGCACATGGCCTGCAGCGCCTGCACCTGGTCGACCTCGACGGCGCTAAAGCCAAGCAGATCGTCAACTACAAGGTACTGGAAACGCTGGCGACGAAGACCAACCTGCATATCGACTTCGGCGGCGGGCTGAAGTCAGATGAAGACCTGAGGATAGCTTTCGATAGCGGCGCGAAGCAAGTTACCGGCGGCACCATAGCCGTGAAGCAACCGGCGGTATTCGAAGCCTGGCTGCAGCGTTTTGGGGCAGAGCGCATCATACTGGGCTCCGACGTAAAGGATGGGAAAATTGCCGTCAGTGGCTGGCAGGAGCAAAGCGAGCAGGAGCTATTCCCGTTTCTGGAAGGCTACATCTCGAAAGGCATCAGGTACACCATCTGCACCGATGTCTCCAAGGATGGTTTGCTCGAAGGCACCGCCCTGCCTTTGTACAAGGATATCCGGTCGGAATTCACCGGCCTGCAACTGATTGCCAGCGGTGGCATCAGCAGCCTGGACGAGCTGGACGAGCTCCGGGACATTGGCTGTTTTGGTGCCATCATCGGCAAAGCTATCTACGAAAATAAGATTTCACTGCAGGAGCTGGAGCAGTGGGTGCTGAAGAGCTGAATTACATCCAAGTTACCTTCTCTTCAATCGGCCCCCGTTTGCCAGGCAGTTCCGGCAGGTTGTGATAGCCCATATAGAACAGCCCCAGGCAGCGCTCCCCTTCCTGCAGGTTGAGAAATTCGCGGTCTTGCTGCAGGGCTTTGGCAGAGCTCCAGTAGCTACCGATGCTGTGTGCCGTACAGGTCAGCCACATATTCTGAACTGCGCAGGCTACCGCAGCGACTTCTTCCCACTCCGGCACACTTTCCCCGGGGTCGCGTTGCATGCAGATGGCAATCACGCAACCGGAGCGCAGCGGCTTTTGCAGGTTCTTCTCGTACTTCCGCTCAGAGAACAATTCGCCCTGCGCTTTCATTTTGTACAACTCAGCCAGCCGCTCGCCCAACCGCGCACGGGAGTCGCCCGTGAATACGCGAAAGCGCCAGGGTTCTGTAAACCGGTGAGTAGGTGCCCAGTTGGCGTTTTCCAGTACCTCCTCAATGATAGCCTTTGGAATAGGCTTATCAATATAGGTCTTGGGGAAAATCGCCCGGCGGCGGCGGATCAGCTCAGTGGTTTGTTCAGGCGTAAAGCTCATGTGGTCCTTTTAGTTTTTTGAATAGACACCTGAAGTGGCCCTTTTGTTTCCGTTGCCTGCTCCTGAAAAAAGCGTAATTTTGCGGCTCAACCATAGGACCGTACCGTGAGTAACCCTGTCAGCATTTCTGGTGTTATCATTACGCTAAACGAAGCGAGGCACATCCGCGCCTGCATCGAATCGATGCTGCCGGTGGTGGACGAGGTCGTAGTGGTCGACTCTTTCAGTACAGATGAGACCCCGGCTATTTGCCAGGAACTCGGCGTGCGGTTTTTGCAGCACCCGTTCAAGGGGCATATTGAGCAAAAAAACTACGCCATGCAGCAGGCGAAGTACGACTACGTGCTTTCGCTTGATGCCGACGAGCGGGTTTCCGAGGAGATGGCTAAAGCTATCCTGGCAGTAAAACAAAACTGGGCTGCTAACGGCTATGCCTTCAACCGGCTAAACAACTACTGCGGGCGTTGGCTGCGCTACGCCTGGTACCCCGACCGTAAAACCCGGCTTTGGGACCGGCGGCAGGGGCAGTGGGGCGGCACTAACCCACACGACAGGGTTATATTGCCCAAAGAACAGATTCGGCATTTGCCTGCGGATTTGCACCACTACCCCTACCGCAACGTATTGGAACATGCCGAACAGCTCCTAAAGTTTGCGGACATTGATGCAACATTCAAAAATGCAGAAGGGCAACGCGTTTCTTTATTCAGGGATTTAATCCTGGGGCCCTTTTTTAAGTTTTTCAAACTTTATATTCTGAAGCGGGGTTTTCTGGATGGCCTTTACGGTTTTCTTTATTGCTGTATGGCCGCCGGTTTCAACTTCCTGAAATATGCCCGCTTGTGGGAACTCAACCGTCGTCCTGCCAAATAAGTTATGCCAGAAAATGGAACAACCATTGCAGATATCCGTCATTATATCGACTTACAATCAGCCCGAATGGTTGCATAAGGTTTTGCTGGGGTACCAACAGCAAACCTACCCGCATTTTGAGGTCGTCATTGCTGATGATGGCTCCGGAGAAGCAACCCGAAAGCTAATCAACCAACACCAAAAAGACAGCCCTTTTGCGATCCGGCATATCTGGCACGAAGACAATGGTTTTCAAAAAACAGCTATTCTGAATAAAGCTACGGCAGATGCCCGCTATCCTTACCTGCTTTTTACGGATGGAGACTGTATCCCCCGTGCCGATTTTCTTGAGACGCATGCAAAATTTGCCGAACCTGGTTATTTCCTTTCCGGCGGTTACTGCAAGCTCCCTATGTCCCTGAGCGAGGCCATATCAGAAGAGGATATTCAGACCCAGCAATGTTTTGACCCGGCCTGGCTCAAAGCCCGTGGACTGGAGGGGCGCAGTCAGCTGCGCAAACTTGGTGCAAGCCCGAACTGGGGCGCCTTTTGGGATTTTGCCACACCTACCAAAGCCAGCTTCAATGGCTGCAACACTTCGGTTTGGAAAGCAGATGTGCTTGCTGTGAATGGCGCTGACGAACGTATGCAATACGGCGGTGAAGACCGGGAGTTGGGAGAACGCCTGTTCAACTTAGGCTTAAAAAGCAAACAGATCAGGCACCGTGCCATACTGCTGCACCTGGACCACGCCCGAGGCTATATGACAAAAGAAAGCCTGGATCGTAATCAGGCTATCCGGGAACATACGCGCAAAGCCAGGTCAGTGTGGACGCCCTATGGCATCAAACAAACAGAAGCTTAAGCTTTGCGCTCCAGTACTTTGAAGGTGTAAGCGTGGGGATTTTTCTCATCCGGCTGATGCGCCTCACTCGATACTTCGGACCAAACAGCAGGATCTACCGCCGGGAAAAAGACCTCTCCGTTTTCCACTTCTGTATCCACTTCTGTAAGATAGAGCCGGTCTATGAGGGGCATAGCTTGTTCATAAATGGTACCACCTCCGATGATAAAGGCTTCGTCCTCACCGTTGTTGCGCGCCAGATCTATCGCCTCCTGAAGGCTCCCTGCCACGAGGCAGTTAGACACCATAAAGAAAGGGTTACGGGTAACGATAATATTGGTGCGCTTCGGCAAGGGGCGGCCGATAGACTCAAAGGTCTTACGCCCCATGATGATGTGATGATTGAGCGTACGGCGCTTGAAATATTTCAAATCCGCCGGCAGATGCCAGGGGATATCATCGTCTTTTCCGATAACTCCGTTTTTATCAGTGGCTACGATAGCGGATAAAATCATGCGTTAATATTCGTTAGGGTAGTTCAGGCAGAAGATTGGCTTCCAGCATACGCTTTTCGAGCCACTGCCGGTTGTCACTAATGGTGTCAGTCAGGTATTTTTCAATCATCAGGCTGGCGATAGGTGCTGCGTAAGTACCGCCAAAACCTGAATTCTCCACATAAACGACGATAGCGATCTTCGGGTCCTTTTTAGGCGCGAAAGCAAAGAAAACCGAGTGATCCTCACCATGGGGATTTTCGGCTGTACCGGTTTTTCCACAGACCGGAATATCCGGTATATAAGCCATGCGTGCTGTACCGGAGACCGTTACTTTTTCCATGCCGTTAGCAATGATTTCGAAGTAGGAACTGTCAATCCCGACGTAGTTGCGCCTGGTGAACCGGTCAGGGATAGGCACATCTACGCCGCTTCCCCTGTAACCTCTGACCAGGTGCGGGGTTACATAGAAGCCCCGGTTAGCGATAGTGGCGGCTACGTTTGCCATTTGCAGGTTGGTCATTTGCAGCTCCCCCTGCCCAATGCCCAGGGAGCGGATCCAAACAGAGTTCCAGCGCTGCCCCTCCTGTTGTTTATTGAAGTAATCCGTGTAGAATTGTGTGGTGGGATAGAATCCGCTTTGCTCTCTGGGCAGGTCGATCCCGAGTGGTTTGCCCAGGCCAAACTTATCCAGGTAGCTGTTGAAAAGATCAAGCCCTTTCTCCGGGTTACGGAAGCCCCCCGGCCCGTCAACGATTTCGCGGAAAGCAGTAACAAAGTAGGCGTTGCAGGAATGCTGAATTCCCATTTCTACATTGAGGCAGGTGGGGTGGCCATGACAGCCGGTGAGCCGCATTCCGTTGAAGTAGTAGGCGCCAGAGCAGGGAATGGTACGGTTGGGGTCCAGATAGCCCTCCTGCATGCCGACCAAAGCGACGATGGTCTTAAACAGCGACCCAGGCGGATACTGCCCCATAATACTGCGGTCAAACAGGGGCTGCGTTTTATCTACTGAAAGCCGGCCGTAGGGATTGCCTTTGCCGTGCCCGATGGCAAGAAGATTTGGATTGTAATTTGGCGAACTGATCATGGCCAACACCTCTCCGGTGGTAGGCTCCAAAGCGACTACCGCACCTATTTTATTCTCCATCAACAACTCACCGTAGGCTTGCAAATCGAGGTCAATAGTCGTAATCAGGTCCTTCCCAAAAACGGCATCCACATCAAGTTCACCATCTTTATAGGGCCCTACTTCACGGCCCAGGTTGTCTTTTAGTATCAGAGACATGCCTTTCTCACCGCGCAGGGTGTCTTCGTAGGAAAGTTCCAGCCCACTTTTGCCCAGGTAGTCCCGGGGCTCGTATTTGCCATCAGAGAGTTTAATGTCGTTTTGATCCGCTTCCCGGATATAGCCAAGAACGTGACAGGCGTTGTCATGAGGATAGCCGCGGGCATGGCGCAGGCGAGGGGAAAAGCCCGGGAACTGGTAGAGGCGTTCCTCCAATGCTGCAAACTGTTTTGCGGACAATTGAGTCAGAAAAGGGAAGGGAACTGATTTGGAATACCTTGGGTCACGCCAGTTTTTGTCGAGGGTCTGATCAAAATAACTGCGCTCTATACCCAGCAGTTCGCAAAAAGCAGCCGTATCCATGTCCTCATTCAGCTGATTGTAAGTAACCATAAGGTCATACATGGGTACGTTGTAGACCAGTATTTCACCATCGCGGTCGTAGATGGTGCCCCGTGCCGGATAGACAACCTGCTCATCAATTGCTGTGGCGTCGGGATTGTCCTTGTAGGTGGAGTCCAGTACCTGTAGCTGGAAGGCACGATAAATCAGCCCGAATGCCGCCAACACAAAGAGGCTCCGTATGATGTATTGCCGTCTGCTAAATGTATCTGCCACTTCAAAATAATTTCAGTGAACAATTAATGCTTAAACCCTGGGTCAGCGTTTAGGCATGAAGATAAAAACAAAGATCAAGACCGCCGCCATTGAGGAGACAAAGGTGAAAAAGGTACGTAAAAGTATGCCCAAAATATAAATGGGCGAAAAGGCATCAACGCTAAAGTAAACCAGCAGGTGCAACACCATCAGGGACGCTGAATACTTCATAAACCAGTTCATACCGAGGCCGGCAGGTGTAGGTTTATCATTTAGCTTGTACCCTTCACGGGGCTCATACAGGCTTAAAAAGAGGGCCCTGGCATACCCCATAGCTGTTAAAGCGGCAGCATGAACACCCGGAGAGTCATAGAACAGGTCTACACCGATCCCCATCAAAAAGGACAGCAGCAAAACACCAGTACGGGGCGTCTGCAACGGCAGCAGCAAAATAAACAACGGATAGAGAAAGACATTGATATACAGGCTGCCAGTCACCCAACCATCAGAAATGCGCTTTAAGAAAAGCCCCTGCAGCGCCAGCAGGACAAAAAACCGTATGATATTCCAAATGACCGTATTATTCATTGACCGCTTCGTCTAATTCCTTATGCTCTTTCCACATCTCATTTTCAATGACGTAGACATAACGCAACTTATTAAGGTCATTGCGCAGCATGACCTGTATGTTATAAAAATTCCCACCTCCCGAAAAATCAAAAGACTTTATAGTCCCGACAGGTAGTCCGTACGGGAACAATTGAGAATATCCGCTGGTGACCACGGTATCACCTTCCGCTACCACCGCGTGCTTGGGGATCGCTTCCAGTTGCATCAGCCGGGCGTTTTTGCCGTTCCAGGTGAGTGTCCCGAAATAACCGGAGTTGGACAGAGCTGCTTTGATGCGGGTTTCCCGGTGCAGCAGCGACATCACCTGGCTGTAATGGGGTGTCACGGCTCTGACCACCCCCACGATACCATCCGAAGAAACAACGCCCATATTGGGCCGGACCCCATGATTTGAGCCTTTATCGAGGCGCAGGTAATTAGCTGTGCCTATGGTGGAGTTGCTGATTACGTTGGCAGGGATATAAGAAAAGAGCTGCTCAGTGGAATCTTTCAGAAAGGTATCCTGCCGCACCGCATTGGAGTACCTTGCGTTGTCAAGCTGCTCCATGAGGCGTATGTTTTCGCCCTGCAGTTTAATCAGCTCATCGCGCAGGGCCCATTGTTCTCCCAGCCAGTCTGCGGACTGATCCAACGCGGCAGTAGCCATTCCCCAGGAATTATCCCAGATCGCACCCTGACGCTGATTGAAACTGACCACCAGAATAAGGGCGAGCAGCTCCAGGAAACCAAAAAGCAGGAAGTTCCCATAAGCTGCAAAAAGCTGCAATAGGCCTCTCATGGCTGGCGGTTGTTTTTTAAAAGTTCAGTGATTTGGCTTTCCTACACGCTCTTCCGGTCAATCAGGAAAGAAAAACGGTCGGTATTCTTAAGCGCTATGCCGGTACCCAATACTACTGCACGGAGCGGATCCTCAGCAACGTGCACCTTAAGCTTCGTTTTCTGAGCAATACGTTTGTCCAGCCCGCGAATGAGCGCACCACCACCAGTCAGGTAAATCCCTGTACGGTAAATATCGGATGCAAGTTCAGGTGGCGTAGTTTCCAGTGCCTTCAAAATGGCATCCTCAATTTTTGAGATAGACTTATCGAGGGAGTGAGCGATCTCGCTGTAAGAAATCATGATCTGCTTGGGAATACCCGTCATCAGGTCCCGCCCGTTGACCGCAAAATCTTCAGGTGGGTTCTCCAGTTCGTGCAGTGCAGAGCCAACGTTGATTTTGATCTGCTCTGCTGTACGCTCCCCGATGAGAATATTATGCTGCCGCTTCATGTAGCTCATAATGTCGCTGGTAAATTCATCTCCAGCGATGCGGATAGACTGGTCACAAACGATACCTGAAAGTGCGATCACCGCAATTTCAGTAGTGCCCCCGCCTATATCAATAATCATATTGCCAACAGGCTCCTCCACATCCAGGCCAATACCCAGCGCAGCCGCCATAGGCTCATGAATCAGGTAAGTTTCTTTGGAGTCTACGTGGTCTGCTGAATCAAACACGGCACGCTTTTCCACTTCTGTGATACCCGAAGGAATACAAATTACCATCTTCATGTGGGTGAAGAAGCGGCGGCGGCGGCCGATCATATTAATCATGCCTTCGATCATATCCTCCGCAGCCTGAAAGTCAGCAATAACACCATCTTTAAGCGGGCGGATCGTTTTTATATCTTCGTGTGTTTTTTCGTGCATCTGCATGGCCTTGTTGCCAACGGCAATAGGCTCACCGGTACGGCGGTTTTTTGCAACAATAGAGGGCTCATCCACGACGATTTTACCGTCCTGAATGATAAGTGTATTGGCAGTACCAAGGTCAATAGCAAGTTCTTGGGTAAAAAAGCTGAAGAGTTTCATTAAAACCTTTGTCCTGGTTAATAGTATCGTGTTTCGAACATGGTGTCGGCGCACCCGATACAGGAGCACAGATCTCTCCGGCTACTGTCGAGGCTCTACAACGATGGAAATTAGCAATTTTTCCTATATCAGGGGTATGGTTTTCTAAAAATAAATTGCCTGCCGGGCTTTCTTTTTATCAAAAAAGGGCTGTTTGCAGCCTGCCAGGCCGGATTCCTGCTGCTGTAAAAGTTACCGACTCGCAAAGCAACGCATTTTTTTGGTCAATAAGAAGAATTTAAGGGCAAATTAAATGAGCTAAGGGCCAACGATGACCTGCCACAGGTCTGCTTTGTTGAGGTACTTTTGAGCCAGGCCCTGCAGAGCTGCAGCGTCAATGTTTTGTACCGTTGACACTAATTCGTCAAAAGTGCTCAGAGGGAGCCCGTCGAGTACCAAAGTCCGGATGACTTCCGAAACGTTGAACGGACCATCCAGCATGGTCAAAAAGTTGCCCAGTAAAAAATTCCGGACCATCTTCAGCTCCTCTTCATCAACCAATGTCTCCTGCAGTATTTTCATTTCCCGTTCAATTTCCCGAAGAGTAGGCTCTACATACTCCGGGCTGACCTCCGTGCCGATGAGCAGGGAACCGTCGTACCGCATGGTTTCCAACATGCTGTAGATGTTGTATGTGTAGCCTTTTTCCTCCCGTATGTTGGCCATCAGACGAGAGCCGAAGTAGCCGCCAAGTAGCGTATTAAGCACATACAGCCCATAGAAATCCCCGTGGTGGCGGTTGAGCCCTCTCCTTCCTAAACGAACAGCAGACTGCAGGGTATCAGGGCGCCGCTCAAAAGTAGACTGTGGCTGGCCATCCGGAACAGGAACACGAGGCGCTGGCTTTTCTCCGGGGCTCAGGGCATCGCTTAGAGCTTTGTTCAGTAGCTGCTTCACCTCATCCGTTACCCGCCCACTGATAAATAACAAACAATTGGAAGCATTGTAAAGCCTTTGATGATGCTTCTTCAGGTCAGCCGGCGACAGAGCCAGATAAGCCTCACTGGTACTGTTATAACCATACGGATGAGAACTGCCAAAAATCTGCTCCGTGATGAGGCGATAAGCCAGGGTGTCGTTCTTAGCCAAATCAACGGCCAGCCGGCGCTGATTGCGCCTGATGTAAGCCTCCAGGTCTTCTGCGGCAAACAAAGGCTCTCTTAGCATATCCTGCAAAATGGGCAGGGTGTCTGCAAAGTGCTTGTTCAGGCTGTACAGCACTATGCTCGACGTATCAAGGTTGAAGGGCAGGCTCAGCGTTGCGCCATAGAAGTCCGTAGCTTCCGCAATTTGGGCAGCAGTGTAGTGCCGCGTCCCCTCGCGTAGTAAGCTTGACGTGGCACGGGCTACCAGTTGTTTGTCTTCGTAGGTGCGCCCTGCAAAAAAAACCAGCTCCATTCGAATGACATCCTGTGTGCCCATATTGGTAACGTAAACAGGTATGCCGTTGTCTAAATGGAAAATTTCCGGTTTCGGCAAATGCAGAGTTTGGATATCTTTGATAACAGGCGGCTGCGATCGGTCAGGCATAAATTTTTTATTCAAAGAGTCAAAAAGCAATAATTCAACTTATTAACAGTCTGTTGGTTATTCGATAGTACGAAAATGAGCAAAAAAATTTACTTTTGTTTGCTATAATGCTTGCAAGCCGGCCGCCAACAAAGCAAGCCGGCATAACCATGAGAAGGCAAGCCTCCAAATTCAACAAATTCTCAAACCCTAGCGGATATACCTATGAAGTTTAGCGTTTCCTCATCAGAATTGCTCAAGCGCCTGCAAATCGCAGGTGGTGCTATTGGCTCGAACCCGGTGCTGCCAATCCTGGAAGACTTTCTCTTCACCATCGACAATAACAAGCTCCAAATTGCGGCAACCGACCTGGAAACTTCCATCACCACAGAAATCGAAGTGATGGCTGATGCAGATGGCAAAGTGGCTGTACCCGCTAAAATTCTGCTGGAAACCCTCAAGGCGCTTCCTCAACAGCCCATCACCTTCACCGTGAATGATGAAAACTTCGGCATTGAAATCACCTCTGCCTATGGTAAGTATAAACTTGCCGGCGAGGATGGGCAGGACTTCCCGAGCATCCCGCAACCAGATTCAGTCGATAAAATTTCTATGCCGGGCGGCTCTCTGACCCACGGTATTACCAAGACCATCTTCGCAGCGAGCAACGATGAGCTGCGCCCGGCAATGACGGGTGTATACTTTCAGGTCGACTTCAATAAGCTGATCCTGGTCGCTACGGATGCCCATAAACTGGTGAAGTATACTTTCAATGAAATCGGTGGCGAGGTTTCCACGTCTTTCATCGTGCCTAAAAAAGCACTGAACCTACTCAAAGGCAGCCTCCCTGAAAATGAAGATATTGACATTGCCTTCAATAATGCCAATGCCTTTTTCTCCTTTGGAGATACACGACTGGTCTGCCGCCTTATTGATGCACGCTACCCCGATTATAACGCGGTCATCCCCGTAGACAACCCGAATACACTGAGCCTGTCACGCTCAGACTTCCAGAACTCCCTCAAACGGATTGCCATCTACGCCAACAAAACCACCAATCAGGTCATCCTGAATATCAATGACGGCAGCCTGACCATCTCTGCTCAGGACCTCGACTTCTCTAACGAAGCTACAGAGCAACTGGCCTGCACTTACGAAGGTGAGCCTTTGACGATAGGCTTTAATGCCAAATTCCTGGTGGAAATGTTAGGCGTCCTGGAAAGTGACGAAGTGAAAATTGAACTCTCAACTTCCACCCGCGCTGGTATCATGGTGCCGGCGGAAGAAACCGAGGGCGAAGAAATTCTGATGCTGGTCATGCCAGTGATGCTGAGCAACTAATTTACCGATGCTCTGAAGACGAGCCATTGTCGACAATGGCTCGTCTTTGTTTTTGCCAGGCCTGAAGCGGTCCTAACCCACAACCAAACGCAATATGAAATACAACAACCTATGGCCTGTGGTGATCATGGTGGTGCTCTTTGGGAGCTGTGGTAGTGATGCCCCTCCCCCTCCCAGTGAACCGGAAGCCGTTTTGAAACAATACCAGCGCTTTGTAGACCAAAATCTGCTTGAAAAAGCAAAAGCCCTGAGCACGCCTGCCGGTAAAGCCTGGCTGGATGAGCTGAAAGCTATTGTGGAAGAAGAACAACCCGACAGCACCCTTTTTCATACCGAGTTCCTTTCTGTCAATTGTGAGGGTAAAAAGGATACGCTGCGGTGTCAGTGCGTGCTGGAAGATCAATACGAGCGCTACACTTCCGACTATCACCTGGTAAAACTCAACGGCCAGTGGCTGGTGGATGCACCTCAGGAAGAGATACAGATCGACAATGACATTCTGGAGCAGCTACCTGACAGCCTGGTCCGTGAAATGATGCAAGAATAAACCTGAAACCATGAGCATGCCGAAAGTGGGGCTCTTCTTTGGCTCGTTTAATCCCGTTCACGTTGGGCATATGATCATCGCCAATTTTATGGCCACACAAACCGGCCTGGAGGAGGTATGGATGGTCGTCTCTCCCCACAACCCGCTTAAGCCTAAAAAAACGCTCGCCCGGGACCATGACCGGCTCCACCTCGTTCGACTGGCCATTGGCGATAACCCAAAGTTAAAAGCTTCAGATGTTGAGTTTGGGCTCCCCCAACCTTCCTACACCGTGGATACCCTCTCCTACCTGAAGGAAAAATACCCCTCCCGACAGTTCGTCCTTATCATGGGCGGAGACAATCTGGCAACTTTGCACAAATGGAAAAACTACGAGCTGCTGCTCCGCGATCATGAAATATTTGTCTACCAGCGCCCCAGCCATGATTTGGGTGACCTTCAGCAGCACCCAGGCATTAAAATTGTGGAAGCCCCACTGATGCAGATTTCGGCCAGCTACATCCGCAATTGCCTGAAAGCCGGACAATCGGTGCAGTACCTGGTGCCTGATGCTGTTTACCGGTATTTGGAGGAGGTTGCTATTTATCGTTGAATAACCAACAATATCGTCTAAATCCATAATCTCATACTTTTGGCTTTCATAAGCCAAAAGTCTACTTTGCCGGCATGTAATTTTTAGCTTATTTTACTTTTGGAATACTGGCATTTTGAATTAAGCCGGACCAAGCTGTTTTCTAAAAAACAATATGCCTGAATTAAAACCGTGCGCCTTCTGCGTGTGTGCGCCTCGTATGGTCATGGGGAACAGTCATGGATTATCCAATTTCAACATTTGTAAAATGTAAGGCTCTGTTTGATGAAGGAAATAAAATTATCCTACCTGCATAAAGGTAATCATGGCGGATCAAAGGAACATTACTGGCATTTCATGCTGGGTTATCTCCTCCCATCACTCCATCATATTATTAAGGTTTCTGAATCCAGTCCGGCATCTTCCCTTACGTTCGTTTTTGAGGACTGCGGCCCGGTGATGAACGGGCTGATAGAAGAGATGGCTGATTTATTTTCTATTCAGTACCGAATAGAAAAAAACCAATCCACCAACGCTACAAACGTCATTACTGTACCCAGGTGGGACATTCTGCTCAGGCGAAGCTTTTTCTTCCTGATCTGGAGGAGGCGGTTCGTAACGGATTTGTCTATAAGGAATACCCGAAACTTCCCAAAAAGAGTGCGCCGAAGCATTACAATATCCAGGCAGAGCTTTCAGCTCAAAAAAGATTTGCTTTGTGTCAAGGATGCGATCCTGTCCAGGATCAATAATTTGGAAACAGCGCCGTCTGCAGGAATGCTCCTCCTCAAGCGCTCAGAGATGCCTGCTTATTACAATAAAAATGGGGCAGCCCTTAAAAAAGGGTACGGCAATTCCCGCAGATCAATGCTGCATTTGGAAGAGGGTATGAAATTGTTACGGGAACAGGAAATCTCCGCTACCATTTACGAGCCTGGAAAATATTCGCTTGTGGAGCAGATTCATACATTTTATAATGCAGATGGGGTAATTGCTATACGGGGTGCAGACCTTGCCAATATGCTTTGGTTAAAGCCGGGAAGCCTGGTCCTGATGGCCAACCCCATGGGCAAGGGCTCTTTCCATATCTATAACTACTGCTGCATCCTGAAGTTGTTTCTGGTCGAACGCCTCACAGAGACCAATTTCCCTAGTTTTCTTGAGTTTCAATTCGATAAACTGATTAAGACCTATGCCTAGGATTGCCAATACTATTGAGGAATTACAAGCTTTTTTAGCTGAAACGCTACGTACTTCTTCCTTCCATATACAACGAACCTCCTTTGACGCTCAGGAAGAGTGGCTGATTAAGGACGGAATGCTTTCGCATAAAACCGGAGGCTTTTTTCATGTGATTGGCCTGAATGATATGGAGGACGACTCCGATACCCTTTATCTTTTCCAGCCTCAAAGCGCTGTTACAGGCCTCCTCATTTGTCCCTCGAAAAAGGGCTTGGGCCCCTACGTACTCACTCAGGCCCGAATTGAGCCTGGAAATACCGGGGTCATACAACTGGGCCCCACCATTCAGTCTACTCCTGCTAATTTTCTCCGCCTTCATAACGGTAAGAAAAACCCTTATCTGGACTACCTCTACTCTGGCCATCGTCATGTAACTGGATTCCATTCCACCAATCAGCTTGACCTCGGAAAACGCTATTATCAAAAAACAAAGTGGCACAATTTTGCGCTTGTCAGCGCCCTGCTGGAAACAGCAGATACCTATATTTGGCTGCCGCTGCCTGTCCTGGCTGAAGCAGTAAAAATGGATTTCATCCTCAATACCGATTTGCGCTCTCTTATTGCTGTATTTGAATGGGACTCCCTATCCGGTCAAAATGCGCATCCTGAACAAACTCAGTCGTCAGCAATACTGGAGTACTATTTAAAAAAGAGCCACTCCGTTAACTGCAGGAACAAGTTCATTCCGATTGATCAATCAAGTGCCTTCTCCATTGAAGACCAAGCTATACGCATTAACAAAAACAATCAGGAAATCGGGCTCTACCAAATCGAGACCAACCACCGGGAAGTACAAGGATGGACGCAGCCGCTTTGGAGAGCTGAGGGAAGAGGAAAAGCCATATTGCTTTGCAGCAAGCTGTCCGGGCAACGCGTATTCCTGCTTACTGTAGAAGAAGAGAAAGGTACGCCCTCCTCTTTTTCGATATCACCTTCTTACCTTTTTTATCCAGAGGACACTCACACTCCGGAAGTCAACAACCTTCCTCCTCCTTTCGCCAGGTTTGCTCAGTCTGATGAAGGAGGGCGATTCATCAACCACGAATTCGAGTTCCAGCTTATCGAAGTGAACAATGATTTTGATATTCGGGAAAACCAGTTTTGGGTGAGCATTGACAACCTAAAACACATACTAAGCACTTCAAACCTCTGCAACATCCAACTTCGAGGCCTCTGCTCGCTCCTGATTGAGCAACTTAATCCTATGATATTTGAAGCCTAGACCGATCTGCCACCTCTGAAGCCGGCGCTTGGTTGGGTCCACGCAAGAGTAAAACCAAAACTTTAACTTTCATAAATTATTGAAAGTTTTATAAAAAAGCTTACCTTTGGATAAACTTGAATTAAGCCTCACAGGTTTCAAACAGGAACAAACAAGAAAATATGATCAGCCAATACAGAATGAAGCTTGACCTTGTAGGACAGTCTGTTTTAATCGCCCTTGCAATGATAGTGGTCCTAGGCAAATGGTGGCTTTGGGCGCTTGCAGTAGTGGCGGGCCTTGCGCTCTGGCAAACGGGTAGCGCTTTCCACCTGATAGTAGCCTATGCCTACCGCAGCCGCAAGCCCTATTTGTTATTGCTCGGCAGCATCCTCCTCCTTCTGCCGCTCAAGTTTTGGCTGGCTGGCTACTGGAGCCTGATCATACCTGGTCTTGCTGTACTTATTTACTTCTTCATTACGCTGCGCGACACTATCGTAGTCCTTCGCAGGCCAAGGTCTTTTTGGGACATATAAATTTTTTGTTTTCCAAATTTGCAATAAACAACAATAACTACTATATTTGTGTCAGACTTATAGTCGATTTGCGCTTATTTCTGTAACTCTTGCTCCACGATAATTTCGCGTCCCCTGCCATTAAGGCAGATTTTCATGACTCATTTTACTGATTTGCGGCAAGTGGCTTCCACCAGGAAACTGCTAATTAGACTGAGTTGGCCTGTATGGAAAACTCGGCGCTTAAGGCTTTACCGCTTTCAGAGCAGCAGGGCAACCTGAGCGTCTCAGTTCTCCGCCGGGCTTTACAGAGTGGTCCGGATACCAACTGTGTTTCTACGAAGAGTTCTCCTGAGTGGGAGCTGCCTTGCCGGATTTTGTGTATAGATATAACTACCAAAAAACCAAAATCATGAAAGAGGAACTCCTTCATTATGCCTGGCGTATGCGCCGCTTTAATGCTACTGCGCTTCAAACGACCGATGGAGAAGCAGTGGAAGTCCTGCACCCCGGCCAACTCAACACCCACGCCGGACCAGATTTTCTGAACGCAAGGCTGCGGATCGGTGATACCGTTTGGGCGGGGAATGTAGAAATGCATCTACGCAGCTCAGACTGGCTACAGCACGGGCATCAGACGGACACTGCCTACGACAACGTAATCCTACATGTTGTCTACGAAGACGATGCGCCCATTCAACGAGGCAACGGTACTTCCATCCCCTGCCTGGAAATGAAGCAGCGTATCTCAAGAAGGTTGGCCGCACATTACCAACGTTTGATCCAAAGTGAGCAATGGGTGCCCTGCGCCAATACGCTTGGACAAGTTAGCGAACTCACCCTCAACCTATGGCTGGACCGCATGGCTGCAGAGCGGCTGGAAAGCCGGGCCAGTAAGATTATGGAACAATTGGAACGCAACAGGGAAGGCTGGGAAGAAACTTTCTACCAGTTTATGGCTCGCAGTATGGGCGGAAAAGTCAACGCCGAGCCTATGCAAATGCTGGCAGAACGTACACCTCTGCTCCTGCTTTACAAATACCGCCATAGCCTGTTCCAGGTAGAAGCACTGCTGTTTGGACAATCCGGCCTATTGGAAGACACTTTCGAAGACGAGTACCCCAGGCGGCTGCAACAGGAATACCGCTTTTTGAAACAAAAGCACGGGCTGACGCCTATGCCGCGCCAAACCTGGAAGTACCTGCGGCTCCGGCCTGCCAACTTCCCCACCATCCGTATCGCACAGCTGGCTACTATGATTTATCAACAGGCAGGGTGGTTCAGCAAAGCCATGGCAGCCCATGACCTTACGGAGCTCAACAACTTCTTCACCATCAAGCTTTCTAACTACTGGTGGGACCACTATACCTTTGACAGAGCCTCTCAGCGCAAAGCCAAAGCCCTCGGTGAACAGACTGTCCGTTCGGTCATTATCAATACTGTGGCTCCCATGCTTTTCCTCTATGGTACCCGCAAAGGAGATGACCGCATAAGGGATAAAGGTCTGGATATCCTCGAAAAACTCCCCCCGGAGCAAAACAAAGTGATTAGGGAATGGAAACACCTTGGCGTAAAAGCCGGCTCCGCCTACCATACGCAGGCATTACTGCAACTAAAACAGCAATACTGCACCCCCAAGCGATGCCTGGAGTGCGCCATTGGCAATGCCCTGCTCAAGCCAACCTCTAAAGCCGAAGAGCCCTGGCTGAATGAAATGATTGGTGAGGACTGGGATAAGGATTGGTCTTTGTTTGATCTGGAATACAATCAGGCTTTCTCCCATACTTTGCAGCCTTCTGTGCAGTTGGTGCAGATGTCAATTTGATCACGCCCCTGTAGCAGCTGCATCCGGAATTGCTGGTATGCCGTACCCTGCCACAGTTCGGCAAACGAACTGCGCTTGAGGTCGCCCAGTTGGTGCTGTGCGTCTTTGTCAAAGCAGCAGGGCACTACCAGCCCGTCCCAGGTAATGACACAGGCATGCCAGAGTTTCCAGCAGTGATTAAGCAGCTGATTTTTGACCCGGTAGGTGCCATCTTCCTGCCGGGCGTAGCGGGAGTAGCGCTCGTTGAGTGGAATAAGCGGGTTGCCTTGCTCGTAGTCATATACCTGTGCGGTCTTCAGGCGGACCTCATCAATACCTATTTCCTCCGCCAGGCGGTAAATTTCCGGTATCTGATGCTCGTTTGGCCGTACCACCAGGAACTGAAAAATGATATGCGGCTTTGAGGCCTTCATTTCACGTTTTGCAGCCACAACATTTCTTGCACCCTGAAGTACCGTCTCGAGATTGCCTGCCTTGCGGTAGTTTTCGTATACCTCCTGTGTAGTGCCATCCACAGAGATGATGAGCCGGTCTAACCCTGACGCCACCGTTTTCTGAGCATTCGCTTTGTTCAAAAAATGCCCGTTCGTGGAGGTGATGGTATAAATCCCCCGCTTTGAGGCATGCTCCACCATATTGAGAAACTCCGGATTGATATAAGGCTCTCCCTGAAAATAAAAAATCAGGTAGATCAGTCGGTCGCCCAGTTCAGTGATGATCTGCCGGAAGAAATCTTTCTTCAGGTTTCCGGTGGGCCGGGTGAAAGACCGGAGACCGCTTGGGCATTCCGGGCACCGCAAATTGCAGGCAGTAGTCGGCTCTACGGAAATAGTGATAGGTAATCCCCACTGTACAGGTCGCCGCAAAAACCGGGTCACCCAATAGGAGGACCAGACCTTTATGGCATTCCAAACTCTATGTATGGTTAGTTTGCGCAAAAAATTAAGTGCATCAGCGGTGTGGATCATCATACAGTGCTGGGATTATTATTTACATCAGCGTGCTATCCTGCCCAGCCTTCACGGTCGAGGCTCCTGAAATGTATAGCCTCGGCCAGGTGCTCTATTTCGATATTTTCACTCTCGTGCAAGTCGGCTGCCGTTCGGGCCACCTTTAGTATCCGGTCGTAAGCCCGGGCGGAGAGCTGTAGCTTTTCCATGGCCTTCTTGACCAGTATCCGGCCGGCCTGCCCGATTTCACAAAACTCCCGAACCTGTCTGCCCGACATTTGCGCATTGGCATTAACGCCCGGAGCATCCTTATAGCGTTCAGCCTGAATCTCCCTTGCTTTGATGACCCGCGCCATAATTTCACTACTCGATTCGGCTGGTATTTCCTTACTTGCCAACTCATCATAAGATACCGGCGTCACTTCCACATGCAAATCAATCCGGTCCAACAGCGGACCGGAGATTTTATTGAGGTACCGGTTGATCTGAGCCGGGCCGCAGACACATTCCTTGTCCGGATGATTGTAATACCCGCACGGACAGGGATTCATAGAGGCTACCAGCATGAAGTTTGCCGGGTAATCTACCGTCATACGCGCCCGGGATATAGTCACACGCCGTTCTTCCATTGGCTGCCGCAATACTTCCAGGACCGTCCGTTTGAACTCGGGCAGCTCATCCAGAAACAGTACGCCATGATGCGCCAGAGAAATCTCCCCGGGCATAGGGTTACTACCTCCCCCCACAAGCGCTACATCACTAATGGTGTGATGAGGCGACCGGAATGGGCGGTTGGCAATGAGAGCCGAATCAGGAGGCAACATACCCGCTACCGAATGTATCTTGGTCGTTTCAAGCGCCTCGTGCAAATTCAGAGGAGGCAAAATCGTCGGCATGCGGCGCGCCAGCATGGTCTTGCCTGCTCCGGGAGGCCCGATCAGGACTACATTATGCCCACCCGCAGCTGCAATTTCGAGGGCCCGCTTAATATTTTGCTGCCCCTTCACATCAGAAAAGTCAATATCGAAGATATTCTGCTGCTCGAAAAACTCATCACGGGTCAGCACCATTTTGGGGTCGATCTTGAGATCGCCGTTAATAAAATCGGCAGCTTCCTTCAGGCTGCTCACCCCATACACATCCAGCTCATTTACAATTGCTGCTTCACGGGCATTCTCTTTGGGCAGAATAAACCCTTTAAAGCCCTCCTTCCGGGCCTGAATAGCAATCGGCAGGGCACCACGAATAGGCCTCAGGCTACCATCAAGTGACAACTCACCCATCATGATATACTGATCCAGAGCACTGCCGTCAATCTGCTCAGAGGCCGCCAACACTCCAATCGCAATAGGCAAATCATAAGCCGAGCCTTCCTTTCGGATATCGGCGGGGGCAAGGTTCACAACAGTTTTGATCCGTTTCATTTTGAACCCGATATTCTGCATAGCAGCCTCCATACGAGAAAAGCCTTCACGAACCGCATTGTCCGGAAGGCCTACCAGGTGATAGAAATTTTTGTCCGTTGCAACCTTTCCGCCAACGTTAACTTCTACGGTAATGGTTTGAGCATCCACGCCCTGTACGGCGCCTGCATAGGTTTTGATTAACATGGGTGTCTTTTCCTTTAGTGGTTATACAGAGAGATGCTCCCGAAACCTGTAAGCTCCGGGAGCATTTTCACACCCTAAGTTAAGGATTTTTTGGTTTAGTACCGGTTATTATTATCAAATTCCGGTCCTTTTGCCGGATCCATAAGCAAGAACCGTACTTTCTGGAAATCTGGCTTTGGACGATGCGCCCCCTTTTTCATGCCCTGTTTGCCTTTACGCTCCGGACGGTTGGCTTCACTCATGGTTTTCATATCCTTTTCCCACTGCTCCCGTTTGGGTTTGATCTCTTCCATCAGCATGCTGATTTCCTCATCGTACTTTTGTACCAATGCTGAGAGTTCGTCCCCATTGGGCCGGGAGGCAGCTTTGTGGCCGTCAGCCTTGTGCGGGCGGGAGCCCTGCCGTTCTGTACGAATCCTGGCAAGCGTTGCTTTATCCTCGTCACTGATTTTGAGCTCCAGCTTTTTGCGCTGCTCCAGCAAGACCGGCGCTACGTTTTGTTCATGGTACTCGCGCATCTTGTCACGCATAGCTTTAGCCTCCGCTTTTTTGGCCTCATGATGAGCTTCCAGTATTTGCGTTTGAGCAGGCGTCAGGATAGCATCCAGTTCGCTTTTGAGCGCTTGGTGCATCGATTGCTTCCGGGTACGCTCTGCGTTTCGGGCTTCTTTTTGAGCGTTACGTGTCTCTTTCTTTAATTCTTCAATCGCCTTTTCCTGTTCGGGCGTTAGCTGTAGCTCTTCCTTAAGTTCTTCAATAGCCTTAAAGGGGCTGCCATTGCCGCCACGGTGATGGCTTTGTGGCTGTGCCCATACCGCACCTGCGGTCAAAAACAGTGCTGCCAGCAAGAAGCCAGCGTTCAAAAATACCTTTTTCATAGCGATAATTTTTGATGTTTGATGATAAAGGCGCCACGGGGTTTAATCCCGCTGCCGCCTTTTTTTAGGATGGCCATCCCGCATCTCAAAACGTCGGGAAAACCGATTTAATTTTTCAACCTGCTCTTCAGTTAGCAAGGGTTTTATTTCTTCGTGCATTTGATCAATCATCGCACGGCGGTCAACCCCGAAACGATGGTGTATGCTGTCAATGCGCACACCGTAGCGTTGCACGATGGGGTCAAGCGTCTTTTGCTGCTCCGGAGTAGCCTGTATGCGCCGGTACAGGAAGTCTTCAAAACCACCTGCTTTGCGCATCCGGGCCACATCGTGCATGCGGTCTACGACCATACTCCGGTGGGTGGCCCAGCCTCCTGCAAATCCGGCAGCAAGCAGTAAAAACCCAATCAGTAAAAGCTGTAGTCGGCTCATGATTATAGATTAATAGGCCTGAAGTAAAGTGACGGCATCTTCCGGTGCCAGTTCGCTCACACCTACCAGAGCATCGGGAGAGAAACTCCCTGCCGACCAGTAGACACTGCCCCCCGCCAGAAGTATGACCGCTATGCTTGCGGCAGCAGCCCAGTACAACCATCGGACCGGTACACGATCAGCAACGGTTTGCTTTACTTTTTGCATAACTGCATCTGTAAAGGCTTTACTTTCCGGCGCTGGCATAGAACGGAAAGCCTCGCGCAGCTTCCGGTATTGACCTGCCTGCTGACGCAGCTCGAAGGAAGTACGCAGTGCCTGTTCCAGATCAGCCCGGTCTCCATCGTCCAGTTCTTCATCGAAAGACCGGGCAAGTAAGCCCTGATAATATGCTTCGTCTTTCATAGCCATGGTTCTAAAATTAATCTTAATTTCTGCTGTGCCCTTGCCAAACGTGAGGCTATAGTGCCCTGTGGCAGCCCCAGAATATCAGCGGTCTCCTTTACGGAATACCCCTTCATCAGGCGCAAGGTGACTACCGCGCGAAACTCAGGGCCAAGCTGTTGCATCGCCTGCTGTAGTGCATCCTGTAAATCCTGACGCTCGGGCCGGGCTGCAGTATCTTCCACCTGCAGCTCCGGGCCATCTGACCGGGTAAATGTGAGCCAACGCCCTTTGCGCTTACGCCTTTTCAGCTCATTCAGGGAAAGGTTAATCGCAATACGGCTGAGATAAGTACTCAGCTTCGCATCTCCCCGGAAATCCGGCAGCGCCTGATGCAGGCGGATAAAAACCTCCTGTGCCACATCGTCCGCCTCCGGTACCGCTCCCAACATGCTGCGTGCCATTGCCCGCACCTGCCCCTGATGCTGCTCAACCAGCAAACGGAAGGCTTGGGTATCGCCTCTTTTGGCGCGTTCTATGCAGTCATTGGTTTCGGGCATGCAGCTTTTTTCGGTTGCTTTCATGGGTCAGACAACCTCAAGTCCTGTTTTTTTCCCTGCCGCTCCATTTTTTTATTGCCGAAGTAACTGACCTATGCTAACTGCCCCGCCCTGCCGGGCTCTCACCCAGTAAACACCCGTGGGTAAAGCAGACAAATCGAGCGTGACATGGCGGTCTTCTATAAGCTGACGAATGACAGGCCGACCGGCAGCATTTACAACCATGAGCTCACCTCCTGATTCGGGAAGGATGACCTCTGCCTGCCCGCGGGTTGGATTAGGGAAAAGCGCTAACCGGACGGGCTCAGGGTGGTCCGCTGAAGAGGAAAGCCCACTGACGGTATACCGGGAGAAGAAATGCCAGATCTCGGCACTACCATTGATATCCTGATTTGTCACACCAATAGCAAAAGGCGAACCCGGCCAGGTATGACCGCCACCATTAATGCGGTAATGCCAGACGTCGCCCCGATCCGCGCAGCCTTCAGATTCGATAAACGATACGGTAGAAGCATCTGTACTATTAGTATTGGGTAGCTCAGATATCGCAGCATCTCCGTCGCAGCTGTTGTTCGCGTTCCAGAACGCCAGGAGCTCCTCAATAGAAATCGCCAACAAGGGCTGTCCTTCATAGGGGACAGTAGCATCCTCTGTACCATGGATTTCCAGGACTGGCACCGGCCGGCCGGGCACACACTCGCTAACGTAGGCTGGTACCATACTTCCGGTCACTGAGGCAACAGCAGCTATACGGTCGTTAAGTTCACAGGCCAGGCGGTAGCTCATGAAGCCACCATTGGACATACCGCAGGCATATATCCGCTCCGGGTCGATTGAGTACTGACCTGCGAGGGTATCAATCAGGGCACTGATAAAGCCCACGTCATCAGCGGTGCTCCCAAATGTCCAACCCACATTCCAGGCATTGCTGATGCCATTGGGATAACAAACGTAAAAGCCAGCAGTATCTGCCACAGGGTTCATCTGAGCATAGGCTTCCTGCTGAAAAGCATTGGAACCAAAGCCGTGAAGATTGAAAACTAAAGGGCGCGCCCCATCAAAGGAAGAAGGCGGAACCCGCAACCGGAAGTCGCGTTCCTGACCATCAAATTCAAAACTTCCGGTAACAGTTTCCTGAGCCAGTAGCAGGCTGACTGGCAACAGCATACACAATAAAACGGGTATCCAATTTTGCATAAGATTGAAAGATTTAGGTTTCCCGTCAAGATAGGCCTTTTAGGATAAGCGGGTACTTTTTACAAGCATCTCTACCAATTCTTCAGGGTTTTCAGCACGCTCGGCCAGCCCCAGCGCTACAGAAGCTTTGCGAAACAATACCGCCGGCGACGCCCCCGCTTCCCGCCAAGCCTGCAGCGACCCTGCTCCTTTGCTTTTGGAGAGTTTTTCCCCATCTGTCCCTTTGAGCAGCTCATGATGCCAGAAGACCGAGTGCTGAAAACGGGCTACACCAAGCAGTCCGGCCAGATACAACTGAGAAAGTGTAGATGCCCATAAATCAGCTCCACGCACGATAAAGTTGATCCGGAAGTGCTCATCATCAGCCAGAGAAGCGAGTTGGTAGGCTGGAAACCCATTCTTTTGGCGCACCACAAAGGCGTCAATTTCCTGCAAAGTGACCGTTTGCTGCCCTTCGCGCCACTTATTGACCTCAACGGATTGCCCCGGCTCCGGAGGCAGGATGCGCCATGCTGTCTGGGGAGCATTAAAGCCTAATTCACGGGTAAGGCAGGTGCCGGGATAACTGCCATCCGGACTAAGTGCCTGGATTTGCTTTCGGCTACAGGTACAGGCAAACAGTTGCCCTTGTTGCCTTAGCTGCTGCAGAAAGTGCTGGTAATAGTCCAGCCTGGTGTGCTGTGACCAGTGAGAAAAAAAGTGATCTGCGCCGGTTGGGCCTTCATCATAGTTCAAACCTAACCATTCCAATGTCCTGAATATATCTTCGACGAAGGGCTTACGGGTACGCGCTTTGTCAAGGTCATCTATACGAAGTACGACATGCCCGTTTTTCGCACGGGCAACAGCCCAGGTCATAATAAAGGACAGCCCGTTGCCGGGATGCAACAATCCGCTGGGCGTTGGGGCCAACCGGGTACGCAAAGGTGCAGAAGTCATGGTGCATGTATTTCCCGGAGTTTTTCCGCTGGGCAGTAAGAAAAAATGGCCCGCACTGGTATATCCATCATCCTGACGGGCGCCCAAGGGGCCAACTCCACAAAAAAACTCCTACATCAGGGGAGACTGAATGTAGGAGCACTAACATACTATGAGAAAACTACACGGTCAAATTTAAGAAAAGCTAATAGGTGAACAGAGGGGCAATTAGAAAGCGGGAAGGCTGGAGGAGATTAAGGTGCAGCTGGGATAGAAAATGGCATAAAAAAACCTGCACCGGTGTTGGGTGCAGGAGGTTCAAACAAACATACTATGAGAAAACTGTTAGCAAGATAAGGTTTTGCATATGTCTTTGGAAGCACCTTTCCGGGTACGGTCCGTTTGGGCCCGTTAATGGCAGGGTTAAATTATCTAACGGGAGGAAGCGGCCTATAAAGAGGAGGCAGACTGGGACGATGGGCTGACCTTGATCTCAAGGATAGGAATCTTGATTTCTACCCGGGTACCTAAAGGCAGGCCGGTCTCGGGGTCTCTGAGGTCATGCGTATGCACGAAGACCTCCTCTTTCTGGGCGTTATTATTGTGTAGGATGCGAAGCCGGTTTTCGGTAATGCTTGTCCCCCGGGAGCGGTGGTTCTGATAGCGGGGGTCATTCATCTGAAGTTGTAGTGCTCTGTCCCGGCCAATACCATTGTCTTCCACCCGGCATAAGATGGTTTGCTCATCAAACAGAAAAAAGAATACTTTGATCAGCCCGTTCTCCCGGGTACGCAGTCCGTGCTCTATGGCATTTTCAACGTAAGGCTGAATGATCATTGTAGGCACACAGAGGATGTCTTCCTCTATTTCTTCATCAATAATGATTTCGTAGCTCAGCTTATGCTCAAAGCGGAGTTTTTCATTGATAACGAGGTACTGCTCCAGGAACTCAATTTCATCCTCCAGAGAAATCACTTCCAGATCTGAGTACTCCAGGCTTCGCCGCATGAGCTGGGCAAACTTGGCCAGGTATTTTGTGGCCGAGTCCACATCGTGAGAGGTGATGTAGTTTTGAATAGAGTTCAGGGCATTGTACATGAAGTGGGGGTTCATCTGGGCGCGCAGTGCCTTTAGCTGCAGGCGCGTGGCTTTCAGCTCAAGCAATTCAGTCTCCTGCCGCTTCTTTTCCGCCTCATATTTGGCTTCCACTTCGCGCTGTTTACGCTGGTCCACATCTTTATGATAGCGCTCTATATACTCATCGTGCTTGCACTGATACTGATAAGCCAGTTTATAGTCCGAATGCCGGGCGTGAAAGGCGGCCAGTTCCTTACAGATATTGGCGATTTGCTGGTAATCCTCTGTTTTTTCCGCAAAATGGAGTGCCATTTCCAGCTGCTTCAGGGATTGCTCCGCATCGTTCAGTTTTTGGAAGATTTCTCCCCGCCACAGGGCTACGTTGGAGAAGTTTTTGTTGTTTTTTTCCGGCTTTTGTGAATAGACCTCATGAGCAAGATCGAACAGCTCAAGTGCTTTTTGATACTGATCGCGTTCCATATAGCAGAAGCCAAGGTTGGCATAGGCATTGGCACGCGCATCTTCGCTGGCGTCATCCGCATTTTCCAATGCAAGCCGGAAGAAGCCTTCTGCGTTTTCCTGCTCCCCCTGCGCCATGTAGCTTTTACCGACACTCAGGTAGTGCCAGGACAAGCGGGTACGAATGCCCATCTGTTCGCACATTTCCACCACCTTCCGGCGTGCACGGATACTTTTTTCAGGCTCGTCGTTGCCTTCATAGATCTGTCCCAGCCCGGAATGGATGAGCGTGAGAAAGTAATAATCCTTCAAATCCAACGGCGACTGAAGCATGGTGATCATCTTATCAGCCTGCAGCAACATTTCGATGGCTTTAGAGTAGTTGCCGTAGTGGAGCTGCAGGAACCCTTCCCGGCATATCAGTCGGGCTTTCAGGCGTTCACTCGGAAAGGTTTTCAGGATTTTCCCCGCTTTGGTCAGGTAATCGTGCGCCCGCTCCATGTCTGTCTTATTGATACACAGGCCGGCATAGTCAATATAGACTTCTGTCTGCTGGTTCACCGTTCCTCGTTCCTGCAACATAGCCATCGCAGTTTGATAATGGAACTCTGCCTCGTCGTAGTCGTACATCTGATTTTTGATCGTAGCTTCGTAGAGGTGATAATTCAGCAGCAGATCGGGCGTTTCGATGTCCCGGAGTATTTTGTAAAGCTCCCCGAGGAGTTCTTCGGCACGCTCGATATTGGAAAACACGTAATGGGCGATCAGCTTATCCAGCAGCACCAGCCGCTGCCTGGGGTCCGGTTGCAGGTTGAGCTTATTCTCCAGCTGCTGTACATTAACGACACGTTGTTCGGAGGCTTCGATAAACATAATAAAGAAATGTAGGTTGCGATAACCTTATAAGGAGCGGTTATCAAAAGGGGTAAATTCCAATAGGGCACCTAAAATGCAGGCACACCAGTTTAGAGGTTCATCTTCGTAAGTTCGGAATGTTTCAGAACAATTTCAACAGAAGACAAATATAAAAAATGGCTATGCCTAAGTGAATAGGTATAGCCATCTCCAGAAGGGGGTAAATATTTTGAAAATTACTGAGGGACTATGCCGCCACAGCCTTTATTCCAATTTTTCTTTTTACCCTTTTTACCACCGACGATCTTTTTCATATCCTCTTTTTTGATCGACTTTAGCTCCTTCTTAATGTCATCGAGGTTCTTCTTTGATCTTCCCATAGTAAATTAGATTTTCTGCACGGGCTTTTAATAACATAAGCATTATCACTTGCCTGTGCGTCCGTAAAAGTAAAAAAACAATCCAATGCACCGAAGCATTGTGGCCGTAAGCTTGATATATTTATATCTTGCATAGACGGCTTTCCTATGTGATTGCTCTTCACACCAGACAAGACAGGTGCTTATGCGTTTGTAAATCGTTAAGTGTTTTGTGTAGATCTGTTATGGGAATCCTATTACAACAATACAAGGACCTCAACCGCTACAAAACGTAATGGTTGAATTTGAGTGGTGTCTGTTCTGTTGCTCAATATTGAGCGGCAATGGCAGGACAGGCTTAGAGCCCCTCTTGCAACCTTTTCATTCTTTCCATGAAAGCTGGCCGGCGGCGGCGGGAAACTTCTATCTGAATATCATCATCCATGACGAGGTAGCCACCGTCTCCCTTGACGAACTTCCGCATAAAATTTAGGTTGATCACGTGGCGTTTGTGGACTCGATAGAAATTGAAGGGTGCCAACAAATCTTCGTAGGCCTTGATGGTCTTTGAAGCTGTTATGCGCTCTCCGCTTTTAAGATAAATATGAGTGTAGTTGTCTTCTGCTTCGAAACGGACGATATCTGCGATGTTCACAAAATAGATACCATCCAGAGCAGAGATGCTCATCTTAGTGAAAGCGTTCGGATTATTGTAGTAGCTGTTAAATAAGTCCAGCCTTTTTTCTACTTCTGAGTCTTGCCGCAAATGTATGCGGGAGACTGCCTCCTTAAGCGCATCCGGGTCAATAGGCTTAAGTATGTAGCCTATCGAACTGTATTCACAAGCCTTGACAGCATATTCTTCATAGGCTGTTACAAATATTACTTCAAAGTCAATGGGACGAATTTGGTTCAGTAGCTGGAAAACCAGACCATCCGGCAAGCTAATATCCAAAAATGCCACATCCGGAGACTCCTCCTCTAAAAGTGCGGCACCTTCGCTAATCGAACCTGCGTCTCCAATAACGTTCACCTGAGGACAATGCTCTTTGAGCAGATTTTTCAGGTTGTTCAGCCCTTTGGCTTCATCTTCAATTATTATGGCTTTGAACAAGGCTATTTTGTTTTAGCAGTTAAAATACTAACAGCCCCAAATGCACTTTCAAATATACGACTATTTTCGATTAATTGTTACACCAATTTAAAATTGTGGCGTATTAATCTTAAAAAAAGGGGGCCTGACACAATAAATAACTTTTGCAAAGATAGATTATAGGTTTCGCAATATAAATTATAGCTGGCACTTATTTCCTGCTCGCTGTTAGGGATTTGTGCTACGACTATCCGGATGATACCGGTAACAGAGTGCCATGGCCCTTGATTTTGGCCAGGGCACTCCTGCCTGATCATACTCCAAAAACTAACTTTCAGCACCTGGTTGATGAGCAGATGTTCCTGTTCCATTTTCAAAATCACTCAATAAGCCCTAATTTAACGGCAAGCATTAACGCCACTATTACATGCCGCAGTCTGAATCTTCCACATTCCGGGACAAACTTCATGAGATCATCTTCGAAGCAGATACGCCCGAGGGGAAAGCTTTTGATGTCATCCTGCTGATCCTTATTGCCGCTAGCGTATTGACAGTAATGCTGGAGAGTATAGAGCCCCTCCAACGCCAGTATGCAACCTTATTCACTGTAGTGGAATGGGTTTTCACAGTCTTTTTCACCATAGAATACCTGCTGCGCCTCTACTGCGTGCTTCGGCCCATGAAGTACGCAACCAGCTTTTTCGGCATTATCGACTTATTGGCTATTTTGCCATCCTACCTGGCGCTGTTTCTGCCTACAGCCCAGTATTTCCTGATTATCCGGGCCTTTAGGCTGATCCGGATTTTCCGGATATTCAAAATGGCGCACTTCATCAACGAAGGAGATATTATCATACAGGCGCTGCGGGCAAGCCGGGCTAAAATAACAGTTTTCCTAACTTTCGTCTCCCTGCTCGTGATTATCATTGGCGCACTGATGTACCTCATTGAAGGAGGGAGCAACGAAGGTTTTTCCAGCATCCCCCGGGGTGTCTACTGGTCCGTAGTTACCCTTACTACCGTTGGCTACGGCGATATCACCCCCCGTACGGAACTGGGCCAATTGATCTCGGCCGTTGTCATGATCCTGGGCTATGCCATTATTGCGGTACCCACCGGCATCGTCTCCGCCGAGTTTGTCAAAGAGTACAAGAGCGGCAAGGCCAATACTCAGGCCTGCCGCTACTGTGGACAGGAAGGGCACGATCATGATGCCATACATTGCAAATACTGCGGTGAGCAACTGAACCCCTGAGTTTACCGGACAATCAATACCGGGATATGGAAATCGAAGTTCAGTAATTGTATGGCTGTGCTGCCCAGCAGCATGGCCGGAATATTGCTGCGCCCCTTGGACCCGATGATCACCAGGTCTTTACTCTTTTGAATAGCAAAATCGTATACCGCCTGAGCCGTAGTGCGGTCCTCACTGTACGTAAAAACACAGGAAGTGTCCTGCAGTGGCTCTGGCAGCCCCCGCCGAAAACGCTTATACTGGTCTTCTGCCTCCTCTTTCATAGACTTCCGGAACCCCTGCACCGGGATGAAGGGAAAATAGTGCATCGGAATGGTATATACATGCTGGCTCGTCAGTACGCCCTCTACCGAATCTTTAATCCGTTTGCCTGCCAGTAGGGCCCGCCTGGACACCTGAGAAAAATCAATCGGTACAAGGATACGCTCCATATGGTGCGGAGCCGTTTCCGGCACAGCCAGCAGATCTGATTTCAAAGAAGCCTGCCTAAGGACTTTTTCGGCCACCTGCCCGGAGCCCTGATAGGATAGTTTTTTGCCGACTACGATCAGCTCCGCCCCCTGGGCATTAGCGGTTTTTACAATCTCCTGAGCAGTAGAGCTGCCTTCTGTGACCATAACTTCCCAATCCACATCTGGCATCTTGCCGCTATTCTGCTGCAGGAAGTGAGTATCAATGTTTTCTTCAATTTCTTCACCAATGAGCTCCGAAAGCGGACGCTCCAGCTCTTCCAGAAGAGATTCAGCTTCTTCAGGATAGTCAAAACGGATATTGTGCTGAAAACAGATCCGCTCAACGCCCGGAAGCGCTTCGCACAGAAACCGGGCATAACGCAGCATAACCTGGTCCATATCCGTAAGGTCCAGACCCAATAATATTGATTTGTAGGCAACCATAGGCTAATCGACTTTATTTTTTTTCTGCCGCTTGGCAATGAGTTCAGACAAAACCTGCCGGTAGGATTCCCGTTCCTTCAGCTGTTTTTGCTGTTGCATATCTTCAAATTCCCTGGACAGCCCTTTGTACAAGCTGTAACACATTACAAACAGCAATAGCGTAAATGGCAGACCGGTAGAGATCGCAGCAGTCTGAAGGGCTTTCAAACCGCCTCCTAAAAGCAGGGTGGCTGCCACCGCACCCTCCGAAAGGGCCCAGAAAATACGCTGCCCCACTGGCGCGTCCAGTTTTCCACCGGAAGTGATGCTGTCAATCACCAGCGAACCGCTGTCTGAAGAAGTCACAAAAAAACTGGTCACCAGCAAGATACCAATAATAGAGGTGACAAAACTCCACGGATACTCTTCCAATAGTACAAACAAGGCTGTAGCTATATTTTCATTCACAGCCGTGGCTATATCTCCTATTCCATTCAACTCGAGAAAAAGGGCAGACCCCCCAAAAACAGACATCCACAAAAACGTCAGTAAAGATGGCACGAGCAGTACGCCCAGGAAGAACTCCCGCACCGTACGCCCCTTCGACACCCGGGCGATAAACATCCCCACAAATGGGGACCAGGAGATCCACCAGGCCCAGTAAAATACAGACCAGTCGTGCTGCCAGGTGGTACCGGCATAGGACTCCGTCCAGGCACCAATGGAAATCAGCTCCTGCAGATAAGCGCCGGTATTCTGAATAAAGGAATCCATCAGGAATACAGTAGGCCCCAGGATAAGCATGGCAATCAGGAAAATCAGCCCCATGCGCATATTGAGTTCGCTGAGCACCCGTACGCCTTTGTCGAGCCCCAACACAACAGATACCGTAGCTGCACCCGTAATCGCAGCGATCAAAAAGACCTGCATGGAAACCGTATCCGGCGTGTCAAAAAGGTGGGCCAGCCCAGCCGAAACCTGTTGCACCCCAAACCCAAGGGAAGTAGCCAGCCCAAACAGCGTGGCCACCACGGCTACTACGTCAATAATGTTCCCTATAGGCCCGTGAATACGGTCACCCAAAAGTGGATAAAATACCGAGCGTAGCGTCAGGGGCAGTTTTTTATTGAAGGTAAAAAAGGCGAGGGACATACCAACGATAGCATAAATAGCCCACGCATGCAGCCCATAGTGAAGAAAGGTAAACTTCATGGCATCCTGTGCGGCAGTAGCAGGATTGGTGGCACCACGCGGAGGATTGGAATAGTGAAGAATAGGCTCTGCCACACTAAAAAAGAGCAGCCCGATCCCCATGCCCGCAGAGAAAAGCATCGCAAACCAGGCAAAGGTGCTGAAGTCAGGTTTGGCCTTGGGGCCGCCAAGCCGAATCTTCCCCATCTTGCTGAATGCGAAGTAGAGCGAAAATGCCAGGAATATATTAACAGCCAGCACCAGCAGCCACCCGGCATTAGTGGTGATCCCGGCAGTGGTTTTTGAAAAAATCTCTTCCATGGGCTCCCCTATCCCCAGCGTCAGCCCAATGAAAATCAGAATGATGATAGCCGAAGGATAAAAAACCGGGGCGTGGATGTCAAAATACTTCTTAGACATAAACCTGTTGGTTGCAATGATTAAAGACTTGCCCAAAACACAAGTGTGCCACCTCTCCTTACCAGAGGTGGCACACGCGCATCTAAATTCAACGCTCTGCAATGAGTGCATTTACTGCACCAGCCACATGGAAGCGTTTTGGGAGTTAGAACCGCCAAGGCGGTCGACTGCAGCATTGTAATTCGCTTCGTTCAGGCTGATCTCCTGACCAGGGTAGAGGAAACGGAGGGGCAGTTCGTCATCATTGACATTGGCGCAGGGCGGATTGAGAAATGGGATACCGTCCCAGCTCATGCCACTTTCATGGTACCAGCGGCGCAGCTCAAAATAGGGCTGCAAGCCGTGAAAAAATAATGCGACCCACTTCTGCTCCCAGATGTCTGTGACTTTTTCGTATGCGACACCGGAATTGTCATAAAAGTCTTCAAAGGAAGACCACTGCGTAGAGGACAAATCGACCTGATGGTACTCCATGGAAGCGGCAATACCGTTACGGTAGTGGCTTTCCACATCGCCGGATATCCAACCTTTGGCAACTGCTTCTGCCAGCAGGAATTCTACCTCAGCATAGGTCATCATAATTCCTTTTGCCAGATCGATGCCCAATTGGCTTGCCGTTGTTTGTGAACCGTCCACATAGTAAGCAGCACCCAAACGGGAGCCTGTTTTACTACAATCATCGGTATTATTGCCGTTGTCCGCACCATTAAAAGCGCCTTCCGTGGTGTACATATCGTTGTCCGGCCGTGCATAGCGGAACAGACGAGGGTCATCGTAATCTGTCAGGTGGGCTACGAGGGTGGAGCTGATCGCCACCGCATCAAAGTCACCTGTTTTCAGGGGGATCAAAGGAAATTGATTGGGGAAAGCGTTGAGGTACGTCAGAGTGGCGTTGTCGTCGTTGCTTTCCATAATATTGCCACCGTCCACGATAGCTGCAAAATCAGCTGCTGCATTATCCAGTTGGTTACTGGCAAGCATCAGGAGCTGCAAACGAAGGGTATTCGCAAATTTCTGCCACTTGGAAGCGTCGCCATTAAAGATCAGGTCGCCGGCAATAGAGCCGCCGTTGGAAGAGGACAACAGATTGCTTGCACGCTCCAGCTCACTCAGCAGGTCCGCGTAGATTTCAGGCTGCGGGTCATACACCGGTGTGAAATTATCCTGCAGCCCGCTAATGGCCTCGAAGTAAGGCACATCGCCATAAGCGTTCGTCAGTACGGAGAAAATCCAGCTGCGCAGGACGATTGCCGCACCTTCGAGGTGGGCATTCTCTGATTCAATCGCAATTTCTTCCACAGCATACACATCAGTCAGGCTGCCGTAGAGCCCTTCCCATACGGTTGGGAAAGCGTTCCAGTTATAAGCATCTACCTCATTCCGGAGGGTCTTGGCGCTCAGCTGCGCGATGTTATTGCCCAGGAGGAAAGACTCTTCAGTGGTGGTATTCACACTGTTTCGGATAGCCGAAGCCATGAGCACGTCGGGAGAAACTGTCGTCGGCTCGTTCGGGTTTTCGTTAAACTCGTCAAATTGCTCGCAGGAAACCATGAACAGCCCGGCCAGCACTAAGAGGAGTGATATAGATTTGAAAAATTTCATAAATGTCTTTTTTGTCTTGAAAAATAGGGAGGCAGGAAAGCCCTTCCTCCCCCGAATGCGTTTCAAGCTTTTTTTAGTTAGAAGCCCAGGTTGAGAGAGAAACCGAAGCTTCTTACAGATGGCAGCTGCGTACTCTCAAAGCCATTTACAAATAAGCCGTTCCGGATGGAGTAGGTCTCCGGGTCGATAGATGGCACATTGGTAAAAAGTAACAGGTTGCGCCCTACAAGTGAGATGCTGGCGTTGGCGATGCCTGCCGATTCCAGCACACCTGATGGGATGCGGTAAGAAAGGCTCACCTCACGGAGCTTCACATAGGTAGCATCGTAAGTTGCGGCTTCAATATTGTCACGGTTGAATCCGTTGCCATAGTAGTTGTAGAAATAACCGGTGTAGCCGGCTCCACCTGGCTCTACGGGTACGTCGTTAGGCACGTATTCCGGATTTTCATCCGTACCGATGTTCTTCACACCTGACCCTATTACCCCCCCGGCTTGCTCAAGGGTGTAAACAGGGGCGCCATTGGCATCGTAGTCTACACTGTAGACCGTACGGCCCTCTGTTGTGAGCAGGTCAAGGTGTGGGTCATCCTCGTTGGTAATTGTACCACCGGTATTCATAAGCGCATGGGTACGGGAGTAGATGTTACCGCCTATCTGGCCGTCAAACAGGAAGCCAAAGCTGATGTTCCCAAAGTTCAGAGTATTGTAGACACCGATACGGGCATCCGGCTGGAAAGACCCGGCAGACACTTTCTCTTCTGTGAGCAGTGGCAGTCCGTTTTCGTGAATAATCTGACCATCATACTGACCGCCTTCCACCCGCTGGAAACCAAGGCCATAAAGCTGGCCGAGCAATTCGCCTTCCTCAGCAACGTACTCCAGGTCTGCGCCACCTTCATCCCCGGGGAATACATCGGCGATAATGCTGTAACGCCCGCTGGTGATAATGTCCGGCAGGCTTTCCACGATAGCGCGGTTGTGGCCTACGTTCAGCATCACGTCCCAGCTGAAGTTGCGGCGCTTTACCGGTGTGGCACTCAGCATCAGCTCGATACCCTCGTTGCGGATTTCGCCACCGTTGGTAAGGCTGAAGTCGTAACCACTTGTTGCCGCAACAGGCAGGGTGATCACCTGATCGAAGCTAAGCATGTTGTAGTATGTCGCGTCCAAACGCAGGCGATCATTCAGGAACCGAACATCCACACCTACTTCGATGGCACGGGTACGTTCGTTGGTCAGGTCCGGGTCGGCTACGGTGCGGTTGGTTGTGAAAACCGATGTGGCACCAAAGGCAGCCTGTGGCGTAAAGGTGTTACCGAACGAATAAGGCGGTGCACCATTACCGACTTCTGCGTATGCTCCTTTCAGCTTCAGGAAGGAGAGGGCAGAATTAGCACCAAGGTTGAGCTTTTCGCTCAGTACAGCACTCATCGAAACAGAAGGGTACAGGAAGTCGTAATCTGATCCATCAATCCCCAGTTCAGGGTTCACCAAGGTACTGTTCCAATCCTGCCGAAGCGATGCATCGAGGTAAAGGAAATCGTCAAATGAAATGGTCGCGATACCAAACAAGCTGTTGATACCGGTAGTGGTTTTCTGAGACTCTACCAAAACACCGGAACGAGCATTGGCAAGGGTGTAAATACTTTCGCTCGTACCTGCAAACTTGAGCTCCGGGTTGTTGGCGACCAGGAAGTTGGCGTTTTGCCGCATGATGTTGCCACCAAGCTTTACATCAAGTGCGAAGCGGGAACCGTTGCCCCGGTCGGTATGATAACCGATCAGTGCCTCAGCATTCGTCTCTGTAAAGGAGATTTCATCCTCGCGATAGCTGCCATTCTCTCCCGGTGTGGCCTTGGTGGAAGGTGCCCGGCGGTAGGCCCGCTCATCATCTACTACGTCTGCACCGTAGCGCAGGCGGATATCAAAGTTATCATTCAGTTCATAAGACAGCTGCAGGTTACCAATGACACGGTTGCTGCTGAAGCTGTTGGTATTTTCATTGGCAACAAACCAGGGATTGTTTACCCAAAGGTCCTCCACATAGCGCTGCTGTACGCCTTCGAGGCCAGGCTCCCAGTAGTCGCGCAAGTCGTCAATAGCTACCTGCCGCGGATACCAGAGCCAGCCGTACATCACGGAAGAAGACTCATCGTAGCCGGAGTTCGGCACATTATCAGAGCCGGAGCGCACGTACATAGCATTCAGGCGCACATTGAGGCGGTCGTCAAAGAGCTGACGGCCAATGCTCGTCTGAAATGTATTACGCTGCAGGTTGGTATTAGGTACGATCCCACGATTAGAGGTGTTCGTGTAGGAAAGTCGGAAATCGCCATCCTCTGATTTATTGTTGATCGCGATGTTATTGATGCTGGAAATGCCCGTACGGAAGAAGTTGCGGATATTGTCTTCAGCTGGCGTAAACGGAGCAGGTTGCCCATCGGAGTTGAACTGCTTGATCAGCTGCCCGTTCATGCGCGGGCCCCAGTTCTCACCATACGCCTCGTAGTATTCTTTATCGCCGATGTAATTGGTACCATCAATGTAGCTGTACTTGCCACCACCACCAAAACCAAATTCATTCTGGTAGTTGGGCAGCTTCAGGATGGTCTGAGCCATAGTTGTGGAGTTAATTTGCACACCCCAACCCTCTGCATCTTTGCCCGTCTTGGTTTCGATCAGGATCACACCGTTTGCGGCGCGCGAACCATAAAGTGCAGATGCGGCTGGCCCTTTCAGTACATTAATGGAAGCGATATCGTCAGGGTTGACGATCTGTGCTGCGTTACCAAAGTCGATGGTGGTAGAGCCGTTAAGGCCATCATCAAAGCTGTACAGATCGTTGGTAATTGGAATACCATTGACCACGAATAGTGGCTGATTATTGCCCAACAGTGATGCTGCGCCCCGAATGTTAATATTGGAAGATGCGGTTGGGCCAGCGGAGCTACCTGTCACGTATACACCGGATGCTTTACCCGCCAGGGCGTTAGTGACGTTGGTCGGCTTGACTTTTGCAATTTGCTCAGCACCCAGCTTTTGGACCGAGTAGCCCAGGGCTTTCTCTTCCCGCTCGATACCAAGGGCAGTTACCACTACTTCGTCCAGCTCAATTTGAGAGCTCAGCTCAACGTCATAGGTATCCCTGCCATCTTCAATAGCAACCTCTTTAGTGCTAAAGCCAACATAGGAAAAGACGAGGACTTCCGCATCTTCAGCGATCGGCAGCTCATAGGCGCCGTTGAAATCCGTCACGGTACCTTTTATCGTCTTTTTCACGTAAACGTTGGCACCAATGAGAGGCTCCCCTTCATTATCAGTTACAGTACCAGTAATGGTTCTCCCACCCGCTTGTGCCAGCATGGTGCTACTGCATACGAACAGCAGGACCAGCCCAAGGAAGTGGCGAGTCATTTGTAAAGTACGATTCATAAAACTAGTGTTTAATTAAGAATAAACATGGACCAAGCAGTGTGCTAAACACACCACTTTTATTTAACTTAGAAACTCGTATTGCTTATTTTGGGCACAAAAATCGAAAATAAATGACAAACAAGCACATTATTACGTACTTAATATTCACATTTGCTTTTTTATCTACTTCAAATGGGCAAAAAACCACCCTTTATTTAGATAGCTTGTCAATATTAAAGGTAGGTGTAAAAGAGTCCCCACCTTTCCTGTTTAAAAAAAATACAAACCGCTTTGAGGGTATCAGCGCCTGGCTATGGGAGCAGGTGGCATCTGAACTCGGGCAGGCTTACGAATTACAGGAACTTACCCTTAGCGACATGCTGGATCAGTTGGAAGCCGGAAAGCTTGATATAGCTATTAATCCGCTGACAGTCACCAGTAGCCGCATAGAACGGATGGAATTCACGCAGCCGTTTTTCGTTTCTTCTTCCGCCGTGGCTACACACAGCAGCAGCGGCTTGCATAGCGCCCTGGCTTTTGTTAAAAAATTCTTCTCTGTGAATTTTATAAAGGCAATTTTTGTGCTGTTTATTGTCATTTTCATTTTTGGTTTCATTGCCTGGCTGTTCGAGCGCAAAGCCAATCCGGAGGAGTTCCCCGATGGCTGGCAGGGCATGTGGGAAGGCATATGGTGGTCGGCCGTCACGATGACAACGGTAGGCTACGGCGACAAATCTCCACGCTCACTTGGCGGCAGGATCGTCGCGCTGGTATGGATGTTTACGGCCATTATTATCATTTCCGGCCTTACGGCAAGTATCGCTTCTTCCCTAACGGTAAATCAGCTGAGTGGCGACATTGAAAGCTTACAGGAATTGCGGCAGCATGAGGTAGGTTCTGTGGCGGTTTCAGCCAGCCTTCGGTTCCTCGAAGACAACTATGTGCCTGCCCGGCCTTACAATAATGTACAGGCAGGCCTGGATGCACTCGAATCCGGAGAGATTGATGCTTTTGTATACGACGAGCCCATCCTGAAGTACGAAATCCTTAGCGGCAACCGCACAGAGCTACAGGTTCTCCCCTACCGCTTCAATACACAGTACTACAGCTACGGCCTGCCCAAAGGCAGTGCTTTGGCGGACCGGATTAACCCCATTATGCTCAGCGTACTGGAAAGCAGCCGATGGCAGGCGATCCTTTCAGAGTATGATTTGAAGGAAGAGTAGTCCCGGACCGGACATTTAAGAGGAGCCGATATGCAGTGGTGCTAACTTTATGCCAAAGGACGCGTTATGACAATAAAACCCGTCCATGCGTTATTGCCTGCTATTTGTATTTGCCGCCTTGCTTAGCGGTTGTAAAGTCAGCGACTATGCTTCTGATTCCAAGCCCATTGACCACCGCATCTGGGACAGCCTCCTCCAAAAGCACGTGACCGCAGAGGGGTTAGTCGACTATCAGGGCTTCCTTGCCGATAGCGCACGCCTGAACAACTATTTAGACCTGCTGCGGCAGCACCATCCCAACGACAAGCACTGGTCCCGGGACGAGCGCCTGGCATACTGGATCAATGCCTATAATGCCTTTACGGTAAAATTGGTGGCCGACCACTATCCTGTGGAAAGTATAAAGGACATCAAAAACGGCATACCCTTCGTGAATACCGTTTGGGATATCAAGTTTATTGAAATCGAGGGGCAGACTTATGACCTGAATAACATAGAGCACGGTATCATCCGCCCAAAATTTGAGGAGCCCCGTATCCATTTTGCAGTCAATTGTGCTGCGCGGTCCTGCCCCAAACTGCACAACCGGGCTTATACGCCTGAAACACTCGATGACCAACTCACACAGGCAGCCGAAGCCTTCCTTGCCGACGAGAGCAAGAATAAGGTGAGCCCAAATTCCGCGAAGCTATCCAAAATTTTCACCTGGTACGGCGGCGACTTCAAAGCGGGTGGAATGTCAATTATCGAGTACATCAATCGGTATGCGCCGGTAGAGGTCAACGCGGACGCAGAAGTTTCCTACCTTGAGTACGACTGGAGCCTGAATGAACAATAGAAACCTTACTGTTCCAAACGGGTAAGGCCTGCTTTGGCCTTTTGATGAAGGCCAACGCGGTATTCTTCGGGCTTGAGGCCCAGGCAGCGCTCGTAGGCTGCCCTTGCCTGGGTGCGCTTTCCTTGCTCTTCGTAGATAATGCCCATTTGCAGGGCGGCATTGCAAGCGTAAAACCACGGAGAATCAGCGCCCTTGTCCAACGTCAGTTGATAGTGCCGCAGGGCTTCCTCATACCGGTCCATACCGTGCAGCAACCGGCCCAGGCGGTAGAAATACTCCAACTCATGGACCCCCTTAAAGCTATCTGTAGCTTGTTTGGCCAGCAATTGGTAGCCTTTTTGGAAATATCCTCCGTCGAAGAGAAGGCGGGCGCGCAGTAAGTCGAGATTCGGTACGATGCCGGATTCCGCCTCCTGCTGGGCATTTTTGTCGCCCCCGGCTACCGAATAGCCATGGGCAATGCAATTAAGCATATGCCTTTTATAGCCTGCTTCGTTGCCATTGATCAGAGATTGCCAGCCGAGTTTCTGGTAGGTTTCCTTAATGAAGTTCCGCCCGTTGTAGGCGCTCAGGTAGGCTTTGAAGTACGGGGCAGCATCCCGGTCCAGCCGGCGAAGCTTGGACAGCCCGAGCATATAGTCCAGGTAAGGAAAACTGAAGTAAGCGCCGCTCTTCGGGTACAGCTGCAACAGCTCTATGGCCTGATCATTACGACCGGTCCGCATAGCCACATGCGCCATCACAAAGCATTCTAAAGGGCTTTGCCGGGGCGAAAGGCCCGCTTTGTTGACGGCCTGCCATGCGGTATCCCCCTTATTTTCGAGGTGCAGTAACAGCAGCGCGTAGAGTACCTTGGTTTCCTTTTCAAAAACGAAGTCGTGGGCCTCCGCGTACTTCAGCACCGTTTCCACTTCGCGCCGCCCTTCTTCGATAGTACCTTCCAGCCCGCCCAGCAGTTTGACGCCCCATTTGTAACTATCCGGAATAGTGCCCACCATGGCATGAAGGATGCCCAGGTCCTTCTTATTGGGCATAAAGTCGGGGTACAGGGCTTCATTCTCTTTCAGGAGCTTATAAGCTTTGCTCACTTCTGTAAAAGCGCCAAGGTAGTCTTCGAACCGTAAGCGCACCAGGGCCCACTGCAACCGGATATCAGCTTGTACGAAACGGTAGTAAGGCGAGTTGGGATTGCCCTTCTCCACAATCGTGGCGAGCCGGCGATCGCGCTTCACTTTTAGCTGCTTGTACTCCTCTTCGTTTTCATTGATGTACAACTTGAAGAAGTCGATATAATTCTCAATGTGGTGTACTATGAGATTATCCGGTTCCTGCAGGCGTACTTTGGCCAGCAAGGCATAGGCTTCTCCAAACCGGAGGTCAGTAGCTTTTTCATAGGCGGTTTTAGCATCCGCAGTGAAATGGAAATACTTGCCCGCTGCGCAGCTCAGGGAGGTGGCCAGGAAAAGCAAAACGAATATGGAGAACCGGAGGGCGTGCATATCATTTGGTTTGGCACAAAGATAACAGACATTAAGGACATCAGCAGCGCAGCGCATAAACGGAAGAAGCCCCGATAGCACAAAACAGGCTTATCGGGGCTTCTTCAACAATGAAAGACCTCAGGGCTATGCCACTTCTGTCTCCCCGGTTACTTCAGCAGCAATGGTGTCATCCACCAAAACACGGCTGCAGTGCTCGCAGGCGATAATTTTTTTCTGCATCGCAATCTCCAGCTGCAACTGTGGCGGGATCATATTGAAACAGCCACCACAGGCATTCCGCTCAACGGTCACCACGGCCAGGCCATTGCGGTAGTTGGTGCGGGTGCGGTCGTAAGCACGCAGGAGGCGGTCTTCGATCTTCTTACGCCACTTTTCAGCTTCCTTGCGCAGCTTCTGCTCTTCCTTTTCTGTCTTCTTGATGATTTCCTCGAGTTCTACCTTCTTGGTCGCGAGGTCCTTGGACTTGCGGTCGAGGCGTTCCTGATTAGCTTCCAGGGTTTCGGCCTTGCGCTCCTTGTCTTTTTCCACGCCGCGGATTTTCTTTTCAGAAAGCTGGATTTCCAGGTTCTGCATTTCCAGCTCCTTCATCAGAGCGTCGTATTCGCGGTTGTTCTTTACATTATCCAGCTGTGTATTGTACCGCTCAATCAATGCTTCCGCCTCCTTGATGTTGGCGCGGTGCTTTGAAATTTCTGAGTCAAACTCAGCGATGTTGTCCGTCAGGCGGTTGATACGGGTTTCCAAGCCGGCAATTTCATCTTCCAGGTCGCTCACCTCTATCGGCAGCTCCCCCTTCAGGATTTCAATCTCATCAATCTTGGAATCAATGGTTTGGAGTTCGAATAAATTTTTCAGCTTCTCCGCAACAGTGGGTTCTCCTGCCATTATTTTATATCGATTTAGTAGTGATCAGATGAAGTAGTACTGCATTATACTACAAGTAATGAACGGGATTCGTTGTGACTTCCGTGCAATAAGCGGCAAAATTACTAAATTTCTGAGAAATAATCTCCTGCAACAGCTGTATTGTAAATTGCTCACTTTCAAAGTGCCCGATATCTGCGATGATGATTTGCCCGTCTGCATCGAAGAATTCGTGGTATTTGTAGTCGGCTGTGATAAAAATATCCGCACCCTGCCCCTTGGCAGCTCCCAGCAGGAAGCCCCCTGCACCGCCGCAAACGGCTACCGTATTAACGGGCTTACCCAATAATGCGGTATGCCGGATGACATTGACATCCATTGCTTTTTTCAGGTGCTTAAGGAAGGCTTCTTCCTTCATAGGCTTTACCAGTTGGCCAACCATGCCGGAGCCGACAAGCGCACTCTTATTCTCAATGCTGCTCAGCTCGTAGGGCAGTTGCGCTTCCGGAACGCTATCCCGGAGCGCCCTTAGCACGGCCGGTTGCTGACCGGAAGCAAAGAAGACTTCGAGTTTGACCTCAGCGCCCGTTTGTCCGTCCTGCGTACCTACGCCAAGCGAGGCATAACTTAGCCCTTTTTCATGGTTTAGCGTGCCTGCACCGGCTGCAAAGAGGGCTTTACGAACCACATCGCTATACGCCGGAGGCACATAAACGCTGAGCTTCTTCATCACCGCTGCCGGGGCCAGAATGCGGGTATTTTCCAACTGCAGTTTTTCTGCAATCCGGGTATTAACGCCCTGATAATATACGCTGTCGAGATTAGTATGAATAGCGTAGATCGCAATATCGTGCTTAATGGCCTGTATCACCACCCGTTCCACATAGTTGCGGCCAGTCAGGCTTTTCAATCCCTTAAACACTATTGGGTGATGAGCGACAATCAGGTTGCAGCCTTTTTCGATCGCCTCTTCCACAATCGCTTCCGTAGAGTCCAGGCAACAAAGCACGCCTTTCACTTCTGCGCCTTGGTCCCCTGTGATCAGCCCGGCATTATCGTAGCCAGCCTGATAGGATGATGGAGCTATTTGTTCCAGGTACTGAATGACATCGCGTATCTGCATTAGGATGAATTTCTGATTTTTGCTTCTAAAGAGGTCGTCGAGTAGCCTTCAATATAAGGTAAAACGCGCACTTCGCCACCATTTTGGAGCACGGTATCGGCACCGACGATGCTACTGATTTCATAATCGCCTCCCTTGACCAGTACATCAGGCTTGAGCAGCTCAATAAGCGCCGCCGGGGTATCTTCTTCAAAAGGGACTACCATATCTACAAACTGCAGTGCGGCCATTTGCCACAAGCGGGTGGTTTCATCGTTGATAGGCCGGTTAGGGCCCTTCAGCCGCCGTACCGAATCTGCTGCGTTGAGCCCGATGATCAGCACATCGCCCAGTTCCCGCGCCTGCGCCAGGTAGTGGATGTGCCCATAGTGCAGGAGGTCGAAGCAACCATTGGTAAACACCACCTTTTGGCCTTGCTGCTGCCAGGCGTCCCGTTGCTGCGCGGCACCTGCCCGGTCCTTGATTTTCGCTTTGATCTTCTCAATCATAGATTATGCATTAGCGGTCACGATCTGCTCCCGGTCACTGCCCGGCTGATAGTCGCGGTTGAGAACAGGCAGGAAGACCAGGGCGAGGATACCCACCAGGACGTTGCAGCCCAACTGAATCGAAAAGAAGGCAATATTCGCCCAGGAGAATCCATCTTCTCCACTGATACCATACATAGACAGTGCCGTTTGCGCCAGGAAGTGGTAAGTGCCCATACCACCCGGCGAGGGGATGACCACGCCCCATCCTCCAAATACGAATACGGTAAGCCCTGCTACGGCCGGCAGGCCCGCTGTAGGCGCAAAGGCAAAGAAGCAGAGGTAAGTCATCAGGTAATACATAAACCAGATGTTGATGCTATGGAAAAGGAACCACCAGGGTCGGTCGAGCTGACGCACCGTCTGCAGCCCTTCCCAAAAGCCGAGCGCCAGCTCACGGATTTTCTTATAAATTGCCGTTCGGGACAGCGGCTTGTGGAAAAGGTACAATACTGCCATGCCCAATACCCCTACACCAGCGGCCATAGCCATCAGGTTGCCTAAATTTGCCAGCTTGCCGAGGTCGGCTTTTTCATTGACAAACTGCCAGATAGTATCATACTCCAACAGAAAAGCCAGCCCGGTGACCAACAGAATGCTGATGACGTCAATAATCCGGTCAACGACAATGGTCCCCATGACTTTTTCCAGCGGGATTTTTTCATATTGAGCCAGGGAAGCCCCCCGGACGACCTCGCCCATACGTGGCAGGCCCAGGTTGGCAAAATACCCCAGCACTGTAGTCAGAAAGGCATTGATAAAACGGGGCGTGTAGCCCATTGGCCGGATGAGCATACTCCAGCGGATCGCACGGCTTACGTTGCTCATCATAAAGGCAATAAGGACCATCAGTACCCAAAAGTAGTTGGCCTCCTGAAAGTCCGTGACTACTTTTTGGAATAAACTGCAATCCTCAGCCGAGATGCCCTTGAGGGCGCATTCTTCCTGATAGGCGGCATTTTGGCTCCGGTACACCAGGTAGAGGATGCCCAGGCCCAGGCCTAAAAACAACAGGAACTTCAGAATATTTACGAGCGTCTTTTTCAAAGGTCGTATGGTTGATGGTAGGCGCAAAGATAGGGGACTGTCCCTAAATGGCAAAGCCCGGCTGCCACGGGAAAAAACTATTGAAGCTCAACATTTTACAGCTGATCCGGTTTTATCGCAAATTAAAGATACTTTCCCATGAAGCTCCACCGCCAAATCCTGCCCGTTTTTGGGTTTCTGGCCACCCTGGGCCTGTTATTTTCCCCACTTATTGAAGTGCACACTTCCGGGGATATTCCACGTAATCTGATCATCTTCGGTACTGATATCACCGGGGACACCCAACAACTCAGCGGGCTGATATTCGCACAGGACTTCCAGTTCTACAGCCTGATGGCTCTGCTGATGAGCTGGCTGGCTGCCATTTTTTCCCGAAAGCAAATCCGGGTAGTTGCGCTTTCGTTCGGCATTTTCATCATCAGCATGCTGCCTGCATGGTTCATGGTGTACGTGGAAGACATCATCAAGCATCAGGTCGACGGGCCTCTCGAGCATCAATACCTCTATGGTTTTATTTTTGCAGGTATCGCCCTTTTCTGCGGCACCTTCGGGATTATTCAAACTCAGTCCAGGCCACCACAGCCGGCTGCCCAGATTCTGGACCAGGGGATTTAACCATCCTTTAGGAAGAATTTCTTGTTGAAAAGCAGTAAATTACGGTACTTTGCGGCGCAATTTTCAAACAAGCATAAGTACCAATGACCAAAAGAGTAATTCCTGTAGTCGACTTATCTCAGTTTACCAAAGGCGATGCTGCTGCCCGCGAAACTTTCGTAGCAGAGCTTGGCAAGGCCTTTCACGAAATTGGCTTTGTTGGCGTTACCGGCCACGGCATACCCGAAAAACTGATCAACGACTTCTACAAGGCTTCCAATGCATTTTTTGCGTTATCCACGCCTATTAAAGAGCAGTACGAGATTGCAGGCATGGCTGGACAGCGGGGGTACACCTCCTTTGGCAAAGAGCACGCCAAGCAGTCGGAAGTAGCCGACCTGAAGGAATTTTTCCAAATCGGACAGGAAGTCCCTGCCGATGATCCGCGCAAAGCTCAGTACCCGGATAATGTGCATGTTGATGAAATCCCGGACTTCACCAAACTCGGCCTGCAGCTTTACCGGGCTTTTGAGAAGGCCGGCGGCGAGCTTCTCAAAGCCATTGCCATCCACCTGGAACTGCCGGAAGACTACTTTGAGGCGCATATTGAGAAAGGCAACAGCATCCTGCGGGCTATCCACTACCCTCCGATCACAAAAGAACCGGAATCGGCAATACGGGCCGAACAGCATGAAGACATCAACCTCATCACCCTGCTTGTGGGCGCTTCTGCCGGCGGGCTTCAACTGCTCAATAAAGATGAGGAGTGGCTGCCTATCATGCCTGAGGAGAACGAGATTGTCATCAACGTAGGGGACATGCTGCAGCGGCTGACCAACAATTACCTGAAGTCTACCACTCACCGGGTGGTCAACCCACCACGTGAGGAATGGCACCTGCCCCGGCTTTCTATCCCTTTCTTCCTTCACCCGAAGTCAGAAATGGACCTGAGCGCGCTGCCGAAGTGCATCACTGCCGACAACCCGTTGCACTACGAGCCCATCACAGCCGGCGAATATCTCGACGAACGCCTGCGCGAAATCGGCCTGAAAAAATAAGGATGGCCAAAAAATACATTACCTTCACTAAACTTAAACCTCTTATTACGGTCAGATGACTGAAAGCAGGTTGATAAGAACAGCGTAATGCTGTAATTTTGCAATAATTAAAAAGGATCATTATGGAAACTATACTGTTGTTCAACTTCTTCGGCCCGGAAATGCTGGTTGTACTCTTCGCGATTCTGCTGCTTTTCGGCGGCAAAAAGATTCCTGAGCTGATGCGTGGCATTGGCAAGGGCATCCGCGAGTTCAACACGGCCCGCTCTTCCCTTGAAAGCGAACTGAAAGAGGGCATGGATGCGGCTGAGCGTGAGGAGGCCAAAAAGAGAGAAAACAGCAACGCATAAATTCTGCAATTTTTGTGCACCAACAGAAAAGCCATCCGAGGTATATTTCCCGGATGGCTTTTTTCGTGCTCTGATTACGGAAGGTCAATTTATTTTCTGCCAAACAGCCCGCCCAGCATTTTCATACCGATGCTGGCTACGTCATCCACTACGCTTCCATCGCCATCGCTGTCCAGAAACTTCATGGCCATATCAATAGCCGGATTGTTTGTGTTGGCCCGCTCGGCAGAAACAGTGCCGGAAAGCAGCGAAGCGATACCGGCCATATCCAGGCCCTGTTCCCGCTTGGTCTTGCCCAAAGCGCCCATCACCACCGGTGCCAGCATAGTCATCAGGCTGCCGGTTTTATCGGAGTCCAGCCCGCTGAGCTGACTGATCATCTGTACAGCACCGCTCTGCTTATTGCCCAGGACATGATTTAGGATACCGGAGCCATTGAGCATACCTGAGTTTTGTGCCTGCGCCTGCTGTCCACTTAGCATACCAATGACATCGTTCAGGATACTGCCATCGTGGTCACGCTCCAATGCATTATTCAACGATTGGGCACCTTCTTGGGATTCGGCATTCTTAGCCAGTGCCCCCATCAGGGTATTCACGATGCCAGAAGCGGCTGCGGCTGTCTTTTGCTTATCGGCACCTCCGATTTGCTGGCTCAGTTGGTCGATCATGCCCTCGGAAAGGGAGCCTTGCAGAAGGTTCATCAAGTTAGCTTCCATGTTGTTTTTTATGGTTGTTGATTATGGTGTTAAATTACGGATTGTTTTTCGGGCAGCAAAACATACTTGCTTTCCTGAAATGCTTTTTATAGACGAGGTTTTCCCGGAAGGTCACATCAACTAATAACCGCTCCGGCTGTTTTGTCAAGGTAAAACAATGCCAAACGCATGATGTGGAGCGATTTGAAAGCTGTGATAGCCTGGTTTCGCGGAGAACAGGAACAGGCTGCAACAGACGCAGATGCTGGAGTAGCCAGCCTGATGAGGCTCGTAGCTGCTAATACCATGGCTAATATCAGAAAAGCGCAGGAACAGGCAGACCGCCTCCCCTATCAGTCTGATGAACCATCAGATAGCGCACCGGCTTCTGCCGATAGCTCCTCCCCTATGCCCCTTTCTCCATTCCGCCATAGCGAGCTCCCAACTCAAGACTCACCAGGTTCGGCATCCGCACAGGGAGATGAACAGGAGCCGCCCCGGGAAGCCTAAGCCAAAGATTTGGTCTTACGCAGGTTGCCCGCTAACCACCACCACAATTTCACCTTTCACTTTCGCCTGCTGCCCGTAGTGGGCAATCAGTTCTTCTAAAGACGCTGTTCTGACTTCTTCGTGCATTTTGGTCAGCTCGCGGGCCACACAAGCAAGACGGGCTGCACCACAGTGCTCTGCCAGCTGCTCCAGGCATTTGACCAGGCGGTAAGGCGATTCATACAGCACGAAAGTGACCGGTAGTTCTGCCAGATAGCTCAGGCGGGTTTGGCGGCCTTTCTTATGAGGCAAAAAGCCTTCAAAATGAAACTTGTCACAGGGGATACCCGAGGCAACAAGCGCTGGCACAAAAGCGGTGGCACCGGGCAGGCATTCTACTTTTACGCCATCCTGCACACAAGCCCGGGCAAGCAGAAAACCGGGGTCAGAAATACCAGGCATACCGGCATCAGAAATCAGGGCCATCCGGGTACCGCCCTTCAGTTGTTCAACCAGGTTGTCAGTAATATTGTGCTCGTTATGGGCGTGGTAGGCGCGGAGCGGCGTGGTAATGTCGTAGTGGTCCAGCAGCTTTTTGGAGGTGCGGGTATCTTCTGCCAGGATCAGGTCCACCTCTTTGAGCAGGCGAAGCGCCCGCAGGGTGATGTCTTCCAGGTTGCCAATGGGCGTGGGGATGAGGTAAAGCATGCTGTTGTCGATTCTGTTGAAGTCAGTAGCCCGACTTGGTGAAATACTGGAACACAGAAAAAAGAACATAAAGCACCACCACTGCTGAAAAAGCCACTTCCCGGGTCAGTATCAGCAATAGCAATGCAATGCCGGCAAAGATAAACTTAATCTCATTGCCTGCCCACGCCAGCGATTTGAATTTGAGGGCAAACATGGGGATTTCACTCACCAGCAGGTAGGACTGCAATGCGATCAACACGTAAAGCACCACGGGACTGCTGACCACCCAGTCTCCCATACCGTAGCTATCCAGGGCATAAATCAGCATCAGCCCGGTCACAAACATCGTACTTGATGGCGTTGGCAAACCGATAAAGCCATCCGTCTGCCGGGTATCGAGGTTGAACTTGGCCAGCCGCAAACCGGAAAAAGCCGAAAGGACAAAACCAGGCACTGCTGCATACACCAGCGCATCTGCCCCTTCCTGCCCCAAAGCAACCAGCAGCAATTGGTAGTAGATAGCGCCGGGCACCGCTCCGAAAGAAACCATATCCGCAATGGAGTCCAGCTCTTTGCCCAGTTCCGAATGCACGCCCAGCAACCGGGCTACCAGCCCATCTGCATAATCGGCGGCAACCGCCGCCACTATGAATCCAAACCCACTTACATACTGGCCATGCAGTATGCTCACCAATGCACAACAACCAAAGACCAGGTTAAGCAGGGTGATCGCGTTTGGAATTTGCTTTTTTACCATGAGTGCGAAGGTACAAAAAACCAAAGGTTGAGGAAAGCTCCCGACCAAGGTCATTGGGACCGGCCCGATTTTATTTCTTAACTTTCGGGGGAATCACATCCGACGCTATGAAAACGACAAAGTCTATACTGGTCACAGGGCTATGCATGCTGCCTTTACTGTGGGCCATGGCACAACCCGCCAATGATGAGTGCGCCAATGCTTTTCTCATCGAGGAGCCGGTCAACTGGTGCGCTTCGGAGGGTCAGTTCACCACCTTTGAAGCTTCCGCTGATCAATCCCCTTCCTGTTTTTCAGCAGAAGGTGATGTTTGGTTTACCTTCACCGCAGTAGCCCCCTCGGTAAGTATTTCTGTGCTCGGTGGCTTTTTTAGCAACCAGCTTTCCCAGCCGCAGGTGGCCTTGTACACGGGCAGCTGTACCGAGTTAACGGAAGTCACCTGCCAGACAAACAGCGGGTTGTCCCTGCAAATCATCGAAACAGGCCTGCAACTCGGACAAACCTATTACCTGCAGGTACAGGGCCTGGCGATTGGCAATTTCTCTCTTTGCATCAACAACTACTCGGGAGAAATCGCAGCCACGTCTGACTGCCCACAGGCCGCAGTGCTCTGCAATCAGGCCCCTTTTGTCATACCACAGGTTACCGATGGCGGCAACGACCCCAGTGAAGCTGATGATGCAGCATGCCTGAATATTGCCGGCACGCCAGTAGAGACCTTTTCCACCTGGTTTGTCTGGACCGCTGCTGAGTCGGGGAGCCTGACTTTCGCGCTTACGCCAATTAATGAGACCGATGACCTCGATTTTGTCCTCTACGAATTCCCGAATGGGCCGGGTGATTGCTCCGGGAAGACCGTACTCCGCTGCATGGCGTCCTCCTGCATTGGCCCTACCGGGCTAAACGATACCGCGCTTGACATTTCTGAAGCTCCGGGCTGCGGTCCGGGGGATGATAACTTTCTGGCTGCGGTACAGATGGAGGAAGGTGTCACCTATGGGCTGATGGTCAACAATTTTTCGCAAACGACCATCGGTTTCGAAGTGGAGTTTGGGGGCACTGCCAGCTTTGTGGGTGGGGAAGAGCGCCTGGCAGCGGAAGCCGATGAAGTCTGTCAGGACAGCTTGTTGACTTTCGTCGGGCTGAACCCGCCGGGCAGCTCCAATGTGGTGGACTGGCAATGGGAATTTGGCCCCGGCGCCACACCGGCTTTTGCCTCCGGTCCAGGTCCTCATGAGGTAGCGTTCGGTATTTCCGGCACACAGCTGGTGCTGCTGCGCGCCACAACGGCGCAAGGGTGTACTTCCACTGAAATCCTGCCCATAGAAGTACTTTGCTGTACTGATAACTTCCAGGTCAGCGCCACAACTATGCCCCCCTCCTGCCCGGGCGATAGCGACGGAAGCATTGCGCTGGATATTGAAGGCCCCAACGGGCCGCCCTTTTTCATCACGTGGGAAGACGGCTCCAGCAGCAACCCCAGGACAGGGCTTCCTGCGGGCTTGTACAGCGTAACCCTTTCCGACACTTCAGAATGCCAGGCTATCCGCACCTTTGAAGTGCCGTCTGCTCAGCCTTTCGAAGTGGACACACTGCTGAGTTTGCCCAGTTGCGATGCCGGAGTGGATGGCAGTATTTCACTGGAAGTATCGGGTGGCGCGCCTCCCTTCTCCTACGCCTGGGCAGGTATGCCCTTTAGCAACAACAACACGCTTAGCAACTTAAGCGCAGGGCTTTACACCGTAGCCATTCAGGACAACCTGGGCTGCACAGACACCCTGGAGATTAACCTGCAGGAGCTACTGCTCGTACTAGACCCGCAAGTGACTGATATTACCCCACCCAGCTGCTTTGGGCGGAGCGACGGCCAAATCACACTGGTCATCGCCAATGGGCTCCCACCCTATCAATTTGATTTCAATGATGGCAATGGCTACGTGCCATCCAATGCGCTGAGCCAGCTCGCCTCCGGCACCTATACCGTCAATGTGCTGGACGCAAATCTCTGCGAGGGGCAGTTCATCATCGAGCTGACAGACCCGCCCCAACTGGAGCCCGGGCTGCAACCCACCACCATTTCCTGCACAGGGGCCGCCGATGGACTGCTTTTGGCTGCGCCCTCCGGAGGCACACCGCCCTACAGCTATGCTTGGGAGAATGGCAGCGATGCTCCACAACGGGAAGCTCTGCCGCCCGGCATTTACACCCTGACCCTTACCGATCTCAATGGGTGCACCGCCATTACCACCTACGAAATGGCAGACCCTGAGCCGGTTATTGCCTCCATCGACTCCATAGCCGGCCCGGTATGCTTCGGCGATCAAAATGGTTACCTCTCCGTAGCCGTCACCGGGGGGCAGCCGCCCTACCTTTACCAAATCGGGGGTTCAAACCCTCAGGGCGATGCGGCTTTCCCTAATCTTGCCGCGGGCTCCTATAGCATCACGGTGGCCGATAGCCGCAATTGCAGCACTACAGCCGATGCCAATGTTCCCGTTCCCGAACGCCTTACCCTGACGCTCACCTCCAACAGCCCTATCGTTTTGGGTAATAATGCGTGGCTCCGGGCCCTTACCAACGCGGCCGAGCCAGCCATTCTTTGGTCACCGCCCGACTTTTTGTCCTGCGCCGATTGTGCAACCCCTGAAATCACCCAGCCCACACAATCCATGACCTACCAGGTGGAAATTACCGATGACAAAGGTTGCAGTATAACAGATTCCATAAATTTGGAGGTATTATTAAGGTATCCGGCCTATCTGCCCAACGCTTTTTCGCCTAATGACGACGGTATTAATGATACCTGGGCACCTCAGGGAGGCCCGGCGCTGGAGCGATGGCTGCAAATGCAGGTCTACGACCGCTGGGGCGGGCTCATTTTTGAGGCACAAAATCCAAATGGTCAAAATGCCGTTTTAGAATGGGATGGCCGCGCGGAGAACCAGCCTATGCCCATTGGTGTATATACGTGTATTATTGAAGGGCAATTTATTGATGGTACCGTACGGCAATTCCACTCTGATGTTCTGCTTACCCGGTAACACAAACAAAAGTGATGAGAAAATATAGCCTGTTCTGTTTTTTAATACTATGGATGCCTTTGGCCTTGCTTGCACAGGGAGAGGACTGTAATACAGCCACCAACCTGCCCAATGTAAGCAGCTGGTGCTCGGAAGGCGGCGCCTACACCAATGTAGGCTTCGAAGATTCCGGTTTCACTACTGGTTGTTTCCCGAATAACCAAGACAACTTTGATGTCTGGTTTTCCTTTGTGGCCGAAGCCACTACTGTGAATGTGAGCGTGGCGGGCGCTACCGGGCAAAGTAATGGCGGTACCCTGCAGAACCCTCAGTTTGCCGTTTACAGTGGCGAATGCGGCATGCTCACCGAGATTGGCTGCTTCTCAGATGCCATCGGCGTGGGCAGCGGGCAGCTCTTTGCCGGGCCTTTGGAAATCGGGCAGACTTACTACATACAGGTCGGTGCCCGGGCTGGCAATCAGGGGACCTTCCAGCTTTGCGTGAATAACTACAATGACATCCCCGACCCTTCCAGCGATTGCAATACCGGAGTGATCCTTTGCGACAAATCCCCCTTTACCGTTGAACAGGTTACAGGCGTTGGCAGCAATCCCAACGAAATTGGCGATGTAGCCTGCTCCACTTTTTCCTGCCCGCTAAGCGAAAGTGGCTCTGCATGGTACAAATGGACTTGCGATGAGGCCGGTTCACTTACCTTTTCCCTTACTCCGCTTAATCCTGCGGATGACCTTGATTTTATTCTATATCAGCTGCCAAACGGTGTGAATGATTGTGATGACAAATTCGACCTACGTTGCATGGCTTCCGGTGAGGTGGTGGGGGCCACTTTTGATATTTGGGAGCCCTGTACCGGTGCGACCGGCCTGGCAGATGGAGAGGAGGACACAAGCGAAAACTGTGGCTGTGACCCGGGAGATGACAATTTTGTCGCTCCAATTGAAATGGAAGCAGGGGTAAGCTACGCCCTTGTCGTTAATAACTTTAGTCAGTCCGGCAATGGTTTCACTGTGGAGTTTGGTGGCACAGGCACCTTCCTCGGCCCGGAGGCAGAATTCAGGACCGAGCCCGAGCTCGACACCCTTTGCCTGGAAAACAGCATCACTTTTGTAGACGAATCCAGCTTCATCGGCGGCCTTTCAGGCTGGGAGTGGACCTTCGGAGAAGATGCCAGCCCGGCAACAGCTACCGGGCAGGGGCCGCACGAGGTTACCTATAGCAGCCCGGGGCTGAAGAGTGTCCTGCTACGGGTGCTTACCAGTGATGGGTGTATTGTATCGCATGTGGAAACGATCTACGTCAAGTGCTGCGAGAGCAGTTTTACCATCGACGATACAATCTCCGATGTGCTCTGCCCTGATGATAGTACCGGCGCTATTTTCCTTACGGTCGCCAATGGCAACCCACCCTATGTTTTCAACTGGAGTAACGGGGAAAACACCCCGGGGATCAGTGACCTGCCTCCCGGGAACTATACAGTCACCATTACCGACGACTTTACTTGTGATTCCGTTCTGACCTATACAGTCAACAGCCCGCCACCGTTGGACGTGGACACTCTCATCACCATGCCCACCTGTAATGGAGGCACCGATGGCGGCATTGAGCTGCAACTGACCGGTGGCACGCCTCCCTATGAATACAGTTGGGAAGGGCAGCCTTTCGGCAATGACAATACGCTAACCGATTTGCCTGTAGGCGACTACGAGGTCGTCATCCGCGATGCCAACGGCTGTATTACAGAACTTACCATTCCGGTTAGAGAATTGGAGCTTATGCTTGATCCCGCACAGCCCGGAATTGTCAACCCGTCCTGTACGGGCTTCTCTGATGGCGCCATCACCATCAATATAGCCAATGGGCAGCCACCCTATCAGTACAACTTTAACGACGGAAATGGCTTCGTGACCACCAACTCTGTAAGCGGTTTAAGTGCAGGGGCCTATACCGTCAATGCCCTTGACGCCAACCTATGCGAAGGCACATTCAACATCGTACTCGAAGACCCGCCCCTGTTGGTAGCTGGCTTAGACGTGCAGGGTATCAGCTGCTTTGGAGAAGCAGATGCCCTGATCACAGCAACTCCGGAAGGCGGCACCGGAGGGTACAATATTCAGTGGAGCACCGGTTCGGCGGAAGCGACTATCAGAGGGCTGGGAGAAGGCACCTACAGTTACACCGTTACGGATGCCAATGGCTGCGTGGCTTCGGCTGATACGACGATCACACAGCCCCCACTGCTTGAGCTTTCGATATTAGACATTCAGGACGTTCTCTGTTTTGGGGATACGACAGGCATCGTTGTACTGGAAGGTACGGGAGGAGTGCCGCCTTATGAATTCAGTTCAGACGGGCAGGTCTTTCAGGTAGCGCCAGCCTTTGACAGCCTTGCTGCCGGCAATTACACCTTTACAGTCATGGATGCCAATGGGTGCCTGGCCAGCATTCAGGGCAACGTATCCCAGCCCCTGGAGCTCATCGTGGATGCAGGAGAAGACATCCGGATTGAGCTGGGCTATAGTGGGCAAATAGATGCGAGCGTGTCCAACCCCGATGTTGCCTACAGTTGGATGCCGCCAGACTCACTTTCCTGCATCGATTGCGAAGATCCGGGTGCCAATCCGGTCAATACCACTTTATACACGCTCACGGTGACCGATGAGAACGGCTGCCTGGCGGTTGACTCTGTTACCGTGCGTGTGATTAAGAACCGCCCGGTGTTTATCCCCAACGCCTTTTCACCGAATGCGGATGGCAGGAACGATGCCTTTACCGTGTATGCAGGGCCCGGGGCCCGTCGGGTGCAGGAGCTAAAGATATTCAACCGCTGGGGAGGCATGGTCTACGAAGGGCAAAACTTCCCACCTAATGCGCCAGAGTTCGGATGGGACGGCACCTTCCGGGGAGAGCCCGCTCAGATCGGCGTGTATGCCTACTATGCGAAAGTGGAATTTATTGACGGCATCGTCGTCCTTTTTGAAGGCGACATACAGGTCGTAAGGTAGGGTAAAAAACAACCCCGTCTTTATAAAATACGAAAGGGTTTCAGGTGATGACTTTACCTGAAACCTTTTCTTATGCTAAGGTATATGTAAGATTCAGTTCTTTTCCAGACCGAAGAAGAACAGAAGAGATAATATCAAGAGACAGCAGGCTGTCTGAGGAATTATCCCAGGTCTCTCTGCTTTTCCAGCTTGTAGCGAGCCTTAAGCACTTCGTGCCGGCGCTCAACGGAAGGCTTCGTGAATTGCTTACGCTTACGCAATTCCTTAATTACGCCAACATTACGGTGCTTACGCTTGTAGCGCTTCAGCGCCCGGTCAATAGACTCTCCTTCTTTTACGTTGATGATAATCATGTACGAACTATAAGATTGAGGGCGAAAACATCCTGCCCGTTTGGTGAAAAAATAATCAAATCAATTGATGAAATCACAGCCTTGATTGACAGGTCTGCAAATTTGCCCGGCAAAGGTAATAATAATATTAAAACGAGGCAAGGAAAAATGAACAACCCACTTCTAACAAAAAGAAGCAGGCTGTCATTTTAAGGCAAAGGGAGAACCTATTTAAGAAAACTCAGACATTTGCTCCCCGGTACAATTGTGTTTATTTGCCTGATTAAAACAAGCTACAAACCGGAAGCAAAACAATCAGGGCAACCCCTGAGGTCATGAGTTCATAGTGTTCGGAAAAGATACCCGCCACAACGGCAGGTATCCGTACTGATAAATGCACAAAATTCTTGTTGGCGATGGAAGGGATGCATTAAAAGAAACCATTCGTAGTGTTAGTCTCGGCAGATAAAATGAATGGTTATTTTTGCTATTGTGACGATTGTTGAATAATTTCAGGCAGTATATGGACAGTTGTTCAATAAAGCAATTAATCTGCTATATTTCAAACCAGACATACGCTCTACATTCTTTCGCAAACAACTAAAAACCAACGACTTAAACACCCCGTAAAAACACCCCGTAAAAACATGAAATTTGCACATTCCCTATTTCTGTATATCCCCCTACTCCTACTTTTAGTACCTCCTGTCCAGGCTAATTCAGAAAACTGCGAGCAATGGTGGACTCAGGAACACATTTCAGAGGAAGACCCCAAGGATTTGATTATCCGTATGTACGATTTAATGCGTATAGAAGACGAGCATTTTCTTTGCCTGATTGACTATTACCGGAACCACCACCTGACAACTCCGGAATACAAACAGCTCTTCTACAATTTTATGGGGCAATACTTCAATAACATAGGGAAGTTTGACTCAGCCAAAACCTATATACTCCTTGCCATCGGTCAGGATAGTTTACTGACAGACAACCCCGAGGCCCTGCCGTCAGACCTGGCCACACTGGGCAACACCGAGTTATTCCAACGAAATTACCGGGAAGCGTTGGAATACTACAAGCAAGCCCTTGATGCGGTAGACTGGAATGGGCGCCCCTATGTTATTGCCAATATTTTTTCCATAATGGGCGTTTGCTACGTCGAGCTGGAAATGCCGGGCAATGCCCTTGCCCATTTTTCCACAGCTCTCGAATACAGCGTGCGGGACACCACCCCAAACTCCACCGGCAGGCGGCTTATGATACGCCACAATATAGGTGTGGTGCATAATGTGAGAGGACAATACCGACGAGCGATTGACGTACTCGAGCCATTGATTGACTCCCTCGAGCACATCGATTACCCCTATCTCGAAAGGCTCCTGCATAGCAGTATTGGTTATGCCTACCTTCAATCCCAGGAGCCGGAGCTGGCAGAGCAGCACCTGAGGAGTATCATTGGCAATAAGATGAACTTTGACATCAACCAGGAAGAACTCTACTACTACCTGTTGGAGCTATACGCGCAGCAAAATGCATCCAACAAAATGAAATCTATTCTTGATGCCATTTCTGCCCATTACGAGGACGTTGGCATCCCCCCTCCCTTCGAACATTATTACTGGACCGGTCAATACTATGAGCTTTCCAGGCAACTTCCCGAAGCCGAAACGCTATACAAAGAAGGCCTCAGACTGATACCCAAAGACTCTTTTCCTGCCAACCGGGCGCGATTTTATGAAGCGCTGGCAGCATTGTACGAAACAACTGCGCAATGGGAAAGCGCCTACCAATATCAGACCGAGCACGCAAATGCACTGCTTGAACAACAAGAGCATGACCAAACCCGGGCAGCAGAGGACATCGCGGTAGCTTATGAAGTCAAAGAATACCGGACCCGTGCCAAAGAAGCAACTGCCAGGGAGAACCTCTCGATCGTGCGGGCTGAATTGGCAGAGCGCAAAGCCCTTTACTCCACCTGGGCTGTTGCTTTTAGCATACTCACCATATTATTATTAGGCTTCAACTACTGGCAGTACCGGCAACGGGCTAAATCCAAACAAGAAGCCATACGGGAACGCAACAAACGCCTCGCTCAGGAGCAACAGCAAACCCGTCAGCAGCTGGAGTATCAGAAAACCGCAGTGCTAAACAAAAGCCTCTGGGCTGCCAGCCTTAAACCCAAAGTGAGCGAAGCCATTGGCAAATACCACAAACGCCCGGACTACCTGGAGCGCAAAATTCACCAGATATTCATGGAAGAAGACATCCTTCCGCAGTTTGAAAAAGAGTTCCAGTTATTCTACCCTGATTTTTCCCGCTCTCTGGTCCGGGAAATCCCAAACCTTACAGACAAACAGTTGCGGTATGCAATGCTTATCGCGCTGGGCTTAAGTAACAAAGAAATTGCGGAAATCCTTTCGGTGAGTGTCAAAGCAGTGGAAATGGCACGATACCGCCTCCGGTCTGCTCTGCAAATTGAACAAGAGGATTCACTCGAAGCACTCCTGCGAAACCATCTGCTTCACATGGAGCCCACAGTACCCGAAGAAGTATAAGCAGCTGTTCTATCATTCGTTTCCGCCTGATTGGGGAGGATTCCTGACAACACCAACCCTTATCCGGTGTTAACCATCGGAATCCGAACTTTTTATAGGGATCTCTCCGTTTTCTACATCGCATGAGATGCTTATAACCCTGATTTTTGCAGTACATCAAACATTCAAAGATCATGAAAACCGTAATCCACAGAGCCAATACCCGTGGCCATGCCAATCATGGCTGGCTCGACTCTCATCATACCTTCAGTTTTGCCGGCTACTATAACCCGGACCGGATGAATTTCGGGGTGCTGCGGGTACTCAATGATGACGTGGTAAGCCAGGGGCGGGGCTTCGGCACCCACCCGCACGATAATATGGAGATTATCTCCATCCCGCTGGAGGGTGACCTGGAGCATAAGGACAGCATGGGCAACACTACCGTCATCCGGCAGGGCGACGTGCAGGTGATGAGCGCCGGCACCGGCATCTACCACAGCGAGTACAACAAAAACGCTGATCAGCCTGTGAAGTTCCTCCAAATCTGGGTATTCCCAAATCAAAAAGACGTCACGCCCCGATACGATCAGATCACCCTTGACCCACACCGGCTGCGCAACCAACTTTCTCAGGTGCTATCGCCCAACCCGGAAGACGATGGCGTATGGGTGCACCAAAACGCATGGTTCCATATGGGCGAGCTGGAAGCCGGTTTTGAAACCACCTACCAGCTTAAAGACCCCGCCAATGGCGTCTACGCATTCATTATCAAAGGCGATGTGACCCTCAACGGGCAGGCACTGCACCAAAGAGATGGTATGGGTGTGTGGGAAACGGATGAGCTAACGATTACAGCCGACAGTGATGCCCGGGTCCTGTTGATGGAAGTACCAATGCAGTTGAATTAAGCCCCCCCGTGAAACGATCATCCCGAATCAGGCGGATACCTCGATTCGGGATGATTTATAATACCGGCGTTTTGAACGGCACGTTTAGGGCATTTGGCGCAGGCCATAACGCGTTTTAGCAGAGCACCCCACCGAAGGTTTTCGCCATACTTGCTCCGCACACCATAGCACGCTTTGTAAAGGTCTTCAAAGCTATTGCCGTAATGCTTTTCTCTATTTTGAAAGCTGTATCCTCACCAAGAACTATACATAAGAAGAGTTCTATGGCCACTGCACAACTCTTTTGGTTGAATTCCTATTGACATCAATCAAAACTATTATAACATTCTAAACCTATCTGAGAGACCTACTCCAAATGAAAAGCAGAGCCCATACTAAAGATTAGCCGAAGGAAGCCTATTTTTGCCCCACAACTATGCATGTGCTTAGCCTATGTCTACCAAAGAAAAAATACTCGCCGCAGCTCTAAAACGTTTTAATGCCGATGGTATGGTCAATGTCCGCCTGCAGCACATCGCCGATGAGGCAGGCAAAAGCGTGGGCAACCTGGCCTACCACTTCCCCAACAAACAGGCTATCGTTCTCGGGCTGTACAAAAAACTGGAAACCGAACAGATCGAACTCCTCCGGGAATTCCGTATCGTTCCTCTTTTCGACAATATCGACCGCCTGTTGGAAGCTGTATTTCAACATCAGCAAATCTACCGCTTCTTTTACCTCGACACCCTGGAGGTGACCCGGGCATTCCCTGAAGTGCAGGCCGAATACCAAAAATATATCGAAACCGAGGTGCAGCAATGGCTCCAAATCCTGGAGTTCAATACCTCAAGAGGGGTGATGAGCCCTGAGCCCCGCTCGGGCTTTCATACCGGACTCGCCCTGCAGCTTTGGGCTACGAGTACCCACTACATGGCACAAGAGATGGTACGGTCAACGGTTTTGCCCGGCCTGGAAGCTTATAAAGCGGGGGTATGGAACCTTCTTATCCCTTTGTTCACCAAACTAGGGCATCAGGAATACGAACAGATGCTGCAATCCCCTTACGATCTTTTCTATTAATCCTTCTTAGCTATTTAGAAAAAATACAAATAACGCCAATTGCGCCATATCGGATTAGAAAATTTTTTCTAATCCTGTTTTTTCCATACTTTTATTGCAGAGTAAATTGATAGGCATAGGTTCTTTTGATTACTCACCTTCAAAAGTGGAGAGATAAACTTCAATTTCTTGCCAATTTATCACCAACCTCCTGCCACTTCCCCGGCGATCTGGTCCAATGCTAAGTTTGCAAAGCCTCAGTTGACGTCCCTTATTCACTGCGAAGTACTATACAACAAACAAAAATATTAGCAAGCATGGCAAACATCCTGTGGCTGCAGGGCGGAGCATGTAGTGGTAACACCATGTCCTTCCTGAACGCCGAAGAACCCACCGTTGTAGAGCTTATCGTCGATTTTGGCATCAACATTTTGTGGCACCCTACCGTAGGCCTGGAAATCGGTCATCAGGTTACCGACTTGATGAATGATTGTATCTCCGGCAAAACACAACTCGACATTTTCGTTTTTGAAGGCTCCGTAGTAGAAGGCCCTGACGGAACAGGAAAGATGAACTACTTTGCGGACCGCCCCATGAAAGACTGGGTGCAGGAGCTCTCGGACGCTGCCCAGTTCGTTGTCGCTATTGGCGACTGCGCCACCTGGGGCGGTATACCTGCCGTACCACCGAACCCGAGCGAATCTACGGGCATGCAGTTCCATAAAGAAGCAAAAGGGGGCTACCTGGGCCCTGACTTCAAGTCTAAAGGTGGCTTACCGGTCATCAACATCCCGGGCTGTCCGGCACACCCGGACTGGGTCACGCAAATTCTCGTAGCTATCGCTACCGGCCGTATTGGTGATGTTCTCCTGGATGACTTTCACCGCCCTAAGACTTTCTTCACAGATTTCGTACAAAATGGTTGCCCCAATGCCATCAGCTTCGCACAGAAAGTAGACGGGCACTTTGGCAAGCGCGGTGGATGCCTGTTTTACGAAGTAGGCTGCCGCGGGCCGATGACCCGGGCGAGCTGCAACCGTATCCTCTGGAACCGGCAGTCGAGCAAGACCCGGGCCAACCACCCTTGCCTGGGCTGTACCGAACCGGGCTTCCCGCACCACGATCTCAAGAAAGGTAGTGTCTTCAAAACGCTGAAGTACCTCGGCTTCCTGCCACAGGACACCCCTGCCGGCACCAACAAACTGGCTTACTACAGCCGGGCTGGCTTCGAGAAGGTTATGGGCTCTCTCGAAAGCGTGATGGGCGTGAATAAGGAGCACTTCGAGACTTCCAAGTAGATGTCTACGCCGGATGACGGGCATGCTGTAGCGGCGGCGCCCATCCCTAACCTCAATCTAGTTATTGTCAAAATTGTAAGCTAAAAATGACTCAAGTTAAAGAACTCAACATATCTCCGGTCGGCCGGGTAGAAGGCGACCTGGACGTTAAAGTCTATATGGAAAACGGCCGGGTCACCCGCGCACATACACAGGCAGCCATGTTCCGGGGTTTCGAAAAAATCCTCGTGGGCAAGGACCCGCAGTCGGGCCTGATCGTGACACCTCGTGCCTGTGGCATCTGCGGGGGGTCCCACCTGTACTCTGCTTCCTCTGCCCTTGATACAGCCTGGGGAACAACGCTGCCGCCCAACGCACTTTTGCTGCGGGCCATCGGCCAGGCTACAGAGACCATCCAAAGTATCCCGCGCTGGTTTTATGCCATCTTTGCAACCGACCTGGCGAATAAGAAATTTGCCAATAAGCCTTTGTACGATGAAGTCGTCAAGCGCTTTGCTGCCTATGTGGGCACCTCCTTCCAGAAAGGTGTGACTGCGAGCGGGCGCCCGGTGGAAGTGTATGCCCTGTTTGGCGGCCAATGGCCACACTCAAGCTATATGGTTCCGGGCGGCGTGATGTGCGCCCCTACCTTAAAGGATATCACCCGGGCACATGCCATCATGAATCAGTTCCGCAACGACTGGCTCGAGCCGGTATGGTTGGGCTGCTCAATTGAGCGCTACCTGCAAATCCAGAGCTGGGATGATATGATGGAGTGGCTGGAAGAGAATGAAAGCCACCGTAACAGCGATCTAGGCCTCTTCCTGCGTGCCGGTATTGAATTCGGGCTCGACAAATTCGGTCAGGGTGTAGGCAAGTTCCTGGCATGGGGCACCTACCTCCATAAAGATCTTTACAACAAACCAACCATCGAGGGCCGTAACCCAGCCCTCATCAGCCCGGCTGGCTTCTGGGACGGCAAGCAATACTACGATGCCGATCAAAAGATGGTGGAAGAGCACGTGAAGCATGCCTGGTACGAAAATCAGGCCAATGCCCTCCACCCATTCGATGAACCTGCACCGGATGCCTCTATCAACTCCACGACTCTGGAGCATACCGACTTTGATGGTAAGTACAGCTGGTCAAAAGCGCCCCGCTTCATGCAACATGCTGCCGAGGCTGGCCCACTCGCAAGGGTGATCATGGCGGCTAACCCTGCCAATACAGATCATCAGATCAAAGACCCGCTCTTTGCAGACATCATGGAAAAGATGGGACCGTCAGTCTTTACCCGGAGCCTGGCACGGGTACACGAAGCACCACGACTGTATACAATGATCAACGACTGGCTCAGCCAGGTCAACCTGGACGATGAGTTCTATATCAAACCGGAAGAGAAAGATGGCATCGGCTGGGGGGCTACGGAAGCCGCCCGTGGTGCACTTGCACACTGGATCAAGATCAAGGACGGTGTGATTGAGAACTACCAAATCATTGCTCCTACCACCTGGAATGTCGGCCCGAATGACTCGGAAGGCAATCCCGGCCCGATTGAAGCAGCCCTGGAAGGCACTGAAATCGAAGATCCCCACGATCCGGTGGAAGTTGGCTTGGTGGCACGTTCGTTTGACTCCTGCCTGGTCTGTACCGTGCATGCACACGACAATAAGTCTGGCAAGCAACTCGCTAAATTCAAACTTTAGACTTGCCCTGCCGGGGCACCAATGAACGCAACCCGGATCATGCACCGGTTGCAGCCATGCGATGCCCCGCAACAAGTCATTTTAACTAAAACCGATAGCGACGTACTTTCAGGGCAAGCCCGGGCTGTATCATTATAGTCCGGGCTACCCCCATCTGTAAGAAAAACGAACCTCCACTATGGTACAAACCTTACCCGTAAGCACCGCGATCCTAGGCTTTGGCAACCCTGTCCGGGCAGATGATGGCGTAGGTGTTTACGTAGCGCAGCAGCTCCAGGAAGCCCTCGAAGGCGTGGAAAAATGCCAGGTCTTTGACATGGGTACCTCCGCCTTTGAAGTCCTGTTTCAGCTCAAAGCCCATCAGCGCATTATCCTGATAGACGCTGTAGTCAATACCGGCGAAGCGACCGGGACCATTTACCGGCTGCCAGCATCAGAAGTAGAAGCGCAGATTGAAGAAGACCCTCTGGTATTTCTGCATGGGTTGAAGTGGAATCAGGCCTTGTCCTATGCCCGCAAAATACTTGGGGGCGATTACCCGGAAGAAGTAGAAGTCTACCTCATCAGTGTAGAAGATACCCGCTTCAACGTAGGTATGTCTGATGAGGCCAAAGCAGGTGCCGACCGGGTCGTCGCCTTATTAAAAGAGAGACTGCAAAACGAATAAAAGCTATGTTTATTCCGCCCAGAGCACTACAGCAGCAAATGCGGGCAGCGCAGCAGCAGGAACAGGCAGCGGTGAGCCTTCGCACATCGCATTTAGTCATTCCCACAGCAATTGCAGACCGCATATTTGGCAGTACCTTTAATGTACACCTCGTGTATTACCCGCAGAAACGCTCCCTCCTTATTGCAGGTGCGGAGAACGAGCTCTTCCGGCAGCTGCACAAATCGAAACAGCATTTACTTAAAGCCGGTGACGCTCAGGGCAACCGGAGTATAGCGCTGCACGAATTGCTCATTGACAATGGTATTCCAGCAGAGGACCGGACGCTGGCCTACGAAGCTGAAGATGCCCTCGGGGTACTCAATGTGAGCCTCTGATGTTCATTACACCGGGTCTTACAATTGCAGAGGAGGCTGAGCGCCCCGCTCCGGATACGCCCCTCGACCTGCTGTCCGAAGAAGCATGGCTAATGGACACCGAAGTCCGTTATTGCCTGCAAGCCAGAAACAGTGCCTGGCACCTTTCGATGGTTTTCGTGGATGTACACAACGCCATGCGGTTCATTACCCGCAAAATTGATGTGTACTACTCCGAACAAAAAGCACTGACTTACGCAAAAATCCTGCAGCGTGGCATCCGAAAAGACGCCCGCGGCACACTAAAATCTGAATGGGATGCTTTCCGTATATGCACCAACTGATATCCACGAGCAGCTCCGGGGTTTTCTCCAACAAGAAGACCGCCTGGAAGAGCTCGTGCGCCTGGTAGACCTCCTTGAAGAACGCCCGGCAGCCAATGCTCACAGTGTGATGATCCGAAAGGGTGAAATCCACACCGGTATCGATTGGCACAACATCTATCCGCCATACTTGCTGCCGGATGCTATTGACCTCGATGGCCCCAACTTCCTCGGGCTGCTTTACGCCCGGCTCAACAACTTCGAGCGCTGTCAGGCATTGCTCAGCTCGCATAATCACAGCCTGTACCTGGAGCTTGATATCCTCAACCGCCTGCAGCAGGGCATTGAAGTAGCCCCGGAGGAGCTCCCCTCCTCCTACTCTCCCTTTGAAGAGTACCGGCTTATGCACAATCAGGCCATTGTGCTGCACTACAGCTCGGCACTCGACACGCCAAACCTCAATAAAGCCAAGTACTTTTACCTGGAAGCCCTTCAGTGCTCCCCTAATGAAGAGTACCGGGCCTTCACCGCTCAGCATTTTGCCCTTTTGCTGCTCGACAGCGGGGCTCACGAAGATGCAGACCGGGTGGTAAATATTGCCCTCCACTCCGATATCTCAGCAGATGCACGGATGGAGCTGCAGCGCACCCGTTGCCAAATATGGACTCAACACCTGACCCCACCCTACCCTCAGGATAAGCTGGCGGCCTTGCAGCAAATGATGCGCGACGTACTGGGCCACTATGAAAGCCAGGGACGGGATGTAGAGCAGGCGCTACTGTTGCTGGAAGCTGGCCAGATTGCGCAATTCAGTGAAAACTGGTCTGAAAGCCACGGCTGCTACAACAAAGCCCTGACTGCTTTTGAACGGGAAAATTTGCCACTGCTGGCTGCTGAAGCCAACTACCGAAAGGGCATACTCCTGCTGGCCTGGGCCCAAGCCAACAACCCTCAGTTTTACCGCCCGGCTGCCGAAAGTTTTCAAAAAGCCGTACAGATATTCACACGGGAAGAAGCCCCGCAAGTCTATGCCGACATTCAGCACCACCTCGGCATCATCTACGCGGATATCCCCGACGAAGTAAAAAAGAAAAGCATCTGGGCAGGGGTCTCCTCTTCTGCTTTCCGCGAAGCACTGGACATTTACCAAAAGGATACCCATCCCCATGCCTACGCTACCGTATGCAACCACTACGGCAACGCCCTGACCAAATATCCGCAGGCGAAGCTGTCAGATAACTTTGAGAAGGCGCTTTTCTACTATCAGGAAGCTCTGAGCATACGCACCGCTGCTGAATTCCCTACAGAGCGCTGCCTGATCCTGCTCAACTACCTCAACGCACAGTGGCACCTGGGGATGGAGGAAGATAAACTCGACGAAACCCGCTATCAGGATATGGTGGACAAGGCAGAGGAAGCGGCCCGGCTTGCTACCGATGATGCCCTTCGCGAGGAAGCCACCGCCCACCTCAAAGAATTGGAGCAACTGCGTTCCGCTTACGCTTAAATGTCTGGACAACCATGCACGAAATATCACTCATACGCACTGTTTTCAATACCCTCGAAGCCGAGTTCAGCCCGGAGGAGCTTAGCCGCCTGCAGGCAGTGGACCTCAAGGTGGGGTTACTCTCCAACGTAGAGCCTATACTGCTGCAAAATGCCTTTGCTGCCGTAACCCAATCTGAAGGCAAGTACGAAACGGCCACGCTGAATATCGAATCCGTCCCTATTGAAGTCTACTGCCCGGTCTGTGACAAAAACTCACCGGTGAAAGACTACAAATTTGCCTGCTCCTGCGGCCGCCCAAGCAGCGATGTGGTGAGCGGTACAGAGCTGCTTATTCACCGCATCCACTTTGCAGAACCGGCCTCGGTGCGCTCTGCTTAGAAAAAGTGGCCAAAATTCAACAAACGATACTGAGCAATCGCGCCCAACCGCTTAAACCCATTAATTCCCATGGGTTTAAGCCTTTAATCGCCATACCCTTTTACCTGTTTTCAAAATTTTAATTGGCTTTACAAAGCCTGGAGCATAGGAACACAGAGATTTACCGGAGTTCTACTTTTTTTATTCTCCCTCAATGCGTACCTTGTAAGGATACAAGCAAAAGCAAACAAAAGACATGCAAAAAATCCAACGGTCCTCCAAAGCCGCAAGAGGTACAGTAACTTGTGATAACACGACCATGCACCTCCTGAAGGCCAATGATTTTGTTGCCGATAGTATTCGAAAGCAAATGGCGGCGCAAAATATCCTCCTGCTCAATATCACCTCTTCAGCCGGCAGCGGAAAAACCACACTCCTGCAGGAAACCATCAAGCGACTTGGCGGTCAGATCAATATCAAAATCCTGGTGGGCGATTTGGAAACCGAACGTGACGCCGACCGGCTGCGTGCCGTAGGCGGGGATGCCCTGCAAATCGTTACAGGTGGCATCTGCCATCTGGAAGCACAGATGGTCTGGCAGGCTATGGAGAGCCTCAATCTCGATGGCGTAGACCTACTGATCATAGAAAACGTTGGGAACCTCGTCTGCCCCGCCTCCTTTGACCTTGGCGAAGATTACCGCGTGACGCTCATCGCTACCACCGAGGGCGATGACAAACCCAAGAAGTACCCGCGGATGTTCCTGACCAGTGAGCTGATGCTGGTCTCCAAAGTAGACCTCCTGGAGTACCTGCCTTTCTCCGTAGATAATGTTGTAGCGGATGCGCGGGATATCAACCCGGACATTGATGTGATGGAGCTGTCCACTATCAATGGTACTGGTGTGGATGCCTGGTGCAACTGGCTGCTGAACAAGGTAGCCGAGAAAAAAGAAGCCGCTTCCTTAGCCGCTTCCTAATGCAGACCTGGCACATCCATATTCAGGGGCAGGTACAGGGCGTTGGCTTTCGCCCCTTCATTTACCGTTTGGCACATCAGTTCGGGCTGAATGGGTGGGTAAATAATACACTGGACGGCGTACACATCCGGTTAAATACGGATGAAACAGGCATTCGTGATTTTTGCCGGCAGGTGAAGTATCAGGCTCCGCCCCTGGCCCGCATCCTTAGTTTACAGTACCATGTGATTGCCCCGGAGCCCTTCGCCAGCTTTCAGATTATGCACAGCCAAAGCGAAGGTGAGCCCGACCTGCTGCTTACGCCCGACGTCGCGCTTTGTGCAGATTGCCGGACCGATATTCATGATGACAGGAACCGGCGCTCAGGCTATGCTTTCACAACCTGCATAAACTGCGGCCCCCGCTATTCCATCGTACAGTCAGTGCCCTATGACCGGGTTAATACCGAAATGTCAGCTTTCGAAATGTGTACTGCTTGTCAGCAGGAGTACAATAACCCGTCCGACCGGCGCTACTATTCTCAAACCAATTCCTGCACCGAATGTGGCGTAACTTTAACACTCTGGGCTGACGGAGCACCACGAGACTTGTCCCAAACAGAAATCATAAACGCAGTCACCCAGGCCTGGGCAGACGGGCAGACCGTCGCCATCAAAGGCATTGGGGGCTACCTGCTGACCTGTGATGCCGGGAACGCTGAAGCGGTACAACGACTCCGCGCCCGAAAACAGCGGCCCACCAAGCCTTTCGCCCTGCTTTTCCCTAATCTCAGCCAGTTGGAACAGATGGCACAGGTAAGCCCGGCAGCAGCTCAGGCCCTCACAGGGGCAGTCTCTCCAATTGTACTGCTGCCTTTTAAAGAAAACGCCAAAGCCCGGCTGGCCATAGACGATATCGCCCCCGGATTAGGGCAGATCGGCGTCATGCTGCCTTACACCCCACTCTATGAGCTGCTGCTGGCCGCATATGGCCAACCGGTAGTGGCGACAAGTGGCAACATCAGCAATACCCCAATTGTCTATCAGGATGAAACCGCACTGCATTCCCTTCCCGAAATTGCCGATCAAATCCTACTGAACAACCGGCCGATCGCCACGCCACAGGACGATAGCGTGCTGGCTTTCACCCCACACCATAATCGCCCAATTTGGATGCGGCGCTCCCGCGGGCTCGCCCCTTCCTACCTGGAAGCGGACATCCCCTGGCCCAATCAGACCATCCTGGCTACAGGTGCTATGCTCAAAAGCACCTTTGGGCTGCTGCACCGGCAAAAGACCTTTCTGAGTCAGTACCTGGGCGACCTGGAACAATACGAAACTCAACAGCATTATCAGGCGACTTATGCCCACCTAACTCAAACGCTGGCAGCCCGGCCGGAAGTCATTCTCGCCGACGCCCATCCTCAATACCCTTCCACCCATTTTGCACAAGAGCTCAGTGCGTCCGAGGATATTCCGCTACAATTGGTGCAACACCACAAGGCCCACTTTGGCGCCATACTGGGCGAGCATCACCTGTGGGATCAGGAAGAACCTGTACTCGGGCTGATCTGGGACGGCACCGGACTGGGCGATGACCAGCAAATCTGGGGCGGGGAATGTTTTCTCTACCAGGACTATCAGTTTGAACGGGTCACCCATTTCGATTACTTCAGCGCCATACTGGGCGACAAAATGCCAAAAGAACCCCGGGTTTCCGCCCTGTCCGCCACCTTTGGGCTACCGGGTGCAGCAGCCTGCCTCCAACCCTTATTTTCGGATACAGAATGGAGCCTCTACAACCGTATGCTGGACCGCCATGCCGGGCTGCAAACGTCAAGTGTGGGGCGGCTCTTCGATGCGGTAGCTGCCCTACTTGGGCTCGCCAGCCACCAAACCTACGAGGGAGAAGCAGCGACCTTACTGGAACAACTCGCCCGGCAACATATTGCTCATGAAAGGCTTCCCGAACCCTATGATTTTCACTGGCAAGCGGGCACTCCCCTTCCCGTGAAGCCTGTAATGGCTCAAATCCTGGCGGATCAGAAGCAGGACTTCCCCAATGGAGCTATTGCGGCCCGCTTCCACCATACGCTGGCACAAATCGCCGTTACTGCAGCTACTACCCTTAGCGTACAGCATATTGCCTGCTCAGGCGGTGTCTTCCAAAACGGGCTGCTGATCGATTTGCTGACCGATGCTCTACCACAGGGCTATACCGCTTACTTTCACGAACGCCTTTCCCCCAACGATGAAAATATCGCCTTCGGACAGCTCATTTGCTACCTGACAGGCCAACGCAGCGCCGCAATACATACCTCACTTTCTAAAAACACTCAACCATGTGCTTAGCAATCCCCGGAAAAATAACAACGATAGAATCCAAATACGACGGGCTCGTCCAGGTCGCCAAGGTGTCCTTTGGCGGCATCATTAAAGAAGCGAGCCTGGAAATGGTGCCCCATGCCAAGGTAGACGACTATGTGCTGGTGCACGTGGGCGTGGCGATTAGCGTGGTGGATGAAGCCGAGGCCCGGCAAACCTTTAAATACCTGGAACAAATGGGAGAAGTGGCAGAAGAACTGAACATTCACGGCTTCCTGCCCGACCAGAAAGAGTACAGTTGACAGCCACTGATGCCCCCATTTTTTGATTCCTAAAAAATAACCCGCTATGAAGTTTCTCAGTGAATACCGGGACCCCGAAGTGGCCCGCCAATACCTCGATGAAATCAGGAAAACCATCACCCGCCCGTGGACCATCATGGAAGTCTGCGGCGGACAAACCCACAGTCTGGTCAAGAATGGCATCCTCGATATGCTGCCCGATGAGGTGCGCATGGTGCATGGCCCCGGCTGCCCGGTATGCGTCACCCCGCTTAACCTGATCGACAAGGCGGTCTATCTGGCAGAAGAGAAAAACGTCATTCTTTGCTCCTTCGGTGATATGCTGCGCGTACCGGGCTCCAAAAAGAGCTTACTGGAAGCCAAAGCCAATGGCGCAGACATCCGTATCCTGTACTCTCCCCTCGAAGCGGTCAACATCGCCAAAGATAATCCGGACCGGGAAGTGGTCTTCTTTGCCGTGGGCTTTGAAACTACCGCCCCGGCCAATGCACTTTCCGTCGTGCACGCCGACCGGTACGGGCTGAAAAACTACTCTATTCTCACCTCGCACGTACTTGTCCCGCCCGCCATCGAAGCTGTGATGGATGATGAAGCCACCCAAATTGAGGGCTTTCTCGCTGCCGGCCACGTTTGCACCATCATGGGCATCAATGAGTACTATCCGCTGGTGGATAAATACAAAGTCCCCATTGTGGTAACGGGTTTCGAACCGGTGGATTTACTACAGGGCATTCTGATGACCGTAAAGCAGCTGGAGAACGGCGAGTATAAACTGGAAAACCAGTACGCCCGTATGGTCCGTCCGGAGGGCAACCCCCACGCCATCAAAACACTGGAAGAGGTCTTCGATATTACAGACCGGATGTGGCGGGGCATTGGAGTGATCCCTGGCAGCGGGTACGAACTCAAGGCCAAATACGCAGCGTATGATGCCCGCCTGAAGTTTGATGTCAACATCCCGGAAGCACCGGAAAGTGACAGCTGCATCGCCGGCGAAGTCATGAAGGGCATCAAAAAACCATTCGAATGCCCCAATTTTGGCAAAGCCTGTAAACCGGAGACCCCACTGGGTGCCCCTATGGTCAGCTCAGAAGGCGCCTGCGCCGCCTATTATCACTTTTCTGGCATGCTGGAAGAACTCGAAACCGTACAACCCTAACCCCCACTAAACTATGGCAATAACCGACCAAAAACGCCGCATGCAGCTGCAATGCCCAATGCCCAAACTCGACTTTGAGGTAATTACCCTCGGGCACGGCAGTGGTGGATTGCTAACCAACCGGCTCCTGGACAGCGGTGTATTTGAAGTACTGAAGAATGACATTCTGGACAAGCGCCACGATGGAGCGACCCTGAACCTCAGCGGCCCTACGGCCTTCACCACCGACAGCTTCGTCATTTCCCCTATCTTTTTTCCGGGTGGGAATATCGGTGAGCTGGCGGTGAATGGTACCGTGAATGACCTCGCCATGTGCGGGGCGCTGCCCGAGTACCTGTCCCTGAGCTTCATCCTGGAGGAAGGGCTGCCGGTTAAGCAGTTTTGGGAAGTGCTGGTCGGGGTAAAGGTCGCCTGTGAACTAGCGGGCGTGCAAGTCGTCACCGGCGATACCAAAGTGGTGGAAAAAGGCAAGGGCGACAAGGTCTTCATCAATACCACCGGCGTTGGCCGTTTGCACCCCAGGGCACAAATCGACGTCAACCGGGTACAGCCCGGCGACCAAATCATCGTGAGCGGGCAGTTGGCCACCCACGGCATGGCCATCATGTCGGTACGGGAAGGGCTGGAGTTCGAAACTACAATTGAAAGCGACTCCTGCAATCTGAACCACGCGGTCAGGGCGTTGCTCGATGCTTTTGGCCCCGACATCCACCTGCTGCGTGATCCTACCCGGGGCGGTGTCGCTACGGTACTTACGGAGATTGCCCGGGACACCGGGCTGGGCGTGAATTTGCAACAGCGCCAACTGCCCATTGACCCGCAGGTGGCTGGTGCCTGCGAAATGCTTGGGCTCGACCCGCTCTACGTAGCTAACGAAGGGCTCTTTATTGCCGTAGTGGCTGCTGAAAAAGCGGATGAAGCCCTGGCTATGATGCGGGAGCAGCCATATTGCGAGAATGCCGCCATCATCGGGGAAGTCACAACAGACCATCCCCGCAAGACCGTGCTTACCAGCAGCATCGGTGGCAAGCGCGTAGTGAACATGCTCACCGGCGAGCAACTACCACGGATTTGCTGATGAAAAAAGACATTAACAACCGCAGTGATATTGAGATGCTAGTGGACGACTTCTACAAACGAATGTTGGAGGACCGCCTGCTGCGCCCTTTTTTTCTGGAAGCCGCCAACGTACACCTGGCCGAGCATTTGCCACTGATTTGTGATTTTTGGGAAACGGTCCTCTTCCAAACCGGTATCTATCAGGGTGGCACCTTGCAGAAGCACTTGGAGCTGCATATGGAAAAGCCCCTTAAAGCCCGCCACTTCGAACGCTGGCTGGAGCATTTCCAGGCAACGGTCAACACCCACTTCGAGGGCCCAAAAGCCGAAGAAGCCAAACAAAAAGCCCGGTCGATCGCTGCCGTTATCCGGGTCAAAATTGATAACCTGGAGCGCCGCCGTAAGGAGCTCAACAACTAAAAAACGATGACACCCACTTCCTCACAGGAACAATTACGCCCCGAGCTTCTTCAGGACACCCGGGTTTTTAAAGGCGCAGAAGGCAGCCCTCTGCTTGCTCCAAGAGGCGTATTCCTGAGCCATAACCGGCTTTTTGTTGCTGATACCGCCCAGAACCGCCTGTTCATCTGGCACCAACTGCCCGAACATGAATTCCAGGACCCGGATGTGGTGCTGGGGCAGCCCGCCAAAGCAGAAACTGGCCGGAATGCAGGTGGCGGCACTTCAGCATCCACCCTGTTCTATCCTTCCGGCATCTGGTCGGATGGCAAACGGCTGATCGTAGCTGATGCCTGGAACCACCGCGTTCTGGTCTGGCACCAATTGCCGGAAAAGGACGGCCAACCGGCAGACGTGGTCATCGGCCAACCCGATTTTGAACGTAATGAGGCTAATGTAGCCGGGATTAGCCACCACCCTACCGCTCAGTCCCTGCACTGGCCCTACGGCGTATTTTCAGATGGGCAACACTTGTGGATTGCCGATACAGGCAACCGGCGGGTATTATTTTTTGAGACCATTCCCACTTCCAATTATGCCGCCGCGGATAAAGTGCTGGGCAAGCCTTCCTTCGAGGAGCGCGACTACGACCACAATGACCCCATCTGGCCTTACTCCGTGAAAGTAAGCCCTGATGGTGCCCTGGCCATTACCGATACACAGTATTACCGGGTCCTCCTCTGGCATGACTGGAAGCAGGCCTTTGGCAGCAAAGCAGATGTCATCATTGGGCAGGCTTCCTTTGACGGTAACGGGCAGAATCAATACGGCTGGTTCCCCCAGGCCAATACCCTGAACTGGTGTTATGACTCTTGCTTTTATAAAGATGGGCTATGGGTGGCCGATACCGGCAACAGCCGCATCCTGTGGTTTAAGCAACTGCCTTCCGAACACAATACGCCGGCCGACAACCTGATCGGGCAGAAAAACTTTACCACAGGAAGCGAAAATAAAGATACCATCTGGACGACCGAGGAGAGCCTCTACTGGCCTTTTCAGGTGAGTATCGAAGGGCAGACTATGGTTGCAGCTGACACTGGCAATCACCGCATCGTCATCAATCAGCTTGCCCGATAGACCTTTTTTAAACCGCCCTAATCTGCTAACCTATGGATTACATCCCGGTTGAAGTAGCGGCGCTTACGGATGCGCCCGATCAATCTCAGGCTTTTGTGCTGGTACTGGAAGAAGTGGATGGCTTCCGGCGGTTACCTATTAAGCTGGGGCATGCGGAGGCACAGGCCATCGCCCTGGCGGTACAAAGCCGGGAACTATCGCGCCCGGCCACTCATGACCTCTTTGCCGAAGTACTTCAATCGGCAGGTCTCCAATTGCGGGAAGCCAGGATTAACCGTATGGAAGGCGAGGCTTTTTGCGCCTTGCTCACTTTCAGAAAGCCCGATGGCAATACTTTCGAGCAGGATGCCCGCCCTTCTGATGCCATCGCCCTGGCGCTTCGGCTTTCTTGTCCGGTAAAAGTAACTGGCAATATCATGGACGAGCACGGCATTCTGTCCAACCGCTTAACACCTAATACCGCCTGGATCAAAGGGAAGCTTGAGGACTATACATTGCCTGAGTTAGAAGCCTTATTGCAGCAGGCGGTGGAACGGGAAGATTACCAATCGGCTTCCCGTATTCGGGATGCTATCACCCGCCTGTCCAATTCCTGATCATTGTTCACTGAAGGTATAGGCTTGTGCCGCTTCTTCCCAATTGATCTCTAACATATAACATTTGTCTTTGAGCTGGGCAAAGGGCGGTACCTTCCATTGCCTGGCTTACGCCAATTGCAGACACCCAAATGACGAAGGGACATGAAAATCAGGCTGCCCGGTTTGCGGATCCACCCAGGTGATCCAGTTAAAGGTGGCTTTATCTCCAGTGATGTCGAGGCAGCGCCCCCGGTATAAACCCGCTTGCAGGTAACCCCCATCCTGAATCAGATGCAAGTTGCGGAGAGACTCAAAGCTAATCCGCCCCTGCAGCCAGTATCCGGAGGGGGTACGCCCCGTTTCGAGTTGCAGATGCCCTTCCGGCCAACCCCAGGTTTTATCCGATTGGCGGTAGTAGCTCGACTGGTAATCGTAGACCCTGCCGAGCGGGTCCATTTCCAGCCCGTAGTACCGCTTCAGTTCCGGGTCCTGCCGAAAGAAAATCTCCACCCGCTCGGAATTGAGGACGTCGAACTTGGTGTGGTCTTTTTCGTAGATCAGAATATTGGATTCCTGTACATCAAACCGGAAATAGAGATACACGCCATCGTGGAGGGCGCGGAAATTGACACCCGTCTCTTCAACTTCCAGCCAGGGAGAGGAAAAATCGCGGAGGATGGTGGCGGGTTGCCAGTTGGGGAAGTGGTTGGGTGGAGTAGGGACCATTCTTACCTGGTAGGTTTTTGTGGGTTTGTGGCTGTTCATTTGGGCAAGGTACATATTTGCAAACAACACCCCAAAAATTTACTCAAGCAGTGCAAAAGCAAGTTTGAGCCCGGCAGATTAGGCATTATACAAAGTCAGAATAGCTTTTTTCCCACTATATTGCTCCACAATTCTTTAACTTCAGCTATTGCCGTAATGAATAAAAATAACATGCCATTCACATTCAAAACCACAAAAGGGAAAACGTATTACCTTAAATCGCGGATCACAAAGAAAGGCAACACCACGTACTATTTGACCCAGAAGAAAGATGCCGAATGCCTCAGCGTAGTGCCTGCGTGGTACGAAGTGTTTGAAAAATACGATTCCGGGCAAGCCTACATCCGAAAAGTCAAGGCGAGCCACATTGAACCAACAGAGATAGCTGCCATTGAAAAGGAATTGCGCCAAAACAAGTTGCTGCATGATTTCAAGCTGGATATCTGCGGGGATGAGATTCGCATATATACCCAAGAAAGTGGAGCGGCAAACGAGAGGGCAGACTTATTGAAAGGTTTCCTGTCCGCTACCCGGGGAAACCCTGAAGCGACTTGGAATAGATTTGCACGGTACGAAGAACGAATGCGGGTCATCCTTACCCAGCACAAAAGCGAGCGTGAGTTCGTCTTCCAAAGGTATTGCTACCGGGGCTCTATTGACGATTGGATCGTTATTGATTCCGGCAGCGATTTAGAAGCGCTGGCTCAAAAGAACTTGTACCACCTTGGGAAGGAATCTTATTATGAGTTGTTTGGTTTTTGAACCGGTCTTTGAGACCATACCCAGTTCTGCTGTGGTCTAATACAGGCGCTCTTCGCGGCTCCAAGAACAAGCGTTTTAATGATTTTATTCGTATATTTGTGAAATATACACTAATAATGCGATTATGATCATTGAATTTAGCCTTGGTAACTTTTGGTCCTTTAACGAAATTCAGACACTGCACATGCAGTCGGCCGCCATCAAGTCCAAATTCCAGAAAGTAGATCAGGAGAATCTTTTTCAGATAGGGGAAGATTTTAGCCTGCTAAAAAGCAAGGCTATTTTCGGTGCGAACGGGAGTGGCAAGAGCAATTTGATCCGGGGGGTTCGGAGTATGATCAGGATCATTCGTGAATGCATAAAGGATGAGCAGATTCTACAGAAAGAGATCGTCCCATTCTTATTCCAAAAAGCAGCACACCATGAACCCAGCTTCTTTCAGATCGCCTTTATCGCCGAGGGCGTACAGTATCGGTACGGCTTTGAAGCTGATAAAACACGAATAATTACGGAATGGCTGTTTGGAAAACCACTCGCTTCAGATAAAGGGTCGAAAATAAGAGAACGGTACTATTTCAAAAGAGAGGGCGATGAAATTAAGATCAACGAAAAAGAATTTCGGGAAGGGTTAGCGTTTGTTCCCAAAACTAATCAGGCATCTCCTTTGTACCGCGAAAATGTGCTTTTCCTTTCACTAGTCAATGCATTTAACGGCCGTATTGCCAAAAGTATACACCACTCTTTTTTAAAAAACATCAATGTTTCGTCTGGCCTTGAAGACCCTTTCAATTGGGTAGTTCTGCTAAATAAGCTAGATCAAGATAAAAGTTTTTCAAAGCGATTAACCCATTTTTTACAATCTATCGATCCCAAAATATCCAGATTGGACATAGTGGATGTTCCAAAAGCGGAAGCAACATCGCGCATATCTATGGTTCAGGAGCCCAATGAAAACCGAAAAGCGGGCTATGTGGTCATTTACAGATCGGCCAAGGATAGTGGCGGCAACTTGATGGAGGTTCCTCTAACCTTGCACTCACAGGAAGCAGAAGGCACAAAAAAACTGGCTACCTTAAGTCCTTTCCTTTTTCACACTTTGGATCATGGGGGACTGTTTGTCATTGACGAGTTTGATGCCCGGTTGCACCCCAATCTTAGTAGAAAAATCATTGAGCTTTTTCATTCTCCCAATACAAACAAGCGGAATGCTCAGCTCATCTTTGTATCCCATGACTCTAATTTACTGGACGCCCGATTGCTGAGAAGAGATCAGATCGCCTTCACTAAAAAGGATACCACGGGTGCTACAGAACTGTACGCTCTGGCAGAATTTAAAGGCGTGCGTAATGACAGTTCGTTTGAGAAAGATTATTTGATGGGCAAGTACAACGCCGTTCCGCATAACCTGACAGCCCTGGAAAGAGCTGTTGAAAACTATGTGGGCGGTGAGTAGGAAAGTTAAGAAAACTGATCGGGGAAAGGCTTGGAACAAAAAGTTGACTAAAACGAAACCACCTCATATTGAAACGCGGTCCAAGGCCAAGTCCTTTTATATCGTGTGCGAAGGCATGAACACCGAACCCGAATATTTTAAATCTTTTCCTCTCGGAAATGCTCAGGTTGAATCTTTCGGGCTGGGGCAATCGAAAACTAAATTGGTAGAAAGTGTCATTGAGCTTCTGACATCTGACGAATCCCTTAAGGAAAAAGAAGTGTGGGTAGTGTTTGATATGGATATTAATCACGAGCATGCGAACCAACAAAAAGAGGATTACAATAGGGCTATAGAGCTGGCTCACAAGAACAATATCAACGTGGCTTACTCAAACGACACCTTCGAACTTTGGTTTGTTTTGCATTATCAATACATTGACACGCCCTGGAATAGGGGTCAGTTTTTTGAAAGGCTTAGTGAGCTTTGGGGATGCAATTATTCAAAGGATGGAAAAGCTAAGGCTTTTTGTGAAAGGATATACCAAATGCTTTTAGAAGATGAGCATGCGAATCAAGAAAAAGCCATTTATCGAGCAAAAAAAATACATGACGAGCAAGCTCATTTGGTTTTTTCTGATAGAAACCCCTGTACAACTGTTTTTTAATTGGTCCAGGAGTTGAATCAATATTTATAGTCTGACAAGCTAAAATACGGCGACCCAACCTGAAAACCAGGCCCATTCTAAGGGGGATCCCGCCCCTTATCAATCAAAATCCACCTCCACCCACATCGGCCGGTGGTCCGAAATGTAGTACCGGCAGTACGCCTTGAAGTCCTCCTCGCTAAGACGGTCCCAAAGCTCAGGGAAAACGGCCGTGTCATAGTCAAACACACCGCTGTTTTTGATTTTGCGCTTCAGGCTTGGAAAGAACGCCACCTGATCATACTGCGCATCGGTGGAAATACTGGAAGCAATCCGGGTGGAGTGCTTTGGCACCGTTAGTCCGCGTTTGGAAAGCGCATCGTAAATCGGATCTCCGGATGCGGCAATGGGAATGTTGAAATCGCCCAACGCGATAATGTTGGGAGAAAAGGCATGCTCATCGTCCCGCCGCAGGTCTGCATAGCGGCCTACCGCGTAGGCTTCGAGCGCCCGGCGGTTCATGTCAGCTGTGGCTGTACCGCCAAAAAACAGGTGTGCATTGACCAGCATAAACCGATGGTTGCGAAACTGGAAACTGCCGATATAAGGATTGCGGTCGAACCCGCGAAAGGCCTGTTCGACGCCCGGCAGCCGAATCCACCGCTGCGCAGCGGGCTCAATGGCCAGCTCGCCGGTCATGGGCATCCGTTCCACCTTGCTGGTGTCATAGAAGTACGCAGCCCGCTCGTCATTCCCACCCCGGTCAGTGAACATGGGCTCATAAGAAGACCCAATAAAGGATTCCAACTGGTACAGCCCGCTGAGATCATCGTGGACCTCCTGCACCGCTACTATATCAAACCAGCTCATCATTTCTGCAATCAGCTGATAATGGGCTTCTGTGCGCTCGTGCAGCCCCAGGTTGGCTACGTTCCAGGTGGCAATCAACAGGCGGTCCGCTCTCTTATCTGGGATGCCCCGCTTGTCTTTGTGCTGCAGGAGGTGCTGCCGTTCCGTCTCTACGGAAAAGGGAAAGGTATAATCTGGTTTTTCAAAGGCTACCATGGGCTTATAGTTGTGCTTTCAAAAAGAAGTAGCTTCTTGTAAGAGAACACTTTTTCATCCCGTTTTGTGCCATCCGAAAGGCTCAAATGCAAGCGGATCTCGGCTTTTGCTCCAGAGTAAGCCGTTGAGAAGCGCCTGCGGAAGGCATTGAATGCGGCTTCTAAGACTGTGTTGGGATTTCACCCTTTGGGCTGCATTTGCCAAATTTTATCCTGCACTTCGTTGCTCTTCAGTCGCTTAGCTCAGGCTAGGCTCCCTCATCGCGCCTTGTTCAGAATAAAATTTGACTTCACTCGCTCCAAAAGCGAATTCCCAACACAGTCTAAAAACCGTATCTTGCGCCTATATTTAAAAAATAAACTCATGAGCGCCTATTTTTCGACAGCTGCGCCTGATTTTAAGGCCCTGGCACTTCCGGGTAAGGTTAGTGTAGTTGGCTATGCGGCCATTAGTTAACAACCTCAGCTCACCCCCACTTCCCGCGCCCCCTTCCGGATAATCTTCTTCGCATCCTTGCCTTTCTCCGCCTGCCCGTTGGCATTCCACCAGACAATAGCGCCGGTGGGGCAGCGCTGAATGGCGTCCTTGCTTTCTGCCGCCGCACCGTGGCGGATAACGGGCAGGTTATAAGCCATCTCAATCAGCCCGCCGGGCGCATCCATGGCACAGCGCCCGCAGGCCGTACAGGCCACCTCGCAGTCTTCCAGAATTTCGTTACCCTGCTCCAGGTTTTTGCAGGCTACCCAGAGGTGGTTTTGCAGGGGCTCCAGAGAGAACAAGCCCTTGGGGCAGGCTTCCACGCAGTCGCCGCAAGCCGTGCACTTGTCGGTATCGACGACCGGCAATCCCTGTTCGTCCATCTGTATGGCATCAAAATCACAGACTACCTCGCAGTCGCCGTAACCCAGGCAACCCCAGGAACAGCCTTTGCCGCCACCGCTGACCAATGCGGCAGCCTGACAGCTCCGCATGCCCTCGTACTGCGCCCGCACCCGGGCAACATTCGCCCCGCCGGCACAGGCCAGGCGGGCGACTTTGCGGTCTTCATTGCCCAGCGCCACGCCCAGGTACCCGGCGATCCGCTCCCGTGTCTCCTCAGAGCTGACCGTACATTTGCCCGGCAGGGCTTCCCCGGCAACCAGCGCTTCCGCAAAGGGACGGCAACCGGGATAACCACAGGCTCCACAGTTGGCGTGCGGCAGCATATCTTCTACCGTATCGATGCGCGGGTCCTCGTACACGTACAGCTTCTTATTGGCCAGTACGAGCATAAGGGCGAGCAGAAAAGTCAGGCCTCCGAGGGCAGCTATGGCGGTCAGGATAGTCATGTCAGTTTGTTTTCTAGTAAATCACCTCCGCCCACTTGCCGCCGGCAATCAGCTCGGCTTTGCGCTGCGCCCACTTTTCCTTGGAGCCCAGTACTTTGGCAAAGGCTTTGTCGAGGTTGTCTTTCACCTTAGCATAGCCGGCCACGTAGATGTAGGTATTCACCTGATTCAGCATCTCGAGCAGCTCTGCTGCGCGGTCTTCGATGGCTTTGTCCAGCTCAATCGGGTCCAGCCACTTCGGCCGCGGGCTGAGGGCACGGAATGCCCGGAAAGTGTCCTCATCGTAGTAGTTCATGAGGTCGCCATCCTTGTCATTGAGGTAGAGCAGCTCCAGGCCGGAACGGGCTCCGTAGAACAAGCGGATCTTGCCTTTCCAGTCTTTCTCCTCTGTAAAAATGTGCTTGACGAAGGCACGGAAGGGTGCAATACCCGTTCCCATACCAATGAGGATAAGGTTTGCGGTTTTGTCCTCAGGCACTGAGAAGGGCAGTCCAAATGGCCCGGTGATCGTAATTTCATCCCCGGCTTTGCGGTCGCAGAGGTAGTTGGAAGCCACGCCGTCGTAGCGTTCACCATTAACCTCATCCACATACGCGCACCGTTTTACCAGCATGGTGAGCAGCGCATTTCCATTTTCCCGCTTCGGCAGGTCAGCCACACTGTACAGGCGGTGGTGTTGGGTATTGCCAAACTCATCCTTGTAGTTCAGCAGTACGCCAAAGCTTTGGTCAATGGCACAATCAAACCCAGGCTCCAGCACTTCCAGCTGTATTTCCCGGACTTCATCGGTATCCATTGGCGTAAGGCGCTCGGTTTTGCGCACGGCAGCCCGGTAACGGGGCTCGGTCTGATAATCTGCTAAGTATGCCATGGTTGTTGTTTTTAAGGTTTATTGATCGAGACTTGACAAGAGCTTTGGTGTTGCCCTGGGAAACTTGTCAGGTCAGCTCTCTTTTTTGCATACGCCTCCGCCGCACCCGCAGTTGCCGCAGCTCCGGCGCTCCGCCAGCACATCTTCATCCGTGATCTGATCAGCAAACATCTGCCGCCATACGGTTTGGATGAGCAGCCAGTAGACCATCAGGGCGACTACGCCAACGAGTCCGATGATTAGGGAGGAGGTCATAATTTTTATTTTTGTGGGGTTTCCCCCGATTTCAAATTCAGGTTGAGGCTAAGGTTTAGGTTGAGGCATATACAGCGTGTACTCTAGGGGCGGCAGCGAGCTGCCTATTGCCTTTGAGGAAGAAAGCAGCTTGCTGCCGCGGCGGGCGAACACGTCCCTGCTCGCCTCAACCTCAACCTCAACCTCAACCTCAACCTCCGCCTCAGCCTGACTTACCACCTACCCACCAAGCCCCGCAAACCCCATGAACGACAGCGACAAAATCCCCGCTATCAAAAGGGTCAGGGCCGTACCTTTCACCACACCGGGCACCTCCGCAAATTCCAGCCGCTCCCGCAAGCCGGCGATCAGCACCAGCGCTAACGTAAACCCGGCACCGGCACCCAGGGCGTAGACCAGGCTTTCCACCAGTCCATACCCCTTTTGGGTTTGGAAAAGGGCCAGCCCCAGAATCGCGCAATTGGTGGTGATGAGCGGCAGGAAGATGCCCAGGGCGCGGAACAGCGCCGGGCTCATCTTGCGCACAAACATTTCCACCAGCTGTACTGTGGAGGCAATCACTACGATGAAGCTGATGAGCTGCAGGAATGGCGCACCCACGGCAATCAAAAATGCATTGATACCATACGCGCACACGGAGCTAATCAGCATCACAAAAGTCACTGCACCACCCATTTTCGTAGCCGTCTCGAGCTTACCCGACACACCCAGAAAGGGGCAGATGCCCAGGAAATACGCCAGTACAAAGTTGTTGATCAGGCTGGCGTTGATGAAGATGTACCACAGGGATTCCTCTTTCATGTCGTCGCTCGTTTTTGCTTCAGAATGTTAAAGAGCAGCAGCCAGATCGCTAAGGTGAAGAAACCACCTGCCGGCAGTATCATCACAATCCATTCCTGGAAAGAATCCGGGAAAAGGCCGAAGCCAAAGATGCTGCCACTGCCGAGCACCTCCCGTACCACGCCCAGACACAGCAGGGCGAAAGTGAAGCCCACACCCATACCCAGCGCATCGAGCATCGATTGCCCCACCGTATTCTTTGAAGCAAAGGCTTCCGCCCGGCTCAGGATGAGGCAGTTCACCACGATGAGCGAGATAAAAGCGCCCAGGCTTTTGTGCAGCTCCACGCTGATGGCCATGATGGCATAATCCGTAATCGTCACAAAGGTGGCGATGATGAGAATGTAGGAGGCGATGCGCACCTGCTTCGGTATGAAGTGGCGCAGAGAAGACACCAGCACATTCGACATCAACAGCACAAAGGCAGTAGCCAGCCCCATCGCCAGGGCATTCATAGAGGTATTGGTCACGGCCAGCACCGGGCACATGCCCAGCACCTGCACAAAAACCGGGTTGTCTTTCCACAAGCCGCGCAGGAAGGTATCCGCTGAAGGGCTGTCCTCCAGTGCCGCGAAAAATCCGGGTTTGTCCGTAGGCTTATTCATGGCTTTGCGTTTGTGGCTTGAATGCTTCTTTTGCTTCGTAGAGCTTAGGTACCCATTCAGCGGTGCTCGTGCTCAGCGCTTCGGTCACTGCCTTGGAGGAAATCGTAGCACCAGTAATGCCGTCCACTTCCCAGGCGTTCTGCTTTTCGCCGCTTTTGGCGTAAGCGATCTTGTTCTTCAGGCTATTCCCATCCGTTCCGACCGCCACCGAAAGGGCCTCAAAATTGGCTTTGAAGGCGGGGTCTTTCTCTATCTTGTCGCCCAGCCCGGGCGTCTCTTTGCTCTCCAGTACGTAGAAACCAACGATGGCTTCCTGCGCAGGGTCGTACCCGTACAGGACACGAATTTCACCGGCATATCCCAGCCCTACGGCAGGCAGTGCCAAGCCAGTCAGAGTGCCGCTTTCGCTAAAACCGGCGTAGACGCGCTGCCCCTCAGCTTCGGTGCCTTTGAGGGGCGTGAATGCGTTGCCGTTCCAGTAGTAGCCAGCGGTGGTCACGGTGCCGGGCAGGACTTTAAAAATAGCCTGCTCCAGGGCTGCCGCTTTATTTTTTGCGATAATGGGCTTGGTCCCCTCATACGTCAGCACAATGAGCAGGGCGCACATCAGCCCGATGCCAACCATGGCGAACAGCATCTTGTTGCTGTTGCCGGTGTCGGCTTGCTTCTTTTCGGGTGCTATGGTTATCGTCTCGCTCATGTCGCTTTGGCTTTTTTGACCGTTCCGTAAACGCGGTTTTGCAGGGCGCTGTCAATGTGGGGCGATACGGCATTAGCCAGCAGGATAGCGTACATCACGCCTTCCGGCAAACCGCCCCAGAGCCGGATGACCACCACCAGCAGCCCAATCAGCACACCATAGACCACCACGCCTTTTGCGGTAAGCGGGGAAGCGACCATATCGGTGGCCATGAATACCGCCCCCAGCATCAATCCGCCGGAAAACAGCATGAATACCGGCGAAGGGTAAGCCTCCGCATCTACCCAGTGCATGATGCCGCTGAGCACGTAGACCGTCAGCAGGATGGAGACCGGTATGCGCCAGTTCATCATATTGCGGGCGATGAGGTAGATGCCGCCCAGCACAATCAGCAGGGCGCAGGTCTCCCCGGCCGAGCCGCTGACCAGCCCGAGGGCAAGGTCCGCTGAATCCGCAGCCACTCCGTCAAATTTGAAAGCCGACAGCGGTGTCGCGCCGGAAACCGCATCGTAAGTGGGCTCCATAAAGGGCAGTGCCAAAGTGGAACTCGCAATATCCGTAAAGCGCCCTTCCAGAAAAGCGGGATGCCAGGTGGTAATCGCTGCCGGGAAAGCCGCTTGCAGTACCGCACGCCCGACCAGCGCCGGATTGAAAGTGTTGTACCCCAATCCGCCGAAGGCAAATTTGCCGAGAGCAATCGCAATTACGCTGCCCACAAAGGCCATCCACAGGGGGAAAGCCGGGGGCAGGGTCAGGCCCAAAAGCAAACCGGTGATCGCTGCGGACCAGTCATTGACCGTACTTTCCTTACCCGACCAGCGGCAAAGCAGGTGCTCGGTCAGGATGGCCGCCACCACAGAGGTGACGAGCAACAGGAATACGCTCAGCCCAAAGGCGTAGACCGCAAAAGCCGATGCTGGCAGCATCGCCCACACCACATTGCGCATGATGTCGTCCGTACTGACGCCCAGCTTGAGGTGGGGAGAGGTGCTGATATGTAGGGTCTGCTTAAACATTCGCTACTTCCTTTTTGGCCGCCGCCCGCTTGCGGACCACGCCCTTAGACATTCGGAAATACTGTACCAGCGGAATATTGGACGGGCAAACATAAGAGCAGGAGCCACACTCGAAGCAGTCCATCAGGTTATGATTGGCTGCCATCTCGTCGTAGGCTTCAAACTTCGCCAGTATGCCCATTTGTGACGGGTTGAGGGAAATCGGACAGGCATCTACACAAGCCCCGCACTTAATGCAGGGATAGACCTTGTCCGCCCGGCGCACTTCATTATCCGTAAAGGCCAAAATACCGGAAGTCCCCTTAGTGATGGAAATATCCAGGTTGGAGACCGCCATGCCCATCATCGGGCCACCGAGGTAGACCTCGCTGAGGTTATCCGCTACGCCGACTTCTTCCAGTACGAAGCGCAGGGGCGTCCCGACGGGGATGAGGTAATTGCCTTTCTTTTTTACGCCCGGCCCGGTGATGGTTACCACCCGTTCCTGTATACCGCGCCCGTGGGGCAAAAGCCGCCCGATTTCTGCCGTAGTGGCCACATTGACAACCACTGCACCGACCTCAATCGGCAGGCTGCCTGAGGGTACTTCCCGCCCCATTACCGAAGTGATGAGCATCTTCTCAGAACCCTGTGGGTACTTTACCGGTACTACTTCTACCGTTACCGGTAAGCCTTCCGGGATGTTACGTGACAGGTGGTCAGCCGCGTCCTGTTTATTGGCTTCTATGCCGATGATGGCGCGCGGTGCACCGGTGGACCGGAGCAAATAGCGGATACCCATAAAGATATCCTCTGCCTGTTCCAGCATGACACGATGGTCGGTGGTAAGGTAAGGCTCGCACTCAATACCGTTGATCAGCAGCACTTCGCACGACTTGCCTTCCGGCACTTTCAGCTTGACATGAGTAGGGAAGGCCGCCCCGCCGAGGCCCACAATACCGGCATTCTGAATGCCTTGCAGGATCTCCTCCGGCGTAGCGGTCTCCCAGTCGAGTCCTTCGCCTTCCAGCACTTCCTGCCCGGAGGCAGGGAAGGCTTCCAGGTAAATCCCAAGGGACATTTCCCCTTTTGCCGTTGGCACGTTCGCGATCTTGCGTACCCGGCCGGAGACCGGCGCGTGCAGCGGTACCGAAACGTAGCCACCGGCTTCCGCCAGGAGCTGCCCGCGCATCACTTCCTGCCCTTCCCGAACAATGATTTTGGAAGGGGCACCGATGTGCTGCGATACAGGCAGTACGAGCAGCGGCGCAAAGGCGAACTGCCGGATGGGCAGGCCATTGGTCTCGCTCTTGTGCTCCGGCGGGTGGATGCCGTGGCGAAAGGTGCTATTTCTAAAATTAAACAGCCCCATTAGTTATACTTTTCACCTCGCTTGATCCATTTCTCCTGTCCTTCCGGATTGGCGGGCAGACCGGGGTGAATGACCTGCGCGGTGCATTTCTCGGCTGCTTTCACCAGGTCCTCGTAGGAACCGGCATTAGGATCTTTAATCTCAGCTTGATTATTGCTGTTGTAAGCAAATACCTTCGAGTTGATCTTGATGCACTCGTCACAGGCCGTGCACTCTTCGGATTCTATCCAGGGCCCTTGTCCTGTGGCGGTCGCTACAGCGGTATCTGCTTCTGCTGCGCTGCCATTGGTGGCAGGTGCTGCATCGAAGTTGAGCGCAGAGGTATCTACGCCCAGCTCATCGAAGTTGCCGCCGGCAGCCATCTTCATCAGCCCTTTGGCGATATTGCTGACCACCTCGTTGCGAATCTTGCCTTCCAGGTCTTCCGGAGCGGCTTCCACCTCTTCCTTCACACCGGCGATAGCACGCAGCATGATCCAGAAGTCGCGGCGTTCCTCACAGGAAGCTACGATAGTCTCTGCCACGAGCACCCGGGTGAGGTGCTGCTTTTGGTCGACCGTCCAGATGAATGGGAATTTACCTTCCCGCTCTTCGCCGCTCATTTCGAGGAAATCGGCCAGGACGACCATATTGTCGTTCCAGGCTTCGCGCGGCACTTTACGGAAGTGTTTGCGGAAGCGTGCCTCAGTAAGGGCAAAGTCGGCGAAAGTCATCGCCACTTCCATGCTCTTCTCGCGGCCATTTTCCAGGTATTTGAGCTGGTAGGTCGGCCAGTTGCTGTGCAGGTCCGGGTTGCCGCTGAGGTCGAATGCCTCTTCCGGCTTCACGCCCAGATCCGGATTGTACCTGAATACCGGATAAGCCCGGGATTCTACCGCCAGCTTCGCCTGATGCGCACCGAGGTCGTCGGCTACGCCGTGCTCCGGCTGACAGGTGGTGTACAGATTGAACAGGGCCGGGCGCTTCGCCATCAGGCCGTCGATAAAGCCTTCGATCATGTGGCTCGTGTTCGACAGGGTACCCTGCATCACGTAGGTATTGCGGTGCGCCATAGCGATCAGCCCGATTTCCTTGCGCGGCTCCGGCTTGCCTTTCCAGACTTTGCCGTACTGCGCCATATCGGATACCTGGCCGATGAAGCCCGAAGTACAGGCCTGCCCGCCGGTATTGGAGTACACCTGCGTATCCACCACGATAACTTTGATCGGCTTGCCGGAGGCCATCAGGCGGGAGAGGTTTTGGAAGCCGATGTCATACATGGCACCATCACCGCCCAGGGCGACTACCGGTGGGCACAGCAGCCATTCCTCATCGGTAAACTGTTGCCAGTTGAAGTAGGTGAGGAAGGAATCGTGCTCGCTCGGGTCGTATTTGCCATCGAGCATCAGCTCGGCTTTCCGGATGGTTTTGAAGCCCTCTGCCATTTTGGACATGTGCCCTTCGAAGATGCCCATCGCCATAGACGGAGAATCCTGGAAGAGGTGGTTGGCCCATGGGAATGGGTAGGGGTTGTACGGGTAGGTACTGCCCCAGACGGAGGTACAGCCGGTGGAATTGAGCATGCCCATATTGGTACGCCCCTTGCCAGTCAGGCCATCTGTGTATTTCCACTTGAGGTTCTTCAGTTTGGCCAGCAGCTGGGAGACTTCGCGCAGCCATTCCTGGTCGATCGGCTGTGTGCCTTTTTCCGACTCAAAACGGCGGGCGATACCGGATACGGTCAGGTCGCCACTGCTCATTTCGGAAACGATCTTGGTCATCAGGTCGGCGTCGCTCACATTCACCGTGCTGAACAGCTTCTGCTGAATGTGCTGCTCCAGGCGGTTGATGAGCTCCGTCAGGCGGGTCACGTGCTGCCTGATGCGCGGCTGCATGAGCGCCTCTACGGTAGCGGTGAAGATGTGCACGACTGACTTTTCAGAGCAGCCCAGGCAGGCGCCATCGCCACTAGCGAAGTTTTGGTAGGCCTCCTTGTTGAGGAGGAGCGTCTCCAGCGGACCGATCTTTTCTTCCAAATCGTCAATGCGGTTGTATTCTTCCGGCGTGTTGGGCAGGTCGGTCCAGAGGTCCCAGTTCTGCCGCAGGGTGGCTACGGAGTCTTCGGTCTGTGTAATGGGGCGCAGGGCGTCATCATCGCAGACTTCAATACATTCCATACAGCCCTTGCAGGTGGTCGGGTTCAGGGTAATGCTGAACAGGCCACCGCTGCCGGCTTGCTGCTTTTCTTTCAGGTCGTAGTACGGGCGGGTGAGCGCAAACTGGAAGTCGCCCAGTTCCTCCAGGAACCAGTCAAATTCCTGCGCCATGCCGTTGGTGTTGCCGCTTTCCCGAACGGTCTTGTCGACCACCTCTCGGATCATGGTGTTGACCTTTGCCCGGTCATCGCCCTCATTGAACAAGGCGCGGATTTCCGGCTCCATCTGACGGACTGCTTTCGGCAGGTAGTTGAGCTTTCCGTGGTTGTTTTTCACGCGCTGCACAACGGTGTCGAGCACATCAGACAGTTTGGAAACCAATCCTGGCAATGCCGTATCCGGACAGATGGTGTAGCATTTGCCACAGGCGGTACAGTTCTCCGCGATCCATTCCGGATGGTTGAAGCGGATGCCGGTCATATCGCGGAACAAAGAGGAGGCCGCAGGCATCACACTCAACCCGATAAACGGATCGGTGAGGTTGTCATTGCCACTGCCCTGCTGGTAGAAGCTGCCCGTCTGCTCCCAGAAGCGGTGGATATCGCTCAGCCTGGACTTACTCTGCGGCGTATCCTTGAGCATAGCAGGAAGCGGGATCGGCTTAACGGCGTTAGCTTTAGCATCGTGCCCGGCGCCAACGACCTTGTCCGTCACCTCGCCTACTTCGTCAAAGCCACGGCGTACTACGCGCATGTTGTCATCCACCACGCGCTGCCCTTTACTGCCAAACTTCGACTGCACCTGATCCTCGATGGCCTGCAGCAGGCTCTCCTCGGTCAGATTCGCTTTCTCCTTGAGGGGAGAAGCAGCGAAGAAGGCGCCCTGGAAAGCGATACCCTGCATGCGGAGTTGCAGTTCGGGATCGGTTGCTTCCTCGCGGGCAATTTTGAAGCCGTCGATGTAGAACAGGCGGATGTTGTTATCCACGATGATCTTTTGGTACGGCTTGGGGATATCGGCCCAGACTTCCGCCGGGCTGTTTTTGTCGCTCTGTATAATAAAGGTGCCGCCTTTCTTCAGACCGGCCAGTGCGTTGGTGTGCTTAAAGACGTTGGGGTCCGGTGAAAGCACCACATCCACGTATACGTATTCACAGTTGACACGGATGGGCTCCGGAGCAGCAGACAGATAGTAAGTTGTGGGCTGTCCTTTTTTCTCTGAGCCATACTTCGGGTTGGCTTTGATGTCATACCCGAGCAGGTCGAACAGGGTCATTGCCAGGTTCTTACCTGTCGTGATAGCGCCCCAGCCACCGATGGAGTGGAAACGGACGGTCACGGCCCCCTTCGGCATGAGGTTCGGGTTTTCAGAACCCCTCACCGATAGTTCCTTCACATGCGGGTAGGCTTCCTGAATGGATTCCTGATAGGCCCGCTGCTTAGGCGTAAAGGGTACATCGCGGATGAAGTCGATAGACAGGTAAAACTGCTTTTTCTTTTTGCCCGTAGGCAGCATATTCTCTACCGCACCGATGATGCCTTCCGGCTGCAGGTCGCGGCTGCCCATACCGAAGGAACCGGAGTACAGGGGCGGCATATCGCCCGCTTTGTAGGCTTCCAGTTCCGGATAGGGGCGATTGTCTTTGTAGTTGCCATTTTCCAGGCACTTGGTCAGGCTCGCACGTACTTCCCGCATGAGCGGCAGGTCGGCGGCCAGCGGCTGATCGAGGCGCTCAAGGATAGCAACGCCCTTCTTACCTTTTAGAATTTTGCCCAGCAGATCAGCCGGGAAGGGGCGGAACATGACGAGGTCGACCACGCCTACCTTCAGCCCGCGGGTTTCACGCAGGTAGTCGGCTACCACTTCGGCACTTGGCACCACGCTGCCCTGACCGAGGATGAGGTAGTCGGCATCTTCCACCTTATAGGTCATTACGCGCTCGTAGCGGCGGCCGGTGAGCTGATAGTACTCGTCCATGGCCTGCTCGGTGAGCTGCTTAATGTGATCGAAGAAGAAGGGGCGCTGTGCTGCGACGGACTGCATGTAGGAGTCCTGATTCTGCACGATGCCCGCCATAACAGGATTATCCACATCCCAAAGCTCAGGTATGCGGCGACGGGTGTCCCCGTAAATGATGCGTTGGGCTTCGGTCGGCGTTTTGATGATGTCATCGGGCCGGCCGAGGTATTCTTTGATGAGCTCGCGCTCGGGAAGCGTCATGGACTCGATGAGGTGGGTGGTCAGGAAGCCGTCCTGCGCCACGATACCCGGTGTAAGTGCCAGCTCCGCGATGCGGTGCGCGATGATATTGAGGTCAGCCACGTGCTGCGCCTTTTTGGCAAACAGCTGAAAGAAGCCGGTATCGTCCACGGCGTGGTAATCGTCGTGGCCCGCGTGTACGTTAAGGGTGGATTTGGTCATCGCCCGTGCGCCGATATTCAGCACATAGGTCAGACGCTTGCCCACTGCAGCATAGAGGGATTCGTGCATATAGGCGATGCCCTGCCCGGAGGAGAAATTGGCGGCACGGAGACCCGTCATAGACAGGCCGGCGGTGACCGCAGCAGCAGCATGTTCGCCTTCCGGCTCGATAAAAATAAGAGGCCGGTCGGAGATATTGAGGTGGCCCTTTGCGGCCGCATCAGCCCAATACTCGCCCATTTGAGTGGAAGGGGTAATCGGATAGGCACCGGCAGCGTCGGAGGATTCCCGCTCGCACATAATGGCAGCGGTGTTCCCGTCCATTGCTACCCGAGTGCCCGGATACTTGGCGGGCTCGGTTTGCTTCTTCATGGTGGATTTTTTTAGTAGGCGGGCGCCTCATCAATAGCGATGGCGCGGGTCTGTTTAGCAATACGCAGGCAATCAGCCACTTTTTTGACATCCATACAGTAGGCTTCATCCTCTGCATCGTGCTTGCAACCGATATCGGAAATGTCGATCAGGTTGAACCGGCCGTCGATATCGCGGCACTTATCCAGGAGACCTGCCATGGTCACGGGCTCGGGGAGCTCGCTACCATGTTTTTGCAGGTAGGAAGACAGGTAGTTAATAATGGATTGGCGGGAGTTGAAGCAGACGGCATGGGTGGCAACGTCCTCCTCTGCCCGTTCAATTTCGTGGCTGGCAAATTCTATGAGTTTGTCAGCTTCCTGGATAAGGAGATCGGCATTTTGCTGGCGCATGGCACTAGGTTTTAATTAAATTGGTGCCCTAAAATTCCTGGTTTACAGCTGGTTTTTAAATGAATATTGTCAGTGGGGATGAGTGATCATTGTCACTTTGCCCGGGTTTAAGTGTGTTATGTTTTACTTTTGAGCAACCATAAACAACAAGAGAATGGACGCCATTTTATCCGCCCTGGGAAATTATCATCCGGTTACACAAGCTTTGTTTGCCACCTTATTCACCTGGGGAGTGACGGCTCTGGGCGCAGCAGTGGTTTTCTTTTTCCGGCAAATCCGGCAGGAGGTACTGGATGCCATGTTAGGCTTTGCGGCAGGGGTCATGATTGCCGCCAGTTTCTGGTCACTGCTGGCTCCGGCCATTGACCTGAGCGAGCGGGTAAGTACTTTGCCCAGCTGGCTACCCGCTGCACTGGGTTTCATGGGCGGTGGTTTGTTCATGGCAGGTGTGGACAAAGTGCTGCCCCACCTGCACCCGGGCCTGAAGATGGATCAGGCCGAAGGAATATCAACCAACTGGAGGCGTAGCGTGCTACTGGTACTCGCTATCACGCTGCATAATATCCCGGAAGGGCTGGCGGTGGGTGTTGCCTTTGGTGCGGTGGCCCATGGGCTGCCATCGGCTTCCATTGGGGCAGCGGTGGCACTGGCCGTAGGCATAGGGCTGCAAAATTTTCCGGAAGGGACAGCGGTATCTGTGCCGCTGAGGCGGGAGGGTTTTTCCCGACGGCGGGCGTTCTGGTACGGGCAGATGTCGGGGGCTGTGGAGCCTGTTGCCGGCATCGTTGGGGCGGCAGCGGTGATGATGATGCAGCCCATCCTGCCCTATGCGCTGAGCTTTGCCGCGGGGGCTATGATTTTTGTGGTGGTGGAAGAGCTTATCCCGGAATCACAGTTGGCTGGGAATACCGACCTTGCAACCATTGCCACCCTGGCAGGCTTTACGTTGATGATGAGTTTGGATGTGGCGCTGGGCTGAGCGCCTACTCCCAAAACTTCCACCAGGCCCCGCCTTTAACCTCGGCCTGTGCATCTTCCGGCAACAATGGGCGCAGCCGCTTCAGTATAGCTCCCTTGGACACCACACCGGTGCTGCGGTCGACCACTTCCCCATCCTTAAAGTACAGAATCGTGGGCAGGCTGCGGACCTGATACTGCTTGACCAGTTTCTGATTCTTTTCGGCATCGAGCTTGACGAAGCGAGCGTTGTCACCGGCTTCGTCAGCGGCGGCAGCAAAATTGGGGGACAGGGCATGGCAGGGGCCACACCAATCCGCCCAGACATCAACGACAACGGGCGTTTCGGCATTCAGGACCAGAGGGCGGAAGGTTTTACGGTTGACTTGTCGTGGCATAATCGTTCTACATTTTGGGCAAAGGTAAAAGGGCCCGAAAAGAGTTTCAGTGATAAATGCCACTTTGGCTTTTGAGAACAGGTGATGTTCCTTATTTTGGGAAAAAACCAGATAAATGCCCAGGCAAAAACTACCGGACGAACTCAAAGCCGCGATTTCCAAAATGCCCGACAAGGAAAAAGACAAACTGCTCTTCCGCCTTATCGCCAAGGAGGAAGCCTTGGTCAACCGCCTGACCTTCGAGCTGCTGGAAGGGGCTGGCAGCCGGGAGGAGAGACGCAGCGAACTCGCCATCAGCATCGAGCGGGATGTGACCTACGCCATCCGGGCTTTCTACTCGCCGGGCTTTTTGCTGCTCGACCTGCGCGCCATCAGCGGTGACATCAACCGGCATGTGAAGGCCACCAAAGACAAGTACGGGGAAATCGAGCTCAACCTGCTGATGCTTAATCTGGCACTGGAAGGCATAGACGGGCTGCTCGATCAGTTCCCGGCGGCCAAGGCGCGCACCTTCTCCAATTATGTGGTCAAACGGGCTCTGAAACTGCAAAAACTGCTGTCGAAAATGCACGACGATATCCGCCTCGATTTTGAAGGTGAAATGGAGCGCCTTGGGCAGTTCATCCGCAACAGCAGCTACCTGAAGAAAACGGCAGAACGGGAGGGGCTGGAGTGGCGGGAGTTGTAGCTTTACTCAAAATCCTCCTTAATCTTACTCGCAATAATCTGCGCCAGCCGTACCGGCACTGCATTGCCGATCATTTTGTAAGCCGCGCCGAGGTTCTTGTAGTAAAAGATGAAGTCGTCCGGGAAGGTTTGGACGCGGGCCACTTCGCGCACACTGAGCCGGCGGTAAAGGTCTTCCTTACCGGGCACAAAGCGCTTGGTATCCTTGTCCACGGTTTCCATCTTAGGCGCCTGAGGGTGCAGGGGCGCATGCCGGCCACCCGCCTGAATAGTAAAGGACACCTCGTCCCAACTGCGCACACGGTTGCGCGACATGTAGAGGCTGGAAAAGCCACCGGTAAAGTACTCGTGATTAGGCACCCGGCAGGCACTGCCGTTGGTGTAGTTACCGTCTTTGGCCGGGATAGCCGTATCTGCCAGATCGCCGATGGCCGACTTCAGGCTGAGTTTCATATCAATTGGGGCAGGGAATTCAAACTTTTTGCCCAGGTCGCGGCGGTAACCTATAAAGAAGACCCGTTTGCGGTCCTGCGGCACGAGGTAATCGCTCGCATTGATTTTCTGGAAAGACAGGTTATAGCCCTCTCCGGCGTTTTTGAAGAGCCGCTTGATGCTGCTTAGGGCTCTCGCATTGCGGGGCAGTAACATGCCCGCTACATTCTCCGCCAGGAAAAACTTGGGCTGCTTAGCTTCCAGGATACGGATGAAATCGTAGAACAGCTTGCCCCGGTTATCCTTAATGCCCCGCAGCTTGCCCGCGGTGCTCCAGCTTTGGCAGGGCGGGCCGCCAATCATGCCGTCGCAGTCCGGAATGTCCGCAGCGTCCACATCCGTAATACTCCTTTTTTCCAGGTGCGTATGCCCGTGGTTTTTGACATAGGTCTCCCAGATGTCCCGGTCGTACTCATTCGCCCAGATCACGTCAAAACCGGCACGCGTAAACCCAAGGTCGAGCCCGCCGGCGCCCGAGAAGAAGGAAACAATTCTCATGATTGATAGACTGCAGCACAGTAGCGCTGTTCCTGCAGGATTTTATGAGCAAACAAGGTACGGAAATTATGGGAAATCTTTTATCAACTATGTTTTCCACACCCATATGTGGAAAACTATTTTTTCAACCCCTTATGTTCAGGGGTTTACGGGACTTATCCACATTGTGTTGGTAATTATACGCGTACTTTGCTTGATCGCTCAGCCGGACCTCCGTATCTTGCCCGAACCAACGGTACTGCGTTCAATTCGAGCACCTATCAAATAATTTTAAGCGACAGATTAGCCATTCGATATTGAACAGGGAACCGGGTGAAAATCCCGGACAGTACCCGCTGCTGTGAGCCTCATTCATCAGGTTTTGCCAGCAAGCCACTGCCCCTGGGGCGGGAAGGCGGCAGAGCCGGGGCGAGTCAGAAGACCTGCCGTTGCCAACATATCATTCTTTAACTGCGAGTTTTCGGGAGTTAGGACAGCGCAGTGCCACCGTTTTTGCCCGGGTAACGCCCGGATGCAGCCTGCCGGTGCGCGCTCCTGCCCTCCCCCACAGCTCGGTAATGCATTAGCCACATGAGCGCGATTTTCAAACCCAGACTAGCGTACAAGCCGTTCGAGTACCCGGAAGTGCTCGACTTTATCAACACCATTAATCAGACCTTCTGGGTGCACTCGGAGGTCGATTTTACGGGTGACATACAGGATTTCAAAGTGGAGCTTACGGAAGCCGAGCGCAATGCCATCAAGCGTACCCTCCTGGCTATCGCTCAGGTGGAGGTGGATGTGAAGTCTTTCTGGGGCAACCTCTATCAGCACCTGCCCAAACCGGAGTTCAATGGGCTGGGCAGCACCTTCGCGGAGTGCGAATTCCGCCATTCTGAAGCCTACGCCCAACTGCTGACCGTACTGGGCCTGGCGGATGAATTCGAGTCTGCCCTGCAGTCTTCTGTCCTCAGCGACCGCATTGCCTTCCTAAGGGACCGCCGGGCAGCTGCACAACTCGACTCTCCGGAGCAGTCCTTCGGGCTCAACCTCATCCTCTTTTCCATTTTGGTGGAAAATGTATCGCTCTTCAGTCAGTTTGCCACCGTGCTGTCCTTCACTCACTTCAAAGGCCTGCTGAAGAATACAAGCAACATCATCGCCTGGACGAGCAAGGACGAGCAGCTCCACGCCAATGCCGGCATTTACATTTTCAATAAAATCGTGGAGGAAAACCCGGGCTGGCTGACCGACAAGTACCAAAAGGTCATCTACGAGACCGCCCATGCCGCCATTCAGCAGGAGGAGCGCATTCTCAACTGGATTTTCGAGACGGGCGAGTTGGAGCACGTCTCCAAGTCGGACCTGCTCAACTTCATGAAGCACCGCATTAATACGAGCCTGAAACAGATCGGGCTGCAGGACATCTTCGACATCAACGAATCTCAACTCCGCCGCATGAGCTGGTTTGAAGAGGAAATCTACGCCAACACCCTGGACGATTTCTTCGCCAAGCGCCCGGTAGAGTATTCCAAGCATAATCAGTCGTTCACCGCCGACGACCTTTTCTAAATACCCAAAAATCAAGCATTGACCATGACCAAGACCATTTATAACAATACCAAGCCCTACCACTGGGTAACACCTGAGACTGAAACCGTACTGCAGAGGGGCTACCTCCTGCCCGGAGAGACGCCACAGGATGCGGTACGCCGCGTGACCACCGCCGCCGCTAACCGCCTGGACCGCCCCGATCTGCAACCGAAATTTGAAGCCCTCGTGGCTAACGGCTGGATGTCGCTTTCTTCTCCGGTGTGGGCCAATATGGGCACCGACCGCGGCCTGCCGATCAGCTGCTTTGGCTCTTATGTGGAGGACAGCATGGACGGCATCACCAAGACCCTGTCCGAGTGCATTATGATGACCAAATTCGGGGGCGGCACCTCGGCCTACTTTGGGCACCTGCGCGAGCGGGGCGCAGGTATCCGCAATAACGGTAAGTCTTCCGGGCCGGTTTCCTTCCTGAAGATGTTTGATGCCATGATCGATACTGTAAGTCAGGGCAATGTGCGCCGCGGGGCTTTCGCTGCCTACCTGGATATCGAGCATCCGGATGTGAATGAGTTCCTCAAAATCAAAGACATCGGCAACGCCATTCAGAATATCTTTTTTGGCGTGACCGTGACCAACCAATGGATGGAAGAAATGGTGGCCGGCGACACGGAAAAGCGTGCCACCTGGGCTAAGGTGCTGCACAGCCGTCAGGAGAAAGGCCTGCCGTACATCATGTTCAGCGACAACGTCAACGACAACGCGGCGGATGTCTACCGCGACAAAGGCATGCGCATCTACAACTCCAACCTCTGCTCCGAGATCGCTCTGCCGGTGAAGGAAGATGAGAGCTTCGTCTGCTGCCTGTCGTCCATGAACCTGGAGTACTACGAGGACTGGAAAGATACCGATGCGGTGCAGACGGCCATTTGGTTCCTTGATGCGGTGATGGAAGAGTTTGTGCAAAAGTCCGCCAATCAGCCCTACATGGAGCGCACGCACAACTTTGCGAAGCGCCACCGTGCCCTGGGCCTGGGTGTCATGGGCTACCACGCTTACCTGCAGAAGAACAACATCCCCTTTGAGAGCATGGAAGCCAAGCAATTCAACAGCAGCGCCCACGCCCACATCCGCCGGGAGGCCGAGCAGGGCAGCCGCGATTTGGCAGAAGCCTACGGCGAGCCGGAACTGCTCAAAGGCTATGGCCGCCGCAACACCACGCTGATGGCAGTAGCGCCCACCACCTCTTCCTCCTCTATTCTGGGGCAGACTTCACCGGGCATTGAGCCGTACAGCAGCAACTACTACAAGGTGGGCTTGTCGAAGGGCAACTTCATGCGCAAGAACAAGTTCCTGAAAGCGTTATTGCAGGAAAAAGACATGGACCGGGAGGAAATCTGGCAGTCCATCCTCCTCAAAAATGGCTCTGTGCAGCACCTCGACGGGCTGACCGAGCACGAAAAAGCTGTCTTCAAGACCTTCCGGGAAATCAATCCGCGGGAGATCATCATTCAGGCGGCCGCCCGCCAGAAATTCATCGATCAGTCGCAGTCGCTCAACCTCAACATCCCGCCACAGGTGCCGGTAAAAGAGGTCAACGCCCTGATGATCGAAGCCTGGAAGCTGGGCGTGAAGAGCCTGTACTATCAGCGCTCCTCCAGCGTGGCTCAGGAGATGGCGAATAAGTTTAAGGAGTGCGTGAGCTGCGCTTCGTAAGCTGAAGAATTAATTTGCTGATACAAAAGGATGGCCTCGCGGTGATTGCTGCGGGGCTGTTTTGTTTCGCCTGGCGCTCTCTCCGTCAGACGTAGTTTGAAACGCCAATATACATCCGTATGGACTGGCCCGTCCGTACGGACAAGTTATGGGAAGTCGGGCCTTTCGCCGGGCGTACTAGCCATGTGCGCTTGAAAAGCACACCGGGTGAATGCCCCGGCACTTTCCAGGGTTAGTGCACCCGGTGAGGCTATGATAAAGCAAGTAATCTAAGCCTTTCCTACAGATAGACACAAGACTTACAAAAAGACGTTGCTGGTGTAGAGCTTGAGCCAGGTACTTTCCAGGAGCTCTGCCCCAGCTTCCTTTAAACAATCCGTAAATTTCCCTAATTTTGGAAAAACACAGATTGAATGTACCAATTTCCCGAAACGAATAAATTCCGGGCACGAGAGGTGCTGGAGCTGGATTTTGATATCCGGGAACAGGATAGAGCAAGGGAGCTGTATGTGGAATTGGACGAAGCGCGCGGGGATGCCTACCGGGAAGAACTGCTCTATCTGCTCAGTATTGACGAAGACGAACTGAAAGCTGGCAGCGACCGGTACGTCAAAGTCATTTTTTCCGGGCACCGGGGCTGTGGCAAATCGCTGGAATTGTACCGCATCCATCAGTATCTCAATAATCCGGACCGGTACGTTTCCCTTTTCATTGATATGGAGCGGGAACTGGAAATTGCTCATTTTCAACCCGAAGATTTCTTTGTCACTATCATCGTCTGGCTTATTGACCTGGTGAAGAAACAAGAGCTGGAGGTTGACCTCAAACCGCTCAATACGCTTGCTGAAGATTGGCTGAATGAGGACCACGAAGTCCGCAAGGAATGGAAAGAGGAACAAGGGGAAGCAGCCTCTGTAGAAGCTAAAGCCGGCCTGGGCTTCTGGGACTGGTTGTCTTTCAATGTGGGGATCAAATCTTTCTTTACCGGAACCTCCAAAATATCGCGCACCCTACGGCAGCAAATCCGCAAGGAGCCGCTTAAACTGCAGGCGCAGCTAAACAGCCTCATTGAACAAGTCCGGAAGGAGGTTGTGCAAAAAGGCAAAGGCAGAGACTTGCTGCTGGTATTCGATGGTACGGAGAAAATCCGCTACGAAATCTATAAAAACTTATTTGTCCAGGACTCTTTCCTGATCCGGGAGCTCAAGGTCAACCTGATCTGTGCGGTGCCCATCAATGCCTTTTACGATATACAAACCGGAGTGACCTTTGATGCCTACGAACGGGTCGTCTTGCCTATGTTCAAGATCACGGATGATAATGCCCACCTATTCAAAGACATCATCAGCAAGCGGGTAGACCTGGAGGCTTTTTTTTGCAGCAGAAGCGCTCGACATCATCGTCCACTACTCCGGAGGCTGCCCCCGGCAATTGCTGAAGATTGCGAGTACCGCTTTGCGCAAAGCACTGGGCAAAGAGGTGGAAAAGCAGCATGCCGAGGCCGCCATTCACTTGCTGGGGCAGGAAATGTTTGAGCGTCTGGAGAAAGCGCATGTGGAAATCATTCAGCAGCAAGCCTTCGAACACGCAGACGAAGACATCAAGGAACTATTGTTCTCCCTGGCAGTGTTGAAATACAATGGCAAGCGCAAAACCAACCCATTGCTGAACGAATTCATTCCTGCCGATGAGCGTTAAACCCCATACCTATCAAACCGCAGACTGGGACGAACTGGAATACGTCCTGAGCGAACGGCAGAAGCCGGCCACCCTGGTCTGCAGTTTTGATACGCTCAGCACTAAAGAACAGGCGATCGCTCAATTCAAAAGCAAATTCCCACAGTACACCCAGCACGAAATAGACACCACCGGCGAACAGGTCGTTTCGCTCTTCCGCTACCTTAATGAAAAACTGCCTGCCCTGGCGAATGCCCAAAACGGCAACATCCAAACCCTCGTCCACCTCAGCGGACTGGAATACAGCCTGATGGCTGAAGACCCGGCGGGCCCGGGCTTGTTGTTGCCGGAGCTGAACTTTGAGCGCGAGCTCGTTTTTCGCGACCTGCCCTTGGTCTTGGTGATCTGGGTCAATCATTACACCCTGAAGCGCCTGCAGAAGGAAGTCCCCGACTTCTGGGACTGGGTACAGTACCAATACCATTTCAGCAGCCCGCCGGAGCTGGTAGACCGGGATCCGGTGGCTTACGACGGCCCTCTGCCGAGCAAAGGCTTCACCCCCGAGCGCCTGGCGCGGGTGGAAGAAATGGAAGCCCGCTACCAACGCCTGGATCAATCCGGCGACAACCGGGAGCAAACACTGCAAAACATAGCAAACCTGCTGGAAACCCTGGGGCGGGAACACCTGGAGATTTTTGAAGGGGAAAAGGCGGTTGCGTACTTTACAAAATTGCTGGCGGTACGGGAGCGGTTGGGAGATAAGTTTGAATTGGCTGCCGCCTATTTTTATTTAGGAGAAGCCTACAGAATTGCCCGGCAAATGACGCCCGCTGTAGCTGCCTACCAGAAAGCATTGAATGTTTTCCTCGAACTGGATCAGGCAAAAAATGCAGCCCTCTGCCACCACCGTACGGGAATGATTTATGCCGAATTTAGGTACTGGGATAGCGCACTGGAGCACTATCACAATGCCCTGACAAATACGAGCGAATCCGATGACTCACCCGGAGCTACGTACCACCAAATCGGGAGGATTTACGAAGAGCAACGGCAGTGGGGACAAGCACTGGAACACTACCACCAAGCCATCGAGTGGTTCGAGAAAACAAAGCAACACCATGAGCTAGGAGGCTCCTACCACCAAATCGGCCGGGTCTACGAAGCGCAACGGCAGTGGGAGCAAGCCCTCGAAAATTACCACAATGCCATCGAGTGGTTCGAGAAAACAAAGCAGAGCCACCAACTCGGCAGCTCCTACCACCATATCGGAATGGTCTACGAAGAACAACGGCAGTGGGATAAAGCACTGGAACATTACCACAAAGCCATAGAGTGGAAGGAAAAAACACAGCAACACCATCGACTCGGCAGCTCCTACCACCAACTCGGAATCGTCTACCAAGAGCAACGGCAGTGGGACCAAGCACTCGAACATTACCACAAAGCCATAGAGTGGAAGGAAAAAACACAGCAACACCATGAACTCGGCAGCTCCTACCACCAAATCGGAATGGTCTACCAAAAGCAACGGCAGTGGGAGCAAGCGCTCGAGCATTACCACCAAGCCATCGAACTGTATGAAGAAACAAAGCAACCGCACGAGCTTGATGTAACTTACGCGTGTATAGGCTTGGTTCACAAGGCGCAGGAAGATCACAAGACAGCCAGGCAGTACCTGGAAAAAGCCCTCATCCTGGCTAAAAAGCACAATACCCCTTTCATCGGTGTGATAGAAGAAGCACTAAAGGAGCTTGATTAAAGCGGCCACCCGTCATTTCAAAACTACCGTCCCTCCCCCTCCTCCCGCAACAACATCAAAGGGCTGGCCATAAACCACTGCTCCCGGTCTTTGGTATAGCCAAAGGTGGCGTGGGGCAGCAGGCCATTCAGGTATTTGGAGACGGCTTTGAGGTCATCGGTGGAGAGGCTGACGGAGATGTCGTCCCCATCGCGCAGCTTGAAGTAGAGGGTGCCGTTGCGCAGGAGCTGAAAGCCGAAGGGCAGTTGCTCGGTGACCACGGAGTAGACCCACACGATTTCTTTGGGGTGGAAGTGCAGGAGGATCATCAGGCGGCTGTTGGCGACGTTCCAGTTGCTGATCAGGTGAAAGCAGAAGCGCAGCCCGAGCACAGCACAAATCAGCCCGAATACCGACAGAATAATGCTCTTGGCAAAGAAAGCGTAGATAAAGACCAGCCCCAGCAACAGCAAGGCCACGGCACAGCCCATCTTGAGCCGGTGCTCCCGCCGGAGCCCGCTCAGGATACACTGCATAGCCGGATGCTGATCGGTCTGTTCTGCCTTCATCGTTTTTTAAGACAACAATTTGTTGTTTCCGTTGTAAATTAATTGTATTTTAGCACAAAAAATTTAAACTCGGTATTCAATTCATGAAATGTGCATAACTTTTGTACGTTTCATTAACAAGGAAAGCGGCTTTTTGCTGACCTTACTTTGTGATTTTTTGCACAATATTACCCCGAAACCACCCAAGCATTTTAATTCAATGGCAGAAGTTACCTATACTGAAGACAACATCCGCTCGCTCGACTGGAAAGAGCACATCCGTATGCGCCCGGGCATGTATATCGGCAAACTGGGCGACGGCTCGGCGGCCGATGACGGCATTTACATCCTGCTCAAGGAGGTCATTGACAACTCTATTGATGAGTACGTCATGGGCCACGGGCGGGACATCGACCTTAAAATTGAGGAGGGCCTGGTGTCCATCCGCGACTACGGGCGGGGCATCCCGCTGGGCAAGGTTGTGGACTGTGTTTCCAAAATCAATACGGGCGGCAAATACGACTCCAAGGCGTTCAAAAAGTCAGTAGGACTGAACGGGGTAGGTACCAAAGCCGTGAATGCCCTTTCGGAAAACTTCCGGGTAACATCCATCCGGGACGGCAAAGCTAAAGTAGCGGAATTTGAGCGGGGCGAACTGGTCAAAGACCATAAACTGCAAAAATCCAGCGAGCCGAATGGCACCCTGATTGAATTCTTCCCGGATAAGGCGATTTTCAAAAAATTCCGCTTCCGCAGCGACTATGTTGAGAATCAGCTTTGGAACTATGCCTACCTGAATGCCGGGCTCAAGCTCAATTTTAATGGCAAAACCTTAGTCTCCCGCAAAGGCCTGTATGACCTGCTGGAACGCAAAACGGCTTCCGAAAACCTGCGCTACCCTATCATCCACATGAAGGGGGACGACCTGGAAATCGCCCTCAGCCACGGCAACCACTACGGGGAACAATATTATTCCTTTGTGAACGGCCAAAACACCACACAGGGCGGTACGCACCTCAATGCGCTGCGCGAGGCTATCGTGAAAACGATTCAGGAACATTTTAATAAAAACTACGACCGCCGGGATATCCTTACCTCCGTCATTGCCGCAGTCAGTATCCGGGTGGAAGAGCCGGTTTTTGAGTCACAGACCAAGACCAAGCTGGGCTCAAGCGATATGGGGCCGGAGGGGCCAACCGTGCGTACCTTCGTGATCAACTTCGTGAAGGAAAAACTGGACAACTTCCTCCACCGCAATCCGGATACCGTTAAGGCGCTGGAAAAGCGCATCAAGCAATCGGAGCGGGAGCGCAAAGAAATCGCCGGTATCAAAAAGCTGGCCAACCAACGCGCCAAAAAGGCCAACCTGCACAACAAAAAGCTGCGTGACTGCCGCCTCCACTTTTCCGACAGCAACCGGAAAACCGAAGAGGAACGGCGCAAAGCCACCACCATCTTTATCACAGAGGGGGACTCCGCAAGCGGTTCCATCACCAAAGCCCGGGATGTACAGACACAGGCAGTCTTCAGCCTCCGCGGTAAGCCCCTCAACTGCTACGGCCTGACCAAAAAGGTGGTGTACGAAAACGAGGAGTTCAACCTCCTGCAGCATGCTCTGAATATCGAAGACGGGCTGGACGAACTGCGCTACAACCGCGTGGTCATTGCTACGGATGCCGACGTGGACGGTATGCACATCCGGCTGCTGCTGCTTACGTTCTTCCTGCAGTTTTTCCCGGAGCTGGTACGCAACGGGCACCTTTATATCCTCGACACGCCTCTGTTCCGGGTGCGGGATAAGCAAAAGACCTTCTATTGCTACAGCGAAGAGGAAAAACAACAAGCCATTAAGCAACTTCGGGGCGCTCCGGAAGTGACCCGGTTTAAGGGTTTGGGCGAGATTTCTCCAGGCGAATTCAAAGACTTTATTGGCGATGGGATCCGTCTGGAGCCTGTGATCCTGAATGAGGACACCAATATTGACGATGTGCTGCAATACTACATGGGCAAAAACACCCCCTCCCGTCAGGAATTCATCATTGACAACCTGCGGGTGGAAAAAGATGATGCGGAGGAAGCCCTGGAAAAAGCAGAAGCCGAGCTGGAGGAAGAAGCAGTGGCAGCAGAATAGGAATAAGAACTGCCGAATTGACAATTCAGCACCGGGCGCGTCAGTTTGTCGGTTCCTGGAATAGTGGCACGAATGTTGGTACATAGGGAGCACAGTGTAGGTTGGCCCTTTCGCTGCCTTATTGGCATACGACACACCCGCACGCCGGCGTAAGCCTTTCAGAGAGGCACCGCCCGATTAAAAAATACAACAGCTCCGGCTGTAAACATACTAGCATGTTTGACGACTATTATATGCAGCAGCGATTAGATGATGATGGCGACTTTCTCCCTCTACTGTCCATAGAAGATGAAGAAGGTGAGAACCCCAATGAGCAATTTCCGGAAACCCTGCCTCTTCTGGCCCTGAAGAACACCGTGCTTTTTCCGGGCATTGTCATTCCGATTACAGTAGGCCGTGACAAGTCGATCAAGGCTATCAATCAGGCTCACAATAAGGCCAACAATAAGGACCGCATGGTGGCTGTCCTTTCTCAGCGGGACAGCGAAGTGGAAGACCCGGGCATTGATGACCTTTTCCGGGTGGGCACTATTGCCCGCATCCTGAAACTGCTGCGCATGCCCGATGGCACCACTACAGCCATCTTGCAGGGCAGGAAGCGCTTTGAGCTTGAAGACCTTGTTTCAGACGAGCCTTACATGCTGGCCACTGTCCGTACTCTTGAATACGAGCCGGTGACTGATCAGATGGAGTTCGATGCGCTTATTTCTTCCGTTTTGGAACGCGCGCAGCAAATCATAGAGCTTTCGCCCAATATTCCTTCGGAAGCGAATGTGATGCTGAAGAACATTCAGAACCATTCGTTTCTCCTCAACTTTATCGCTTCTAACCTAAGCGCCAAAGTTGGCATCAAGCAGGAACTGCTCCGGGAAGACAACCTTCAGGAGAAGGGGCAGGCGTTGCTGAAGCAGCTGAACAGCGAACTCCAACTGCTGGAACTCAAGGACCAAATTGAGAACAAGGTCCGCGTAGATATTGAAAAACAGCAACGCGACTACTTCCTCAATCAGCAACTGAAGACGATTCAGGAGGAACTGGGACAAAACCCTCAGGAAGAGGAGATCAACAATATGGCCAGGCGGGCTAAGGATAAAGACTGGCCCGAAGCCGTTGCCAAAACCTTTGACAAGGAAATCAACCGCCTGCGCCGTATGAACCCGCAGGTAGCAGAGTTTTCTATACAACTCACGTATCTGGAGCTACTGCTCGACCTGCCCTGGGAAGAATTTACACAGGATAATTTTGACCTGAAGAAGGTCAAGAAAGTCCTGGATGAGGACCACTTCGGGCTGGAGAAGGTCAAGGACCGTATTCTGGAGCATCTTGCCGTACTCAAGCTCAAGGGCGATATGAAAGCGCCCATCCTTTGCCTGGTGGGCCCTCCCGGTGTGGGCAAAACCTCACTGGGCCGGTCGATCGCCCGGGCTATTCAGCGCAAGTTTGTACGCATGTCGCTGGGCGGGCTGCACGATGAATCGGAAATCCGTGGCCACCGCAAAACCTACATTGGGGCGATGCCGGGGCGTATTGTGCAATCACTGAAGCGGGCAGGTTCGTCCAATCCGGTCTTTATTCTGGATGAGATCGATAAAGTAGGGAAGGACTTCCGCGGCGACCCCTCCTCTGCTCTGCTGGAAGTGCTGGACCCGGAGCAAAACGGGACTTTTTACGACAATTACCTCGAACTGGAGTACGACCTGAGCAAAGTGATGTTCATCGCTACGGCCAACTCCCTGAACACCATTCAGCCCGCACTGCTGGACCGTATGGAAATCATTCAGGTCAGCGGCTACTCTACCGAAGAAAAAATAGAAATTGCTAAGCGCCACCTTATACCCGAACAGCGTAAGGAGCATGGCCTGAAGGCGAATCAGGTCAAGCTGGGCAAGCGTACACTGGAAGCCCTCATCGAAACCTACACCCGTGAATCCGGCGTACGGTCCCTCAACCGCCAGATTGCCGGCGTCATGCGCAACGTGGCCCGAAAGGTAGCTATGGAGGAGGAATACGAAGTGAGTGTCAAGCCGGAGCACCTGAATGGCATGCTGGGCCCGTCCCGCTTCGACAAAGACCGTTACGCTACGCCCGAAGTGCCCGGCGTGACGGTAGGCCTGGCCTGGACACAAACCGGTGGTGACATTCTTTTTGTGGAAGCCATCCTCAGTCCTGGCAAAGGGAAACTCACCCTGACCGGCAACCTTGGTGATGTCATGAAGGAATCTGCGTCTACTGCATTGAGCTTTATTAAAGCTAACAGCGAAAATCTGGGCATCGACCCCAAAATTTTCGAGGAGAAAGATATCCACCTGCATGTGCCCGAAGGTGCGATCCCCAAAGATGGGCCTTCAGCGGGCATTACCATGCTTACGGCACTGACTTCTGCCTTTACCGGCAAACGGGCCAAGACCTACGTGGCCATGACCGGAGAAATCACCCTACGCGGCAAAGTCTTGCCCGTTGGCGGTATCAAGGAAAAGATACTAGCTGCCAAACGGGCTGGCATGAAGGAAATCATCCTTTGTCAGGAAAATGAAAAGCACGTCGCGGAAATCAACCCGGACTACATCAACGGGATTGAGTTCCACTACGTCAGCCGCATGGAGGAAGTCCTGAACATTACGCTCGGCATCCGGTAGCACCGCCTCATCAGGCCTGCTACTTGCCGGTGCCGTAGTTTTCCGCCCAGCTCATCATGCCACCGAGCAAATTGCGAACATTCTTAAAGCCAGCCCGCTCCATGAATTCCTTTGCGAGACCGGAACGGTTGCCGGAGCGGCAGTAGACGATAACCTCGTCTTCCTTATGCTGTTCCAGTTCGCCCATACGGCCCATCAGGCTGCCTAATGGAATAAATTCACCGCCGATATTGAAAGCTGCCCGCTCATTGGGCTCCCGTACATCGAGCAGTACAAAGTCTTCGTTAGCGTCCATTTTGGACTTGAGTTCCTGAACGCGGATATCCTGTGCCATTTTCGTTTTAGTTATTCAGTGATGACGAGCTTGCGGTGCAGGGACCGGTTCGTCGCCGGGTCATAGACCTTTACTATATACATTCCAGGCCGGAATTCGTTCAGCCCAAACTCACGGACCAGCACCTGATCCAGTACAACCTGACCCAACGGGTTCACGAGCTGCATGCGGTAATCTTCTGGCCAGCGTTCCCCTTCTATACGGATGTAGGCACGCTCCTGAGCCGGATTAGGGTACAGGCGAAGGTCGAAGTCCAGCGCTTCCGCAGAAGAGGTGCCGGAGCTCAGCGGCCGTTCATTGCCCATGACCGGGCGCAGCATTAGAGAACCCGACAGAAAGCCCTCCGGGAAAGGCTGCCAACCTTCATCGTCATTATTGAAAAATAAGGCTGAGCTGCCAGCGGGGGAATTGCGGTCAAAGCCCACCGGTATGCAATCGAGGTAGTCGCAGGGCGATACCTGCTCCCAGCCGATATAAAAATCACCAGCCGGGATAAACACCGCCGTCGGACCGTTATTGCCAAACAGCGGATAGGTGGTGAACGCCTGCAGGCTGTCGTAGTAAGAAGAGGGATAGAATGGCCGTTCGAAGGTCATTCGGATTTCCGGCTCATCGTCAAGCTCGCCCACCCAGACCTGCAAATGGAACTCCTGCCCGGAAACATTGCTGATGATGCGTGGGAAATTGAACTGAACCGCCTGCAGAGAGTCATCGACCGTTGTGGTATATTTCACAGCAACCTGATCGCCCTCCTGCACGACCACACCGTTTTCTGCGGTGCCATCGTCGTAAGCGAAGTAGTTATCAAAAACCGTGGTGGTCACCGCGCGGTTATTGGACGCTACGGATTCGTACCCCTGCCCGTCCTGCTCATTGGTCACATCGGTGAGGTTGTACTCCACCTCAAACTCCAGGCGGGGCTCTGCATCAAAGGCGGTATTGCCGAGGGCATCAATAGCAGCGCTCAGCCCCTCAAATTCCTGGGCGTAACCAATGCTCTCGTTAGCAAAAACTGTACGGCAGCAGGCATCCAGCAAGTTGGACTGCAGGACCTGAATGCCGGTGTTTGCTTCGGTAATCCGCAGCACGCCGGCACCTGCGTTGAGCGCCTGATCATTGTCCAGGTTGAACAGGAATGTGTTGTAGCTTTCCGGCAGAAAGTCAGCTGCGCGGCCATCAAAATGCCTCCAGGGCATGCTTGTGTAGGGAGTGGTGAAGGCAGCGGGCACCCGGGTGAGGGCCACATCAGTGATATTAGACTGGAAAGTCACGAATTCATTGCTCAGCCAAACGTAGTCGAGGTTCCAGATATCATCAATGCCATTGCCGCTGTTGTAGGCAGAAAAACGGAACTGGAAGGCACTATGCTTAAAATTATTCGGCACTTCAAAGGGAAAGAAAAACCCGGCAGGTACAGTATCCAGGTTCATCTCCTCCGGGAAAAACTCATGGATCACCTCCCAGTCGCCACCTTGCTGTTTGAACTCAAGCACCATGTAGTCATCCTCTTCAGGAGACTGCCCCAAGCCTTTTGGCTGCAGCCAGAAAGTGAGGTAGACATTCCCGCTGAGCTGTGTCAGGTCCAGATAGGTGGAGGTAAGGCGGTCGTTTAGCCCCTCTGAATTGTAGGGGCGGCCATTGCGGTCCAACCCATCGAAAGTGGCGACTCCAAGACTGGGCTGATCCGTAGCAAAAGTACGGTTAATGTATACATCTTCATCCAGCCAGAATTCAGTGGGAGGGACGATGGCATCATAGGAAAAGTCATCCAGAAAGGCTTCCTGCCCTGCACTACCGCCCAGCTTCAGCGTATCGTGCTGAATACGGAAGGTAAAGTGGTAAACATCACAAACGGTGAAGGAATCACAAACGGTGATGTCGATTTTATCTTCTCCGGCATAGCGGCTGGCTACGTAGATAAAGCTGCTGTCCGGTGCACTGTAGTTCCTGAAATAGACCAGCTTATCACGCCCCTCATAGTCATCGGGCACATCCGTAATCTTGTTGCAGGCCAGCGGGCCCGGCAGCTGTGAAGCCTGCACATCGAGAGCGATGGATTCTTCTGACTGAAGGGTGATAGGCGCCATATCGTATTCCTGTGCCACCCGCCGCCCCACTACATCAAAGGAGGTGCTGGCGCAACCGTTCGGGTTACAAAATTCGACAATGAAGAGGTATTCCGCCCCAAGCAGGTCATCAGCTCCGGTAATGACCAGGGTTGCCTGCCCATCTTCCACCTGTAGCTCGGCATCGCCAATAGGGTTGCCTTCGCACTCAATGCATTCAAACGCACCGGCCACCTGCCCCAGACCAAAGGTGTCAATATCCACAGACAGCTCTACGGTCTCACTGGCGTCGATATAGGTGATGTCGGTCTCTTCAAGCTGACAGTTTCGGCTACGAAGCGCACTGTTGGCCCGGTCGTAGCCCTTGGGCAGTTGGAGGCCTTCCTGTGCCCGGTAGTGCTCCAGTAGCGCGTTGCCCCCGATGGGTACCAGCTGCTGGGCATTGGCGGAACAGGCAATAAAAAGTATGATGGAAAGGTAGAATAATCGCTGCATGTCTGTCTGTAAGTTAATTCGCCTGCCGCGTTTGAGTGGGCAGTATCGGCACCGGTTGCTCCGGCATATTTTGAAAACGGCAAAGTTATTTATTTGTTGCTCGTTTGGGAAACGCCCATTGCAGGAAATCCGGCATTATTTGACCCCAGGTTTGAGGATTGTGCTCGCCGCCTTTCACTTCAACGTAGCGAATGGCTTTCTTTCGGTCATAACCAACGGTTTCCAAAGCCCTGATCAGGTCCAGCGTATCGTCTATGGCGTCGATAATGCCGTTGTTGTTGCGGTCAGCCTGTTCATCGGCGGTGCCGGCCTGCAGCCAGAAACGGAGCGGTGGGCAGGCGTTGCTTGCTTCCACATAGGTCTGCACGATACGGTCCGCGTCCGGAGCTTCCTCCCGGAATGGCTTAGAACGCCACCACAATGAACCCGAGAACACCCCAATCTGCCCAAAAACCTCCGGATGATGCCAGCCGACATCAAAAGCGGAAAGCCCACCCAGTGAAAAACCGGCTATGGCGTGGGCCTTCGGATCAGTATCAATCCGGTACTGCTGCCTTAGCAGCGGCAGCAGCTCCCGAAGCAAAAACCGGGTATAAGCCCCGGCTTTGCGGCCCCGGTTCATGTAGTCTGCTCTGCCGGCCGTGCCGTATTCCTGCATGCGGTCACCGGCATGTACGGCAACTGCAATAAAATGGCCTACTTTTCCCTTTCGGTATAGCCGCTCCAATACCCTGACGAAGCGGAGCGCTTCGAGGTCCTGCCCATCATTCAGGACAAGCAAGGGGTAGCTACGGCTGGATTCGGCATACCCGGGCGGCAACAATACGCGCACCCTAACCTCCCGCTTCAGCCAGGCAGACCGCAGGCCCGGCAGCTCCTCCACCTCTACTCTGCCCCCATCCGGCGAAAAAAAATGGAAAAATTTCCGAATGGCTTCCCTTTTGAACAACCACATGAATTTCAAGGATTTATTTTGACATCGGCTCCGCAGACGCACAAAAATACCATCAATTAATTCGTGTACGAAGTATTAGGTATTGCAACTATTGCCCTGCTATCTGATAAGCATTTGAACATCAGTAACTTAATACTTTGAAATACCGGAAAAGCCCGTATTTTTGCAGAACTTATTGTCAAAAGTACAATTACTCTGCTTTTCGGAGCGGCATCAAGACGAAAAACGTGAAAGAGACTTATCACAAGTGGTACTCCCAGAGCCTTAACCGGGAGATCGAAATGCTCATCTACGGCCATCAGGGCTATCCGGTCATTTTGTTCCCTTCCAGTCAGGGCCGATATTACGAGGGCAAGGACTTCGGTTTGGTACAGACCGCGCACTGGTACGTAGAGCGGGGCTTTATTCAGATTTTCTGCCCCGACAGCGTGGACGCACTAAGCTGGTACAACAAGGGTATCCATCCGGCAGACCGGGTCAGGAACCATCTCTGGTATGATCAGATGCTCCTTCACGAGCTGGTGCCGAGCATCCGGTGGAATACTGCGGGTGGTAAAGTAGCCGTTGCGGGGGCCAGTTTTGGGGGCTACCATGCGGCCAACTTTGCTTTTAAGCACCCGGAGCTGGTCAGCCACATGTTCTCCATGAGCGGCGCCTTCGACATAAAGATGTTTATGGATGGTTATTACGACGATAATGTCTATTTTAACAACCCGGTAGATTTCCTTCCGGGCAGCAACCATCCGGCGCTCTGGCAGATGAACATCGTCCTGGGCACCTCGGAATGGGATATTTGCCTGGATGCCAATAAGCACCTTTCGCACCTGCTCAACCAAAAAGGCATCAACCACTGGTTGGACATCCGGGGCTGGAAGGAGCACGACTGGCCGCTTTGGCAGGAAATGTTCCCTCATTATTTATCTCTGATTTAGAATATCCTTTTACGCAAGCACTTGTCTAAAAACCATAAACTCCATGAAAAAAATTGGCATTCTCTTCGGTCAGGAACGTTCTTTCCCGCACGCGCTGATCGACCGTATCAACTCCAAAAAGGTGAAAGGGATCCAAGCCGAGCCCGTTCTCATCGATAAAGTGGTACAAGCAGCCCACTCGGGCTACGCGGTGATCATCGACCGGATCTCGCAGGATGTCCCCTTCTACCGGGCTTTCCTGAAAAATGCGGCAGCCAGTGGCACTGCCGTCATCAATAACCCCTTCTGGTGGAGTGCAGACGAGAAGTTTTTCAACAACACCCTGTCTGAGAAAATCGGAGTGCCTGTTCCCAAAACAGTGCTTCTGCCTTCCAAGGACCACCCTGCGGATACTTCTGCAGAGTCCTTTTCCAACCTGGCTTTCCCGTTGGACTGGGAAGGTATTTTTGAGTACGTGGGCTTCCCGGCTTTCATGAAGCCGTTCGCCGGCGGTGGCTGGAAGAATGTGTACAAGCTGGATCATGCTGATGACTTCTTCCGCGCCTACAACGAGACCCATCAGCTGGTGATGATGCTGCAGGAGGCCATCGACTTCAGCGCTTACTTCCGCTGTTACTGCATTGGTGGCAAGCACGTCCGCATCATGCCTTACGAGCCGCGCAATCCGCACCACCTGCGCTACGCTGCGCACTTTGACGTGGGCGAAGAGATGATGAAAACACTGGAAGACTATGTGCTGCGCCTCAATCAGGCACTGGGCTACGATTTCAACACCGTAGAGTTGGCTATCCGTGATGGCGTGCCTTATGCCATCGACTTCTGCAACCCGGCACCGGATGCTGACCTGCACTCGGTTGGGCAGGCCAACTTTGACTGGGTGGTGGAAACCGCTGCCAGCTACGCCATTGAACGGGCACAGGCACAGGTAGACGGGAAGGACAACCTGACCTGGGGCACCTTTATGAAGGGCGCAGTCAACGGTAAAAAACTTTAAATTGGTCAGCTGACGGCAGGTTTTCTTCCCTGGGCTTGCCGTCAAAATCCTTAGCTTTGCCGCTGTAACAAGCAATTAATATGTCTTCATTACGATTAGCGATCCTGGATATGTACGACAACACGCCCAATCAGGGCATGCGCTGCATTCAGGATATCGTGCGCCGCTTTGAGGCGCAATACGAATGGAAAATTTTTGACGTGCGCGGCAAAGCTGAGGTGCCTGGCATGGACTACGATATTTATATTTCCACCGGCGGCCCTGGCAGCCCGTTTGAAGGAGACGGCATCTGGGATGTCCGCTACTTCGACTGGATGCAGCAGGTCTGGGACTGGAATCTGATTCCCGGCAACCGGAAAAAGCATGTCTTTTTCATTTGCCATTCCTTTCAGATGGCCGTGCGGCATTTCGAACTGGCAGAAGTTACGGAGCGCAAGTCGATGTCTTTTGGAACTTTCCGCTGCCACATGACAGATGCAGGAGCGAGCGACCCCAATTTTCAGGGGCTGCCCAATCCTTTTTTCATTGCGGACTTCCGCCACTGGCAATGCATACAGCCAGATGAGGAAAAGCTGGCCGCAATGGGTGCCGACATACTGGCGCTGGAGAAAATCAGGCCTCATGTCCCGCTGGAACGTGCGGTAATGGCTATTCGCTTTTCACCGGAAATCATTGGCACGCAGTTCCACCCGGAAGCCGACCCTGATGGTATGCGGGAGCACTTTATGGACCCGGCCCGGCAAAAAACCGTTGTGGACGAACACGGAGAGGAGAAGTACCTGCGCATGATCAAACACCTTCGGGATTCCGACAAGATCGGGCTGACCCATGAGGTCGTCCTGCCGCTCTTCCTGCACCGTGCTATTAATGCTTTAGAAGAGGCTCCGGCCGCTGTTTGACCAAACGGGTCCGGAGCCATAGCTGTTCCTGCCTTTGGCAGGGGCGGCACACATACACCCTTGTTTGACCGATGCCACTGCGGCCCGCCGCCGGCACAAAACGCTAAACCTATGGTTCCCGATCTGCGGAAACAATTCAACGCAGCGTTCACACCTGAGCGCTATCAGGCTCTGCTCGAATGGGTAGAAAAGCAGTACAACCACCGCCCGCCCTTTCGCATTGCCGAAACACCAGTTTTCATACCGGATGATCTGAAAGCAAAACTCTTTGAAGCCTGCGACCAGATTACGGATGTTATCGTCTCACCCGATTTTGAAGAGCGCTCCCGTAGTGCACTCCTCGCCGGGCAGGAGGTTCCCAATGAAACGCCGCACACCACTTTCTTACAAATGGACTTTGGCATTTGCCAGGAAGCGGATGGGACACTTACCCCTCAGCTTATTGAAGTACAGGGCTTTCCCTCTCTTTACTTTTTCCAGGATTTGGTGGCCCGTGGGTACCGGGAGATTTATGACATACCGGAAGGCTACTCTCACCTCTTTGGCGGACTGACTTCTGAAACGTACCTCGAAAAGCTGCGGCAGGTCATCATTGGCGACCACGATCCGGAGGAGGTCATCCTGCTGGAAGTGGAACCGGACAAACAAGTCACCGGGATCGACTTTATCGCAGCCAAGCACATGATTGGCATTGAGTCCGTTTGTGTATCTGAAGTCAAGGTGGAAGGCAGAAAAGTGTTCTACTTCAAGGAAGGCCGCAAGATACAGGTTCGCCGAATTTTCAACCGCGTCATTTTTGATGAGCTGATCCGCCGCGATGACCTCAAGCGGGAGTTTTACTTTATCCACGAGCATGATGTGGAATATGTAGGCCATCCAAACTGGTTCTTCCGCATCAGCAAGCATACCCTGCCGCTGATTGACAGCCCGTATGTACCCAAATCTTACTTCCTCAACGAGCTGGAGACACTGCCGGAAGACCTGCACAATTATGTGCTCAAGCCTTTATATTCCTTTGCGGGGACGGGTGTCATCATCAACATCAATCAGCATGATGTGGACGCGATCAAAGACCCGGAAAATTACATTCTACAGCGCAAGGTAACTTACGCACCGGTGATAGAAACCCCGGGCGAGCCTTCGAAGTGCGAAATCCGCATGCTGATGCTTTGGGAACGCGGTGCCCCCCGCCCGGTAATGGTCAACAACCTGGCCCGGCTAAGCAAAGGCCTGATGGTCGGTGTACGCTATAACCGGGACAAAGACTGGGTAGGAGGGAGTGTGGGCTTCTTCAAGGTTTAGACCTTATTCCCGAGATAATCGAGAATTTCCTCAACGTATTTGCGGTGATTGGCCAGGCGGGGCACTTTGTGTTGCCCCCCAAACTTTCCTCTGGCACGCATCCAGTCATGAAAAGTGCCCGGAGGCAGGGCATGCAGGCGCAGTTGCTCCAGAGCGAGGCTTTTGGAGCGCTTCGCTTCGTAGTCAGAATTAGCGGCCTGCAAAGCTTCATCCAGCACATAAGCGAACTGAGCTTCGTCAGCGGGTTCCCGCTCAAACTCAACCAGCCATTCATGGCCGCCTTTGCTGTTGCCGTTGAAATAAACCGGAGCTACGGTATACTCTGATACGATCGCCCCCGTACGCCGGCAGGCGGCATCCAGCGCCTGATCCGTATTTTCCACCATCACCTCTTCACCAAAGGCGTTGACAAATTGCTTGGTACGCCCCGTAATCTTGATCCGGTAAGGCTCCGTAGAGGTGAACGTTACGGTATCTCCAGGCGTATAACGCCAGAGCCCGGCATTCGTAGTGACCACCAGAGCGTAGTTCCGGCCAGCCTGTACTTCATGTAGGGGCACCGCCACAGGATTGGGCTTGTCCCACTCTGTCATGGGCAGGAATTCATAGTACACGCCATTATTGAGCAACAGTAACATATCGTCCCGGCTGAAGTCGTCCTGAGCCGCAAAATATCCCTCAGAAGCGTTATAAATTTCCTGGTAGCTAATGTCATCCGATGGGAAAAACGCCTCAAACTGCTTGCGGTAAGGGGTAAAGCTGACCCCACCGTGGACATAACCCTGGAAATTAGGCCATACCTCCAGCATATTGCTTTTCCCGGTAAGCTGCAGAATGCGGCGGAACAGGACCACTGTCCAGGTCGGAACTCCGCCAATCATGACCATATCGGGTTCGTTGGCCCCGATTTGGGCCAGTTTTTCCAGCTTCACCTCCCAGTCGTGCAGCAATGCTGTTTTAAAATCCGGTGTAAAGAACGGGCGCCCCACTGCAGGCATATTCTGAATCATAATGGCAGACACATCGCCATAGGTAGTCTTGGGATAAGGTTCGAAGGGAAAAAGACTGCCCCCCATAATCATACTTTTGCACTCAAACTGACGGGCATCGGGGCGGTTGTGGTAAAAAAGCGCCATTGTGTCCCAGGTGCCGCGGATGTGGCATTTACGCAGATTTTGAGCAGGGACGGGGATGAATTTGCTCCGGTCGCTTGTCGTACCGGAGGACTTGGAGAACCATCGGACCTGACCGCTCCAAAGCACGTCCTTCTCCCCGTACATCATACGTTTGATGAAGGGCTTGAGGTCATCGTAATCATTAACCGGTACCCGGCGGGCAAATTGTGCCGCATCGCGGATATCGCGGTAGCCATATCGCCGCCCCCATTCGGTATGTTTGGTAAACTGCAGCAACTGCTTCAGCAATTGCTCCTGAACCTGATGGGGGTGCTCCATAAAATGCCGAATACCTTTATACCGTTGCTGATAATACCATTTAAAGGCCCGGTTGATCGACTTCCTCATAGAGGCGTTGGTGTTGTTGGCGGTGTATGTGTTCAAATATAAGGATTATGCGGTGCTTTTGCACCAATGCCTGAGTATTAATCCATGCGCGGCCCCTACCCATTGAGAAAAGCTACCTTGCCAGTTGTTAAAGCTCCTGCTTCAGGAACTGCCCGGTGTAGCTGTCTTTTTTCTTCGCAACCTGCTCAGGTGTGCCGGTACAAACCACGGTACCTCCCCTGTGCCCGCCTTCGGGCCCCATATCAATGATGTGGTCGGCCACTTTGATCACATCCATATTGTGCTCGATGATGATCACAGTGTTGCCTTTGTCCACGAGCTTATTGATGACGCGCAGCAGATGCCGGATATCTTCAAAGTGCAGGCCGGTGGTGGGCTCATCCAGAATATAAATGGTGTTGCCCGTGTCGCGTTTGGCCAGCTCTTCTGCAAGCTTTACCCGCTGTGCTTCACCACCCGACAGAGTCGTAGCCTGCTGCCCCAGCGTGATATACCCCAGCCCCACTTCCCTTAGCGTGCGTAGCTTTCGGAAAATGTTGGGCACCGGCTCGAAGAACTCGGCTGCTTCTTCCACCGTCATATTCAGCACATCGTTGATCGACTTGCCTTTGTACAGGACCTCAAGGGTTTCCCGGTTGTAACGGCGTCCCATACAGGTCTCACATTCGACATGTACATCGGGCAAAAAGTTCATTTCAATGACCCGCATTCCGGAACCTTTGCAGGTTTCACAGCGGCCACCCTTCACATTGAAGGAAAAACGCCCCGGTTTGTACCCGCGGATTTTTGACTCCGGCAGTTCGGAAAAGATCTTGCGGATATCTGTAAAAACCCCGGTATAGGTCGCCGGGTTCGAACGGGGTGTCCGCCCAATTGGCGACTGATCGATTTCGATTACTTTATCCAGCTTTTCCAGCCCTTTCACACTTTTGTAAGGCATGGGTGGCTTCAGGCTTTTGTAGAAATGCTGCCGCAAAATTGGGTAAAGCGTTTCGTTGATAAGGGTGGACTTGCCGCTGCCCGACACACCGGTTACGCAGGTCAGGGTGCCCAATGGTATTTTGACATTAACTTTTTTCAGGTTGTTGCCTTCTGCTCCTTTGAGCTCAAAAACTTCTCCGGTGCCTTTACGGCGAACCTTTGGCACTTCGATCTGCCGGGTGTTGTTCAGGTAGTCGGAAGTCAGGGTGTGCCCCTTGATAAATTCTTCCGGGGTGCCCGCCCCGACGAGTTCTCCCCCGTGCTTGCCTGCACCAGGGCCCAAATCAATGACATAGTCTGCAGCCAGCATGATGTCCTTATCGTGCTCCACCACAATGACGGTATTGCCGATGTCAGACAGCTCACGCAGGGCTTCGATCAGTCGTTGGTTGTCGCGTTGGTGAAGGCCGATGCTGGGCTCATCCAAAATGTAGGTGATGCCCGTCAGCTGGGAACCAATTTGAGTAGCAAGGCGGATACGCTGTGCCTCCCCACCGGACAGCGTGCGCGCCGGGCGGTTGAGCGAGAGGTAATCCAGCCCTACGTGCAGCAAAAAGCCGAGGCGCAGGCGTATTTCCTTCAGGATATCCCGGGCGATCAGGGCCTGACGTTCCGACATTTGGGATTCCAGCCCTTCCATCCAGTCACGAAGCATGGTAAGGTCCATTTCTGCCAGTTCGCCAATATGCTTATCACTAACCTTGAAGTGGAGCGATTCCTGCTTCAGGCGATAGCCATTGCAATCCGGGCAGGTGTCAATGGTCATGAACTCTTCTGCCCAGCGCCGGATTTTCTCGGAGCTCGTCTCATCGTACCAGCGCGACAGCATGTTGGCGATGCCCTCCTGCGCCAGATCATACGAATAATCATTGTAGTCATTGACCTTTACCTTGAAGGATTTGTCGCCGCCGTGCAGGATGACTTCCAGGGCTTCCTTGGGGATGTCTTTTACGGGGGTGTTAAAACTGAACTTATATTTTTTGGCAATGGCCCGCAACTGGTTGAAGGTCGTATTTTTTCGGGGCTCACCCAGCGGGGCGATACCGCCCTCGTTGATACTTCGTTCCTCATCCGGAACCACCTTGCCCAAGTCTACCCGGTTAATTTGCCCCAGGCCATTACAGTTGGGGCAGGCGCCGTAGGGAGAGTTGAAGGAAAAGCTGTTGGGCGAGGGCTCTTCGTAGGAAATACCGGCATCGGGGTCCATCAGATTACGGCTGAAGGTCCTGACATTTTCCTTGCCATGTTCCATGATGAAGACCAACCCGTTGCCCGTCTTCAGGGCAGCCTGCAGTGAGGTATTCAGGCGGGCCGCCCGGTCTTCTGAGACTTTGATCCGGTCAATCACCACTTCAATATCATGGACTTTGTAACGGTCTACTTTGAGGCCGGGGACCAGGTCGAGTATTTCGCCATCCACCCGGACTTTAGCGTACCCCTGTTTGCGGGTCTGCTCAAAGAGCTCGCGGTAGTGCCCCTTTCGCCCCCGGACCAGCGGAGCCAGGAGAAGGATTTTCCTGCCGTCGTACTCCCCCATGATCTGCTCCTTCATCTGCTCCTCCGTGTACTTCACCATGCGCTTGCCTGTAGCATAGGAATAAGCCTCGCTTGCCCGGGCGTAGAGCAGCCGCATAAAGTCATAGACTTCCGTGATGGTCCCTACCGTGGAGCGCGGGTTGCGGCCCGTTGTCTTTTGCTCTATGGAAATGACCGGGCTGAGCCCGTTGATTTTTTCCACTTCCGGGCGCTCCATCTCCCCGATAAACTGCCGGGCATAGGAGGTAAAAGTCTCCATGTAACGGCGCTGCCCTTCGGCGTAGATGGTATCAAAAGCCAGGGAAGATTTCCCGCTTCCGCTAATGCCCGTAATGACGACCATTTTGTTGCGTGGAATCTGCAGGTCAATATTCTTGAGATTGTGCTCCCGGGCACCAATCACTTCGATATAATCCTTCTCTTTAATCTGCTCATAAGCGGCTAGCCCGCTTGCTGGATACTCTGTCATAAGGTGTGAGTTGTTCGGCACCCTTGTATAACTGAATGGGAGGCGGTAGTGTTGAGGCTTATCCTGAATTATGCGCACCTTTTGCAGGTTGCCATTGCTGCACCATATCCCAGTGACCGCAGTCCAGCAATTTTAAATGTACCTGAGGCATGCCTTCCAGGGCTGCAGTAAGCTTACGGGCGGGGACCAGAATGTCTTTTTTCCCCAGCCCGACTTCCACTGGACAGTCCGCGCCGGCCAAAATCTGCTGTGCCCGGTTTTTACCGAGCTTAAAGGCCAACAGGCTTTGCCAGGTGCCGAATAACCGACGCCGGGTGGCTTCGGTTGCAAGTTGTGTTTGCAAATACCGGAGCGCAAACCGGTCGATCACACCCCAGTCACGCAGCAGACTAGCCAACTGCAGGAACCGCAAAGGCCGCTTCAACCAACGGGCTGCCCGGTAACGCATCCGTGCTGGTGTATGGTCGATCAGCCCGCCCCAGCTGCTGCCCAATCCATCAGGCGCCAGCAGGTAGAGGCGCTCGGGGCGCAGCTTTAGCTCCGGCAGCAGGCTGATCCAGAGCCGCCCGCCCAGGCTGTGCCCCAGCCCTTCCCAGGGCCGGCCCGCAGTGAGCTTCCGGATAATCTGCATTAAATCACTATGTGAAAAGGTCGGATCTTCCCACTTCGTTTGCCCATGAAAGGGCAGGTCGATGAAATAACAGGTGTACACCGCTTCCGGAAAAGCACGCATCAGGGGCAACAGCACTGAGCCGTCCTGCCCAAAACCATGGAAGGCCAACAGGCACTTTGGGCCATAGCCCAGCTCACGGTAAGCTACCCGCCCGTTCAGCAACTCCAGAAAGCGGACCGTTCCCTGCATTATTTTTCACCTATGACCGTGCCGTCAGGGATGTGGACGCCTTTTTTCAGTACAATGATACCGTCCCGGACCACATAAGTCTCGGTCTCTGTGTCTTCCATATCGGGGCTGCCCTTGATTACCACATTATCACCTACCCGGCAGTTCTTATCCACAATGGCCCGGTGGATGACGCACTCGTTGCCAATCCCCATGGGTTGAATGGCTTTTTCCATCTCATCAAGCGTCTCATAATAGTCATTACCCATTACGATAGCCTCTGAAATTTCAGTGCCTTCACCGATACGCGAGCGGATACCGACCACAGAACGTTCAATCTTCTTGGCATGGATGATACAGCCTTCTGCGATCAGTGCTTTATTGAACCAGGTGCCGTACACCTTGGAAGGTGCCAGCAGTCGGGGCCGGGTGTAGACCAGCTTTTGGTTGTCGAATAGATTGAAGTCGGGGATGTTGTCCGTCAGTGCAATATTGGCTTCAAAGAAGGAGCGGATGGTCCCGATATCGGACCAGTACTCATCAAAAGCGTAGCTTGCCACTTTGTAGCCTCCGGTAATGGCATTAGGAATGATCTCTTTGCCAAAATCAGTTGCATCCGGGTGGTCATCGAAAAGCTTAGCCAGGAATTCGCGTTTGAAGATGTAAATGCCCATGGAAGCCAGGTAGTGCTTCTCCTGAGAAGCATACTCCTGCGGCACCACCGATTTCCAGTCGGGCAAAAGGTCGGGGCCGGGCTTTTCCGTAAAGTCTTCAATGAAGCCCTCGGCGTTGACTTTCATGATGCCAAATGCCGGTGCATCTTTGGCGGTGACAGGAATGGTAGCGATGGTCAGGTCGGCCTCCTGATCGATATGATAGTTGGCTAAAACGCCAAAGTCCATTTGGTAGAGCTGATCGCCCGAGAGCACCAGAACATAATCGTGCTCATGCGCACGCAGGTGGTGCATGGTTTGCCGTACCGCATCAGCCGTCCCCTGAAACCAGTTGCTGCTCGATGGGGTTTGTTCTGCCGCCAGGATGTCTACAAACCCATGGGAGAACATATCGAAGTGATAGGTATTCTTGATATGCTGATTGAGGGAAGCCGAGTTGAATTGGGTGAGTACAAACATACGGCGCACCCCGGAATTCAGGCAGTTGGAAATGGGAATATCGATCAGACGGTACTTACCGGCAATCGGCACAGCGGGCTTGGAGCGCTCACTTGTAAGTGGGTAAAGGCGGGAGCCGGCGCCGCCGCCCAGGATCAGGCTTATCATTCGGATCATAGTGCAAAGTGGTTAGGTGGTTTATATCATTTGTTCATATACTTCCCGGTAATCTGCGGCAGAGCGCTCCCAGGAAAAATCAATTTCGGTAATCCGCTGCCGGATGTCTTCAAACACAGCACGGTTATGGAACAATTCTACGGCCCGGTAGATCGCGATATGGCCATCATCCAGGTTGAAGTGGGTGAATCGGATGCCGCGCCCTTCATTATTCGGTACTCCGATATCAGGCACGGTATCTTTCAGCCCGCCCACCGACCGCACAATGGGTAGGGTGCCGTAGCGCATAGCGTACATTTGGTTCAGCCCACAAGGCTCCACACTGGAAGGCATCATCAGGAAGTCAGAACCAGCATACAACTGATGCGCCAACCCTTCATTATATTCCAGCACCACATCAAAGCGCCCGGGATAGCGATTGGCTAAATGCCGGAAAGCATCGTGTATCCAATGCTGCCCGGTGCCCAGTACGGCAAAGGCGACCTGCATGCCTGACTGCAGCACCCGGTCAATGAGGTCGGGCAGCAAGTCTGCGCCTTTCTCACCCACCAACCGCCCGATAAAGGTGACCAATGGCAACTTCAGGTCAATGCGAAAACGGGGCCCCAGGGCTGCCTTGTTGGACTGCTTGAAGTCTGCGAGGCTTCCGGTCCAGTTGTAAAGCAGGAAGGGGTCTTCTTTTGGCGACCACACCTGAGTATCGATACCATTGATGATGCCCAGGCATTTGTGGCGTTCATGCTGCAACAGGGCTTCCATACCATTGGAGTCTTCCCGCAGCTCTTCCAGGTAGGAAGGCGACACCGTGGTCACCCGCCAGGCGCATTTGATCGCTGTTGCCAGCGGATTAATGGTATGCCGCCAGTCGAGTAAGCCCCGGGCTTCGGCATCAAAAAACGGCAGCAGGTACATTTTGTCCCACCCGTAGTTGCCGTGGTAAGCCCCGTTGTGAATAGTAAAAACGGTAGGAATACGCTGCAGGCTCCGGTACTCCGGGCAATGCTTCACCATAAAAGGGATCAGCCCGGTGTGGTGGTCATGGCAGTGCAGGAGCGCCGGCTTTCCCGGGCTATTGACAATCCACTGCAAAACAGCCTGCTGAAAAGCAAGATACCGCTCCACTTCGTCGCTATAGTTTTGCCCATCCGGATCTGCGTAGACCCCTGCACGGTCAAACAGCCCGGGAATATCCGCAACAAAGAAAGGGAAGCCCAGGCTATCACCTGTAAACTGTTGTATGCTGAATGGGATATGCCAGTTGTGGAGTCTGACTACCCCCTGATACACCGATTGGAACGTCTTGCCCTCAAACCACTTAAGGCGGTATTTGGGAATAACGACACCCGTAGACAAGCCTGCCTCGTTGAGATATTTGGGAAGCGCCCCCACAACATCTCCAAGCCCTCCGGCTTTTGCCGCCGGATAGCACTCTGCGCTGATGTGTAATACCTTCATAGTTGGTTTTCGTTGCCACCCGCATTAACACAATACGGGACGACCGGAATTTAATAAAAATTCCTGCTATGGGAAGCAAAACAGAGTGATGTTTCTGTTAAAAACGAAGCGCGCCTTCCGGGCTGATGCCGAAAGGCGCGTATTGAAGTTTAGCTATTTTTCTGCTTTTCTTCTTTCTTCTTCTTTTCGTCTTCTGGTTTTGGACGGCTGTTGCCGTAGGAACCACTCCAGCGCTTGCCTTTTTTCGTGCGCTTATCACCTTTTCCCATCTTAGTATGAGTTGATGTTAATGAATATCGATTATCGCCGCAAAGATAGAAAATCCTTTGAAGGCAAAGAAACTGCGCTGCGGCCTATTTTCAGGGTGTGTGCAGCACCCGGCAGACCAGAATACGGCCATCATCCAGCCTCGCCCGGAGCAGGAACAGCCCAGCCCCCAAATGGCTGAGATCCACATAAGGCAATTCCGGCACAGCAGGGGATGCCCAAACCAGCCTGCCCTGAGCATCCAATACTTCCAGCGTGGTGCCATGGCTACCCTGTGGCAGCTGAAGGTAGACCTTGCCGGTGGTAGGGTTCGGGAAAACTTCCAACTTGCCGGCAGGGCCAGACAGGGCTTCGTTATTGGCCAGCGTCTGATCGTAGATTACCAGCGTATCCCCACCGGGCAAATCATAATCCAGCGTATCGCCCGCTGCATCGATGAGGTACACGCCGTTTACCTGAGTCGGGAACGGGGTTTCCGGCACGGAGCGCCCCATGATAATATCGGCACTAACGATGAAATTCACCGTGGCCAGACGGCTATAGCCACTACTCCCCGGTCCACTCTTCTGACTCCAGGCCAGATCGTACCGCCCCTGCCCAAACTCCACAAGGTCGCGCCGAACGGTCAACAGATCTTCGGAATGCCCAAGGAAGGCATCGTCATTATAGTCCACCGTGATGGAATGCGGTACAGTGAGCCCGATTGGATAATCAAAGTTCAAACTGATGCTATGGAGGTTTTCTGCCAAATGATCCGCATCCCCTACATAAAGCCCTGCACTAAAGGAGAAGTACTCCGGTGTATTGTTGTCAATAGTGAAGCTTTCCTGATCAAACTCCAGATAGACCGGTACAGCCCCAGGGGTAGGGACGCTGACCACGGCATTATCGGGCATATAGTTAAAGTTGATTGCGTCGACGTCCCATTCATCAATAAAGCCATCCCCGTCACAGTCCAGGTGCTTGAAATCCACTGCACCAGCGTACTCCTGCCAGTCGTCGCTGAAGTTGGGCGCCCAGGCAATAGGGTTGTCGGGATCAGGGAAGACCGTCCGCTCGGGACCGGCACTACCGTAGCCCAGTCCGATATTGACCAGGTCATAAATATTAGGCAGGCGGTCGCCGTTTGCGTCACCAGGCCATACGCAATCGGTCTGTGCGCAGAGGTCATTTGGGGAGTCTGCATAGATAGCCTCACAGTAAGTGTCCGTACAGCCATCGGCCGTCCAAATTGTCAGGCAAACGGTCGCCGTATCGCCGGGCAGTTCAAGGAAGGCACTGTTGCCCATTGGGAAGTTCGAAGGATCGACAACACCATTAATGGTCACTATGGCGCTATCGAAAGCCGTTGAAGTATTGAACAGGTAAGCATTAGCGTCAGATACAAAACTAAACAGGAAGCTGGCCTGACAGGAAGGCGGCGGACAGGCACCGGGCATCCAGGAAGTCACCCCATGCCAGGTCTCTGCCACGCATGAATTGATGTAGGTCTGCCCATCGCATCCACAAACCGGATCTGCTATTGTGGGGCAGATGATGGTTTCGTCGATTAGCTGGGGATCTATACAATCTTCCTGTGCAAAAAGGTAGCCACCGGTAAAAAAGATAAATCCCCCCAAGATCAAGCCAAAACGTAAAAGTTGCATGTGTATCGTTTTATGTAGACCATCCATATTCCAAAAATGCACTTAAATCCACTTGTACTAAAGGACAAAAATCGTATTTTGTCATCTGATTAACCAGACATCAAAAACACAATACCCTGATTTAAAACAACTTAACAAGCCCGGGTATTAAAATTTGTTCGCCCCAAATATGATAAGCCCAAAGCTCATCTCCTTTCTTTCCACTTTTTCTGCCAGAGACCGGCTGCAATTTGAGCGTTTTCTGAGCTCTCCTTACTTTAATGAAAGCGAGACTTTGCTTTTGCTTTTCCGATACCTCAATGGACATTTAGACGACAGCAGGAGGCACGTGCTCCAACGGGACAAACAATTAGAAAAAAAGGTTGTTTGGAAAAGTTTGTATGGAAAGGCGCCTTACAAGGACGGGACCCTGAGGCGAATCTGCTCGGAGCTATTGCAGCTGGCCTACCGTTTTATCTACATCAACACCTGCGCCTCTAAAGAGAAGGAAGAGGTTTTGAAGGCCCTGAAAACGGTGGTGGAGCCCCATCAGGACAAGCATTTCCGGGGGCTCTCCCGAAAATTCAACACCCTTCAGCAAAACGCTGAACGGCCGGAGCAGGACCACTACCGCCAACTTTACGATTACCACCTGGCCTGCCATCAGCAACTCGAAGCCCGTGCCGAAAAACAGACCGATTTTTCCCATCTGGAGCAAGCCGACTACTACCTGAACTGCTCCTACTACCTGCATAAGCTCCGGCATTACTGCGATGCGCTGGGCTATGGTTTGTTTTCTGCACAAAAACCGGACATCCGGCTCCCTGGCCACCTTTTTCAGGAAATGGAGCAGGGAAGTTATGCCGAGAAGGAGCCCTGGCTGCGTGCCTACCTTCTTGTTGCCCGGCTCTTTGAGGCTGAAGATGGGGAGGAGTTGTTTCATCAGCTCAAATCTGCTTTTTTTGAGCATATTGTCCAACAGGTCCCCGAGCCTGATGCCAACGCCCTATGCATCCACCTGAGCAACTACTGCATCATCAAAAAGATCAATGCCGGAGAAGCCCGGTTTTTCAACGAGCTGTTTGATGTCTACCGTCAGGCGATCGAAGCGGGCCTGCTGATGAAAAACGGAGTACTCAGCTATCAGGACTACAAAAACATCATCACGGTTGGGCTGCATATCAAAGAGCTGGACTGGGTGGAATACTTCATTCAGAATTACACTGAAAAGCTGCCCGAAGAGCACCAGCGTAATGCACTGACATACAACCTCGCGAAAGTCTATTTCCATCAGGAAAAGTACGATGAGGTCATTGCCCAATTGCGGGAAGTGGAGTACGAGTCTATCGTCTATACCCTGGGCAGTAAGCTATTGCTGTTGCTGACCTATTTTGAGATGGGTGAGTTTCTGGCCCTGGACTCTCTGCTCGACAGCTTCCGCATTTACCTTCGGCGTAACCGGGAAATCGCCCGCGATGTCAAGGAACAGTACGTGAACGTTATCCGGTTTACCCGCCGGCTGTCGAGGGTCGATCCCGGCGACGACAAGGCGTTGGACAAAATCGAGCAGCAGGTTCAGGCTTGTGACGCCCTCGCCTCCCGGCAGTGGCTGCAGGAAAAAATTACAGAAATGCGGAATTGATCACTACTCTACTGCCTTCAAACGCCAGGCCAGGGCTACTGCGAGCAAACTCATCACAATGGCGATATAGCCAACGTACTCATAATCAACAAGCGAACCATCTGCATTTTCCTGCACAATCAGGCCCGCCACAAAAGAAGACAGCCCCATTGCCATTTGATTGATGGACGTGCGCACACTCATGAAACTGCCGCGGCTCTCAGGCCGCACTACTGAAGTCACCATCGTAGTAGCCGGCACATTCCGGCCGCTGGCCACCACAAAGAAGCTGGACGTCACGCACAAGGCCAACGCGATGGACGCCGTATCAAGATTGGTAATGGCATAAATGGACGCCAACGCGCCTAAACTGGCAAAGGTGAACACGCGCGCATGCCCAAACCGGTCTGCCAGCCGCCCGAAGAACGGCAACAGAAATATAGTGAGCGCCCCGCCAACCGCATAAATATAGGTCACCTGATGGTCCGAAAAGCCGATATTGAGCTGCATATACGGGGCAATGAAAGGGATAATGGTGAAGTGCCCCAGCATCAGGATAGTGGTAAACAACAGCGCCATTCGCTGGTTGCCATCTTTGAAGATATTGCCCATCACGCGGAAAGGGTTGCGCTGTATACCCTCTCCCTGCAGGTGCCGGTTGAGTGCCGGAATGAAGAAGAAGATCAGGACCAGGACGACCGCAGCAATACCGCCAATCACGAAGAAGGTGGCCCTCCAGCTAAAAGATGCTGCCAGGTAAAGCCCCGCCGGCACGCCCACAACGGAGGCGGCAGAAAAAGCGGTCATTACAACGCCCATCGCCTGCCCGCGCCGCTTGAGCGGAACAGCATCGCCAATAATAGAAAGGACCAGAGCGGAAAGCACACCACCAAAAGCGCCGGTGATGCTCCGTGCTGCCAGAAAAATGTAGTAATCATTGGCCAGCCCGCAGGCAAACGTCCCCAGCGTAAAGCCCAAATAAGTAAAAGCGAGTGCCTTTTTCCGGTCAAACCGGTCGATATACATAGCACTCAGAAAACCTACTGCGAAGGCACTCAGCGCGTAGGCAGATACGATCACACTGAACTGCTGCGGGCTAATATCAAACAGCTGCATAAACTGCTTGCCCAGCGGCATGATGATCATGAAGTCGATAATATGAGTGAATTGCACCATCGCCAGAAGAAAAAGCAGCAGCTTCTCGTTCATGACGGGTGTTTCGGGGGCATTCAGTGCAGTTTTGACCATTTTTTAGCAGCTTTCGAGTTCCAACACAAACCCTTAACGGCAGGCAATAGTTGCACCGGGGCTGCTAAAGATCAGAACTTAATCTTGGGGTAACAGATATAGTATTTGCGCACGGCTTTGGATTGTATATCGTAGTCGGTGCTTTCTGACATGGGGCACACCTGCCCGTTTTTGCGCAGGATCTTAATCTCGTCTTTACTTTTGCGATATGCCGCATTGGCTTCTGCTCCCTGTATAAAAAGGTATTCCAACGCACGGGAGTCCAGCTCACTCCAGTCCAGCACCGCCTGTTTCACCCGCTCCAGATAAGCAGCATCAAAGGGCTCGTAACTGAACTCCAGCCGGAAAAGACGGCGATTGATAAGGCACTGCGACAGGTAAGCCAGCACCTTGTCTGAATGATGCTGCCAGTATTTGAAGGCCGTCATCACATCGTAATCGTCCAGGGCCGCAAAGCGTTGGAGCAGGGCACTGCGGTTCTCTTCAAAATCGGCAGCAGTGGGGGCGCCGTTGAGGAAAAAGCTTAGGGCCGGAGGGGCTTCCACCATTTCACCTTGTTTCACCAGGTCTTTGGCGCGTTTCAGTGCAACGATCATCATTTGCTCGGCTGAGAGTACCGTTTTGTGCAGGTATACCTGCCAGTACATGATGCGGCGGGCGATGAGGAATTTCTCAATGGAGTAAATGCCTTTTTCCTCCACCACCAGCTCACCGTCCCGCACTGCCAGCATCTTAATAATGCGGTCGTACCCGATCACGCCCTCATGCACCCCGGTAAAAAAGCTGTCCCGGTTGAGGTAGTCCATGCGGTCCATATCTAATTGGCCGGAAACCAGCTGATGCAGAAAGTGCTTCGGGTATTCATCTCTGAAAATGGACATCGCCAGCTCCAGCCGGCCGCCAAAGGCTTCATTCAGCTCTTCCATAAAGTAGAGCGACAGGTCTTCGTGCGTGACCTGCATGAGGGTATGCTCAAGGGTGTGGGAAAAAGGGCCGTGCCCGATATCGTGGAGCAAAATAGCGATGCAAACGCCCTCGGCTTCTTCCTGCGTGATGTCCACATCTTTGGAGCGCAGCACTTCTATAGCCTGCTGCATCAGGTGCAAAGCGCCCAGAGCATGATGGAAGCGGGTGTGCAAGGCCCCCGGATAAACCAAGTGCGTAAGGCTCGTCTGCTTGATGCGCCTCAATCGCTGAAAGTAGGGGTGCTCTACCAGGTTGAAGATGATGCCGTAGGGAATCCCAACGAAGCCATAGACCGGGTCGTTGAGGATTTTTTTGTTCTTCATTTGAAGTCTTTCTGCTGTTTGTCAGGTGAAACGGCTGGTTTTGGATAAAGTTAATATTTTAAACCCACTCCGGGGAAAGACTGCGCCAATCAGTGCCCTTTTTCCGAATAACATCCGTTAGCAGATAATAAACCCACCGCCATACAACGTTTTCCTTAAATATGCGCTTATTACAATAGACCAAGGCGAGAAACAGTCAAAAAAGCAATATGGAAAACATCACCATTCTCTGGGCAGATGACGAAATCGATCTGCTCAAACCTCAGCTTATGTTTTTGGAAAAGAAAGGCTATGAGGTCATTACCGTTACCAACGGGTACGACGCGCTGGAAGAGTGCGATGAACGCAATGACATCGACGTTGTCTTTCTGGACGAAAGCATGCCGGGCATTACCGGGCTGGAAACCCTCTCAAAGATCAAAGCGAAACGGCAGCACCTGCCCGTCGTGATGATTACCAAAAACGAGGCAGAGAATGTGATGGAGGAAGCCCTCGGTGCACAGATTACCGACTACCTCATCAAGCCGGTCAACCCCAATCAAATCCTGCTGACCCTCAAGAAAATTGTGGACAATAAACGCCTGGTGCGGGAGAAAACCTCGTCCGATTACCAACAGGAGTTCCGGCAGATTTTCATGGAAATCAACAGCGGGCTCAATTATGAAGAGTGGGTCGACATCTACCGCAAGATCATCAACTGGGAGATCAAGCTTGACGAATCCAATTCAAGTGGCATGTGGGACATCCTCTCTGATCAGAAGAGCGAAGCCAATGCGGCCTTCTCCAAATACATTGAAAAGAACTACCTGAGCTGGATCCGCGACAAGGACGGCCCGGTGATGTCCAACGACCTGCTTCGGTCTAAGGTCTTTCCAAAAATGGACAGCGATGCCCCTACCATTTTGCTGCTGCTAGACAACCTGCGCTACGATCAGTGGCGAATGCTGGAGCCTATCTTCAACGAATTTTACCGCACCGAAGAGGAAGACTACTTCTACAGCATCCTCCCCACCTCCACGCAGTACAGCCGCAATGCGATCTTTGCCGGGCTCATGCCTTCAGAAATTGAGCAATACTACCCTACCTGGTGGAAAAATGATATTGATGAGGGCGGTAAAAACTTGCATGAGCACGACTTTCTCAGAGAGCTGATCGGGCGCACTATCCGCAAAGAGATCAAGTTCGATTACGTCAAGGTCACCAATGCCAATCACGCCAAACAGCTCAACGACAATATCCTCAACCACCTGAATAACGACTTCACGGTCATCGTCTACAACTTCATTGACATGCTGTCCCACGCTCGTACGGAGATGGAGGTCCTCAAGGAACTTGCGGGTGATGAGAAGGCCTATCGTTCGCTCACCCGCTCCTGGTTCCGCAACTCCCAACTGTGGGAAGCCCTGCAGCAGGCTGCTGAAAAAGGGGCGCAGCTTTTCGTGACTACTGACCATGGCACCATCCGGGTCAAAACGCCGAGCCGGGTGATCGGCGACCGGGACACCACCACCAACCTTCGCTACAAAGTGGGCAAAAACCTGCAGTACGACCGTAAGGATGTCCTCGATGTGCGTGACCCCAAACACGCCAAGCTTCCGCGGCCGAACGTTAGCTCTACCTTCATTTTTGCAAAGGAGGACAAGTATTTCCTCTACCCCAACAACTACAATTACTACAACAACTACTACCGCAATACTTTTCAGCACGGCGGCATCAGCCTGGAGGAGATCATCTGCCCGGTGGTGAGGATGAGCCCGCGGTAATCAGAAGTTGGCCGCCACCTGAGCCCGGCCGGTGTGGACAACATTCGCCTCCCCTGTCTTCCGCCCTTCGTAGCTCAGGCGGAGCTGGATGTTTTTGGCCAGCTGCTGGTCAAGAGTCAGGCTCCAAAGGAAATTGCGCCCATCCTGCAGGCCATTGAGAATGGCAAAACCCACCGGAGAATTTGCCGGTCCGTCAAAATCCACAGCGACCAGAGAGGTACGGAGCTGAATGGACGTCTGAGTGGATTGATTGTACCGGGCTTCTGCCTCAAAGCTGTGCCGCTGGGCAAAGGCATTCCCATCCGGTAGCTGGTCATCATCCTGACGGAACTCATACGACAGGGTGGCCCGAAAAGCCCGGGAAGGGATCAGCGTCACTTCAGGCCCCGCCTCGTAGTAGCGGATATCAAAATCCTTATTATTGAAAAACTCAGAGTCATTGGTGCGCCGCCCCTGCGACAAGGCAAATTCCGTACTCACTGCCTTTGAGATGTTCCAGCGGCCCCGCAAGTACTGCTCGCTGTTGCGGCGGCTTTCGAAGCCGGAAGTCTGTACGAACTTATTCCGCACATCGCTCATGCCCACCTGCAAATCGTAAGTGGGGTCCGCCTGATTGAAAAAAAGTACGTTTCGGATATTTGAGGTAACCGCCACCAGGGCCGTATCCGCTACATCCAGCTGAAACGGGTTCCAGGCCGCCACGCTTTCCGTGGCCTGAGTTTTCCGGTTGATGGTTAGGTTGGACAGCGTGGAAAAGCGGGCCAGCGTAGCCTTCCAGCCCTCCTCGTTGTACCACACGGCTTTGGGGGTAATGCGCAGGCTTTGGTTCAGGCGCACATCATCGGTGCGGATAAACTCATCCGTCACTGCCGTTACCCGCACATAATCGGCCAGGTCCTGAAAGGGGGCAATTTCCATTTCATTTTGCTGAATGACACCATCATTATTATAGAGTGAATCCAGCCAGATGTAGGTGCCCTCGCCCGGCCGCACTTTCACGTAGGTAAATTCCACCTTGGCTTCCTGCCCGGAACCAATCTCATAGGTATTGGACGATTGCACCACACCCTTCAGGATGGTAAAGTTAAGGTCGCCCCGCCCCAGGAAAGTTTCCCCGGCTTCCTGATTGGTCGTTTCCGGTCGGCTGATGCCCAGGCGGCGGTAGGTGAAATTGCCGGCCAGCTGCAGCCGGTTTCGGGATTTTTGGTAGCGCCACTTACCATTGATATTCGCCTCGCTTGCCCGGGCGCTTTGCAAAAAGCGCTCCCCTACCGGCGCGTAATCAATACGCTCGCTAAAGCTGCTGCCCCACTGCCAGTTGTCCTGCTCCGGGGACTCCAGGAAAAAGCGGTAGCGATTGTAGTAAAAACTACTGGCCTCAAGGGTATCAGCACCGGCGGTGAATCTTGCATTGCGCTCCTGCTCACCGTATGCCCCCAGGCGGGTCCGCCCCAGCCAGGGTATCGCGTAGGCGATAGTGCCACGTGGGCGCCGGAATCGTGTGCTTTGTTCAGTGCTCTCCGTGCTGAGCAGGCTGCCATCCAGTTCCACCTGCCAGTCTTCGAGCTGTTCCCGCACTTGAAATCGGTGCTGCCATCCCTGATAGAGGGTGTCTCTGCGAAAGCCGCTCAGTTCGTAGCTCAGCTCCCCAACACCTCGCTTGCGCAGGTCAATGCCACCTCTTCCAATTTGCTCTTCAGCTTCCGGCACACTGCCCTGCCCCTGTACATTTGCCAGGCTCCAGTCTCGAAGGAATTCCGGGTTGCGGTAGGGATTGAGGGGTTCGAAATTGGCCTGCACCCATTCGTAGCTCAACCGGGCATCCAGCTGCCATCCGCTGCTATCGCCCCCCGGGAGCAACCGGTGCTGCAACTCGGTGTAGGCTGAAAAACCCAGGTCATCTTCGCTGTCCAGGTCCGAAAAGCGGTTGAGGTCATTGCGGCTCATACCTACCTCTGCCATTACCCTGGTGTGCTCAGAAAAATCATAGCTGCCTCCCAGGGTGTAGAGCTGCTGCTGCCGGGGGGGCGTCAGCTGAATTACCGGCGCAAAGTCCCCGGCAGGCTGACAATTCTCATCCAGCCCCACCCAACGATAGACGCGCTCATTGGCAGGCTGACTGGCATCAAGGACGTACTGCCCGTTACCCTGCCCCACAAAGGAAAAGCGGGCGGTAAACAGGCTGTCCTGTGGCTCGGTGGTAAAAACAAGGTATTGTACCAGCGTATCCTGCAGCCCGCAGCTGATCAGGGTATCGATCTGCCGGTAAGCCACCCGTGACGGAGAGAACTCCCCCAGTGTATCCAGGCTTGGCAGCAAAGCTCCACCCTCCCGATCGCCCGCCTCACTGAGCAAGCGTTTGTCCTCATCGGTAAGCTGCAATTCCCCGGTTGCATTTCTGCTGTCCTGCTGATTGAAGAGGTTGAAATTGAGTTTAAAACGGTCTTTTTCGTAGGTAGAGCCTACAGCGTAAAGGGAGCGCACATAGTTTTGGTCGGCGTATTCAAACTCCACCACAATCCGGCTGTCCTTGGTAATCAGGCGCTTGTTGGTGAAGGTGAGCTCGCCCCGGTTGTAATCGATGATGTAGTCTTCCTCCAGCCCCCGCACCAATAGTTCGCCATCCAGGAAGACCCGCTCTGTACCGGAAAGGACAATGATAAAACGCTCCCCTTCCCCACCCCGGAGTTTGTAGGGCCCCTGATTGCCTTCAATAGCATCAATAAAATTGCGGGTAAACTGCCCCCGGCTGATGGCCACACTCGCTTGTGACGATAACCGTCCGCCATTTTCAAAGGTGGAGACGTTGGAAAAAGTCGCGCCCTGCAGTTTTTTGAAATAATTCATAAAATAGCTGTCCGGCCGCTGCAATTCATAGTCTCCAGCTGTGAGCTGATTCTGCCCTTTGCGCAACTGAATAAAAATGCGGTCAAACTCCCGGAGCTGCTGCGTGTTGCCTTCCGGCTGAATGGGGATGTTCTCGTCTGTAATAGCCGCCACGATCTCCACCCCGTCGCCAAGTTCGCCCGCGAGTTGCAGGTTGAAACTGGAGTTGAGGACCAGGTCCTGATTGTTGCCGAAGGAAATGCCCCGGGTGAAGTTGCCGTTGTAGTTGAGCCCCCGGAAGTCGAGTAGCTGCTCATCGCGCTCGTAGGGATTGTACGCCAGACCGATGCCTCCGTCATCCAGGGGCTTGGCCAGGCTGGTATCCAGGCGTTGCTGCTCCGCGCCCAGCGCAAAGGGCAGCACCCGGTAGGAAAGCTGCACTTTGGGGTACTGCAAAATTGAAGTATCAAACCTAATCTGCCGGTCCACCACCCTAAACCAGGCTTTGGGAAGCGGTTCCCCAAGCGTATCCATGGCCACAAGGCTGCCAGGCACGATGGTCAGCGAATCCGACCACGACAAGGAAGAGTTAGGCGTATATTCAATAGTGCGCAAATTGTTGGCGGGGGTATCCTGAGCAGACAGATTGGTAAACAGGAACAGGAACCAGCATAAGGCCATCGCCCGGCAGGCCATACTTCCCCATGCATCGATCCATTCCCATATCCTGACTGCCTTTGGCATGCGTGTTTACTTGCGTTGCGTTTCCCGAAATAACGAAATAAAAGCAGTTGGCGTACACCGCGGCGGAGGGGATGTCCGGGTAAAGTCAAAAACGAAAGGGCAACAAAAGCTGCCCTTTCTTCAAGAAATCACCCGACTGTTGTATGGCTATTGAGTGTAAGGCACTCTTGCCATACCACTCATTAGCCGTAGCGGTTGTTAAACCGATTTTGGTCAGGATTTATTCGCTAAGCAGGAAATTCGGTTGTGTAAATTAATACAATTTAACATTTCAGTGAAAAATCAGGGCAAAAAAGCCGCCGCTATCACAACAGAGTTGATCTAATTCTGTTTTTAACCAAATTCAGACATACAATCTGAAGGCAAGAGGTGGAAATATCTAAAATATTTAGTTATTTTCGCCTCAGATTGCAACAGTCTAAAAATCCCCCTCGTAAACTATATTGAATAAGCCTTAACAAGAGGCTAAATCAAAGTACAGCGTACAGAGCTTTGTTGCGTTGACTCGTCTGCATACCAAAACAAATAAGTCTGGTCATCTACCCAAAACAGGTTACAGCTCCCTTAAATTTTGGCAGTAACTGAAATTTTGTGTTATTGATTCATTGTTACTTTGACAGAGGTATAAGTCATAAATACCCATGAGCTAAACTATCGCACTATGCAAAGACGATCTTTACAATTAATGCTACTTGGAGTCCTGGTCTCAACGGCACTATTCGCGCAGCCGCTGAATGTAGACCTCTATCGGACCTACGATGGCTCCTTCAACAACCCGAACAATCCGGATTGGGGGCAGGCACACACTAATCTGCTTATTTCCGGTAATCAGGTGGCCTACGAAAACCTCATTGACGAACCTGCAGGGCCCAACCGGCCTAACCCACGGCGAGTCAGTAATTCGCTATTCTCTCAGGGAGCCCCCCTCTTTGACCCATTTGAACTGAGCGATTTTATCTGGGCTTTTGGCCAGTTTCTTGACCACGATTTTGGGCTCACCCCCGATGGTACAGAGCCAATGAACATCAGCGTACCTCAGGGCGACCCTATGTTTGACCCCTTCAACACCGGTCAGGCTATTATACCAATGGTCCGCAATGTATTTGATCCTTCCACCGGCACCAATACCTTCAACCCACGCCGCCATCCAAACGAAATCACTGCGTTTATTGATGGTTCCGGTGTTTACGGATCTGATGAATTCCGGGCGAACTGGTTGCGGAGCTTTGAAAAGGGCAAACTGAAGGTGTCTTCTGGCAACCTCCCACCTTTCAATACTTTCAACGGCGAATACGACGCTCCTATCGACCCGAACACGCCACATATGGACAACCCTGTTGGCCTGACAGAGAAAGTCTTTGTATGTGGTGACCCCCGTGCCGGCGAGAACCCATTGCTGCTCGCCTTCCATGCGCTCTTTGTAAGAGAGCACAACCGGCTGTGCGACGAACTGGCACAGGAGCATCCGGACTGGAACGATGAGCAGCTCTATCAGCATGCCCGCAAGCTGGTAGGCGGCTTGATTCAGTCCATCGTTTATGACGAATGGCTGCCTGCTATGGGCGTTCAACTGGAACCTTATCAGGGCTATGATGAAACCGTCCACCCACAGTTGTTCAATGTCTTCACCGCTGCTGCTTTCCGACTTGGGCATACCCTGCTCAACAGTCAGTTGCTGCGCGTAGATGAGAACGGCAATGAGATTCCTGAAGGCCATATGCTGCTTCGCGATGCCTTCTTCAATCCTTATCCCGTAATGGAGCTTGGACTGGAGCCTTTCTTCCAGGGTATGGGCGAACAGAAGATGCAGAACTTTGACTCCAAGGTAGTCGACGACGTCCGCAACTTCCTCTTTGGCCCTCCGGGCTCAGGCGGACTTGACCTCGTAGCCATCAATATACAGCGGGCCCGGGAGCGTGGCGTGGCCGACTTCAACACCATCCGCCAAAACTTTGGGCTCAATCGCTACTCTTTCTTCCAGCAGATCAACAACGATCAGGAAGTGTATGCACGGCTAATCGGCTTGTATGGGAATATTGATGAGCTCGACCCATGGGTCGGCATGCTGGCAGAAGAGCCTGCACCCGGGTCCATCCTTGGGCAAACACTCAATCGTGTTCTCCAGGTACAATTCACTAACCTGCGGGACGGAGACCGTTTTTATTACGAAAACGACCCCGTTCTAACCGATGCTGAAAAGGACTGGATCAAAAATACCACCCTGCACGATGTGCTGATGAAGAATACCACCATCAAGCTGATGCAGGACAAGGTGTTCGAAGCTATGAGCCACGATGAGATTTGTGACCACATGACTTCTGATATTACCGGCGAGGTAGTCACAGAGTCCGGCGAGGCTGTTCCTTCCGTGATGGTGAATGTCATCAACACCACCGGCCCGATGAACCTCATGACCAATGACGAAGGCCGCTTTGACTTCTGGGGCGTACCGGCATGTGATGTAACGATGATCGGCATGGAACGGGACGATGACCTCACCAACGGTGTGTCTACAGCGGACCTTATCCGTATTCAGCAGCACATCCTTGGTGTCATTAACCTGGACAGCCCGTACAAGCAAATTGCTGCAGACGTTAACCGTAGCGGCACCATTACAGTACTGGACCAAATTTACATCCGCCGGGTCATCCTGGGACAAGCTAACTTCTTCCCCAACAACTTCTCCTGGCGTTTTGTAGATGCCAAATATGAATTCCAGACGGACGAGCCGCAGGGGGAAGACTTCCCGGAAACCATTACAGTAGAGGATGTCCTCTCTGAAGATATGGCCCTGCAGTTCATTGCGGTTAAAGTTGCGGACGTTACCGGCGATGCCATTCCTAATGGTTTCCACTCCGGTGAAGTGGGTGAGCGTAGCCTGACTCTCTTCCAAATGCAAAATATGAAGCTTGAAGCCGGGCAGGTTTATGACATCCCGGTCACCTCAGCCGCTATTGCCAACCTGGAAGGCTACCAGTTCGGTTTCGACTTTGATACGGACATGCTGGACTTTCAGGGCATGAAACCAGGCAGCCTGACTAACCTGACCGAAGACCACTTTGGCATCTTCGAAGAGGAAGGTCAAATCACCAACAGCTGGGTTAAACCTTCAGGCTTTGAAGTAAAATCAGAGGAGCCTCTCTTCTTCCTCACCTTCCAGGCCAAGCGCCCGGTACAGTTGAGCGAAGCACTGGCACTGAGCGAGCAGAAGGTAAAGGCAGAAGCTTACAGTAATGGCTTGCAGGTATCTAACCTTGGCTTAGTATTTGAGCAAGGTGCCGGCGCTGATGCGAGCGGCTTTGCCCTGCAGCAGAACCAGCCCAACCCATTCCGGGAGTCCACCCTCATCAACTTCCGCATGCCGGAGGCTGGATGGGCACGGCTAACCGTAACGGACATCAGCGGCAAGGTCCTCCTGGTACAGGAAAATGACTACGATGCCGGCGAGCAGCAATGGCAGCTCAACCGCACCGACCTGAAAGGCAGCGGCGTCCTGTTCTACACCGTAGAAACCGCCAACGACCGCGCCACACAGCGCATGATTGTGGTGGATTAAAAGTCTACCTGCTAAAATAAAAAATGACAGGAGCGGATTCGCGTGGGCGGGTCCGCTTTTGTTGTTTTTAGGAGGAGTTAGAGAGCTGGAAAAACCACTCTGCAAATGGGTTTTAGCTCCAAATTGGGTCGCTTCCAATAGCTGTCAGGATCAGACCTATACCAAAGTGACTATAAAAAACCAACTTACCGTTCGCATTACAAGAGTCGGGCAACTTTCCCCTCCCTTGTCCTTAAGAAAAGGATAATAGTTTGCTATTTTACGCAATAATATATCTATACGCGCTTATGAATCATTTTCAAAAAAATCCGAGTGCGGCTAAAAAACGGGCAAAACCATCAAAGTGAGCAAAGACAAAAACGGCGTACAAAAGCGCGAGCCCCTCACCACCGAGTGGCACGACTGGATCGACTACTGGAGCGTGGACTTTGACTACGACAGCAAGAAAGAGATCATCCGCCTGCAAGCTGAGGACGCCACCGCAGAGGAGAAGTGGACGGGCAACTACATTTTCGAAAATGAGTGGCAGAGCTTCCGCACCAAGCAGGACCGGACGCTGGAATTCACTTCAGTGCCCCGCGTGTATGGAAAGCCTGGCAAGTATCGCATAATGGTAAAGGTGGTGGATATTTTGGGGGTGGATACTAGTCAGTTCTTGGAGGTGGAGGTGAAATAAAGACTAGTAGAGTTAGAATATTAATGTAGTTCACAAAAACCATGCTTTATTTGCTTTAAACAAAAAAGTTGATCTTTTTTGTAACCAAACATTGATAAACTCGTAAAAGCATTTAATTGCTTGGGGGCATTTTTATTAATCCGATCTAAATTTAGCAATCAACTTTTCCATTGATTACTACGACCTAGGCAGTAATCGCAATGTCGTTAATAGGGGTGATAAACATTCAAAACAAGTTATGAAAATAGATATTACTGACATCAACGCCGCTTTCTCTCCATCTATAGAAATTACTGATCCCAAAAAGTTTATAGGTAGGTATGAAGAAATTGAGTCTGCAATACTAAGCTTAACAACGGATGGTGCATTTATCTCAATTTTTGGCCTACGAGGAATTGGGAAATCATCTATTGCCAATCAAATTAAGTTAATTGCAGAGGGAGATAAAACTCTTCCCAAAAACCTTCACTTGGAATACCTACTCCCAAGAAAAGGGTTCAATTATATTGTCCATTTAGTAAGTTGTGATGAATTTGTAAAAGATATTCCTGCACTGATTAAAAGGATTCTATATGGAGATGATAAAAACTCATCTATTTTTCATCACAACAAGAATGGAGATAAACGTTTAGCCTCTTTCAAAGAAAAGAACAAAATAGCTGGCGGAGTGAATGGAGGTGTATTTAAAGGTGACGTTCATAGAGAAGATGAGAAAACTTTTGAAACTCATATTTCTGATGATTTGATTCAGCAATTTAGACTTGCACTTTCAACTACCCAAAAGGATAATCAAAAAAAGGATGGTCTCCTTATTTTAATTGATGAATTTGATATAATAAGTGATAAAACAGGATTTGCGTCATTGATAAAATCTTGTACTTCAAAATTTGTAAAATTTGGTATAGTTGGAATAGGTAGTAACGTTGAAGAATTAATCGAAAACCATTCATCAATTGGAAGGCAAATAACTAATATTCTGGTTAACCCAATGCCTTCTAATGAGTTAAGACAAATCATCAAAGTTGCTATTGACTCTCTAAAAGGGGCGATTATATTTGAAAAAGAAGTCGAAGAAGCTATGATCAAGGATTCTGAAGGCTTTCCATATTTCATTCACCTACTGGGCAAAGAATTACTTTTAGAGACTTTTAAAAAACAAAGGAAAATAGCAACTCTAGAAACATATGATCATATAAAAAAGCGATTAACAGAAGGGAAAATATCTATAACGCAAGAATTTAGATACTGCTCGCTATGTAGAACATCTTCTGAAACAGAGTTGATGTTAAAGCTTTTTGCATTAGCAGAACAGAACTACATCTTAATAGAAGACATATATGATCAAGCGAGAGAAATTTATGATCTTACTAAGCCATCACAATACATGGATACCTTGCTAAATAGCACTGAAATATCTCCTGTTCTGACTTTCTCTAGAGATAAAAGACATGTAAGATTTTCAGATCCAATATTCAAAATATATGCAAAAATAAGAAAGCCTCTACATAAAACACATGATATTTAAGATACTCACCCCCTCCCGAGCCCTCCTACTAAGCGTACTCTACGACTTGGTAAGCCAAGGCGAATACGTATCTGAATTTTCCAGCGAAAAAGTGTGTTACTTCCTTCAGCGATTTGGAGCACGGCAACACCTGAAATTGGAGTACCAGCCCTACTTTTACGGGCCTTACTCTGGAAAAGTCCGGTTTCTCCTGAATAAGCTGAATGGGAGTTACCTTATGGGCTACAGTGACATGAGCAAAAAACCTTTTGCCCCATTGACACTTATCGGAGAAGGCTATCAAGATGTTAAGGCCTACATGGAACAGGACGTAGCACTAACTGAAATCGCTGGAAAGACTAAGGCTTTTCTCAATGGTTATTACGCTGACTTCTCCCTTGAGTTGTTGTCTTCTGTAGATTTTATTGCCCAGGAACACGGTACACTTGAATTTGGTTTTATACAGGAAAAGCTCAATAGCTGGAATGACCGTAAGCGGAGCCTTTTCTCTAACCCTAACTATCTCAAGCAAACGATTGCTCACATTAGCCAACACAAGGAAGTATTATCAATTTCGTAACCATGATAGGGCTACTTAGTAAGCTGCGCAAACTATTCCAAAAGGACCAATCCACCGGTTCTAACCTCCACCTCCCCAAAGAGGAAGAGCAGCGCTTTACCCTATACTTAAAGGACTTGAAAGTAGGAGAACTGAGCTGTGAGAAAGGCGTATGGACCTTCGCCTACAGTGAGGACTTCAAAGCCCGGTCTGATGAATTCTATCCTATCGTAGGTTTCCCCGACCTGAACAAGGTCTATAAAAGTAAGTCTCTCTGGCCGTTCTTCCTGATCCGCATTCCTGGTTTAGGTCAGCCCCGTGTCCGGGAAATCATCAAAGCGGAGCACCTGGATATCAACAATGAAGCCCAACTGCTCCGCCGATTCGGCCGGAAAACCATCGCCAATCCTTACGAGCTAACCGTATAGGGGGTTACTCGATTTCCAGGATCATGGCTGACTTGCCTGGTACATTGATGGTTCCTGAAGTTTTGTAGGCCTTCCCGGTCATTACGTCTTTGCCCTGCGTGGTACCGCCCAGCATTTCTGCAAAGCGGTCGAGTTGCAGAGGCGTGGCGTCCTCGTTTTTATTGAGAATGGTCATGACCTTACTAGTGTCGGTGTAGCGGAAGGTGACGTAGAAGCCGCCATCCGGCACAAACTGCATGAGCTTGCCATGGTGGATCGCCTCGTTGGTTTTGCGCCAGTTGAGCAGCTTTTTGATGTAGGCCTTGGCTTCTTTTTGGTCTTCTGTCAGGCCTTTGCCGGTGAAACCGTTGACCTCATCGCCTGCCCAGCCGCCGGGGAAGTCGGTGCGGATGATACCGTGGTCGCCCGGATAGCCTTCATTGTCCATTAGTATCTCGGTGCCGTAGTACAGCTGAGGTGTACCGCGAAGGGTCAGAATGTAAGCAACGCCCATTTTGAAGAGGTCGAGGTCTTCGTTCACCTGCGTGTAGAAGCGATCCATATCGTGATTGTCCGGGAAGGTCACAAGGCTGTAGGGATCCGCGTAAAGGAAGTCCTGCGTCAGCATTTTATACAGCTCGATGAGCCCGCTGCCGTATTGCTTTTCCTCCTGTACCAGCCCCTGCGTAAGCGCAAACTGAATGGGAAAGTCCATCAGGCTAGGCAGGCAGGAGGTATAGTCATCGTGGTTGTCCTTGCCTTCCTGCCAGTAGGATACGATAGCCGGATTGGTCACCCATTCCTCGCCTACGGTGTTGAAATTGGGGTATTCAGCACGCAGGGCACAAGTCCATTCTGTCATAAAGTCTTTATCCGGATAAGGGTAGGTATCCATCCTGATGCCGGAAAGGCCGGAGTATTCAATCCACCAAATGGTATTCTGTATGAGGTAGGTGGCCAGCAGCGGATTGCGCTGATTGAGGTCCGGCATGGTTTCCACAAACCAGCCATCGGAGAACATGCGCTTGTCGTACTCCGAAGCGTGGATGTCCTGCACGGTATTCCGGCGGTGGGAGGTATTGACGTATTCCCCTCCGAAGTTGATCCAGTCATCCGTGGGCATATCCTTTACGAACCAATGCTCAGAGCCACAGTGGTTGAGGATCATATCCATGATGATCTTGATATCCTTATCTTTTGCCCGCTGAATGAGGTCGAGGTACTCTTCATTGCTGCCAAAGCGCTGATCCACTTTGTAGAAGTCCGTGGCTGCGTAGCCGTGGTAGGAGTAGTCAGGCATATCGTTTTCCAAAACCGGATTGAGCCAGATCGCCGTGAAGCCCATATCGTCAATATAATCCAGCTGATCGATGATGCCCTGAATGTCGCCCCCGTGGCGCCCGCCTTTGAAGTCGCGGTTGGGCTTTTCCATCATGCCCGCCACCGCATCGTTATCAGGGTTGCCGTTGGCGAAGCGGTCTGGAGTAATGAGGTACATGACATCTGCCGGCGTAAAACTCTCGCGCAGGGCAGATCCCGGTTCGCGTTCCCGCAGTTCATAATCGTAGGAGGCCACGACATCTTTGCCATCCAGCAGCTGCACCTGAAAAATGCCCGGCTCCACGCCCTCGGCCAGTTCCAGGTTGACAAAGAGGTAGTTGGGGTTTTGCACCCGCACCGTAGAGGTGATTTTCACACCCTTGTAGTCGCTCAGGGCAGCTTTGTATTGCGCCAGATTGTCTCCGTAGAGCAGGAGTTCGAGCTCAGGGTTATGCATACCAGCCCACCAGTTGGGCGGCTCTACGCGCTGCAGGGGAGATTGGGCGAAAAGAGCGGCACTCCAAAGAGTCAGGAGCGCCAGGATTGTCAGACGTTGCATGTAATCGGTCATTAGTTTGATTTTGGGAAAAATAGGCATTTTTTGCAGAATTTCACTCCTGAATAACACCACGCAGCCCCAAATGCACCCGCTCCCGCCAGTAGCGCTCGTTATGGTCGTGACCGGGGTAAGCCTGTGTCATCCAGTTTTGCCCCGCCTGATAGCCCTGCGCCTGCAGGATGGAGTCTACCTGTTGCTGATAGGGCGCATAGAATTGGTCCAGCCCTTCTGTGCCGTAGTCGAAGTACCAGCGCTTGCCTTTCGGCAAATGGGCGGCAAAGTAGTCAATGATGACCTGAGCTGCCTCCGGAGTGTCATCCTGCAGGGAAACCGGCCAATGCGTAGACAGGCAGAGGGCACCAGCAAAAACCTCCGGGTACTCGCACACCGCATACATAGATACCAGCCCTCCCATACTTGAGCCACCGATGTAGGTATGCCCCTTGCCTGGTTTGGTGCGGTAAGTGCGATCGACGTAAGGCTTCAGCTCCTGTGTGAGAAACTTCAGGTAAGCATCAGAAAAGGCGGTGCCGCCCACCCGCGCTTCAAGCAGGCTATCGAAGCGGGCCGCAGGCTTTTCAGGAAGGTACTCCTGAAAACGTTTTTCTCTGGCGTGGTTGACCCCAACGATAATGACTTCAGGCATTTGCCCTGCTGAGGAGAGGCTGTCTGTAGTGCGGTGGATCTGCCAGGCTGCACCACCGTAGGCCAGGCTGTCAAAGAAGAGGTTCTGCTGGTCCATCATGTAGAGCACCGGGTACTGCCGCAGCGTATCTGTGAAGTAGGAAGGAGGTAGGTACACCTGCCCGCTTTTCGGCCCGATAAACTCAGAGTCTTCATAAGTAAAAGGCTGAAAGCGGGACGGTTCAGCGGAAGGCTTCTCCTGCTGACAGCCCATAAAGAGAAGCATTAAAATAACAAAAGTCCAGTATCGCATTTTTCCACCAAGTTAACCAAGCTTACCATAAAAACGGCATTACCAGTTTTGTAATATTTCCTCTATTAGTGCATCACTGTTGTACCCATCGTAAGGTGTTCCTGAGTAGTCAAAAAAGAAAGGGGCAGCGCTGGGCGGAGCATCATTGGGCACGCCTCCGATCCCCATATAAGTCCCCTCGTACCCTTCCAGCTCGAACAGGAAGTAATACAAGGTGTAAACGGTCCCCTCACTTATAAATGGCAATTCATCAAACCAGTCGAAGCCAGTCAGCGGTGCCACATCATTCCCAAATTTGAAGTAAGCATACGCTTTGACCATACTTTCAGGAGAATACAGGGATGAAGGGATGACTTCAAGACGGCCTTCGTAATCCAGCATATGTAATAAGTTGCCCCAATAGTAAGGATACTGTCGAAGCACTGCAAAATGAACACTATCCACAGGTGCACCATGCATCAGTAGGCCATCTATTGCCGGAGGCATTAAAAAAGGGGCTCCGGCTTGCAACACCTCATTCAGGAAAGTATCCACTTCCGGTTGTGGTGGAAGCTCCCCTAGTAAGCTGCACAAATTATAGAGCTGCGACAGTCGTGGAGACTCCAGAGCGGTCAGGGTATCCTGAATGGTATTAGCTTTTGCCTTTTCCAAAATAAGCTGTGCCTGCTCCAGATAGAAACCCTGATAAGGCTGGAGCCGCTCTGCGAATCCTTCCGTTGTATCAGAAAGCACAAGGTGATAGAGAAGCTCGTAAGCCAGCTCATCCACTGCCGGCTTTTTTTGCAGCCTCAACAATTGATCGGTATGGGGCCAAAGTAAGGCTGTACTGTCTTTTAGTACGATGGCAAGCCCTCCGAAATCAAGAGACGCAGCAGTAGTATCCTGATCCAACCTTTCCACCAAAGCAAGGCACTGATCGTAGCTTTCCCGGGATTTGATTTTACCTAAAACCAGCAATAATTCTTTCTGCTCTTCAGGCGGGGCTGTACGGAACAAGCTGTCGATAAAAGGCAGGGTGTGCTCGTCCTGATTATACTGAAACTCCCGAATCAACTGATACCGGAGCGGTACTTCATTAATAGTGTCCTCAGGCAGGCCCTGCCGCAGCAGCTCATAGATCAAAGGCAGTTGTTCCCGGGTGAGCATAGACCGGTCAAGGCTCCGCATAGCTAACCGGCGAGTATGCGGATCCTGGCTCCCCAGATCTTTAACCAGTTCACTCTTTTTGTCTTGCTGCCAATAATCAGGCGGAAACGATTGTAGAGGCTGAATAGACGCCCATAGCTCCTTCCACCTTTCCTCATCTGTGCCCGTTTCATGCCAGATATAATAAAAGTAGGGGCCATGAAAAAACAAGAGCTGATCTTCAACACCAACCCCAGCCACCAATTTTAAACGCAGCCACAGAGCGGGGTACCCAAGTACAGTGGTGTCTTTTGCAAAAAGTAGTCTTGGAGATTCCAAATACGCTCCTGCATTAAAGGCCAGCTCTGATGCCAGCGCTTCCTGATCCAGCGTAATATAAGGGTCAAGGGATTTCACCTGCACAAACATGTCCCGGGCACTGAGTGTGTCTTCCATGTAATAGTACACCATATCCATCAACGGATGGTCGTCAGGAGCGACCTCTTCTGTTTGAATATGGAGTATGGGGAGGGTTCGGATAGAAAGGTTGTGCTTTTTCAGTCGCCGCAGGGGATAGGAGGAATCCGATAGAGGCATCAGCTTAAAGGTACGGAAGAAGGCATTCAGTGTATCTTTGGGTGCGGAATCGGGCGCATTGGCGTACAGTATATAAGACCGGCTGCCACGAATCAGCATTTTCCACTCGTATCGCACTTCGTCCTGAAGCAATACCATCTGCCGGCCATGAAACCCATCAATTGGGAAGGTATCCACCGAGACCTCTGCATCTTCCAATAAAGATCGTATCTCGCGCTCGCTATTATCCAGCAGTTCACCGGTATTAAGCACCGTAATCCCAATCGGATAATCTTTGACGCTCGTTATATAATCCCATTTTTCGTCGGCACTCGTCCACCTGTAAGTATGGGACCGGAAATACTTCAGGGAATCCTCCGGCCAGGGTTGACTTGAATAATAATAGGCTGGCCGGCGGGGGAACCTCTGCTCAAAACCCAGCTCCGGTGCCGACAGCAACCAATAGGCTTCCGGGTGCGGTGGCAACAAGGTAAAACTTTCGAAAAAGCCCTTCGTATAGATAGCTGGCACTTCCTCATCAACCCTCCCTGCTGCCAGGATAAAAAACTGTTTATCCCGCTGAATGAGCCGGACTTCAAACTGACCGCCCTGCTGAGTCGTTGCCCAACACTTGTACCGGTTCGAGGCTATTTCCTTTAATGGCCCTGCTTCCCACCCTAAGTTCAGGGCAAAAGCTTTGGCCAGCGACTTCGCCATAGGCTTACCACCCAGCGGAGCATCGTCAATATGAGCACTTATATAGTTAGTTTTGCTCAGGTAATCAAAGCCCCAAAAGTCATATTGTATGTAGGCATCTAAATCAACCGGCGCCGGCTCTTCATATGAGAAAGCAGGTGTGCATAACCGGTAACCAGCTATACTATCGGTATAACAGTTGACTACAGGAACAGGCTCTTCCCCTTCCGGAGGAGCGGGCCCCGCACCATCGAAGGTAACTTTTACCGGCTTCACCGTCAGCCCTGCTGCCCTTAACTGGCCAAGGATTCCCTCCTCTGCAGCCAGCATACCTACCCCCAGAGTGATAAAGGCAGGCTTACTTTTCAGGATGGGTAATAGTTGCCGGACATACTTCTTGCTCCGGGACCCGACCCGATAGCTACTGAAGGCGTTATTCAGTCCCTCTTTGGGCATAACCTCCCGAATGCGGCTCAAATCTCCGGACTGAAATGCTGCAATGCCTGTTTCATACAGACTGTCTTGCAGTGCCCCTGAATCTCTTGGCGGCACCTTTATATTTCCAGCGACAATTGCCTGCAAGTCGGCTACGGCATATCTGTTAAAGGCTTCGATATCATCAAGAGGCTCTACAGTAAGGCGCAGGCTCCGCGCTACCTTAAAGAAAAGCGTCGCAAGATCAATATTTCGCCCTCGCAGTCCGGAAGGGCTATACCAATTGCTGATTTCGTCACGAATCCGGGAAGGATATTGATCTGCCAGCCTGGGATTTGGAGGATAGCCTGCCGCTTGCAGTATACTATCAAGCTGAAAGATTTTCTCCGGTGTCATCACGGTTTTCAAGCGGGGGGTCAGCCTTTCATCAACGCCGATTTCACGTGTCCAGGTAATAAAGGTCTCGAGGTCTATCTCGGATATCAAAACCTCTGTCTCCAAAAGCTTATCCCAAATTTCATTACTGAAGCGAAAGACCCGCTCGTCTTCCAGATATACCATCCCGTACAGATAGGAAGTCCCCGGTAGATCCGGACCGTCTATGGCCCACAATAGTTGGTGATTTGTAGCAGGCTGTGCCTTTAAGCCTGCAACAGGCAGCAGAGACAATAAAAAGAATACTACAGAGCAACGCATTTCGGTGACTTTTTTGTTACATATTTTTGAGGCGTCCCCCGTCCACAGCCAGTGCGACCCCTGTGATATAGGCAGCCGCAGGTGTAGCCAGAAAAGCAATGGCAGCGCCGATTTCTCCGGGTTCTGCGAAGCGCTGCAGGGGGATACTGCTCTGCATGGCAGCCGTTACATCCTCTACAGACTTTCCGGTTGCGAGGGCCTTTTTCTCAATGATTTCCTGCAGGCGGCCAGTGTTGGTGGCTCCGGGGAGGATGTTATTAACAGTGATGCCATCCGCCCCCACTTCATTGGCGAGGGTCTTAGCCCAGTTGCCCACGGCTCCACGTACTGTATTGCTCACGCCCAAGCCAGGCAATGGTGCCTTTACGGAAGTGGAAATCACATTGATAATGCGGCCGTAGCCTTCCTTGCGCATGCCAGGGAGTACAGCTTTCGCCAAAAGGTGGTTGCAGATGAGGTGTGTAGTGAAGGCTTTGGTGAATTCCTCTAGTTCTGCCTCCGTAATCGGCCCGCCGGGAGGACCACCGGTATTGTTGACCAGGATGTGGATAGGCTTGGTGGCGGTGAGCCCCCGGACCTTCTTTCGCAGATCAGCGGTATCGGTAAAATCGGCAGCAAGAAAGTCATGCTGCTGCCCTTTGACCCGTGCCATTTCCTTGGTGATGGCTGCCATCTTATCAGCAGAACGGGAAACCAGGGTTACGTTAGCGCCCAACTCTGCCAGTTCAAAAGCGGCGGCTTTTCCAATTCCTTTACTGCTGCCACAGACGAGCGCATTTTTTCCTTTCAAATCTAAGTTCATGGAGTGTGTTTTGTATATTCCGGCTAAATTTAAAGAATTTCATACAAACCTTAACTTATGCCACTAGCCAAACCTTTCAACCTTCAGCAATGGGTAGATGACAACCGTCACCTTCTTAAGCCTCCCGTGGGCAATCAGCAAGTCTATAAAGGCAACGATGACTACATTGTCATGGTGGTGGGGGGCCCAAACGGCCGTAAGGATTATCACTGGGAAGAGGGGGAAGAGCTCTTCTACCAAATTGAAGGCGACATTACCCTGAAGATCATCAATGAAGGTGGAGATCCGGAAGAAATTCCTATCAAAGAAGGCGAAATGTTCCTGTTGCCGCCGCGTATCCCACATTCACCGCAACGCCCTGCGAATACCATTGGGCTGGTCATTGAGCGCTACCGCCGGGATGGTGAGATGGACAAGCTTATGTGGTTCTGTGAAAATTGCAACCATAAATTGCACGAGGAGTCTTTTCCGCTTGAGGATATCGTTGCGCAGTTGAAGGCGGCTATTCAGAACTTCATGGGCTCGGAGGAGCTGCGGACCTGTGATAATTGTGGGACGGTTATGGAGAAGCAGTAGGGGGTTGGGGCGTTTTTTAGTGGGGAGTGGGGGAGTTTTTTAGTCGGCAGTTCTTTAGTCGGCAGTTCTTTAGTCGGCAGTTCTTTAGTCGGCAGTGGGCAGTTCTTTAGTCGGCAGTTTTTTAGTCGGCAGTTGGGCAGTGGGCAGTTGGGCAGTGGGCAGTTGGGCAGTGGGCAGTGGGCAGTTGGGGAGTTTTACTTACTTTTGTGGGGGTAGATGATAGCCTATGCAAAAAGTATACTTTGCTTCTGATTTTCACTTAGGTATTGATGGCCGTTTGACGAGTGGTGAGCGGGAAAAGCAGATTGTCCGCTGGCTGGAGTATATCCGTGAGGATGCGGCAGCGATTTACCTGGTGGGGGATGTATTTGATTTTTGGTTTGAGTACACGACGGTAGTGCCTAAAGGGTATGTACGGCTCTTGGGAAAGCTGGCGGAGCTGCGCGATCAGGGTATTCCCATTTACTTTTTTACTGGCAACCACGACATGTGGGTTTTCCGCTACTTTGAAGAAGAAATGGGTATTCCAACCTACCGCAAACCGATCCGCCGGGAGATCATGGGCAAACAGTTCCTGATTGGGCACGGTGACGGGCTGGGACCTGGTGATTATGGCTATAAGCGCATTAAGAAAGTCTTTGCTAATCCAGCGTGCCAATGGCTGTTTGAGCGTATACATCCAAACTTTGGAATTGGGCTGGCTAATTTCTGGTCACAACGCAGCCGGGCAGCGGACCACCCCGAAGAAAAAGATTTTCTGGGCGAGGATCGGGAATGGCTGATCACCTACGCTAACCGCAAGCTGGAAAGGGAGCCTATCGACTACTTCGTGTTCGGGCACCGGCATCTTCCTATCGAATACACGCTAAAGAACGGGTACAGCCGTTATATTAATCTGGGGGAATGGCTCTTCAGTAATTCTTACGCTGTCTTCGATGGTGATTCTGTCAATTTAGCTTTTTTTGAAAATGAAGAAGGTCGGGTTTTTGGTGGTGGGTAGTTTTCTGGTGGGTAGTGGGGCAGTGGGGCAGTGGGCAGGTTTTGAGTCGGCGGTGGGGCAGTTTGGCAGTGGGCAGTTTGGCAGTGGGGCAGTGGGCAGTTTGGCAGTGGGCAGTGGGGCAGTGGGGCAGTGGGCAGGTTTTGAGTCGGCGGTGGGGCAGTTTGGCAGTGGGGCAGTGGGCAGTTTGGCAGTGGGCAGTTCGGCAGTGGGCAGTGGGGCAGTGGGGCAGTGGGCAGGTTTTGAGTCGGCGGTGGGGCAGTTTGGCAGTGGGGCAGTGGGCAGTGGGGCAGTGGGCAGTGGGCAGTGGGGCAGTGGGCAGTGGGGCAGTGGGCAGTGGGGCAGTGAGGGAGTGGGTGTTCTTGATACGGGGCGCATTCAAAGGCACTTGCATACTTTGTCAACGCCTTGTCGGGACTTTACTACTGATAAGTTACAGAATGTTTATGTAGTTGATAAAAATAACCGGGTGCATAAATACGGGCCGGATGGGCGGGAGCAATTCCATTTTAATAATAACACCCGGGGCACTTTACAATATATTGACCCTACTGATCCTTTTAATCTGCTTTTGTTTTATCCGGAGCTGCAAGTGGTGGCGACCTTAGACCGAACCATGAATGAAACCGCAGTACTCGAGCTCTTCACCGCGGGGATTTTTAATGCTACGGCGATCGGGCTGGCTACGGACAACAACATTTGGGTTTATGATCAGGCAGCGTTCCGTTTGAAAAAGGTGGGCCAAAATGGCGAAGTGCTGATCCAAAGCGATAACCTGAGCTCGCTGCTTGATGCTCCTCCAATAGCGACACAACTACTAGCCAATAACAATATCGTGTACCTCAACTGTCCAGGGCAGGGTGTTTATGTCTTTGATAATTTCGGGCAGTTCCATCAACTCCTCCCCTACCCGGATGTGGTGTCCCTGCAACTACAAGATGGGAAATTGGTCCTGTACAGCGACCACCGTGTCCGTGCCTACAATCCGGAAACTTTACAGGAACAGGTATTGAGAGGGGGTATCAATTCAGATGTACAGGTCCGGTATCAGGGAAACAGGGTTTATGAAAAAGAAGCGGATGACTTGGTCAGGGTGTTTTCGAGGACACCATAGCAGCTCTGCCAAAAAAGATGACCACGGCAGGAAAATATCCTCCGTGGCCAAGCCAAAATTCTAAAACAGGAAATGTATTTTATAACTTATTGAAGTAGAAGTCTTTTCTACCCGTGGCAAAGGCCGGGTCTTCACAGCGGAGTACATGTTGCAGCACCAACTCGTCTAACTGAAGGTACTTCAGCGCTACCACAGTGATGCAACTGTTATCAAATTGCAACAGCACATAATGCCCATCATCGCTGACCAAATACGAGCCCGCTTCCTCTAACTTCCGGTTGCCATTGCCGAGTTTACGCACAAAAGTACCATCTTCAGAAAACTGGTATTGCAGATAAGCGTCTTCCATATCAGGCGCTTTGCGGCGGGAGACTTCAAACGGGTAAGTGGTATTGCCCCATGCGCCGCTAAGCAGCTGCCTGTATTTTTCACCATTCCCGGCTTTAATCTGTTTCAGGGAATGCGCTGAAAAATCTGTAGCGATCAACTGTAATTGATTGCATTTCACATCTACTGCATAGCTATAGGTGTTACCAGACGCCTGTCCTGTCATCTGCAAAAATGCACAACCGCCAACGCCAGGTATGACCTCCCAGCCATATAAGGCAACTTCAGGAACCTGACCAGCGCCTTCGTTCCACTGCGCGACACCATTCTCATAAAAAACAACCGAGAGCTTTTGCCCATCGGCACTTGTCCCCAACCAAACACCATTAGGCAAGTGCTTTGCAAGAACAGGAGCTACAAGGCAGGATTCCGGTTTAGCGGGCGAAGGGTCAGCCGATGCCAATACCACGAAGCTAAACCCCATGTACAGGGTTGTCAGGAATAGGGTTTTCATCATTTTCTTTTAAGTCGGGTGATTCACAACAACGGGTAAGGCTGTTGCTTTTTTATATAGACGAAGGTAAGCCCGGAAGGTTGCACCAGTCCAGTTAGATGGATGAGCCCGGATAGTTTTTCGATGAATTGGCGTACCTTGCCTAAAAACCTGAAAGCGTGCTGATCAAGACACGGGGTATTGTATTCAGATCAATAAAGTACAGCGAGTCAAGCGTAATAGTGGATATTTTCACGGAGGAGCGGGGCATGCGCAGTTATCTCGTGCCGGGCGTAAGGCGAAAAAATGCCCGGATCAGCCCGGGGCTGCTGCAGGTCATGTCGCTAGTTGATATGGTAGCTTACGAGAAAAGTGAAAAAGGGCTCAACCGGATCCGGGAGATCAAAAGCGCAGTGGTGTACCAGTCATTGCCCTTCGAGGTCCACAAAAGTGCTGTGGGTCTGTTCATCGCAGAGGTTGCCCGTAAGTCGATCCGGGAGCCCGAGGAGAACCCCCGGTTGTTTGAGTTCCTGTTCCGCACCTTTCAGTTTTTGGACCAGACCGCTTTGCCCATCGCCAATCTACATCTTCATTTCCTGTTGGAACTGAGCTTTCACCTGGGCTTTGTCCCTGGAGGAGCATGGTCAGAGGAAACGCCATACTTTGATCTGCAGGAAGGCTTGTTCGCTAGCAGCAAAGCGACCAGCCACCAGTACCTTGACATCGTTACCAGCCAGGTGCTTTATCAATTGCTGCGGTGCGACTACGCCCAGTGCCATAACGTCAGGATCGGCCGGCAGATGCGCCAGGATTTGCTCGACAAACTGCTGGCCTTCTACCGCTATCATATTGACAACTTTCCGGAGATTAACGCCCATAGCATCCTGAAGACGGTTCTTTCCTAAACAGCAACAGGCTACGCACGTCAAGGAGTACGCAGCCTGCTCTGTTTGCAATTTTCACCGCACCTTAAGCTGGGAAAGGAATGGTCAGCTCCTGATCCGGATGGATGAGGTTAGGGTCTTTCAGCTGGTCCGTATTCGCATTGAAGATCACCATGTACTTAGACGCATCGCCGTAGTAGTGCTTCGCGATTTTAGAAAGGCTGTCCCCACCTTTCACAGTATGCTTGTGGAAATAGTCTTCAGTGGCAATTTTGATGTCCGCCTGAATATCAGAAGGATTTTCGCCGCCAATTTCCTTGATTTTATCCCAAAGCAGGTTTTTATGGTACTGAGTGCTTGCTGTACCGCCTACCTTGAGCACGCCATCCAGCTCCTCAACGTAGCCATCCTGAATATTGAGCTCTTCGCCGAGGTCGAGTACGGGTTGGTATTTCGCCTTTACAGACATAATGCAATTGTTTTATGGATTTTGATAAAATAATGAGTGTGCTTCATTTTGACGGGAGATGCAAAAGAAGTAACAATATACGCTAAAGATAGCGTTCTTAAATAACACACCCCTGCGTTTGTCCCGAAAACGTATTTTCCCGCCAGATTCCTATTGCTTTATGCAATTATACCAGGGAGGCAGACGTTTATCCAACACCTGTTAAGAACGCAATTCCACCACAAAAGTGGTGTAACTTTTTATCATGGGATTCTAATTGTATGTCAAGTGCCTCCGTCGTCGCGGGGGCATTTTTTATAAGTAGGCTTTCAGAACGGCCATTGCTTCTGCAAGGTCCTTCCCAAAAGTAAAAATACCTTCCTCGTGTCCTTCCATCACAAAGATTTTACATGCTTTCAGGTCGGCCTCCACCAGTAACCTACGAATACTTTCCACCATTTCCGGAGAGCCATAGGGTGCGGAGGCCTCAGTAGTAGGCACCTCGTGCATCAGGCTTTTCCAAAGATGGAAGTCATGGACATGGATCACACCGTTCACATCGGGGCACTCTTCATAGATCACAGCATGGCTCATAGACTCGGAAGACGCAATGATTGGACCGGTACAGCTGAGGCGGTTTTCGGGAGCCCCCACATCAGTGACCAAAGCGTAGTGGCGGCTATCCAACTCTGCAAAGTTGCCCGTTTTTGAACCCGAAATATAGAACAATCCCCCATTTTCCGCTCTGCAACTGATATTCCCGAAACCAATACCATTCTCATAAGCCCCAATCAGTCCCATTTCGTAAAGCTCTTGCCGAAAGGCATTAAGCTGTGCGGTTGCTGCTGCCGGAAAAGGCGGTGCATGCTGCCAATCAGCCGAAAATTTGATGTAGCCTTCGTCTGTCATATTATTTTTGACAAAATTACGATACTGGAAAAAGTGCTGCAAACTTTGTATGTTAAGCGTACATTTAGAATAACGCGGGGCTATAATTCGATAATAATGCTTGATTATTTCAAAAGAATACTTCAGATTGCACCCGCAAAATAAAGGCAAAACGGTTATCCCTAATCAGCAAACCTTAGAATAATGGCTAATACAGTTGTAAGATACTCCGATGCTGAGCTTGAAGAATTCAAAGTACTCATTGAGTCCAAGCTCGAAAAAGCACAAATTCAGCTGAGCTCCCTGCAGGAGCAAATACTGGAAATTGCCGAAAACTCCGGTGATGATCACGGTGTGGACTGGATGGATGACAGCAGCACCGGCAGCGATGTCGAAATGCTTAATAATATGGCCATCCGTCAGCGCCGGTATATTCAGGACCTGCAAAATGCGCTGATCCGAATTCGAAATAAAGTCTACGGCATTTGCACCGTCACCGGCGAGCTTATCGATAAAAAGCGGTTGCGGGCGGTACCAACCACTACGAAAAGCCTGGCGGCTAAAACCCAGCCTCCGGTGTCTACCCGTCCGCTAAGTACGCCTGAAGACGATGAAGACGAAGAGCCAAAGCGCAAAACACCTAAACCTCCGAAAAACAAGGTGATTACCCGCGTGATCCGGAAATCAACTGCCGCCAAACCAGTCCGGCCCGTTGACCTGGACGATGAAGATGATTTTGACGTGGATGGTGTGTATGATGATGATATCGATGTCGATGATATTGACAGCGATATGATCAGCCTTGAAGGCATGCAGGATGACGACGATACGGATGTCGATGAGCAGGACCTGCGCCTGCAAGATGACGAGGAGGACGAAGATTAATCTTAACGCCCCCCAATACTTAAGTGATCAAAAGCGCTTTTCGCACCTTACAACGTGCGGTCATTAAGCACACTTTCAGGAATCTTTTACGCACCGTGCACCATATTCCCGCACGGTGCAACCCCTTTTCGCTCTCAATGGGACGGGTGTGTATAACAAATTGCACAAGTTAGCTATCTTTAAAGTATGAAGAAGCCAACCCCCACCCCGAGCGAGCTAGAACAAGTTGCCGACGAGATACTAAGTGGCATGCGTGCCGAGCTACTCGACTTTCTGCAATCTCAAGCCAACGCGACCTCATCGTCAGCTTATGAGAATAGCGTTTTAGATTTAGCCCGCCAATTTGCCCAAAAGGTAGCTACCCAACAAGATGGGCCACTGCCAAAGAGCCGCAACGCTAAAAAAAAGTCTTGACAAGTTTTGGGCAGCTTACGCTGTCTAAAAACCACGTGCTATGCCAAGGCACAAAACGCTTTGCCCTCAGTGAGCGCCTGCGGGAGCTGTGCTGCCTGCTAGGACAGGGCAGTGTTTACGAGCAGGCTAGCGAGACACTGGAAGAACTGCTTAGGCTAGACTTATCTGGTATGCAAATACAGCGTGTCTGTATGCACTATGGCAGTTTAGTAGGCCCATTGGTCAGCGCGGATGCGGAAGGGGCCATACCCAGTTTAGAAATTACTGATGAGCAAGCGCCTACTTATGTGATGATGGATGGCATGATGCTCCCTACACGAGAGGAAAAGAGCTGGAAAGAAATTAAGCTCGGCCGCATATTTCAACACCAAGATGTGGTACAACTGTCGGCCAAGCGCAGACAAATACGCCAATCCGTCTATGTGTCCCATTTTGGCAGTGTCGACCAGTTTTTCCCTAAACTGGAGCGCCATCTAGTACCCTATCAAAAAAAGGTCATTTTGGGAGATGGAGCCCCATGGATATGGCGTTGGGCCGAGGACAACTTCCCTGGGGCCCGTCAAATATTAGACTTCTATCACGCCAAAGAAAAACTGGTGCTCTTTGCAAAACATCAGTTTAGAGTAGATGAAAAACGCAAAGCCTGGGTGGCTGGCCAGTGTGAAGTACTCTCAGCCAATAGAGTGCACGAGGTAGTGGATAACGTAAGCTGCCTCAGAGCGAGAAATCACGAAGCCCGGGAAGCTAAGGCGAAACTGCTATCTTATTACGAAGAGCATGAAGACCGTATGCAGTACAAAACCTACAGGGATGAAGGGCTGCTCATCGGCTCTGGACCAGTAGAGGCCGCTCATCGTAGTGTCTTGCAGCAGCGGCTCAAATTATCCGGCCAACGCTGGACGGTTGATGGGGCGCAAGCCATCGCGGATTTGCGGTGCTATCGTAAAAGTGGAGCGTGGAGTACGATCCAGCAACTTGTCGCAGCGGCATAGCTGTGCAATTTGTTATACACACATGGGACGGATTCAGTCCCAAAATATCCAGTATTTTTCTTATCTTGTGAATCACTAATGGAGCTTAGAGGGTTCATTCCCTGTCCTTAGCATTTCAAAACACCATTCATGCGAATCTCAACGCTGCATGTCTTTGCAGCCGGTGACCGTTTGTGCTTTTCCAGCGCCTCGAAACTAGTCTGCCACCTGCATGAAGCCGAATGTTAGGGCATCAACAGGGTATCGTATTATATCGCCTCCAGGCTCCTTCCGCTACAGCAACAGCCTATAGGATAATTTGCTGAATAAGTGCCTGGTACGACTAGCCCAAATTAACTGCTAGTTTTTGCCTGCGGAGTCTTTGCTATTGCCTTCCAACAGCTATCGGGGTTAACTGATCATGCAGTTGCGGCCCCATCCACCAGGCCCTTGCCCCAAGCAAACAAAAAGCATCGGTGAACCTGCCTGGCAGGCCTCACTGGCTTAATGCATGTTGTCAAATGAGCAAATTAAGCAACAGCGTATACCCTTTTCTGAACACCATAAACAAATCGCGTATGATGCATTCCAAAACCAGACTCTTTTACCTGCTAAGCCGTCATTGTACATGGGGCGGACAAAAATTCATGTACATCCCTCCAGAATAACCGGCTCCCCAATATCCTACTATCCTGATTCAACCCTTTGTACCACCTATAAATTTAAGGAGCCATGGAAAAATACAGCGCTTATACTTTACGGAACTTCCGGGAAATCCCTCAGTTGCAACAACACCTTTCCGAAGAAGAGCTATTCGATATCGAGGTCGTGGGCAATGTCCTGCCTTTTAAAGCCAATAATTATGTTGTTGAGCAACTGATTGACTGGAACAATTACCAGGAGGATCCTATTTATATTTTGACGTTCCCGCAAAGGGACATGCTGCAACCCCAACACTACAAAGAAATGGCGAGCGCCATCCGCGCCGGTGCACGCAAACCTGAACTCAAGCTGATCGCTAACAAAATAAGAATGGAGCTGAACCCGCACCCGGCCGGGCAACGCTCTCAAAATATGCCGCAGATTGATGGCACTGAGCTCACCGGTGTACAGCATAAATACCGGGAGACGATGCTCTTCTTCCCCAGTCAGGGGCAGACCTGCCATGCCTACTGCACGTTTTGCTTCCGCTGGCCACAGTTTGTAGGCATGAACGATTTGAAGTTTGCTATGCGGGACACTGAGCTGGTCATTAAGTACCTGCGTGCTCATCCGCGTGTGACGGACATCCTGTTCACAGGGGGCGACCCGCTCATCATGAAGACCAAAATCATCAGTGCCTACATTGATGCGCTGATTGAGGCAAAGCTGCCCAACCTCCGCACCATCCGCTTTGGCACCAAGGCGCTCGGCTACTGGCCGCAGCGTTTCACACAGGACAATGATGCGGATGAGCTGCTGCGTGTTTTTGAGAAAGCCAAAAAGGCAGGCCTGCATATTGCCTTCATGGGCCACTTCAATGCGCCCGCAGAACTGCGCACCGATGAAGTAAAGACCGCGATTGACCGCATCCTCAATACCGGTGCCGTGATCCGCACACAATCGCCCGTCATGCGAAAAATCAATGACAACTCGGATGCCTGGGCTGAAATGTGGCAGGAGCAGGTGGAACTGGGTTGTGTGCCGTATTACTTCTTTGTCGCCCGGGATACTGGCGCTCAGGACTACTTCGCGGTGTCACTTGAACGCGCCTGGCGCATTTTCCGGGGAGCGTATCAGCGGGTCAGTGGCGTTGCACGGACCGTGCGCGGGCCGTCGATGTCGGCAGGCCCCGGCAAAGTACACATCGTAGGCGTGAGCGAGGTGGCTGGCGAGCGCGTCTTTACCCTACAGTTTTTGCAGGGGCGCAATCCGGACTGGGTGGCGCGGCCATTCTTTGCCAAATACGACCCTAAAGCGATTTGGCTGGACGACCTCTACCCTGCTTTTGGTAAGGAACGGTTCTTCTTTGAGGAAGAATATCCGATCATTCGGCCAGCAAAATCCACTAAGCCGTCTAAAAGCATTTCAAATGGCATAGCGCAGGGCGCCGCACTGAACTAAATAAGCCAGACAGCCAATGATGCCCCTGAAGTGTGGATAGAACGACGCTTCAGGGGCTCTTTATTCCAATATTTTGATAACTTGAACCTTATAAACCAATAACAACGCATCGTGGCAAAACGGCAAAATGTCCGCATCGACCTCAACCTCAATATCCGGGGGCTGAAGAAATCCGCAACCTTAGCCATCAACGAAAAGTCCCGCGAACTGCAGGAGCAGGGGCGGCAAGTGTACAAACTGGGCTTTGGGCAGTCCCCTTTCCCGGTACCGGACCCCGTAGTGGAAAGCCTGCGGCAGCACGCCCATGAGAAGGACTACCTTCCGGTAAAAGGCTTACCGGCTCTACGGCAGGCTATTGCCGGCTTTTACGAGCGGCAGCAGGGCATAAAGCGGACCGCCGAGGATGTGCTCATCGGGCCAGGCTCAAAGGAACTGCTCTTCATTCTCCAACTCGCTTATTACGGCGACCTGGTTATTCCGACACCCAGCTGGGTCTCTTATTCTCCACAGGCTATCATTCTGGGGCGGCGGGTCAATTGGGTAAAAACCCATCAGGAAAATGACTGGCGCCTGACACCGGAGGAACTGGAGAGCATCTGTGAGACTGACCCTGAGCGCCCGCGCATTGTCATTCTCAACTACCCGGCCAACCCCACCGGTGCCACGTACACCGCAGACCGGCTAAAGAAAATCGCAGAGGTGGCACGAAAATACAAGGTTATCCTGCTGTCTGATGAAATCTACGGGGAACTCCACCACTCCGGCCAGCACGTCAGTATAGCCAGGTACTACCCCGAGGGCACCATCATCAGCAGCGGGCTTTCGAAGTGGTGTGGCGCAGGTGGCTGGCGGCTGGGCATGTTTGTATTTCCAGAAGAACTCCGGTGGCTGCTTGATGCCATGGCTATTGTGGCCAGCGAAACCTTTACCTCTACCAGTGCACCCATACAGTATGCGGCGGTGGAAGCGTTCCGCCCCCACGAGGAAATTGACCGGTATCTTCGGGATGCACAGCGCATCCTCAGGAGTGTAGGCCGGCACTTCCACAGCCGCCTGACTCAAATGCGGGTATTTGCACCCAAGCCGGCAGGCGGTTTTTATCTGTTCCCCAATTTTGCGTTTTACCAAAGCAACCTGAGTAATAAAGGGATCAGCAACAGCGGGCAGCTCTGTGAGCGCCTTTTGGAAGATACCGGCATCGCCCTGCTCCCGAGTTATGACTTTGGCCGCCCTTCTGAAGAACTGACGGCCAGACTGTCGTACGTAGACTTCGATGGCGCGATGGCCCTTCAGCTCGCCCGCACTACCTACAAAGACAAACCCCTCGATGAAGGATTCGTCAGAGCCTGCTGCCCGGAAATGAATACAGCCTTCGATCAGCTTCAGCAGTGGCTACAGCAGAAATAGCCGGCGGGATAAAAAAATCAGGTGCGCAGCTCAATGCCACACACCTGATCGACTAAACCAAACTAATATTTTGAAAGCACCGTGTCAATAAGACCGTGGCCGGAATTGATAGACATTCCTGTTTTCCAATGCTTCATCAGCGATATCCTCAAAGTGAAATTCAAGTTGTTCGCGGTCGAAGATGTCGAAGAACTGATCCCATTCCAGGTCAGACTCATCGGGGTATTCCTCTCCCGGAAAACGGAACCGGACCCGGTCGTTAATTTTCTCCCCATCGAAGTTGCGCACCTCGACTGGCCGGGCTTCCCGGGCTTCTGCCCATGACAGGATATCTTCGTGTTCGTGAGTTGATATGCGACTTCCGTCCCTTTTCATATTTAACTTTTTGATTTTCAGTAATTTATTATACAACGGATTTTAGGGTCATATGCTCATTGCATCTCCCATTTTTCCGAAACCTCCGCCTAAGAATGTTAATTTTTGAGCATCAGGAAGCGAATTGCGCTCAAAAAGGCTCTACGAAAGGAACCGATTATCGAGAAAACGACCTATGATATTCAACCGCGCCCCTATAATGTTGCTTTTGATGGCTTTCTGGGCATGCAGCAAAGATGCGCCACTGCCTGAGCCGTTACCAACGCTACCGCCATCTGTACCTGCTAATCAGTACTTGCAGCTTAGCCCGGGCAATGCATGGGTTTATCAAAGCCGGAACATCAATTTACAAACCGGTGACACCCTTTCGCTTTCCAAACTGGACAGTATTCATGTCGCCTCCGATACCTTCATTGACCGGGCACTCTACCACGTGCAAAAAGGCACCCGTCTGGGCGCGGCTTTCGAGTCCGTTCTCCGGGTTTCCGGCCCTGAAGCCGTAGACACCTCCGGCCAGCTTTACTTCTCCACTCAAATCAACAAGAGCAACTTCAGCGTGCCCCACAGCCTACTTCCTGAAAACGCACAATCTGCAACCGGCAGCATTGATGAGGGGCCGGTATTGACCACGGCCTATGGCACTTATGCCACCCGGGCCTACTCAATGGAAGTGGCTCTGTATACGCCTGACGGAGATAACCCCGAGATCCGTTACGATACGCTTTTCTTTGCGCAGGACGTGGGCTTGCTGCGCTACGTACAGCATCATCCAAGCCATGATCTGCGTGTGGAAATGGATTTACTCAGAGCCTACCTTCGATAAGTAGTGGGCCAATCCAGATAATTATCGGGATCAATTGCTCTGGTAGCTTTTACATTAAGAAGTCCCCACCCGTACGATGGTTGGTTTTGTGCCTCCCCAAAGCAAAACCCAATTCGAAAACTGATTTTTCGAGAAGCCCTAAGCCGGAAACCGCTACCTTTGGCAGCTATGGATATTTCATGGCAACACCTCCTTATCGTTTTTTTTGGCAGTGCTCTGGCTGGCAGCATCAACACGCTGGCGGGCAATGGCTCAGCTATTACGCTCACCATTCTGACTGAGCTGCTGGGGCTGCCTGGCAATCTTGCCAATGGCACCAACCGCGTGGGCATCTTTACACAGAGTGCAGCGGGCTCCTATGCCTTTTTCAGGGGTGGGAAACTCGACCTATTGCGCAGCCGCTGGCCAATCCTGTTTACCATTATTGGAGCAATAGGGGGCGTAGCGGTGGCCGTGAATGTGAGCAATGAAGCCTTCCGCAGCGTCTTCCGTTTCCTGATGATTCTCATGCTTATCGTTATTCTCGTAAAGCCAAAACGCTGGCTGCGGGAATCTGACCTGAGCAAACAGACCAACCCCTGGATTGCTGTACCACTCTACCTCGCGCTGGGATTCTACGGCGGCTTCATTCAGATGGGCATGGGTGTTTTTTTTCTGGCCGTGATGGTGTTGTATGCACGGTACAGCCTGGTTGATGCTAATGCCGTTAAGGTCTTTGTCGTGGGCGCTTACACCTTTCTCGTCATCCTGATCTTCCAATGGCAGGGGCTCATCGACTGGAAAGTGGGGCTGCTCATGGCGGTGGGGCAAACGATTGGGGGCTTTTTTACTGCACACTACGCAGCGACCTACCCTCAGGCTAATGTATGGGCGCACCGCCTGCTGGTAGCCGTGGTTTTACTGGCTATTGTGAAGCTGTTTGACTTGCATCTGCTGCTCTTTTAAATCAGCGAAAATCTTAACCCACAATTAATCCTGCCGGGGTTTACTTTTTCAAAATTTCGGGCATACCTTTGCGCGCTTTTTTGAGAAACCATGAACACAACATCCGACATGATTAATCCAAAAGACCTCATTTCTGTATCTCTGATCCTGTTTTCTGTTATCGATATTATCGGTTCCATCCCTCTGATTATCGATATGAAGAAGCGGGGCGTGAAGATTGAATCGGCTAAAGCGTCCGTGATAGCTATGGTGCTGATGCTGTTATTCCTGTTAACCGGCCGCCCTTTGCTGAGCCTATTTGGCGTGGACGTGGAGTCCTTTGCCGTAGCGGGCTCTATTATCATCTTTTTGCTGGGCATTGAGATGGTGCTGGGCATTACGTTGTTCCGGGATGACCACCTGGAGGAAAAAACCGGAACGATTGTGCCTATTGCCTTCCCCCTGCTGGCCGGCGCCGGTACCATGACCACTATTCTGACCCTGAAAGCCAAATACGCCCCAATTGATATTGCCCTGGGCATTGTCCTCAATACTCTGATTGTCTTCCTGGTATTGCGCAGTAGCGACTGGATCAGCAAAAAGCTGGGCGAGAGCGGTGCCAACGTGCTCCGCAAAGTTTTTGGCATCATCCTGCTGGCGATTGCCATCAAAATTTTCCGGGAAAACTTCCACCTCATGACGAAGGTGGACCTTGCGGAACTGACGAAGCAGCTTTAACCCTTCAACCTCTGGCCTAATTAAGCGTTGATTCGAGTATGCAACGATTAGACGCTACTATTTTCGACTACTGCGAGCAATGGTCTGCACCTCCCGACCCGGTGCTGTATGAACTGGAACGGGAGACACACCTCAGGACCCTCGCCCCGCAGATGCTTTCCGGTGCCCTGCAGGGCCAGCTGCTTAAATTGTTCAGCCAACTGCAGCGACCAAAGTCTGTACTGGAAATTGGCACTTTCACCGGCTACGCCACGATCTGCCTGGCGCAGGGGCTCGTGGAGGAGGGCCGGGTGCGTACCATTGAAGCAAATCCGGAGCTGGAGTATATTATCCGGAAGTACCTGAAAAAAGCGGGACTGGAAGACAAGGTAGAAGTCCATATTGGGGATGCCATGCAGGTCATTCCCACTCTGCCCGGCACCTTCGACCTGGTGTTCATTGATGCCGGCAAACAGTACTATCAGGCCTATTATGACCTCATCATTGACCGGGTGGAATCCGGCGGGCTGATTATTGCCGATAACGTCCTCTGGAGTGGCAAAGTGGCTACTGGTCTCCGGGAAACCGATGCCGACACGAAGCAGCTGCACGCCTTTAATGTAGCGCTGCAGGAAGACGAGCGGGTGGACAATCTGCTGCTGCCGATCCGTGATGGGCTTTTGGTGGCCCGTAAGCGGTAAGGGGGAACGTTTGGTGTGGAAAAGTTGTATATTTATAGTTAGATCTTCATCACTTCTCAAAGCTTATCGATATGGTTTCCTCTTTAGAAAATATTGAGCTTGAATACATAACGGATGATTCCGGTGCAACAACTGCCGTTAAAATACAACTCGAAGACTGGCTGAAGTTAAAAGAAGATTTGCTGAAGCTCGAAAAGATGAGCGCTGTAAACACTCCTTTGAGAAAGGCCTATGCAGAAGTGGCGCAAATGATCAAGGGGGAAGTGCCTAAAGAAGAGGCTCGGTCTTTTATTGAAGCGCTTTAATCTTTGCCCCGATGGTTGTAGTTTACCTGACCTCCACGTTCAAAAAGACAGCCAAGCGGTTGAGCAAAAAATATAGGTCATTAAAAAAGGATTTACTAGGGCTGATTACAGAGCTGGAGGAGAACCCTGTAAAAGGGATCAAAATTGGCGAAAACACTTACAAGATAAGGCTAGCTGTAAAAAGCAAAGGAAAAGGCAAAAGTGGCGGCCTGCGAGTTATCACTTTCCTTTACAGCAGAATAGCAGATACCGAAAGCCAAGAAGTTTACTTACTTGACCTTTTCGACAAATCAGACTTAGATAATTTGCCAAAGTCCTATATCCAAAACCTTGTAGCTCTACTGGAACAGGAGCTTACGGAACAAACGCAGGAAGAAGAATAAATAACAATTTTCTATGCCCTTCAATCTCCAATCCCCCTTCAGCCCCACCGGCGATCAGCCACAGGCCATTGAGCAGCTCATTCAGGGTGTGGAAGGGGGAGAACAGGCGCAGGTACTGCTCGGCGTAACCGGCTCCGGTAAGACCTTTACCATGGCCAACGCCATTGCCCGCCTGAACCGCCCGACCCTTATTCTCACCCACAATAAAACCCTGACCGCACAGCTCTACGGTGAATTCAAGGAATTTTTCCCCGATAATGCGGTGGAGTACTTTGTCTCCTACTACGATTACTATCAGCCGGAAGCCTACATTTCCACTACCGATACCTTTATTGAGAAAGACCTTGCCATCAACGAAGAAGTGGATAAGCTGCGGCTCAGGGCGACCTCCTCGCTCCTGTCGGGGCGGCGCGACATCATCATCGTGGCCTCTGTGTCCTGCATCTATGGTATGGGCAACCCGGAAGACTACAAAAGCAGCATTATCCGGATCAAAGTGGGACAGACAATCTCCCGGAACAACTTCCTGTACAGCCTTGTGAACAGCCTGTATTCGCGCACCGAGACTGACTTCCGGCGGGCGACCTTCCGCGTGAAGGGCGATACCGTTGACATCAACCTGCCCTATGTTGACTTCGGCTACCGGGTAGTTTTCTTCGGGGACGAGATTGAGTCCATTGACCGCATTGAGATTGAAACCGGCAAGCGGATTGAAGGCATGGAAACCGCGGCGATTTTCCCTGCCAACCTGTACATCGCCCCCAAAGACCGCATGAATCAGATCATCCGGGACATTGAGGATGAACTGCACGAACAGGAGAAATACTTTGAGCGCGAACTCCGCTTCCTCGAAGCCAAGCGCATCAAGGAGCGGACTACCTTCGACCTGGAGATGATCCGGGAACTGGGCTATTGCAACGGCGTCGAAAACTACTCCCGTTTCTTTGATGGCCGCCGCCCGGGCACCCGCCCCTTCTGCCTGCTCGATTACTTCCCGGACGACTACCTCATGATTATTGATGAGAGCCACGTGACGGTGCCTCAGGTCCGGGGTATGTACGGAGGCGACCGCGCCCGAAAGCTGAGCCTGGTAGACAATGGCTTCCGCCTGCCCTCGGCCATGGACAACCGCCCGCTGAATTTCTCTGAATTTGAATCCCTCATCAATCAGGTCGTCTTCGTGAGTGCGACGCCGGGCGACTACGAGCTGGAAAAAACCGGAGGTGAACTGGTGGAGCAAATCATTCGCCCCACCGGCCTGCTCGACCCGCCCATTGAAGTGCGTCCGAGCATGAATCAGATTGATGACCTCATGGAAGAAATTCAAAAGCGTATCGAACGGGAGGAGCGTGTACTGGTCACCACCCTCACCAAGCGAATGGCCGAGGAACTGACCAAATACCTGCAGCAGATGAATATCAAGGTCCGCTACATCCACAGTGAGGTGGACACGATGGAGCGGGTGGAAATCCTGCGTGACCTCCGCCTGGGTGAATTTGATGTGCTTGTTGGGGTCAACCTTCTGCGGGAAGGGCTCGACTTGCCGGAAGTGTCTCTTGTTGCCATTATCGATGCTGACAAGGAAGGATTCCTGCGCAACAACCGCTCCCTGACCCAGACTGCCGGACGGGCAGCCCGAAACTCTAATGGTCTAGTCATCTTCTACGCCGACAAGATCACCGATGCCATGCAAAGCACCATCGACGAGACCAACCGCCGGCGTTCCATACAGACAGCTTATAACGAGGAGCATGGCATCACCCCACAGACCGTCCGCAAGAGCCGGGACGAAATTATGGCCAAGAAGTCCATTCTCGACATCCGGGGCAATCAGAAGCGTGCCTATGTGGAGCCTGAAGAGCCTAGCCTCGCTGCTGATCCGGTGCTACAGTACATGAGCCGCGACAAGGTGGAAAAGATGATCGAAGATACCGAGCGTAAGATGAAAAAGGCAGCCAAGGAACTGGATTTCATCTCAGCTGCACAATTCCGGGACGAGCTCTTTGCGCTGAAGAAAAAGCTGAAGGAAGTGGCCTAAAAGTACAAAGGCAGGTGCTGATCATGCTCAACACCTGCCCGGTATTTCTTTCCGTAACAGACCAATCAGGTTGTATAAACCGAGTTGAACATTACATAATCCGTTGTCAGGTCAGCTCCCCAGCCAACGCCCTGCCCGTCGCCGGCATTCATATCCAGCCGGATGCGCAGGTGAGACTCCCGAAGCAGCCGCTTGACGTGGTTGCGGTCGAAGTCTGCGGGCTTTCCTTTGTCCAGTACCTGTATCAAAGTCTCATTATCGCCCAGATGCAGATCGACATTAGCGTAGTCGAATGACACACCGGCATTGCCCGCCGCACAAACAATACGCCCCCAGTTAGGATCACGCCCGAACATGGCAGCCTTCACCAGGGTGGAGTCCGAAATTTCGCGGACCAGCGTGCGCGCCACTTTGTCAGAGGGTGCACCGACAACCTGATACTCAATGAACTTGGACGCCCCTTCCCCATCGGAGATGATCAGCTTCGCGAGGTGGACCATCATTTCCTCCAGTCGATTGCGGAACAGCTGATACCCTTCATCCTGTTCTGACTTGATCATTTCATTCCCGGCCATGCCGTTGCAGAGTACAGCCACCATGTCATTGGTAGAGGTATCCCCATCTACCGTGATCATATTAAAAGACAGGTCGACACACTCTTTTACCGCTTTGTTCAGCAGCTTAGGCTCGATGGCCAGGTCACAGACAATAAAGCCGAGCATGGTCGCCATATTGGGGTGGATCATACCCGACCCTTTAGAGATACCCGCAATATTAATGGTGGTGCCATTCAGGTCGAAATCCATGAAGCCCTCTTTGGCGAAGGTGTCGGTGGTCAGGATGGCGTTGGCCGCAAAAGAGCCGGCTTTAGCATCATTGGAAAGCTTCGCCATATTCTCGCGAATGCCTGAGACGACATCCTCAGTTGGGAAAGGCTCACCGATCAGACCGGTAGAGGCTACAATGACCAGCTCTTTTTCGATACCTAGTTCTTCGGCAGCCGACTGCGCCATGGCTTCAGCTGCCAGGCGGCCCTGCTCGCCGGTACAGGCATTAGCATTGCCGGCATTGCAAACGATGAGCTGGGCTTTCCCGCTTTTGATGTGCTCCCGGGAAAGCTTGACCGGTTCGGCCACTACTTCGTTCTGAGTGAAAGTACAAGCCGCACTGGCAGGCACTTCCGAGTAAATAAGCGCCAGGTCACGCCGCATCGACTTGATACCAATGTGTGCGCCCCAGCATTTGATGCCCCGGACCGTGGTAAGGTTTCTTATCATTTTGTTGTTGGTGTTCATGCAGTATATAGGGTTTATGGGTTGAGTGGCAAGGATACAAAGCCACGGGTTTCGGGCAGACCAAATTGCAGATTCATATTCTGCATAGCCTGGCCTGCCGCACCTTTTACCAAATTATCGATGGCAGCCAAGGTGATGATCCGGTTGGTACGCTCGTCGTAAGTCGTGAAGATATCGCAGAAGTTGGAGCTCCGCACGTCCTTCAGGGTAGGTGGTGTTTTGCGCAAACGCACAAAAGGAGCATCTGCGTAGAAGTCTTCGTACAGCTTCCTAAGCGCCTGATCGCTCACCTCCTCCCGAATGGGGGTGGTGTAAATGGTGGACAGAATACCCCGGTCAACCGGCAGCAAATGGGGTGTAAACTGTACTTGAAGAGGCTCCGGCCGCAGACCGGACAGCTGCTCCTGTATTTCCACAGTATGGCGATGAGACTTCAGCCCGTAGGCTTTAAAATTATCGCTGACGTTGGAGTAATGCGTGGTAGGTTTTGCCTTGATGCCGGCACCCGTTATGCCTGACTTAGAGTCGACAATCACATGTGCCGGATCCACCCAACCTGCATCAATCAGCGGTGCGAGCCCCAGAATAGCGCTCGTAGGATAGCAGCCGGGGTTAGCAACTAATGAGGATTTTTCAATGGCAGCGCTATGCAGTTCAGGCAACCCATAAACGGCATCTTCGAAGCCTTTGGGATGAGTGTGGTCTTTTTTATACCAGGCTTCATAAACTTCAGGGGAAGAAAGCCGGAAATCCCCGGACAGGTCGACAACATTAAACTTTGCCGATTGGTACCCCTTCACGTAGTCCATGGAAACACCATGCGGGAGCGCCAGAAATACCATATCCAGCTCTGCTTCCAGAACAGCCGAAGCCGGCTGCAGGACATGATCGACCAACCCCTCAAAGTGTGGGTGGACGGCCGAAAAGGGCTCTCCTTTGCGGCTTTCCGAAGTGATCATTTGAATTTCCACATCCGGGTGGTTGTACAACAGACGCACAAGCTCAGACCCGGTGTAGCCCGTAGCGCCAACTATTGCTGTTTTGATCATCTATATGTAGGTGTCATTGTTTTTGTGGGTGGTTTTACAACTCGCCGCGCGATTCCAGTGCTTTGATGCAAGTGACGATGGTGTCTGCCAGGCGCTCCAGCTCTTCGTAGGAAATCACCAGTGGGGGCACCATGCGCAGCACGTTGTCGGCTGTGGCATTAGCGAGAACACCATGCTTCAGCATTTCCAGCACGAGCGGTTTGGTTTGGAAGTCGAACTCCACGCCAATCATCAGCCCCAGCCCGCGAATCTGACGTAGCTTCGGGTGGGTACCCAGGCGGTCGTCGAGCATTTCCTTCAGCCAAAAACCTTTGCGCTGGGTTTGCTGCAAAATGCCCTCCTGATCCATCGCTTCCAGAACGGCCAATCCGGCAGCACAAGCCATAGGGTTGCCTCCAAAAGTCGTTCCGTGGTCACCAAATTCGATGGTGCTGCTTACTTTCTCATTGCTCAGGATGGCCCCAACCGGCAATCCATTGCCCAGTCCTTTCGCCAGCGTCATAATATCCGGCTGTACTTCATAATGGTCCTTGGCAAAAAGTTCGCCCGTACGCCCGACTCCGCACTGAATCTCATCGAAAATCAGCACGATGTTTTCCTTATCGCAAAGCTCGCGCAAAGCACGCAGGTAGCAAGGCTTGGCTACATTAATGCCGCCCTCGCCCTGTACAGGCTCTACGATGATGGCCGCCACCTCTTCGGTAATCGCTGCGCGCACCGCTTCAATATCATTGAAAGGCACCTTCTGGAAGCCGGAAGGCATAGGGCCGAAGCCCTTCTGCATTTTCTTTTTCCCGGTAGCAATCGTAGCTAGTGTACGCCCGTGGAAGGACTTTTGCATAGAAATAATGGTGCCCCCCCTCCCGTTCGAGTGGGCATACTTACGGGCAATTTTGATAGCGCCTTCCACTGATTCTGCGCCGCTGTTGGAGAAAAACACCCGGTCCAGACCTGACCGCTTCACTAGTTGCTCCGACAGTTCCACCTGCGGCTCGCTTACGAAAAAATTAGAAATATGCATCAACTTGGCCGCCTGCTCCTGCAGCTTCTTCACGACGTGCGGGTGGCAGTGCCCCAAATTGCAAACAGCGATGCCTGCCAGGGCGTCAAGGTATTCGTTGCCTTCCACGTCCCAGAGCTTAGCGCCCTCACCACGGCTGAACGCCAGCGGCATACGGTTAAAAGTGGGCAGGTAATATTGCTTATCTACCTGATGTAAGGTGGCATTTGTGGTTTGTTCCTCTACAAGCATATTTCTGTTCCTATTGAGTGGTTATCGGATTGCACGACTTCAGCGATAGTGTCTGGCTTCGTGCCATTTATAATGCGGGCATGCCGGGCACCGTGCTCCAAAGCAATTTGGCAGGATTCCAACTTGGGGATCATGCCGCCTTTGATCACACTGCCATAAAGCCCAGGCAATTCTTCAAGCGTTAGCCGCCGAATGAGCGAAGACGGGTCGTCAATATCCCTTAGCAGCCCGTCAACATCCGTCAGCACCAGGTAATCCTGTGCCTTCAGGGCACCAGCCAGTGCACCGGCGAACATGTCGGCGTTCACGTTGTAGTCCTGCCCCGCTTCATCGGAAGCAATACAGGTAACAACAGGCACAAAGTTATTCGAAAGCAACGTCTCCAAAAGCCGGGTGTCTACTTTAGTGACATCCCCGACCTGACCGAGGTCGAAACGTTCAGTCCGCCCGTTTTCGGTCACTTCGTGGTAACGCTTTACCGCGGTGACCATTCGCCCGTCCTTACCAGACAAGCCTACCGCACGCATTCCTGCTTTATTTAACAAATGAACCAGGCTGCTGTTGACTTCGCCCTTGAGCGCCATCTCAATGTACTTCAGCGCCTCCGGTGTCGTCTTGCGGTGGCCGCCGATAAATTCGGACTCAATACCCACCGTTTTCAGGATACTTTTGATAAACGGACCGCCACCGTGCACCAACACCACCCTGGCACCTGACTCCTGTAATTTTTTAATGCTAGCGACTACAGCAGACTTCAGCTCGTCGTTGAGCATAGCGTTGCCACCGTACTTGATTAATACTATAGGTTCCTGCTCCATAAATTCTTCTATCGGACAATTTTTCGGGGAATAGCAGTGGGCAAACGGCTCAGCATCTCATTGTTCAGCAACTGCGTATAATTGGTAAATGAACTGACGTTGATGGTGTTGTTCTTCTGCTTGCCCAGCAGTACCACCTCGTCCCCTGTATTTACGTTTGGGATGTCGCCGATGTCCACCATAAAAAGATTCATATTAATCAGGCCTGTGATCCGGGCTTTCCGGCCATTGATCAGCACATAGCCCCGGTTGGACTGCCCGCGGGGGTAACCATTGCAGTAGCCCACCGGGATGACAGCGATGTCCATATCGTGCGTAGCCTGAAAAGCCGTACCGTAGCCAATGAAGTCTCCTTTCGGCACATGCTTGATATCCATGATATCCGACTTCCAGGTGATGATGCGGCTCATTGGAGTATCCTTCATCTTATTCACGGACTGCAGGTGCTGATAGTAAACATCCGGGCTCGGCCAAAACCCATAGGTTGCCACACCAACCCGAACCATATCGTAGTGCGTTTCGGGCATTACCAAAGCAGAAGCAGAGCAGGCGATGTGCCGGGTTACTGGCATATACTTTCGCTTTTTACATTCTGCCAAATAGTTTTTGTATCGTTCTTTTTGTTGTTCTGTCCGGAAAGTACTGCTCAGAGACTCGGCGCCTCCAAGATGGGTGCACAACCCCTGGAAGATAATATATTCGTTATTGCGCTTGAGGAAAGTAACTGCTTTCTTGAAATACTCTTCCGTCATGCCGGTACGGTTGGTGCCCGTTTCCACTTCAATATGCACTTTGGCCTTGCGATTAAGCTTTTTGGCTTTCTCCAACACCAGCTTCAGCCGCTCGTAATTGAACACATAAAATTCAATATCATGCGCAATGGCCCATTCGATATCATTATCATACAGAATGCCCATGATCATAATATCTGTACCTGCTTTCCGGAACTCAAGTACCTCTTCCGCTTCGTAAGCTGAGGCCACAGAAATGTGGTCAACACCAACCTTGCCCAACATAGTCACGATTTGCGGTATGCCGTGCCCGTAGGCATTAGCTTTTACCACACAGGACAGGCGCGTGCCCTCAGATAGTTTCTTCCGAATAAAGTTGATATTCTTCTTTAGCCCGGACTGACTGAGCTCAATGCGGGAGGTGTGCTTCACGTTCCTTACGAAAGGCTCAAAGTGCCCGATTTGCTTTCTTGTCATAATTCTTTTTCGTTAAATCCAACGGTACTTTCGCCCCCAGCTTTCCTTTGATAGTTTGGTAACTTTTGAAACTGTCCCGGCTGGCACTTTCTGGTGTTTATCTTCCAGTCGCAACTCATTAAAATGGAACGCGTAGACCCGGGAGACGAACTCGTCTACCGGGAGCGAAGATTCTCCATGGCGCTCTCCGTTGCCCCAAACTGTTGGCTGAATGCCTTGTCCCCAGTCCTGCTTGCCCTGACTGTTGGGATTGAAGAAGTAGGCCCGCCATTCTTCCGATTCGGGTGCTGTTTCAATGCGCAACAGCGAAATAGCATGGTAGCCCAGCATCTGAGCCGAGGAGTCTGTAATGAAAATCCCCGTAGGCACCGGATAAATCAGATGGTGGCCTCCATTGTAATCCGGATGGAAGGAAGCATAGAAAATACGCACAAACTCATCGTACTTTTCCACGGCATGAAGTGCAGGGTTGTACACCGAACGGAAGCCGGTTTGGATCCAATGCCCGTAAAAGGCAGGGTTTACCGACGCATGGGGATCTTTGCCAAAGTGCTTTAGCCCGGCGCGTTTCATCATTTCGTTGTACACCTTATCCAGCAGCGGGACCAAAACAATGGAAACCGGATCCAGCTGAAAGTCGAACTGCTGGGTCAAACCCTCCGTGACATCCTGCGATTTTATCTGATCACCTTCGTAGCGGAAGACTACATTATTGGTAGTTGCAGCATCAATCATCATATTGATGAGCTTGGCCGGTGCGTAGCGGCTCCACATACTAATGCCTCTTGCAGATTGGCAAGTAGGGTTGTTGCCCTGACGGACGCCGAGCGGCAGCCCCAGCACACAGAGTATCCCCCCGATAAGTGACTGTATGGGAGACAAATCAAACCGGGTCAGGTTACCTTGTTCAAGCCGCTTTGCAACCTCAGGGTGCACCTTGATTTTCACCAACCGGTTGATGGCATGCCAGGCTGTTTTTTGGGAAAAGATGTTGCGCTGCAGTACTCTCGCCAGCCCATACACCGCTTGTTTGTTGCCGGGAACAATAAAATCCTGAATTACCTGATGTACAAAATCCTGATGCCGCTCGTAATCTGCCCGGCCATGAGCGTTCAGGGCCAGCACTTCAGGTATCATATCCGTATGATACTTGCGCACAAATTGCAACAGCACCAACTGATGTTCCGAAACCAGCCCGGTATCCACCATCATTTTGCCCACTTCCTGACACTCCCGCCGCAAGGCATCTGCATCCAGGTTTTCCAGGGCGGTCTCGTACTGCCCGGGAGATTTATACTTGCGGGCAAGCTCTGTAGGACCGAAGAGGGTGTTGATAAAATAGCTCAGCCGGCGGTCCTGCTTTTCACTCAGGTCAAGTGTAAGCTCCCGGCTGATTACGCTTAAAATCCGCTTAATACGGGTAACGACCACAGGGCGGTGCGCTACAATAACCTCGATTTTTTCCAGCAAATGAGGTTTAATCTGCTGCAGGTCGACCCGCTCCCGGACTATACCGAAGAGCATTCTGATCTTTTTCAGCTCTCCATCTGCATACCGGGCGCTCCACCCTTCGTGCTCAAAATCCTCAAAGGCCAACTCAAAGGTATTCACAAGCATACTGTAGATGAAGCCCCTTGCCTGTTCAGCCGAAAAATCAGGGTGGCTGATCCTGCCTTCGCTGATATTGAGTATTCGAAATTCGTTTAGCATTTCGATCGTACTCGTGGGCGAGCCCGCAAGCAGTGTCCCTCTTACCAGTCCGGGTATGAGATTGTTAGGATTTTCCCAGACCGTCCCGTTAAAAAATCCGGATTCATCCAGCTCGGGAAGCCGGTGATACAGGAGTTGCCCTCCCTCTTCATTTCGGCTAAGTAAGTCGATCTGACTGATGAGCCGTTTCCGCTTGTCATCCTTGCTAAAAGAAGGTGCTTCCTGAAAAGCTTGCAGGCTATGCAGAAAACGGTCTTCCAACTGATCTAAGGTTAATGCCATATATTATTTATACGTAAAAAGGTACATCTTCATAATGTTTCAACAATTCCCGCATGCGTTCGGGGTCTTCTCCAGCGAAGTTAACCGTACCAAAGTGATTACCAAAACCACTGCGCTCCGTGATTTTCTGTGGACCGAGCGGTTCTACAAGGTTATTATCGAGATAGTAAGGCTCCTCCAATAGTTCTTCCGGGATTTCCAAGCGGGAAATTTGTCCGGGTTTGGGGAACACCATGACGTTGCCGTACTTTTTCTCCGGCATATAGCCCTTGGGTGGGAAATATTTGTCCAGTTCCTCCTCCGACATATTGGGGTCGTGGCTGACTACAAAAGCGAGCAGTGCGTCGAAGCCATAAGCTTGCCCACAGAGATCCAAAATATGACCACCGGGAATCCGGCAGGCGACCTCGCCGAAATTAATGGTCTTGCCATCATCACTGACAAACCACTCCGGGTGGACCATTCCGAACTCTATGCCGAAGATGTCCACCATTTTCTGCACTTCATTGTGAATCAGCTCCCGCTTAGCTTCAAGCTCAGGGCCTGCCGGGATGAAGTTGGAATAGCCCAGCTTTACGTATTCTGTTATATTGAGAAAGCGGATCTTTCCTTTGTGGATAAAAGCTTCACAGGAAAATTCTTTGCCGCTCAGGTGGCTTTCCACCAGGCAGGGAAAATCCTTAACCGTCATCTTACGGTCTATATCATCACGGGACCGGATAAAGTGATGCCCAACCGTACCCGCTGCTGCAAATGGTTTGGCGTGGAACCAGGCATCTTCCTCGCCGGGCAACTGCAGTTCTGCTTCATTGAGGCGATCAAGGAACTTATGGACATGCTCTCTGTCATAGACCTCTTCGAACAGCCCTACCTTCAGGCCGCCCAGCAGCGCCTTACGTTTCATCATTGCCTTATTTCGAAAAAGGAAGGCCCGGTTGAGTACGCGGGGGTCATCACGATAGATCGAGTTCAGTGCTCCTGCCCATTCCACAGTTTCTTCATAAAGGGGTACTGCTACATCAGCATTGAAAGGCTTGAGCAATTCTACTAATTCCAGAGAATTGGAATGCGAACCAAACTCATCCAGTTTGTATCCGACAAACGGGATATTATGCTCTTTGGCATAAGCGCCAAATTCAGGAAATGAAACAACAACGTAAGGGAGACCAGATTTTTGTACACTCTCAATCACGGGCAGGCTCCAGCCCATGAGTGCAAAACAGTTAGCCATAAATATTTAAGGGTTTTATGATTTCAATGATTTCAGTTCACCGGGCTTCTCCGGGACCACTTTTATATGAATGAAATTTTCGGGAATTCCAAATTTTTTCACTTTTTATCACTTCAAAAGGGCATTTTGACCTTTAAGCTATTTTTTTTGGTAATTAACTACTACTCCAGCTTCACCAACCCCTAAAATCGCTCAAATAATTACCAAAACAAAGATAACACCCTCGTAAACGTGCAAAATATTAACAATAGGAGCCCCAGGTTTGTGCTATCGAATACTCAGATTTGCAAACTTCTTTTTTTTGGCGGTATCTTTGAGCTATGAACGCAACACACGTCCTCAATTTTCTTAAGCGGATCGCCCGGGAAGCCGGATCTATAATGATGGAACGGATTGACGGGCAATACAAAGTCTACGAGAAGCCCGACCATTCAAGGGTAACGGATGTAGACCTGGCCATCTCTAAGCTACTGCAGGCTCAGGTGGAAGCAGAACTCAATGGGATCGAGCTATACAGCGAAGAGTCTCCCAAGTCGGCGATCGACCGCAGCAGGCCTTACATTATAGCCGATGAGCTTGACGGCACGAGCTACTACATAGACCTTAAAAAAGGGTTTTCGCATCAATCAGCCTACTATCATCCCGAGCATGGGCTGTGCGTAGGCCTGGTTTATTATCCCCGGATTGACACGCTGATTTACGCAATTAAGGGACAAGGGGCCTATATTGAAGAAGGAGGAGCCGCACCACAACGGATCACCCCTCCTGCTCCTAAGCCGGTCGAAGCCCTTACTTTCGCACATCCATTGCGCTACCGGGGCGAACGTTACAACAACCTTTACCGCAAACTGGGCGCTGATGACGACCGGATACTCCGGACAGATGCCCGGCGTACCCTCATGATGGCGAAGGGCGAACTTGACGTTAATATATTCCTGTCCCCCCGAATCCCTTACTGGGACTTAAGCGGAGAGAAAGTTATTGTTGAAGAGCTAGGGTACAGCCACAGTTACCTCAACCGGCAGCCGGTAGAATTTGGGAAGCCGCCTCCCAAACCCAACCTTGGCTACCTGATCTGCCCGGAAGAATGGAAAGAAAAATTCTTTACGGAAACACCACGGCTGATTGCATGAGTACCGCCCGTACGCCCGGAAAACTGCTCCTTTTTGGTGAATACACCGTCTTGCTGGGCAGCACGGCTCTGGCACTGCCCCTACCCCACCTTTTTGGAGAATGGGCAACCGGTTCTGCCCCACCGAGCCACGACCTGTTACCTTTTGCAGCGCACCTCTATTTCCTGGATCAGGAGGGGCGACTATTGGCTCCCCTTGACACTCAACGGTTCCTTCAGGAGGTAAAATCTGGCCTGTACTTCCATTCCAACATCCCGGTGGGATATGGTGCCGGCAGCTCTGGCGCACTTTGCGCAGCTGTTTATGAACGCTATGCTAATCCGGCAATCGCAAAAGACAATACCACCGCCCTTTCTACGCTGCAGCAACAGCTGGCACAACTGGAGAGCTACTTCCACGGGGAAAGCTCCGGGGCAGACCCCCTGATCTGCTATCTGCAGCACCCCCTGCTAATTGAGCAAAATACTATCCGGCCGGTCTCTGTAGCCCAAAGCTCCGGAGACAGCGGCCTGTTTTTCCTTATAGATACAGGGATTAGCCGGCGAACAGGGCCCCTGGTTCAGCAATTCAAAGCCAAGTGTGGGTCTGATCATTTCCGGGAACAGGCACTGCGCCAACTGGCTACGCCAACCACCGCTGCCACCCATGCCTATCTGGAACAAAATACAGCCCAGCTCGAACGCGCCTTGTTTCAAATCGCGACAGCCCAGCTCAACCTGCTCAGGGACTTTATTCCAGAGCTCTTCCGGCCAGTTTGGGAAGAGGGGCTGCAATCCCATCAGTTTTACCTGAAACTCTGTGGTGCCGGCGGCGGCGGTTTTCTGATTGGCTACAGCCCGAACAGACAATTGCCCGCATCAATTGAGGCGCAGCGGTTGCATCCTTTGCCGGAGGTGTAAAATGAGAAAACGACTGAACTACCGGCGCAAAACAAAAGGCGGCTTCCATACGGAAGACCGCCTAATTGTTTTTTCATACTAATCCAATAAACAAGTTGCAGAACCTGCAGCACTCAGGGCACCACAGTTTTCTTAATAACCGGGCGTAATAAAATAAGTAAAGATGAAATGCTAATTTGGAAAATCCACCAAAGCAATACGCTTTGAGATTATTTTTGATGCTGACAGGCGAACGTGATTAATATCGCGTTGGCATAAAGTTAAGCATTTTATTTTGGAGAACCAGCAATCCGCCCCATCATTCCTTTTGCCACTTCCGATTTCCAAGCCTCCCCAACAGCCTGTCAGATTCAGGCATTGGCAGCCCACCACAACCATATTCGGGAATATAGTCGTATATTTGCACCCCGCAAGGTATTGAACCCCATCTAATTATACCCAATCGCCGGTCGGCTGACCACCGTGATGCCGGTACATTTTTGAATCAAGCGACGCCGAGTATTTTGAAAAAAACGACTGTTCAACAAGATGTTCTCCCTATAGCGCCCGAGGAGGCGCTGCAAGATTATTACATCTGCTGCCTCAGCCGTGAGGTTAGCCTGACGATAAGGCGGGAAGTACTCACCGGGAAGGCTAAATTCGGCGTTTCCGATGACGGCAAAGAGCTTTTTCAGGTGGCTATGGCCAAGGCGTTTCGAAAAGGGGATTTCAGATCAGACTATTACCGGGGGCATACTTTATTGCTGGCGCTCGAGCTGGCCACCCCTGAGGACTTGTTTGCACAACTCTATGCAGACGCCGACAACGACCCCTTTTCCGGCGGCCGTCAGATGAATAACCACCATGCCACTCCGCTGATCACACCTGAAGGCGACTGGCTCAATCACCGGGAGCGCTACAACCTCAGTTCCGATATTTCCACAACTGCCGGGCAGATGGCCCGTGGGATCGGCCTGGCCATGGCTTCCAAAAAGTACAGAGACCGGCCGGACCTGAAAGCAGAAAATTTCTCCGATAACGGGCAGGAGGTGGTCTTTTGCTGTATTGGAGATGCCTCGACTTCTGAAGGTGCTTTTTGGGAAACCATGAATGCCGCGGGGGTCCATCAATTGCCACTGGTAACGACGGTAGCGGATGATGGCTATGGCATTTCCGTACCCCGGGAAGTACAGACGACCAAAGACAGCATCAGTGAAGCCATGGCTGGTATGGAAGCCTCATCAGGCACCAACGGTATTGGTATCTACAAGGTCAAAGGCTGGGACTATCCGGCTTTGTGCGAGGCCTATGAACAAAGCGCTGCCCAAGCCCGCCTTAACCACCGCCCTGCACTGGTTCACGTGGAGGAGCTGACGCAGCCACAGGGGCATTCCACCTCTGGCTCCCACGAGCGGTATAAGTCCAAAGCCCGCCTGAAATGGGAAGCCGAACACGATTGCAACCGTAAGTTTAAGCGCTGGCTGCTGGAGGAAGGCATCGCAAGCGAGCAGGAGCTCGAAGACCTGGAGCAAAAAGCCCAAAAAGCGGTAAAACAAGCACGTAGCCGGGCCTGGAAACGATACAACGAGCCCATTCAGCAGGTTTGGAAAACCCTAAAGGCTGATTTCGCCCAGCTGGCAACCGATGCGGGCACAGACCGTGCCCGCCGCATTGAGGATGCCCTAAAAGCTCTGATCAATCCGGTACGGGCGGATATCGTCAAGCTGATCCGGCAAATGCTTTTTGCCACCCGGCAACTCGACACACCAGAGCGGCAGCGCCTGCAAGCTTTCCTTGAGGAGGTCAACCAGACCATGGAGCAGCGTTACCACACTCACCTTTACAGCCAAACAGATCGTGCAGCCCTGCAGGTACCGGTAAACCCAGCCGTTTACAGCGACGATGCACCGCTCCTGAACGGGTATGAAATCCTCAATCAGTTCTTCGATCAGGCGATGAACAGCCGGCCGGAGCTTTTTGCCTTCGGAGAGGATGTCGGTAAAATCGGCGATGTCAACCAGGGCTTTGCCGGGCTGCAGGAAAAGCACGGCGCAGAACGCATCTTTGATACCGGCATCCGGGAGTGGACCATCATGGGCTATGCCCTGGGCATGGCGATGCGCGGGCTGCGCCCAATTGCGGAAATTCAGTACCTGGACTATCTGATTTACGGTCTTTCTCCGCTTTCTGATGACCTCGCCACACTCCGCTACCGCAGCAACAGCATACAGGCTGCCCCGGCTATCATACGTACCCGAGGCCACCGGCTGGAAGGTATTTGGCACTCTGGCTCTCCAATTAGCGTGTTGCTGGGCGCCTTGCGGGGCATCCACCTGCTGGTCCCCAGAAATATGGTGCAGGCGGCTGGGTTTTACAACACACTGCTACAGTCTGATGACCCCGGACTAATTATCGAATGCCTGAATGGCTACCGGCTAAAAGAACGGCTACCAGACAACCTCAATACCTTTACGGTACCCATTGGGGTGCCGGAAATCCTCAGAGAAGGCGAAGACGTCACTTTGCTCACATATGGCTCTTGTGTAAGGGTTGCCGAAGCAGCCTGTGACCAACTGGAAGAAGAAGGGATTTCGGTGGAACTGATAGACGCCCAAAGCCTGTTGCCTTTCGATTTGGAGCACCTGACCGTTGGCTCTCTTCAAAAGACCAACCGCCTGGTGGTGCTTGATGAAGATGTGCCCGGTGGCGCTTCTGCCTATCTGCTGCAACAGGTACTGGAAAAACAGGGCGGCTACAGATGGCTGGACAGCAAGCCGGTAACCATTACCGCGACAGACCACCGGCCTCCTTACGGGACGGATGGCGACTACTACTCCAAACCCAATCCGGAGGATGTGTTTGAGCGCATTCTTGAAATGATGCAGGAAGCAGAGCCAGGGAGGTTTGCTTAGCCTGGCAACCGGTTATCATCTGTCGGGAAGACGACCTTCGGCTGATAAGCTTTGGCTTCTTCCTCTGACATCCATGCGTAGGCTATAATGATGACGGTATCGCCCACCTGCGCCCGCCGGGCGGCTGCGCCGTTGAGGCAAATCACGCCGGAGCCCCGCTCGCCTTCAATGACATATGTTTCCAGGCGTTCGCCGTTATTATTGTTAACCACCTGCACTTTCTCACCATCAATCAGCCCCGCCGCATCCATTAAGTCGAGGTCGATTGTAATGCTGCCAACATAGTTGAGGTCGGCTTGCGTGATAGTTGCGCGGTGTATCTTGGATTTGAATCTTTGAATCAGCATGATATATTCCGAAAGGAATGAAATTTTGTTCAGGTAATAGTTTTCAGGCACATTTAGATTATCTCGCCCTGAAAACGCCTCAATAACAATACAAAATTACGTAAGGTTTATACTCCAGAGTCTTCACCACCTGCTTTTTTGAGGTGGACCCAAGACTATCCCGGATAAATCACCCGGTTATCAATCAGGCGCACATCCCCGGCGCGGGCAGCCACGCAGGCGATTACCTCCCGGCCCGCTTCAAAGGTATCGACCAGCTGCAGGTTTTCCGCATCAGCCAGCTTAAAATATTCGGGTACCAGGCCCGCTTCACGAAGGGCATTCAGTGCTTTTTCCTGTATTTCGCCCGGAGACAAAGCTGCCGCCCAACTGCCTGCCTCGGCCAGTGTCTGGCTGATGGCCAGAGCCCGGCTGCGGTCTTCCGGCGAAAGCCGTACGTTACGCGAGCTCATGGCCAGCCCGTCGGGCTCCCGAAGGGTAGGACAACCGACAAGCTCCACTTCCAGGCTCAATTGCCGGATCATTTCGCGGATGATGGTCAGCTGCTGATAATCCTTTTGCCCCATGAAAAGAAAATCCGGCTGTACCAGACTGAGCAGCCGCAGCACCACCTGCATCACCCCTTCAAAGTGCCCTGGCCGGTGCTCGCCTTCCATCACTTCTGCCAAATGGCCAAGCGCAACATCCGGCACCGGTACCTCATATTCCGCGGGGTACACCTCCTCCACCTCTGGCATAAACAAGATGTCGCACCCTGCGTTGTGCAGCAGATCAATGTCTCTGCCCGGCGTGCGGGGGTAATGTTGCAGGTCAGCAGATTCGTTGAACTGTGTGGGGTTGACGAAGATGCTGCAAACGGTAACGTGGGCAGTATTTTGGGAAGCGTGCAGCAGAGAGAGGTGGCCTTTGTGCAATGCGCCCATTGTAGGAACAAAGCCAATTTGCCGGTTTCTGGAGCGATAGTCCGCCAGAAAAGCCTGTAAGTCCGCTGATTTCTTGAATAAATACATCAGGTAAAGTTCAAAAATCAATGGCACGGCCAATAGGGCGGCCAATCAGGGCGCAAATATAGACGTTTTTGTTAACAGCGCATTAAGAGCCAGACAAATACGGCAATAACAGCATTTTTTTGTTAAATTTGCAAACTTGTTCATTGAACCTTCGGTGACATCGTTATTTTTTTAAATTTTTACCGCTTATGAGTAAGACAAGAGTGCTGATTGTTTCGCAGGAAATGCAGCCTTATACCGCTGCGTCAGAAATTGCCAATATAGCACGGAAGCTTCCGCAATATATACAGGAAAACGGAATGGAAATCAGGGTGCTTATGCCACGTTTTGGCACGATTAACGAGCGCCGCCACAGACTGCACGAAGTCGTTCGCCTTTCTGGAATGAACATTATTGTGGATGACGACGACTATCCACTGATTATAAAGGTAGCCTCATTGCCTGAGGCCCGCATGCAGGTTTACTTCCTGGACAACGAAGACTTCTTCAAGCGCAAACGCATCTTCACGGATGCTGATGACCAACCATTCGAAGACAACCCCGACCGCATGGTCTTTTTCTGCAAAGGCGTTATTGAGACGGTCAAGAAGTTTGGCTGGGCTCCGGATGTAGTCTTCTGTAATGGCTGGATGACGAGCCTTATCCCATTATACCTCAAGACGGCGTACAAGAATGAGCCACTTTTCCAGAATGCCAAAGTGGTATATTCTATCTACAATGGGTCTCCGGAAAAGACTTTTTCAGACGCCTTCATGGCTAAAGCCTCTATCAATAACCTGACAGAGGATGACCTTAGCGCCTATCAGAATGGCAAAGGAGTAACCCTTCACCACGGCGCGATCAACTTCGCCGATGCCCTGATTCAGGGTAGCGAGCAGATTGACGATAGTGTCAGCAAAGCCCTCTCTGATACCGACAAGCCCGTCCTGGATTATCAGGGTGAAGAAGGCTTCGAAGCGCCAATTAAGGAGTTCTTCGAAACCCTCGTGACAGAGGAAGTGGAGGAAAGCTAGTTCAAAAAACTTTGCCATAACACCAATTTCAGCCCTGCTCTCCCCAAACGGTTTAGCAGGGCTGAATTTTTTCTTCTGTATACAACGGGCTTATCTTTTTTTTACTCTTTCCCTTCAGGTAACTACTTTTGCGCAGGAAAGACAAACCTAACCCATTGATTGAAATGCTCCGGTAAGTCTGGCGTTAAAAACAGGTGGAGTTATCCACTACGCGCAAGCTTTAGCAAAAAAAGAATTATGAAACGGAATATATTCTGGGGGCTGGGAGCCCTCCTCGCCACTATGCTCATCAATGCCTGCTCTGACCCTACTCTGGTAGGAGGAGGGCTGCTTGATGAAGACCGGGCAGAAGTTGGATTTACGGACACCTTCACGCTACAAGTCGCTACCGAACTCAGCGACCCGCTTATGACCTACTCTCCTTTTCCCGTTTTGCAGGCAGACCGGTTTCTGTTCGGGGATTTCCGGGACCCGGTGTTCGGGCAAGCCAAGTCGACGATCAATGTGCAGCTGGTGCCTCCACGTACGAATAGTGCCCCTGTGTTTCACCCAAACTTTGCGGACATCACCGGCGTGGACTCCGTTGTCCTGATCCTGCCTTACACACGTGGTGGCTTCTACGGGAAGACGGAAGGCGAAACCTTCGGGATACGGGTTACAGAGCTGACCGAGGTTTTTAACGAGGACCTGGAGTACTTCTCTGATCACGAAGCGGGCATTGCCAGTGCACCCCTGGCGGAAATTGAATTCGTCGCCACGCTCGATAGTATACCTTATACAAACTACCTGGATAATAATTCGCTGGCAGAGCCGGCAGAAGCCGACACGGTTAGCTTTCCGCATCTTCGCGTCCCGCTGCCTACCGTTTGGGCAGACTCCCTGATCAGCTTTTATCTGGCGGATACGACCGTGTTCAATGAAAGCAACCGCTTTCTGGAACGCTTCCCGGGCTTTCAGCTGGAGCCCACCCTGCCAACCGCCGGCATGCTCGCTTTTACGCTGCAGTCTATTCGGGCAGGAGTTCATATTTATTACCGGGACAGCACCGATTCTCCCCGTGATTATCAGCTGTTTTTCGAGAACGACCAGCTTGATCCGATCGTTCAATTCGCCACTTTTGAGCACAACTACGAAGATACTGACGCCGTGGCGCTCCTCGAAAACGGAGAGGAGAATGACAGCCTGCTCTTTGTTCAGGGCATGGCCGGTTTACGCTCAAAGATTAAGCTTCCTGACCTCAGCGTATTTGAGAATGTTGCCATCAACCAAGCCTTCCTTGACTTTTACGTTGCCAGAGGAGAAAGCCTCGACACCGCTAACTACCCCCTTGCAAGGCAAATAGCGGTGAAAGCAGAAAATGACGTAGGGGAGGAAGTGTTTATTTCAGATATGATTGTTGCAGATAACGCCCAGATACCCTTTGCCTCCGGTTTTGGAGGTGTTCCGGAATTTATCGAATCCAAGGGCGCCATCCGATACCGAATGGCCATTTCCACTTACCTGCAGGAGGTATTGGAAGGCAGGATGTCCGATGAGTTTTACCTCATACCCATTGAAAACAACGACCTTACCGATACGAAGCGATCAGAAGTAGCAGAACGGGTGCTATTCTACGGAGGAAACCACCCACAATTTCCTGTCACACTGAGCGTTACTTTCACACGGTTGTAACATTGTAAAATGGAATATCTTATCAGAAGTGATGCGGGAATCCTCAAAAGTTTGTACTTTGCGGACCCGCGCCTGTTTCGGGAACAAACAAAGCTTCGGTAAAGCACTGAACAGCAAGTTGGTTTTCTGCTTTACCAGAACAACACTCGCACCATATTGAATCCTAATCCCATTAAATTCCAAGGCTGTTCATGGTTGATAAAGCCATTAATGAAATGAACCCAAAGTGCGTTCCCCGGGCTTTACGTTAGGAGTACCGAGCGACGCTCAAAATAAGTATGCGGCTATACTACTGATTTTTTTACCAGGGTACAATTCTCCGGAAGACCAATCAGTAGCTGCCTGTACCCCAACACATCATAATCATTGTACAACTTTAAACCCAAAGAGCTATGTGCGGAATTGTTGCTTACATTGGGCCCCGCCAGGCAAGCCCCCTTCTCATTAACGGCCTGAAACTGCTGGAGTACCGCGGGTACGACAGTGCCGGCATTGCGGTATTGAACGGCGACCTGAAAGTCTTCAAGCGCAAAGGCAAAGTTGCAGAATTAGAAGCCTTCATTGAGGGGCAAGACCACAGCAGTACAGTCGGCCTGGGCCATACCCGCTGGGCTACCCACGGCGAGCCTACCGATATCAATGCCCACCCACACCGATCCGGGAACGGCCGGCTGGTGATGGTCCACAACGGAATTATTGAAAACTACGGCTCTCTGAAGACAGCACTGCAAAAAGAAGGGCATGTTTTTGAGAGCCAAACCGATACGGAGGTGCTGGTGCACCTCATAGAAGAGATACAGGACCATGGCAATCTGCCACTCGAAGAGGCGGTACGCCTGGCGCTGGATCGTGTGGTAGGCGCCTATGCGATTGTGCTGATGGACCGGGAACACCCCGACAAGCTCGTCGCCGCCCGAAAAGCCAGCCCCCTTGTTATCGGCGTTGGCGATGATGAATACTTCCTCGCTTCGGACGCAGCACCGCTCGCCGGGCACACCAAGCGGATCATTTACATGAATGATGAAGAGATTGCCGTGGTACACCGCAATGGGGACCTGCAGATCAAAAATATTCACAACAAAGTGCAGACTCCTTTCATTCAGGAGTTTGACATGCAGGTGGAAGAACTGGAAAAAGGTGGATACGAACACTTCATGCTAAAGGAGATCCATCAGCAGCCTCAAACCCTTGCTGATTGTATGCGCGGGCGGCTGAGCCTGGAAGCCCCTTACGTCAAGCTGGGCGGGGTTGATGAATACGAAAAAACCATCTCCAACGCGAAGCGCTTCATTATTGCCGCCTGTGGTACGTCCTGGCATGCCGGGCTGATTGGAGAGTATCTCTTTGAGGACCTTGCCCGTATACCCGTGGAGGTAGAGTATGCTTCTGAGCTGCGCTACCGCAACCCTATCATTCAGGAAGGCGACGTGGTGATTGCCCTTTCTCAGTCTGGAGAAACTGCAGATACCCTGGCCGCTCTGGAGCTGGCCAAAGACAAAGGTGCGATGCTTTATGGGGTGGTGAATGCTGTTGGCTCTTCCATCGCCCGCCTGACCGATGCCGGTTCCTACATCCACGCCGGGCCGGAAATCGGGGTGGCCTCCACCAAAGCCTTCACAGGGCAGGTGGCGTTATTGACGATGATGGCCATCAGCCTGGGCTACAAAAGAGGGCGTATCCCCAACTCCTATTTCCATAAATTAATCAGCGAATTGCACAATATTCCTGCAAAAATTGAGCGGGCATTACAGTGTGAAGAGCAAATTAAGTATATTGCAAAAGAAATAAAAGATCGCCAAAACGCCCTTTACCTCGGCAGAGGTTTCAACTTCCCCGTTGCACTGGAAGGCGCCCTTAAGCTTAAGGAAATTTCCTACATCCACGCAGAAGGCTATCCGGCAGCAGAAATGAAGCATGGCCCTATTGCTCTGATCGACGAGGAAATGCCGGTCATTGTGATTGCAACCAACCGGAGTGCCTACGACAAGGTAGTCAGCAACATTCAGGAAGTGAAAGCCCGTAAAGGCATGGTTATCGCCGTCGTCACTGAAGGTGAAAAAACCATTAGCGAAATGGCGGACTATACTATTGAAATACCAGATACGGAAGAGCCGCTGACGCCGTTGCTTTCCGTTATCCCACTACAGTTGCTTTCGTACCACATTGCCGTTATGCGCGGCTGTAATGTGGACCAGCCACGAAACCTGGCGAAGTCTGTAACTGTTGAGTAAAACAACGTCAACGAATTTTTATGAACGATCCGAACAAAATCGGGATGGAGTATAACTCTAACCGAGAGCACCTCATCATCCCGGAATACGGGCGTAATGTGCAGAAAATGATCCACTATGCGAAGGCATTAGAGGACAAAGCTGAGCGGCAGGCTCACATCGAAAAGATCATCGACATGATGCAGATGATGCACCCGCAGAGCCGCAGTATCGAAGATTACCGCGAGCGCCTTTGGAAGCACGTCTACCGCATTGCAGAATACGACCTTGATGTAGATTACCCCTACGGTGAGCCCCCTACTGAAGAGGAGCACCGCAAGCGCCCCGAACAGGTTCCTTACCCGATTTGGGAAGCGCGCTACCGTCACTATGGCCATAACGTGCAGGAGCTCATCAAAAAAGCAAAGGAAATGCCGGAAGGCCCCAAGCGGGACGGCTTTGTCGCTACTATTGGTTCTTACATGAAGCTGGCCTACCGCACCTGGAACAAGGAGCACTATGTTAGTGATGAAGTCATCAAGTCTGACCTTAAAGGTTTGTCTAAAGGCGAGCTGACCATGGATGAGGACGAGAATATCGAAAACCTCGCTAAAGGCAGCAACAACAACATCACCAATAGTAATAACACCAACAACAACCGCCGCCGCTCCAACAACAAACGGTCCGGTGGTGGCCGCTCCAGAGGCGGGCGTTCCGGTGGTGGCAGCTCCCGCGGAGGGCGCAGCAATTACCGCCGTAGCAAACGCTAGATGACCTCAGTCCTGTTCCCGAAATGATTACTGTTTCGGGAACAGGAATCTCTTCTTACATTCGACTTTCCTCCTTTTTGGGCTTACCTTTGCGGTAAAACCAAAACAACGCTATGTCTTTCGATGCCTTCGAAGTGCACGGTGGTTTGCCACTGAGCGGAAACATCACCCCACAGGGTGCCAAAAATGAAGCCCTTCAGGTGCTTTGTGCCACCCTTCTGACCATCGACCCGGTCACTCTTTCCAATCTCCCCAACATCCTTGATGTCAACCGCCTGCTCGACCTGCTGCGCGGGCTGGGCGTAAAGGTGGAACAAAAAAGCCCCCACTCCTATCAGCTTCAGGCCGATGCTATAGACCTTGGCTTCTTTGAAACACCGGAATTCCGCCGGGATGCCAGCCGCATCCGGGGCTCTGTCATGCTTATTGCGCCACTGTTGGCCCGGTACGGACAGGCTTTTCTCCCACAACCAGGCGGCGACAAAATCGGCCGACGCAGATTGGATACCCACTTCGTCGGCCTCCAAAAGCTCGGCGCACATTTCGACTACGAAGCTGACAAACGGCAGTACTCCGTTACCGCACCGGAAGGGCTGAAAGGCACCTACTTGCTGATGGATGAGATTTCCGTCACAGGAACCGCCAACGTAGTGATGGCTGCCGTCCTCGCTAAGGGAACCACACAAATTTACAATGCCGCCTGCGAGCCCTACGTGCAGCAACTCTGTCGCATGCTGGTGCAAATGGGCGCCAAAATCGAAGGCATCGGCTCCAATCTACTGACGATAGAAGGGGTAAACGAACTAAAAGGCACCGAACACCGTCTCCTGCCCGATATGATTGAGATTGGCTCCTTCATCGGCCTGGCCGCCATGACTCAGTCAGACATCACCATAAAAGATGCCCGGATAGATCAGCTTGGTATCATCCCCACTACCTTCGGGCGTATGGGTATCAAGCTCGACTTCGAAGGCGACAACATCCGTATCCCGCAGCAGGACACCTACGAGATACAAACCTTCATCGATGGCTCCATCATGACCATCTACGATGCCCCCTGGCCCGGCTTTACGCCCGACCTGATGAGCATTATGCTGGTCATCGCCACACAGGCCAAGGGCAGCGTGCTCATCCACCAAAAGATGTTTGAAAGCCGCCTGTTTTTTGTGGATAAACTCATTGACATGGGCGCGCAGATCATTCTCTGCGACCCGCACCGGGCTACCGTCATCGGGCTGGGGCGGAAAAACCAGCTGCGGGGCATCGAAATGTCCTCACCGGATATCCGTGCCGGGGTAGCCCTGCTGATTGCGGCCCTTTCGGCAAAAGGCAAGAGCGTCATCCACAACATCCATCAGATCGACCGGGGCTATGAGCAGATTGATGCGCGGCTGAGAGCCCTGGGTGCACGGATTGAGCGGGTGGAGGGGTGAAGTACTTTCATAGCGCTAATTGGAGCCTTCGTTTTTCAGAAAAGCCCTACCGCTGTATCATTAGCGGAATAACGTTTTGCTCCCCTTTCGCCCGGAGGCTCAACTGATACCAGCCTTCCGGCAAGTGGTCCAGCCGGAAAGTGGCATTACCGCCTGCGAGCTCAAGGGTACGTTGCCAGACTGGCTGCCCAAGGGCATTAAACAGTATGGCCTCTGCCGTATTGGCTTCCGTCCAGCCGGTTTGAAGATGAATGGCCTCCCCTGACGAAGGATTAGGGAAAAGGGAAATGCCTTTCGCGGGCAGTAAGGTATTGGAACTATTAACGATACCAGGGTCACAGGGCTCACCGGGACTGTCAATGGGCCCGAGGCGGTAGTTGGGGTAAATAGAGTTAGATGCCTGGCGCATGCCAAAGGGCAACTGAATGGCGTTCTGCTCGAAGTTACAGTCTGTTCCTCCTTCGTCCGGATTATGGATTACGTGGATCGTAGTGCAACTTGAGCAAAAGACATAAATTCTACAATCCGGTCCTAATTGCATATTTGAAAAGTGAGTAGGTATAGGGTCCGCGTACCCATCGTAAGTGTCTATGAGAATGCGGCTCGCTTCAATGTCAGAGGACCAAAGATCAAATTGGTACAGCTCTAGATTAATGCTGGCATAAAGGTACTGGCCACTTGGCGAAAAAGCAGTACCTGTTTGCCATCCATAATCCTCAGGCATTGGAAAGAATCTGGGATTGCTAAACTGCCCTATGCTACGGTCAAAGTCAAAAAGGCGGACCCCGTCATTTTCGTTATTGACACAGTAGGCAAACTGAGACCCATCGGGTGAAAAAACAGTTTGCCCCCAAAAATAATCAGTTTGAGCGTGCCCTATTTCCTGTTCGTGGCTAAAAGCAACCCCATCTGAAGTGAGCAGAAAAAAATAGTACTTATTGCCTACCTTTTCAGGGCATACCACCCACCAGTCTTGTCCATTGGCATGTTTGACCGCTGTGATTTCGCCTAAGGAAGTAAAGCTTTCAAAATTATCTATCAAGACTGTGTTTTTTTCGTATACAGTTCCGTTACCAAAGTTTTGGGAAACATCAATGACAGTATAGAGTAGTTGAATGTCCGCTCCATATGGAGGACCGTTTACCGGGTCGTAAGCAGACCTTATGTGAAATAAATAAAAAATGCTATCACTGGCTGGCATTGGAATACCTAGTGAACCCTGAAAAGGGGTTGTATAGCCAGGAGAGTGTTGGCTTTCGTCACAATGAACATCATGCACATCACCTGGATTAATTCCATCCCCATTTTCCATAAGCTGGTGCTGGGCATTGTGTATTTCGCACCCGTTAGTATAAAAAATCAGTTCCCCTTCTGCATTGCTCATGGTAAAATTGGTACCCCCAAAAATCATCTGTACACTGTCTGGAGCAGTGATGGCAGGGGGGCTGGAATTAAAGTCGAGCATAGACGCTTCCCCCCAGTCATTACTAGTGATGTATTGTTCACTGAACAGCCAGGTGTAATCGTGTTTTTGGGCGGATAGGTTGGAGGTAAATCCGGCCATACAGCAGAGTAAAATCAAAAAATTTCGCATGTTCAAAAATTAATGTACCTGGCCCGTACGGGCCAGGTTGATGCCTAAAAAAGTCCAAAAAAAACACGCTTCATACAGTTTTAGTAAGCGCCAGCGCGTGCATTCATTAGAAAGAAACTACATTCCAGGTCAGGCAATAAAACTTATCGATCTGACCCTATTCTGAAATTTTGTGCCGCAATGTTCATTCAATTAGATGCAAGATCCCCCCCCCCGCGATATTTCCAAATATTTTCAAAGTTTTCTCAGGAAAAACATTGCAAAAATGGCAAAACATCAAAGCCATCCCGGAATTCCAGGAAAGTCAGCGACACCGCAACGCTAATAACAACTTTTTTCTCCCCCCCTACCGCACCAGCAGCTTCCGCGTCACCACCTCGCCGCCCCAGCCGGCCTGCACAAAATACACGCCGGTCTGCCAGCCACTTACCGGCACCTGTTCCACCTCATCCGGTGCATCATTGGCGTACATCAGCTGTCCTTTGGTATTGTAAATGCGGTACCAGTAGATCGGTATGCCCCTTGCATTGAGGGTGACGATGGAGCGGGTTGGGTTAGGCCAGAGAAAAAGTGCAGGCTCAACCGGTGGCTCCTCTGGTTCCGGAGGAGTGAGGTCTTCCTGTACGCAGCCCTGATAGATAGGCGGAAAGCAGTCGTCCCAGTGGCTTATTGCCTCCCCATCTGCGAAAAACAAATTAAGCGGTTCGTCCGCGAAGTAGGGACGGCTGACCTGAAGCGCGACTTTGAAACGACCTGCAAAAAAAGGATTGATCTGTAATGGCCCGGCGGTCATCAGCCCCATCCTTCGGCCGGGGCTATTGCCTACTGCGAGTTCAGACCACCCGGACCCTTCGCCAGGAAAATCCGGGAAGATGGCATTTACAACATTCCCAGATGCCTCATAGCCTTGTGCTCCGTAAGTTATGGGCGTACCGTCTCGCCATTGCCCATTCAGGCAGCGGTATACCTCAAATGGACTTTGCGGGAAACGCTGCCCTGGTGTGGGCTCCTCTCCTTCCGGAAACAGTTGGATGAAGTTTTGAAAGCGCGATTCAACCAGGGTATCCGTACCATTAGATGCATGCGTTCTGTTAAACGGAGGGATTACCACGGTACACCCTACCGCCTCCGTCAGCTCGCAGCCTAAGGTCCAGGAGGGCAGGGTATTATAAAAATACAATAGTTCCTGTTCCGGCTTGGAGCCCAGGTAACCTCCGGGGCCACACTGCGGATCATGATCCATGAACAGCCCGATGTACATGGAATCCAATGGCGTAAGCCCCTTGTGCTGGAACCTGTAATCGAGAAAGACCGTATGGCTCATCTCTGCAATCCTGGCTCCTTCAGCAAAGCGGTTACGGCCACAGTAGTAAATCGTGCCGGTCAGATAAAACTGTAGCCCGCTGTAGCCTTCGTTAAGAAAGGCAGCAGGCTTGAAATTATGAAAAGGTACCCAGAAAATTTCGTCAGGCATGATCCTTATTGTTCCACATAATGTAGACTCATCGTGTACCGGGTGATCCCCATTATCCGGATTGTAGACCCCATCGGCATCTTCATCCCAGAAGGGCGCCAGTCCAAGTAATTCGGCAGGCAGCCCTGTTGTATTGTTGTTATAGGGCCCGAAATGAGGGTTGCGTGCCCCTGGCCAGGCATAAATGGCAGGCTGCGGGTCATCAATCCTACCATTGTCCGCATAGTCGCGCTGATGTTTAAGGATTTCGGCGCGGGTGACCCGCCAAACGTTGTTGGTGCCTTCCAGGATGGAGTCTTGCATTGCTCCTTTAAGGTTGGAAAAAGCAATGCCCGGCCAGAAGCCGTTTTCCTCGTCATCCTCCATATGGACGGTGGTGTACAGCGCGCCAACCGCATTAAGCGCTCCCATCCAAAGCCCGGTAAATTGCAGGCTACTGGCGTAATCGCCCCGGTCTTCCAGGTAGTCGAGCCTCAAATCGCCTTCCCTGCCTCCGTGAAAAAGCCGCCCATCCGAGCTTACGCTGAAACGGAGGTTATTGCCATGGAAATATTCATACTTGGGCGTAAAATCCTGCCCAAAAAGAAATCCAAAACAGCTGCAAAAGCAGAGCAGAAAGAAGGGGCGCATCGTTTTTTGAGGAAAAATGCAAAATTACCGCCTGATGTGCAAGGAAAAAGCATCGCTAAAGTCAGGTTCCTGAATAGCTTCAGCCCTCCAGCTCCGCCAGGCGCTCCACCCGGCGGATAAACGCGGTTTTGGCTTTGGCGTAATCGTTATGGCTTTCCCAAACGCCCTTGGCCAGCTTGACTTTCATGCGGTAGTAAGCGTCGCGGGTGATCGGGTGCCGCCGCAGGTAATCACGAAAGGCCAGGTGCCGTTTCCAGAAAGGAGAGCCGTGCCGTAGCAGATGAAGATGGAAAACAGGCGGATGGGCAACCCGGTCAGGGAAGTCCTCCGGGCTTTCAAAAACAGTAGCCGGAAAATCCTGCAACCGGGCCAGGAAGCGCCGGTCGCGGAAAGGAGGCTCCTCAAAACAGGGATAATAACAGTAACCTGCTTTCAAAAGTGGATCCACGGCAGCACTTAGGCTTTCTTCATCCGAAAAGCCCACCATGATGTCAATGACGGGCTTCCCACCCAGCCCTTCCACTGCTGTGCTACCGATGTGCTGCACTTCGGGCGACCAAACAGTAAGACAGGATTCCAAACGCCCCTGCTCCTGCTGGAAAGCCACTGCCCAGTCAGCGCTGTAAGGTTCTATCATCACACGTGCTACCATGGGCCGAATATAGCACATTCTACGGGATCAGAATTGTCAGATTGAACGCAAAGCGAGCGGGTTTCAGCCTCATCCGGCACACAAAGCCTCTGAATTTGAGTATGTTTGCAAAAAAAGTGGCATGATCAATCCGACCAGTCAGTTCATGGTAGACTTTACGCTCCCGGAGGAACTCTCCACCGAATTTACAGACCTCATCCCCTATCAGCGGGCTGTGGTGGACCGCTACCTGTCGGAAGGCTCCCTGGTGAACTATGCCCTGGCTCTGGAAAGTGCCAAGCTCTGGGCTATCTTTAATGCCAACTCCGAAATGGAGGTGCTCGAAATGCTGTCGGACTTCCCGCTCACGCCCTTCATGCAAGTGGAAATCAATCAGCTGACTTCTTTCAATACGGCTGAAGCTACACCTGCTTTTTCCCTCAACTGACCCCACAACAGAAAACGGCTGTACCAATACATCATTGATACAGCCGCTCTCTTTACAGCTTTAAACTAAATTTTCATTCCTTATTTCGTGACGACTATCCGTCGAGTCACCTCATCATCACCCGCGATAATGCGGATAAAGTAAAGACCATCTGCGCGGTTGCTGAAGTCAAAGCTATGGTTCAGCACTGCATTTTTGCCTGCCTGAACACGCTGAACAATTTGCCCCTGCGTATTGACTACTTCCAAACGCAGTACCTTTGGCTGATCCAGTTCCAACTGAACTGTCAGCTGCCCATTCGTTGGGTTCGGACCCAGATAGAGGCTATTCAACCCTTTAATCACACCAACACTGGAAATGACTTCCACTTCTGTTACAGCGGTGCAGCCATTAGAATCGGTTACGGTAACAGAAGCCACGCCTTCCATCAGTCCGGTAGCCGTAGCAGTCGTTTGTCCATCACTCCACTCGTAAGCATATGGAGGCGTGCCACCTTCTGCGGTTACCGTTGCTGTCCCATCTTCATTATCCACTGCGGAAGCCAGCAACTCAGGATTAAAGGTTACGATGAGTGAATCGGTTGTTGTTCCGCAAATGGTTCCTGTAGCGTTATCAGCATCGGTGTAGACCACTCCGTAAAATACCCAGGTGCCGCCAAGCGGGTCCAGATTGTTACTGCTCATAACTCCGTTCAGGTCGGCATCAAAAGTAGAGCTTGGGTTAGAGCCGGTCAGGGTAAATCCGCCAGCCAAGCCCCCGGTACCGCCCAGAGCATCGCTAAGTTGCCAGCCAAAACCACCAGTTTCAGGAATAGTATCTGTACCGTCAGTTTCGATAGTAAAAGTCCCTTCCGGACCACAAACTACTGTTTCACCGGTAGTGGCCAGCTCACCCACGGCGCAGGAAATTACAGGGCAAGCCACTTCAGGGCCGCCAGTACAAGTCAGCGCAGGGAAGCCATTGCTTGTGGCGATATTGTCGCCGCCACCGCAACTGCCGGCTTCGTTGATTACGATCAGGTAAGTACCGCTTTCTGATGCCGTCCAGGTGATGGAGCAGGCATCGCCGTCACCAGCACCGAAGGCGTCCACTTCGCCACTGGGCGCGATAATCGTAAACTCAGGTACCCAGCTTCCGGCACCCGGGCCATTACACATGCTAAAGGTGTACGTTCCGCCTTCCTGGAAACCATCTACAGAGTACGCTTCCGATGCAAACACTTCAAAGTCTGTGATCTCGTTGAAAGGACACCCACTCCCATCGTCACAGGGAGCACCTCCAAAGTTGGAATTAAAGTCAATCCAGCCTTCTCCCGGATTAGGCTCCATCCAGTCCAGGCAAGGTTCTGCACCTCCTCCAATGGAAATACTTTCAGAAGCACTGCAACCATCTGCGTCAGTTACGGTGACAGTATATGAACCCTCTTCCAGGCCCACAGCCGTTTGGCCTTCCTGCCCATCTGACCACATGTAGGTGTATGGTGGCGTGCCACCTTCTGCAGTTACCGTAGCAGAGCCATCACCGTTATCCACCAATTCCAGAATAGCTATCGTACCTCCGAAATTAACAATCAGAGAGTCTGAAGTAAGGGAACAAATCGAGTTGAAAGCATTGCCCGCATCCTCATAGACAGCGCCTTTAATGACCCAGGTACCGCTAAATGCCGGGAAGTTGTTGCCACTTAGCACCCCGTTAAGATCCGCATCATAGGCAGCGCTGGCAGGTGAATTGGTCAGGATAAAATCACCGCCGAGCGCTCCTGTGCCGCCGAGCGCATTGTAGAATACCCAGCCAAACCCGCCGGACGAAGGAATCGTTTCTGTACCATCAGTAGCAACATCAAAGGTGCCATCCGCAGTACATATTGATACTTCCCCGGCAGTAGTTAATACGCCTACCTGACAGGTAACAGCATTCCCAACGGCTACCTCTCCTGTAGTTGTACAACCATTAGCGCCCGTAACAGTAACGGTATATACAGCATCTGTAAGCCCGGTAGCGGTAGCAGTGGTCTGCCCATCAGACCAGAGATAGGTGTAAGGTTCCGTTCCACCACTAGCCTCAACGGTAGCAGAGCCATCTTCGTTATCAACCAGGCTTGTAATCACCGGGCTTTCCTCACTTAGAAAATCTATGATCAACGAATCAGTAGTCGTTGCACAAACGGTATTCAGCGGATCGCCGGCATCTTCATACACCACGCCTTTAACCACCCATGTCCCGGAAAGGTTATTCAGGTTATTGGCGGGCATGATGCCATTAAGGCTGGCATCAAAAGAATTGGGTGTGCTTGAGTTGGTAATCGTAAAACCACCGGCAAGCCCACCTGTGCCACCAAGAGCATCGGAGAACTCCCAACCTAATCCGCCTGTCGCAGGAATGGTACTTGTACCATCTAACTCCAGGTCAAAAAAGTCGTTCTCATCGCAGGTAATTGTAATAGATCCGTTGGTGAGTAATGCTCCGACAGAGCATTGGGCATTAGCGTTAGTAAGGATTCCTCCAAATAAGAGCGCAAACAATAAGTAGAAACGTCTAAGGTTCATTCAGTAAGTAGTTTAGTTAAAAGATAAGATCTAAAACTACTACCCGAAATTTCGCTTTGGAGCATTTCTCATTTTTATTCCCGCAATCCTCCCGTCAAATTTGGAGTTTCCCAACTATTGAACCAACGCCCCCCTCTGTTTTGTTTCCTCTGTAAAACTTCCATGCAAATCCTCCGCAATCTGCAACTCACCGGGGCAGCTGCCCGCCCGTTCCTCCTTGATGCGTACTACGTGCCAAGCAGCCAGCCCAAGCCTATTGTGCTGTTCGCCCACGGCTTTAAAGGCTTCAAGGACTGGGGCCACTGGGACCTTATTGCCCGGCAGTTTGCGGAAGCCGGTTTTGTTTTTATCAAATTCAACTTTTCGCACAACGGCACGACGCTGGCTGCGCCAACCGACTTTGCTGACCTGGAAGCATTCGGGCAGAATAACTATTCCAAAGAGCTGAATGACCTGCAGGCCGTACTCACCTGGCTGCACCACGGTGATGAAAGGCTGCCCGCTGAAGAAGCCGACCTTGGGCGCATTCACCTGATCGGTCATAGCCGGGGAGGTGCAATTTCAATCATTTACGCCTCCCAGGATGAGCGGATTTCGAGCCTGCTGACCTGGGCTTCGGTTGCCAGCCTGGATTATGCCTGGAAAACACCGGACATGATTGCGCAGTGGGAAGTAGACGGGCAATATGTAGTGGTCAATGGGCGGACCGGGCAACAAATGCCCATCTATTTTCAAATGTACCGCGACTACAAAGCCCGGGAGGAAGCTATGGATGTAAAGCGGGCCCTTCAGCGGCTGGACATCCCCATGCTGATTCTGCACGGCACAGCAGACCCGGCAGTTCCCGCCTCGGCTGCGGAGGCACTGAAAGAGGGCAAAACAGATGCCCGGCTGCACCTGATCGAGGGCGCAGACCACGTCTTTGGCGGACAGCACCCGTTTGAAAAAGATGCCTTACCTGCCCATAGCCGGGAATTGGTCGAACAATCGCTACGGTTTTTAAAAAGCCTGCACCTATAAACGCCAACAAAAAAACCCGGCTTTGGCGCCGGGTTTAGCAAATTGAGAACGAATCTGGAGAGATTTAGTTTTTTGGGGTTACTCTCTCTCAAAATTTGTAGGGATTGATAAGTGAGTCCTTGGGGTTATACAAGGTCTAAATGCTTTCTTAATGGTTTTGCAGATAAGAGTAAAGGCGCGCCGATTTTCCACAAATGAAAAGGCACTTTTTTTATTTTTTTACCTCGTTTCTATCTAAAATTCTGACAATCAGCACTTTGAAACCCGGCGTAGTTTTAAAAAAAATCATTTGCCCCCAATAATCCATCGATTTATCTTAGTTCGCAGGCAGGAGACTTAGTTTTCGTTTTTTCCATTAGGTTGAATTCGGTACATTTGAGCATCAACAGAACGAATTGCTGTGTTAGCCATATTCAGATCCAACCAGCTTATGGCGAGTGTACTGCTCGCATTTTACATCCTGCTTGTGCGAGGCTCTGTATTCTTTGTGCCTGTTGATATGGCGCCTCACGGTGCCGGTCCTTTCTCCATCTGGATTTATGACTGGATCGGTCACAGTGGGCAGTTACCATCTATTGTGGCGATGGTGCTGTTGTTGCTACAGGGCTTTTATCTGAATTACATGGTCATGGAGCACCGGCTGGCCAGTGAAGTCAGTTTGTTTCCTGGCGTTTTCTATGTGCTGATCTGCAGCTTGCTCCCTTCCTTTCACTACCTATCACCGGTTTTAATGGGCAATACTTTTTTCCTGATTGTAATGGGAGAAGTTTTTGCCACTTACAAAAAGAACATGGTCGCCGACCGGATTTTCAATATTGGGCTTTGGTCCGGTGTAGGATTTCTTTTTTATCCTTCCCTTATACTTTTGTTGCTGTTCGGATTTACGGGGCTCAATATTCTGCGCGCGTTCAAGATAAGAGAGCGCCTGATGGCGCTTTCCGGTTTGTTCATCCCGGTATTCCTGGGCGGTGTATGGGCTTTTTGGAACGGCTGGTACCCAGCTTATGCCCAAATACTAACCGATGGATTCGAGTGGCTAAGCTATGTAGCAGCCTCGCCGGTACGGGTATATCGTGACCTTGGCATTATGAGCGCATTGGTGCTTGTGGTGCTGTTCAGCCACCGCAGCTATATGCTGAAGCAAAATATTGAAGTGCAACGCAAGATCAGCATCGTATACTGGGGCCTGATTATTACTACGCTGAGCCTGGTCTTTCAGGCCGACATCCAACTTGACCACTTGCTGATTACAGCAGCGCCTATCGGACTGCTGCTCTCCCTCAACTTTGTGCGTATGCCTGGCCGCATGGCCGAAGTCCTGCACCTCCTGTTACTCGTGATTGCTCTGGCCCTGCAGTTCCAGCCTATGATTTTCCCGGATCTGTAGCTCTCTTGTGCGGTTTGGAGCGCGCAAATACAGTCCCCTTTACTGATGCAAAAACAGCCACCGCCGTATGTCATTCCACATAGCAGCAGCCCACATCAAGGCCTCCCTCTTCCCGGACCCTCCTCAACTGTTAAACTTTTATTATTGCCTTGCTGAGCTTCAGTAACTTAGCATGGTAGCGTGTAAATTTACCGTATTCATCATAATACAAAGCCAGACTATGAAATACCTCCTTTTGTGTTTGCTCCTTGGATGGGGAACAGTACAGCTTACAGCACAGCAAGATATGCTCCAGCCAGTAAACTGGGCATTCGAGGCCAAAATGGTCAATGATACCACCTTTGACCTGACCTTTACTGCCGCAATCCAAAAGGGATGGTACCTCTATGCACAGGACCTGGAAGAGGGCGGCCCCATTCCCACCACCATTGCATTTGACCCGGCAGAGGGCTTACAACTGATTGGTAAGACCAAGGAAGCCGGCCCGGTAATCGAAGGCATGGATGAGCTCTTTCAAATGAACGTCCGGAAATTCAAAAATGAAGTCGTTTTTACTCAAAGAGCCGTCATTTCCGAGAAGACAAAAGTCGTCAGTGGTTATATCGAATTTATGACCTGTGACGATGAGCAATGCCTGCCCCCTACAGAAATACCCTTTGCGTTTTCGTTCCGCGGGTGACCGAAGCAGGGCATTGTACTCCAGATCACAATTTAAGCTGCTAAAGGTTATTATCTTTGCGCTTCAACTGACCTCCCGCACACCTTGTTAATCTTGCAAAGCTAAACGTAAGTCATGAAAAAAACGCTTCTGCTCCTTCCGATACTTTTCCTGGCAAGCCTGCTGATGGGGCAGGTTGAAACGCCGGTTACCTGGTCGTTCGAAGCCAAGCCTGCCGGTGAGAACACCTATGACCTGGTCTTCAAAGCCAATATTGCTGATGGCTGGAAGACCTACTCCCCTTTTCAGTCTTACGGCGATGACGTCTTCGGCCCGGTCCCTACCGGCATCTACTTTGACGAGGGCGATCATTTTGAGACCATCGGCAAGCTAAAGGAGTCTGACAACCGTCAGGAAGCGCTTGAGCCTTTGTTTGACAACATCACGGTGGCCTACTTTAAGAAATATGCCACCTTCACGCAGCGGGTCAGGGTCAGTGACTTCGGGAAGCCCATTACTGGCTATGTGGAATGCATGGCTTGTGACGCAGAGAAATGCCTGCCACCATCCGCAGAGGACTTCAGCTTTAGCCTGAAACCCACCGCAAGCGCTCCAGTAACGGCAGAGCCCAAGTCTGCGCAAACCGAAACAGCGCCGGCTACTGATGAAACAACAGCTGAAACAGCCCCGAAATTTTCCATCTCCGGTACAGAAGATGCACTGGTCAGCGATGCAGGCGCCTCATCGGGTATGAAGGAGCCGGTGCAGTGGTCCTTTAGCAGCAAGCTCTTACAGGATAGCCTCTACGAAGTGACCTTCACCGCCGATATCGAAGCGGGCTGGACGATTTATTCCGTCCATACCAATCCTGATGACGGCCCGTTGCCAACCACTTTCAACTTTGAAGACAGCGACGAGTATCAGTTGGTGGGCGCCATTTCCGAATCCGGAAAGACTAAAACAGGAATGGACCCGGTTTTCAAGGTAGAAGTGACGAAATTTGTAGAAAGCCCCGCGGTTTTCACTCAGCAGCTGGTTGCGATGGACCCCACTCAGCCTGTAACCGGTTATCTGACTTATATGACCTGCAATGATGCCGAGTGCATCCCTGCCGATGTGGACTTTGCCATCAACCTGGCAGCCGGTGCAGGGGGGATCGTACAGGTAGACCCGGCCAGCGGGCTCAAAGCGATTGACCAAACGGTGCCTGCCATACGCGAAACACACAAATCACCGGTAGCAACCTGTGGCAAGGAAGCCCAAAGCGACGAAGAAAGCAGCCTGCTCTGGACTTTCGTCCTCGGCTTTGCAGGTGGCCTTTTAGCTCTGCTGACGCCCTGTGTCTTCCCTATGATCCCGCTTACGGTGAGCTTTTTCACCAAGAGTTCTCAGGATAAGGCCGCAGGCGTACGCAATGCACTGATTTATGGCTTGTCTATTATCGTGATTTATGTGGCTATTGGCTTGCTCATTACTGGGATTTTCGGTGCCACCGCACTGAATGCCTTGTCGACCAACTGGATTGCCAATACTTTATTCTTCGTAATCTTTTTATTCTTTGCCTTTTCTTTCTTTGGGTATTACGAGATCACCCTGCCCAGTTCCTGGGCTAATAAGAGTGACGCCATGGCGGACCGCGGCGGGCTGATTGGCATTTTCTTTATGGCCTTTACCCTGGCTCTCGTTTCCTTCTCCTGCACCGGCCCAATCATTGGTTCGGCCCTGGTACAATCGGCTACCAGCAGCCTCGGCCCATTTGTGGTGATGCTCGGCTTTTCCACAGCGCTGGCACTGCCGTTTGCACTTTTCGCGGCTTTCCCCGGCTGGCTCAATTCGCTGCCCCGCTCGGGCGGCTGGATGAACTCGGTGAAAGTAGTCCTGGGCTTCCTGGAGCTGGCACTGGCCCTCAAGTTCCTCTCGGTTGCGGATATGACGATGCACTGGGGCATTCTGCCCTACGAGGTATTCCTGGGCGCATGGATTTTGGTCTTCGCAGCCATGACAGCCTATCTCTTTGGCTGGATCAAATTCCCGCACGACAGCCCTGTTAAGAAATTATCGCCCACCCGAGGTGGCTTTGCCGCCTTGTCGCTGGCCTTCACCATATACCTCGTCACCGGCTTCATGTACAACGAAGATACTAAGAGCTACAATGCCCTGAAGCTTATGAGCGGCCTGGCGCCTCCTGCCAATTACAACATCCTGCTGGCCAAAGGAGAGGCAGACGAAAGTATCAAGGCCAAGTACCCTTCCTTTACGAAGTGTGCCAATGACCTGGACTGCTTCAAAAACTACGAAGAGGGCGTGGCTTACGCCAAAGAGAATGATATGCCTATTCTGCTTGACTTCACCGGCTATGGCTGTGTCAACTGCCGTAAGACCGAAGAGCACATCTGGGTGGAAGATGTCGTCAAGGACAAACTGGAGCAGGACTTTGTGCTCATTTCACTTTATGTGGATGACCGGAAGGAACTGGAGGAAACCCTCCTGTCTATCCCTCGCCAGGAGAAGCTGCGCAATGTGGGCAACCTATGGGCAGACTTCCAGATCGTCAATTTTGAGCAGAACTCTCAGCCGCTCTACGTCATGATGAGCCCGGACGAGCAAGTCCTTGCCCCACCCCGCGGCTATAAGGAGGGCGTTCAGGATTATGCTGAATTCCTGGAATGTGGGCTGAATACTTTTCAGGGGCTTAACCCGGACGCTCCGTCGAAAGGCAGTAAGCCACTGGGCAGCAATTAAACACGATCCCAAAAGACGTTAAAGCGTACGCCGCCTGTAGCCTGTTTGCTGCAGGCGGCGTATGCGTTATTGCCTGAGTACAGTGGACTGCCAGCGTTGTGCCCCTTCCTGCACCACCACTACGTACCAGCCGGGAGGGAGTGCCCCCCACTGCCATTGCAACTGACTTTGCCCAGCCGGCCAAATGCCCTGCTGTACGCACTGCCCAAGACTGTTGTAGATGGCCACCTGCCCGGTATTTTTGAATGGCACCCCTGCAGACAGGTAGAACCATTCTCCTGCCGGGTTGGGAAATGCTTTTACCGAAAACTGAAATGAAGGCTCCTCGGTAGCGACTGCCGGTGTACAATCAAAAATATTGTCAAGGACCGCCCGGTACTTGGGCGCATCCTCATAGGGCGCATCCTGATAAAACTGACTCGTCAGCAACCCCCAGCTCCCGTACCGCCCGCTAGTAGGGCCAATGAAGGAAAAGTTCATAAGCAACGTGGGGTCCGGGCCAACAGACAACGTACGCAGCGAATCATACCATTCCTGGTACAGATCGTACATACCCGGGTGGGACTGTGCGTCAACTAATGCCGGATTGTAAGGTTGCTCAGAGCCAAAGGGCTGTGGCGTCAGGTGCTGGCCGCCCTCGTAGAAAAGCATGGGGATGCCCAGTTCGTCTGCGATAGACGCCTGTTGTGCCTTCACCCATGGAACAGCCCTGCCCAGCATCCCATCACGCGCCCAATCCAGGACATCCCCCGCTGAGGCCGCTGCCCCCAATGATTCCAAAGCCGCAATGCCTTCATCTGAAAAGCCAAAATAGGCAGCTGGTGCAAAGGCATCAAAGCTACCGGGCTCCATATTGAATACGATGCGGTTGCTTACGTCCTGCCATGACAGCTGTACGCCCACCACCCGCACGAGCCGGTCTTCCTGCCCTTCAAACTCCTCTGTCCAGATATCCAGAGCGTTTTGTACAAAGGGGACGATCCGCTCCGGCCAGGGCACCTCCTGATCACCATTGTCATGGCAGTAGTGGGTCTGTTCGAAGATCCAGTTCCAGATTTCATTGGAGTATTCCACATAGATAGTGAGGCCGGGGTCCAGTTCATCCCGGAATAACCTCGCCATTTGACGGATATAGTCTTCATCAGCAGCGTGGGGGATGCACACCCATGCATCTGCCTGCTTCAGGTTGCAGATTTCGGCCCACCACTCATAGGGGATACCGTGAGGCGTATAGGTGTAGTCGTCTATTTGCGGGCGGTCAGCCCAGTGCTGAAGGGGCGAGCTGTTGGTATGCCCCCAGTCCATAAACCTTAGCGCGTTGAACGGCTCCAGTTTGCTCAACCAGGCTTCTGACCAGGGCTGATCTGTATAGGTTGCTTCAGTGCCGGGCAGCAAAAAGCGGATATTACTTACGGGGTCGTTTGCTGCTGATGACATTAGCTCCATGGCCATAATATCAGCTATACCAGGGGTGACTTCAACCTCTATCCGGCCAGGTACAGCGGTGATCACTTCGGCATCACCCCAAAAATCAAAGGCTCCTGTACCTTCGTACAGCACAACATATACCCCTTCCGGCAGTGCCTCCGTATTTGCCCAAACAGACCGGACGATCTGCGGTGCTTCCGTACCAGGTATATCCGCTACCGGCAATGACAACGGATAGCCGTGCTCATCCAGAGGAATGTAGGTAAGGACATCGGTGTCCCAGTCATTCGCGCCCCCGTCTACCCAATAGGCATTGTGGGTAATCCAGGTACGCCCGTACTTCATAATATCAGCAAAGGGCCATTCGCTGCCCCAGTCTGCCGGCCCTGCCAGATTAGTACCAATACGCAAGCGGCAGCTGTCTGCAAGTTGAGCCGACAGTGCGAGGGGCATTGCGACCACAAGCAGGATCGCCAACGCCCGGAACCCTTTATTTTTCATCTTATCCCATTTTTGAAAGGTCTGCGGGGAAGGTGCTCAGTCCTAGTTCTGATTTCACGCGATCATTCAGCCGGCGGGCCTGATCAAAGTTATCAAAAGCGCCCACAATCACTTTGTAAACCGTTTTGCCATTGAGATCGGCGATGTTGACGATAACGGGCTGCTCAAACTGCCGCTCCAGCTTTTCTGCTTGTACCAGCACATTGCCATAATCACCAAATACACCAATCTGCACCCCCCAGCCCCGAGCCGGTTGAGGCGCAACCTTAAACCGGAACAACCCTTGCCCTGATGAAACCTGCGGGGCTACACTCCCCCGGGAGGGCGACGGAGCAGGCGACGGAGACGGGGTTGGGCGGGGAGAAGGCTTTGGTGTGGGCTGTGGCACCACATTAGACGATTCGCGACGGTCACGCCGGCGCAAGGCTTCTGCTACTGCTTTATCGGCATTGACCCTGCCGTAGCCATATTTCAAAGACCGCCCGTTGACGTATTCGGATGGAGCGCCAATCTTATCTGCGGTAGCGCGAAGGATTTCTTTGACTTCCCGGGCTGTAAGGTCAGGATTGGCGGAAAGCATAAGGGCGCAAATACCAGCAACCAAAGGGGTGGAACTGGAAGTGCCACCAAAGTGCTTGTAGTGCGGGCCCCGGTCACGCCCGTCCCGGTAATACTTGTAGACGCCCGTTTCCCAGCTCAGCCCGGGGTCCCATGATGCCCGGGCAGCCAGGATTGGCCAATCGCCATTGGAAGGTGCACAAATATCAATTTCCCGCCCCCGGTTGGAATAGCTGGCGTGGGTATCCTTACTGGTGGAGGCAGCCACCGCGATGACATCGGGGTGCGCGGCATAAAAGTTGACGTAATCTTTATCATCGTTGCCTACCGCATACAGAATGACGCAGCCCTTGCCATTACGGCCCTGCCGTGCGGCTTTCGCAATCGCCTGTTCCTTAATGCTGCCCAGGCTGAACTTAGGGTCTGTGGTGCCCCAGCTGCAGCTGATGATGTCTGCTCCATTGCGCATGCAATAGTCAAACATCTGTTCCGTAGCCCGGTTACTGAATGAAGTGCCATTGACCGGCATAAACCGGGATTCCGGTGCTGCGCCTACGATGCCCCGACCATTGCTTACCGCAAGGGCAACACTTGCACAGGGCGTACCGTGTGTAAACCGGGCATCGCCCATCGTCATGTTGGAAGAACCGGTCCACAGGTCAAAAGGCCGGAATAATTTAGTCCTCAAATCCGGATGGTTGACGTCAAAGCCATTATCAATAATGGCGATGGTAATGCGGTCAGAGCCCATGCCATCGAGCCTGCGCCAGGCATCAAACACTTTCGCATCAGCCCCCTGCCGCAGGCGGTAGTTGGCACCAGGAATGTAACCACGATTGCGCAAATGCCACTGCTGAGTGACCAAATCATCGTTGGGCTCATGGTATTCGTACTCATCGAGCAGCGTGTCCAGGTCAGGCTCAGCGACCTTCACCATAGATATTTCCTGCAGCAAATGAGCGACTTTCAGCGGATTGGGGGAGTTTGCTGTTACCCGGGCAACGATTTGCTGTTGGTCCCGCCGTTCGACGAGCTCCAGCTTGTACTCTTCCAGTACAATGCCCTGCTCTTCTTCATCCACGCCCTCTTCAAAGGTAATAAACAGCTCACCTGTAGCAACAAGAGGCTTGTCACTGCCCTCAGCGTAGTATACATGAGTGCCTACGGCTACTTCATCGCGGGTACGCACTGCGTCCAGTTTCTGATCAATATTCTGCCCTTCTGCATTCAGGCTTACGATTTTGAAACCGCCCAGGTTCTGGTGGACTTCCTTTTTGACGAAAGGCTGGTCTTCGGTTGCTTTTTCTTCAGCGGTGCGCAGCCCCACCAGGGCTTTACTTTTTTTGAGGGTGAGTTCACCTTTACCACTGCGGACTTTAAGTTTGCTCATGTGCTTTGTTTTCGGGGATTTGGTAACCGATAACCAATATAGAAATATTTCATGGATAATAGCGCCTTTGTACCACAGGAGCTTGCCCTAAGGCATAGAAACAGGAACGGGGTTGAACTACTGAATAGCTCAACCCCGCTTATCTACAACAACATTAATCTTTCGGCACTTTTTAAGCCCGGCGCTCTTTTTGAGCCTCAGCGTACATTTTTTGCAGCTTTTTGCGTGCAAAGAAAATACGGCTTTTAATGGTACCAAGTGGAGAGCCCAGTTGCTCTGCAATTTCGTCATACTTATACCCCTGATAAGCCATCATGAAGGGACGGCAGAAGTCCTCGGGTAAAGAGTTAACCATTTTCATCAGCTCTTTGTAGGCCACATTATTTTCCCCATCGTTCTCCACTGTTTTATCTCCGGAGTTGAGGTAATAATTATTGGGCGTTTGGTCGATGATCATATTACGGCGCACCTTCTTACGGTAATTGTTGATGAAGATGTTACGCATGATGGTCACCGCCCAGGCTTTGAAGTTCGTGCCTTGCTTGTATTTATCTGCATTGGTGATGATGCGGACTGCTGTATCCTGGTACAGATCCTCAGCATCAACCGGATTGCCGGTCAGCTTAAGCGAAAACGCCCGAAGCGAACTGCTGATGCTGTCCAGTTGTTCCTGAATCTGATTTTGCACTGTATATAGCATAGTCGGTGATTTATGTTTGATGAATTAGCTTTTGTAATTATTATTTACAAATTTACAGTTCCAACATCAATTTTGCAAATAAAATTTCCCTCGGACGGCGCTTTCTGCTGCAGGTGTAGTTGATTTGACAGTTCAATGGCAATGCCCCTCCGAATCGTTAAAAATCTTAACACAACTAAACCATGCGGAGCTTCATTTGTATTTTAGAATGAATAATGCAAAACGGTAAACTTCATCGTTCGGTCTTTTTGCAGGAAAAGCCATCCAATCATGAGCCTGGTTAAGGAACAACAAGATACCATTCTACTACATCGGAACATTCGCTTTTTACGTAAGCAAATGAAACTCAGTCAGGAAGAACTGGGCAGGCGCATCGGGCTCAACCGGGGCAATATCGCCTCCTACGAAAACGGTAGTGCAGAACCCAAGATATGTAACCTGCTGAAACTCTCCAACCTCTTCGGTGTCCCCATTCTTGACCTGACCAAGCGGGATTTAAGTGTGGTGGACAACCTTCAGGCCGCCAATGATCATTATCAGGCGCCTTCTGCCAATGAAGCTGAACTGATCGAGCAATTCACAAAAAGGGCAGACGAGCTCCTTAAGGTAATCAATAGCATACATACTTGCTTCGAATATAAGACCAATTCGCTTGATGAATCGACGCGCGGCTCAAAAGCCTATCAAATGGCGGCTATGAAATTCGAAGAACTCTTTGATGCATCAGAAGAACTGGCAGGGAATCATAAAGCGTTAATTGACTTTGTAAAGTGTCACATCAAAGGAAAATAATTATTTTTTATTCAAATATTCCCACCTGATTCTTGACTGTTATTTGACGTTCCCTTATCTTTATATTCACAAAAGTTATTTTCCCAACACTTCTTGCAAACAGCTTGATCATTCTACTCAAGCGGCACTTTGGCACAACACTCCTCCTGATACCAGTCAACACAGAACACAGCTAAGAACAAACCACTATATACCACAGCACTTGGGGCTGGCTGCGTCCTGCATTCAATATGTCCGGATTTAACCACGCAGCTCAGTTACAATGAGAAAACCCTTTTTTCGGTAATTACCCAGCCGGAAGATGAGTTGTATATATGAATCTATTTACTCAAACGACCGTACAAATGATGTGCACAAAAACTACACCTGTCAAGATTAGTACTTACCGAAAACCGTATCTTATGAAAATTTTACTCACCCTGGCCGTGCTGCTGCCCGGCTTCTGCCTTTGTGCAGCCGATACCATTACGGGACCTAATAATCCGCTTCAGTTTACAGCGTCTGATTACCTCGAAATCCAGCAAAAAGCAAAAACAGAAGGCAAACTTTATTTTTTACACTTTACAGCTGATCATGTCGAGCAGTGTATCTGGATGGAAAAGCACACGTTCTCCAACGAACGGTTAGCAGCATATATCTCAAATAATTACCTGGCAGCTGAAGTGGACATAGAACAACCGGAAGGTGCCCGTTTACAACATCAGTATGAGATCAATCAGCTGCCCACTACCTTAATCTTTAGTACAAAAGGGGAACTTATCGGTGGCCTCACCGGCAAGCAGACCGCTAATGAAATGCTGGCTACGCTTCGCAACTACGATACACCGGAATACCGTATTTTGCCTGCCAAAGCCAAAGGTGGAAATGCGTGGCCGGCTGCCTACAAAGCTGTAGACCGCAAAATCTTCAGGCCGAGGCTGGTTCCTGATATTGCTTCCGGCAGTGCCGCTGACTATTCCCGGCAGCAATCAGGCCTGACTCAAAACCAGGTACAGGCAGTACGCCCGGCTTATACGGAACACTACCCTAGTATTTATACCCGTCCACAAAACCATATAGCAGCCCGCCCGGAAAGCTCCTTTGCCTTGCAGGTTGGCGTCTTCTCCAACTATCAGAACGCTTACCGGGAAAAGGGCAACCTTGAACGCTACGGAGCAACAGGGCATGTGTTCCCTGTAAAAGGCTCAAATGGTCGTACCGTATATCGTTTATGCGCCGTTGATTTTAATACCAGGGCAGAGGCTGAACAGTACCAAAAAACAGTAGCTGCAAGATACCCCGACAGCTTTGTCAAAGAGATTGAAAAATAATGGAATGGAATAGCTGATCCAGCAAAGTGCCTTACCCCCCGTATTTTCAGGCCAGCTGGCCGACCCAGCTTAACGGATGTTCTTCTTTAAGAGCATCCGTTTTTTATTTTTGCCCTTCACCAACTTGAGAACCATGTCCAGCCTCCTCCTCCGTAATATTCGTTTCCTCGCCCTCGCAGAGACTCACCCTCAGGCTTCCTATGCCGGCACTGCCATGCAGCACATACCGGTAATGGAAGATGCTTTTTTGCTCATCGAAAAAAGCAAGATCGCCAACTTTGGCCCCATGGAAACCTGCCCGGTCCAAGCTGACGAAGTGGTGGACTGCAGCGGGCGTGCTGTTTTGCCCGCATGGTGCGACTCCCATACCCACCTGGTCTTTGCCCGCAGCCGGGAAGAAGAATTCGTGGACCGTATCAAAGGGCTCAGCTACGAAGAAATTGCCCGCCGGGGCGGTGGCATTCTCAACTCTGCCCGCCGGTTGCAGGAAGCTTCCGAAGCGGAGCTGTTCGAGTCTGCATGGGGGCGCCTCCGCGAGGTCATCAGCTATGGTACAGGGGCCATTGAAATCAAAAGCGGCTACGGGCTGACTGTAGAGAGCGAGCTCAAAATGCTCCGGGTCATCCGCCGGTTGGGCGAAAAGGCCCCTATCCCCGTCAAATCGACCTTCCTTGGTGCCCATGCCCTGCCGCCGGCTTACCAATCAGACCGCAAAGCTTACCTCGACCTCATCGTCAATGAAATGCTGCCCCGCATTGCGGAAGAAAACCTGGCGGATTACGTGGATGCCTTCTGCGAGAAAGGGTTCTTTACCGTTGCCGAAATGGAACGCGTCATGGAAGCGGGTGCCAAATACGGGCTGAAAGCCAAAGTACACACCAACCAATTCAACAGCATGGGCGGTATTGAAGCAGCGGTAGCCCATGGTGCTGTTTCGGTAGACCATCTGGAAGTCGTCTCGGATGCAGAGTTGGAAATCCTAAAAAGCGGGCAAAGCATCCCAACCCTTTTGCCCTCGGCCCCCTTCTTCATTGGAGGACACTATCAACCCGCCCGTAAGCTGATTGATGCCGGCTTACCCGTTGCTCTAGCCACGGACTACAACCCGGGGTCAACCCCTTCCGGACGGATGCAGTTCGTGCTGGCCCTGGCTTGCCTGAAGTGTGGCATGTTGCCCGAAGAGGCAATCTGTGCCGCCACGCTGAATGGCGCCAAAGCTATGGAGCTGGAAGCCGAACTCGGCAGCATAGCCATGGGCAAACGCGGCAGTTTTGTACTTACTGCTCCCCTGCCCTCGTTGGCGTACCTGCCTTACGCATTCGGCACTGATCTGGTGGAGCGCGTCTATATCGATGGGCAATGCCGGGTTGATAAGCGGTCTGTGTTTATAGACTGAATGACTTAAATCATCCGAGATGTCAATGCCTTATTGGAGTGTTTCCCGGCTTTCCGTCCTTTTCTTCTTTTTTGTGAGCCTGTTCCCCGCTGTTGCGGCAGCTCAGTTCACGCCAGACTACGAAGTCCTCATCACCACAACAGACGGGCGGGCCCTGAAGGGGCGTAGTGTACGGCAGGACAGTAGCGGGTACCAGTTTTGGCTAAAAGATGCACGGCGGGAAACGATGATCAACCAAGATCAAATCCATCGCATTGATACACTGGGGCTGTGGAGCCCGCCGGTAGGCAGTTACCTGAATCAGATTGGTCCCAATACCGGTTACGGGCTCAAGAAGGGCGAGGTTTACTGGCGCTCCTATATGCTCACCGCCAACTTTGCCGCTGTGGGGATAACGGATTACTTTTCCATCGGTGCCGGCTTCGATATTGCTTCCAGTATTTTAACTGCCTCTGACCATACTTTCACCTATGCCATCGCCCCAAAGTTCAGCATCCCCATCCGAAAGGACCTGATCAACGTAGGGATCGGTGGCATTTTTCTGAACCTGCCTGATTACGAAGGCGGTTTCTCTACCCATAATTTCTACCACGCCACTTTCTCTGTGGGCTCGCGGAGCCGCAACCTCTCGACAGGGCTGGCAATGGTACAGGTGGAGGGCAACCTGCGCCCCTCTCCGGTCTACACCATGAATATGAACTGGTCGGTCAAATCTTTTTTCGCCCTACAGGCAGAAATACTGACCGGTGCCCCTATAGAAGGCACGGTTGTCCTACCCGGCATACAGCTCATTGGCCGGCGGTTGGACTTCAACCTTACCTACCCGATTGGCTGGAATGCCGGGGGCTTCTATTACAGCCCGTTCCCACTTGGCGCACTGAGTTTCAAAGTCAGCCGCCCGTAGCAAAAATCAACATCTGCGCCCTGTCCTTGTTCCAGTTACACATGCATTAGTAACTGAAAATCAAAACAATGGATACGCCTAAGTACGAAAAGCTATTTCCCGTTCTTCTATTTAGTATCGGGGCGTTCGGCTTGAATAACCTTTTTCAGATTCCAGACTGGTATGATGAAGTACAGGCCAATGCCTGGACATTTACTTTCCAGCAGGTCGATATTGCGGAAATCGTGCTGTACCTCACAAGCAGCTTTGCCTTTTGGCTCGTCTGGAAAAACCGGTCACTGCACGAAATCTTCTGGCCGGCCTTTGCCTACGTTGGCGTCATGCTGTTCAGCAGCAGCTGGTCGCTGCTCTTTTTCGGGCTGCAATCTCCACTTGCTGCATTTATCGATATGATTGTCGTGGCGTCGGCTATTGGAGTCGCAGGTCTGCAATTCTACCGGCACCACAAGGCTGCAGGCTGGCTCATGGCGCCCTGTTTCTTAGGCGCAGTGGTCTTCGCCTTTAACAACTATCATATTTATCAGGTATACACGCAAATAATGAGTGCTTAATCGCCTTGCGGAAGAACCAAAATTTAGCTTGCGTGTTATACTTTCAAAAATTACTGAAAATAACGAATTTAAAATATGAAAAGTGTCATCACCTGTGATATGGAGGGTCGGATTGAGACCTTTAATAAAGGCGCGGAAGAAATGTTCGGGTATCCTGCGGATGAGGTCATCGGGAAAGAGCGGGTTTCTGTCTTTTCTCCGGGAGAGATTGTGCTCCAAAATGTACCAGTCTGGCTCGATGAAGCCAGTAAGCACGGCAAATACACCGCCAAAACCAAGTTTGTGCGTAAAGATGGCACGCCATTCAATGCCAAAATCCGCGTTACGCCCACTTTTGCCAATGGGAAGGACAACGGGCAAACCGGTTATTGCGGGGTGACTGAAGTGATTGAGGAGGAGGTCAACCCAACTATTAAGTTCTCCACCAAGCTGATCAAAGCGCTGGCGATCACACGTATGCCCTTTCTGTCGGCAGTGCTGATGCCAGCGTTTATAGGGGGCGCGTATGCTTATCACTACGAGCTGGGTTCGCCCGGTGCGTTCAACTGGTGGTTGTTTACCCTTGCAGTAATTGGCGTGGCGCTGCTCCACCTCGGCAGCAACGTCATGAACGACTACTTCGATGTCAAGGACGGCACCGATGGGGCGAATAACGACTATTTCCTGCAATTTTCTGGCGGCAGCCGGGCTATAGAGCTCGGGCTAATTACCCTCGAAGGTACTAAACGCCTGGGTCTGGCGCTGATTGCCGGTGCGACACTCATCGGTATTTACCTGACAGCAGTCACCGGTTGGGTGACGTTACTGATTGGGCTGGCGGGACTGGCTATCGGCTATTTGTATACCGCGCCTCCGGTACGCCTGGTCGCTCGTAAAGGGTTGGGAGAACTGGGGATTGCCTTGGCATTTGGTCCCTTGGTTACTTTGGGTATTGCTTATGTAGTAACGCAGCAGCTTTCCCCAATGGCGTTCCTGATTGGACTGCCTGTGGGCCTGCTAACCGCCAATATCCTGCTCATCAATGAGTTTCCGGATGCGGAGTCAGATGCTAAGACCGGCAAAAACCACCTCGTCGTTACCTTCGGCAAGGAAAAGAGCACCTATATATATCTGTCGATACTGATTATGGCTTTTCTGTCTAATCTCGCGATTGTCTGGTTCCTGCCTGACACCAATCCCTGGCTGATTGGCGTGAGCGTTGCTTCACTGGCTGTAGGTATTTTGATCTTCCGGCATATTCGGGAGCACTATCAGGACCGGGAACTGGTGACTTCCAACAAAAATACGATAGCCCTCAGCGCACTGACCGGTCTGCTGACAACACTTGCCTTAATAATAGGATAAAAAATACGTTTTGGTTTGATCTGAAAGTCCCGGTGCTGTGGTGCGCCGGGGCTTTTTTTATTGGAAAATCGTTCTATAAACCGCCAAAACACGGACCAAAGTCACGATTTAGCGAAAATTCGCAAAATTTCAGCCCTTATCCTTTACTTTCTGCCGATAAGCCCCTAAATTAGTAGCGAAAATTCGCTGAATGATTTACAAGGCGCTACAAATCAAGCCTTTTTAAACAAACTACAGGCGAATCCGGAGTGGTTTCCACGCTCCGTAACTCAGCAACTTTAACGAAGCATTAGGCTACTAAAATAAGATTTTACCATGCAAGACACGCTCAGCAAAACCGATGTACTCAAGGGGGGCGAATTCCTGATCAGCGATACGCCCGGCCCGGAGTCGACCTTCATCCCGGAAGAAATGAATGAGGAACAGCTCATGATCCGCGATACGGTAAGGGACTTTTTGAATACAGAAATCCTCCCAAACATCGACCGCATTGAGGCGCAGGAAGAAGGGCTGGCCCCACAGCTATTGGAAAAAATGGCAGAGCTCGGCCTGCTGGGCTCTCACATGCCCGAGGAATATGGTGGTATGCAGCTGGACACCAACACCAACACCATGATTTGTGATGTTTTTGGCCCGGCCGCTGCGTTCACCGTTTCTTATGCCGCTCACACTGGCATTGGCATGCTGCCCATTCTCTACTTTGGAGATGAGTCTCAGAAAGCTACTTACCTACCGCGCCTGATCAATGGCGAACTGAAAGCCGCTTACTGTCTGACGGAGCCAAGTTCCGGTTCTGATGCCCTGGCTGCCAAAACCCGGGCGGACCTGAGCGAGGATGGCAACCACTACGTCATCAATGGCCAGAAGATGTGGATTTCCAATGCTGGCTTTGCAGACATTTTCATTGTTTTCGCACAGATTGACGGCGACAAGTTCACCGGCTTCATCGTGGAGCGTGATTCTGAGGGGCTAACCCTGGGCGCAGAAGAGAAAAAGCTGGGCATCAAGGGCTCTTCCACCCGTCAGGTCTTCTTTGAAAATGTAAAAGTGCCTAAAGAAAACGTACTGGGCGAAATTGGCAAAGGTCACCTTATTGCCTTCAATGCCCTGAATATTGGCCGCTTTAAGCTGTGCGCACTTTGCGTAGGCGGTGCCAAGAAAAGCGCTGAGACCGCCGTGCAGTACGCCAACGAGCGTATTCAGTTCAAGCAGCCGATTGCCAACTTTGGCGCCATCAAGCACAAACTGGGCGAGCAAGCCATTCAGATTTTCGCAGCGGAGAGCGCCATGTACCGTGTATCTCACCTGCTACAGGAAAAGAATAAGGCTCTGATGGCAGAAGGAAAAACCTTTGCAGAAGCGAAGCTCGAAGCAGCCGAAGAATACGCCATCGAGTGCGCCCTGCTCAAAGTGCTCGGCTCAGAAGTACTGGACTATGTAGTCGACGAGACCGTGCAGGTACACGGTGGTATGGGCTACTCTGAAGAAGGCACCGCTGCCCGCGCCTACCGCGACGCCCGCATTAACCGCATCTACGAAGGCACCAACGAAATCAACCGCATGCTTTCCATCGATATGCTGTTCCGCCGCGCGCTGAAGGGCAACCTCGATATCGTCGGGCCAGCCTGGGAAGTACAGAAGGAACTGGCGTCTATGCCTTCCTTTGATCAGCCCGAGGGCGCCTACGCCGCCGAGAAGAAAGCGATCAAGGAGTTCAAAAAAGCCGTACTGATGACGGCTGGTGCTGCTGCTAAAATGCAAATGGACGGCGAGCTCAACCTCAAGGAAGAGCAGGAGATCATCATGAATGTCTCCGATATGCTGCTCGACACCCTCACCGCAGAATCTATGCTGATGCGGGTGGAGAAACTAGCGGGGATGGACAATAAGGAGCAGCCACAGGAAATATACGACGCTATGCTGAAAGTCTTTATGACCGATGCCACCGCCCGTATCCACAAAAACGGCACGGATGCCTTGGTTTCCTTTGCCGAAGGCGATCTGCTGCGCACCATGCTGATGGGTCTGAAGCGCTTCACCAAGTACACACCGACCAACGTCAAGAAAGCCCGCCGCATGATTGCCGACCGCATGATTGAAGCGAACGGCTACTGCTTCTAAGATTTTTTGTAGACAATGCTAGATAGGTTGAAAGCCCCGGTTCGTTTGGATCGGGGTTTTTGTTTGGGTGCACCCGGTGAGGCGCCCGCCTCACACCACCGCCGCCAGCCAGCTCGCCTGACTGATCGCCCGCTTGGCATCCAATTCCCGGGCTTCGTCCGCGCCGCCGATGAGGTGGACTTTGAGCCCGGCTGCTTCCAGGGGCGGCTGCAGGGTACGCAGGGGCTCCTGCCCGGCGCAGACCACTACATGATCGACATCCAGCAGGCGGGGCTCGCCTTTATGCAGAATGTGCAGCCCGGCATCATCCACCCGTTGATACTGCACTTCGCTGAGCATCTCCACGCCCTTCTTGCGCAGGCTCTGCCGGTGAATCCATCCGGTGGTCTTGCCGAGGCCGGCACCGGGCTTCCCTTTGGACCGCTGCATGAGGTAGATTTGGCGGACAGGCGGTGTTGACTTTGGCTTGGTCAGTGCGCCGGGGTTCTGATAGTTGGTATCCACACCCCATTCCTCCATAAATGCCTCCACAGGCTGAGGAGTATCCGATGGTGGGTGGATGAGAAACTCAGAGACATCAAAGCCAATGCCGCCGGCACCGATAATCGCAACGCGCTGCCCTACTTCCTGATTATGCAGGAGGACGTCCACATAGCTCAGCACCTTGGGGTGGTCGATGCCTTCCAACTGAATCTGCCGGGGAGCAACGCCGGTAGCCAGGGCGACTTCATCGAAGCCCTGACTCGTCAGGTCATCGGCGTCCACGCGGGTATTGAGGTGGAGGTGGACGTCCTGTATTTCAATCTGACGCTCAAAGTAACGCAGGGTTTCGTAAAACTCTTCCTTGCCCGGGATGCGCTTCGCCATGTTGAACTGACCGCCAATTTGCTGGCTGCCTTCAAAAAGGTGGACTTCATGTCCACGCTGTGCGGCTACGGTAGCGAAGGCCAGCCCTGCCGGGCCAGCGCCTACCACTGCCAGCTTTTTCTTCGTCTGCGCAGGCGTGTAGTTAAGCTCCGTCTCGTGGCAGGCACGTGGGTTGACCAGGCAACTGGCTGTTTTTTGTTTGAACACATGATCGAGGCAAGCCTGATTGCAGGCGATGCAGGTATTGATCTCGTCTGCCCGGTTTTCTTCCGCTTTCTGCACGAAGTCGGCATCAGCGAGGAAGGGGCGCGCCATTGACACCATATCGGCATGGCCCGCCGCGAGGATTTCTTCCGCTTTTTCCGGTGTATTGATGCGGTTGGTGGTGATGAGCGGGATGCCCACTTTGCCCATCAGGCGCTGTGTGACCCAACTGAATCCGCCCCGGGGCACCATCGTCGCAATCGTCGGAACCCGGGCTTCGTGCCAGCCAATGCCGGTATTGATGATGGTCGCGCCGGCCGCTTCGATCTCCCGGGCGAGGTGCTCCACTTCTTCCCAACTGCTGCCGTCGTGCACCAGGTCGAGCATAGACAAGCGGTAAATGATGATGAAATTGGGCCCCACTGCTTCCCGGGTACGGCGTACGATTTCAATCGGGAAACGGATACGGTTCTCGTAAGGGCCGCCCCATTTGTCGGTCCGCTTATTGGTTTTGGCAACAATAAACTGATTGATGAGGTAGCCCTCTGAGCCCATGACTTCCACCCCATCGTACCCGGCTTCCTGTGCCAGTTGGGCCGTGCGTACAAAAGCACGAATGGTGCGCTCCACCCCACCGCCACTCAGTTTCCACGGCTTGAAAGGTGAGATAGGCGACTTGAGGCGGGAAGGCGCGACGGCCAATGGATGGTAACCGTAGCGCCCGGCGTGCAGGATTTGCAGGCAGATTTTGCCATCCGCTTCGTGCACGGCATCGGTTACAACCCGGTGGTTGCGCATCTCCCTGCGGTTGGAGAGCTTGGCAGAAAAAGGGCTCACCCAGCCTGCCCGGTTAGGCGCAATGCCCCCGGTGACCATTAGCCCGACGCCACCCCGGGCCCGTTCGGCGAAATAGGCGCCCATTTTTTCGAATCCGTTTTTCTCTTCCTCCAGCCCGGTATGCATGGAGCCCATGAGCACACGGTTTTTGAGGATGGTGAAGCCCAGGTCGAGGGGGGCAAGCAGCTTTGGGTAAGTTGGGTGCATGGTGGATTAATTTGTGGCGATGAATTTAGCGAAAATTCGCTAAATTCATCGCTAAAATCCACATTTTCATGCATCCCACTTTAATTTTCCGGAGCGCCGGCTTCCACCCACAACTCCAATTGCCGCACTTCGCAATCTGAAATACCGGCACCCGCAGGCGGCATAGGCTGAAATCCCGGCAGATGGGCGGCTGTACCCACTAACTGGCCACTAAGCGCCTGTTCGCGGATCGTGGCATAATTGTTCAGGAGCACCCCTCCACTTGGATTACTACCCTGATGGCAGCCAGCACACTGGGTTTGTACAAGAGGGGCAATATGGAGGCTGAAGCTTACCGAGACCGTATCACAAGCCTGATCACAGTGAAGATTTTGTGCACCCTGCTGAATCCAGGCCAGGATCATCGCTTTTTCTGAACTGCTGAGTGGGTCACGGGGCGCGGGCGGCATACGGTCTTCCGGGTCGCTATCCGAAAGGACTTCATAAAGCTCGCTGTCTGTAGGGTCATTCAGTCGAATACCGCTGGTCGTGCGCACCGATTGATAATCGACTAAAACGACGCCATCGCGGTGGGACTCTGTGCTATGGCAGCCCGACATCGCGCAATTGGAAACCAGGATCGGCAATAATTGCTGCTCAAAGTAAACGCTGTCCGGGTCGCAGGGCATAGTGTTTACCGTTGTATCAGTGCTATCTGTTGGGTTGGAGGGATTGGTACCGTTGTTGATTGTTGAATTGGGGCCCGGGACCACCGCGGGCTCACGCTCACAGGCAGGCATCAACAGGTAAGCCAGTACTACTGCCGCGAGCAATTGATGTTTAAGTTGCATAATTTGAAGTATTTGTGCCTGTGTTACTTCAGCACAGGCTTTTTAACCTGAAAAACCCTGGAAAGATTAAAGCCAAACTGAATGTCTCCGTTGAGCCAGGAACCATTGTCGCCAAGCAGGAAGGCGCGTTCGTTCATACCATTGCTGTTAGAGAAGTGCAGTTGGAAAACATGCCCCCCGGTTTCTATATCCACTCCGATTGACAATGGGTTGTACACCCAGCTATTGGGGAAACGGTTGAAGGCGTGGTAGTAATCGGCCACCAGCGCCACCCGGTTCGTCAACTTATACCGCCCGCCAATGCCGAGGGCGAAAAAGTCATTGGTAGCCAGGCGGTTTTCCACAATATTACGGTGCACGAGGACCGGGGAGAGCTGCAGGGTGAACTCGTTGCTGAATTTGCGCCCGATAATCAGCTCGTGGTAGTACGCCATGCGGCGGGTAAAGGTTGGCTCCACTTCTGTAAAGGGAAAGGGTTGTTCCTGGCCGTTATATGTTGCCCCGCTAACCCAGACGAGAGAGACAGGCATAGTTTTCGCCCCTTTCGACTGCCACAGGATGCGCCACTTCACAAAGCCATCAAGCTCTTTCTGAAACGTAGACCGCCCCACCCCTACAGTAAGATTAGGGGTAACACCGTAGTCAAAACCCATACGCATAGAAGCCTGGTCTAAACCAAAAAACTGCTGGTACCCCTGATTGACTCGCCCGAAGCGGTGAAGGATACGGAAATCCAGAACCCCTTCGCCTATCATCTCCATGCTGTGCCCGTTAATGACCCGGCTGCTTTTGAAGGCATTGGTGATTTGTTCTGTGGCAGGCTCTTCTTCGATCAGGCTCAGCAAATCATCTTCCTGAGCCAAGGCAGCAGGCAGCCATACCCACAGCATCAATAAGCCTGCAACTATGATTTTCAATTTGTGCATCGTTACTATTTTTTAAGGGGTTGAAGATTGGCGTCTACTGTGATATCGACAACCTCTGCAATTTTACTGCCTACTATAGAGGGTATTTTGATTTTGTAGTCTTCGAGTTTGACGGAAAAAGCAGCCACAGCGTGAAGCCCCTCCCCATCACTCTGAATACTCCCCGTTGAACTAACCTGATGGGTCACGCCATGAAGGGTAAGCAACCCTTTGGCGGTTACCGGCCAGGAGCCAGTTTTTTGCAGAGCTGCCTCATCGGGAAGCCCGGTCAGGTCACCCTTAAATACAGCTTTCGGGTACTGCTCGCTCTCCACGTAGTTTTCATTGAAATGCTCCTCCATCAGGCCATTTTTGAAATGAAACCCCTTCATACGTACTGCCCATTCCATTTTTCCAGACTGAAAGTCAAGTACACAGACCGCTTCTTTATTGAGGGCTTTAATTTCTTCGAAATAATCCGTGATGCCCTCGGCATCAAAGGTGATCTGACCGCTACGGGTAAAAAACTTACTTTGGGCAGGCAAGGCTGTCTGCAAGGCGGTGCACAACAGCAGCCCCATCATCATTCGAATGGTGGTTATCATGATTTTTTGTTTTTATAGTTTGGGAAAGCTCTAATTTTCGGGTGCGCCATCCGCCACCCACTGCTGTAGGAGGGCTATATCACAGGCTGACAACGGATCACTGTTCTGAGGCATGGGTTCGTAGCTGGAGTCGTGGACAACTGAGCCAATCAGGCTGCCATTATCTGCTATTGATTTTAAGCCAGGATAATTATCGGTAGCAATGCCGCCCGAAGGGGCGCCTGATGAATGGCAACCATTGCACCAGGTTTGCATAAGCGGCTGTACATGCAGGGCGTAAGAGATAGCCGCCGTATCACAGGCAGCAGGGGCGCAGGTAGTAGGCTTTGCGCCTTCATCAATCCAGAGCGCAATGTTCTGAATATTTCTGACAGACAGCATTTCATTGGGGGCTGGGGGCATGCGCTCTTCGCCGAAGGGCTTGACAAGCACCTTGTAGACTTCACTGGCTTTGTAGTTACCGGCAACGATGCCACGGCTTACAATTTTCTCGTAAGAGGTGAAGTCATATCCCTCTTCTCTGTCAATACTGTTGTGACAACCGCTCTGCGTGCAGTTCGAAATAAAGACGGGAAGAATATCCTGTTCAAAACAAATACCGGAATCAGGCTCAATGTATTCCTGGGTACAGGCGTTCCCAAGGAATAACACCATTGCAATCAGCCCGCCCCGAAGGCATACTGAAAATTTACATTGTGACATTTGTTGTGGCTTTTTCTGTTGTTACCACAAATGTATGCCCACCGCTAAGCCCTTGCAATTACAATTTTCTGAGGTTCTCAAATTTTGCCATGAGCTTTCAAGCTGCAAAGCACCGTCAATACTGAATTAGCTGTCAAATTTGTCAATTTATAGTTATTCCATATAAGAGCACTCCTTCAGCCAGACGACGTATTATCGGGTGCTAAAATCCTCCAGCTCGGCTACCCCCCGCACCGCCTGCTCCACCCGTTCGCCGGCAATACTCCGCCGCAGCCCGGTAATCCAGGTATAACGGGGCGTTGGCTTGCCCATTTCCCGGATGAGCCAAAAGGTAAAAGGCAGAAGGGCTATGCTCAGTGCCATTTGCGCGAGCAGCCACTGCGGGTCCCCGCTGGCAAAAAGATCAATGCCGAAGAGCAGCTGGAACCAGAAAAATACATGCGCCAGATAGAAGGGCACACTGCCCATGAGTATTTGGGTAATGGCGAGGCGGTGCTTGCGTAAGCGTTCCAGCCCCACTTGCACCTCCACTACCGGCCCGTCAAATTGGAGCATGCCCAGCAGGATGAGCTGCCCTGCACTGCCGCTTATGCCCACCACTGCGAATAAGCTCAATACCACTGCTGATATTTGCGGAGCAGTATGCCCCTGAAAAGTGGCTATGCAGGTGCTCAGCCCGGCCAGCAGGAGTACCCAAACCAGCGTTTCGGCTATCCGGGCGGCCCACAGCGCCCGCAAAGGGCGGCGAGCGGCTTGCTGCTCCATTTGCCGGGCGATCATCAGATTTAGCCGGGTATTTTGGTCCAATTGCGCCTGATGGCTTTTCCAGAGGGCTTTCCAGTCATTCGTTTCCATAATGGTCTTATTTTAGTTCTTTTTTGAGCCGCTGCTTCAGCCGGCTGATTTTCGTGCCCACGTTGCTCTTGCTGATGCCCAGCATCTCTCCGATTTCCTCATGCGGGTAATCTTCCAGGTAGAGAAGCATCAAAGCGCGCTCCAAAGGCGGCAGGGCTTGTACCCAGCGGTGCAGTTGCTCACTTCGCCCTGAAGGCTGCCCAGGCTGCCCGGTATGGGGTAGTGCTTCAAAAACTTCCTGATGCCGTTGGCGCCGCTCTTCCCTCCGCAGCCGGTCGATGCTGACATTCAGGGCGATGCGGTAAAGCCAGGTGGACAAAGCATAGGCCGGCTTGTAGTTGCCGAGGGATTGCCAAATCTGTATGCTGATGTCCTGCACCAGGTCCTCAAAGTCAGCCTCATTGCGGGTGTACAGGCGAGCTACCTTGAAGATGATGCCACGGTGCTGCTGCAGTACAGTTTCGAAATCGGGAGCCGGATGTTTAGCTTTGTTTGGCACGATGCGTGTGGTTGAATTGGTTTACATCTTATTATTCGATGTGGGCGGGGCAAAAATCACAGCAGCTCAGCTTTTTTTTAAAATTGCTTCTTTAGCACGCTCAGGACTTTCACCATAAAGACCACGTGCTCTTTCATATAGCCAGTTTGATTAAAAGTGCCAGCCAGGTAGACTTCCAGTTCCGGGCAGTAGTACATGTAGGAGCCGGTAGAGCCGGAATGCCCGATGAGCGTCAGGTCAGGCAGCAGGGGAAAAAGCCCCCTCAGGCGAAATTTACGGAGGCCATAACCGTACTCCATACCACGGGTTTCCGGCACCCACTGTTGCATAGCCTCGTAGGTACTGCGATTGATGAGCTTGCCAGTATTCAGGGCTTCCATAAACTGCAGGAGGTCATCCGTGGTAGTGAGCAGCCCACCGCCAGCCCAGTCGGCACTTAGGCTTCTAAAGGTGCTGATCTCCACATCATCTGCATAAAGTTCTGCCATTCGCCCGATGTAGGGATCCAAAGGGTCCGAACGGAAATACATACTCGTCTGGGTGAGCTGCAGTGGTTCCAGGATTTGGGCTTCCAGCACCTCGTGCAGGGGCTGCCGGTACAGCCGTTCTATAATTAGCCCGAGCAGAAAATATTCCGTATCGGTGTAGTAATAACCCTGCCCCGGTGGAAAGTGGGGCTTCAGGTTTTGGCGGGTATAGTCCAAAATGGCCTGAGGTGTCCAGAATTGGTTGGGCTCGGTCAGCATACGCTCCAGAAAAGCCATGCCCTGCTCCGGGCAGTCCTCAAACCAATCGGGCAGCCCGGAGGTATGCTGCAGCAACTGAGCGATGGTGATTTGCCCGGTCATATCCACGCCATTCCACACATGAAGCCCGGCGTAGGCCTCTTCCGGAAGGTATTGGCTTAGTGGCGCATCGAGCTCCAGCTTCCCTTCTTCCACCAGCAGCATGACTAGTGTAGCGGTAAAGGTTTTGCCAATACTTGCGGAATGAAAGGGATTGGCAGGGCTGACCAGGCTGCCGTCTTCAAATTGTCCCCCGGTGAAAGTCCACTGCAGGCCGCGGCCCGGCGCATAGACGGAGAGGAAGGCATTGTGAACCTTGGGCTTATCCAGCTCACGCTGAAACAGCTTTTCAATTTTGCGCTCTGCTTTTTTAAGCCGCTGAGCAGGCCCCGGCTTCGGAGGGAAAAGGAAAGATAGCATCATGGTTGCAGTTAGGATCGTTTTCATTAGCGATCATCTTTGTTTGATACAAAGGTGCTGCAACCTGTTCCGGCAATCGTCCGGGAATGAAAAAGCGGACTTAATCTTAAAATTCGCCGTTAGCTTCCCGGTATACCACCGCGAGGACCACCTGCCCCACTGCCCGGAGGGTCCGTTTGTCGATGATGTCGAGGTCATCGTTGTGGGTATGCCAGTGCTCGCCAAAGCCGGTTTGGGTGCCCTGCGCCCGGTTGATGATGTCGATCATTGGGATGCGTGCGATGGTATTGACGTAGTAATGGTCATCGGTAATGGCGCCCCCCTGCTGATTGACAAAGTAATTGCCATAGCCCATATTCTGTGCCAGCGCCCACACTTTATTCATAATCTGCGGGGCATACTGCATGGAAAAATACTCTTTGGGGAAGCGTGCGCCCTTTGCGCCTACCATATCCAGCAGGATACCGTACTTTGGCTTCTGTGCACCGGTGACATGAGGGTTGCGCGACCAGTACTGAGACCCCAATGCGTAAGTATCCGGGGTTTCGCCACCGCTTTCGCCAAAGTCTTCGGCATCAAAAAGCACAATATCGACGCCCATCTCGATAGGATTAGCCTGTAGCTGACGGGCGACTTCCAGTAGCACGCCAACGCCGCTGCCCCCATCGTCTGCACCCAGGATGGGCTCGTCCCGGCGCTCTTCACTGATTGGAGAATCTGCAAAGGGGCGGGTATCCCAGTGGGCGGCAAGGAGAATACGCTTTTGGGCCCCGGGGTTGAACTGGGCAATGATATTAGTGGACTGCAGCACCTCGCCGGTGTAGGCCTTGGCTTCAAAGTCCTGCGCTATGACCTTTGCGCCGAAGCGCTCCAACTGTTCCACCAGCCAGGCTTTGGTCCGACGGTGCCCTTCGGTATTAGGCACGCGGGGACCGAATTCGACCTGCCGGGCGACATAAGCAAGAGCGGAGTCGCGCTCAAATTTCGGTACGCTGACTTTCTCTTTCGGCGGAGGAGGCGGGAGGCTTTCACTACTGCTATCCGTGCTACAACTGTTCAGCAACAGCAAAAGGCTGAACCCCAGGACTACAATTATTCTTTGCATGATATTAATTGCTTAATTCTTAGACGGATCGAAGTGTTTCCAGCCTTGCGCGGTGATGTCGTGAAGTTTGCCTCCTTTGGAATTGAGCTTCACCCCATCTTCGGCAGGCACGATTTCTCCGGCGATGTAAATATCCGCCATATACTTCACCTTATCGAGGTCCTTTGGGTCTACTGTAAACAGCAGCTCATAGTCCTCTCCCCCGCTCAGGGCAACGGTAATCGGGTCCATATTGAAATCAATGGCCTGGAACTGTGCATCCTCGTGAATGGGCACGCCACTTTCTTCAAGCAGCACACCTACGCCCGATTGCTTCGCTATATGGAACAGCTCGGAGCCCAGCCCGTCCGAAATATCGATCATAGCCGTGGGCACCAAGCCTGCTTTGGCGAAAGCCTCAATCATGTCCTTTCGGGCCTCTGGTTTGAGTTGGCGCTCCAGCAGATAGTCGTGCCCTTCCAGCGTAGGTTGCAGCTCGGGGTCAGACAGGTAAATCTGTTTCTCCCGCTCCAGAATTTGCAGCCCCATGTAGGCGGCCCCCAGGTTGCCGGTAATGCAAATCAGGTCACCCACTTTTGCGGTATTGCGGTAAGTCAGGCGCTCTTTATGCCCCTTTCCGATCGCAGTCACACTGATGACCAGTCCTTTGGGCGAAGAAGTGGTATCTCCGCCCACAAGGTCAACATTATAAACACTACAAGCCATACGGATTCCTTCGTACAGTTCTTCCATGGCTTCAACCGAGTAGCGGTTAGACAGCGCCACTGAAACCGTAATTTGCTGAGGGATGGCATTCATGGCGTAAATGTCAGAAAGATTGACGACCACCGATTTGTACCCCAGGTGCTTCAGGGGCGTATACATCAGGTCGAAGTGTATCCCCTCCACCAGCATATCGGTGGAAACAACGGTAAGTGCGCCCTGATGGTCAATCACCGCGGCATCATCACCTATGCCTTTAACGGAAGATCTGTGGTGCAGCGGAAAGCGCTGCGTGAGGTGGTCGATAAGCCCAAACTCACCGAGTGTATTCACGTCGGTGCGTTTGGGCGTATTAGATTCGTTGGCCATAATTTATATCTTGCTGTATTGGCGCGCAAAGGTACGGCCAAACTTACAGACGCTCTATTTTTTCGAGCAGTTCCTTGGTCTCGGTATAGTCTTCGCCACTGGCTTTGGCTAGTTCGATGGCTTTCTTTGCGGCGGCTTTGGCCGCTTTTTTGTTGCCTAGTTTGTAGTACAGGGCAGCAAGGGTGTCATTATTGTAGAAAGTGGACTCGATCTCCACAGAGCGCTCGGCCCACTTCACGGCTTCTTTCAGCATCTTCTTGTCGTCTACGCTTTCGTAGAAAGTCCAGGCGATGGAGTTCAGCTCGTTGGCATCTTCGGAAGGATAATCCCTAAGGTAATCCACTGCAGCCTGGGGGAAAGCGTCCGGGTTATTAATGCTGTAGTAATTCATTTTGAAGTTGGCAAAAATGGGCCCCGGGTTTTCCGGGAAAGCAGCTTTGAACTTCGCCTCCGCATCTGCCATCATCTTTTCTTCTCCATCCTCTGCACTCAGCGTCTGCAGGATAGCGCGCTGAATCTTATTAGTGATGTAACGTTCGCTAAACAATGCTTCGTAGGCTTCGCGCCGCTTCAGGATTTCCTTGAAGTAAGGGTCATCCATTTGAGTCGCCGCCTGAAAGATGAGCTGCATTTCAGCCTCTCCGGTCCAGTCTTTCTGGGTGCTCAGGTAAGTAGTGGCAATCTCATTCGCATTTGCGGCCATTGCATCGGCAGCAGCGATAGCATAGTTTCTCAGAAATTCAGGATCGCGCTCGCCTGCCTCAAACTTGCGCTCCATAGCGGCAATCTGTTTGGAGGGGTCCTGAGCTTCCCGGCCAAGCTGCAGGAAAGCTTCTGCATCCTGATAGCCTACGGCACGGTGCACCAGCTGGCCATTGGCGTCAATAAACAGCAACGTTGGATAGGCACGTACCTGGTACTTGCGTGCCAGCCCGGTCCCTTCACCCTTTTCCATATCAATTTTGGCATTGACGAAATTGCTGTTGTAGTACTCGCCAACCTCGGCTTGGGTGAACACATCCCTGGCCATCATTTTGCAGGGCCCGCACCATTCGGCGTAGGCATCCACGAAGATCAGGCGGTCCTGGTCCGCTGCTTTGGCCAGGATTTTTTTCCAGTTGCCCTCTTCAAACTGAATGCCTTCCTGCGCCAGTCCGGCGGTGGCAACAGCTGCAATCAGTGCTAAGGCGATGGATAATTTCTTCATTGGTATGGTATTTATTGAATTTGCTTGATGTAGTGCTCTACGGCACGAACCGCTAACGGGCTGTCAGCGGTTGCCATTTCCAGTGCACGGTTGGCTGCTTCCAATGCAGCCGTACGGTCTCCGTTTTGCAGGAGAATATTGGAATAGATGAGCACATGCTGGTATTTGGTGGTCTGGGAAGCCGCTGATTCTGCAATATCCTGTGCTTCAGACATCACTTTGTCGTCGTTTTTGAAGGCTTCGGACATGTCTTTGGCAAGTGTAGCCAATGCTTCGGGGTCTTTATCAATACATTTTTTCGCATACTTTTTAGCCGCTTTCCGATAGTCATCGGCCTGTCCCCGGGACTGATAAAAAGCGAGTTGGGCTTCCAGCTCGAAAGCTTCTGCCTCATCGCCCAGATAGTCATTGCCTTTGCTGATGGCTTCTTCCAGCAACATCTCACTGTCGTATTTCAGGGCTTTCTGCACGGTTGCCTCACAGGCACGGCGCAACTGATCGGCCACTGCCTGTTTGCCTACAATAGCGGAGATGGCTTCCCGCCGCTCTGCCATCATATTAAAAAGTTTGGAATCCGCTTCCGTCACAGCCTCGAACAGGAACTTGAGGTTCAGTTCAGCACTAAGGTCCGGCTCGGTGTCGAAGTATTCATTGGCTACGCGGAGGCTGGACTCCCCGGCGTTGTTCAGGGCTTTTACATAGCGGTAGAGAAAAGCAGGGTCTCGCTTGCCTTCCTCGTACTGCGCCTGATACTCCTCCAGGTTATCGGCTTGGGAGAGGGCCGTCTGCCCCAGTTTAATGAGTCCATCCACCTGTTGTGCACCTTTGGCTTTTTGGACGACCTCGCCATCCGGACCAATGAAAAACAAGGTGGGAAAAGCCGAGACCGGGTATTTCTTGCGGAACTCCAGCCCCATCCCTTTTTCCATATCAATTTTCATATTGATAAAGTGGCGGTTGAAGAAGGCACCGACCTCCTCCTGCGGAAAAACTTCCCGGGCCATCCGTTTGCAGGGGCCACACCACTCTGCGTAGGCGTCTACGAAAATGATTTTATCTTCCTGGGCAGCCTTCAACAAGGCATCTTCCCAGGACCCCTGATAGAATTCAATGCCCTGAGCGGACAACAGGTTGCTGCTGCCGGACAGGAAAAAAAGTATGGCGAAAAATGACAGTATAAAATTACGCTTCATGAGTTACTCCGTTGCTTGGTTGTTTTGCTGAAATTCTTTGACGACTTCATTAGCTGACTTACCAGATTGAACGACGGCAAGCAGCATTTTAGCGTCTTTGGCAATAGGGTGCTTTGGGAACTGCTGCAGAAAAGCCTCGTACTTCTCCTCAGCCTTCGGCATATTCTCCAGGTCGTTGTCGTAGGTAAAGCCTTGAAAAAACAATGATTCCGGTACTTTTTCAAAATCCGGATAAACGGTGACCACACGGTCCCAAAGGTCTATTGCTTTTTCGTACTGCCCAATGCCCCTGGCAACCGCACCGGATTTAAACAGGAAATGAGGCGTAAGGGAATCCTGCTGAAAACGGTCAGCGAAAAGATCCGATTTATTAATAAGGCTGACTGCAGAGGCGGTGTCAATCGTAGGGTTGTCCATTTGTTTTTTCAACGTCCCTTCCAGAGCCAAAATTTCTTCTGCCAGCCGGTCTTTGGGTTTGTCCTCATCCGCCATACGGCTGGGGTCGCCACAGGCTGTAAAAATCAGTGCGGCGAGGGCGAAGGTTAAAATATTCAGGGTTTTCATAATAGGGCGATTGGTCATTTGAGTAATCTGAAAGTAAATAATTCGCGGCAATCTGCCAAGGGTTACACTCCGGAATAACGGGCGATAAGGCGTTCAAACCACGCACCGGGCAATAGCCGCTTGAGTATAAGGGATAACCTTTGCAACGGTTTCCCTATAGCATAGAACGGATGAAGGTGCCCTCTGTTGATACGGCGGGCAATAGTTTTCGCGACAACTTCGGCGGGCAGTCCTTCTTCCACCTCCTGATCAATAATTCTGTAGGCGCGCTCAAAACTCTTGGCGTAAGGGCCATTGGGGTCATAGGCTTTGATCCGGTTGGCGTTGATATTGGTCCGGATATCGCCGGCGTGAATGCCAGTGATCTGAATGCCCAGCCCTCTCATTTCGAGGCGCAGCGACTCCGTGATCAAATCAACTGCTGCCTTGCTGGCACAATATACACTCCGGTAGGGCAATCCGACCTTAGCTCCGATAGAACTAATGGTAAAAATCTGCCCCTGCCCCTGAGCCCGCATGATGGGGAGCGCTGCCTTACATACCCGGATAACACCCAGAACGTTAGTGTTCATGACCCGCTGTACCTCCTCCATACTACAGTCTTCCAGAGGCCCCGCTATGCCGATGCCCGCGTTGTTGACCACGACATCGAGCCGCCCGGCTTCAGCCAATACCTGCTCCACACCGGACGCCACGCTCGCTTCATCCTGTACGTCCATTGTAATCATGCGAATATTGCCCTGATCGCCCCCGGGCGAACGGCTCGTACCAAACACGGTGTGCCCCTGATGGCTGAGCTCCCGGGCAAGTGCTTTTCCCAGCCCAGAACTGGCACCGGTGATAAGGATAACTTTTGACATAAATAGGTTGGGTTAACCGGGATTTCAAACGCAGAAAGTGCATTTTAGACCCTTGTTCCAATAAAGAACAAAAAAATAACGCATGAGTGGAAAGATAGGATAAAAAAAGCCGGTACAATTGTATGTACCGGCTACCAAAATAAACACCTAAAACCCTATTAACTATTTTTGGCTCCGTTAAATGTCAGGGTGCGGAGCCTGACCCTGATACAGCATCTACTTGATTTCGATGCGCTTTACAGGCTGTCCTTTGACTTCTTCCTTTTTCGGCAGCTCGATAGTCAGCACGCCGTTTTCATACTTCGCTCCGATGCCTTCACCATTTACAGATTTAGGCAGTTGGAAGTTACGGATGAAAGAAGTGTAATTGAACTCGCGGCGGACGAAGTTATCTTCCTTTACTTCGTCTTTGTGCTCTCGTTCTGCTTTGATCAGCAAGTGGTCGTTTTCCACCTGAATGTCAAAGTCATCTCTTTCGAGGCCGGGAGCAGCCACTTCAATCCGGAAGTGGTCATGAGTTTCCACGACGTTCACGGAGGGCTGAGTCATCGCAAAGTCCCCACCCATGAAGTCAGTGATGGAATTGCCAAAGAAGTTGTCAAACATCTTGCTGATTCCTGTTGGTTGATAATTCACCAGATTTTTCATAGCATTTAACATTTGGTTTAACAAATAGCCTTCTTAGACAGATTTCGTGGGCAATAAGAGCAATGAGCGCACAGATGAAGGTTAACACACTCAGGTACCCATTGCTTTCATTGCATTATCCCCTACACTCTACTTAGAAGAACAAATAGGTTGCTGCTGAAATTCACTGCTTTGTGTAAAAGCTGTGTAAAAGCAATAGTCTAAGCAATTTCAATTTTGCGGGCAGGCTTGGGCCTGGCTTCCTCTTTTTTAGGAAGATTAACCTGCAGGACGCCCTGCTCGTAAGTAGCTTCCACGTTTTCCGTATCAATCAGCTTACCGAGCCGGAAAGACCGCTGGAAACGGTAGTTGCCAAATTCCTGCCGCTTAATGGTTTCGCCTTCCCTGGCACTACAGTCGCGCTCTACTTTAATGGTAAGCAGGCCTTTTTCCAGCTCAATCTCAAAGTCGGACTTCTGCAGCCCCGGAGCTGCTACCTGAAGCTCAAAGTTGTCCTCACGCTCGATGACGTTCACCGCAGGCTTGAAAGTACGAGTGCCTACCGGCCGGTGGGCCGCTCCAAAAACTTCATTAACCACCCGGTCAAAGTCGGTGAAAAGCGAGGGGGCTGCAGTGCGGTTTGGCTTAACGGTTACAAGTGTCATGGTTGTATTCTTTTTTGTTGGTTGTCTGATTAATTACACTTTATGCTATGCAATTGGCATACCAACCCGGAAGGGCGGACAAACTTACCGGGAAAACAACAAAACACATGTCATTTTGACACCAACAACCAATAACAAGTGACAAAATGACCGGAAAATATTAGCATCCCCACAGTACTTCGCGTTCAGAGGTCAGAAAACACGTACCAAAGTAAGCCTACAGGCAAAAACCTCCTACCCTGCCCGAGCCCTCCGCAATCTTTGCGCCCACTCCTTTGCGACCTCAGCGTAAAACCCTCCGCCCCCAACTCTACCAATTTTCCTATCTTGCCCTCCGCAAAAAGACGAACGACATGTTTCAGGACAAGATTTTTGAAGGCAAGACCGCCCTTGTCACCGGCGGCCGCAGTGGCATTGGGTACGAAATTGCCCGTCAACTGCTTAACTACGGCGCAGAGGTCTACATCGCTTCCCGCAAGGAGGAGCCCCTGAAAGAGGCAGCAGCAGCGCTCAATGAATTGGGCACCTGCCACCACTTCGCCCTCGACATCCGGGAGCCGGAAAAAATTGATGAGCTGGCGGAATACATCATGGACAAGAGCGGTAAGCTCGACCTGTTGATCAATAATGCAGGCGGGCAGTTCCCCTCCCCTGCTGAAGGCATTGCCCGAAAGGGCTGGCTGGCCGTCATCAACACTAATCTGAACGGCACCTGGTTTATGACACAAGCCATGGCCAATACCTTTTTCCTCCCTCAGGAATCAGGCAGCATCGTCAATATCATCGTAGATCACTACCGGGGCTTCCCGGGCATGTCACATACCGGTGCCGCCCGGGCAGGTGTAGACAACCTTACGAAATCGCTTGCCGTGGAGTGGGCCAACCGCAATGTGCGCATCAATTCTGTGGCACCTGGTATCATCAAAAGCTCTGGCCTGGAAAACTATCCGCCGGAAATGGTGGCTCAGGTTAGCAGCACGATACCGGTAAAGCGGCTGGGCAAGGTGGAGGAAGTAGCAGAAGCGGTCTTATTCCTGTCGCTGGCCGATTATGTGACGGGCGAGACCCTTTACATCGACGGAGGGTCCCGCCTGTGGGGTGATATGTGGCAGGTCTAATGAAAAGGGCAAGCCCTGGAGCCTGCCCTCTGTATAGATTCATTTCAACTTTCACCTTACTCTTCCAGCAGTTTCGGGCTCATCCCCATATTGGAGAAGCCGCCATCGTGGTAGAGATTCTGCATGGTCACCATGCGGGTCAGGTCTGAGAACATCGTTACGCAATAGTCCGCACAGGCTTCCGCCGAAGCATTGCCCAATGGCGACATTTTATCGGCATAATCGAAGAACTCCTGAAAGCCTTTGATACCGCTGCCGGCAGTCGTAACTGTTGGAGACTGGGAAATGGTATTCACGCGTACCTTTTTCTCTGCAAAGTGGTAGCCAAAGCTACGGGCAAAGGACTCGAGCAGGGCTTTAGACTCCGCCATCTCACTATAGTCCGGGAAGGTACGCTGAGCTGCGATGTAGCTTAAAGCCACAATAGAGCCCCACTCGCTCATCGCATCCATTTTATACAGTTGCTGCATCACTTTGTGGAAAGAGATAGCTGAAATATCGAATGTTTTCTGCATCCACTCATACTTCAGGTCGGTGTAGGTGCGGTTTTTTCGCACATTGAGCGACATGCCAATGGCGTGCAGCACGAAGTCAATCTTGCCACCCAGAATTTCCTGTGATTCGCCGAAGAGTTTCTCAAGATCTGCTTCGCTTGTGGCATCGGCCGGGATGACCTCGGCATTAAGTTTTTTGCCCAATTCCTGAATGCCGCCCATACGCAGTGCAACGGGGGCGTTGGTCAGGGTAATGGTGGCGCCTTCTTCCACACAGCGCTCGGCCACTTTCCAGGCGATTGATTTGTCATCAAGCGCACCGAAGATGACGCCGCGCTTTCCTGCTAGTAAGTTGGTACTCATATCGTTTGAATTCTGCTTTTCATTTAACTGCTCTGCAGCAATAATTCTTTAGCCGTATTGATGGCGGACTCGCTGGGCGGGTCCTGGCTGAGCATAGTCGCTATAGCATACACCCGGCCTTCCATTTCGAGGGGGCGGACCTCCGTGACGGTGCGGTCCTCCTTGTCTTTTTTGTACACAAAGTAATGGGCATTAGCCTTGGAGGCGATCTGCGGAGAGTGGGTAATGGACACCACCTGATGCTCATTGCTGAGTTGCCGCAAGATGGAGCCCATCTTCAGGGCCACGTCCCCGGAAATACCGGTATCAATCTCATCGAAGATCAGGGTCGGCAGCGGGATGGCACTGGCCACGAGGGATTTCACCACAAGGGTCAGGCGGGACAATTCACCACCCGAGGCCACATCCTTGATCAGCTGCAGGCGGCCGCCTTTGTTGGCGGCGAACAGGAAATTAACTTCGTCAAACCCGGTAAGCTCGAGGTCTTCTGTTCTGCTGATATCAACTTTAAGTTTGGCATGCTGCATGGACAGCTGTGCCAGCATTTGCTCGACTTTGTTCTCAAAGCCGCCCACCACGCTATGACGGCGGGTGCTCAGTTCTTCAGCCATCGTCTCCAGCTGTTGGCGCTGCTCCTGCGTGGACTGCTGTAGCCGTTCGATTTCCTGGCTGAGGTCACCAATATCATCAAGTTGCTGTTGCAAATCTGCCTGTATGTCCAAAAGCTCTTTGATGGAAGCAACCTGATGCTTGTTTTGCAACCGGTAGACCATATCGAGGCGCTCCTGCACTTCCTGCGTACGCTCCGGGTCATGCTCGGTCTCATCCGCGATAGACTCAAACTCCTGCGCCACATCCCGAAGCTCTTCCACGAGCCCACTAAATCGGCCATAGAGCCCTTCAATACGCCGGTCAAAACTACTGACCGACTTGATAGCCTGCGTCAGTTCTTCCATTTGCCCGATCACCGAGACCTCGCTTTCAGACAACTGCTGAAAAGAAGCCGCCAGGGTGCGCTTGATGTCCTCGGCATTGGTCAGGCGGCTGAGCTCTTCCTCCAGTTCCTCCTGTTCTCCATCCACCAGTTCAGCTGTATTGAACTCCTCCAGCTGGAACTGCAGGAACTCGAGCTCCTTGGCAGACTGTTGCTGACGGGCGATGAGGGTTTTGAGCTGTTTTTGATCCTGCTGATAAGCACTAAACAGGCTTTGGTACTGTGCCAGCAGCGGGCGGTTCTCTGCCAGGGCATCCAACAGCCGTAGCTGAAAAGACACTTTGTGGATGTCCAGGTTGTCAAATTGCTGATGCAGGTCGATAAGCGTGGAGCTCAGGTCCTGCAGTACGTTGAGCGTTACCGGTGTATCGTTGACGAACGCCCGGGATTTGCCGGAAGGCGTGATCTCCCGCCGAATGACCACCTGAGGATCAAAGTCCAGGTCATGCTCATCAAAGAAGCTGCGCAGGTCATAAGCTTCGACATTAAAAAAGCCCTCGATGGTGCACTTGGAGTCCAGATTGTAGAGGGACTTGATGTCCGCACGCCGGCCCATGACCAGGCCCAGCGCGCCCAGCAAAATAGACTTACCGGCCCCGGTTTCACCAGTAATAATGGTGAGCCCCTTCGAGAAGTCGATCGTCAACTCCTCGATGATGGCGTAATTCCGGATGTGAAGGCGCTCAATCATAGCGAATGTTCAAAATTTGCAGGGCAAAGGTACGGCTTTTCCCGATTATTGGAGCCCGGTTAAAAGATGGTGTTTGGTGTCCTGCCGCTACGCGTTTCCGGCGCGTTGCCCGAAATTGGTCAATTGCGGCCGCTTATCAAAGCTGTTGCTCAATAATTTGTCGGCAAATCCGTTATTTTGCCCCGGATTGATGCATGAAATTCGAATAAAATGAAACCAGATAAAATGAAAAAAGTACTATTTACCCTCCTGTCCGTTGTTTTATTGTGGAGCTGCCAAACCGATGGAAGCTCAGATTTGGTAGAAACCGACCTGATGCAGCACGGTGTGCCTGTTACAATTATGGCTCCGGACAGTGCTACAGTCAAGGCCCGCAATATGGGTACGCTCATGAAAGACGTCACGGTCAAAGGCGAAGGAAACTACGACCTGCAAATCATGGCTTCGAGTGCGACGACCAGTGATTTGGCGCGCGTTAAGGCGGAGCAGCTTGCGACCGTCAAGACCAACCGCTACTTCTCCCGAATCGTCAGCGAGGAGGAGAAGGGCTTCCTCTACGAAATGGCACTCGACAGCAACAACCTGAACTACAACTTCCGCTACATCCATCTGCAGGGCGATCAGGAGATCATTTTCTCTGCCGGGATGGCGAGCACCTTATCTCTTGAAGAGGCCGAGCGGATTTATGAGGCGGTGAAGCAGTAAGGGAGAACGATGGAGGGGTAAGCTTCATGAGCAAACCTGATACACATCTCACCGGGTGCATTAACCCAAGCCGGTGTTGGGGCATTCACCCGGTCTGCTATATCTCAAAGGCAAGTAAACCCGGCGAAAGTAGTGCGCCGGGCGAAGTAGCGCCTTAGACAGAAAAAGGCTTCCGCAAATTACTGCGGAAGCCTTTTTTTCGTACATGTGATTTTCTGAATGGGACCCTAAAATGCTTCTTTTAGTACATCGACATTGAAGAAGATCAGGATCAACAGAAGAATGCTTAGAATGATCATGGGAAAGGGATTAAAAGTGAATAAATGGGTTTGATATCATTCTTCTCCCGGCCTGACACCCAGATGACTGTCAGATCGTTTTAGCATGTTGTTTGTAAAAGAACATCTTATTAACTTTCTCAAAGATACGGATTTTGGCCACTCGCCGCAAGGTGCCTATTGTCTCTATGCCTGCCAAACGACAATACCAAATTCCGTTAAACAAGCATTGCACAAAGAATAAATCACTGACAGCCAGCGTCTAAAAAAGAAACAGGCACTCTCCCAATACCAGGAAAGCGCCTATGTCAAAGTTTTCTTAAAATGTCAGTTTAGAAGGATGAAGCACCTTCGTTCGCGTCATTGTAATTTTCACTCACTTTGCCCCAGTCGATGACATTAAAGAATGCCTCGATATAGTCCGGGCGGCGGTTCTGATAGTTCAGGTAGTAGGCGTGCTCCCATACGTCCAGGCCAAGGATAGGCGTGCCGTCCGCGTCCACGACGTCCATCAGCGGGTTGTCCTGATTTGGGGTAGAAGTGACGAACAGTTTGTCATTTTTGTCTACGCACAACCATGCCCAGCCGGAACCGAACTGTGTTGCCGCAGCATTGGCGAATTCATCCTTGAATTTCTCAAAAGAACCAAAGTCGCGCATAATCGCCTTGTGGATATTCATGCGCTCGGATGGCTCGCCGCCACCGTCCGGAGACATTACTTCCCAGAACAGTTTGTGGTTGTAGAAGCCACCGCCGTTATTTCGTACGCCAGCACTATGCTTCGATACATGGGCGAGAATTTCCTTAATACTTTTCTTCTCCAGGTCTGTGCCTTCGATAGCGGCATTCAGCTTAGAGGTATATCCTGCGTGGTGCTTTGTGTGGTGGATTTCCATGGTGCGCGCGTCAATATGCGGCTCCAGGGCGTCATAGGCGTAAGGTAACTTTGGCAATTCGAAAGCCATAATTTTGGAGTTTTGATTAGTTATGGAATTTATTCGTTTTGTCAACGGCCTGCCACTCAAACAGACCGTTCTTACAGGGATAACGCCGAGCCTCATTTTAAGTTTACCTAAAAAGCCGCAGAGTTGACCGGTCCTGCCCGATATCTTTGGCTGTCGGCTCCCAAAATCACCCGCTATGCTGTACCTTAGCGGCGCTTAATTTAGAGATCAAAAACCAATAGGAATATGGAATTCAGAAAGGAAAAAGATAGCATTGGGTACATAGATGTACCTGCTGATAAATACTGGGCTGCCCAGACCCAGCGCTCTTCCGAGAACTTCCGCATCGGTGGCCACACTATGCCGAAGGAGATCATCCGCGCCTTTGCCATTCTCAAAAAGGCAGCGGCTATGACCAATCAGGAGGCGGGCGTTCTGCCGGCTGACAAAGCGGAAGCTATCGCGGCGGTATGCGATGAAATCCTGGCGGGCAAGCTGGACGATCAGTTCCCGCTCGTAGTCTGGCAGACTGGCTCCGGTACGCAGTCCAACATGAATGTCAATGAGGTGGTGGCCAACCGCGCTCATGTCCTCAAAGGCGGTAAACTGACAGACGAGAAGAAATTCCTCCACCCTAACGATGATGTCAATAAGTCGCAATCATCCAACGATACGTTCCCTACGGCCATGCACATTGCGGCGTACCAGATGCTGATGGAAACGACCGTCCCGGGCATCGAAGCCCTGCGCGATACGCTGGACGCCAAGTCAAAGGAGTTCATGGACGTCGTGAAAATCGGCCGTACTCACTTTATGGATGCTACGCCGGTCACGGTGGGCCAGGAGCTTTCCGGCTATGTGGCTCAGCTCAACCACGGACTGCGTGCCATTAAGAATACCCTGCCTCACCTGGCAGAACTGGCACTCGGCGGCACAGCAGTTGGTACGGGCCTGAACACACCCGAAGGCTATGCAGAAAACGTGGCGAAGCATATCGCTGACCTCACCGGGCTGCCGTTCGTGACCGCACCCAATAAGTTCGAATCCCTGGCAGCACACGACGCTATCGTAGAGTCACACGGTGCACTAAAGACTGTCGCCGTTTCGCTTATGAAGATTGGCAACGACATCCGTATGCTGGCTTCCGGTCCCCGCTGCGGCATTGGCGAGCTCATCATCCCTGCCAATGAGCCGGGTTCATCTATTATGCCTGGTAAGGTCAATCCGACCCAGTCAGAAGCCCTGACGATGGCGATGGCGCAGGTGGTTGGCAATGATGTAGCCATCAACGTGGGCGGCATGACCGGGCAGTTTGAACTGAATGTCTTCAAACCGGTGATGATTTTCAACTTCCTGACTTCCGCCCGCCTGATCGGTGATGCCTGTGTAAGCTTTGATGAGAATTGCGCCAAGGGTATCGAGCCTAACTACGACCGTATCAAACAGAATCTCAACAACTCGCTGATGCTGGTGACCGCACTGAATACCCACATTGGGTACGACAACGCAGCGGCGATTGCCAAAAAGGCGCATGCTGAGAACTCCACCCTCAAGGAAGCGGCCATTGAGCTGGGCCTGCTTACGGCAGAGCAGTTTGACGAATGGGTTCGCCCGGAAAACATGATCTAAACCTTAATACCTACTGCCCGGATCGATAACGCTCCGGGCAGTTTTGTTTTAGCTGGTGGCAAAAATCTTCGCCCGGTCGCGAAAGGCTTTGAACTCCAGGGCATTCCCGCTGGGATCGAGGAAAAACATCGTTGCCTGCTCACCGGGTTCCCCCTTAAAGCGGATATAAGGCTCGATGACAAAATCAGTCCCTGCCGCCCGCAGCCGGTCCGCCAGTTTTTCCCAGGTTTCCATGTCAAGAATAGCGCCGAAGTGGCGTACCGGCACCGTCTTTCCGTCTACCGGGTTGGTCATAGGGTCTGCCGGGCGCTCATCCGTCAGGTGTGCCGATAGCTGATGCCCAAAGAAGTCGAAGTCGATCCAGCGTTCGGCCCTGCGGCCTATTTTGCAGCCCAGGGTGCCTTCGTAAAACTGACGGGTGGCCTCAATATCACTAACCGGAAAAGCCAGGTGGAATGGTGTCATGTTTTGATGCCAATATCGTAAAAAGGTCTTAAAACTGCTATGGCATGCAACCGAAAGCCCATTCCTTTGTTACGAAAATCTGAACGCAAACAGCCAGCCAAAATAATTCAGGCCGCTCAAACGTATGATCGTAGGGAGCAACATTTGTAGTAAATAGTGCTCCGTTTGGCGCTGAATATTCACGTTTTAAACCTATTGTAATACTCCGGGCAGCTGGCTCGCTACAGAAAGCGGGTACTGCCCTGTACATCTTAAGTCAACACCAATGAGAAGATTCGCATTTTCTTTCCTACTGCTTATTGCAGCAGTTAATCTCTGGGCGCAACCGGCTTCGGCCAAATACGCACCAGCGCCTACCGACAAAGCGCTGCTCTGGAAGGTAACAGGCAACGACCTCGAGGTTCCATCCTACGTTTACGGCACTATTCACATGATTGGCCGGGACGACTACTTCCTGACCGAGTCGGCTAAGAAAGCTTTTGAGTCTGTTAAGCATGTAGCTTTTGAAATTGACATGGAAGACATGACAGACATGTCCAAAATGATGCCGCTGATGATGAAGGCCTTCATGGTGGGCGACACAACCCTTAAGGACTTACTGACCGAAGAGGAATACGCACAGGTCAGCGCGCACTTCCAGCAGGCAGGGCTACCGATGATGTTTGTGGACCGCATCAAGCCGATGTTCCTGTCGGTACTGGGCAGCGGCGAGGACATGATGAGCTTCAATCCCAATGCCGAGAGCAGCATGGTTTCCTACGAGATGGAATTCATGAAAATGGCGCAGGAAAGGGAAATGGACATTGACGGGCTGGAGACCGCTGAGTTCCAGATGAGCATGTTTGACAGCATCCCCTACAGCGTGCAGGCCAAAATGCTGATGGATGCCATCAACGCTGAAGGCGGTGGCGCCACTGATCAGTTTGATGAGATGGTCAAGCTCTACAAAGATCAGGACATCTATGCTATGCAGAGCATGATGGACGAGGAAGGCGGCATTGCCGGGTACGAAGACCTGCTGCTGGTGCGCCGCAACCGCAACTGGATCCCCATCATGGAGGAAGCTATGAAACAGCGGCCTACGTTCTTCGCCGTTGGTGCAGGCCACCTTGGCGGTGAGGAAGGGGTGATCGCGCTGTTGCGGGAGGCAGGTTACACGGTGGAGCCGCTTGTGGATTAATAGTTCGAATGCAACTGTCCAGGCAAGGCTTCCTTGCCTGGACAGTTTGTTTTTTAGTCCGAAAGTCAGCATAATTTTGAAAATCAGTGCCTTAGGGTGATAAATGACAGTGCAGGCAGGCTCAGATATTCGTATTTTGAATCTCATCTTGCTTTTTCACCATAAACCTGATTATCATGTGGACTAAAGATATCAAGAACGTCAGAGCCGGAACGCTGATTGACGTGCGCTACCGGGAAGAGTTTGACCAATGCAATGTACCAGGATCGGTAAACATTCCGTGGGACCTTCACCTTTACTATCTGGATGAGCTGATGGAATACCCCAAACCGCTCGTCTTTTTCTGCGAAGAAGGCTACCGTTCCGGATTAGTCGCCCTGTCCTTACAAACCCTCGGTTTTGAAGAGGTCTATAACGGCGGATGCTGGCTGGATGTCCTCAACGAACTCGAAGCAGACGTATTAACGGCTGCCTAAAACCATTTTTTATGCATTACAAAACGGCTACGGCCTGGATTTTCGCGGTTCTGGTACTGAGTGTCGTCTTAATGATGCTTTACCCCACGGGCTTGGTAATCGGTCTGGGCATGTTCCTGGTGCCGGTACTACTCCTGGTACAGACCGTGATTGTCTTGCGTTCCAGCGAGCGCAGTGAAAAGACCTTTTCAGACGGGCATTGGTACGAAGACCGCGAAAAGCAATCATAATTTAGTCCTGCCGGGGAACTTATCCGCAGTGCCTGTGTGTAGTATTCCATAATTACTGCATAACTATAGCAGGCAACCGCTGCTGAAAAGTACACCCAATGTTCCAAAAAGGTTTTGCTGTTTATGTGGATGCCTTCCGGGGGCTGTCCAAAGAGATATGGCTCCTTTCCAGCGTAATGCTCATCAACCGGGCCGGCACGATGGTCCTTCCTTTCCTTTCTGTTTATCTTACACAAGACGTAGGCTTCAGCCTGTCCCAGGCGGGCTGGATCATGAGCTGCTTTGGCGGAGGCTCCATTCTTGGCGCTTATGCGGGTGGCAAACTTGTAGACCGGATTGGGTTCTACGAGACGCAGTTTTGGTCGTTATTCCTGAGCGGGTTTATCTTCATTGCGCTGGGGCAGGTGAAAGGCTTCTACGGGCTTTGCGCGATGGTATTCCTGGCCAGTACGGTAGCAGATGCTTTCCGCCCGGCCAACTTCGCGGCTGTAGCCGCTTACAGCCACAGCGCCAACCGGACCCGGGCAGTAGCCCTGCTCCGTCTCGCTATCAATCTGGGCTGGGCTGTAGGGCCCGCCGTAGGTGGTATGGTCGCTATTGCCTACGGGTACGAATGGCTGTTTTGGGTGGACGGGCTGACCTGCATAGCTGCCGCTCTCTTTTTCCGGGCTGCTCTACCTAAGCGCTTCCTGGAAACCGATGAGGAGGAAGAAACCGAAACAGGCATTTTTCAGGGCAAAGCCCACCACGATAAGCGATATTTATTTTTCCTGCTGCTGGCTTTGCTCAATGCGATTGCCTTTATGCAATTGTTTTCTACCCTTCCGGTCTATTTTAAGCAGGAAGTCCTGCTCGACGAGGGGCAGATTGGCCGGCTGATGGCCATGAATGGCTTGGTGATCGCCCTAATTGAGATGCCCCTGATCTATGTGCTGGAGCGCCGCTTCAGTGCTACACAGATCATCACACTTGGCACCTTTATGATCGGTCTGACTTACCTGTTATTCAGTGGTCTGGGCACGGCGGCATGGGTCGCCCTTGCTGCCATGCTGATGCTGACTTTCGGGGAAATTCTGAGCCTGCCCTTCATCGCTACCATGGCTATGGGCTTTACCAATAAACGCAACCGGGGGGCTTACATGGGCCTGTTTTCGGTCACCTACTCCCTTTCGCACGTTATAGCACCCAATCTGGGGCTGCAACTGGTAGCCTGGGCAGGTTTCGGAACGCTCTGGTATGTGCTTTTCGCAGCAAGCGCTGTAGCTGCCGGTGGGTTTTGGCTACTGCGCCGGCGGGAACAGTTGCAAATAGCCTGAACATCGAAGGGCCACTCTCGTTATATCATTGAAAATTAGTAAACTAAAGAAGAGAAAATGACTAACGAAACTAAGAATTGGCCAGACCTCGCGATTGGATTGTTTGAACGCCTAACTGGCAGAAACGCAGAAATTTCTTATCAGTTTGAGGGTTTCGAACTTCACGTGCCCAGCAGTACCGCTGATGATGCAGAGCATGCACAGTGGAAAATGAACGGTACGCTGAAAATCACAACTACTGAGAAATAAGATATCCCTACACTGAACCCTGTGCATTGCTCTCCCCCGAGAGCAATGCCTGTTTTTAGACCTATCGCGATGAATATTTCCACCTATCTTTCCCAGCTGTCCATTGAAGGGCAACTCAATCTGGAGTCGCCCCATGGTGAAGCACGTTTTACTGCTTCCCGGCCCGATAATCAGATTCGCCTTCACTTTGAGAACGCCCCGACTTTCCGGCACTTCCTTTCTTCTGTCCGGCCTCATATCCAACCTGCCGAAGCAGGTAAATTACTGGAGTCTTTGAAGCAGATGCCTCAGGACATATCCGTGACCCTTGGCCGTAGGGAAATACTGAGTCGTCGACCCGATGGGCAGCTCAGCATTAATTACCGTACTACCGGATGGCAGTGGCTTCGTTGGCGGTTATCGCGTATGTTTTGATATGCAGGTCCGGTTCTTTGAAATTCCCGCTAAAGTGTTGATTTTTGCAGGCTAAACAAAAGTTGGCAATGATCGGCACAGATATTAATCACGCGGTGGCTTTGTTGAAAGCAGGGCAATTGGTTGCTATTCCTACCGAAACGGTGTATGGCCTTGCCGGCAATGCACTTGACCTTTCCGCTGTCTCTCAAATTTTTAAAGTTAAGAACCGTCCGAGTTTTGACCCGCTGATCATCCACTTGCCTGCTTTCTCTGCTGTCTCCCCTTATGTAAAAGCTATACCTGAAGCCGCGGCCGTACTGGCTGCTGCTTTTATGCCCGGCCCTCTAACACTACTCCTGGAAAAATCAGAACAAGTGCCCGATATAGTCACCGCCGGATCTGCGCTGGTGGCAGTGCGCATACCGGCCCACCCCATGGCACAGCAGTTGCTTTCAAGGCTCGACTTCCCACTCTCAGCACCAAGTGCCAACCCTTTTGGGTACATCAGCCCAACTACGGCAGCACATGTCGATGAGCAACTCGGTCCACAAATACCTTATATTCTGGATGGCGGGCCCTGCGAGATAGGCCTGGAAAGTACCATCGTAGGGTTCCCAGCAGGGAAGCCCACAGTCTACCGTAAAGGCGGCATCGCTGTAGAAGCCCTGGAAGGTGTGGCTGGCCCGGTTGAGGTCAGAGCTCATTCTTCATCCAACCCACAGGCACCTGGAATGCTAAAAAGCCATTATGCCCCGCGCACGCCCATGGTTTTGGGCAACCCTGAAGACTTCATCGCAAAATATCGGGTTGAAGAGATAGGCTGCATCCGGTTTCAAGAGGCATTTCATGGCGTGCCCAAAGCACAGCAGTTAATTCTATCCCCCTCAGGGGACGATCAGGAAGCCGCCCGGAGGTTGTTTGCAGGGATGCGGCAGCTCGATAGTCAACCCTTGTCCGTTATCGTAGCTGAGCTGCTCCCGGAAGAAGGGCTTGGGCGGGCCATCAATGACCGGTTGCGGCGGGCCGCCGCGCGTTAACCTGAAGTTACTGCGTCTTTGCACCACTGCATTGCCGTTTGGAAATCCCCTGCTACTTTATAGGGCACCGGCTGCTTTTGTAGCGCAAAAATACCCTTAAGCGCAGTCCGGATGATGGAGTTTGGAATGTGGTAAGCTGTGCCCTGGCAGTGTTTTTTCATCAGGCTTTCATTCGCCTTCAGCCATTCGGCCTGCATCTTTTGGAATTTAAATCCCGGCAATACAGCATTTTGTGCATCAAAAAGATAGGCAAAGGGCAACGCCCGGTCATAAGCTTCGTATAAATCATTGAGGTACTGCCGGAAATTCTCTTCCGTTGCCTGGCTTCCTGTGAAGGCAACCACCACAACCGGGAAGGCATCGAAGTCAAAAGTAGCGTAAAGGTCCATTCCGAATTTTGATTACATAAAGTTTAAAAAATCCGGAATGCCCCGGATAGATCAATGAAATTAGTATATTTAAATGCCAATTGCCGCCAAATGTTTTTCTCCAAACTCAACTAAACACCAAAACGATGTTGAATTTTTATTCTGCCAGCAACGGGCAGGTTAATTCTAAAAAGGCCATTCAGCAGTGCCTTACTGCTGCGTTAGGTGAAGCGCCGCCCAGCACTTTTCGGGATAAAATGCTGATCGTGGTTCATAGTACCATTGGGCACGACTTTGATGAAATCATAGCTGGTGCCCGCGAAGTTTGCCCGCAGGCAGAGCTCGTAGGTTGTACCTGTGCGGGCGTAATTGGCAAGGAAGGCGCCAATGAAAGTATGCGTGCACTGGGAGTGATGGCAATCGTACCCGGCGAAGCACAGGAATACCATGTGACGAGCTGCGACAACATCCGCGGGCACAACTCCTATGAAGAAGCCCGAAAAATGGCACTGGAACTGAAAACAACAGGAGCGGATATCAATATGATACAATTTCTCGCCTCTGGTATTGATATTGCTGCCGACCGTGCCATTGAAGGCATTGAGTCTGTATTCGGAGAGAACATTCCCATTTTTGGCGGCACCAGCTCTGATAATATGCGCGCTATTAGCTCCTACCAGTTTGCTGATGGTAAGGTATTGGAACGGGGAGCGATCATGATTGGCTATTCTGACCCCACATTGACAGTGGAAATGGGCGTGCACCACGGCAGCGTACCCATTGGGCAACCTTTTTCGGTGACCCGGTCAGAAGGCAACCGGGTTATCGAGATAGAAGGAGAGGCAGCGTGGCCTTATCTGATGAGCAAGCTTGACTTCCCGGCGGATACTCACCCCGGGCCCTGTATCCCGGTAGCGGGTATGGCAGAACTACTGCCTGAAGACTTTCGGGAACCTTATGATAATAATCATATCCTGCGGGTTATCGTGAAAGTAGATGAAGACGGTAGTTTTTATATGCCGGTAGATTGCCCCCAGGGCACCCGCCTTTGGATAGTGGAAAGAGACGAAGAACTGATTTTTGGCGGACTGGACCGAATGATGAAGCGCCTAACGGCCCAAATTGGCAACCGGGAAGTGGCTGCGGTTTTCCACACGGACTGTGCAGCGCGCGGCCGGGCCATGTTTGACGCAATCGTCAAGGATGAGATTATCGAGAATATGCAGCAGCCCCTTACTAAGGGCACGCCCCTACCCTGGCTGGGCATGTATGGGTTTGGGGAATTCACCCGGTTAAAAGCCAAAAACCTTTTTCACAACTATACGACTTCAATTTATGCACTGATCAGACGATAGGCTTATGGACCCCGTTGACTCCTCAGACCAGGATAAGCTCAGCTATGAAGAACTGAGCCGGCTCTGCGCAGAATTGCAAGACCGGGTCACCCGTGGTATCAGCACGCAGCAGCAGCTGATCTCTATCAAGAACGAGCTTGATGAGGAACTCAACCGGTTCAAAATCATACAGGATTTTAGTAAAGAAGGCCTTTTCCAGGATTCTATAGAAGGCTTTGCCACAGTGGCAACGGAGTATTTCATACAAGCTTTTCAGCAGCCCCACTGCTTATTTGCTGAATGCCGGGAGGATGGACAACTTCAGGTCATTGGGCAATTTGGGTTCAACAATACGGTGATTCCCTGCGTATTGCCATTACTGTCCAAAGACCTGCCTGAGCGTGCAGGTTTTTTGTTGGGCGAGCACCCGTCTTTTAAAACCAAACTGGCTTTTCTGCAATTGGAGGACGCCCTCGTAGCTCCTATGTACCGCCCCGACAACTCCTTCTACGGTCTCGTCGTTGCTGGTCAGCAGAAAGCCGATCAGCGGTTTTATGACCCCATCAACCCGAAAGACCGGCACGCCTTCACCGTAATGGCTACTAAGGCCAGCTACCTGATGTATAATTTCCGGACCAATGAGCTGCTCAAACAGGAAATCAGGGAGCGCCGCCGCATGGAGCAGATGCTCGAAGCCAAAGCCAATGATTTGCTGCGCTCCAATGCGGAGTTGGAACAGTTTGCCTATGTGGTCTCCCACGACCTGAAAGCACCACTGCGCAATGTGCAGGGCTTTGCTGATCTACTTCGGCGCGATCAGTCTGGCATCAGCCCGGCCAGCCGCGAGTACATCGAAATGATTTGGGAAGAGGTCAAAAGATTTAGTGATATCATAGATGCGCTGCTTCGATATGCACGGGTGTCGACCTCCTCTGTACAGGACATGAAAGAGGTGGACTTTCAACAATTGGTTTACAAAATTGAAGGGCAACTGTCTTTGACCCTTCAGCAGCGTAAAGCTCAGCTTCAATACCAAAACCTGCCCACCATTCAGGCCAATTACCGGCAAATGCAACAGTTGCTCCAGAACCTGATCATCAATGCCATCAAATTCACCCCGGAAGGCCGTATGCCATTCATCCATCTGGAAGCAGAGCCTACACAAAATGGGTACCGGTTTGCCGTTAAGGATAACGGGATCGGGCTCAGGCCAGCAGACCAGAAACGCATTTTTGGTTTATTCCAGCGGGCCGACCGGGAGCAGCAGTTTGAAGGCAACGGGCTGGGTCTGAGTATTTGCAAGAAGATCGTGGAGCAGCACAAAGGCAAGATTTGGGTGGAATCCGTTGGCCCTGGTGAAGGGAGCACGTTCTTTTTTACCTTGCCGTACAGGCAGTCCGAGGAATAATCGTTTTCTCGCTACTTACGCTTCATTTTGGTTTTATGCTGATTCGCCAGCGCTTTACGGCCCTTGGCGGCAAAAAGGTGGACTGGGGCATGACCACTCCTTAGCTTTAAGGCAAAATCATTGTTTATGCCTCACTACAATTTGCACACCGTCCTTGGTGCTTCCGGCGCAGTTGGCCGGGCCGTTGTCGATGAGCTGCTCGGCCGGGGGCTTCCGGCACGTGCCGTCAGCCGCTCCATATATAAATCGGGAATAGCCACAGTGCCCGCAGATTTATTGCAGGTGGAAGACGCCCATCGGGCCATCCGCGGGTCTTCCCACGTCTATTTGTGCGTAGGGCTGCCCTATGCTGCATTGGTTTGGAGACGGGACTGGCCGCTGTTGATGCGCAACGTCATCAATGCCTGTGCGGCAAACGATGCCCGGCTCATCTTCCTGGACAACGTGTACATGTATGGCCCGGCTCCACTTCAGCAACCCTTTGACGAATCCCATCCTCAACAGCCGGAAAGCGAGAAAGGCAAAGCCAGGAAGGCTACCCTCGACTTGCTGAAAAGCGCTATGGACAAGGGAACGGTACAGGCCGTTATTGGGCGGGCGGCCGACTTTTACGGGCCTTACGCCACCAACAGCATGCTTTATGTTTCCTTCCTGGAGCACATGCTGAAGGGCAAGGCGCCGCAGTTACTCTTTCCACCCGACATTCCTCATACGTATTCAGATACAGTAGATATTGGCCGGGCGCTGGTTGCCCTGGCTCTGGCGGAAGACACCTACGGGCAGACCTGGCACCTGCCGGTAAACCCGCCCATTACCATGCAGGAGGCCACAACTATTTTCAACCAGCTTCTTGGCACTGCTTTCAAAGCCCGCATGCTACCATTCTGGCTGCAACGCCTGACCGGCTTGTTCATCCCGCCCCTGCGCGAAGTGCGGGAGATGGGCTATCAGTTCCGCTACCCCTATGTGATGTCCGACCGGAAATTTCGGGAGCGGTTCCCGGGTTTTGAAGTGACGGGGTACGAGGAGGGACTGGGAAGGATGGTGCAGAACTTTGGCACGCCAAAAACTTTACACCGCAGCATTGCAAAGCAGGAAACCGGTTGATCCTGATAGCAAAAAGCGCTGAGCAGTAGACATTTAACCGAAAAATGGTTATTTTTATAAGAAACCCTACTGCTATGCGCGACCTCTTACTTACTACCTTGACCATCGCAGCCCTGTTTACCGTCAGCTGCACACCGGAAGATTCCGCATTAATGGAGCCTGGCAAGACCGTCCTTACTGGAACTGTAGTGCCCTATGGCCCCGCTAGTGATGTGGAAGCACTTGTAGTGTCTTACGATGACCTGAACTCCGGGGAGGCGGTCCGGCACCGGTGCCCTATTGACAGCATGGGGCGATTTCGGCTGGAGTTGGAGTTACCACATACCATTGAAGCTTTCATTGGAGCCCGGGAGTACCACCATGTCTTATTGATTCCTAACGAACATATAGAGTTGGTTTACCGTGGCGAGGATGGGTTAGGGGTCAGCGGCAGTGCAATCACGGAGGAATTGCATCAGCAATTGCACGCATATCTGGAAGCAGATTTGGACGATGGTCCCAATTATGTGTATACCAAAGAGATGGAAACCATGGAAATCGACTCCTTTCTGGCGGCATTGCAGACCATCCGCGCGCGGCGAACAGCCTTTCTTGAGGCCTACCATGATGCGCATGAACTACACCCTTTTTTATATCAGTGGGCACAAAACGATATATACTTCAAGTACCTGAGGCAGAAGCTGAACTATCGGTTGTTTAAACCTTTGAGCCAGGATATACAGCCCTCTACCGTGGCATTCCCACCCCAATACGCAGCAGACGTAGACCGTTTTAAATACCATCCCAGCTATGAGGCCAATTTATATTACCGCCGCTTCCTGAATGTATACTACCATTACTTTCTAGCGGAGACCCAATATCAACTACACGAATTCGAAAATATTAGGGGCGATGCAAAGGTGATCAAACGGGCTATGCTCGAAGCTGCCTTTGCAACCGAAAACCGAACCCTGCGCGAAGCCCTGCTAATCCGGTCTCTGTATAGCCTGGCAGAGTCTACACAACTAACAGATGCTGACCGGTGGGCACTATACGAAGAATACAAAGCGCATATTACCCACGAGGGCCTCCTCAAAGATTTGGAAGCGCTCTACGAGCCTTATACCAACCCGGAAATCGCGCCCACCAATAACGATGCCCAAAGTATAGACCTAGCCTCCGAAGACCTGAAGCAGCTGCTGCAGCCCTACCAGGAAAAGTACATCTATCTGGTCAGCTGGGGCACCTGGTGCAGCCCCTGTATGCGGGAAATACCGCACTACAATGCCTTTCTGGCCAAAATGGATACCAGCCGGGTGCAACCGCTGTTCCTCGCCTCCCGGTCGCCGGAGCCGAGGTGGAGGTCCGTCATCGAAGCGCATAACCTGAGTGGAGCGCACCACTTGCTCACCGCCCGTCAGACCGAACAGCTTTGCGGAGAACTGAAGCTATGCGGCTATCCCAGCCACGCCCTCATCCCACCGGGTTCAACAGAATTGGAAGTCGTGGGTGGCCCCATAGACTATGACCTCAGTGTCAATGAAGCGCTGCTGCAAAAAATGGGGGGACTGGGGCTGCTTGTGAATACAGACAAGTAGCAGCGTACGCCCCGGTTGCGCTACACCACAAAGTTTAGAAAGTTGTCCTGGTCTACCGTGTCGTAGGTGGCTTGGTGGTAGGTTTCCCAACTTTTTGGAAATTACGTGATTTGGTAAAGTTGACTTTAAGAAATAACGCGATTTCTTAAAATACATTCCCCTTTCCTAACCTGAGAGCGCAAACTGCAAGTAACTGTTGCAAGGCCTTGCAGGGCTAATTTAAAGCTACTCATTTAAAACAACCCTCCATTTTATCGCCCTCTAAAACATCACCAAATAAATTAAACTCTATTTTAAACAGGAATAACCCTCTAAAAATCACACCCCTAAACACCTGACAAACAATAACTAAAGCAACAAAAAAAGAGAAGCAACAAAAAAGTGAAAAATTATTTGTTTAAAAACTTGACAAATAAAAACATTTCGTGCATTTTTGTATACGTAATCAGATACGTAGCATATGGACCTGCCCATTTACATCAGCAAAAAAGGAACGAAAGTAGTAGCCGCTACTGAATTGCATCAGGCGCTGCAGCTCACCGACCACCACTACGCGACCAATGTGAAGCGGTGGATTACGGACATCTACGAGTTCCGGGATGACATCCGCCGGCCTGAGAAGCTTCGTGACTTCGCCAACCGGAAGATCAAGGGCAATCCAATTTTAAAGGATTATTACCTGACCGTAGAGCTGGCCAAGCTCATTTGCCTGTCGTCCAAAAGCAAGGTGAAGCTGAAGTATGCCAAACTGTTATCGCATACTGAATCGGAAGAAGCGCAAGCCAATACAGCCCGCCTCAATGAAGAAGATGTGATGAAGGTTTTGGAACTGACCAAGGCGATGAGCATGGTGTCCTGTCAGGAAGCGGCAGAAAAGAGCCACCTTAAAGTATACGAGGCCCGCAACGGCGGTCAGACCGCCAACTGGTGGAAATACCGTGCTGAGGTCCTGGGCTATTCTGCGACCGGACTGAGGCGCAAACTAATGGCGATGGGCAAACCCGCTCAGGGCAAAACACAACGGCAAATGCTGTTGCAACTTGATGCTTATGAGCTAATCCGTACCGCTGTTATTGATCAGTTCATGGCGATGGGCAAAACCAAAACATTTGCCTGTAGCATGGGCGATTTGGCGAAGCGTTTTGCCAAAGAGCTGCGCATTGAAGTACAGGACGACCGCGAGGGCATGGCTTCGCTTTTTGCCCCTCGTGCTAATGACCGCCTCGTGCGGGAAATCCGAAGCTTCGAACCCAAGGTGTCTGCTATGACTGCCTGATTGTGACAGTGATGATCACAAAGTTATCTTTAAAGCGGAAACACACCCTTAGCTATAAGCAATTCTCCCGACGCAGATGAGCGTTGTGAAGCACTATAAACAATTTGTTCGTTTGTTTGACCCATTTTAATCTTAGTCAAATCAATACCATTACCGCTGCTGATTTTTAAGTTGCTGGCTATTTCGTGCAGAGCATATCCAAAAGGGGGGTTATAACCCGGCACGAGTCCACCCGGCTGTTCCAAAAAATTAGCGGTTAGATGCCCCACCTCCGTTCCCATTGAGGTGGGGTGTTTTTTTATACGGTAGTCTCCTCTACGCCCTCAATCAACACCTGCAAAATTTGCGAGGCCGCTTTGGCAATCTTTGTTCCAGGCCCGAAAACGCCCACAACTCCCTGATCGTACAAATACTGATAGTCCTGAGCGGGGATGACACCACCTACCACCACCATAATATCTTCGCGCCCAATGGCCTCCAAGGCTTTGATAGTAGCCGGAACAAGCGTTTTGTGGCCGGCAGCCAGAGAAGAGATGCCCAGAATATGCACATCGTTTTCTGCAGCCTGACGCGCCGCTTCTTCCGGGGTCTGGAAGAGCGGACCAATATCGACATCAAAGCCCAGGTCAGCAAAGCTTGTCGCAATCACCTTGGCACCACGATCGTGCCCGTCCTGCCCCAGCTTGGCTACCATAATACGAGGACGGCGGCCCTCCAGTGCTGCAAAACGGTCCGCCAGCTCATGTGCCATTTTGAATTCCTGATCGGTTTTAATTTCACTGGAGTACACTCCGGATATTGACTTGGTCTGTGCTACAAAACGGCCGAAGTGGCGCTCCATCGCATCCGAAATTTCACCAAGGGTAGCCCGGACTCTTGCTGCATCTACCGCTTTATCCAGAAGGTTGCCCTCCCCGGTGCGGGCGCACTCGTATATGGCCTCCAGTGCTTTTTGAACCGCTTCCTCATTACGGTTAGCTTTCACCTCATTGATACGGCGGATTTGGGATTCCCGCACAGCCGTATTATCCACTTCCAGGATATCAATGGGGTCTTCCGTATCCAGGCGGAACACATTGACGCCTACAATCTGATCTTTTCCACTGTCAATGCGAGCCTGTTTTCGGGCAGCCGCTTCTTCGATACGGAGTTTAGGCAGGCCATCTTCAATCGCTTTAGCCATGCCGCCCAGTTCTTCAACCTCCTCGATCAGTTTCCAGGCGCGGTTGACCAACTCATTGGTCAGGTACTCCACGTAGTGAGAGCCGGCCCAGGGATCGACCGCTTTGGTAATATCCGATTCTTTCTGGAGGTAGATCTGTGTATCGCGGGCAATCTTGGCAGAGAAATCCGTGGGCAGCGCAATCGCTTCGTCCAGGCTGTTGGTGTGCAGGGACTGTGTGCCGCCCAGCGTAGCCGCCAGCGCCTCGATGGCTGTACGCCCGACGTTGTTGAAAGGATCCTGTTCGGTAAGGCTCCAACCGGAAGTCTGACTGTGCGTACGCAGCGCCATGGACTTGGGGTTCTCCGGATTGAACTGCTTCACAATTTTAGCCCAAAGCATACGGCCAGCCCGCATCTTGGCAATTTCCATAAAGTGGTTCATGCCAATGCCCCAGAAAAAGGACAGGCGGGGCGCAAAGTCGTCAATCTTCAAACCGGCTTGCAAACCGGCGCGGATGTACTGCAGCCCGTCGCCCAGGGTATAAGCCAGTTCGATATCAGCCGTAGCCCCGGCTTCGTGCATGTGGTACCCACTGATACTAATCGAGTTGAAGCGTGGCATATGCTTAGCCGTGTACTCGAAGATATCCGCAATAATCCGCATAGATGGCAGCGGCGGATAAATGTAAGTGTTCCGTACCATGAACTCCTTGAGAATGTCGTTCTGAATGGTGCCGCTAAGTTGCTCCGGCTTCACTCCTTGCTCCTCGGCTGCGATGATGTAGAAGGCCATGACCGGGATCACCGCCCCGTTCATCGTCATGGACACCGACATTTTGTCCAGTGGTATCTGATCGAAGAGGACTTTCATATCCTCTACAGAATCGATGGCCACGCCTGCTTTGCCCACATCGCCACTTACGCGCTCGTGGTCAGAATCATAACCCCGGTGGGTGGCCAGGTCAAAAGCGACCGACAAGCCTTTTTGTCCCTGCTCCAGGTTTCGGCGGTAGAAGGCGTTGCTCTCCTCTGCAGTAGAAAAGCCAGCGTATTGCCGAATCGTCCACGGGCGAACGGCATACATGGAACTATATGGCCCCCTGAGGTAGGGCGGCAATCCGGCAGCGTAAGCCAAATGCTTTAGGTCTTTGGAAAAATCAGGGGTGACCGAAGGAGGCACTCCAATTTTCTCAGGGGTTTCCCAGGCTTCTCCCTCAGGGATCTGATCGGTGAGCAGGTCAAAGTCTAGTTCGAGCTTGCTATAATCCGGGCGTGGCATAATAGATGGCTTTTGATACGGCTCCAAATATAAGAAACAGCCGATTAGGACTCGAATGATAATTGTCAGGCCATGTCAAACAAATCCTCAAAAACACTGAATTAAAGATTTACGGTAGCTACCTTTTCCTGAAAGTTCTGCCTGGAGCGCGGATGCTAAACAAATAGTTGTATATCGAAGAGGATCGCAGGTATATCTTCACCGATTTGTTATACAAAACTGTATGGAACAGTTGCATGCTTTCTTAAAAAGACATATTTTTGTTTAGAAGACTTAAAAATCCTACTCCAAGCGGGACGATCCGTAGTTCACTGCGCATTATCCTAAACGTAATTTGAGTACGTCGCCGGTAGGTTGCTTCTTCAAAAGAGGTCTTTAGTATCACGCTGAAGACCTCTTTTTTAACCCCCGGGAACCAAAGATAAATGGACTACGATGCCTACTTCGACGAGAGCGGAGACCTCGGCTGGATTTTGGATAGAAGGTTCAGGAAAGGAGGGTCAAGTCAGTTCTTTACTATTGCCTACCTAATCATACCAAATGAACAAAATAAGCACATCAACAGGTTCGTCACCAAATTCAATAAAGAGAGGGGCTCAGAAAAAGAATATAAAGGGTCTGACTTTTCAAACAAAAGAGCCAGGTCAATGGCCAGGGATATTTCGAATATGCTCAAAAGGCATCCAAATATTATAATAGGAGCGATAACTGCCAAAAAATCTAAGACCCCCGATTGCATCAAGGAAGAAAATAGCGAAAACATCCTGTACAACTACATGGCAAAGGAAGCCCTTTGTTCTAATCTCATCGCCCTAAAGAAGGTTAATGTTATTCCTGATAAAAGAAGTGTCCCAAGAGAAAGTTTTAATAGTTACCCGGATCTTTTGAAAACGGAGTTATGGTTCAATCGTAGCTCAACAGTGAGAATAAGCTACCAGCCGGAAGAAAGCCACAACAACAAAAGGCTAATTTTTATTGATTGGATCGCAAATTTCATTTGGAGAAAGTACGAAGACGAAGTAGAAGAGCCATTCCAGATTTTATCTCAAAGTATTGAGGTAAAGGAATTATTCTTTTAGGATGTCGACTTGAAATCTCATTGCCAGCGATTAACTCGTTTTACTTTGTATTGCCCGCGCTGGCACACTGCAGTCGAATCAAAAAAAGAGCAGGGCCCAAACTTCAGGCCACTGCTCTGTCGAAAAACTACCAGTAATTCTTATTTTTTCATATGGTCAGACAGCCTGAATACAACTGGAACGATAAACTGCACATCAACAGCCCGACTCCCTGACCTTCCGGAAATGACCCATTGAATCCCCTGTTGGCGCATGGATTGCACAATACGCAACGCCTCCTCTCCCAGCCCGCCGCCAGGATCACGCACAATAGTTTCACTGCTCACTGTTCCGTCTTTTTCCACGATGAACCGGATTTTAGCTGTGCCTTCTATGCCAAGGCGGACGGCTTCTTCCGGGTACTGAATGTTTGATTGCAGGTAGGCATTCAATTGCTCCTTTGCACATTTTTCCCGGTCACTCCGGTCTGCCAGATCCTCACAGCCTGGAAAGCGGGGCATATTTGGCACCCATTTGAATATTTCACTGCAACGGATTATCGGCGGCGGGGGTGGCGGCGGGGGTGGTGGTGTCAAAAGCTTTGGGTTGCTCAAACAGGCCTGCTCAAAGATTTCCAAAGGCACAAAAAGGAATACCTCTGTGTCCACAACCTGTCCGCTGCGTTCACCCGGCGTCCACCTTATAGAAGTATCGCGAGCCATTTGCCGGAGAAGCAACCGAACAGCCCGACCGTATTCTGGCCCAATCGTCCGGACCACCTCTGCTTCCGGCTCCATCTGCCCATCTGCGCGGATGATAAAGCGGGCGGTAACGCCAGGATACTGAGGCGAAAAGCCTTTCTCTTGCGAAGGGCAGCGCAAATGGGCTCCCAAGTACTCCTGAATTCGGGACAGGGTGCATTCGCTGACGCCCCCCTTTACAGTGTTCTCATTGCAAGCTGCTAACTGAGGCACAGCATATGGAGCCACCTGCCTCTGACCAGGCATTCCAGCGCCTCTGAAAGTGAGCATCACAACTACAGAATCTTCTTTGCTCTTGTTTGCCAGATTGTTCTGTGACGCCCTCAATCTTAAAAAATGATACCCCCGGAGAGGTATATTGTAGGTCACCCGATGAGCCCTGCCAAACGATTTGAATGGCACCCAGCGCATTTTCTCAGCCTTATTGACGACTTTCAATAAAGCACTTAAAGCAGCATCCGCGAAGGAGGGCCCCAACCGGTCTATGGCAATCCGGGCGTTTTCCATATAGCCCTCAGCAGTAATTTCAAATTGCAAAACTATATAAGCTTTAGGGTTGAGGCGATCTGTTATTTCCGGGCTTACAAGATTGCCTAATAAAGCATCCCAAAACAACGATTCTGTGCAACTCCGGCGTTGCCCCTTGTCTCCTGCACATGCCGCAAGGTAAGGGGGTTCATCGCCGTTAAGCCAGATAGATTCTTCCTTAGCGGCACCTTCTTCCGCCTGCCCCCAAGCTAAAAGCGGCCCTAAAAGCAAAAACAAAAGTATCCGGTGCATTCTATTGAAGTTTAAATTTGACAGGCAGGTTGAACTGTACACGCACCGGCCGCCCCCGCTGTTTGCCCGGCACTGACCACTTCGGCATTTTGGCCACCACCCGCTCCACTTCTCTGCCGCAGCCCCCGCCAATATCCCGAAGAATTTTGACTTGGCTCGCGCTACCGTCCTTTTCCACCACAAACTGCACATAGACGGTTCCTTCTATGCCATTTTCCCGGGCTGCTCCCGGGTAGCGGATGTGTTTGTAGATGTAGCTGAGCAAAGCCGCGTCGGAGCACTTCCCCCGCTCGGCTAAAGGCAATACAGCACAGTCTCCAAAAACCGGCATTTCTTCCACGACCTTAAAAACAGGTGGAGCTTCGTCTTTAGGTTTGGGCGGTATTGGCGCAGGTTCATAAATGACCGGTTCCGGTGTGCCAACTGCAGGGCCGGGTTCTGAAATAACGGGCAGGTCAATGATTACCGGCTCCGGTGTGAATGCCGCAATGGGCTCTTCCACAGGTTCTATTTCGGCAGTAGGTAGCTGCGGTGGTTTAGGACGGGGCTGAGCGGATTGGGTGCGCACCACTTCGTATTCCAGCTCATTAGTCAGCATACGTTCTTCATAACGGTCAGGAAAGTGGTCTTCTATAGTCCAGTTAAAAGCGGTGATCACCAGACCTAAAGCGGCGATCAGGCCAAGCTGAAGATTGGCGCTGCGGGCATACCGCAGGCGGGAAATATCTGTTCTTTTCATGATGGCAATGGTTTTGCCACCGGGCCCAGTGTGGTTAATTTTTCGGGAATCGATTACAACCTGACAGATGCAGAAATGTTCTTGTTTGGTGCATAGGGCTTGATTTTTCAAGCATTTGTCAGTAAATAGCGGACAATCGCTGTGCAAGCAGTGTCCATATAGTAGTTTAACGGAAACAAAATAAGCCAGAGCAAGTGATACAATTCGAGCGGTTTGAACTCCAAAATGGCCTGAGGGTCATCGTTCATGAGGACGACAGCACCCCCATGGTGGCAGTAAACGTGCTGTATAATGTAGGGGCAAGAGATGAATCTCCGGAGAAGACCGGGTTTGCCCACCTCTTTGAGCACCTGATGTTTGGCGGCTCTGCCAATGTTTCTGATTTTGATACGCCCATCCAAATGGCAGGGGGCGACAACAACGCCTTTACCAACAATGACATCACTAACTTCTACGAGGTGCTGCCTGCCGAAAACCTGGAAACGGCGTTTTGGCTGGAATCCGACCGCATGATGGCCCTCAATTTTGATGAGGAGGTGCTGGAGGTGCAGCGCAAAGTGGTGCTCGAAGAGTTCAAAGAGACCTGCCTCAACGAGCCTTACGGGGATGTATGGCACCATATTGCCGACATGGCCTACAAGGTCCACCCCTACCGCTGGCCCACCATTGGAAAAGTGCCCAAGCATGTAGAAGATGCTACAATTGAGGATGTGAAGGACTTTTTCTACACCCATTACCGGCCTAATAATGCCATTTTATCTGTAGCAGGGAATGTAACTACTACTGAAGTCCGCCGTTTGGCCGAGAAGTGGTTTGGTGAAATCCCCCGTGGCCCAGAAAGAAAGCGGCAACTGCCTCAGGAGCCCCCACAGAAGCGGTTCGAAAAACGCATCAATGAAGCCAATGTGCCCGTGGATGCGCTATACCTGGCTTTTCATATGCCTTCGCGCTACCAAAGGGATTACTATGTGGTCGATTTGATCTCTGATGTGCTCAGCAATGGCAGCTCTTCCCGCCTGTACCGCAGGCTGCTAAAGGAGCAACAGCTCTTTACTACCATTGATTGCTACGTCACCGGAAGTATAGACCCCGGCCTCCTCGTTATTGAAGGCCAGCCAGCAGAAGGGGTAAGCCTGGAAGCCGCAGCGGAAGCAATCTGGAAGGAACTGGAATTGCTCAAAGCTTCTCCAATACCGGAGAGAGAACTGGAAAAATTAAAGAACAAGGTGGAAAGCACACTGATTTTCTCAGAGCTCAATGTAGTCAATAAGGCCATGAACCTTGGCTTTTTCGAGTTGCTCGGCGATGCAGACCTCATCAATCAGGAAGCCGCTTTATACCAGGAAATTACCACCAAAGACCTGCACCGGGCCGCCAATGCCATTCTCACCGAAGAGAACTGTTCGGAGCTGTTTTATAAGGCCAAACTTGCCGACATAACGTAAAAATCAACATGCTTGATGTTAAACCAATATTAAAATTGGAAGCCCTGTTACAAAACCAAGCATAATTAGCCAAAACCACCAATGTTGGCAGAATAATAGGCTGGAAAAATCTTACCTTTATCTCATCATTAATATTAGGGCAAACTACAGCCTGTTTTACCAGGTTATTCCAACTGGCTTTAACTCTTTTCATTTTCTTAAGAAAACAATTACTGCCTTAGCCCTAATATCAAAAAGTATCCCTCTTACACAAATTACAATGAGCCTATGGCTGACGTAGAAAGTATGCCTATGCTCAACAGATTGAATGCTGACAAGGACAGGTATGCACGGTGAATGATAGAGCACTTAAACCGAACCCAATGTCCAACACAACACCATTCCTTCATTCAATTGCAAAAGGGGACCTTCAAAAAAGCAAACCGCCAAGTGAGGATGAGCTATGGCTCAAAAAAGTTAAGCTGAAAGTAGAACAGCAGCTATCTACGCCTTCACTTACCGTAGATGAAATTGCCACTCAAATGCACATGAGTGAACGCCAATTTTACCGGAAAATCAAAAAAGTTACCCGCCGCACCCCTAACCAACTTATGCAACGTTGGCGCCTGGAGCGTGCAAAAGCACTCTTAGATGCTGGAAAAGTAAAAAGCATAAGCCATTTGGCCAACCTGGTTGGGTATGCGAAAACCAATTACTTCTCTAAGCTATTCGAGTCACGATATGGTTTTCGCCCCAGCCAGTCTATTGATGTTTTTTAAAGATCAGGGCTCACCATGAGAGACCAGCCAATATGCAATTAAACCAACGTTCCTGCACAGGACGTCCTTTCCGGCTTTTGTTCTGCAAGGTTGCACATTGCACACCACACAGAGCATCACGGATTTTACCAGCTGCACGGAACAATCACAATCAATCACCAAAGCTATGTTATCCCCTTCAACCAAAGCATCAAAATCAAACCATTCTCCAGCGCAAAGAGAGTGGTTGGCAAGAGTTGACCGTATCATTACGAGCAACCTGAAAGACACTTCTTTTGTAGTAGCACAAATAGCGATGCGGCTATTCGTAAGTGAACGGCAATTTTACCGCAAGTTAAAAAAACTGACGGGCAAAACACCGAACCAATATATTCGCAAGGCCAGAATGCTAAAAGCCAGAGAGATTATCCGGAAAGGCTATAAAGGAGACCTCAACAAACTGGCGAAGATGGTTGGCTACCAAAGAGCGGATTACTTCTCCAGCGTGTATTATAAGCATTATGGTGTGCGTCCTAATGAAGAAATCAAGAATAACTGACTTTGGCAGAATTGTGGCATAAGGTGTCAGAATTGTGCGGAATACCTTACTTACATTTGTATTGTCCTTATGGAGGGACATACAACACTATGAATAACTGATTTAAGTTTCCGGGAAGTGACCAGCGATTGACTTCCCACTCATTATTCCCCCGCTTACAATTTTACATTTCGGCTATTCCGAACCGGCTATGCTGTCATGCATATTCCCTGAATGCTATTTGCGTGATGGAATGTGCAGATGCAGGGTATGGTATCGCTGTGCAGCACATTAAGTAGCCTGTACGGCGGCAGCCCTTTCTTTGCCCTTTAGTGTGCTGTTGCATCCAGAGGCAATGCCCGAGCTATGCTTCAAAAACAGTGAACAACCATTTTTTAATAAACCTAATTAACACAAACCTTAGAACAATGAAAAAGGTAATTTTAACCGCATTTGCCCTTGTATTGGGCGTAAGCCTGGCTATGGCTCAGGCAAACAAGTCAGACGTAAATGTAGTGGGTGACGACAACACCACTACTGTAGACCAAACCGGTCAGAACAACAGTGCCACCGTTGAACAGGGAGACGCAAGCACTCCTGGACCAGCTGCACTACCTCACAATGATAACAGTGCAGATATCGACCAGATGGGTGACGACAATACAGCCGTAACTGATCAGGCAGGTGACTGGAACATCGCTACACAGCTTCAGGATGGTGATCGCAACAGCGCCTTCATACAGGGGCAGACTACATTTGGCAACACTGCTACTTCTGCTACACAAGTGCATACACAGACTCAGCTAGGTGATGACAACCTTGCTCGTGCAAACGCTCAGGGCGGCATTGATGGTAACCGTGGGTACCAGCTCCAGGATGGTGATGACAACTCCTCTATCCTGAACCAAAATGGCTCCAATGACGCAGACTTGCGCCAAGTCGGAGATGACAACGGTATTTTCGTACGCCAATTAGGTGGCAATGATGCCGAAATTGACCAAAACGGTGGCGGCAACGAGGCAAGCACTACATCTAATGGTGCTGGTAACTCCATTGATGTTAACCAGGATGGTAACGGTAACAACGTTGGTTCAGCTCCTTTTGATGCTACTCCAGGCGGCGCTGCCAACTTCGGAATCACACAGATGGGTGACGATAACTCTGCTGCTGTCAATCAGAAAGGTGACGCTAACGAAACTACGGTTACTCAGTTGGGCGATGGTAATGCCTACAGCGATTTCATGACTGGAAGTATGAATGACGATAACACTATTACTTCAATGCAGGATGGTAACGATAACAGCACCCGCTATGAGCTGCAAGGCAGCCGTAATGCAATCACTTCCAGCCAGCTTGGAGACAACAACGGTATCTTCATTAACGCTGACGGCAACGGTCTCGCCGTTCCAGTTGGTGGTTCTGGCTCCATTGATGACAACACGATAGACCTGATGCAGGATGGAGACAACAACACTATTTCCGGTGGACTAGGTGATGGCAGCGCATTCAATGATATTGATGTTAATCAGGATGGCACTGGTAACAAAGTGACCTCCAGCAGCCAGTGGTCTCAGGATGGTGTACTCATCGGTGGTGATAACAACACAATGCTTATCAATCAGACTGGTGAAAACCACATGTCTACTAACCGCGCAGTTGGCAACGGTAACAATATCACTGTTAATCAGAACAACGGTCTTTAATCAACTGAATTGCTGAAAGTCAGATGAAGAAAGGAAATGACTATAGCAAAGTAGATCCTACAGAAACATAGCTCGGCTTTACACATCTTCATAAGGGAAGATGGTTTTTCCCTAAACTTTGTGAAAAGTCCGCTATGCTAAGAAGATCGGGAGGGCTAGTCATCAAAGGCTTGCTCTCCCATCCTTAGGATGACAACAAAAGTTTCCAAACTCTTTATCGACCATGCTTTTGCACACTTTCAAATTCAGGAACCAATGAAAAATTTATTTTTTACGGTAAGTCTGTTCTTGGTCATCCATACCTTGAGTTTTGCTCAATTGGGAAATACCTCCCTTATCAATACCCAAGGCAATGAAAACGAAGTAAGCGTCAGCCAAACCGGCAGCAACTCCGCTGAAATCAATCAGGGGATGGCCGGGCTTGGTGATGCATTCGAAGGGGAAGCTATCGTAGTGCAGGATGGTACCAACAATACCGCCCGCACCAACCAAAATGGCTCCCGAAATTCTGCCAGTACCTTTCAAACCGGCACTGGAAACGAGGCCTACGTAGATCAGATCGGTGAGGACAACAGCTCACTCATCGGGCAGATCAATGGCAACCAAAACTACGCATCAGTTTACCAAAATGGCAACAATAACGCCTCAGTTGCAGGACAGCTGATGGGGGATGCCAATGATGCACATATTTACCAAAACGGCAACGACCACCTTTCCGTCTTGGGGGACGTTGGTGGCAGTAATAATTATGCTGAGGTCCGGCAGGATGGCCTGGGGCATACCTCCCTGATCACTGAGTTGTTCGGTAACGACAACCGCTCAATGATTGACCAGGATGGTACCGGGCACTTGTCAACGATTAACATGATCGGTAGCGACAATACCATCAATATTTCACAGAATGGCAGCTTCAATACCTCTGAAGTCGGCATTCTCGGTAACATGAATATGGTGGATGTCCAACAGACCGGAGCATTCAACAACTCGCATGTAGCGGTTTTTGGCAATAACAACAATTGCGTTGTTAAGCAGGGCCCTACACCATAAGATCATAATGCCCGTAGTGCAAGGTTTTTGCACTGCGGGTTTTTTCTTAACCAAGATATTCCAAACTCATGCGCAACTTCATCTTTTTCCTCGCTTTCGCATCAGCCTGGATAACCGGCTACAGTCAGCCCGTAAATGCACCTGCCCCTCAGGCCCTTTTCGACAATGGGCTCAACCTGGATGAGCTGGGGCTGTCCGAAGGGCTCGGCGTGCTACAGGAGGGCGATAACAATAACATCTTTATACAGCAGCAACAAACGTCGGAAGAAAGCCTGAACCTCCAACAACGAGGCAGTTTCAACAATATCAACTTTTCCAATACCGGGCAGGCTAATGAGCTCCTCGTCACACAGCAGGGCTTCTACAACGAGGCGAACCTTGGGGGCTTCAGTGGCGATAACAACCGGATGATCGTAGCCCAGCAGGGTGATAATAACCTTTACGACCGCTCAGGGCCCGCAGGATTCACGCCGGAAGTCGATGGCGTCAACATGATCGTTGAGCAACAGGGCAATGGCAATCAGCTGCAGCAGGTCGAAGATGGCCTCACACCGGCCACCCAAAACCCTTTCGTGGTCCGGCAATCCGGTGGTGCCAATATTCAAATCCAATTTTCCTCCTTCTATCCGGAACGGGGGCAGTAATTAAAAAACTTAAGCCATGAATTTCAGGATTACAGCACTTATCGTCTTCCTGGGACTCTTTTTCAGCACTGCCGCTGTTGCCCAAACAGAAGAAACGGAAGATATACTAGCCACCCTAAAGGTCACGAAAACGGATGGCCAGCTTGAACTTTCCGCCCACTGCACCAATAACTCCGGGAGAGACCGGTCTTTGTCCTACCAGCTCACCATGCTCAGGATAGATACCCGGCAAAACCGGTCCTCCTCCAAACAGGGCGGATCATTTGAACTTGGCCATGAGGGCGAGCGACGGCTGTCCGTCACGTCTGTCAACATCGATGATGGCAGCTACGTACTCGCTACACTGGATATTTACGAAGGTGAAAATCTTCTCGCACAGGCCAGGGAAGTTGTTGGTGAGATCCCCAAAAAAGATACCCAGCCCAAAGCGGCTCCTTCACCTACTCCGGATATAAAAAAAAATGGCCCGCAAAACGGGTACGGCTCAGCCGGACAGGATATAGAGCTCGGTGGCGGCTTCATCGTGGATGAGACCCGCACACGCTCCGGGCAGGAGTTTTACGAGGCTTTCTATCAAAGCTGGCAGGAGCCGCAAACACAGCTGGGCTACCTTATACGCATTGAAGAAAAACCTGCTCCGGGAAGGTCTACCCGCATCAATGTCATCCTCGATGGCGAAGAGGTCTTTGCCAGAATGCTCCCGCCCAAATCCGAACTGATCCGGGAGCTTGCCGAGGCAGTGGCTAATTACATCAACCAAAAAGTAGTACAACAGGCGCAGGTCGAGCAGGCGCTCGAAGGCGACCAAACTGGCAGCGGCTTGTATTAAGCCTCACTGCTTCGGAATGATTTCCAAACTCTAAATTTTTGAAACCATGAAACCCTTTTCCTTCCTTGTCATGTTCAGCTTGATTCTGCTGGCAGGGCAATCCTCCCTGCATGCGCAGGATTTCACTTACCAGCCTAAGAACCCTGCCTTTGGCGGCAATTACCTCAACTACAGCTGGATGCTCAACTCCGCAAATGTCCAGAACGGACTCACAGACCCCGCGCTGGAGAATAATGCAGACCGGCGGAGTCCAGCCAACAGCCGTAGCTCACTGGACAACTTCACGGAAACCCTCAACCGTCAATTGCTTAGCCAGATCTCCCGCCAACTGGTCACCAGCCAGTTTGGTGAATTCGGGCTGGAAGAAGGCACTTACAACCTCGGCGACTTTGAAATCACTGTGGTCCCTGGCCTGGACGGGCTCAACGTGACTATTATTGACTTCGCCAATGGAGGACAGACTCAAATCACAGTACCCTATTTCTAACCAAATCAAAGTAAAATACAGCCCCTCCCCCCTGTATTTATAAAAACTAAGCCCTTGGCTGAAAGGTAGAGTTTGGATGGCTTGGCTGCCCTGGCCTTAATGAACTGAAAGCAAGATATATTTTGTCTTCCTCTATAGGCTAGATGGGTGGCTAAGCTTTTTCCAAACACAAGGGCGCTCCAAACTCTAATCACTATGAATTTCATTTTTAAAACCTGGCTGCCAAGCCTGATCGTGATGCTCCTGCTCAGCAGTTGTGGGGCATACATGAACCAGCCCCTGAGCAGCTCCCCTGCCCGGCTGGGCGAGGAAACAGAAATCACCGATGATTTGCGGCGGTTGCCCCTGCCCAGAGAGAAAGTTGTAGCTGCCGTATATAAATTCCGCGATCAGTCCGGGCAGTACCGGCCCGCCGAGATTGGCGCCAACTGGTCAACAGCCGTCACACAGGGCGGTACCAGTATCCTTATCAAAGCGATGGATGATTCCGGCTGGTTTGTCCCTATTGAACGGGAAAATGTGGCTAATCTGCTCAATGAACGTAAAATCATCCGCTCCAGCCGGCAGCAGTACGAACAGAACAATGCCGGCCCGGTGCTCCCTCCCCTGCTCTTTGCCGGCATTATCCTGGAAGGGGGCATCGTTTCCTATGATGCCAATATTGTAACGGGTGGAGCCGGGCTCCGCTATTTTGGAGCCGGCGCTTCCGGACAGTACCGCCAAGACCGGGTTACCGTCTACCTGCGGGCCATTTCCACTTCCAACGGCAAAGTCCTCAAGACCGTTTATACGTCCAAAACCATTCTGTCTCAGTCGGTCGATGCCGGCCTCTTCCGCTTCGTACGGTTCCAGCGATTACTGGAAGCAGAAACCGGGTTCACCTACAACGAACCTTCCGAAATGGCCGTAACAGAGGCGATAGAAAAAGCCGTCTATGCACTCGTTATGGAGGGGCTGATTGATGGACTATGGGCCGCAGACCCGGAGCAACAGAAAGCTACAGACCGGCAAGTCGCTCTCTTCAAGCAGGAGCGGGCGGAAATGCAGGAGACCCAACTGCTTGGCCGTACCCTTTATGACCGGGAAGCCGGCGCATCCATCACTGTTGCTGCCAGCGGAATGATTTACGATGGCGACTACCCCCAGTCAAGATTAAGGCCTGGTGCAGAGGTAGGCCTTGGCATTTCCCTTTCCCCACGCTTTCAGGCTCAGCTCAACCTCGGCACCAGCCAATTGGCCGTAGCTTCCGAGCTCTATGAAGAACGTATCCTGTACGGTGACCTCAACCTCATTACACGTATACTTCCGGGAGACAGGCTTTCTCCGTACCTGTTTCTTGGAGCCGGTGCAATCCTGGACCAGACCAACACCCTTTCCGCAGGCGGGACTGGACAGACTTACCTTAAGGCCAATACCGGCATCGGCATGGAATTTTATATCAATGACTGGATGGCGCTTGATGCCAGCGCTGATTATCACTTTCTCTTCACCGATGAGCTGGACGATATCCGCTCAGGGCGCTACAATGACCTCCTCTGGCGGGTACGGGCAGGCGTGAAGTTTTTCATTAACAAATAAGCAGGTATAACCATGAAGTCCATTTATCAACTCCTCCTTATTGTGCTCCTGACAGGCTTTCTGGCGGCTTGCCAGGAAGACCCTATTGAGGTCGATGCCTACGGAAGCCTTGAGGGCACCCTACTCGATGAAGAAACCTTCGAGCCTATACCCGATGCCATTATCACAACGGTCCCTACCACCAATGTTTTCATCTCTGATGAGCAGGGCAGGTTCTTTATCGACTCCCTCGCAGCAGACAACTATACCATACGTATTAAGGCGGATGGATACCGGGAAGGGCTCCAGAATGTGGAAATTGAGCCCGACCGGACCCGGCAATCTACTATCCTGATGATTGCGCAGCCCGAGACAGTTGATGCACTCAGCACTCCGGTTGAACCACAGCCACAGGATGGGCTGGAAGGGCTCGAGGTTGAATTGTCGCTTTCCTGGTCGCCGGGCAACACCACTCAGGATACCATCTACTACGATGTGCTCCTTTATTCAGAACACGACCCGGAAGGCAGGGTGGTTGCTGAGGCCACGACTGACACTTCTGTACTTTTGGAAGACCTCAACTACGGCACCACCTACTTTTGGCAGGTCAGGGCTGATAATGGAGAGCAGGAGCCCGTCTTTGGCCCGGTCTGGAAATTCTCAACCAAAATATTCCCCGATTACCGCTACCACTACGTACGGGCAGACAGCATCACGGGAGAACTCAACGTTTTTACCGGGCAGACCGGCGATTTCCAGGGAAACAGCATAGAGGAGATTCAACTGACAAGCGGTATGGGCGACTGCTGGAAACCCCGGATGAGCCCCAACCGGGAAAAAGTGGCTTTCCTCTCTTTCAGCGGTACAGCCCCGCACCTGTTTGTGATGGACCGGGATGGCAGTAACGTCCGTCAGGTAACCGATGAAATTCCCGTGATGAGCTACGAAATTGAGCAGATTGACTATGCCTGGTCGCCTAACAGCGGGCAACTTCTGTTCATGAATTTTGACCGGGCTTACAAAATCAATGCCGATGGTACCGGGATGGAATTATTTGCTCAGGCACCTCAGAACAGGGCGTTTACCGGGTTCGACTGGACCGCTCACTCTAATCACGTGGCAGCAAGGGTAAGAGGCAACAACCACTACGAGGATGAACTTTACCTGATCAACCCTGCCGGCACTATGAATATGCTCGTGGCTGATCAGCCGGGCACCCTGGGCAACCCTATGTTTTCAGTAGATGGGACGGCCGTACTCTATACTTATGACGTCAGCGAAAGCCAAAACGCCAATGGCCGGCTGATTGATGCGGAAATTTTCATTCGGAGCATTAGTACTGGCAGCACTCTTAATTTGTCAGGACAAAAGGCTGCCGGTACCAACGATGTTCAGGCCCGGTATTCTTCTACGGGGGGAAGAGTCATTTTTACCAGTATGCCCAATGACGGGGTGGGCCCCTCCTCGATTATGTCGGTTAAGCTTGACGGTACAGAGCGCCGCTTTTTATTCGAAGATGCATCTATGGCCGACATGCGATGACATTTGCAGCAGCCGAACTGGTAGTCCAAACCGTTATACTGATCCCAGTCCGGAATTACGGCACAGCGGAAATGCCAATAAGGTATAACTCGCCACGTTAGCGCTGTATGGCTTCCTGCCCTGCTTGCCGGCATCATCAGGGTTCATTTCGGGCGGCCTGCCAGTTTACGTTATGTCACACAGGGCTTGTATTGCTGTATTTTGGCAGGATTGTGGACCCAAACGTCTGGATAATAAGGAAAGGAGCGTGTAATTTTATACTGTGTATTCGGAAGAGTGCACACTACAAAATTTCAGGATAAGGTCATGGCCCGTCAAGGCGCCTTGTTCTTATTTACCCCCCTGTTTTACCTCCCGGTAATTTTATACTGGACGGTCTGTCGCAGGTCCGAGTCCTACTGATTCAGCGTAACGGCCCGGCAGACTATCTTCTACTTTCAGGTATCACAAAAAATTTGGAGGCGAAAGAGCGATAAAGGCTCTGCTATCGCGAGGACTCGCGTATGTCGCGGCTAACTGCTCATCCCTGCAAAAGGTGAAAATTCTCATTTTGTAATCAACCTAATTAACACAAACCTTAGAACAATGAAAAAGGTACTTCTAACAGCATTTGCCCTGGTATTGGGCGTGAGCATGGCTATGGCTCAGGGCAACAAGTCGGACGTAAGCCAAAGCGGTAACAATAACGGCGCTACGGTTACACAGACCGGAGCGAACAACCTGAGTCAACTTAGCCAGGAGGTAAAAGAGAACTCTGCGGTTATTACTCAGAGTGGTGATGACAACACCCTTCAAAACTCAAAAACGCAGGCTGGCGATGCCGCCCGCCAAAGAGCAACAGCTGATTTCACCCTGCTTCAGGATGGCAGCAACAATACAATGGGCCTGTATCAGGGCAATCAAAAGAACAAGGCTTATGTTCAGCAAATTGGTATGGACAACGAAGCCGACGTAGCGCAGGTTGCTTTTGGTGGCGCCATTCCTGTAGCAAACCGCACTGACCTGGACCAGCTTGGTGATGCCAACAAAACAGAGGTGCTCCAGGGGATTAGCGGAGGCAACCACGAAGCCAATACTGCTACTATCAGCATCACAGGTAATGATAACGGCAATGCAGCCAATGGCTCAGCTGGTGATGACTGGATGACTATGGAACAGTACGGAGATTTCAACAACATTGATGTGACCGTTATGGGAGACCGCAACGATGTAGATGTAATCCAGCAAGGTGATGATAATGACGTTTTAGTTGAAGCCGGCGTATTCGGTGGAGCAAACGCTAACAGTGTGAGCTTTGACCAGGATGGAAGTGGCAACTACCTGGAAACGAAACTGGTGGCAGGCTCAGCAAATAATACTTTAGACGGCGCACAAACGGGGGATGATAACTTTTACCGCTTTGGATTTAGAGGCGACAACAATGAGGCTAACCTGGAAGTGAATGGAAACAGCAATAGAGGTTCCTGGGGTATTTCTTCAAGTTTCCCGGAGCGTTCAGATGACAACACTTTAGACATCACTGTCAACAACGGCAACAACAACTTTACAACCGGTAGCGTGAATGGTGATAATAACGATATTGATATCATACAAGAAAATGGTGACGGCAACCGTGTAGGTAGCAGTTGGTTCACTACCGACGGGGTGGAAATCACCGGAGATATGAATACAGTTGACATTCATCAGTCTGGCGACAATCACTCTTCCTTCACTTCAATGACTGGAAACCATAACGTATCGACTGTAACTCAAGGCAACTAAGAAGACTTTTAAAGGGGGGCTTATACAGATTCAAATAAGCCCTTTATTGCAGGAGGGCGGCGTGAAGCCGCGCTCCTTTCCTTTATCATATTACATTATACGCAATACGAAGTGGTCACCTACTGGTGCTGACGGCCAGCACGGGGGAACGATAAATGTTTGGCTTACAGTACAGACATTCATCGTCTGGAATCTTGGATTTGCGACATCGGCCACTGACGAAGCGTAGCTTGTCAGGGCAAGCGCTAGCCACTTCCCAGTGTAAATACCTGACTCTTATTTCTTTGAGTACAATTTCCGGTGGCCAAAGCCCACAGGTGAGGAGACACGGATAGGCAGACACAGGGGACAGAGCCGTGCTCTTTACTAAGCATTCCTCTATATAATAGACAGGAGATTGCTAAGGAAGCCGAAGCACATCCGACTCTGTGAACAGGTCAGGGACATTGATCTCCAGCCCGGGGTTACCATAAAGCGTACGCGGCACTGAAATATCGCCCAGGTATAATTCGCCCCGGTAGCGTTGCACCGCTTCCTCATACAGCCCTTTTTTGGGGAGTGCCAGGGTAAGTGTTGCCCGGGCTTTGACAGCCGGGGTGTGCACAGTACCAGCTGAAAGCTCAATGCCAGAAGGCGTATCCAGAGCCAGTGTGGGCGATGCCTGCCGGTTGGCCCACTCAATGTAGGCTTTGATGATGCCCTGTGGATCGCCCATCAGCCGGTAGCCGATAAGGCCATCAATAATGAGTTCACCCTCCATACGCGGAGGCAGATCAGTTACAGAGAGGAAGTTCACCCCCATCGCCGATAGTGTCTGATACTGCTGAGCAGTGGCTTTGGTGAGCTCTTCGGGTGAATGGCTGAGGAAGATTTGTACTTTGGCCCCCCAGTTGATGAGCCGGCGGGCAGCAACCAGTGCGCCTCCACCATTGTGGCCTTTCCCAACCAGGATGGCTACCGACTTACCGGCGGGGATACCATCTAGAAAGCGGTCTCTGGCCAGAATCGCCAGGCAGCGCCCCGCGTTTTCCATCATTTGTAAAAGAGTGATGCCATAGAATTCCGTCATCAAACGGTCGACTTCTATCATTTGGGGGACATCAAGAGTGGGGACCTCGTCCCGAAAAACGCGTATGCTGCTCATGGAATGGATTCGTTTCAGTTGCAATAGTACGTATTCTCCGGGAGTTTTTCCGGAATATCAAGGGGTCATTATTCGCTGACATTGATACCCGCTGCCAGAATGGCTTTCCACTCCGGATGCCGGGCGATATAACCCGCCATGTAGGGGCAAAGAGGCATCACGACTAAATCATTATCTTTCGCATAGGTCAGGGCCGCTATGGCAAGGTGGCTACCAATGCCATTCCCTTCCAGCCCCCGGGGCACCTCGGTGTGCGACAGAATCAGTTTCTGGCTCGTCATGATATACTCTGCCACGGCCGTTTTCTCCTCGATTTTCACCTCGAACCGGCGGCGCTCAGGATTATGCACCACCGGGTGTTGCGTAAGGTCAATTTTCATTGTTCAAAATTTATGCTGACTTGCTGCTCTTCCACGTCCATTTGGGTAGTGTAGCGGCGGTCAGCGTCCAGGCCAAGAAAAAACATATTGACCTGCTGAGGAAATGTGGTGACTAATATCGCATTATATATTTGTAGCCTGCTCAGCTGCTGAGGTGTTAACGGAGTACTTTTGAAATAAAGCACCAGCCCCATTTGCTGCTCCGGCTGCATCCGCAGATAATCCAGGCAGATTTCTTCCCCGCCGGCCCACAGATCGAAGACCTGATCAAAGTAACCCTCCAGATAGCTGAGCAATTCCGGGTCTTCCGCTTGCTGAACAATATTGCAGCGATAGCCATAGTTGCGCAAAAAAGCGGCTTCCACATCATCCTGGAATACCCGGAAGCTCACTTCAAGGCAACGCCTCTCCGGCTCGTATTTCACGGCAGTATAACTCATCTTCAGCGGGTGCCAGCTACAGCAAAGTACGATCAGCAAAACGCCAGCCAAAGACAACCTCATCCTCATGCCGCTACCATTAGCTCCAGGATGATGGTAATCGCGATGCCGCCTGCCGCCCCTGACACCACGAGGTTCCACTCCCGGTGCGGGGCACGCAGGGCGCGGGTAAACAACAACAGCAGCAGCATGAACAACCCCACAACGATCAACTGCCCGCCTTCCAGCCCCAGGTTGAAGGCCAGCAGCTGATTGACGATGCTGTTTTCCTCACCAAGCAAAAACCGGAAGTAGTTCGAGAAGCCCATCCCGTGGATCAGCCCAAATACCAGTGCCGCCCCGTAATTAAATACCTGCCTGCGGTCAAATAGCCGCCCACTGTCCTGAACGGCCCCTCTCCTGATGTTATGCACCGCTGTCAGCAAAATAGTGAGCGGAATGAGCAGGTCAATCCAGCCCTGCGGCACCCGGATGACATCCAGGGCAGCCAGCGCCAGCGTCAGGCTGTGCCCAATAGTGAAGGCAGTCACGAGTACCAGCACCTTACGCCATTCTTCCCAACGATATAGCGCGCAGAGGGCTACAATAAACAGAATGTGATCGTACCCTTGCAGGTCCAGTATATGGGTGAAGCCCAGTTGTAAATAGGTGCCAAACTCCTGTGCGAAAGCATTGTGCAGCAACATCATAGCTATCCTTTGTTAATCATCGGGACCTCAATAAGGATCAATTCCGTATCGGTGGTCGCTTCCACCGTTATGGCATCCGTTTCCCAAACGCCGAAACCATCACGCCGCTCCAGCGGCTGCCCGTTGATGGTGCATTGCCCTTCCAGTACAAATGCGTAGACTCCATTGCCCGTATACCGGATAGGGTACTTAACTGTTTTCCCGGCATCAAAGTCGCCCCGGCTGTATACCGCCTGCTGATGAATGTACAGGGCCTCCCCTTCTTCCGGAGACGCCAGTACCTGCCATTGGTTGTCCCGGCCAGCCGGATCAAACCGCCGCTGATCATAACGGGGCTTTAATCCCATCTGATTAGGAAATACCCAGGTTTGCAACAGCCTGCATACTTCCGTTGGGCTTGCATTGGCTTCAGAATGCCGGATACCGGTCCCTGCAGACATCACCTGCACCTCGTTTTCGCGTATGACGCCCTGACCACCGTTATTATCGGTATGCTGCAGCCCGCCTTCCAGCTGAATGGTAATAATTTCCATATTCTCATGCGGGTGCATGGGAAATGCGCCACCGCCGGCAATCCAGTCGTCGTTGAGTACGCGGAGCAGCCCGAAGTTCATCCGGTCGGGGTCATAGTACCGGTTGAAGGAAAAGGAGTGTTTGCCAATCAGCCAGCTGGCACGGGTTTCGCCCCGGGTATCTGCTTTATGCAATACACTTTTGAAGCCCGGATCGGCGGCAACGGCCTGTGCAACCGCTACCGATTTAACCGACTCTTGGGGTGCGGCTTCAGAAGCACAGCCCGTTAGTGCGAACATCCCGGCAATGGCCAGAAAGGGAAGGAAGATTTTCATGATCCGGTAATTTTATGGGTGAAGGCATTTAGTGGTTTGCGGCTGCGGATGGCTTGCTCACGGCTGCGCAGAGGCTCATCAAGCTGCTCAGGATCGCCCAGGTAGCCCAATGCTATAAAACAGACCGGTTCCAGCCCATCTTTGTTCAGATCAAATTCTGCAACGGTTTTTTCATAGTCAAAGCCACCCATCATGTGGCCATAGATATCCAGGTCTGCCGCCTGTAGCAACAGGCTGGTATTGGCAGCACCGGTATCATGCATGTAGTGCCGGTTGGGGCGGCCATTGTAGCTCAGATTAGGCTGAGCAAGGCTGAGCACCAATACTCCCGCATTCTTTGCCCAGGCCTGATTGCCCTCATTGAGGCAGGACAGTAAACGGCTGAAACCTGCTTCGTCCGCATGATGCGCGTAGATGTACTGCCAGGGCTGCTCGTTGAATGCACTAGCCGCCCAGCTTGCGGCTTCAAACAGCGTATTGAGGATCACTTGTGGTACGGGCTGACTGGAAAAAGCCCGGGGGCTCCATCGTTTGCTAATCAGCGGGTGTATCGAAGTCTCTGTTTTTGCCGATTTGCTGTCCAGCAATTGTTGATTCATCATAGCAGAATATTTCAATTCAGTGTTTAAACATCAAAAATAAGGATTTTATTTCTTTTGTGCAACTTTGGAATGGCCGTGACTCGCCATTTACTGCTCAAAAGCGGGAGTTTAACACCGATAGGATAGAATTGTTAACTTTCACGGCTGCTTGTTCGTCTATCTTCTGAACAACTAATGCTGCCCCCTATGACCCTTAGCCGCCAACTCAAGTGGACTGCCTTGTCAAGGACTGGTTTCCGGTTCCTGTTCTCCTATTTTCTGTTGTTTATCCTATCCAATCAGTCGGGCATCTCCAACCTGCTGAGGGGACTGTGGGACCCTCTTATTTTGGCATTCGCCAAAGCACTGTTCGGTGCTGAAATCAGCACGGAGGTCCTGCATACGGGGAGTGGGGACGGGCTTTACAATTATGCCAGCGTAGTCTTCCTTTTGTCGCTGTCGCTGCTGAGTACGCTCATCTGGACCACACTGGACAAGCGGCAGGCCTACGATTGGCTGCTACAGGCGCTCATTGTAGTGGTGCGCTATTACCTGGTGGTGCAGATGGCGCTTTACGGTATGGCCAAAGTGCTCCACGCCCAATTTCCGGAGCCGGCTTTTCACCGGTTGCTGCAACCGTTTGGCGAGTCCTCTCCTATGGGGCTGCTGTGGACGTTCATGGGTTATTCGTATGGGTACAACCTGTTTACGGGCATAGGCGAGTTGATGGGAGCGGCCCTGCTGCTGTTTCGACCCACCACCACGCTGGGCGCACTCGTCACGCTCGGTGTCATGGCAAACGTGATGGTGCTCAACTTCTGCTATGACGTACCGGTCAAACTGCTGTCTACCCATTTAGTCCTCTTCTGCCTGTTCCTGCTGGCACTTGATGGCCCGCGGCTGGCCCGGCTTTTTGTGCTCAACCAGCCCACTGCTCCTGCCCACGCACCGGAGCTTTTCTCAGGCGCCCGCTACCGCAACATCAAGAATATTCTGAAGAGATTGGCGATAATTGGAGGGCTCGCCCTGGCAGCTATCGTTACTACCCAGTTTTCCAATCAGCCTAAGCCGCCCATGTACGGGTTGTACAAAGTGGATACGATGGTGCGCAATCAGGATACCCTGCCTCCGCTAATCACGGATGGGCGGCGCTGGCAGCATATTGCAATAGAATTCCCCGGGCGGGCGGTGATACAAACCATGCCGGGGCACCTGCGTTGGTTTGATCTCGAAGTGGACACCTCGGCGCAGCGGGCTGTTTTCTCCCAGGGGCGTTTCAGCGATACGTTGTACTACGACCGTACCGGTGCGGTTACCTGGCTATTCCGGGGCATCGTTCGGGGCGATACGGTATCTGTGCAGGCTACCCGGTGGGACAAGGAGCAATTCCTGCTGATGGGCCGTGGGTTCAACTGGGTCAATGAAAGCCCCTTCAACCGATAAAAAACCGGGAGCAAGGCTGCTGTTGCCCTACTCCCGGTCTACGTGCTGCACTTGTGGGTTACTGTACCGCACGGTCTGCCACCCAGGCAAATACCTGAGGCGAGGAGTCGTTATTCCCAATGATCAGGGCCGGACGCTGCCCGCCTAAACGGATAAGCGCCATGTCCTTTACATTCCGGTGCGCAAACAGGCCACTCTCCGGCATGTAAAGCGAGGTTGAAAACGTGCCATCGCCATGGCCTTTCAGGTACAAACCCTTGCCTGCGTCATAAGCAGCAGTTTCTACCTCTGTTTCAAAAATATTGCCGGCCAGCACCGCATCCAGGTAGCCGTCTTTATCGAAATCTTCCACGACAATGCTGTTGACAGGAGCCAATTGTATCTCATTCGGCAATTGATGCATCTTGAACCCGCTTCCTGTATTTTCAAGGTACACGGTAGCGAAATTGTCCACTTGCAGATGCAGTGCTTCCGCCAGCATATCCGCCCCGTAGATATCTTCCAGGGAGGAAGAAGCGAAGGAGGCATAAGACTTAAATTTATCGGCAAGGAAAGGCATTTGCGTGGTCGAGCACTCCTTCCCCCGAACGGGAACAATTTCGCCTTTGTAATGCTTGCTCAGCACAATATCGGGTGTGCCGTTGCTATCAAAATCGTTGCAGAACACATGCAGGTTTTTCTTTTCACTGGGGTGGAATTTATTGTTTAGCCCAATGTTGCCTGCAATGAAATCCTGATCGCCATCCCCGTCAAAATCACCAGGCTCAATGCTGTACCACCAGCCGCGTATGCCTTTGTCTTCCAATACCGGCATAGACTGCAGCTGCCCTTCCTGATTGCGCAGGTAAGTGATGGGCATCCATTCTCCGACGATCATAAGATCTTCCCAGCCGTCTCCGTCCACATCGGTCCAGGAGGCGTCTGTGATCATGCCTATACGCTCCAGGTCAGGGTACAACTCCTTCGTTACATCCGTAAATTGGCCGCCGTCGTTGCGCAGCAAATAGGACTGCGGGTGATTAGGGTACATCCCGGGGAAGGTCCGCCCGCCTACCAGCAGGTCCAGGTCGCCATCTTTATCCCAATCTGATGCCTCCACTACAGCCGTGCTTGCCGTGATGCGGGGCAGTGCTGCCGCCGCTTTTGAGAATTGCCCACTGCCGTTATTCAGGTACAGACGGTCTTGCAATTGCTTGCTGCCTTCGCGAAAAGCCCCGCCGCCTCCACTCGCCACATACAAATCGAGATCACCATCCTGATCGGCATCAAAAAACAGTGCGCCCAAATCTTCCAAGCCGACATCTGCGGCAAAGACCGGTTGCGGAGAAGGCTCAAAAACCATAGTATTCGGCTGCAGATAAAGTGCGCCGGGCTGCCCTTTCGCACCACCAATGTAAAAATCTTCCAGCCCATCACCATTGACGTCTGCTACCGCTACACATGGCCCCAGACGGGATTGCCGATGTGGCAACAGTACCTCGGTGTCAAAGTCATTGTAGTCGTTTTCCTGATGTACGAAAGTAAGGTTCCGCTGCTGGCTTGTGATATCCATAAACAGTGGCTGACGGCTGTCTTGCGGTTTTGCAGTGCGCTGTGCCTTATTTTTATCAATGGTATGCACCTGATTGATACCGGGCTTCTGCAGGGTGGTCACCTGCCCGTCCGGCCAGTGAATTTCAGCCCGGTCTACTGCTGAGGCCTCGCCCAAACCAAAGTGCGCTGCCGGTTCCACATAGGACTGATACCCACGGGTAAAGCTGTACTCCGTCATTTGCTGCTGCCCGTCACCGTAGAAAATCCTCACCTTGGCGTTCAGGCAGTCATTAAAGTTACTGCCTGACTTCAGGTTAAACCGGATATAATTGCCGCTGCCTTTTTCCCGGCTGTTGTTTTTCAGCACAAACGCTTTGCCTGCCAGGTTATTGGTCACGATGTCGAGGTCACCATCCTGATCCAGATCAGCGTATATAGCCCCGTGCGAGAAAGAGGGCTCATCCAGGTTCCAGGCCTTACTGACATCTTCAAAGGTCAGGTCGCCCTTGTTGCGGTACATGTAGTTGGGAATGGGTTGGGAATTCGCTGTCAGCAGATGCTTGTAGTAGACCTCCGGTGATTTGCCTTCTGCCTCGTAGCGCTCCTGCAGCCCGATGCGCCAGTCGTTGTCCTTCGTATCCCGGTAGTAGCCATTGGTAACCAGAAAGTCTTTGAGCCCATCGTTATCGAAATCTGCCAGCAATGCTGCCCAGCTCCAGTCGGTCTGCGAAGTGCCCGCCATGAGGCCAATTTCACTAAAGACCCCAAAGCCCCGGTTCAGCTGAAGGGTATTGAACATATACTGCGGTGCATACCCCTGAATGTCATTCAGCCAGGTAAACTGATCCACATTCATGGAGGCCATCAGGGTTTTGTTGCGGAAGTGGTCTGCCGGAGTCATATCCACCACGGACAAATCGACCAGGCCGTCGTTATTGATATCGGCCGCATCACACCCCATGGAGTAGAAAGAGATGTGTGAGTTATAGCTCTTGATCTTATCCGTAAAGGTCCCATCACCGTTGTTCATGTAGAAAAAGTCAGGCATGAAGTAGTCATTGGCAATGTAGATATCAAGGAAGCCGTCTTCATCAAAGTCAGAAATAGCAAGCCCCAGCCCGAAACCCGGCTTATACAGGCCCGCTTCCCGGGTGATGTCGGTGAATTTTCCGTTGCCGTCATTACGGTAGAGGGTATTGATGTCCTGTTCTTGTATCTCGGGGTCAAGAGCCGCAAATGTAGATGGCCATTTTACCGCATTCCCTTCCCGGTTGCGCAGCGAATGGTTCATCACAATGAGGTCGAGATCGCCATCATTGTCCATATCGAAGAAGGAGGACTGTGTTGTACGGGAAGCATCGGCTATGCCGTAAGCTTCCGCCTGTTCGGTGAAGGTGCCGTCCTGATTATTGACATACAACTGATTGGCCAGCTTCTGCCCGTCGTTGGTGGGCCCGGAGTTGCTGACATAGATATCCAGCCATCCGTCTTCATTGATGTCCACCAGCGTTGCGCCGGTCGACCATTTATTGGTTGAGATAATGCCTGCCTGCTTTGTGACATCAGTGAATTTCAGCCCGCCTTCATTCAGGTACAGCGTGTTGTCCGCGTGATTACCACAGAAGAACAGATCGGTAAGCCCATCGTTATTAAAATCACCGGCAGCCAGGCCACTCCCGTTATAGTAATAATCGTAGTAGCCCAGGTGATGATTGGGTTTTTCAATAATCTTGTTCTCAAAATCAATGCCCGTTTCGGATGCCGGCAGCATAGTGAACTGTTCCGCAGAGGCTTCCATTGCACCTGCCGCATCTGCCTGCGTGCCCCCACAGGACTGCACTATCATGCCGATGAGGAATAGCATCCCCCCTAAAACTGAGATTTGTCTTTTCATGAGTGTCCTTTTAGTTTTTTCAAATTAACCCTTACCGTATGAATGGGGGGGTATAGGGACTTTAGCGTATAATGACCAGGTTTCCGGTATACATCTTTTTTGCACCAGTAAGCCGGTAAGTGTACGAACCTGATGCCAGGTTTGGCATGATTGAAACCTGCTGCCGTGCCAGTATTTGCTGATAAACCAGTTGGCCCTGAGCATTGTATACGAAAAACTCAGCAGGTAGTTCCATCTGAGCCACAACTTCCAGCGGTTGCCCGGACCTTACCGGATTGGGATACACCAAAACCGCCTGCCCCGTTGGCCATCCTACAGTAGAGTTGAGATCCCCCTGAAGGATTTGCAGTTGCGCTCCATCCATACCATTCAGCGCGTCTTCCCATGCAAAGGCGACTTCCTCGCTGTCCGGCAGTACGTCCAGTGCCGCACCTGCGGTCATCCACTGCGTATCCCCCGCGTTGGCATCCCGGCGGGCCAGCTCAAAGGCTTCCGGCTGCCCCGGGGCGTTGGGGTGAAGCTCAAAACCGGAAAGCTGCAGGGTCGTCTCCGGCTCAGCGGTTGGCAGGTTGCCGTAGGTGTTTAGTATCCAGTAACCGGTATCGGGCTGTACCATCGGCCCGGCTACGAGGCTAGGCGGTACATTTAGCCGGGTGGCGACTACTACTGACGCCATGGGCTGATCTGCATTCAGGCTCAGGCTTACACCGGTCTCTCCGAAAGCATAACTGCCTGCATTTTGGACCGTTTGCCGCGCACTTTGCCCACCTCCTACCGGTGCCTGCGAGAGTGTTCGGGCGGCAGCTCCGGTCAGGAATGCATGGTTGACGCCAGCTTTGTTGAGAATACTGCCCTCTGCTTCATTGAATTGGTAATAGCCGACCAATCCTTGTTCTGTTTCGGGGCGGGCAGTCAGGTGACGGCTTAGGCGTACCTCAGCGGTCGACAACGCCCGGTCGTATATCCGGACCTCATCCATCAGCCCTTTGAAGCCTCTTTGAACCCATCCCCGGTAACTGCCAAGGAAGAGGGCTGTATTGCGGAAATCCACCGCCTCTGGGGAAAAAGTATGGGTAGCCGATTCGCCATTCAGGTAAACGGTAATGCCATCAGGCTTTACCACCAAAGCTACGTGCGACCATTCATCGGCAGGTACAAAAAGGCCACTGCTCCACCACCAGGCACCACCCGGCCAGTGGTAGCCTAATTCCATATCTGGCCGAAAATTAAGACCAGCGGCTGGCCCGCTTCCCGTTATGGCAATACCGGTGTATTCCGCCTGTACGCCGTAGGGATGTATCCAGGCGGTGAGGGTGAGCTCGGGTGCCGTGGCAGGCAGGCCGTCAATAATCGCGTAATCGCCCCACTCCTGGGTTTCCATGCACAAGCCGGGCATACTATCTGCCCGGCAGGCTTCCACGGTGATCGGCGGCAAGGCCCGCATGCCACTTTCGCCCGTACCATCAGTAATGCTGAGTACAGCCGTATAAGTTCCGGGAGCTCCAAATACCACTTTAGGGTTGCGGGATTGTGGATCGCTAATATAAGTGGGGGCGGGCTCAAATGCCCACGACCAGGAAGCGCCTTCGTGGCGGAGTACAGAGTAATCATCAAAGTAGAAGGTATCCCGTGAACAGCCAGCCTCCAGCTTATCCACCGTAGGCTGTACCATCAAACGGCTCGGAGTCACCAATGGAGCTTCCCATGCACCGTTACTGTAGGTGCCAACCCGGAGTTTGCCATCCCGGTAAAAAGGTCGGAAAATATTGGTGTTCGTGCGCATCGGCAGGCCTTCGTTGTAGAATGCCCAGTCCTCCATGGTTTCATCCCGGTAGAAAACGGCTTTGTCGGTACCGATATACACCGTGCCATCCGTACCCGCCTGAAAGAGCATGGTATGAATGCGGTGCCCGTCCAGCAGCGGGGTCGTTGCATTTTCCCAGGTCTGCCCACCATCAACCGAGTGGAAGACCTTGGCCCCGTCGTTGGCATTATGGGCGAAGTAAGCCCAAATGTCGTTCTCGTTTTCGGGATTGAGGGCCAGCCCGCCGGCACGCTTCGAAACCGGGCTACCGGGGAAATCCAGGGCCGTCCAGTTGGCTCCTCCATCTTCAGTGCGCAGCAGGTGCGCCCCGGTGAAAGTAGTGCGCTGGTAAACGTATACGACATCCGGATTACTCCGGCTAACTTCCAGTTGCATCACTGGCTGATCATCGTTGCCAAACTCAGCGATCAGGGTGTAGGAACGTCCGCCATCGGTCGTTTTCCAAATTTTGTTCTCCCGCCCCAGATAGAAATGGTTGTAGCAATGAGGCAAGAACTCGATCTCGCTGGAGTGGGTCGAAAAATAGGACTCCGTGGGGTAGAGCTCCAGCTTGGGTGCCTGCAATACGGCACCGGACAAACTCTGCGGCACAATTTGCGAATTGATATCGGAAAAGTAAGCGATATTACGCCCGCCCGGCTGCACATAGCCGGTTGGGGCCTCCGCTCCGCCCAGCCGCAGGGACTGCCCCTGCTCAAATTCGGGCCGGATAGCCGTATTGCCATTGTGGTAACGCCCACCTACGACCAGGTCTTCGTTCCAGGCACTGCCAAAGCCCCAAAACTCAGAGCCCGTAATGCCGTACTTCCTCGACTCTACCGTGGCAAATTCGTCATCGGTGAAGTCTATGCCGCCATCGGTGCCAAGCCACATTCCGTCCGGACCGACCGTAATCTCCTGCATATCGGGGTGGATCCAGGTGTTGCCCTGATAGCCGCCTATGACGTTGAATGAGGCACCGCCATCTGTTGACTTGTACAGGCTGACCCCACCGGTATAAATGATCGCTTCGTCAAAGGGCGAAATCGCAAGCACGTAATCATAAAAGCCCTGATACGGGCCTCCCCCACCCTCATTGATCATAATATTTTTGTGACTGGCAGGCCCACCGCTGTATTCGTAGGGCCCGCCCACGTGAGGCCCCTGAAGGCTCCAGGATTCCCCACTGTCCGTGCTTTTCCACACCCCCAGATAACCATCGTCCCCTGCCTTTGAGTTGCCGATCAGCCCGGCGACCACCAGGTCCGGATCGAGCGGAGAGACGGCGATCTTCGCACCGCCATCATTCAGGAAAGGGCTGCTCTGGTCGGGATTGTACCAGCCTTCGGCTTTAACCGTCCAGCTTTGGCCGCCATCTTCCGACTTTTCAAAAATGCAACGAGGCTCGGTACCGTGGTTACGTACCAGGTACAGCACCTGTGGATCATCGGGCTTAAATTCGATATCATAAACTGAAGCACCCGTCAGGTGGGACCAGTTCGCACCCTCATCTTCGGTCAGCCAGAGCCCGCCCACGCCCCCAACCAGGATGCGCTGCCCATTTGCCGGGCTGACCGCTATGGCGTTTACGCCGAGTGCAGCCTGTGGCAGGTCGGCAGCATCCAGGATTATCTCCCAACTTTCGCCCCCATCTGTAGTGCGGTAAAGGCGCTCCCAGTCACCGGCGTACACGACCGATGCATTGTTGGGGTCGATGCGGACGATACGGACGTTGTTCATCATCGTATTGGCAGAGACATGCGCCCAGGTTTGCCCGCTGTTGTCTGACCGGAATACGCCTCCGCTTTCGGTGCCGCAGTACAGCACGGAAGGATTGGTATCCGACTGATCGAGGGTGTAGACATTGACCTGCCAGGATACTTCGAACTGTCCCTGCCCTTGCGTAAACGTCTCAAAAGGGCCAATATTCGTCCACATTCCGGTTTGCCGTTGAGCATCGTATCCGGACAGTGCACGCTGATAGGCCGTTTCCGTTTGGCGGCGTTCCTGAGCCGTTGGCCAGTTTAGGCTTCCATCCTGTTGAACGTAGGGTTCTACCTTAGGCCGCCAGTGCTTGTAGTTTTGGGTATGGGTATTTTTTTCAAAGGTATGGGTACGATAGTAAGCCTGATAAGCGCTATCTACCAGGCGGATATTCGGCTCGGGCGCGTACATCAGCTGCGCCCAGGCAGGTGTCTCTTCGGTAATTTCCGGAATGGTTTTCAGCCACTGCAATTGCCCGGCGAGTGGTAGTGCTCCGGACAGGGCCGTAATGATTAGCGTCCAAAGGAGACGTTGAGGAAGGTTACGGGTCAGGTCTGCCATATCACTGAAGTCTGTGTTTTAGACCTGAAATATACAGCATCCGGGGCACTTAACCCTCCTCTACCCGCCGAATCGTGCCTTTTTGGGCATCCATTTCCACCCAGTCCCCGGTTTGGAAGTCTAACTGAGCTGGAATTTGAGTGATGCTCGGCACCTGCGCCTCCCGCAGCATGATGGAAGCATGGGAAAGCAGCCCGCCTACGTAGGATGCCACGCCATCTACCTTTGAGAAAAAGGGTACCCAGCCGGGGTCAAGGGCATCCGCTACCAGAATAATGACTGGAAAGGGGGGAGGTGCTACGGTACGCAGATCAGCGGAAGCTACGCGCCAAACCTGCCCCCTCACTTTGCCGGGATAGACCCCAATACCTTGCTGATGATTTTGCTGACTGGCAGAAACGTTGGACAGCACGGTAACCGGCAGGCGGCGCCCCAACTGATTGCACAGGAAGGTATCCATATCCCAGCCTACTGGTTTTGGCGGTTGCCGCTCTGCCATTTCATCAGCCCGCCATTCATTTTCGAAGAACGCGCTGAGCTCTGCCTGTGTAAAAGACCACGGCGCAAAAGGCAGTTTACCATTGAGCTCTTCGCGGTATTCCCAAAACAACTTCATCGTTTCGTGCCTGATCCACTCCCGGGTGTGGATCAGGTCAATGACTGGACGAAATAACCACGCCCAAAGTGGTTGGCGCTTACGGCGTGGCTGGGGCTTGGATGGAGCAGTGAAGTCCACTCCTTTCCGAAGGGCTTCCCAATCTGCCTCGCTGTATTCCCGAAAACGAGGCTGCCCCAGGTCGGACTCATAAAAGCCCCGGTGCCCAAATGCTTCCAGAAACTGAGTAGTGGACCGTTGCCCTCGTTCCCACTCCCGAAAAGCCTGCAGGTAATCCGTGCTGGCACTCTTTTGCTGTATGGCCGCCGCCAGTCGGTGCAGCAGCCCAAGCCGTTCCAGCAGCCCCACCGGACCGGACATGGCCCCGGTGAGAATCTGCATATTCGTTACCAATTCTACATAGAGGCTGGAAAAGCTGTCACACCAGTGGCTGAAGGCCTTTGCCGGGTCAATGAGCCAAAATGGTTCTCGCTCTGCTTTGCCCAGATCCGTTTCTACCGCTGCTTTGCGCTGCCACGTCTGTATACGCTGCTTTGCCTGCCGCTGCTGGCCCAACACCTTAAAAAAGACTGGCAGCTTAGCCAGGCAACGCCAGGGGCGCAGCCCAACCTGATAGAAATCTTCAGCACCCACCGAACGGCATACCAACTGCGTGGGCAGCCCCCAGTGCACCATGGTATCCAGCAAGGCCGAAAGGTTGATCCAGGGCATGCCTCCGGCAGCACGCAGGAAAGCACGCTGCGGAAGGGAAGGGTCTAAATCGCGATAGTAGCCGAACAGGGCAGGACCGGCATCCGTGATCAGGTCGGTCATCAGTCGGGAAGGCTCGGGAGGCAGAATCTCCTTGTGGTTAGCCGAAGTCAGTACTTCTTCCGCCTCCTCCGGTGTGGTGATGGGCCGCGCCTGCAACAGCCAGAGCTTTCCTTTGGATACAGCAAATTCGATATCGAGCCCGTGACGGGCGTCCAGTTGTTCAAGAAGCTGCCCGGTGATGTAACTTAGTTGTATGAATGCACGCCTTAGAGGCTTACCGCCCGTCTCTGCGCCTTTCCAGAAGTTAAAAATAGCGGACCACCGGACATCCCAGGCGCCAAAGCGGGGCAGTAGGAGGGTTTGGCCGCTCTTCTGCCCGCTCATCAGTGCCTCGCCTAACCCTTCTGTATATTCAAGCTTCCAACTGCCTTCGCGGAAAGCAAAGAGTACGCCACTGAAGTCAGGATCCACCATTTCCTGTACCAGTACCTGCGTGCCTTCCTGAGTCGGATAACTGTTGAAAACGTCGGCTATCGCTGCCTCCAGCTCAGATTCCCCAACATTCAGCCGGGACAGATACTGCCCGGCCTGACTGTTCTCCTCTCCGTCTTCCGTGAGATAGGAAGAGCGGACGGCCACCGGGAACCGCAATCCTTCGGGGCGCTCGCCGGCCAAAAAGTCAGCATAAGCCACAGAGGTGAAAGCCGGCACCGGCCATCCCAGGGATTCAAGTTGTTGGAGCTGGCTAAGCTTGCTCATGCAGGATGTAGGCTGTTAGTTTTTCATAAAATCCACCAGGGTCTTCCAGCATCGGGAAATGGTCCCAGTCCTCAATAACATCAAAGGTAGCATTTGGGAAGTCGTTTTTCCAAAGCGAAAGGTACTTGGAGGCGACAACCCGCTCCCGGCTTCCCCAGATGAAGTTGAATGCCTCGTACTGAAGCTTTTGCTGCACCTCCCGGTACCAGGCCGGGGTGATCAGGTCGAAAAAAACGGGAAAGGCTGCACACAGAGCATAGTCTTTAAAGAATTGCTTCCGCACCGTCTCCGGGATACTTTCCGGCTGCAGGAACAGGCGTTTTTCCCAGACCGGGCGCATCGGTGGCCAGGCAATCAGTGCCTGCATGGTTTTCCGGATCAACAGCGGCTTCATTAGCTTAGGGAAGAAACGGTGCTCCAGGGATGCGCCAATGATACCATGCAGCAACACCTTTTGGGGCTGCCAGTCCGCTGAATCCGGCAATACCCAGCCCCGTGCTGCCCATTCCAGCAGCAGGCTTCCGCCAATTCCGTGCCCATATACGATCCATGGCTCCTTCCACAGGGGCGCTACTGTGCGCTGCAAGGCATCAATAAAGGGCACCCATCCATCCGCTGATTCCGGCAGGGTGCGGCCATCAAAGCCAGGCAACTCAGGGAGATGTACCCGAAAAGGCACAGCTTGCTTATCCTGCAGCGCCTCCAGGAAAGGCAGAAAACGGGTGCGCCCACCACCATTACCATGTAACATCAATACATTCATCATACGAATGGAGGAACCCTTAAAGGGAAAAATTGTTGGCGGTTTTGTATCTTCCGGTGCATCAAAATCTACGGTCTACTTTGAAGCGTCCCTTACTCCAAACTCTTAAACAGCTCGATCGCCTCTTCGTACGCATGGGCAGAACCGTGCGGGAGTGGCTGGGGCAACAGCCTACCTGGCCCATCCTTATAGCGCCCTACCGGGGCTACGGAAGGCCCAACTGGATCAGCCTGCGCGGCCGGGTGATCAAGGACCGGCGTATTATTAAAGATGAAGTCAACTCCACCTGGCGGGCATTGATCAACAACTATAAACGGTTCAACAGCCGGGAAGTGATGGGCGCCACCGTGCATGTGGAAATTAATAGGGAAGCCTTCACGGTGCAGACCGATGAAGAGGGCTACTTCCTGCTGGAGCGCCCCCTAAAACAGCCTGTCCCACAACCCAAAGACCAATGGTTTAACGCCAGGGTGCACCTGCGGGAAACGCCCAGGCGAAAAGTCGATGTATGGGCTGAGGTGCCCATCTTAGTGCCACATCCTCAGGCTTCCTTTGGTTGCATCAGCGATGTAGATGACACCATTATGAAGACCGATGTGACTTCATTGCTGAAGCTGCGGGTGCTTTACCATACTTTTCTGAAAACGGCTGACCTGCGGCAGTCCTTCAGTAAAGCTGCGGCTTTTTTCCAGGCCTTACAGCGTGGTATGAGCCAGCAGCCCTGCAATCCGATATTCTACGTTTCGAACAGCCCCTGGAATTTGTACGACCTGTTGGAAGAGTTCCTTGCGCTCAATGACTTGCCGGCAGGCCCAATTTTGCTGCGGGACTTTGGGCTGCCCTACCAGGACCACCCGGAAGGTTATCTGGGGCATAAGCACAGCAGTATCCTGCGTATTATTGATACCTACCCTAACTTGCCCTTTGTCCTCATCGGCGATAGCGGGGAGCAAGACCCTTATATTTATGAAGCGGTAGCCAAAGCCCGCCCCGGGCGCATCCGTGCCATTTACATACGGGATGTCCGTTCGCTGCGGCGGGCTAAAAGAATCCGGCAGTTTATCGCACAAACCGGCGTGGATATGAAGCTCGTGGACAACTATCAGCAGGCGGCTATGGATGCGGCAGAGCGGGGGCTTATTCGGGAAACATACTTCCAGCAGCTCACTCAGCCGGGCCCCAAAAACTAAGCCTCCAAGCCTCTCTTTCTGCGCCAGCGCCGGATAAGCGGGTAACTAAAGACCGCCAGCAAAATGACCGTACCGCCCAGGTAAAAACCCGGTGTCAGCTCTTCATTCTCCCGCAGCAGAATCCAGGCCAGCAGGATACCATAGACCGGCTCCAGATTGACCGTAAGGTTGGAAGCGAAGGCCGTGAGGTGGTTGAGGGCACGCAGGGCAAGTACGTAAGCCAGCGTGGTGCAAAGGAGAGACAAAACCAGGAGGTACCCCCAGTCCGTCAGGCTGACCGGCAGCATCTGTACAGGGGTTTCTGAAAAGAACAGGTAAAACGGCAGTACCAGGCAGAGGAAAAGCCAGGCGCTCCCCAGCTCCAGAAAGGTGATGCCCATTTCATAGGACTGCCGGATATATTTTTTATTGAGGGTGGCAAAAAAGGCAGCCAGGAAGGCGGAAGCCAGCCCGACCAGGATACCCGTATTCATAGAGGCATCAGTGCTGCCTACGATGAGCGCCATGCCCGGAATGATGAGCAGCCCGAGCATCAATTCGTACCAGCGTACCCGTTGCCGCATGACCACGGGCTCTATGAGGGACGTAAAAAAAGATGTGGTAGCCATGCAGATGAGGGTGATGGAAGCATTAGACAGCTTGATGGCTCCGTAGAAAGCCACCCAGTGCAGCGCTACGAGTACACCAATGCCCATAAAGCGGAGGATTTGCGCCCGGGTAAAGGCCTTCATCACCCGCCCTACCCTAATGAGCAGCAGCAGGCTTGCACTCGTAATGAGCACCCGCCACCAAACCATGACAAGGGCGGACAGCTGAATGAGGTCGCCCAAAATGGCGGTGAACCCAAATAGAAAAACAGCAATATGCAGCTCCAGATAAGCTCTTTTTTCCTCCTGCATGGCGTTCCGGTTGATTTTGCTGTAAAGCAACGCAAAAAACCAGAAATCATTAGGCCCTGCCCTGTATAAAGTTTGGAGTTCCGTAAACGGGTTTGCGCCTTTCGGTGTTAGGTGGTCATTCATCTTAATATCAAACCAAAACTTAAACCAAAATGGCTGTACAAGTTGGCGATAAAGCCCCGGCATTTGCCCTGAATAATACCGCAAATGAGAAAGTTGCCCTGAGTGACTATGAAGGCAAAAACCTGATCGTTTTGTTTTTCCCCCTCGCCTTCACCAGCGTTTGCACGGAGGAGCTGTGCACCATGCGCGACAATATGGCGGAATACCAAAAGCTGAACGCTGATGTGGTGGCGATTTCCGTAGATTCGCCCTTCACCCTCGGCAAGTTTAAAGCTGAGCAAAACCTGGATTTCCCGCTGCTTTCTGACTTTAACAAAGAGGCTTCTGAAGCTTACGGTGCTATCTATGATGATTTCTTTGGCATGAAGGGGGTTTCCAAGCGTTCAGCCTTTGTCGTGGACAAGGAAGGGGTGGTTCGTTATGCGGAGGTCCTTGATAATGCCGGAAATCTTCCTAATTTTGAGGCCATTAAGGAAACTTTGGGCCAGCTTAACTAGTTGGTGTCAATGAAGCAAGACTATTTCAGCGTATGATCAATGAGTTATTCAATACATCTGTGGAGGAAGTAGAAGAGGTTGTGGTCGAGGACGACTCGGGCACAGGGGAAAAAGCCCAGCTCATTGTTTACAATGATGACCATAATACTTTTGACTGGGTGATTCAGTGCTTTATGGATATCCTGGGCCACAGCAACGAGCAGTCAGAACAGCTGGCGCTCATCATCCACTTCAAAGGCAAGGCGACAGTTAAAACTGCTCCCAAGGATGTACTGAAGCCCAAAAAAGATGCACTCATTGACCGCGGGCTGTCTGCCGTCATTGAAGAAGGGGGCTAAACGCTTCATTGCGCTGACTACAAAAAATCCCGGGCCGCACAACTGTTGCAGCCCGGGATTTTTTTGTCCCTAAACGCTGACCGGGATCAATCGTACCCCCGCTCGTCCCTACCTTCCATGAAGTTGATAAAGGCCCGGTTGACGACCCGGTTGCCCCCCGGTGTGGGGTAGTTACCGGAGAAGTACCAGTCACCGTTGTTTTTGGGGCAGGCTTTCTGCAACCCCTCTACCGTTTGGTAAATGACCTTGATCTCTGGCTCTATGCCTTTGGGCGAAACGATCTCCGCAATTTTATCCGAGACGGTTTCGTAATCAAACTCGTCGTAAAGCGCCTGCACTTCATTGGTGATGTCTTCCTTCAGGCTATGTTCCTGTGCCTTGCAGCGTTCGTAAGCTTCGTGCAGGAGGTGTTCCTTGTCGTTTTCCTTTAGCAGTTCCACCAAAGCCCGGAAGGCAACAAACTCCTTCATCTTCGACATATCGATGCCGTAGCAGTCCGGATAGCGGATTTGTGGGGCGGAGGAGACAATCACGATTTTCTTTGGCCGCAGGCGGGAGGCAATATTAATGATGCTATCGTGGAGGGTCGTGCCCCGTACAATAGAATCGTCCAGTAGAACGAGGGTGTCTTTGTGGTTAGTCACGATGCCGTAGGTCACATCGTATACATGTGCCACCATAGCTTCCCGGGAGGTCGTATCCGCAATAAAGGTGCGCTGTTTAGCATCCTTGACCACCAGTTTTTCCATCCTTGGCTTCATGGCCAGGATTTTCTCCAGCTTATCCGGTTTCAGGTCTTTGCCTTTCTTGAGGATTTTATCCTTTTTGATTTCGTTCAGGCTATCTGTCAGCCCTTCCATCAGGCCATAAAATGCAGTTTCTGCCGTATTGGGCACAAAGGAGAAGACGGTGTGCTTAAAGTCAAAGTCCACCTCTTTCAGCACTTTCTTTGTCAACTGCCGACCGAGCTGTTTGCGCTCCAGATAAATGTCACGGTCATTGCCACGGGAGAAATAGATACGCTCAAAGGAACAAGCCGCCCGGTCGAGCGGGTCCATACAGCGTACTTCGCTAACGCGGCCATCCTTTTTAACGATGAGGGCGTGCCCCCGTTTCAATTCCTGAATATCGCCAATATGAAGATTGAAAACGGTTTGGATAGCGGGCCGTTCGGAAGCCACGACTACGATTTCGTCATCCTGATAGTAAAATGCGGGGCGGATACCGGCCGGGTCACGCAGTACAAAAGCATCGCCATGGCCAATGAGCCCGGCCATAACGAAGCCGCCGTCAAACTTCTTGCTGGCGCGCCGCAGCAGGCGCTGAATATCCAGGTTTTTGTAGATCAGCTCGTTGACCTCCTGATTAGAATAGCCATCGGGCTTGTACCAGGTGTGGAGGCGCTGCACTTCATCATCCAGGAAGTGGCCAATTTTTTCCAGCACGGTGACGGTATCTGACTTTTCCTTGGGGTACTGCCCCAGCTCCACGAGTTCCTGAAAGAGCTCATCGACGTTAGTCAGGTTGAAGTTGCCGGCGACGAGGAGGTTACGGGTAATCCAGTTGTTTTGGCGCAGGAAAGGGTGGCAGGTTTCCACGCCATTATTGCTGTGGGTACCGTAGCGCAGGTGCCCCAGAAGGAGCTCGCCTACATAGGGTTTATTGTCCTTGAGCCACTGCGGGTCGTTGAGCTGCTCCGGCGTCAGGTCTTTGAAGTGGCGGTGTACCTGCTGAAAAAGGTCATCGAGGTAATTGGAAGCCACACTGCGTTTGCGGCTGATGTACTTTCTGCCGGGTTGCACATCAAGTTTGATGGTGGCCATGCCGGCACCGTCCTGCCCGCGGTTGCGCTGTTTTTGCAGCAGCAGTTGCAGCTGATTCAGGCCGTAGAAGGCCGTACCGTACTTTTTATGGTAATAATCAAGCGGTTTGAGCAGGCGGATCATCGCTATTCCGCACTCGTGTTTGATCTGATCGCTCATGGCTGTGTGCCCTTTGTTTAGGAGGAATAAGAAGTTGCCGCAAAGGTAGGGCCTTTTTGGCAATGCCCCGATTAAAGTCAGGAAACATCTTCGGCTGCGGACAAGTTGAGCGCCCCGGTCTGAAGTTCATACAGGTTCGTCCAAAGAAGTGGCATTATGGGCGGTGTGGCCTTAACTTCTGCCTGTCTTTGCATGTTAAACAAATAATAATGATATTTCGACACGCATATAACAGCAGTGGCGCACTTGTAATTTCCGGCATGAAAGAAAAAAACGTAGCAGGCATACTCGCATTATTTTTGGGCGGCTTTGGCGTCCACCGCTTTTACCTGGGCCAAACCGGGCTGGGCATTTTTTATATGATCTTCTTCTGGTTCCCGGTGATGTGGATTGTGGGCCTGATCGATGCGATTGCGTTTTTCTCTATGGACAACGAGAAGTTCGACCGAAAGTACAACCGGGAGCTGCTCTACCGCCGCGAGCAGGAACGCAGTTACGACTACCGCGATGATGAGGCCATGCGCCGTATGGAACGTTACGAGCGCCGCCGGGAAAGCCGCAGTGAGCGGAGCTACTACCGCCCTAAGAAGCACAATACGCCGAAGCGCCAAAGCGCCCCAAGCCGGGCTAAGAAACCTGCCAACCCATACAAAAGTACCGGTGTGCAAAAATTCAAGGACTACGACTACAGCGGAGCAATTGCCGACTTCAAAAAGGCACTCAAGATTGAGCCCCGTGATGTGGCCACCCACTTCAACATCGCCTGCGCCTACTCGATTAGTGAGCAGCCGGAGGAAGCCTTCCGCCACCTCGATCTGGCTGTGCAGTTTGGCTTCAATGACTTTGAGAAAATCCGGGAGCACGACAAGCTCGCCTATCTCCGCATTCAGGATGAATTTGAGGATTTTGCCAAGAATGGCTTCCGTCTGCCGGGCAATGAGGCAGCGTCTGCGCCTTCCGCATCGTCTAATAAACAGGGAATGCCTGCTGAAGAAGAAGTGGAAGACCATTCTCACCTGCTCGAACAGCTCAAGCAGTTGGGCGAACTGAGAGAAAAGGGCTTGCTCACCGAAGAGGAATTTGCGATCCAAAAGAAGCGGCTGCTTGGATAACCCGCCATGAATTTGTCAGAATTGTACAAATGATAGGGTCCGGCTCAACAGGTTTCGCTAAATTGCGTTAGAACTCATGAATCAGAAAGACAATTAAGCATGACGGCCCAACAGCTCATCTCAGACAGCATTATCCCTTTGCGTACCTCTGAAACGGGAGATACAGCCCTGGGCATTATGAATGACTTCTACGTCCGTCACCTTCCTATCGTCAATGACAAGCAGCTGCTTGGGCTGATTTCCGAAGAAGATATTCTGGAGCACGATGCGCACGAGCCGGTGGGTTCCTTTCAGCTTTCGCTCATCCGCCCGTACGTTAAGTATAACGATCACCTTTACGAAATCCTGCGCCTGATCGCGGAGTACCATCTCACCCTAATCCCGGTGGTGGATGAAGAAGAGAACTACATCGGGCTTGTCACTATGGAAGATGTGCTACAGTACTTCACCAAGACAGCTTCCTTCTCTGAGCCAGGCAGTATTGTGGTCCTGGAGATGAGCCGCCACGATTATCAGCTTTCACAGATTGCGCAAATTGTGGAGTCTGAGAATGCCGCCGTGCTCAGCGCTTTCATTACCACCAGCCTTGATTCCATCCGGGTGGACGTTACCATTAAGATCAACCGGCAGAACATTCAGAACATCCTGGCTACTTTCGAGCGCTATGAATACGAGGTCAAGGCTTCCTTCAATGAGATTGAGTACCTCGACTCTTTGCGCGACCGTTATGACTCTTTGATGGCTTATTTGAATGTGTAAGGTCACAACCTCCGTACCACCCCCACCAACAACACCATCGGAAACTGGAAAACCTCATACTCCCTAAATGAAAAGGGAGTGACTTGGCTGCTCAGTACGGAGCGGTTGTTCAGCAGATTGGTGCCCTGAAGGGTCAGCGCCCAGCGGCCGCCATCAAATTGGTAACGGGCATCAAGGGATACCTCATTGTAAAAATCGTAAGACTGCCCGGCCCGGCGAAAGCCATGTAAAGCGGCTGCCCCTTTGACCTGCAGGTTTTCCATGGGCAGGACTTCCCATGACAGCGACAGCTCATCCTGATCGAACCGGGCTTGTGAGCTGCCTTGCTGACGTACCCACCGCTGCGACCGGCTGTAGGCCAAACGCAGGGCGGCTGCCTTGCTGATTTCCCACCGGATTTCCGGATTTACAAAGGCTTGCCACTCCGCTACCCGGCTGTCTATGCCATAGAGGATTTGCCGGAAGGCGGACTGCCTGCCCCTGAAGTTGACCGACCATTCCAGACGATCCCCTTTTTGGCTCATCCGCCCGCGGAAAGACCATTCGTGGCCAGCATCCCGAAGGAGGAAAGTTTCCCGTAGCTGATCGATACCGGTGCCGCTGATGCGCTGTTGCAGGGCGAGGCTCCGCAGGGCGTACGACAACTGCAGGTACCAATTTCGCTGGGTGAAAAAGTCCCTGCGCCGGTAAGCCAGGTTCCAAATATGAGAAAGGCTGTTGCGCAGATCCGGATTGCCCTGTTCCAGCTGATTGAAGCCGGTGATCGTTGCCCGGCTCAGCCAGGCTTCCGTTTCCGGGAAGAGCCGGCTAATGCGGTACCCCAGTTCAAATTCGCCCACATTCGTCCAGGTGGTGGTGGCTTTGGCGAAAGGCAGGGCCAGCCATTCCCTTTGGCGGGCAGCCGCCTGCCCCTCATCACGAATCCGCCATTGCATACGGTGGACGGTGGTGCCCAGTTCGCCCTCCAGCGCATCGCGGGTGTACTTATAAGACAGGCGGGCCGAGGCATCCTCCAACCGAAGCTTTTGGCCGTTGCCAAACCGGGTGGTATCAATAGGCAGCAACAAGGGCGTGCCGTTACCAGCCAACCAATTGTCCATGGTCTGCGCCCGGCTATGCAACTGACGGTAGCCCAGCTGGAATTCGAAGTGGTTCTGCGGACTCAGCACCCAGTAATGCCGGTAGGCGGTGGAAAGAGCAGAAAGCCGGGTCTGCCCCTGATGCGAAAGCCCGGCATTCGGTTCCGGTGGTGAGCCAATCAGCCCTTGCAGCAGGGGCTGATTAGATTGCAGACCAAGCTCGTCCTCCGCTCTGCGCTGCTGCCAGGAAGCTTCCAAAGTGCCAATGTGATGCCCGCTGAATTTATGGTGGGCTTCCAGGGTATGGCTGTGGTTTTGAAAGTCATGCTCCTCTTCTGTGAACAGGTTACGCCCGGTCTGCACCGTTTGCGAAAGCAAGGTGGAAGCATCTTCCGCCATTCCAACCTGCAGGTCGGACTCCAGGGACAGGTAGTAGTCTTCTTTGGGATCGTACACCAGGCTGAGCTTGCCATTGGAAGTAGCCCGTTCGGTATCGCGTTCGCTTTCCCGGTTTTCGGTAACGAGTGGTGCCCCATCCTGCTGCCAGAAGGCATTGCGCGACAGCGAACGGTAGCCCTGCACACTGCGGAGCCCCAGCCCATAGGCGTAAACGGTCCAGTCTGGGAGAGGCGCAGCGCTGACATTCAGCCCGCCAAACTGTGAGCGGCCGGAGCGGTTATTACCCGGTGACAGGTAAGGCATAAAATCCTGCTGCAGGCCCGACAGCCCGGCTTGCCCCTCTGCCAGCAATCGGCCCATACCGCCCTGCATCTGAATGACATCGGAAAAAGACAGCGGCTCCAGATTGGCGTTGTTCAGGTCGCCAATGCTATTGACGCTTACCTCAGGGGAATAGTAGAAGAGGTTGGGGTGGGCAAGGTAGCGTTTTTCGGGGCCAGCCGCCGCCGCGATATCCCCAAAAACGAAGCGTTTTTTGTCTTCCCGCAGGCGTACATTGAGCACCAGCTGATTGCCCGTGCCCAGGGGTTGCAGGAAATCAACGGCGTTATAATTATCGATGACCTCCAGCTTGGCAATCACCTCTGCCGGGATATGCTCTAGCGCCAACCTGGAACTGCCCCCGAAGAAGGGCTTCCCTTCCACCATCACCTGCTGCACCACTTCCCCATTGAAGCGCAGGCGGTTTTGCTCATTCACTTCCATACCTGGCAGGCGGCGCAGCAGGTCCTGCAGCTTCCAGTCGAATACCTCCCGGAAAGCATCTGCCTGATAGGTGACCGTATCGCCACGGACCACGACCGGTGGGGCACGGTCTTTGACTTCCACCATCGCCAGGTCGAGGGGTTGCAGTCGCAGGGTAATTTGCAGGGTCGTATCTTTTGTTCCGGCAGGCAGGGTTATAGAGGTGGACTGATAGCCGAGGTAGGTAGTGGTCATTCGCAGGCCTGCAGCGCCACTTGCCTTAAAGCGGAACCGCCCCTGTTGATCCGTCATTGCAAAACGCAGGGTAGCTCCTTCCTCTACCGGTACGAAGGAAATATTGGCAAAAGGCAAAGGCGTGCGCAGGCTATCGTCCAGTACCTGTCCGGTAATTTGGCGCGATTGAGCCAGGAGGGGACACCCAGCCAGCAGGAGCAGCCCGGCTATAAAAATCCGGTTGTTCCACACTACTGCCGGCTTTTGATTTGTTGCTCATTGTAGGCATCGTATTCCTTCTTACTAATCGTTTTGCCTTTTTTGAGCCGGATGTCCTTTTCTTGTTCGGCAGATAAGCCTTCGGTGAGGGAGTCGATCGTAAAGGTGGACCAGGGTTTGCCTACCACCCCCGCCTCCAATACCAGCCCGGGCAGCCCATCCATGCCCTTGGGGCCATAGGGCAGCGGGATTGCCGTAGTAAACCACGCTTCGATCTCATAGTATATTTGCCGCTCGCGACCTTTATCATAGTAATCCACCACTGCCGTCGCTTTTTTGCAGGCATATTGACCGATGTAGCGTTCTTCCTCTGTGATGGCCCACTCGTATTCTTCGTAGGGCATTTGCACGTTGATGCGCTGCCCGGTTTGTTCCACCTGCTTGATTTTCTCCTGCTTTTGGGTGTTGCGGTAGTATACATTATTGGCTCCCGTGGTGCTTTTAGCCATTATATGCCCCAATTTATCACCCACGGGTAGATAGGGGATAAGCCGGTACTGCGCATGTTCGGAAGTGTAAAGAAGTTCAAAGCGCATTTGAGGGTACTCTGCTTCCATACCCTTCATGCTAGTTTTAAAACCTTCCCGCTGTTCCGGGGGTAGGCTTTTTGCTGCTTCATCCAAAGTTGCGTGGCGCTCAGCGGTACTGATGAGTTTGTAAATCACTTGCCCGGACTGGGCAGGGAGGGTGAGGGTGCAGAGGAGTAGGATGGTTCCTAAAAGGAAAAGTCTGGGGTACATGTTTGTTGTTTTTGTCAATGTTTATGGCAGCAACCGGACGTACAATTCAAATTTGTCCCGGTCATCTTTCAACTTATTTTAGGAATCGACCCAACACAATTAGCTGTAGCGTCGCATTAAAGCTTCACCCCAAACTTCAACAGAATGCCAGAATTGATATCCCCATTTTGATAAGGTTGTGTAAAGGCCTTCAGCCCCACCAACAGCCGTTCCGTCACAGAATAGGTGTTTTCGATGATCAGGCTGAAGCCCAATGCGTTACGTTGATCGGACTGCAGCTTTGAATCAACAATTTCTCCGGTATGGGAAATCGATAAGGCGTTGTAACTTTCTGAAACCGTATACCAGCTCAGCCCTGTTCCGAGCCTGAAGTCATTTCTGCCTGTATTCCTGAATGGCGAGACATAGACATTGGCGTTTAGCTGCAGGAAGGAAGCCTGATCAAGAGCGCCGTCATTGCTCGTACCAAAACCCAATCCCCCGCTCAACGCAAAGTACCGGTTCAATTTGAGGTTCGCTTCGTTTTCCAGCATAATGGCGCGCATGTCACCTGAGCCTAAGAAGGAACCGCCTACGCCAAACCTTAGGTCTGTTTCCTGTGCCTGTGTACTCACGCTTGCGCAGATTAGAATTATCAAGAATAATGTGTGCTTAATCATGTTTTTTCATTTAAAAAGTGAGCCCACCGCCTGTATCGTGGGTAAAATCAGGAGCATTGGCTATAGACGTGCTCTATAATCGTATAAATTTAAACTGCCTTTGTGAAAAAATTTTGCACTCTGCTATCTTCCTGATTTTACAGCAACCGTTGAGTTAGGCTAAAAATTATATTCCAGCCCCATAATTCGAACTCCATTAACTGGTGAGGTCCCTTCATTTTCTCCAACAGAAAATGTAGGTCCTACACTCCATGTGAAATTTAAAAGCTGGTGATAAGAAAGCACAAAACCAACATAAGGTTGAGCATCAAAGTACTGCCATTTAGCACCTGCTTCTTGTGGTGCTAACCAAGAATAATTGGCAAAATGCACTTCTACTCCAAGCATTGGTGAAATATTCCAATTCCCGTTTTTACTAATACGAATTGCTCGAAATTTATTTGGATTTTTAAAACAAAGTGGATAGAATCTTGATTGCAAACCAATTCCAAAACCTTTATTTTGATTAATTATTGGGTCAAGATTGTTTTCGTAATAATAAAAGGTTCCCTGAACTCCCAAAAGTATCGCTTGATTAAACCAATAATTCACTCTTGGAACAATAGTAAACTCACGGTAACGCGCCAAGGGAGTTGTTTGTCCTGGTCTGCTTTGATACTCTGTGAAAGTTATCCCCGCTGATGTGATTCCAAAATTCCATTTTCTTATTTTATCATCTTCCCAAAAAAGCACGTAAGTCTCGGGTTTTTTTGGCTTTTTCAAAAAACGAGATTTAACTGGTGTGTTGTATTTTTTTGAATAATGATACTTCAATCCAATGAATGGTTGTGTCCAGTTGTAAATATCTTCCGGACCTTGAAGCGGTGAATAATTTATAAATCCTGCTTTTAGGTGTATTCTATCCTTTACTTTAAAATTTGCACCTAAGCCCATTTGAAAAAAATGATTGATTCGATCAATTGAACGACCTTCCTCATCTCCACAAGGACAATGATTTGTTAAAGCATAGCCTGTTTCTAAGTAAATACCTAATCGTTTTTGAGCGCGGAAATTAAACTGCGCAAAAAAGCTTCCTCCGTAAGACCGGTCTATAGGTTCTCTAATTACTCTATTCGCAATAGACATAAGTTGAGTACCTATTCTTAGTCGTTCTGTGATCGGCCAGGTAAGGGCAAGATTTGTCGTGTTTTCATAGTAAAACTCATTTGAATTTACATTAGAAGAAATAGAGTAGCGTTCTAATTTCAAAGTAGTAAAATATGCCTCGATTGCGGGCATTTTGGACCATTCATTAGTTTGCCCATTCAAACCTAAACACAGAAAACACATTATACTGAGAATACAAATCTTAAAATCAATGGCTTTCCTCATTAAACTTTAATCTTAGTGTATGTTTGGAGGTGCACTTTGGTTATCAGCCGAAGTGCACCTCCAAACATACACTTAATCATAGGAGGCTAAAATTAGCCTCCTATGATTAAGTGTAAAAAATTAAATGCCAACTGTCCACCAACTCGAGGCTCTATCTTCTACTGAGGGAGGTAAGTTCAAACAGTTAAAACCCCAAACTGTTAAACCAAAGATCGGTCTTCTATAAAATGACCTATCAAAACAAGTATGATAACCACCGATAAATAGCCCCTCAAATGCCGAAGCCTCATTATTGTTAAAAATAAAGAAAGGAGTGCCAGCTAAAGGAAGTGTAACATTAAATGCATCGTTGCAAAATAGATTTTTAAAAAGAACGCCCATCACTGTTCTCTGGTTATTAGCATTTGCAAAATCTGTAGGTAAATTCTCTTCCAAATAGCGTTGCTCGTAGTCTAAATAAAATTGAGGGACAGCACCATTTCTCTCTAAATAATCAACTGCGCCACTTGTTTGTGCATAATCTCTTAAATGTGCAATTATTGCTTGTTGTACATCGTACTTTCTTCCAATTTCACTACGCATATAATTATCGTAGTCATTAGGGTTTGAAAACGCCATATAGTAGATATTCTCTGATTCAGGATTGTCTTTCTCCCCAATACTAATATGATAAGTCATCCCTTTGGTTCTAAATTGAAAATTCCTTTTGTCAGTAACTTCATCGTCAATAAGGAAAATAATGTTTTCATCTGTTTTTGCACTTTGCGGGGTAAGTTGGTTCAAAACCTCGTCTTTAGAGGTTACTTCTGGTGTTAAACCATCATTTTTTGAACATGAGGATAACAACACACCAACTAATACAAAGGTGACAAAGCTAAATTTTAAAATAGTCATTGCAGAAAAGTTAAAAGTAGGTTTTCGCAGGCACGTTCTTTTTGAGAGGCCCTCACTGCTCCAGCAATATCGCTTTTAAAGGAATAAAGGTAAAACGTGCACCTCTTGTTTGTATCTTTCTCCGAATCATAATAGTGATGCTCATCGCAACACTATCGCATTTTTATTTTATGGCTTTTTTCGTTTGTTAATCATCCACTCTAAAATCAAAACTCTATGAATTTCAACCACCCTACTCTTTGCCACCAACACTCAGAAGTGAACTGCTGCTCACCGTTTTTGTACATTCTCCATCATTGCTACAGGGGCTGCAGTTGCCGCGGTCTCCACCGTTGAACCTTGGCTCGCAACCGCCGGTTTCTTGAGAACAATCAGAGGTGGTACAACTAATCGTGTAATTTACTCTCAATACAGTGCCATCTGCTTTTTCTACCCGAAATGTGGATTTGTAGGCTTTGCCTAAAAACACCAATGTATAAGCTCCCTGAGCAGCTGTTTCTATGCTCACCTCCGTAAATTCACCGTTGATTCCTGAAAACCGCTGTAGGTTTTGGTTGTAAGCCCGCAGCAGCTCCGTTTTGTCAGCAGTCAGCACTGCTTTACTATCCTAGATCTCTCCGATGGCCATCCAGCCCTTTTGAGCGTGAGTACAACTGAACGCTGTCAGCCCTAAGAGAACCATTAAAATTAAATGCTTCATGATTGAAAATTTTGAGGTACCCTACAAACATAAGCCCCGTTTGTGCAAAAATTTTGCACTCCCCGATTTTCCCGCCATTTTTTTTGAAGTTTTTGGCGAAAAACCCCACCAAATCATTCCTCCGACCCCGCCTCACCCGGATAAAGCAGCCCGTGCAGGTCTCCCGGCAATGGCGTTTCGTAATAATAGGAGCGGCGTTGGTCACAGTAGACGACCTCGGCCCCCAGTTCTTTCAGTATTTTCAGGTAGTTGTAGATGGTACGGCGGCTGCAGCCAAAGCGGGCGGCGAGCTGATCAGAGGAGCCTGTGGCTTTGCGCCGGATCAGATCGTCCAGGCGGTCTAAGTGTTGAAGTTGAGCGATTAGTTTCATCTTTTTGGTATTTAGGGGTTTGCGCGATTCTTTGTTATGCCATTGCACAAGTACAATCCCGGCAAAGACAGTGCAAGGGCAACTCAACGAATGTTCTCACACTCTTTGAAAGCCCAGTTCCTGGATTCGTGCAATTAATGTAGTTTGATGCCAATCTGATGATCAGACAGAACGGCGTAAAACGGGTTAGTTAGAGTGCGCTTTTGTGTTTAACATTGTTAAATTTACATTTTTCCCTTCAAAAGTGCAAGGCAGATGGATTTTTTTAATTCTGCCCGCTGCCTTACCCGCTGCTTATTTATTTTTGTTTCCTACCTAAAACCTTTTAAATTGAGGGCATAGCTCTAAACAGAAAACTACGCATACCCCAGGGAACACTATCCATCATGATCCGTCTTCTTTTGCTTACTGTGGGATTGGTGAGCTGCTTCAACGCATGGAGCAGTGACCGGGAAGTGGTGTACATCGACTCCATCGCTGTGACCGGCAACAAGCAAACGCTATCGGAAATCATCCTGCGGGAGATGTCCATACGGGAAGGGGATACGATACTCCTGGAGGAACTGCCGGAGAAGATTACGTGGTCCGAACAGATGATTATGAACACCGGGCTGTTCAACCGGGCGCAGATCAGCTATCAGGCCTGGAAGGGGGAAACCAATGAAGTCCAACTGCTGGTGACGGTGGAAGAGATGTGGTACCTGTACCCTATTCCGGTGTTTGAGCTGGCGGACCGCAACTTCAATGTCTGGTGGGTAGACCAAAAACGCTCGCTTGACCGCACCAACTACGGTGTGGACTTTGCCCACATCAACCTCACCGGGCGCAAAGACAAGCTCAAAGGGTCGGTGAAGTATGGCTACACGCGCAAATATGCATTGTCTTACAGCATGCCCTACCTCAACAAAGCCCAAACCCTGGGCGCCTTCGCAGGGGTGGGCTACTGGCGCAACCGGGAGGTCAATTACCGCACGACCGATAGCCGGCAGCAGTTTTTCCGGTCAGAAGAAGGCTTCATTTACGAGCGGTTTACCGGTGAAGCAGGCATTACCTTCCGGCCACAGCTACAATCTTATCACGATTTGGAACTTAGCTTCACGCAAAAGCGCATTGGGGATGAAATCGCCCTGGACCTCAACCCGGACTATCTGCTGGACGGGCGGCACCGCATCCGCTACTTTGCGCTGCGCTACAACTACTTCCACGAAAACCGGGACGTGGCCCCCTATCCATGGGAGGGGTCATTTTGCTATGGCAGCCTCCTCAAAGAGGGCCTGGGCCTCTTTGGGGAACGCTCCGGGCTTACCCTTTTCACCGGTTACGGAAAATACATCCCCTGGGGCGAGCGCTGGAGCCTGGGCCTGGTGATGCGCACCAAGCTGTCCATCATCCGCTCCCGTCAGCCCTATCAGGACAACCGGGGGCTGGGCTTCAGTGGGCATACCATGAGGGGATGGGAATACTATGTCATCGATGGCATGGACATGGCGATGGGCCAATCGAGCCTTCGTTTTCGTTTTGCCGAGTATAATTTCAACTTTGGTAAACTTATGCCAATTAGTCAACTCCGCCGCATGCCCATCAAACTTAACCTCTCGCTCAACAACGACCTGGGCTACGTCAACAGCCCCTACGCCCGCCCCGACAACCCGCACAGCAACCGTCTGCTATGGGGCGGCGGCATAGGGCTCGACATCGTGCTCTACTACGACAAAGTGATCCAAATCCAATACAGCCTCAACGATTTGATGGAAAAAGGGTTATTTTTACACCTTAGCATGAATATTTAGTGTAGCTCAAAGAGCAGCCACTTCAGGTTTGTCAACTTTGTTGGTGTTACCTTATAAAAACTCCAGGGCTTTTAGAATCATTCCAGAAGATGCAAGTAGTCGTTTACAGCAAAGTTCTCAAGGAAAAAGACATCCCGCACATTCAGCACCTCTTCGATGCCCTGCATGAGGAAGGCATCCACGCTTACGTCTATGCCCCCTATCTGGAGCAGCTAAAGGGAGAAATCCGCCTGCCGGCACAAGTGGGCACCTTTGGAGGCTACCTGGACTTTACCACCCATAAATTCGATTTCTTTATCACGCTGGGAGGCGATGGCACGATTCTGGCCGCCACTACCCACATCCGTGACAGTAAGGTTCCTATTTTGGGGATCAACCTGGGGCGGCTCGGTTTTCTGGCCAGTATTGAGAAAAAGCGCATTCACGACGCCATCAAACTGCTCAAGCGTGGTATGTACAGCATACAGGAACGCTCCATGCTCTACCTGGAATCCAACCTGCCCATATTCGGGGAAATCCGCTTTGCGCTAAATGACATCACGCTGCTCAAGCGGGACACCTCCTCAATGATCACCATTCACACCTTCATCAACGGGGCTTACCTCAACTCCTACTGGGCGGATGGCATCATTGTGGCGACACCAACGGGCTCCACCGGTTACTCCCTGAGTTGCGGCGGCCCCATTATTTTCCCCAATTCCGGCAACTTTGTCCTCACCCCTGTAGCTCCGCACAACCTTAATGTCCGGCCCATTGTCATTTCAGAAAGCTCCGTCATTTCATTCGAAATTGAAGGGCGGGCAGAAAATTTCCTCTGCACGCTGGACTCCCGCTTCGAGACGATCACGGCAGCCCATCAGCTGGCCGTCCGTAAGAACGACTTTGGTATCCGCCTGGTACAGCTTCATGACGTCAGCTTTATGGACACAATCCGGCAAAAGCTCGCCTGGGGATCAGATACGCGAAATGATGAGTAACACTCTAAAACACAATTCCCATGCAAACCACACTGCAACTGAACGGACAGACCTACAGCACTGACTTACAACAGCCACTCGATATTGCTATCCCACTCAAAGCGGGACTGGAAACAGTCAATTGTTTTTATGCCCCTCCTATGGAACACAGCCCCGTAGTAGCCGGTGATTTCATCGGGTCTACACAGGAAGGCGGCCCGGTTAACTTCCTCACCGTACGCCTGACGCCACACGGCAACGGCACTCATACCGAATGTGTAGGGCACATTGCAAAGGAGACCTACACTATCAATCAGTGCCTGCAACAATTCCACTTTCCAGGCCAGCTTATCAGCGTCTTCCCCACCAAAACTGATGAGGGAGACCGGGTAATCTACCGGGAACAACTTGAGGCTCTGCTTGGAGCACATCCGCCCACGACCGCCCTGATCATTCGTACCTTGCCCAATGATGACCTCAAAATGATCACCAACTACTCCGGAGCCAATCCGCCTTATCTGCACCACGAGGCCATTAGCTACCTCGTGGAACGGGGCGTTGAACATTTGCTGCTCGACCTGCCCTCTGTAGACCGGGAAGAGGATGGCGGGCAGCTACTCGGGCACCGGGCTTTCTGGCAATATCCGGAGGCTCCCAGGGCACATTGTACCATAACTGAGCTGATTTACGTAAACAATTCCATCCGGGATGGTTTATACTTACTGAACCTTCAGGTGGCCAGCTTTGAAATCGACGCCAGCCCGAGCAAGCCGGTTCTGTACGCTTTAGAACGCTTCGAATAGATGCCATTTTATCAGTCCACATACCATTCCAAAACTTTCCGTGACTTCAAAGGGATTGAGGCCACCAACTACCGGCGTATTATCCATTTCTACGAAGACCGGGAGGACACGATTCGCGGACTGGACTTTGAGGAATACTTCGAAATGCTTGTGGCTTATGTCAATAGTCTCTTTGAAGTGGGCTTCCACCAAAAGCATCTGTTGATGGTCGATGTGGCGATCGAGGAGGTCATTGTGCAGAATGTGGCGAGCCCGCCGGGAGAAAACCTCTACGAACAACTACTTTTCAGAAAAGCTGCTTCTCACTTTCAGTGCCTACAATACGAAAAGTGCCATTACATCCTGCTGCAGCTTATCCGAATTGACCCCTACCACAATGACGCGATTGGCTTTCTCAAAAAATGCCTTCGCCGGATGGAGCCTGCCTTCCTGGAACGTGCCAAAGCCACGGCTATTTTTCTTTTCCTGCTTGCCGCACTGGTGATTTCTATCGAAGTGCTGCTCGTCCGTCCTTTTTATGAGATGCACACTGGCCTCGTGGAACGCTCCCGGAATACTATCTTCGGCATTGGCTGTCTGTCTCTGGTCGGGGGGCTATTATGGCACCGGTTTCGGGTCGAACAACGGGTAGAGCGGATGGTACAGCAAATCCGCCGCGAAAAACTGCTCCGGCAGGAAAAGTAATACCGGTTTAACGTCTTTCGGGCTGGCAATGCCGGTGATTCCCACTATATTCGCAGCAAAAATCCATGAAACCAACTTTGCTTATCCTTGCAGCCGGTATGGGCAGCCGCTACGGTGGCCTCAAACAGCTCGACGGCCTTGGCCCCAACGAAGAAGTGATCATTGAATACTCCATTTACGATGCCATCCGCGCCGGCTTTGGCAAAATCGTCTTTGTCATCCGTGAAGATATTGAGGAGGCTTTCCGCGAAAAGTTCGGCGGCAAGTTCGACGATAAGGTGGAAATCGAGTATGCCTTTCAGGCCATCAATACCCCCGTGGAGGGCATCAGCGAACTCCCTGAACGGGAAAAGCCCTGGGGTACAGCCCACGCTGTGCTGGTCGCTCACGACAAAATCAACGAGCCCTTCGCGGTCATCAATGCGGATGATTACTACGGCATCAGCAGCTTCAAGGCAATGGCAGACTTCCTGAAAAACGACTGCGCACCGGACCACTACAGCATGATTGGTTACCAACTGGATAAGACACTCTCTGATGCCGGCCATGTCAACCGTGGGGTGTGTGAAGTAGACGAAGCCGGCCACCTGACCGATGTGGTGGAGCGCCACAAAATTCAGCGCACGCCCAATGGCATTGTATACGAAGAAAATGACGGACAGCACCCGCTAAGCCCGGACGCACTGGTGTCCATGAACTTCTGGGGTTTCCATCCCAACGTTTTTGAGGTCACCCGGCAGCACTTCATCGAGTTTGTAGAAGCGCACCGGGATCAGCCCCGTGCGGAGTTTTACATCCCGCTCGTCATCAACCGTCTGATCAATGAGGGTAAAATTGACCTCACTGTCATCCCTAATGCGGAGCGCTGGTACGGCGTGACTTACCAGGAAGACAAACCCATGGTACAGGAAGCTTTCGCCAAACTGACGGCAGAAGGCCAGTACCCTAAGCACCTGTGGAAGTAGTCTGCATTTAGCAATAATTGACCGCTCTTAACACCTAAGATCGCTTAGCTTTCAGAAAAATCACCTGTTATGACTGCTAAGCGATCTTTTGTTTTTTCTCTTTTCCTGCTTACCGGGCTATTCCTTGATGCACAATCCAAAAGCGGGTTTGCCCCGTCCAAAGGCGTAAATATATATTACGAAGTTTACGGATCAGGAACGCCAATGGTCATTATCAACGGTGGCCCGGGCTTCAACAGCAAAGGCTTTCAGGCACTGGCTGAATCCCTCAGTGAAGATTATCAGGCCATCCTGTATGATCAGCGGGGTACGGGACGGTCTAAAATGGAAAAGATCACTGCTGACAATATGACGATGGACCTGATGGCGGCCGACCTTGAAGCGCTGCGTATCCACCTTGGATTAGAGCAATGGACCATCCTGGGCCATTCCTTTGGCGGCATACTCGGCAATTACTATTTATCCAAATATCCGGCTGCAGTTAAAGCTCTGATTTCCTCCGCGTCCGGGGGTATTGATCTGGGGCTGCTTGAAGATTATGATATCACCCGCATGATGACGGAAACCCAGCGGGATTCCTTTATATACTGGACAGAACAGCTTCAAGCCGGCGACACAACACAAACTGCACAACAACAGCGGCGTTTTTTTATGGCTACTGCCTATGTTTATGATGACCAATATGCCCTTCAGGTGGCGGACCGGCTGGCGCAGGGTAATATGCGCATCAACCAGTTGATCTGGCAGGACCTGCAACGGATTGGGTACGATGCCAAAGCCGCAGCCAGTGATTTTCATAAGCCGGTATTGATTATTCAGGGAAAAGAGGATGTCATTATACCCAAAATTGGGGAAAGGGCCCATCAGGCTTTCCCCAATTCCACCCTTGTCCTGATACCGGAATGCGGACATTACGGTTGGCTTGACCAGCCCGGAGTTTACTTTGATGCCATCCACAACTTCATGGAGGCGGTAGCTCAGCTTACCAGGATCGAAGGGTTTAAAAAGTAAATGAGCGCCAAGTTATGGCAGATAAAAACGAATACCTGCGCCTCCACCCACGGCACCGGCTGTGCCATCAGTCAATTTCAGGCGCGGAGTCACCTGCCCAAAGACTTCAATGGTACCGAAAATGATATTCAGGCCAAAATTGCCACTAATACCAGCTTCAAAATCCTGATCCGATAGAGACTCCCCTCCGGTGTCACGAATGCCCGCAAAGGCACCTGGCCCTACAAAATAGTGCAAGCGTCCGGAACTCCCGATATGGTTTTCTATGAGTCCGTGGATATTGAGGAAGAAAAAATCATTCAAGTCCCAGGCTGCCAGGATATCGGTTGACATGCCATTGGGGTTGTACACTTTCACGCTCAGCCCGGTTGGTTGCCCGAATTGCGCACCGATACCAACAGAGCCCGGATTACGGTCCTGAGCCTGTAGAGCCATTGAGAACATAAAGGCAAAAACAGCCAGTGTTACTTTTTTCAAGTAGTTCATGGTTTATACAGTTTTCATTCGCTTTAGAAACTGAAAGTTGTAGCTGGTGTTCGAAACAGCCCACAAACGAACACCACTGCGATCTACGCCTTTTACAGCAAATAAACCTATTGAACCATGAAAACAACAATTCGATTTTTCTGGGTACCTGTACTAGCCCTTAGCCTGCTGCTTGGTACAGCCTGCAATACCACAAAAACATCAGAAGGTGCCGTGATTGGCGGAACAGCCGGAGGCGTCATCGGCGGTGTTATTGGCGGGGAGGACAATACCGCTGCGGGCGTTATTATCGGCTCTGCCATAGGTGGTACAGCCGGCGCCCTTATTGGCAATTACATGGACAAGCAAGCCGATGAAATTGAAGAAGACCTCGAAGATGCCGAAGTGGAACGTGTAGGCGAGGGCATTCTCATTACTTTTGACTCCGGGCTGCTATTCGACCTCGATTCCTATCAGCTCCGGGCAGAGACCAAAGAAAACCTGACCGAGTTGTCTGATGCCCTTAAGGAGTACGATGAGACCAACATCATCATTGAAGGGCATACCGACAGTCAGGGAACAGACAGTTACAATCAGCGGCTATCCGAGCGCCGCGCCCGTTCCGTTTCCGGATACCTCGCCAAGCAAAATGTGAGCTCCAGACGGTTTACCGTGAGAGGGTATGGAGAGGAAAAGCCGGTGGCCACCAACGAAACCGCTGCCGGGCGACAGGAAAACCGCCGGGTGGAGGTAGCTATCGTTGCGAATGAAGACCTCAAGGAAGCCGCTCAGGAAGGGGAAATTGGTGAATAAAGCCTCCCTTGTTGCTTTTTTCCACCCAAGATTAGACAGGCTCCTCATGGAAATTCCATGCAGGGGCCTATTTTTGCAGGGAACCATCCATTGACTATGTCTCAGCCTAATGCCTCCGATAACGCCCTCACCTGGAGCGATTTCACGAAAGTGGACATGCGCGTGGGCACTGTTCTGCAAGCCTACCCCAATGCACAGGCCCGGAAGCCCGCCTACATCCTGCATATTGATTTTGGCCCGCTGGGCGAGCGCAAGACTTCTGCCCAAATCACAGACCACTATCAGCCTGAAGAGCTGTTGGGGCGGCAGGTTATTGCAGTGGTCAACTTCCCCCCCAAGCAAATTGCCAATATGATCAGCGAGTGCCTGGTGCTGGGCGCGGTGGGCGAAGCGGGCGGGGTGGTTTTGCTAAATACCGACCTGCCCGTACCTAACGGGCTGCGGATAAGCTAAAGCCTACAGAAGAGGTACGGTTTTTCATTTTCGCACGACTCTAGAAGGCATCTCCGCTATCTTTGAAGAAAAAATATGGCACGACTAAAAGACAAAACCGCCCTCATCACCGGTGCCGCCCGGGGCATCGGGCAAGCCATCGCTACCGTTTTTCACGCCGAAGGCGCCACAGTATTGCTCACAGACATACGTGATGAAGAAGGGCAGGCCATTGCTGATCAACTGGGCGAGCGGGCGCACTACCTCCACCTTGATGTTGGGGAAGAAGCGGACTGGCAGGCGGCAGACCATTTTATCCGGCAGCACTTCGGCTCGCTGCAAGTCCTGGTCAACAACGCCGGCATCACCGGTTTTCTGGAAGCACCCGGCCCTTTTAACCCCGAGCAATCCGACCTAAGCACCTGGGACACCGTACACCGGGTGAACAGCACGGGTACTATGCTGGGCTGCAAATACGGTATTGGGCTGATGAAAACAAGCGGGGGCAGCATCATCAACATCTCCTCCCGCAGTGGGATTGTGGGAATACCGGGTGCTGTAGCCTATGCGTCGAGCAAAGCTGCTGTCCGCAACCACACCAAGAGCGTAGCCCTGTACTGTGCAGAAAAAGGATACGGTATCCGCTGTAACAGCATCCACCCGGCCGCCATTATGACTCCAATGTGGGATGCCATGCTCGGCGAAGGAGAACAAAGAGCACAAATCATAAAAAATGTGGAGGCAGGCATTCCCCTCGGCAAATTTGGTGAGCCGGAGGATGTGGCGTACGCCGCGCTCTACCTCGCTACTGATGAATCGAAGTACGTCACCGGCACTGAGCTGCACATTGACGGAGGAATTTTGGCAGGAAGTGAAGCACGGCCGGAGTGAGGCAGCAGAATGACTTTTCTCATCACCCGAAGTAGCCAAAATCATAGCGCCAACCTGTGAATTGCTATACCTTGAAACTGAATTAAAAATTTACAGTTATGCGCACCCAAACCAAAGCATTCCGAGCAATATTTGCGGTCATCAGCGTAGCTGTCATTGGTATATGGCTGGCGCTTGTTTTGACCGGATACTTAGGCATTATTGGCAACCTGATATTCCTGGGTGGTGCTGCCTGGATTTTCGAACTGTACTCTACAGCACAACGGGAAGGATTTGATTCCCCGCCTGACCGTTCCGTAAAGCGGCGCCCACCGGTAAGAAGTTTAGAAGACTATAGCTTATAAAATTATGATTGCCGATTAGGGGCAGGGCTGGAGCGAACCGCCTTTGCTCGCCCTGCAAGAAAGGTTTGTTCTTGTCCGGTAACGGGCAGGAGCAAGCCTTTTTGCAATTTTGAACCCCTCATTTGCCGTATATTGCCTGTAAAACCACGACGCTCAATATGAAGCTGATCTATTTACAACCCGCTTTGTTGTTTCTCTTTACCTTTGCAGGTATGAAACAGGCACACGCACAATTCATTTTCCCGCATACCGAATCCCGCCCGGTGACTGACACCCTTCACGGCTACCGCCTTACGGACCCTTACCGCTGGCTGGAAGACAAAACTGACCCGGAGGTCCAAAAATGGACGCGGGCACAACACGATGCCACGCTGAATTACATCGATACGGAATGCCCTTCTATTCCGGGACTGCGGGAAGAGATTCAGGCTTACATCGACCGGGATATCGAGAGCCCCATGCAACTGGTAGCTGACCGGCAGTTTTTCACCCGCCGCAAAAAGGGGGAAAAGCAATCTAAGCTCTACACGCTGATCGATGGGAAAGAATTGCTGCTTTTCGACCCGGAAGCCATTGACCCCTCCGGTAAGTCATCGCTCTCGGGCCGCAGCTTTACAGAGGATGGCAGCCGGGTAGCTGTAGGCATGCAATCCAAAGGGGCGGAAATCAGCACCTATTATATCATTGACACGCAGACGGGCAAGGTGCTTGGCAACCCTGTTGAGGGGCTGCGTGCTTTTTCCTGGACGAAGGACGAGCAACACGCCTACATCTGGGTGCGTACACAGGAAATGATCGATGCGCAAAAGCCTATCGAAGTACGCCTTCACAAGATCGGCAGTGACCGCTCGGAGGACATCACCCTGCTCGTGCCTGAAGATTCCAAAAATACAGCGAGCGTGAGCGATGCCCGCTACGCCGACCTGACCTTCTACAGTGAGGGTGACTTTTACGCTACCCACTCCCTGCGCATGAAGCAGACGGGCTCCGACGACGAACCGGCGGAAATCTATGCCAACCAAAAATTCCGGGTTTCCCCTTACGCCATTGATGGGAAAATCTATTTCTACACCAACCACGAAGCGCCCAACTTTAAGCTCATGGTCGCGGATCAGAAAAAACCGGGCTTTGAGCATTGGGCAACGCTTGTGCCGGAACGGGAAGACATCGTGCTGGAGAGCTATGCCGTCACTGACGATTACCTGATCACCGTAGAAAAGAAAGACGTCCTAAGCCGGATGGTGCTGCGCGACCTCAAGGGCAAAAAGATCAAAGAGATTCCTGCACCGGAGGTCGGCAACGTCGCATCCGTAAGCTACAACCGCGATGTGGATGCCATTTTCGTGGGGCTGAGCACCTTCACCAGCCCTTACCAAATTTACCGCCTTGATCCGGAGGACCTGGACAAAAAGCAACTGAACTGGGAATTGTACTACAAGCAGGATGTGCCCATCAATACCGATGAGATTGAAGCCAAGATTGTCTTCTACCCCTCCAAAGATGGCACCAAAGTACCGCTGTTCCTGGTCCACAAAAAAGGCTTGGAGCTCGATGGGAATAACCCAACGGTCCTCTACGGGTACGGTGGGTTCAACATCGGTATTTCGCCCTCTTTTATTGGCATGCGGGCGATGTTCATCAACCGGGGAGGAGTGTTCGCGCACGCTGGGCTTCGGGGTGGTGATGAGTACGGGGAGCAATGGCACGAAGACGGCATGCTCTTCAAAAAGCAGAATACCTTTGATGACTTTATCGCAGCCGGTGAGTACCTGATCAAAGAAGGCTATACAAGCACTGAAAAGCTGGGCATTGAAGGGGGAAGCAACGGTGGCCTGCTGGTGGGAGCTGTAGTAACACAGCGGCCTGACCTCTTTAAAGCCGCCATCTGTGGCGTACCGCTGCTGGATATGATCCGCTTTCACAAATTTCTCATTGCCCGGTACTGGATTCCGGAATATGGAGATCCGGACAAAAAGGAAGATTTCCAAAATATCCTGCGCTACTCGCCTTACCACAACATCCGTATGGGCGTAGACCACCCCACGATGATGGTGACGGCAGGCGAAAATGACTCCCGGGTCGACCCGTTGCACGCCAAAAAGTTTGCCGCAGCCCTGCAAAACAACCTCGGGCAGGAAAACCCGATTCTACTTTACATCAATTATGATAGCGGGCACGGCTCCGGGCAATCAACGGATCAGTTGATTGATTATTACGAACACCGGTACCGGTTTATGATGCGGGAGCTCGGTATGGAAGAGTAAGTTTAATCCCTGACTGCGGAGCCTGAGTACGTTCGGGTTCCGCAGTCAACCTTATTCTACAAACATAGTGACACGCCCGTCTCTTACTGTAAAGACGTCAGCATCATCAAAGCGGGCAACAACTTCTCCATCAAATAGAGCTTCCACCCGGTTAGTGGCAGGGTCAATTGGGAGAAATAGTACCCGTACCGTATGGGTTTCGGTATTCAAATATCCCTCATTTCTGACTGCATCATCCAGTTGCATCATCCGCCCTTCAGCTCCGTCTAATAACACAGTCCCCCCTTCCCGGACCACTTCCTCAGGGACATTAAGTATCTCCGTATCCATGCTTTGACTGAAAATTCTTTCCCCTTCATATTGAATGTTCATAAATGGGAAGAGGCGAAAACTATAGGTATTTTCAGTGGAATCATAACTTGCCTGATACTGAAAGGTATTCGGGCTACCAGCAGACCATCCCTTGAATCCGGATGTGTTCCCAAGAGGCAGCCACAGAAAATCATTGAGAAAAAAGGCGATGGTGTCATTAGCAAGAAAGTCTTCTTCTGATGGATACGAGGTACTATCGTAGTCAGTAGTAAGTTGAACGCACCCCGATCCGATCAGGACAAGGAGCAGGCAAGAAACGAAATGTCGCATAATCAAGTTTTTAAAGTTCAACCGTAAAGCCAAGTGTCCCAAAAAATGCATGCTGCCGGAGCGTCAATTGTTGAGGATATACCGAGGGTCTTGTCGGTCCAAAAACATTTAACCGCTCTACCCGCTGTTTTACTTCGGCGTAGGTGTAATTAGCAGAGACCTGCAAACTGACTGGACCAAAGAGGGGGGCTTCTGCGCAGATTCCTGGCATAATCATCCACCCTCCTTCGCCTGTGAACCGATAGAGGTTCTCCCGGTACTTCAGGTCTGATAAGCTAATAAACGTTTCAGTAATATCCTCCATTCTAACCTGACGATAACCGCCAAGCAGATTAAAAAAGACCCGGTCACCATTGGGGCCTTCTCTTAGCAGAAGAGTTGGGCCGCCCAGAAGCCACCAATCACTACCTGCATTGGAAACCGCCTCATGCCTAACCTGAGCAAGCCTGTCATACATATCCCCGACTGCTGCCTGAGCGGGCTGAAAACCCACCATTACAGACACTCCAAGAGATTTACCCATGGGCAACCACCTGCCAGCAACCTGTACCCCGGGGCCATCTTCAAGACTTGGCAGTTGCTTAGCGGCATCAGGGCCATAGTCGGATTCTCGACTCCAAGAGCCGATACTGAGATACGCGCCTGCTGAAATGGAGAAAGGACTGTGGTACTGCGCTGATAACGGAAGGGCTAACAGACCGACCAGAGCAAAGATGAGCGTGCTAATTTGCATGATCGAAGGGGTTGTTTGACAGTAAAACGCCAACAATAACACAATGTTGTTTTGTTAAGGCCTTACTGCTACCTATAGTAATCCGCCATTTCCAACAACACATCATTCACCAGGTCATACCAGCGGTAATGACTATGGTGGGTGGACAGGGCTATTGTCGTTTCGTATTCCGGCAGGTACATGAGAATAGAGCGGTAGCCCATCAGGGCACCCGTATGCCCGAAGTGTTTGATCCCGTGATCGTCCCACATGCGCATACCCAGTCCATAGTGGTCACCGCCTTGTTCGTAACCCAGGTCCTGCTGCATAAGCTCCAGGGATTGTGCACTAACCAGTTTGCCTTTGAAAAGTGCATGCCCAAAACGTGCGACATCTGCCGGTGTGGCTACGATAGCACCCGCTGCACCAACTGCGGAAAGGTGGTATTCATAAGCCCGGCCGTTATCCGCCAGGCTGTCAATGCGGTGGCGGCGGTCGCTGAAGTCATCGTAAATCGTTTGATTAAGCCCGGCAGGTGTGAAGATGTATTCCCGGAAGGCATCCTTCAATGGCTTTTCCAGTACCGCCTCCACCAGCTCTCCCAGCAGGTAAAATCCGGTATTGGAATAGTCGTACCCCTGCCCGGGGGAGAACCGGGGACTTCGGACGGCAGCAAAGCGGTAAATATCCCCTTCGTCCCAGGTCCGGTATTTCCAGTTGCCGCGGTAAAAGGAGGGGTGGTTGAGGTGATCGATCACACCTCCTGTATGGCTGAGCAGCTGTCGGATGGTAATACTTTTGCCATTAGGCAGGCCCGGCACTTCGAGGTACTCCGCCAGGCGGTCATCCAACTCAAAATAGCCGAACTCGACCAGCCGCATGATAAGAGTGGAGGTAAAAAGCTTAGTGACACTAGCTACTCTGAACCGATGATTGGGCTCCAATGCATACCGGCGGGCAGCATCGCTGTGCCCGTGGACCACAGTAGACAACTGACCATCCGGCCCGATCACTGCGGCGGAAACCCCTTTGAGGTTGGCTAGCCGCTCCTGACAGATGGCTCGCACCGTCTCTTCGAGGTGTTGCTGAGCGGAATGCCCGTATTTCACTTTAAGTTCGAGCCGCTTGGAGCGTACCTCCCGCCCATCATCAGCTTTGATGGTAATGTAGTAAGTCCCACGGTCCAGGCGTGTCGGCTGCCCGTAAAGTTGAAGCAGGTAGGGGTCGAAGGTGATCCATTCCGGCAGATGTTCTGCCCGGATATTCAAAATATCGTTATCAATATCCTCCACTTCAATGTCCAGCTCAAAAGGCTGTTCTGTAAGAACTTCTATGGTCCCATCCTGAGGCGCAAGGAATATCGGCGGGGTATTAAAGGGGTCGGAAAATGCAAAAGCCAGCCCTGAAAAGAGCAGTGATGCTAGCAGAAGTCGCCAATTTCTCTTATTTTTCATAAAGCCGCCGGGAAAATTGAAATGTGCAATATACAAATATGAACTTGCCAATAAACCAGTCGGATGAGTAATTTTTTCGCTTCGGCAATATAAGTGCCGAAAAAACAACATACCGTAAATTTATGTACAAGCCCGGTAAAGATCAACGGTATTCCGTTTGGATTGTTTCAATACCGACAGCTCTTAACCAATATGGAAATATCACACACGGAAGAAAACTATCTGAAGGCCATTTTCAAAATTTCTGAGCGCAGGAATAAAGCGGCCAGCACTAACGCTATTGCAAAAGAAATGAGCACGAGTGCTGCCTCGGTCACAGATATGGTCAAACGCCTCTCTGACAAGGACCTTATCCACTATGAACGCTACAAAGGGGCTACCTTGACCAACAAAGGGCAGCGCATTGCCACCCACCTGATCCGAAAGCACCGCCTTTGGGAAGTTTTTCTGGTGGACAAGCTGTCTTTTTCCTGGGATGAGGTACATGAGATTGCCGAACAACTGGAGCATATCAAATCGCCTAAACTGGTAGAACGCCTCGATGCACACCTTGGCCTGCCCAAGTTTGACCCCCACGGCGACCCTATACCGGATGCCGATGGCAACTTTGCTCAGCGGAGCCAGGTCCTGCTCAACGAAATGAAACCGGGAGAAAAGGGCGCAATCGTAGGAGTCAATGACCACACTTCGGGGTTTCTGCAGTACCTCGACCGCATGCAGCTCATATTGGGCACACAGGTGGAAATACTGGAATGCTTTGAGTACGATGAATCGGTAAGAGTGCGGATTGGCGCGGACCGGGAACAGCTACTTACTAAGAAAGTCAGCCAGCACCTTTTCGTACAGAAGGAAATTGGGTAAGCCTAGCGGTTGTTTAGAAGAGTGAGATTAGTACATTTTCTTTATCCGGTCCAGATCACGATTAACATCTTTCTGCTTGATGGACTCCCGCTTATCGTAGACCTTCTTACCCTGAGCCAGCGCTATTTCCAGTTTGGCCAGCCCCCGCTCATTGATGTACAGGCGTACAGGGACAATCGTCAGCCCCTTTTCCTTGAGCTGCTTCTCCAGTTTGCCCAGCTCCCGGCGCTTGAGTAATAGCTTTCGGGTACGGCGGGATTCGTGATTGAACATGTTGCCATGCTCATACTCCGCGATGAAAAGGCTTTTGATGTACAACTCTCCCTTTCTGAAAAAACAATAGGCATCCCGAAGATTGGCATTGCCCTTCCGAATAGACTTCACTTCCGTACCGTGCAGCATGATACCTGCCTCAAAAGTATCCAAAAAGCGATACTCAAAGCCTGCTTTGCGGTTGATAATCTCTACGTCGTGTTCCTTAGTCTTTCTTATGCCCATTCGTCCGGTTTTTCTACGAGTCCAATTAGTTTAACCACAATGAAAACCTAATAGTTCACCTGAAAGCGGACCGTGCGCCACAGCACAAAGCCATGACGCACGGTCACCTCCGGCATCCTCAATGCGGCTACTGTTCTGCTGCTTTCTGTTTTTGCAAGGGCGCCATTTTTTCTGCGGGAGCCACCTTTATATTCGGATTAGCTTTTAGCATTTTCTGCTTACGGAGAGACTGCCCCGGACGGGTCGCAATCATATTCTTTCCCGGATCCAGGCTCTCTTCCAGAAAGTCCGTCATTTTCCGGTACAGATGCAGGCGGGCGTTACCGCCGTAGATGCCGTGGTTCCGGTTTGGGTAGAAATAGGTATCAAACTGCTTATTGGCGGCGATCAGGGCATTCGCCATTTCAGCGGTGTGCTGAAAGTGCACGTTGTCATCCCCCATACCATGCACCAGCAGATAGTCCCCTTTCAGACGGTCAGCAAAGTACACCGGTGAGTTGTCCCGGTAGCCGGACTCGTTCTCTTTATAGGTCCGCATGTAGCGCTCGGTGTAAATAGTGTCATACCACTTCCAGTTGGTTACCGGAGCGACAGCGATGCCAGCTTTGAAGACATCATTGCCCTTTAGTACACATAGAGAGGACATGTATCCGCCATAGCTCCAGCCGAAAATACCGATGCGGTTTTCATCAGCATAAGGCAGACTGCCCAGATACCTGGCGGCCTCAATCTGATCAATCGTCTCATAATGCCCCAGCTGCTGGTACGTCATTTTTTTGAATTTCTCTCCGCGCGCACCGGTACCCCGGTTGTCCACGCTAGCTACGATATAGCCCTGCTGCGCCAGCATCTGAAACCACCAGTAGTTCATGCCTTTCCAGGAATCCGTTACCGTTTGGCTGCCCGGGCCTCCGTAAAGGTACATGAAGACCGGGTACTGACGGTTTTCACGAAAATCACGGGGCTTGATCATCCAGCCATTGAGCTCCACGCCCTCTGAGGTTTCGAAACTGAAAAACTCAACTGGCTGTGTACCATATTCCATTTGTTTGGTCTTCAGCTCTTTATTTTCTTCGATTACCCGAAGCGTGCGGCCTTTCTTGTCATAAACGGTGTAGGTAGCCGGTGCATTAGCTGTGGAGAATTGCCCCACGTAATAATCGTAAGTACTGCTAAACTGAGCGCTGTTCCAACCGGAGGCCCCCGCGATGATCTGACGGTTTTTGCCATCGAGCCCGATGCTGTATACCTGCCGCTCCATGGGGGATTTGTCAGCGGCCTGATAGTATATGCGGCCTTCTGCTTCATGGACACCATAGAGCTCAGTTACTTCCCATTCGCCTTTGGTAATTTGCTCCAGCTTCTTCCCTTTCATGCTGTAAAGGTAGATGTGGTGCCAGCCGTCCTGCTCACTGCTCCAGACGAAGCGCTTGCCATCCTCCAGAAACATCAGGTTGTCCAGTACGCTTTCGGCAATGTAGTAATCGTTTTCTTCTTTCAGCAACAGCTTGGTCTCACCGGAGCGGGCATCAGCCAAAAGCAGCTCCAGTTGGTTCTGATGGCGGTTCATCCGGTAAACACAAAGCTTGTCCGAATCTTTGGTCCACTTGATGCGGGGGACGTAAATGTCTTTTTCCGCGCCCAGCACAACCGGGAGCGACTTAGCCTGCCGCACATCATAAATGTAGATATCCACAACGGAATTCTTTTCACCCACTTTTGGGTATTTAAAGGTTTCGTAATCCGGGTAGAGGTCGTCATGGTAGTTGGTCATCGTAAACTGCGGCACCTCCTGCTCGTCAAACCGGTAGTAGGCCAGGCGTTGACCGTCTTCTGACCAGAAGAAGGCTTTTGCGAAGCCAAATTCTTCCTCATACACCCAATCTGCAGAACCGTAGATGATTTTGTTCTGCTCGCCATTCGTAGTCACCTGTGTCACATTGCCGGTAGACAAATCGCGGTAGTAGAGGTTGTTTTCATAAGTAAACGCCACCCGGTCAGCCTGAGGATTAAAACTGGCGTAGCTGTGCTTGCCTTCGTCGAAAACAGTGGTCAGGGTGCCTGCCTTTCGGTCATACACAAAATAATTAGCTTTCACAGAGCGCCGGTAGATAGGCTCCGTCCCGCTGCGGATGATCATTTTGGACTCATCGGCACTAAATTCATACCCATCTACCTGTCCGGTAAAGTCTTTATTGTCCCGAACTGTAGCCGGGTCAAAAATGGTCGTGACCAGGGCACCGGTGGTGATGTCATACTGCTGTACCTTGTTGTCTTCCAGACGGGTGTAATGCTTGCCATCGTTCAGGAAGTTAAAGCCTGGTACAGATTTGGCAACATACTCGTAATCTTTCCAAATACCCTCGAGGGTGATATCCTTTTGGGCGTGCAATCCTGCAAAAACAGGCAGGAATAACATGAACCATACTACTTTCTTCATATCGGGATTGGATTTTTATGTAATTCAACGTTGCGAAAATAGGGAATTCCTGAGGGATTGTTCTGTAAACCGGGGGTCTACTATTGGGAATGTCAGTGCGCCGCTCCTTCCAGATCCTGCAGGCGGGCCTGAATCCGCTTCAGGTTTTCCCTGCGGGTGACCACCTTGGGAGCCGCGGCACGCTCTGCACAGTCCGGTACCGGGCAGCGCTCGCAGGTTTTGTTGACCTCGCGGAACTGAATGGCCGGGTCTTCGAGGAAGGCAATCCGCTTTTTCACCTCCGGGGTGATCAGAATACCAATTGTTACACTGACGTTCTGATCGGGTGAGGGGTAAGCCGGCCGGGCAATCGTCAGGCAAAAGTACTCATCAGCCGTACCCATATACCTGGACCGCTGTGCACGGACAATATTGTCGACGTATTTCCCCTCCCGCTGCATCTGAAAAAGGTCTTTAAGCAGCGACAAAGCCACCCAACGCCGGCAGTAATGCTCGAACAGGCCATTGCCATGTGGATGGTGGCGCCGGCTCAGGTGAAGTTCTTTATCGATTTCGAATATGTCTTCTTCCGGATCATGCAGAAAACGCAGAAAAAACAGCTTTCCCATCTCAAAGAAACGGGGCAGGATATTGGTGAGGCGGTGGTAAAACATTTCGGGAGTCGCCTCGTACTTTTTCATGATACTCAGGAAGGCTTCCCCGTCCCACTTAGGCTGAGCGAAGAAGGCTCTCATATCCGCAATGACAGGATCGTGGGGGATATGCAGAGCAACGGAAAAGTAAATGGCTTTGGAATGGTTGATCACCTCTTCAAACACCCGCCCTTTGAGCAGGGAAGAAGTACTCGCCCGTTCTTTCAGCTGCAACACTTCAAAGCCCAGTTCCTTACCAAACTGAAAGGCCCGCTGCATGGGGCTGAGCTTTCGGTTGAGCAGCAGTTTCTTGTCTTTGCTGATAAATACGGACCGCAGTGGTTTGAGCTCCGGGTAAGGGTCAAGCCCGTTTTCCACAATTTCATAGTGAAAGCGGTCTTCCAGGATTTGGCGCAGCGTGGCTTCCGGGATGGGGCGGGCCTCGGGTATTTCGTAAAGCTTTATGAAACGGCTTACTTCTTCCTCCAGATCTTCAAAGTAGTTGTTGTGCAGTTCCAGGTAGGCACGTAGGGCCCCAAAGTAAAAATTCTCTTCCTTGAGCGCGTAATTCCTGGACAATTCTAAAAGTGTGGAAATAAATGCCCCTACCCGCACCGGAGCGTTCGCGATGATCTCCACTACTTTTGACAGCTCTATGCCAAAAAGATCAAGGGGCAGCTCGTTTAGGAAATTCGACTGCAGCAATTCTCCGACCGGTGCCATGCTTTTGCTAAGCTCGAAGGAGGTCAGGTCTGCTCTCGGTACCCCAAGCGCAACTGCCAGGGTCTCAATTTTATCCGGCTTCGGGTACTTTTTTCCTTTTTCAATCTCATTCAGATAAGAGACTGATAATTTTGACTCCCTGGAAAGCTCCGCAAAGGAAAAGCCTTTTGACTGGCGTAACTGCTTCACTTTCAATCCGAAAAGTATTCGCTCATTTTGGGTCTTACTGCTCATAGAGATCAAAAATAGGGGTTTTTAGCGAATTTTCGCAAAACATTTCCTGTACAAGGGTAACTAAGGCAGGCTGTACGCTTTTGACCAGAGGAAATACCAGGTCTATATTTCTGCTCCACTGAACACAAACGGGCTTTTACTGTTCAGCAACCGCCTCAACCCCCTCTTTAACATCCTGATTATCAATCCCAAACCCGATCTTAACATTTTGTCGGGGTATGGCTTGCCTATTTTTCGTAATTTTGGAGGCTAACAGTGCTTGAGGCAGAGCCCCACGTGCTGTTCACACAATAATGTCTACCCATGAAAACCCAGTGTTTCAAACTGTCCTTAGGGCTGTTGGTTAGCTTAGCGCTTTCCTGTCAGCCTCTTTATGCAGACAGCACCCCCGAATTTGACGAGGCGACCATTATCGACCGCCTGGAACAGATCGAAGACCCCATCTTTGAATTAAAGTATAACAGTATTGTAGGTGCCTACATCCGGGGCTACCTTTACCGCCGGGAAGCCCGGAAGGCCGAGCTTGTTACAGGCAGAGCAGTACTTTATTTTCCAACGATAGAAGCGCTTTTGGCTAAGCACAGCATGCCACAGCAGCTTAAATACCTTCCCGTAGTCGAGTCTGCCCTTGACCCGCATGCGATTTCCCCGGTGGGTGCAGAAGGCCTTTGGCAATTCATGCCCGGTACTGCTGCCGATTACGGGCTGAAAGTCAACGATTATGTTGATGAAAGGCGGGACCCCCATAAGTCAACGGAAGCTGCCATACATTACCTCAAAAAGGCTTACGAGAAGTATGGCGACTGGGCTCTGGCACTAGCTGCCTATAACGGAGGTTCTGGCCGGGTAAGCCGGGCGATCAAAAGAGGGCGTAGCAAGAACTTCTGGAAGATCCGCCGTTATATGCCCAGGGAAACCCGCAACTATGTACCTGCATTCATTGCTGCTACGTATCTTATGGAATACTACAAGCAGTACGATATCGAACCCGTATATCCAGATTTGGAACTGCAAATCACAGAAGCCATTACGGTGTATGATGCAATTAGCTTTTACCGTATTGGCCAGTTGACCGGGCTTTCCATTGACAGGATAAAAACGCTTAATCCTGCTTACAAACGGGACTTAATCCCGAATGACCCGACTGGCAATTTCCTTATTCTGCCCAAGCGTGTCATGCAGGCAGTCAAAGACTATATGGAAGCCAAACGGCCCGACCACCTGGCAGACGCTTTCTTTGACGGGAGCCCGGTGAAAGCCTTACCTCCTATCCCTGATCAGTACCACCAAACTGTTTACTTTGTTACACAGGAAGAATCAGTTGCAGCGGTTGCAGAACGGCTTAAGGTTTCTGTCCATCAACTTATTGCCTGGAACCAGCTCAAAACGGATACCCTTGACGCAGGGCTAGAGCTCAGGGTTTTTTATCCTAAAAAAATCCGCCGGTTCCAACCAATGCCCAGGGTACCTGATCTTGACCACCTGCCAGCGGTCCCATTGCCTGCTGCCCTGCAGTTACCCGGCGCATATCAGCCAGAGCTACCAGCAGTACCTGCTCATTTTGTGATACGCCAACGCCAGCGTTTACTGGAGTTTTCCAGTCAATTTCAGAGTGTGCACGTGAACGATATTATAAAAATGAATGGTCTGGCGTCCGATGCCAAGCTGCGTCCCGGAAATGTAGTCAAAATACCCTGGTCGCTTCTTAGTGCAGTACATCCCAGCGAGTAAGCCCTCTGTCCTTAAAGGTATGCTCCACGGCGTCAAGAATAACCTCGCAGGCCCATCGGATCTCCTCCTCTGTAATAATGAGAGGCGGGGCGATGCGCAGGGAGCGGTCATTAAACAGGAACCAATCGGTTAACAACCCTGCTTGCAAACAGCGTTTGATGACGGCCTGAATAAAGTCAAAATCGATCATTTCCACGGCCATCCACAGACCGGCACTGCGCACTTCCCGTATGCCCGGGTGCTTTAGCAATTCGAGAAAAAGCGCCTCTTTTTGCTTTACCTGTTGGATATAGTCTGTGGAAAGGAGTGTTTGCAAGGTCGCTAACCCGGCAGCACAGCTCACCGGGTGGCCGCCGAAAGTTGTAATGTGCCCGAGAATGGGCTTATCAGAAAGGGCCAGCATCACTTCGCGACTCGCTATAAACGCCCCAATAGGCATCCCCCCCCCCATACCTTTGGCCAGCAGTAATATATCAGGTACTACATCATACTGCTCAAAGGCGAAGAGCGTGCCCGTCCGTCCATAGCCTGCCTGTATTTCATCAAAGATGAGCAAGGCGCCTACTTCTGTACACCGCTGGCGCAGCTTTTTGAGGTACCCTTCGGTGGGTGGCCGCACGCCCCATTCCCCCTGAACCGTCTCTACGACTACCGCCGCAGTTTGGGAGGTAATGTCCTGCAGGCACCATTCGCAATTGTATTCTATATGGCTTATGCCCGGCAGCAAAGGGTGGAAGGCTTGTGTAAAATCTTTGGGCCACATCAGGCTGGCAGCGCCTTGTGTACTGCCGTGGTAGGCCTTTTTGCAGGAAATAATCTCCGTACGGCCCGTGTAGCGCTTAGCCAGTTTCATCGCCCCTTCCGTAGCCTCTGTACCTGAGTTAACAAAGTATACACTTTCCAGAGAATCCGGCAATTGCCTGGCCAGCAATTCTGCCAGCTGAACCTGTGGCGCCAGGACAAACTCTCCGTACACGAGTGTGTGCAAATAGCGGTCTGCCTGGGTTTTAATTGCCTCTACCACTGCCGGATGTTTATGCCCAAGGCAACTGACCCCAATTCCTGCGATCAGGTCAAGATAAGCCTTTCCTTCTTTGTTGTGCAGGTACATGCCCTGCGCAGAATCAATTTCCAGCATCAAAGGGAAAGCGCTGGTTTGAGCGACATGTTGTAAAAACAGCTGACGAAGGTTCATAAATTGATTTTTTGTCCTGCACTCGACAAGCGGGGTAAATTAAATTGGGTTTCCGCATCTTTACAGGCAGCTGCACCGTATTTAATAAAACTATGCTTGTTATCAAAATACTAAAGCTGCTGTAAGCACTTTACAAGCACCTTTTAATCAGCGATATTAGTTCAGATACCTGCAAGGTACTCCGGCTTTTACTTATTTTTAGGCATTAAACGCAGGAAAACGGTGGGCTCGAAAAGCTACTTTTTTGTGATTGCTGGTCTGAGTTTTTTCCTGTTCGGTTGCGAACAGGAGACGACCCGTATGCCCGGCTACGAGGTACATGGGATTGATGTCTCTCATTATCAGGCGGAAATTGACTGGGAATCGGTCGCAGAGCAGGGCGTGCAGTTTGCATTTGTTAAAGCTTCTGAAGGGATGACCCTCATTGATACGCTGTTTTGTGACAACTGGGCGGCCATGAAAGCGGCTGATATCCGGCGTGGTGCCTACCATTTCTTCAGGCCTCAAACCCCTGTATACGAGCAGGCTTTCAACTTCCAGACGGCCGTACAGATCGAACCGGGCGACCTCCCTCCTGTGCTGGATGTGGAAGTGCTGGACGGCGTATCTAAAGTGAAGCTGGTCAGTAGTGTGCTCACCTGGCTTTACCTTTCGGAAATTCACTACGGCGTCAAACCCATTTTGTATACCAACCTTAAATTTTATAATAAGTACCTGGCAGGGCACTTCGATGAGTATCCGTTATGGATCGCCCGGTACAGCCGTCGGGAGCCCCGCCCTGCCTGTGGCCGGGACTGGCAATTTTGGCAATATGGCAACCGCGGCAATCTCCAGGGCATAGCGGGCCCTGTGGATTTTAATGTCTTCCAGGGAGATATGGCACAACTGGACAGCCTTTGTTATTTTCCTGCTCCGGTGTTGTCAGAAGTGGCCCAGCGTTAGCTAGGCCGGAGCGTCAGACTTGAGGATGGCAATATTCTTTTCGGTAAGCTTGCTCAGGGGTACGATCACCCGTCGGTCTTTCGCATCAAGAGTGATCGTGCTATTATCGATTGCGATCACCTTTCCGGTCACGCCTTCAATTTCGACATTATCACCCAGGCTGACTTTGCCTTTATTGTAAAAGGAAGCCAGAAAGTTGGCCACGATGCTGCGGGAAGCAAAACCGTAACCGATCGCAAAAGCAAATACGATGCCTGCCAGTATAATGGATAAGTTGTCCTGGATAAAACCGGTATCGATTTTAGCCTGTGACAGGGCAATCATGATCACATTTAGAAATAAGAAGTAAAATACAATATTGGATATAAGCCCCGCTGCCGGGATAGCCAGCGAGTCACAAGTGGTTTTGACAATATTCTTTAGAAAATCACTGATGAACAGCCCAATAACCAAAACAGCTAAAGCGGAAATCACCACCGGGACGTAGTTGAGTATATCGCCAACGAGCACGGAGATCACCTCCATATTAAGGATATCCGTAGCGGCTACCACAAAAATGAACAACAGGAAATAATAGACAACCGTAGACAACAGCTTACTGGGTACGAGACGTATGTTGTTATTACTAAGGAGCTCTATTTCATTCAACCGCTCGGCGAGGTGGTCGGCGCCGATACTCTTTAACATCTTACGGACCAGCCGTCTAGCCATTTTTGATACGATCAGCCCAATGATTAATACGGCGAATGCGCCCAGCAGGTTAGGAACTACGGCAGCAAAGCCCGCCAGTAATTGTTCAAGGATTTTCCACAGATTAAAGTTGGTTGTGTCCACGGTGGAATTGTTTTGAATTATTGATTATCTGATTTCATCCAAGCCTTCTTTCGGCAGTGAAGGGCCATGGTTATCTGGAGACGCAGCCGGGCCTTTGCGGGCATGTGCGTCCAGCCCGGCAGAAACAGGTTTCGTGCTAGAGTCTCCTCCTGCTGCCACGACCAGCACATCGACCATTTTGGGCACAAAGACATCGAGCAACTGCCCCACCAACCGAAGTGATTCAAAGGTTTTGAACAACCCCTGCTCCGTCCGCTCCTGTACATCAGGGCGAATGGCCTCCGCCTGCCGCTCTAAAAGCCGTTCGAAATTGTTCGGTCCTTCTTCCATGCCACTACATTATTGGTTGGGGGAATAAAGCCTGCCTCGTTTCCTGAGCTTTGGCTTTTGCCCGTTTGATTTTCATTTTCACTGCACTTTCGGTTTTGCCGATTATATCTGCGATTTCCTTAATTGACATACGGTCCTGATACTTCATCAAAAGCACCATACGGTCGCTATCCGGTATTTCCTGCAGGACCTGCTCCAGCTGGTCCAGTTCTATTTCAAAGATAATTTTATCCGAAACCTCTTCTTCTGCCAGGTCCGGAGCCTGCTCCATGTCATCAGAGAACAGATCCTTTTGTTTTTTCTTGCGGCGCAGGTAATCGATGCAATAGTTATAGGTAATAGAATAAACCCAGGTAGAAAACCTTGACTGCTCCTTAAACCTCGACAGATTGAGAAACACTTTTGTAAAGATTTCCTGGGTCGCATCCTGGGCTAGTGCATCATCTTTCAGCATTGAGATGCACTTGGCATAGATTCTGCCGACATAACGATCATATAGCACCTTGAAGCAAGCAGCCGCCTGCGTTTCGAGGTAACTATGAATGACCTTCAGGTCCTTCATCTCTTTATTGCAAGTGTTTTCCAAGGGGTACTTGTTTTGACACCGCCCCTGTAACTTCCATACTGGAACTATTGGGACGCAAGTTTCCGAAATAAGTTACTCCTAAATGCTGAACTACTATAAACTTTAACGTTTCAGCCGAGGGAGTATCCGATAAAAATAAATGTGCAATTAATCAATGAAGGGAGAGTCTGTTGTTATGTAGGAGCATTATGTTGCATGAGCCCATCTACTCCTTCTATTTCTAATTTAAGGTTGAAGATACGAGAAAGGACCTTGAATGACAAACACCGAGTACTAATCTACAACAACTGTTAATAGTAAAGCCATGCATTATTTCAGCCCCCCGGCTGGACAGGTTTTACATTCAGTGCATATTGGGTTATATCGTATGGCTATAAAACCAGAAAGCCCCGCTGCGGTATTCTGCAACGGGGCTTAAGGTTAGATTGAGCTGGCAGCGACCTACTCTCCCACTTTCGTAGTACCATCGGCGCTAGGGAGCTTAACTGCTCTGTTCGGAATGGGAAGAGGTGGAACCTCCCTGCTATAACCACCAGCAATTCTTGCACTGCCCTTTGGCAGGCTATATCTTGACAAGTTGGGGTCAGAAAGTTCTTTGAAATCAAGCCTTAATAGCGCTGTAGTGTGCGCTTGCTCCCTTTCACGGGAAGCTTTCGGGCAATTAGTACTACTCGGCTCCACACATCACTGCGCTTCCACCTGTAGCCTATCTACGTAGTCATCTTCTACAGCCCTCTAGGAATACTCATCTTGGAGCCGGCTTCGCACTTAGATGCTTTCAGTGCTTATCCGTTCCGTACATAGCTACCCAGCACTGCACCTGGCGGCACAACTGGTACACTAGCGGTACGTCCAACACGGTCCTCTCGTACTAGTGTCAGCCCTCCTCAATATTCCAACGCCCGCAACAGATAGGGACCGAACTGTCTTGCGACGTTCTGAACCCAGCTCGCGTGCCACTTTAATGGGCGAACAGCCCAACCCTTGGGACCTTCTCCAGCCCCAGGATGTGACGAGCCGACATCGAGGTGCCAAACCTCCCCGTCGATATGAGCTCTTGGGGGAGATCAGCCTGTTATCCCCGGAGTACCTTTTATCCTTTGAGCGATGGCCCTTCCATAAGGGACCACCGGATCACTTGAACCTGCTTTCGCACCTGTTCGAGGCGTCCCTCTCTCAGTCAAGCACCCTTATACTCATATGCTCTGCGCATGATTACCAACCATGCTGAGGGTACCTTTGTAAGCCTCCGTTACTCTTTAGGAGGCGACCACCCCAGTCAAACTACCCACCACGCACTGTCCCCCGAAGGGTTAGGACCAAAGTATAAAAAGGGTGGTATTTCAAGGACGGCTCCACTACCACTGGCGCGGCAGCTTCTAAGCCTCCCACCTATCCTACACATTTTATACCCTAGCACAATACGAAGTTGTAGTAAAGGTTCACGGGGTCTTTCCGTCCCGTTGCGGGTAACCGGCATCTTCACCGATACTTCAATTTCACCGAGCTCGTGGCTGAGACAGTGCCCAGATCGTTACACCATTCGTGCAGGTCGGAACTTACCCGACAAGGAATTTCGCTACCTTAGGACCGTTATAGTTACGGCCGCCGTTTACCGGGGCTTCAGTCAACGCCTTCTCCGAAGATTAGCGCCTCCCTTAACCTTCCGGCACCGGGCAGGTGTCAGACCCTATACTTCGCCTTTCAGCTTCGCAGAGTCCTGTGTTTTTGCTAAACAGTCGCCTGGGCCTCTTCACTGCGGCTCCGGGGTTAACCGGAGCGCCCCTTCTCCCGAAGTTACGGGGCTATTTTGCCTAGTTCCTTAGCCACGGATCACTCGAGCGCCTTAGGATACTCTCCTCGACTACCTGTGTCGGTTTACGGTACGGGCTGCATACTTCGGCTTTTCTTGGAAGCTGCTTCTTGCTACTATCAGCTCGCCTTCGCAGGCTTGCTGTACTATCCCCCGAAGGGTTTAACGCACTATTCCATCAGTGCGCGGGCAATCCACAGCTCCGTCCCCTTTTTAGTGTATGCAGGTACAGGAATATTAACCTGTTTGCCATTAGGTTCGCCTTTCGGCTGCCCCTTAGGACCCGACTAACCCTGATCTGATTAACATCGATCAAGGAACCCTTAGTCTTACGGCGACAGAGTTTCTCACTCTGTTTATCGTTACTCATGCCTACATTTTCTTTTCCAGCCGCTCCACAATACCTCACAGTACTGCTTCAGCGCAACCAGAATGCTCCCCTACCATACTGACGATCCGAAGATGTCAGCATCCATAGCTTCGGCGGCACGCTTGATGCCCGATCATTTTCCGCGCAGGAACGCTCGACTAGTGAGCTGTTACGCACTCTTTAAATGAATGGCTGCTTCCAAGCCAACATCCTAGCTGTCATAGCATCCCCACCTCGTTCATTCAACTTAGCGTACACTTGGGGGCCTTAGCTGATGGTCTGGGTTCTTTCCCTCTCGGCAATGGACCTTCGCACCCACTGCCTCACTGCCAGTGCAGTATCATGGCATTCGGAGTTCATCAAGGGTTGGTAGGCGGTGAAGCCCCCTAGCCTTATTGGTAGCTCTACCTCCATGATACTCTTCCTGACGCTGCACCTAAATGCATTTCGGGGAGTACGAGCTATCTCCGAGTTTGATTGGCCTTTCACCCCTACCCACAGGTCATCCGAACATTTTTCAACATGTACCGGTTCGGTCCTCCATTGGGAGACTATCCCAACTTCAACCTGCCCATGGGTAGATCACACGGTTTCGCGTCTGCCCCGCCTAGCTCTCGCCCTATTCAGACTCGCTTTCGCTGCGCATCCGGCCCTGAAGGCCTTATACTCGCTAGACAGGAGCAACTCGTAGGCTCATTATGCAAAAGGCACGCCGTCATCCCGGTAACACCGGGACTCCGACCGCTTGTAAGCGCACGGTTTCAGGTTCTTTTCACTCCGCTTCTTGCGGTTCTTTTCACCTTTCCCTCACGGTACTGGTTCACTATCGGTCTCTCAGGAGTATTTAGCCTTGGAGGAT